>OY764222.1:0-2090000 GCA_963668325.1 Paracoccaceae bacterium
CCTCAATTGGCAAACTTTGGAGCTTCAATGAAAAACGAACAGAACTTACGACCGATTTTCAGAGGCTGGAAGATATCACAAAAACTTCCATAGATGCGACCTGTCAACATGAAGACTCTGATTCTGATTCAATCGTAACGTTCAATGGCAACCTTAAACTTGCCGGCCGGTTGGAATTAAAAAACATCACCTTTGGATTTAACAAAAATCGCCCACCTCTAATCAAAAACTTTAATCTTTCGATCAAACCTGGCCAACGTGTTGCACTGGTTGGTCCAAGTGGTTCAGGAAAATCAACTTTAGCTCGAATTGTAACAGGGATTGCTCAACCCTGGGAAGGTGAGGTCCTGTTTGATAACCATAGCAGGGCAGAAATACCAGCCGAGGTATTGCGACGGTCCTTGTCCATGGTAGATCAGGAGGTAGCCCTGTTCCCGGCAACAGTTCGGGATAATCTTACCTTATGGAATCCTGACGTACCGGACGATATCATTTTCTCCGCTGCCAGGGATGCCTATATCCATCATGAGATTCTTATTCGTCCACAAGGGTATTCTACCATGGTACAAGAAGGTGGGAAGAACTTCAGTGGTGGCCAGAGACAAAGAATGGAAATTGCCCGAGCTTTGGTCGGAAATCCTGCCATGCTAATTTTGGATGAAGCAACCAGTTCTCTTGACCCCTTGGCCGAGGAAGAAATTGACAAGGCACTCCGTCGTCGCGGAATAACCTGCCTTATTATCGCCCATAGGCTTAGTACGGTACGCGATTGTGATCTGATCATTGTATTGGATAAAGGCAATGAGGTCCAGCGAGGGATACATGACGAATTGATTACGGATGAAGATGGAATCTACTTCAAATTGGTAACTTCAGAATGATGAAACAAACTGAATCGAATTACCCATCACTATCCAGGCTTGCAACCGAGCATGGCCAAGCCGTTCCATGTTCCAGTAACCTCCCTCTGACACTTGACGATTCAAATATGGTTTGGTTCATTGAAAGTGGAAGTGTAAATTTATTTCTTGTCGAAATCAGAAACGGCGTGGAGCAATCCCTTCGCCAGCATATCATGCATTGTGATACGGGGGCGATTATACCTGGTGTTATCACCGACAACAACCTAAAAACCGAGGGTACAAGGTTTACTGTAATCGCCAAGGGTATTGCAGGTACAGCCCTCAGACGAATTCCCATTTCCTATCTAGAACGGGTAGCCCCTGCTGAAATTGCGGTACAAATTGATTCATGGGTGCTTTCCTTTACAAAGACTCTCTCGAGATTTGTCACTAATCTGCCCCGTCCAACAATGCTGGCTGAACCAGATTCAAAACAACAACTAGAGGTAGGTACGATTTCTGTACGCCAAAGGGTTGTTTGGATTGTGGGTATACCCATGGGTGCCAGCCTGTACATGGGAATTGTGGATGGATTTGATACTTCTGCAACCGGGATTACTGACCCCCCTATGGTACCTTTAACATGGGCAAGTTGGCTTGCAGTTTTACAAAATACTGACGTTGAATCTAAGTCGACTGAAGAGGTAATCAAACAAGGTTTGTTACCCTTGGCACTGGCAAGGTTTCATGAACTAGCATTTTCTTTGGAACACTTAAACCGTAGGTTGGCTCTGGTTGATGACACCAATCTTGAGCGTATCCGCAATACAAGTCGAAACACGGCTGAAAGAGTTTCAAGGGAACGATTATACAACATCTATGACTTACCAGTCGAGCAGGATCTCAGTGACGATGAAACAGCCTTGTTTGATGCCTTGCAGATTATAGGCAAGTATGAAAAGATTGCTTTCCAATTTCCAATGCGGTCAGGACCTTCACAGAAACCGGTTGGCCTAACTGCAATTTTAGATATGTCCGGCATTCGCTCTCGCCGTGTCAACCTCAAATACGATGATCATTGGTGGAACACTGATGGAAGTGCAATTCTGGCTTTCCTAAAAGAGAATAGGCAACCTGTTGTACTGGTTCCTGGTTTATTTGGTCGCTATTGGATGATAGATCCTGTCAAGAAAACTAAAATCAGGATTACAGCTAACCGGACCTCTTTATTACAAGCTGATGCCTGGATGTTCTATCGCCCTTTTCCGGCACGAAAAGTCACAACAACCGATATGTTACGAATGGCCCTTCATCGCTGTTCTGGAAATACTATCCGATTGATTCTGGCTGGTATTCCGGGAGGTCTACTACAGATTATTCCAGCGTTGGCACTTGGATTTACAGTAAGTATTGTTTCTACCGATAGAAGTGAAGAAACTCTGTTAACAGTCAGTCTGGTAGTAGTAGCATTCGGGCTTATTGCAGCTTTATTACACATCCTGCAGAAAAAGTCATTCATGCATCTTAAAGACCGTGCAACGGCAAGTATTGAAACTGCTTTCTGGGACCGCATCATAAGCCTCCCGACTCATGTATTAAACTTTCGATCAACCAGCGAGATAGCCCTGTCAGGCATGACTTTCCAGCATCTTCGTAATAGTGAGCAACAAACCTTTGTGGAAAGTTTATTATCCATGATATTCATGCTCCCGATATTACTTTACATATGTTTCATTGATATCCACCTTGGACTGGTTACCCTTACACTTTGTGCGATATCATTGTTATTGTCGGTGCTTGTCGGTATGCTGCAAATAGAGCCCCATGGCCGGGCAATTAATGCTGCTCAAAGCGCATTAAACAAGTTGTTTCAAATAATAGAAGGAATTGTCAAACTTCGTGTCGAAAGAGCTGAAGGGTCAGCCTATGCAATTTGGGCACATGATTATCGAAAACAAAAACGAGCTGAGGTTGATCTGGGAGTTTTGGAGAGGCATTCACGTGCCTTCAGTACTGCCCTGCCATTTTTTGCTGGGGCAACACTATTTTTTGTTGTAGCTATTGATGATTCTCATAATACTTCAATCGGGAATTTTCTTGTTGTTTTCATTGTTTTGCTAACGTTTCTTTCTGTCACTACTCGGTTTGGAGAATCTATTGGTTCCTTGGCAGTAGGGTTAAAGGGAATAGGCCAACTAAAGCCCTTTCTTGATGCTGAACCAGAGGTTACAGTTGGTAGAGGACCTGTTGAGTACTTGAATGGCGATGTCCTCTTTGATCGCGTATCTTTTCGCTATGATCCTGATGGGCCATTGATACTGGATGATGTAACGATTCATGCACGACCAGGAGAATTTATTGCAATTGCCGGGGAGTCGGGTGCGGGTAAAAGCACTTTATTCAATCTTGCCTTGGGTATCAATCACCCCTCATCAGGAGCAATTCTTTATGACGGGCATGATTTGCGGCATCTCAATCTGAAACAACTTCGCCGAAATGTCGGTACCGTTCCACAATCAATACGACTTTATCCCCAGGATATCTGGGATAACATCGTTGTTTACCAAGAGGATATTACGACTGAAATGGTCTGGGATGCTACTCAATCAGCCATAATTGAAAATCAGATAAAAGCAATGCCAATGGGATTGATGACTTTAGTAGGTACCAGCGGGTCGGTCTTGTCAGGAGGTGAAAGTCAACGAATTTCCCTTGCCCGGTCTCTTTTGAGGAATCCTCGGGTGATGCTACTAGATGAAGCAACCAACTGGCTGGATAACAACAGTCAGGCTGAAGTAATGCAGAATTTGGCTTTGTTGGTATCAACTAGAATTGTTATTGCCCACCGGCTTTCTACGCTGGAAAAGGCTGATCGCATCTATGTATTAAAGGCTGGTAAGGTGGTACAAACCGGTACCTACCAAGACCTTCGGGAAACAGAAGGTGTTTTCAAGGATTTAATCACCAGACAGAATACATAAAATGTCAGGCATAAGCATATGAACTCCAAAAAGGTACCCGTTCAATCCAATAGAAACCTAAAAGATTTATACCGCCTTATCACCCGTTCCGAAAAAGATAAAAATTTCCGTACACAATTACTCGCTGATCCAAAGGGTACAATAGAACAGGAGTTGAATATCAAGCTGGCCGAAGATCATGAAATATTTATTCATGAAAATTTCAAAGGCAAAACACACTTAGTTATTCCGCCCAAATGTAATATTTCCAGGGAAGAACGGGAAGCGGCCCGAACCGGGGTGGCTTCACTCGATTTTCTGAAACGGACTATGTACGACCCAGCACCACCGCAACGTCCTGCAACTAAAAAAATCTCGCTATACATAGATACGCCAAGAACGAAGGAAATCCTTAAAGAGAAAGTATTGGAAAGTATTAATCAGGGTATTGGTTTCCTGGAATCAACTATTGACGAAAATGGAGCATGGCATTGTATCCGCTACAATATTGGTGATCCGAATATCCCCAGGCATTACGAAAGGCCGCCATTTGTGTCGGCTTATTGTACGCTGGCATTGGAAAGTTGTGAACACCCCAAGGCTCAGGCAATTTGTGCATTAGCTAAACAATATATTGTTGACACCATGGAATTTCCTGGCTTATGGCGCTATTACCGACACCTACCCCAAGATCTGGACAGCACGACAACCTGTTCGCTGGTTGTCAGGGATCATCCCTGGATTTCCTTTGGTCAAAATTTATCAAAAATTCTTGCAAATCGTGATGATAAGGGTCGATTTAATACTTGGATACTTGCCCCGGACGAACCTGATGTCGTTGCAAAATTTCGGCTTGAAGCTGATCCGGTTGTTAATGCCAATGTCATTGCCCTACTTGGCGATTGTCCAGAAACCAAGGCCGTTCAAAAATGGTTGGAAACTTTGCTATTAGAGGGTAACTTAGAAGATTCCTCCAAATGGTACCCTGATAATATTGCAATATGCTATGCCATTGCCAGAGCAGTAAGCCGTACGCAACCAACCCTTGATCACCTTCGTGTTCCAATAGCTGATTATGTTATGGCATCTTGTAATAAGGATCGAGGTTTCGGCAACATTTTGCAAACCGCCCAGGCCATCACTTCGCTATATGGCACTCACCAGTTAAACAGGATAAACACTCGGCGATATTCTGAAATTATCCTGAATGCCCAGCACGATGATGGAAGCTGGCCAGAATTACTAGCATTTGGTGATCAAAAATTGATGTGGGGTAGTATTGGACAATTTGGCCACGCGTCGGAATCTATGACTACTGCATTTTGTATAGAGGCACTTGGACGACTGTTGGAGAACTTGGAACAGTAGTTAGATAAAACCATCTCATCGCTTATATTCAAACTCGGTTATTGCTGAGAAATACTGCGCGAGTCTGATTATTGACCCATTTTCCTTAATGGCTGAGGATCTTCGGACAAATCATAAGCATGCCGAGTATTGCTGGAATGCGGGTTTTAACTCCCCTTCCCCAAAAATATTTGGTTGAAAAGGGAAATCAATTACGGAAAAATTTCTACAGTGCTAACTCAAAAATATAAAATTCTTGACTTTGCTAGAAATTGCTGGAAACAGCAATTTCGTAAGGAATATTTTAATTTCCAACTGGAGGAAATGGAATGACTGGATCATTGCCAACGGAAGACGTAACCAAATATCACCGGGATGGTTTCCTCAAGCCAATACCTGTTTTCTCGGCTGAGCGGGCCAGGGGAATACAAGCGGCGATCGAGGCCATTGAAAGTGATTATTCCAAGAAGGATTTGCCGCACGATTTGACCCACTATTTTCGGGTTAATGGTGAATTGGTAATACCCTTGCTGGCCGAAGTTGCCCAAACCAAATCTATCCTGGACGCAATGGAGAGCATTCTTGGCTCCAATCTGATGGTCTGGTCCTGTGAACTTTTCATCAAGGAACCGCAATCAGAAAAAATAGTAAGTTGGCATCAGGACCTGACCTATTGGGGCATGGGAGGTTCTGACCTCCAGGCTTCAGCCTGGATTGCCATATCAGATGTATCCGAAGCCTCAGGTTGTATGCGATTTGTTCCCGGGTCCCATAAACAGCAACTTGTTCCCCACACGGATACTTTCAGTGATAACAACCTGTTATCGAGAGGGCAGGAAATTGCTGTCGATGTTGACGAGCATGATGCCGTTCTTAACATCTTGAATCCAGGCGAGATGTCAATCCATCACGGTAGGATGTTTCATGCCTCGGGGCCGAATTATTCCCAGGATAGAAGAATTGCAATTGTTATCCGCTATGTAACCCCAGAACTCGTACGTGATGCACCCGGCTCTGACTATGCCATGCTTGTTCGTGGTACAGATTCTTGCAAGAACTGGATCAATGTTGCACCGCCGTCAACTCTTTTTGGCCAGGGTGAAATGAACCTTTATGATGAGATACTGAAATATAAGGAAACCGTACTGAGTGCCGGAGCAGAGAAAGAATCTGGCCTTTTCAATATCTGATTATTTTGGAATATTGTCATAACAGGAGGCAAGATGCTGAACTGGCACCTTGTAGAAATTTTAATCCCAAATTGTGAGTGGTTAAGTTCAGTTTGAGCCTTGAAATTCCGCAACGGTTGCCGTAGTAATTCAGCCTTTGATCAGGGTTTATCGAGGATTTTAATTCAACATAACTATACTGCCCAAGTGAATTAGCTAACTCAAAAAATGGGAATCACTTACTCTTTTTTCTCTCTCCTGCCAAACGGGTCCTTTATCCGTTACCCAATAATTGTATTACTTTTGGGCGGAATATATACTGACCCCAAATAGGAAGAATTTCAGAATAATGGCTATTAGTACAAAGAAATGTATTGCTGAAAGAACACCTGAGGGGGTGTTGGACTTCTGGTTGGGACCCCTTAAAGATGCACCAGATGCATCCCGGAAAAACTGGCAATATGGGATGTTAAGATGGCGTATCGGACCTTTTGCGAGAAGTTACGAAGATCCCAATATTCAACAGGTTCAACGGGAGTGGTGCGAGCATCTTCATCGTGAAGGACAAGAAAAAATCTTTAATGATCCCATGTGGGATACGCCGAGAGGTCTTCTGGCAAAATTGATTGTTCTTGACCAGTTTCCAAGAGCGGTTTATCGCGGAACTGCACTTGCTTACGAGAATGATGAGCTCACTGCTTCAATGTCCTTGCAAGCTTGTAAAGCAGATCAGGAATTTGACCATTATAACGTCATTGAACGGTTATGGATCTACCTTCCATTGTGTCATGTCGAGGATATGAAGATTCAGCAACTCCTAATCGAAAAACTTTCACGCTGGAGTGCTGATCTCGTTGCTGAAGTTCCTACTGACAAACAACGAATCAACCAGTTCGTCAGCTGGTATTTACTTAGAGCAGTGATCGAACATTCTGAAACACTCTTGCTCTTCGACCGTTTTCCTCATCGAAATGGAATTCTCCAGCGTCCGCACCGAGGTGGAGAACATCGTTACCTTACTGACCCCTTGCGACCACTTTGGAGTTTTACCCAACCTCCAAACCCTGTCTACTTTGCACTTCTAGCTGCACTTTTCCGAATGGGCGAAGGACTTGAAGAAAACCTTGTTTCCCGGGAAGCTTTGGCTCGCCTGTTACATACGGCCGGATTGTCTCCAGATGATCCTGCTTCACCAATGACTGTTTTTGATCTCATTGAACGAAATCGTGTTCCCTTTCCATTACTTTTCCAACATCTTTCTCTACCAGAACATGCCAAGACCTTTGATCTTCTGGAGAAGGTTCCTTTGGTTGTTGATTTGACGAATGACATAAAAAAACTCATTCTGAAAAAAGGCGAGCGAGAATGGCCTCCCAGGAGCGCAAAACACTCTGTAAATCCAGCTATAGATGTCGTGGCTCTGAACACCTTGATTTGCGGAGACAGGATTTCTGTAAAATCAGAGGATGTAATTCCAGACGGAAGTGGCATTGCAACACATGTTACGGGCAAGGAACCGCCCCGTGAACTTAACCTGATCGTTCGCAATGATCTCAGTGAGACTGTACGTGTGGCAGAGTTTATTGACGAATTTGCTGATCAACATGGATTCCCTCCGCATGAACGTTTCCAAGTTCACCTTATCATTGAGGAAACACTAATTTATATCATCGAACGCAATCTTGAGAACACTCAACAGATCATGCTCCACATCAATATGGATGAAGATGACCGATATCTTTCGATCAAAACAGTGGATCATGGAAGTAAGCTGGAATTCAATACGTTAATATTCCAACCAAGCGCTGAAACCATTGAAGAGGAAAACGTTGTAGAGAACGTCGGTTTGCACCTGGTCCGAACTTATGTTGACAAGGTACAGTACAGGCGGAAAAATGAGGTTAATCACCTGATCTTGAAGAAGAGAATCAGTATCTGAATCTCCCCGTTGAGACTGGGGATTGACAACTAAATGTGTTGACTAAGCGATTTTAAACCTCTAGGTTGTACGCCAGATGCTAACCAAGAGACATATACCATGCAGGATATTGATAATACATTGAAAGCTTTTGTTCAGGAGCGCCTTGCCCCGGCGAAGATAGTTGAGGTGAATTCCATAGAAGCCGAGGATGCTGACGGCGGTCCTATCCTGCGCATCAGGGTAATTTATGAGGCCGAAAACAACCGGCTGGACCCCGAGAAAGTCGTGGGATTGTCACGTCTTTTACACAAGGTACACGGTAACTTGTTTACCGACCGCTATCCCTTGTTTTCCTTCATGATTCCAGAAGAAGCAGAATTTGCAACCACGTGATCTCATTGCCGCCGCACGCCGACTTGTAGGTCGAGGACGCAAGGGTAGCCGTGACAAGCATATCTCAAACGGGCAATAAGTACTGCTTATTATGCGATGTTCCATGCTCTCTGTCGGAATTTCGCTGATTCCTTCCTTGGCACATCCACTGCCAACCGGAGCCAGCGTGCCTGGCGACAAGCCTACCGGTCTGTCGAGCATAACCATGCCAGGAAGCAATGTGAGAATAGTGGGGTTATGGAGAGTTTTCCTGAATCTATCCAGGAGATTGCCCGCGATTTTGTGGATTTGCAGAAAGAACGACACTTGGCTGACTATGACCCCAAATATAGACTGGGCCGTCATGAGGTTCTTACCCAAAGTGACAGGCATTGGGAATAATATTCCTCCAAGGTCTGTTTGCCGATCAACCCTAAGGCTCGGTAATACTTGAAGAAGTATAAGAATAACCATCTTCAATAATTAAACCACCATAAACCAAAAGTTAGTTGGACTTGTACAGCTTGCTCCTAATAATCTCCGTCAAGTTAATTGAGACAAAAGTGCATAACAACAAACTCTTTTATATCGGTAGAGAATTGTGAATGGCAGAAGAAATTAACCGTGCGTTGTGGGTTGGTCTTTTATCGCCCTTTGGTAGGCATTGTAACTCTTAGTTCACATCAAAAACTAGCATGATATTGAGTTGCCTTGAGATTAACAAAATCTTTTAGGGGTGGTCTTAATTTATAAGCACCTGGTTCACGGGAAAAGTTAAAAATCCTGACCAAGCGAAAATAATCTGGATTTTCGTTTGATACGCATAATTCATTTCTGGTAATCCAAAAGGGTGTTCTTTCCGACCCGTTAGTAGTCTTAACTTCCAACCACCTCGCTTCACCTTGATTGGTGAAAGACAGAATGTCGTATCCTGCACCGTCTCCATCCTCCTTGGAGACCCATCTTACACGCTTAGCAAGATCGCCTCGGCCGCTATAGGATAATCTTGATTTCTCTGCGTTATAGCAATAACTCTCACCCGCTTCGCCCAACTTTCTGGCTTTGGCATCTCGAGCTGCAGGATCAAACTTTCTGAGTATTTGTTGAATCTTGGGGTCAATTTTTTTGGGATTCTTGTTGATTGTTGGTGGTTTAACAAACTCAATCTCTTTAACTAACGCCAAATCCCTACCTGGTTGGGTAGAAATATCCAATATTTTATTGTCTTTTAACTGATTTTCTAAAATTTCAAAAAGCCTGGTTTGATAATTAACTGCTGGTCTATAACCGAGAATACAGGGTAAGCCCAGCCTATCCATGACTGCACTTATATTTTGGTGCTTATATTCAATTGAACCATCAGATCGATCCAACTGCTTTTGAAGAGCCCGCCTTCGTTCAGCCTTGTTATATTTCCTACCAGCTAATTCCAAATCAAGCATTTCCAGGTAATCTTGAATAATGATTTCGATTTCCCTGTCTTGCCAGGCCTGTGCAGGTTTATTCATTTGATTTGCTTAACCCTTCTTAGCAACTAAGTGAATTTCTTGTGTCATTACCTTTTAGGCTATGCATTATCAATTAACCAATGTCTCTTAATTGGAATAGCCATATCCCTTTGATCGCGGTAAGTATTTGTAATTTTGTACCCCATGTTTAAAGTTGCGAGTGGTTTCGCTTGGTCTTTGTTAACCAGCCATTTTCGTTGGTTGATAAATTTGAAAGGACTCTGAATGTCAATAAAAGTTTGTGCTTTTGATGCCTATGGAACATTATTTGATCTATCCTCGGCTGCCCGTATTGCACTGGAGGATCATGATAAAAAATCGGGCGGGAACATTAGTCATACGGTTGCCGAGAATTGGCGGCTGAAGCAACTTCAATACACTTGGATTAGAGCTATCACAGGCGAGCATGCTGATTTTTGGAATGTAACCTGCGAGAGCTTGGATTGGGCCCTGGAAAAATCAAACCTCCTAAATGATGGTCAATTAAGAAACCGCCTTCTTGACCTCTATCGGGAATTGGAAGTTTATCCTGAAGTTCCACGCGTTTTGGCCGAACTTGATAAGTCACCACTTCCAGCAGTTATCTTATCAAACGGATCACCTGCAATGTTACAGTCTGCGGTTGATGCATCCGGGATTGGGAAATATTTGGAGGCGCTATTGAGTGTTGAGGATGTAGGTGTATTCAAGCCTGCACCACAAGTATATGAAATGGTTCTGAAAAGGTTTGACTGTCAGCCCGATGAAGTGTTATTCGTATCCTCCAATGGATGGGATGCTGCAGCTGCCAAGGGTTTTGGGTTTCTGACCGTTTGGGCAAATCGTGCTAACGATCCCGTTGATCGCTTGCCCTGGACACCGGATTTCATATTGTCATCCCTAGTGAAAATCCCGACCTTGGCAAAAAAATTATGATTTCCTACTATCAGTCTGAAGACGGGATACGGCTAGCTTACAAGATCAAGGGTAATAGGAATGGCTTCCCCGTTCTTTGCCTTCCCGGTGTTTCTCGAAACTCAACTGACTTTGATTATCTTGCCCCGCACATCAAAGAATTTGCTTTGATCTGTCCCGATTATCGAGGGCGAGGTTTGTCCGAATGGGACAGTAACCCTGCAAACTACAATGCCTTGGTTGAAGCCAAGGACATTATGAAGTTATTGGATATGCTGGATATTGCGTCAATCCCGATTATTGGAACTTCCCGAGGAGGAATGATTGCGGTGGTCATGGCCAATATTGAGCCCAAAAGAGTGGCTGGGGTCATTTTCAATGACATAGGTCCGGTAATCGAGAAATCCGGCTTGGAAAGGATACTGGAATATATCGGACGCAACCCTTCAGCAAAGACCATTCCTGAAGCAGCCGAGAATTTAAAAAGGTTTTCCGAAGGGTTTGAGGGCGTACCCCATAGCAGGTGGCTGGAGGAAGCACAAAAGCATTGCCTGGAAACACCTGATGGGCTAAAAATCAATTATGACCCAAATTTACGTGTAGGATTCAAGCAATACCTGGAAACAGGCAAGATGGAACTTTGGTCGGAATTCGATATCCTGAAATCCATCCCCTTTGGCTTGCTCAGGGGAGCAAATTCAGATCTTTTATCCCGTGAAACAGTAACCAAAATGCAGGAATTGTTTCCACATGGTATTTTTGCCGAAGTACCTGACAGGGGGCATATCCCATTTCTAGATGAAAGGGAAAGCCTGGCTTTGATCTACTCTTTCCTGAACCCCTTCATGGCCAAGTAGGTAACTCATGATCTAAGTTCCTGGTTCCTGGGGTCAAATGGGCTGTCATTGGTTACAATTGCTTCCCATAGCTTATCTAGGATTTTTACCTTCAATTTAGTTCCAGGAACAGTAAGTTCGGGTTTAGTATAACCAAGGCCAATTGAACGATTGAACTGGACAGACCAACCACCAGAAGTCAATCTGCCAACAACCTTGCCATCATGATATAGGGCCTCCCTGCCCCAAGGTATCGTATCATCAGGCCCATCAATTAGGAGGGTGATGCATTTCGCCCTGATACCAAGGTTCAACATATTTTCCTTACCATAAAATTCCTTCGAGAAATCAACAAATCGTTCCAACCCTCCTTCCAATGGAGTTGCATCACGGCCCAATTCATTACCAAAAGCCCTGTAACTTTTCTCCAATCTGAGCCAATTCTGGGCTCTGGCCCCAAATAAACTCAACCCATGTTTCTTGCCTGCTTTCTCCAATAGGTCAAAAAGATAGTTCTGCATTTCGATCGGATGATGCAATTCCCAACCAAGCGAGCCGGTATAGGAAACACGCAGGGCTCTGACCGGACACATTCCAAGTTCAATATCACGATGGGACAACCAGGGAAATCTATCATTACCTAATACTGATTCTGGTTCGGCATCCCGAACAATTTCTGCCAGGACATGCCTGGAATCCGGACCGGCAATTACGAATACTCCCCATTGGGTGGTAATGTCATGAATTTCGACATGATCATATTCATCTTCCCATTTCAGGGCAGCTCTGCGTAAGTAATCGCCATCATAGGAAGACCAGGCACCGGCTGAAATCAGGTAATATGCATCCTGACTTAAGCGGACAATTGTATATTCTGTCCTGACCGTACCCATTTCAGTTAAAGCATAAGTCAGGTTTACTCGACCTACATTAGGTAGTTTATTACAGGTGAACCAATCCAGAAACTCGGTTGCACTTGGTCCTCTAACCAAATGCTTGGTAAATGCTGAAGCATCAAAAAGCCCGACCTGGTTACGAACTGCTCTTGCCTCTTCAATCGCAAAGGGAACCCAACCACCTTTGCGGAAAGAACGGGATAATTTGTCATCAAAATCCGGCCTGGCAAAATAATTCGGCCTTTCCCAACCATTGACCTGTCCAAATTGTGCTCCTCTTGCTTTCATCCGATCATAACAGGGTGTTGTTCTTAATGGGCGGCAGGCCTCTCTCTCCTCATCAGGATGGTGAAGAACGTATACATGTTCGTAACACTCCTCGTTTTTCTTCCTGGCATATTCAGTTGTTATCCAATCGCCATATCTTTTTGGGTCCAGCGAAGCCATATCAATTTCTGCTTCCCCTTCAACGATCATTTGGGCAAGGTAATATCCGGTTCCGCCAGCTGCGGTAATCCCAAAGGAAAATCCTTCCGCCAGCCACATGTTTCTAACCCCTGGGGCAGGGCCGACAAGAGGATTCCCATCTGGGGTATAACAAATCGGCCCGTTGAAATCATCCTTCAAGCCAACGGATTCGGTTGATGGTATCCGATGAATCATGGACTCATATTCAACTTCGATTCTATCCAGATCAAGTTCAAACAAATCGGCTCTGAAACTCTCGGGAACATTATAGGGAAACCGTGCTGGTGCTCCTTTCTCGTAGGGGCCAAGAATCCAACCTCCCCTTTCCTCTCGCACATACCATTTGGCGTCAGCATCTCTAAGCACAGGATGTTCGGGATTGGATTTTCTCCACTCAACAAGTGCAGGATCAGGTTCGGTTACAATATATTGATGTTCCACAGGTATGGCAGGAATTTTTATCCCCAATTGCCTGGCTGTTTGCTGGGCAAAATTACCTGTAGCAGTAATGACATGATCGGCTCTGATCCTGAACCTATCCCCGGACTTGATTAGGTTACCACCCTTTTCCTCCAGGATAGATCCTTGCACCAACCAATCTCCACCAGTCCAGGTGTAGCTATCGACCTGGTATTTGGTTTCTATGGACACTCCCCTCAAGCGTGCACCCTTGGCCATGGCCTGGGTCACATCGGCCGGGTTAATGTATCCATCAGTTGGATGATAAATAGCTCCTTTCAAATCTTCTGATCTAACCAAAGGATATCTTTCCTTGATTTGTTTCGGAGTTAGCCATTCGTAAGGAATACCCACAGTTTCAGCTGTGGAAGCGTAGAGCATGTACTCATCCATCCTATCCTGAGATTGAGCCATTCTAAGATTGCCAACAACAGAAAATCCCGGATTTAACCCCGTTTCAGTTTCAAGTTCCTTGTAAAATCTGACCGAATAATCATGGATATGGCTGGTTGCATAACTCATGTTGAACAATGGAAGTAGTCCTGCAGCATGCCAGGTGGACCCGGCGGTTAATGCATCCCGTTCCAAAAGTAGAACATCGTCCCAACCCGCCTTCGCAAGATGGTAGGCAATTGCTGTACCTACAGCACCACCTCCAACCACTAAAGCCCTAACATGTGATTTCATCTATATCCCTTTCCAAATCTCCGCGATATTTTTCCATTATTAATATTATTTACCACCAGACTATGAAACTACCTACTCATAAATTACCAACTTCAGACCTTTATTGTGAATAATTCCTGATGGCAAATTAGAAAGCACAAATCTCAACTAAGGTATATGTTTGCAAGGCACAACGACAATTTGCCAAGAGAACTGAAGTGAATAAAGGCCATGGTTTGGGGCAATTGATCTCATTTGCGTACGGAATTGAGCCCCCAAGAGAATGAAGGATCGAACGAAACTATTGTATAATTCACTCTGGCCGAGATAAATTTTGCTACAAAGCCCGGTAAAATTGACACCACAAGATTTTCTAACCCAACTCCTCATCTCTTTCCATGTGAAAATAGATATTTGGAAATCATGGTCGTGGCCCTTGATAAACTCTACGAGTTTAATTTCAAAAGACCGGTATTTGTGATTGATACGGGAATTGGGTCACTAATCTTACCAATGAATTTGCTCTCGTCATCCTGATCCAGGAAACTAATGAATAGATATTCACCACCATATTCTAGAATTTTTCCAGAAAACCTCCGGCAAGGATCCTGTCCATCAAGAAATTTTCCTAGTGCTATGGCCCATGGTCCTTGAGGGTTTTTGCTAATAAGATAATGAGTTCTTGTAACACCTTGTTGGGGGTTCGTATTTTTATAATCTTCAGACCAATGATCTTTCATTATTGTCAAATACTTGGTGTTCGACCGGAACATATGGAAATTTCAAAGGAGAGCGGTATTCTGCAAGGCCATATAAGGCACATTGAAAAACTTGGTGCTGATACTTTGGTATATTCAAATATCCCCAAATATAATACGGTAACTGCGAGGGTCATAGGAAAATTGGAAATGGATATTGGCGATCCTATTTGCATGCAATTCCATGACAAGCACATCCATCGATTTAACGATGGTAAGAGAATAAACACTTGAAAGAAATCGGGTTTTATTCCAACTAGAATATTTTAAATATTCAGAGCATAACCTCATTAAATGTAGCATTTTTTGCTGTATTGGGTTTTCATCAGGTGACAAAATTATGACTGCAAATCCCCTCCTCCAGAAATGGGATACATCCTTTGGCCTTCCTCCATTCGATTTAATTGAGGACGATCACTTCAGTGATGCACTTGACTATACATTGGAAACCACCCTAACCGAAATAAACCTGATAGCGGACAACGATAAAGCTGCAACCTTTGAGAATACCATCGAAGGCATGGAAAGAGCAGAAGAGCAATTGAGTGCTGTTGCAAGGGTATTCTTCAATCTGCTGGGATCATGCAGTAATGAATTTCGTCGAAAGCTTGAAACAGAATTTTCACCTAAATTTGCCAAATTTTCCTCGGATATCAATCTGAACAGCAATTTGTTTCAGCGGATAGATCAGCTTTGGAAAACCAGAGACAAGATCAACCTAAATCCTGAACAGTTACGAGTTTTGGAACTTTATCACCGAAGTTTCATTCGATCTGGGTGTGCACTCAAGGAGAAGGAAAAAGAAAGGTTTCGATTTCTTAAGGAACAGCTTGCTTCGTTAACGACAAGATTTTCACAAAATATTCTCAATGAAGAGAATGAATGGTACCTTGAGATACCTGAGGATAAACTTGATGGTTTACCTGAATTCCTGATTGAAGGTATGAAGAATGCCGCCAAGGAAAGAAATCTGGAGGGGTATGTTGTTACCCTCAATCGATCCCTGATTGTGCCATTTCTCCAATACTCATCCAGAAGAGAACTTAGGGAAGTCACCTATAATGCTTGGGTCGGTCGAGGGGATAACCCAAACGAAAACAATAACAAGGAAATTATCAGCGAAATACTGCAATATCGCTTTGAATTGGCAAAACTGCTGGGGTTCACCAATTATTCCGAATACAAACTTGACATTGAAATGGCGAAAACACCGAACCAGGTAAGAAACTTGCTTGAACAGGTTTGGCAACCTGCAAGAGAACAGGCAATAGCCGATAAAGAAAAACTTCAGATGATGCTTCAGGAGGAAGGAATTAATGACGATTTAAAACCTTGGGACTGGCGGTATTATTCTGAAAAAAGACGATTGCTCGACTACGATTACAATGAAGCTCAGGTAAAGAAATATTTTCAACTGGATCTAATGCTTGAAGCCGTATTCTATTGTGCGAACAAATTATTCGGCTTGACATTTAACCGCATAGACGTTCCCTTGTATCATCCCGACTGCATGGCCTGGGAGGTACGTAAAGAGGGTCAACATCTTGCGGTCTTCATTGGCGATTATTTTGCCCGTCCAGGAAAAAGATCAGGTGCCTGGTGTTCGTCATTCAGATCCCAGCGGAATTTTGGTGGTCGTGTCCGACCAATCTCAGTAAACGTTTGTAATTTCGTTAAACCTGAGGATGGTGAACCCTGTCTATTATCATTTGATGACGCCCGTACCCTGTTTCATGAATTTGGTCATGCTTTACATTCTATGCTTTCAGAGGTGACTTATGAGAGTATATCAGGAACTTCAGTTCCCATAGATTTTGTTGAATTACCAAGCAAGTTGTTTGAAAATTGGATGGAACTACCTGAAGTACTGACCAAGTTTGGCCTTCATGCTGAAACCAACGAGTCCATTCCGGCTTCTTTACTGAATAAAATTCTGGACGCCAGGAACTTTGATATGGGCTTTGCTACCGTAGAATATCTGGCGAGTGCTTTTGTTGATCTGGAACTGCACGATAACAGTCCGCCAGCCAATCCTTTGGAGAGAACAGAGGATATCCTTCAGAAAATCGAACTTCCGCCTGAAATCAAAATGCGACATGGAACCAGTAATTTTTCGCATGTATTTGCCACAGATGGATATTCGTCGGGTTATTACAGTTACATGTGGTCAGAGGTAATGGATGTCGATGCCTTTGAATGTTTTATCGAAGAAGGTGGGCCATTCAACCAAGAAACCGCCAAGAGGCTGGAAAAGCATATTTTGTCGGCTGGGGGATCCAAGGAGGCCGATGAACTTTATTTGGGCTTTAGAGGGAAACTCCCTACTCCTGACGCCTTGCTGAAAAAAAGAGGGTTTATGGAAAGGTAGGTAAAAAACTCAAAGTGGATTTATTCAATGATTTCCTTTGGATCTACTCCCCAAAGATTAGTTTTTTGAACCCACCCTTTAAATCCATTTGATTCTATTTCGCACCAATTCAGCTCACACCTTAGGAGGTCACCAATAACCCTCGCTTCCGCCAGGGCCAAGACCCTTGCATTTTCTTCCGGAAGAGCCATAAGTGGGGTATTGTCTTTAGTTGTTAATACAGTTCTTTTTCCTGTTAATAGGGAAGAAAACATCCACCCGCCTACTCCATCATGAGTTTCGATCAGACGCCAACCCCCATCCTCGTCAAGCACTCGGAATGGTATCCCGGCTTTGGTGAATTCCCAATTCACGGCATAATTAACATGACTTCCCTTGCGGGCAAATCCACGGGATGTTTTCATTGAAACATACCTCGGTATAGGCAAGCCGGTTACCTCACCAACTTTTGTTACTCCATCCACGGCCTCTACTTCCTGGGAAAAGGAACTGCTGGGGATTACAAGGAGATATATGGCCAAAAATACTAATTTTATTGTTAACTTCATTCTTTTAATCGTAATGATTGGTGAAAATACTAGAATTGATAACTATTCATAATGAAGGGTGATTACCCGTAAATATATATTTTTTTGAAATAAAATTTTCTATGTTGGACTAACGAATGGCCAAATCAAAGTTGAACGTTGTTCTTACCAGAAAGCTGCCGGATATCGTGGAAACACGCATGTCGGAACTATTCAATGTCAAAGTCAGGGATGATGATATTCCCATGACCAGGAATGAACTGGCCGCTGCCATGGCTTGGTGTAACGTACTGGTACCGACCATTACGGATACAATTGACCAGTCCCTGTTGGCTCACGCAGGTGAATCACTGGGCTTGATTGCCAATTATGGTGCGGGTTTCGATAATATTGATATTCATACTGCAAGGTTAAGAAATATCCTGGTGTCCAACACTCCGGGGGTAAATTCAGAGGATACAGCGGATATGGTTATCTGCCTGATGTTAGCTGTCACCAGGAGGTTGCGGGAAGGTTTCAGGCAAATGCAGATGGGAGAATGGCAAGGGTGGGCCCCTACGGCCTTAATGGGTACCCGGCTGGGAGGTAAAAGACTGGGAATCCTTGGCATGGGGCGGATAGGTACAGCCGTGGCCCGACGGGCCAAAGTATTTGGGATGCAAATTCATTACCACAATCGAAAAAGGGTCCATAAGGATCTGGAACAGGAGCTGGAAGCAACCTATTGGGAAAGCCTGGATCAGATGGTGAGCAGAATGGACATTATCTCAATCAATTGCCCCCATACTCCATCGACTTTTCATCTGATGAATTCCCGCCGTTTAAAACTCATGAAGGAGAATTCCATCATAGTCAATACTTCACGTGGCGAGGTCATTGACCAAAATGCCCTAACGAGAATGCTACGCAAGGGAGAAATTGCCGGGGCGGGTTTGGATGTTTTTGAAAAGGGCAACGAAATTAATCCACGATTAATGAATCTGGATAATGTCGTCCTATTGCCTCATATCGGCTCGGCGACCCTGGAAGGGCGAATTGAAATGGGGGAAAAGGTACTTATCAACATCAAAACCTTCGAAGATGGCCATCGCCCTCCTGACCTTGTTGTCCCCAGCATGATGTAGGCGCTGTTTTAAACGGCTTCAGCCCCACAAACAGAACAATCCTTTCGAGGGGCAGTTCTTATCATTCTGTTTTCACCGTTAAGGGCATCCCAAATCAACAGCCTGTTTTGCATGGGTTTTCCAGCCCCGGTAACCAACTTGATCGTTTCTGTTGCCATTATCGTACCGATAATACCTGGCAAGGAACCCAATACCCCTAATTCAGAACAGGTCTGGGCCATATCGCCGGTCGGTTCTTCTGGAAAAATACACTCATAGCAGGGTTGTCCCATGAAGACTGAAACCTGTCCTTCCCATTGACTTATTGCGCCGAAGACCAAGGGTTTTTGGTTTTCAAAACAGCTCCGATTTACGATTTTCCTTACTTGGAAACTGTCAGTTCCATCAACCACTACATCACAATTTTTAACTAGGGAGTTGGAATTTTCCTCACTCAATGGAAATTCAAAAGTGGTAATTTCGGTATTGGGATTTTGTTGTAGCAGGATTGATCTGGCACTTTGAACTTTGGATAGCCCAAGGTGGGATTCATTGTAAATTACCTGTCTTTGCAGATTTGGTAAATTTACCTTATCATAATCCACCAACCTGATTTCTCCGACCCCAGCTGCATTCAGGTACTGCAAGACCGGTGAACCCAAACCACCGGCACCGACCACAAGAACTGTGGAGTTTTTCAGCTTGTTCTGACCAGAACCACCAATCTCTCTAAGCACTATATGCCGTGCATAGCGAAGTGTTTCGCTTGGTGAAATTAATTTTCTGGTGGAACTATTATTTGCCATTTATGGGGAGAAAGTTTCTCTAGGGTCAAAATTAACTACATAAATTGCAGTTTAACCAAATTTTGATTCACAAGGCAAATATTTGGTCGCGGCCAAACCTATTCCTATGGCCCAAACTTACTGCAAATAATTCAACCAAGGCTGCTGTTCTGCGATCATTAGTTCAACCAACTCTGGCATCCCCTTGGCACTGGTGACCACAGGGTCAGCTAATAGTGCTTGAATTACCAAATCCTTGCTCTTTCCCAATACCGCCTCGGCTGTTAGGTCATGGATCCCAATTTGGTTTGTCAACAGGGCTCTCATTCCTACTGGCAAGTCGATCGAAATCCCATGAACACCGGTCCCATCAACAGTTGCCGGAACTTCAACCGCAATCCAATCAGGGAGATTTCTTATGTACCCCTTATTTGGAATATTGACTGCCGCTTCTTCGTACTGGTTGCCTGTCATTTGACCCTCGATGATTGGCACCATTCTTTCCCTGATTTCAGCTTTGATTTCAGCCTTGCCAGTGCCAAGGAAATTTCGGTAAAAAGTATAAAAGTCAAGAATACCGCGGTGATCAGAAACATCGTGGGCCCAACCGATATATTCCCCAAAGTGACTATCAGTGGTAATTGGAAGGACACCAAAGTGGCGAAGAATCAAGGCAAACAGCCTTCGGTCTGACCAGCCCCGCACCTCTTTAATGTGACTTAGGTCTATATTCATCCATCCTTCAGTTTCAACATCGTTACCTGTTGCTCTAGCGGCTGTCAAAATCTCGGAATAGCCGGGCTGGTTTTCGAAGTAGGTGGAGGCCTTTAACAGAACCTCCTCGTAAGCATCTTGACCACTGTCTACATATTTGACATCTGCTAGCACAGAAAAGTGATTTAACCCTCCTGCCCGGTAGAAAATATTTTCCCTTGGCTGTTCCAATATACCCGGCAAATGCCTTTCCAAAGAGGCAATTTCATGGCACATTCCAATGAATTTCAAATGGGGATACTTGCGGTGAACAGTGGTACAAATTCGACTCATGGGATTAGAAAAATTAAACACAGTCGCCTCTGGTGCCACGTCAGACACTCTTTGACAGATATCCAGAATGGCGGGAATTATTCGCAACGAGTGAAATAATCCCCCTGGGCCACCATTTTCGCCATAAACCTGTTGTATGCCGTACTGTTGGGGGATTTTCCAGTCCATATCCCACAGTTTGAAGCGATCCCCAACTTCTATCATGATGACCACGAAAGAAGCCCCCATCAGAGCTTTCTCAAGATCAAGTTCCACCCTGACCTTCTGGCCCAAATCATTCGCATCTAAGTAATCCTGGGCTAATTGCCTGGTCTTTTCCACTGCAGCAGGATTAATGTCATTCAATACAATCTCTACATCATCCAAAACCCTACTTTGGAAAATATCTCCAAGCAATTGGGCTCCAAATTGAATACTGCCTGCACCGACCAGTACAATTTTTGTCATGCAACTTGTCCTTAAAAATTAGTAATTTGAAATTAAAAAAGAGGGTAACAAACCCTTTGTTAACGAATGGGATGACCCTCGTTGTTGAAGCGATGTAGTTTCCCTTCCTGTGGTTTCAAGCCGACCTTTGTACCTATTTCCATAAATATTCTGCCCGAACTTCGAACGATTACCGGTTCCTCAGAACCTATTTCCACAAACAAATAGGTGTCAGAACCCACATCTTCGGTATGGACCACTGAACCTGACCAAACAGGGGCCTGGTCGAAAAGGTCAATGTGTTCGGACCTAATTCCGAGAGTAGCACAGTCAAATTCATTGGCAAAACTTCCTGTCAAAAAATTCATCTTTGGTGAGCCGATAAAACCGGCAACAAAGATAGAATCAGGGCTTTCATAGAGTTCCGCAGGGGTTCCGACCTGTTCTATGACCCCATCCCTAAGGACACATATTCTATCAGCAAGTGTCATGGCCTCTACCTGGTCATGGGTTACATAAACCATGGTTACATCATTCATGTCATGGTGCAACTTGGCAATCTCCAATCGAGTAGCAACCCGCAAAGCGGCATCCAAATTGGAAAGCGGTTCATCAAACAAGAATACCCTCGGATCACGCACAATGGCCCGCCCAATGGCAACCCTTTGGCGCTGGCCACCCGATAGATGCTTGGGTAACCTATCAAGGAGATGTTCAATTTGTAAGAGTTTGGCAGCCTCCTCAACACGCTTTTTGGTAGCATCAGAACCTGATTTGGCAAGTTTCATACCAAATGCCATGTTTTCATAGACATTCATGTGGGGATAAAGGGCATAGGACTGAAAGACCATGGCAATTCCCCTTTTGGAAGGAATTACGTTGTTCATGACCTCACCATCAAAGGTCATTTTGCCACTGGTGATACTTTCAAGGCCGGAAATCAGGCGGAGCATAGTTGATTTGCCGCACCCAGAGGGTCCGACAAACACCATGAACTCACCCCTTCTGATGGTGAGGTTTACCCCTTTTATTACTTCTATGGCACCAAATGATTTAGTAACATTCTCAAGGATTATTTCAGCCATTTAATCTCCAATTCTATCCTTTGACACCACCTGCCGTCAGACCGGCCACAATCTTGCGCTGGAATACCAGTACCAATATTACCAAAGGTATTGTAACAATGACCGAGGCCGCCATAATCGGCCCCCATGGAATTTCCTGTTCCGAGGCACCAGATAGCAATGCTATGGCTACAGGGACGGTCCGTTGGGTTTCCGATATAGTGAACGTAAGAGCAAACAAGAACTCGTTCCATGCCCCAATAAACGCTAACAAGCCCGTGGTTACCAAAGCCGGCCACAAGAGTGGCATAAAGACCTTTGTAATGATAACCCAAGGAGTTGCGCCATCAATTATGGCCGCTTCCTCAATTTCAATTGGGAGTTCGCGCATGAAAGTCGTCAATACCCAAACCGTAAAGGGCAATGTGAATATAGTATAGCTTAAAACCATCGCCCAGGGTGTGTTGTAAATTCCTAGGAATCTAACCAGCTCGAACAAACCTGCGAGAACTGCGATTTGGGGGAACATGGACACACCCAAAATTGTAATCAGTAGCAGGGCTCGTCCTCTGAACCGTACTCGGCTCAGGGCATATGAGGCCGTCACGGCAAGGAATAAAGCAAATAAAACTGTGATTCCCGAGATAAATACCGAGTTGACCACACTCCGAATGAAATTCCTCCCAGTCATCACCGTCACATAGTTCTGTAAGGAAAAATCCACTGGAAAATAGGTTATTGTAAAAATAGCCGTACCAGTCTTGAACGAAGTCAGAATGGCATAATAGAATGGGAATATCGAGACTACGACGATCACAACAACAATCGAATAGAACCCATAGAGTTTTGCCCAATCCAATGGAGTCCGTTTCATTGGTTTCCTTCCCCACTGAGATTGACTTTACCAATCCAAATATACAAGGATACAAATACAGCAATTATGGCAAAAAGAAGTGTTGATTGGGCTGAGCCATAGGCAAATTTATCAAAGTCAATAAGATTTTCCCGACTGATCACAGACATGGTCTTGGTTGCTTTTGAGTTTGGGGTAAGAACATAAATCAAATCGAAAATTCGTAACGCGTCAAGCATCCTGAATATGACTGCAACCATGAGGGCAGGTCGAACAAGAGGGAGCGTAATTCGCCAAAATACCTTAAGTGGATGAACCCCGTCAACTCGGGCTGCTTCATAGATATCCCGCGGAATCATCTGTAATCCGGCAAGACATAAAAGGGCCATGAAAGGCGTTGTCTTCCAGACATCTACAATCAGAACGGCAGTCATCGCTGTATCAATTGAGGCCGTCCAGGCAATGCCCCTTTCGATGAAACCTAGTTTGATCAGAATATCATTGATGATACCGAACTGGTCATTGAGCATCCACGCCCACATTTTGGCCGAAACAATAGTAGGAATAGCCCATGGGATAAGGATAGCCGCACGAACCAGGCCTCGGCCCTTGAACTCAGCATTCAAAACCAACGCAATTAGTAAGCCAAAGACAGTTTCAAACAATACCGAAATTATCGAGAATCTGACCGTGTTCCAGACAGCGTTCCACCACGCAGGGTCGGCAAGTGTCCCACGCCAGACAACTCTGCCTGAACTTAACTCTCTTCTTTGGAGATAATTGTCAAAGCCAATCCACTCTCCGCCATAAAGGTTAGTCAATGATGTGCTGGTAAAGGAAAAATAGATCGTACGCAACAATGGCCAAGCAGCCACACAAAATAATGCGATTATCATCGGAGCCAGAAAATAGAAAGCCGCCCGTCGACGTTGAGCTTCTAAATCCAACTCCTTACCACCTTTAAACATTGGTACGAAAATTCAAACCCATAAGAGTGCAAGATCTAAATTTGGCCAGGCCTGTACCCAAGCCTGGCCAATGATTTTCTTGACTATGAAAGATTACCAGCCGGAGCCTTTCAACTCTTCCAGTTCTAACTCCAAGAGCTCCAGATTTTCTGCGGCGGTTCCATCACCCGAAAGGGTGTTATGTACGGCCGACCAAAACTTGGAAGAAACCTCATTGTATTTTACCTTGGTTGGCGCTGAAGGCCTTGGTACAGCTTGCAGGAATACATCCTTCCACCGAGGAATAATCGGTTGGGCTGCGGCGATATCAGCATCATCATAAAGCGAGATGATCGTTGGGAGATTTGACGCTACCAAAGTTCGGACTTTCTGGGCCTCGGGACCCGCCAGAAATTTGGCCAGGGAAATAGCTGCTTCCTGATTTTCAGAATATTTGGAAACTGCCACATTCCAACCACCCAACGTAGCTGCCGAGGTGTCATGACCCCCACCGGTTGGGAGGGTTGTAACATCAAAGAGACCTTTAACAGCTGAATCATCACCGTTACCAAGTGAATAGGCATAGGGCCAGTTACGCATGAATACCGCATTACCGGTTTGCCAAACCCCACGAGCTTCTTCCTCCTGATAGGCCAATACTCCTGGCGGGGAAATTGTACCTGGCCAAGTCGAAGCAAGTTCAAGTGCCGCTATAGCTTGAGGGTTATTAATTGAAATTGTTCCATCAGGTTCTACAATTTGGCCACCACCAAATGATTTTACCCACTCCAGAGCATCACAAGTAAGGCCTTCATAGGCATTGCCTTGCCAGACAAAACCCCAAATATCATCATTTCCATCAGCACGCTCAGCGTCCTGGACTGCTTGGGCAACCTCAGTCAATTGTTCCCAGGTACTTGGAACCGGCTGCCCGTGTTTATCCAATAAATCCTTACGATAATAGAGGGCTGGAGCATCGGTGAAAATAGGTAAAGCGACAAGCTTTCCTTCAACAGTTTGAGACTCAATAATTGAGGGAAAATGTAACGGAACTAGATCCTGAGCATGTTCGCTCAAGTCGATGAATTGATCTGCTAGCTGTGGAGCCCAGATTACATCAGTTTGGTAGATGTCAATGTCAGCATTTCCTGCTGCAAGCCAAAGTCTATACTGGCCAAATTGGTCAGTTGTCGAGGCAGGCATTGGAACCAAAGTAACGGTATGACCGGTTGCTTCTTCCCAGGGTTTTACTAAAGTTTGAAATGTCTCTATGGCATTTCCAACGGCACCGGAAACATATCTCAGTTCCGCCGCTGATACCATGGAACCACTAATACTGACAACTAGTGTTGCCAGAAGTGTCCTGATGGTAGTCAATCTAATAGATTTCATATTTATATTCTCCAAAAATTCAGATGAAATTATTTGTTTTTTCTGTTTTGAACGAACCACACCCTTTATGTGAAAGACAAATAGATGCACTTCGCACCTGAAACATTCATTATGAAAGGGATGATTTCATTATTTAAACAGAAAATGAAGTGGGAGATATTTCACTTTTACCCTGATAAGTCAAATATATACGCGAAATTAATATGAATATTTGGCGATTTTTATTTAGTACCAACGCACTCATTCTAAATTGGAACTTCAAGAAAAGGATGTTGAATTAACAAACTATCGTGCCTTGTATTGATTAGATTATACTGCCCACATAATGACTAATTCAAGGTCTTAAAATCTGAATTTCGATTGCTTTCATTGTTTGCCAGTCGAACCAAAACCTCCGCCACTCCTGGTGGTCTGGGATAATTCGCTAGCGACTTCGATTATTACTTCTTCCAACTTGTTAATAACCAGTTGAGCAATTCTTTCACCATGCACTATTCGGAAATCTTCTTTGCCAAAATTTATCAGAATTATCCCCACCTCACCTCGGTAGTCGCTGTCAATTGTACCAGGCGAATTCAGAATGGATATACCATGCTTTAAAGCAAGCCCCGATCTAGGTCGAATTTGTCCTTCATAATCTTCGGGAAGCCCAATACTCAATCCTGTTGGAACAAGTTTTCTTTCGCCGGGCTTAAGTATCACACCCTTTTCACGACTTTCTAGTTGGAGATTTGCTCTCAGATCCAACCCGGCTGATTGTGGAGTTGCTTTAGAGGGCAACGCAACTGAAGGATCACTTCCTGGTATCCTCACTATTGTTAATGTTACCAAACTCAGGATCCCTCTTGATTGATAAAGTTGAGGATCTTGTCAACTAGTCTTTCGCTGACCTGTTTTTTGGACATTCTGGGCCATTTTTCCTTACCGGCAGGGCTCAAGAAGAGGATTTCATTGAAATCACCCCCCATGATGTCGGTACCAGTTCCAATGTCATTGCCCAATATCCAGTCACATCCTTTCTTGGCCAGTTTTTGGCTAGCATTACCCATCAAATCATCTGTTTCTGCCGCAAAACCTACCACCAATTTTGGCCTATTTTTTCCTGTCTTGGCGATGACTTGAAGAATATCCGGGTTTTGTACAAAATTAAGGTTCAAACTCTGCGATTGACTTTCCTTCTTTAGTTTGCGGTGTGAATACTCGGCAATTTTCCAATCAGAAACAGCTGCTGCTGAAACAAAGACATCTGCTGGTAGAGACCTGGTTGCGGCATTCAACATCTCTTCAGCGGAATTCACCTGAATAATTTCCATTCCAGCATGAGGTAAGGCGCTATCTGGTCCAGTAATGAATACAACTTCAAATCCCATTTCGTGAAGAGAATTGGCTATTTCACTTCCCTGTTTACCCGAAGAACGATTGGAGATATACCTTACAGGGTCTATGGCCTCTCTGGTTGGTCCTGAAGTAACTATGGCCCGGAAATTATTAGCAGATGGTGTTTGGCAGAGATTTTCTATCTTGGAAACCATATCCAATGGCTCCAGCATTCTCCCCATACCGTATTCACCACAAGCCATGGAACCTTGAGTTGGCCCGATAAAATTATAGCCATAGGCTTTTAATTGCTTGATATTATCTTGGGTCGCTTTGTTTTCCCACATTCTGACATTCATTGCGGGTGCAAATACCACTCGGCTAGTAGTTGCCAAAATTATTGCCGAGGCCAAATCATTGGCCAATCCGTTGGCTGCTTTGGCTAAAAAATCTGCTGTAGCTGGGGCGACCACAACCATATCAGCCCATCTGGCTAATTCTATATGACTAAAATGTGCTTCATTTTCAGGGTCAAATAGATCTGTTGGAACACTGTTACCTGTGATTGAGGCAATTGATAGTGGGGTGATGAATTGCTCACCTGCTTTGGTTAAAAGCCCCCTAACCTCAAAATTCTTATCTTTAAGCTTTCTGATAAAATCCAAGGATTTATAAGAAGCTATCCCACCGCCAATTATCAACAGGATTTTTTGCTGACCAGTCATTTCTTTCCCAATCGCTGCTAGAATCTATTACAAATTATATGATTATGGTTTAAATTTTAAGGTGGACATTTGAGTGAACGATAATCCTTGTATAAGAATGTTTCCTTTGTCGTTCTTTACATTTAGTACTTTTTATTGATTATACCGAAAAATTGCTCTTATCCTACTTTAATTATGAGGCTATATTTGACCTACATGCCAGTGGAAATTCATAAATGAGTGGGTGGAGGATACCTGAAAAAGGGCCGGTTGACCAGAAAACCCCTCTTTCCTTCCAACTTGACGGTAAAATCTATACGGGATTGAAAGATGATACCGCTGCTGCAGCATTGCTGGCATCAGGGGAAAGGATTTTTGGTCGGAGTTTCAAACTTCACCGCCCGAGGGGGATCTGGGGGATGGGGAACGAAGAACCCAATATATTCCTTGATGTTACAAAAAATGGGAAATCCATACCAAATCAAAGGGCAACATTGGTTCAACTGGAAAACAATCTCGTTTTAAAATCCTCAAATTCCTGGCCCAATGCCCGAAAAGATTGGTTGGGAGCTTTGGATCTACTGCGAAAGTTCATTCCACCTGGCTTTTACTATAAGACTTTTATTTATCCCAACTGGTTATTTTGGGAGCCACTAATCAGGCGCATGGCAGGCATTGGCCACCTAGATCCAGAAAACCATCCTACTTCACTCCCCGTAAAAATTACCTACCAATGTCCATTATTGATTGTTGGTGGGGGACCTGCTGGGTTGGCTGCAGGTGAAGCTGCGGCGGACGATGGAATTCCAGTCTGGTTGATTGATGATGGTAGGGAATTGGGTGGATCACTTCAATGGCGAGGAGATACTCCTTTTGAAATGCCCTGGCATGAATGGGTTGCCAAGGTTACTACAAAAATATTGGCTGCCGGAGGAAGAATTCTAACCAATACCGTTGTTTGGGGGGTTTTTGATCATCAACATTATGCTGCTTGGGAAAACCGCACCGAAAGTCCAGATCGGTTGTGGCGAATTCAAGCAGAAAAAGTGATTTTGGCCACCGGTTCCATAGAACGACCCCTATGGTTCTCGAATAACGACCTGCCCGGAATTATGTCGGCAGAAGCAGCGTATTATTACCTCGAAAAATTCGGGGTGGTCGTTGGCAAAAATATCCTTATTGCTACCGGCAACAATTCACCATATCCCCTTGCAAAAAAGTTGGTTGAGGCTGGATGTAAGGTAACTTTGGTTGAGGCCAGAGATGATCCCCAGGAAGAAAAGCCCGATGGGGTGAATTTACTTTTAAACGAACAGGTGCTGGAAGCTCTCGGCTCAAAGCAATTGGAGAAAGTTAGAACAACAAACTACAGTTTTGAAGTTGATACCTTACTTGTATCCGGTGGCTTTACCCCCTCAATTCATTTGTGGATGCAGGCTGGAGGAAAATTGCAGTGGGATGCCAGGTCCGATTCCCTGATTGCCACAAACAAACATCAACATATTAAAACAGTTGGTTCGGCCAATGGTAAATTTGATCTTATGGATGTTTTGGCTGATGGTTATGGAGCTGGTGGCGGTAAAAATATCAAGGAGTTGATTCCTCAAAAAACAAAATCCAATGCCATTTATCCTTTTCGTCCCAATCAAATCGGGTCAAAGCGCATATGGGTGGATTATTTTAACGATGTCACCTTGGCTGAAATTCAAACGGTATTTCGAGAAGGTTATTCAGAAGTTGAACATTTAAAGCGCTATACAACCCTTGGCATGGCGGTAGACCAGGGAAAAACCTCCAATCTCGCGGGGATATTTGCTTTATCTCAGCTTTCAGGTGACTCAATTGAAAACATAGGTACAACAACCTTCCGACCTCCTTACGTGCCTGTTCCATTGAGCATAATTTCAGGTCAACGGAGCGGTAACAAATTCAATCCGCTTAAACGATTGGAACTGGAACCTTACCATAAGGAATTGGGCGCAGATTTTCGAGAATATGGTGGCTGGTCGCGTCCGTCAAAATACATTGAAGGAGATGAAATTGAGGCTACTAGAAAAGAGGCTGAAATTGCCCGAAAAAAAGTTGTTTTGTTTGATGCCTCTCCCCTGGGAAAAATAGAAGTCATAGGACCTGATGCCGGCAAACTCCTAGATTACTGTTTTTATATCCGGGTTTCGAATCTTAAGCCTGGCAAAATCAGGTATAACTTCATGCTGACTGAGGGGGGAATAATCTTAGATGATGGTATAGTCCTGAAAATGGACGATAATCGATACATCGTTTCGGCATCAAGTTCCCATGTGGAAGCCATCAGGCTTAACCTGGAAGAAGCCAGACAAGACCGGTTTGCTGATTCTATAATGGCAATACATGATACCACCCTGAATTGGTCAACCCTGACCGTTGCTGGGCCTTTGGCCGTTGAGGTGCTGAAATCAGCAGATTTTCTGGATTATTCCCTAATCGAAACTCTTCCCCATATGTCAGTACGGGAAATCCAAACCGACAATCTAAAAATCAGAATAGCGCGGGTCAGTTTTACGGGAGAAAAGTCATATGAACTTTCTGTCCCTTCCGGCCATGTAGCAAAATTTTTTGAACAAATTAACCTGATAGTCAAAAATCTGGGAGGTACATTCATTGGCGTAGAGGCATCTTCTCTTTTAAGGGCTGAAAAGGGCTATATTCTTGTAGGAAAGGATACAGATGGTTTAACCATGCCACAGGATTTGGGTATCGCTGGCCCTCTGAACACCCGAAAGGACGAATTCCTGGGGAAAAGATCCCTTTTTTCTATCGAAGCTGCAAGAGCTGATCGAAGGCATTTGGTAGGGATTAAGGTTGGCCCCGAACAACCTGTGCTGCCAACTGGCGCTCACCTCATACCAGCAACAGGTCCAAGAAGGTCCCTGGGATTCATTACTACGAGTTATTTCAGCCCAAATCTGGATATGCCTATAGCCCTTGCACTGTGTGAAAATGGCTTGCACAGGTTGGGCGAAGAAATCGGGGTTTTCAATAATGACAAGGTTTTTAAGGCCGAGATAAGCACCCCATGTTTTTTTGATGTTAAGGGAGAACGCCTGAATGCATGAAAAACAATGGACATGGAGAGAGCTCAGGGAGGGGGTGGTTTTAGCCAAAGAAGGATTTAAGGTACGACTGATGCCCTCCAGGGGCAATCTCCAGGTGTCTGGAGATATCAAAAAAGCTACTCAATATCTTGATCTTGACCTTCCTATACTTGGGATGAACGGCCTTGCCAAGGATGATTTTGCTCTTGCGATTGGTCGCAACAAGATATTGGTTTCAACACAAAAACAGTTGCATGTTAGAAATGGTTGGTTCGAGGAGGGATTTGTTATTACATCGGCTGACTTTCAGTGGAAACTTTTAGCCCTTGAAGGTCCTGCTGCTAGAATGGTTTTGGCGCAAGGAATTCTGAATGATTTATCCTCCCCCTCATGCATAGCCTTGGTTTTCGGCAAGACCTCCCTCGTGGTAAAATCTACAACTGGTTACCTGCTTTTTGTTGAGGCACCCTATTTGCAATATTTTATTGATTGCTTGGATTCTTGTGCCCTAATCAAGGCTGGGGTATGAATTTGGATAGTACGTCAATGGTTATAATTACTACTAATATACCCAATATGAATAAGATATTACAGTATTACATAATAAAAGATCATAATTTGTCGTTAAAATGATAAGATTATTGAGATATTTCCAAACCGATATCAGCTTCGCTTGGCGGGGGCATCGGTATCTTGAAACGTGCCCCAAACATTGTTGGCTCATGAAGCAGGAAATAGTGTCCGTACTATACACATTATATAATGGAGAGCCATAAACATTTGATACCTTTCTAGTCGTAGATATGTTGTGCCCTGGAAGTAACCTTGTAGTCAATTCAAGAAAATTGTAAGCAAATGGCAAGATATTGTCAGAAAAGAATGTGGATATAGCTAATCAGTCGCTGTGGCAGCAGCAATTCCCGCTAATTTTCTCAAAATGAGATATTATTTATTTTTTGCTAGTCCTCAAATAGGTAGGCATGACTAATCGAAGGGCTTTGACCCCCATCGTAATTTTGTATTTTTAACTTTTAAAATCTGAATTGAGCATATTCGAACATGGTGACCGGCTAAGGCTCGGCCAGGAGGACTGACATGTCAACTCGCTTTCGTTTCTCATATATCCCCCGATAGAATGTTTCCCAACTGTCCAAATAATATTCCGTAAAGATCCTCCTCATTGCTTCCCAGAGATACTTCTTGGTTGGATAGCGTTCATGAGCCCTTTGGGCCATACCACAACAATGCTGAACAATTTGATCAAGGCAAAATGCCAGCATTGCCAGATAGGCAAAAACATGCGAAAGATTTTGTTGGCCATGGCCGAAATTATGCTCTAACCGGTACCCATTTCCAGCTTCAGATTTTAACGTTTGATAGGTCTCGTTCTCTATTTTCCAGCGCGTGCGTGCAGCGCGCATAACATTCCTTACATTCCCTTCATCAAGTGGTAGATCAGTGACCCAGGTCCAGTTGGTTGTTGTTGGTTTCTTCCCTTTGGTGCCGGGTTTGGTCTCGGTGTAGTGTAGGACATTGACCTCAAGGTTGAAATTGGCATCGTTCAGGGGAACGTCATTGAGCCAACGGAACTCATGGGTAATGGTTTTGTTCTTACTCCTTTCTTTGCGGTCTAGTTTCTGGAGGGCAGGATTATCCGTGGTCCAGTCAAACAGCGCCTTGTGATTGCCTGGCTTGGCAACCAGGATAAAGCGCAGATTGTGTGTCTTCAAAAGTTTGATATTCGGGCCATTGGAGGTCAACCCATCGCCCAGGATAATGGTCTTGAGGTGGGGGTGGTCCCGGCGAAAATCCTCCATGAAACGGACGCTGGCATTCAACTCACAGTCATTTTTCTTGTGCCCGTCATGTTGGTAAATCATTTCCGGTGCAACCGGAAAGACATTCTTGATGTCTGGATGGACAAAGGCCCCTCCGAGCATCTGATGGTAATAGGTGGTGGTTCCGTTGCGATGGTTCTTGTGACAGCAATGGTCACATTTTAACGTGCTGGAACTGTAATATTGGGTCCCATCAATCGACAAGAGATAATGACCACCCAACATGGTCATGAAGTCCAGGGCCCGCCCACGCTGGAGAAGGGCAAAGAGTTTATTAAAGGCCAACCGGAAGGCTTTGGGATCAACCGGATCAAGCCTCGCGCGCATGTTGGTATCCGAGGGTACCTTGTCGATCTTGAAAAGGGTACGCAGATTTCGAACCACCGGCGGTTCGGCTTTGGGGCCTCGGGTTATCTGGTCAAAGTTCAGTAATGAAGGGCACTTCAGCAGAAAGACGGCCAGACCTGACATCAAGCAATTGGTCAGGGTAAAGCCGCGATTGTTGACGGGATCTGGAACGGTGTTGAAAACCTGGCGGACACTGGTCAGCAAACCTGGCATGGAAAGATGCCTTCGGAGTTTGTATTTGGACATGATACTGCTCGTACAAAATGATCGGTTTGAAATGTTATTATTGCGACCGATTATAAACGAATCATGTCAAATGAGCAAAAAGTGATAAAAGAGGGTTTACGAAAAATAATTTTGCCTGATGACCTAAAACCTCCTATTTATAGGGGAATTAAATTTTAACGGGAATTGCTGCTGTGGCAGATGCGAATCTGATTTGTTGGACCCACTTTATAGATTGTCCGGCAAATGATGTTATCAAGAAAGCAGTAATGAGGTCGGTAATTGGTGAAACATCTAATGCAGTCATCGGTGGTATCGAAGACGCTATCCAAAGTGAATTGGAAACAATCAGTCAAGGAAGTGGTGACACTGACATAACTAAAAAAGGATGAAGAGGGAGCTCCATTTTAGGGAGAAAAACATGAGTGATGATCAGAAAACAGTACTTGAAGAGGATGGCTATCAAGAAGGAGAGCAGGAAGATGAAGATCTAGATCCTGTTTTGGAACCATTTAACCCGTCTGATGTCGACATTGCACCAGAACAACAATCTCTTGATAATCTGATAAATCGTATTGATGCAGGTGAAATTGATATGAATACAGACTTTCAGCGGCATGCTGACTTATGGGATAGCCGTAAGATGAGTCGTTTGATCGAGTCAATTTTAATTCGATTACCTCTTCCTGCATTCTACTTTGATGCTTCTGATGACGATAAATGGTTGATTGTAGATGGGCTCCAAAGACTTTCTACTATCCGTAAATTTGTTATTGAAAAGAATCTTCGACTGAGGGGTATGGAATTTCTTACTAATCTAAATGGCTTAACCTATGACAAATTAGATCGCAATTACCAACGCAGAATCAAAGAATACCCAATTGCCATTTATAAAATTAAGCCCGGTACACCTGACGACGTTAAATATTCCTTATTTAGGAGGATCAATACAGGTGGTTTAACTCTTAATAATCAGGAAATTCGAAATGCCTTGGCACAACCGCGAGACCGTAAGATATTAGAGGAACTTACACAACTTGAAAGCTCAAAAGCGATGCTTGGAGATCTTTCAAAACGTATGAAAGATCAGGAATTAGTTTTACGTTTTTGGGCGTTTTATCAATTTAATTATCTGGACCCAAACAATAAAAAAGAACTTGCTTCCTTTTTGGACAGGGCAATGGAGAAGATCAAAACGGGTGATGAGCAGTATAGATCAGAATTTAAAAACAAATATTCAATTGCTATTGATCGTTGTCACAAATTATTGGGTAAAAACGGTTTTGCCAAAAAACCTTCAGAGGCACCACACTTTAAAAACTCAACATTGTTCGAAGTTTGGATGGTGGTATTAGCTAAGTTATCAGAATTAGATTATTCAAATTTACTTGGAAAAAAATCAACCTTTGAGAAGAAGGTTTCTACTCTATTGACTGATGGTGAATTCTTTAATGCCATTTCCTTTTCAACACAAAAAAAAGACCATGTAGAGATACGCTACAACAAGATCAACAGTTTGATTTCAGAGGTATTAAATGATTGAATTTATCAGTATAAAAAATTTTAAATCCCTGCTTGATGCTAGTTTTCCACTTGGCCCATTAAATTTGTTTTCTGGCCTAAATGGAATGGGTAAATCTACACTTATACAAAGCTTGTTGTTATTACGACAATCCCATGAGCGTAATACACTTAACAATAGGGGATTGTTGCTCAATGGTGATTATATCAAACTCGGAACCGGAAAAGATGTATTATCTAGCTTTGGTCTTCAAGAAAACATAAATTTTATCGTTAAGTGGAGTGAACTTACACAGCCGACAAAATTTGAATTTGATTACAAACCTAATTCTGACTTGCTTCCGCATTGCAAAAGTGGTCCTGATGAGCAATTGGATGATATCAGCTTGTTCAACACGAATTTCCAGTATCTTTGCGCAGACCGGCTTGGTCCTCAAAGACATCACCAATTTTCAGAATTTCATATCAGTGATTTGAAATCTCTGGGTAAACACGGGGAATATACAGTTCATTATATTGCTGCAAACGGGGCCAAAAATCTTGAAATAGAAGAACTAAAACACCCCAACGCATCTTCTAACCAATTGCTTTCAAATATTGAGGCGTGGATGTCTGAAATAACACCCGGGTTAAAGATCAAGGCTGCTGTTGAGCCACAGTTTAACACAGTAAGCTTAGGGTACTCCTTCATTCAGGGAAAAGAAGTTACTGAAGAGTTTCAACCACAAAATGTGGGATTTGGTTTGAGTTACGTACTGCCGGTTGTAACCAGTATTTTAAGTGCCTCCAAAGGTGACCTTTTGATTCTTGAAAACCCAGAATCACATTTACATCCTGCAGGCCATTCGCTTATGGGAAAACTGTGTGTAATCGCTGCAAAAAATGGCGTACAGCTTATAGTTGAATCTCACTCCGACCATTTTCTTAATGGAATTCGTGTTGAAGTAAAACAAAACAATATCAATGCCGATGATATAAAAATCTTTTACCTGCAACGAGATATATTCAATCCAGTTCATGCTTCAGAAGTGATACACCCAAATATAGACTACCAAGGACGTATTGATATCTGGCCTGATGGATTTTTTGATCAGTGGGACAAGGAGCTGGACCAACTTCTATGATCAATGGTATTGTTTTAAACCATCACTCCTTGCCCTTTTGTAGCATCAAGGAAGCCAAAAATGGATTATTAGTGTTTTTAAAAATTATCCAAACCTGTCGGAAAGCGGGTCTAAAGATTCTACTTGTAGATGAAGATCAGGATAAATCCTTAATGCATTTAGAACTTGCTGAAGGTTACTTTGTCCGAAATTGGTACGAATCAGCAAAAAAACAATCAAAACTTAAAGATTGGAGTACTTTTCTTCGGTCAGTTGAAACTAGGCAACCACTCTTTGAAACCATAGATCTTAATCATATTGATGAAGCTATTGAGGTTGGTTTGATTGGAGAGAAAGAGGGGAAAAGAATACTTTTAGCTGCATATTATTTTCAAACATTTCTTGTCAGTTTTGCCACTTTGCATATTTGGCAAAAGCACCGACTTAAGGTTTGGGTCTACAAACTCAGCGATGTGCCAGAGGAAACAAATACAGAGATCTTAAACCTATATAACAATAATAGTCTTGCCATACACAGTGAGGAGTTAAATAAACGAAGCAAAGAGTTATACAAATCAGCAAGTGATATTTGGTATAATAGGAAGGTTTTATTCCCCAATTTGATTTTGCTTTCAGATCAAATTGGTTCTTCCTTGCAAAACTGGTCTCATCGAAGAGATATATTGGAGAAAGCAAGGGTTGCACTGAATGTATTGGAAGAATTCTGTACTAAATGGCAGGACAAAGAATACACAAACTATCACCATGAATACTTAAGGGATTTGGGTTTTACTGCAGAAGTTAGCTGTGAATCTACCAGTGTTAAGGCCTCTCCTCAAAAGAGGAAAAAACGGCTTTTTTGGTTGGATGATGGGCGTCAGGTTTACTGCGAAAATCATGTAAAATTGCCCGAGGGGTTCAGACTGCATTTTTATCCAGATCCTATCAAGAAGCGTATTTATGTGGCTTACCTTGGACCTCACTTGCCTTTATAAGTCAAGTTGATCAAGCGATGCGGACTTGCCAACCTATTCCTCCAATCTGTTTGAATCTTTTTTCCATAGCACATCACTACATTTTATAGCTTTAAAATGAAAAAATTTTCTGAATATCCTAATCGAACCCTGGTTACAGGTGGAATATCTTCTGGTAAATCACTTTGGGCCGAGAGTTTTGTCAATCAAACCAATAAACAAAAAGTTTATGTAGCTACGGCTCAGCCACTTGATGATGAACTCAAACAAAAGATCAAACTTCACCAAGCAAGAAGAGGTAAGGATTGGCAACTTCTTGAAGCACCATTTACCAAGGGGGAAATTTTCAGCCAGTTTGGAGAAGAAGACCTCATCTTGCTGGAATGCTTATCTACCTGGTTGGGGAATTTACTTTACAAAGAAGTTAATCTGGAAGAACATTTGGGGATATTTTTGGCAAACTTGGCCAATTGCAAAGCCAATATCGTAGTGGTAACGGTTGAAACCGGGTTGGGTGTTATTCCAAAAGACCAACTATCTCGAACATTTATGAAGGAACTGGGCAGCCTAAACCAGTCGATTGCCAGAAGGTCTGAACTTGTCGTCCTGGTAACAGCTGGTATTCCCTTGGCAATTAAAGGCAGTTTGCCCCAATGACCGTAAGCTATTTCTGGATTCGACATGGACCAACCAATGTCTCCGGTTTGAACGGCTGGACAGATGTTGCTGTAGATCTCTCTGATACAAAGAACCTTACCTGGTTAAATGATGCCTTACCCTTGGATGCACTGGTAATCGCTTCAGATTTACAAAGGGCAAGCCAGACAGCTGATGCAATCCAGGGCCCAAGAATCAGATTGCCCGATGAGAAGGATTTAAGAGAACTGCATTTCGGGGAGTGGGAAGGCAAAACCCCGCAAGAAGTTGCCGAGATAGATCAGGTCCTGTCAATTGAATTCTGGGAAAAGCCCGGCGACATAAAAGCCCCCGGTGGAGAAAGTTGGAACGACCTCTGCCACAGGGTTGGCAAGGTTGTGGATAACTTGTCTCGAAAATATCCAGATAAAAATCTAGTCCTTGTGGCCCATTACGCAGTAATTCTTACCCAGATTCAAAGAGCTTTGGGAGTTCCATCCATGCAGGTAATGCATCGAAAAATCAGTAACCTTTCCCTTACCAAGATAACCCGCACTGATGAAAAACTGGAATTGGCTTACTGGAACAAAATTTTCAGTTGAAAATTTGGGTGAATTCGGCCATTGGGAGTTATCACTGATTATTCTCCAACGCATCCCAGATCATACCTGCTATATTCTTCCCTTCGAATCTTTCCAATTCAATCAAACCTGTAGGTGAGGTAATGTTTATTTCGGTTAATTTATTACCAATAATGTCAATACCGGCAAAGATTAACCCATTATCGGCTAATGTTTTCTCTATCCTTGAACAAATCCTGTAATCCTCTTCAGTAAGTTCGCATGGATATGCTATCCCGCCAACATGTAAATTGGAGCGTATTTCACCTTCTTTGGGTTCTCTATTAATGGCTCCAATCACCTTGCCATTAACAAGTATGACTCTCTTATCACCCTCGGATATTGCAGGTAAAAATTCCTGAACAATTATTGGTTCTCGACTGTTTTGAAAAAACATTTCACAAAGGGAATTCAAATTGGTATCGTTAACCCCAATCTTGAACACACCCTCTCCGCCATTGCCGAATAGGGGTTTAATGATAACATCACCATGGTTGGCCCGAAATTTCCTGACCTCTTGTAGATCTCTTGTAATCAATGTTGCCGGAATAATATCTGGAAAATCGAGTACGATAAGTTTTTCAGGAAAGTTTCTGACCCAAAAGGGATTGTTGACGACGAGGGTATCGTCCATAACTCGTTCCAACAGATGGGTCGTTGTTATATAGGACATATCAAAGGGTGGGTCCTGACGAAGCCACACCACATCAACATCTCTAAGGTCGATTTCTTGCTCCGGGTCAAAATCAAAGTGATTGTATATCTCATGTCTGACGCGCATGAAATGGCCTTTGGCAATTACCTTCCCTTCTCGATAATACAAATCCGAGGGCGTGTAATGGAATAATTTATATCCACGTTTCTGAGCTTCGATCGCCAGCCTGAAAGTACTGTCCTCAAGTATATCTATCGTCCTGATATGATCCATTTGGAAGGCAATAATCGTCATTTATCAAAGTCCACTTATTTGAAACCTATTGATTAAGTTTATGAAGTTGCGGCATATTCAATTCAATATATCCTATTTTTGCTTGGTTGCTGAAAGTTTAAGAGCCAAACTGTAGATTTTTTTCCGACTCAAATTCAGCATACCAGAAACCTCTGAAACTGTATCCTTTAAACTTTTATTCTTTAAAACTTCCAACAGAATTTCGTTAATGTCATTCTCTGATGTCGGGCTCCTGTCCCGTTCGACAACAATAACCAATTCCCCTCTAGCCTTTTCATTGGCATAGATTTCTTTCAGTTCCCCGAGTGTTCCTCGCCTGACCTCCTCAAACTTTTTTGTCAATTCACGACATATTGAGACCTTTCTCTCCTCGCCCAATACTGCTTGCATATCCTGGAGAGATTTATCCAATCGATTTGGCGATTCAAATAGTATTAGAGTCGCCTGCACATATCTGAATTCTTCCAGGACTTTTCTTCTTGCACCACTAGCCTGCGGTAGAAAACCCAAATAGACAAATCTGTCGGGATCTCTTCCCGAAACAGACAGGGCAGCCAGAGGAGCTGATGGTCCAGGTATGGATAGCACCGCAATCCCCTTGGCAATAACACTTTTAACCAATTTGAAGCCTGGGTCAGAAATCAATGGGGTGCCCGCCTCTGAGACCAGGGCAACACTCTTTCCTAGTTCCAGCATCTTCAAAATGGTTTCCATACGCTTTGGTTTGCTGAAGTCATGATATGAACTGATTGTCTCTGAGGACCTAGTTATACCATGGATATTCAGTAGCCTCTTCAGGGTGCGGGTATCTTCAGCAATCAGTTCCTCGGCACCCTCAAGAATATCAAGGGCCCTGAGAGTTATGTCTCGTGCGTTGCCGATTGGGGTAGCAACCAGATATAATCCACATGCCAAACTGTTCATAAAAGGTGCCCGTGATAGTAGTAGTAATTACTCTCCATATTCGAACCAGAATTATTAAATAGGACTTTCATTGCAAAAAAGCATCACAGGTTGGACAGGACTGATTGTTAGCCTTAGCAACCAAGGTTTAAAACGGTACTTTTTTACCTAAATTGTAGATATGAATACGTCAAGCCAAATTCACTTTCCCAGATAACATTCCATTTAATTCAAAAGTAGCAAAAAAGTGCCGAAACTTAACACCAACCTGCGGATTTCTTTTTCGCTTTTATTGCTTGTATTTACCTTGGTCGGATGTGTGGCTCCAGAGGAGCCTTCTGACCCAATTCCCCCTGTTCAAGAAGAAAAACCCATAAACAAGATTGCATTATTAATTCCAACCACTTCTGAAGAACCCGGTATTGATCAACTAGCACAGGATCTTGAAAATAGTGCACTTCTTGCTTTGGCAGGGATTCAACCATCTCCCATTGAACTAACAATTTATGACACCCAGGGAACTCCCCAAGGTGCCTTCCAGGCCGCAAACCGAGCCATTGGGGATGGTAATAATATTATCCTTGGACCCTTGTTCTCAGAATCAACCCGGGCAATAGCCCCCTTGGTCAATATCCGTGGTGTCCCCGTATTTAGTTTTTCCAACGATTCGAGGGTTGCCGGTGGCAATTTATTCATATTGGGACAATCCTTTGAGAATTCTGCCGACAGAATGGTGCAATATGTTATAGCCGAGGGTAAGGTTAACGGCATGATCGTCAGTTCAGATTCTCATTCCGAAACCAGAGCCAGGGAGGCTTTGGAAGAAGCCACTTTGCAAGCAGGGTTTGATATTGTTCAATCAGTTACCTACGAACTTTCCCAACCAGGCAGCTTGGATGCAGTCGAACAAATTGCCCTCGCCTTGGAAGTTCATGCTCCCGAAGTCATTTTCCTAACTGGAAACACTGCTGGAGCTGTGCCGCTCATAGCCGAATTGCTTGAAGAACGTAATCTTCCAGAGAATATAATTCTTGTAGGTATAGAAAGGTGGGATATCCCTGCAGCCGCTCTTTCAGTTAAAGGCTTACAAGGAGCAATTTTTCCGGTACCTGACCCAAATCAAAGCATTATATTCAGTAATAGTTACCAATATGAGTATGATGATATTCCCCATCCCTTGGCAGGCTTACCTTATGATGGGATAATTGCCATTGATCAATTATTAAACGATAACGATGCTGGGGTGATTGCACGAAGGTCAATTCTTGGGGGCGGTGAGTTCTTTGGGTCCACGGGGCCTTTCAGATTTAACAGTAGGGGAGAAATTGAACGATCATTAGCCGTTGCCAGGATTGAAAACCAACGTACAATCATTGTGGATAAGGCACCAAGGAGTCTTTTAAACACATTGCCAGGATTGGCTGGAAATTAATCAGGGTTAATTCAGAGCGAACCCCAAGCAAGAATACCGATTAACCCATTCCAATGTTTATGTATCTGAGCTTGCAACCGTATTCTTGACTTGGTCCTCAATCATTCCATAGTGTTCAAGGAAACCCAAGCATTGGTTTGAATCGTATATACTTCCGAATTAATATCTTGTACCTCATGGAAAGTTATTTGGATTGTCGATGGCTAACCCCTTCAAACTGCTGAAGAATTTTTTTACAGTTGGATTTTGGACTCTGGTCAGCAGAATCCTTGGATTTATCAGGGATGTGCTGTTTGCTGCATTGCTGGGCGCTGGTCCATTGGCTGAGGCTTTTCTAATAGCCTTTACCCTTCCCAACATGTTTCGTCGAATATTTGCGGAAGGTGCCTTTAACCTTGCCTTTGTACCCTTGTTTTCAAAAAAGTTGGACAAGCAGGAACAAGCAAGGGAATTTGCTGAGAACGCCTTTTCGGTTTTGCTTGCCTTCCTTTTGGGGCTCGTCATTCTGGCACAATTAATCATGCCCTTGTTGGTTTTGGCCATGGCAAGTGGGTTTGCCGGTGATGAAAGATTTGATTTGGCAGTTCTATTTGGTCGAATTGCCTTCCCATACGTATTATTCATATCCGCTGCTGCCCTGTTTTCAGGTTTATTAAATTCCCTGGGTCGTTTTGTCGCTGCGGCAGCTGCACCAGTTCTCCTGAATGTTTTGTTTATCCTATCCCTATTCGGGGCATATTGGCTCGGGTGGGATATTGGTTTGACCCTTGCATGGTGTGTGCCAATAGCTGGCATTGCACAATTGGTCTTGGTTTGGTTTGCTGCCGCCAAGGCCGGCTTTAACCTTCGGATCAAATTCCCAAAAGTCTCCCCTGAAATAAAAAAACTACTTATAATTGCCGCACCTGCCGCCCTGACCGGAGGCGTTGTTCAGATCAACCTGCTGATAGGTAGACAGGTCGCCAGTTTTACCGAAGGGGCGGTCGCATGGCTAAACTATGCTGACAGGTTATACCAATTGCCATTAGGGGTGGTGGGAATTGCCGTGGGTATTGTTTTACTTCCGGAACTTTCAAAAAAACTTGCCGGTGGAGACCACGAGGGAGGAATTTATACCTTTAACAGGGCTACCGAGGCTGCCATGGCATTGACTATCCCAGCAACCGTTGCCTTGATTACGGTTGCTTATCCCATCGTGAGTATTTTATTTGAAAGAGGAGCCTTTAGTCAAAGTGATACCCTATACACTTCCCAGGCACTGATAATCTATGCATTTGGACTCCCGGCCTTTGTCCTGCAGAAAGTATACCAACCGATTTATTTTGCGAGAGAAAATACCAAAACACCATTTAATTTTGCATTGATATCCATGCTGGTAAATGCCGTGGTTGCCATTGGGCTTATTTCAACGCTAGGCTATTTGGCTGCAGCATTGGGTACTACTTTGGCAGGTTGGGTCATGCTCTTCTTACTGATATGGGGAACAAGAAAATTTTCTGGGGCAGGAAAATTTGACAGTCAATTGCGAAAAGCCTTAGCCAAAATTATCATTGCTTCCATATTAATGGGTAGCGGGTTGATTCTAGGGGATTTTATATTGGGCAGTTGGCTCTATCAGCCAGGAATTCGGTATGTATGCTTGGCATTACTGATTGTTGGGGGATTATTTGTTTACGGATTATCCCATTTTCTATTGGGAACTTGGGAATGGCACAAGATAAAAGGATTTTTTCAAAATCGAACAAGAATTTCAGGAAATTAATTTGTTGATTAATCTTTTGAAAATTTCCACGGTTTGCATAAAACCAAATTGCAGCAGGGGAAAAAGAATGAATCCCGAGACAAAGCCGATAAGGTCTGCAACCCAATAATTGGGACCACCGAAAATTAATTGGAAGCCAATCTGTGCACTTAATAAAAAGATTGGAACGGCAAAAAATCCATCGAATTCAGTTCTACCTTCCAAATACTGTAGCACCAGCAGGAATATAAATCCGCCAACAAAACCAAAAAAACCAGGTGAAGACCCGACCAGAGGAAATGATTCATTCAGGAAAAGGCTGTATCCCAAGGCACCGAATAAGGTAGCAAGCATGAAAAAGGTAATCATCTGCAGATCATTTACAAACCGGGCAAGTAGGTTGCCAAATGCCAAGGTAAAGACAACGCTGATAATGGAGGAAACAAAATTGAAATGAATGAACGGATAGGCAATTAATCGTAAACTTTCCTTGTTTATAAGGTTAAAAGTAGATACCTGGGCCGAAAATATTGGATCCCAAAAACCAAAATCCCTGATGGCTATCAACCTGAGTTGATCACCTGTCAAACCAAATAAGGAAGCGCTTTCACTCAAACTGAAAAGGATTTCAAACCCACCTATCATAGCAGCTAATACGACAATACTTTTTGGCAGTTTTTGGAACATGGCCTTACTATCCTACGAATTAATCTTTAAACTTGGTGGCTTGGAAATTATTAATGGTAAGAAATAATACATTACATTTATTACCTTGAGAGTTTAATGAAGAACAAGATTGACAGGAAACGCGTTTTTTCAGGAATTCAACCGAGTGGACAACTGACCATAGCCAACTATCTTGGAGCATTGAAACATTTTGTCCAGCTCCAGAAGGCAGGTACAGAATGTATTTACTGTGTCGTTGATTTGCATGCGATTACCGTTTGGCAAGATCCTAATGAACTGAGAAATGCCATAAGACATGCTGCCGCCTGTTTTATAGCCTCAGGTATAAATGTTGAAAAGTCGATACTTTTCAACCAAAGCCTTGTATCTGCTCATGCGGAACTTGCCTGGATTTATAATTGTGTGGCTCGTATGGGATGGATGAACAGGATGACCCAGTTCAAAGAAAAGGCGGGATCCAACAAGGAGAATTCCTCCGTAGGATTGTTTGCCTATCCGACACTTATGGCCGCTGACATTCTTGTCTACCATGCCACGCATGTTCCGGTTGGAGATGATCAAAAACAACATCTTGAATTAACCCGGGATATAGCCATTAAATTTAACAATGATTATGGCGTTGATTTTTTTCCTGTAATAGAGCCTATTATTGAAGGAATTGCTACCAGAATAATGAGCCTCCGGGATGGTACCAAGAAAATGTCAAAATCTGATCGATCTGATTTAAGCCGAATAAATCTGACCGACGACAAGGATTTAATTGTTAAAAAAATCAGGAAGGCCAAAACTGACCAGTTTCCACTTCCTGGCACTAAGGAAGAACTAGACAACAGACCTGAAGCCAAGAATTTGGTGAATATCTACGCTGCCCTTTCAGAAACCCCTCTTGCAGCCGTTTTGAACCAATTTGAAGGAAAAATGTTTTCCGAATTCAAACCTCAATTGTCGGAAGTGGCTGTTGAAACCATCTCACCCATAACCTCGGAAGTAAACAAGCTTATGAATGATGGTCGTGAATTGGATGAGATACTGGAAACCGGAGCTGAAAGGGCACGCAAAATTGCTGACCCGATTGTGCAACGTACTTACGAAATCGTAGGTTTGAAAGAATAGCATTGAATAAGGAATACAAATGGTAGCGGGAACGAACATAAAAACCTTTTTTGAAGGTGAATGGCATGATGAAAACAGCTTGGTCATGCGGGCTGCCGATCATGGAGCCTGGTTGGGATCAAATGTATTTGATGGGGCCCGATATGCCTTCGGAATTGCCCCTGATCTTGATTTCCATTGCCAGCGCGTTAACAATTCGGCAATTGCCCTTGGTATAACACCTACCAAAACTCCCGAGGAAATATACGATCTTGCGATTGCGGGTCTCAAACTTTATCCTCCAGATGCTCCGGTTTATATCAGACCCATGTATTGGGCAATTGATGGTGGTCATATGGCGGTCATTCCCAAAGAAAATTCTACCGGCTTCTGCCTGTGTCTGGAAGAAATCCCAATGCCGTCAGAGGATGCTACACTGTCGCTGACGACAACCCAGTTTCATCGACCCATTCTGGCCACAGCTCTGGTTAATGCCAAGGCAGGATGCCTTTATCCGAATAACGGCCGGATGCTTAGAGAAGCCCTCGACCAGGGCTTTGATAATGCCCTGGTAGCTGACGCCATGGGCAATGTAGCCGAAACTGCTACTTCCAATATTTTCATGGTGAAGGATGGGGTGGTCCAAACACCAATTGAAAATGGAACATTCCTGGCAGGTGTTACCAGGAAAAGGATTATCTCCCTACTTAGGGAAGCTGGTTATACTGTCAAGGAATCAGTTTTGACTTTTGAAAACTTTCATAATGCTGATGAGGTATTTACTACAGGAAATATGGCCAAGGTCGTTCCGGTTTCACGGTTTGATGAAACCAACTACCAAGCAGGCCCAGTGGCAAGGAAAGCCAAAAAGCTATATTGGGAGTGGGCTCACAAGACCTGCACCAAAATTGTTTGATTTTTACTTTATCGAAACAAGATTTCAATTGTTGGGATTTTTTTCTTCGACAACTTTCTGAAATTGAGTAAAGAACTTATCTGCCAATTTTTTGGCAACACCCCCGATTAATCTGGAACCCAATTGAGCAATTTTACCCCCGACCTTGGCATCAACAAGATACTCAAGAAGCGTTCCCGTTTCGGTATCAGAAAGTTTGACCCTGGCCTCGCCACTTCCCATTCCTGCTGCCCCAGCTTTGGCCTCACCTCGCAGGGTGTAACTTTCCTCAGGAACAATATCTTCCAAAACCACCCGGCCTTTGAAAGTTGCCTTGACGGGACCAATTTTCTGAGTCACCTTTATGGTATAACCATCCTCAACACTCCCTGAGAACTCCTCGCACCCTGGGATGCTTTTTAATAGAACCTCAGGGTCGTTCAGGCTTTCCCAAACCATTGACCGACTTTCTGTGATCTCCCTTTCACCCTTAATTTCCATTAAAAACTCCAACTAAATTAAAGAGACAATTCCATCTAAAGATACCCATACCTGAGGGTATTACTTCACTAAACATTACAATTATTTCTAAGTCTAGGGAAATCCAAATAAACCATCAGGACCAAAAACCAATGAAATTTATTTTAATAGTATCCCTCTTCATAAATTGCCGGGCTTAATTCATTAACCCATCTTTAACATCGGATGTCGTTAATACCCTATTCATAGGGGGTTGGAATTTCAAGTAGCACCACAAACTCCAACACTCTCCACAGAAGTGCTTGCCAAAGGTGTAAGGTATATGTTCAGTCGATGTAGGTCTTGCGGACATTTCGGGGCGGTAATGCTACCCCCATCCCCTAGTAAATTTTGCCCTGAACCTCATCAGGATTATCCGTCTTCCGGACATGCAGGGAACCACCACCTTCCTGGCGTATTTGGTGGTAACCCGATGTAATGCACCCAATTCCTCCCTTAAAGTCTCCCAGCTCTCGGTATGCTCAACATTATTGAGGCGCCGCCGGAGAAGTTACACGGCCTGAAAGGCCAGCACAATGATAAACAAATGACCCTCCGAACGGCTTTCCTTCTGGTGATAAATAGGCCGCAGACCCAATTCTGATTTCAGCGAGCGAAAGACCCCTTCCACATCCAACAGTGTCGAATAGGTTTGCCATAACGCTTCGGCCTCCCAGTCAAGCAGGTTGGTGCGAAGTGTATAAACTCCGGGATGGCTTTGCATGGAACCCGGCTTGGGGGTCTGGGTCCTATCCATGTATCACAAAGGTCCGGTCCAGGAGTTGGATCGGGCTGCGGAACTTGTGTTATAATATCAAGCGCTATTGTTATTTGGAGACAGTGACCGAGGTATAATAAAGGGTGAAGTATGTCTGGCCAGTCCAAAATTCGGGATAAGAGTATGCTTTTGTGCTAAAAATGATGAAAAAGTGTCAATTATTACCATTTTAGGAAAATGATCGGCATGCATATGGATAATTTGGGAAGAATTTTTTCAAAAATTTTTCAAGGGCAAAACAGGTGATTTCTATTTTTGGAGATTTATAGAGGTGCCCTTAAAATTTAAAGCCAGCCACTAGCTCGATAGTAACGTTCAGTCGTGGAGCTTATGCGTTGAGTGATTAAGCTGTTTGGATCCATCCGCTCTTCCAAGACAGGGAAGTCATTGCTGTACAGCGACGCAATAGTAGGTGATATACCTCTAGACTTAAGGTTATGAATGAGTTTTGCCAATGATTGAGCTACATCCTCTTTGTCCCAATAATATCTGATGCGATCGCTATAGCTATATTTTTGCAGGAAATCGATTTCTTGGGATGTGCCCTGATAATAGCTTTTCCAGTCAGCGGGTTCATCCCTCATTGCATTGAGGATTGTTGCCATAACAAAAGAAGGATTTTCTAATTCTAGTTCATCTTCAATATGAGCTAAAGCCATTATCGCTTCACGGAAACGGAAGGTGATTTCGGGGCCCACTTTTAAAACTACCGAATGGTCAATTACTAATTTTGCTAAATTTTCAGTACTTTGATAGTCGGTTGAATGCGCTTCAAATGCAAAGCCTTCATATTGATTGATTGCACTTGTTAGTGTTGTTGCTTTTTCTTGATCATAATGAAAAATTCTTTCATGAGAAAAGTCAACACCAGGCTGAACAACAACAGCAATAGCTTTTTCAATACCTTGGGAGACACCCGCAATCGCAAAAGCGGCTATATGAGTTTCAATTGTTTCTTTCAAACGTTCTTGCGTTGTGACCACTATACCCGACATGTCATCGGATTCTCCGCCCGGAACAGGAACTTCCGTGCCGATTACGTAACTTAGTTCAGCGGAGTTTGGCGCGTATTTTTCTGCAACAACGCACAACTCGGCTGACCTCTTAGCAACTAACTCAAATGACGGAGTGCCTTCAGACCCGCACGCCATACTCGCGTCTAAATGTATTTTGGTAAACCCGGCTTGAACATAATCTTTAACAAGTGTTTTTGCATTCTCCATCGCTTCGGCAGCGGGGAGATGCTTCCATGGGTTGGGGCCAAGGTGATCACCACCCAAAATGAGTTTCGCAGAAGAATAGTCATTTTCATCGAGTATGGAATGAATTTTTGCCGCAAAATTCGCGGGCCTCATACCTGTATAACCGCCGAATTGATTGACTTGGTTACAAGTTGCTTCGATTAAAATTGGCAAATCGTTTTTCGCACCAAAAGATACAATCGCATTTAAAACATGGTCGTTGGCCGTGCAAAAACTCGGGAGTGCTTTCAGCGTACCACTTTTGTTGAGCGATACAATATCTTTAAGATCCATATTTCATGTCTTCCTGTTCTATATGTTCGTTAATTTCATTTAAAGACGGATTCCATTCCATTGGGCCACGCCTTGAAACATGTAATGCGCCAGCTATGTTGGCTGCTGATAGCGCAGATTTGAATGAGTTCTGTTGGTCAAGAAGCCCCAAGAAAGTTCCACAAAAGCAATCACCAGCGCCGGTGGGGTCAATTTCTTCTACTTGAATTGGCTCAACCTTAATGAGTCCATTGCCATTAGAACCAATCGCGCCATTGGCCCCGCATTTTACAATTACAGCTTCTTTCCCACGCAATATCATGTCGTTAATAAACTCTTCAGGTGAAACGCCCGGGTACATAGCTGAAAGATCGGTTTCACTTGGAAGTAAAATGTCTGCAGCATCCACTATCTCGTTTATGCAAGATTGGATTGAGTTGTCATTCATCAGTTCAGAGCGAATATTAGGATCATAACTTATTTTGCAATTTGATTTCGATTGCCTTACTAGGTTCATTATGATTTCAAGGATTTTTTCACTTCCAAGCGATGCGCCGGAAATATGAAGCAGCGAGCCTTCTTTAAGCGTCGGAACTATATTGATTTGGTTTGCGGCTGCATTTTCTAAATGAAATACGAATGTGCGTGAGCCATCATCAAAATAAGATACAAACGCTGTACCTGTTGTATGGTTTGTTGATTTTGTTATGTATTGAGTGTCAACGCCATCAAGATTTAGGCGATCCAAAATAATCTGCCCAAATGGGTCATTTCCTACATTTCCAATAACGGCACTATTTGCGCCCACCATTGCTGCCTGATTTGCAAATATTGCTGGGGCACCACTGGGGAAAGGGCCAGAAAATGTTGACAGCTTTTCAAGACCACAACCCGTTTCATGAGAGACGAATTCGACCAATAACTCCCCAATTGAATAAATCATCAGACCCCTCTTACGTTGATTTCTTAGAGTTCAACACTAGATACGGATTACTTATACACGCGTCAATATTTATCTGTCGAATGCTATAGAAAAAAGTTACGCGATTTGTTATGAATGCTACAACAAGATGCAAATAGATTGGGTATACGTAATGACGGGCAGTACGGGCACATCTGAAAAAAAACGAATTAATACGATGGAGCAGCTATCTGCAGAGATCGGCGTGTCCAGAGCTACATTGTCCAAATATTTTCATGACCCATCCTCAGTTCGCAAATCTACATCAGTAAAAATTTTAAAATTGCTTGATACTGTTGACTACGTTCCAAACTTTCTAGCTCGAAATATGAACAGAAAACAAACAGGAATTTTTGGAGTCATTCTGCCGCATCTCAATGATTTATTCTATATGACGCTCTTGCAAGAAATCGAACGGCGCGCCGAAGAACTAAATTTCTCCGTACTTATTCAGAACTCACATGGCGACCCTAAAAAAGAAATTCGTGCGGTGGAAAATCTACGTTCTATGAATGCCGAAGGTGTTATTGTTGCTCCGGTTGGTGCTTTGCAAAGCTCCACAAATTTCAAGCGTTTGTCATCCGATTTGCCGCTTGTCTTTGTTGATTCAAGATGCCCAGGGTTTGAAAAAGACTTTTCTTTCGTTGGCACAGATAATAATCAGAGCATAAACCTTATAGCGGATTATTTGCTTCGATCGGGCACTACACTCAAGTTTTTGAGTATGCCTTCTGTGAATAGTAACTCAAAAGAGAGACTGGAAGCGTATAAGAGTAAGATGGTGAAAATCGGACTTACTCCTGAAGTCATAGAAACCAAGCCCCATGACACATTATGGGATTTTGAATATGCGGGATACGAGATTATTAAAGAAATGATTGAACGTGGCTTAGAAAATGAAGTAACTATTTTGTGCGCGAATGACAGACTCGCTATGGGCGCATTGAGGGCTGCAAATGAAGCTGGATTGTTTGTGAATTCTGGTGATTTTTCTACACGGCTTCGTATTGCTGGTCACGACGATCACCCTCTTAGTCAATATGTGTGGCCATCGATGACTACTGTTTCTCAAGATGTCAGAGGGATTGGTCGAGCTGCAGTAGATTGTGTCTCACGTCAATCACGAGCCACTTCAGACAAGGACAAATCTCCTGTCGAGCATTTGTTTCCTGCGCAATTGTGTATCCGCAATTCTGCATAAGTTAATTTGATTTTGTCTTCAGCTTGGATGTTTTTTAATTTTTTAATTTTATGCAATTTTTTAATTTTATGCAGACGTGTCTGGGTAAAATTTATACGCATGTCTAATTTTGCCTTGACGTATAGTTGTTTTGATCTTATATGCACTTTGCATTATGCAAAATCCTTAACTTATAGGAGGTAAATAGAATGAAGTTTAGAAATATACTACTCGCAGCTTCTGCGTTTTCATTCGTTGCGTCAGCGGTTAGCGCTGAAGAGATTACAATCGCAACAGTGAACAATGCTGACATGATTACAATGCAAGAGCTTGCTCCAGCTTGGGAAGAAGCAACAGGTAATACAATTAGTTGGGTTGTTCTAGAGGAAAACGTTTTACGTCAACGTACAACACAAGACATCGCCACAGGCGGTGGTTCGTTCGACATTATGTTCATTGGTGCGTACGAAACACCTATCTGGGGTGCTAATGGCTGGTTAACATCATTGAACGATTTCGCAGATGATGCGGATTACGATCTAGACGATATTTTCCAATTGGTTCGTAATGGTCTTTCTGCAGAAGGTAACCTTTACGCAGTTCCATTATATTCTGAAACGTCATTCACTTTTTACCGCAAAGATGTTTTTGCAGCTGCTGGTGTTGAAGTTCCCTCTGAGCAAATCACATATACAGAGTTTGCTGAATTGGCTGCTGCCGTTCATGATCCAGACAATGGTATGTATGGCACATGTCAGCGCGGTAAAGCGGGTTGGGGTGAGAATATGGCCTTTGTTGGCACAGTTGCTAACGCATTTGGTGCACGTTGGTTCGATGAAGAATGGAACCCACAGCTTGACAGCCCTGAGTGGAATGCAGCGGTAAGATATTATGTTGATTTGATGCTTGATTCGGGCCCTCCAGGTGCTTCAGCAAACGGTCACAACGAAAACCGTGCATTGTTCAAAGACGGCAAGTGTGCGACATGGGTTGATGCCACATCAGCTGCTGGTGACGTTCGCAACCCTGCAACATCAAGTGTTGCAGATAAAACTGAGTTCATCAAAGCTCCAAAACAGGCGACTGCAAAAGGTACAGGTTGGTTCTGGTCTTGGGCTTTGGCAATTCCAGCGAGCTCAAAGAAAGTTGATACTGCCAAGAGCTTCCTAAAGTGGGCAACTTCGAAAGAATATTTCGAAATGGTTGGCGAAACTAAAGGTTGGGTTGCAGTGCCATCCGGTACACGTCAATCTGTTGAAGAAGATCCACGTCGCGTAGCAGCTGCTCCGTTTGCACCTGCTGTTGTAGATGCAATTCTTTCTGTGGATCCAGCAGATGCGACTCTTCTACCAACACCTTATACTGGTGTACAATTTGTAGCTATACCTGAATTCCAAGGTATTGGTAACTATGTTGGTCAACAAGTTGCAGCTGCACTTGCGGGTCAAAGCACGGTTGAAGAAGCTTTGGCTAACAGCCAGGAATTTGCAGTACGTGAAATGACAAAAGCAGGTTACATCAAGTAATAGCTTTTCAAATGGGTCGAGGTTTTTAACCTCGGCTCAATTTCAACATGACCTGACTTATAATTAAACTTTAAAAGATATTCGTTTATGGTATTTTAGTAAGTGCCAATATTGACTTTTCCTAAAGTGTTAATAAACTAAACTCATTCTAGTTCAGGAGACACAGATGGCTACGAAAGCATCTCGTTCAGCAGCACGCTTGATGATCTCTCCTGCGGTTTTATTACTTCTTGGCTGGATGCTTGTGCCGCTATGCATGACGGTCTATTTTTCTTTTCTCTATTACAATTTGTTACAACCTGGTGCGACACCATTCGCAGGTTGGGATAACTACTATTGGTTCATCACAGACCCAAGTTTCACGGATGCAATTTTTAACACGCTTACCCTTGTGGGTGGGGTGTTAATAATCACAACTGTCGGAGGGCTTGGCGCTGCCATTTTACTTGATAAACCGATGTTCGGCCAAGGTTTTATCCGTATCATGGTTATTGCTCCCTTTTTCGTGATGCCAACTGTGTCCGCTCTGGTTTGGAAAAACATGTTCATGAATCCGGTCAACGGGATATTTGGGCGTATTGTCACAGGGTTAGGTTTTCAACCTATCGATTTTTTTGGTCAATATCCCTTGGCCTCAATTACATTCATTGTATCGTGGATGTGGATGCCCTTTGCCACTCTGATTTTGCTAACTGCATTACAATCTCTGGATCAGGAACAATTGGAAGCGTCTGAAATGGACGGCGCGAATTGGTTAAACCGTTTTTGGTATATCATGCTGCCACATCTGGCACGTGCGATCACTGTGGTTATTCTTATTCAGACAATTTTTCTATTGTCCGTTTTCGCAGAAATTTTGGTCACCACAAATGGGGGGCCAGGCACAGCAACCACGAATCTGACATATTTAATCTACGTCTCATCATTGCTTCAGTTCGATGTTGGAATGGGGAGTGCTGGTGGTGTCATTGCCATCATCCTTGCAAATATTGTTGCAATCTTCCTAATGAGGATGATCGGCAAGAATCTTGATACCTAAGGAGGATTAGTTATGGCTCGCGCAGTTTCGCACAAAAACAAGATCCTTAATACGGTGTTCGCTGGAACTCTAGGCTTCATAGTATTCTTTCCAATTATCTGGATCATCGTTTTATCTCTAAAAACTGAGGAAAATGCGATCCGAGCACCGTTGGAAGTCCTTTTTAGCTCAGGTTGGACGATGGAGAGTTTTGCTACTGTTCAGGCACGGTCTGACTATTTCAAGCACTTTTCCAACTCGGTTATCATTTCTCTGGGTTCCACTTTTCTAGGTCTATTGATCGCGATCCCTGCAGCTTGGTCTATGGCATTTGTTCCTTCAAAGCATACTAAAAATGTATTGATGTGGATGCTCTCAACCAAGATGCTGCCGCCTGTCGGAGTTTTAGTGCCGATCTATTTATTATTTCGCGATTTCAATTTGTTGGATACACGCATAGGACTGACCATAGTTCTTACGCTCATCAACTTGCCGATTATTATTTGGATGCTCTACACATATTTTAAGGAAATCCCAGGTGAGATTTTAGAAGCGTCACGGATGGATGGTGCAGGACTGCGTGAAGAAATTTTATATGTTCTAACGCCAATGGCGATACCAGGTATGGCATCAACGGTTTTGTTAAACATTATTCTTGCATGGAATGAGGCGTTTTGGACGATCAACTTGACTGCCGCAAATGCAGCCCCGCTTACAGCTTTCATCACAAGCTATTCCAGCCCTGAAGGGCTATTCTATGCCAAGCTGAGCGCAGCCTCGGTTATGGCTATTGCGCCTATCCTTATTATGGGTTGGTTCAGCCAGAAGCAACTTGTCCGAGGCCTGACCTTCGGCGCTGTAAAATAGGAAAGAAAAATATGGGACATATACAGCTCAATAAAGTTCAGAAAAGTTTTGGTATCGTCGAAGTTATTCCTCCATTGGACCTAGAGATCAATGACGGTGAGTTTGTGGTCTTTGTAGGTCCTTCAGGGTGCGGAAAATCTACGTTGTTACGATTGATCGCCGGGCTTGAAGACACATCTGGAGGCAACATTAAAATCGACGGGAAGGATGCAACAGATTTGCCGCCTGCCAAGCGCGAGCTTGCAATGGTGTTTCAGTCCTATGCGCTATATCCGCATATGAGCGTACGCAAAAACATTGCTTTCCCAATGAAGATGGCGAAGATGTCTCAGGAAGAACAGAATAAGCGCATTGAATCCGCTGCAAAATCACTGAATCTAACGGATTATCTTGACCGGAAACCCGGTCAACTTTCGGGTGGTCAACGTCAACGCGTGGCTATTGGTCGGGCGATTGTGCGCGAACCAATAGCTTTCTTGTTTGATGAACCACTGTCAAATCTTGATGCAGCTTTACGTGTCGGCATGCGCATGGAAATTGGTGAACTTCATAAGAAACTCGACACAACCATGATATATGTGACACACGATCAGGTTGAGGCCATGACTATGGCTGATAAAATTGTGGTCCTGCAAGCTGGTGTCATTGAGCAAATTGGTACACCATTGGAGCTATATCGAAATCCACAAAACCTATTTGTAGCTAGTTTCATTGGCTCACCGAAAATGAATCTTATAGAAGGTGCGAAAGCTAGGGAGCATAAAGCTCATACAATTGGCATTCGCCCTGAGCACATCGATATTTCTACCAAAGCCAGCGAGGAGGCATGGAAAGGAACAGTCGGTATCGCTGAACATTTGGGTTCAGACACATTTATCCTTGTTCATGGAATTGAAGGGTGTGATCCAATGACAGTTCGTGCAGATGGTGATTTGGAAGTTAAGCATGGTGATAACGTCTACTTAACGCCGCAAGCTAATCAAATTCATAAATTTGATGAAAATGATCTTCGTATTGTATGAAACGGTTAGAGGGAAAATCGGCACTAATCACTGGCGCTGCTCGTGGAATTGGGCGTGGATTTGCCGAAGCGTATATCAAGGAAGGTGCCACTGTGGCAATCGCTGATATTAACTTCGAAGCAGCACAAATTACAGCCAAAGAGATAGGAAACAAAGCGTATGCTGTTCGCCTAGATGTTAGCGATCAAAAAAGCATAGATGCCGCTATTGCCGCTATTTTGGCAAAGGTTGAAAAGGTTGATATCCTAGTGAACAGCGCCGCCCTATTCGATGCTGCAGAGACGGTTGATATTACACGAGCCAGTTTTGATAAACTTTATTCCGTAAATGTGGCAGGAACGCTGTTTGTGATGCAAGCGGCAGCGCAGCAAATGATCAAGCAGGGTCATGGTGGAAAGATCATAAACATGGCAAGCCAAGCCGGTCGTCGAGGTGAAGCTCTTGTGCTTGTTTATTGCTCTACAAAGGCAGCAGTTATTTCCATGACTCAGTCAGCAGGCCTAAACCTGATTAAGCATGGCATCAATGTGAATGCCATTGCACCGGGTGTAGTTGATGGAGATCATTGGCAACATGTGGATGCAATGTTTGCCAAGTTAGAGAATAAAAAACCTGGTCAGAAAAGGACAGAAGTCGCCGCTGGTGTTCCTGCGGGAAGGTTTGCTACACTGGATGATTTAACCGGTATGGCAGTGTTCTTAGCCTCTTCAGATTCTGATTACATAGTGTCGCAGACATACAATGTAGACGGCGGGCAGTGGATGAGCTAGATGAAGCTTTCCTATGCAACATTAAGTGATTTGCCTGAGCAGGTGGAACGCTCAACTTATGATCGAAAGGCTCTTACACCGGGAATTGTTCATATTGGGCTTGGAAATTTTCACCGTACGCACCAGGCTTGGTACTTACATAAATTAATGCAGCAGGGTTGCATTAGACTGGGCGATTATCGGAGCAGGTGTTCGTCCAGTCGACAAATTTCAACAAGAAAAGCTAGCGGGTCAAGACTATCTTACAACACTCATTGAGTTTGATCCAGAAGGACAATCAGCTGAGGTCATTGGTTCGATGATTGACTTTGTATTAGTCGAGGATGGCAATGTTCCATTGATCGAACAAATGTCCGGTCCTGCTATTCGAATAGTATCGCTAACAGTGACCGAAGGTGGTTACTTTATTGACCCGACCAGTAAAAAATTTGATCCTACACATCCTGATATTATTCATGATGTAGCAAATCCAAATAATCCGCGTACTGCATTTGGGGCGATGGTTGCAGCTTTACGATATCGACGTGATAACGGCATAGGACCATTTACGGGGCAGAGCTGTGATAACCTTCAAGGAAACGGTGATATTCTTTGCCAGACGGTTGTTTCATTGGCACGATTAACTGATCAGGATCTGGCAAGTTGGAGTGACACAAATTGCACATTCCCCAATGCCATGGTTGATTGTATTGTGCCTGCAACGGGTCCAAATGAGTTGGCACTTGTTCAAAAGATTGGTATTGATGATGTTGCGCCAGTTACGTACGAAAACTTTCGTCAATGGGTTATTGAAGATAAGTTTTGTGCAGGACGCCCCAATTGGGATGAAGTTGGGGCTACTTTTACCGTGAAATACATTTCTACGAAACAATGAAAATCCGAATACTAAATGGTGGCCACCAGATTGTATCAAATGTGGGTGAACTTTTATCTGAAGAATTCATTTCTGATTGTATGTCAAATTCTCTCATTCGTGGCTTTTTCGTAAAGTTGCGATGACTGAAATCGTGCCCCAAATTGCACCTGTTCATGGCATGACACCAGAAGACTATGTGGATCTTATTGATCGTAGATTTTCAAACCCCGAGATTATTGATACAGTTCGGCGCGTTGCATTTGACGGCTCTTCCAGACATACTGGCTTTTTGTTGCCAACATTGCGAGAACAATTAGATGTTGGAAATTCAATTCGAGGGCTGGCTTTGGTCGAGGCGATTTGGGCTCGGATGTGTGAAGGTTCGCGAGAAGATGGTACTGTAATCGAAGCCAATGATCCTAATTGGGATGGACTCAATGCAACTGCGAAAACAGCCAAGGATGACCCAGTAGTTTGGTTGAAACAATCTAAACTATATGGTGATCTAGCAGCCAATACAGAATTCTCTGAAAACTTTACCAAATGGCTGGAAATGATCAGGTTTGAGGGACTTGGATCTACTTTACATTTATACCTTGGAGACAAATGATATGCGAGCGATTGTTTTCACTGAAAAAAATGAAGTTTCAATCAAGAATCTTCCGAACCCGCATCCCGCAGATGACGAAGTCGTTGTTGAAGTTCATGCAAGCGGAATTTGTGGTACTGACATCGAAGTATTACATGGAAATTATGGTTCCTCTGCGTTTCCGGTAGTACCCGGTCATGAATATGCTGGTGTGATTATAGAAACAGGCGCTAACGTTAATGGTATTAAGGTCGGTGATAGGGTTGTAGTCGATCCTAATTTCGAATGCGGGCAATGTCGCTCTTGTCAAAAGGGCTGGACGCATTTGTGTAAGGGTCTGAAAGCATATGGTGTGACCCATCATGGAGGTTTTGCAGAGAGAAGCTTAGTTAAGAGTCCTGCCGTACATCCAATCGGCGACATGCCTTTTGAAATCGCGGCATTGGCAGAACCCATGGCATGTGTATTAAACGGGTTGGATGCAGCACGGGCAGTAATTGCACAAAATGCATTGATATTTGGTGCTGGCCCTATTGGATTATTACTTGCAATTGGTATGCGTGTTCAGAATGTTGAAGACATATATGTTGTTGATCTTAATCAAGGTCGATTAGATTTCGCAAAGAGCATGGGTTTTAACCCAATTCTGGCGAATAGTTATGAACTTGAGGTTCTTCGTCATGGCATGGATCTTGTAGTTGATGCAACTGGCGTGCCTACGGTTGCTGCAAATCTAACTAATTACATCGCTGATGGCGGTGTTGGGTCTTTCTTCGGTGTTAGTCCATCAGACGCTACTATAGAGATAAGGCCGTTTGAATTATTTCGCAGACAACTCAGTCTTGTTGGCTCGCATTCACTTAATCACAACATACCTGAAGCACTGGATATTATTCGCTCTTTTGGACATAATATTAGAAGACTCACTACCCATAAAATGTCACTGGAACAAGTGGCAGAAGTTCTTAAAGGGAATGCACCAAAAGATAGCATGAAGATCCAATGGGGCATTGGTTTGTAAATTCAAAGCTTGATTGAATAGCTTTTGGGATTTATTCTCCGCCGCTTGCGGCGTATAGTCTCAATATGAGTGTATATATCCATAAGAGTCACAATGTCACAGTTTTACTTTATCATCTGGTATTTCCAGCAAAATATCGTCCTGCTGTTTTTGATGAAAGCGTTAATGAGTGTTTACAAGAAGTTTTGCTGGATATCGAAGCTCGTTATCAGATAAAATTTTTAGAACTAGGAACAGATATTGATCCCGTTCATTCTAATAAGCACGGCTTTCTTCGCTCTGCTCAGGCCCATTTTGGCACAAAACAGTCCGCCCCACAAGTGAGACGCTGCTGCGCATAACGCAGCCAGCTCCTTGGTCGAACGACAACAAATAACGGCTTTGCTCTGATAGGCATCTATTTGTAATTCAGTTTTGAATGCACGATAGTATGGTACCAATGGAATTTCCTTAAGGAGACATGGAAGTGAATCTCATATTGCGACAATTTAATCAACTCAGGCTGCCTTTTTCTCATAATACTGTTTCCAGTTATCATTGTCCGGGTTTCGGTTATGGATTTCCTTCAAAATCCATTTCCAAGCCTGATCAAAACGGTTGGATTTCACCAGGGAACGGAAACTCAACACTGCCTGGCCTCCTTCCATACTCCACCGCATGCCTGATTTTTTGAGACGTTCTCCAATGTGGTTTTTGTTCGCAGCCTCAACTATGCCCGAGCCGATTGGTAATCCCTTCGCCCTTAAGGCCGCATAATTCATCCGGTGACGGTGCGTCCGGAAGTATGTCAAAATAACATCAAGTTCTGTCCTTTCGGTCTCGCTCTGGGCCCGGTCACGAAGACCCCGGATGGCCCCTATCACGCGCTCAACACCATCATGGTCATGCCGCAGGAGATGCCGCCATTTGCTAAACCAGCTGGTCTTTGACTGTGCATATTGAGCCGCATCATGGAGGTGCTCGCAGGCGTGATAGAAGTCCAAAATTTCCTCTTCAGGAGCAAGCTGAGTCAAAAAAGACCAATTATCAGGCGCGCCATCCGCAACTGTAACAAAGGTTAAATCCGGTCGTTTCCTCAAACTCGCCTCAAGTTCCTGCGCCAACCAATGCTTGAGGGCTAGCTTATTCTTCTCGGGCATGCGACCCGAACTGATGGTCTTCAGTTTCTTGCCCTCCTTATCATGAAAGGAGATCGTTCCACAGGCCGCTTCTCGCCAGTTCGGCCCGGCTTGTGTCTGGCACCCCCCAGTACCGATCGGATATTCACCAGGACGGAGTTGGACCATCGCGCCATCCAGAGACACCGCAACAGTTTTTGCTTCCTTGGGGATCTCATCAACCGCACGGATGCCCGCCAGGGCCTCCTGCTCGGTCTGTCGCCACGCCCAGTGGGTTTCCTGCAAAACACGTTGCAGCGTTGAAACCGATGGATCCATCCCACCTGCCTGCTGGAAAAACTCCTGACAAATCCGGGGTGGCAGTTCCGAGACCAGACGCATCGCCAAATGGCCAGCTGGCCGGGTCATGGTCCCTTCCAACAAACCAAGCTTTTCATCCACCGGACAAATCGAATTACGCTCCCCGCCACACCGATACCGGCAACGGGTATAATCAACCCGGCCCAGCAAACAGATCAGAGAGCCCTTGGTGGGGGCAAGCCGATGCCAGGAACGGCCCTTCCTTTCAATCGACGAAGGCGCGTCTTCAGCCATCTTCTCAATTATGGCCTTAAGTAAGCCTAGACCCAGTTTCGTGACATCCTCGACCAGGCCCAACTCAAGCGCGGCAAAATCGGTTGGGGCCTGGTCCAACTGGAGAAGTTCCTCCGCCAACATCATAAATTCGTCAAGGTCAGAACGAAAAGATGCCGGAAAAGACTCATACCTCTTGGCAATATTGTTGCTGGTACTTAAATTTTTAGTCATCGGGAATGCTCCTGGTTTTGTCATGAAAAGTGAAGGAATGGCATTCCCGATGCTTCCGATAAAAATCCTCTTTGGTGCACGTTTTTGGCTTCCTGGACAGAACAAACAAAAATTCGTGCAGCGACCAGAACGAATCAATTCGCAAAACTCGAAAATCGCCAAAACATGTCTTTTTATAACAAATTTTTTCGCAATACCAGATTTACACCCTCTGAAAGGAGACATACTTATTCCTTGCGTACCACCCGGTTTTTCAATAACCGGCAGTTTAAAAGAATCAAAGGTGTTCAACCCAGAGTTTTTCGGAACGAAGCAAGCAAAGAATTGGTTAAATTGAATTGATAAGAACAACACATGGAAAAACAAAATTTTCAAACCGAAGATCGGGGCTTTTATCAGACCCACTACGATAGAAGCAGCACCTCTATAGGTGTTGTACACATAGGGGTTGGGTCTTTTCATCGTGCCCATCAGGCCGTTTATCTTGATGACTTTATGTATCGAAGTGGTCAACTTGATTGGGCAATTGCCGGGGTTAATCTGAGGAAAGAAACATCCAAGGATTTAATCAAGCTCAGAGAGCGGAAGGGTGAATATTTTCTTAAAACCCTTTCTGCCAATTCCGAGTCACAATTCCAATTGGTACGGTCCCATAAATCCTTTTTTGACTGGACAGTAGATCAGCAAGAGGCAGAGAAAATAATAGCTCAACCTGCTATCAAGATAATTTCCGTTACTGTCACAGAAAGTGGGTATTATCTTGGTGAGGATGGACGTCTGGATTTAGAGAACCTAGATATCAAGAATGAATTAAGTGGCCAGGGTGCAAGTACAGTTTATGGGTACCTGAGGAATTCCTTAACCAAAAGGAAAGAGCTCGGTAATTCCCGCTTGACGATTTTATGTTGTGACAATTTAAGAGACAATGGGAAGTTACTCCAAGAAAATCTGGATATATATCTAGAAGCCCTTGGAGAACGCGAGCTGACAGCCTGGCTTAAGGATAATGTATCTTTTCCCTGTTCAATGGTTGACAGGATAACTCCCAGACCCAATCATTTTCATTCACTGGAGGTAGAGGAACAATTTGGTATCAAGAACGATTTTACCATTCATTCCGAAGATTTTACCCAATGGGTGATTACTGATGATTTCCGCGGGGAACGGCCAGAACTAGAGTTGGCCGGTGTCACATTGGTCAATGATGTTTCACCGTATGAAGAGGCGAAGATCAGAATTTTGAACGGCGGACACCTTGGATTGGTTTACTTGGGTGCCCTCAAGGGGTTTGATACTTTTGACAAGGTGATCAAAGATCCCGAATTAGGTTCATTTTTCGATCGGCTGGAGGAAACAGAAGTTGTTCCTTCCTTGGACCAAAATAGCCCTGTTGACTTGACGGCTTATACTCAATCAATCAAGACAAGATTTCAAAACTGGCAAATTGCGGACGGCTTGCCCCGGATAGCCATGGATGGCTACAGTAAATTCAGACTATTCCTGCTTCCGACAATTAAGACTTGTTTTGACCAGGGGATTGTTCCCAATTGCGCTATTAAATCCGTAGCAAGTTGGTATGTATTAATCAAAATGGTTGCTGAAGGTAAATCAAGCTTTAATTATACGGATCCCTATTTTTCTGTTTTGGAACCATACTTACAGACAGGCAAGGAAGTTGAGTTTGCTAAAATTCCAGAAATTTGGTGTGACCTGCCAAGCAAGCATCCAGAATTTCCTCAACTAGTTGCAGCTGAGATCGAATTACTTCAGCAACGATTTGGCCAATAAACCTCACAAATTCTGGACCTAAACTTTGAAGAAACTTGTATGGAGCAACTTCAAATTACCAGAGGTTTTCCCAAAATCACTTAAAACTTAATTTAAGGAAAATATGTTCGAATTCATCGCATGGTAATTTTAGGGCCGGCATAAACAATATAAATTTTTCCTGCTTTAATTGGCCAAGAAAAATGTAGTCGCATGGTCTGGTGACTTATCTTGCCATGGTATGGACAAAAGAGAAATTCATGTGGATAATATGGGTGAGGGAAGGTCATTTTTTGTTTAAAATCTCTCTTCTCTGATTCGGAAGAATCTGAAAACAAAATTTTACCCTTACCCTTTCCCCCTGTAAAATAATCATTGTATAACTTATGGCCCTCCTTGGTTCGGGTACCAAAATTGTCTTGTTCTTTTACTAATCTGTTCAAAATATCAAGCAATTTCACAAAACTATTCGCACAAGTCTGACTGAAGGGAATACCATCCAATGGTTTAAAACTATCCTGAGCAAATATCAGGGCTTTAAATCTCCTTTTTGAAACTGTAAATAGTTGCGACCAAGACCTAATTGGTGGTTCTTGACCCACCAATGCTGTTTCAAGTTTTTCTTTACACCAATAGTTATTAATGTTTACATGATCCTGATCTTCGTATGTAACTTTCAGTGGCGAGTTACACCAGTCGGAGGGTAAAAGGCTAACCAAACTACAATTTTCACCATGAATATTTCTGAAACCAACCTCTCCAACGGATGTGTCGGTCACAATTTCTTCACAACATTCGAGATAATCTTTACCCCCGTGACTTCGTTTAATTTCACTTCCCCAAGTTTTGTATTTACCTATCCAAATCAGAAATGAACTAGCTTTGTCCCTAGAGAGATTACCTATTGCTTGTTGCATTATCATACTAGGAATTGGATATCTGTTACCTAACTCCCCGTTGTGATAGATTTCTTTCCCAAACCTATTATTTGCCAATTTACGCATTTCCATCAAGGTCGTAATTGAGGCTTCAAATTCTCCAAGACTATTAAACTGCTTATGGATTGAAAGCTCATTGAACAATAGATCCATTTCAAGTCCAGCCAGCTAGGTCGTTTAAATCCTTATCGAATTGATCAAAAAAACCATCTGGCCAACTGTCAAGATTTCCTTGGTCATCAATTAATGGGCTTTCCACCTGAGACTCTAATTCTTTAGCATTAGACCTAGGTCTAAAAAAGTGTAAAGCTAAATCCTCACGAAGTAACTTTCTTGATTTCACTGCTCGCCTAATCCCATTCAAAATATGATCACTATGTGTTTCAATTATTACCTGTACTCCAGAAGAGGCTACTTGTGCTAAAAAAGTTCCTATTTCCCCTTGTGCTGCAGGATGTAAATGAACTTCTGGGTTTTCAATTAATAACAAATCTTCTTTTTTTGCCGACAAAGCAGCCACAACTATTGGAAATACTTGTGTCAACCCGAAACCCGTATTCAGTGGACGATGAAAATCAGTATCCTGCGATAAACGGACACCAAGTGTTAAAGCGTTAGTCCGTTGTATGGGGTCTATTGCAAATAAACACCCTGGGAAAAAATTGTTCATCCTTGCTTCAACCTGCCGAAACAATGTTGGTGGATTGCCAATTACAAGACTACCTTCAATAGTATTTTCACCATGTGTGTATAAAACACTTGCAGCAAATTCACCTCTTGGTCCAACAATGTGAGATAATTGGGGATCCAATTGGTATTGCTCACGCGGTCCCAATCGTTCTGCACTTAAATACGTAAGTCGACATAACCGATTAATTAAGCTACATGACGTATTTCTGATTTTTAGGTTCACATTACTTGGTATCAAATGCTGGAGTGAGACTGGATTTACTTTGTTCCAATCAGTGCCATTAATATCCCCACAGGTTTTCTCAACCCCCATGAACAAATCTTTCCGACCACCTGTAAACTCCCATTGTAACCAATCGGAATTATTATCATAAAGGGTAGTCTTATAGGTTAGCCGACCTGTCAGTTGATCAACAATTTCAGCTACAGTACCAAGGTGAACAGAGGATCCATTTAACTTCAAGCGTAATGACCATTCATCTTCACGCATTGTCTGGTGTAACAAGGTCAAAGCTTGTATTACAGTTGATTTTCCAGAAGCATTACCCCCAGAAAGTACTGTCAAGGGTGCAAATGGTAGTTTTAGTTTTTCAAAACACTTGAAATACTCTAAATCTATGCCTGAGATCATGGTCCCAAGCTACTCACATAAATTTTCACCTAATAAAAACCTCTCTAAAAATCTTGTTTGCCAATGCAAACCGTGTTGTTACATTTTTTTTATCGTTCGTCGCGGATGTTATTGCTGTTTTGAAATCTTCTACTTCTAATAATTTATGGAAAGCCTCTCGAAGGCAATCTTTCTTTTGTTTTACAAAGTGCTCCTCATATTCAGAAAGCCCTATTGTCATAACATCCCAATAGGCGGCATTAATGACTGACCTTCTCTGGCCGTTTGTGTATTTCCTGAAGGCATGTTTATCAAATACTTGATAATTGTTATTTAAACTCCGGCGAAATTCACTTGAAAGGTTTGACAATTTAATTTGGTCGCACTTATTCATTAACTGTAAAACTTCAGCCAGAAAATCATCCATGTCCCCGTGGTATTCATCTAGACCCAATAATTTAAATGCACAAAACCTGTTAACAAACTCCCGGTCTCTCATTTTATTTGGGTTTAGACTTCCCCCAGTTGCAAGTTTAAATATTCCTGTACCAGCTTCAACTTTCAGGAATTTGGTTCCTTCTCCCATATACAAACAATTTCTCATTTGTTGTCGTGTTAGGGGAACACCACCGTTTACTCTTTCAAATATATCAAGGCGTGCTCTCTCTGGTACCTTGGAATCGATAATGTAAAAAATGAGGTTACAATCCTCAACTCGATTTTTTAATTTATTAGGTAGTTCAGAAAAATTTTTCTTATTGAGTTCTTCTCTATCCGGTAGTCTCAGTCGTAATTCGTCATTTAGGAACCTCTTGAATGTAGATAGCCTTTGCAAACCATCGACGACAACCATTTTCCCATCTTCATTTTCTGCCATATAAAAGACTGGTAAAGGAATCCGCATAATTACTGATTCAATTAGTTTACTTTGTTTGTTTGCATCCCAGATGAAGTCTCTTTGAAATTCTGGGTCCATAATATAATTTGACTGGTTTATTCGTCTAATTACCTCATGTATTGTACGCGGAGAGTGGCGTATCAATAAATCGTCAATTGGGTAATCACCCCAAGACGAGGAATCTGTGTCCAAACCCTCTAGTTCTTCAACTTCTTGAGAATATGAGTCTAAATTCATTTCGGATAAATATTTGTAATTTTAGAATAAAATTATCTTGGTTCTGTCTTTATCAATAAATAGTAATCACAAGTATACTAAAATTAATCTTAACCTGCTCATTATCGAAAAAGTAAAGTCAGAATATTGTTAATTGTATCTTTTTGTTTAGATTGTGATGGTAGTTAATCATCACAAACAAATTTATGTTAAATCATTTCTTGGGTTGAATGCACTTATTGTGGAATGAGGTTTGGTTCCCAATAAATTTTCGAAACAATTCGCATTGCATTTAATATCATTTTGAGCAGTGAAAATGTCATCCTGATTGGCACTGGACTAGCACCCTGATTGACGCTCTATATTTACAGTTCAACTATAAGAACAATAGTTGCTGAATTACAAACTAAGTTAACTGGATAGAATATAATACTTGGATTGTTTCTTAGAAACGAACTAACTTACAAAATGAATATTTTTCCATCTTGTAAATACACCATAATGGTATATAATGAATAAAAAAATAAAACCGACCTTTGACCTTGAGTCGATCCAGGAAGCGGTATCGAATATGGCGATGAAAATATCGGCCTTGAGTGGAGCAGCAGAAATGGGAATGACTCGTACAGACATGGAAACTGTAATATGTGGTCTAACCAACAAAGAATTCTACAAGTCTATGACTTCATACGATAACCACAAGATCTGGATGGACGTTTATCACGGCCGTACAGACGAATTTGAAATCTATATCAAGTTCGCTAGGGATGAGGATTCTAATTTTATTTGTACATCGTTCAAGGAAAAGTGACTATGACTAAATCCCAGCAAGAACGCATTGACCCTGAAACTGGGCAAAAGTTAGTTCGCAGTGAGCGCTGGTTGACCATAAGTTATAAGGGTAAGCAAAAAAAAATTAAAATGCCTGGATGGTATTCACCCGATGATACTACTGGTAAAAGTGGGTTGCATGATTCTAAGGACATGCGGGTTTCCGATCGGGCACTAAATGAGATGAAAGCAAAAGTAAATGGTTTTTTTGGCCCTCATGAAATTCGCAAAATTCGAACAAATAAACTTCGCCTGACTCAAAAAGATGCCGGGTTGATAATTGGTGGGGGCCCCAATGCCTTTCAAAAATATGAGACTGGAGACGTATTGATCAGTAGAGGAATCAACACTGCTCTTAAACTACTCGCAAATAATCCATCACGTCTAAATGAGATTCGTGATAACCAAAATCCCGTCCCACAGGAGTAAACTCTTAATTTTGTGATTATACCATGGGATTATCTAGTGATTATTTATTTAGACGGTATCTACTTTCAATCAGTGGAATCAAGCAAGACAGGTGTTTTCCTTTTCAAAAACAGAACCATGAAACTTTTAACAGCCTACCACAAGAAGTTACAATTGAACCACTTGACCTTCTCGGTTGGATTGTTCAGCAGCTGAAGAAAACTTCAGAACCTCCCTTGCTTCCTGGGGAGTCAAAACTGGTTGACCTCCGTGAAGTAATTTGTGGATAAAATCTCTAGTAGAGAGGATAAAACTTTGTTCCCAGCCTGAGGGTATGTTTTTAAAATTGGTAAATTTATTGCCGTCATAAAGAATTACAGGTGGCGTATTACCCAATCGTCCATGACCTCCATTTACCCAGATGATTCCTTTCTCGCCAGTAATTTCAACCCGATCATCCTGGGCATAGTAAATGGTATCTATTTTAAGTTGAGGCGAATAAACGATTTCCAAGTTTCCCACTTTATTCCCCGGGAAAAGGAATGAAATTATGGCCGGGGCATCAAAAATGAACCCGTCCTCCCTTTGCACTTCCCTGATAAAGGAATGAACAGCTTCTGGGTTTCCCATAAATGACCAGGCAATTGCAAACTTATGATGACCATCATCAAAAACCAAAGGTCCTCCACCAGACCTTTCCACCTTCTGCCTCCAGGCTTGGGCCCCTTTGGGAACCTCCCATTCGGTATCGCTATAGCCCGCTTGGCTTTTTATTCTGATTGAAATCGGTTCACCGATTGCACCTTGGGTAATTAACTCCCTTGCTTTAATTATCGGAGGATAAAACAAGAAATTTTCAAAGACCTTGAACGGGCGGTCGTAATTTTCTACTGCCTTGACAAGTATATCTGCTTCCTCCAAGGTACTGCACATGGGTTTCTGTAAGGACACAATCTTACCTGCTTCCATTGCCTTCAGGGATGCTTTGAGGTGAAAATCATGTGGAAGAAGTATTTCAACCAGATCAATGTCTGGATCCTTGAAGAATTCTTCCATGTCATCAAATATTTTTACTTTGTCCAATCCCCAGTTGGAAGCTTTTTTCCGGGCCATGTCCATATTCAGGTCACAAAGGCCTTTGATCTCAGTTGCAGAATTAGCCAAATATTCAAGGACATGCAGATCGGAAATCCTTCCTGTACCTAAAATTCCCACGCCAATTGGTAGTTTCATTATCCTTACCCTCTAACCTAATTCTGCAAATTCTATTCAATCAGTTCACATTCCTGAAATCGCTAATAAAGTACCAATTATTTTGGAAAATCTATAGAAATACAAACTTCCAGGAGGAGATTTGTATTAGAAAAAAGTTTTTCTTTTGAGATTTGGCTTTTTCGTTGTAGTATTTTTCTCCCGTACTGGGGAAAGACAGTTTCCAATTAGGAGGTTTACAAATGACTCGTCTATTTTTGAATTTTTGCAAAATGGTCCTGATTTCCTGTTTAGGATTTTTTGGTTTGGCTACCGCCTCATTTTCCAATGAAGTAACAATTTCTCATTATTTTTCTGATGAATTCGGTAAGGAGAATATGGGGAAAGTTTTCAGCAGGTTTGAATCTGCCACTGGCTTTCAAATGAAGGAAAGCCCAGTAGGACATGAAGATTTTAAAACTGATATTCTGGTTCGTGGTGCTAGTGACAGCTTGCCAGATGTATTTAGCTATTGGGCCGGGGCCAGAGTCCAATTTGTGGTCGATTCAGGAGATCTGTCTCCTATAGACGACATGTGGGCCAGTAATGGCTTGGATGACGTTGTTGCAAAAGCTGTAGCAGACAGTGCAACACTCTACAATGGAAACAGGTATTTGATTCCCATGCAATATCACTATGCCGGGATGTTTTATAATAAGAAGGTTATGGCCGATGCAGGTGTAACCGACATGCCCACCGATTGGGAAGGATTCATTGCCCTATGTGAAAAACTAAAAGGTATGGGAATTGCCCCAATTGCCTTGGGTTCAAAATTCCGATGGCCTGCCCAGTTCTGGTTTGATTACCTAATCCTGAACACTGCTGGTCCTGATGTTAGGGCTGCCGTAATGGATGGTTCTGCAGCTTATGACAGTGATGAAGTCAAGGCTGCCGTAGGTATTTGGATGGATATGGTGAATAATGGTTATTTTACTGCCAATGCCAATGCCGACACCTGGACGGACGCTTCGGATAAAGTTGCCAATGGTGAAGCAGCAATGACTCTGATGGGTACTTGGATTACTGGATACTGGAATGGTAACGGTCTGACACCAGGTGAAGATTATGATTTCTTCCCCTTCCCGACGATAAATCCTGATGCACCCGTTTCAGTCGTAGGCCCCATTGATGGGTTGGTGGTTTCGGCCAACGTCCAGAACAAAGAAGGTGCTGAGGCCTTCCTTTCATTCTTTGTTTCTGATGTGAACAACCAGATTGAATGGACCAAGGCAGTTGGTGCCGTTTCGGCCAATGTTAATGTTGATCCCAGCGTATATAACGACTTGATTCAAAGGGTTATTTCAACAGTTGCCGGAGCAAGCAATTTTGCTTTCAACTATGATTTGGCAACTCCACCACCAGTTGCCGAGGTAGGGTTATCCATGTTCCAGGAACTAATGGAAAATCCGAATGATTATGAGGATATCCTGTCTCGTGCTCAGGATAGTGCTCAAAGCGCTTTTGCTCAATAGTCACTAACAATAAACAACTCAGTTCCCGAATTCACTTCCGGGAACTGAGTTACCAATTTGAAGGGTGGAAAAGTCTAGCTGGTTTTGGCGGGTTGTTTTCTTAGCAGCCCCAATTGTAGTTTTTACTTTGTTGGTTCTGTGGCCCCTATTCAGTTCGTTTTTTTACAGCTTTACCAATTGGAACGGGTTCAATCCGAATTACAAGTTTATCGGATTTGACAATTATGCCAAGATTTTTACCGACCGGCTTTTTCTAAATGCCATAATCAATACATTTATCTGGATGGTAGCGGCCATATTGCTCCCTACTCTCCTAGGTTTGGGTTTTGCCTTACTTATTGACAGTAAAGTCCCTGGTGGCAAGATTTTCAAATCTATCTTTTACCTTCCCATATGCTTATCCGCGGTCGTGGTTGGACAGATTTGGACTTGGATTTATCAACCTGATTGGGGCCTGCTCAATACCCTGATTAATTTTTTTCTTAGTGAAGAGATTAATTATCCATGGTTGGCAAAACCCGATACTTCCCTTGGTTCGGTTATCGTGGCCTGGTCATGGCAACAAACCGGCTTATCCATGGTCATTTATCTAGCCGGATTAACTTCCATTCCCGAGGAGTTGCTGGAGGTTTGTGAAATTGAAGGTACCAACACCTGGCAAAAAATCCGTATGGTGCTGGTTCCTCTTTTAACCCCGGCCACTGTTGTAGTAATAGCCCTCAGCGTGATCAACTCCCTAAAGGGCTTTGACATTCTTTATATTATGACAGGTGGTGGACCCTTCCATAGCTCTGATACCCTGGCCATGCACATGTATAATGAATCTTTCAAGAAATATCTGATGGGTTATGGAAGTGCCATTTCGGTAGTCCTGTTTTTGTTGGCCCTTATCATTATCCGGATCTATTTCCGGGAATTGAAACGAATCGACGAAATCTATGGCTGATCGGGGAGCAACAATTCATGTTGCCAGGGAATTCAACCCGTGGCCGGCAGTTGTATTTATTTCTCTCCTAGTGTTGGCGGTACTGTTTTTGGCTCCTACGGTCGGTGTTCTACTGTCTTCCATCAAAACAACCAAGGAGATCTCTGAGGGTGGGTTATGGAATATTCCAACCAAACTTTTTCTGGGTAACTTTGGGGAGGTGTTGGGGAACCCTGCGGTTCACCGATATTTTTTAAACACCCTATTGGTTACAGTCCCAGCCACTTTTGCTTCGATAGCCTTAGGGGTTTTGGGGGGATATGTATTTTCAAAGCTGCCATTTTGGGGTAGCAATTTACTTTTCCTGGTGATCATTTCCGGCATGTTTTTTCCACCTCAGGTTATACTCATTCCCTTATTCCAATTTTTTAATACGCTCGGCTTAATCGACACCCTATGGCCAATAATCTTTATCCACACAGCTTTGGGCATTCCGATTTGTACCCTGCTCATGAGGAATTTTTTTGCTACCGTACCAAATACCCTTAGAGAAGCAGCCATTCTTGAAGGTGCCAATGAGTATCAAGTTCTTACCCGAGTTGTATTACCTTTAAGTCTGCCGGCCCTGGCAGTACTTGCTACCTTACAATTTACCTGGATTTGGAATGACTTTCTATGGCCGCTTATATTTACCCAATCTGATGAAAAAAGAACCATCATGGTTGGTATCGTGAATCTAAAGGGACAATACTCTGTTGCCTGGGGGGTTCAGGGAGCGTTGTCCCTGGTCGCAAGTCTGCCAACATTGATTGTTTTTCTATTTTTTCAAAGATACTTTATCAAGGGGATGACGATGGGGGCCGTCAAGGGATAGATCATGGCTAATTTAATTCTCAAGAATGTATCTAAATCGTTTGGCAACTCAAGTGTCATTAAATCAGTCAATCTTGAAATAGCACATGGCGAATTTGTGGTTTTTGTGGGGCCATCTGGTTGTGGGAAATCAACCTTATTGCGACTGATTACGGGCTTGGAAAGTGTTTCAGAAGGCCAGATCATAATTGAAGACCAGGATGTGACGCTCATGAAACCCTCCAAACGGGAGGTTGCCATGGTTTTCCAGTCATATGCCTTGTTTCCACATCTGACTGTCTCTGAAAATATCGGGTTTGGATTAAAATTAGCCAAAGTACCAAGGGCAGATATTGCCAACCGGGTCCTGGATGTCGCCAAAGTCCTAAGGATTGAAAACCTCCTTTCCAGGAAACCCAGGCAGTTGTCTGGAGGTCAAAGACAGAGAGTTGCTATAGGTAGATCAATAATTCGCAATCCCAAGGTGTTTCTTTTTGATGAACCCCTTTCTAATCTGGATGCTGCCCTGAGGGTGGTAATGAGGATTGAAATAAACCGTCTGCACCAAAATATGGGTGCAACAATGATTTATGTAACACATGACCAGACCGAAGCGATGACTCTGGCCGACAGAATTGTGGTTTTGAATGAGGGCAAGATTGAGCAGGTGGGATCGCCTCTGGATCTATATGAAAAACCTGTAAACAAGTTCGTTGCAGGTTTTATCGGATCGCCAGCCATGAATTTTCTCCAAGGCATAATTGCCAGAAATAATGGCAATGCAGATATCAGATTAGGGCCCAATATCATTGAGGTAGAAAAGCCAAATCTGGAACCCGATATGGAAATTGAGATTGGGGTCCGGCCTGAACACATAGAAATCGTTTCTCCATCGCAATGCCAGCTGGCAGCAAGGGTCGAGATTATAGAGAAACTCGGGGTGGAATCAATGATCTATCTAAAGACCGAAGTTTCCGATAATCCGTTAACGGTACGAACTGATCCTAAAATCCCCTTGAATGTTGGTAACAAGGTGGGTTTGAATTTTCCTGAGCAATATCTCCATTTCTTTGATAGAAAGGGTAATGTAATTTAAGGTTAAGAAGTATAAGACCATTAGTTTGTAATATAACTTGGAAGAAACATTTTGGAAAAAAAAGGCAAGATCGGATTAGCTAATAACCTGACTCATTACGGCGATCCAGATTTTTCGGTATTTCTTCGCAAGTCCTTTGCTGCTTCCATGGGGTATTCCAAGGACATGCTCAACCGGAAGATTGTCGGAATAGCCTATACCGGGTCAGGATTTAATAATTGTCATCGACATTTCCCTGAACTGCTTGATGCTGTCAAAAGGGGCGTCATTGCCAATGGGGCACTTCCTTTGGAATTTCCTACCATCTCGCTTGGCGAGGTATTTATAAACCCAACAAGTCTCAAATTTCGTAATCTCATGGCTTTGGATACCGAAGAAATGATCAAGTCCCAGCCCATGGATGCGGTTGTCCTTATGGGAGGGTGTGATAAAACAATTCCGGCCCAGATAATGGGAGCGATATCAGCAAATATACCTTCCATTCAGTTAATTGGCGGTCCCATGATGACCTCGAAATTCAAGGGAGAGCGTCTTGGGGCTTGTACGGATTGTCGAAGATTTTGGACCAAGTTTCGTTCGGAAAATATTACCGAACAGGAAATCCACAAGGTTGAAGGCCGATTGGCTACAACAGCTGGAACCTGCCCTATTATGGGTACAGCTTCTACCATGGCCTGCGTTGCAGAGAGTTTGGGATTGGCTCTTCCAGGGAGTGCAGCCATACCAGCGGTAAATTCAGATCGATTGAGGGCAGCTGAACTAACTGGAAAAACTGCGGCGGACCTGGCTTCTAATCCGGTTTTCCCAAGTGAGATTATCGTTGAAAAATCCATAGAAAACGCTTTTCGGGTAATTTTGGCCTTGGGAGGGTCGTCCAACGCAATTATCCACTTAACTGCCATTGCTGGTCGGGCCGGTATAAAATTTTCTCTACAAAAGTTCAATGAGCTGTCGGATACAACACCCGTTTTGGTTAATCTGAAACCAGTTGGGAATCATTACATGGAAGATTTCTATTTTGCTGGTGGTCTTGGTGCCGTTCTACGTGAGTTAAAGCCATTGTTACATCTTGATTGTCTTACCATTACTGGTGAAACCTTGAGAGAAAGGCTAAATTCGGATGTTGATTATGTTGACAGGTCGGTAATTGCCACCTTGGAAAAACCGCTTGATCCCGAAGGAGGTTTGGTTGCACTGTTTGGTTCATTGGCGCCGAAGGGTGCTATTTTGAAAAGGTCGGCAGCCACCAAAGAATTATTTGATAAGGTTGGTAAAGCTGTGGTTTTTGAATCGCTTGAGGATTTGACAAACCGAATTGATGACCCCAACCTTGAAGTTTCACCTGAAGATTTCCTGATTTTAAAAAATGCTGGCCCGGCCAGCCCCTCAGGCATGCCAGAAGCTGGATATCTACCATTGCCCAAGAAAATGTTGGCTCAGGGGGTACGGGATATGGTTCGAATTTCAGATGCAAGAATGTCCGGCTCAGCTTTTGGAACGGTCATTCTTCATGTTACGCCCGAAGCTGCCATAGGAGGTCCACTTGCTTTGGTTCAGAATGGTGATCAGATCAGGCTTTCCGTCGCTGAAAAGAAGTTGGATCTGCTGGTATCCGAGGAAGAAATGCAGATTAGAAAAAAGAAAGCCCTTATATTTGAACCCGATAAGGAAAATTTAAGGGGATACGAAAAATTATATCAGGAACAAATTTTACAGGCAGATCAAGGGTGTGATTTTGAGTTTCTTCTTCCACTTGAATAACAGTTCATCAATTGTTCCCCTTGCTACCAATGGTGGGAATGTTATATTTTATGTACATCCCAGATCACTAGATTGGTTCTAAGCAATGTTCATTCAAACAGAAGCAACTCCTAATCCCGCTACACTCAAGTTTTTTCCAGGAGAAGATGTTTTACCAAATGGAACAGAAGATTTTCCAGATATGGAATCAACTGAAAGCTCCAGTTTGGCACGCAAACTGTTTGGTGTCAGAGGGGTGGAAAGGGTTTTCTTTGGGAGTGATTTTATTTCCATCTCCAAAGGTGATGCGATTCATTGGGAACATATAAAACCGGCTATTCTCGGCACAATAATGGAGCATTTCCAAGCTGGTCAACCTGTTATGGAATATTCGCAGGAGGCCAAAGTAGCTGAAGAGGATCCAGATTCGCCGGATGCACCCATCATCAAACAGATCAAAGAATTACTGGATACAAGAGTAAGACCTGCCGTAGCCCAGGACGGTGGCGATATTACGTTCTATGGTTTTGATAGAGGGGTTGTCTATCTTCACATGCGGGGTGCCTGTGCAGGGTGTCCTTCTTCAACCATAACCCTAAAGATGGGTATTGAAAACCTCCTTAGGCATTATATTCCTGAAGTCATTGAAGTCCGACCAGTCATGTAAAAACGATCTCATAATTGGGATTGATACCTCTGGAGCCTTTATAAGGGCAGCCATACTGCATGGAAATGAACTGTTGGTTCAAAAAGATGAGCCCAAACAAACAGGTGTCGATAGATTATTTCCGCTTATTTACGAGATGTTTCAGGCAAAAAATCTTACCTGGGACAGGATGAAAGCAATTGGGGTTTGTGTCGGTCCTGGAAATTTCAATGGTATACGGGTAGGGGTTTCAGCAGCAAGAGGATTGTCTTTGTCCCTTGGGATACCTGCTATAGGAGTTACCAAATTCGATGCCTTTGCTTTGGGACACTCAGATCCCTTGCTGGTAACTGTCAAATCTGTCAAAGACAAATTTTTTGGTAGAATAGGTTTGACTGGACAACCTTTTGTAGCAGACATCAACAGTCTTAGGCTTGAAAATATAGATAATCTTGCAGTCGTTGGCTTTGCGGCAGAAACGATAAGTAGGCGGTTTGGCATAAATTACCTCGATCCGAAATTTAATACTGCCCAAGCTGTTGCGATAATTTCCTCAAACCTAGCTGGCGAGAACAATCCTCCCCCAAAACCGTATTATGTCAGTTCTCCCCGAATCGATCCTAATGCAACGAAATTAACCAAATTCAGTTCCCCATCTGCTTGAAGTTACAAGGACTTGCCAAACCAGATCAAATCCAAATTACTAAACTTTGTGCTTCAGGATTGAATATTCAGATTGACATTCAAAATGAATGCATCTTTTTTCACAAATTATTCTTATATGTAAGTATTTTTCATAATTTATGTTTTTTGTTGTTAATAAATAATGTTTTTTGTTTAATATTTAATTTATTTAATGAAAATAAGAGTTTTTCATAATTTATGTTTTTTGTTGTTAATAAATAATGTTTTTTGTTTAATATTTAATTTATTTAATGAAAATAAGAGTTTTTCATAATTTGTAGGATTATCTTTTAAAATTATACAATAAGTCTCGATAGTGGTAAACGAACCAATGTATCAAAATACACTACTCTTAAATTCGCTAGCTTTTTTCAAAGATTTTCCTCCATTGGAAGCAGGCATGACCTTAGCAGGTTATGGTGCACTAATTAAAAAGTATAACCTCACTGTACCTTTCCCCGACTATTTATGCGCCATTAACGTTAAGCATAAGATGCAGGCTAAAGACCAGTGGCGTTTGTTCACACCTCGTCATAAACCAGTTGAATCGTTATATGGGCACCTCGTGTTCGCGCTAAAGTACGAGGGAATTGACCTTGCGGTGCTTAAAGCATTGTTTGCCCAAATAAAATCCAAGCAAATCGAAGACATCGTTCGGTCAGAACCTACTGGGTATTTTAGTCGTCGTATATGGTTCTTGTATGAATGGCTCATGGAAACTCAATTAAATTTAGCCGATATAAAAAAGGGTAACTACGTTCCAGTAATTGATGAAAAACTACAATACCCCGGACCTGCCCGAATTTCCAAACGCCATCGAGTCCGAAACAATTTACCTGGAATTCAGGCTTTTTGTCCTCTGATCAGACGTACTGATAAGATCGATAAATTTATAGCTATGAATTTGGCACAGGCTGTTAAGGATCATGTCGGAGAAACTCATGGCGATCTTCTGAGAAGAGCCGCAGCGTTTTTGCTAATTAAAGATTCAAAAGCATCCTACAAAATTGAAGGCGAAACCCCACCTCATAAACGTATTGAACGTTGGGGGCGAATTATCGGTGATGCCGGTAAACGCAACTTAAGCGTAGCAGAACTAGAGTATCTTCAGTCGGTTGTCATTGGTGACAATCGCTTTACAAAACTGGGATGTAGAACCGAAGAAGGATTCATTGGTGAACATGACCGGATAAATAGAACGCCAATACCCGTGCATATTTCTGCTCGTCATACAGATCTAAATTCACTTTTATCTGGATTACTGGAAACCAACCAATTGCTTATGAACAGCAAATATGATGCAGTACTTGCTGCAACACTCATTGCTTTTGGGTTTGTATTTATCCACCCATTTGAAGATGGTAACGGCAGAATTCATCGCTATCTTTTTCACCATGTTCTTGTTAAGAATGGTTTTATCTCGAATGGTTGGATGTTTCCTGTTTCTGCAATTATTCTGGATCGGCTTGAAGATTACGTAATAACACTAGAAAACTATTCAAAGCCAAGACTTGAATTGATCGACTGGCGTTCTTCGGAAAAGGGTAATGTTGAAATATTGAACGCAACGATTGACCTGTACCGCTATTTTGACGCAACCAAACAAGCCGAATTTTTCTTTGAGTGTGTAGAAGAAACCATCAATAAGACTCTCCCAGAGGAAGTTGATTATCTTAGAAAGCATAACTTGCTGGTCAATCACATCAAAAACGAAATAGAAATGCCGGATAGTCTGGTTGACCTATTGATTAGGTTCTTGAACCAAAATAATGGAACCCTATCCAAACGAGCCCGAAATAGGGAGTTTGCAAAACTAACTGAGAATGAAACTACATCAATCGAAAACAAGTACCAGGAAATCTTTAATCCTAAGATTTTAAATTGATTTAACCTTGTTGACAAAAACTCCTTTTCGTTCCTGGCTTGGGATTTCTTCAAAACGGTTATCATATATCGAACGAGGACCCTATTTTCTTTGCAAAATCAAAATAAGGGAATTATGATTTGAATTAGTTATCTAATTGTTATTTCCACTATTTGGGAGAAATGTAATGAAATTTATCAAGGGAACTATCGCAACCTTGCTTGCCCTGTCATTCATGGGTGCAAATCTATTTGCCGAACCTGCAATTGTTTTTGATATTGGAGGTAAGTTCGATAAATCCTTCAACGAAAGCGCTTGGACCGGGGCGGAGAAATGGAAAAGTGAAACTGGGGGTTCATATAGAGAAATTGAAATTCAATCGGAAGCCCAACGTGAACAAGCTCTTCGCAGATTGGCCGAAGGCGGAAGTAACCCCATTGTTATGACCGGCTTTGCTTTTGGAAGCGTGCTTGACAACGTAGCTCCAGATTATCCGGATACCAATTTTGCTATCATCGACTTTGTAGTCCCCCACTCTAATGTAAAATCCATTGTGTTCAAGGAACATGAAGGGTCCTACCTGGTAGGTCTAATTGCAGGAATGACCACGGCTTCAAATACTGTTGGTTTTGTTGGAGGAATGGATATTCCCCTGATTCGAAGATTTGGGTGTGGCTATGTTCAGGGAGTCAAAGCGGCAAATTCAGATATAAACGTAATCCAAAATATGACTGGAAATGATCCTTCTGCCTGGAACGATCCCGTCAAGGGAGGCGAATTGACCAAGGCACAGATAGCCTCTGGTGCTGATGTCGTTTATCATGCCGCTGGGGGAACTGGTGTCGGAGTACTGCAAGCAGCGGCAGATGCTGGTATTCTGGGAATTGGCGTGGATGCCAACCAAAATCACCTGCATCCAGGTTCCGTACTGACCTCCATGTTGAAAAGGGTTGATGTAGCCGTCTATAATTCCTTCTCGGAAGGAATGGATTTAGCTACAGGTGTAGTTATTCTTGGCTTGGCTGAAGACGGTGTTGGCTACGCTATAGATGAAAACAACCAGGACCTGATTTCTGCTGAAGTGCTGGAACAGGTTGAAGCGACCAAGGCAGCAATTATCAACGGAGACGTTATGGTCCACGATTACACCTCTGATGACAGTTGTCCTGCCAGCTAAAACTTTTTTGAGTATTGGTGATGAATGATAAGGTGCAGCACGCCAGTGCTGCACCTATGATTGAACTTCGGGGAATTTCGAAATCCTTTGGCCCCGTTCAGGCCAATAAAGATATAAGCCTGCAAGTAAGCAAAGGATCAATCCACGGGATAGTCGGAGAAAATGGCGCCGGCAAATCCACTTTGATGTCAATTCTTTATGGCTTTTACAAAGCCGATTCAGGAGAAATTTATATCAATGGTGAACATACTAATATTACCGATAGTCATGTTGCGATTGAAGCCGGCATCGGGATGGTTCACCAGCATTTCAAATTGGTTGAAAATTTTACAGTTCTTGAAAATGTAATCCTTGGGACAGAGAATAATTTTCTAATAACCCCGGCCTTGAATAACGCCAGAGTTCTTCTGGCTGAATTGGCTTCTACCTATTCTCTGGAGGTTGATCCAGATGCCTTGATTGAAGATTTATCTGTTGGGCATCAACAACGTGTTGAGATACTCAAAGCTCTTTATCGCCAAGCAGATATTCTTATTCTGGATGAACCAACGGGTGTTTTGACCCCCGCTGAAGCAGACCATCTTTTCAGTATCCTTCGCAATCTTAGCAATGAAGGCAAGACTATAATTTTGATTACCCACAAGTTGAAGGAAATTATGGCTATAACTGACACAGTCAGTGTCATGCGTCGGGGCGAAATGACAGCCACCCTCAAAACAAGTGAAACCAATCCCCAGGAATTAGCCGAGTTAATGGTTGGTCGGTCAGTTTTACTAAGGGTTGAAAAAGATGCCGCTGATGTTGGGGAAAAATCTCTGGAAGTTGAAAACCTGAGTGTAACTGACAAACGTGGGGTTACGACCCTCAAGGGCGTATCATTTCATGTGAGGAAAGGCGAAATTTTGGGAATTGCCGGTGTCGCTGGCAATGGCCAGACCGAAATTCTGGAAGCCTTGGGGGGTATTACCCCAGCAGAGGGTAGCATGAAAATTGAAGGAGAGGAAATCCCTCTTAAGGGCAAAGGGTTCGATGCCAGGTCAAAACGTGAGTATGGTGTTTCACATGTACCTGAGGACCGTCAGAAACTGGGCTTGATCCTTGATTTTTTTGCGTGGGAAAATATTGCCTTCGGTTATCATCATAAGGATGAGTTCAACAAAAACTGGTTTTTGATGAATAATCATAAAATCCGCGATATTGCCCGCCATGAAATGGAAAAGTTTGATATTCGACCGCCCGCCCCAAATAACCAGGCAAAAAACTTTTCAGGTGGAAATCAACAAAAAATTGTTTTGGCGCGGGAGTTGGAACAAAACCCGAAGGTGTTGATTGTCGGTCAACCGACCAGAGGAGTAGACATCGGTGCGATTGAGTTTATTCACCAACAAATTATTGACCTTCGAAACGAGGGCGTAGCTATACTTCTGGTCAGTGTTGAGTTGGATGAAATTTTTTCACTTTCAGATCGTGTGGCAGTCCTGTTTGACGGCCAAATCATTGGAGAGCGTATCACTGAACAAACCAATGAATCAGAACTTGGATTGCTTATGGCTGGCATTGAAGATGCTTCTGAAGAACAGCCTCTTGCTGAAATGGATCAGGCCTGATGAAAAATATCCCCAAATGGGTGGATCTGGTACTGATTCCATTAATCAACCTCTTGTTGGCCTTCATGATATCCGGCTTGGTGGTTGTTTATATTGGCGAGAACCCCTTTCGAGCCATGCAGATAATTATCAATGGATCCCTCGGCTCAGCTTATGGGTTGGGGTATACGTTATATTATGCCACGAATTTTATCTTTACTGGGCTGGCAGTGGCTGTTGCCTTCCACGCAAGGATGTTCAATATCGGTGGCGAGGGTCAAGCCATGGTAGGGGGGCTTGGCACTGCTCTCGTATGTTTATACATTGACTGGCCACATTGGATCATGGCCTTCCCAGTAGCGATATTGGCTGCTGCACTTTTTGGTGCAGCCTGGTCCGCCATTCCAGCCTACCTACAGGCCAAAAGGGGCAGTCATATAGTTATAACAACCATAATGTTTAACTTTATTGCCTATTCTCTGATGGTTTATCTACTTGTCCATGTGCTGAAACCCAAAGGACAAATGGCGCCAGAATCAGCCAAATTTGTTGAAGGTTCCAACCTGCCTTCAGCCCATGATATCTTTGCTTGGTTTGGCATGGCCTTCCCGAAGTCACCTCCCCTGAATATCACTTTTCTCCTCGCTGTACTGGCCTGCTTTTTGATTTGGCTCTTTATCTGGCGGACACGCATGGGGTACGCCATACGAGCCTTTGGCTGGAGTGAAACCGCCGCAGTTTACGCAGGTATTAAGCCCTTCAAGATAATAATGGTCTCCATGTTGGTGTCTGGTGGACTTGCTGGTATGATGACAATTAATTCGGTAATGGGGGAAGCCGAAAGGCTTCTTATCGACTCAGTCCAAGGGGCAGGATTTGTTGGAATTGCCGCGGCTCTGATGGGGAGATCACACCCATTTGGCGTATTTCTTGCCGCTGTCCTGTTTGGTGTCCTATACCAGGGTGGTGCCGAGCTTGAATTTGAAATGCCTGCCGTATCAAGGGAAATGATCGTTGTTATTCAGGCCTTGGTGATACTCTTTACAGGTGCCCTGGAAAACCTGGTTCGGGTTCCCATCGGGAAAATTTTCATGAAACTTAACGTGAAGCAAAACTGATGGATTACCTGACAGTCATTCAAATCCTTGATTCCATGCTCCGGTTATCGGCCCCCTTGATTTTTGCATGCCTGGCTGGATTGTTTTCTGAAAGATCTGGAATTTTTGACATAGGTCTGGAAGGAAAAATGCTCGCTTCGGCTTTCTTTTCAGCGGCTGTAGCCGCTGCAACAGGATCGGTGTGGCTGGGATTAATGGCTGGGTTGACAGCGGCGATGGCTTTGGCAGCCATTCACGGTTTTGCTTCCATTACCTTCCAGGGGAATCAACTGATATCTGGTGTTGCGATTAACTTCCTGGCCTCAGGCATGACAGCTTTGATTGGCCAGAACTGGTTCCGTTTGGGTGGAAGAACCCCCTCTCTTTCGGGTGATGGGAGATTTCTTCCCATAGAACTTCCTTTCGCCGAGTCTATTGGCAAAATTCCATTTCTTGGCCCGATCTACAGTGAACTCATTTCAGGCCATACCATCCTGGTATATGTTGCCATACTGGCAGTTCCCTTTACATGGTGGTTGTTGTTCAAAACGAGATTTGGGTTACGACTTCGAGCGGTCGGCGAAAACCCAGAAGCAGTTGATACTGGTGGTGTTTCTGTTTCCTTCTTGAGATATCGAGCTGTTTTGATTTGTGGTCTGCTCTGTGGTTTGGGAGGAGCTTATCTAGCCACAGGAATGGCTGCCGGCTTCATCCGGGATATGACAGCCGGGAAGGGCTTTATTGCCTTAGCAGCATTGATATTTGCCAAATGGCGTCCAGGTTATGCACTATATGCTTGCTTATTGTTTGGCCTCTTGGAAGCTATTGCCATCAGGTACCAAAATATTACTATTGAAGGAGTTGGAACCATCCCAGTACAATTCATGCAGGCTTTGCCCTATATCCTGACCATCGTTATACTAGCCGGGTTAGTGGGTAAAGCTATTCCACCAAAAGCAGGCGGGGAACCTTACGTCAAGGAAAGGTGACGAATTTCCTTAGCCATTGAATTTCATATTTTTTGTATATGTCTCCCCAAATTGAAATTCCTCAAAAACTGAATTTTATCAATGGCAAATGGTGTCCACCTGCCGAAGGAAAATACATTGAAACATCCTGCCCCTCAACGGGCAAGCCCTTGGCATTACTTCCGGCTTCAACCGGAAATGATATAGACAAAGCCGTAGAAGCAGCACGGGTTGCCTTTACTTCAGGGGGATGGTCAGAATTAAACCCGGTGCAAAGGGGCAGATTGCTTGCAAGATTGGGCAAGGCCATTGAGGACAACATCAAACAACTGGCAGAACTAGAAGCAGAGGATACAGGGAAACCCCGGAAACAGGCCACAGCTGATATTGTTGCTACAGCCCGTTATTTTGAATTTTATGGTGGTGCCGCAGATAAATTTGGTGGCGAAACCATCCCCTATCTGAACGACTATCAAGTCCAGCTGTTGAGGGAACCTCTGGGTGTAACTGGCCATATTATACCCTGGAATTATCCTGCCCAAATGTTTGGAAGAACCTTGGCTCCGGCACTGACAATGGGGAATAGTGTTGTCTTTAAACCTGCCGAAGATGCTTGCCTGACGCCAATTGCCTTAACCAGGCTTGCTCAGGAAATCGGTTTTCCTAAAGGTTCTATCAACCTTGTTACTGGAAAGGGTGAAGTGGCTGGAGCAGCGCTGGCATCTCATCCTGAAATCAATTTTCTTTCCTTCACGGGATCACCCGAGGTAGGATCCTCTGTCCAAGCTCAAGCAGCCAAGAATCATATATCCTGCACCCTGGAACTGGGCGGCAAATCACCGCAAATCGTATTTAGCGATGCTGACCTGAAACTGGCTTTACCGATCATTGTGAATGCCATTATACAAAATGCTGGCCAAACCTGTTCCGCTGGCTCCAGAATTCTTATTCAGGAATCTATTTTTGAGGAGGTTGTAGAAAAACTACAATCCCGCTTTGCCAAACTGGTGGCCGGTCCTCACGATCAGGATATTGATCTGGGTCCCCTAATTTCAAACAAACAAAAAAAGCGGGTTACCAAGTATCTGCAAGCAATTGATGGCAACCTGATCCTTGCCCAAGGAGTAATTTCACCTACCGCTTCTGCGGATGGCTATTACTTTCCTCCTACCTTGGTTGGTCCTATCGAACCTGATCATATTCTGGCCCGGGAAGAAATTTTTGGACCTGTCCTGGTGTGTATTAAATTCCAGGATGAGGCTGAGGCCATACAAATAGCCAATGGAACAAGATATGGTCTTATCGCAGGGATATGGACAAGGGATGGGAGTCGGCAATTACGTTTGGCCAAGCAACTTAATTGTGGACAAGTATTTATCAATTGTTATGGAGCAGGAGGTGGTGTTGAATTGCCTTTTGGAGGCACCAAAATGAGTGGGCATGGTAGGGAAAAGGGTATGGAGGCCTTAAAGGAGTTTTCCCAGATTAAAACAGTTGTACAGTATCATGGAGGTTAAATTCAATGCGACTGAACGGTAAGACAGCACTAATTACTGGAGCAGCATCTGGTTTTGGGAAGGCTATTGCCATCCTGTTTGCCAGGGAAGGTGCAGATGTAATCCTGGCCGATCTCAATGAAGAGGGTTTGGCTCAAACTCGGCAGGAAATCGAAAGTATGGGTTCAAGGGGTTACATCGACCTCTACAAAAATGATGTGAGCGATTTTGAAGATGTTCAGGAATTAATCCATAATGTTGTTTCAAAAGGATCAGTTATCAATATTCTGATCAACAACGCAGGATGGAGTCATCCAAATCGACCTTTGCTTGCGATTGATAAAGATACGTTCAGGAAGGTTTTTGAAATCAATGTCTTTTCAATTTACAACTTTACCCAGGCTATCGTACCCCATTGGCGAAATCAGGGTGGGGGAACCATGATCAATATCAGTTCAACAGCGGGCTTTCGTCCTCGTCCTGGGCTAACCTGGTACAATTCAACCAAGGGAGCTGTCAATACCATGACCAAATCCTTGGCCGTGGAATTGGCACCTGACAATATCAGGGTATGTGGTATCGCCCCGGTTATCGGCAAGACGGGGCTGACAGAAACTTTCATGGGAGTTCCAGATACACCTGAAAACAGAAAAAAATTTCTGGATTCTATCCCGTTGGGTCGTTTTAGCACGCCAACAGATATAGCGACAGCAGCATTGTACCTTTCTTCCGATGAAGCAAGTTTTATTACCGGGTCAATTCTTGAGGTCGATGGGGGCCGCTGTATATAAAATTGGTGTGCACTATGCAGAAATACTCACAATCGCCACTCGAAAGTACCTTTGTTCAATACCCCTATTCCTTTTATGAAAAGATTAGAGCGGGTGGGGACCTTATATATTGGGAGGACTATAACCTGGTCTTTGCCATATCGCACCGTGCAGTCAATTATTTTCTGCGTGACAGAAAATGGGGAAGAGAAGTTCCAGCGGAGAAGAAGTGCCCCTACTCAGACCATTTGGCTCCCTTTTTGAAAATGGAAGAAAACTCCCTGCTTGAAATGGATCCCCCCAGGCATACGAAACTCCGAAAACTGGTGGCGAAAGCCTTTACCACCAGCAGTATTGCCAAGCTGGAACCTGAAATTGAAAAGATTGTAAAGGATATTCTGACCAATTTGACCCAAGATGAAATTGAGTTGCAAAAGAATTTCTCCGAGAAGGTTCCAGTCCTTGTTATTGCCAAATTGCTCGGAGTAGAAGCCTCCATGGCTGACCAACTTCTCAGATGGTCCCATGACATTGTTGCCATGTATCAGGCCAATAGAGACTTGGCAAAAGAAATTCAGGCGGGTAAGGCATCGGCTGAATTCACTGAATACATGATTTCAGTTATCAATAGCAGGAAGACCAATCCTGGGGATGATCTTATTTCAGGGTTGTTGCAAGCGGAAATTGATGATGAAAAGCTATCCATGGATGAAATGGTCTCAACCTGTATTCTTTTGCTGAATGCTGGTCACGAGGCTACGGCCTTTGCGTTGGGCAATGGTATCAAGGCTATAATTGAGGAGGATGTAGCGGTTTCCAATCTGAACAAACCCGAATTTGTACCTAAAGTGGTTGAGGAAATCCTCCGTTATGATCCCCCACTCCATATCTTCGAAAGGTTTGCCAAAGAGGATGTTGATATATTCGATCACTCTTTCAAAAAGGGACAGGAGGTCGGCTTATTGCTTGCTGCGGCCAACCGGGATCCACAAACCTTTAGCAACCCCAATGATTTTGAGCCTGTACGTGCCAACCCTGGAAATGTATCGCTAGGGGCTGGCGTTCATTTCTGTGTTGGTGCCCCCTTGGCCCGTATGGAAATGAGAATTGCTCTAAAGGAGCTTTTCAATCATTTTCCTAATCTGAAACTGGTACGCAAACCTGTCTATTCCGACAGGTATCACTTTCATGGGTTTGATGAGCTTTGGGTGGCTCCCTAATCCAGACATTTTATCCAGACCTTGTAAAAGTGACGGGTGTTTTACTTCAAGGAGAAATAAATCTTCTTTTCTCCACCGTAATCACTTTCCTTGACCATCAGAATCAACCCGAAACAGATTATTCCTACAATTGCCGAAAACAAAAATGGTGCTCCGGGTAGGTAGACTGGGAATTCTGGATCAACAAACAGGTAGAATATTCCGGTCATAATCAGAGGTGAAAGTATAAATGCCATTGAGGTTAAACTCGTAAGGAGGCCTTGCAGTTCACCTTGTTGGTTTGGTGCAGCAATTCTAGACATAATGCCCTGCAGAGCAGGAATTCCTACAGCTCCAATGGCACAGATAGGAATTAATAGAAACGCATAAAACTGTTCCTTGATAATCCCATAACCAATAAACCCTATTATCTCAAAAAAGAAGCCAAATATCACTGTCTGCTTTTCAGTCAGATACTTCAGAACGAACCTGATAAACCACCCTTGGACTATGGCAATCATAACACCATAGCAAGCAAGAGAAACTCCTATCAACGTAGGGTCCCAGCCAAACCTTTCTATGCCATAAAATGACCAGATTGCCGGATAGACCGCAAAGGCAATTTGAATAAGAAAGAAAATGAGTATGAGTAATTTCAAACCTGGAAGTTTTCCAATGTGATACAAACTCCCAATTGGATTGGCCCTTATCCATTTAAAAGGCCGCCTGATTTCGTCAGTTACTGTTTCGGGTAAGACAAAATAGCCCAAGATAAAATTGGCAAAGGCAATTATTGCTGCGGCAAAAAAAGGTGCCCTGGTACCAAATTCGGCAAAAACGGCTCCAAAAAGAGGACCAAGGACAAATCCAACACCAAAACAGGCCCCAATCAACCCGAAGTTTTGGGCTTTATCCTCAGGTTTGGAAATATCGGCAATATAGGCCCCCACTGTTGCAGGGGTTGATGCCGTAATACCGCCAACGACCCTTCCAATAAACAGCAATACCATGACATGTGCTACCCCCATAATTATGTAATCCAAAGTCATGAAAAGTAGGGAAATCAACAGAACTGGTCGTCGACCATACCTGTCAGATAAACTCCCGACGGTAGGCCCACAAAGGAATTGCATGAACGAGAATGAAGCCGCCAGAACACCTCCCCATAGTGCCGCATCAGCAATTGAGGCACCCCCAACTTCCCGTATTAGGTCGGGCATGACCGGTATAATGATTCCTATTCCAATAGCATCAATAGTCACAGTAACCAGAACAAAAACCAAGGGAAGGCTTTTAAACAATTCATCTATCCTTAAGCGCAGAAGACCACGAACTCCCTTCAGGGAATTCAAAAATCATCTTGGAAGGTTTTCGGAGGTGAAATTAAACCCTAAGATTTACCTCAAATCCAAGAGCGTTGAGAATTCATTAAAGGTTTTTCCAACCCCTATCAAGGAGAAAGGAAAAAATCAATTCCCTGTATTCCAAGGGTTTTTCTATGCAAGGTAAATGCCCTGAGCCATTCATGGTCTTATAGATGGCATTTGGAAGTCCCCTTGTTCCCTCAATCACATCATCCGGCGGGATTGCACCATCCTCCGAACCACTTATGACCAGGGTATCAACATTTACATCCTTTAACCGCTCCCTCAGGTCGGTATTTCTTAGGACCTGGCAACAATTCAAGTACCCCTTTTGGGGTGTTCGGGTAAGCATATTCCTCCAGGCAACAAGTTCCCTGGGATTATTCTTTATGAAATCCTTGGAAAACCATTTTTCTAGAATAGAGTCCCCGACTTCTTCCAAACCAACCTTTTTGATATAATTCATACGTCCATCCCAGAACGCTGTATTCCTAAGCTTGGCGGATGAATTTGAGAAGACAAATGCCTTGACAAGGTCAGGCCGATTCAAAACAACCTGTAGCCCGATTAACCCCCCTATGGATATCCCGACAAAAACACATTCTCTAATCTCTTTATCATCCAGAATTTCAATGATATCGTTGGCAAGGTCTTCAATTTCGAACTCGTTTTCTGAAACATCACTTAAGCCATGACCTCGCTTATCAAAGCGTATTAAACGGTACCCACTCGGAAAATTCTGTAAAAACCCATCCCATATTCGAAGATCGGTACCAAGTGAATTGGCAAAGACAAACGCAGGACCTTCTTTATCTCCTTCGTCTTTGAGGTGAATTCCCCTACCATTTATGATTTTTATATCCATTACTCTACCCAACGAAATGTTCGTTAACGATCCTAATTGGTTGGAAAAGTTGTAATTTGGCGACCCCTCGAGGACTCGAACCCCGAACCTGCAGATTAGAAGTCAGCCGCTCTATCCAGTTGAGCTAAGGGGCCAATTCAAACCATCCGACCAATTGTGATCATTTTACTTGGTAATGGCGGCCCCTAGAGGACTCGAACCCCTAACCTACTGATTCGAAGTCAGCCACTCTATCCAGTTGAGCTAAGGGGCCTCCAAAATAGAAATAAGAGATTTACTAAATGAATTGCAAGGTTGAAACCCACTCTCTCGAATATTTTTCTTTAAAAAGGTCAAAATCGGGAATATTTTGGTACTATTGGAGAAAAATGTTGCCAGAAATAAGCTTTAACTGGTTCGAAATCTCTGGTTCAGTGGAATTTCATTAATCGGCAAATGGACAATTGCTGAAAAAGCTGCCACCCCTACTCCAATCCACCAAACCATGTCATAATTCCCAGTTCGGTCATAAAGAAAACCACCGAGCCATACCCCAATGAAACCACCAAGTTGATGGGAAAAGAAAATAATTCCATATAAGGTTCCCATATATCGCAAACCGTAGATATGAGCGATCAAACCACTGGTTAAAGGAACCGTTGCCAGCCACAGCACCCCCATTACCAATGAAAACCATATAATATTGAAGGGTGTAACCGGTAACATCAGAAAGATTAGAGTGGAAATCGCCCGCAAGGTGTAAATTATGGTAAGTACCATTTTTCTGGAAAAATGTGTTCCAAGCCATCCAGCTGCTATGGTCCCAAATATATTCGCAAATCCAATCAGGGAAATTGATACAGCACCCAAGGCAGAAGTTGACGATATGCCCAGTTTATCAATAAAGTCACCCTCTAGGACAGGTTCACTGAATTCCGTGACAAAAGCCGGGAAATGTGCGGTGATCATGGCCAGTTGGTATCCACAAGAAAAGAATCCGACAAAAATTAGAGAAAACGAAGGATCGCCAAAGGCCTTTTTAATTATTCCTGTAATGGTTTCTTCTATCTCCATGGGCGAAGCTTTGTAACCACCCTTGAATACAGGGAGTACGACCATAACAAGGAGAATTGCTCCAGCAAAAACCAGAAATACTGTTTGCCATGGCATAATTCCCAAAAGATATTCTGCTACTGGTGGTCCGATGATTTGTCCCCCGGAACCGGCTGCGGTGGCAATACCAAGGGACATTGAACGATGTTTATCTGAACTTGCCCGGCCAATTACGGCAAGAATAACACCAAAGCCCGTCCCGGCAATACCCAAACCCACAGCAAATTCCAATATTTGATGGGCCTCAGGTGTAGTTGCGTAACTAGATAGAATCAAGCCCAAGGCATAGATGATTGAGCCAACAATCATGGCAATTCTATCCCCTATCTTTTCAGCAAGGGCTCCAAAGAAAGGTTGCCCTATTCCCCAAGCGAGATTTTGTATTGCTATGGCAAAAGAAAAATCTGTTCGTGGCCACCCGAACTCCTCCGCAATAGGAATCTGAAAGACACCAAAGGTTGCCCTAATCGAAAAACTGACACAAATGATCAAACACCCACATAGAAGGATGGGAGTAATCAACTTATGGTTTTGGTGCTTTCTGCTTTGGGTCATGACCAACTTGGTTCTAATTCTTTTCAATTCTTTTACAAGGAATAGATGTCACCTGTACTTGTGGACAGGTCAAGAAAGCACAAACTACAACCAGTAATTTCTCAGCCTTTTGGGTTTTATCAATTACCGGCAATTCCGGTCGGGCTAGGCCCTCCCTACATTGCCGGTAATTGTCACCCTGGGAATCGCCCTCCCATCCTGATTGACGCTAACCTGTCAACTTGAATGTCGCTTAATACTTCTAATTCTTTCAAGGCAAAAAAGGGTTTGGAATAGGCATTTTCTGGAAAAAGGTCAGGAAAATTATGAAAAAGCCTACTCTTCATGAGGAAATCGCTAACATCCTTACTGAAAACGATAATAAGGGTTTGACTGCATCAGAAATAGCAGCACAGGTTAATAAAAGGAAACGGTATAAAAAGAAGAATGGAACCGATGTTAAATCCAACCAGATCTCGGCTCGAACAAGTAACCATTCCGAAATTTTTGAAAAGAGAGAGGGATTAATTTTTTTAATCCAACAAGGGAATCCAGTTAATAAAACCCATAAAAATTTGAAGATCACAATTGATATTCAGATAACGGTAGAAGAGGATTTACCGGAAGGTCATTCCTAACTTTTGATGGACTTCAAAGCTAAAATCAAGTTCAGTGAGTCCAAGTATCCTTACGCTCAAAGGCGAAATTTTCAGCATAGCCCCTAGGTCTGATTACAGGTTTTCTTTTCTTGGGAGTACGGACACTGTAGGTAAGGTTCTTTTTGACAGCGTAGTCTATGGCCTCTTCTTTCGAATCGAAATCCAATTTAACTTGGGACTGGGTATCTCCGGAGCTTGTCCACCCCATTAAAGGATCTTTCTTTCGGGGAGCACTCTGGGTAAATTCCAAGACCCATTTGTTGGTACCGGCAGTACCTGACTGCATTACTGACCTGGCAGGTTGGTAAATTAGAACATCCATCCTCAAATCCCATTAAATTTTTCACTCATGTCTGAAATTAAACAACTGGTTCAAATAAATCAAGATTACTGTGGTATAATGACATGGAAATCGCTTGGCATTATTTTCTGTGTGTTTCCATAAAACTAATGAGTACCGCGTTGATGCGTGTCTGGTAGCCATGTCCTTCCTTGTGCATTGAAGAAATCAATGACATCCAGGTCCAAGCGTAACGAAATAGGTTTTTTAGGTTGGGACATATTGACTTGTGCCCGTGACCAGTTAAAATTGCCTTCTTCAGGGTCCTTTTCAGGATCAATCTGAGAATACAATCAATGATATCCGTGACCGTGCAATGTTGCACTTAATCTTTAGTGTAGCTTTGCGGGTGTCCGAAGTTGTCGGCATTATCCTGATTGACACACGCCACAAAATAATTGTGGTTGTGTTGAACATAATTATTTGATCCTCATCCAGATAGCCCCTAATCTAGTTCAGCCATCTAAAACCCTTACCAATTCCGGTCAAGAATGACAAGAACAACGATGAGCACAGGACAAACGCCTCTCTCCAAAAACTATTAAAAAAACCAAAACCGATAGCACTCCTATCTGGCCCTGAGCCAATTCTTGCCAGAATGACGGGAACGCCCGTCAACAGGATAAAAACACCCATTATGGTAAGGTTTCGATATTAAAATAATGGTAACTACTCAGGTAGTATCAGTAGCAGATTAATTAAATCCCAACTACTGAACAAGGGTGTTTAGGAATGGTGGCATGTTAAGTGTTGGGAGCTGGTTTCTCGGGCGCAAGCTGTTCAATCAGCACATCCGCCTTTGTTCCCAGAGTGGCAAGTGCATTCCAGCCCTGCTTACGGGCGGTCTCCAACACACTTCGTAGAATCGCAAAGTTCCTCGCGCCCTCTTTTTGTCGAAAACTCCCGGATATTTTCATCTTCAATTTCAAAACCCGGATATCGCGCTCTGCCAAGTTATTAGTGGCCGGGACAAGCGGGTTATGGAGGCACATGAGAGTTCCCTCACGATAGTCGCGTAATCGGTGGACCAAATTATGGCCTTTGCGACGTTTGGGTCGTCCCCGGCCCTTTTGGGGCAAGGGGTCAAGTTGGTTATGGTAGGTGATACCCTCCTGCAGAAGGCGATCAAAGCGGCCCTCCATCATCGCCACGACCTTGGCCGATAGCGAGCGGCCCGGTTTGGTCACCTTCATTATATCATTGAAAAGGTCGGCCATCTTGCCGGTCCATTGTTCACCCATCTCCGCCAGCCCCGTACATTCACGGGCCAGATGGGCCAAACAATATGCATGTTGGACCTGGGGCATCTTACTTTGATAAGGAGGCCAATGGTCATGAACCACGATTCCTTGCGCCCCGGTCATGACATCACCACGGCTTTGGCCCAGCCAGAAATAACAGAAGGCTTCGGTGGTCCCAACATGAAACCAGTTGAGCGAACCCTTGACCCGCATGCCGGTTTCATCGAAATGGGTGACCGGTGCCTGCTCCACAAGGTCACCCAAATGAGTATGAACCGGCTGAAAGCGTTGGGCAAACGATTTGATATAATTGCAAATGGTCCCTTCCGAAAGCCGGGCACCACAAAAGGTGTTGATAACCTGGCCAATGCGACGGATGGGAAGAAGTTGTTCAACCCCAAGATACACCACCTGTTCTTGCAGATTAGGACCATACTGGACTGGTGCCTTGACCTCGGTTGGAAAGGAACCGGTGGTGGTCTCTCCACACTGCTCACAGCAACAAGTCAAGACGCGATGATTAGTAATCACCAGGGGCTGTCTGGCCGGTAAATCCTGGACTTGGCGGACCTGCGCCACCATCGCATTCTGGTCAGCGGTCAATGATCCCCCACAATTGGCACAAGATACCGGGCGATGATCCAGGATATGGTCCACCTTGTTCGACCGACGTAAAGTGTGCCCCTTATGGCCAGCTTGACCACCGGATGGGCGACTGCCTTTGGCTGGCTTGACCGGGATCTTGGGTTTGGCCAGACCGTCACTTGAAGGCGGTTTGCTACTATTACGGCTGGTCTTGTTGAGACGATGCTCATACTCCGTAAGGCGGGCCCTTAAAAATGCATTCTCGATTAATAACTGGTCGTGCTTTTCCGTAAGGTCAACAACCAGCTCCTTTAACTTGGAAACTTCAGACCGCAAAGCGGCGTTGGAAAGACGTGTCATGAATACTGAAAATTATACTGCTCGACATTTATTGGCCGATTGGTAGCGGTAGTTAGAGGGATGCTGCCAATTTGTCAACTGGAATCTGGACAAAAAAGAATCAAGGGGTATTTAGACTACCTGAGTAGTTACAAATAATGGAGATTAGGCTCGGGTGTAAAACTGGACAGCTACAGCTGAAACCTGGATAGTAAGAGTGAGACCCTATTTGGCTGGTGGTTGGGATGACGTTCCTTCCAGCGGATCCTCTAGGTCGGCCTTGGTAAGACACCAGCTCCGCAGCGAGGGAATCGGACAGACATAATCCCCTATATCATCCGACTGGATAAATCCCTGGTGCAACAGGTGATGGAACACCTCCTGCACCGAATGGTCACCGATTCTCCTGTCCCCCAGATCAACCACGGCTCTCTTTTGAGCGTACTCAATCAGTCCATCAATATCACCCGCCGAAACCTTCTTCTCCTCATTCAGACCGGTCATGAATTCACCCAGAAACCCCGGAGATTTGTCAAAAATATCACCCACCCGACTTTTATAATACATGTTCCGATAACCTTGGGCATGGGTCAGGCTTTTTGTCAGGTTTGCTGTTGTAAGATCACCGTTGGTCTTGATGAGCTCCGTGGTCAGTCCCAAGAGGGCATTGTGCATGTGCGACGGCCAGCCCTCAGACCAGTTAAAGAGTAAATCCTTGCAATCGCTTTTAATGCCATTAGACCCTCGGATACGAAAGGTCGTAAAATATTTATCACATAGCTCTGCCACTTCCTCTTTCTGCAAGGCCGATAGGGTATGGACGGCATTGTTGTCCAGCCACGTACTCCCTTTCTTTCGAATTTTGGTATCGGTGTCAGCAAGACCCATCAGGAGTGGGAAGAAAGGTAGTTCGTGGGATCCAAGATGCATGCTGGCGAGCAATTCAGTTCCGGGTTTATCAAGGTTCTGGGCCTCGTCAATCATCAGACAGACGGGGCGGTCCCAGCTATGACCAGCCAGTGCTTCTTGTAGCGGTCGCCAGGTGATGATCGTTGAACGATCATGGTCGGTCCTGGACGTGCTTTGGTGATAACCGGCACTGGCCACACCAGGGAGACCGGCATTCACATTGAAACCTCTAGTGGAGCTGGCCTTCTTGAGTTTTTTTTACGGACCCGGGCTTTATGACCTGACAGATTTTTATAAACACTTCCATTTGACCATTCAGGGTCTTGGGGTCCAAACGTACCACATGGGATGCCTTCTCGCCAGCCCTCCTGAAGATATAGTCGGGATGATCAGGATTCCACAATTCCCTTTCCAATCGGGCACCGACACTGGTCTTGCCGGCACCAGGCGCACCCTGGACAATCCGGGTAGCTGAGCTGAACGCCGTAGCATTACTTGGCGACCACGCTGTCATCCGCCGCCGCCAGGCCTTGTCAATGTCACCAAGGACAGTGGTTCGGCCAACAAAAAAGCGAGCGTAATCCCGATCGGAACTGCCTTCGAACTCCTTCAGCCCCTCAAGGTCAGGAGTATCATTTTGATTTCTGGTAAAAGGGTTTTTCATTGTTCAACTTTGGCAAAATCACAGGCAATTAATTATAACGAAGATTACTCCTTTGGCAACTTCTATGGTTGTCTGTAGCGGAGTAACCCCAAACCAGATACTGGTTTTTATTTTACCGAAGGGCGGGATGTGGGTGCCTACGCCTTCTTTGGCAAGGGTTTGCCATTTAACATAAGGTACATTATAGGCGGCAATAAGACAGTTTCATTTTGAAGATTCTTAAACATTGAAGATCCAGTTAAGAAACCATAATACGTAATAGTCAGTTCACAAGTGATGAAAGAAATTTACGAGGCAATTGCTGAAGAGAATTGGTGAATTTGATGAAACATTTGAAAAACGAGGATAATGTCATGAAAGTAATAATCACCGCTCTTGCTCTTCTTCTGTTAGGAGCTGTAACTGCTAACTCACAACAACGACTCGAAGGGTAGGCAAACTGCGATAGAATTCATTGAACAAGCAGAGACAATTCTTGAAACCAGGTGGGCGAATCAAGGGTACGAGTCTATTCTGATACACAAGAGCAATATATGGACATGCAATTTCTATTTTTCTTCTGCTGATGTTTCTGTTTATTGTTTCCAATGGCCAGTAGATAACTAAGCAACACTAATAGTAATGTTATACCTGCAACAGAATGGTTCAGGGAAATATCTCCGTTCCGGGACAAATCTATTCCATTTTACGTGTTTCTCAGGTAAATCTGACGCTTATTCGAACACCTAAATTTTAAACTCTATGACTGCTGAAATATTTTCCCTTACCCAAAACCCCCTTCGTAAAAGGGAAAAACTTGAAGGTGGCAAGCCTTTTATTCTCCATACTGATTTCAAACCGGCCGGAGACCAACCCCAGGCCATAAAGGAATTAACTCAAAATATTAATGAAGGGGAATTAAACCAGGTTCTGTTGGGAGCAACAGGGACCGGCAAAACCTTTGCCATGGTCAAGGTCATTGAGACCTTGCAAAGACCCGCCATTGTGATTGCTCCCAATAAAACATTGGCCGCACAACTTTATGGAGAGTTTAAATCCTTTTTCCCAGAAAATTCTGTTGAGTATTTTGTCAGTTACTACGACTATTATCAACCGGAAGCCTATGTACCAAGAACTGATACTTACATTGAAAAAGAAGCTCAGATCAATGAACATATTGACCGCATGCGCCACTCTGCAACTCGGGCTCTGCTGGAAAAGGATGATGTCGTAATTGTAGCTTCAGTCTCCTGTATTTATGGCATTGGCTCCTTTGAAAGTTATAGCGACATGACCATAGACCTGATTGTGGGTCATGAATATGATCAAAGGAAAGTTATCAACAATCTCGTTGAGCAACAGTACCGCCGGAATGATTCCTTTTTCCAAAGGGGTTGCTTTCGAGTCAGGGGAGATATCCTAGAGATATGGCCAGCCCATTATGAAGACCGAGCCTGGCGATTGTCATTCTTTGGCGACGAAATTGAAACAGTTCAGGAATTTGATCCCTTGACTGGAGAGGTTTTTGATAATCTTGAACAGATAAGGATTTATGCCAACTCGCATTATGTAACTCCGCGCCCCACCATTCTCCAGGCTATAGAAAATATTAAACTGGAATTAAGGCATCGGTTGCAAGAATTAACTGAGGCTGGCAAGTTATTGGAAGCCCAAAGGTTAGAACAACGAACCAATTTTGATCTGGAAATGCTTTTGGCAGCCGGAGTATGCAAAGGGATTGAAAATTACTCCAGATACCTAACAGGCAGAAGACCTGGAGAGCCGCCTCCGAACCTATTAGAATACCTGCCAGAGAGAGCGCTCATGTTCATTGATGAATCTCATGTTACTGTCTCCCAGTTGGGGGCTATGTACAAGGGAGATTATCGACGTAAATCAACCCTTTCCGATCATGGTTTCAGATTGCCATCCTGTATTGACAACAGACCACTTAAATTTGAGGAGTGGGGAGCCATTAGACCTCAGACAGTTTTTGTTTCTGCCACTCCCGGGGACTGGGAATTACAACAGACCGAAGGGGTTGTTGTTGAACAAATAGTACGGCCGACAGGTTTATTGGATCCCGAGATTGTAATAAGGCCGGTAACCCATCAGGTTGATGAACTCCTTGAGGAAATCAGGATAGTTACTCTCAAGGGCCTTCGGGTTCTTGTAACCACACTTACCAAGCGAATGGCCGAAGACCTTACCGAGTATCTTCATGAACAAGGTATTCGAGTCAGATATTTGCACTCTGATGTAGAAACCCTGGAAAGAATAGAAATTATCAGAGATCTTCGGTTGGGAACCTTTGATGTCCTCGTTGGAATCAACTTGCTCAGAGAAGGACTTGATATACCTGAATGTGGACTGGTTGCCATTCTGGATGCAGACAAGGAGGGATTTTTAAGATCCGAAAGATCCTTGATTCAGACGATAGGACGTGCTTCAAGAAATGCCGAAGGCAAGGTGATCATGTTTGCGGACAAGATTACCAGGTCAATGGAAGCTGCAATATCGGAAACAGACAGAAGAAGAGAGAAACAGAAGAAATACAATGAGGAACACGGAATTGTAGCACAAACCGTACAGAAAAATATTACCGATGCCTTTGCAGGAGTTTATTCCTCAGATACTGATACAAATCGAATTACGGCTGATTTGGAAACACATAAAATTGGTGCCAACCTTCAATCTCACCTGGATGATTTGCGTAAAAAAATGCATCAAGCTGCTGAAAATCTGGAATTTGAGGAAGCTGCTAAAATACGGGACGAAATCAAACGCCTGGAAACAGTTGAACTGGTATTGGCTGATGATCCTCTGGCAAGACAAAGTAAGGTTGAAACCATGGTATCGGAAGCGATTGAAGCCCGTGGCAGATCAAAGGCAGGGAAACCAGGTACAAGAAAATTTAAAAGCCCCTTGAAGTAAGTTGATACAACTTACCCCAAGGAAGACTCTTGTTCTTTTAGCCTTTGCGTTATCAGGTTGGCGGTTTTCTCAGGACCAAATAAGGAAATAAAACTGCCAAATCGGGGCCCCTGGCTGGTACCAAAAAGAATTTCATAGAGGGTAGAAAACCAGTTCCGCAAGGGTTCAAATTGGTGTTTCTTGCCTATGGAATAAACCAGGGTTTGGTAATCTTCACCACTATTGCTACCCTGCCACTCCATAAGCTCGTCACTTAACTCCAAGAGAGCAACCCTTTCCTTTTCATTTGGGGCACGGAATACCCTGGTAGGAGCTATTCTTTCCTTAAAGTATTGAATTGCGCCAATAAGGTTTCTGTGCAGCTCTGGATTATCAGAAGGATTGGAAGCTTGGGTATATTTCTGTATAAGACCCCATATGACTTCTTCCTCAAAGCTACCGGCAGCACCCACCAGGTTTAGGATCATCGAATAGGAAATATCACTTTGGGCCTCAGGTAGTTTACCTGAAAATACGTGCCAAGCGGGATTGTTTAATTGCTCAATCCTGCTTTGTGATGGGTAACTACCAACAAATTTTTGCAGGTCATCAACAGCTCTTGGTACAGCATCAAACGTCAATCTTTTCGCAGTTTTGGGTTTCTGGAACATAAACAGCCCCAGCGATTCGGCGGAAGAATAATCTATCCAGTTTTCCATGGAAATACCTTCGCTACCGCTTGATTTGGAAATCTTTCCACCTTTTTCATCCAAAAACAGTTCATAAAACATTTCCAGGGGCGGTGCTTTTCCAAAAACCCGACAAAGCTTGCGAGCCAATTCAGCGGAGGGAATTAAATCCTTGCCATACATTTCATAGTCAACTTCCAATTGGGCCCATCGCATAGCCCAATCAGGTTTCCACTGCATTTTTACATTACCACCCGTAACTGGTAGTTCAATAATCTCACCATCAGGTTCCTGATACAGAATTGTTCCTTTCGAAGGGTTCCTGTCCAAAATCGGAACCTGCAGAACCTTACCGGAGATGGGACTGATGGGTAGGAAAGGTGAATAGCTTTTGTCTCTACCTTTGGCTATGCCTCCAAGGGAGGGAAGCATTATGGCCATCAACTGGTCATATCTTTCCAAGGCAAGCAGGAGCATTTCATCAAATTTACCCTCCTGATAATACTGGGTTGATGAAATAAACTCATACTCAAAGCCGAAACTGTCCAAGAAACTTCGTAATTTCTGATTGTTGTAATCGGCAAAACTCTCTACTTCACCAAAAGGATCCCTCACACTTGTCAGGGGGAAGCCCAAATCTTCTTGCAACCCTTCTCTATTCGGAACATTCAGGGGCACCTTCCGGAAGCCATCCAGATCATCAGAAAAACATATCATTTTTGTTGGGATATCAGATATCTCCTGGAAGGCCTTCCTGACCATGTTCGTCCTGGCCACTTCACCGAAGGTTCCTATATGAGGCAATCCAGAGGGGCCGTATCCAGTTTGAAACAACACATACCCCTTGGCAGGAGTTTTATTGTTTATTTTTTGCAAAAGCTTTTTTGCCTCGACAAAAGGCCAAGCTTTCAGTTGATCTAATTCTTCAGGTGTAAAACCCATCAAGATGTTCCAGTTTGATTATGTGTTACCCTTAAGTTTGTGATTTTCAACTTAAGAATTTAGCGAATACTGCAAGTGTTTTCCAAACCCAAGGTTTACATAATGTATTTCGGATAAAAATTAAGAAGTTTTTGTAGGTGTAATCCCCATGGCACGTATTTAACGCACCATTACTAACAAAAGTGTAATCAGTGCGTTTTTCGGTGATCCCTATTTTACCCTCAAAATACTAATTTTGACCAACCGTAATGGGTTGATTCTTAAATTTTGAAGAATCTATCTGATCAACAAGAAACTGGGCCAACCCTTCTCGGGTAATCGTTTTAACCTTACCTGAATTGGTTGTCATGATTGTCTTATCTGACTGTTTATTGGTTAAGACTGCCGCACGAACAGCTGTCCAATCTAATCCGCTATCAATAAATATTTTTTCTTCTTTGGAGTGTTCTGAAATGACGGTTTTGAGCATGGTTCTAAAGAGCAATTTTGAGTACCATGGTATTTGTTTCCAGCTTTCACCAACCCCTGCGGCGGAAATAAAAATAACACGATCTACCTTATGCTGTTGCATCGCACTCACAATATTTTCAGCACCTTTCGTCAAGGTAACCTGATCTTTTAGGTTGATTGGTCCCAAACAAACCATAACACAATCTTGTGATGCTATTGCCTTGGAAACGTCCTCTTCATTTAGGATATCACCTTGCATTTTTTTGACCGCTTGATCGAAATTCAATTTATGTGCCGATCTTCCAAATGCAGTAATTTCATAATTTTCCTGCAAGGCTCGGTGTACAGCAAGGCGACCTGTCTTGCCGGTTGCACCAAAAATGACAATCTTTTTCATATGAATCTCCGTAAATCGTCGCAAACTTCCTAAAATAGTGTTCGTTTTATCAATTTCAGTAGCTTGTTTGCAGACCCTTTAACATTCGCCACGAGGAATGACGGATGTGACTTTCCAGTTTAATCCCCCAAAAAACATTAATTCCAACGAAAATGTCTGAAATGAATTAAATTAAGAACCTTTCAACTAAAGGTAAGGTACCTATCCTTCTGCACGCCAAAGTTTTTTATTCCTAAACTGACCATTCTGCAATCTGGTGGTCGGCACGAATTGCAAGACGTTTCTTCTGGAGACCATCAAAAATGCTTTCAAGATCAAGACTCTCGGAAAACAGGGGTAGTGATGCTTTTGCCTCTATCAGGAATCGTTTTTCCATAATTTCATTCTCTGTCCATGCTCTATCCCACCACTCCATGATAGGTTCTGAACTTCGATCCAGCATTTCGGCAGAGGGAAGTTTGTCACTTTTTTTACGATTTATTGTTGGATTGGCAGGCAAAAGATTCCACAGGTCTGCACAAGGCCATGCTGCCCATGAAAGGCAATGATCAATATCAAAATTTGATTCCCTAAGTCGTTTGCCACTCCAAATACAATGTACGGGTTTGGTTTGCATCAATTGCCTGGTATGATCACGAACAAATCTGACATCTCGACTGGGATCAAGCCATTGCATTGCCTTATAAATGACAGCCGGATCAACTTCCCTCCCTTGGTTTCGTGCATAGTTCTGCATCAACCTTATCCACTCGGCAACCAAGGCTGGTTCAATCCAGGCATCAAATCGTACCATCGTACGCCATAAGTTACCAGGTATTCGCACTTCACCAAATGAGAAAAGATAGGTTTCATCAATAATCAGTTGGTTGGTGATTATTTTTGCCCTCCCCCTGGAAACTGAAAAAATTGGTTTATTAGAACCGGGATACGTCATGTGGGTTGCAGGCATTAAGGTAATTGTTGCTGCAGCTTCGCGGATGGATTGATGGACTGCTTTGGCATGATCACCAGCAAACCTCGCACCGACACGAAAATCTGCCGGATCAAGCCCCGACACAATTTGCCAGGCATCTCTTTTGATAAATCCAAGTCCACCAATACCTTGATTACCGGGAGTTTGGGGTAAACCTGTTTTAATGAGCGGATGGTACAGCCTCAACCAGTTTAGGGCAATAAGCCCCAAAGGAATGGATACTTCGCCTTCATACTTATGTTGGGCCATACCTTGTGAACCATCTGCAGCTCTAGCGACCGACCGCAATAGTCCAAGTTTGTAGGTTGAAGACTTGGCATCGTTCAGGACAACGTGACGTAGAATGGGTAGAGCATCAGTACCATCATCATGTAAATGCAGAACCATTTGTTCCCATGAAAGCCCGGGGCGGCCCCATACATCTGGTCTTTTTCCTTGGAAAGCAACAGACATGCCATTGGATTGAGCAAGTGAAATAATTTCCTCGGATGAAACCGGAAACATTGACCTTTTCTGATCTACAGGCCCTAGACGCAAACTGATGAAAAGTTTGCCACCTGGTTTCAAAAGCCCAACCAATTTACGAAATGCACGCTTCCTCTTACTTGGCAAAACGTGCATCCAAACCGCAGAGACGAATATGGCATCAAAGGATGTTCCAATCCTATAAACTTCTTTTAACTCAGGAAGACTATCATCAAGCCATTGAACCTGTGATCCCTGATGCAGTTCCTGACCTGCTGTTCGCATTGTTTCTGAAGGTTCAACGGCAAGAACAGTATACCCCTTCCTGGCAAACCAGGCAGCATCACGGCCAGAACCGGCCCCTACATCTAGAATTGCTGCTGGTGGCGAAGGAAACAGGTCAACTATAGCTGTAAATAAATGTTCAGGAGAAATTGTCTCATAGCGAGCGGTCAATGAACGACCAGATTCTCCTTCGTATGCCTTAATACCCATTTACCCAGCAAGTTTGTTACCGTCCTGATCGTCCTTCGTTTTCCACATACCTTTTGCTCGGTACTTCGACGAGGAAATATTAATTTTCGGAGTTTTAATCAATGTCCAAGCGGGTGGCTCATGATAAGGAATTCTGCTGGCAATTCTGGCGGGAATATAGAATTTAGCATAACAACTCGCCGCCTTGGAGGCCAAACCAGGTAAATCACAATTTGTTCTGGATAGAACCACTATGGGAATGCTATCAAATATCATATCCCAACTTTTCCAATGCACAATCTGCACCAGATTGTCTGACCCCATCAACCAGACAAAGCGGTGATGGAGGTATTTCTGTTTTAGCTTAATGACCGTATCACAGGTATGTTTTATGCCATATAGATACTCAAATTCCGATACCTTTATCCTGGGATTTCGGATGATGGATTGGGCCTTTTCGGACCTCTCTTCGTAGGATGCTGGTTTTTCATTCTTAAGTGGGTTTCCGGGGCTGACTATCCACCAGACTTCATCCAACCCAAACAACTTGATGGCTAGGTTTGATATATGAACATGCCCTTGGTGAGGAGGATCAAACGACCCACCCAACAATCCAACCAGTTTAATTTTAGGATAAGGCATTCTGCTTTCTTTTTAATGTCTTCCTATTGGCTCTTAGAATAAACTACTATGTTAGGTGGTAGTAAGGCAAAAATATTTCCTTGTTAATTCCATTGAGGGAAGTATAGGAAAGTAAATCATTTTTGTAATTTGTTTCCTCAGGTAGTGAGGGTAAGGCAGACCTGAAATTTCCTCAATTCTGCCCAGATAATACGAGTTTAAATGTCGAAATACGAATATGTCTTTCATATGGAGGGGGTTTCAAAGACCTATCCAGGTGGAAAAAAATGCTTTGAAAATATAAATTTATCCTTCCTCCCGGGGGTCAAGATTGGTGTTGTCGGTGTAAACGGCTCTGGAAAATCCACCTTAATGAAAATTATGGTAGGAATCGAGACAGAATTTGGTGGGGAAGCCTGGGCTGCCAAAGGAGTTAACGTCGGATATCTTCCTCAAGAGCCACAATTGGAACCTGACCTCAATGTCAGAGAAAATGTCATGCTGGGGGTAAAGCAAAAAAAAGATATTTTGGATCGTTTCAACGAACTGGCCATGAACTACTCCGAAGAAACTGCCGATGAAATGGCCTCCCTTCAGGACAGAATAGACTCTGAGAACCTCTGGGATCTAGATACCCAAATCGACCAGGCAATGGATGCAATAAGATGCCCGGACGATGAAGCCCAGGTTTCATCACTTTCCGGTGGCGAAAGAAGGAGAGTTGCCTTGTGTCGCCTATTGCTTGAATCACCTGAAATTCTTCTTCTTGATGAACCGACCAACCACCTTGATGCCGAGACTGTTGCCTGGCTTCAACAATATCTGATTGACTACAAGGGAACCTGCCTGATTGTAACCCATGACCGTTATTTTCTGGATGAAATCACCGGCTGGATATTGGAACTGGACCGAGGACGGGGCATCCCCTATAAGGGTAATTATTCCAGCTGGCTGGAGCAAAAGGCCAAACGTCTGGAACATGAAGCCAGACAAGAAAAATCCAAACAAAGAACTCTAAGCAGGGAATTGGAATGGATCAGGTCTGGGGTACAGGCAAGACGTACCAAACAAAAAGCCCGAATTAACGCTTATAATGAAATGATTTCCCAGACTGAAAGAGAAAAAATCAGGAGTTCGCAAATTGTTATTCCAAATGGACCCCGCTTAAGTTCCAATGTCATCAAGGTTGAAGGATTGAAAAAATCCCACGGGGAAAATTTGTTGTTTGAAAATGTCAATTTTGCCATCCCACCGGGTGGCATAGTAGGCGTAATCGGCCCGAATGGGGCAGGAAAAACCACCCTGTTCCGAATCATCACCGATAATGAAAATTATGATGAAGGTACTGTCCAGGCAGGTGAGGGTACCATCCTTTCATATGTCGACCAGAACAGGGATAACCTTAATCCGGACCACACAGTCTGGGAAGAAATCTCCGGGGGCGCGGATATCATTGAATTGGGCAATGCCGAGGTCAACTCTCGAGCCTATTGTTCGACCTTCAATTTCAAGGGCACTGACCAGCAAAAGAAAACCGGTCTCTTATCGGGTGGCGAAAGAAACCGGGTTCATTTGGCCAAACTGTTGAAGGATGGCGGTAACCTACTCCTCCTTGATGAACCGACCAATGACCTTGATGTCGAAACCTTAAGGGCCTTGGAAGAGGCTTTGGAAGAGTTTGCAGGTAGCGCCATGATCATTTCGCATGATCGATTCTTTTTAGATAGGCTGTGTACCCACATTCTTGCCTTCGAAGGTGAAGGTCATGTTGAATGGTTTGAGGGTAATTTTGAATCTTATATTGAAGACAAGACCCGTCGCTTGGGGCCAGATTCAATAATCCCGAAAAGAATCAAATACAAGAAATTTGTCAGATAACCAGTTGCTAGGACTGGTACATTCTCCTTTTTCTTTTTCTGGTCTCAACTGTAGCCTCTTCGCTACCATCATGAAAGGAACCAAACCATTTATCCCAAGGCATCTCCATAGTCCCATAATTACACTCAAAGTAACGGTGGTGAAGTTGGTGGAAAAAATCCCCTAATTGGATTTGTTTTTTGTCCTTATAGACCAAACTCTCAAATCCCGCATGGTTTGCGGCCGCCCCTATCGTCTGATAGTAAGCATGAAACAAAATGTGGATGGGATGGGATGGCACAACAAAATGAATCAGGAAATTGGTAAAAAATAAGAAATGTTCGATGGGGTGCATCGAAATTCCTGACCAAGGACCGACATTTACATTCCGATGGTGAAGCGAATGGGCAACTTTATACAGAGGAGGCCAATGCAGGAGCCTGTGGACCCAGTAGAAATGAAAGGAAGACCAAATCGGGATCAGGAAAAACAACAGGATGAACCAGATTAAGGGTAATAGCGAACCCCATATACCACTCGAAAAATCAAATACCGGGGCCAGTCCATTTGCGGCGGCATAGTAAACAAGACACTGATAGAAGGTCCAGAATGTAACCCCGCTAGCCAAGGTCCAGAACATGTTATCATGTACTTGGTTCCTAAAGGTATAAATACCGTTGTCTTTGGTCAGGTCACGAGGATCGTATTTTAATTTGTCACCCTGTTTCCTTAGACTGTATAGGTAAAAATGCATCGACCCGGCAAAGAATGTCATTATGATGATGTTGGTTAGCCATACATTAAAAATCCAACCAAACTGTAATACTGCCATCTCTTCCAGGGAAGGATGAATAACAATATAAACTAAAATGGCTAACATTAACTGGATAGCAATCTGGCTAATGGCCAGCCAGTTTTTGGTAAACCAACTTAATGCCCTACGAGGTTCAGGTGGCCAATTGAAAAGTGGATTGGTTTGCAAGGGCAAGACCGGTTGGTGATTCCAGTCCTTGCTATTGGAGGAATTAGAAATCGAACTATCAGTCATTGGGTATTCCTTCTAGGTTTCAGGTTGCGTAAGCGGGTTCCTCTCTATCAAGAATTATTTTTATCTCTTCAAAATGCTTCTGGCCCAGACCCGGGTAGTTTTCAACCTCGGTGGCAACTTTTTCGGCAATACTATCAGGCATTACCCTTAGGGGTTTGCCGGTTTGCAAGGCCCTGATGTAATTCCCTGCTGCCCTTTCAAACAAATAAACACGATCAAAAGTATCAGCAACTGTTTGGCCAATGACCAAAACCCCATGGTTTCCCATGACCATCACTTGCTTTTTAGGATCTGAAAACAGAGCTGCGCATCGATTACCTTCTTCCTCAAAAGCCAAACCACCATAATTCTCATCAATTATGACCCTGTTAAAGAACATTGCCGCGTTCTGATCAACCGGCGGGAGTGTACTATCCTCCAGACTAGCAAGAACTGTCGAATAGATTGGATGGAGATGGATAGCACATCGTGCATGCGGGCATAGTCTATGAAGAGCTCCATGTAATCCCCAGGCAGTTGGATCAGGACAATCCGGCCTATTCATGGTTTCTGGATCGTTCACATCCACCAGCAAAAGATTTGAGGCTCTGATATTGGAAAAGTGTACCTGGTTGGGATTGATCAGAAACTTTGTTCCATCTTCATTTACTGCAAGGGAAAAATGATTTGCCACGGCCTCATGAAAATTCATTTTCACAGTCCAGCGGAAAGCAGCAGCTAGATCAACCCTTTCCTGCCAATAATTATCCTCAACTTGGTTTATTTCATGTTGAGAAAAATCAGTTTCCAACATTTCGACACTTCCCCTATGTAGCTTTGAAATCGTAATATTTATAAGAATAAAAAATTACAATCTATTATTGGAAAGATTAATTTAAAAATTAGTTTTTCTACAATCTTTTTCTTTGTTTGGAGGACAACTTTAATGTGTCCCTCAGCATATTTTACAAGCATTAAGGGGATTATCATCCCTGACTAGGGATATCTCAACTTATTCTTGCAAGAAATTGCAAGAAAACTTTTTATGATTTCAACTCTTTCTAACTGAAAAGTGAGGACAAATTTTGGATAAGATAGGTGTTATGGTATGCGGGCATGGGTCTCGTTCAAATGAGGCCGTGGAGGAGTTTGCTGGAGCAGCAAGACAAATACCAAATTATCTCCCCAAGGATTGGGAATTGGAATTTGGCTACCTCGAATTTGCCAATCCTGTCCTAAGGAAAGGGCTGGATAGGCTTAGGGAAAAGGGGTGCTCAAAGATTCTAGCCATTCCGGGAATGCTTTTTGCTGCCATGCACGTTAAAAACGATATTCCTTCGGTGCTGAACAGTTATTCCAAGGAGCATTCCATACCGATTCAATTTGGCAAGGAACTGGGAATTGATCCCAAACTCCTGGAAGCCTCAGCTCAGAGAATTCAAGAAGCCCTGGGAAATGACAAGGAAAGTAATTCCATACCCTTATCGGAAACTTGTCTGGTTGTAATTGGCAGAGGAGCTTCAGACCCTGATGCCAACTCAAATGTTTCAAAAGTTGCCCGGTTATTGCAGGAGGGTTTGGGGTTTGGCTGGTGTGAAGTAGGTTATTCTGGAGTAACCTTCCCTTTGGTTGAACCTTGTCTTGAGCATGTAACCAAACTGGGTTATCGCCAAGTGGTTGTTTTCCCTTATTTCCTGTTCGGGGGTATTTTGATTGATCGAATATATGGTTTTACTGACCTGGTGGCACAAAGAAATCCCGATATCCAATTCAAAAAAGCATCTTATCTAAATGACCACCCCTTGGTTCTAGAGGTTTTCGCCGATCGGGCCAAGAATATCCTGAGTGGGGATACTGCCATGAACTGCTCGCTATGCAAGTATCGTACCAATGTTCTGGGGTTCGAAGATGAGGTCGGAATGAAACAGGAAAGTCATCACCACCATGTCGAAGGACAAGGTGCATCGGCTCCAGGATCCAATGTACAAAATTGTCAGCTTTGTGATGATTTTTGCACAGGGGCTTGTCGTTTACAACATACCCATAATCATGATACCGACCATCATGACCACCACCATGATCACCATCATCATCCTTATCCTCACAGCCAACACCCATTGGGGCCGGAAAGTGTTAGAAAGTATCTCAAGGATTGATGTATATTTACGAAAAGAATCCCGATAGGATCTACCAAAAGAGTTTCGAAATCATCCGAAATGAAATTGATATTGAATCTTATCCGAAGGATATCAGGGAAGTTGTTATCCGGATAATTCATTCCTGTGGAATGACCGATATCACCAAGGATATTCACTACTCGTCTGATTTCGTGAACTCTGGCCTTGGTGCTCTGGCCGCTGGTAAGCCTATATTCTGTGACAGTTTTATGACTTCCAACGGAATAATCCGCAAAAATCTACCCAGGAACAACGAGGTAATAGTCACACTGAATGAAGGGGGTGTGAAACAGAAATCCTCAACAAAGACAACTAGGTCCGCGGCTGCAATTGATCACTGGTTTCCCTCGTGTGAAGGGTCTCTGGCAGTTATTGGCAATGCTCCTACAGCTCTCTTTAGATTACTGGAACTAGTCCATACTCACAAGAAAAAACCAGCCCTGATTATTGGTGTTCCAGTGGGCTTTGTAGGTGCACAGGAAAGTAAATCGGAATTAATCAAATCTGCTTTGGGAGTTGCGTATATAACCATTGCTGGCAGAAGAGGTGGTTCGGCCATTGCAGCCTCGATAGTAAACGCCATGGCTCTTATTTTGAAACAACAAAATTCGTAAATTTCAATGGCAATTTCCACTAATAACGAACAGCCTTGGCTTCATGTCATAGGAGTTGGGGAATCTGGATTAAAGAGTCTTGATTCCGAAGCTTTGAAGGTATTGGAAAATTCTGAAATCATTATCGGCGGTGAAAGGCATCATAATCTGACCAAGGGTTTTCAGGCTAAGAGGATAAAATGGCCATCCCCCTTTTCGACAATGGTCGGAAAGCTAGGGGAATTTAGACCCAAAATGGTTGCAATTCTGGTAACAGGCGATCCGCTTTGGTACTCAGCCGGTGCATTGTTGGCAAAAGAATGGCCCCAAGAAGAAATTAGGTTTTATCCTCAACTGTCGGCCTTCCAATTGGCTTGTTCAAGGATGAGCTGGAGTATCCCTGATGTTGATAAACTAACGGTCCATGGTAGACCGGTAGAGCAAATCATACCCTGGTTTTCCCCCTATAATAAGATTGTAGTCCTTACCGCAGATGCCCAAAGCCCCAGAATAATTGCTGACCTTCTCGTGAAAAAGGGATACGGTTTGAGTAAAATGATCGTTCTTGGAGAAATGGGAGGACCAAGTGAGTCAATAATTCATGGCCAGGCAGATAATTGGGAACAGACCGAGGGAAATTGCTCCATACCTGAGTTTCATACCCTTTGTGTTGAATGTATTCCTTCCGGGAACGATGCCATACTTCTATCCCCACCTGGATTGCCTGACAATGCTTTTGTTTCGGATGGGAACTTCACCAAGAAGGAAGTGAGATCACTTACTGTAAGTTCATTAAACCCCGGTAAAAATAAAATACTATGGGATCTAGGATGTGGTAGTGGTTCTATCGGTATTGAGTGGTTGCAATTATCCTTCAACGGTAAGGCCTTTGGTGTGGAAAGGAATCCCCTTCGGTGCGAAATGGCGCAAAACAATGCCTTGAAGTTGGGATCCCCACGGTTTGCGATAATTTGTGGACGGTCCTTGGATACAATAAACACATTACCTGACCCAGATTCAGTATTTATCGGTGGCGGTCTGGATCTTGAGCTAGTTGAGCAAGCGTTACATCGGCTTAAACCCTACGGATGTTTGGTAGCCAATACTGTAACCTTGGAATCGGAAGCTGTATTGGGTGATTTGCAGAAGAAATTTGGTGGTGAACTAACCAAGATTGCCATCTCCAGGAGCAGAACGATTGGCAAGTTAACAACTTGGGACCAACTTTTACCTGTAACCCAGTGGAGGTTACAAAAGTGAAAGGAAAACTTGTTGGTGTCGGAGTAGGCCCTGGCGACCCCGAATTGATTACTCTCAAAGCTCTTAATGCTATCAAGGAGGCAAAAGTTATTGCTTATCCCTCAACTGAAACTGGGGAGAGTTTTGCCAGAAATATCGTCAAGGATTACTTTCCAAAAAAGGTACTTGAGATTCCCATCAAGATTCCTATGGTTGAAAGTCGGTTTCCCAGCCAACTCATTTACAATACTGCCTCAGATGAAATATCCATCCACCTGAAAACAGGCGAGAATGTCATAGTCCTATGCCAGGGGGATCCTTTTTTCTATGGGTCCTTCATGTATCTCTTTTCCAGGTTTGCAGGTAAATATCCGGTTGAAATTATCCCCGGAATTTCTTCCCTTAATGCGTGCTCTGCTGTCTCGCAAAGACCATTATGCTCACGGCTTGAATCTCTCTCGGTAATACCAGCGGGATTGCATGAGGATGAACTCCTGGATCAGTTGGCGAAAGAAGGTGCTTTTGCCATAATGAAAGTTGGAAAACACCTGACCAGGATTAAAAACCTCCTGGATCAAAAGGGAATGGGCAAAAGAGCAATATATGTGTCCCACGCCACACTCCCCAACCAAAAGGTATTCCCTTTGTCAGAAGCACCCGAGACAGCCCCTTACTTTTCAATGATACTAGTTCCGAGTGAGGATGAATATGTCACCTTTGACACCTGATATCTTCACTTTCACCTCTAGCGGTCAACTCATTGGGCAAAAGATCGCCGATCTCTTTGGAAGTGATTTAACTTCCCCTTCCAATTATCCCAGCAAGGAAATCACCACTAAAATCAGGGAAGCCTTCTTGGGACACCGTCCCATTGTGGGGGTTTGCTCTACAGGCATTTTAATTCGTACCCTGAGCCCTTTAATCAGAAAAAAACAACAGGAACCTCCAGTAATTGCCGTTTCTGAAGATGGTCAATTCGTCATCCCTCTCTTGGGTGGGCATTATTCAGCTAACAAATTGGCTGTAACAATTGCCGAGCATCTGAATTCCAAGCCAGTTCTCTCAACCGGGAGTTATGTAACCCTTGGCCTTTCCCTAAGTGAACCTCCAGATGATTGGACTCTGGTGAATCCAATTGATGTCAAGGGAATTGCCGCAAGAATATTACGAGGCGAGAAAATTGAAATCCTTGGCCAAGCTGATTGGATATCGCCCTTGGGAAACCAAAAAAATATTCAAATTAAAGAAACAGCCGAAAGAAACCGGATTGTCATAAAAGCCAAGGGATTGCCGCCATTGGTTTACCAAAGGAAAGAATATGCCTTGGGAATAGGTTGCATTAGAAATTGTGACCCTGAAAATCTGATCGGATTTGTAAGCAGCAATCTATCTGAACATGGAATTAGTCCTGGGAGTATAGAGGGTGTCTATTCGATAGATCTGAAATCAGATGAGCCTGCCATCCATCATTTGGCCCATAATCTTGGAGTCCAGGCCAAATTTTATCCACCGGAGATACTTCAAACCCAACACTCAAATTTGAAAAACCCTTCGGAGGAAGTATACCGGGAAGTGGGTTGTCTTGGGGTGTGTGAAGGTGCCTGCTTGACTAGAGCAGGTAATGGCAGAAGCCTGATCATTGAAAAAATCAAATCACCCACTGCAACAATGGCCGTGGCAAAATTAGGGGGTTTTACCGCCAATCCAGGCACCCCTCGTGGCCAGCTTTCAGTTGTTGGAATTGGACCTGGAAATGTTTCTGCCCGAACCCCTGACGTTAGCAGGATTTTGGCCGAGGCTGAAGTAATTGTGGGCTACAAGGGATATCTTTCTCTTCTGGAACCCTTGCCCAAGAACCAGGAAATTGTTGCATTTGAACTTGGGGAGGAAGAAAAAAGGTGCCGGTTTTCGTTGGAAACAGCAGGATTGGGTAAACAAGTAGTCCTAGTTTGTTCTGGGGACAGCAATATCTTTGCCATGAATTCGCTTGTCATGGAATTACTGGACATTCCTGAAACAAATGGCGGGGTATCGCCAAGAGCAAGAAGGTCTCATGTTCAGTGCCTACCAGGCATTACTGCCATGCAGGCAGCCTCAGCCAAAGGAGGTGGCTTGATTGGTCATGACTTTTGTGTGATTTCCCTTTCCAATCTCCTGACAGATGACGAAACCATTCTCGCCAGAGTGCAAAGAGCAGCACAAGGGGATTTCGTTATTTCTCTTTATAATCCGGCTTCAAGAAAAAGGAAGAGATTGTTGGACCAAACCCTCCAGATCATCCAGCAATACAGAACTGAAGACACACCAGTCCTGATAGCCAAGAATGTTGGCAGGGATGAAGAAAGGTTTACGCTTAAAGATCTCTCGACCTTCAATGCGGCAGAGATTGATATGCTAACGGTATTGATAATAGGAAACTCACAATCCAAAACCTTTACAACAAACTCCAAATTGAACGGTATAGAAGGCAAGTGGGTTTATACCCCACGGGGGTACAATAAAAAAATTCTGGCCAGTAATTCTGCCAAAGAAGGATCAAAGGTGTGACCGTTTATTTTATTGGTGCCGGCCCTGGTGATCCAGATTTGATAACCGTAAAGGGTCAGAGATTAATTTCCCAATGCCCGGTCTGTATCTATGCAGGCTCGCTTGTACCTGAAGATGTAATAGCCACTGCCCCTGATTCGGCCTTGGTGATTGATTCGGCCTCCCTACATCTGGAGGAAATTATGGGCATTATCTCGAAGGCACATGGGGAGGGCAAGGATGTTGCCAGGGTTCATTCCGGCGATCCATCCATATATGGGGCTATTGCCGAACAGATTGAACGCTTGAAGGGATTAGAAATACCCTACCAGATTATCCCAGGGGTACCAGCCTTTGCAGCTGCAGCCGCAGCTTTTGGCCAGGAATTAACAATTCCAAAAATTTCCCAAACGCTTATTCTGACCAGAACATCCATGAAATCGACCGATATGCCACAGGATGAGGATTTGGCCATATTGGGTGCCTCCAAGGCCACCTTGATCATTCATCTCTCGGTTAGAAATTCCCTTGCCATCCAACGAAAACTCATCCCACATTATGGCGAAAATTGCCCAGTCATCATTGTTTACAGAGTTGGCTGGCCAGACCAAAAAATAATTAGAACTGATTTGAATTCCCTTCGGGATGAAATTCGAGCCTACAAGCTCACACGGACGGTTTTGATTTTTGTGGGAAAATCCCTGGACCCCAAAGTTATTGAGGAAAGTGCCTTATATGATAAAGACCATAGTCATATCCTGCGATTCAAAAAGCGGCCCAAAACAGATCATTCCTCCTGACTTGCACAAATCAAATGATTATAGGAACCAAACACATTCCCCTCAACCAGACCGGCTTCGGGAAGTTTATTACCAAACGAGTCCTCCACCTGAAAGAGGTTTTTACTTCCTCCTGAAACCTTAAGGGCAGAATAATGAAACTCATGCCCCAGAAATTTGCCTTGGTAAATGGGATTCGGCAAGGCCGCAAATCGTCTGTATCCCAATTGAAGCTTCGGTTTTTGGAAGGAGGTGACATGTTTCAAGAACCCCAACATCCGATGTGATTCCCCTTTCGAATCTTCGATAGCATCACCAAGAACCATAAATCCACCACATTCCCCATAAATCAGAGCATTCCTGGCCCTGGCATTGTTCATATCGGCCAAAAATTTGGCGTTGCCTGTTAATTTTGGCAAGTGAAGTTCTGGATAACCACCCGGTAAAAAAACTGCATCCGCCTCCGCATCTGGGCCTTCATCGGCAAGTGGTGAGAAGGGTAGAATTTTTGCTCCCTTATCCCGCCAGTAATTTATCAAGTGGGTATACAGGAAAGCAAAGGCTTTATCGTGGGCTACGGCAATATTTTGACCCAATGGTTTAATCCCGACATGGGGTTCAGGTTTACCTGGGAAGGTAACCTCTGATGTATTGTTCAAAATTGCCTCTATCTGTACCGTTGCTTCGATCTGGTCACTAACCATTTCAATAAATTCTTCTATTTCGGGATTTTCACTAGGCAGTACCAAACCAAGATGTCGTTCGGGAATATTGAACTCGGGCTTATTGGGAATCCAACCCAGCAAACGCACTCCATGTGTTTCCAGACTTTCCTTTGCCCCAGTTAAGTGTCTTGTTGAGCCTATTCTATTCAGGATAACTCCAAGAAGTTTGGTCTCGGGCCGGGCGTTTATCAAACCCAATGGAGCCAAGGCTACCGAGTGAAATTGTTTGCTGGCATCCACCACCAATATTACTGGAAGCGAAAGGAGTTCTGCCAGGTCGGCAACACACCCCCTACCCCCCTTGCCGCCGCCATCAAGAATACCCATAGCCCCTTCAACGAGTAAGATATCTCCAGTGCCTGAAAACCCTTCCTTGGAAGGGACATTAGCCAAGGATTTAACTAATCCTGCGTTCATTGCCCAGCCATCAAGATTTAAGGAGGGTCTCCCACTGGCGACATGGTGAAACAATGGATCAATATAATCGGGACCGGATTTTGCTGGATAAACGGCATACAGTCTCTTGCGAAGGGCACGGAGCAATCCTAAGGTAAAAATGGTTTTTCCAGCCCCGGAAGTAGGTGCTGAGATGATAATTCCCTTAATCTGAAATCTCCTCTTGAGCTTCTCCAGATATATTTTCGTTGATATGTCCAAGCAGGTTCAAACCAGTTGCCATACTGGGATTTATAACCTTGTTGAGGATTCTGTGGAAAGGAACATTACTTCCAATGCATATTATTGCCGGGGCTTTCAAACCATGGCTTTGAACATCTTCTACGGCATTGGAAAGTGTGGTTTCCAGGACAATTTGGTCTTTTAGGGTAGCATTGGATACAACTGCAACAGATTCACTAGGGTCCCGGCCAAAATCCAAAAGCTTGGCAACAATTTGTGGAAGATTTTTCATGGCCATGTAAATAACCAAGACCTGACCACCTTTGGCACATAATTCCCAATTGATTGCACTAGGGGTTTCGCCAAATTGGTCATGACCTGTTAGAAACGTTATACTTTGGTTTGTTTCCCGATAGGTGAGTGGTATGCCGGCATAAGCCATAGCTCCGACTCCAGCTGTTATACCTGGGGTTATTCGAATGGGGATGTTTTCCTTGGCTAGAAACAATGCCTCATCTCCTCCTCGTGCAAAAATAAAAGGATCTCCGCCCTTGAGGCGTACTACCTTTTTTCCCCTTTTGGAGTACTCTACCAATTTCAGGGAAATATCTTTTTGATTGATTGAAGGCTTACCTCCTCTTTTACCCGAGAATACTTTCTCGGCATCATCCCGACAAAAATCAAGAATTGTCGGGTTAACCAAAGCATCGTATACAATGACATCTGCCTGGTGCAATGCATAAATGGCATGGAGGGTCAGAAGTCCCGGGTCGCCTGGACCAGCCCCTACCAACCAGACCAATCCCTGAGGAAATAAAGCTGGTTCAAAACCAGACTTCTTAATAATGTCCTGCAAATCCTGCATGGCTTAAACTGTAAAATAAAATAAAAAAAGAAATTAGTATCTAAATATTTCTGTGAGAATCGCTGAAACCTTCAAAGCAGTATTGGGATGAATTTTTCCCACTTTCTTGAACAGCCTTTGTTTGTCAACAGTTCGGATTTGATCAAGAGCAATTTCCCCATTCTTGCCTTGAAAATTGGTTTGAACCCTAGTTGGCAAATCTCGAATTTTTGTAGTCATCGGTGCAATAATGACGGTTTTTAATCCCTGGTTCATCTGATCAGGTGAGACAACTAGACAAGGCCGTGTTTTGTTTATTTCTGATCCTTTTGTTGGATCAAGCGAAATCAAATATACATTAAAGCGATTTACCATTCCCACTCATCGTTATCAAAGCTATTGGTAAGGGTTTCATCAATCAGAATTTCCTGATCATTGGGTTTCACTTTGGCAAATGCTTCAGCCCAACCACTGCGTGGTTGTTCTGGCTTAGCAATTACAATTTTGTTGTTTTTTATTTCAATAGAAACAACATTGTCAATTTGGCACTCCCTCAAAAATGTTGCTGGAATAATTATGCCTTTAGAATTGCCTATTTTTGTCAAGGTAGTATTCATAAACAGCTCCTTATTTGTTAGTACTTAATTATAACAATAAAATATAAATTTCAAGATCTAGGGATTAGCTATAAATCATTATAAGGATTAGAATAAGACCCACCCTAAATTAGAAGTATCCAAGGAAGATTAGGCTTTTGCAGGATCCCTTCAGTACCATTTCCTTATCAAAATCGTACGTTAATTTCAGATTTTCAATAATTCTACAGTAATAGGCAGTTTTGTTATCTTTAGAAAAAATCTGTTATGCTAAATGACCATAGTTCAAATACATACTTCGCTAATGGAGTGCACTCCTATATGCCTTCCAAATTAATCCATTGTTTGCTTTCGTTCTGAACTGAAATGAACAAAACCAAATTAAGGACTGGTTACACTACTGGGGCTTGTGCAACCGCTACAGCCGTCTCGGCCTTTTGTGCTCTCGTAACCGGACGGTGGACAGATCCAATTTCCATAAAGCTTCCCAAGGGAGAAATGGCTTCCTTCAAACTATGTGAAAAGGAAATTCAAACCAACTGGGCTATGGCTGGAACCGTTAAGGATGCTGGGGATGACCCAGATGTAACTCATGGTGCTGTCATCCGGGCAAAAGTTTGGTTTGATCATTCTGTTGAGGGCCTAAAGTTCAAAGCAGGTCCAGGGGTTGGGACGGTCACCAAACCCGGGTTGCCCATTGGAGTAGGCGAACCAGCAATTAATCCAGTCCCCAGGAAAATGATTGCCGAAGGAATCAATCACCTTGCCAGGGAATACAGAGTAGAACCCAATGTTGTGGTAGAAATATCTGTCCAGAATGGGGAGAAACTTGCTCTTCAGACATGGAATCCCCGACTGGGGATAATTGGGGGTATCTCCATATTGGGCACGACCGGCATTGTTCGTCCCTACTCTTGTTCGGCCTGGATAGCTTCAATCCATATGGGAATTGATGTGGCCCGGGCCAATGGAGCAACCCATGTAGTTGGCTCAACGGGCTCGGTTTCTGAGGTGACCGCCCAAGAGTATTTTCAATTGCCTGATTGGGCTATGCTGGATATGGGCGACTTTGTTGGTGGATTGTTGAAATACCTGCGTCGAAATCCACTGCCACATCTTACGGTTGCTGGAGGTTTTGGTAAAATTTCAAAACTCGCCAATGGTGCAACTGACCTTCATTCCAAACGGTCACAAGTAGACTTCAATTTTCTAGGCAAGATTGTCGCAGAATTTGATCCCTCAACTTCACCGCAAGCCTTGGCGGAAATCAGGAATGCCAACACAGCCAACCAGGTTTTGGAAATTTATGGAGAAACAATTGCCCAACCTATTGCCCTAAGGGCAAGGCAAGTTATCCAGAAAAAACTAAATCACCCTGATATTCATACTGATGTGTTAATAGTTAACAGGGAAGGAAAAATAGTTTCCTCAACCCATTCATCATAAGGGTTATCTCTCAATTATCATGAAGGTATTGGTTCTAGCAGGAACAGAAGAAGCTCGAAAGCTTTGTCATGAATTAAGGAAAACCGAAGGTTTGGAGGTCGTTGCTTCCTTGTTTCAGGAAACCCTCAACTCAACCTATCCTGTACCAGTAATAACTGGTGGTTTTGGCGGTGTTGAAGGCTTGATCGAATATATACAGAATGAAAATATACATTTGCTCATTGATGCCACCCATCCCTTCTCTGAAAAAATCAATTCTAATGCTCTTTCAGCTGCCCGAAAGACCAGAACGGAGTATATCCGGTTGATCAGACCAAAATGGGAAGCGGGCTCCAATGATCGCTGGTTGGAATTTCCAACCCTACCGCAAGCTTGTCAAAATATACCTCACAATTCCAGGATATTTGCTGCACTTGGAGGAAAAAATCTAGGTGACATCATTGACGAAATCGAAAATATATTGCGTTCATCAAAAATTTTCTTGCGGGTAATGGAAATTCCCACATTTGAACTTTCACCAAATTGGGTAATGTTGGATTATAACCTTCCAATTACTCTGGAGAGTGAAAGGAATTTACTAATCAAACTTAAAATTACCCACATCTTATGTCGCAACTCCGGTGGTAAAGTCAGTAGACTAAAACTGAAAGCCGCCGCTGAATTGGGATTGGACGTTTTTATGGTTGATAGACCTGGCCGTTTGGAAGGTTATTCGAACTCTCAAACCTACCCAACGGTAGAAGCGCTCTTGCAATCTAGATTTGCATAACCCAATAACCTATTTGAATCGAATTAGGACATTTTGAAACTTCACACAATACAAAAAGGCATCAATGGCAAAAATACCAACCACAATAATTACCGGTTTCCTTGGTGCCGGCAAAACTACTTTAATCCGAAACTTGCTTGAACGAGCCGAAGGTAAGCAAATTGCCCTGATTATAAATGAGTTTGGTGATCTTGGTATTGATGGGGAAATTCTAAATCATTGCGGCATAGAAGATTGTGATGAAAGTGGAATTATTGAACTAACCAACGGGTGTATCTGCTGTACAGTGGCTGAGGATTTTACACCTGCCATGGAGCAGTTGATCAATCGGAACCCACAACCAGATCATATTATCATTGAAACCTCAGGACTCGCTCTTCCCCAACCATTAGTCCGGGCTTTTAATTGGCCTGAAATTAGGTCCAAGGTTTCAGTTGATGGGGTCATTGTTGTGGTCGATGCTCCAGCTATCCTGTCAGGTCAATTTGTGGCCGATAGGGAAGCCATTGAGAGGCAAAGGAAGGAAGATGAAAATCTCAGTCATGAAACTCCTTTATCGGAACTCTTTGAAGACCAGTTGGTTTGTGCCGATCTGGTGGTTGTCAACAAGACCGACCTGATTTCCGAGGATCAGGTGGAAGGCTTATTAGCTGAAATCGTCAAGGCTTCCCGGGACGGCACCAAAGCCATTAAGTCCCGAATGGGCCAGGTTAATCCAAAAATCATCCTGGGATTGGGCATAGGTTCCGAACAGGATATTGGTGCCAGGCAAGAAATTCATCATTTCCATGGGGAGGATGGTGAAGAAGATCACGATCACGACGATTTTGAGAGTCTGGTGTTAAAATTACCTCCAATAGCCAAACCTGAAGAATTTAGGAGATCCCTACGAGAAGCCATAGTCGAACATAACCTATTGCGAGTCAAGGGATTTGGTGCTGTTGAAGGATCATCGATGCGAATGGTAATTCAAGCAGTGGGTCCCAGAATAGACAGTTATTTTGATCGTCCCTTCAATGGTGATGAGCCCAACGAAACCCGATTGGTAGTAATAGGAGAAACAGGAATCAATCAAGCTGAATTGTGTAAAATGTTAGATTGTGTAGCTGTATAATTGAATGCATATCCTTTCCACAACTTCTGGCCAGATAACCGATGGTAATGAACCTGTTGACCCTGATCACCTTCCTGCAGACCTGATTTTCCTCTCTACGGCTGATACCGATCTTGCCATCCTATCTCAAGCCAGCAGGAGATATACGGATAATCCTGATTTTGTACGGTTAGGGCAACTCGCCTGGCTTACTCACCCCTACTCAGTCGATTTGTATCTGGAAAAAACAGCAACAAGATCGAAACTGGTAATTATCCGAGCCTTGGGTGGTATTTCATATTGGCAATATTGTCTGGAACAATTTTCCATCCAATTAAAGGATGCAGGTTGTACGTTCATCGTGTTGCCTGGGGATGACAAACCTGACCCAGAACTATTGTCCTTATCCAACATACCCAAACATCATTGGGAAAATCTTTTTGGGTACTTATTGGAAGGAGGATTGAACAATGCAGATAACTTCCTCAAATACTGCCGTCACCTTCTTTACCAGGAACCCATCCCGGCTTTGCCTTCCCAGGAGTTGAAAAATGGGATTTACTATCCTGATACAGCTTATTTGGGATTCGAAGATCTCCGGCAAATCTGGAATCCTGACTGGCCAGTAGCTACCATAGTATTTTATCGTGCTTTATATATTAACGGTAATACCAGGCCAGTTGAAAAACTTATCGCTGGTTTGAAAGATAAAAGGATAAATGCCCTTCCAATCTTTGTTTCTTCACTAAAAGATAAGGTCTCAGAAGCTTTTTGTGAGGATCTGTTTCGTAAATCCCAACCAGATATTGTCCTGAATCTTACTGGTTTTGCCCTGGGTAAGATTTCCAAGGGAATTGATTGGGAATCGACTATACTGGACAAAATCAATAAACCTGTTCTTCAGGTAGTCCTTGGTTCGGCCGATAAAGTTTCATGGCAAGAAAATTCCTTTGGGTTACCACCACGGGATATAGCAATGTTTGTCTCACTCCCGGAAATAGATGGGAGGGTCTTATCAAGAGCCATCGCATTTAAGACTCAATCAAAAACAAATCCCAATACCCAATATTCTGTCAATCTTCATGAAGTTACACCTGATCGATTGGATTTTGTATGTGAATTGACCAGCAATTGGATTACCCTTGGTCAAACCAAACCCCAGGATAAAAAATTGGCCCTGATTTTGGCCAACTACCCCAACCGAGATGGTCGATTGGCCAATGGTGTAGGACTGGATACCCCAGAATCTGCAGCCCTTATCCTTGATAGCCTAAAAGAGGCCGGGTACAAAATAACCAATTACCCCAAAACTTCTGCCGAACTTATGCACATTCTCGTGCAGGGTCCAACTAATGATCTTGCCAAGATCAAGATGACTAAAACCTCACCCCGCCTTTCCATCAAGGATTACAAAAAATATTGGGAACAGTTATCGCCCAAAATAAAAAAAGAAGTTGTTGATCAGTGGGGACCCCTTGAGAACGATCCTTTTCTGGTTAACGCCGATTTTGTTTTACCTCTTCATATATTTGGCAATGTGGTATTAGGTATCCAACCGGCAAGGGGATACAATATAGACCCCAAGGATACCTACCATAGCCCCGATCTTGTTCCGCCCCATAATTATTTTGCCTTTTATTTCTGGATTCGAAAACAATTTGGTGCACATGCAATAATCCATCTTGGTAAACATGGTAATCTCGAATGGTTGCCTGGGAAATCACTGGCCTTGTCCGAGGACTGCTATTCGGAAGCAACCCTTGGGCCCACACCCCATTTTTATCCATTTATCATCAATGATCCTGGCGAAGGAACACAAGCCAAAAGAAGAGCTCAGGCAGTAATTATTGATCACTTGACCCCACCACTTACCCGAGCTGAATCCTATGGTGTTTACAGGGATTTGGAAATACTGGTGGATGAATATTATGAGGCTCTGGGACTTGATACCAAAAGGACAAAATTTCTGGAACAGCAAATTTTGGCAACTATGTCCAGAAGTAGTCTTGAAGAGGATATTGGCATTGATTCACCTGACAGCACCATAAATAAATTACAAAAACTTGATGCGTATCTCTGTGAGTTGAAAGAGCGTCAGATCCGGGATGGTTTGCATGTTTTTGGTAAATCTCCTCAAGGTGTACAGGAACGTGATTTAGTGGCATCACTCCTTAGAGTACCCAGGAACAAGGGCGACGGGCAAGATTCATCCTTTCTCAGGAGCTTGGCCAGAGATTTTGGTTTTTCGGATGATTTCGATCCATTGGATTGTGACCTTGCTGAAAAATGGCAAGACAGCAAGCCGCCTGTGCTGGCAAACCTCTGTAGTGATAGCTGGCGAACAAATGGTGATACGGTAGAAAGGCTTGAACTATACTTCTTACAACTGATTGAAGGTAAGGAAAAAGTCGGCAAGCATACAGCCGAAGTCATTTCCTATGCCAAGGATATGCTTCAACCCCTTCTGAGATCTTGTGGGAGACTGGAAACCGAAGGGCTAATGCAGTCATTGAATGGTGAATTCCTGTGCCCGGGCCCGTCCGGTGCACCGTCAAGAGGGCGAGTTGATATACTCCCTACCGGTAGAAATTTTTATTCCGTTGACAGTAGATCCATCCCAACCAGAACAGCTTGGACACTCGGTTGGAAATCGGCCAATTTGCTTATAGAGCGATATGTCCAGGATAAGGGAGACTGGCCTAGAAAAATGGCCCTTACTGCCTGGGGCACATCAAATATGAGAACCGGTGGTGATGATATTGCCCAGGCCCTGGCCCTGATGGGGGTATCACCCCAATGGGATGACTACAGTGGACGAGTTACCGGTTTTGAAATTCTTCCATATACTGTTTTGGGAAGACCAAGGGTGGATGTAACCTTAAGGGTTTCAGGTTTCTTTCGTGATGCCTTCCCATCTCAAATTGATCTTGTCGCCAATGCGGCAAGAGCAGTCATGAACCTGGATGAGCCTGAGTTTTATAATCCCGCGGCAAACTGTTTCAAAAATGACCTTGACAAGTTGGGCAAAACCAGAGCAGGCTTCCGCGTTTTTGGTTCCATGCCAGGCTCCTATGGAGCCGGGTTGCAATCGCTGATTGATGAACAACTCTGGAATAACCGGGAAGATTTGGGACAGGCCTACCTGGAATGGGGTAGTTTCCCCCTTGGTCATGAGGCTGACGGTAAAAAGGACTTGGAAACCTTTACGCATAGATTGGGCGAAATTGATACGGTCGTTCAAAACCAAGACAATTATGAGCATGATGTTCTTGACAGCGATGACTATTATCAATTCGAAGGTGGGATTGCGGCCGCCATTGAAAAAATCAGGGGATCTCAACCCACGATTTTCCATAATGATCATTCTCGGCCGGAACGACCAGTGATCAGAACCCTGGAGGAGGAAATTGGTCGAGTGGTCCGTTCAAGAGCAGTTAACCCCAAATGGCTTGATGGGGTAAAAAGGCATGGTTACAAAGGAGCTTTTGAAATCGCTGCCACCGTCGATTATCTTTTTGCCTTTGCCGCAACTACGGGTGCTGCTAAATCATATCATTTTGATCTGGCTTATGCAGCCTATCTTGAAGACGATGCAACCAGAAAATTCATTGAAGAAAAAAACCCGGATGCGTTAAAGGACATTGCCAAAAGGTTTCTTGAGGCCATGGAAAGAAATCTCTGGCAACCAAAATTGAATTCCACAAGGAATTTGCTGATGAATATATTAAACTTATACTCGGCTGAGGAGAAAACTGATGAGTTCTGAAGACTTTCAAAGACATAAGGTAAAGATGGCCAAGAAAAAGGTTGTCCGGGATAAGATCATGGCATCCAAAACCGAGAAGAAAGGCTTGGTTATTGTCCACACAGGCAAAGGCAAGGGAAAGTCATCGGCTGCTTTCGGGATGATTTTCCGATGTATATCTCATCAGATTCCATGTGCAGTAGTGCAATATATCAAGGGAGGAATGTCAACCGGTGAAAGAGATCTGATCCAGGGACATTTTTCAGACCAATGTAAATTTTTTACTATGGGTGAAGGCTTTACCTGGGAAACACAGGATAAGGAACGAGATATTCTAATGACCACACGGGCCTGGGAACTGTCGAAAGAGTTGATCTTGAAACCGGAAATTAGAATGGTTCTACTGGATGAGATAAACATTTCAATTCGGTATGGATATCTGCCAATTGAAGAGGTGGTTGATTTCCTGGTAAAGCATAAACCAGCCGATACCCATGTTATCCTGACTGGAAGAAATGCCAATGAGCAGCTGATTGATATGGCTGACCTTGTAACCGAAATGGAAATGATCAAACATCCTTTCCGATCAGGAGTTAAAGCCCAGAAGGGAATAGAATTCTGACCCCCACTTACAGATAGTCTCTAACAATGTCTCCCCGCACCATCATGATCCAGGGAGCTGGATCAAATGTTGGCAAATCCTTACTTGTGGCTAGCCTTGGTCGAGCGTTTACCAACAGAGGGTACAAGGTAGCTCCCTTCAAACCCCAAAATATGTCAAACAACTCGTCAATAACCAAGGAGGGTTTGGAGATAGGAAGGGCCCAATCACTCCAGGCCCTTGCCTGTAAAATTGAACCTTCGATACACATGAATCCAGTATTGCTTAAGCCCGAATCCCATCGTCGGTCCCAAATAATTGTCCAGGGAAGAGTGCATTCGACAATTGATTCAAAAGATTACATCAACCTTAAGCAAACCCTGATGAAACCAGTTATGGAAAGCTTCAAACATTTGGCCAAAACATACGATATGATCATTATCGAGGGTGCTGGCAGCCCTGCTGAAATTAATCTACGAAAAGACGATATTGCCAATATGGGTTTTGCAGGGAAATCCAATACACCTGTTGTCCTTATAGGTGATATTGACCGGGGAGGTGTTATTGCTCAGCTTGTAGGTACAAGACAGGTCCTCGCCAAGGAAGATAGAGATATGGTTAAGGGGTTTATCATCAACAAGTTCAGAGGAACGACTGAATTGTTTGAAGAGGGGTACCGATACATTGAAGAGCAAACAGGTTGGGAGGGTTTCGGAATTTTACCCTGGATAGAATCTGCAGCCCATTTACCATCTGAAGATTCACTATCGCTGACAACTTCAGAAGTTGGAAAAAAAGGGATTCTTGAGGTTTACTACCTTGCCTTGGATAAGATAGCCAATTTTGATGATCTTGATCCTTTGAATAATCATCCAGACATAGTTGTTAGACCAGTCAAACCTGGGAATCCCCTGCCCGCACGGGCCGATCTGGTTATCATACCAGGAAGTAAATCCACTAGAAGTGATATTGAATTCATCCGAAAACAGGACTGGGATCACGACCTCATTTCCTACTACCGTCGTGGGGGCAGGATACTTGGTTTGTGTGGAGGCTATCAGATTCTTGGCAAGGACATTCACGATTTAAATGGTATCGAAGGCAATCCCGGGTCACAACCAGGACTGGGTTTGTTGGACGTTTCGACCAATATGGAATCCGAGAAAAATGTCGGGATTACCCATGCCAAATGGAGGGGTAACTCTTTCCAGGCTTATGAAATTCACAAGGGGCTTACTTCAGGACCAGATTGTGATCGTTGCTTTGCTCAAACTGAAGAAGCAGGAAAGTGGCACAATGAAGGAGCTACTTCACCCGATGGCAGGGTTCAGGGCACCTATCTACATGGGCTGTTTATCAACGACAGCTTTCGTTCCAACTATTTGACTTCGATCAAGGAAAACCTAGCAGATTACAACTATAGTATCTTGGTCGATAACACACTTGATCAAATGGCCGAACATGCTGAGGACCATCTCCATTTGGACCGAATGCTAAACTTGATGGAAAGTTAGTACCTACTAGGCAACCGCTCGGGCCAGAGCGCATTGTGACCACAATACGGTAAGGGCCTTGACCAGATAATCTATATCCTTTGCACTATGAAGCGCTGAAGGGGTAATTCGCAACCGTTCTGTACCTTTGGGCACTGTTGGATAATTTATGGGTTGGACGTAAATGCCAAAATCATCCAAAAGTAGGTCGGCAATCATTTTGCATTTTTCCGGGTCATTAATCACGACCGGAACTATGTGACCCGGGTTATTAATATGCGGAACACCTTCCTTATCAAGCCTGGTACGAAGCAATTTTACCATATTGGCCTGGTGGGTTCGTTCAAGCTGACTTTGCTTTAAATGTCTGACAGAAACTAGAGCCCCTGCTAAAATAGCCGGAGGAAGGGCTGTCGTGAAAATAAATCCACTGGCAAAAGACCTGATAAAATCGACACTGTCCCTGGAACCGGCAATATAACCCCCGATTAGACCGTAAGCTTTACCCAAGGTTCCTTGAATAATGGAAACCTGGTCCATTACACCTTCCTGTTCTGCTATACCTCCTCCTCTTGGTCCATACAAACCAACTGCATGTACTTCATCAAGATAAGTAAGGGCTTCATGTTTTCTTGCCACCTCACAGATTTCCTTGACTGGAGCAATGTCACCATCCATGGAATGAATGGATTCAAAGGCGACAATTTTCATTGCTGATGAATCATAACCAGATAATTTTTTGTCTAAATCCTCAACGCTGTTCCGTTTCCAGATTTCCTTTCTGACCCTGGAATGTCTAATGCCCTCAATCATTGAAGCATGATTTTTCTCATCGGAAAAAATAACTGCATTGGGCAAGCGGGAACCAAGAGTCGAAAGGGAGGCCCAATTGGCAACATAACCGGAAGTAAATAACAGGGCTGCTTCCTTACCATGCAAATCAGCTAATTCTTGTTCAAGAAGCTCGTGTAAATGGGTTGTTCCAGAAATATTTCTTGTTCCGCCAGCACCTGCGCCACTATTCCATGCGGCATCACACATGGCTTGGATAACTTCAGTATTTTGACCCATGCCCAAATAGTCATTTGAACACCATACTGACACATCATGAGTGCCTTCGGGAGTATATTTTCTTGCTCGAGGAAATTCACCTCTATATCTCTCTATTTCGGCAAAAATCCGGTAATTTCCTTCAGCCTTGAGAGCTTGAAGCTGCTTTTGGAAATGCTTGTTAAATGAATGATCCAAAACTTTTGCCTCTAACTATTTCTAAACATCCCCGCCGCGTTATCCACTGGAAACACTAAATTCCAATCAGTTAACTGTTTTGGCATACCCAAAATTCTAAATTGAACTGAGACCTTACTTACTTATTCTCAAGGAGTTTGTATACCCTCTCGATTAAGAGCAATAGAGTAAATGGAATTCGTGGCTGTAATGTAAAGGGTTTGTTTGGCCCTGCCACCGAAACAGACATTGGAAACAACCTCAGGTATATAAATTTTCCCCAGTAGCTTGAAATCGGGGGATATACAATGAACCCCATCCCCGGCCGATGTCCAGATATTACCCTCAGAATCAATTCGAAAACCATCTGGTTTTCCAGCATCAAGTGCCAAATATTCATAGCTTTTGGATAACTTCTGGTTACCTAACACCTTGAACTTGTAAAGCCCGGTTTTTGCCAGTGGATCATGCCTTTTACCTGTTTCAGAGACATATAGATAATCTTCATCAGGACTGAAAGCCAACCCGTTGGGACAATCCAAAATGGTACAAACACTTTTAAGAGTACCGTCCGTTGGATCAAAACGATATACACTTCCCGGCAATTCCGGTTCGGCCTTATAACCTTCATAATTGGTGATGATGCCATAATAGGGATCGGAAAACCAGATGGTCCCATCTGACTTGACAATTACATCATTGGGAGAATTAAGTTTTTTTCCTTTATATCCGTTGGCAAGCGTGCTTATTGTTCCATCATGCTCCATTCGGGTTAAACTCCTGGAGCCGTGCTCACAGGATATTAATCGCCCTTGTTGGTCCCGGTAATGACCATTGGCAAAATTTGAGGGGGACAGAAAGGTGGATAAGCCGATTTCGTTACTCCAGCGGTATACCTTGTTGTTAGGGATATCTGAAAACAGCAGAAAATCCGAATCTCCCATCCAGACAGGGCCCTCAACCCAGTCAAAACCGGTAGCCAACTTTTTAAGTTTAACATTTGATTGAAGGTAAGTTTGGAAAATATCATCCCGAATTTCATATTCAGGATGGAATCGCTCTATGGTCATAGGCCTCCTAATATTAAATAAGTTGAATCTGCATATCTCCAAACCATTTTCTTATTTACTTGTTTGGAGAGAGGTCAGAAATTTCCAAGACCCCAATAAATTATCCGTCTCATTGATCCTGATTAGGGTCTTCTTCTACTGGTTCCTGAAAGAAAGCACTTGCATCCTCAGGTATTTTGATGGTGAATTCTGTGAACTTCCCTGGTTCCGATGTAACTTGCAATGTACCACCATGTTCCCTGATTATATCATTTGACATCGCCAAACCCAGACCGGTTCCTTCATCAGTCGGTTTGGTCGTAAAAAAGGGATTGAATATCTTTTCCTTTATTTCATCAGGAATACCATTACCATTGTCTTTGATGGCGATATGGATTGTGGACCCATCTCTTAGGGTTTTGATCCGAAGTTCCGGTTCATAACCAACCTTTTCTTCTGTTTGCTCGATTTTCAGACGTTTCTGATGCGTTGCATAACAGGCGTTCGTTACAATATTTAAGATAACTCTACCCAGATCCTGGGGTATGACAACTGCTTCACCAACAGTAGGATCAAACTCGGTAGTTGTGTGCAAACGGAAACCCTCAGTTGTTGCCCGTGAACTATGGTAGGCCAGTTTGGCATGTTCATCAACCAGAGGATTTATTGGTACTTTTTGAGCCTGGGCCTCACCTCTTCCCATACTTAACATATCATGCACAATACGATCAGCCCGGGTTCCATGGCTTCTGATTCGTTCTAGGTTCTCCTTAAGAACAGATGCAATATCCTTGATTTCTTCAACAAGTTCATCGTGATTCTCAATTTCTGTAGCCTCTTCCATCTCCTCAAGGAGTTCGAGGGACGATTCGGAGAAATTCTTGACAAAATTCAAAGGATTTTTGATTTCATGGGCTACACCGGCCGTTAATTCGCCCAAAGCAGCAAGTTTTTCCCTCATGACAATCTGATTTTGGGCTTTCTTCAATTCTTCGAGAACTTTCTCAAGTTCCTGATTTTTACTTACGACTTCCTCGGCAAGCTCTTCAACCAAATTCAACCTCTGGACTTCAAGGGCGTTTTTACGAAAAATCTCCAAAGCATTCGCCATTTCAGCAATTTCGTCTTTTCCTTTGACAATCACTTCCTGCTCAAGTTCCCCTTTGGCCATGGAACGCATCTTAGTCGATAATTCTTCCAAGCGGTTCAGAATGTGTTTTCCAACAAACAACCAGGCAATCAGAATAGCAACGACGATGCTTGCGAAAACCAAAATCAACAGGAGGGTTCGTGCCCCGGCAACAGTGTCATTGGCTTCCATTATGGCATTATTTGCCTGCAGGCTGCTTTTGCCGACAATTTCTTCCACCAGATTAACCAACTCGGAAGAAAGTATCCGGTTTTTTTGCAGCAATTCGACCTGCCGGGACTGGATTTCTATTTCATCAATACGAAGCTGAAAACCATTGTCTGGTCCCATTCCGTAAAGATTCAAAGCCTCAAACAGCGGAAGGGTATCTTCCAGTACACTGATCCTGTCAATTTCCATTAAACTTCTTTGAATTCCGTCATAGGATGATTCAAATTGATCGCGTAATACATCGACCAAAGCAGCATCGTTTATAGTAGCAGCCGAGGCCAGAAGTTGGATGGCAATGTTTACTTCTTTTTCCAAATTAGACAAATGGCGGAATAGGTTAATTTCCTTTTCAGAACGATAAATATCAGGAGAATCAGTTTGCTGCTCCTCCAGACTTTGATACCCCGTCATAACATAGAAAAATTGGTTATCAATCAGGGGGAGAAGATCTGTTCTAATTGTTTGCTCCAGGCGATTTACCGATATATTAAATCTATTAGACTTGTCTCTAAGGAGGAAAAATTCTTGCATGAGAGATTTTATTTCCTCGATGTTATGAGTCAGATCCTCGGCACTTTTGTTGAGGTTGTCCTTAAAATCCTGGTTATCCTCTAATTCTAGAAGTTCAATCAGGTGATTTTCAAATTCCTGCCTGAACGTATCAATTTCCTCCGAAACATTGGCCAGTTCAATTACATTGGGAACAGTTGTTAATCTTGGAGCAGCAGCAACCAAAGCCGAATTGATCCTGGCCAAACCGAAAGCGGAAACCATTTCAGGGAGACTGACATTGTTCACTCGTTGCTGTGTCTCACCAACTCTTTCAAATGATTGCCAGGAAACAACGACTGCAATTATTGTAATCAATACAGTTACAAAAATGGCGGCATATAACTGTGTTGACAGTTTGTTACCCATCCTAACCAATCCTGAAGCCATTGCTAGTTACCTTGAGGATCATCCAATAGGGAACGGACGGGGACAAATCCAGACTGTGGAACAAACTGGGTTAAATATACTTCATCGGAACCTTGATTGTCATATTCCCCGTAATAAAAATCCATATCACCTACGGTTATTTCACTTGACTGTTGAAACTGATCCAAAAAACATTCCCTATCAAGGTCGCGTCCACATCGTTTCAAAGCTTCAATAGTTACCCTTGCAACCAGATAACCTTCAAAGGATCCAAAACCATATCTTTCCCCCGGATGGAAAGTTGTCAAAGCTTCACGGTACTCCTTTGCTACTTCGGAATTAGTTGCCATGAAGTTGGGAACCACCTGTGTCATGTAAACATCTGGAAATTCATTGTTACCCAGGGAAGATGCCAAAGCGTTGCTGCCAACAAAGGAAATGGTCATGAATACTGGTTTAAAACCTACCTTGTGAGCCCATTTGATAGCGGTTGCAACCGGATCATATGCTCCAACAACTATAATCGCTTCAGGTTCCTTGATCAGTAGATCATAAAGGGCAGTTTTTACTGCAGTGGTATTTCGAGGATAAACACTTCGACCCACCATATCCAAGCCGTAAATTTGTAAGGCATTAATAGTTCCATTAAATCCAACCCGGCCAAAGGAATCATTTTGATATAGAACTGCTATCCTGGAAATCCTACGATCTTGGGTTAGCCTCTCAACCATCTCATTAATTTCTTGTTGGTAAGAGGCTCTAATATTTACTACAGTCCCAAATCTAGATCTGTCCCTCAGAAAACCCGCACCGGTAAATGGACCAATAAATGGGACACCAGCTTCTTCGCTAATGGGAACAACTGCACGCGAAGTGGGGGTACCCACCTCCCCAATTAAGGCAAAAATTTCATGATTATCAATTAGGTCTCTGGTGTTGGAAACTGCCCTATCTGGTTCATAAACATCGTCAAGAGTAACCAGGTGAATTTCCCTTCCATGAACCCCACCTCGGGTATTAGCTTCCTCGAAAGCGGATTCGATTCCAAGTCTCATATCCTTGCCCAATTCACCAGCTGGGCCAGAAAATGCTGCCGATTGGCCAAAAATAATACGGTTTTCTTCAATCCCCATATCTTCTTGAGAATTTATTGGAGTACCAAAAAATACCGCTACAATTGCCAAGTGACAAAAAAAGATAAATTTTATTTGGTACCTTCGCATTTTCCTTAGTATTTCCTCAATTCCGCTCATACAAAAAGAGTAATTATATTACAAAATATGATCTGAAATAATCCTTTTGATTCAGTCTGTTGTCTCTTTGCCTATATTGGCCCATCATAATGTAAGGAAATACACGTAATATCATCGGTTTGAGGAACCCCTTGGGAAAATTCACTTACCGAACTTACAATAGCTTGATTAAAGTACTCTATATTCAAATCTATATTCTCTTTAACCACTTGCTTTAGCCTGTTATTGCCGAACAATTCGTCCCTGTCATTCATGGCTTCGGTTATGCCATCAGTGTAAAACACCACTCGTTCATTTGGCTGCAATGTATAATTCTCGGTTTTGAATTCAATATCGCCAAACATCCCTAGAGCAACACCACTATCAGTGGTAAGAAACATTGAACTTCCATCAGATTTTACAACCAATGGTGGATTGTGCCCCCCGTTAGAAAAGGTCATTCGCCCTGAATTGGGATTAACAATACAGTAAAATACCGTAACAAACATCCCCGTTTCATTATCATCCATCAATAGTCTGTTAACCTCCTGCAAAACATCGGCGGGATACTTGTTGCCAATTGCGGAACCCTTCATGAGGGTCCTGCTTGACATCATAAACATCGCAGCGGGGACACCTTTATCAGAAACATCGGCAATCACGATACCGAACTTACCTTCCCCACAATTAATAATATCAAAAAAATCACCGCCCACATTTCTGGCTGGTAGCATCGCTCCAGAAAGTTTGAAGTTTGGACCCTGGGGGAATATCTTTGGGAGAATCGATTGCTGCATTTTATCAGCGATCTTCAGTTCATTCCTGATTGAGGTCAGTTTATCCCTTGATGCCAAGGCATCCCGCCATAGCTCAAGGTGCTTGGCTGTTCTATGGATGGTAGTTTTTAAATCTGAAAAATCTATGGGTTTGGTTATAAAGTCAAATGCACCACGATTCATAGCCAACCTGATATTTTTCATATCGCCATAAGCCGAAACAATGACTGACCTGATGTTGGGATTTACGTTTGGAATTTGCTCAAGCAGGGTAAGGCCATCCATTTTGGGCATGTTGATATCGGAAAGAACAATATCAATTTTTTCATCATCGTTTAGTTGGTCCAGAGCTTCGATACCATTCCCGGCAAATGAAAATTCATAGGTTTTATTTCTGATTTCCCTTCGCATTCTTTGGAGAACCAATGGCTCCAAATCGGGTTCGTCATCAACAACTAAAATCTTGTGAGGTCTTGACATAAAATACTAATCCTTGACCGAAACTTTTATATACCTTACTTCAAAAACTGGATAACCAACTGACTAACAATCCAATATTTAGAAACAATCTGGTTGTAACAGCTGATTTAATACACAAAACTATAAACCATTTAAATAGATTGTGAACAAATTATTGGTGCTGATAATTGGTAATGGAAACTTATCCCAACCTTGATTTTTTTGAGGTTTGGCGCTTCTGGAAACCAAATAAGATTATTTTGATTGAGTGTCAGTATAAAAGTTCAGGAAAAACCATCGAAATTGCACATATTTGAATCGTAATTTGAGGAATAATAAGAATGAGATTAACTGACTACAAAGTATTATCATTTGATTGCTATGGCACCCTAATTGATTGGGAAACAGGTATAGTTGAAAATTTAAAACCCCTGACCGACAAACTGAAAATTGTCCCCCAGCCGGATCAAATCCTGGAAACACACGCTGTTTGTGAAGCCCGATCCCAAGCCAAGAACCCCACTATGAAATACTCAAATCTGTTGGCCGAGGTCTATAAACAAATTGCTACTGATTGGGAAATCAAGGTCAATCCTGATGAATGTGAGGCATACGGGAATTCTGTAGGTTCCTGGCCAGTTTTTGAAGATTCGGTTAGCTCTTTACAAATTCTAAAGGAAAATTTTCAACTAGCCATTCTTTCCAATGTGGATAACTCAAGTTTCAGCAAATCCAATAAAAAGCTGGAAGTAGAATTTGATTATATTTTCACCGCTGAAGATGTGGGCACCTACAAACCAAACCCTAAGAATTTTGAATTTATGCTTCAAAACCTTGCCGCCAACGGCATTACAAAGAATCAAGTCCTTCATGTGGCTGAAAGTCTATTTCATGACCACATTCCAGCCAACAAATTTGAGCTAGATAATTGCTGGATCTATCGAAGACACCAGAAAGAAGGGTTTGGTGCGACAAAAACGCCCGAAAAAATGCCTACGTTCAATTTCCAGTTCAATAGTTTGGAAGAATTGTCAAAAGCCGTTCACAAGTAAATTTCAATGAACGGTACTTCATTAATTTCCACTTAATTCAATCAGGCCAATGTTCTTGATTCATTAGTGTTTGTTCGAACACCTTGGGACCAAATAGAATTCCTTAGATTTTTTAAGTCTGAGATTATCAGAGTCCCTTAAAAACTTATTCAAATTTTTGTTATTTTTGTTTACTATTAACTTTGGATTTTCACTTAGTTTTATGAGTATTAAATTTTTTGTTGAATTCTCCTGGGAAGTGTTTCCAGAATTTAGCCAAGTGAATCTCCAGGGGGAGCACTGCAGAAAAATCTGTAGAAAAATTATCAGAATTTGATTCTGCAAAATGATCCCCTTCACACAGTGAACTATAAAGGGGAGAATTATGGGGAATAATCTAGATGCACTGACTACGATATTTACCGAGTTTTATTACTGGTTAACCGTAGCTCTGATGTTTTTGATACACGTAGGTTTCTGCATGTATGAGGTCGGCGCAAGTAGACGGCGCAACCACATGCATACCCTACTAAAAAATTCAATGCTAATTCCATTGGTAACAATTACCTTCTTTTTCTTCGGTTGGTGGATTTATTGGGCTTTGCCTAATGGTCCATGGATAACAGGTGGAATAGAATGGGAAGCGGCCAATGCCAATGCACCCGTTTCGGATATAATGGGAACAAACCTTAGTGATCGGATTACTGGTGTTTTCTGGGCTGCATTTTTGCTCTTTTCCTGGACCGCAGCGTCGATTGTATCTGGCTCGGTAATTGAAAGGATTAATTCCGGGGCATTTTGGCTACTAGCTGTTTTGATTGGTTCCGGTGCATGGATAATTGATGCCTCCTGGGGCTGGCATTACGGGGGATGGATGGTTAAACTCCTGGGATACCATGATGCCTATGCCAGTGGTGTAATCCATGCTATTGCTGGTGGATTTGCCTTGGGTGTTCTGGTGGTTCTAGGGCCACGATTAGGCAAATTTTCAGCTGACGGGAAGCCAAGGGATATACTTCCCCACAACCCATGGCTGGTTTGTGTAGGTCTCTTTCTGATCTATACTGGTTTCTGGGGTTTCTATGTCGCCTGTAACGTACCATTGATCTCTCCTGAGGGAATTGGTGGACAGATTACCGGTGAGACTTGGACTGCAACAACGATCTATCTGACACCAACAACACTTGGTGCCATCACCTTTAATTTCCTGATGTCTCTATCAGGAGGTATGATGATGGGATATTTTGCCTCCAAGGGTAATGCTTTCTGGACCTATTCAGGTGGGTTGGCAGGGATTATTACGGCCTCTGCCGGAAATGACCTGTATCATCCAATACAGGCCATGATAATCGGTGGTGTCGGAACATATCTTGCCTACAAGTTACATTATTGGGTTGAAAACAAGTTCAAGATCGATGATGCCGTTGGTGCCGTGGCTGTTCATGGATATGCTGGTTTCATTGGACTTGTAATTTGTGGTTTCGTTCTTTGGGGACATCCAAGTTCACCATATGAAGGTTATGCAAGCATCAATCCATTGGGTAACTTTATTGGAGCCATCATAATGTTTGGTGTTTTGGGTTTCTTACCGGGGTATATAGCTTCCAGGATTCTGCATGCCTTTGGATTGTTACGAATTCCAAAGGAAGTTGAATTGATGGGACTGGATTTTGGTACGGCAGTTGAGGAAGAAGCAGCTGCAAGGGAAGTCCGTGAAGCCGAAATTGCCATGGCTAATGGCAAGTAATAATCGAAAGGAGTAAATAATGAGTACAACTGGAATATCTACCTGGGCGGTAGACCTTGCTGATGTTGGGGCAATTTATCCCTTTCAAGGCATAGAATTGATTCTGTTGATCATTGCCCTGGTTTTCTGGATTTGGTGGCACATAGTCACTTTCCGTATGGAATTTAATCGTCAGGACAAAAAAATTCGCATGTATGGTAATTCGGAAGAAATAACCAAAGCAATTGAAAACGACAAATAGACCTTAATCTTTATTCAGGGGGCTTTCGGGCCCCCTGATTCTTTAATCTATAGGCGATCAACCCTTCTTTAAAACCCCAAGTCTTTTTACAGTAAATTGGCAATATCATTGCCAAGGTATTGTGGAATACCTTCGGGATCAAATCCTTTGCTTTCAAAACCACCTTGTCCCCAAGGGTATCCTCGTTGGTTTGATATAATCCTTGTGTTTCCAAACCAATGATCATCACACTCATGTGTGTGGCCATAGATCCATAAAGCAGGTTGATAGGTTTTCAGTATTTCCATCATATCGAGCGAGTTGAAGGCCGGTACCAAGGGACTTTTATGGTGTTTGGTTTTTGGATTGATTACTGGTGCATGATGAGTAATAACCACACGCGGGCCTGTTAGTACCTCACCAAACCAGGCAACCAGTTTCCTAACGAACACCTCATGGAGTTTCACTGTATATTCTGGAGTAAGGACATAATTATCTTCCCCCATTATTTGTTGATAATCTTGCATTTGCCATCTGGCGTCCAGCATCGCCATCGCATTCCCACCACTAAAATCTGTCCACATGGTTCCACCAAAAAAGTGGACACCATTCAAGGATACGGCCTCATCCTGCAGGAAAATTACTTTGGGGTGGTATTGAGCCAACCAGTTTTTGAATTTTTCTGTCTCTTCCCACATTGGTGTTCGGGTATAGAACTCATGATTACCGGCAATATAAATGACTGGTTTGTTCCAGCCGGCTAACAATTTATCCAAGGGAAGCAAATCCCGGAAAACAATAATATCACCTGCCAAAATCATTAAATCGGCATCATCTGCCAAGGGTAGTAGAAATTCTACCCCAAACTCTAGGTGCAAATCACTGAAGGTAATGATCTTCATAACAACGCTATATAATTTAAATTTGATTATAACTTATCTGGGAATCGCTGGCTCAAGATTTGATGTCTTTCGGGATTAAACTAAATCAACCGGAACACAACCAATAATGTCAATTGGAAGTGGTGATTAGAGGCTATGCATCCTTACAATTTCATAAAATGCTCTGAGTTCACCGGTTGAGGTCAGTATGTGCTCCGGCAAACATGAGACTGTGAAAGTATTCAAATCAACCCTTAACTGAGCAAATTTTTACCGGTTTTCATTTCCTGATTTCAACTCATCCAGGCAAGATTAACTTGACCATTCGACCCTTGGCCTTGTTAGCTGAATATTTATTTCAAATAATGCCCCTCTACCCCTGGTTTTATTGCTTGTGTTATGATTCATTGGTGGCGAACAATAAATTCTTTTTTCAATTTAGGATAAGCAATGCCACAACGACGTTACCAGGAGGTTCTGTCCCGTAACACCGTCCAGTCTGGACGACTATGTCGAACCAAACCATCCGGTCCGGGCCATTGATGTGTTTGTTCAGACGCTTGCTTTGGGGAAGCTGGGGTTTGGGCATGCCGATGCATGGTCTGGCTCGGGTCAACCTCCTTATAATCCGGCCATCCTCCTGAAGTTGTATATCTATGGGTATCAGAACAAAGTCCGCAGCTCCCGTGCTCTGGAAGCAGTAGCTCGAGATAATATCAAAGTGATGTGGCTTTGTCAGGGAGCGACCCCGACTTACAAGACCATTGCCGATTTTCGCAAGAACAACCTTGCGGCCTTGCAGAATGTCAACCGTGAGTTTGTCCAGGTTTGTCGGGACTTGTCTTTGGTCGGCGGGACCAAGGAGACTGTGAAAGTATTCAAATCAACCCTTTATTGAGTAATATTTTTGCAGTTTTTATAGCCTGACCCCACTCCTTTCAGTCACGTTTATCCTGGTCTATCAACCCTTTTCCATTCCCCTGAATATTTTTTCAACAATCACCCCTTTTCCCTCTTGTCTTCGTGCATCATCTCTGATTCACTGCTTCTGAACAATAAATCACTTTTTTCAATTTAGGATTAACAATGTCAAAACGACGGTACCAGGAACTTCAGCCCCGCACGGCGGTTCAGTTGTTACCACCGAGTTTGAATGATTATGTTGCCCCGGACAATCCGGTCCGGGCAATTGATGCATTTGTCCAGACGCTTGCTTTGAGCGAGATGGGGTTTGGACATGCCGAGGCATGGTCTGGTTCAGGCCAACCTCCCTATGATCCGGCAGTACTATTGAAGCTCTATATCTATGGCTATCAAAACAAAATTCGTAGTTCCCGTGCTCTGGAAAAGGCAACCCGGTGTAATGTCGAAGTGATGTGGTTGTGTCAGGGAGCGAGACCGACTTACAAGACCATTTCCGATTTTCGCAAGAACAACCTTGTGGCCTTGCGGAATGTCAACCGTGAGTTTGTCCAGGTTTGTCGGGACTTGTCCTTGATTGGAGGTCGTCGGGTCGCTGTTGACGGGACTTTTTTGAAGGCCAGTGCCAATGGTGCCACTGTTCATACCAAGAGTGAACTTGCCCGTGAGATTTCTCATCTGGATAGCAAGATTGCGGCTTACTTTGAGGCGTTGGCCGAAGCAGATGACACCGATGCTGAGGGAGACTTGTCTGATCCTGACCTGGTTGCCAAGATGGCTGCCTTAGTAGCTCGTTGTGAGCAGAAGAAGGCTTTGCAGGAGCGTGTGCTTGCAAGTGGTGAGAAACAGCTTTCGGAGGTTGATCCGGATGCTCGCCTGTTAAGCAAGAGGGGGAAAAGTGTGGTTGGTTATAATGGCCAGATTGCGGTGGATGATGAAGCCAAGCTGATTGTGGCGGTTGATCTGGTGCAGGATGGCAATGATACCCAGCAGTTGGCACCGATGATGACAAAAGCCCAGGAGGCGACAGGCAACAAGGATTTGGTTGGTCTGGCGGATACCGGTTATGCGAATGGCGAACATTTGAAAGCGTGCGAAGAGAAGGGAATGGCGATGTATGTACCCTTACCGAAACAGGCCTCCCACAAGGGCTTGGATGGTCGTTTTGGGCGTGATGATTTCCAGTACGATAAAACGACTGATACCTATGTCTGTCCGGCGGGCCAGAAGTTAACTCCCAGTGCTGGCAAGCATACTCATAAAGGCAAGCGTTATTTGACTTATCGTTTGAGCGCCAAAGTGTGTGGTGCATGTCCTCGCAAAGAACATTGTCTGGCGCCGAGCAAGACCTATCGTCTTATTAGACGTTGGGAACATGAAGCTGTGATGGATCGCCATCGTCAGCGGATGGCCAAGGGTGCAGGGGTCATGCGTCAGCGTGGGTCTTTGGTTGAACATCCCTTTGGAACCCTCAAATGTTGGGCTGGGATCAATTATTTCCTGATGCGTGGTCTGGCCAAGTGCCGTGGTGAGTTGAACCTGATGACGTTGTGTTACAATTTCAAACGGGTCTTGAATGAGATTGGTGTGGGGGCTTTTGTTGCGTATTGTAGGGCTAGAAGAGAACTTCAAGGGATACGTATGTGATTTTTTCTGGGAAAGAGTATGTTTTTCGTGTTTTGGGGTCAAAATGACCCTGAAAGCAAGGATTTTTGGATGAAAGTGACTTTGTGATAATTATTGGTGAAATTTAACCTTGTTTTTACTCTGAAGCGAGGTCAAAACAACCTTGATTTGAAGGTCTGGGTAAAGCCCCCGAAATAATGAAAATCAAATACTTTCACAGTCTCCCCAGTGGCCGCGGCCACACCGGTCAGGAAGATCAGCAGCATCAAGATGGCCCTGATGGCCACCTGCGGTGGGGTTGGTAATAGGCGAAGAAAGTGGATCATGGTGAATGTCTCCTTGTAGGTGATTGAGTCAGGTATGGCTGGTAAATCAGTCATCGGACCCCCAGTTGGCGGACAGCCGCCACGATACTCTGGAATATAGTCCAATCGGATCAGGAATTGAAGTCCAGGAGGCAAAAAAAGAAGCTTTCGTGATCCCGCCAGTTCGCATCTCACGCCATTTTTTTTGCCTCCTGGATCAGAAAAATCTGGAGGAAACCCGAGCTGCAATTTTCAAAGGGAACTGGTTCCCGGCCTGCATGGTCGAAAAATTGAACGTGGGCCCATGAAGGATAGCCAACAAAACTGCAAAAGCTCCAGTAATTCCCGCTTAAATTTTATTTCGCCATAAACAGGGCGTTTACAAAGTTAGTAAAATTTATTTTTCGTAAACAGCTTGCAATCACTTTTTGCCAAATTGCCATGATTCTCATATTATTGGAACCAATAACAATTGTTTTCAATAATAACATTTTCGAGCAGTATCATGTACCAGAAACTCCGTCGGTATGTTTCAATGCCAGGCCTTCTGTCAACCGTTGGCAAGGTTTTCGACACCGTTCCAGACCCAATCAACAACCGAGGTTTCACCCTCCGAGATTGTCTGATGTCAGGTTTGGCGGTGTATCATGTCAAATCACCCTCCCTCCTGGACTTTGACCAAAAAACCCGGGGTAAGGATGCCGACCCCACAGTGGTCCATAATCTCAAGACCCTCTTTGGCGTCAAGAAGGCGCCGTCCGACACTTGCTTGCGCGAACGACTGGATCCGGTTGACCCCAGCCATTTCCGTGAAGCCTTCAAGGCGGTCTTCACCAATTTCCAACGAAGCAAGGGGCTGGAACATTTCACGGTCTTGGGCGATCATTATCTAATGGCCCTTGATGGCACCGGTTATTACAGCTCCAACAAGGTGTGTTGCTCCTCCTGTTGTGTCAAGACGTATCGCAACGGCACCAAATCCTATTATCATCAGATGATGGCCGGTGCTCTGGTTCATCCAACAATCAAGACCGTCATTCCGTTTGCCCCGGAAATGATCACCCGTAAGGATGGGGAGGCTAAGAACGATTGTGAACGGAATGCCGCCAAACGGTTCATCACCGCCTTCCGAGAAGATCACCCGCATCTCAAGACCATTGTCGTGGAAGACGGGCTGGCTTCCAATGCGCCCCATATCAGACACTTGCAGAAGCATGATCTACGCTTTATCCTGGGGGCCAGAGAAGGTGACCACAAAGCCTTATATAACTGGGTTGACACCCATCCGGATACCCAAGCCCTGAGCCGAAGGGAACGAACCAGTAAAGGGGTGATTACCCATCAGTTCCGCTGGCTCAATAACGTCCCCCTGAACGACAGCAATGTCAACCTGGAGGTCAATGTCCTCTTCTATTCCGAAACCAAGCCCATTGGCAAGAAACAAGACAATGAAGTCAAGACGACCAAATGGGGCTGGGTTTCTGATCTTCCTCTCAATGAAACAACGGTGATGCCTATGATGCGAGCTGCCAGATCGCGCTGGCGGATAGAAAACGAAAATATAAAAATTCTGAAGTCCGAAGCCGGAAATGGTTATCGGCTGGAGCACAGCTATGGTCATGGAAAGTACAATCTTGCCAGTGTGATGGCCAATTTATGCCTGCTGGATTTTCTGGTGGAACAGGTGGTTGCACAGTGTTGCGGCCTGTTTCAGCAGGCACTCAAAAAGAAGAAACGCAAGAAATATCTATGGGAAGCGATGCGAATGTTGTTTACCCTTGTTAAAATCAATAGTTGGGAAACCTATTACCGCCTGTTAATCGAACCACGCCAGATGATTGAAGGGGAGATGCTTCTTCGTGATCCTTAGCAAAGCAACCATGTCACCGTAAGTGTTCCACCGGATATTCAGAATAAATCACATCAGAAGAAAAGATAATGGGGGTAAAAACTCTTCGGTATCGCTTGCCAACTTGGTGGAGGGAGCTTATAAGGAACAGAATTGGCCTTTGGGCTAAAAATTAGCGGGAACTACTGCAAAAGCTCACCCTCTGCCCCCTGTTCATACTTCTATTTTCGGAGGCATCTGGCACCTCCGAACAAATCTATTGCCCTTCACGGCAATCTGACGGGGTCTTGGAACAGGTAATTTTAGGGTTCAAACTGTCAATCTGGCAAATTCCCTTTAGTTTGGCCATTCAAAACCGGCCGAAGGCCGCAAATTCGCAGGTACCGGGAGGATCTTGGTAGAATTCAATCACGGGACATGGGTGGGGTGCCCTGTTTCGCGAATTTATGGCTTTATTATTTATATCTTGTTGATAACTTCTGGAACGCCCTTACCACCGCACTTAAAATCATTTTTAACAAATGGCTATTATCGGGGATATTTGGGATACTGGAGGGCTACTGTAATTGAAAACACAGGATGATTATTCCAAATATGCCTTATGAAATTTGAGTACCATGAGAGAAAAAGCATTACAAATGAATCCAAACATGGTATTAACTTTGTAGAGGCTCAGGAGATTTGGTCCGATCGTTGTAGGGTGGTAATTAAAGCAACTACACGAGGTGAGGAGCGTCAGTTGACCATAGGAAAGATAGCCGACAGGCTTTGGACAGCTGTCTGGACCCGACGTGGTAGGAACATCCGGCTAATTTCCGTTCGCCGAGCCCGAGATGATGAGAGAAGAAAATATAAAGAAAATGATAACAGCGGAAGAATTTGATCGCCGGTTCGATGCCGGGGAAGACATCAGTGAATGGGTGGATTGGTCCACGGCAAGACGCCCGGGCCTCGAAAAAAAACGTGTATATCTGAGTCTCCCCGCATGGGCTGTAAAGAGCCTTGACAAGCAGGCCAAAAGCCAAGGTGTATCCCGGTCATCGTTGATCAACAAAATGATTTCTAAAAACCTGGAATCAGCATCCTGATTTTAGGTCCCAAGTCCTTTCAAATTTCATTGTGAGGGACTATGGGGACCAATGTAATTTTGTGGGAGGCAGATCTTCTCCACCCTTGGTTAATTCCATAAAACTGTCTTTTACGCTCTCGCCTGTGAAAAAGGATGCCATACTTTGGTCGGATATTTGAGACTATTCGCTCTTTTCGAAACTCCATCATATCTTGTCTACCTCGGTGAAGATCCTCCTGGTAGAAAACTACCATCAAATTTGTGTATAAAATCTGAATGGACACCTGCCAATCCTTGGCCAGTTACCACCCCGACGAAATTATTGAGGGTGGGTCTCTGACTGGAACACCAGTGGATTGATCTATGAAAACCAACCTAAATTTCCGCCTACACATTGTATAACAAAAAGCGGGATAGTTCTCCTTTATTTTTCCCTGACTAGCGGGTGTGGGGTGCAATTGACAATGGAATTGGTAAGGTTGCAGAAAACAACGCTATAATAGAAAATACAGCACTCAATCAAAGTTTGATTTGAGTTTTGAAATGGGCTTTTGCAGCGACCTTACCAAAAACCAGGGAATGAAATTCTGTTGGGATACATGATTCGTAGGCCTTAACCAGATTTCCATAATTCTTGTACAAGCTGACATCTGCCGTGATGTATCAGTAATCTTTATCAATTAACAAAAAAAAGGATGAACAGTTATCCATAACCTTGCGACTAATGGATTTGTATTCTCATATCAAGCCAAATGGTTTCCCCCTGACGAACCTTATTCATACCCGCAAAACCATCCCATCTTTGATCATGCATCGCATTTGTTACATGACTAACCGGCTCAACACAAATCGCTTCTAGGTCTTTGTTGATATAGACATGCAGGATGCTGGCACTAGATGATATTTCCAAGATTATATCGGCTTGGTCGAGAGTTAGTTTGGAACTTCCACCCCACCTGCCAAAACATGAATCCATGCCGTTATTCTGCCTTGAACTCAGATTAACTTCTTTGTTTTCCAATACATTATATGAGGTCGGAATTAATCTCTTATCCGTTGCAAACTTGCCATCGGCGACAAATTTCAAATTTGCTTCACCCTTAGCCAGATTGAACCAGGGATGAAAACCCAAACCTGCTTTAATCCAATCGAATTGATTGTTACAATATCCGACCCTGGCCCAAAACCCGTTTTGATCAGATACCTCAAACTCCTGCATCCCAATCCCAATACATTTGCCTTCATTGGAATAAAGTTTGGTTGACAGGTAGCAAGCACCCTTTCGAATATCCTGTGGGGTCCATTTTTCTGTCAAACCCAAGCCATGGATGGCACAAGTTTGTTCAGTCCAGTTTGTTGGAACATAAACCGGGCCATCACTTGTCAATACCGTTGATGGGAGGAGCCTATTACAAAATGGCACCATGGCAAAACTACCATAAAGCGGAACCCTACCCTGGTCAAAATTGTGTTCAGGTTTTGGCTTAAAAATATCTACGTCTTTACCATCTTTGGAATAGGTAAACCTTTCTACTCGACCACCCTTATCGGGGTTGACTTGAATTAGATATTTTTCTGAGGCAATTTCCAGTACCATAATCTTTTCCTGTTTCTATACTCGGCCATAGGTTAAGTTGGAATTTGGGACGAATTCCTATTTAATTTACCTGATTTTAAAACAAGTGAAGATACAAGTTTCGTTTACTCGCCATTGAATTAAATTGTGAACTTGGATTTAATTTTAAACTAAGATATCCATACAAATAAAAAGGATAATTATGACCAACAGCATTCCAATCAGTAAAGTTAAGTATTATTGCCTCAAAGGAAGAAATGTCTTTATTTCCGGTGGCGCGACCGGAATCGGTAGATCCCTGGTCGAGGATTTTGCCAACCAGGGATCAATTGTTGGTTTCGTAGATATTGCTACAAACGAGGGGCAAACCTTGGCCGATGAACTCAATGATAGCGGTTGCCATGTTGAGTTTACCCCTTGTGATATCACCGAAACCAAGGATTACCAAGCTGTTATACAGGACTTTATCGACCGTAATGGCCCATGCAAGGCATTACTTAATAATGCCGCCAATGACACCAGACACGAATGGTCAGATGTTACCCCCGAGCAATTTAATTCCATAATTTCAGTTAACCTGAAGCATAGCTTTTTTGCTATCCAGACTGTTCTACCCGCGATGATTGAATCGGGTGGAGGGTCAATTATCAATTTTGGTTCCTCCAGTTGGTATGTAGGTTCTCAAAATCTTCCCATCTATGGTACTTCGAAGGCAGGTGTTCATGGAATGACAAGATGCTTTGCGACAGATTTGGGAAAGCATAACATCAGGGTTAATACCATTGTACCTGGCTGGATAATGACCCAACGGCAGTTGGATTTGTGGGTTGACGAAAAGGCCAATGAAGCTTTGGACCAGAACCAGCGCTTGGCTGGTCGGGTTTTACCAGAAGATGTTTCAGCTCTGTCCCTTTTTCTGGCCTCGGACCAATCTCGAATGTGTTCTGCCCAGAACTTTGTTGTGGACGCCGGATGGATCTAGGGCGGTTATGAATGGAAGGGAAACTGTGAACATTGTATATTTCTGGTTAAACCGTACCAAAATGATCTTTAATCAGTAAGTTAATTTTTGAACTTCAAACTGACTAATTATTAAACCATTGGACCTATCATTTTTATTGTCATTCAATTTCAGTATTACCTTTCTAATCCAAATCCTGACATCAATTGATAAAAAATTTCCTGTTTTTGCCCTTTCTTTCTGTGTAGTGAAGAAAGACGAGTACATAAAGTCTGTTGTTCCGGCCTTACAGGAATTTAAATTCAAATACTGGGGACATGACTCAGTGATTCTTCATGAGCATGAAATCAGAAAGTCAAAAGGTGAATTTGCCTGGCTACAAATTAATAGGATCAAACGGAATGATTTCTACAATGACCTTAACCAAATAATGAGTGATGCCCCGATTACCATTATTGCTTCGGTTATCAAAAAAGAATCATTGATAAGAAAATACAAAAATCCCTATAACCCCTACGAACTTGCCTTAACATTTTGTCTGGAGAGGTTGTTGGAATACTTAAGGAAAAAGAAACAGAATGGTAAAACCACCCATGTAATCTTCGAAAAAAGGGGTTCAAGTGAAGATAAAGATCTTGAAAAACATTTTCACCAAATCAAAGAGGGGCGTAATACATTACATCAATGTAATAGCGACTTTCAACTTATGGATTTTCAACCAATATTCGCAAAAAAATCTGTCAACTCAACAGGATTGCAACTTGCTGACCTGACAGCTAGACCCATAGCAAATCAAACAATCCATCCAGAAAACCACGATCGAGCATATAAAATCATTTTGGAAAAGTTATTTGAATCCAGGGTTTTTCCATAAAAAAAGCAAAAGGGCCCTGCTTAAACAGAACCCCCGCCGACCGGGTAATTCCCAATCCAAGTACAGTATATAGGAATTATCCATTGAAAAGCAATCTATTTTTTGGTACCGGTTTAATCGCCCACAACTACGAGACCAACAAAATTGACTTCGGCAGGAAATCCCGGACAAATTCAAATGAAGTTAATTATCAATGGTGTACCACCGAAATTTAATATTGTGTCCCAAGGCCAATTTATTACCTATAAATCAACTGCAGATGGCAAATTGCTTAGCCAAATATTGAGTAGTTTCTTGCTCTCAAGCAAGTCATAGCAATTCAGTGGAACTTGATAACTTTGTCAAAATCTAAATTTATCTGCGTTTTAATAGCAAGAATAGATCGGACTAATCTCTTCCACCTCTATATTAAAGGATTTATTTCCTTGAGATTAAGGAACTTGCTTTGAAGTTCCATTGGCTGAAACACCATGTTAAAGGACTTGTCGACTGATCTATGATTATAACCAGAATCAGAAATCGTGTACGCTATCAACATTTTCCTAACGTACCCTAACCTTCATTGTGGAATGGAGTTCAGGAGTAGTTTCCTCTAACTCGTTTCTTTTCCGGGTCAAAATGTGGAAATGGAACAATCTTTGCCCTAAGCCTTTTCTGAAGCCCATCCAACTGCCCTACCTCAATTTCAGTGCCAAGTCCTGAATGGCTTAAATCTACCCGCGCCAAGGCAATGGTCTTTCCCAGTATCGGCGATTTCATTGCCGAGGTGATTTCTCCAACCTGGGCTTTGCCAATTCTGATACAATCACCATTTGAAGGTACCAATCCCGCTTCTATATCCAAGCCGACAAGTTTACGGACCGGATGTTCCTTTTTTCTCTCCAAAGCCTTCCTACCCATAAAGTCATCTTTTTGGGAAGCTAGGGGTACGGTGAATCCAATGCCGGCCTCAAAGGGGTCGGTTTGGTCAAAAAATTCATAACCAGCAAAGATCAGACCGGCTTCAATCCGTAATAAATCCAAAGCTTCCAAACCAAGTGGAACAATACCGAATTCCTCCCCTGCCTCCCAGACAGCATCAAAGACTTTTGCTGCATCCTTTGGATGGCAAAATATTTCGTATCCCAATTCACCTGTATAACCAGTTCTGCTTACGACACAGGCAATTCCTTTTGGTCCTCCTATCCGTGCGATGGTGAACCTGAACCATCCCAGTTCTTCAATGGTGGATTCAACCGGCGGGGTCCAGAATACCTTTTGTAAAACTTCCCTGGACCGAGGACCTTGAACTGCCAGGTTATTCAATTGATCCGTTGAGTTTCTAACCCAGGCGTTCAAACCCTTTTCCTTGGCTTGTTTCTGGAGCCACAACCCGGATTCGTCATTCCCCCCAACCCATCGGAAATTTGTATCCTGTATCCTGAAAACAGTCCCATCATCAATCATGCCACCATGCTCATAACACATGGCCGTGTACACAACCTGTCGGTTGGATAGTTTCTTGATATCACGCGTTACACAATATTGTACAAGCTCTTCAGCATCCGGCCCAGTGATTTCATATTTTCGCAGTGGAGATAAATCCGTTACTATGACTTTTTCACGACATCCCCAATACTCACTGATTGCGCCATGATTGCGCATTGTGTTGGGAAGCCAGAAGCCGTTATATTCAACAAAATCACGGGTATGTTTGGCAAAATTGTCATAAAAGCCGGTTTTTTTCGTTTCTATCATATCCCCCTCCTGTGTCTTTCTGTATCCTATCGAAACTTTGAAATCCTCGTCCTGATGGTAGGTACGGACCTGAATATCCGTAGGATTCCACCCATTAGCGGAGTCAATATCACAAGGACAACCAGTCGAAACACAAACCAGGTCTGTGAGGGCCTTAAGCAAGACAAAATCACCTGGCCGAGACCAGGGATCATCAAACATCATCGCGTGATTCTTATCCATACCAGTATTAAAAAAGAAGTTAATTGCTGGCCAACCCTCCCGTTTCCGAACTTCATAATGAGCTAATTTTCGTGACATGTTTTCAGAACAGTTCTTATGTCCGGGATAACCCATATCTTCATAGTATTTGGCAGTGCAAGCCAAGCCAAAGGCATCATGGCGCCCACAAGTGTCCTGGACAATTTGTACCAAGGGATCAAAGTCAACATTGAAAAATTTGGAATAAAGCCCGGGGGTTGGGTAAATGGTACCACCTAGTGACCTGGTAGCTGTGGGATCAATTTCCCTTTCCAATCCTTGGTCCAGATCACGCATTGAAAAGGCTTGGAAGTCAGAACACTCCCTACCTTGGACGTCCAGAATCTGGATATATTCTCCAGCCTTGACCTCATAAACAAATGCTTCCCCCGGCAGGATATTACCGTCAACGATGGGGTCAGCAAGCGGTGGTGGCGCTTTCAACTGTGGGGTTTCACCAGCAGGATTGGCTCTTTTTACATAAAGGGCAATCTCAGTTAGAGTACCTTGTTCCCAAGGTAACATGGGAGAACCGGGTAAGGACACGATTAATATACCTGCTTGAGACGAAAAAAAGGTGTCCAATTGGCCCGGAGGCGTTCCCGAACCATGCAGGCAAACTGCATCGCCTTCCGCAATATTTATTCCCCTTTCTTGCAATGTATCTATTGGAAAGTCCCAACCAAGAACAGAGTGGGATATTAGGTTGATGATCCCTTCCGGTTTTCCTGATCCCTTGGTTCCAAGGAACCCGGCATCAGATTTGCCCTCCAGATTGAACATAACCATTTCGACAGATTGGTTGCCCTCCAGGTTCAAGATACCGATTTCATCCCCTTCACAGATGGAAATTGTACGACTGCCCCCGCCTGGAATAATGTATCTTTCAGTTCCTGGTAGTAATATTGGCCTTCCAGGTTCAATAATTCCCTTCCGTTCAAATGGAACTTCGTATCTCGGTCTGACCTGCTGGGTTATGGGAATCGATGTTTCCATTTAACTTTCTCTCTGCATTTCCTTCGATCTAGCCCAATCCGGTTTGAATCCAATAACCAATATGTTTGGGGACAGATTCGGGTTGAACAATAGATTGTGCCAGTATGTCGCTTGCCAGCAATAATCACTGGTAGAATACCACTCTATCTTGCAGGCCAATGTGTAACTCTTGTTAAATGCCTCAAACCGTAGGATGCAGGTATCTGATTGGATCAAATCCCTATACTTTTCTGAGTCTTCCTCAAATGTTGCGGTCAGGGTATCTGAAAACCATTCCGGTTGTTGATAATATCTTTCCGAAAAGAACCTTAAAGCTTTTTCCCTTACCTGAAAAGGATCATTGGTAGATTTTGCCATGTGATGCATTTCAGGGGTTACAGCATGTTGAAGTTTGCGACAAAGAACTGTAACCACCGGGAAAGAAACCCAGGCCCCTGTCTCTGAATGAACTTGAGGTATAATGGAATTATCAGGCTTGCCGCCATTTTCGCGTACAAGTATTTGCCTTAAACGGCATTGCCATTTAAGAAATTCATCTTTTAAAGATACTTGTTTCTGGTTGTTTTCCCTGGTTGGCAAAAAATAAGTCATCTAACCGTTAAACCGCTTTGCTGATTTGATACTCTCTGTCATGGCTGAGACTAGGTATTTTTTGCCTCATTTCCCCAGATTTTTCGATGTCTATATCCGCCGTAATTACACCAGGTTCATCACCACCATCTGCCAATATTTTTCCCCAGGGATCAATGATCAAGGAATGACCATAAGAACATCCCCCACCCGGGATATCCCCGACGGCGCATGGTGAAATGACAAAAGCACAATTTTCTATGGCTCTGGCCCGGTTTAGGACATGCCAATGGGCTTCACCTGTGGTTTTAATGAAAGCCGCAGGAACGGTAAGTGCGCCAGCACCTTGGTGCGCCAAATCCCTGTAGAGGTGGGGAAACCTCAAATCATAACAAACAGACAGTCCCAGAGCTCCCATACATGTTTGGGCGATTACCCCACTTCCCCCAGGTTCAACTACAGCACTTTCCCTATATTCTAGCGTATCAGACAGCTTGATGTCGAAAAGATGGATCTTGTCATACCGTGCCACTATCTCTCCGTGATCATTTATTACAAATGATCGGTTTCGGAAGAGTTCATTAGACCCTTCTATGGCAATGGAACCACACAGGACCCATACCTTCTCCTGGTTTGCCAGTTCCAGAAGTTTCTGGAGAATGGGATGGTTTTCTTCTGTTGCGACAGGAGGAGCGAGAAGTCCCTTTTCGCTTTTTAATCCCCCACAATATTCGGGTAAGAATATAAACTCGGTCCCCAGTTCCAATGCTGATCTGAAATGGGGAAGAAACTCTGCTTCTGCTTCCTTAAAACTTGCCCTTGGAGACAACTGCAGACAGGCAACCTTGGTCATTTTCAGAATTTCATATATGCCTTTCTCAACAGCACCAGAGGATGTCGATCAGACATCTGGAACTTAATCAGCAATTCCCGAGCAATCATATCCCGGTCCTGCTGGTTGTCAGGCAATTCTATTGAATCTGGGACCCTTACCCAACCATTGATGTTGCGGTCAAATACAGCAGGCTTACCATCTTCATATCCCATGTGAACATCTTCCAGCCAATTAAGATCATCCCACCCCATAACTTCCATGTATTCTTTCAGGAAGGGTGTCAGGCGATTATAATCAGGTACGAGATTTACATCGTAACGGTAGCCAATATGTTGACCAATCTCAACTTCCCGTTCCGACCCCAAACCATCCTTATCCTTGATGAACTGATCTATGTCGGATATATCCGAACCTCTATACTTTGTTCCAGCCATCCAATTACTCCTTACAAATGGTGATAGTCTTCTATTCCAACAGTGTGGTTGGTTCCGGCCAGTGGAACGCCAGCCATGGCCGAAGCTTCCATGGTCAGGGCGGCCAAGTCCTCCACCTCCAGCGAATGTATATTCGTCTTGCCACAAGCACGTGCAAAGAGTTGTGCCTCAATGGTCAGGGTGTGGAGAAAATTGTAAACCCTTTCTGCTGCCTCATCTGGATCAAGTCGTGACCTCAGAGCCGGATCTTGGGTAGCAACCCCTACCGGACATCTGCCGGTATGGCAATGATAGCAATAACCGGGATCAACACCCATTTCTTCCGGGAAATTTGCTTCCGGAATATCTTTATTGCAATTGAGGGCCATCATTACCGAGTGCCCCAAGGCAATTGCATCAGCCCCGAGGGCAAGTGCCTTGGCTACATCCGCTCCATTCCTTATACCACCGGCATAAACAAGGCTAATCTTGCCTTTCATGCCCAGATCATCAATGGCCTTTCTGGCCTGACGAATGGCAGCCATTCCAGGTACACCTGTATCTTCGGTAGCCAGATGAGGTCCGGCCCCCGTTCCACCTTCCATACCATCAATATAAATGGAATCCGGATCACATTTTACGGCCATCCGAACATCATCGTAAACCCTGGCTGCACCGAGCTTCAATTGGATCGGGATCTGCCAATCTGTGGCTTCCCTGATTTCCTGGATTTTCAGGGCCAGATCATCAGGACCCAGCCAATCTGGATGCCTGGCAGGCGACCTTTGGTCAATGCCAGCCGGTAGAGATCTCATTTCGGCAACCTGATCGGTAACTTTCTGTCCCATGAGATGTCCACCCAGGCCAACCTTACAGCCCTGCCCGATAAAAAACTCACAACCATCAGCCAACACCAGATGGTGAGGATTAAAGCCATATCGGGATTGAATACACTGGTAAAACCATTTGGAGGAATATCTTCTTTCATCTGGAATCATACCACCCTCACCTGAACAGGTAGCTGTGCCGGCCATCGTAGCCCCACGTGCCAAGGCGGTTTTTGCCTCATAGGAAAGAGCGCCAAAACTCATACCGGTTACATACACCGGGATATCAAGCTCCAAAGGTCGCTTGGCCCTTGGACCTATAACGGTCTTGGTATCACATTTTTCCCGATAACCCTCGATAACAAACCTCGTTAGAGTACCTGGCAGAAAAGTTAAATCATCCCAGTGGGGTATTTTCTTGAAAAGGGAAAAACCCCGCATTCGGTAACGACCCAACTCTGACTTGACGTGAATATCATCAATAACATGCGGGGGGAAAATAAACGATTTTCCGAGATTATATCTGTCCCGCTGCATGGGTTGCTTATGACTGTCCTCAGATTTTAACATTCGAGTGATCTCCTAATGAATTTATAAAATCAATTTCTTCTCGGTGGGTTCCAAATTATCGTAGTTCCACAGCTGCTTGCCGGCGACAATCTTGGTAAAATGGTCTACCCCCTGTTCTGGTACCATGCCGTAAAGGGAGAGTTTTCTGGTTAACCAACCTTTATCCAAATCGGTCAATTCGGCAGGAACAGCATCAACCCCCAAGCTTCTGATCTTACCACCAATGTAAATTGTCCCATCATACATGGAATCTCCGAGATTTTTCCCGGCATTCCCACAAACAATCATCCTACCCCGCTGCATCATGAATCCTGACAAGGCACCGGTGTCACCACCAACAATGATTGTTCCACCTTTCATATCAATACCTGTTCTGGATCCTACGGAACCTTTACAGACAAGATCACCACCTCTAATGGCAGCTCCGAAGGTAGAACCGGCATTTTTTTCAACAATAATCGAGCCTGACATCATGTTTTCGCCACAGGACCAGCCGACCCTACCGTTAATCCTTACGTTAGGGCCGTCATTCAGTCCAACGGCAAAATATCCCAGGGAACCTTCAAAGATCAGGTTCAAGCGACTTAATATACCCACCCCAAGACCGTGCATGCCCCGTGGATTATTGATGACAATGGATCCATAGCCTTCAGCCATAAGGTTCCTTACCTTGGTATTCACCTCGGTCGTGGTCTGATTATCGGCATCAATTTCTGTCCGTTTATTATAATCCACCTCTGGAGCCCATGGATAAACGAACCTATGCTCTTCATCGGGATCAAACTCTAAAGCCATTGACCTGCCGGTCAACTGCTCGGTGGTCATTCCAAGAGCCTTGACTCGGTCCTCCTGAGTCAATTCTCTCAATTCAGAATCACTTAGGTGTGCCATACACGTACCTCCTCATCATAAGGATCATAAGTATCAATTTCCTCGGGTAGAATTGAACGAATCGCAACTTCTTCCGATGCCATGGCAATCAGATCGTCACTTTCGTATAAAACCAGTGGTTTGGCCGCCATTGTATCCTTGGCCATCCCAAGTTCATCTCTGGTTGCAACCAAATAGGTAAAGACCCCATCAATTTCATGGATGGATTTGGTCAGGCTTTCTTCCAGAGTCTCACCGTTCGTGAGATTGTGAGCAGTATAGACGGCAAGAAGCTCAGAATCGCAGTTGGACATGAATCTGTGCCCCATACGTTCCATTTCCCTTCGCATTATCCAGTAATTGGTAATCTGGCCATTATGAACCACGGAAATGTCATTATAGGGAAAGGCCCAGTAAGGGTGAGCGGATCGTATGTCCACATCCGATTCCGTTGCCATTCTGGTATGACCAATCGCATGGGTTCCATGCAATGATTTCAAATTGTAATCCATGGATACTTCGGCTGCATCTCCCAAATCCTTTACAAGTTCCAACCTTCTTCCCAGGGAAAGAATTTCCACTCCTTCCAATTCCTCAATGGTTTCGGCCATCTCGGTTGGTTTATCCTTGATTGACAGGGCAAAACGCAAAGCATAATCGGTAGCCTGATCCTTGGATACTATCGTAGCATGTTCCCTGATGATATTTTCTACCTCATCAATGCGAGCACGGATTTGGCTTTTTATTTTGCTACCCTTATCCATATCTTCACGTTCAGCAACCTTAACTCGCATAATAAGGTCCCCATTACCGACATCTCCATAGATGGCATAGCCAGTTGAATCTGGCCCCCTATGCTTGAGGGCCTGGAGCATATCGGTCATTTCAGACCCAACACCAGAGGTTTTCCCTCGATGAATTATCCCAGCAATTCCACACATTTTTTTACTCCCAATAAGGTTTCAAGATTGGCAGAATGTTACCAAACACCCTGCCTTTGCATTTAATTTTATGGTAAACAATCAATATATGTTTCCTGATCCCAATCAGAGACAGTGTGCATAAATCGTTCCCATTCATCTGTTTTGTATTCGTGATACAAGCGATACATTTCGCCAGGCATTCCACCTTGAATGACCTCATCATTGGCCAATGCTTCAAGAGCTTCCCCAAGTGACATTGGCAGTTTACGGACATCCTTACCAGCTTTTATGGCCTCGTAAATGTTTCTTTCCTCAGGCTCTCCCGGATCCAGATTATTATCAAGACCATCATTGACAGCAGCTAGAATAACTGATCCCATAAGGTATGGATTAACCATTGAATCGACTGACCTGTATTCAAATCTTCCTGGGGCGGAAACTCTCAAACCTGTCGTTCGGTTTTGAAAACCCCAATCAGCAAAGACCGGTGCCCAGAACCCCGTATCCCAAAGTCGGCGGTAGGAATTGACGGTGGAAGAACCGACGGCAGTTAATGCTCTAAGGTGTTTTACAATCCCTCCAATGGCCATCAAACCCACTTTTCCGGGCATGCGGGGATCATCTGTATCAGGCATAAAGGTATTTTCCCCACCTGAGGTATACAGGTAATTATCTTTCATACCTGGCAAGTTATCGGGATCATTACCTACTCGGCAGAAGGTTTGATCCCCACCTCTCCAAAGAGATAGATTATGATGGCAACCTGAAGCTGATACACCCATGAAGGGCTTGGACATGAAACAGGCAATCAGATTGAACTCTCTGGCAACCTGGGCACAAATTTGTCGATAGGTTGTCAGTCGGTCTGCATTTTTCAAAACATCATCAAACATCCAATTGAGTTCCAATTGCCCCGGAGCATCTTCATGGTCTCCCTGAATCATATCCAGACCCATTTTCCGGGCATACTCAATAACCTTCATATAAACCGGTCGAAGGGATTCAAATTGATCGATGTGGTAACAGAAGGGTTTAGAAAAACCACCGTCAGGCTTCCCATCCTCACCTCTTTTCAGCCACATCATTTCTGGTTCGGTACCCATTCTCAATTGCAGGTCGTGCTTGCTCTGGAACTCTTCATGAAGACGTCGTAAATTGCCTCGACAATCAGAGGTCAGATACCCTCCGGGGTTTTCAGGTTCTTCTCTGTTACGAAACAGAGTGCAATAAAAACGAGCAATCTTTGGTTCCCAAGGCAATTGCATCATGGTTTCAGGCTCGGGAATGCCTACCAGTTCAGCGGCCTCCGGTCCATAACCCAAGTAATCTCCATGCCGGTTCGTAAACAGGTTTACGGTTGCACCATAAACAAGTTGAAATCCCTTTTGAGCAATGTTTTCCCAATGATCCGCAGGGATGCCTTTCCCCATGATCTTACCGGTAACAGAGACAAACTGTAGATATAGATACTCAACACCCATGGCATCAATTTTAGCCCTGACTTCCTTGACCAACTCATCCCTACCGGGGGCATTTACAAATTTTTCGATATCCGTTTCTGGCATACGACCTCCTAATTTATTTTTCCTAACTCCATGGATATGGGCTGTTTGACACTGGATGCAATTCCCCAGTTTCAAAACGAGAAAACCTGAAAGGCTCTAGCAATTCCTGTTTTTCACCCAAAACTTCGTCGGCCACAAGGTGACCAACTCCAAGCATTTTCCAACCATGATTGGAATCTGCAATTATAAACACATTTTCATTAAATTTATCAAATACCGGGAAACTGTCAGGTGTAAAACAACCAATCCCACCTGAAGGTTCTCTATGGTATTTTGGCATGGTACCTTCGAATCTCTTGTGGCAATGCGCCAATGCCGACACCCACATATGAGCAAATTCCTGACTGGAAACGAATTCCGGGCTAGATGGACCATAGGGGTCTATGGCCACCTCATCCACTGGTGTACCTACCTTATAAGGGGAAGCACCGCCCTGAACACCGCCAAAATGCCAATCTGGTTTATAGTAAATTCCCCACATTTCCTCGGTAATAATTGACCCATCTACATCCGAGTACAAAGGAGCATCTGTATCTACATGGATAACTGGTGGCATCTTACCATCGTCTGTCAACAACGTTTCGGGCGGAACCGTCAGGACACCCTCTTCTAGTTGCCAATATCTCCACATGTCTACATTCTCGTGAATTTCACCATCTAGATCTTTCACGGTAATTTGTTTGGGGAGATCCAACATGGACCAAAAGTCTCTAACCCAGGGGCCAGCCCCAATAATAACCTGCTCACAGGTTATTTCTCCCTTGTCAGTATCAACAGATGAGACTGAATTGGAAGTTGAATCGAGGTTAAATCCCTTAACTTCAATGCCTGAGATAATACGGACGCCAAGCTTCTCGACTTTTGAAGCCAAACCGTACATGGCTTTGGTGTTGTTGGAGTACCCGCCCCTTTTTTCGTGGAGGACCGATGTAATGTTTTTAGCCTGCCAATCCTCAAACATTCCTCTCATATAATTTGTGGAAGCGTTTGAACCTTCAATGAATACACTTTCGTATCCGATCTCTTTTTGCTGCTCATAAATTGTTTGAACATCTTCCCGCATGGCCTCGCTTGAAATCTGCATGTAACCGACCGGATGGTAACTCAGTCCCTCGGGATCAGACTCCCAAACATCTACTGAATGGGCCATGAGCCGACGCATAGCGGGTTGAAAATAATTGTTTCGTACTACCCCACAGGCAATACCCGAGGCCCCAGAAGCAATTCCTGATTTATCCAGAACTACTATTCTGCCTCCAACCTCTTCTCCCTGGTCAACCAGCCGCTGGGCCAACCTCCAAGCTGTTGACAGTCCGTGAATTCCAGCACCTATAACTACAAAATCTGCATGTTCGGGAACGGCCATTCATACACCTCTAAAAACTTAAACTCTCATTCTGCTTAATTACCGCATGTTGAATAAAATAAAATGAACCAATTATCTATTAGTTTAAACCAAAAAAATGCCATTTCTTGAAAATTATCTGAATTTGGTATATTATTGGTTTGTTATTATAGATTTGCCTTATGGAAAAACGGAAATCATTTTCAGATATTGCCGCTCAATTGAGAGGGGAAATATATACCGGAAGGTTCAAGATGAATGACCGGCTGCCCCCGGAAAGGGATTTAGCTGAAATCATGAAAGCTTCCCGGGGCACAATTAGAAAAGCCCTTGAGCAACTTGAAAATGAAGGCTTGGTGGGAATTGTCAACAACAGCGGGACTTATGTAAGGTTCAACAATAAAAATATTCGGCAACCAATTTTCGAATCAGCCCGCCCCTTGGAATTAATGGATGCCCGTTTTGCTTTTGAACCCCATATTTGTAGATTATCCGTATTAAACGCTCGCCCGATTGATATCCTTGAATTGTCCGGTATCCAAGATGCCATGGAAACCAAAGTGGAGGACGCCGTTGCTTTTGCCAATCTGGATACACAATTTCACATGAAACTTGTTGCTACCACGGGTAATCCCTTACTTGAATGGATAGCCATGCAAATAAATTCTGTTCGGGGCAATCAATCATGGACCCGAATGCGACAACTAACCCTTGAGCCTAACATAATATACAAATACAACCTTCAGCACAGACAAATACTGGATGCGATAAAATTCAGGGAACCAGAACTTGCTGCTGAAAGGATGAAAGAACATCTCGAAACAGCCCGGCTGTCGTTAACTAGAGCGTCAGCGACTTAATATGGTATAATCAACCAACATTTGAGTAATAAACATTAAATTTAACCAATCTCTTTATTAGGATGACGTTACTCCAAAATCGAACGGTATCTTGTTGGTTGCTGTTCATGGATTTTTGGTAGTAAAATTCCTTTCGTGTAAAGTTATTTTGTTGATTATACTTAGACACTTTATGGAGAAAAAAATGGAATGTTCAGATCTCACCGTAGGAGAAATTTCTACTCTCTCGGAGTTTCCACGAAAGGAGATTAAAAAGTATATTGATACCAAGGTAGTTTCAGCCCAAAAGTCTAATGGGCAATACCTCCTACCAAAGGAAGCGGTTTTATTTTTTTCAGTAATTGGGAATGAAGACATAAAAGATGCACCCAAAAATTTCAAAAAAGCAATTTGGAAAACTCTGCAAAATCTTTTAGACCCTACAGAAGTCGTTCATGTGGAAGGTAAAGATATTCACTTGGACCCCTCAATAAAGGACCTCTTGAAATCAACAGAACGGTATATCCAAAACCGTTCGGAATTTCTCGTGGAGAATCCTAGAATTCTCGGTGGAACCCCTGTAATCAAGGGAACCCGTATTACCGCTTATTCCGTTCGAGGTTGGCTGAAGGGTGAAGAAACAATTGACAATTTGGTAGAAGAATACCCAGAAATACCTCCTGAAGCATTTGAAGTGGCAGAATTTTATGCAAAATCCAATCCCTTACGAGGCAGACGCAAAGGTCTGCCAATTTGAGACTATTTCTAGATGAATGCCTTTCTCCAATAATTGCTCTGGAATTAGCTGAAGAGTACAACCACTAAACCGTTCACCCAAGAAATAACGGAGGACTTGGTGATGAAGACCACCAAATCGTTTCCAGGTGCATTCAAGAGGATTTGGTAATCGTTACGGCAGATGCTAAAGACTTTCAGGTATTGCTAGAAAGGGAAGAGTTACATCAAGGTCTGATAATCCTGCCGTGTCTCCCAAGAAATTCAAGTAAAGCCTTTCTCCTTTTGGCTATTGGGTATCTCAGTGAATTAGGAGACCCAATGGATTTGATGGTAAATCATCTACTAATTGTCAACAAGGAGGGCATCCCGAAATTAAGGGAGTTACCAAATTAGTTTTGTCTTAGTTCCAAAATTTATAGACCTTAATTTTGTATAATTTGTTGTCGGAGTACTAGTTTTTGAAGGTGCCAGACAAATATATTGTACTATTGAACAATCACTTGTGTGCAATCAAACCTCAATAGGGTTATCTCTGCCCAACATGATCTAGACATTTATCCGTCAAGAAAATCCATCCGTTTGCTAATGCTTTAGCTTGTTACTCCTCCCTCTTTGTTGTGAGGCATCCGAGCAATAATCAATAATAATTTATCACCACTTAGTGTTATGTTCATTTTGGATTTAGAAAACTATATTAGCCGCAATATTAAATGTTTTATAGGATTGACTATGAACAAGCCGGTATCGTTAGTAATTGGGGTTCTGATATTCATTTTGGGTATGACTGGGAGCCTTCAAGCCAATTCAAATTGTGGTGATTGGTTGAGTGGTGAATATTTCAAAAATGCAATCCCAAATGATATAATCCAATGTCTTAATGACCAGGGAAACCTAATAGAATCCAAAACACCTGGAGGATTAACAGCTCTCCACTTTGCTGCAGGAAATAGCAATTCTCCAGAGGTTATCAATATTTTGATTGGTGCTGGTGCTAACATGGAATTAAAGAGTAGCGAAGGGTTTACCCCCTTACATATTGCTGTTGCACATAACACTAATCCAAAGATCACAAGGGCATTGCTTGATGCGGGCGCAAACATCGAATCCAAGGCTGAGTTGGGATTGACGCCCTTGCATTCTGCAGCCGCTTATAACACGAATCATGAGATTATCGAAGTCTTGCTTCAGGCAGGTGCTGTTATTGATTCCAAAATTGTATTAATTGGATGGTCACCTTTACATGCTGCGGCTGCTTACAACGGAAATCCGAAAATTATTGAAACTTTGCTGGATGCTGGAGCAAATCCCCAAAAACCAGACGCACAAGGAAGGACACCTTTTGATTTGTTAATTGAGAATAACAACCTTCCGGCTGATAGTGATATTCATGTGAGACTTTCCGAAGGGCAGTAAATGCAGGCTATTTTGAAGCCGCATGTAACCAATTGATGTAAACCCGTTCGGCCATGGTTTCAAAATTCTTCATTTCCTTGTTGCAATCACCACGTAATTGGGAAACTCCCCCCTGACCAAATACTTTGTCCAGAGCTGATTCATATTCAGGAATAACTGCCCAGTTATCAACGGTATTTGATTCAACCTCCAAATGAAATTGAACAGAAAACGCTCGGGTGTACCAATTCATCGCCTGGAACTTACACAAAGGTGAACTTGCTAGACATACAGCACCTTCCGGCATCCTTTTGATTTCAGCACCATGCCACTGCAAGCAGTTAAACGTTTCCGGAATCCCGTCGAAGAAAATACTTTCACTACCAGCCTCGGTGAGATCTACCTCCATCACGCCAACCTCAGAGTTTTCTGCCTTGCCGCATTTACCCCCAAGTGCTTCTGCCAGAAGCTGATGTCCAAGGCATAATCCCAAAAAGGGTAGTCCCCTTTCCTTGACAGCATCTCGGATAAACTCCTTCTCAGGTTTCAACCAGGGGTGAATATCTTCTTCCCAGACATCCATTGGCCCTCCCAGGACCCAAAGAGCATCGTAACCATCAAGGCTTGGCAATTGTTCCCCTTCATCCAATTCAATTGGATCCCAGGTATGCCCATCCTCCTTCAAAAGTTTCCTGAATGAACCAGGATGTTCAACTTTGGCGTGCTGAAGTACTAAAATATGCATTTTAATTATTCCTTCGAAGGTTTGGTATCGTTTGGACCAAGCTCTAATAGAATGTGTCGCAAAAGCACTGACCGATTCCTATACATCCAGGGCGTTGGCCTTTTCCCATTCCGAAAAATACCTCATATACTCATCCCACTCCTCACCTTTCAGTTTGGCATAGGCTTGCTGGAATTCATCCCCAAAGTATTTTCCAATAAAATCTGAACTTTCAAAAAGCCGGAGGGAATCAAGCATGTTCAAAGGCAATTTTGGTGCATTTTTAACCTTGTAACCCTCAGCATACATGTCCAAATCAATCCTTTCACCCGGATTGACTTCTCGCTCAATACCATCCAGGGCCGAGGCAATCATTGCCGCTTGTAACAGGTATGGATTCGATGCCCCATCCGCCAAGCGGACCTCAACCCTGTTGTCTCCTGGAATTCTGATCATATGAGTTCGGTTATTGCCACCATAGGTTACTGTGTTTGGGGACCAGGTCGCACCTGAAGTGGTTCTGGGTGCATTTATCCGTTTATAGGAATTAACCACCGGGTTTGTTATCAACGCCAAACTCTTCGAATTTTCAAGCAAACCGCCAATCACATTATAGGCCAATTTTGAAAGGCCCAACTCCCCATCACCACTCATTAGGTTCTCGCCACTCTGGTCATGCCAGATTGATAGATGAACATGACACCCATTTCCGGTCAGGGTCGGCATGGGTTTGGGCATAAAGGTCGCCTTGAACCCATGATTTTCTGCCAGTGATTTGACCATGAATTTGAAAAAGGTGTGTCGATCGGCCGTTGTCAGGGGGTCAGAGAAACCCCAATTCATTTCAAATTGACCATTCGCATCCTCATGATCATTCTGGTATGGTTCCCAACCCATGGCAATCATGGCATCACTGATTTCTGAAATTAGTTCGTATCTGCGCATGAGGGCCTGCTGGTCATAGCAGGGCTTGCTTCTTAAATCAGCTGCATCTGAAAGTTCCTGACCTGAGGGGGAGAGCAAAAAGAACTCAGGTTCTACCCCAGTCATAACTTTGTAGCCCTTTGCCTTGGCCTTGGCTATTAATCTTTGCAATACTAGCCTGGGGGCATGATCTACTTCTTTTCCTTCCATCTGCAGGTCACTGGGAATCCAGGCGACCTCAGGTTTCCACGGCAAGGGATAAATGTTGTCAGAAGGCATGGCCAGCATATCTGGATAAGCCGGAGTCATATCCAAATGGGCGGCAAAACCGGCAAAACCAGCACCCTCCTCCTTCATTTCTTCAATTGCAGATGCTGGTACGAGTTTTGACCGCACGACCCCAAAAAGGTCCGTAAAACTTACCAGATAATACCTGATACCATCTTTAGTCATTTTGCCTCCAAATCTAAGCCGAGATAAGAAAAAGAATCAATAGGAAGTTGGAATGCTTGCTTACCTACCAGTTAATTTATCTCCCAAAATATTTTTGTCATTACCATTTTTTTATTTTTTGTCATGGCAATATCCCGACTCTTTAACCTATTCCATTTCCACGGTCAAAATTTTAGATTTGGAGTTATTCTCTTTTCTATAGGTTGTAGGGGGTAAGCCAAATCGGTCCCTAAATGACCTCGAAAATTGAACAGGTGAGGAAAACCCGGTGGCATGTAATATTTCGTTATTGGTAAGGGCAGAACTTTCAATCAACTTCCTAGCAACGTCCAGCCTTGCTTGGCGGCAAAATTTCATGACTGAAGTCCCTAATTCCTGTTGAAACAATCTGTTTAGATGACGGGAACTTATTCCTACCAATCTGGCGATTTGTTCCAAGGTCAATGGATCTGCAATGTGGTTTTCGATTAGCTCAATGGAACTTAATATCGGCATGACCTGGGTACCATATCTTTCTTCAAGCCCTGACCTCTGAGCTTCACCTGGCTTGCGAACTTCGGTATGAATAAACCAATCTGAAACATCTCGGGCGAATTTTGTGCCAAATTCCTTTGCGATTAACAAATGCATCAGGTCCAATGGCGCTGTGCCCCCAGAACATGTTATACGATTACGATCAATAACAAATAGTGATCTTTCCAAAATCAGGCCAGGATGCATTTGCTCAAGCAATGAAGCGTGCTCCCAATGAACAGTCATTCGGAAATCCTTCATTAACCCAGCATTAGTAAGAATTACCGGGCCTCCAGAAATGCCTCCAATCACTGTCTCCGTTTTGGTTAATTCATTCAGCCAAGCTGTAAAGTCTGGTTTGTCAACACTGAAGGGATCCCCACCTGCTACCAGAAAAAGAAAATCCAATTCTTCGGCATCCTGATAATTTAGAGTCTGAACTTCTGCGCCGGCGGAACTCTTTACGTAAGAATTTTGTATGGAGAAATGGTGGATATCAAATAAATTTTCTCCCGAAAGGAGGTTTCCTGCTCGCAGTGGTTCAATGGCACTGGAATAAGACAATAGAGGGAAACCATCAACCAAGACGAAACCAATTCTTATTTGATTTGATTGCAAAAATTTGTCCTAATTTGTTAAGTTTTTGTCCTGTTTCTTCATATACTTTTTACCGAAAAACCCCTAATTAGTCCACCATTGATTACTTGGTAATATGATGAAATATTCAGTCTGGAACATACTTAGGCAAGGCCTGAGAGGCAATAAGGAATGGCCAGTAATGTGGCGAGAACCTGAGCCTCAGCAGGAATACGATGTTATCATTATTGGAGCCGGCCATGGCATGGCAGCGGCTTATTATCTTGCCAAGGAATTTGGTGTCAGGAAGGTAGCTGTGCTTGAGAAAGGTTGGCTTGGCTCAGGCAATACCGGACGCAATACCACCATTATCAGATCCAATTACCTACTGCCGGGCAATGAACCATTTTATGAATTTTCAATGAAGTTGTGGGAAGGTCTGGAACAGGATTTCAACTATAATGCCATGGTTTCGCAAAGGGGAATTCTTAATCTATTTCACTCCGATCCCCAAAGGGATGCCTTTGCCAGAAGAGGGAACTCAATGCTTTTGGCCGGGGCAGATGCAGTTCTGCTTGATGAAAAACTCATCCAGAAAATGTGCCCCTTCCTAGATTACGACAATGCCCGTTTCCCTATAAAGGGTGCTCTTTGGCAGCCAAGAGGAGGTACTGTACGACATGATGCCGTGGTCTGGGGATATGCCAGAGGGGCCGACCGGTTGGGAGTCGACATTATTCAAAACTGCGAGGTAACTGGATTTGATATCCAGAATGGTCTCTTGCGAGGTGTTGAAACAAACAAAGGTCCCATCAAAGCAAATAAGGTTGGGGTATGTGTCGCTGGTTCCTCCAGCAAGGTAATGGCCCAGGCAGGTATGCGTTTGCCAATAGAATCCCATGTTCTCCAGGCATTTGTATCTGAAGGGTTAAAACCCTGTATCCCTGGTGTCATTACCTTTGGAGCAGGCCATTTTTATGTAAGTCAATCGGATAAAGGAGGTTTGGTATTCGGTGGTGATCTGGATGGTTACAATTCCTATGCCCAGAGGGGGAATCTTCCAACTGTAGAAGATGTCTGCGAAGGTGGCATGGCGATCATGCCCATGATAGGCAAGGCTAGATTATTAAGGATGTGGGGTGGTCTGATGGATATGTCCATGGACGGTTCTCCCATAATTGACAAAACTCACATATCAGGTCTGTATTTCAATGGTGGATGGTGTTATGGCGGCTTTAAGGCCACTCCTGCTTCGGGTTATTGCATGGCCCACCTACTTGCCAAGGATGAACCGCATCCTACGGCGACGGCATTTCGTTTTGACCGCTTCAACAAAGGTCTGATGATTGATGAAAAAGGGGTTGGGGCACAACCCAATCTTCATTAGGGGTCAGATTTAAATGATAATTGATCATCCATTGTTAGGACCCAGAGATGCTTCTGAGTTTGTATACCTAGGCGATGCAAACCTGATTAATCGACCAGACTGGAACAATCCGGAAGCTGACGAGGAATTTTTTGAATATCTCTACCTTCGTGATAATCCTGAAGGTATCCATCAAGAACTTTGGTATCACGAACAGGGCGACAGGTCCTGGTTGGTGGTAACCAGAAATACCCTTACCCATGAAATCCTTAAAGTTGAACTTGCGAGGAAGGTCGCCCAAAGTATAGGGCGTTGAAGATTATGTTTTCCAGACTATCAAAAGGCGGGCTGATTGATCGGGAACATCCCCTCAACTTTTCCTTTAACGGAAAACAATGCACCGGATTCAAAGGTGATACTCTTGCTTCAGGATTGCTGGCGAACAATCAGCTGTTTATTGCAAGGTCCTTCAAATATCATCGTCCAAGAGGAGTGTTTTCGGCTGGTTCAGAAGAACCAAATGGTCTGGTTCAGCTTGGCCGTAAGAATTTTTCCGAACCCAATACCAAGGCAACCAACGTTGAGATGTATGACAATCTCAACGCCAAAAGCCAGAACTATAAACTATCTTTGCACCTAGACCTGCTGAGCATCAACGATCTATTTGCTCCCTTTCTTTCGGCAGGATTTTATTACAAGACTTTCATGTGGCCCAAATTGTTTTGGGAAAAACTCTATGAACCAGTAATTCGAAATTCGGCAGGATTAGGCAAACTGTCTGGTTACCCCGACCCTGATACCTATGACAAGGGTTTTCTTCATTGTGATATTCTGATTGTCGGAGGTGGGCCCAGTGGTTTGGTCGCAGCCTTGACCGCAGGACGTGCCGGAGCAAGGGTCATCCTGGCAGATGAGGATTTTTGTCTGGGTGGCCGATTAAATTCCGATAAGGAAGAGATAAACGAAAACTCAGGTCAGGAATGGTTAGCCGAAACGCTAGCTGAATTAAATTCTTTGGACAATGTGCGTCTAATGCCTAGGACTGTTGTTTTTGGCAGTTATGATCACGGGATTTTCGGAGCATTGGAACAAAGGCCAGAGGCTTTACCCGGGGTAAACAAAAAACCGAAATCTGTCCTATGGCGAATTTATTCCAAACGATCAATCATTTGTACGGGGACTACCGAAAGGTCTATCGGTTTTGGCAACAACGACAGGCCGGGTATCCTTTTAGCCGGAGCCATGAGAACTTACCTGAATCGTTTTGCCGTTAAACCTGGTGAGCATGTTGCCGTATTTACCAATAATGATTCTGGCCTGAAAACAGCTGATGATCTCTTAGAACTGGACATTGCTGTCACGGTTATTGATACACGCATGGATCATGACAAACCACCAAGAAAGAACTACCAGGACTTCGTTGCTGGTGGAAAAATTGTCAATGTTCAGGGTAAAAAAGCGGTAAAATCCCTGACCCTGGCTGATGGTAGAAACGTAAAGGTTGATTCCCTGGCGGTTGCTGGAGGGTGGAACCCCAATGTTCATCTGACCTGCCATAAAAGAACAAAACCTGTCTGGAATGAGCAGATTTTTGCGTTCGTTCCTGGTAAGGATTTAACTGGCGGTATGCGAGTTGCCGGCTCTGTTAAAGGCTTGTTTGACCTATCCTCAACCTTGCATTCCGGATTTACAGAAGCCAATCAAACTCTTGAAGATCTGGGATATCCCCCAAGCGCCAGTATCTCATTTACCACCACTGATGAACCGACAAATATAGCTCCGTTCTGGTATGTAAAAGAATCGAAGGCAAGGTGCTGGATAGATTTACAGAATGATGTTACCACCAAGGATATATCGCAAGCCTATGATGAAGGTTTTCGGGATGTTGAACACCTCAAAAGGTATACTACCCTAGGTATGGCTACCGATCAAGGCAGGACATCTAATGTTTCAGCTTTGGCCATCATGGCAGAACGAACCGGTAAGTCCATTGCTGAAACAGGTACAACAATATTTCGTCCTCCTTATACTCCGATTCCCATTGGAGCACTTGCTGGTCGTTCTCGTGGGAAACATTTCCGCCCGACAAGATTAACTCCAAGTCACCGATGGGCTCAAAATCGTGGGGCGGTTTTTGTTGAAACCGGGAATTGGCTTCGGGCCCAATGGTATCCCATAGAAGGTGAAAACCATTGGCGCGAAAGTGTAGACCGGGAAGTATTGTCGACGAGAGAATCGGTTGGTGTTTGTGATGTCTCCACTCTTGGAAAAATAGATTGCCAAGGCAAGGATGCCGCAGAATTTCTCAACAGGGTCTATGCCAACCCTTTCCTGAAACTGCCGATTGGCAAAGTCCGCTATGGATTGATGATGCGAGAAGATGGCATTGTTTATGATGATGGGACGGTGGCTAGATTGGATGAAACTCATTACGTCATCACCACAACCACAGCCAATGCAGTTTTGGTTTTCCGACAACTTGAATTTGCCCGACAATGTCTATGGCCAAATCTTGATGTCCATTTGATTTCAACAACTGATGGGTGGGCCCAATTCTCGGTTGCGGGACCCAATTCCAGAAAGTTGCTTGGTAGAATCACTGATGATTTTGACCTGTCTAATGAAGCGTTTCCCTTTATGGCATGTACCAACCTAACGGTTTGTGGTGGAAGGCGAGCACGATTGTTTCGGATTTCCTTCTCGGGAGAACTCGCTTACGAAATTGCCATACCTTCCAGATATGGGAATTCCATGATGGAAGCTTTGATGGATGCGGGCAAGGATTTGAATGTTATTCCCTACGGAACAGAGGCACTTGGTGTCATGCGAATTGAGAAGGGACATTTTGCCGGGAATGAACTTACCGGACAGACAACTGCGTTCAACCTTGGGTTGGAGAAAATGGTCTCTAAAAAGAAGGATTCCATTGGAAACAAACTGTCCGAACGACCAGGTTTAAACCAGACTGATGGTATCCGACTAGTCGGATTTATACCGGTGGATAAAGAAACAGACTTTAATGCCGGAGCCCATTTTGTTTCCAAGGGTAGAGACAGAAATCTCCTTAATGATGAAGGGTGGATGACCTCGGTCGCATATTCACCAACCTTGGGCCATACAATAGGTTTGGGCTTTATCAGGAATGGATCGAACAGAATTGGCGAGAAGGTTGCTGTTTTAGACCCCCTACGAGGCAAGAATACTGAAGTGGAAATTTGCTCCCCCCATTTTTATGACCCTGACGGAGGTAGGCAACGTGGTTGATTTAAATCTGGAACCATTCCCTTTCCTCTGGGGCAAGGAACGGTATTTTGGCAAGAATTACCAGGACATTGTTTTTGCCCAATCAATTGTTTCTATGGCAATACCGAGAGGAAGAGAGGCAATTTTCAATAGTGACTTTACCAAGGCTTTTGGCACTCCTCTACCTGAACCAGGAAAATTTGTTTACTCCAATGATGCCGAGTTTTTGGTTTTGTGGGTGAGCCCTGACCAGGTTTTTGCATTGTTTCAACGAGAAGACCTCTACCCGGAGGGTAAAATTCAGGAACTTATGGGAGAAGTTGGCTATTTTACCGATCAAACTGATAACTGGTGCCAAATCAGATTGACCGGACCACAAGTAATCCAGGCTCTTGAAAGAATTTGCCCTCTTGATTTGGATTTACGACAATTCCCTGTAGGAAGTTGTGCAAGAACAGTGATGGAGCATTTGAGTTCTATGATTATCAGGGAATCTGAGGAGGGTTTCCTGCTTCTTTCACCCAGTTCTTCTTCTGAATCCTTTCTTGAAACAATCGAACAATCCTTTCTTAATATAGGCCCTTTTTAAGAAAGGGTTCTTCTACGGGTTTTTTAATAAACTTGAATCAGGATTGCCAAAATTTCAGGGTTAGGATTACATAAACAGCCAATAACTCCAACCGACCTGTGGCCATCGTAATCGTAAGAATAAATTTGGCTGCATCTCCAAGGCTTTGATAATTTCCTGTAGGACCAATAATTTCGCCCAACCCCGGCCCGATATTTGCCAAGGCAGCAGCACTTCCAGAAATGGATGTAGTAAAATCTAGGCCTGTCATCGCAAGCAGGAGAGCTGATATCAATAGGGTGAACAAAAACATAACGATAAAGATTATGATCGAAATCATGATTTCGTTTGGAATATTTTTGCCCTGGTATTTTGGCTTGATAATGGCATGTGGTGAATAGATTTTTTTAATTTGAGCTATTACACCGGCAAGTAGGACCTGATATCTGAATACCTTGATCGAACAACTTGTAGAACCGGCACACCCACCTATCAGGCCAATTAAAAAGAAGATGGCAACTGGGAAACTGCCCCAGGCATTATAATCGGCACTTACATAACCTGTACCAGTCATTATGGATATGCTATTAAAAAGGGCTTTTCTTATGGCTAACTCAGTTCCTTGGCCATTTTCAAAAATTTGCCACATGGTCAGGGCAACACCAATACAAAACACTATCACGAAAAATCCCTGGACCTGTCTGTCCAGAAAAACAGATCTTCCTGAATCCTGAAAAAGGGTCAGATATCTGATGAACGGTAGTGATGCCAGGATCATGAATATTATAGCAACGTATTCAGCCTTGTATCCAAGTCCCTGAAAAGAACTATCGTAGTTACCAAATCCTCCGGTAGCCACTGTAGTCATCGAATGTACCAATGAATCAAATATCGAAAGTCCTGCTATATTGTAGGATAAAAAACAAAGCAACGATACACTCAGGTAAATTATTGAAATACCTCTGGCTGTCGAAATGGCTTGAGGAATAACAGTGGTGATCGTTTCAAAATTACTTTTCATAAAATACTGCATCCCGCCGATTCGCAATCTTGGGAAAACAGTCATCGCAATAATGATAATCAGGATACCGCCGATCCATTGCAGGATCCCTCGCCACATAAGATACCCCTCTGGTAAACTCTCAATATTTGTAAAAACCGTCGCTCCAGTTGTTGTTAGTCCCGAAACGGCTTCAAAATAGGCATCAATAATTCGAAAATTTGGTTCGCCCAAAACAAATGGGATGGCAGCAAAAGCTGGAATTACTGTATACAAGCATATCGTAATCAGGATGGTTTCTCTTTTGCTTGTACCCTCTGTTGTCAAACTCGTTGACGAGGTAGCAAGAACCAATACCAAGCCGATGAAAACAGTAAAGGCTGAGGAGATAGCAAAAGTAGTCCAATGACCATTTCTGAAAAGGACATCTGTTATCATTGGAATCAGCATGGATAGCCCCAATCCAATGGTTAACCACCCCATAACATACCCTATCGGTCGAGAGTCTAGAGCCATGGGTTAATTTACTTTTAAACTTTTCATTTCTCCTGGAACCTTAGCGCTGTCAAATGTTAGGTTTAGCTTGATTATCAATTTCCAATTAAACAATTGTAAACTTGATTAAGTTTAGGAGGACTTAAAATTCGGACTATATTAATCAACATCTTCAATAACATCAAAATATTATAGCCCAATATTGTTTATCATTTATCTCAATGGAAGTAAGAAAACTATTTGATTATGGAAGTGTGGTCAAAAATCGAAAAAGATTTGACCCAAACAACCCTTCTAGTATTTTCTTTCATGATCAGGTAATCAGGGAAGCCAAGGACAGGATGGAGGAAGCCTTTGATTGCCTATGCAGCCAGGCAATAGTAACAGGAATACCTAAACTGTGGGGCAAAAGTTTCCCTGAGGCGGATGTGGTACCCGATGAGGAAATTCTAAAATTCCCAAATGATCAATATGATTTGATCCTCCACAGTCTTTGTCTCCATTGGTCAAATGACCCCGTTGGACAATTAATCCAATGCCAACAATCCTGTAAACCTGGGGGAATGGTACTAGCTGTTTTATTTGGTGGGCAAAGTCTCGTAGAATTAAGGACTGCACTCATCACCAGCGAAACCAGAATAAAAAGTGGGGCATCTCCTCGGATAGCACCTATGGGCGATATCATGGATTTAGGAAATCTAATGGCCAGGGCAAACTACAAGAATCCCGTTTCTGACCGCATGGAATTTAGACTGGAGTACAATACATTAGCAGAGTTGATGATTAACTTGAGATTGATGGGGGAAGCAAATTCCTTAACAAGTAGAACCAAGAACTTTACTAGCCATAAAATATTCCAAGAGGCCGAAAAATTTTACAAGGACAATTTTTCACTTCCTTCTGGTAAAATTTTTGCAACTTTTGAACTGATCTTCTTAACTGGTTGGGTTCACGAAAGTACCTAAAGCGGTTTGTTGGGTCATTAATGAGAGATACTGAAATGCCTTCTCCTGATAACAACAAGAGACTTCTACCGACCGACCATCCGGATATAACGTCTGGAAAAACTGGAATATTGCTTTCGAATCTGGGAACGCCAGACGGCTTTGATTATTTCGCCATGCGAAAATACTTGAACCAATTCCTTTCTGACCAGAGAGTCATTGATTACCCCCGGTGGAAATGGCAACCACTATTACAATTAATTATTCTTACCAAAAGGCCCTTCACTTCTGGCAAGAATTATCAAAAAATCTGGAACAATGAGCTCAACGAAAGTCCTTTACTGACGATAACCAAGAGCCTCACTGAAAAGTTAGGATCCAGATTAACCTCTGAAATTGGACCCGATTATCTTGTCGATTTCGCCATGCGTTATGGCAATCCATCCATTGCGACAAAACTTAAGGGGTTACTTGATCGTGGATGCACCAGGATTGTGTTCTTTCCCCTATACCCTCAATATTCGGCCACAACCACGGCAACAGCTTGCGATGCCTTTTATGAAACCCTCAACCTCAAATCCCTAAAATGGCAACCAAGTGTCCGGACCGTTGAACCTTATTTTGAAAATGAGGGTTATATTTCTGCCTTGGCAAAAGCCATTAACTCAAAATACCAACAATTGTCATTCAAGCCGGAAGTACTCATTGCTTCCTATCATGGTTTGCCAAAGAGGTATTTAACCGAGGGCGATCCTTACCATTGTCATTGCCAGAAAACCACCAGACTGCTTGTTAATCGTCTTGGAAGCAACTTTAATCCAGTTCTTACCACTTTTCAGTCCACCTTCGGTAAGGAAATCTGGTTGCAACCATATACCATTAATGAAGTCAAGCGGCTTGCTCAGGAGGGTGTAAAAAATTTGGCAGTTGTTTGTCCTGGATTTTCGTCTGATTGCATTGAAACACTGGAAGAAATCAAGATGGAGGTAAGAGAAGAGTTTGAAGCAAATGGGGGAAAGAATTTTGCCTATATACCTGCTTTGAATGACTCGGATGACCATTGCGACCTGATTTATCAGATCATTTTGGAAAACTTGGGAGGCTGGATGAATTAGACCGAACTAGATGGACTTTGCAGCAATTATCAAATCTTCCATCAGGTCGTCTGTATTTTCTAAACCTACTGAAATTCTAACTAAACCATCAGTTATTCCCAAAATCTTGCGTTGTTCTTCCGTTAATCTTTGGTGGGTTGTTGTCGCAGGATGTGTCACCAAGCTTTTAGCATCACCAAAATTGTTGGAAATCCTGACCATCTCAAGATTATTCATGAACTTGAAGGATGCTTCCTTACCGCCTTCAAAATCAACGGCAAAAACGGTACCACCCTTTGACATCAATCTTTTGGCTAAGGCATATTGCGGATGGCTGGGCAAGTGAGGATAAATCACATTGGAGAGGGTACTTATACCTTCCAATTCCCGACAGATTTTCAAGGCTGAATCTGCCTGGTAGTTGGTTCGCAATTCTAGGGTTTCCAAGCCCTTGAGCATAATCCATGCATTGAAGGGGCTGATTGCTCCACCTGTGTGCTTAAGATAGGCTTCAAACGGTCCCCGTATATATTCCCTGGAACCAATTACAATTCCTCCAAGAGACCTACCTTGGCCATCAATATGCTTGGTGGCAGAATAAACAACTATATCCGCTCCATGTTCACTGGCTCTTAAAAACTGAGGAGAGGCCAATGCATTGTCTGCAATCAAAGTAACATCATTCTTTTTGGCAAGGCTGCTGACGAAGTTCAAATCAATCACTTCCAGGGTAGGATTAGAAACAGTTTCAACAAAAATTGCCTTGGTGTCCGGGTTTACCTTGCTTTCCCATTGGGCGTTATCCGTCCCATCGACAAACTCTACCTTAACGCCAAATCTTGGCAGTACATTTTCTAGGATGAAAAGGCATGAACCAAACAACGCCCTTGAGGAAACAACAGTGTCTCCAGCTGATAGACATGAACAAAGAGCCCCATTCACCCCAGCCATTCCTGAGGCAGTAGCGAAGGCATCTTCAAGCCCTTCAACCAAGGCCATGCGGTTTTCGAACATTCGGACAGTTGGATTGCCGTACCGTGAGTAGATGAATTCGTTTTCCTTGGCCTCAATAAACCGGTCTTCAGCCTGTTCAGGACTGTCATAGACAAAACCTTGCGTCAGGAAAATTGCTTCCGAGGTTTCGCCAAACTGGCTACGCATTGTTCCTCCTTGAACAGCTTTGGTTTGTTTCTTGATGGGTCTTTTTGTCATTGGCATTGATCGGGTTTAAATTCAAACTAAGGGAGTTAATATAGTTGGTAATTTATTTATTTCATTTCTCTTTAACCAAAATTCATTAATGTTCCCAACAATGGGCTCGCCTAATCAATATTACAAATTCAAGTTTAGCAATTGAGGATTAAATGACCAAAACAATTGAACTATACTATTGGCCGACACCTAACGGGTGGAAAATAACCATTGCGTTAGAGGAATTTGGCCTGCCCTATAACGTTAATCTGATTAATATTGGCCAGGGAGACCAGTTTGAACCGTCTTTTCTCAAAATTGCTCCCAACAATAGGATGCCGGCAATCATTGATCCTGATGGTCCAGATAGCAAAGAAATCAGTATTTTTGAATCCGGGGCGATTTTGCAATACCTAGGCCGAAAGCATAAACGATTTATTGGTAGTAACGAAAGAGAACAGGTAGAAGTAGAACAATGGTTGATGTGGCAAATGGGCGGGGTTGGTCCCATGGCTGGCCAAGCTCATCATTTCATAAAATATGCCCCAACCATGGACCCACCCCAAGATTTACCTTACCCCAAGAACCGATACAAAAATGAGGTGTGTCGGCTTTATGGGGTGCTGGACCGTAGGCTAGCAGACCGGGATTTTATTGCTGGAGACTATTCTATAGCGGATATGGCAATTTGGCCATGGGCATCCCTTTGGGAAGGTCAGGAACAAGATATTTCCTCTTTCCCCAACATGGCCAAATGGCTTGAACGGGTCGGATCACGTGAAGCGGTAATTGCCGGCAGGTCTGTAGCAGCTGAATTGAGGTCAAACATCCAGAACGATAAGAAAGCTCAGAATATTCTTTTCAAACAGAAATAACCTGCCAATTGATACCAAAAATACTTTCGGCCTTAAAGGTTAGTGGCTTTTGGTTCCTAACCTTTTTCCAGCATTTCCATTTTGAAGTATTTTCTTAAAAAATACATTTGACTACCAAAAAAGAGCACACTCAGTCCGGTCAAACCAAAAGTTTTGAATGTGACCCAAGCATCGGTTGACATTAAACGCCAAATAACCTCATTGGCAATTGCCAGTGAGAGAAAAAACAGTGTAGTCCTTTGGGTCAGAACTTTCCATCCCTTATCGTTCAGGGGCAGAGCCTGTCCCATTAATGATTGCAAGTAGGATTTTTTTTGCATAAGCCCAAACACCAATGTCCCGGTAAACAGCAAATAGATGATGGTTGGTTTCATCTTGATGAAACGTTCATCATTAAGAAAGACAGTTAACCCACCAAATACAATAACCAAAACTACAGTCATGATTTGCATCCTGGAAAGCTCGCCGGTCAGTTTCCAGAGAAGAAAGGTACTACCAATAAGGAGGGGCACAAATAAAGCTGTTATCATAATGAACCCATCGTACTCTGTATTCCCGATTACGATGGATTTATCACGTAATACAAAGTATCCCACGAAAAAGAGAATCAAGGGACCTATTTCCAGAATAAACTTCAAACCCGAATTACTGCTTTTCTCAGCCATATTATTCCCAATTCAATTACCCAGGCTCTACCGGTTACCCACTGAAAACGATCATTGCTAACAAATGAACCACTTCGGTTTGCCGACTAACCAAGTATCCGCTCTTTTTGTTTAGTAAAACTGTAATGGATATCTACACGAATTTCTAAATTCCAATACTTACACACTTAATTGTAATGGATAATTTTTAAATGCACATGTAATTCATTTCTAAATTTTGGGTGTCTCTTTTTTAACCATTTACTAAAGGAGGGGGTGGTTTGGACAAATACAATCTTTCTAAAAGCTATCAATCTATCCTGGCAAGAGCCGAGGAAATATTATGCTTGAGGATCTGATTTTGGTTTACTGAATGCTCACAAAGGATCGATGAAATTTCCTTCATGAGGTTTTTTCTGTTGTCTATACCTTTTTCATAAACCAAGTTTTGGCAAATATCTGCATGAAAATTGTTTTCAGGTGTACACGTATCATAAATACAAAAAAGTCGTTTCTCTCCTTCCAGTAATTCTCTCAACTCTTTTGCAGGTACTGAAACAAACTTTAGAAATCCATTGTAACGATTATCAGATTATTTACTTTCTTCCAAAAGGTTCGGTACCCATCAAAGAAACCCGGTCCACAGAAAAACCTCTGGCCACAGGGTCCTGTCGAAAATGAACTGGTTTTACCAATCCCCCCTTGTCAATATCATTTTCTCTAAATATTGTTCTTACAAGTACTTCATTATCTTTAACTGATCCTGAAGAGTGGTCACTAACGGTATTAGATTCACAAAAACAGTTAGGAAATTTTTCTCGGTAATGAATGCACTTACAATCGCTTTGTCCATACTTGGACTCCAAATCCCTACAGTTACATTGCATAAAATTTGGTTTAGTAGGGAGGGGGTAGTTTCTTTAGAATTTTAAGCAGATTAGAAGGCCATTTTTTATGCACATCAACTCCGTCCTCACCGTATTTTTCGATTATTTTTTTTGGAGTGCCATGTACAGCAAAAAAAGAAAATTTGTTATCGCCATCAAAAGTTACCTCAGCAAAAACTTGGGCTTTCCTATTACGCCAATATAAACCGGCATCTCCATCAAATCCTTCCTCAGGGTAAGGCAGTGGTATATTATCAGGTCGATTATCAAGGAACTTTAGTGCATCATTCACGGACTCTTGCGTAGGTATCTTGGCACCCTCACCATCCCAGTTCTCCTTCAAACTTAAATAAGAGCGAAGTTCATTTCGGAGTTCAGACTCACTTTCCGAAGAATAATTAATCCAGTTTCCTGATTTATCTTTAATTCTGAATTTGAAACTAGATGATAGTAAGTCACGTAAAATAGAATCTATTTTATTGCCGGATAGCTTGTAGTCTAATAGGTACCTGCCATAAGATGGCTGAATTCCAGGAGCGAGGCTCTGATAGAAATCATAGAAAACTTCTGAATAAGGACTTGATGAAGTTTGAATTTCCAAAGGGTTTTTCCTACTCTGCTTTTGGCTGTGTTCTGACTGTTTTTATATTAGGCGCGCTTTCCACTTAGTACCTCCGAAACCGTAGTCGGACATTATATCCAGATAACCGTTAAGCAGTCGAAATTTATGCTACACTTGGAATTAAAACCATTTAACAAAGAAATAGTCATAATTATGATACAGGAGGAGTAGGGTTCCCTTCCAATCCTGTCAGCACACTAGCAAACTGTTCGGGGTCAAAGGGAGACAAGTCATCTATACCCTCTCCAATCCCTATGGCATGGATTGGTAAGCCAAATTTGGACGCAAGGGCAACCAGGATGCCACCCTTGGCGGTTCCATCCAGTTTGGTCATGATAAGGCCGGAAATATCAACCATCTTTTTAAACACTTCCACCTGAGACATTGCGTTTTGACCGGTAGTTGCATCTAGTACAAGCAGAGTATTGTGAGGAGCATCACTATCTATTTTCTTAATCACTCTGACAATTTTTGCCAATTCTTCCATTAAGTCCTTGCGGTTTTGCAACCTTCCTGCCGTATCAATAATAAGCAAATCCTTACCATCTTCCTTGGCTAGTTGATATGCTTGGTAGGCTAAAGCTGCCGGGTCAGAATTGGCTGAAGCCTTGAGGACTGGTACGCCCACCCGCTCACCCCAAATTTCAAGTTGTTGCACGGCAGCTGCCCGAAAAGTATCACAGGCAGCAATAACAATATCCTTGCCAGCCTCCTTAAACTGACTGGAGAGTTTGCCAATGGTGGTTGTCTTGCCAGACCCATTGACGCCGGCAATCAAAATGACTTGTGGCGTTGCTGAAAATAAAGGGATAGGCTTGGCAACTGGTTCCAAGATATTGGTAATTTCCTTGGATAGTATGGTTTTCAGTTGCAAGGTAGATAGTTTTCGTCCCATGTGGCTTTGTGCGATATTGGAAGAGATACGTATTGATGTGTCGTATCCCATATCAGAAACAATCAGCAGTTCCTCTAGGCTCTCAAGCATTTGATCATCAAGGCGTCTACTGGCTACTGCACTGGAGCCGCCCAACACTTTTCCAAGGAAACCTGAATTCTTCTTTTCCTCTCCACCTTGATCTAAGGGATTGGTTGTATCGTAGGTGGAAACGGATTCATCATCACCCTCCTCTACCAAATCTTCCAAACCTTGCTCCAATTTTGAAGTGGATTTTGTTAATCGTGATTTTAATTTCGAGAAAAAGGACATTTAGGTTCCATTAATCTAGGGGGTTTTCAAGTTTCCAATGTGTTTTTATATCCCAATGAAACAGGGATAAAATACAATCAACACTATACTGTTGATTTAGGAAACCTCCTCAGGAAAATGTTTCATTGTCAAAAGGATCGGATTGGGAGCGGCTTGCCCCAAACCACAGATCGAAGCATCGGCCATAACTTCACATAATTCTTCCAGCAAAGGCTTGTCCCACTTATTCACTTGCATCAATTTTACTGCTTTTTCACAACCTACTCGACAGGGGGTACATTGGCCACAGCTTTCGTCCTCAAAAAACCTGAGCATGTTCAAGGCAGCATCTCTGGCCTTATCGGCCTGGGATAGGACAACAACAGCGGCTGATCCAATAAAGGTTCCATAGGGTTGCAATGTATCAAAATCCAATGGAATGTCAGATAACGAAGCCGGTAGAACACCCGAAGAAGGTCCTCCTGGTTGATAGGCCTTGAATTCATGCCCATCAGCCATTCCACCAGCTGCCTCAATGATGTCGATTATTGTTGATCCTGCCGGTAATATATATACACCAGGGCAGGCAACACGTCCTGATACCGAATAGCTTCTTAACCCTTTACGACCATTTCGTTCAACAGTTGTAAATATTTCGGGTCCTTGCTGGCAGATCCTTTGGACCCAGTAGAGAGTTTCGACATTATGAACAAGTGTTGGTTTGTCGAATAACCCCACCTGTGCCACATATGGAGGGCGATGCCGTGGGAGACCCCTTTTACCCTCAATACTTTCAATCATGGCACTTTCTTCACCACAGATATAGGCTCCGGCACCTCTTCGAAGTTCGATATACCCTTCCTTTACAATTCCATTTTCTTCCAGTTTACTTATCTCAGTCAACAATATTTCTCGGGAAGCAGGATATTCATCACGAAGGTAGATATAGACCTTTTCTGCCTCAACTACCCAAGCTGCAATCAGCATACCTTCCAAAAAGTGATGAGGATATTTTTCGAGGTAATATCTGTCCTTGAATGTTCCCGGTTCGCCTTCATCAGCATTGACTGCCATAAGACGAGGCTTTTTTTCCTTCCTTACAAACGACCACTTTCTACCAGAAGGAAAGCCGGCACCTCCAAAACCTCTCAGCCCAGAGGACAATACTATCTGCTCAACTTCATCTCTGGAGAGTGAGCCCTTTAGGTAGGATTCCAGGGTTTGATAGCCGCCTTCATGTAAATAATTGTCCAGATCAGGATAATCTGGTATCTCCGGGTGAAAATCCTGGTTTGCAATAACATTATTTGTTTTTTCGACAGTGGCCAGATCGACATGCTTGTGCCCAACTTCCAGAACAGGAGCAGTATCACATCGTCCCATACATGGAGCTCTAATCACTCTAACCTTATTCGGGTCAGTGCCGTTTCTCAGTTTTTGCATTAATGCCTGAGCTCCAGCCAGTTCACAGGAAAGGGAGTCACAAACTCTAACTGTTATTTCCGGGGGTGGTTGCTCACCTTCCTTGACGATATCCAGATGGGCATAAAAGGTAGCCACCTCATAAACTTCAACCTGAGCCAGTTTCATGATTGAAGACAGTGCCCTCAGGTGGTCTGCGGATAGGTATCCAAAGCAGTCCTGAATTTGATGAAGATATTCAATCAGCAAAGACCTCTCCAAGGGAGCAGTTCCCAACAACTCCTCAATTTGATTTAGAGCCTTATCTGTTACCTGGCGGCCTTTGGGGGTTTTTCTTCCCTTACCCTTGCCAGATTTCCAGACTCCCTTTGCTTGCTTTGCCATAATTTTTCCGAAACAAATTACAATTTACTCGACGGACAATTATTCAGATTAGTAAAAAAGAGAAATTGTTTAAGCGTTTAGCTTAATTTTTCCATCACTCCACTCAACCTCAACTTCCTTGTCTCTTTCCAATTTATTCAGATTGGTTACTGGTATGTTGTTTTGCCGAACTACTGCAAAACCACGTTTTAAGGTGTTTTTGTACCCGAGGCCACTAATAATACGCTTTAAGGATTTGAGGGTAAGTTTCTTTTTCATCAAGTATGATTTGATATGCTTATCCATCAATATTCCCATAGCTTCAAGATTTTCTCCAGAGGAACTAATTCGTCCTGCCAGATTCTTTGTTGAAAGACTTTTGCTTAGGGATTGGTATTTATAATTTGATTCAAATAAAACCCTTGGAACAGCAAGCTTAGAACTGCTTTCAGACAAACTTGTTCCCTTCTTTTGAAAATTTAATCTCACAGCCCGGGGTAATCTTGTATACAAACCATCCAATTGCTGGTCACGAAATTGGAATAGGTGTTCCTTTATCGGAAGCCTTTTTGAAACATCTGAAATTCGCTGCATTTTATTTTGGAGTGCAATTCTCGTACCCTCGGATATCCTGTTTTGAAGAGTCTCGATCCCTCTCTCTAATTCTACCCTGACTCTGACAGCAAATTCTGCGGCAGCAGTTGGTGTTGGAGCTCTTCTATTCGCCGCCAAATCAATCAGAGTATGATCCGTTTCATGTCCAACAGCAGAAATTATCGGAATTTCACTAAAGGCAACCGTCCGGACAACACCTTCATCATTAAATCCAACCAGATCAGAAAATGACCCACCTCCACGGGCGACAATGATCAAGTCAGGTCGTGGGATCTCCCCTGATAGGGGTAATTTATTAAATCCCTTGATGGCTTGCACCACCTCAGGTGGACAATTTTCCCCTTGAACCGCAACCGGCCAAACTATTACCCGGCGAGGAAATCTTTCATCCAAACGATGTAATATATCCCTGATTACAGATCCTGTAGGGGAAGTTACAACGCCAATGGTTGTTGGAAACAGGGGTAACCCTTCTTCCTGTTGCAGGGAAAATAAACCTTCCTGGACTAGACGGTTTTTTAATTCCTCAATTTTGGCAAGAATGGCTCCCTCACCAGCAAAATCAAGATCATTTACGATGATTTGGTAGCGTGAAGATCCTGAATAGGTAGTTACCTTGCCCTGGACCCTGATTTCGCTACCCTCCTTGAGGATATTTCCTAATCTGTTGCCAAGCCGCCGAGCAGTTGAGGACCACATTATGGCGGATAAGGCGTGCCTTTCCTCCTTTAGGGTGAAATACAAATGACCTCTTGGGGAACGGGACAGGTCAGAGACCTCCCCTCTAACCCGGACTACAGGGAAGCCCCTTTCCATTGTTTGATTTATTTCCCGGGAAATCTCTGCTACAGAATATTCCTGTATCTGAAATCCCTCGTTCTTATTTGTTGATTGGTTTTCGGTCCAAATATTTTGCATAACTTACTTGGTGATTATGAGCCGTTGGAAGATTGCTAAATTTGCTTTTCAGGCATTCTTACAACCAGCCCATCAAATTCTGGTGTTACCCGCAATTGGCAGGTTAATCTTGATTTGACAGGATCAGGATCCCAGGCAAAATCAAGCATATCTTCTTCCATGGCCTCTCTTTCAGGTAACTTGTCTACCCATTCATCATCGACATATACATGGCAAGTAGAACAGGCACAAGCACCACCACAGTCTGCCTCAATTCCAGGAATGTTATTGTCCCTAGCCCCTTCCATGACCGTCAAGCCTTCTTTTACCTCTATAATGTGGGGCTTCCCATTGTACTCAATATAGGTAATTCTTGCCATAAAGCCTCAAATTGAAAAAAAGGAAATGTTAAACGAAATTTGTTGCCTGTAGATGGTACTAATTTGTCAAAGTTTCCAGATCTTGCGAACAACTATAAGAATTCAATTATCATTCTCGAATATATTCTCAACATAGTTATACAAAACTGTGGATCAGTAAAATACCTTGAACCTTAGTAATCAGTTTCCACCTATCAGTCCACAAATGAATCATTTAATTTTCGAAATACATCTGTAAACTAGCCAGTTAGTTTTTAATTCGGAATTTGATGGAGATAAATAATGCGATATGCACTACTGGTCACAGTTGGCTTTTTCGGGGGATTTTACCTTTGTAGTACTGCTTCCGCAGCTGACAAAGAATTGGTTATATTAGATTGGTCGGCTTACAATGACCCCGGATTCTACCAAGGTTATATTGATGAACATGGCGATGAACCAACTTTTTCCTTCTTTGGTGAAGAAGAGGAAGCCTTTCAAAAATTGAGGGTTGGGTTTGAGGCAGACATTTCTCATCCCTGTTCTCAATCAGTGTCTAAATGGCATGAAGCAGGTTTGCTTGATCCTATACAAACGGATAGAATTGAAAGATGGGATCAAGTAAATAAACCCATGAAAGAGGCCTTCAAAATAGATGGTGAGTATTACCTTTTGCCTGCTGACTGGGGAACAACCGCTTTAGCTTACCGGTCTGATTTGGTTCCGGAAGAGGATGTTCAAAGCCTTCAGGTGTTTGTTGATCCCAAATATGCTGGAAAAATATCAATTGGTGATAATGTTGATGACGCCTATGCTCTAGCTTATTTGGCCACCGGTGTTTCTGATTGGTCAACAGTTACCCAGGAAGATTTGGAAAGAGCTTCAGCCTGGTTGAGGGAAGCTCACAAAAATGTCAGGGATTACTGGGTGGATGGCGCTGGACTTTCCCAACTCATGGCTAGTGGAGAAGTCTTAATTTCCTGGGCATGGAATGAAACCCCTGTCGTCATGCAAGCAGAAGGTCACCCTGTTTTGATGAACAGATCAACTGTTGAAGGATCATCGACCTGGTTTTGTGGTTACGTCGATTTGGCCAACGGGCCAAATGATGACTCCAAGGTATATGATTTTTTCAATGCATGGTTTGAACCACAATCTGTGGAATACATAGTTACAGCATGGGGTTACGGACACGGGAACCAGGCTGAAATGGAAAAGCTTGGTCCAAATATCCTGGAAGAAATGGGACTAGGTGAGATCAATGTACCTGTACTTGCTCAAAAACCGATGGATCAGTCAATTCGGGAACAAATGATTGCTGAATTTGAATTGATCAAGGCAGGATTTTAATCCCTTTGAATTCTACCGGAAGCATTTCCCTTGCTTCCGGTATCCAGATTTGCAATTTAGCCAATTGCTTTAGTTAGGGTAGTTTTTTCACCAAAAGTACGGGGCTACGGATTTCCAAGCATTTGATATGAGTTTTGCTTTTATCCATAAATTTAGGGTGAGACCAGGTCTAGTACTGGTTAGCCCTCCTTTTTTATATGCCCTCTTGTTACTTGCTTTCCCATTAATGGGGGTCTTTGCCCTTAGTTTTTGGACTCAGGATTACCTCGACCTCCATAGAGATATAACCCTATCAAACTACAAGGAGGCCTGGACTGGGGCAATATACCAAGTATTGATGATGAGGTCTCTAAAGATTTCAATGCTGGTTACCCTATTCACCGTAGTGCTGGCTTTTCCTGTTGCCTATTATATTTCTTTCTATGTAACCCCAAAGAAAAAGCCTCTTTGGATATTTCTCATAACGATACCATTCTGGACAAGCTATCTCATCAGGATTTTCCTGTGGAAAGTCATTCTTGGTTTCAATGGAGTTATCAATGGGTCTCTATTGGGGATTGGCCTTATTGATGAGCCCTTAAAGTTCCTGTTATTCAATCAAGGGGCCATTGTCATAACACTTAGCCACGCCTGGATACCATTTGCAATCCTCCCGATTTATGTAGCTCTGGAGAAAATTGATCGTACCTTGTTGGAAGCTGCCGAAGATCTTGGTGATGGACCATTCAGAAGATTCCTTAGAATTACCCTGCCCCTGGCCATGCCGGGAATAATTGCTGCGACACTTATTGTGTTCATTCCAACAATTGGGGATTATGTAACACCAAAATTGGTTGGAGGTCCAAATGGATTGCTGATCGCCAATATGATCGAAGTTCAATTCAAAAAGGCAAACAATGCACCTTTGGGTGCAGCGTTGGCTTTATCAGCGATGTTTATTGTGTCGGCTATTGCCATGGTGTTCCTGTGGTTCAATAGAAAATATCTAAGGCAGGAACAATGATGCGTCATTCAAAAAATTCCCGGCTTTTAGTGGCATATATCGGTTTCTTTCTAGTTTTCCTTTATGCCCCAGCTTTGCTCCTACCCATTTTTTCTTTCAATGATAGTACAATCGTTGCCTTTCCTCTCGGAGGATTCACAATTGCATGGTTCCTCGAGGTTTTCCAAACTGAACCCTTATTAACAGCAGCTCTAAACAGTCTGTTGGTAGCAATAATCACCGCAATTTTTGCAACTTTATTTGGTATCTTTGCAGCCAGAGCTTCAACTCGATATTACTTCCCTGGGAAGCGTGGAATTATGGGGCTGATTATGGTTCCAATGGTATTACCAGAAATTATCATCGGTGTTGCCCTGCTGGTTGTTATCCTGCAATTGGGATTTAATCTTTCCCTCACCACCATTATTCTTGGTCATATATTGCTGTGTCTTCCTTTCTGCACAGCAATACTCAGTGCTGGATTTCAGGGATTAGACAAGAGTTTAGAGGAAGCATCCCAGGATTTGGGTAGAAGCCGACTGGAAACTTTTTGGTTCATTACCCTGCCCTTGGTCATGCCGGCCATTATTTCCAGTCTTCTCATTTCATTCACCATATCATTAGATGAATTTATAATCGCCTTCTTTTTATCAGGGACCGAAGCTACCCTTCCAGTCTATATTTGGGGACAATTACGGTTCCCAACTAGAATACCAATTATTCTCGCCTTGGGGACGGTGTTGTTGATGGTATCCATTACACTACTTATCGTAGCAGAATATTTTCGTCGTATCGGAGCACGAAAGGCAGGGACAGAAGTCAAGGGAGGTCTATTTTGAACCAAGGTTCTACTACTTCAGAAGCAACACCCATCATCAAGCTTGAAAATATCCAGAAAAATTATGGGGTTATTGAGGCCATCAAGTCGATTTCCATGAATATCTTTCCTGGCGAATTTTTAACGTTATTAGGCCCATCCGGCTGCGGCAAAACCACACTCCTTAGAGTCATCGCGGGTTTTGAAACCCCCGATAGCGGGATGGTTGAAATTGATGGTAAAAGCATGGAAGGAATTCCAGCCAACTACCGACCAACAAATATGGTATTTCAAAGCTACGCCGTATTCCCGCACATGACTGTCGGCGAAAATGTCGCCTATGGCCTAAAGGCAAGGAAAACAGACAAGCAGACAATTTCAGTAGAAGTAGATAAAGCACTGATCATGGTTGGGATGGAAGGATTCAACGATCGTCCGTCAACTGCCCTTTCCGGGGGTCAAAGGCAAAGGGTTGCTCTAGCCAGGGCATTGATCCTGAAACCCAAGGTATTACTGCTTGATGAACCACTTTCAGCCTTGGATAAAAGGCTGAGGGAACAGATGCAATCCGAACTTAGGCAATTACAGCGATCGGTTGGAATTACATTTATTTTGGTCACTCATGATCAGGAGGAGGCCTTGACCATGTCGGACCGTATAGCTGTCATGTTTGAGGGGGAAATTGCTCAACTGGCTTCTCCTCAGGAATTATATAAAAGGCCGACTAATATCCAGGTAGCCAATTTTGTTGGAACCATGAATTTTTTGGATCTAAATCTATTGGCTCAAGAAGGGAATGATCTCGTCGTTGAAATAGAGGGGCTGGGCAAAACTTCACTATCCATGGACCAGGCTCCCTTAGGTTATGAAAGTAATTCCAAAGCTGGTATTAGGCCGGAGATGTTTACCATAATCACGAATGAAAGCCAGGTTATGGACAAGATAACCAAAGGTAAAATTGTAGAAACCCAATACTTTGGAGACATGACCTATTTCGATGCCAATTTGGAAGGTACTGATAAAATTGTAACTATTTCCATGAGAAATTCAGATATTTCCTACGAGATTGGAAATGGCAAAGAAGTTGAAATAGGTTGGAATCAAAATTCCATTCTGGTTCTAGGCAACCCGTAATTGCTGGCTATTTAGTGATTTGGGAAGTAGGGCCAAAAGCCCCACTCACAAATTCAATTTCTATTTAGCAATTGGATTTGAACTTTGATTAGAACACCTTCCCTCACAACAAAGAATGAAACCTCCTTATCATTGTTTGCCATGGCTTCATTGACAAATTTACGAATATCCTTGGCGGTAATGACAATTTCGGAATTCACCATTTCAACCTGATCAAATTTCTTGATCCCGGCTTTTCCAGCAGGTGAATTTTCTTCAACTTCAGTTACGACTGTATCGGGATTGGTAAATTCATACTCCTTTTCCGAGGAAGGAGTATATCCAAACTTCATTCCTAGAATGGTATTTTCATCAGAGAATTCTTCCTGAGACATGATTTGGCCAGGGCTTTGAGGTCGGTCACCAAGGATAACCTTGAGGGTCAACTGTTCATTCCCCCGTTGGATTTCCAGAGTAACTTCCTTGTCTGGTTCCATACTTCCAACAAAGGAGACAAACTCCCGAATATCTGAAATCTCATTGCCATTAACCGAAACAATCAAATCGCCAGGTAAAACTCCTGCCTTCCTGGCCGGACCATCCTTGAAAACTCCATCAATCATAATACGATCATTGTTCTCAGCATCTTTGGCTGTTGAAATATAAACACCTAGCCAGCCTCGGCTAACTTTACCTGATTGAAGTATCTCATCAACAACTCTTGTGGCAACCGCAGAAGACATTGAAAATCCAATTCCGATAGAACCTCGGCTAAACCCACTTGTCTGGATCGCTGTATTTACACCTATGACTTCACCCTGTAGGTTGATTAAAGGTCCGCCTGAATTACCAAGATTGATGGAAGCATCCGTTTGAAAGAAATCATCGTAGGGCCCATTTAAAGTTCGGTATTTTGCAGAGATTATCCCCTTCGAAGCCGATATGCCAACCCCCAGTGGATTTCCTATGGCCAATACGGGGTCTCCCACCTTAACCAAATTGCTATCCCCGAACTTGATAAGTTCAAATTCTTCACCATCAAGTATCTGAAGAACTGAAATATCTGTTTCTGGATCACTACCGATTACTTCGGCTTCGTAAACTGTGTTCCCATCCGCCATCCTGACTTTAATATCAGTAGCATTCTGAATTACATGATAATTGGTGACCAGCTTCCCATCCTCAGATATAATGAAGCCTGAACCATAACCAATTCTTGGATTTGCAACCGGTTGAATATCAAACTTCTCTATTTCTGCAGTTCCTCCCTGTTTTTGATTGTTGAATTCCTCATCAAAAAATTTTCGGAAGAATTCATACATAAACGGGTGATTCCTAAATTCCTCCATCCATTGTTCAGGGTTGCCCTCAGGTTTATTTGGGTTTTGGCTCTGGGAACCTGTCATTACTTCCAAGGAAACTACGGCAGGTAAAACCTTTTCAACCAATGAACTAAAATCCTCATGTGATTGAACCGGCCCACTTAAAACCACAAAAATACCAAACAAGGAGGCCATACCTGCTACCGTTTGACGTATCAGGGGCAATTCAAACAAGCTTCGTTTCATTTCTTCTTCAAATGCATTGATCATTTTTACCACCAAAATCAAAATCTCTTCAAAATAAACTCGGGAAAGTCGGTTTAATTTTATCTTCAATCTGACTTTGCCCTGAAACCCGTTTATCCCGTACATGACTTTGAGAAATAACGAATTTCAGGAAAAGAAATAAATTGTTGATTCACAAAAGTGAATTCAAAAATTGGTTACATTCGCAACAGGTTCAGATTAAACTTGATACCCAAACCACCAAGACACCAAGACCAACAATACAAAGACCTATAGTCTTACGCTTCTCAACCGACAAGCTAGCAAGTATCTTCAGCGCATCTTCCAACCTTTTGGGGACTAGGGCCAGTACCAGACCTTCAAGAACAGCCACCAACCCCAAGGCAAGAATAATGTCATCAATCACTTTCTTGTGTTGATCCTTTAAAGTAGCTGAAAAACTCACCCTTCGGATCAATTAGCAAAGTGGTATTTTCAGGCAGGAAGGATAGTTCATAGGCTCTTAAAGTTCGATAGAACTGGAAGAACTCAGGATCCTGGTTAAAGGCATCAGCATAAATCCTGTTTCGTTCGGCATCTGCCTTACCCCGAGTAATCTCAGCTTCCTTCTGCGCTTCAGAAACGATTTCTACCTGAGTTCTGTCAGCTTGAGCTCTGACCTTCTGGGCTGCCTCGTCACCTCGTGCAATTTCGTCTGCTGCTTCCCTTTCCCTTTCAGCCCTCATTCTTGCAAATGTTGCTTCAAGGTTTTGGGAAGGTAAATCGGTTCTTTTCAACCGTACATCGACGATTTCAAGACCGAGATTGGTGGCTTCTAATTTGGCAGTATCCCTGATTCGGGCTATCAATCCTGCTCGATCAGCCGAAAGAATGGTACCAGAGGTAACAGACCCCAGCACCTCTCTGGTTGCAGCATTGAGAATATTTCGTAACCTGCTTTCTGCTGAACCTTCGACACCAACTGCTTCCCTGAACTGCACAACGTCGGCAATTCTGTAGCGGGCAAAGGCATCAACGACTAAACGTCGATCATCAAGCGGAGTAACTTCCAGTGATTGCGTTTCAAGCGACAGAATTCTGTCCTCATAGCGAACAACTTCCTGAATTAGAGGTATCTTAAAGCCCAATCCGGGGGCTTCCTTAACCTGTCTAACCTGACCGAATTGTAAAACTAAAACCTTTTCTCTTTCATCAACAACGAAAAGCGACGACAGGGCTCCGACAACTATCAGAGCCAGGACGCCTATTGTAATAGTAGTTCTGTTCATTGGTTCTGCTCCTGATCCTGTTGTGGAATTGAGATGTTCTTTACGATTTCATCCAGTGATAGAATTGGTAGGAAATTGGAATTACCATCCAAAATCAACTTTCCAACTGAACCATAAATCTTTTCTGTGGTTTCAATATGTAATCTTTTCCGGGTTACATCAGGGGCTTTTTGGTATTCTTCCAGGACGGCAAGAAAACGACTGGCATCACCTTCCGCTTCATTGATAACCTGTGCGCGATAACCTTCGGCTTCCTCCAGCAATTGAGCTGATTCACCTCGGGCACTCGCCAAAACCCGGTTAGCGTAGGCATCTGCCTGTTTTTCCAACCGATCCCTTTCCTGTTCTGCTGCCTGAACTTCCCGGAAACTGTTGATAACAGCTCCTGGTGGGTCCGCCTTATCGAAGTTCACACGAACCACATTCATTCCAGATTCATAGCTATTCAAATTTGTCTGAATTGCTTCTCTTAGATCTGCTGCAACAACACCCCTGTCTCTGTTAAGGATTGGGGCTAATTCTGATCTGGCCATAATTTCCCGCATGGCCGATTCGGCCACAGCAATTATGGTTGTCTCCTGATCTCTTAGATTAAACAGGAACTTGGCAGGATCTGAAACATTCCAAACTACCTGGAAGCCTACATCAATGATATTTTCATCTCCAGTAAGCATCAAACCTGCATCCGAGCGCGCTCCGTCTCTAGCCCCGATATCTACCGTTCTTTCCCGGGTCACTTCAACAATTTCACGAGTTACCAAGGGCCACGGGGCAAAATTAAGCCCAGGATTTCCGGTCGATGAATAGGCCCCAAGGAATAATTCGACCGATCTTTGTTCCGGTTTGACCGAATAGAAGGAATTATAACCCCAGAAGCCAATTATGGCCAATACTGCAATTAAATAAAAACTCTTGGGGATTTTGTTCCGTTCTCCACCGGGACGACCACCACCGCCTCCGCCGCCTCTATCTTTAAAGACACCTTTCAAGCGGTCACGACCCAAGTTGATCAGATCATCAACTTCCGGCATGTTGGGCCCCTTCTGGTTCCCATTTCCCCAAGGTCCATTCGAGTTGTTTGTCATTTCAATATAAACTCCCAATCCGTTAGGGTTACCATTTGGCAACCCATAACTAAACTTGTTGCTTCTGGCTCAAATTTCAAGAACTTTAAATTGGATTATGCAAGGTGACCAATTCTTCAGCCGCCGTGGGGTGAACTGCACAGGTCCGGTCAAAATCCTCTTTGGTAGCACCCATTTTAACAGCAATTCCAACCATTTGAATCATTTCTGCCGCACCAGAGCAGATAAGATGAACGCCTAAAACCTTTCTGTTAGCCTTGTTAACGACCAGTTTCATGAGATTTCGTTCATCCCGATTGGCAATGACATTTAGCATGGCTTTGAAAGTAGTTCGGTAAATTTCGACCTCAAATTTTTCCCTCGCCTCTTCTTCGGTGTATCCAACCGTGCCAATTTCGGGCCGTGTAAATACAGCAGTAGGAACACTTATGTGATCCACGGGGGTTGGTTCGCCCTCAAATACGGTGGCTACGAAACTCATCGCCTCCCTGATGGCAACTGGCGTTAAGTTCAAACGGTTTGTTGCATCTCCTATGGCATACACCGAGGGAATTACTGTCTGTGAATATTCATCAACTACAACTGCTCCTGAAGAATTTGTTTGAACATGTATATTCTCGAGATTCAGCCCCCCTGTATTCGGTTTGCGTCCTGTTGCATACAGGATGAAATCAAATTCCTGTGATTTACCATCCTGAAAAAAAGCCCTTAAGCCATTACCTGATTTACTTATTCGATCGATAGTATGATTTAGCCTGACATCTATTCCTCTATTGGTCATTGCCTCTGAAAGGTGTTCTCTAATGTCATTGTCAAAACCTCTCAGAATTTGAGGTCCCCGGTAAATCTGGGTTACCTTGCTTCCCATACCATTAAATATACCAGCAAATTCACAAGCAATATACCCCCCGCCACAAATCAGAACTCTTTTGGGTAATTCCTTTAAATTGAAGACATCGTTTGATGTACTTACCAAATGTGATCCCTCAAACTTCGGGACAAAAGGGCTACCTCCAGTAGCAATTAAAATTATCCTGGCTTTGTGGGTCTTCCCATCGTCGAGCTTGATGGTGTGAGGGTCTACCAAGGTAGCTCTGGAAGGAAAAAAATTGACCTTGGCCTTGTCAAGAAAAGATTGATAGATTCTTTCCAGATGATCAATCTCCTTGTTTTTGGTGGACTGAAACTTCTCAAAATTGAATGACGAAGAACCAACGTCCCAACCAAACCCCAAGGCATCATTGAAATAATCCTTGTAATCGGCGGCAAAAACCATCAACTTTTTTGGTACGCAACCTCGAATGACACAGGTACCGCCGAGCCTGTATTCCTCGGCCAAGCCTACCTTGAACCCTTTTTCAGAGGCTACTCTTGCAGCTCTGACACCACCGGACCCTCCACCAATCACAAACAAATCAAAATCAAACATTAAGCACCTGAAAAATTTCTTACTTCTACTGACCCCTACCAGCAAAAACTCTGGAAAATCCGAATTAGGCCATGGATTCGATCAAATATTAGTACCAAATACTTCTATTTTTCCTTCCTTGGAACCTGCAATCACCTGATCACATAAACCAACGAAAAGACCACAATCAACAACCCCGACAATTTTGTTCACGTCTTTCTCCAATTCCTGGGGATTATGAATTTTCTGAAAACAATAATCCACAATAAAATGACCTTCATCGGTAATAAACAAGTCTTTACCACTGGTTCTCATTGACTTACTACTGAAATTATACCCTGAGAAACCAAATAGATCGTCCAGCCGTTGTAATGTAGACGCCCAACCGAACCGAATGATTTCAATTGGCAAGGGAAACTTCCCCAAGGTTTTAACTCTTTTTGATTGGCTGGCAATGACTTTCATACTGTCAGCTGATGAGGCCACTATCTTTTCCTGAAGCAGAGCCCCACCACCACCTTTGATCAGATTCAATTCAGAATCAAATTCGTCGGCACCGTCAAGGACAAGGTCAAGGTGTCTTATTTCAGATAAATCAGAAATCCTTAAGCCAAGGGATTCCGCCAATTTTGTAGTCCTGCTCGAAGTTGCAACAAATGTGAGTTCCAGTTCTTCCTGGAGGTTTCTTGATCCGATTTCCTTTACCAGGGCTTCGGCAGTTGTTCCAGTACCCAAACCCACCTTCATTTTCGGTTCTAAATATCTCAGAGAAAATTTGGCAGCTGAACTTCTAGATAAATCTTGTTCTTCGGCTTGAATTCCCATGCTATAACTCTCCACTTAATGTTGCTCAGTAAATTACTGAATTTGTAACATTTTAAAAATAAGTCTTATTCAGGTGGAGGGGACTTCCATGTATGTAAGCACCTTTGATATCTTCAAAATTGGGGTAGGTCCATCAAGTTCCCACACCATGGGACCAATGGTAGCTGGCAACAGATTCCGTAATTCCATCGAACATTTTACAAATAATCCCAAGGGATTGAGAGCAACCTTGCATGGCTCCCTTGCTTATACAGGCAAAGGACATGCAACTGACCGGGCCCTGATTCTTGGGTTGGCAGGCATGGTGCCGGAATACTACCATTATGAGCGGGCCGAGCAAATTCTGGCAAAAATAAACTCCCTTCACACTATCTCGCTGGATACAGGGACCGTGCTTGAATTTAATCCAGCCCTGCACCTGATTTTTGACTACCAGACCAAATTACCCGCCCATACCAACGGATTGGCACTTAGCTTAGTAGACAATAATGAAAATAACCTATTCAAGGAAAAATATTATTCCATTGGGGGTGGATTTGTTCTGACCGAAGAAGAAATGAACAATCCCGTTTCTGTGGAACAACTCAAGGTACCCTTTGAATATTCATCCATGGAGGAATTACTGAACATTACCCAAGAAACCCAAAAATCCATTTATGAAATTATCCTTGGGAATGAGGAGGCAATGCGATCTCCTGTAGAAGTTCACGACCTGATTATTGAAATTTGGATGGTCATGAACCACTGCATTGAAATGGGGATGAGTTCCAAGGGAATCTTGCCCGGGGGATTGGGAGTTCAAAGAAGGGCCGGGATGATGTATGAAGCTCTGCTCGAAGAAAAGAGTCGGTCCAACCTTTTGGCACCTCATACCATAAATGACTGGATTTCGGCCTACGCCATGGCAGTAAACGAAGAAAATGCCAATGGTGGACAGGTCGTAACTGCTCCTACGAACGGGGCTGCGGGTGTGGTACCGGCAACCCTGAAATATTATCTTGATCATGTACCTAATTCCTCCGGGGATAAGGTGCCGGAGTTTCTGTTTACAGCTGCAGCGGTCGGGGGCATTATCAAATCAAACGCCTCGATTTCAGGTGCCGAATGTGGATGTCAGGCGGAAGTCGGATCAGCCTCAGCGATGGCTGCTGCAGGGCTATGTGCTGTCTTGGGAGGAACTCCTCGCCAAGTCGAGAATGCTTCCGAGATTGCTTTGGAACACCATCTTGGAATGATTTGCGACCCAATCAAGGGCTTGGTTCAGGTTCCCTGCATTGAAAGGAATGGCTTGGGAGCAATCAAGGCTGTTTCTGCTGCCTCGTTAAGTTTGAGAGGAACCGGGCAACATATAGTTCCCCTTGATTCATGTATTCAAACCATGTATCAAACCGGTTTGGACATGAATGAAAAATATAAGGAAACATCACTTGGTGGTTTGGCCGTTAATGTCCCGAATTGTTGACCAGGAAATGTAAACTTCCATAGCGTTTTTGTTCTGGCTGATTTACCAACCGGATGCTACCCTGAGATCCTTAATTACGCTTGCCAGATTGGTATTGGGTAGGATGACAATCATGCTTGGATCACTGAATTCCAGCCAAATCTTTGTTTGCTGAACGTAGTTTGATATCCCGGTCATACCTTCGGGGTTGAAATCTATATCATCAATTTCCCAATTTAATCCCTGTGATTTTCCTCGCATTTTTTTAAAGGGAAAGAGAGAAATTCTTTCGTGTAAAGGAAGAGTAAGGCTTAATTCTGAAGGCCCCAAAAAGCACAGATCAGAATTGTTTAGAAACAAGAGATTTTTTTGTGGATATTTAAGAAGGCTATTACAAGCCCCCAAGGCATGATCAAATCTGTCCCCAAGGACCCCTACTGCCAAAATGTACGGAGCTGATATTGATCCAATACATTTGTCCAGATCAGTTCTGTCCTGATCAAGAATTTGAATCGTTTTCTGCTTGAATCTTTTCCTATTTTCTTCGGTTAAAGAATCCAGGTCCCCTATAATCAGGTTGGGTTCAAAACCATACTCAATGATGGTTTCCGTACCCCCATCAACACCTACCAAAATGGGGGTATGTTCTATTGCCCTCTGAATTTCAGAAGGGGTACAAGTACCCCCACCAACTAAAGTTACACCTTGATCAAAAGTTTCAATTGGGGATCCTACTTGCAACTTATTCCAAAACCTCGGGCCAGTTTTTGTCACCACTTACAATATAATTTTGCATATTCTGACGCCAGCGTCTCTCTACACCCTTGCTATAGTTCAGGTATAGTTTGCCTTCATGCACGGTGAAAGCTTCTGGTACAGTTGATGCAGTATAACCATTGGCCACCGCGTAGGCACAATATCCACCATATTGGGGCGCATAATCCTCGGGCGAGGCCATGAACTTGTCCAAATTTTCTTGGGAGATAAATTTCCAGGTTGCTCCCATCCAATCGTAGGAAAATTCCTCACTTCCTTCGTTAGCAGAAATTTGTTCAATGTAGGCAACTGGATCATAGCCATTGATAGCTATGCCTTTTTTAGCAAAAATCGGTGGCTCCATTGAACTTACACCTGAAACTGTCAGGCCAAGCAAAACAAAAAACGTAACAATAATTTTTCTAAACATATTTCCTCCAGAAAATTTCTTCATTTTATCCTATAAATTTGCTTTTCATTCTATATCAATCTGGAACGCTTGATCGCAGCTTCAATGAATCCGGCAAACAAAGGGTGTGGAGAGAAAGGCTGGGATTTTAACTCGGGATGAAACTGTACCCCAACAAACCAAGGATGTTTTTTGAGTTCCATGATCTCGGGCAGGTTTCCATCGGGTGACAAGCCTGAAAACACCACACCTTCTGTTTCAAGTCTATCCTTGTATTTTATGTCAACCTCATATCTATGGCGATGTCTTTCGGAAATCTCGCAGCAACCATAAATTCTTTCAACCAGGCTTCCCTTTATTAACTTTGCAGGATAAGCCCCCAAACGCATGGTTGCCCCCATATCATCTCCCATGGCTCGAGTTACTTTCTCGCCGTCCTGAATCCATTTTTTCAAATAGAAAATCACAGGAGTTAACTCTTCGGTGGCATTTTCCTGTTTATCTAGACTAAACTCTTCCGATCCTGCACTGTCAATTCCCAAGAGATTCCTAACCAACTCAATTACGGCCATTTGCATACCCAAACAAATGCCAAAGTAGGGCACGTTATTTTTTCTGGCAAAGCCGGCCGCCTTGATCTTTCCTTCTGATCCTCTCTTACCAAAACCACCTGGAATTAAAATTGCGTGACAACCCGTGAGGTAAGGTGCTGGGTCCTCTTCTTCAAAAACTTCCGCCCGGATCCATTTGGTTTCAACCTCTACCCTATTGGCAATTCCTCCATGAGTAAGTGCCTCGCTTATTGATTTATATGCATCGTCCAGGCCAGTATATTTTCCAACAATGGCCACACGAACCTTTCCCTCTGGATTGGCAATCCGGTTCTTGACCTCATACCACTTTTTCAGATTTGGTTCTGGAAAAGAAGTCATGCCGAATGCTTTTAAAACTGCCAAATCCAATCCTTGCTCATGATAGAGTGTGGGTGCCTCATAAATTGATTTTAAATCGGGTGAGGAAATAACCGCATTTGGTTCCACATTGCAAAACAAAGCTATTTTCTTACGTTCCTTGTCCGGGATTGGTAAATTTGAACGGCATACTAGGATATCGGGAGCTATCCCTATCGAACGCAACTCCTTGACTGAGTGCTGTGTCGGCTTGGTTTTTATTTCGTTACAAACATCTAGGTAAGGGATAAGGGTTACGTGTATAAATACACAACTACCGGGACCATTTTCCTGAGCAAACTGTCGGAGGGCTTCAAAAAAAGGCAAGCCTTCAATATCTCCTACGGTTCCCCCTATTTCACAAAGCATGAAATCGGTATCTTCAAATTCCTGAGATATAAAGCGTTTTATTTCATCCGTTACATGTGGAATCACCTGGATGGTATCCCCCAGATATTCCCCCTGCCGTTCCTTATCCAACACACTCTGATAAATTCTACCTGAGGAGGTCGAATCCAAGGAACTTGCTGCGACACCGGTAAACCGTTCATAGTGTCCCACATCAAGATCTGTTTCAGCGCCGTCATCGGTGACAAAAACCTCGCCATGTTCAAAGGGGCTTAATGTTCCTGGATCAACATTCAGGTAAGGATCCAGTTTCCTTAATCTGACACCATAACCTCTAGCCTGGAGCAGGGCCCCTAATGCAGCAGAAGTCAAACCTTTCCCGAGAGAGGAAACAACACCTCCCGTGATAAAAACGTATCTAGTCAAATGAGGTAAATCTCCCGTAAATGAATATCCGTTTTAGGATATTTCTTAAACAACTACGGGTTTATTATCTAACGATATATCAAAAATAAAATCAAGTAATTAACTGATTTTTTCCCATAAAGTGTTTCAGTTTGTGGAAACCACAATTGACCTGCCGATCAGCCGGAATTTATAGTTTAAGAAATTATTCAGTCTTGGGAGGAAGTGCTGGTTCATCAGTTCCAGTAGGAGGGAGTAACTCATCAGGGTCTAACTGCAAGGTCTCGTTACCGTCACCTGATTCAACTCCCAATCTTTCCACGACCGAATCTCTTGATTGGTCACTTGCCGTTAAAATAGTGAGAGAAATTGAAGTCACCAGAAATAAAACAGCAAACACCCAGGTTAATTTACCGAGTCCTGTTATTGAACCTCGCCCCGATAGCATATTGCCACCCCCGCCAATTCCTAATCCACCACCCTCTGATCTTTGCAATAGAACGATTCCAATGAGAATCAGGGCAAGGATTAGGTGAACAACCAGAACGATGTTACTCATTTAAGATTAACCTATAAGAAATTGTATTAACTGAACAGTTGGAAAGTAATCAGCCTTATCCCATTTTCAAGGTGAACTATCCCAATTTTAGGGCAAATGCTGTAATTGAGGGATAGATTAATCTAAATCTTCGGGGCTAACAATTACAGATGCCCTAACAAGGAGAAAACTATTGCGTAATATCGTCATTGTGGGTCTTCAATGGGGAGATGAAGGCAAGGGGAAGATCGTTGATTGGTTGGCCGAAAAGGCTGATGTCGTAGTACGATTCCAAGGCGGGCAGAATGCAGGCCATACGATAAAAACCTCGAACCAGACCTTCAAACTATCTCAGTTACCTTCTGGCATCTTGAGGCCGGGTAAAGTTGGTGTGATTGGTAGCGGAGTCGTTTTGGACCCCTTTAGTTTGATCAAGGAAATAAAAAACATTCAGACAAAGGGAATCAATATCAATGCAGAGAACCTGGTGATAGCAGAGAACACCTCCTTATTATTACCGGTCCATATTGAGATGGATAGAATCAGGGAAGAAAAATCAGGAACAAAAAAAATTGGTACGACAGGAAAGGGCATAGGTCCCGCCTATGAGGACAGGGTTGGCAGAAGAGCCGTAAAGGTAGGTGACCTAAAGGATGTTAAGGATTTGGATAAGGCTCTTGATAAGTTGGTGAATCACCATAACGTCTTGCGAAGGGGATTGGAGGTCCCTGAAATTGATAAGGAGGAACTGTTTGGAAATCTTAAAAATATAGCGCCATCAATTTCAGAATTTGCCAAATCCACTTGGTGGATAAGTCAAAACTTGGTCAAGGCTGGCAAAAAGGTCTTGTTCGAAGGTGCTCAGGGAACTTTCCTTGATATTGATCACGGTACATATCCTTTTGTAACCTCTTCTTCCACCGTTGCTGGCAATGCCGCTACAGGTTCAGCAGTCGGACCGCAGGATTTGGGCTTTGTTCTTGGAATTTGTAAAGCTTACCAGACCAGAGTTGGTGAGGGCCCTTTCCCAACTGAGCTCTTTAATACTGAAGGCAAAACACTCGCTGCGAAAGGGCATGAATTTGGAACTGTAACCGGTCGCCCCCGTAGATGTGGATGGATTGATGTATCTATGGTCAAAATGGCTTGTTCTCTTTCGGGCGTCAATGGCATTGCCCTGATGAAAATGGATGTCCTGGATGATTTTGATGAAGTGAAAATTGGAGTAGGATACCGCCTGGGCCAAGAAAAATTGGACCATTTACCTTATCAGGTTAGCCTGCAGCAAAAACTCGAACCCATTTATGAAACTCTACCTGGATGGAAACAGTCAACATCTGGCATAAGGAACAAGGATGATCTGCCAATAAATGCAGTACAATACATTAAAAGGTTGGAAACCTTGATTGGATGCCCCATTATGTTGGTATCCAATTCACCGCTCAGGGAAGATACGATAATATATTCACAACAAATGCAGCATTTTCTTCAATGATCGCCTGAAATGAAATTTCTTCCTTATAAATTTCGTAGAAAACTGACCGTAATTTACCTTTTGATAGTGCTTCCAGTTTACATAGGATTGGTCGTTTCGTTTATGTTGAGTTTTGGTGAGCGCCTGCCAGTTTTTCTTGAGCTGTTGCTTTATGTCTTCTTTGGACTGATATGGATTCTTCCCATGAAATATATTGCCCGAGGCGTTGGTAAGGAAGAACCGAGTAACAACACTGGCTAGTGAACAAGCAGTAAGAAATTGTTTAAATCATTCTTTGAAAAATATTCGAAACCCGAACCGCAACCCTTGACGGTTGATGATTTCAATCTTGCTCTCACGGTCTTGTTGGTTCGGGTTGCTCGGGCCGATCGACACTATTCGGAAGATGAGAAACTTCATATTGATGAGTTGATTTCTGGTTGTTGTCAAATTTCTTTGGACGAGGCCAAGAAATTACGCTTGGAAGCGGAGGAAATTGAGGCCCAAACCCATGACTCCGTTCAATTTACCCGAATTATCAAGAAAAAAATTCCCTTTGAACAAAGAGAGGAAATTCTGGAAATTTTATGGGAAATTGTCCTTTCCGATGGTACCCGAGATTATGGGGAAGATGGATTTCTTAGATTGATAGCGAATCTTTTGGGGGTATCAGACCGAGATAGCGCTTTGGCTCGACAAAGAGCTATGGATCGAATGAGCGGCATCTAGCTTTTTTCAGCATATATCTTGATACTGTTGGCAAGTGCAGAAGGGAAAACTTCTTCCAAATAATCCAGATTGCTGGTGGTTCCAGCAGAGATTCGGATACATCGGTCCTGGGGAGAAGCCAATGGCATTCGTACAAAAATGTCCCTTTTTACCAATTCTGACAATAGAATTCTGGCAAAGTCCCCATCCCTACCACCATCAACAGCAACAAAATTAGCGCCCGAGTTCAGAGTTTTCAGCCCATTGTTCTCAGCGATCACCTTTATTCGCTCTCTGGCTTCCTCCACCCTTCCGATGACGAGCCTTAGGTTTTCCTGATCACTAAGGGAAATCAATGCACCTACCTGTGACACTCGACACATGCCGAAATGATTCCTTACACGGTTAAAGGCAGATATTAACTTTTCTTCCCCAAGGGCATAACCGACCCTCATTCCAGCCATTCCATAAGCTTTGGAAAAGGTTCTGAAACGAACCAGTCTTGGATCATCAATATCCAAAGCCATTTCTGCATCGGCAGGTGCAAATTCAATATAAGCCTCATCCAATACGAGAAGTGTCTCTTGGGGCAGAGAGTCCAGCATTTCTAAGATCTCTTTCCCATTGTTCCAGGTGCCCATGGGATTATCCGGATTTGCCAGGTAAACGAGCTTTGGTTTAACTTTTCTGGCCATTTCAACCAGCGCTTGAGGGTCCTCTCGGTCATCAACGTATGGAACGGTAATGAGTTCGCCACCAAAGCCAACAACATGGTAATTGAAAGTTGGGTAAGCTCCGAGGGAGGTTACTACCTTTTCGTCTGGTTCGACCACCATCCTCACCAGGTAGCCCAACAAACCATCTATTCCTTCACCAACCATGACATTGGCGGGTCGGATATTATAGAAATCCGCAATCGAATGTCGCAGGTCATGATTTTCCGGGTCGCCATATTGCCATCCTTCAAATACGGCTTTCTGCATGGCCTCAATTGCTTTTGGTGAAGGCCCAAAAACATTCTCATTCGCACCAATTCTGGCTCTAAATGGGTTGCCTCTCAATCTCTCCAACGCCTCCGGTCCCACAAATGGAACTGTTACCGGGAGGGTATCCATTAACCGCGTAAACTGTATCACAGTGCACCCTTTTCTTTTAACTCAAGCTAATATATCAAGTGTCCATCACATTTTAATATAGATTGTCATTCCGAGTAGAAAAATTATTAAACTACAGGGATAACGATTTCCAGGCACTCTTTCTTTATAGATACAAAGGACAATCCATTGAAATTAGGAATCTTGAAGGCAGGTCCAGTTATACCTGAGTTGTATGAGAAATTTGGTGATTATGCATCTTCATATGAACAATTGCTGGGACCAGGGAACTTTGAAATTCAAAGTTGGGATATTTTCGAATCCAGTTTCCCTGATTCCATCAATCAGTGTGAAGGGTGGTTGATTTCGGGCTCCAGGTATGGTGTGTATGAACATTATCCCTGGTTACCCAAACTGGAAGAATTTATCAAAGATTGTTATTCCGCCAATTTACCCTTGATTGGAGTGTGTTTTGGTCATCAGGCTATGGCTAAAGCATTGGGTGGTAGGGTAGAAAATTTCAGCGGTGGTTGGAGTATCGGCCGAACAAGATATAATTTTATGGGGAAACAGATCCATTTGAACGCCTGGCATCAGGACCAGGTAATTTCCCTACCGCCAGGGGCAAAAGTCTTGGGAGAAAATGATTTTTGCAAATTTGCCTTTTTGAGTTATGGCCCACAAACCTTCAGTCTTCAACCGCACCCTGAATTCCCCCACGAATATATTAAGGGGTTGATTGAATTACGTGGCAAGGGAGTTGTTCCCGATGAATTACTGAACAAGGCAAAATACGGACTTGGTCGCAGTATCAACAATGACCTAATCGCAAATCATTTCAAAGAAATTCTTGGCACCAACTAAAATCGAATCCACTTTTGGAGCTTACTTGAGATTTGTGAAAATCTCGATTGAAATTCATAATGTTTGGATCTGTTAAAAATTATCTCAGCAAATTCCGTTTTAATCGACAATAACACTTTTATTGCATTGTGACTCCCGAATAACATTATAGATCATTCGAAATGGGTTCAAATCCAGAAGGATCATAAGTGAAGAGACAACTTCCAATGTCTCTACACATCGCCATTTTTTTGATACGTCTATGCTCGGAGAGTAGCGCAGCGTGAATCTAGGTAGGCAAGAGCATAGATCATTCCTGAAATCGTTTTGATCTGATCAAGCGGGGGACATCCGAAAACTCGATTATCATTACGCAGCCAGGCATTAGCGACCTGTCTGTTGCCTCCTGTTAGGGTATCAAGCAAGTGAAACAGGTTAACAAAATGTGCTCCCAGTTCAAATTCTTTACTGCCCTTTTTTAACCAATATACATCCTCTCTCATCCGAGAAACGGTTGGCACCGAGACACCAATAATCTTAGCAAGGTCTTTGGCCGAAATACCAAGTTTTTCAAAAGCTCGTATCACGGACATGGTCAAGACTCGTTCTTGCTCCTGATTTTCTATGGATTGTGTTTGTTTCATGGATAGTTCAATAAATATAAAGGCAGGAATATTTCCGTACAAATCATTTAGAAAGAGATCTGTGGATAATTCTGGTTCAACTTATCATCAAATCTAATGATCCGGTTGATCATTACCCCATTTTATCCAGTTTTTTCTGCATTTCTGCCATTTGCTTCTTCAATTGAATCAGTTCTTCATTGTTATTCTGGGCAGATTGTTTTGCTTCCTTTTCCTTGCTTGGAGAAGGCATAAAGGGGAACATTGTGGATAAAATTTCCTGCTGTGTTTCTTGGAAATCCTTGAAACTTTTCATGGGATCAGAAGCATTCTGGATTTTTTCCATTATTTGATTCTGACTCTTGTTAAGCATGTCATAGGATGTTTCGAGAAACTTTGGAACCAATGCCAAGGTTTTCTCGTTGTATGATCTAACCATGTTTTGCAGCATGTCCAAAGGTAATACGGGTAATTCTTTGGATTCATTATCGACAATGATCCTTACCATGTACTCCCTGGAGAGATCTTCTCCAGTTACCTTATCAATGATTTTTACATCACGACCGGCTTTGATTATTTCCGATACTTCTTCCAAGGTTGTATATTCGCTGGTTTCGGTGTTGTAGAGTCTACGGCTGGCATACCGCTTTATCAACAGTGGTTCTTGGCCTTCAGTCATCACCCGCCTATCACATTATTTTAAATTAAATGGTCACAAGGATATACTCACCGGGAGCAGGTCCCAAATTGCTTTCCATATGTGTAATTGAATTAACATCCAAGGTCTTGCCGGACCTTGTTGCCAACCACTTCTCCCAAGCAGGCCACCATGTTTCCTTGTGGTACTCAGCTGTTTGTTTCCACTCCTCCAGGGATGATGGATTCTTACTGTTGGTATAATGTCCGTATTTTATTTTGGTTGGGGGATTGACGACACCCGCAACATGTCCCGATTCGGCCAGAAAAAACTTTTTACTTCGGCTTCTCATCTTCTTGATTCCGTCAAATGACACTTTCCAGTCAACAAGATGATCAGACTCACAGGCAACTACAGAAAGAGGAACGGTTATATCCTTTAGGGATAATTTTACGCCATTTAATTCATATTCACCTTTGGTAAAGGAATTATTTCGAATGAGATCGTGAAAATATTCCCTGGCCATTCGACCTGGTAGATTTGTTGAATCACCGTTCCAATGCAAAAGATCAAATGCTTTGGGTGACTCTCCAAGTAAATAACTCCTGATTGCTGGGCCATATACGAGGTCATTTGCACGGAGGTAAGAAAAGGCATTGGCCATGCTTTTTCCAGGCAAATAGCCATTTTCCTCAAGAATTTCATCTACGCCATTGATAAAATCATCCCCCAGGAATATTCCCAGTTCTCCGATATCCTCAAAATCGGTCAATGTTGTGAAAAAGGTAGCGGATCGTACCTTGTCGGTATTGGTTTTGCTCATATACGCCAATGCTAAAGCGAGAAGAGTACCCCCTATACAATAGCCAATAGCATTGACCTTGTTGGAGCTAGTATAATTGCAAACCTCATCTATAGCTGATATGCATCCGTCCATGGTGTAGGTATCCATACCTACATCCCGATGAGAGTGGTCGGGGTTTACCCAACTTACGACAAAAAGTTGGTAACCCTGGTCTACAACCCACCTGATGAAACTATTATCTGGTCGCAGGTCCAGGATGTAATACTTGTTTATCCAGGGTGGTATTATTACCAGAGGAATTTCCTTCACCTTCTCGGTTTTCGGATGGTAATGGATTAATTCATAAAGGTCGTTCCTAAAAACTACCTCACCTTCAGTTGTCGCTAGATTTTCCCCGACCTTGAATGCATCCGGGTCGCAAAGGGTTACCTGAAGATCTCCATCATTCTTTTCGAGATCGCTTACCAAATTCTCCAATCCATTTACCAGGGACTGACCTTCGGTCTTAATTGCCTTGTCCAATGCCTCAGGATTCGTGGCAAGAAAATTGGCTGGGCTCAAAAGATCGGTTATTTGCTGAGAAAAAAATTCGATTCTCTTTCGATCGCTGTCGCTCAAACCCTCCATGTTTTCAAAATAGCTCGTAATCATCTGAGTATTCAGGAAATAATGGTCCTTGATGAGTTTGAAATACGGTGTATCCCATAGGTCGCTTTTGAATCTTTTGTCTTTAGGTGTTGCTTTTGAACTAGAATCAGATTTGTTGGGAAAATCCAGTAATGATTTTTGGGTTTCCATCCACAGGTTCAAGGATTGACCCCAATAGGATACCTGATTTTCGAAAACCTTGGTGGGATTTGCAACCATGTCGGCAAATGAAGCCAGACCTGTCCTTGCTACCAATTCCTGATCAGTTTGCATGAATTTCTGATTTTGGTTACTCCTATTGGAAAGTACCTCTATCAACCGCTTGCTTAATTCTTCAATCCGTTGAAGATTTTCCTGATACTTTTCAGATCTTTCGCTAGAAGGTAGCATCTTGTTTATTCCGTAATTTACACTATTAACCCTTACATAAATAAGTACCTAATTTTGTGACTCAAGATTAGGAATAACTGATTGTGAAAGGGATGGATAATGAGAAGCCATTACGCTTATGATGGTGCGGAAAGCATTAGGTTAGCTTATGAATGGATAGGGGCATCAGCAAAAACTTTTTGGTCTTTTCCCTATTTTGGTTTCTCCAGCAGTTTCATTCCCAAGACTTTTTCCTCCTGGGGCAAGGTTGTCGAAAGAACCTTCAGTCGAATTGTTGAAAAGCCCGATTGGAATATAAACAGCATAGTTTCTAACCATACCGAATATTTGGTCACTGAGGATGTTTTGCTGGAAAAGCCTTTTGGCAAACTCCTGCATTTTCGGGTCATTGATCGTACCAGGTTACCTCTGAAGGTCTTGATTATAGCCCCCATGTCAGGTCATTATCCAACATTACTGCGAAAGACGGTACGGAGTTTGCTACCTGATTGTGAGGTATATATTACCGAATGGAAAAACGCTCGGGATATTCCTGTCTCAGAAGGTAAATTCGATGTTGAAGACTTCACTGAGTACCTAAGGGAATTCATGCTGTACATGGGGCCGGATACTCACGTAATTTCCGTTTGCCAACCCGTCCCATTAACCTTGGCGGCGACCGCCCTCATCGCTGAAGATACACCTGAAATGCAGCCCAAATCGCTGATTTTGTTCGGTGGTCCGGTTGATCCAAATGCAGCACCAACCGAGGTTACTGACTTTGGTAATACGGTAACCATGGGCCAATTGGAACATTTTTTCATCCAGCATGTGGGTTCTGGTTATAATGGCGTGGGGAGACTGGTGTTTCCTGGTATAATTCAGCTCTGTTCCTTTATGGCAATGAATGCCCAAAAACATTCCCAAGCCTTTATGAATCAGATCCTGAAAACCGCCCAGGGTGAAGCCTCTGACCATGACCGACACAATGACTTCTATGATGAATATCTGGCGGTTATGGATTTAACTGCAGAATTCTATCTTTCGACTGTACAAAGAATATTCAAGGGCCGTGAAATTGCCTTGAATTCCTTTACCGTAAAAGGTCGCAAGGTTGATCTAACCAAAATCACGACAACGGCGGTCAAGACGGTGGAAGGTGAAAATGATGATATTTCGGCCCCTGGTCAATGTTCAGTTGCATTGCAACTGCTCACCGGGTTGCCCAAAGAGAAAAAAGCCAGCCATGTTGAACCTAAGGCAGGCCATTATGGGATATTCTCCGGCAAGGTGTGGTTAAATAATATTCGACCCTTGGTCTTGGACTTTATGGAGAGAAACTGATTTCTACTTCCTGATCTCTCGACTGAATTTCTCCCAACTCTCATTTAATTGGTTTATATCTATTCCACCCTTCCGACGAGCAGCATTGATCACAAAAGCTTCGCCGCGGATTAATTTTTCAATAGATTCTGGTATTCTGTCAATTATTTCTTTGGGGATAACTGTGGCTCCATGCTTGTCAGCATGAATCAAGTCTTCCTCAACCACTTTAAGTCCGAAGATATCTACTGGTTTGCCAATATCCACCAAATGGACAAAAGCATGGCTTACCCCAACTGAACCAGCCAGAATGGGAAACCCCTGAACCAGTTCATCCAGATCCCTGACCTGACCGTTGGTAAGGACCCCAGCAAGACCAAAACCCTTATGGATAGTTGAATTTACCTCACCCCACCAAGCCCCATAGGTATCGGGATAATCCAAATCTTCCATAACCAATAGTGACGGTTTTTTTGAAGAGTTCAAATAGTGATAATAATCCGTTCTTCTTTGGATTAGCTGTTTTTGACTTTCCTTCGGAGGCTCCTTGGCCCGAATACGAGCTGTCTGGGCCCAACCCACAATCGCTCCGGCAGTGGATTCCGTTGCCACCAGAGGTTTCTTGGTATAATTTTTGAAGTCCCTTGTTCCCAAGGCAACCTCAATTGCATTGACTATTGTCGGGGTGTCATAACCCTTGATGAATTCTAAAACTTGATTGTCCATTACAGTTTGAGCCATGCTTTCATTGCCTCGTCAAATTCACTTGTTGGTTGTTCGATCATTACCATGTGACCAGACTCCCTTATACCAAAAAGTTCGGCATGGGGAATTAGTTCCTTCATTGCATAATGATATTCTGGAGGGCAGAGTTGATCCTCCTCGCCGAAAATCAAGGCCACCGGAACATCAAGCCCACTAAGGGTAGAGGTCTGGTCTGGTCGGTTAATCAGGGCTCTTGATTGTTTTATGAATACATCGGGCCCTAAATCCAAAGCCATGACCATGATGAATTTCAGGTATAGGGATTTATAAGGACTGTCATAAAGATAGGCGGGTTTCATTTCGTCCCTGATTACTTCTTTCAGGTTTCCCTTGCTTACCGAATCTATTCGGGCTTCCCTAATTCGGGCTACGGCCGATTTTTCTGACCGGTGATTAGTGGCGATCAAGGCCAAGCGAGTAACTCTTTCGGGTGCTAGCCGATACATTTCCATGGCCACGATTCCACCCATTGAATGACCAGCAAGGGCAAAGCTAGGTGGGCAGGAAGCAAGGGTCCTTTGGGCAATCTCGGTAATGCTGTCTATGCCGGTTATTACTGGTATCGAAACCTCTTGATCCTTAAATACACCTGCGACCTGATCTTGAAAGACCCGATGGTCGCACATGTGCCCTGGGAGTAAAACAATGGGTTCGGATATCATGCAATCATCTTGGCGCCCTGGGCAAGACTGGCTAGTTTTGCATAGGCGATCTGGGGGTCGACAGCGCCAAAACCGGCAAAAGTCCCAAACCCGCAATCGGACCCAGCCATAATTCTTTCCTTGGGAACAAACTCCAGAAACCTCTCAATACGTTGCTTGACGACTTCAGGGTGCTCAACAAAATTTGTTGTGGAATCAATAACTCCAGGTATCAGGATCTTGTCTTGCGATATCTCCTTGAACCTTTCTTTGAATATTACCCATTCATGGGCATGCCTTGGATTGGAAGTTTCAAAAAGCAGATATTTGGCGTTAACCTTCATAAATGTCGAAAAAACCTTTGCCATGCTAATATCGCAGGTGTGAGGACCTTCATAATTTCCCCAGCAGATATGAACCCTTACCTTGGCAGGATCAATTCCATCCAGGGCTTCATTCAATACAGCGACATTTTGCTCGGCAATTCTTACAAATTCATCATCACTAAGGTCGGCAAATAACACATGTCTGGATAAAGCCAGATCAGGACAATCCAACTGTAACAAAAGCCCATTATCAACAATGGTGCGATACTCTTCCTTCATCACTTGGCCAAGTTCATGAAGATATTCTTCCCGTGAGGAGTAATAGTTATTTGGCAGAAATAAACTTATCACTCCTGGTGAGGCCGCGTTCATGAAACCTCCCCTTGCACCTGCCTCCTTGATGCCAAGTAACAGGTTGCTGATATCCTTAAGAAGGTCATCCTGTCCCTTGGATTCAATTTTACCGACACAGCATGGGCGTGAATATTTGGGCGTCCCACCTTCAGAAGCCAGCCTCGCAAGGTATGATGGATATTGCAATAAATCAGCCGGAGGTTGCCTTGGTGCATCACCCGCAAAACCCGAATACCGATCCTTTACATAGGTTGCGTAGGAAATTTTTGAGGTTTCTCCATCAGAAACAATGTCTATACCTGCATCAACCTGTTTTTTTACTGTCGCCAGGGTAGCATCTTGCATGACCTGATCAAATTGTTCCTGATCAAAATCTTCTCCCCTCTCCCGAGCAAAGAGAAAATCCATAACTTCCTTGCTTCTGGGCAAGCTTCCAACATGGGTAGTTAATATTGCCATTATTCTGAATGGGCCTGTTTTGATGAGGTTTGGGGCGGGAAGTTCCAGGTTGGTCCAGCCGGGTCATCCGTTCCACTTACTCTGAAAAGACCTGCCTCGCCCGATACAGCCGATTGAACCTTCCTTTTTCCCCCTTTAGGAAGCAGGGAAACATCACCGGGTGCCAGAATTTGCTCTGCATCTTCCCAGTTGATTTTCCAATGACCTTCAGTAACCATCAGAACCTCACTATGATCCGTCGAATAGGTTTCTGCTTCGGTATTTTGTGAAAAAAAACTGACCTCAAAACCTGGTTTGTCAACGAGCATTCCGCCGCTGGAAATCACTTGGGCAGGAGAGCCGCTTGAAAGCGCTACCATATCCCATTTTCTGGCGACATAATTGGGCACTACCATTTCCGCAGTGGGTTCAATAAATTGCTGAAGTTCCAACTCAGTAAGTATTTGCTTGGGTGCAATTCCCTCGGGCAATGCTTCACCTTTTTTTAAATCGTACAATTTACCTGTTTCAGCCAGGATCAGACCATGATCTTTAGCTTCCTCAATTACCTGGGGCGCCCATTCAACACCGCCACCAGCATCATCACCACCCAGAATGGCCAAAAGCATACCATATTCCTGCCCAATGTTTTCGAAACCCCGAAAAATTCCCGTCGGGATATTGATAATATCTCCCTGCTCAAGGGTTACTTCTCCAGCAGTCCCATAACGGCCCCAAAAAAACCTCCATCGACCTTTCAAGGCGATGAAAACCTCGGCAGTGTGGTGGGAATGTAGTGAATTCCGGCAGTGTGGCGGTTGTCCTGCAGCCCCGATGTTAAACCCAGGCTTATCTACAATATGCACATGCTGATCTGGATTCTCTGATACCCCACCACCTATGATGGTAAAATTTTCTTTTAGGTTTGAACCCGGTGTATGCGTATCAATGAATGCCGTACGGCATGGAATGAATTCTCCATGCCGAACAGTCTTTATCGTTTGTGTGTCAGAATAATAATGATCCTTCATCATCGTCATCTCCCTCATCTACATCATCATCGTCATCGTCATCGTCATCACCAAAGAGATACCCAAAGCTGAGTTCATCATCCCTGTTTATCTGTTTCCAAATTGAGACATGATCAATCAGGATAAACTCTCTCAGGATACCTGCCGTACTGTACTCTGCATGAGAAATGCCCATAACGTCGACGAATTGACCGCTTGGAGCGCCAAACAATCCGTAACCGGAATGTTCTCCCCTAAGCCTCCATCTAACAGCTGACCTTGGAGGCCTTCCTTCTTCAATCTGTCCTATCCGATGGTCAATGGTAAATTCTGAATCCGGAAAAGAAGATCTCAATGACATCCAGAATTTTTCGGCTTCATCAATACCGTGGACGGTTTTACCTTCACCCAATTCCAATTGACAGGCACGATCATACATTTTGGTCACTAAATTAACTTCCCCATCATTGATGTTCATCAGATGGTCCTCGTAAATTAAGCCTGGTTCGGCATCATTTCCACGCCCCATATAAGGTCCAGCAACGCCAACTTGCAGGGGATCCTCGGCATCATCCAGGGGATCCAGAAAATGTTCCTGCCGATCGTAGGGAAGGTTTAATTGTTTGTATATGGCTCCTTGGTCACGTACCAACCATTCATCATTAATCACCCAGCCATGTTCTGGACATTTGACCGCATGACAATCAGCAATTGTTCGATAGAGAATTGCCTTATTACCTGGATATCCATATCTTCCATCACCCTGATGGGTTGCCTTAGATAATATCCGGTGGGAGGAAAACCAACTGTTTTCACCGGTCTGGGCCCAGATTACATCCTCACCCAACAAAACCCGGTCTGGAAATTCGGCCAAATGCTCCCTGGTTGCTTTGATGACATTTTCATTACCCTTAACAACACCATCGGCCGATCTGACGATGGTATCCTTATGATAATAATTCCTAATTTTGTTTATCCCTCTTCCTTCCCATATCTCATAGGTAATACCCAGTATATAATCTGGAAAAGAGTTGTACGGTTGAATTTTATTGGTCATATATCCCTCGCGTTATTTAGTAGTAGTAGTTGACCCACGGATTATTAATTTTCCTTCAATTTGAATTTGCGTGGGTGCGGTCAAATCATTTTGAATTAAATTCATCAAACCTTTTATGGCGGTAAGAATCATTTGGTTCATCGGTTGCCTAACGGTTGTAAGATCGTAGGCAGGCCACGAGGACAGTGGTACGTCATCATACCCTACGATGGAGATATCTTCAGGGATTTTATATCCTAACTCGAATCTAATAGTGTCCATAACAGCAAAGGCCATATGGTCATTGCCAACGAAAATTGCATCTGGCAAAGATGCTTTTTTTGAAAATAGTTTTTTGGTGGCTTCAATAGCCTCCTTCTGATTGTACTTCCCATCAATGATTCCAAACGGTTTTATCCCGAATTTTTCCAGTGCATATTTAAACCCTGATTCCCTTTCTTTACCAGTTGAGGTCTCACTCCAGCCCGAAATATGGGCCAATTTACGATGACCTGTTGCTAACAAATGGTCAGTTGCCTTACGGGCACCTGAAAAATTATCTGAGGTAACGGAAGAAAGTGATCGGTTATCCTGTCTCCGGTTAAACAACATGATTGGAATATTCTGAGTATTGCATCTTTTTGCCAAACTGTGAGAAAGTGAAACGGAAGCCGCGATAATTCCATCTACTTGGTAATCAATCAACTCATCTACAACTTTCTGGGCATCTTTTTCCGATTCATTAGAAGCAAAGAAAACCAGGATGTGGTAACCTTTTTCCTGGAGGGCTCTGGAAAGTTTTTCCAAGGCATCAGGATAGAATTGGTTATCAAGGTAACCAACAACCAATGCAATAATTCGTGATCTCCCGGTAATTAGGGACCGGGCCAGAATATTTGGTCGGTATTCTAACTCATGAGCTGCCTTGCGAACTTTATTTGCCATTATTTTTGAAACAGATGCTCCTTTGGTAAAGGTCCTGCTTACAGCTGATTGGCTGACACCCGCTTTCCTGGCAACATCAAGTGAAGTTACTTTTCCCATTTACTAACTCATATTATGGCGACATTGAGTTTTACCCTGCCGTCCACCCTCCATCAATTACGATGCTAGTCCCTGTAACTAGGGAAGAGGCATCTGAAGCAAGAAAAACCACCGCACCCATGATATCTTCAGGTTTGCCCAATCGCCCCAATTTAATTTTTGATCTTATCCATTCAACTTTATCCGGATCTTGCAAAGTATCCCTGGTCAATTCTGTCTCGATAAAGGTCGGGCAAATGGTATTAATCCTGATATTCTTTTCTCCCCATTCCATGGCCATGGCCTTGGTCATACCTTCAATAGCATGCTTGGAGGCACAATATACTGTTCGGTCCAAACCTCCTACCAATCCCATCTGGCTGGAAATTTGAATAATCGAACCCCCTCCCAATTCTTCCATTCCCCGTGCTGCTTCGACAGCGACGAAATATGCCCCTCTTGCATTGACATCCATAACCAAGTCGTAATCAATTTCCTCTACCTCTAGAGAGGGGGCATGACGGGCTAGGCCAGCGGAATTAACCAAAATATCGAAGGGGCCAAACTCCTGAAAGAAATGTCTGATTTCCTGCACACTGGAAACATCCAGTTTATAGCCCGATACCTTATAGCCCTGTGTAGTTAATTCATCGACCACAGTAGCAATTCTGGCGACATTCCGGGAACCAATCATAACAGTTGCACCAGCCTCAGCCAAAGCTGAAGAGCTCGCCAACCCGATACCTTGACCACCTCCTACCACCAAGGCGTTGCGACCATCCAATCGAAATGAAGGTGTCTTGGAAATATCCAATTCCATTTTGGCCTCTTTTACAGAATTAGACAACGGAAGGAGGTTCGCCATAGGGGACATTCAAACCACCATACCTTCGCAATCTGATATTGGCCTGCTCAGCATGCCCGACAAACCCCTCCAACAGGCAAAGCCTGGAACAGTATTCACCCACAAAGGTTGCGGCCTCATCACTTATTATCTTTTGATAACTATGCGTTTTTAAAAATTTGCCAACCCACAGCCCGCCAGTATATCTTCCTGCTCCCTTGGTGGGAAGTGTATGGTTTGTACCAATTACCTTGTCACCGTTAGCAACATTAGTTCTGGGACCCAAAAACAAGGCACCATAGGAAGTCATTTTTTCTAAAAACCAATCATCTCTATCCGTCATTACTTGGACATGTTCGGAGGCAATTTCATTAGCTACTTGCAACATTTCTTCATAGGTATCGCACAGGAAAACCTGACCATAGTTCTGCCAGCTGGGGGAAGCCAGATTAGCAGTTGGAAGAATCTCCAAGAGGCGGTCAATTTCCTTGAAGGTTCCTTCGGCAAGCTTACGGCTATTAGTCACCAGCACCGCTGGTGAATTGATCCCATGTTCGGCTTGCCCCAAAAGGTCAGTGGCACATATTTCAGGATCGACAGTATCATCGGCAATGATCATAGTTTCCGTTGGGCCGGCAAACAAATCAATTCCAACCGGACCGAAAATCTGCCGCTTGGCTTCAGCAACAAAGGCATTTCCTGGTCCAACAATCATATCCACCGGTGAAACTGTTTCTGTACCGTAGGCAAGCATACCTATAGCCTGGGCACCTCCTACGATGTAGATTTCATGGGCTCCACCAAAATGGATGGCAGCAATTACAGCTGGTATGAGTTTTCCCTGATAAGGTGCGGTTGTAGCCACTATTCTTGGCACTCCGGCTACCGAAGCTGTAACCACCGACATGTGGGCGGAAGCAACCATTGGATATTTACCGCCCGGAATATAACATCCCACTGATTGTACCGGTATGTTTTTGTGACCAAGTATTACTCCTGGTATAGGTTCGACCTGAACATCTTTCAGAGCATCCTTTTGAACCCGGGCAAATTCCCTTACCTGTGTTTGAGCGAATTTAATGTCATGAATTACCTGATCGGATAACTGCTTGATACATTCCTGTATTTTCTCTTGGGAAAGCCTGAAGGAAGAAGGGGCATAATTATCCAGTTTTTTGGAATATTCCCTGACAGCTTCATCTCCTCTACTCTGTATCGCCTGTAAAATTTCTGAAACAATCTCCCTGGTTTTCTGGTCATCCTGACTCTTCTGATCTTTGGATATTCCATCTTTTAATATTTGAATGCCCAACTTATTTTTCCTCCTTCTTTGGTGCTGGGGGAATTCTTATTCCCTTGTCAAAAGCCTCCCAACCTTCACCATTAAAAATATCAACGCCGATTTGCTTCAGGACAAATGGGAAATCGACCATAACCCAATTGTCCACAATTTTATTATTCTCAACCTTCCAGAAATCCATGTATCTGATTTCAACCTTTTTGCCCGTGGGTTCGACCCCCATGAAATCTCCCGAATGGATTGCTTCCTGGCGTCCGAAGGCTGCTCCCCACTCGCCCATAAACAAGCGAGCTTCATCAATGCAGACCTTTTCCGAAAAGGCTGCTTGAAACGGTTTCTGCCAATTGTCCTGAAACTCTTTCAGCCCATTCTTGGTTCCACAACCATAATTTCCCATCCATCGGAATCTGTCAGCAAAGAATTCACCAATATCTCCGATGCGATGATCATTCAGGCCATCAACCATATGTTCAATGACAGCTTGGGTTTGCTGGGTCTTTGACAAGTCGGTTTCCCTTGTCAGGACTGCTTGTTTTGGTCTTTTACCTGACAAGGACTACCTCTTACTTTTATGAATCAAAATGTAGCCCTGTCATCCTTTGACAGCCCCGGCAGTTAAGCCACTGACTATCTGTCTTTGAAAGACCATTACAAGTAAAAAGAGTGGTGCGGTGATGGATACAGCCGCCGCAATAGCTTCCACCTGGTCGGTCGTTGTCGTCTCCCTGTTGAAATACCCCGCGATGGCCGGTACCATGGTCTGGTTTTGGGCATCAAGCAGCAGGGAGGTTACCAAAAAATCATTATAGGCCAAGAGGAAACTGAACAGACCAGTAGTAATCACTCCCGGCCACATAATTGGCATAATTACCCATCTGAAAGCCTGAAAATGTGTACACCCATCAACTCTGGCTGATTCATCCAGTTCCTTTGGAATGTTTTGGAAAAAGGATCTCAACATCCAAATGGTAAAGGGTTGGTTGATGGCGACCAGAACCATAATGACAGCCAACGGCTGCCCATAGAATGTAGGGGCATGTTCCCCAAGCAGAGGCCTCAGAAATTCTGCTGAATTAACAAACACCGGCAGGTAACCTGATACCAGGACTGAATGGGGAAGTGCCCTGAATATCAGGGCGGCTATAAGGATCCAGAAGGCCATATTTGATCCTGACCGGGCCAAACCATAGCCCGCCAGAGTACCTATCGAGAGAGAAATCGTTACAACTCCCGTTGTAACAATGAGTGAGTTTATGAAGTTCCGATAGAATTCGTTTTCGACCCATACAGCCTGGTAATGCTCCGTGGTAAAACCCAGTAACGGAGCCCCTAGCACACCCGTAAAGCCATTGATAAAAGATAATATGGGAGGGAATAATACACCAAAAATTATGGCAACTACCAAGGCAACAGCAAGAGCCCCTATCATCCAACCTACCACAGTGAGATTGCTTGGGGTAAATTTTCTGACCCACCCGGGTAGATGATGAATGGCAAAGCGGTAAATAAGATAAATCATCGCCAGACCGATCAGGATATCAAAAATTGACAATCCCTTGCCACTCGCACGGGTAGAAGGACCAAATATGACGCTTAGGGGGTTTGAGGCAAAAGAATCCAAAGGTTCTTTGAAACTCATTACAGAAATCCAGAATATGGGGAAGGCTGCAATCAAGCACCAAAAAATAATAAAAACAGTTGTCGTTACCTTAAGGCCAAGGGGCATTTGAAGTGCTTTGGGAGCAGACATTATAATACCCTCGACTTATGATCATTCCATGTCTTCCACAGGAGCGGAATCAACAGAATTACGATCCCAACCATAGTCAACATTGAACTGGCCGAGGCTCTGGATATTGCCCGATTGCCGGATTCATCAGGAATAAGGAAATCGTAAGTCAACCACTGCAAAGAAATCACATGAGCCTGGGATGAGAAGCCGACAATTTCCTCAAAAACCCTGTAACAGTCCATTAAGTGGATTAAGGAAACAAAGACAATCAGCGGCATGAGATGTGGGATAACCACATAGCGCAACCTCTCAAACCGGCTTGCACCATCAATTATGGCACTTTCCAAAGTATCGTTGTTAACGGTTTGCAACCCGGCATAAAACACGACAAAGGCAAAAGGAGCTATATGCCAGACCCGATAAAAAAGCATCATCAATTCTATTGTCCAGCCCTGGGCAAACATCGCAATGTCCATCTGCAACCACCATTCCAGTATAGCTGTCAGAATTCCATCCCCGATAAACAACCACCGGATAGATAAGGCACCAATTACGGGTGTAATAATAAAGGGGAGCAATGAAACAAAAATTACCTGACCGCGAATGGATTTGGTAATACTGTTGACTGCAACGGCAATGACCAAGCCGAGACCAATGACTAGGGGTAGTGAAATTAAAGTAAATGTCAGGGTAAACCGAAGGGCTTTCCAGAAGTCAATGGCCATCAGGTTAGACCAGCTGTATTGTTTTACTGCCTCCCAAGCCTGGTCTGGTTTAAGTATGTTGCGATAACTTTCCCATCCAACAAAGAGCGTTTTTTCCAAAGCCTTGCCATCTTCCCCAAGGATAGGACGGGTAGCTGATTCGGTTATACAATTCTGGGTCCCAAAACCCGGTGTACAAGATTCAATTTCTACCGTTTCAAATAAAGTCTGGGTGTTATAGAAACTTTGGAAAAATACATTGACAAGGGGAATTGCAATAAAAATCAGCATCAGCAATAGCGATGGGCCTGCAAAGGCTGCAAAAACTCTGAACTTCACCCAAAAGTTTCCTTGTTTTTAAATCCTCCGGGGGTAGATGGCTACCCCCGGAATTCGGTTAATATTATTGAATTAAGCCTGCTTCCTTGGCACCAACCAAGTATTCATTCTCGATATCTGCCAATGTAGTAGCGGCATCCTTATCGCCTGTTATATAGGCGGCAAGACCATTACCCAAGGCATTGAAAATAATACCGAACTCGGTACTTGCCGGATAAGGAGCTGCACCATTCGCCGCCGTGGCAAATGCACCTGCGGCCGTTCGGCCAGGAACATAACCATCAATAATCCAAATAGCAGCATCATTGTTGGCCTGGACCATTTCTGCATCCATTCCTTCCATGATCAGTCGAAAGGCAGCATCGGCTTCCTCATCGGTAATATTGGCTGCAATCACCGTACCGTCCCACCACAGGGTTGAGGCTGGACGAACTGACCCCAATGGGGCTGAGGCCATTGTAACTTTACCTACAACCTGGCTTTCAGCTTCATCATCCATGGCCCCTGCTCGGCTGGCCCACAAATTGGCCATGGCGATTTTTCCCTGCTGGAATTGTTGCTGGACATAGGTTGAATCAGAAACCAAAATTTCTGGATCCATGAACTCACTTAACCGACCCATGGTTTCAAGGACATACATTCCCGTGGCATTATTGATTGATGGAGTCAAATCGTCATTGATAAGGGTTTCTCCTTCCCCAAGGAACAGATTGACAAAATCCAGAGCGATATTGAACCCTGTTTTCCAAGTGGCTCCCATGGGATAATCAACCACACCTGCATCGGCGATCTTGGCTGCTGCTGCTAGGACCTCATCATAGGTTGTGGGTTGAGCAATACCCAAATCGTCAAGGATATCCTGGCGATACATCAGATGCTGAGCGTTGACCATCATGGCAATCGCGACGACCTGCCCATTCTGTTTAATAAGCTGACTCTCAGACAAGTGGCCACCATATTTAGCAACAAGATCATCCAGTGGTCGTACAAGATTATTATTTACCAGAGGAACCAGGGTTGAATTGGAAACCCCACCTATTTGGTAGAGTGATGGGTTGGCGGCAAATGCCTCAACCTGCTTGTCTCTGAATTCCTGGTCCAGTTCGGCCTGGAAATTACCACATTCGGCCATGGCATCAGTAACTGCTTTCCATGCCTCGAATCCGGCTGAAAGTGATTTGATTTCTACTTGATTATCATATGCACATGCTGCCCATAAGGAACCAGGTAGCAATAGTGCTGTAACAACCGCGGCACAAAATTTCTTCATGCGTGTTCTCCTATTTTTCCCAAGTTTGAAAAACTATGGGGATTGATGACCCAAAGGTCGTTTATTTTACCGATCTTTAATTGATCGCTAGAACATTACCCGATGCCCGTTCGAACATCTGGCAAATGGGTGCCGGTACGGAGATGGATACATTTTCTCCGATCTCCGCCCGGTAATCTTTTCTTGCTTTTACCGAAACCAGTGTATTGGCCACTTTCACGGTCAGCATGGTGGCATCTCCCAACAATTCAATGGTATAAATGGGAGCGTTGATTTCGCCTTCCTCCTCCACGAGGTTTGCATCCTCCGCTCGGAAACCCAGGGTTACCTGACCATCTGGATATGGCAGGTCTGTAATTTTTATTCCCTCTGCTTCAAAGATCCTATTATTGATAACCCCCTCAACCAGGTTCATGGCAGGTGAGCCAATGAAACCGGCCACAAAAGTATTGGCCGGACGATCATAAATTTCTTCAGGTGTTCCAACCTGTTGCACTATGCCCTTATTCATCACGACAACTCTGTCGGCCAAGGTCATGGCTTCTATTTGATCATGGGTTACATAAACCGTGGTAACCTGTAACTCATGGCTCAGGTTCTTGATCTGGGCTCTGGTAGATACCCTCAGTTTGGCATCAAGGTTGGAAAGTGGCTCATCCATCAGAAAAACATTGGGTTCCCTTACGATTGCTCGGGCCAAGGCAACCCTTTGTCTTTGCCCCCCGGACAATTCGGCTGGTTTGCGATGCAAAAAGTCCATCAACTCAACCATTGTAGCCGCCCTGTTGACCCTTTCCTCATGAGTAGTTGGATCAATTTTTCGAACTTTCAAAGGAAACCTGATATTTTCGAAAACGTTCATGTTTGGATAGAGCCCGTAGGACTGAAAAACCATCGCCACATCACGGTCCTTGGGGTCCAGGTCATTTACCACCTTACCATCAATGACGACTTGACCCTCGCTTACCTCCTCCAATCCGGCAATCATTCTCATGGTAGTAGTTTTGCCACATCCCGAGGGACCAAGGAGCACTAAAAACTCCCTGTCCGCAATGGTTAGATCAAATTTCTCAACTCCTACAAAATTACCCCATCTTTTGGTAACATTCCGAAGTTGAATTTCTGCCATGGACCCCTGACCTTTCCCTTATACAAGAGAAGTATATTTATTTTGCATACGATTGCAAAACTTTTTTTATCAATTTAAACAAAAATCAATTTTATTTCTAATTTTAATTTCCAGGAAAATTTCTATTCTGCTACTGATGCATGGCAATATCCGACCGGGTTTATTCGACATTTCAAGTCAGAGGCAATGGAAAAAAGTAGTTTTAAGATTTTTGCTGCGGCACTTTCACCCATAAATTCCCTGGGAAGTCTCAACTCGGGAAAACTTGGTGAATATTGTCAGTATCTAATCAACGAGGGCGGTTGTGATGGTGTTGCCCCTCTGGGTACAACTGGGGAAGGAACCAGCCTCCCCTTTCATACTCGCAAGAACATCCCACAATTATTTTCGCAAATTGGGTTTCATCCCTCCAATATTATTTTGGGTGTTGGTTGCCCAGCCCTACAGGATACCGTAGAACTAATACACAAATCACTCGAATTTGGTTACACCCAAGTACTTGTCCTGCCTCCATTTTATTACAAAAACCTGAGTCCAGAGGGTTTGTATACCTACTATTCCAATTTGGTAGAAGCAGTTAACAATCCTGAAATAAGAATTCACCTCTACCATTTTCCGCAAATGAGTAAGGCACCGATTCCCCCTGAAATTGTGAAAAGACTTTTTCGCGATTACAAGCCGATGATAAGTGGCTTAAAGGATTCTTCTGGCGATTTTTCCCAGACCAGAGCTTTTGTGGAAGCAACCGGTGGGATAGGGTCTGGGTTTCATGTTTACCCATCCTCGGAAGAATTTATTCCTGAAGCCATGGAAATAGGCTGTGCGGGTATCATTTCTGGCTCATTGAATGCCTTTGGACCACTTGCCAGAAAGGCATATAATGACGGCAAGCTCCTGAATCAGACATTTGAAAAAGTTGTTTCAGCTCGCCAATTGGCCCAAAGGTATCCACTCATCCCGGCCATGAAAACCTATCAGGCTCTACTGACAAAGGATAATTCTTGGGAAAATCTCTGCCCCCCTTTAATTCCCTTGTCTGCAACAGAAAAAAGACGTTTCATTCTGGATTTGGAAGAGTTGGATTTATTTCCGAATGGGGAAACCCGAACATAATAAAATATTTTGGAACGATATCTCCTGGGTTCGAAAAGGTTCTAATCAAAACGATAGTTTAGGGAAAAACCCTTGAGAATCATTGATGAATAAATCTATTGATCAAATTACTCAAACGATTAAATCTAGCTTTAAGATTTTTTCTCACTAAAAGTCTGGCGAGGGATCAAGCCCATAGTCATAATCCCTGGAATTGGATAGTGATGGGCTTGGGTTAGTAACCTCATTAAGCAAATCATGGGTCGTACTTCCCTCCTTGGCCATATCAAGGGGTAAGCGCTTTCTGTTATCTTGTATCTGAGGGTCGGCACCCTTTCCCAATAAAATCTGGACAACTTGATCCCAATTGTATTCAGCCGCCAAATGAAGAGGTGTCCGTCCCCAATCATCCACACCGTTAATCTCATACCCTGTAGCCAAATCCTCATCGAGAGATTCCAGATCGCCAGCATAGGCTGAAACATGAAGTGGGGAACCCGTCCAGGCTACCGCATATGATTGCAAGGATGGTATCGGACATTCGAATATTGCAGGATCTCTTTCAATTCTATCAATTAATCCATGATGAAGCAGAAATTCATAATTAAGGGGCGGCAGTGTAGAATTAGGGGTTATTTGGCTCCACTGAGGTTTTTCAAGTAATTTAAAGATATTTGCTAGAATATCTACCAGTTCTCTTGGCTTTGGTCCAATATCAGCCATGATTGCTCCAACAATCTTGGGGATAGAATTAAACGCCCCAAAACAGGAATTGTAGTAAGTTATGCGGCGTTTTGTTGCCCTGCGTTTAACCTTAAGGGGATCTACCTCCGACAGGTCTCCTTCCGTTGTCAAAAGTTCTTCGCCCAACACCCTCATGGTGTCCTCCAAATGCTTGGGCCAGCCATCCACCCAGCCACCTATCCGGTTGCCCCACTCAGAGGTTAATTTGGGCTTGGTTCGGAGATGAAAATGACCCATAAATTTCTCAAGGGATTCCTCAATCTCAGATAAGGATAGAGGTTGTAATTGATGTTCGGCATCCGTTCCGAATCTGGTGATCCCAATCTGCTGGAGAACCCCTGTACTGTTGGACAGACCGGCCAGAACAGGAAATATCGGATAGCCACAGCTTCCACTATCAAGATTAAAAATCATTTTGGCTATTTCTGTACCAGGATCAGGAGAGATGCTCTGCACTTCGTCAATCATCAGTAGGATGGTACACTTCTTGGGTACAATAATCTTTACTGGGTTGCTTTGATGTACTCCCACATTCAACCTTAATGCCGAAGCGGAGGAAAACATCTGCAAGGCATCAACGGTCTTTTGCCTGGCACTCTCAAGAGTAACCTTCTTGTTCAGATCGTGTCGGGTTTCCTTGATACATTCCCTTAATAAATCAATCGCTAAATAATCGGGATGGGGGATATAGATCGGGATGGTCTTATAATCCTCGGATTCGTCATTCAATTGATCAATACAGTTCTGTTTGAACTTCGCCAACAACGAAGTCTTGCCAATACCCGGTGTTCCTTTAATCACTTGGGTCTCACCACCTGCTGGATTACTACGTGAACGTTCCAAATATTGTCGACTTATAATTTTGGATTTTATAGCAATCCTGTTCTGAAGGTCCTCGCGTCCGACAAAGAATGGATTTGTTTTTCGGTCCTGGTCCTCCAAAAAATCTTGTAGCCCTGCCGCATCAAATGGTTTGGTCATACATACTCATTCCAGTTCACATTATTCATCACTTGGTCTTGATTGGTGAATATATAACCCCAGGGCAAAATTTTGATGTGGATAACAATTAACGGTCGTTTTGGCTTGTACAGGGGGTTTAGGATTGATTGGTGAAACATTTAACCATTTATTCACCTACAGTTACTTCTAGAAATAAAGCTGGACTTCACCTGAATTAGCAAAGCAATAGGGGGGTCAGGAAGTAGGTTTATTATTGGCATGATCAAAGGCAAAGCTTGCAGCTCCTAAAATCCCAGCCAAGTTACCTTTGGTAGCTTGAACGAACGAAACTCGCTTATAATAATCTTCAATCCCAACAGATTTTGCCCGATGATATAACTTATCGACGAACCCTTGCCCTGCTGCACTCCAGCCACCTCCAAAGGCAAAACGATTGGGTGCAAATATCTGAACTACATTGCAAGCCCAAAACCCCAGCCAATCAGCAGTTTCGTTCAATTTTCTGATACAGATCGGATCACCCGTTAAAGACCCTTCAATAATATGTCTTACTGTCGGGGGTCTGTTTTCGGTCTCATAAATACTCGCCAGATAGCTGTCCGGATGTTTTTGGGCTAGTTTTATCGCATCTCGGTTTATAGCCACACCGGAGGCTACCGATTCAATACAGCCCCAACAACCTTTCCGGCACTGAAAAGTAAGGTCTTTATCCACAATCATATGCCCGATATCCCCAAGAGTTCCATTGCCGGTGGCAAGGATATTGCCATTTTCGATAAATGTTAACCCAATCCCGGTTCCAAGCGTGGCTAGCAGAAATCTTGAAGAGTTATTACCTGATCCATAACGATATTCTCCTACCCCAGCATAGGTTGCATCATTTTCAATCCAAACTGGCAGCTGGAGTTTTTCCTCCAGATAATCGGCAATGGGAAAACGGTTTAAATAGGGGAGGTTGCAAATGTCAGTTGACCGGTGAATATTAATCACATGACCAGGAACTCCAACACCAATCGCCAGGAATTGATAACGAGGGAATTGATCTTCCCATAATCTAATTTTATTGACATAGACATCGAGGAGTTGCTCTGGTTTATTGATCTCCCTTAATTTCAAAACCTCACTGACAAGAATGTTTCCATCTGGATCAACAAGGCCGATCTTGGTACTACCTCCTCCGATATCAATACCCACTGATACGGGCGTTAGCTCCATCGGATTTCCCCAAAAGTGGAATTCCAATGTGGATTATTCTTGTTGTGCTTTGCCATGGAAATTGGAATTTTCTATTGCGAAATAATTTAATAAAAGCAAATGTGGTAAACTAATTTATTCTTACAATCCATTATTTGAAAAAGCTTACAACTTGAAAATTTCATTCCAACATCCTGAGCTTCTTCTCACTTGTGGAAATTAATTAAAGATCAATTTGGATCAAATTCATAACGATTGCTACTGATTATGTCCTCTTCTCAACTCTTGCAACAGGTACAGTTTCCAGAAAACTTAAAGTCCTTTGATTCTGCCCAGCTGCGTCAGCTTGCTGATGAAATAAGAACTGAAGTCATAGATGTAGTTTCAGAAACTGGTGGCCATCTGGGTGCAAGTCTGGGAGTTGTGGAATTGACCGTCGCCTTGCACAAGGTTTTTGATGCTCCAAATGATATTATTATCTGGGATGTAGGACATCAGGCTTACCCTCATAAAATAATAACCGGTAGAAGACATCGGCTTAGGACCATTCGCAAGGGTGGGGGTTTGTCTGGATTTACCAAGCGTTCAGAAAGTGAATATGATCCCTTTGGAACTGCCCATGCTTCCACATCAATTTCTGCTGGTCTGGGGTTTTCCGTTGCCTACCATATGCAAAACAAAACCAGATATGTCATTGCTGTCATAGGAGATGGAGCCTTGACCGGTGGTATGGCCTACGAAGCCATAAACCATGCGGGATCCCTGGGGTATAAAATAATTGTTATTTTGAATGACAACAAAATGTCCATAGCCCCACCGGTGGGAGCCTTATCAAACCACCTTGTCGATTTGGCCAACAAGGATTCCGATGTTCCCCAAAACAAGAAAAAAACACAAAAGAAAACCTCCCTATTTGAACAACTTGGCTTTACCTATAGCGGAACCATTGACGGCCACAATATTGACGACCTCGTAACGGAGTTGGAAAGGGTGAAAGGCTCAGAGGAAAATAAACCGGTATTAATTCATATCTTAACTGAAAAAGGGAAGGGCTATAAACCGGCAGAAGATTCAGCAGACAAATTCCACGGGGTAGGACAATTTGATAAGGAAACTGGTCAAGCTCATAAGAAACTGGCCAATGTTCCCTCGTTCACAAAGGTTTTTTCAGATAGTTTGATCAAGGAGGCACAACTTGATTCCAGAATAGTTGGTATAACTGCTGCCATGCCAAGTGGAACAGGATTAAACCACTTTGCCAAAAACTTTCCAGACAGGACCTTTGATGTAGGGCTTGCCGAACAACACGGAGTGACTTTTGCCGCTGGATTGGCGGCAGGGGGAATGAAACCATTCGTGGCCATTTATTCAACATTCCTTCAAAGGGCTTACGATCAGATTGTTCACGATGTGGCCATTCAAAACTTGCCGGTAAGATTTGCCATAGATCGGGCCGGATATGTCGGTGCTGACGGGCAAACCCATTGCGGAGCCTTTGATGTGGCCTATCTGGGATGCTTGCCTAATTTCATCCTGATGGCACCGGCGGATGAAGCTGAATTGACCCATATGGTCGCCACAGCGGTTGCCATGGATGAGCATCCGATTGCTTTCCGATTTCCAAGGGGAAATGGCCTGGGTGTCGAACTACCGTTGCGAGGGGAACTACTGCCTATAGGTAGAGGTAGAGTTCTCAGTGAAGGTACGCAAGTTGCTCTGCTGTCCTATGGATTGCCCTTGGAAGATTGCCTTATCGCCAAGGAAACCCTGGAAAAATTGGATGTTTCCACTACGGTTGTAGATGCACGCTTTGCCAAACCTCTTGATAAGGAACTTATATGCTACCTGGCTTCCCATCACGAATTATTGGTGACAATTGAGGAAGGGTCAATTGGGGGGTTTGCCTCGCAGGTCCTCTCCCTCCTAATTGAGAATGGGTTTATGGATTCATCATTGAAATTGCGGGCAATGTATATGCCAGACCTGTTTTTGGATCAAGACAAGCCAGAAAGTCAAAGGGAATTTGCCAGGTTGAACCATACCCATATTGTCGAAAAAGTCCTATCCTCACTTGGGGAAACTTCTGAACAGAATTTTTTCGATAAACTGGCCATCTCTTCAATGATTTAACCTAAGTCAACCCAGGCACAATTCTTTCTTGAGCTCTCAATACTGGCAAAAATAAATTCCATTCCATCAAAACCATCCTTAATGCCTGGATAATCTACTTCTGGTGGTATTTCCTGGTTGTTATCAACAAAAAATATTGCTCTGGCCGCTTCCAGATAGAGATTGGCAAAGGCCTCATAATATCCTTCTGGATGCCCAGCAGGTTGATGGGTTACCCGTTGGGCTTCAAAAGTTGTCTCCGGGCTGCCCCTGGTAATTAGTTGTTTGGGTTTATTCAATTGATAAAACCAAAGTTTGGAGGGGTCTTGATGCGACCATTCCAGACTGCCTTGATCACCATATACTTTGAAATTCAAGCTGTTTTCATGACCTATGGCGACTTGGGAAGCCCAAATTAAACCCACTGCGTCATTTTCCAACCGAAGATGTACAATGCCGTTGTCATCAACTCTTCTGCCTTTTACCATGGAACTCAATTCTGCTGATACTGATTTGACTTTCAGACCAGTTACAAAACGAAGCATATGGTAGGCATGTGAACCAATATCGGCGATTGTTCCGCCCTGCCCTGATCTGGCAGGATCAGTCCGCCACTGGAACATTTTCTGACCAGTTTCTTCCATTGGGGTGGCTAGATGGCCCTGGGGATACTCAACTTTCACCATCTTGATTTCACCGATATCCCCACGAATAATTCGTGCCTTTGCTTCCCTGACCAAGGGGTATCCGGTATAACAATAGGTCATCATAAACACGCGTCCGGATTGTCGCACCACAGTATTGATTTCTCTAGCCTCGGCCAAAGTCGTTGTTAGCGGCTTATCACAAATCACATGGATCCCCTTACTGATGAAAGCCTTGATAGGATCGCTATGCAGATGGTTGGGAGTCGTGATAACAACAGCTTGTATGCCATCAGGTCGTTCACTCTCCCTTGCGGCCATTTCCTCGAAAGTTCGGTAGTTTCTATCTGGTGATACTCCCCATTCCAGCGCAGATTCCAGCGAAATCTTTGGATTGGAGGAAAATACACCTGCACTAAGTTTAAACCGATCAAACATTTCGGCTGAGATACGGTGGACTTTCCCAATCAATCCTGTCTTTCCTCCACCTACCATGCCGTAGCGTATCGGTTCCTTATGGTATGTCAAATCTCTGCCTCCTTTACCTGCGGGAAATAAATAGCCTCAAATCATAATCCTGGCGAAGTTCTCCCAAAAAACATCAAAATTATAATGAGAGTTGTTGTAATTTTTTCTTAACTTGAAGTAAGCAAATTACCCAAAAGATAAATTTTTTTGAACACTTTACCTAGATTTTTTCTTCAAGTTCGGGATTAACGGAAAAATGGATTTTGGTCTGAGCGAAGAACAGGAATTGATTGTTTCAACAGTCCGGGAGTTTGTTGAAACCGAGATTTACCCTTACGAAAGTGAGATTGATAGGGTCGGGGTTGTTCCTCGTGACCTTGGGATGGATATCGCCAGGAAGTGTAAGGAAATCGGTTTCTTTGCATGCAACCTACCGGCTGAAGTAGGAGGTGGGGGACTAAATCACCTTGATTTTACCTTGGTGGAAAGGGAATTAGGGCGTGGAACACAAGGTCTGACGGTTTTTTTCGGGCGACCATCTGGTATATTAATGGGCTGTACCGACGAACAAAGGGAAAAATATCTATATCCTGCCGTCAAGGGAGAAAAATTCGATGCTCTGGCCATGACCGAACCTAATGCCGGTTCGGATATCAGAGGGATGGAATGTACCGGAAAACAAGATGGAACTGATTGGGTAATCAACGGGACCAAACATTTTATTTCCCATGCCGATATCGCAGATTTCGTCATTGTGTTTATTGCAACCGGAGTGGAGGATACCCATCGCGGTCCTAAGAAGAAAATTACTGCCTTCCTTGTTGATAGGGATACCAAGGGTTTCGAAATAGCCAAGGGGTACAACTCTGTCTCGCACCGTGGTTATCAGAATTGTATCCTAAGATTTGAGGACTGTAGATTGCCCGAAACTCAGATTTTGGGAGAAGTCCACAAAGGATTTGAATTGGCTGAAACCTGGTTGTATGCAACCAGGTTGACCGTAGCTGCAACCAGTGTTGGAAGGGCTCGAAGAGCTTTTGAATTAACCCTTCCCTACACCGCTGAGAGGAAACAATTCGGCCAGCAAATCGGTAAGTTTCAGGGTGTCAGTTTCAAACTTGCCGATATGATCACGGCAATTGATGCGGCAGATTTGCTCACCCTGTCTGCAGCCTGGCGACTTGACAATAACCTTCCTTCAAACCGGGAAATCGCCAGTGCGAAATTGTTTGCTACCGAGATGTTGGCTCAGGTAACCGATGAATGCATCCAGATCCATGGCGGGATGGGATTAATGGATGATTTGCCATTTGCCAGATTCTGGCGAGATGCCAGAGTTGAACGGATTTGGGACGGTACTTCTGAAATTCAGCGACACATTATTGGACGGGATTTACTTCGTCCATTGGGCGGTTAATTCGAATGGATAATCTGGGTAGGTTATTTCGCCCAAAAACAATAGCTTCCATAGGAGGCGATTGGGCTGCCAGGGTAGTTGAGCAATGTTTGCTGGCTGATTTTTCTGGAACGACTTGGCCCATTAATCCTAACCGGGAAACCATGCATGGTATCCCATGCCTACCTTCAATTAATGACCTTCCCGAACCCCCTGACTGTACTTTTATCGGGGTTAACCGCGAGCAAACAATACCAACTCTGCAATATTTGGCCAAGGAAGGTGCCGGGGGTGCGGTTTGTTTTGCCTCGGGATTTGCTGAAGTGGCAGGAGAGGACGAAACCGGTAGAAAATATCAGTCAGAACTTGTTATTGCATCTGGTTCCATGCCCATACTTGGACCCAATTGCTACGGGATGGTCAATTATCTGGATGGCATTCCAATTTGGCCTGATGTCCATGGAGGAAAAAAAAGAGAAACAGGTGTCGCAATAATCTGCCAAAGTTCAAACATTGCTCTTAATATTTCCATGCAGTCAAGAGGACTGCCACTGGGATACGTTATTACCACTGGCAACCAAGCCAAAATAAGTATGGCTGCTATTGCATTAAGTCTTCTGGAAGATTCAAGGGTAACTGCCATTGGAATGTATATCGAAGGGTTTGGCAACATTAGGGAGTTTGAACATCTGGCTCTACTGGCCAGACAAAGAAAAATTCCCATTATTGCCCTGAAAGTTGGAGAAAGTGACCAGGCGGCATCTCTGACAGTATCCCATACAAGCTCCCTGGCAGGTTCAACAGCAGGATCCAGAGCTTTCTTAAGCAGGTTGGGATTTGGGCAGGTCAGTAGCATTCCAGAAATGGTTGAAACATTAAAGATCCTTCACCTTGACGGCCCACTGACTGGTCGAAGGGTTGCTTCAATGTCCTGTTCTGGCGGGGAAGCCTGTTTGATGGCTGATTTGGGGAGCAAAAGATGCTTGGATTTCGACAGCCTGAATTCCAACCAGGAAGAAGTATTAACCGAAGCTCTAGGACCCAAGGTTCACCTAGCCAACCCACTTGATTACCATACCTACCTATGGGGAAACGAGGAAAAACTAATCAAGGTTTTTCAGGCCATGATGTTTGGCAACTACGATCTGGTTTATTTGGTACTTGATTTTCCTCGGGAAGACCGATGTCAGGGGAATGGCTGGAAAGAAACCTTAAGTGCTTTTGTTAAAGCAACGGAATTAACCGCTGCCAGATCAGCAATTGTAGCCCTTTTACCAGACAACCTATCAGAAATGGAAAGTGAAGACTTATTTAATCAAGGCATTATCCCGTTGCATGGAATGAATGAGGCCCTGATTGCTACAGAAACTTGTGCCGATATTGGTGAAGGTTGGGCTAGGCCTGATCCCCTACCGATTATTACGGGCCCCAATAAGTTAGGTACAATCGTTGCAGCTGACGAAATAGATATCCGCAAAACCCTTGCAACTTACGGTTTAACTTTTCCCAAGACAAATTTCTTTGCCAAAATTGAGGATATCAACAGAAATACTGAAGTTATCGATTACCCGGTCGTGCTGAAAACTCCCGGTTTGATGCATAAATCCGAGCATGGTGGAGTGGTTCTGAATCTAAATACCAAAGAATCGTTGCTTGAAGCTGCCTCCAGCTTGGATCACTCGCAGGGCTTCATGGTTGAACAACAGATCTCCAACGGGCTTGCTGAAATACTGATCGGTGTTACCAATGATATTACGACGGGCTTAATGCTCACCTTGGGAAGTGGAGGTATATATTCCGAGTTAATTAAAGACACCCAAAATCTGCTATTACCTACCACATCTGATGACATACGCAGGATCTTGAAAAAATTAACAATCTGGCCTCTTCTTGAGGGGTATCGAGGTCAACCCGGATGTGATGTTGATTGCCTGGTGCAATCAATTACAGGAATGGCAGAATTTGCTATCCAAAATCATAGGAACCTGGTTGAGATTGAAATAAATCCCTTTATTTCATTGGCAAAGGGTGGATATGCCGTGGACATCCTGGCTCGATTTACAAATGAAAGTAATACACAATGAAACAATCACCGATTAAAACCCGCATCAAGGGAGGTATACTGGAAGTAACGATTGATCGTCCGAAAGCCAACGCCATTGATCTTAAAACCAGTCAATTGATGGGTGAAATTTTTATGGATTTCAGGGATAATCCTAAGTTGCGAGTAGGAATAGTTCGGGCCGAAGGAGAAAAGTTTTTCTGTGCTGGCTGGGATCTAAAGGCTTCCATGGATGGTGATGCCGTAGATGGAGATTATGGTATCGGTGGCTTTGGAGGCATGCAAGAGCTGGGGAATCTCAACAAACCCCTGATCTGTGCGGTAAATGGCATTTGTTGTGGGGGTGGCCTGGAGATTGCCTTATCCTGTGATTTAATCCTGGCAAGTGCTAATGCCACCTTTGCCCTACCTGAAATTAGAGCTGGCGTGGTAGCAGATGCTGCATCCATAAAATTGCCGAAAAGGATCCCCTACCATGTTGCCATGGATTTGCTTTTAACGGGTAGATGGTTTGATGCTGAGGAAGCTTTGCAATGGGGTATTGTCAAGGAAATTGTACCATCTGATCAATTGAAGGTAAAAACCTGGGAATTAGCAAGACTTCTGGAATCCGGTCCCCCACTCGTTTATGCCGCTGCCAAGGAAATTGTTCGTGAGGCAGAAAATCTCCGCTTCCAGGATGCCTTGAGCAGAATAACAAAGCGTCAACTGGCTACTGTTGACAAGCTATACTCTAGTGAAGACCAGAAGGAAGGGGCAAGAGCCTTTGTCGAAAAAAGAGATCCGGTCTGGAAAGGCAAATAGGCACAAAACCCTAATTTTTACCTCTCTTTTGTCAGTATGTCTACGAATGTTGGGGAAAGTATGAAAAAATCTGAATGGTTTGCTTACTTGGAAATTACCGAAGTCCTATGCAATTAAATTTATGGAAAGGTTTTAGAGTAACCTCTTTGGATTAGAGGGTTTTAGAATTTCTGCTTACTAAACTTAGTCAAAAAGACTATTATTTTGTGGTCATTGATCCAGGGCGATCGCTTTTGAAATTTTGTCGTTCGCTTCCCGTTCAGTGTCAGGCTTCCCTTATCAGCAGGAAGGTCGCCACCCATATTTGCCTTTTCGAGGCCTGCTCAGCGTTCACTTCGCGTTACGGCCTGTATGTTCGCTGAGTCGCCCAAGGCGACCCTTCTTGCCAAAGTGCTTCAGTCTACAGTGTTACCTCCGTAAACCGCCCTGGCTGCTTCCAACCGGAACGACAGGTGTTGCGCGGGATTCGCACCCGCTAGGAAAATGCACCTTTGCACGGCGCACTGCCGATATCGGCATAATTATGTTGAGTGGCATATGAGAATGAAACTTGCACCCTTGCTGTTTCAGGACGCCGATCGCGAGGGTGCCCAAGAGATTACGGGCACGCCGGTGGCCAAAAGTGTAGTTTTGCCCAGCACCAAAAAGAAAGCGGCTAGCAAGAAGACTACGGAGGGTTTACCTGTCCATAATTTCGGAGGTTGCTGGATGATTTGGCAACCCTGGTTTTGAACACGGTTCAGCTTCCAACGGATGAAGGAAGTATAACGATGGCAACGCAGCCAACGGCACTTCAGGGCAAGGTATTTAAACTGTTGGAGGTGCAGCTGAATTAGAGTGTTCCCATAAAAGGTACAGTTTGAAGATCCACTGGAATAGCCCTGTATCCCCTTGTAAAGGAGGGTTTGAACAAATTATATTCTAATTTTATTTGTGAAGTACCGTTGTGTACGGGGCGGACCGGATAGGCAGGATGCAAATGAACGATAAAATGATCACGAGAAGGAATCATTACGTACCGATTTGGTATCAGAAGGGCTTCCTGCTGCCGGGCTGTAAGAAATTGCACTATCTTGATCTTGCCCCTAAAAAAATCCCGTTGCCAGACGGCCGGGTGTTCTATCACCGGAACCTCTTCGAAAGCTATCCTACGCAATGTTTCTACAAGACTGATCTCTACAACACCACGTTCTTTGGTGCCAGCGTCAATGACGAGATTGAGAAGCAACTCTTCGGATACATTGATAATCACGGCGCACAGGCGATTAAGGCCTTCCTGGGCGACGACCCAAGTGCCTGTCACCCCCATTTTCAAGACCTGTTTATCTACCTGGATGCACAGAAATTCAGAACCCCAAAGGGGCTAGACTGGATACGTTCCCGTTATTATTCTCTGAACCAGAACGCCCTGATGCAGGAAATGCAGAGCTTGAGGACGGTCAATTGCACGATCTGGAGCGAGAGTGTCAGGGAAATTGTTTCAGCAAAGAAATCGGACGTGAAGTTCCTCATCACCGATCATCCGGTGACGGTATATAACCATGCCTGCCTGCCCGATCACGAACTATGTCGTTATCCGGAGGATCCTGGCATCATACTCAAGTCATCGCAAACGCTGTTTCCGCTTGATCAGGATCATTGCCTGATCTTGACCAATCTGGAGTATGCTGAAGAACCGGAAAAGACCAATGCGCTGGAGAATCGGACATTCCCCCGGCAGGTCCGTCAATCACTTGTACGCACGGACAATTTTATCAAGACGCGCAGTCTGCGTGATACGGACGTGATTGCCATCAACTGCATCTTGAAATCCCGTGCACGCCGCTTTGTGGCCGCTGGCAACAAGGACTGGCTGTATCCGGAGAAGGACTTCAAGGGTGGTTGGGAGGTCTTGCGGGAACTGCTGCTGCCGCCCAAGGGCGAACTGTGGCAGTTCGGCGGCGAGACATTCGTTGGATATGAAGACAGAAGCGTCTACTATCAGGACGCCTACGGACAAAGTACACCGAAGACCACTGTTTTTAACAAGGATATCAAGGACTCCGATCTAGGGGCCAATGACCTTTGCGGCTGCGGCTCTGGCAAGATATTCAAGAAATGCTGTCGGGGAAAGCCGGTATCGCGTCGTCCATCGTGGAAGGCCTTGAGTATCCGTGAGCGCAATTCCATCTTTTTCCGGGCATTGATTGACATTCTAGGCATGGACTCCGGCAAGGACTGGAATGATGTGCGTCGGGAGTTGGACGAGGACAAGGTCAAACGGATACACGAACTCTACGGCTCCATTTGGCCAGTTGAAACTGACATCTTCGATCTTCTGCCAAAGCCAGACGACAAACCGCGGGCGGTTTATTCCGGTATTCTAGATCCGAGGACGACGCCGTTTGTCGTCTCCAATGTTTGCCTGTATTTCGGGGATGTGCTGGTGCAACACCCTTTCATCAACCCCAATCAGGTCAACAAAGAGTTTAGCCCTGTAGAAAACCCGCGGAAATATCTGACATCTACGCTCAAGAATATCTTGCTATTTTTTCAACTGTACCCACTCATCGAAAGTGGACATATCAATTTGTTCCCGGACCCGGCCTCGATGGACCCTCACCTCCAGCACTATGTAATGGAATTAGCACAGGAACGGGCAGCAGACGTAGAGATAGACCCCTGTGACTTACATCTCTTCAAGCAGATTTACGAAGAGGATATGTTTCATATGCACGTGATGTTACCTCGGGAGGCGCAGGAACGTATGTTGCGGAGAGCTCACCCTAATATGCCTGATGAAGACATTGAAAACTTCCTGCAATATATGCAAACCGACCGTGAGAATGACCCGCTCGTATTATTGCAGGAAGATGTTTATACCAGAGGTAAGAACGGCGGACCGCTCCACCAAATTTCGATGGGACCAAATTTCGAGATGCTGCTGCTCATGGCTCAATCGACTGGTGCCTTTGTTGTGACTGATAGTCATCATCGGTGGAAAGAGATGCAGGCGACCAGCCACTGAGACTGTGAAAGTATTCAAATCAACCCTTTATTGAGTAATATTTTTGCAGTTTTTATAGCCTAACCCCACTCCTTTCAGTCACGTTTATCCTGGTCTATCAACCCTTTTCCATTCCCCTGAATATTTTTTCAACAATCACTCCTTTTCCCTCTTGTCATAGTGAACCAGTTCTGATTCACTGCTTCGGAACAATAAATTATTTTTTCAATTTAGGATTAGCAATGTCAAAACGACGGTACCAGGAACTTCAGCCCCGCACGGCGGTTCAGTTGTTACCACCGAGTTTGGAAGATTATGTTGCCCCGGACAATCCGGTCCGGGCAATTGATGCATTTGTCCAGACGCTTGCTTTGAGCGAGATGGGGTTTGGACATGCCGAGGCATGGTCTGGTTCAGGCCAACCTCCCTATGATCCGGCAGTACTACTGAAGCTCTATATCTATGGCTATCAAAACAAAATGCGTAGTTCCCGTGCTCTGGAAAAGGCAACCCGGTGTAATGTCGAAGTGATGTGGTTGTGTCAGGGCGCGAGACCGACTTACAAGACCATTGCCGATTTTCGCAAGAACAACCTTGTGGCCTTGCGGAATGTCAACCGTGAGTTTGTCCAGGTTTGTCGGGACTTGTCCTTGATTGGAGGTCGTCGGGTCGCTGTTGACGGGACTTTTTTGAAGGCCAGTGCCAATGGTGCCACTGTTCATACCAAGAGTGAACTTGCCCGTGAGATTTCTCATCTGGATAGCAAGATTGCGGCTTACTTTGAGGCGTTGGCCGAAGCAGATGACACCGATGCTGAGGGAGACTTGTCTGATCCTGACCTGGTTGCCAAGATGGCTGCCTTAGTAGCTCGTTGTGAGCAGAAGAAGGCTTTGCAGGAGCGTGTGCTTGCAAGTGGTGAGAAACAGCTTTCGGAGGTTGATCCGGATGCTCGCCTGTTAAGCAAGAGGGGGAAAAGTGTGGTTGGTTATAATGGCCAGATTGCGGTGGATGATGAAGCCAAGCTGATTGTGGCGGTTGATCTGGTGCAGGATGGCAATGATACCCAGCAGTTGGCACCGATGATGACAAAAGCCCAGGAGGCGACAGGCAACAAGGATTTGGTTGGTCTGGCGGATACCGGTTATGCGAATGGCGAACATTTGAAAGCGTGCGAAGAGAAGGGAATGGCGATGTATGTACCCTTACCGAAACAGGCCTCCCACAAGGGCTTGGATGGTCGTTTTGGGCGTGATGATTTCCAGTACGATAAAACGACTGATACCTATGTCTGTCCGGCGGGCCAGAAGTTAACTCCCAGTGCTGGCAAGCATACTCATAAAGGCAAGCGTTATTTGACTTATCGTTTGAGCGCCAAAGTGTGTGGTGCATGTCCTCGCAAAGAACATTGTCTGGCGCCGAGCAAGACCTATCGTCTTATTAGACGTTGGGAACATGAAGCTGTGATGGATCGCCATCGTCAGCGGATGGCCAAGGGTGCAGGGGTCATGCGTCAGCGTGGGTCTTTGGTTGAACATCCCTTTGGAACCCTCAAATGTTGGGCTGGGATCAATTATTTCCTGATGCGTGGTCTGGCCAAGTGCCGTGGTGAGTTGAACCTGATGACGTTGTGTTACAATTTCAAACGGGTCTTGAATGAGATTGGTGTGGGGGCTTTTGTTGCGTATTGTAGGGCTAGAAGAGAACTTCAAGGGATACGTATGTGATTTTTTCTGGGAAAGAGTATGTTTTTCGTGTTTTGGGGTCAAAATGACCCTGAAAGCAAGGATTTTTGGATGAAAGTGACTTTGTGATAATTATTGGTGAAATTTAACCTTGTTTTTACTCTGAAGCGAGGTCAAAACAACCTTGATTTGAAGGTCTGGGTAAAGCCCCCGAAATAATGAAAATCAAATACTTTCACAGTCTCCCAGGCCCGGCGATGTGGGCTTCTTCTCACCCTGCTTTTCCTGCCGCTGCTGGCCGGCCTGGCGACCGAGACCTCGGCCCAGACCGTGCCGGTCATCAGTATCGCCGGTCCCAGCGCCCATTCGACGGAGGGCGCCACCATTACCTTTACCCTTACCGCCTCCCCGGCCCCGACTGCCGACCTCCCCGTTGACGTGAATGTCACAAATGAAACCGGTAAGGATTTTTTGGCCTCGGGCGAAGCGGGCGTCAGGACAGTAACAATTGCAGCCAATACGACCACTAAAACTTTTGACGTTGATACGGAAGATGATGCTGTAGAGGAAGCAAATGGTTCAATCTCAGCGATAATAAATTCTGGAACGGGCTATACCCTACCCTCTGATTTCAGTCATTTAGCAATTGCCATTGTCCGAGACAACGACACCCCGACCGTGGGTATCACCGTAGGGGGCGGCGATTTGGGGTCGGTGGCGGAGGGCGGCAGCCTGACGATCACGGCCACAAGGAGCGCAGCGAACACCTCGGGTACGGCCCTGACGATTCCGATTCTGGTGTCGTCGACCAGCCACACGACAGCCCAGGCCGCCGACTATACGGTGGCCTCCTCGATCAGCATTCCCAACAACTCTGCGACCGGCACGACCACCTTCATGGCGGCGGATGACAATCTGGACGAATTGGACGAGACGGTGCGGATCTCACTAGATGGCACGAATCTACCAGAGGGCACCGTAAGTGACAGCGACCACTACTCCATTGACATCACCATTACCGACACTGACGTCCCGGTCATCAGTGTTACCCAAAACGGCGATTCCATCATTGAGGGCTCAGGTTTCGAGGTAGATTTTGAAATCGGGTCCGACCTCATTATGGCGGCGGATCTTGTGGTCAACGTGCGGCTCGCCCAGACCAGCGACTTCTTTGACGAGGATGATCTGGGCGACCAGACGGTCACGATCTTGCGCGGGAACGACTATGGGGATTTGCAACTTACCCCGATCAACGACGACGTGGACGAGGCCGACGGCATGCTGACCTTTACGGTGCTGGCCGGCACCGACTACACCCTGGGGTCCACCCTCACCGACACAGCCACGATTGAGGACGATGACGATCCCGCGATCAGCTTTGCGGAACCGCCGGCGGGCGGGTACCAGGTTGCGGAGGGCGGCCACCACGGTTGCCGTCTCCTGCACGGACGGCACCGCGACCTTAACCATGACCCATAGCGATTATGACTGTGCAACGAATAGCGTTATCATTCCTGCCAACGCGGCCTCGGTGAACTACCGCGTCACCGCCCCTGACGACACTTTGATCGAAGGTGATGAGACTTTCACCGTCACCCTCGACTTCGCGGTTTCGGGTACCCGCCTGGTCGACCCCTCCACGGTCACTGTAACCATCGTCGACAATGATACGCCGGAGCTCTGCGACGACTGCATTGTGTCCATCAGCGGTGGTAGTGGGGTAACGGAAGGTACTGCGGCCACCTTTACGCTGACCGCCAATCCCGCGCCGAGCGCTACTGATGCCGACCTGAAGGTCAATGTCCGGGTCCGGGAGCCCGCCTCGGGGATGTTCGTGGATTCGGAATACAAGGGTGATCTCATGGTGATCATCCCCAAGGCCGGGACTGCTACTTTCACCGTCGATACGGATGATGATGAGGTCGACGAGGACGACAACATCATCATTGCCAATATATTGAAGGGGGAGGGTTACGCGCTGCACGCGACGAATTCGGTTGCCAACGTATTGGTAGCGGACAATGACCTCCCGATGGTCAGTTTTGCTGCGGCCACCTACGACGTGGACGAGGGGGATGCGGTGAAGCTGACCTTGAACATGGTGGGACCGCAGAGCACGGCCACCACGGTGAGTATTGCCTGCACGGCCGTTACCACCACGGCCGCGGAGTTCAGCGGCTGTCCGTCAAAGGTGACCATACCGGCCAACACGGCCAGCCACAGTTTCACGGTCCAGACCACCCAAGACACTAGGGACGAGCCGGACGAGGATTTCACGGTGGCGATTACCGGTGTACCGACGGGTTTGGCCATTGGTTCGCCATCGTTGGCCACGGTGACTGTCGCCGACGATGACATCCCCGCCCTGTCAATTATCAGCCATGCTGGAGGGACTGAAGGCAATCCGGCGCAGTTTTTTATTCAAGGCTATTCAGCGGAGGAACTCACGGTCAATTATACCGTCACGCAAAACGGTGACTTCGTGGCCGCCGGTGATTTGGGCGACCAGACGATCACGTACCCGGCTGGTAGTCATTTTTTTCGCGTTGAAGTTCCCACCGTGGACGACATGACCGACGAGACCAACGGCGAAGTCATAGTATCCTTGCGGAAGGGTTCAGGCTACCGTGTGAGTGGACTTAACACTAAGGCAGCTCGACCTGTCACGGACAATGATAATCCACCGGCGGGCACCCCGACGGTGAATCTCACAGTGGAGGGCGCCAGTGAAGCGACTGTGGCGGAGGGCGGAACCCTGACGATCACGGCCACCCGGAGCGTGGCAAACACATCGGCCTTGTCGATTCCGATTTTCGGCAGCAGACGAAACCGACGTCAGCGGCGGAGGACAGTGACTTTACGGTGTCCTCCTACACGATCAGCATTCCCGCCAACCAATTGAGCGGCACGGTGACCTTCACGGCGGTGGATGACAATTTGGTCGAGAGTGTAGAAGACAGGGTGTACTTCCAACTGGGCACGCTGCCGGCGGGCTACACGGACGGCCCGAACGATGAGATCTTTATCACCATTACGGATACGCTGGTGCCGACCACCCCTGTTGTTTTTTAATTTAAATCAACTTGAATTTCTCAAATTATTTCGGGCGAAGTGAGACAAATCTTTTCAAGAAGCTCCAATAATTTTAATAAAATCAATTTCCCCACCATTTCTTTTCCAAGCAGTTAAATTCCCCACCTGGCAAATTTACCCCGCAAAGGCCTAAGCCGGTAACTGTTTGCAAGCACCGCAGGTCGATCAAATTGCTTGGTGCACCGTAATCCCGTTGGTCTCGATTATTGGTGGGAGTAGTTTGTTCAAATGATCATTCAGTTGTCTTGCTGCACCTGCAGACAAGCATTCCAGTCCTTGCCCCCTTGGGGTCTTAGGCGCTGTATTTCGGGATGTGCCTGTAGCAGAAGAACCGCGGCCTGATCACCGGCCATATCGGCATCATAGCCACACCAGATGGTTTCCGATGGGACCAGATCAATAATCCAGGGGGGCAGCGTTGTGGCCACACCGGCAGTGGAGATGATATATTGGAAATGGGAACACTCCTTGCACATAGCCGCCGACAGAGTATAAGCCGACAGGGCATCAATCGCACTTTCGACCAACAGGGTTGGTCCCGCTTCCTGACGCGCCAGCCAGAACCCACCTTGCGCTTTTCTGGACCCCCGGCGCATTCCCTTGAAGGGTCGCCCTGGCATGGTTCCGTGCAACTCGGCCCCAACCGGTAAAGCCTTGGCATCACGGGTGATAAAAACAGCATTGCCCCTCTGGTCAGCCCCAACAAGATGCTTCCGGTGACACCAGGCAACAAGCGCGGGTGCAATCTGGCGGTCCCCGACAAGATAAGTCCACACCCGGGGCCAGTACCTTGGGACCAGTTGCAAATCCGGTGCGAGGGTGTTGCTTGCTGCCAACGGGGCGTGCCGACCACCTGGTTTGGCTGTTTGGGAACAGGGAACCACCGAAGATTGATAAGCCTGGCAAGACAATTGTTTCAGCCAGGCCAGGGCTTCACCAAAACCGCACCCCCTGGCATGGATGACAAGATCAATCGCACCGCCACCACCGGTGCCATTGAGGTGATCATAAAATTGGCTACCGGTAATGCTGAGCACTGAGCCGGAACGACGCCAGCGGTTTTGATCACTTGGATCACGCTGATAACCGCAGGCTTCGGCCACCCGACCAAGGGATATGTCCCTGAGCCGGGTGATCTGTTGGCACGACCATGGTCTTATTGGTCCAGGTCTCATTGGTCCAGTTCACCAAGAGCCTCTTCCACATGAACGGCCGTTACCAGACGGGATTTATTCAGGGCCGCCGCAACCAGGGCAAAATGAGTCAGCCGGTCCAGCATACGTGGAACACCCTTACTGGCCAAGGCCAGGGCGGCAATCGCCGCCGGTTCAAACAGATCACTCTCGTAACCGGCAAGGCGCAACCGATGGCTGAGATAACCACCAACTTCCTCTTCACTCAGACCGCCTAGGCTGCACCGAATGACAATCCGTTGGGATAATGACGCATGGGTCGCCATCTGTTGCAGACGTCGCCGCAATTCACTGAGCCCAACGAGCAGCAGACATAACCGTTTCTCGGAATCCATCTCGTAATTGGTCAACAGACGCAACTCCTCCAGAATGGTATTATGCAAATGATGAGCTTCGTCAAAAATCAGCACCGGATATTGCCGGGCGGCAACAACCAGCCGGGATACCTCCTCCTGGATGGCCTTGAAGGCCGCGGCCCGGCTGGTAAAACGGTCCAGGCCAAAGGCGTTGGCAATGGTATTGTAACTGTCGAGAACCGAACCTGTGGAGAGGGTTACATAACAGACCCGATATTGGTTGGGATGCAACTGGCTCACGACCTGGCGGCAGAGCGTGGTCTTGCCAGTGCCGGCCTCCGCCGTCAACAGACCAATACCTCGCAGTTCCAGGAGATGCTGTAGACGATGACGGGTTTCCGAGGCCGCGGTATAATCGAATAATTCATCCGCCTTGGGGGCCACATCAAATGGATAGTGCTTGAGGCCAAAATGTACTTTATACATTACTTCTCCTCCTTCTCATCATCGCTGGGGCCAAACCGCAAGGGCGGTCGACCACGTGGAATGGTGGTATTGGCAAAGAGGTCCAAAAGAGTGGCCTCGCCAACGGGTTTGTTATCATGATAAACCAACAGCGGCCGTCCCGGTGGGGCCGACGGGTCATAACGCAAGGTAACCGTTTGGCCTACCAATTCCGGTGCCACCTCATACTGACGATTGTCAAGCGACACGGTGTGGGCTTGGTTGACCTTGCGGCTGACCTCGTGCAGGAACATAAGATCAAGGTCAAGGTGTGGTTCAGGATAGCGAACATGCTCAGCCTTGGCGACCCAACAATCCATCGGAGTGGCATTGTCAAGACCACGATGCGGTGTCATGTGATAGTCGCTATCAATCCAGCAACGGGTCCGTTCATTGAGGGTTGCAAGGTTGGGAATGGCATCGTCGGCAAGCGGTGCCAGCAGCTGATCTCTGACCCGCCGAAAATATCTTTCAATTTTGCCTTTTCCTTGTGGAGCGTACGGCCTTGCATGTAGTAACGCGATGTTCAGACGGGCGCAGACAATGGACAAATGTTTCGATCGGAAGTTGGCTCCATTGTCGGTATAAAGTCGAGTTGGCACCCCTCGACGGGTAATGGCCTCGCGCAGGACATAAAGAAAGGCCCAGGCCTTTTCGGAGAAGGCAAAATGGGCATAGGGTATGATCCTGGTCGCATCATCAAGGATGGCCAGCAAATAGGTCCGGCGAAGACGCCCCTTGGCATCAGGAATTTTGGGACCATACATGACATCGGCTTGCCAGAGTTCACCGGGATAGCGGTATTGAAACCGACGCAGATCCTGTCCCCGGAAAGGATCCTCCTTGACCATCAGCCCCTCACGGGTAAACAGACGATGCACCGTTGAGGGCGAGACCGGAACATCCGGGGGAATCTCACCAGTTTGGCGGCCTTCGGCAATTACCTGACGAACACTCAAGACGGGAGTGTTGTGTTTGATGGCCAGGAGTGTCTCACTGACTTCCGCCGGCATCCGACGTGGTTGGGCCCGTTCACTGCGCTTTTTGGGCAGCAGCCCCTCATAACCCTTGTGTTCATAATTGCGGACCCAATCCACAAGTGTTCCTGAAGCCACACGGGTTCGGCTACTACCGGGAATGGTGTGAGCTTTGGCCGCCAGGTTGGCAATGATGACATTCCTTTCCGGACCGGCTGGCCAGGCAATGATCTGGGCCACCAGGCCATAGCGAAAGAGAGCGACATCCTCGCGGTGCCGGTTTGGTGATGTTGTCATAAGTAAAAACCTCCTTTTTGACTTGTTTTTTAAAATATCGGAGGAAAATGGGGCCCGATTCGGCAAATCAGCAGGGGCCACCTTGTGTTGGGGGCCCAGTTTGCGACTCAATAGGGTGGCTGCAGGATCTAAATCCAACCGGTCGGGGGACATATTCGAGGTGATTGTTATACTGCTTGCGCAAAGTCACCAGCAGCGTGGTGGTCGTCCCCTTCTTGGCCCGGAAGGTTCCAACCGTCAGCGGCGCTTCGGCATAAAGCTCGGCGAACAAACCTCGGGCAAGATGCAGAGCCAGGGAGGCCCAAAGAATACGTCTTTTGAGCCACCGGCGCTGGGCTCGCCAAGTCCCATGATGGTTGGGACGTAGACGGTTATGGGCCGCGGTCAGGTTTGGACACTCTTCAGCAGCTAGAGCAACCTCTTCAATTGCCTGGAGGGTGCCGGGTTTGCTTGCTGCCATAAACTCTGGCAACAGGCTGAACGTCATCTGACAGGTGCGACAGTAATAGCGCGTAATGTTTATATTAGAGGGTGTTTTGCGAGGGTAACTCCCATGGCGGTGGAACTGACAGGTACTTTTTTGTGTGTTGGGACAGCACTCAAGTCTTGCTTCCTGCCATGCTTGCTTATAAATATAGTCGTCGACCGAAAGTGTGGTTTGATGAATGAGTTGCACTGGTGGGTCCTTTATTGTGGTTTGTGTGGTAACGTTCACAATAATGCCGGAGTATTCGGGGGGCAACCCCCGAATACTCCTTTTTTATGCTGTAATGATCTTGGGAGTATGGTTTTAGTTTGGCCCTGGGAGGGTCAGACAAACTTGCATGCTACGGTAATGACCGTTCGGAGTTTCCTGGGAAAAGGAAACTCTACTTGAAAAAATTTAGCTACTGGGGAAAGAAAAAAGTAACCTGTTCAAATTAATTCAGTTTCCCAGTAATTCGGTACTGAAATAATATGGGAAAAATACCCCGTTACGATTTGAAATAAAGTGGTAACCAACAACCGACGGTGAATCTGTCGGTCTCCGATGGGGGCTCGGTGACGGAAGGCGGCGACCTGACGATCACGGCCACCCGGAGCGAGGCGAACAATTCGGGTGCGGCCTTGTCGATTCCGATTCAGGTGAAGGCGGCCGATACGACAGCAGAGGCCGCCGACTATACGGTGGCCACCTCGATCAGCATTCCCAATGGCTCCTCGAGCGGCACGACCACCTTCACGGTGGTGGATGACACTTTGGTCGAGAGTGCCGAGACCGTGGTGATTGAACTAGGCACGCTGCCGGCGGGCAACACGGCCGGCTCGGACAATGAGATCACCATTACCATTACGGACAATGATGGTACGACACCTGTTGTGACCATCAGCGGTGGTGGTGGGATAACGGAAGGGGGTTATGCCACCTTTACGCTGACCGCCACACCGGCCCCGACCAGTGCGATTACAGTAGATGTTACTGTAGCAGATAGCGGCAGTTTTGCGACTTCCGGTCAAACGGGCACCCAGACCGTGAGTGTGGGCACGAACGGCCAGGGAATCCTGACGGTTGGCACCGACGATGACAGCACTGATGAAGCAGATGGGACGATTACGGTTACCATCCAGGATGGTGCCGATTATGATGTCGGCAGTACGGCCACGGCGACGGTTGCGGTGGCTGACAATGATGATTCGCCCCCGGGCACGCCGGTTGTGACCATCAGCGGTGGTAGTGGGATAACGGAAGGGGGTAATACCACCTTTACGCTGACCGCCACACCGGCCCCGACCAGTGCGATCAGTGTTGATGTTGTGGTGACGGACAGTGGCAGTTTCATGACTTCCGAGCAAACGGAAGAGGTGCATTCCGTGACCATGGCCGGTGGTGCAACCACCGCCACTTTAACTGTCGCTACCGATGATGACAGCGCCTATGAAACCGACGGGTCGATTACCGCCACCATCCGGGCTGGCAGCGGCTATCGTGTCGGTACGACGCCCGGGGCAACGGTTGCCGTCCGGGACAATGAACCCCGGTTGGTCTTTGATCGCCGGGCCCTGGTTGTCGGCGAGGGGGCCTCGGCGACCTATACGGTGCACTTGGCTGCCGAACCGGCCGCCTCGGTGCAAATTGACATTACCATTGACCCCCTGGCCCAGGCCACGGCGGTTACGGTTGATCCGGTCAGCATTGTCTTTGCGACGGATAACTGGGCTGAGGAACGCACGGTAACCATAACGGCCGGTGAGGATGACAACAGTGTCAGTGAAAGCATGGAGCTGATCCATACCTATGACGGTACGGATGCTGTCCAGGATAGTGTCCGGGTGACTGTTCGGGACAATGACACTCCTCCCTCGGCTTCGGTCGGAGCGAGTCTGGTCCGTTTTGGCCGCACGGTTGGCGAACAGTCGGTTGTAGCGATTACCGACCGGCTCAGTGGCATCCGCCAGCCGGGTTTCCAGGGGATGCTGGCCGGGCAAACACTGCCCGAGGTGCGTTGTGCTGCTGATGGTGCCAGCCGGTCCGAATCTTCCTGTGTTGTCAGCGGCCAGCAGGCTGGCTCCGACACTGCCGGGGTTGATGCCATGGCCTTTGGTTCGGCCGAAGTAACCGGTAATGACAACAGCCTGACCCCCAACACCACCGATGAGCTGGTGGCCGGGACGGCCTTTACCCTGACCCAGGCAATTGACACGGGCGCCCTGGTGACCCTCTGGGGCCAGGGAACCCGGTCGGGGTTCAGTGGCCGGGAGCAGGGCTATGCCATCAAGGGCCATGTCAGCGGCTTTCAGCTTGGCTTTGATTGGGCACGCCATAACCGGTTCCATGGGGTCATAATGGCGCGGAGCACCGGTGAAGCTGACTATGGTGACGCGGCAGCGAGGAACGGTGAGGTTGCGTTCGGCCTGACCTCGATTGTTCCCTATACGGGCTGGCGGGTTGATGATGATTACCTGCTCTGGGGTGGTCTGGGTTTTGGGACGGGCAACCTGACCTGGCAGGAGGTTGCCGCCGATGAAATCAGGACCGGCTTGCGCTGGCGGATGGTTGCCTTCGGGTCGGAAGGCTCCCTGCCCGAAGTGGCCGGGTTGGGCAACGCCGAGTTGCGTTGGCATACTGATGTTCTGTGGACGCAAACCGGTTCGGCCGAGGTTCCGGATTACCTGGAAGCCTTGCAGGGCAAGACCCTCCGGCACCGTATGGGCGTGACCAGTACCTGGGAGAATGTGCTGGCATCGGGTGTCATTCTGCGTCCCAGCCTGGGGGTTGCTGTACGCCGGGACAGCGGAGATGCCGAGCAGGGTCTGGGGCTGCAGGTGAGCGGTGGTCTGGAATGGCTTGACATGGCGAATGGTGTGTCCTGGCGTCTGCGTGGTCAAAAACTGCTTGCCCACAAGGATGATGCCTTTGAGAGTTGGGGTGTATCGGTGGCCCTGCTGTACGATCCCAACCCTTCCACCAGGCAGGGTTTTGCGGCCAGCCTGTCTCATGCTGTTGGCGAACCACCGGTGGGTGACAACAGTCATTTGATTCAGGCGGCGAGTCTGCCGGACGGTGCTGATTTTAATGCCGACCAGAACTGGACGGCGGAAATGGCTTATGGGGTAAGCCGGGGCCATGGCAAGGTCGGCAGCTCTTATGTGCAGGTGGATGGTGGCTCGAGTGATGAAACAGCCCGGCTGGGCTACCGGCTGGAGCCGGATATTGACCAGGCCCAGAACATGATGGTTGATGTGTGGACCGAACCGGCGGCGGGTGGTACCGGGGACCGGGCAACCGGCAGCAGTGTCGGGGTTGATCTTGTTTCCAGATGGTGATGGGGCAGAATAAATGGTGGTGGCAAAAAAAGGATTCCCGAATTAAGTCGTTTCCCAGTACTATGTAAAGTTTTATATGATAATTAAATTCGGCCCTGGAATAAGGTAAGAAAAAAAGCCAATCAAGTTACGAATTAATAGTGATAAACAACATGGTGTTCTGGAAGATCAATTTGGTTTTGTCATGGATCACCGGATTATGTGGGAGGTGTCACTACCGGTTGTATATTCCCCCATAATAACAAAGTAAAAATGGACCACTTAATTCCTTAAAAAAGGAACGTGTTTAGTATTCCTCACCTCCTTTCTTCATTTTAGGTTGCGGTTGTGGGACCAGCGTTATGTAAAGTAGATTACATGTAAAACACTGATGGGAAAGGGCTCTAAGTTTCGAACTTTACATAACAATATACTTTACATAATCAGCGACATTTTGGTCATAATATGTTCAGGAACCAGGTCCGTATGCTCTCTTAATCAATAACTGTTGCTATGCGTGGTAAGCGCCCAGGGACTGAATCAACGATACACAACCTGGAACACAGGGGACTTGATCAAGAACGACCGTTTGGTGCTTATGGCTATGTCCGTATTGAGATATATTGTCAACAACTAATTGGTGTTGTCATCAACAGGAGAGATACTAAATTATTTGATTATGAAGGTTAGTTGATTGAGGATGATTTTTGAATCTCCGTGATGCTAGCCGCAAATACTTTCGTCAATAACTAACAAATTTCGACAGTGCTAAATGTCAATAAGTTTTGAGGCCCTACAGAAGAAGAAAAATGAAATCGAAACGAAAGTTTCCGCGGAATTCTTGCTTCGGGTTCATAGGTCAGTAAGTTGGGTGGCCAGAGGCCAAAGTCTTGATGGTGATGAGGACTTGAAGTTCATATGCTATTGGATTGCCTTTAATTCCGCTTATGCCAAACAGCAGGGGTTTGAACAACAAGGCATTTCGGACCGACACCTTCACAGCGAGTTTTTTGATAAATTGAATTCTCTGGATAAAGACCAAAGGATCTATGATACGATCTGGAATGAATTTGCTGGCAAGGTAAGAAACCTAATGGCAAACAAATTCATTTTCAAACCTTTCTGGGCCTATATGGAAGGCAACATTTCAGAGGAAGTGATGAAGGATAAATTTGATTCCTCAAATAAACATTTCCTGAGGGCGTTTGAAAGGGTTGAAACGGGGTTGGTTCTCTCCATTATATTTTCGCGGTTGTACCTGCTTCGGAACCAGTTGATTCATGGAGGCGCTACTCATAACAGTAGCAAGAATCGTGAACAAGTTGTAACTGGTTCAGGTTTATTGGGGTCGTTGGTACCAATATTTGTTGATATCATGTTGGATAATCCGGAAGAGGAATGGGGAGATCCCTATTTTCCGGTAGTAGAGGATGAAGATCAGCATTAAATCATTAAATGAACAGAACATGTGGTAAATTTGAAAGAGGAAAATGGGATATAGGATAGCTGTAGTAGGTGCCACCGGTAATGTTGGGCGGGAAATGCTCAATATTCTGGCTGAACGGGAATTTCCAGTGGACGAAATAAAGGCCCTTGCTTCAAGCAGGTCTGCTGGTGAAGCAGTTGATTTTGGTTCAGATGATTTAACTGTAGGTGATTTGGCACAGTTTGACTTTAAGGGTTGGGATATGGCTCTTTTTGCCATTGGCTCCGAGGCGACGGCCAAATTTGCTCCACTGGCTGCCAAGGCAGGTTGTGTGGTGATAGACAATTCTTCCCTGTATCGTTATGAAACTGATATCCCACTTATCGTACCTGAAGTAAATCCAGAGGCGATTTACCAGTATTCAAACCGAAACATTATTGCCAATCCAAACTGTTCAACTGCCCAAATGGTTGTTGCCCTGAAACCACTTCATGATAAGGCAACCATAAACCGCGTTGTTGTTTCTACCTACCAGTCGGTTTCCGGATCAGGCAAAGCGGCCATGGATGAGCTGTTTAATCAGACCAAAGCCCTCTATTCCCAGGAAGGTACGGTGGAACCGAAGGTATACCCTTGTCGCATAGCGTTTAATGTCATTCCTCACATAGACAAGTTCATGGATGACGGTTATACCCGCGAAGAATGGAAGATGGTAATTGAAACAAAAAAGATTATTGACCAAGCCATCAATGTAACAGCAACTTGTGCCAGGGTTCCGGTATTCGTGGGGCACTCGGAGTCCATAAATGTTGAATTTGAAAACCCCATTGGGGTAGATGAAGCAAGAGAGATTTTGAAAGAAGCCCCTGGCATAATGGTTTTAGACAAGCATGAGGATGGCGGGTATATGACTCCCATGGATTGTATTGGAGAATATGCTACCTTTATCAGCCGTCTGAGAGAGGATCTGACCATCCCACATGGGTTGAATTTCTGGTGTGTATCAGACAATCTTCGGAAGGGAGCAGCCTTGAACGCGGTTCAGATTGCCGAATTGTTAGGCAGAAGAGTTTTAAGAAAAGGTTAATTCCTTTGGCATTTCTCGGGCCTGAGGTAGGCACCTGCCAAAAAATATTAGGGACTTGCATGCCCAAGCAAACATACAACAGCGCGGATCCCAGGTTGATGGCGGCCAATGAGAATGTGGCTGCTCTTGAATTAAAGGGGAAAATAAAGGCCAGAAAGTATGTCAAGGGCAATCTGTTCCAGGGAAAACAGCCTGTTTCTGGAGTTTTCAACCAACCGAATGGGTCCCTCACCTGTCAGCTGTTATACGGTAACGAGTTCAGAGTGTTGGAGACGGTTGATGGATGGTGTTTTGGCCAAGTGGCCTATGATGGTTATGTTGGCTACATTCTCGAGGATAATCTGGCTCCCTCGGGAGAGAAGATCTATCTGGTCAGTACCCTGGGCACAGGATTGTATCAGCGAGATGATATTAAATCTGCCTGTCGGAAGTGGCTCCCCATGGGATCAAAGCTAACGATAGAAGGTTTTGAAGGTGATTTTGCCAAGATAACCGGTAACTATTTTGTTCCAAACAGGCATCTCCGAAAAATTGGTCGTGATAAAGCGGATTTTGTCACAGTCGCCGAGAAATTTCTGCATGTTCCCTATCTTTGGGGTGGCAATTCACCCTTGGGGATAGATTGTTCCGGCTTGGTAAGCATTGCCCTCAACCTTGCAGGGAAAAAGTGTCCGAGAGATAGTGACCAACAATTTGCCCACCTTGGGTCTATACTCAACGCAGGTGAAAAGCCCGAACGTGGTGACCTTGCTTTTTGGGAGGGTCATGTCGGTATAATGGTTGATAGCCAAAATCTTCTCCATGCCACCGCATTTCACATGCTGGTAGTGGTGGAACCCCTGGAAGAGGTCATAAACAGAATCGAAATTACAGAAACGGTTCCATATCTGGGCTTAAAACGGCTTAACCAACAAGTTTAAGATTTCTTTTATCAAGAACTTCAATCACTCTCTTGAGCTCATTTCCCCGTTTCAATATTTGTCCATCCATTGCTTTGACGAGGTACAAGGAATTCTTGGATTTTTGATCTGGATTTTTTTCTATCCTGTACAGGGGAAAGTCAGCAGTTCGTCTGAAAATCGAGAAAACAGCAATATCCCTAAGATGGGAAATACCATAGTCCCGCCAAATACCTGCGGCAACCATTCGCCCATAAAGAGACATAATTATCCCCAATTCAGTACGATTAAAACTGACCACTGGTAGGGATGGTTGTAGCTCGGCGTGTGGTTTCCTTCGATATTCTGCTAAGTTAAAAACCGGCATCAATTCATCAAAATTTTATTTTTGTGCATCCCTAATATTCAGGGAAATTTTATTTTTTTTGCAACTTATTTCTTTTTGGAGATCAGAAGCAATTACTGACAATGCAGCCTTGTGTACACACTCTAGTCTATGATATCTGATTTACCTGATCTCAAACAGATTCAAAACCGGTGAACCCATGATTTCTCTGTAACTGGGTTGGGTATATCGTAGTGGGAAGTGAGTTCAAACAATCGCTATCCTTGCGGTCAATCTGACCTTGAATAAGGTGTATTCGTTATCCTAAGCGTAGTAAATCACTACCGTTTGGGTTATGGTTGGAGAGGTATTTATTTTGGTGAATTGACAAACGATTTCAGGCATTCCGTTGACAAGACCATCTAGATTAGGTAGGAAGATCATTGAGGGAGGGAATTGAATTGCCCAAGTCATACAAATCAATTGACGCTTTGCAAAAAACTTTGACAAAAAAAGTATTCCACTATGCAAATGACCCTAAAAAAGCAGCTGGTAGAGCATTAGGAATGCTTGTTGAGATCATTACCTATTACTCTCTTCGCTCATGGGGATTTTCCAATCATATTGTAATTGAGAGAAGAATTCCAGAATTCGCAAATCCTGATATAACACATAATGTTGAATTTTCACTACATCCGATATTAAAAGCGAACAGGTTGAAATAAACCCCCTATCTCTTCCATTAACACCAAAGAAATTAGAAAAGGAATGGGAATTTCCTGATGGTTATTTACCCAAGACACAACCAATTCTGACTAAGGGAAATGTCAGGAGAAACGCAACCCTTCTTGCTGATACTCAAGAAGGTCCAATTGTTGCCAACATAGAATCTTTTGATGAATCAAAATGTTCCCTAATTATTTGTAACCTGTCTCAGCAACCCTTTGCAATTGTGGAATGTAAACGGGTAGGGGTTGAAGAAGGACAGAGTAGTGGTCCTCAAACAATTGAAAAGGCAAAACAAGGTTCGTATGTTGCCAAGACCGTATCGTCCTTACAAAAAATCAGATTAAGAAATGGACAATCTCATGGCATTATAGAACAGCTAAATGGACAATTTTGTTCGGGGGCTTACCGAGAACTTCAAAGAAAGATAATCAACGCTAAGTTGCATTCTGAATTTCCTGGATTTGTACTAACCATTGGGATTATCAGCAATCATGGGAATTGGTTTACATCCGAAAACCAAAATAAGGAACTGCGTGTATTGGCACAATCATATGATTGGCTACTGTTTCTGACTGATAATGGTTTAGCAAAATTTATAGATGACTTATTGCTGAATCCCATAAGGGAACTGAAAGCAATAAGTGCTGCTTTCTCGAAAAGCTATTCTGGTAATAAAAAAGGAAATAACAGGTTTACAAAAGTGCTTATGGATGCCGAGGCGGATCTTACCCTACAAAAGTATTTTTCAAAACATAAATCCGAGATTGAGAATTGGTATAATATCATAACTCCACAGAATGGTACACTTCAATCGCTAAATGATGATTTAAAAACACTTGCTAATCGTGACTTATAGGAAACCAAAATGACAGCTGGTCGCAGTAACACGGAATCGCTCAGCCACCATTGGTGTACTCCTCCCAAATATGTTGATGCCATTCGAGAGTTTTTTGGAGGAGAAATCGCTTTGGATCCTTGCTCGAATGAATATTCTGTTGTTGGAGCAAGAGTCGAGTATCGATTGCCCAATTCAGACGGGTTGGCTCTTCCCTGGAATGCCAATACAGTATTTGTTAACCCACCATATGGGCGTGACAGGATACGAGGTACGAGCATACTTGACTGGCTTAGGAAGTGTAATGATACAAATTTTGAATTCCACGCCGAGGTTCTTGCATTGGTTCCCGTAGCACCCAACACCAGGCATTGGAAGGATTTTGTTTTTGGTTCGGCCGATGGTGTAGTTTTTCTCTATGATACTCGCCTCAGATTTCTTGTAAAGGGAATGGCTTCAGGAAAGGGGGCACCAATGGCATGCGCAATGGTATATTGGGGTTCGGAGTATGATAGGTTTGAAAGACTTTTTATGCAATTTGGAGCGGTTGTAGACCTCAGACCCTTACAAGGCAGGGAAATCGGTTTACCCCACCTGTCTCTGTTGGAAGTAAATACAGTTAATGATTGATTGCCCTAGAGGTAGCTATCAATTGTTTCTCTAGAATTCTGGTGAGCATGCACATTTAGTTCATGTCATGTTCTGGAATTTTGCCAATATGCCTTAGCCGGCTCTGGTACAGAGTAAGTCGAACGGAAGAGTTCTCCCTGCAGGAACTGGCAAACACTAACGAATTCAAAATATTCAATTGTTACTCACTTGGAAAATTTACTGCTTATATTTTCTCTGCCATCCGAGCCCATCACTTTACATTAGACCATTGTTTCGGCTAAAGAAGATTTCTGCAATTCAATCTGAAAATAGATAAAGGATTGGGGGAGGATAACTAATTGAGGTCCAGGTTTGTCTAAGTTAAAGCAACTTCATACATATATAGCTGTTTCCTTGGCATACGGCACCTTCATGTTTACTGATGGTGTTCTGAGAATGATACTCCTACTTCATTTTCATACCTTGGATTTCACACCCGTTCAGCTAGCCATGATTTTCTTGATGTACGAGTTTGTAGGCATGGTTACCAATCTCTATTCAGGGTGGATTGGAGCAAAATTTGGTATGGCCAGGACATTGTACGGAGGGATGATACTTCAAATCATTTCCCTTTCAATATTGGCCCAGATGAATCCAGACTGGTCTGTTCCAGCATCCTTGGCATTCATAATGGTTTTACAGGGGATGTCGGGTGCAGCAAGGGATTTGACCAAAAACAGTTCGAAAAGCTCGATTAAGATAATTACTGAAAATCAGGAAGGGACCTTGTTCAAATGGACGGCAAGATTAACCGGATCAAAAAATTTCATCAGGGGAGTGGGTTTCCTTTCAGGGGCAATATTCTTGGGTTTGCTGGGTTTTTCGAACTCCTTGCTTTTGGTTGCAGTTATCCTGGCTGTTGTTACCCTGGGGGTTCTTCTTTATAGGGTACCTAATCTTCCCACCGGGGAAAAGGGTATCCGCTTACGAGAGGTCTTTTCCAAAAACCAAAATGTAAACAGACTGGCTTTGGCCAGGATGTTTTTATTCGGTGCACGGGATGTATGGTTTGTTGTCGGGGTACCGATTTATTTTTTCGAAGTAATTTCTGATGGTTCTTTACAGGGTGACATGAAAGCATGCCTCCTGGTAGGCATTTTTACGGGAGTTTGGATAGTAGTCTATGGCTTGATACAAACTCTTTCCCCCAATTTTTTGAAGTATGATAACTTACCCACCAGTACACTTGTTCGAAACATAAAATATTGGGGGCAAGGTATTCCCACCATCCTTCTCATGCTTGGAGTAATAACTTTATTTGAGCAAATGGGGTTCAATTGGGTTCCGACAACCTTGTTAGTAGGTTTTTTTATATTTGGATTTGTCTTTGCGGTAAATTCAACCATTCATTCATATTTGATTTTGGCATTTTCTCAATCTGACCGAGTAACTTTGGATGTCGGATACTATTACATGGCCAATTCAGGCGGACGTTTGGTAGGGACCTTTCTATCAGGATTGAGTTTTCAGCTTGGTGGCATTACGTTGTGTCTCTTCACCGCAGGAATTATGGCTCTTCTTTCTTTGGTAGCTTCCTTAAGAATCAATCCGGTGCAAGCATGAATTACAGTTTTCATTTTGGTGCAGTATGAGAGATTTCCAACTCCCGGGGCGATCCCCGGTATTTACTACCAACGGGATGTGTGCCACTTCGCATCCCCTGGCAGCCCACACAGCTGTCCGAATTCTGGAGGAAGGAGGAAATGCTGTTGATGCAGCAATAGCAGGAGCAGTTCTGCTAGGTCTGTGTGAACCACAATCAACTGGTTTGGGTGGAGATTGTTTTGCATTGGTTAAATTACCAGACAAGGAAAACATTATTGCCATAAACGGCTCCGGCAGGGCCCCGGCAGCAATAGATCCAAATGCAATAAGAGCAACCGGTAAACGTAGTCTTGATGAATACAAACCGGAATCAATCACCATTCCTGGTGCAGTGGATGCATTTTGCCGACTTGAGGAAGATTATGGCAAGATTGGTTTGGAAAGGGTACTCGCTCCAGCCATACAGTATTCACTTGAAGGCATTCCCGTTTCACCCCGGGTATGGTTTGATTGGAGTGGTATTCATGGGGTGCTTCAGGGCAAGGCAAGGCAATTCTATTTGCATGACGGTCAAGTTCCTTCCGTGGGATCGCTTTTTCGGGCCCCAAAGCAGGCGGAAGTTCTGAGAAAAATTGCCCGTGAGGGTCGGAAAGGGTTTTATGAAGGAGAAGTTGCCCAAGACATGATCGCTAGTTTGCGGTCATGGGGAGGGGTCCATACCATGGAGGACTTTGTCAATAATGCCCCCGATTATACCCAGACCATCGCCAGTTCCTATAAAGGGCATGAGGTGATTGAACACCCACCCAACGGTCAAGGAGCCATGGCATTGCTTCTATTGAATATTCTCAAGAATTTTAATTTGGCCGAACTTGATCCATTTGGACCTCTAAGGACCCACATAGAAATTGAAGCCGCGAAACTTGCCATGGATGCCAGAAACAGGTTTATCGCTGATCCAGATTATACATCCAATCTGGATTATCTCCTGTCCCAGGATACAGCTGACCAGCTAGCCAGCAAGATCAGGATGAATGGGGTAATCACTGATGTACAAAAGACCACCGGGGCAATTCATAAAGACACCGTGTATTTAACAGTTGTTGATTCCGACCGGATGGCGGTATCGCTGATTTATTCCATATTCCATGGATTTGGCTCAGGCATTGCCTCCGAGAAATTTGGAATCCTCCTTCATAACCGTGGAGCAGGCTTCAATTTGACCGAGGGACATCCAAACGAGATAGGTCCAATGAAAAGACCCATGCATACCATAATACCAGCCATGTTAAAAAAGGACGGTAAGGTGATAATGTCTTTTGGTGTCATGGGAGGACAATACCAAGCCGTGGGGCATACAAGGTTTTTAAGTAACATGGTTGATTTTGGCTTTGATCCACAAAGTGCCCTGGATGGACCAAGAAGTTTTTTTGAAGAAAATACTGTCTTGCTGGAAAGAGGTTATTCCAAGGCAACGATTAGGGAATTAACTGCCTTGGGTCATCAGGTGGAAACTCCTCCTTCTCCTCATGGTGGAGGGCAGGCCATCCTGATTGATCATGAAAAAGGTTCTCTGATGGGGGCTTCGGACCCCAGAAAAGATGGTTGTGCCATCGGATATTAGCGAAGCAATGAGAGTTTCAAAGCAGCAAAACCAGATCCGATATCTAGTTCAAGGTGAACCCTAGCTCATACCTGCCATTATTCAAATCACCAAAAAGCGACTCTACTCCGGGGTGGCCTATAGGTTTCCCCGTTTTATCAAGAATAAGGTTTTGCTCCGAAACATAGGCAATGTAATAAGTGTGATCATTTTCGGCGAGCAGGGAATAATAGGGTTGTTCTTTCTTGGGGCGGATTTTTTCAGGAATGGATTCCCACCACTCTTCCGTGTTGGCAAACTCCGCGTCAACATCGAAAATAACCCCTCTGAAAGGAAACCTTCGGTGCTTTACAACCTGTCCTATGGAAAACTTTGCTTCGGCACAAATGACGAAGTTCTCTTCCGAACTGTCTGAGTTATTATCCATTTCCAAGTTCAAATTTCCAATTCAAGTAGGTTATAAAATGTTTTTCATCAGATATAATCACCGTAAGTAATTGATTTCTGTCAACAGTGATATCTTACCTTAGAAATATAAATTCTAAAAACACAATTTCCAGATTTTCCCGACAAAATACCCATCCGTCATTCTGAATTATTGAATCAAGATAATTTTAATTGATACACTGAATGAAACACAGTACTTGATTCATTACCAAAATCTCAATCCAAGGATTGGTTAATGTTGGCAGATAAAGGAGAATAAGATGAAAACTAAAATTCCCTTGTTGTTATTGGAAGATGAGTTTGAGCAGAGGCAGAGTTTGGTCAATTGGCTCAAGCAATTGGATTTACCTGATTTTGAATTTCAACCAGTCTTCGAAGCCGGTACCGAATCTGGGGCAGAGAAAATATTGGCAAATGAACAAATTGAATTTGTTCTTCTGGATAATAAGGTACCAGCCAGCCCTGGACTAAACCCAAGTTTCAGGGGTGCTGAATTCATTAAGAAACTACGAAAGGACAACTTTAAGTATCCGGTTTTGATGCTTACGGGTCAAACGGCGGCTCCTCCAAAAGGGAATCTGGAATCTGATATAGTTGGTGACCCTTTAACGGATTATGTTTCAAAAGATGCGGGTTTAGAACTTCTGGGAGCAAGATTGCATTCCCTGCTTAAATCCTATGAAAGTTCCCTTGATGCCAGGTTGAAAATCGGCAGGTGGTATTTTTCCCCAGGTAAAGGGATTCTGGAGCCCATTGAAGGAGGACGTAGTATATCCCTCGCAGGCAAACTTTCCGATCTTCTGTTTTACCTTTATAAAAAAAGGGGGAAACCAGCTTCCCTTGAGGAGTTGCAGGAAAAAGTTTGGAATTACAGTGGGAGGGCTGAAACCCATACACCCCAAACGCATGTTTACCGCCTCAGGGAGCTATTGGAAAAGGAGAATGACAGAAAATCCCCCAAAATCCTTCAAACTGTTGGAAAGCAGGGGTATCTCCTAAATCCTTACCCCACTTAATGAAAAGTTTGCCAGGAACTCTTTTTTAATCAATAAAGGAGAATAAAGGTATATATCGGTCCTGGGTAAGGAACTTAATTTTGCAGGACATTTGCATTGGATAACGGTAATTATTCCTTTAAAACCCCGGTAAGGGCGTTGGTTATTGAGGATGACCCCATCCAGTTAAATGCCTTGGTGGATTTATTGTTAAGTCCAAATAATTTTGAGAAATTCATTTTCACGGAAGTTCTGCAAGCCAAAAACGCCAAAGCAGCTATTCAATGCCTGAAAGATAGAGGTTCAGAGTTAGGATTGATAACTCTCGACAACCAAATTCCTTCCTCACCCGGCTTGCGACCGGAGGAATTAGGGCTAGAAATTGCCCTTAAGGCCAGGGAAATGGGTATTAATTGCCCAATTATCATCAATACTGGGACGGCGACATCTGCTTCAGATGAAGAAAAATTCCTGATGAATTACCAGGAAGTAAACGAATACGTACCCAAAACCAAGGGTTATTCGGTTCTGCGTGTTCGAATAGAAAAACAACTTTTGGATTATGAGCTATCGGGGAAGGCTCCCCTTGATATCTCCGGTATTAAATTTCACCCAGATACACAGGAATTGGTTCATCCCGACATGGAGAGGGAAAAACTTACCAGAAGGGAATCCCTTCTTTTGCTTAATCTGTATTTTGCGCACGGGCAGGTCAAAACAGTTGAAGAGCTCAACCAGGATATCTGGAAGAACAAGGGAACTGTAGAGACCCAGACTATTGTTCAACATATTACCGATTTACGAAGAAAACTCCGTGAAAAACCTCGCTCTCCCAAGACACTCGTCTTTCAGGATGGGGGATATTGCCTTTTCCTCGAAACGTAACCAATTTGGGCCTCAGGATTGTAGCAGGAACTAGTTGGTCCCTCACATCCACGCACAATTTAGGCTCCTTGGTGGTAAGTGCCCAACCGGAGCACTGTTAGGTCAGAACCTACCGAATCTTATTAAGCGATCTGTACCAAGTTATTGGGATAGCCGCAAATTTTGACATGAAACTTATCAATATATTGTGATCCTGACGAAAAGAAATTATTGGGACAAGGCTTGTGTTATAATAAAAATATTCTCCCGGTAATTCCTTACTCCAAACGCTCTGAATACAACCTGTCGGAAAGAACTTTTTTGTACCTTAATTGGATATTGAAGGCAATCGCCAATACGATAGCATTTCTCCTAGGCGATTCCGTTCAAGTTCGCAATCTCCTGCTAACGGTCGGCATCACCCACCGTCTATTCAGCAAGAAGTAATAGGCAAGCATACTCCTTCAGAAGACAGGTCTTCTGTGGTTGGAAGAATTTGAGGTCAACGATTCAGTTTATGATCTTTTTATTACTGAATGAATTTAAAATAAATTGATTCAGTAATAAATATCTTATATATATAATTACAAACCTGCCAAGCCTCTACACCGTATGCTCACTTGGCAGGTCATTTTTTTGGATGCCTTTTAGTCTGAAGGTCACTTTTGAGAAAATACGATAAACCTGCCCTCACAAACAGTGAACATATTTCTTTGCTACAGTCCCGTGGGTTGGTTGTGAATCATAAACAGGAAGCAGAGGCCTTCCTTAATTTTGTTTCCTATTACCACATAAAGGCTTATCTGGTGCCTTTTGAAAAGCCTGGTGAAACCGAACACGTTTTCCAAGATAATATCAAGTTTGAAGATGTACAGGCTCTCTATGTTTTTGATCGGGAATTGCGTTTACTAATGCTAGACGCTATTGAACTAATTGAGAATGCCCTGCGGGCACAATGGGCAAATTTAATGGCCAAGACATATGGACCTCACGGCTACCTGGATATGGAATTCTATAAAGATTCTGTAATTCATGTAAAAAATTTAAGTAATCTGGGGTCTGCATACACTAATTCTAAGGAAGACTTTGCAGTTCATTACAAGAATAATTACCACGACCCCAATTTACCACCTGTATGGTTGGCAACAGAGCTCATGTCTTTGGGCCTGCTCTCAAGGTTCATAAAAAATTTAAAGAACGACTGCGTAAAAAAAATGGCCCGAACATTTACGATTGACAAGAGGGTTCTAACTAGTTTTATCCACCATCTAAGTATTGTTCGCAACGTCTGTGCCCATCATGGAAGACTCTGGAACAAATCGTTCCATGTAAAATTTACCCTACCAAGAAACCCTGATAAATTGACAGATGCAATTTCCAGGAACTGTCATGGCAGGTTATACAATACAATAGTAATTATTAACTACCTATTGGCTATCATTGTACCGGAGAATGATTGGAAGAAAGAGGCTGTTGATCTAATCAAGAGTAATGCCCAGGTTGACCCCGGCAATATGGGCTTCCCTGGCAATTGGCACGATTTGATGATGTAGAAAGAGGTTTGAAACCGCCCTTAACCCAATACATGGTGTTAAGTGTTCAGCATAAGCGTGACCAAGCAAAGCTGTTGATAAGAAATAATGATGCTGAAGTTAAGGTTGAAGAACTCAACCAGGACATCTGGAAGAACAAGGGAACTGTAGAGTCCCAGGCTATTGTTCAACATATTACCAATTTACGAAGAAAACTTCGTGAAAAACCTCGCTCTCCCAAGACACTCGTCTTTCAGGATGGGGGATATCGCCTTTTCCTCGAAACGTAACCAATTTGGGCCTGAGGATTGCAGCCAGAACCAGTTACCAGTTGAGCCTGTTGAAGTGAAGTAATCCTTCGGGGTCGTAGCAACGGGTCCTTAGGTTCCTCATTAAACGGATTGTTAAGTAATTTTCATAAAATCCCCATAAGCAATCGATTCATGGGTAAAGGATTTTATTTTTTACTTTAATGGTTAATATAATTTGCATTATATATATTATATGAAAAATATATTAACCATTGAGATTCGGTATCATGATAAAGAGAAAAGCAATAATCTTACCTGATGTGGAAGATTTCTTGAAGACTGTTGGTGAAAATATCAAACTTGCACGCTTGCGCAGGAAGATTACCACAACAATGCTTGCTGAACGTGCGGATATAAGTCGTGTAACTCTCCGTAAAGTCGAGAATGGTGAGGGAGGTGTTTCCTTGGGAGTGTATGCCAATGTACTTTTTTGTCTGGGGCTTGAAAAAGATTTGCTACTACTTGCCGGTAATGACCCTTTGGGGCGTCGTCTGCAGGATGCGGAGCTTTTGCACACAAAAAAACGTGTAGCAAAGCAGAAAAAATAATGTCACCCAAACGACAAACACGTAAAGCGATTCAGGTCTGTGCTCATTGGCAGGGGATGGATGAACCTGTCCTCATGGGAACACTTTTTGCTACACCTTCCCGAGGGAAAGAAGTATTTTCATTCGAATATGATCAAGCCTGGTTAAAATCACCACATGCACAATTACTCGACCCTGATCTAAGGCTATACTCCGGTCCCCAATATGCGCGTGAAGGTCATGATAACTTTGGCCTTTTTTTAGATTCCTCCCCTGATCGTTGGGGGCGTGTATTGATGCAACGTCGTGAAAGGCAACAAGCACGAGAAAAAGCACGGGATATTCGCTCCTTGTTTGAATCGGATTATTTGTTGGGCGTTTACGATGCGTATCGGATGGGAGCTATACGATTTCGATTAACCGACAATACTCCATTTTTAGATAATCAAGCAGGCATGACAACACCTCCTTGGACAAAATTGCAAGATCTTGAATATGCAAGTCTCCAGTTAGAAAGGGAGAATGTCGAAAATAAGAGTGATTATCTCAAATGGCTCAATATGCTTATTGCCCCTGGTGGATCTCTTGGCGGTGCCCGTCCAAAAGCAAGTGTTCTGGATAAAGCAAACCATCCATGGATTGCCAAGTTTCCAAGCCGTCGTGATGAAATAAATATCGGTAAATGGGAGTATCTGGTTTATTTCCTGGCACAAGATGCCGGTATAGAGGTTGCTCAGTCTGAAGTTCGTAATTTCTCTGGAGAATATGACACCTTCCTTACCAAGCGCTTTGATCGTACTGAAGATGGTGAACGCTTGAATTTTGTCTCTGCCATGACATTACTCGGTAAGAAAGATGGTGACGGTAGTGACACCGGCGTAAGCTATTTGGATTTAGCTGGATTTCTTGTTCGTAAAGGCGCACTAGTCAACCGAGATCTGGAGCAGCTCTGGCGACGAATTGTTTTCTTTGTTTGTATTTCCAATACTGATGACCACCTGCGCAATCACGGCTTCCTGTTGACAGATGCCGGCTGGGTGCTTTCCCCCGCATATGATTTGAATCCGGTTGCTACGGGTGGTGGTTTGGCTCTCAATATCTCAAAGACAGATAACAGTCAGGATTTGGAACTGGTCCTAAGCGTGGCCAAATACTTCCGAGTTGATGAAGAACGTGCCAATGATATTATTCAGGAGGTGAAATCGGCAGTGAAAAAGTGGCGAGTGCTAGCGAAGAAGTTTTCTATTCCATCGCGTGAAGTAAACCTTATGAAAGAAGCATTTCACATTGCGGAAGATCAATAATAAAGGGGCTGAAAATAATAAAATTAATGAAAATAGTGCATTCACACCACAAACAATAGCATCAAGGAAAAGAGATTTATTCAGCTTTTGCCAAACACCCCCGCTAGTAGATAGTGGCCCTTATTAAACAGCAATCAATAGTGAATATAAAACCGTTGGTGATAGATAGTGAGGTTTTAATTTTATCAGTGGTTAGTTTCAGCGTATGACCCCGAGCCTGCAAAAAAACTGCAATGAGTCCCAATTCGAAGTTCAATAATTTGATGGGAGTCTATTTTTTCTTAGGTTTATAGCTAGAAAAATGTTGACATAAAAATTCAGATTTAATAAGTTCGGTAAGTGAACGAATTAAAGAATTAAGCATGTCAAACTATACGAATATTAGTAGAAAAATATCCCAGAGTTCGGTTATCCAGGCGATTGTCAATTATGGGCCAATATCCCGGGCTAGTGTGGCAAAACTGACTGGGTTATCCAAGCAAACAGTATCAGAAATTGTTGCCAACTTTGAAGTAAAGGGCTGGCTCAGAGCGGTTGGCCAAACCGAGGGTCATATCGGTCGTCGAGCAGTAGTTTATGAACTTTCCCCCACAGCAGCCTTGATTGCAAGTGTAGATTTGGGAGGAGCAAAAGTACGTGCTGCCCTATGCGATCTGACAGGTCGAGTTTTATTTGAATTGCTTGAACCAACTGAACCTAAGGGGGGACAAGATGTTGTGCATCAAATATCTCGAATGATACGCAGCCTGGTTTCCTCTTCCGGGAGCTCTTACGAAGATTTACATACCGCAGTTATAGGAGTACCAGGAGTGCCTGATACTGATACTGGTGCAATTCTACTAGCACCAAACATTGCCGGTATAGATCAAATTAATCTTGAAGGAAGTCTTAACCAGGAGCTGGGCATAGAGATTATTGTAGAAAATGATGTTAATCTTTCAGCTCTTGGCGAGCATTGGCTTGGCGATCAAGGAGAGCAGGATAACCTCGCATTCCTTTCCATTGGTACCGGTATAGGTGCTGGGATAGTCTTGGCTGGAAACCTGCTAAGGGGTATTTCTGGTGCAGCAGGTGAAGTTGGGTTTTTGCCCTTTGGCACGGATCCTTTCGAACCCGAAAGCCTGAAATCAGGTGCATTGGAAAGAGCTGCTGCTACATATGCAATAATTAACAATTATAAACAGAAATCCGGCCAAGATAAAACAGTTCCGGGAGTATTCGAGGCAGCCTCTTCTGGAGATGAGGATGCAATTAAAGTTTTGGATGATGTAGCCAAGAATATCGCTTTGGCTATTTTAGCCATAGTGTCCATAATTGATCCTTCCAAGGTTGTGGTAGGTGGTTCTATTGGATCAAGACCAGAATTGCTTGAAAGAATTATCGCACATGCATCTCGTTGTTTCCCACGTCAGATAAAAATAGAAAAAACAAAACTTGGTAATCATGCAGCACTAGCTGGTGGGGTTGCTACAGCACTTTACAATTTGCACTTGTCGCTATTTGCAGAAGGTCAGGATATAGGAACTATCACATTCCCACCGGCTCCTTCCCTAGAGAACTTCAAAGCTTGCGAACTATCATGAATGAACTCATGAAAACTCTGGCTGAAGCACAGGATATCAATGCAGATATAGAACTTTTACGCAATTCGATTGCCTACGACAGTATAACCGGCAACGAAACGCCATTTGCAATGTTTTTGCGTGAGGAACTTGAGAAGCTGGGTTTAACCACAGGTATTGGTGAATTTCAGCAAGATCGAGTGAATGTGTGGGGAAGTTATGCCGGGGAAGTAGGCCAGCCCCATCTGATGTTTGTCGGGCACACTGATACTGTACATGTTCGTGGTTGGGAAGATTACTGGCAGTCTGACATACGATCTGCCCCTTTTGCTGGGGTAACACAAGATGGGAATATTTGGGGCCGTGGAGCTTGTGATCTTAAAGGAGGAATATGTGCAGCTCTGGCGAGTCTCCGTCTACTTCAAAGCATAGACTTTAAGCTGAAAGGTAGTATCACATTTGCCTTTGTCGGTGATGAGGAAAGCGGCGAGCCTGGTTCGGGGGTAAGTTCAGGTATTAAAGACCTTATGCACCGGGTTAAGGGTGGCGATATAGTTTCACCGGACTTTGCCATCTACGTCGAACCAACAACCTTGGATGTCTATACAGCCCAGATTGGTTTTTTTATCGCAAACATAACCGTCCGTGGCAAACCTGCATATTTTGGCAAACCAGAACTTGGGGTTGACGCTCTCAAATATGCTCATGAATTGTTGTCTCAAATTTGGGCACATGAAGCAGAAATCCGTTCTAGACCAAAGCACAATCTTCTTGGATCATCCTCTATTCTCGTAACCAGTATCGAAAGCGGTGGTTTTATTGCAGTTCCTGACTTATGCAAGTTTTCGTTAATACGAACGTTAACCCCGGATGAAAATTTGGATGAGGCGATAGAGAAGTTTGAAGCCTGTTTATCAGCCACAAATCAGGTCGAGGGAATATCGGTTCAGATCGAATACCCGGCTGGGCGTGATCATCCAAAGGGTGGTACTGCATCTGAAATTCCTCAAGACTCAAAACAAGTAATGCTCTTACAAGATTGCATCAAGCAAGTCTTGCCAGGAAAAGGGAAGGTCGGTGGTGCACCCTACTGGTCAGAAATGTCATTTCTTGTGAACGAAATCGGTTGTCCTGCTGTTTATTGTGCTCCGGGAGATATTTCTGTCGCCCACACCTTTGAAGAGCGGATCAATATAGACGAATACCTCGCTGCCATACGTGGTTTTGCTTTGTACATTACTCAATATTGCGGAGCAAAGCCTGTACCAATCAATTAATCCAGTGAAAGGAGAATATCATGAATAAGCTGGTAAAATTTTTCTTTAGTACGATGCTCATAAGCATGCTTGGTTCTTGGATACATGCAGAAACAATCGGCCCTGGTGGAGAATCTGCAACTCCAAGTTCTGAGATAGTTGTGGGTGATGATCTTGTGGATTCATTAATGGCTGGTAATTATACCGCAGCCCTTCTATGGCATGACCAGTCTGATTTTGTAAATGCTGTTACTGCTGGTGCCAGTGACGAGTTTTCTCGTCTCGGAATTGAGGTTGTGGCTATTACCAATGCCGGATTTGATGCTGCCAAGCAACGAAACGATATTGAAACGGTTATGGCCAAAAACCCCAGTATTATACTTTCATTGCCACTTGACCCGGTCACTTCTGCCGCAGCGTTTGAAGAAGCTAAGGAGGCCGGTATTGCACTTACCTTCCTCTCAAACCTCCCATCAGGTTATGTTCATCCCGATGATTATGCAGCCATTGTAACAGATGACCTGTTTCAAATGGGCAAACAGGCAGCTGATGCGCTTGCAGCGGCTATGGGGAATTCTGGTACTGTCGGCTGGATCTTTCACGATGCGGCCTATTATGTCACCAATCAGCGTGATAACGCCTTTAAAACAACGATTGAAAACGATTACCCAAATATCTCAATTGTTGCGGAACATGGTATAAGTGATCCTGCTCGGGCCGAGGAAATAGCTAATGCGATGTTGCTACAGAATCCTGATCTTGGCGGCATATACGTTACCTGGGCAGGCCCAGCTGAAGGTGTGTTGGCAGTCTTGCGCGCAAATGGGAATGAAACAACCAAACTTGTAACTTTGGATCTTTCGGAACCGATTGCGCTTGATATGGTACGAGGTGGAAATGTTGTGGCCATTGTTGCTGATGAAGCATATGAACTTGGCAGAGCCATGGCAGCTTCAGCAGCACTTGATCTCATGGGTAAGGATGTCCCACCATTCATTGTAGCACCGGCGATTACCGTTGACGCAAACAATGTAATTGAGGGGTGGAACCAATCCCTCAATATTGATCCACCAGCAAGTGTGGTTTCTGCTTCACAATAATGCTAATTGTTGGCGGACTGTTGAAACGGTTCGCCAACATTTACTTTTAGGTTAGGCAACTAATGGGGGCCCTCTTTTGATTGCGCAATTGCAGAATTTTCAAAAGTACATAATTTATTTTGGCTTCTTAGGAATATTTCTCTTTTTTGCTCTAACCCTTCACGATGATGGTTTTCTGACAACCCGGAACTTGACCAATATCGTGTTGCAAACAGCGCCTGCCACGATCATGGCTATAGGGCTGGTATTTGTACTTTCATCGGGCGAGATTGATCTTAGTTTTGGTTCCATAGTTGCAGTTTCCGCCCTAACTGCCGCGGTGGTACTGCAAACAGCTCCATTTATCGTTGGCGTGGCGGCCGGCTTAGGTGCTGGGCTGGCGATAGGTTTTTTCAACGGCGTATTGGTTGCATACCTTCGATTACCCTCATTTTTAGTAACGCTTGCTACCATGGGACTGTTTGCAGGTATTGCCAGGTCAATGACCAATTTGAGATCTATTCCAGTAATTAATGATACTTTTACAGGAATTTTCGGATCGGGGAAACTGTTCTCAATTCCATCCCTGGTTATTTGGACAATTGTAGCAGTGATAATAGGCCATATTGTCTATCGCCATACTCGCTTTGGTGCCCATATTCTCGCTGTTGGGGATAACGCACGAGCAGCGCAGGTTTCGGGCATAAAGGTACCCAGGGTAAGGCTCTACGCCTTAACAGTTTGTGGAGGGTTGGCCGGACTAGCCGGTTTACTTTATGCCGGCAGACTTCAAGCCGCAAAATACACTCTTGGTGAAACTGATTTAATGACAGTTATTGCAGCCGTTATAGTTGGTGGTACGGCATTGTATGGCGGGAAGGGATCTGTCGTCGGGGCCTTGCTAGGTTCCCTGATGATGGGAATGCTCAATAACGGGCTAATTTTAATGGGGCTCGAAGTATCAAATCAAATGATAGTACGAGGTCTGATTATTCTGTTAGCTGTTGCCATATCATTACGTAATTACAATCGAAGTTAGGAAAGCACATGTTTTTAGACCTGCTACTTCGTAGAAATTCGGCTTTTATTGAGGCTGCCATTTCATTGCACCAACAAGGAAAATTGCCAGCAAATTCATATGTAATAGATCTTGATACGGTAGAGAGCAATGCAGCGCTTTTTCAAACCGAGGCCAAAAAATATGGGCTAACCACATTGGCAATGACCAAACAGGTCGGACGTCATTCTGGCTTTTGCAACGCAGTCATGAGAGGTGGGATTAATCAATCAGTTGCGGTTGATGTTGCTTGTGCGATAGCCTGTGATAGGGCTGGGTTAAAAACTGGACACATCGGGCATCTGGTTCAGGTACCAACCGCTGAGGCAAATTATGTAGCGGCAGAACTGAAACCTGAATTTTGGACAGTTTTTTCAGAAGATAAGGCAATTGAAGCAACAACTGCTTCATTAAGGGCTGGTCGAACACAGAATCTCCTAGCCCGAATTCAGTCCTCTGGTGATACGTTCTATCGGGGTCATGAAGGAGGGTTTGATGCTGAGGATATTATCAAAGTAGCAGACAAATTGGATGAACTCGAAGGAGGTCGCTTTGCTGGCATAACCACTTTTCCGGCATTACTCTTTGATCAGTCCACCAACAAAGTAAAACCAACTCCCAATTTGCTAACCCTACAACGGGCTGCTGAAAAACTGCGAGCTAGTGGACGTGACGATATTGAGATCAATGCACCTGGGACTACTTCTTCAGTTGTGCTCTCGGCCTTGGCGGAAGCTGGAGCTACACAATGTGAACCAGGCAATGGGCTCCATGGTACTACTCCCCTTCATGCAATGGAAGATTTACCCGAGGTTCCGGCTGTACTGTATTTGTCTGAAGTATCACATAATCACCATGGTAAAGGTTACTGTTTTGGTGGTGGGCTCTATATTGACCCTGTATTTCCGAAATATCAGGTTAAAGCGCTGGTTACTTCAGAGCCGACTGCCCGAAGAGAAGACTTGCATAATGTGGAAATCCCTGACTACTCGGCAATTGATTACTATGCGATGATAGATGCTGGAAAAAAGCAGAATTTTAGAACAGGGGATACAGTTATATTTGGTTTTCGTGGCCAAGCTTTTGTAACGCGAGCTCATGTAACTGGCGTACAAGGTATATCAAAGTATCAACCAGAAGTAACCACCATTGAAAATGGCTTTGGAAATCTATCCTTCTGGCCTGGAAAGTTCTAGTTATGACGGAACCATCACCAGTATTGTCTCTCAGGAACCTTCATAAGGCATTTGGTGGACTTATTGCCATTCAGGATTTTTCCCTTGATCTTTTTCCTAGCAAGATCGTCGCCCTTGTGGGTGATAATGGTGCTGGGAAATCAACCATTGTTAAAATTATATCAGGCATCTATCGACCAACCTCGGGCGAATTGAGGCTTGATGGTAGTGTGGTCAGTTTTTTGGATGCGAGTTCCGCCCGAAGCAAAGGAATTGAAGTTGTTCACCAGGATTTGGCCCTTGTTGATGAACAATCTGTCTATATGAACATGTTTTTGGGCCAAGAGTTAATAAAAAAACCTTTTGGTTTGCTTGACAAGGCAAGAATGAGACAAGAAAGCCAGGATTTGGTAGATGCACTGGATGTTCGGATACCGTCTGCAAACTCAACTATTCGAGATCTAAGCGGTGGCCAAAGACAGGGGATTGCCATTGCTCGCGCTGTGCACTGGGCTAGTAAACTCATCCTACTTGATGAACCCACAGCAGCCTTGGGTGTGGCCGAAACAAAAAAGGTTGAAGAACTCGTTTCATCACTGAGGGAACGTAATCTCGCAATTCTGCTTATCAGCCATAGCCTTGACCAAGTCTTTCGCTTGTCAGACCGTATTGTTGTTTTGCGAAGAGGACAGCAGGTAGGAATTCGTGAAACTTGTGAAACCGACAAGAACGAGATTATTTCAATGATAACGGGCGTAAATTAAGGATGGTTGTAAATCCGACCCAAACAGCCGCTGAGATCAACGAAATTCCTGATATTATCAGTCATCAACTGGCAAAGGGCCTAGAAAAGTATTGGGATGTTGGAAACAAATTACGTGTTGCAAATTTGCATGGGTTTATCACCTGTGCCCGAGGAACCTCAGATCATGCTGCAAAATTTTTCAAATACCTAATAGAAACCCAAACTGGCCTTCCAGTTGCATCCATAGGACCTTCAGTTGCATCAATATATAAGGCTCACCTGAAACTTGGTGGCTTTGCCGCAATATCTTTCTCACAGTCAGGTGGCAGCCCTGATATTTTGGCTTTACAAAAAGCGGCCAAAGAGGGTGGAGCGAAGACAATTGCAGTTCTTAACGTTACAGACAGTCCTCTTGGTTGGGATGTGGAAACAATATTACCAACCTATTCTGGCCCTGAAAAGGGAGTAGCAGCTACCAAGTCATTTGTAGGTATGCTTATTGCATCACTCGGCATACTTGCTGGATATTTGAATGACCGTTCTATCCTTTTAACACTACAAAAACTTCCTGATTTAGCTCAAAAATCTCTAACTCCTGGTTGGTCGTCTGTTTCCGAACCTGTAACAAATGCTGTTTCTCTATATTGTATCGGGCGAGGGTTGGGTTATGCCATAGCTAGTGAAGCTGCGCTAAAGTTTAAGGAGTTATGTCTGCTTCATGCTGAGGCCTATTCTGCTGCGGAGGTACTCCATGGTCCAGCAGCAATTGCCCATGAACGTTTTGTGGCTCTATTCTTTGAATCATCTGGATTGGTATCGGTATCAATGGAAGCTGCAAGGCAAAATATGAAAAGCCGGGGAGCAACCGTCAATTCCTTGGGGTTAGCAAACAGGATAAGCACACAACTGAATTCAGATCAAGAAAAAGAGTTTCTCTCACCTATCCTTCAGTCGATTTCATTTTACGTTTTTGTTGAAGAATTAGCCCGCAACCTTGGCCAAAATCCAGATAATCCTCTGGGATTACAAAAAGTAACAAAAACACTTTGACCTAATTTAGTGAAGCCACCAAGATATTAGCTTCTCAGAGCCAAAATATTCTTAGAGGTATAGCAACCTCATCTGAAATTGTAATTTCCTGACTTTCTTAACTTCCTACATTTAAACGCTGGAACCACGATGACAAAAGGATACATCCTCCAAATTGGGGCACTACTTTTTCACGTTAGGGCAAATAAAATGTAGCTGCATATGTCCAAATTATCTGTTCCGGTTCACATATTTCCCCTTACTAATGGTTTGACTCTGCACCATCCAACCCGAATCATTATCCCCAAGGATACCTGGGGATAATAACCCCTTTTTATACCGTGCAAAGAAATTACGGAATAGGTATAAAATTCAAGATGATTTCATTAGCGGTAATCTGAATATTTCTTCACGAGAACAGATAAATTTTTTGGAAACGGAAAAAAAGAACATGGGTAGGCTTTAACGTCAAGCCAACTGGCTCTCTTCACCATCTGCAGCTACAGGCAGAGGGAAGTTTGGATTTTTTATTGATTACTAAATAGAAAACAGCTATATTTGAAGCAGAAATAATGGAGTTTGTCATGGGTGATGTTGCCAGAAAATCCGGTTTGAAACAACTGTTCCAGACACGTGAAGATACTTCAAGTGAGACAAAGGTTGGCCTTTTGTCTTCCTTCGGAATTATGGTTTCTACTACAATCTCCCTACTACAAGCCATCAGGAGTGGCAAGGCGTTCTCGTACATTCCACTTAGCAATCGTCTTGTCCCGCAAGAAGCAGCTGAAATACTTAATGTCTCGGAGCTTTATCTCAATACATTGCTGGATGAGAAGAAAATTCCCCATGTCAGGACCGGAACGCAGCGGCGAGTCAGGTACAAGGATTTGATGGCTTACAAGGAACGGCGTGACCAGGAACGCTCGCAACTGGTATCCCAAATTGTTGCCGTTGGCCAAAAGTACGAAACTCAGTAATTTTCATCTGTGAAATTTATCCCTAGGGTGTTACAACCCTTATTTAGCGTTCCTTCCACCGTTGTGCTTGATGCGAACATTCTATACCCTTTCCACAAAAGAGCAATTTTCATTCATTTCTTTGGTAAAGGGTTGATAAGAGCCTATTGGTCAGGCCGTATCTTGGAAGAGTGGGTTAATAGTGTTCACAGAAACAAACCTGAAATACAAGAAAAAATTCTGGCACAGGAAACAGATATACGGGTAAAATTTCCAGAAGCTATGTTAACCGGATTTGAGCAACTGGAGAAGAAACTTGACCTGCCAGATCCTGGTGATCGTCATGTTCTGGCGGCAGCCATCCACGGCAAGGTGCCATGTATTGTTACCGATAATCTGAAGGATTTTCCAGCGGCTAATCTTGCTCCATACGGTGTTGAGGCAATCGGATCCGATGCATTTCTGTGCAGGATTTATGACCTTTATCCAGAGAAAACACGTGACTACCTATCTGAACTGAGGAAGAAATACAAAGAACCACCGTATTCTCCCTCAGAATTTGGAGAGGTTCTGGATAAATGTCGCATGGGTGAGTTTGCCAAGCGACTCCGTTTCAGCGAAAAGTTTTAAAAATATGATAAATGAATATACGATGCAATCGAAGTATGAGAATTGTGGCGCGGGCTATACCGAGACTGTGAAAGTATTACCAGCAGGCATTAATTGGATAGAAAATTTCCTTTAAACTGATGAAATAATTCCTTCTTCTTAAGTGTTAGACTCTCATTTTAAGAATAAAATATTAGAAGTTTTTGAAATTTGAATCTTCTTCAAATACTTTCACAGTCTCTACCGGCTGGGCCCGCGACCGCTCCTATGTAATGCAGGAATATAAAAACCCTGTACCCCATAAAGTCAATGTGCGGTGCTTGATAAAAACAAACTCAAGGAAGATGCCCGTTGGGATGGGTTGCATGGTGTGGTTACCAATCTCAGGGATATCAAGGCTGTTGATCTATTGGCACGTTATCGCGAGTTATGGCGGATGGAGGAAAGTTTCCACATTACCAAGACGGATCTTAAGATCCGACCGATGACCGTATCCGGGCCCATATTGCCCTTTCCTTTATGGACTTAGTCTGATTCGTCATCTTGGTCATCGTCTGGCTGGTCTGAAAATGACCTTGTCACCTAGGGTCATCCGGGATGCACTGGTTCATCAGAAATGTTCCATTGTGTGTGATGAGGAGAGTGGCAAGCAATTTGCGTTACCGTCGGCACCACGAAGGAGGCGGAAATCATTTACAAGGCGATGGGAGTCAAGATCAGAACCAGACCATAGGAATTGGGGTTGAATGAGGGGCTTCTGAAAGCCTGAAGATTGGGGTGTGGTGCCTATTTTACAAGGTGGATCCCCATGGTATCGGGGTCAGGAGGTATGCAACCTCATCTGAAAAGGTATATGGCATGAAATGTACTCTGAGGAATCAGCACAGCAAAACCTTCTAGACAGTGTCAAGTTGTTTGTAACAGTTCATTGGAATATCCACAAGATATTAGTCGTTCTTTTCTGGGTCAATACAGCGACCTTGATTGGCAATACCCAAATTCCTTTAAATTCATTGTTGTTTGTGGAACCTCCTTAAGAGGTTCTGCATCACAATCCCAGTTTCACTATAATTCTATATTTCAGCATATGATAAAATAATAGAAACAGAAAAATCATTGATGAAAATTGGCGCAATTATGGCTTTTGACATGCTCAAACAAGGCCCAAACCTCCAGAACATCAAAATTCTCTACGAGCCACATGTAAAATCTGGTTACACGTACGATGTCAGGATTGATTTCAACCAGATAAAATCCACTATGCACTTATTATTGAAATGAAGCCAAATGGAGCATCGCGCATGCACGTTCTGCGATTTATAAAATTAAGAACTATATGGCAAATTTGTACGGATTCGAAAACCATAGTGCAAACCCCAGTGTACCAATCCTTCAAGTTGTTGGGAATTAACCACAAAGATTTGTTGTCATGTATGTAAATGACAGGTTAAAATAATCTATAAATAACCCAAATCCCTTTAATCATAGGAATAGAATAAAATAATGTAACTACTCAGGTAGTATCAGTAGCAGATTAATTAAATCCCAACTACTGAACAAGGGTGTTTAGGAATGGTGGCATGTTAAGTGTTGGGAACTGGTTTCTCGGGCGCGAGCTGTTCAATCAGCACATCCGCCTTTGTTCCCAGAGTGGCAAGTGCATTCCAGCCCTGCTTACGGGCGGTCTCCAACACACTTCGTAGAATCGCAAAGTCCCTCGCGCCCTCTTTTTGTCGAAAACTCCCGGATATTTTCATCTTCAATTTCAAAACCCGTATATCGCGCTCTGCCAAGTTATTAGTGGCCGGGACAAGCGGGTTATGGAGGCACATGAGAGTTCCCTCACGATAGTTGTATAACCGGTGGACCAAATTATGGCCTTTGCGACGTTTGGGTCGTCCCCGGCCCTTTTTGGGCAAGGGGTCAAGTTGGTTATGGTAGGTGATACCCTCCTGCAGAAGGCGATCAAAGCGGCCCTCCATCATCGCCACGACCTTGGCCGATAGCGAGCGGCCCGGTTTGGTCACCTTCATTATATCATTGAAAAGGTCGGCCATCTTGCCGGTCCATTGTTCACCCATCTCCGCCAGACCCGTACATTCACGGGCCAGATGGGCCAAACAATATGCATGTTGGACCTGGGGCATCTTACTTTGATAAGGAGGCCAATGGTTTATGTAAACAAATGGTCATGAACAACGATTCCTTGCGCCCCGGTCATGACATCACCACGGCTTTGGCCCAGCCAGAAATAACAGAAGGCTTCGGTGGTCCCAACATGAAACCAGTTGAGCGAACCCTTGACCCGCATGCCGGTTTCATCGAAATGGGTGACCGGTGCCTGCTCCACAAGGTCACCCAAATGAGTATGAACCGGCTGAAAGCGTTGGGCAAACGATTTGATATAATTGCAAATGGTCCCTTCCGAAAGCCGGGCACCGCAAAAGGTGTTGATAACCTGGCCGATGCGACGGATGGGAAGAAGTTGTTCAACCCCAAGATACACCACCTGTTCTTGCAGATTAGGACCATACTGGACTGGTGCCTTGACCTCGGTTGGAAAGGAACCGGTGGTGGTTTCCCCACAACGTTCACATTGGCAAGTCAAGACGTGATGATCAGTAATCACCAGGGGCTGTCTGGCCGGTAAATCCTGTACTTGGCGAACCTTCGCTACCATTGCTTCCTGGTCAGCGGCCAAGGAGCTGCCACAATGTGCACAAGATGTCGGGCGATGATCCAGGATATGGTCCACCTTGTTCGACCGACGTAAAGTATGCCCCTTATGGCCAGCTTGACCACCGGATGGGCGACTGCCTTTGGCTGGTTTGACCGCGGCCTTGGGTTTGCCCAAACCATCACTTGAAGGCGGTTTGCTACTATTACGGCTGGTCTTGTTGAGACGATGCTCATACTCCGTAAGGCGGGCCCTTAAAAATGCATTCTCGATTAATAACTGGTCGTGCTTTTCCGTAAGGTCAACAACCAGCTCCTTTAACTTGGAAACTTCAGACCGCAAAGCGGCGTTGGAAAGACGTGTCATGAATACTGAAAATTATACTGCTCGACATTTATTGGCCGATTGGTAGCGGTAGTTAGAGGGATGCTGCCAATTTGTCAACTGGAATCTGGACAAAAAAGAATCAAGGGGTATTTAGACTACCTGAGTAGTTACAAAATAATAAGTAATTTATTTTTGAAATTTCAGTTTCAGGACCCAACTGGCATTAAGACTTCATTGCTTTTTCTACAGCTTTACCCAAGCGGAGTAATCTTATTTCCTGATGAGGATACCCAATTAGGGAAATACCAGTAGACGGAATTCCAGTTGGTATGGTTAAAGTAGGTAAATCGAACAGGTTACTTACTCTCGTGTTGCGCAGGGCTAATAGATTCTCAGAGGCATAATAATCCTTATCAATCAAAAGCCTTTTGGCATTGGGAGGAAGAATTGGGCTAGTTGGCAGAAGAAGCCCATCAAACCCCTGAGTATTCTTGTGAAAGATCTTCCTTAAGGATCGTAGTTCTCTCCAGGCAGATGAGAATTCTGCTCCCGAATAATCCTTCCCAGATAGAAATCTTTCCCTAATAGGCTCATACATTGCTTCTGGATTGGCTTCAATAATCTCTTTCCATTCGGCGTAGGCTTCGACACAATACAAACAGCCAGCCAAAGCCAGGGCAAGGTCAATTTCAGGAAAAGTATCGTACCTTATGATCGCCCCGTGATCCTCTAACAATTCAACACTTCGGTCAAAGCCGCTTTGTGGTTCTTTCCGAATATATTCTAGGGATTTTGATTGGAGAATAAGAAACGTTTTACCCTTTAAGGAAATATTACCCAAATCAGGACATTCCGTTTCAGTAAGGATTGGGTACAACAAAGAGGCGTCTGTTACAGTTCGGCAAAGCGGTCCAACCGTATCGAAACTCAAACATAATGGAACAACACCATCAAGAGATATTTGCCCATGTGTCGGCTTAAAGCCGACTAGATCATTCCAGCAGGAGGGGATGCGAACTGAACCGCCAGTATCAGAACCAATTCCAGCTGTAGCCATACCAAAGGCAACGGAAGCTGCTGCCCCAGAGGATGATCCCCCTGCAACGGATTCTAAATCGTTGATGCTTGGTGGTGTGGCAGTATTGGGATTAAATCCTAAACCCGAAAAGGCGAGCTCACTCATATGAGTTTTCCCAAGACAAACCAATCCAGCATTTGTACCAATTTGCAGGACCTTGGCATCGGTGTCAGGACGCCTTCCCTTTAACAGGAGAGAGCCAGCTTCTGTTAAAGTTTTTCTTGTATCAAAAAGATCTTTCCAGGAAACCGGAACACCATCCAAGGGGGAAAGTCTTTTACCCTCTTTGGCCCTAATTGATGCTTCTTCTGCTTCTCTAAATGCTCTTTCCTTGGTAAGGGTGGTAAAAATCCTGTTGGAAATTGGATTTTTCTCAATAACCCTATAGAATTCCGCAAGTATATCTTGGGGGTTTAATTCCTGATGGGCAATTGCTTTCCCCATTTCCTCTGCAGTTAGGTGTACTATATCAGTTGTCATGATCACCAGTTTCGAATTAATAATATTTTCAAAGTAAGTTAATTTATTTTTTTATGGAACCAATATGAAACCTGATTTTCAATTGGCTGTTGTCGGTGGAGGAATAGTTGGAACCCTGTTGACTATAACCTTTGCTGAAGCAGGTTATAAGGTATTGTTAATCGAAAAAACGGATTTTCATAATAGGAAAGTACCCCCGGGGAGATCCTTTGCCCTGTCCTTATCCTCATGCAACTATTTACAAGCTTTGGGCTTTGAGAAACTCCTAAAGGAAAAAGGTAATCCTATTAAGGGAGTTACTATAACTGAAGGGGAGGCTGGTAAAGGATCACAAGGGGGTATTCTGGAGTTCGAGCCAAGCGAAATCGGCGTGGATTCTTTTGGTTGTATGATCAGGGAAGTTGATCTCCTTGCCGCCATAGATGAGAGAATTAAAAACGAAAAGCTAGCCAAGATCATATCCAAAACAGAAGTGCAAGATGTGTCTACCAGTCTGGGATCCATTACTTTAAAGTTTTCGGAGGGAGACTCCTTTCAAACTGACTTGCTAGCCATTTGCGATGGTAAGCAGGAAAGCCTCAGGCAAAACCTTGCTTACACCTATGTCACTAAGAAATACCAACAGGGAGCAATAACCTGCACGGTCAAACACGAAAAACCCAATCAAGGCCAGGCTTATCAGTTTTTCATGCCGTCCGGCCCCATAGCGTTTCTTCCTCTTTCCGACCATTCTGTCTGTGTTGTCTGGACCAATACCTTGCCTGAGGTAAACAGAATAAGCCAAATGGATGATGAAGACTTCTTACTAGAGTTAAAGCCGGTTTTTGGTACATTTTTAGGAGAATTATCTCTGGAAGGCTCAAGGGGTTCGTGGCCTTTGGAGATGTCCTTAGCGGAGGAAATGATAGGGAATAGGTTCGCTCTACTAGGTGATGCTGCAAGGAAGATTCATCCATTGGCTGGCCAAGGTTTGAATTTAGGATTAAGGGACGCAGCAGCCTTCTTTGAAATTGTACAGACAGCCAAACAAAGAGGAGAGGATATTGGGTTCCCGGTTGTATTGGAAAGATATCAACGATGGCGAATGTTTGATTCTGTCGCGTTTGCAGCCGCAACGGATTACTTTAATTGGATTTACACCCGGTCTTTTCCTGGAAACCAGGTATTTCGTCAATTGGGGACAGGGATAATTTCAAAAATTACTCCCCTAAAAACTAGTCTTATAAAAGAAGCAGCGGGATTGGCTGGTGATATTCCCGAGTTGATGAAAAAGGGTTAAGGTTCCTGAGATTATTCCACTGCCCTGGCTTCATCTGGGAGCATTATGGGCACCCCATCCCGGATAGGATAGGCCAAATTAGCCGCTTTTGAGATCAATTCCTGCTTTTCCTTGTCATAAACCAGTTGGCAATGGGTCAGGGGGCAGACAAGAATTTCCAGCATGTGTCGATCAAATTTAGGTTTTTGTTCCATCAAATTATTGCCTTATGAGAATATCAGTGAGGACAGTTTCCTTCGGCCTTTCAAGACAATAGGATCTTCAGGTTTCATAGAACTGAAAATCTTGAGTAACTGTGTTTTAGCTGCCTCCTCATTCCATTCCTGATCACGCTTGAATATCTCCAACAATTCGTTGATTGCTTCTTCTATTTGATTGTTTGCATATAATGCAATGGCCAAATCTAATCTCCCCTGTAAATCATCAGGGTTGATTCGGACTTGCTCAGCTAACGATTGGGTCGGGCCAGATGACTTGGCCTGTTGCTTGAGCTCCAAGTTGGCCCGGACACCTTCGATTTCCTTCGAATTGGAAATTGCTGATGGTACTGATTGAAGCATGGCCTCGGCTCGCTTTAGATCATCCGAAAGCAAATGGCATGAAATCAAACCGGCATAAGCAACTGGGTTTTCAGGATATTCCTGTAAAATAGAGGCAAAAATTTGTGAAGCCTCAGCCACGCCACCATTTTCCAATAATTCTTCAGCTTCTTTCAGAACATCCTCGATTGTTGTTCCTCCACCTTTCTTGACAATTTCAGAAATGAATTTCTCAATCTCAGCAGCTGTTTTGGCACCCGTGAAGCCATCAACCGGTTGACCGTTCATGAAGGCATAGATAGTAGGTATGGATTGAATTCTTAATTGTCCGGCGATGTTTTGGTTTTCATCAACATCCAATCGAACCAGTTTTACCTTTCCCTTGGCTTTGTTGACAGCACTTTCAATTATTGGGCCCATTGTTTTGCAAGGACCGCACCAGCTAGCTGTAAAATAGGCCAGAACAGGTATTGATTTACTTTCTTCAACGACATCCGTCATGAAGGATTGTTCTGATCCTTCCTTTACAAAGGTTTCTGAGGATGGATTATTGAGATTTAGCATATGATGTTTTCTCCAGGGCTTGACTAGCTAAGATATGGGTAGGAATGTAGGTAATTTCAAAAGAAACTTTCAACCATTTGATGAAGTCAATTCTAACTCAGCAGGTCATTTTTCATTGAAAAGGATTTGAAATCGGTGGAAGAAACAATGATTGGAATAATCTGTAACCATTTTATCACCTGTATTTTTAAAATGACTTTATTTATTGCCTATGGGAATTAAAACCCTCTTTATTTATTGAATGAAAAAATTACTAATCACCCACTTAAACGAGGATTTCCTTTTGAATGCTGATTGTCTCAATGAAACAGACTAATGCTATGATCATGGTTAAAACCTTAGCACATAACTGAAGATGGGAAAGCTCCATTTGATGATTGGTTTGTAAGGCTTGATAGTCATGTTGCAGTTAAAATTAGAAAGGCGATTGCTCGTATCGAAGGTGGAAATTTTGGAGATGTGAAGTCTGTAGGTAAGGGGGTTTTTGAACGACGATTCACTAGTGGACCGGGATATCGAATTTACTTTGGTCAAGATGGAAAGAAGGTATTGATTCTTTTGGCAGGTGGAACTAAGAAACGTCAATCAAAAGATATAAAGCAGGCTAAGTTGTATTGGTCGGATTACAAGAAACGAAAAAAAGAGGTTGATGATGCCACTCACCCACAATTTTAAAGATATAGTCAAGAAGCGTGCCGAGCGAGACCCTGAGTTCCGTATTGCCCTTTTATGCGAGACAATCGAATCTCTACTCAGTGATGATCTTGCAACTGCTAAGATTCTCTTGCGAGACTATGTTAACGCTACGGGTGGTATTAATCATCTCGCGAACGAACTCAATAAAAAACCCCAAAGCCTAAGAGGGATGCTCTCGGAAAAAGGAAATCCGTATGCAAAAAACCTTCTCAGGATGGTTGGACATCTGAAGAAGAGAGAGGGTGTAGAACTAAAATTAACGTTAACAAGACCCGAAGCACCTTCTGAATCAAATGAACAAATTTTACAATATTCTTGAACTTTAATTTCATCTCACTCATTACTATCAACCATATGTCACTGGTTTTCAATTTGAAATTTACCAAATTCTAATGCATTGCTTATGACATGTCCCTCACATTTTGAAAGATGTGTGATGAATTCCCGATTTCACCCAAATATTGTATTAGGGTTTAGCGCACTGGATTTAATCGTTTGTATAGAAATTACAGCAAATAAAACCACATTTCAGGTTAAGGAAGGGGTAATGAAATACCGATATAAAGGGGTAATTGGTTGCCAATTCCATTAATATTGGAATTAAAAAACCGATCAGCACAATCTGGCGCGTGGTTTGTTTACTTGACCCGACTTTTCATAAGTACAGTTCTATGGGAGTCCACTAGGCAGCTGAATGTTGTTGGCAATATCCCTCCAGCGTTCCGGATCACCCAGGGTCTTCTCGGCCACGATACTTAGAAGGCGGTCAATCCTCTGCATCTTAGAGCAGGGGAGTGGGCTTATAGCACGGTGGCACGGTGGGATGTAATCGGGACTGGCGGCAAAATAAATCAGGAGTAAATTACGCTCCAGATAGGTATGTTTACGAGTAAAGTTAAGGTAGGTCGTGCCGGAAGTCCTGGCAGATTTCCATAAGGTTCACCATTCTCTCGGTTTCCTTATATTGGTCTCTGGAATCATCAATGGAAGTTGATTTTTTTCAATTGATTCTTTCGAACTTTGCGACAAAAATCTGCTTGCTCTCTCAATTGTCGCGATGGATGCCTTGTACCAGGGGTTAGTAGACCCAACATTTTATTAGGCCGTTCTTTTACCAGTTGCATTGCTGGAGCTAGGTCACTGTCATTTGAAACCACAACAGCACATTCATATTTATCCAGGATGGCATCATTCAAAAGATTTACGGCAAGATTGACGTCTGATCCCTTTTCTTCAGTTTTAATGACTTCAACTTTATTGTTTGGGTTGTTGGCCATTGGTAGGATGACCCGATGATTCAGAAATTTTCCATAGTAAATTTCAATTTCCGGGCAATAGGTTTTCCGGGCACGAAGGTAAACATTTTGCCGTTCTGGTTTTTTGGGATCATCTGGACGTTCATCAACCAGAGCAGTAAAGTATTTGATTTTCAGAATCTGGTGATGTGGGCGAAGTATCGAGCGAAACAAACTGGCCAGATTAAGCCATTTGTAAGGTGTACTTCTTAGAGCGCCATAATAAAGGTTGAAACTGTCTACGTAAATGTAGGTGCGCATAATTTACAACCTATGACCATAAAAAAAGCGGGGCCAAGCCCCGCACCCTGGGGGCGATGCCTCAGGGGTAGCTGTTACAAGTATAGGTTATTAATTCAATTGATTCAAGTTTTTCTCGTGTCCCGGTCAGTCAGTCCTAATCAGATCTGCGTTGCCTACGTCAATAACGATATGAATTTACCCTGAGAGAAATAATTAGGTATCGCCTTAATAATCCTTGAAAGAAATTTTGTATTCAGATTCAGTGGTTCTGTTGAATGCTTCCACGTCTTCTTGAATAAATAGGCATTCCTATTGGTGATTGTTCAAGGCTAATTGGACTTGATCATTGATTTGAAGTTGCTGATTAGCACCTGATTTCACCACGTTTAGGGATATTTTTCTTACCTAGACCTCAAATTGTGTCATAACAGGTACATGATCTGAAGGTCTTTCCCAGCCTCTAATTTCACGCAGGATAACTGAATCCTTTATCTTGTTCTTGAGATCTGATGATGCCCAAATGTGATCCAATCTACGCCCTCTGTCAGAGGTATTCCAGTTGCGTGCCCGATAAGACCACCAGGAATAGAGCTTGCCTTCTGGAATATTGGTACGGACCGTATCAATCCAACCACCTGCTTTCATCAGAGAATTCATCCCCTCAACCTCCACGGGAGTATGGCTAACGACTTTCAGAAGCTGTTTATGAGACCAGACATCATTTTCAAGTGGGGCTATATTCAGGTCGCCCACCAAAATGGTTTTCCTAGGGGACTTTTTTGTAGACCAGGTGTTCATACCTTCGATAAAATCCAACTTATCCCTGAACTTGGGATTTTCGTCAGGATCAGGAACATCTCCACCGGCCGGAACATAACAGTTTTCAATTGTTATGCCGTTTGCCAGCCTAGCTGATAAATGACGGGCTTCCTCCTTGTTGATGAAATTCCTTCTTGCAGACTCAACCATGGGGATTTTTGAAATGATAGCAACACCGTTGTAAGCCTTTTGCCCCCGAATAAGAATATTCTTATAGCCCAAAGCTCGATAATTTTCGGTTCCTACCAGATCGGTGGGTGATTTTATTTCCTGTAAGCAAAGAACTTCTGGTTTATATTGGTCCAGGAATTTGCAGACAAGGTTTTCGCGAAGTCGAATGGAATTGATATTCCATGTAGCAACGGTGAATTGCATAGAATTAACGGCTTTCTAGTGGTTCTGGGATGATATTTCAGATGTGATCTGGTAGCCCCCATTAACAGTTACGATAATTTGAGGGTTGGCTGAATCTGCTTCAATTTTCTGTCGAAGCCAATGGATATGTGTATCTAGAGTGTTGGTAATTATATTTCTCTTGTATCCCCAAACCTCCTTCAACAAATACTCCCTGGATAAGGTTTTCCCTCTGGCTTTGTATAGAATATAAAGAAGTTCAAACTCTTTTTGGGTCAGTTTTACTGTTTCTTCTGAAGCATTTACCAGCATCAGTGAGGAAGGATCAACTACAACATTTCCCAATTGGAATGTCACCTGTCGTTTTATTTCATATCTGGTGACTATCCCTTGTAATTGTATTAATACCTCTTGGAAAGAGAAAGGTTTCAGAAATACAACTGTACGACTTTGGCCCTGATGATAGGTAGGCAGTTTGGCGTTCTGTTCTTCAGAAAGGATCAGCATTGTAGGAGGAAAATTGTGTGTATCCTTTTCTAGGAATTCCAAGTCATCGAGATCCTCGACAAAAACAATTACCGCAGAAAAGGAATTTAATGGGGAGGACTGAACCTGAGAATAGTGCTCAGCTACCTCTATTACAAACTCTCTTGACGAATAAAGGAGGTCCTGAAAAGTAACACATACAAACCGATTTTTTCCTAAAATGAGTATTTTGGGGGAAGAAGCCATGATATCTAGCGAGCAAGAAAAGAAATATATTTAACCATGACAAGTAGGTTAAGATTTCTCCAATTGTAGCATTTATGTACCACAATTCGAACAATTGGAAAAATCAATTGATTCTCTGAAAAGAAGAAATAGAATCACTACAAAACGGGCAAAAGACCCATTAAAATTATACATTGAGGCAGGCAAAGACAATGGATTTACCTGGGCGGTTTTCCCAACTGCCAGAATATACATTTGATAGATTAAGGTTACTCCTTGATAATTCAACTCCTGGCGGGGACATCATTGATATGTCCGTCGGAGGACCTCGACATGAATTCCCGGACTGGATAATGGAAGAGATATCGCGGTCCCTATCTCAATTTGGTAAATATCCTCCCAAGAATGGCACCAGTGACTTATTGGGGTCTATCTCAAATTGGTACAAAAATCGGTATGATGTCACGATTGACCCCAACGAAAACATTTCTGTTGTCAATGGAACCAGGGAAGCACTCTTTAATGCCTGTATTGCCTTGTGTCCTGAAGAAAAACTTGGGAAAAAGTCTAAAGTCCTGATTCCCAACCCTTTTTATCAAGTCTATGTAGGTGCAGCACTTGCAGCCAATGCTGAACCTGTTTTCGTAGATGTAGAAAAGGATAATAATTTTCTCCCCGATTTCAAAAAAATATCTTCTCAAATTCTTGATGAGATATCCATTGTTTATCTATGTACCCCATCAAATCCTCAGGGATCAGTGGCTTCAAGGGAGTATTTGAGAAAACTCCTGAAATTAGCCCACAAGCATGATTTCCTGATATTTTCTGATGAATGTTATTCGGAAATCTATCGGGATAACCCGCCTCCAAGCATGATTGAAATACAATCTGGGTATGAAGGTGATTTAAATCGCAAAATCATTTTCAACTCCCTGTCCAAAAGGTCCAACCTGCCCGGATTGAGAACCGGCTTTATGGTCGGCGGAGAAAAACTCATTTCTCATTTCAAGAAATACCGTTCCTATTCTGACCCAGCAGTCCCCATACCATTACAAGCAGTCGCTGCTCGGTTGTTGAAAGATGAATCCCATGTCATTGCTAGCCGGGAACTGTATCAGAGAAAATATGCTCTAGCTGACCAGGTTTTTGGGGGATGTGAAGGTTACACTCCTCCCGAAGCGGGTTTCTTCTTGTGGTTGGATGTTGGTGATGGTGAAGAAATAACCAAGAGGTTGTGGCAAGAGAAAGGCGTGAAAGTGGTACCTGGTGCCTATTTCAGTTTTGGGGATCAAGGAAGAACTCCAGGAACTAAGTTTATTAGGGTGGCCATGGTTGCCGAAGAAAAGGAACTGGCAAAGGGGTTGGCTGGCATCAGGGATCTGATGTAGAGAAGGAGAAGGAAAGGTGACCTATCAAATAAGACAAAGACAACCTTTGCTGAATCAAAATTGGTTCAGGATACTCATTAAGCGAAGTCAAGAATTATGGGGGCTTGTATTACTATCCCTTAGCGGTCTTTTGGGTTTAATTCTGGGCTCCTATTCACCCTTTGACCCTGGTATTTTTACCTTGACAAATGGTGGGGTAAGCAACTTGCTAGGGCATTTTGGTGCTTCCATTGCCAGCAGCCTGATTGTTATCCTTGGTCTAGGGTCCTGGGTTATGGCCCTTTATTTATTTTTTTGGGGAATTCGCTTCATGACCCATGCCGGAGTTGGCAGGTTCTTTAAATCCTTAATCTATCTACCCATTCTGGTTGCCACGGCGTCCGTCCTTTCATCAACCCTGCAACCACTGGATTCTTGGAATCACCATTTTGGGCTTGGTGGAATTTTTGGTGATACATTCGTTGGTGCTACCATGAATGCCTTACCATTTGATCAAGCTACCTATTTTTATTATGCGAGGTTTGTCGTTGGTTTCCTTCTAGCAATCGTTTGTTTTTATTCCTTTGGGTTTACCCTCAGAGAATTAGTTGGTAGGTTGACCCATCGACAACGTACCCAAGAATCATTAGCAAGTAGTGGACCCTACCAAATTCCGACCCAAACTACCGAGCAAGAAGAGGTTCCCCCCTCCAAGGGAGTTTTAAATAAACTGGATAAATTCCTTAGGAGAAACGACAAGGAAGAAAGCAAGGTTCAGGATGTCTACGAATATTATGAGGAGAATGACGAGAAGGAAAAGGTTAAAACTCCAGGTTTACTAACAAAAAAACTCAAGTCAGGTATAAGTCAGTCAGTTGCCTGGTTCACGAAGGATGAGGAAAACATTCGTGCCAGAAAACTGACCCAGATTAGTTTTGCCAAAAGGCAGGTGCAAAATGAGAATCCTGATTTAAGTTCCGCTTCACTACCTTTGCTGGGAGATATTCCCAATGATCAACCGCAGGAAACTGAAGAATTGGATCATGGTGTGATCGTAGTCCCAAGGGACCCCAGGCTGATAAAAGTCAGCCCACGTGCAACTCATGAAACACAACAATCGTTGGACAATTTTCCAGACCAAAATACTTATCATCCTCCTTCCCTATCCTTTTTGAGTGAACCTGATGAAATCATCAAGAATGATAGAAGTCAGGCCGAATTGGAGGCACGAGGAGAAAAACTGAAACGAATCCTGGCCGATTTCAGTGTTCAGGGCAACATTGAGAAAATACTCCAGGGGCCGGTGGTAACCCTATACAAATTCAGGCCGGCCCCAGGTGTAAAAACAAGTCGGGTTATTCAGTTGGCCGATGATGTAGCCTGTTCCATGGCAGCTTTATCTGCTCGAATTTCGACAATCCCCGGTGAACCTTATGTTGGGATTGAACTTCCCAACGAAATCAGGGAAACCGTATATCTCAAGGAATTGGCTTCCTCGACGACGTTTTGGAATTCAAGATATAAACTACCTCTAATATTCGGTAAAGACATTAGTGGCTTGCCTGTCGTCGTTGACCTGGTTTCCATGCCCCATCTCCTTATTGCCGGAACAACAGGCTCGGGGAAATCAGTCGGGTTGAATGCAATGATCCTCAGCATGTTGTACAAGTTATCCCCTGACCAATGCAAATTGCTAATGATCGATCCCAAAATGATTGAATTGAGCGGATATGACGGGATACCGCATTTGATTTCTCCGGTAGTAACTGATCCAAAGAAAGCTGTAGTGGCGTTGAAGTGGGTCACCTATGAAATGAACAAGAGATATGAGAAAATGCAAAGCATGAGATTGAATATAAAAAACATTCAATCTTATAACGCTCATATGCTGGAGCTGATTGAAAAGGGAGAAAAAGTATACTCAATCAAGATCCAGACCGGCTACAACAAGGAAACCGGACGGGCTGAATTCACCACCAAGGAATTTGATGTTGAATATTTGCCCTATATTGTCGTCATAATTGATGAATTGGCTGATTTGGTTCAAACTGCCGGCAAAGAGATTGATGAGTGTCTCCAGCAGCTAGCTCAAAAGGCCCGAGCCAGTGGCATCCACCTTATCGCCGCTACCCAGCGACCTTCGGTTGATGTGATGGGTGGGATTATCAAGTCAAATTTCCCCAACCGGGTTTCCTTCCAGGTATCTTCCAAGATAGACAGTAGAACTATTCTGAATACACAAGGAGCTGAACAGCTCTTGGGTAAGGGGGATATGCTATTCATGTCGGGTGGCGGTAAAATCCAGCGGGTTCATGGTCCGCTTGTGACCGACGAAGAGGTGGAGAAAATTGTGGGGTACCTGAAAAAAACCTATGGTACGACAGATTACCAAAACCAGATCTTTGATGATCCAGAGGGAAGTATTGAGGCTGAAGTGGACCAGGCACTGGGGTTTGTTGGTGGAAAGAATTCCGAGGACAGCCTGTATCCCCAAGCCGTGGCTATTGTCAAAAGGGACCGGAGAGTCTCAATTTCCTATATCCAAAGGAAACTTGGGATAGGGTATAACAAGGCAGCAAAAATCGTTGAAAGGATGGAAGATGAAGATTTGATTGGCAAGGCCAATCATGTCGGAAAAAGGGAAATCTACATTCCTGAATAGGTTAAAGCCTTGCGGTTTGAAAGTAATCAACAGATATTTGGAACTCAGGGATTATCTGAAATATTTTCCAGTAAACAGTATCGTGTAAATAAGATTATTGTAAGTCTCCTAGGATGGTCCTTCTATCAAATTCCATTAGAACCACTCATCTATTCGACCACTTGGCTAGAATGAAGTAGATATATAGTTTGATGGGTATATTCTAACCAAGGGGGTCAGAGAGATTAGTCAAAGAACGAAATTAACCTTAAAAGTGGTTTTCAGGCTTTTTGCATTTCTGTTGATTGGATTTATTTCCTTTCCGATTCATGCCTTTTCCAGCACGGATGTCAAACCAACTCTACAGGATCTAGAAACCTACCTGGAGAGGATAGATACGCTCTATTCTGAGATCATTCAAATCAATTCAGATGGATCAAAATCAGAAGGCAGGTTATTTCTGGACCGCCCTCTACGAGCAAGATTGGAATATTATCCCCCTGATAAAGGAATAATCATTGCCCGTTCGGGTAGTGTCGCAATATTTGACAGGAGTTCAAATACAGGCCCAACCCTTTACCCTTTAAGACAAACCCCTTTTTTTCATTTGCTGACGAGGGATTTGAATTTTTCTGATTCTGATACCGTGATAGATCATTTGATAGGCAGTGAATACAATGAGTTGCATCTGAAAGTTAATTCCGAATATGTGGGAGGGCATTTGGAATTAGTATTCCAGAATGAACCGATACTGCTTGAAGGATGGGTGTTTGTTGATGAATTCGGGAATAGAACCCTGATTCAGTTGCAAAGCATTCAGACCAATATCACAATTGATCAGAGACTATTTAACATAGAACTACAGAAAGAGGTGTTGAAATTACCATGACCTTCCTGTGGTCAGAGTAATCCTACTCGACAACCCCTGAGTTGGTTTTGGTATCGACGGTCTATGCCAGCAACCTTGTTGGAGACATCAATTAGCCAGCCTTTTTGTCTATAGCTACCTTTTCTATAACCGGCATGCCCTTCATGGTAGGCAAGGTAAACATTTTTGGCGTCTCTTTTGGAGATATTCAATTCACGGGCTGAGATGTCAGTATACCAACCGATAAACTCAACTACATCGCCATAATTGGTCCGACTGACTCTTCGGTTGCCAGTTTGCTCCTGATACCACTTCCAAGTGCCATCTAATACCTGCCCATAGCCATATGCAGTGGATTCATAACCTGCGGGTATAATTCCCATCCTGAATTTTCTGGGCGGTCTGGCATTCCTTTCAAACTTGCTTTCTTGGTAAATCAGGGCCATTTGGACAGATACGGGGACACCCCATTTTTTCTCGACCCTATTCATGTGGCGATACCAGTTGGGATTTGTTTTTACAATTGTGCAGGCGTTTTCTACGGTCTCAGGTGGACCAAAATCAACAAGACTGCACCCAGCCAGAAGGAATATCAGTAAAAATTTCTTCACAATAAACTCTTTGCCTTTAAACCCAATGAAAACAAATCACGAACTCAATCCCAAACCCAATTAGCCACGAAATTTTCTTGCTTGGATGCTGAAGTGGATAATGATTAATATCCTAAAAGAAAATTCGAAATAATCAACCAAAATTTAGATTTGGCTTTTTGTTCCCTTACTATTATTTTTATTACTGAAAGTTCTCAACCATCAATATTCCCAAATCAGGTTCGTAATTAGGGAAGCATCAGGAACAGTTCCGTATATTCACTAAATTCACCCGCAAAATCGTTCAACAAAATGGAAGCCGAAAAGGTGTTTAAGCTAACTGGGTCAAAGGTACCTGACTAGGATGCCCCTAAGATTGCGAAGGGAAGAAATCCTGGCTCGAATCTTGAGCGATTTGAGGTTGGGGATACCCATAGTTATAAAAGATAAAATCCAGGCTGTTTTAGCCCTGCCAGTTGAAAATTGCTCATCAACCCGAATGAAGGAATTTATAGCCGAAGAAAAAACGGTTATAACGCTAACTCGGAAAAGAGCCGATACTCTTAAGGCAAGGGTATATGATGGCGATTTGGCTCGTATTCTAATCCCTAAGGAAGCGAGCTTCGATTGGGTCAAGGCAATTGCCGACCCTTCCCGAGACCTCCAAGTACCTTTGAAAGGCCCTCTGGAATCACAAAGAGGTGGAAAGGTGCATTTGCATAAGGTTGCGATTGAACTTGCCAGAAAAGCCAGATTGCTTCCAGCGGTATTGGTTCAATATGTACAAAATCAGGATATAGAAGCAAGCCAATTGTCATGTTTGGACATACAAGATTACAACCTGGATTTGAAATCAGAAGTTGCCTTGGAACTGGTTTCAAAATCTTCTCTCCCGGTCTCTGAAAAGGTACCATCTACCATATATCTGTTCCGCGAACAGCGTGGGGGAGATGAGCACTGTGCCATAGTTTTCGGCAACCCACCAAGGGACAAGCCCGTTCTGACCAGACTACATTCGGCCTGCTTTACGGGAGATGTCCTGGGATCACTTAAATGTGATTGCCAACAACAATTGCACCTGGCCATGAAGCGAATTATCGACAAGGGCAAAGGAATACTTCTTTATATCAACCAAGAGGGGCGAGGGATTGGCTTGAGCAACAAAATCCGGGCCTATTCCTTGCAGGATCAAGGTTTCGATACGGTCGAAGCCAATCATCGTTTGGGCTTTGAGGATGATGAAAGGGATTTTAGGCTGGGGTCAGAAGTTTTGAAAAAACTTGGCTATCATCACACCAGTTTGATGACCAACAACCCGGCCAAAATTACTATATTGGAAACACAAGGCATCACTGTTCATGAGCGTATTCCAATATTAACGACGGTTACCAAACATAATGCTGAATATTTAGCTGTAAAAGCCCGAAAAAGTGGTCATAGACTTTGACCTACGTTGAAACAATTTTCATCAATAAGTGGTACGGTTGGTTTTTGGGAAGGAAATTCCCTTGTTCGGTGGGCTGGGGTGGAATCAAGCAAGATAAAACTGAAGGGGATGGTGTAACACCAGCTGGTGTTTATCGACTGGAAAAGGTTATGTACCGACCGGACAGGATTCCCCAAAATGACCTACCCCGGCAAACAATCCCCATCAGGAAACGTCATATATGGTCGGATGACCCCCTGGACCCTCAATACAACAATCTGTTACTAAAAGACCGAAACTGGCAATTCAGCCACGAATTGATGTTTCGGGCTGATTCCCTTTACGACCTTGTCATTCCAATTGATTTTAACAGGCATAACCCAAAACCTGGAAAGGGTTCAGCAATTTTCCTGCATGTCTGGCGTGGCCCAAGAATACCAACGGCAGGTTGTGTAGCAGTTGATCTGGAAGTATTGTTGTGGATAACAAGATGTCTCACCAAAGAGACACACATCGCCATTTGTGATTGAAAATTGCAAACAAGCTATCTTTTGGCGTAATCTCTTGTCCCAAATATGGCTGTTCCAACACGAATATGAGTTGCTCCCATTCGGACGGCCGATTCAAAATCACTACTCATGCCCATGCTGAGGTTAGTCAATCCATTTCGTTTCGCTAAATTGGCCAAGAGGCCAAAATGCAAAGCAGACTCCTCATCAAAAGGCGGAATACACATCAGCCCCTGTAGTGGTAAATTGTATTTTCGAATTTCTGCCACCAATTGATCGGTTTCGCTCGGTATTACACCAGATTTTTGCGGTTCTTCGCCGGTATTCACCTGGACGAACAAACCTGGGCAGGACCCCATATCATCAGCAATACGAACAATTCTGTTAACAAGGCTGGTACGGTCTACCGAGTGAATGAAATCAAAGAGTTTCAGGGCTTGTTTGACTTTATTGGATTGTAAGGGGCCAAGTAGATGAAGCTTTGTTTGAGGATATGCTTCCAGAAATGCTGGCCACTTGCCAGCAGCCTCCTGGACCCTGTTTTCACCAAAATCCAAATGCCCTTTTGTTAACAACGATTTAACCCTATCATCAGGTTGCAACTTGGAAACGGCTATAATTGTGGTAGAACCAACAACCCTATCGGCTTCTTGCTCAGCTTCTTGAACCTGGGAGATTATCGTGGGTAGAGTCATGGCCTGGTATTTTAATTTGGTAATTTGTTACTATCCAGTTTTCCTGCCCTTAAAGGTTTCAGCAAACTATGATTCAGAACTTACAAGTTCTAATTTACAAGTCCTTAACCATTTATCCAAATACTGGCAAATCCAATTTTTTACAATTGACCTTTAACAGGGAAACAAAACCATGGGTCATTGATTGTTCTTACCTTTGTAAAAAATCACCTTGAGATAATCCTCTGTGGCTTGAAATTCTGGTTCCGTCTTGTTGTACTCCCTTAGAAGTGGAATAATTTTGTTTCGAACTCCCATTCCTCGTGCATCAACAAAACCGAAGTCTCGGAGAACATTCACAATAAGCGGATTCCTCGCTGACCTTTGACCGCCCTTCATTTTTTCAACCGTCATTGCATTTGGTAAAGCACCGGGACTAAGGATTTCTAATCTATTGGAATAACTTACCACTTCAACTTCTTCATTTCTAGTCCAGTCCCGGTGTGCAACTGCATTCACAATCGCCTCTCGAACAGCATCAATGGGATAAAACCAATGCCTTTCGCGCCGAAAAGAATCATCAAACCCAATTGTTACCTTGGACAGGATTGGTTGCATCGCTCCAAATAGAAATTCAAAAAGATCATTATTCACTGTCTCAAACCTTCCGGCCGGTGAGGCTATTTTCAGCGGAACTAAGGGGCCATCAAGGGTTCGATCATCAAGGGCCTCGTAATCCTTTTCATCTCCTTCAAATGCCATCCATCGAATCCCGGCCTGGGGGAGAATTTTTCTTGGTGAATAACCGAACAGAACAAGCCCAGCAATGGTACTAAAGGGGTTTTCTTTTGTGGGGTCGTTAAAAAAACCCAATTGATAAAGTCTATCCTGCCAATCTGAATTATTTTCGGGAGTCTCTTTATCACCAATTAAGGAAAGAAAACCCTTCAATCTATTTTGATCCAGACTTTCTAGTTCGCTCCCCGAAACAGGGAGTTTTTCTGCAAATAACATTCCCCCTGATTCAAATAATCTAGCCATTTGTTCTCGAGTTGCTTGTCGGGAAATGCTTCCAGACCTAATATAATAATCCTCTCGATCCTTTGAACGAACTACATAGGGCTTGGCAGTACCTTCGCTTAAGGTTATCACTGCTACTCTACCCTTGTCTGTTTGAATTTCTTCATAGATGGGAATTATCCTAGGGTGGATATAACGCCCGAAGACTGTATCCATAACCCAGCGTTCTAGTTGTTCCTTATCCCGCTGAATCCCTTGAATAGTTCCATCATCTTCAACTCCGAGTAAAATTCTTCCGCCTTTAAAATTTGCGAATGCAACAACCTCCTTTGCAAGTTTGGCAGGGCTAATTTCATCCCTTTTAAACTCAACAAGGGAATTTTCTCCGTTAAGAATAATTTCGAGTAATTCTTCCTTTGTCATTTAACTAAACCATATTTCTCTCGTCGTTGGTTGAAAGCTTCTTTCCCTCCCTCCAATTTATTTCTTTCCTGATCTCTAATGGAAGGCATATCAATAATCAAATAAAAAATTGGTAAATATTGAACTGGTGGTCATTATTGGTTAATTTAAATATGCTCAGGTCTGACCTTGAAAAAGAGTTGGTTTTGTAGCAACCGGTTATAGATTTACGCCATGAAGGTTTTATCAGGGTGAGGAGTCTAAGAACGAAAGGTAACTAGATATGATAAAGACAAAGTCTCTCGGATGGGTATTAGCACTACTCGTTGTTATTTCTTTGAGCGCTTGCTCCAATATATTCCGAGGTGGAGATAGGGATACAGCAAATATTGAGGCCGATAGGGAAGTTGAGACCCAAGGAAGACCACAGAGACTAAGGGACCTGTTTCTAACTCAGAACTCCACTACTGAATTGAAGGCCAACAGGTTTATTTGGAAAGCCACCCTGGAAGTGCTTGATTTCATGCCTATCGAAGAAGTTGATCCATTTACGGGCATAATTCAATTTGGTTGGGCAACACCACCCGGCGGAACCCGAGAGTACCAGGCAACGGCTGTAGTCAGTGACCCGTCGCTAGATGCCAGATCGCTTCAGGTGACGTTTAGAACAAGGAGTGGAGTCGTAGACCCAGACCTTAATGTCGAAATTGAAAATGCCATTCTAGCAAGGGCTCGACAACTTAAGATTGAAGAATTAGGCTTTTAAACTTTCCCGGATATAATTTAATGACGGAATATAATTTCCTAGAGCAGGAGAGTTTCTGGCAGGAAGAATGGGACAAGGCCGGAGTATTCGAAGCTTCTCCTGACAGAAATCTTCCCAAGTATTATGTTTTGGAAATGTTTCCCTACCCTTCGGGGAAAATCCACATGGGGCATGTCCGAAACTATACCATGGGCGATGTAATTGCCCGTTACAAGATTGCGAAGGGCTTTAATGTCCTTCACCCAATGGGGTGGGATGCTTTTGGCTTGCCAGCTGAAAACGCAGCTCTCAAAAACAATGAACATCCGGATAAATGGACACGGCAGAATATTGCCGAAATGCGGAAACAGTTAAAGACCTTGGGATTGTCCATTGATTGGAAGAGGGAACTCGCCACCTGTGATAAGGAGTATTATGGCCAGCAGCAATCCCTGTTCATAGACATGATGGACAAAGGATTGGTTGGCAGGAAAACAGCCCTGGTGAATTGGGATCCGGTAGATGGGACTGTTTTGGCCAATGAGCAGGTCATTGACGGAATGGGATGGCGCTCAGGTGCAAAAGTAGAACAAAAAGAACTTTCGCAGTGGGTTTTCAAGATCACCGATTTTTCGGAAGAATTGCTCCAAGCCATAGACGGACTTGAAGGGTGGCCGGAAAAGGTACGTCTTATGCAACGAAACTGGATTGGCAAATCCAGTGGCTTGGAGTTTGATTTTGAAACAATTGGATGTCCGGAAGGAATAAACAAACTAAAGGTTTATACCACCCGACCAGATACCTTGATGGGGGCCACTTTTGCAGCGGTATCACCAGAACACCCGCTTGCCAAAGCCATAGCCAAGGAAAATCCCGATGTTGAGAATTTCATACGGGAATGTCGACAAGCCGGGACTTCAGAAGTTGAGCTCGAACTGTTGGAGAAAAAAGGTATTGATACCGGATTTAAAGTAAGACATCCACTCGACCCTGAGATTACCCTGCCTATTTGGGTAGCAAATTTCATTCTCAATACAGTTGGTACCGGAGCCATTTTTGGTTGTCCAGCCCATGATCAAAGGGATTTGGATTTTTCAAGAAAATATGACCTGCCGGTCATTGATGTATTTTTTTCGGAGGATTCTGACCAACCCGTAGAAAATGAGGCTTATGTCCCACCCAAAAATCAACAGGTCAAGTATGCCAACGGGTTTGCCGGGGATATATCCCAAACGGGAGAAGAAGGCATTAACGCGGCCATAGCTCATTGTGTCAAAAATGGTATTGGCCAAAAGGTTATCAGATACCGATTGCGTGACTGGGGTATAAGTCGGCAAAGATATTGGGGATGTCCCATACCGGTAATCCACTGCGGTAAATGTGGTATTGTTCCAGAAATAAAGGAGAATCTGCCAATTGAATTGCCGCTGGATGTAACTTTCGACAAACCAGGCAATCCCCTGGACCATCATCCAACCTGGAAATATTGCACCTGTCCCCATTGTGGCAAGGATGCAGTTAGAGAAACGGATACTATGGATACCTTTGTCGACAGTTCATGGTATTTTGTGCGCTATACAGCACCCAATGAGAAAACACCGACTAACCTAGCCATGGCAGATTACTGGATGAATGTTGACCAGTATATCGGTGGAATTGAGCACGCAATTCTACATTTGTTGTATTCCCGTTTTTTTGCCAGAGCCATGCAGGTGACCGGGCATTTGTCCAAACATTGCGATGAACCCTTCAAGTCGTTGTTTACCCAAGGGATGGTCAATCATGCCATCTACCTGACTAGAGATAAAAATGGACGGCCTATCTACCATTTTCCGACAGAGGTTGAAGTATCAGGAGTTGAAGCAAAACTTAAAAGCACCGGGGAACCAGTAGAAATCATCCCATCGGCCAAAATGGCCAAGTCAAAAAACAATATTATTGATCCTCAGGGACTGATTGAAAAATATGGTGCCGATACCGCAAGGTGGTACATGGTTTCGGATTCGCCCCCGGAAAGAGATATTGAATGGACCACTACCGGGGTTGAAGCTGCTTCCAAGCATTTGGAAAGGGTATGGCGTCTGGCAAATGAAATAAAGTCAATGGATCATCCTGGGACACCGGCCGAGGATATAAAGCTTAAAAAAATTCTACATCATGCCATTAATGAGTTTTCCAGGGAGATTGAGGGGTTTGTCTTCAACAAGGCCATAGCAAGGCTTTATGAACTTTATAATGCGGTCGTTAAATCCCAAGCCAGTGCCAAGGTAAAAAAGGAAATAATGTTAACCTATGCCCAACTAATGGCCCCGATTACACCCCATGTTGCCGAGGAAATCTGGTGTTTATTAGGTGGCAAGGGGTTCGTGGTAAATACCCCGTGGCCCAAAGTTGATCCAGAGTTCCTAAAAGTAGATCAAATTACCATTCCCATCCAGGTCAACGGCAAATTGAGATCCAGGATTGAGGTTGCCAAGGGCCTCCCCAAGGAACATATTCTGAAGCTAGTTCTTGAAGATGAAGTGGTAACAAGGTATTTGGATGGTAATAAACCTCGAAAAACAATTGTAGTACCCGATAGGATCGTGAATATTGTTGTCTAGATGGAAGATAATAACCCTGGTAACGCTATGTTTCCTGGTCGCTGGGTGTGAATTTCAACCCCTGTATGGCCCAGATTCCCCCCGTGAAAACTATCATAACCAAACCGATGTAACCGTAACAGGTAACCTGGATCCAAAGAAGATGGAATCAGTTCTCCGTGATCAGTTTGGCAAAGCAACAGGCGATTATGGCTACCACTTGACAGTTGACTTTGTTATTTCGGATGAAGGTGGACCTATCCAGGGATCAGGTGACATTTACCAATATCTTGTGGTAGGGGAAGCCAAGATTGCTTTTTTTGATCTGAATGGAGGGGATATGATTTATTCTGACACTATCAAGGAAAGAGCAAGGTGGACCTCAGTACGAGATGGTGATTTCCCAGATAATCCAAGTGATTCTTCATCATTGCAGGTATTAGCTAACCTGGATGCAAGAGATGATGCCCTTAACAGACTTCGAAGATTGATTTCCGACAGGATTTATTCCAGGGTTATTGCGATACCTGTACGTGACAAACAGCCATGAAATTATACCCAAACCAATTGCCGGGGCACCTGCAAACTGGTAATTGGAAAAACGGGTATTTGATTTTCGGCGAAGATCAGGCTCTCATTAACCAGCATAGGGATCGAATTGTTGATTCCATTGCGGGTCCAAATGCCATGCAGGAGTTACGTTTTGACAAAATTGATGCCAGTGATCTTGCCCAGCAGCCAAATTTATTGGGGTCCCAGGTGAAGGCTCAAAGTTTTTTTGGTGGTAAACGTGTTATCTGCCTTGAAAAGGGATCTGACCAGCACAGCAAATTGATCTTTGCTGAGTTGGATGAATGGAAGGAAGGTTTTGCTCACATAATTATAACTTCAAGTCGATTAAGACCAGCGTCATCCCTACGAAAAAGATTCGAGAGTGACCAGAATTTGGCCTCAATGGGTGTTTATACTGATCACTTGGACAACAGGGATATTGCATTCCTTCTCAAAGAAGCCAATCTGGCAAACATCGATTCTGATACGATGAAATTTTTGGTGTCGGTGGCTGAAGAACAGGAACCTTCAACCTTCAAATCATTGATCCAAAAACTTGCTCTCTATAAATTTGAAGATACAACCCCCTTGACCGAAGAGGATATACGGGCGTGTGCCCCGGAGTTTGGGGAAGCCGGCTTGGACAGGCTGGTGGAATCAGTAGCCAATAAGGAAATTAAGGACATAGGACTGTTGTTCAGAAAGCTTTCAAAGCAGGACAGTGATCCGGTTCGGGTCTGCTTATTTTTCAAAAGGAAATTCCGTAATATCCTGACTATAGCCAGCCATAAGCAAGGACCTGAGGAAGGTTTGAAAAAAATCAAACCGCCTCTTTTTGGCCCCCGTCGCCAGAATATGCTCAGACAATCAGCCCTATGGGGGACATCTGGTGCAGAACGGGCCCTCCTTGAATTGACCCAAGTTGATAAAATTATCCGTGGTTCCGGCACCAAACCCGTTGAGGCAATAATCGAAAGAACCCTTCTTAGAATAGCAAGTTTCCGGTAATGGATATTAAAATTTATGGCCATAAATACAGCCGTGCCTTCAGGGTTTTGTGGATGTTGGAGGAACTTGGTCTGGATTATGTACATTATCCGGTAAAGCCACATGCAAAGGAGTTACTCGAAATCTCTCCCAAGGGTAAAATACCAGTTGCGGTTATTGATTCTGAAGTCATTACGGACAGTACCGCAATATTAACCTATCTTGGCGAGATCAATTCTTCATTTACCTTTCAAGCGGGTACACTGGCCCGAACCAAACAGGATAGTTTGACCTTCATGTTGCTGGATGAACTTGAAACATGTGTTTGGAATGCAGCCAAACACAGTTTTGTACTGCCTTCAGAGAAGAGGGTCAAATCCTTAAAACCCACCCTGAAATGGGAATTCAGCCGATCGCTGGAAGAAATGGTTTCTTACCTAGACCTTGAACACTTCCTGATGGGTGAAGTCATGACCATTCCGGATTTTATCCTGACTCATTGTCTTGATTGGGCCAAGGTAGCCAAATTTGAAGAATTCCCTGATGCGGTTAGGAGGTATTACACAAGGATGTGTACCCGACAGATGTATCAAAAAGTTGCAAACAACTAAAGATTAATCCAGACTCCGCTTCCGATAGATTTAAAAGGTAAACACAATGCAAAAGAAATCGTTTTTATTTTCTCTTATCTTGATACTGGTATTATTTGGGACGAAGGGGTACTCAGAACTTTATCCCAACGAGGTTTTTAAGGGCTTGCAAGCACTCCTCGTATCAGCCCAGGTTGAGGTTGGTTATAACGATCTGGAAGAGAATGAAGACGAAGTCCTGGTTAATAATCTGACTTTAACCCTCGAAAATACTGATTCAAGTTTAGTATTTGAGTTACCAACCTTGCGGTTGGTAAGACAAGGGACAAACTTGGTTGAAATTATTATACCCGACACTTTCGTTATTTCGAGTTCATCAGGGTTTGGAGTGCCTACCGAAATTGGTCAAGGGACCTTTCAAGGAACCAGACGTATTATCATTGAACAGGATCCAGAGGGGAACAGAATTGACTATTCCATTCCAGAAATGGAAATCAGAACACAGGATGAGAGTTTTGGCTTGCTGGTTTTGTTTGAGGATATTCTTGGCAAGGTACAGTTTGAAGATATCAACCGAATTAAGGATGATGGTTTCATCTCTTCTACATCAATTGGTGAATTTTCTGGCAGGTATCAATCCAGAGAGGGTTCCGGTTTTGCTTTCAAGGGAACAAATTACACAAGCAACTCAGTTGATAGAGGAATTAGCACAATTCACAGCCTTGGCATGGACCTGCCCTTGGGGGATTATGACTTTACAGTGGAAACCACCCAATTCATCGTTGAATTGGAGAATGCAACCCTTGGACTACTGATAAACCAACTGGGAAATCAAATGAATGTCAATGAAGATGGTCTAATGATGAATTTAGACACCCAGGATTTTCTGATAGCCTATGAGGGATTAATCCAGGAAGCAGTGGTTATCTCGGATACGAATATGAATTTGTCTATAGATTTGAGTGATGTAAATGAAATCTTCCAATTCGAAAATGATATTTCGCTAAATAGAGTTAGGTGGGAAAGTCCATATATGGAGCGGTTGGACCCGCAGGGTGAGTTTGCCGAGGATCTTGGTTCATTACAAACAAGCTATAAGATAACGGCCAACAAAGCCTTATTAGATTTTGAAAGTGTCGAAGGTTCAAATCCAGAAGATATCGAATTTAACCTTCTTTCAGATTGGGAAATCAGTGTTTTTGATTTATTTTCAAAGGGATCAGGTGAATACCAATATGACAGGGGCAAATCTTCTGCAGAAAGTGAAGCTATTGTTGAGGGAGCAGAGGACTTCAGTGACAGACTAGTAGCGGCAAATATTGTACCACCGGAATTTGTAGCGGGTATTCTTGGCTATATGAGCTTTCTGGATCCGAACAATAGTTCTGGTAATTCTTTTGAGTACAGGATTGAAATGGATGATGAATTTGAGGTGACTGTAAATGGAATTAACCTTGGATCATTTAATCCGTAGGAATATTCCAAAAGCGGAGTGCAACCTACTTCCTGACTACTGACCGCCCCTTGCATGCAACACAAGATGTCGGGAATAAATTACTGAAGAATTATGAAAATTGACCTGAAAAAAGTTGCTGAACAGTCCATTCACCAAGCCCAGAAACTTGGTGCTGACGAGGCCGATGTAATTGTTCATCAAGCCAAGAGCTTTGCCGTAAGTGTAATGGATGGCGAATTGGAAAATGTCGAAAGTCAGGACCAGATTACTCTCGGATTAAGGGTTATTATCGGAAAAAAGCAGGCTTGCGTTGCAGGTTCCGACTTTCGAGGTGCCGCCATTGCCGAAATTACGGAAAGAGCAATCTCAATGGCTAAGGAAGCACCGGAAGACCCCTATATTGGTCTTGCGGAACCCAGTCAACTGTTTGAGAATGCAGATTCCAACAATTTAAGCCTATACAATGATGAAGCGTATCCATCACCGGAAGAATTTACTGCAATTGGGCAGAAGATTGAGAGGAATGCAAAAGAGGTTGACGGTGTTTCAAAAATAAGTTCCTCATCAGCAGGTTATGGCGAAAACAGATCCTATTTTATGGCCACAAATGGTTTTGCCAGTGAAATCAACAAAAACTTCATGGCCGCATCAATCTCGGCAATTGCAGGTGACGGTCTAGAAATGGAAACTGACCATTACGGGGAAACAAGAATTTTCCCTTCGGATATGTCTTCACCCGAATACATCGGGAGAAAGGCTGGGGAAAGGGCTGCCGCCAAATTAGGCTCAACCAAACCCCAAACCATGAATGCACCAGTAATTTTTGACCGGAGGGTTTCTGCTTCCCTGATAGCACACGTTCTGGGAGCCATAAATGGGGTAGCTATTGCCAGGGGGGCTAGTTGGTTAAAGGATGATCTGGGAAAACGAATACTCCCAGAACACTTGGATCTATATGAAGAACCCTTCAGATCAAAATCTCTGTCTTCAACACCATTTGATGGCGAAGGAATAGCCAAGCAGGAAAGGAAGTTCATTACAAAGGGAATTTTGGAATCCTGGCTGATGGATTTGGTTACATCCAGGAAGTTGGGTTTGGAAACAACTGGCAATGCCAAGCGGGGAGTTTCCTCCCCACCTTCTCCAGGTATCAGCAATATTGCTTTGACATGTGGAGATAAATCTCCCGAGGAGTTAATGAAGGAAATTAAATCTGGGGTTTTGATAACATCTCTGATTGGCTCGACCATAAACAGCAATACAGGAGATTATTCACGGGGAGCGTCAGGTTTCCTGATTGAAAATGGTGAGAAAGCCCAGCCGATTTCTGAATTTACCATTGCAGGGAATCTAAAAGATATGCTAAAGAATATCGTCCCCGCCAACAACCCCAGGCAATTCAGTTCCTACCGGGTTCCCAGTCTCTTGATTGAAAATATGACCCTGGCAGGGAGCTAGGGAATTAAAATTTAGGGTAACGGTACAATGAAAGCAAAACTACATTTGGTGTTTGGGGGTGAATTGTTAAATCCACAATCCAAGCGATTTAAAGATCCAGCGAATGTGGAGGTTATTGGTTTGTTTCCAAATTATCAAACAGCATATGATGCTTGGAAGGAAGCTTCACAAATGAATGTCGACAATGCCAATTTCAGGTATTTTATAGCCAAACTTTATCAATTAATGGATGAAGAAAAATCAGAAGGACCCGTCGAGGAATTTACCTCATGAGTAATTCCTAACCACACGGGTTCCATCAATGAGGCAACCACACTTTTGGTATCAAAATAACCCTCTCCTTGCCTATCTTTTACTTCCTTTGACCGGAATCTGGTTGCTGGGGTCTTTAATTCGAGGGTTGATTTACACTAGGGAATCGGTTGATATTCCCATCATTAGTGTCGGTAATGTAAATATAGGTGGAACAGGTAAAACCCCTTTGACAATCGCCTTGACACAGATGCTCCAGGAAAGGGGGCATATCCCCCAAATTATTACCAGGGGTTATGGAGGGAGCCTAAAAGGACCGGTACTTGTCAGCGAAAAACAACATTCAGTTAGGCAGGTAGGCGATGAAGCTTTATTGCTGGCGAGTTTCGGTAAAACCTGGGTCGCCAAAGACCGATACCAGGCGGCTGTCAAGGCAGTTCAGGAAGGGGCTTCTATTGTAATCCTGGATGATGGGCACCAAAATCCGACCCTTACTCCAACCCTTGCCATAATTGTTGTGGATGCCAAAAAGGGCTTCGGTAATAACATGGTTATACCCTCGGGCCCACTTAGAGAACCACTGGTCAAAGCACTGGATAGAGCAGATTTAATTGTGGCGGTTGGGTCTGAAGATCAGGTTGCAAATTTTCAGAGGCAATTTAGGAATGATTTTGATTTGCCGGTAATACCGGCTCGGATGACAGTGCTTAAGTCTGGTTTAAGTATTGAAAACCAAAATGTTGTTGCCTTTGCAGGTCTTGGCGACCCCTTTAAGTTCCATAACACCCTAAATGAGTTAGGTGCCATAGTTAAAAAATTTGTTCCCCTTGATGACCATGAGGTTCCCTCGGAAAGTTTTCTTTATAGGCTGGAAAGGGAAGCAAGACAAAACGATTCCTTGCTCGTGACTACAGAAAAGGATGCTGTCAGGTTAAGCGAAAACTGGAAAAAGAAGGTATTGACCGTACCGGTTCGTCTGGAAATATCTGACTGGGATTTGATAGATACCTGTATGCAGGAAAAATTAATTCCTTATTCGAAAAAGACAGGTAGATAATGTTTAAAGTGCTAACTAAAACCTGCATTCCATAACTCTTTAAAAGTCCGGCGAGGGATCAAAGTCATAGTCATAATCCTTGGAATTCTGAGGTGATGGGCTTGGGATTGTAGCCTTATTAATCAAATCATGGGTCGCACTTCCCTCCTTGGCCATATCAAGGGGTAAGCGCTTTCTGTTATCTTGTATCTGAGGGTCGGCACCCTTTCCCAATAAAATCTGGACAACTTGATCCCAATTGTATTCAGCCGCCAAATGAAGAGGTGTCCGTCCCCAATCATCCACACCGTTAATCTCATACCCTGTAGCCAAATCCTTACCGAGAGATTCCAGATCGCCAGCATAGGCTGAAACATGAAGTGGGGAACCGGTCCAGGCTACCGCATATGATTGCAAGGATGGTATCGGACATTCGAATATTGCTGGATTCTCAGGAATGCTATCAATTAATCCATGATGAAGCAGAAATTCATAATTAAGGGGCGGCAGTGTAGAATTAGGGGTTATTTGGCTCCACTGAGGTTTTTCAAGTAATTTAAAGATATTTGCTAGAATATCTACCAGTTCTCTTGGCTTTGGTCCAATATCGGCCATGATTGCTCCAACAATCTTGGGAATAGTACCAAACGCCCCAAAACAGGAATTGTAGTAAGCAATGCGGCGTTTTGTTGCCCTGAGTTTGACTTTATGGGGATCTACCTCCGACAGGTCTCCTTCCGTTGTCAAAAGTTCCTCGCCCAACACCCTCATGGTGTCCTCCAAATGCTTGGGCCAGCCATCCACCCAGCTTCCTATCCGATCGCCCCACTCAGAAGTGAGTTTGGGAGTGGTTCGGAGATAAAAATGATCCATAAATTTTTCAATGGATTCCTTGATCTCCGATAAGGATAGAGGTTGTAATTGATGTTCGGCATCCCTTCCGAATCTGGTGATCCCAATCTGCTGGAGAACCCCTGTACTGTTGGACAGACCAGCCAGAACAGGAAATATCGGATAGCCACAGCTTCCACTATCAAGATTAAAAATCATTTTGGCTATTTCTGTACCAGGATCAGGAGAGATGCTCTGCACTTCGTCAATCATCAGTAGGATGGTACACTTCTTGGGTACAATAATCTTTACCGGGTTGCTTTGATGTACTCCCACATTCAACCTTAATGCCGAAGCGGAGGAAAACATTTGCAAAGCATCAACCGTCTTTTGTCTGGTACTCTCAAGGGTAATCTTTTTGTTCAGCTCGTGTCGGGTTTCCTTGATACATTCCCTTAATAAATCAATCGCTAAATAATCGGGATGGGGGATATAGATCGGGATGGTCTTATAGTCCTCGGATTCGTCATTCAATTGATCAATACAGTTCTGTTTGAACTTCGCCAACAACGAAGTCTTGCCAATACCCGGTGCTCCTTTAATCACTTGGGTCTCACCACCTGCTGGATTACTACGTGAACGTTCCAAATATTGTCGGCTTATAATTTTGGATTTTATAGCAATCCTGTTCTGGAGTTCCTCGCGTCCGACAAAGAATGGATTTGTTTTTCGGTCCTGGTCATCCAAAAAATCTTGTAGCCCTGCCGCATCAAATGGTTTGGTCATACATACTCATTCCAGTTCACATTATTCATCACTTGGTCTTGATTGGTGAGAATAAAAACCCCAGGGCAAAATTTTGATGTGGAAAACTTTTTACAGTCGTTTTGGCTTGTACAGGAGGTTTAGGATTGATTGGTACAACATTTGGTCAAAAATTATACACGAAAATGTTGAGACGGGGAGACAATCAATTTTCTTTGATTCAATGAATGCGGGCTAATTCAATAACCTTGTTTTTAGGGATATCACAATATACTACGGTAATAAATGAATTTGATTTCGGCAAAGCAAGGTTGCCTAACCTATCCGGCTGAAGGAGTTATTCTTCTACCGGCACTAAAATTAAATTCGGAAGGCCGTAATAGGGGTAGAAACAAGTGAGAACGCCAAGCCAGGTCTATTCCATCTATGTTTGGCCCATAAGAATTCCCATTTCAATGATTATGTCCTGTTCAAGGCACTCTCAATGATTTCAACCAAATCCTCATATCCCGTGTTGGAATAGTTTTTGCCATTAACCTGAAAGGTTGGTGTTGAGCTAATGTTGTTTTCGGCAGCCCCATTCTGTGCATTTTCTAAAATCAATGTATGAAAATCAGTGTCCCTAAGACAATTATCGATTTCCTCTTTATTGAAGCCGACGGAAAGAGCTATTGAGGTTAATCTGGAAGCTGCTTCACCAAGGGTTTGAGCTCGGGACCAATCAGCTTGCTTGACAAAAAGCGGGTCAACAAAATGGTAGAATTTTTCCGGACCGGAACACCTGCCAATTATGGCCGCAACCCACCCGGGCTTATCCCAAATCACCTCTCTGATTTCGAATTTGATCAAATCGGTATCAATGTAGTTTTCCTTGAGTTGAGGATAAATATTTCGGTGAAAACTGGCACAATGTGGACATGTAAAGGATGCATACTCGACAAATGTTACCTTACTGCCTTTATTTCCAATACTTAATTCCTCAATCACTCTTGTGGTTTGATCTCCCTGACCTGCAGAAGGTAAAACACCCAACGATGTACCCATGAGAAAGGTCACGAGGAAGATTGCCTTAAAGGGAAAAGAGAGGTGCCTGTTTATCATTTTACTTTCCTTATTGTTTATCCTGTGCCAGTACATTTTTGCCAAGTTCATATAGAGCAATCCTAAGCTCGTCGTTTTCAATGTCCTTCACCACCTGCCATGATTCACTTTTAACTTCGCTTGTAGGCGACCTTACCTTGGTTTTCTTTTGCATCGACTTGTTGAAAGAGTCATAGCTGGTATGTCTGATTTCCAGCCTTCTGATAGCTCCATAGCCAAAGGCAATATTAACCCTTTCAATAATTTGATCCTTTTGCATTTCAACTTGTTGAGCATAACCACTAGGGGTTTCGATAATTAATTTCGATCCTTTTGAGAACTGAAAACGATGGTTTATTTCGATGGGTCTACAGATTTCAGCAAGGCTTTCGCCAACAATCTCGTTCCAGGACGCGAGAATCTCTGGTTTTGAGACACCTTTTTGCTCAGCATTAACCCGTGCTATTTCTCCATAATAATGATCTGCCGATTTGAAATTTTCGGCGTAGTTCCCACGTTTTGTTTTGCGGGAATAGATTTTTTTGATTCTGGGAATTATCCCACTCCAGGCAAATGGAAAATATTTAACTATTTTCCATATATTAATGTTTCATAATAATGTGAACAGGAATTTTGTGAATAACAGTCCATCTGACAAATTACTGGCTTGGTATGATGATTTCGGCAGGGAACTCCCCTGGCGATACAAAAAGAGAGATGGTCGTTCCACCAGTCCAGATCCCTACAGGATTTGGATTTCGGAAATAATGCTACAACAAACAACTGTTCCTGTTGTTGGTAAGTACTTTGATAAATTCCTTGATCAATGGCCCACAGTTGAAGATCTAGCTGAAGCGGAACCTGATGAGGTTATGGCTAGCTGGGCAGGATTGGGGTACTATTCCAGAGCCAGAAACTTATTAGCCTGTGCCAAGGTAATAGTTCAAAAACACAATGGTCGATTCCCGAATACCTCAAGGGAACTTCTGCAATTACCCGGTATAGGCCCTTATACAGCCAGTGCAATCCAATCTATTGCCTTTGACCTTGCCGTACCTGTTGTTGATGGGAATGCTGAAAGGGTCTATTCGAGAATATGTGGATTGACAGTACCTTTGCCCCAATCCAAAACGGAAATAATGAGCATCGCCCAACAAATGACACCGGAAAAACGACCGGGAGATTATGCTCAGGCAATTATGGATCTGGGTTCGGTTGTTTGTAAACCACGTTCCCCTGATTGTTCCAGTTGTCCCTGGCAAGGCGAATGCAAAAGTTTTAAATTGGGATTACAACATGATATTCCATACAGGATCCTCAAGAAATCAAAGCCAACTCGTTCTGGAACATTGTTTGTTTGCTTGAATGAGCAAAACTGCTTCATGCTGGAAAGAAGACCCCAGAGAGGATTGCTGGGAGGAACCCTGGGATGGCCGGGGTTTGGTTGGGATAAGAAGCCCATAAGTAAATTTCCAGAACTGGTGGGTGGTTTAGTTCTTCCTGGTAAATTAGAACATGTATTTACTCATTTTAAAGCTTCGATCGTTGTTAAGGTTGGAATAGTAGATACTTCTGATTTTTCTACATTGGATGTTGTATGGGCAAAGCGAAAGGGATTTGATGCAACCACACTTCCAACCCTGATGAAGAAAGCATACATTCATGCTTGTACACATTTTGATTTTGACAACCAAGCTGAATCGCTACAAATAAGGAGGGTTTGAATGGCGGCCTCGACAGGATTCGAACCTGTGGCCTACCGCTTAGGAGGCGGTCGCTCTATCCTGCTGAGCTACGAGGCCGAAAATACCATATATTCAACTAATATCTAGTTTCAAACCAAAATCAATTTCACCTACATTTCAGGCTCTATATAAAGTTTTTTGTGCTTCATCCCAATATATCGCAACTTGAATTAAAATCGTTAACCGATCTAGAATTCACCCCCTTTGACGAAGTTATTGATGTTCGCTCCCCTTCAGAATACGAGGAAGACCATATACCAGGTTCTATTAATCTCCCTATGCTGGATAATGACCAAAGAGCACTGGTAGGGTTGGAACACAAGCAAAAGGGCCCCTTTTCGGCCCGTCGATTGGGTGCCCAAATAATATCCAGGAATATCGCAAGTATCCTTGAAACGCATTTGGATTCAAAGGATAAAGCTTTCAAACCACTGATTTATTGCTGGCGAGGTGGGAAAAGATCAGGTTCGATTGCCGAAGTGTGCCGGCAGATCGGTTGGGATACAACCGTTATCAATGGAGGGTATAAAAGTTATCGGAAGCTTGTGGTTAACAATCTTTACAAGGAAGCATTTCCCTTCAAAATCATCTTGCTTGGCGGGCATACAGGTACTGGTAAAACGGAAATTCTCGAGTCACTGTCCAAATTAGGTGTACAGGTTTTGAATTTGGAAAAATTGGCCGAACATAGAGGATCTGTTTTTGGCAAAACAACTTCAAGCCAACCACCACAAAAATATTTTGAAAGCAGAATCATGGAAGTCCTCGTGACCTTAAACCCTTCTCAAACAGTTGTTGTAGAAGCCGAGTCCTGCAAGATTGGCAATGTTTCTTTACCCCCTGCATTATGGCAAAAAATGAAAGAAGCAGACAGAATCAATATTCAGGCACCATTGGAAGCAAGGGTTAAATATTGCTTGCGATCGTATAGGAACCTGATTCCCCAAGGTATGGGTTTGACTGACTTGATCGACAAACTGGCACCATTCCATGCGAAAAAACTAGTCCATGAGTGGAAAAACCTGGCCACTGGAGGTGCATTTGAAAAGTTGGTAACCCAACTCCTTCATCATCATTATGACCCTAGGTATGGGAAAAAGGATTGTCTTGAAACCATTACCTTGGAAGATTTGTGCCAGGAATCCTTTGATAGTGCCACCAGATACATTGCCGATTGGATCAATAAATCCAAAAATCAATAAACTGCGATTACGGGTGGGCCTGCAGTTATTTTACCAATTGGGTAAATATCAAATTCCATTTTCTTGGCCTTTTGTTGCAACGATGCCAGGTTTTTTTCTGAAATAGTGGCCAGCAATCCACCGGATGTCTGAGGGTCGAACAATAATTTGAATTTGCTTGCTTCAGAATCAGTCTTAACGTCAAGGGGGATATTTGAATTTGATTGCCAAAGAGTTGATCTGATTCCTGCATCTGAAAGCTCCATCGCCCCTTTAATGGTTGGAATGGCAGGCGTTGAAAGTGATGCCCCGACCTTTGAACTCACCAGAATATTATGAAGGTGTCCGGCCAATCCAAATCCTGTAACATCTGTCATGCTTGAAACCAGTGGAGTTAAGGTCTTTGATGCCAAATTCGAACTTTGATCCATAATTCCCAGAGCTCTATATAGGGTTTCTCCACTTACTTTACCTTGCATCAAGCCAGCCAAGATCACCCCGGTTCCCAATGGCTTGGTGAGAATAAGCAAATGACCCGGTTGAGCACCTACATGGGAGGCATAGGATTTTGCGGAGTGCCCCATTACCGTAAAACCAATGGTCAGTTCAGCACCTTGGGTGGTATGTCCACCAATTATTTGGCCGCCATTTTCCTCGAAAGTCTTAGTGGATGAGTCCATTATCTCTCTCAAGGTTTCTCTCTGCAAGGTTTCAGACATTCTCGGTATGGTTATAGAGGCCAGGGCATAAAGGGGTGTGGCCCCTTTGGCCCAAACATCACTCATGGAATGGAGTGCCGTAATCCTGGCAAAAAGAGCATGGTCCCCGATAAACGATCTTAAATGGTCAGTCGAAACGACCAGAGATTCTGCTCCAAGTTTTATTTCTGCGGCATCAGGGTTAAATTCGGAGTTTGAAGAGGTGAATTCCTGCAAGACTGATTGCAAGCTTGAGTGAGTTACCTTGGCCCCGCAACCTCCACAAAGGACTTTTGACTCTTGCAGGATTTCATTGCTTCCCAGAGCTGCTTCAGGCGGAGTATCTATGGTCGGAGCTGGAATCTCCAGAACAAACTTGTTCATGAATTTTTTGTCAATAAAATCCTTGAAGGACCAAATCGACGAACCCTCGAAACTGATGCCAAGTTTTAATCCAACGGCGTTTTTCTTCCCGGTTGAAATTAATTTTAGAAAATCTTTCTGGGGTCGGAAAGGAACAAGTTTCTTGCCGGCCAGACTGGCTTTCAGGTTATGATACAGAATTGGAGCTTGGCGAACCGCATACACCCCTGCTTTGGGCAAAGGATTTTCCTTGAATGCTGCACAATCCCCTACGGCAAATATTGACGGGTTAGCCGGTGACTTCAAATACCTGTCGACAGTTATAAAGCCTTTGTCACAGGGGAGTCCAATACCCTGTATCCATTCAAATGGATTGGCGCCAGCGGTTCCAACAACAAAATTGGCTGGAAGAGAAATACCTGTTGATAAATCAACCCTGTCGGCATGAATTCTTGCGGCCGAGTTATTACAAACAACCTCAATGTCGGAGCTGTCTAGATGTTTCCAGAGTTTTTTTCTGGTTGAAGTTTCCACTTCACCTAAAATGTCATTTTCCTGTTCAACGATGGCTACGCTGGATTTGACTGAACCGAGGTCTTGAAGACGGTATTTCATGGCCAAGGCCAATTCCACCCCTCCGACCCCACCACCCAGGACGACAATCTTCGGCGTGATTTCATTCTCTTTAACTATCCCAAGAAAATCATTCCAGCGCTGGGCAAATTGATCCATGGGTTTGGCAGGTATTCCAAATTCAGCAAATCCTTCAACTGTTTCCAAAGCGAGCGTTATGCCAATATCCAGCGACAAAATATCAAAGTATATGGCGGGTCCATTTTTTCTCAGAACCCTTTGTTTTGCGAGATCAACATTCGTTACTTCATCCAGGACAAACCTTATTCCGGCAAATTGGGCCAATCTGACTAGGTCCATATTTAGTTCATCAAGTTGGTAATGCCCTGCTACATAGCCTGGTAACATCCCTGTGTAAGGGCTTGTAGGACTGAGGTTGATTAATGTGACCCGGGCCCCAGGCAAAGGGTACATGGCCCATTTGCGTAGAAGAAGTGCATGGGCGTGTCCACCACCGACTAGAACCAGGTCTTTAGATAGAGGATGGGTTGATGTCCTCATGGCTGTTTAGTCTTATATGGATTAAAAATTAAAAAGATTCTAACAAAATCGAAGGGTGGGTATTCTGAACCAGGAAACGGCAATTGGAAAATTTTCCAATGACTGGCTTGCACCACCTGTTAAAACCAATAGCAATAATGAAAGCAAAATCAACCACAAGGATACTTGCCACTTGCATCAGGCCAATTTTTCAAACACTCCCACCAATAGGTTGAAGTTGCTTTTTGGCCTTGGGCCTACACCAATGATATTTATTTGTTAGGCCTAAACTAATTGCCCTCGGAATGGCATATTTATCCAAATCCATCACCAGCAAGGATCAGAATTTTTCTGATTTATCATTATGTTGATAAGAATTAAGGCTTCAAGTATAGTTGCCCTTGCTCACTATTGGGCTCATTGAAATACAATAAATAATGGTTGATAAAAAAGTGGATAGGATTTCAAAAGAAAAAAAATCAGGAATCAGGCTACAGCCTAACGAAAGATGGTCTCAAGTATCCCTGGAAGGCAGGGTTCGCCATAGCAGACAGTTTCTGGCATATCTTGGTAGTCTGGTTCTTACTCTGATTATTTTACCTAGTCTCATGACTTTGGTATCGGTACAAGGTATTTACGCTCAATCGGACGTCGAAAAGGGAATGGAAATTGCCCAAATGGCCCGGGATGCAGATCGGGGTTTTGAAAACTTTGTGGCTGAAATGACCATGATCCTGCGAAACAAACAAGGTCAGGAAAATAAGCGTTCCCTCCGGATAAAGGTTTTGGAGGAGCCCGGTGATGGCAACAAGTCCTTATTTGTTTTCGATAATCCACGTGATGTCAAAGGAACAGCTTTGTTAATTCACGGACGTCTGACGCAATCAGATGATCAATGGCTTTATCTCCCGGCTCTAAAGCGGGTCAAACGAATCAGTTCAGCGAACCGCTCCGGTTCTTTCGTTGGCAGTGAGTTTGCCTATGAAGATTTGGGTAGCCTGGAAGTTGAAAAGTATTCCTACAAATGGTTGCGTGATGAAAATTGTGGTGAATTGGCTTGTACCGTCACTGAATACACCCCTGTAGAAAAGGGTTCGGGTTATACCCGGCTGGTATTGTGGCACGACAAGGAGGAATTGCGGGTTTGGAAAGTCGAATATTACGATCGAAAAAATGCCCACCTAAAAACGCTGATTCATGAGGGGTACGAACAATATCTTGGCAAATATTGGCGATCCAAACGTGCGGATATGGTTAATCATATTACGGGTAAAGCTACCGAATTACTGTGGGATCAAATTCAATTCCAGACTGAATTGAACGAGCATGAATTTACCAAGACAGGTTTGCGTCGTGTCCGGTGATTAGCCCTAGAAGTTGATGAAGAAGTTTTGTATAGCAATTTCGGTATCCCTGATATTTGCATTAGGCCAAGGACATGCTGAGGAATTTCAGGAATGGTCAGTAGAGAGTTGGGGTACAGTTACTTTCGGAAGCAGAATATTCCTTGATGATCCGGCTTATCCTGGGCAGAAGGGCAATCAACACAGCCTGACTTTTGAGCCCACAGTCTATTTTGAATCGGCAGAGGGCAACAGTTTTACCTTGACCCCGTTTATCATGATCGACAGCACTGATAGCGAGCGAACCCATGTCGACATCAGAGAAGCCTACTACCTGACATATGGTTTTCTTGGTGAGTCAGAATGGGAACTCCGCTTTGGTATTGATCAGGTTTTTTGGGGTACGGCCGAATCAAATAACCCGGTGAATATCATCAATCAAACGGATTTTGTTGTACATCCAAATGGCGAAAATAAACTCGGTCAACCCATGGTTCATGGAACTCTAGCTGGGGACTGGGGTATGCTTGATGTAATCGTCATGCCCTATCACCGCCCTCGGACTTTTTCCGGGGTCAAGGGGCGATTTCGAGCTCCGGTTCCTGTCGAAACCTCGCGGAAACAAATCAAGTATGAATCGTCATCAGGAAGAAGAAATGTTGACTGGGCTGCCAGATATGGCAACAGTCTTGGTCCCTTGGATTTCGGCGTGAGTTTTTTTGATGGTACCAGCCGTGATCCCCTATTATTTCCAAATAAAATTGAACAGCCAGATATGTTGATCCAGCACTATAATTTAATCAAGCAACTGGGGTTGGATGTTCAGGTCACTTTGGGAGCATTTTTAGGCAAGGCAGAATGGATAACTCGTGAAGGGATTACTACCCTTGATAATAAGAAATCCAGATACCATGCTTCAGTTATAGGTGGGGAATTTGCCATATACGGAATCTTTGAATCAGAGGCCGACCTCACTTTATTTGCCGAATGGAATCACGATACCCGTGGGGAAAGCGCAACGACACCTTTACAGAACGATTTGTTTCTCGCTACCCGCTATGCTTTCAACGATATTTTGGATACAGACATTACAGTTGCCATCATTGAGGATCTGGATTATGACACAAGAACTCTGAATATTGAGTTTAATCGCCGACTCTCCGATACTTTTTCACTAACCGCTGAAGCCTTTAAATTCCTCCAGGAGGATAGCAAGGACGTACAAAGTAAAAATATTTTCAGCGATGAATATGTATCCTTGGACATTAGTTACAGTTTTTAGGGAGAATCTGGATTTGTATTTTGACCTGTCGGTGTTAACACCGACCCCATGGATCTATTTCGAATCAATACGGACTAATCCGTATAGCTCCTCCATTTGTAGTGCGGAATGGCAAAATTGCAGAAATCTCCTGATCAAATTATAACCAACCCTTTGTTTTCCACCGAAGAGTGTATTGCCTTCCAGGACAGGTTTCTAGAGGATGTTTCCAGGACCTTTGCCCTAACTATTCCGCAACTTCCAACCCCGTTGTATATAGCTGTTGGCAACGCCTACCTGCTTTGTCGAATTGCCGATACAATCGAAGACGAGCCAAGCTTGAGCGTGCAACAGAAAAGCCGGTTCGCTGAGTGGTTCTGTGCGGTTGTGAAAGGTGACAAGGAAGCCCAGGAGTTTGCATCCGAACTGGTCAGGGAACTTTCTCCTGCCACAAGTAAAGGTGAAAAGGAGCTTATTGCCAGCACCGAACAAGTTGTTCTAATCACCCATAGTTTCCCCATTCCCCAAAGGCGGGCACTTGAGCGTTGTGTCGAGATCATGACCGAAGGGATGGGAAAGTTTCAGGAATTGGCCGGAACGGGTGGTCTGAAGGATATGTTGGAACTTGATCATTACTGTTACGTTGTAGCTGGCGTTGTAGGTGAAATGCTGACCGAATTGTTCTGCGATTATTCCCCGGAAATAGCCAAGAAGAACGAGGAAATGCTTGCCTTGGCAATTCAATTCGGGCAGGGATTACAAATGACCAACATTTTAAAGGACATGCATGATGACCGAAGGAGAGGTGTGTGTTGGCTACCAAGAGATGTTTTTCAAAAATACGGAATTGACCTGGAAACCATTAATCTTGCCGAATCCGGTCCAAGGGCTGGAATATTGGACCTGGTTGCAATTGCGTACCAGCATTTAAATGCCGCACTGAGATATGTTTTGATCATTCCATCTTCTGAAACCGGCATCCGACGGCATTGCCTGTCAGCTTTAGGTATGGCAGTTCTAACCTTAAGGAGAATTTATCATAACCCGGAATTTACCCATGGCGATGAAGTGAAAATCTCACGCCGGAGTGTAAAATTCATCCTGTTAGTGACCAATGTTCTGGTTCGTTCCAACCTTGGTCTGAAGCTTTTGTTTGCTGTTCTGATGTATGATTTACGGGCTCTGAAAGTCCGGGATTAACAGTAATCTCATTATAGTTTGTCCACCCATAGATGGCATTCTACTAGAGACCGCTACATAGATTGAAGCCAGCTTGGCAAAACTGTAATCATTGGTCATGGTCAGTAATCAGTTTTTCAATTAGTAGAGGTATTGAAAAATTAAGATTATTTAATGCTGGCAATAATTTTTTGACAAATGATCGAAAGCATTCCAACCTCATATTCAGAGGAATGTTTGAATGCCCTGGAACCAAACAGGATTGGGTGGTTGTACTGCAATAATCCTCACAAGGAAGAATATGATTGAATTTTTGGGCTATACAAAATAAAAAGTGATCTGATATGAAATTACACCATTATCCCGACTTCATAATCCGCTTTCGATGGCTGGTAATCGTATTTGCCATACTTGTCATGGTTGGGACATCGGTTGGCATTCGTTTTTTTGGTGTAACCAATGACTATCGAAGCCTGTTTGATGACGACAATCCCCAAGTTGTCCTCTTGGATGCCTTGGAAAATATCTATGGCAAATCTGAAAGCAGTATCATTGCGATAGAACCCAGTGGCCAATCTGTATTCCAGCGTGATGTATTGGCCGCCATAGAGACCCTGACCGATTCAGCTTGGCAAGTACCTTATTCAACTCGGGTTGATTCACTTACCAACTTTCTCCACAGTTGGGCAAGTGGTGATGAACTTATTGTCGAAGAACTCGTCTTTGATGCACCCTCCTTGTCGGATGATGAGGTGGCAAGGGTACAGGACATTGCCCAGAATGATAATGATGTTGTCGGCCGACTCGTATCACAGGATGGAAGGGTTGCGGGATTGGTAATCAATTTTTCTCTTCCGGAGGGAAATTCAGATACGGCAGTATATGAAATTACCGACCACATCACGGGGATGCTTGAGCAGGCACGAGCAGACAACCCGGAAATAAATTACTATCTCACAGGCGAAATCCCTCTCAATAGGGCATTTTCTGATGCCACCAATGATGGCCTTGAACAATTGGTTCCGATTGTACTTTTGGTCATAGCTGTGATCGCCACAATTTTACTTCGTTCAGTTTTGGGGATGGTTGCTCTCATGGCGGTTGTAATTTTTTCGGTGAATATGGTTATGGGATTTGCCGGATGGCTTGGTGTCGTGTTCAATCCAGCCAATGCGGGAGTGCCGATTATTGTAATGACCGTGGCGGTAGCTCATTCTGTCCATATAGTGGAATCCGTACTCGCCAAATTAGGGCAAGGTATGGACCGAAAAAAGGCGGTCGCAGAGGCAGTGAGGTCCAATATCTGGCCGATATTCCTAACATCAGTGACAACGATGATTGGATTTCTTAGTCTGAATGCTTCTGATTCACCCCCGTTCCGTATTCTTGGCAATCTTGTTGCATTTGGTGTGTTCTGGACCTTTGTGTTTTCCCTGACCCTGCTACCAGCCCTTGTTTCCTTATTGCCCATAAGGTCCAGGCAAAGACGAAGCCTGTCATCGGTATTTTTTGACCGATTCAGTTCATTTGTAATTGTTCGAAGAAAAATATTGCTGGTCTCCACATCTATTGTTACGATCGGCCTGGCCAGTGGAATATTACAACTGGAATTAACAGATAACTGGCTAAAATATTTTGATAAGCGTTACCAATTCCGCCTGGATACAGATTTTGTTGTAGACAATCTGACAGAGATTCAAACCTTGGACTATTCCTTGGATTCCGGCAATGCAGATGGAATTTCTGATCCCGAATATCTTCAGAAGGTCGAACAGTTCGCCGAATGGTTCAGGGAACAGCCGGAGGTACGGCACGTACAGGCTTTTACCGACATAATGAAACGTCTGAACAAAAACATGAATGCCGATGACCCTTCTTTCTTCAAGTTGCCTGATTCATCTGAACTTGCGGCACAGTACTTGTTACTCTATGAATTATCGCTTCCCTTTGGCAGAGACCTGAACAATCGGATTGATGTCAATAAATCCTCCACCCGAATGACGGTTTCACTCGGTACTCTCACGGCAAGACAACAGCAAGAGCTGGATGCCCGGGCCCAAACATGGATGAACGACCATGCACCCGAACTGGCAACGGAAGCATCGGGGGTCAGTATAGTATTCGCTCATTTATCACAACGCAATATCAAGAGCATGCTCAGTGGGACAATCATTGCCATGGCGTTAATATCCTTGATATTGATACTTGTGTTCCGGAGCATTCGAATCGGCCTGATCAGTCTTATTCCCAATTTCATACCGGCGATTCTGAGTCTGGGTTTGTGGGGATATCTTGTCGGGAGGGTTGGCCTGGCCGGTTCTGTTATGACCGCCTTCGCGTTTGGGATTATCGTTGATGATACCATACATTTCCTGACCAGTTATCTCAAGGCAAGGCGTGCCAACAATAGTTCTGAGGATGCCATACGTGCTACATTCAGGAATGTTGGACACGCTCTGTGGACCACTTCTCTTGTTTTGGCATCGGGATTTCTGGTATTTGCAACCTCAGGATTTGAAGTGAGCTGGGCTCTCGGGTTACTTGTTATGTTAACGATCTGGTTTGCCTTTCTAGCAGATTTTCTTCTTTTGCCCGCTCTTTTGATGGCGCTTGATACAAAAAGCCTGAACAAAAATAAAGCCTGAAAACCTAAACCAAATCCTGTATTAGACACCTTTCAATTCCGAGGAACACTTGAAATTCAATTTTATTTCTACAAATCAATAATCCACCATGAAACAGTAAAAGGTAAAAAACCATGGCCAACTCGCGGCAAGCTAAAAAAAGAGTTCGACAATCAGATTCCCGCTTTAAGGTGAATCATTCCCGGATAATGAGGGTCAGAACTTTTATCAGAAAAGTTGAGGAGGCTATTGCCAAGGGAAATTATGAGGAAGCCAAGGTGGCCTTGCGACAGGCTCAAGGTGAAATAATGCGAAGTGTAACCAAGGGAGTAATGCACAAGAATACGGGGAGTCGAAAAGTTTCCAGGCTATCACGTAAAGTAAAACTTCTCGCCACCTGAAAAAAGCACTTCCATAAAGATTACCATTGGTTTCTACTACCCAAAGACACTAGGTTATTACCAAACTATTATTCCAAAATAGAGCCAAATAATTAAACTTACTCTATGGTTCACACCTACAACACCTTAGGTTATGCTCCATTTCCAGCAGATCATGCCGGTTTAGCTTAAATAATATCAGACAAACTCCTTTATTCAGACCAGCTTTCAATGGCTGTTCCTAAAGCAAAAGTTGTTTTGTCCTTGATGTTTAATGCTTGCTGTCTTTTGATTAAGAATCGACAACCAAGTTTAGTTTACCACATTGTCTCGTGACGTGAGACCTTGAAGGTATTACCCATCAGGATCAAGTGAATTTTACTTGCCCAAGACGGATGATTATTTGTTATAATTGAATTCTTTCATACACTTAAATTGCGAGGTATTTTTCTCACTTTAATCCAATTCCGAATTAAAGGAGATACTGATTTTATTATCTCTCATCTTTGCGTTAATTAATTAAATTGAGCATTATTATGCAAAAAAGAGCTTAAATTAATAAAAACATTCATTCATATCATTATAAATTAATCGCCTTATTTTACCGGGAGTGTAATTACAATAATGAGCATAGAAAGCCGTTACGGGGCTAAAATTAGGGAAGTAGATACCCCCCAAGCCGAAGCAGCAACAATGCCAGTTCGTCTTCCTTCAGCATACGTTAATGGTTACGCCAAGGCACGATCAGTTGATCCGGAAGCTGCCGATAACTACCTTAGACACACCTGGATCGGCGATTCTGAACTTGATCCGGTAATGAAAGAGCTGGGTGAACTGCCGCGGGCCGACATGCATCGGTTCATAACTGCGGGCATCGAGCGTAAGGCCGAGGTGTTGCGCGAGGCTCCTAGGTCGTTGCAAGAGTTTTTCAAGGGAATTGACGACCCTCCGACCTGGGTCGACCACGCGAGTTTTGATCCTGGTGTTCGAGCCTTCCACGAAAATGCCATCCAGATACTCGCAGCCATTGTGGCCGGTACGCTGATTGAGGGTTTTGCGACCCTTATCAGCAAGTCGTTTTTTATGACCGGTCGCGTGATGGACAAGGGCGTCAGGCGTTTGCAACAAAACAATCGTCACCAAGTGGAGATCTTTCACCCGCAGGGGCTGCTACGGGAGAGCGATGGGTGGAAGCTTTCGGTCAGGATTCGGTTTATTCACGCCCAGGTGAGGCGTCTGCTGTCGACCTCTGGAGAATGGGACAAGGATATCTGGGGTGTTCCCATCAGCGCGGCCAACCTTGGTTACGCCATCGCCTGCTTCTCCACACGAACGCTGATTCACTCGACCGCACTGGGCGGACGCTACAGCCCCGAGCATCACGAGGGCTATTGTGCTATCTGGCGTTACGTTGGCAATCTCATGGGGATCCCAGAGACCATCCTTTACAAGACAGAGGAGGAAGCATTGCACATGTTCAAGATCGGATTCATGTCCGAGCCTGACCCTGGTGATGAGTCGGTGATCATGTCGAACGCACTGATCAATTCCGCCCCCTTGGTTGCGGGTATCTCGGACCCGGTCAAACGCCGTGCCTTGGCAAAAAATGTCATTTACCCGATTTCCCGCGCGCTGGTCGGGAGCGAACTCGCTGATCGTTTGAATTTTCCGGCTGGCACGATGCTAAGGGCACAAAAGGTACTGTTCCTGTATCGGCTTGATACACGGCTCAAGCAGAGCTTTCCACGCCTTTTCAAGAGTGAGAACGTGATAGAGCAACTTTTCGACGCGTCAATGTACGACCCAGATGGTATCAGTTACAACCTACCCGACCATTACGTAGCGGATCGGTCATCGCATTGGTAAGTGTAATCAACTGACAAAGCGCTGGTGCCCATTTTTGATATTAAATTATTTCGGGAGAAATAGTACAAATTTTTCCATTTTTTTACCAAATACGCACCCATTTGAAAAATATTCGGTAAATGTTCATCCTATCTGATTATTTGGGTAAATAATTAGTTGTGCAATCTGTTCTCTGTCATTTACACCTGTAAATCTTTCCCCGTCCTGAATTATAATTGTTGTTCTAGGGACTTAACGCTTTGGAAAGATCAATTGGAATATTATAGTCGTTATCCTCCCATTTATAATCGTCAAAACGTGTCTAACCAGGATTTACATCGTTCCGTACGTGGTATGAAAGTTCTCCTTCTCCTCGTACACCGATATCAACATATCCCATTTTGGACATGTGGCTAAATATGTATTCTCCATAGGGATCAATTGAAATATTAGGCAGAGTTTTTTGCCAAAAAGCCAACTGGTTACAATGAACATAGCTTCTCTAAATCCCAGTTTTAATCGGTTTGGGTCTAAATCCTGATACACATGTAGAGCCTGGGTGTATTGCCTTAAATCATCCAGTAGCTTGCCCTGAGCACCTTCATATTTTTCCATTGTTTATGCCCATTTTGGTGAAGGGTACCGGATATAGAGGAAGAATCCAGTGTCGACTTTCCATTCCATTCGCAGATGAAAGTCAAGAAAAATTCAAATGGTAGCGAAACCTGCAATAATGTTTCCTTAATTTACAGGATTGTAAGTTTACATACAATGATTCATAAACTATTGCCTAGTGATTCGGTTTGAAAGGTTAGCGCTAATTCAAATTTGAGAATCACCCATTGAATCGCCTGAATCACCCATTCTCTGGGGATTCAGTTCCAGCAAGCCAATATTTCAGAAAAATAAATTTACTTCTTCACAAAGTTCTGAGAATTTTTTTTGTTGATTACTAAGTGACTGCAAAAAACAGTTCTCTGTTCCCATTTCAAAAAGAAAACAGAATATTCTAACCCTCCAGAATGCGACAAATCCAAACCCAGGATTTGAGAAACCGTTTTACTTTGTAGGATTTAAATCATTAGAATTTAAACCTATGGGAGGATAAGAATTTTCATGGTTGATATGTCAAATAATGACGTAATAGATCAAGATCCAATTACAGTTTGGGAGGGGCTGTTAAATAACCCAGATTCAGCCTTGATTGATGTCAGAACCCGTTCTGAATGGGCTTTTGTCGGGGTTCCTGACTTAACAGAATTGGATCGGCAGCAAATTATGGTTGAATGGTTGACATTTCCATCCATGCAAATTAACCAGGATTTTTTTCACCAGGTGGAAGATCGATTCCAAGGTGAAATTCCTTCAAAATTATATTTTATCTGTCGATCAGGATCCAGATCCAGGAGTGCAGCAGGATTTATTGAAAAGGAATTATCCCAAAGAGGAAAAAAAGTGGATTGTATAAACGTTTCCGAAGGTTTTGAGGGAGATCTAAATCATGAAGGACACCGTGGAACAGTCAATGGATGGAAGATAAAGGGGCTACCGTGGAAACAGTCCTAAAGGTAAAATACCAGGAAGGGTTATAGTTGGTGCAGGACGTTTGGGAGCAGGTCAGGGTCAAACTCAAATTTTCTTTGGGGTTGAATGTATTCAATAACTGGATTGAAGATATTAAACTGATTTCCATAGATGGAGGTAGGGTTATTCTTTCGGTCCCAAGCCGATTTACCGGAGAATATATTACCGAAAATTTCGGGCATGAAATTATTGATTGCTTTCGGAATGTAGGAAGGGCTGTAACTTCTGTAAAATATCAGGTTCTTCCTTCGAACTCCTCCAACCAGAAAGCCATTGATTCATCTGGCAAAATTGCCCAAAATCCCAAAAACAAAAGTGGTCTGAAGCCGGACAAGCGTTATACATTTGAACGATTTGTTGTTGGCGATGCGAACGGTAAGGCTCATATAGCTTCATGGCAAATTGCCAATGACCAAGAGGGAAATTTCAATTCCCTGTATCTTCATGGCAACGTGGGATTAGGCAAAACACATCTTCTTCATGCAATGTTCTGGATGAGGTTGTCAAAAAATCAGAAACTAAAGTATTGCCTACTGACTGGACAACAATTTTCAGATTATTATGTCGCTGCAAGCAAACATGGCAAACTGTTGGAATTCAGGGAACGGATACGATCGGTTGATGTCTTTTTTCTCGATGATATACAACTCATTCTTGGCAAGAAAGGAACAACCCAGGAATTGGATTTAACCCTCAGTACGTTCCTCAGCGAAGGTAAGCTTATTGTCGCCACCGGTTTGAATCCTGTCAATGAGATGGAAGAATTCGGACCAAGAATTAAATCCCGACTGCAACACGGATTTGTTGAAAAACTTGAGCCACCGGATTTTGACCTTCGTTTAAAAATATTAAAACAGAAATTGACTGACCGAAGGAGAAGCAACTTCGATCTACATTTTGAAAGGGAAGCACTTGAGTTTATTGCCGAAAATATTTCGGGTGATATTCGAAAAATGGAAGGAGCCCTGCAAAGATTAATTGTTACGGCCGGATATCTGAATTGCAAAACTATATCGCTGGAACTGGCTGAGGAAGCCATCACAGACTTGGTCAAATTCACCAAACCCCCGACAGTTGAAGAGATCATGAGAGCTGTTGCAGCGTATCACGGGTTGGACTTAACCGAACTAACAGGACCAAAACGAGTTCGAAACATTGTGAGAGCAAGACAAATAGGAATTTACCTGTCAAATGAATTAACTTCCAAATCATTACCTCATATCGGATCCTGTTTCGACAGGGACAGAACCACAATTATTCATTCAATAAACAAGATAGAAACGTTAAAGAAGAGGGATAAAGAAATAGAATATTCCCTTGGAAAAATTCGGAGGGAATTGTTACAGGGTTAAAAATCATTATTTATAGTCAATAATGATTTAATAACTGGAGAACGAAAAGATGAAATTTAGTATGGGGGTAGAAGTATTGGACCACGTAACAAGCCAGGTTCAATCAATAACTATTCAGAGCACTGTTTCCCCAATTGATTCTTTTGTGCTTATCGAAGTAGGTTCCTCTACTGCCCGTTTTACCACCACTGACAGAACATGCGAACTTCAGATTACAACTCCCATCCTCGCTGAACATGAGGGTACAATAACCGTTTCAGCCAAGACGTTGGCTCAAATCGCCAAGGCCCTAGATAAAGCCGAAACCTGTAATCTGGAATTTGATCCGGTGAAGTTAAAACTTACCGTTACTTCCGGTCCTTCCTATTATGAATTACAAACGTTACCTGCGGAAGACTTTCCGATATTGGCCAATGAAGAATTTGAGGGCTCATTCAGTATTAGTGCCGAAAACCTTCTAAAGCTGCTAAATACGACGAAATTTGCCATTTCCAGAGAGGATCAAAGGAAATATCTGAAAGGTGTGTTCTTGAATATTGCCAAGAAAAAGGAAGAGGAATGTTTTGATGCCGTTGCCACAGATGGTTTCAAAATGGCTCTTTTTTCTGCTCCGAAACCAGAAATCATGGGCGAATTCAAGGGTGTAATTATTCCCGAAAAGACAGTCAATACCCTGACCAGGTATTTTGATCCAAAGGGAACTATTACCGTCCATTATACGGAGCAGAAAATTCGTTTCGTCAGTAATGGCAAGCAGTTCACCTCTCTCCTCATCAGTGGCGACTTTCCTGTTTACCATAGGTTAATCCCAGAGGATACCAACCTTATAATGTCTCTGGAGATAGAAGAACTTGTCCAAGCACTGAAGAAAGTCCTTACAGTTTCTACGGATCCAAATGAGGTAGTGGTCCTAACTCTGTCCCACGATATACTAAAATTGAAAGTAACCTCAATGGGAAGGGGAATTGCGGAGACTGAAATTCCAGTAACCTACTCAGGTGAAACTCTAATCATGAAGTTTGTTTCAAACCATCTGACCGGGCCACTTGAGGTGTTGGGTAGCGGAATTGCCGTTTTCACCATCAATGATGGTAGCAGTGCGATCAAATTACGAAAAGAAGGGGATGAAAACGCTTTGTTTGTAATCATGCCCCAGACTGTTTGAAGTCGTGATCATTATACCTTCCATCGGGTTGTTAGCCTGACCCTTCAAAACACTATATCCAGATTTGCCACCGTTCTATATCTCCAAGTTAGGATTAAGAAATTTCCGCTGTTTCGGAAACCTGAATATTAACGACCTCAAGCAAATTGTGGTTCTGGTAGGTAAAAATGGCTCGGGTAAGACAACGATCCTGGAGGCACTGTCGCTTTTCTCTCCAGGAAAGGGATTAAGGGGAGCTCAATCGACTGACCTGAGACCCAATGGTTTACCAGCCCTTTGGAAAGTAACTGCCGAGATTACAACTGATCCTGCCGAAATCTTATGGCTTGAAACCCATCTTGGTGATGGGAAGACAAGAAAAGTTCTGATTAATGACAAACCCACCCGCCAAATTGAACTAAACAAAATTCTAAAGATTATCTGGATTACCCCCTTAATGGATCGCTTATGGGTTGAGGGGCCTGAAGGACGGAGAAGGTTTCTTGATCGGTTGACCATGGGATTTTTTCCAGATCATCCTTCCCTGATAAACAAATATACCAAGGCCTTGAGGGAAAGAAATCTATTGTTGCGGGAAGGGAGTGATGAAAGTTCATGGTTCAATGCAGTTGAAGCACAGATGGCAAGTTTCGCAACCCAAATAACCGCCAATCGCCTGGAAACCCTGAATAACCTCAATCATTTTCAATCATTTAATTCATCCTATTTTCCTGAAGCAGATTTGAGCCTTGTCCACATACAGCCAAGAGAACAGGTGCTGGATATGACCAGTGAGGATGCATTGAAAGAGTGGTGGTTAACCAACAGAAGCAGGGATGCAGCTATCGGGAAAACATTGGTGGGACCTCATAAGGATGACCTGAAAGTTATCCACTCGATTACTGGTCGACCAGCCCAATCCTGTTCTACCGGAGAACAGAAATTGGTCCTGCTTTCAATTGTCATCGGAAATGCTCGGGCCCTTGCCGAAACCTTTGGGAAACCACCAATACTCCTTTTTGATGAGGTGGTAGCACACCTGGATCCCAAGCATCGAGCGGTTCTTGTTGCTGAAATTTTAAATCTGCAATCCCAGATATTTATGACCGGAACAGAAGCAGATTTATTTTCTGATCTGGGTTCTGATGCTTACATCATGGACATTACAGACTTGGTACAAAATTGAATTCGTTTGGATCCAGTAACTATATCTGTCGTAAAACCCCTTTGGTTGCCTTGGCAACTCGTTGCTCAATATCCTTGGTTAACTGGGTGATAAAGCTATCTTGGTCCTTGGATTCTTCAGGATAGAACTTAACCCTGAAAGCAAGGGATTTATTGCCACTCGAAAACTGCTTTTCAGCCTGTGGTCCAGAAAACTCATCAAAAATCTGTACTGAATCTATGTTATAACGAAAAGGAGAACCATTGATTGCCTTGGTAATGGTTTGCGCTTCCACTTTATCGGTGACAATGAATGAAAAGTCCCTCTCAATTGGTTGTAAATCATTGATTTTGATAGCTTCCCGAGTAATCCTGGATTTTCTTGGAAAAGGTATTTTCTCAAGTAGTAGAGAAAAGCACACTATCTTGCCGCTAATTTTGAGTTTTCTTTTCACACTGGGGTGGATTTCACCATACCAACCCAAGGGATCTCCTGGCTTCAGAAAAACACCGCCCGTTCTAACTGGATGGAAGCCGGCATGCTTGGATCTTTCCAATCGGAACCTTGTTCCCTTTCCTATGGCATTGAGCACCAGTTCCATATCAGCCTTGGCATCAAAGACATCAACATCTCTTGCCAGTGTATGGGGTGAAAGAGCTCCTATAGAACCGACAATCAAACCGCATACCTGAATATTCTGTTCTTTTGGGTTTGATCCATAAAATACTGGTCCAATTTCAAACAGGGCCAAATCATTGTTTCCCCGTGCCTGGTTCTTAACCACGGCCTTTAATAATCCTGGCAGCAGGTCAGGACGCATTACATCCATTTCGGATGAAATTGGATTTTCCAAAGCTACTAGGGGCAAGTCTCCTTGAAAGTATTTTGCTGTTTGCTGATCAACAAATGAATAGGTAACACACTCGTTATACCCCAATGTTCCAAGCGTTCGGCGGGCAATCTGCTCTCTTTTTTGCAAGGGTGTCAAGGTAGAACCTGTAACTCCGCTTGTCGGTATTGGAAGGGGTGAGCCTTGTAATTTAGTGAGAGAAGCCATTCTGCCAATCTCTTCAACTAGGTCTATTGACCCACCTATATCAGGTCTCCAGGAAGGGACTTGGGCTTTAATGAATTCTTCTTCCAGCTGTGGTTTGAACCCAAGCCGTTGCAAGAATCCAACCTGGCTGTCAGTATCTACTTTCATCCCAAGTAACTCTTCTACGCGGCTCGTATGTAGAGCAAGGGTTCTTGTCGTTTCAGGAACGTCCCCATCATAAACAACTTCGGATGGAGTTCCCCCACAAAGATCAATAATCATCCTGGTTGCCAGTTCCAATCCGTCCTGTGTGAAAGCAGGATCAACGCCTCTTTCAAAACGGTATCGGGCATCGGATGTAATTTTCAATTTCCTGCCGGTTTTCGCGGTCAGGGTCGGGTCCCATAGGGCACTTTCAACGAATACATTTACCGTACTTTCAGTACACGAGGTTTTCTCTCCTCCCATTAGACCAGCGATACTCTCGGGTCCATTATCATCGGAAATGATCATCATACCCGGCTGGAATTCATAGGATTCACCATCCAAGGCAGTTATGCTTTCTCCCCCTTTGGCGAAATGGATTCTGAGATCTCCATTGACCTTGTCAGCGTCAAACACATGAAGCGGACGATTGTGTTCATAGGTGATATAGTTGGTAATATCCACCAATATTGAAATTGGTCGCAAACCAATGTCTTTCAAACGCTTCTGCAACCAATAGGGGGAAGGACCATTCTTCACTCCCTTAATCAAACGTCCCATAAATAAAGGGCATCCTTGCAATTTTGTAGCATCATCAATTGTGACACCGACGGAGGATTGGAACTCACCCTTGATCTTGGTAATTTCGATATCCTTGAGTTTGCCCAGGCCTCTCGCAGCCAAATCTCGAGCAATACCCCTTATGCCTAGTGCATCAGGGCGGTTGGGGGTTACTGCAATCTCAACAACGGGATCATTCAGGTCATAAATATCGGTAAATTTAGCTCCCAGAGGGGTATCTGAAGGCAAATCTATTATTCCTTCATGATCATCAGAGAGTTGCATTTCTCTCTCAGAACAAAGCATACCAAAGCTTTCTATCCCCCTTATAACGCCTTTTTTTAATTCAAAACCAGTACCAGGGATCAAGGTACCCAAGGGAGCAAATATCCCAATCAAGCCAGTTCGTGCATTGGGGGCGCCACATACAACCTGAACGAAATCGGTTTTTCCATCGGGACCCTCGGGCCAAACTTCAAGTGTACAAACTTTGAGACGGTCAGCATTCGGGTGTTGTTTTGCTTCCTTTACCTTACAGACGGTAAAGTTATGAAACTTTTCTCCTGGGTTTTCAACATTTTCGACCTCAAGGCCAAGGTCTGTCAGGGCCTCGGTAATTTCATTTATGGTGCACTCTGTATCCAAGTGGTCCTTGAGCCATCCAAGGGTAAATTTCATAGAGTCATATCCTTATCCTTGTTCATCATCTGCCAACCTTTTCAGGCTTTATATAACTGGAATTCAACCAAGAGGGAAATGTTCAGAATAGATAGTGTCATTTGTTAGAATATGAGAATTATATATTTTGTTTGATCATTCAAAACAGGGCTAGTAGCCAAAATAGGAAGGAATCTGTATTAAATAAAGTATTGACAGAATTTCCCACTTAATATTATTTTCCCCATTAGTAGGGAGATATAAAATCATCAACGGGTTTTGAAACCATCAATATTCATGCCATAGCCAAGAACTTTGAGATTAAGCTTGACCCCTCACTGTGATAGAAATTCAAGATAATGGGAGGGATAATGAATTTGAAGGTTGGGAAACTTTCCTTAGTAATTGTACTTATTATATTGGGCTGGTTCACAGGGGGAGGTGCTTCGAGTATTCATACAAAAGAGTCAGCAGTTGAAAAATTTAAAACTGGACATTTTTTGGCAGCAGCTGAAGAAGCCAAGAATTTGGAATCTGTTGACGGGTATTTGCTAGCTGCTGAGGCCTTGATAATTTACACAGAGCACTTTGCTGAAAAATCCGAACACCAACAATACCTTCTGGAGGCAATTGAATTGGCTAGGAAGTCTGTTGCTTTACAATCTGAAAATCCCGAAACCTATGCCATTTTGATCAGGGGACTTGGGCGCTACGCACAATTGCTTCCACCCGGAAAAGCATTGTCCGAGGGTCTTGCCAAGGAACTTAGAGAAAATCTTGATACTTTGCTTGAACTCGATCCTGAATCGTGGAAAGGACATCTGGGTTGCGGGTTTTGGCATGCTGAAATCGTGGTTAAAGGCGGACTTCCTGGGATGCTGTTGTTTAATGCCTCCAGGCGTAAGGCACTTTTTCATTTTGACAGGGCGATTGAACTTAAACAGGATTCAATAATATTGCATTTTGAAATGTCCCAAGGTTTACAATTATTGAATGCAAGAAAGTACCGGGCTCGTATTATTAACCACCTTCAGCAAACAATTGCACTACCGGTTTCAGATGCTTATGAAAGTTTGCTCCAAAAAAAGGCAATGGAATTACTAGCCAAGATAGGTGGTTAACCGTGAAGAACTCCCTGTATAGTTAAGGTTGGTAATCGAATATGCTGGATACCTGTTCTAATTCACCAGCACCTTTCATAAATGAGACCTTCTGTTTCTCCCACTGGTTGCAATCATCTCGGGATAATTCTAGAATGCCGAAGAAATTGAAACCAGCCTAGAGGTTGGCGACCCATGTTAGGAACTCATCTTGAAACGATCACGAAATCTAAAAATTGTAGCCACCCTAGGCCCTGCCTCAAATAGTTATTCCGCTATCAAGGCAATGTTTGTTGCTGGAGCGGATGTATTCCGCTTGAATATGAGCCATGGGGATCACGAAGCCATCAAAAATCTGCATGGCATCATACGGGAAATTGAAAATGAGTTTAAACGACCTATTGGGATAGTTGCTGATCTGCAAGGCCCCAAATTAAGAATTGGAACCTTTAAAAACGGTAGTGAAATTCTTGAGAAAAATGATCGGTTTCGCCTTGACCTTGATCCTGCCGAAGGTGATAAAAACAGGGTCTGTCTTCCCCATCCTGAGATTTTCAAAGCAATTAGACCCGATTCCACCCTACTTGTAAACGATGGAAAAATTAGGTTGAAAGTTCTTGATTGCGGTGAAGACTTTTCCACTGTTGAAGTCATGGAAGGGGGCGAAATTTCCGGCCACAAGGGTGTCAATGTTCCAGATGTCATTCTGCCCCTGGCTGCTCTTTCGAAGAAGGATCGCAATGATTTGCAATTTGCTTGTGAACTGGGAATAGATTGGCTGGCCTTGTCATTTGTCCAAAGTAGCCAGGATGTCAAAGAGGCCAGATCCCTTGTCAAGGGACGTGCGGCCATTATGACCAAGGTTGAGAAGCCGGCTGCAGTTGATCAATTTGATGAAATCCTGGAAGCCTCTGACGGAATCATGATTGCCAGGGGGGATCTTGGTGTTGAGTTGCCCATCCATACGGTTCCTCCCATCCAGAAACGTCTTATCCGAAGATGCCGTAGTGCAGCCAAACCAGTAATTGTAGCAACACAGATGCTTGAAAGCATGATCACCAGTTCAACGCCCACCCGGGCCGAGGTTTCAGATGTAGCAACGGCCATATATGAGGGTGCTGATGCTGTAATGCTATCGGCTGAGTCTGCGGTGGGTAAATTTCCAGTTGAATCTATCCAGACCATGAACAATGTTGCAATTTCAGTCGAGAACGATCCGACTTATAGGCAAGTCCTTGAAGCGTCACGTACTGGAATAAGAAAAACTGTACCAGATTCCATAACTCTAGCCGCCAGACAAATTGCCGAAACAACTGATGTAAAGGCGATTGGCTGTTTTACTCATTCGGGAACCACGGCTAGATTGGTAGCACGGGAACGACCAAGGGTTCCAATTATCGTAATGACCCCCTTTGAAAAATATGCCAGGAGATTGTGTTTGCTTTGGGGCGGCCATTGTGAAATTACTGGTATAGCCTACAGTTTTGATGAAGCTGTTGATATAGCCACTACGGTGGCACGATTTGCTGATTTCGGTCAGGGTAATGATCAGATCATTATTACAGCCGGAGTGCCATTTAATGTTTCTGGGTCGACCAATATCGTCCAGGTTGCTAAAATTGGTACGAACTGAACAGATTACTTCAGGGATTTAAGGAATTCCTGTAGACTATCCTTAAGTTCAGGTCGCTTGAGAGCAAGTGAGATGCCTGCCTGAAGGAACCCCAATTTACTTCCGCAATCAAACCTTTGACCCTCAAAAACAAAGCCAAATACACCTGGTTTGTTGTTTGTTTCCTTGGCAATGGCCTCAGTAATCTGAATTTCCCCATTGGCATCAGGGGTTATTTTTTCCAGATATTCGAATATTCTTGGGGTAAGAATATACCGACCAATAATTGCGAAGTTGGAGGGTGCATTTTCACTGGTGGGTTTTTCCACCATGCCTTTCAAGGGCAAAACCGGTCCATCAGAGAATTCGGGCTCGACAATGCCGTAATTTGAAACATTGTTCCAGGGGACCCTTGCGAGCCCAACCATGGTACCACCAAGGTTCTCATAGGCTGCGATCATTTGTCCGAGTGCTGGTTGATCAGAAATAATCACATCATCAGTCAGGATGACGGCAAATGGCTCCTCGCCGATCAACTGCCTGGCACACCAAATCGCATGCCCTAGTCCCTTGGGATAATGCTGTCTGACATAGGCGATTGTTCCACTATCAAGGGTAGTGTCCATAACGATCTGGAGAAGATCATTGTTACCCTTTTCCCGTAGGTGGTTTTCCAGAATGGGCGATCGATCAAAATAATCTTCCAGTGCTCCTTTCCCCTTTGAAGTTACAAAAATGAATTCTTCAATGCCCGATTTTCTGGCCTCATCCAACGAATACTGGATCAGGGGTCGGTCCACGAGGGTCATGATTTCCTTGGGGATAGATTTGGTTGCCGGTAAAAACCTTGTTCCAAGTCCTGCAACTGGGAAAATGGCCTTTTTGACTTTCTTCATCATAAAATCTACTCTTTAACCGGCAATAGCATTGTCAAATCACTGAAGGCATGGAAACAATAGGAATTTTAACCGTAATTACCAAAATAAAATATATTTGTAATTTTCATAACCATAAGAATCCCCACCATTATTTGTAGTACAACTAGATAATCAACAATCAATGCCCCCTACTCTTCCCCTGCTGTTTTTAATATCCGGTTTGCCAAGAACAGGAAAAAACAGGGCTGGAGTATTCTTGGCAACACATTTTAACGGCGATCACTTTGCCCTTTCAGATATCTTGAAAATAGAAACTCACAAACATTATGGCTTATCAGAGGATTTATCCATTTTTCACTTTGAAGAAACCAAGGATGTTCCAAATGAGGCGTTTGATGGGTTAACTCCCAGAGAAGCATATATAAATTTTAGTGAAAAGATTATCAAACCTAAATTTGGCAAATCCTATCTCGGTGAAAGGGTTCTCCAAAGGGTAAACCGAAACAAACGAAATAAGACTCCTTCGATAATTTCCGGTGTAGGTTTTATTGAAGAAGTAATGCCACTTATAGAATGTGTCGAACCAGCCCAAACAATTCATATTACAATTATCAGGGAAGGTGCTCCCTCCACCAATTTGCAAGATAGTCGCCATAAACTCTGTCTAGCTGATTTGGGAGTTTCGGAATTGGAAATTGGAATTTCGGATAAAGTTAAGTTTCTTGCTCAGGTTGAGAGACACATATCCCAAAAATTTTAGCCTTCAGACATTAGGATCTGGGTTATCATCTGTGATCAAGGTACTATTACCCAAATACCATTTGATAAAATCATCCTTTGACCAACCGTCCTGCAGGGCGTCCGCCAAATCCCATCCTGACTCCCTATCCTTTTCAGGAAAGACTTTTCTTATCCGAATTGAATTTGGATCAAGACCGTATTCCTCCATAGCTTTGAGCAACTCTGATTTCCATTTGGCAACAAATTTTTCCTGGGGATCTACAGTGGTTCCGTCAAATCTGTCAAGAACCGCATCTGCATCTGGCCAAAAAATGATATTTGCCGGCTTGTCATTGGAAGAAGAGATTTGAAGGGCTTCCATTAACGATGTCCAGTCAATCTTAGTGATTGCACCGGTACTTCCCAGATTGCAAAGTATAAGGACTCCCAATCGGTCAAGCGGTAGCATTTTGATAGCGGCATCTCTTGTTTTCTCCCCCTCAACAAATAAAATGAAACGACCGTCCATCTGCTGCCATTGTGGTATATCCTGCATCCCATAGAGCGGGCGCTGCATATTTGGTTCAAAGGCTATTTGGTACCAATGCCCATTAATATGTGGATGGGTTGGGATGCTCTCTTTCTTCCAGGTTACCTGGTGAAAATATTTTCCTCCTTTTTGCCGATTAAACCTGAGCACTACCAATAAAGGATTTCCATCGGTGTTTCGGTACACATGGACATGCGAGGGGGTGTTAATATGAGTTGTTCCTTTTCTCGGGTTGTACACAAGTATCGATTCTCCCACCGTAGGCAGTTCTATATCTGGGCTTATGGCAGGTAAGTTCCAGGGAATAGCCTTAACTTGTTGAGGAACAGGCAATAAAGTTTTTTGTTCTGATGGTGAATACCTATCCTCTGGAACGTTGGCCAACTCCCTGGCATAACCAAAGGCCTCTCTGAATCCAATACCTTTCCATTTCATAAGGAATGTAAGTACATTCCCTTTTTCACCACAACCCGCGCCAAAGCAGATATAATTTGGTCTGGTTGAATTGTAGATAACAAAGGAGGGTGTTTTTTCCCGGTGGAAAGGACAAAGACCTTTGTACCCTTCCTGGCTTGGTATAAATACCGTTCCAGTTTCCCGGGCTATAACTGCATGGAGGGGTACTTTGCTAACAACCTCATCAATAAGGTTTTGGTTAATTTTTTGCATTAAGGATCCGGTGTGAAATATTAATCACCCTAAACCCTTTCATGGATTAATCCAAGTTAATTTCCTCAAAGGTCAGATGAAGGTCATCCCCGGATTTCCAAATGGGATGCTCCTTGCAAGGAGTACAAATTCGATTGCCGGAATGTGTTGAATAAAAGAGAGTTTTGCAGGTCAGGCAGGTACGGACCATGGCTTTTTTCCCTATCGCATTTTTAACCAGTTTCCGTTCACTTCTTCGTGGTTCCAAACCAATTCTCAAGGCTTTTACCTCAATAGCATTGGGGGATCTTTTCAAGACTTGAGAAATGTAATCTGCAGGAACGTCCTCCAACCATAGATCAGATAAAATCTTGATCTCATCATTATTCCAAAAATTATGCCTGGACTTGATTTCAGACAGGAATTTTTTCCGATTTTTAACCATCTGTGATATCTCCACAAAATTAAATTATGGAGGTAAAATTCAGTTGGTTGGCAATATTACAAGTCAGCTTCGGAAGGCGAAATGTCACAATAACATGGGTAAAATTTTTAAGGCGATTAAGATAAATTTACGTAACTTCTGGACCTGAACCATTCTAAGAAATACACTCAGGATGACTATTATCCGGGATAGAGGTTTGCTTTATCCACAGGGAAATCTTTTTACTTGGCAAAAAATCCCAACACTTTCACCAGATTATGCAAGGTAAGCAACAGGGATTCCATATGGGTCCTAACATTGTTCTGTTTTGGAAAAGGTGAAAACATGCGACAAAAACCAGTGATATTTTTTGTTTCGTTTTATCTGCTTTGGGTAAATTTTGCCTTGGCTCAGGTGAACAATATTGGCGACATGGCCTCAGAACTTCAAAGTCAGGTTGGTGATATTGCCGACTTGATCGGGGCAGCAGCTTTCTTGTTGGGAATTGGCATAGCTCTTCTAGGGCTTCTTAAATTCAGACAACACGCGGTTAATCCCAATGATCCTTCCGCCCGTTTATCGACAGCATTTACCTTGGTATTTGTTGGTGCGGCCATGGTTGCCATTCCGACGACTCTGGGTGTTGGCATTGGTTCACTGTTTGGTAATGGTGCCTCCAATGTTTCGGTTGATGGCTCTCTCAGGAATATCAATTAGTAATTCGATGAGTGGTTTGCTAGAACAAATACTCCAAATTGATCCTGAGGAAGCCACTTACGGATCAAGGTATCATGCCCAACTAAATTCCGGCTCAATATTCGGAATTCAGGAATGCTTAAGGCGAGATAGCTGGACTTGTCAAACGTGCAAAGTCAGAATCCCAGAATTCATGGAAGTTGACCATAAGGTTCATAAACCAGGCTGCAAAGCTAATGAATTGACCACGATTTGCCAGTTCTGCCACAATCTGAAACATCCGATGTGGGCTTCATTAAGAGGGCGTCTCAGGTTGGTTTGGTTACCGCAGATACCCCAGTTTATGGTCACTAGAATGGCTTGGGGTTTGTTTTTTTCCTCTCGCCACGAAAACATCCCAAATTATTTTCAATCGGCAGAAAGAATTATTGAACGAATTGATCGAAGGGAAGCAATACTGGCTGATCTTCTGGGGAGTTCAGATGCTGAGGGGTTTTTTGAAGCGCTCCATACTGTACGACGTTTCATTGATGCAAAAAGTTTTTGGCAAAAAATCAGAGAACTTGATGGATTTGCTCGCTTTTGGCCAACTGCAGTAAATGCTTCCTGCTCATTTACGGAAAGGTCATCAACTGCTTTAAGTTATTGGTCTGAAGGAAAATTTATTGATATGAGCCAAAAGTCAAAAGACCATTATTGGGCAAGGTGCGGTGACCCAGAAGAATACCTGAAAAAAGTACTGAGTTCAAATTCCATTATTCCTGAGAAACTTCAAGAAACTAGGGGTTTTAACGATGAATAAGGTGAGCTCAAAAGAAGCCATGATCCCAAACCCAGGGATTATTTTTAAGCCATCCGATGAAAAAATTCTTGCTTATGATAGTTCGTCAGATGGCAAGGTGGAATTACATTCAAATCTCTTCAATCTCCCGCCAGGGATTTGGTTCACTGATGGGGTGGGAATGAATGAACTATTGTTTGAACCTTCCAAAAACCACTACCTGCTAGCAGATGACTGGCTTGGGATTTCAATAAAAGAAATAGCAGGCGAGTGGGGCTTAAATCTTACAAAGGAAATGCACCATTATCGACTGATATGTTGGATACTAAAACGTATTTTGCTTCTAACTTGTCTGATATTAAAGACCCAAAGCAAAAGGGGTGAAACCGATACAGGGTGGTTAGGTGATAATCGATTATTTCTATCCAGCCCCAGTCTCTATAAGGCAATAAACCGGCAATCATACCGGTTGGAAATACAGAGGCCAAGGACTAATAGAATTTCTCCTTGGGAACTAGAAGGCCTCACACTCTTTGGATCAGTTGGAAAAAAGGTATTGAATCCGAATGGAACGAATCCACCAATATTTAGTGCCAAGTATCCAAGATTTCCCTACCTATCAAAACTGGCTCACTTGCCTGTACCCCGTCAAGGCAAGTGGAATAAAATTAAAATTACGGAGAAAAACACTGAATTAACCCCAGAACATGAAAAAAGACTTGGTCATTTCGATGACCCGGTGATTTGTTTTGGGAAATTCAACCCACGGACCAATTTAACCCATCCTTGGGTAAGAGAATGGATAAATGGTGAGGGGAGTTTCGGCAGAACTGCTTTTACTCTTAAGGAAATACAAATTTTGCAGGAGTACGGAACTTTCCTCGTTGAGAGCATTTTGGTTGGGAGCGGTTGGGAAAAATCAACATCAGCCAACTCGACTTTAGTAAGATACCTTGAATATCTGGTAAGGAAATGTGGAGGTACAGGGTACGCGAAATCTTCCTGGACGGCTGGAATTATAGCGCAATCACTGTTCCAAGGAATAGCTGTTTACTCTTCAATCCAGAACCAATCCAATCCTCATTATTATGCTTGGATGGCGGCAGAAGATCGTATCCGGATGCTACCCATCATAAAAGTATTGAATAATTATAACATTCGCATTGTTTCTGCCTGTGGAGGTGTTGTTAGATTTCATGCCCCTATGGAAGATTTGGTTCTTGAACAACTTAGGAAGAAATTTTCAACCATCGGAGTTGCCCTCACGTGTAGCCAGGTTCCTACATTCAGGAAAACCGAGTTGCCTGATGGAGAAAGCCTTAGGAAATTCAGAGGATCAAAGGGGTCACAAAGGCTACAATTTCTTATTCATTACGGCTTGGGGAAATGGCTGTGGAGATATGATTCTCTTATTGGTTTGAATTCAGATGCAAAAGAAGTGCGGTTAGTGGACCTCAATTCGAGGATTGCAAACCGCTATGCTTAGTTTCATGGCGGGGTTGACTGATGGTTTGGTAAAACTGGCGGGTGATATAGCAAATCCGTCTTTAAAGGACATGATTCCATTGGAAGGTATCGAAGACAATAGAACAATCTGTCTAAAGGATGGCACTCTAGCTTCAATGATAAATTTAGGAGCCAAAAACGACTCCTTTGCCGACAATTCTTCCACAGAATACCTTCCCCAATTAAGGTATTGTTTCTTACCCTTTTTAAAGCATGGCCAGCATTCATTTGAGGTAACTTTTACTCGTAGCCCTGAAACAATCAGGGAAACACTGAAAACACAAATGGAAATCAGAAGTAAAAGATGTCTAGCCATAGGTTTAAATCTGGAAAGTTTACTCCAGGAACAATGTCGACTGCATTGTGAAGAACTGACACAGGAAACCATACTCCTGACCATGTATACATGGAGTCCTCTGACCAAAGGCAAAAACCAAGGTAGCAATTATGAACCTGATAAGAAAGTGCCTTTTCCACAAGGAGAGAATTCTTATGAAAGGCATCTTTCAATGATGGATTGTCTAGCCAGGGATTTGGCCTCAAAGGGCTATACAATGAGCCTTTTGGATGCAAACCAATATTTATATCAAGTAAGGTTGGGGCTTTACCCACACCTGACCCAGGAACCAAGCAGTTGGATGCAATATAGGAATCGAGACAATAATCAGCCCACTGGCCCCTACAATTCTCTTGATTGGGAGTTGTCCAGGGAGGATGTTCACATCCTGGATCAAAACCTGGTAGCACTAGGTGATAATATCTTTGGGGGTTTTGATATAGATCTGTTTCCAGAATTTATTATCCCTTTCAATGATCTTATCCAAGCTATTTCGGCTTCACATCCTGAAATCCCCCTTCGATGTTCTATTAAATTTGATGGTCTCAAACCGCATACCATGAAAGTCAAGGAACAGTATGTAAAATTTTTTGGTTTTACCAATCCAGTCAGACACAGAAACATAAGGTCAGCGTTTGAACTCCTAAAAGAGGATGAAGCAACACCTGATGATTTGATCAGGTTCAGAATGGGTTTTTCAACATGGGTTGCCAGGGGCGAAGAAAAACAACTCCGACAAAACCTGTCCTTTCTGAGAAGTTCAGTGGAACAATGGGGAAATATCTCCACCGATAGAATTACAGGGGATCCTTTAGCTACAATTCTTTGTACTGTCCCTGGTTTTGGACCAATCAGTACAGCTCCCGAAGTGTTGGCACCCATGGGAGAGTCATTGAATCTATTTCCGCTTGCCAGGAAAGCTAGCCCCTGGTCCATGGGAGAAATATTGTTTCGAACTCCCGATGGCGTGTGCTGGCCCTATCAAAGGGGATCAGAGCTCCAGAACAGTTGGATAGAGATTCTGATAGGATCTTCTGGAACTGGTAAGTCTGTTGCCTTGAATGCCTTGAATTTGGGAAGTGTACTGGATGGTTCTTCGTTAGATTTGAAAAGGGTTGAACTTCCCAAAATGGTTATAGTTGATGTGGGTAATTCCTCCAAAGGTCTAATCAGAATCTTACAAGAAGCCCTGCCAAACGGACGAAAAAACGAAGCCGTTCATCTAACTTTCAAACTCCTTCCTAAAAATACGATCAACCCCTTTGACTTACCCTTGGGTTTTCGAAAGCCACTGAGTAACCACCGTCAATTTCTGATAAATTTCATATCCATTCTCGTCAAGGATCACTCACTCAATACTCAAATTGATTTGGAAGGTATTCTGGGGGTCCTTATCGAAAAAACCTACGAACACTATTCGGATTGGGGTTCTCCAAAAAGATATTATCCAGGGGAAGAGGAAATTATTGATCACTTGTTGGAACAAACCGACTTTACCGGCAGTGATCATAGTACTTGGTGGGAAGTAGCGGATTGGCTTTTTGGTCAAGGTCATCCAAGGGAAGCTGGATTGGCACAAACCAATGCGGTTCCAATCCTTACAGATCTCATACAGGTGCTACACTCCCCACACTTTGCCAGTATGATTTGCCAGGAGGATGGCAAGAATGAAAGCGGGGTTGGTGATTTGATTTCACATTTGCAAATCAGGTTTTCCGAGGCAGTAAGAGATTTCCCGATCATTACCAACACAACCAAATTTGATCTTGGTGATGCCAGAGTTATGGCCATTGATGTTTCCGAGGTACTTAGCCAAATCAAGGGTTTGGATTCCCAAAGGAGTTCTTCTTTGATGTTTATGTTGGCACGTCATGTAGCCATAAGAAACTGGGAAGTAGGTGAGGAGGAAGTCCTATCAATGGTAGAGAAGGAGGATCTACCAGAAAATTATATTGAGTTTCATATTCAAAGAGCCAAATCAAATAGGGGGCAACCAAAAGTCTTGTGTATTGATGAGTATCATCGGGCAAGCAGTGTCAGGGAAATAAATGACCAGTTAATCAGAGATGCCCGTGAAGGTAGGAAAAGGAACTTTCGAATTACTTTGGCCTCGCAGTTGGTAAATGATTTTGATCCGAAAATCCTGAATCTTGCCTCAACGGTACTTGTCTTTGGAAATCAATTGCCCAATGAGGTCAAGGACTTGCGTAAGTTGTTTCCTTTGGCGAGTGCCGCTGAAGAAATCCTGGTACATGAACTTACCGGTCCCACAACAGAAGGATCTCCATTATTGGGTATATTCCGTACCAAGGAGGGTACAGTAGTTCAAAAATTGTATTTAAAACTGTCTTCAGATGAATTGTGGGAGTTTTCAACAACTGCAGAGGATGTTTTGTTAAGGGAACATGTATATGAAACATTCGGTGTAACAGATGGCCGCAATAAATTAAGCAAGAGATTTCCAACGGGCACGGCAAGAGAAAAATTATTGAACATGAAATTCAGGGTGGAGGAGGAAAGACGAGAGGGTAACAAAAGCGCTGGTAATTTCAGCGTTATTGATAAGGTCATTAAGGAACTTTATGCCCTCAATATTAATTGATAAAATAAAATTGTCGTTGATTGCTTCTAAACTGAACTTCATATACTCCAAATCTCCTTAAAGTACCATCATAACAGGGCAAAACCCCTCTTCCAATACCCTTATCATGATATTTTGTTCCCATATATAGCGGTAATGACACAACACCCATGGCCTATAATATCGAAACCATCACTAACCAATATGGCAGCAAGCCATCCTCCTCAGACACGCCCAACGTGATGGCAACAAAATTCGCAAGAAAACCATCGCCAACCTCTCCAAGTTCCCACCCGAAATCGTCTAGGGGTTCCGTGCCATCCTCAAGGGGGTGCTGCTGTTGCCAATATCCATGACCACCTTACCATCCAACGCCCACTACCGCACGGACATGTCAAGGCCGCTCTTGGAACCGCCGCAAACTTTGACTGGAGAAAATCCTTGCGCGATCCTCCAGATCGCGCCGATTGGCTTTGGCCTGTCATCATGCATGGCTCTGTCCTTCGTTTTTCCTTGCCATCGGTATTTCACTGTTGTTTTCCCTACCAGTAAAACATGCCAGAAAAAGTAGCATTTCCTGGCTGATTTTCGCAGAAAGGTCTTTCTACACTGGCAGTCTTTGTAACGATTTTACCAGCCAGATGCCGATTTTTAATCGTTTTTTACAGCGGAATAGTGATTTTTGCAGGGATACCCTAAATCCTAACTAGATCACCCAATGAGATAATTATTTTTTCATATAATACCCTTAAAATAATTATTTATGTTGCCAATTACAGTTTTTTAACTATATTTGCAGTGTAATAATAATTTTGTGAGGTTTGCCCATGGAAATAAACGATTATAATTTTCGACCAGCAGGCTACGTATACTTTCTGGAAAAATTTGCACACGCTGGTATGCCTAACTGGCACAGCTCGTCGGTTTCCACTACTGGCACTCACTATTCAAAAATTCAGGACGGGTTTGTCGAAGAGGTTTTCAGAACCCAATACTGGCCCGGTGAGAAGGTCGGCGATCATCTTGAATTCGCGCTGAAATATGACGGGGTCAACCTGAGCTTGCTGGCTCGTATCTTCGAAGAGGTTTCTCAGGATGAGCTCACCGAATACATCAGATCTAAACCTACCGGGAAGTATGCCCGAAGAATCTGGTTCTTCTATGAGTTTTTGACCGGGAAGCAACTGCCTGTTGACGACCTGACTTCCGGCAATTATGTCGATGCATTGGAGGCCAAAAATTATTACACCGTTCAAAATGGAGAAAAATCTTCACGTCACCGCATTGTGAACAACCTGCTTGGTCCCAAATCGTTTTGCCCTGTCGTAAGAAGAACCGAAAAGCTTGCCAAACTGGATTCAGCCGACCTGCGCAAAAGGTGTGAGGATATCGTCACCGCATATCCACCGGACCTGCTTCGCTGCGCACTGAGCTACCTCTACAACAAGGAAACGAAGTCATCTTTTGAAATTGAGCACATAAAGCCCAACGCCTCCCGAACAAAAAAGTTTATCACATCACTGGAGCTTGCCGAAAAAGAAGATTTCTGTGAAAAGGAAAGGCTGATAGAGCTTCAGAACCGTATTGTTGATCCGCGTTTCAAAGACAGTGACTATCGGGTGAGCCAGAATTATGTCGGCCAGACGGTTGCCTATCAGAAGGAGATCATACATTTCATTTGTCCAAAACCTGATGACCTGCAAAGTCTTATGGAGGGATTGATCGACTCCCATAAGCGGATGAAAGCGGGAAATGTATCCCCGGTCATTCATGCAGCGACCATCACCTATGGGTTTGTGTTCCTGCATCCGTTTGAAGATGGGAACGGGCGAATCCATCGGTTTCTGATCCACAACATCCTGTCTCTGCAGGAACTAGTGCCACGCGGACTCATGTTTCCGGTTTCAGCTGTCATGCTCAAAAATCCGACGGACTATGATACATCACTAGAAGCGTTCTCTCGACCCTTGCTGCAACTCATCGATTATCAGTTGGATGAAATGGGGCAAATGACTGTCGAGAACGATACGGCATGCTGGTATCAGTATATGGATATGACCGCTCAGTCAGAAGCCTTGTATGAGTTTGTTACCAAAACGATTGAAGAAGAACTCGTGGAAGAGCTCAGCTTTCTGGCCAACTATGACAACACAAAAAAGGCGATACAGGACATAATTGATATGCCTGACCGCCTGATCGACTTGTTCATCCAGTTGTGCCTGCAGAACAACGGTAGCCTTTCCGCAAGGAAGAGATCCGCTCTCTTTGACTTTCTGACTGATGAAGAACTGTCGGCAATGGAGCAGGCAGTGAAAGACGGCTATAACTGACCCGATTAATCAATCGCTTGTATGGTGTAGAGCTTGGTTCCGTATCGTTTCTGGCTGATGACAACATCGAAGCCGGCCCGTGGATGGTTTCAAGGTCGTTGGCAAAGCGATGGGCAAACTGCCTTGATGAATCCATTTTAAAGCGCAGACCAAAATCTCTGGCCACACGTTTGAGCGCCACGGAGACTGTAAAAGTATTCAATTTTACCCGCAATTGAGTAATATTTTGCCAGTATTTATAGCCGTAACTCAATCCTTACAGTCAAGTTTATCCTGATCTTTCGTACTATTCCTTTTTCCCTCACAATTTATTTCAAAAATTATCCTTTTCCCTCTTGATTAGAGTGTTCCCAAAAATGGTACAGTTGGTAAATTCGCTGGAATAGCTCTGAATCCCCTTGTAAAGGAGGGTTGGGGCAAATTACATACTAATTTTATTTGTGAAGTTAAGTCTAAACGATGTTAACCGACGAGTTGCTTGGCTATCACAGCACCATTCCGAAACTTGTTTGCTGGTTCAGCCAAGTGTAATTTTTAAGGGATATAATCAGCCAACCACAATATTATTTGGCAGAGAGTTACTTCTAGCGAAATCTGGGAATTCCTCCCAATCTTCCTTGGAGATAGCTTTTACGGATATCCTTGTTATGCCGGACATCTTTAAATTCGCTGACTGAATAAAGTTCAGAGATACCATTGCTGTTCCTTTCGGCAACCCACATCTCATCCCTTCGGAAAAGCCCCTGATCCATCAAAAGAAGATTATGGGTGGCTATCAGTAATTGTGCCCGGCTGTCCTTACGGCAATTCTCCAGAAATGCTTCGATGAGTTGGCGGGTCAGCAGGGAATGGAGACTGCGGTCAATCTCATCAATTACATACACCTTTTTGGAATTAGCGGCCGATAGTTCCAGAAATGCTGGTAGGAGGTGGATTAATCTTTGTATGCCGTTAGATTCCTGACTAAGGTCAAATTTGGCTGCTGTGCCGTTGCTTCTTAAATGAAATGACACCAGCTTTTTGGCAACCAGTTTACCAGCTTTCCTGGTAATAATTATTGGTTCATGATTTGGTAAGCGGATTGTCATACCTTCCTTGACATCTTCCTGTAGCCTGTTTTTAAGGGTTTTTGGCAATGATAAATCATCAAAAGAAATATCTTCTTCACCCAAATGGGAAATTCCGGTATCTAACTGTTGCAGCATTTCATTCATGGTGATGAACAGGGGATGTCCTTCAGCAATAAAAGGTGCAAGGAAGCCAAACCTTGAGTCCGGTGCAATGAACACCAGATTGTCCTTGAACCAGTCGTAAACCGGACGGAAAATATCAACATTCTGCGACACCAAATTTGTTAAGAGCAGCTGATTGTCCCTCGCACTTTTAGAGGCAGAATGCAGGAATAGATCCTTGTTAATGCTTGGGTCAGTTTTCAGGGCTTCGCCCTTCCGATCATATAAAATCTTCTCGCTGGAACTGGTTATTTTGACCAGCTTTTCCTCAACAATCTCCTTTCGAGTTAAAGCAAAACTGAATTCATAAATGATTTCATCAATCAGCAATACCAACTGGAAGCGTGAAGGTTTCTTGATACTGGCACTGTCCAGCCGGTAGGGCTCAATAGGAATAGGACTTTCAGAACCAGTGCCAGTTAAGACCAGCCATTTGGCAAAGCACAATGCTTTAAATAAATTGGTCTTCCCAGAAGTATTGCCTCCTGAGATTGTTGCAACTGGCAAAAACCTGGTATGAAATTTGGCAACTTTAGGAATTCGTTTACCATGCTGCTTTTCTCTGCTGGCAATCATGGAAAAGGAGGCTGGGTCCCGAAAGGACATCCAGTTTTCAATAGAAAAACTAATTAACATGCTATGACCACCTTGCGAACAATAAGTTCGTAAAACAGTAATCAGTATACTTATTTTTCTTTATTTACGTTAATTCAATATGGAATGGTAAATAGAACTTGGTTCCATAACATTTCAGGCTGAGGAGAGTAGGCAGGATGGAACTTCTTCCAGGGATCATAACCCATGTGCTTAGAGTTGGTTTCAAGTCTGGAACATTCGAAACAGGCAATAGCTAATATATAATTTTTTAATAGACAAAATCTGCAGACCCATTGAGGTATCTCATTAGGAAAAACTGAAATGAATGAAAAAGCATCAGAACAGAAATCGTTAACTTCTCACCATGTCCTTCATACTTCGTTGGAGCTTCCTTGCGGGGCGGTTCTGAAAAACCGCATCGCAAAATCTGCCATGTCGGATTCTCTTGGTAACGGAGAGGGGGATCCCACCGAGGTACAAATTAGATTATACGAAAGATGGGCGGAGGGCGGTACGGCTGTTTCCATAATAGGGGAAGTCCAAGGGGATCCTCGTTTTCCGGAAAAGCCGGGAAATCTGGTGCTCGGAGCAAACAGTGATCAGCTTGCAATTCAAAGACTTGTCAGCAGAGCCATGATCAATGGCACCCACCTCTGGCCCCAACTCGGTCATGCTGGTGCACTTTCGCATCAACCGATTAGCCAACCGAAAGGACCATCAGTTATTGACATTCCAGGTCTCAAATGTACTGGGATGTCGGTTAAGGAAATCCAAGAACTGCCCAGTATGTATGCAAGAACTGCAGCTTTTGCCAAGAGTACAGGTTTTAGTGGCATTCACATTCACGCTGGCCATGGCTTCTTGCTAAGTCAATTCCTTTCTCCCTTGTTCAATCGTCGAACCGATAGGTATGGTGGTTCCGTTGAAGCTCGATGCCAAATAATTCTGAGAATAATAGACGAAGTGCGTCGTGCAGTCGGCCCGTCGTATCCCATCGGAATTAAAATCAACTCAACTGATAAAATTGAAGGCGGATTGACCGAGAGCAGCGCTTTAGAGGTGGTTCGTATTATCGGTCAATCATCAATTGATATTATTGACATCAGTGGCGGAACCTATTTTCCCGGTGCAAAGGCGAGTTCAGACGGAGTATCGAAAAGCGGCCCATATTTTTTGAATTTTGCACGGCGTGCCAAAGGGGTAACAAATGTACCTCTCATGTTGACGGGCGGGTTCCAAAATCGTGAGCAGGCAGTGAATGCATTGTTGAGTGGCTATGTCGACATGGTAAGCTTGGCTCGCGGGATGGTACTTAATCCTCGACTTGCCAAGTCATGGTTAAGCGAGGGTGGTGGTGATCCAGAGTTTCCCAAATTCGCAGCTCCACCTCAGGGCGGGATAACAGCATGGTACACCATGCGACTTGCTGCATTGGGAGAGGACAGAGAGCACACATTCGCGCTGGATCCTCAATCAGCCTTACACGCCTATGAAGAACGCGATACACAACGTTGCATCAAGTGGCGAAAGAAGTTTTCGCATTTGGTATAGCCAGACAAATGATTGAGAGAATTCAAAAACTGGGCATCATTCATGGACCTTATAACCAAGGTACCACTTCAGGATGGCTTGGCTAGTATTGATAGTATTTCGTTTGGTTTTTCGGTAGATCGAAGAAGTTCCTGTGTTTCTTCCTCTCTGAGTTTTCTTGCGACACCACTCAAAGATTTTAAATACACAATACTGGAATTGTTGGGGGCAAACATTCCGAACACAAGATCAACAGGCTTGCGATCTATGGAATCAAATTCAATTGGAGTTTCCAACCTGATAAAAATCCCAACTATCTCTTCATAATTATCAGATCTGGCATGCGGTAAGGCGATGCCCTGTCCCATGCCTGTTGAGGATGCCAACTCTCTTTCCTCCAAGGCCCCAAAGGATGATTCCAGGTCTAACCCGTAAACCTTACTGGCGATCTCGGCTACCAATCTAAGCAATTCTTTTTTCGTAGGTGTGTTTTCCTTGGGTATAAAAACTACGGCCTCAGGCGAAAGAAGTTCCTTTATTTCCATTTACCGTCTCTTTAATTTTTCTTGCATTTGAAAAAATTCAGAAATTTTCAATCCAGAACAGCGACAAAAAAATTGTCGCGTACGGGATCTGATCAAGCTAAATGCTGTTACCTTATAGAATGGGTTACCTATCCAACCCAGCCAATTTGTTGGGAAACAGGCGGGAAGGATATATTGCAAATTTAACCGAATAGCAACCGTTTAATTAGGTTGAGTGATGGTCTTTCAACTTTCGCTTATATCTTCGCAGTTGCTTTTCCATTTTGGTAAAGGATTTATTAAAGGAAGAATAAATATCATGAGATTCGGCACTAGCCATCGTAGAGACACCCGTAGATAAATGCATATTTACTTCACATTCGTAGTTGCTTCCGTTCTTGGTGAAAGTTATCTTCGCATCCGTTGGACGCTCTGCGTATTTGGTTTCTGCTGCATTGATGTACTCATTAACGTATTCCTTTAAGGCATCACCCACATCAAGGTGACGGCCACTGATCATTATTTGCATAACTTTTCCTACTCGAACAAAGAATTCAACACAATCCTACTCGTTCAGGAACTGATCCTGAATTAGTGGGTTAGCCTTTCGGGAAACCACACTCATTAAATATCTGGAATTATGTAGAAATTTCTCATTTTGATACTCATTTATTCTAATGAAAACTGAGAAATTTTAAATTATCTTTGAGAAAATTGTGTGGATAACTGATCTGCCAATTTTCCAAGACCAAAATTTTCAAATCCCCTTTTTATTCCCTGAATCCCTGGTACTGGATCTGATAGTCCAGCTTGAAGTCATTACCCAGGTAATGCTCACGAACAATCTGGTTTGAGCTTACCTCGTCTGGAGTACCATGTGTAATAATTTTCCCATCCAGCAAGATATACACGTGATCAACGACCGCTAGGGTAGCAAGGATATTATGGTCAATTATCATAATCCCTACGCCAAACGAAACGAGGGTTCTGATGTTTTTTGTTATTTCCTTTACTATTATTGGGTCCAAACCGGCAAAGGGTTCATCCAAAAGAATATACCTCGGTTCACAAGCAAAGCATCTAGCGAATTCCACCCTCCTTCTCTGTCCCCCCGACAGATTGGACCCCTTGGATGTACGGATCTTCTCAATGGCAAAGGTGGTCAGTAGATTTTCCAGAATTTGTTGTCGCTTTGTCTTGTCTTGAATTTTTACCTCCAAGGCAGCCAAAATGTTTTGTTCAACCGTCAGCCCCTGAAAAATGGAGGATTCCTGAGGTAGTAATCCCAATCCGTATTGGGCCCTCAGATAAAGCGGCATATTGGAGACATCAATACCATCAATGAAGACGCTTCCCTTGATTGGAAACCTTAACCCTGACATGGAACTAAACAAGGTAGATTTGCCAGCCCCATTTGGCCCTAATAAGCCGACGATTTCACCAGGATATACAGTCAGGGAAACATCCCTGACAATGTCTCTTTTGTTTACTCTTGTCGTTAGATTGTTAACGGAAAGACATTTGGAGGAATTTTGATCGATTTGTAAAGATTCTTCCACCGTTTTTGATTTTATTTGCCAGGAATATCAATTGTCTTCTGAGTTCCAGTTATATACTAGCCGGTAGCGACCTGAAAAAGTGCTGGGGCCATAAGTTCCTGAAACATTGTCTGAAAGAATCATGACCCTATCATCAAAATAATATTCAGCCACCTCGGACCTTATTTCTGACTTCTGGGTAGGGTCATTGTTAATCATTTCTACCTCGTTTGTAAATTTTACTAAATTCTCTGCCGAGATAAATTCGGCTTTACTGGCCGTAAGTGTAATGGTTTCGATTTCAAGGATAATATTATCCTCTAGGGAGAAGTTATCAGTAGAAAGAAGATACTGCCCGCGGTCAGCTTTCAAGGTTTCGTTGGCCCCTTGGTAAAAATCGGTTATTACAACCTCGTCTTCAAAAACAAACTTGTTTTCCTCCTCGACAAACTTTCCCTTGTTAGCTTTGATATGGGTTTGGTTTTCTCTTGCCAAGGTAAGGGAAAATTCCCCCATGATCTCAAATTCATCTATTTTAGAGGGGTTTTGCTCGTTTGTTATGATTGAAACCTCGCTGTCTGTTGAAAAACAAAAACCTTCCCCGGTGACAAAAATGTCCCCTTCGAGGAAAAAGGTCATGGTTTTTTGGTCCAAATTAATATTGTTGGAAGTTACATTAAGTTCGGGACTTCCCTCGCAAACTCCAGAATTCTCTGAGGTAGAAGTTTCTTGGGCATAAGCAAAAGAGTAAAATACCATGAAGGAAATAAGGCAAACAAGACGGTAGGTTAACGAAAACAATTGGAACTCCAAATAAATCAAAATTTTAACCAAAGGTTAAACCTAAATATAAATCAAAAAGCAAACCTAGAGAAACACTTTAAGTTAGAAAAGTTTTTTGAGGGAAAGCAATTTTTTATGACTATCCGGAATGTTTATGATTTTATGAGTTGTAAGGGAAGAAGATTCACTGGCAAAAACAACGGAGTCTTACCCTTACAATAGGAGAAATCATGCAATGCCTCATACTTGCAGCAAATGGTTCTGTACATCTCCAGGATTTTCTAAGTTCAGAATCTGAATCGAAAATGGATGAAAGCAATGGAACACATTCATAGAGGTTGGAAGAGTAGTCAATGCCTAAATTGAGAATCAAGGTGTTGAATAAAGTCATTAATTCAAACTTGGAAATATTTCCAAGAATTTATGTGGTGGATGAAATGGTTTTCCAACTTCTCAAATCAATAACTCTTGAGCGTAGTTGTATTCTGTCCGAAATTGAGGTTGTTAAGTCCAATGTGAATGAGGAATCCTTGGGGTCAGGGAGTGTGGAATGTGTGATGAGGTTCTGACCCAAGAAGAATCAAGTTATTTTTCATTGATTACGACAGAAAAATAGTTCCAGCGCCTTCCAGAAGTTATCTTTTAACTTCATGCAGTCTAATATACCCTAACTCGTTAGAAAATGATGGAATCATAACTTTGAATATTTGCTTTTTTTATTAATGATAATATAATAGTATTTATTATTAATTAATTAACACTATTAATAAAATGATATCACTTATTTCTCCAGCAAGAGCACAACAGAAGATCAAGGAAAATACTCGGGCGCGAAGATTGCAATTAGGACTTACCCAAGAAGGTCTTGCTGTACGTTCAGGGGTACCATTACCAACTCTCCGTCTTTTTGAACAAAAGGGTTCAATATCACTCAAATCATTTCTTATGATACAAATGGTGCTTGGGGGGTTAGAAGATATTCTGAATGCAACCCAAGTGCCAGAAACACATTTTTCTTCAATTGATGAAGTTCTGGAAGCAGATAACAAACCTGTCCGCAAGAGAGGTATACGAAAATGAACCGCTTGAATCTTGTAAGAGAACTTAAAGTCGGTTTAGATTTTGGGGATGGTGTTAAACCTGTAGGACGGTTGGCCGTCCAAAAGCGCCAAATCTACTTTGAATATGATCAAAATTTTATAAGTTATGGTTTAGAAATTTCTCCCTTGAACCTGCCCCTTGATTTTGGTGTGCGTAGCTTTAATACGCCCTTTTTTGAGGGCTTGCCCGGAGTACTTTATGACTGTTTGCCAGATGGTTGGGGCCGACTACTTATTGACCGTTTTGTTAAGTCTCAAGGGTTATCTCCTTCTGAGATATCACCTCTGGACCGGTTGACCTATGTTGGGCACCATGGGCTAGGGGCATTGGTATTCGATCCTGGCCAGGGTTTTTCAAAACCCTTGGGCGAAATTAGTTTAGATGCCTTGTCCGTGCAAACCCAGAAAGTGTTGGAAGGGAGGTCGGATAATGTGCTAGAAGAATTGATTGAACTCAATGGTTCTTCTGCAGGGGCAAGGCCAAAAGCTCTGATAGGTGTAAATGATTCAAGGAGTCAGATCATATGCGGGAAATCTGACTTACCAAAAGGGTACAATTCATGGTTAGTTAAATTTTCCAACACTCAAGATGGGTTGGATACCGGTGCAATCGAATATGTTTATGCTCTTATGGCTAAAGAAGCTGGAATCATAATGCCTGATGTTCATTTATTCCCAGCAAAAAAAGGTGCAGGGTATTTTGCGGTGAAACGATTTGATAAAGATACCGATACACGTTTCCATATGCATTCTGCTTGTGGTTTGCTACATTCTGATTTTCGTGTACCCACCTTGGATTATGAAAATTTAATTACTTTAACATGGATTCTTACCAGAGACATTCGAGAAGTTGAGAGGATGTTTCGTTTGGCAGTTTTTAACATTTTGTCCTACAATAGAGATGACCATGCCAAGAACTTTAGTTTCCTTATGGACAAAGGGGGAAACTGGCGGCTTTCTCCGGCCTATGATCTTACTTTTTCAGCCGGACCATGTGGTGAGCAAAGCACAATGGTTTTGGGGGAAGGTCTTAATCCAACGGTTGAACAACTAATTAAACTGGGAGAAGCAGCAAATATTAACAACCCCCGTATTTTAGAAATCCTAGATCAAACCCGTTCCAGCCTTAGCAAGTGGGCTGAAACTGCCAGAAAGATTGGAGTAAGTAATTCAAATATTAAATTGATTAAGCAGAAATTAAACTGAACTTCACAAATTAAATTCGAATGTGATTTGCCCCAACCCTCCTTTACAGGGGAGACAGGGCTATTCCAGCGGATTTACCAACTGTACCATTTATGGGAACACGCTAATTCAGTCGTACCTCCAGCAGTTCAAATGCCTTGCACTGTAGTTCTGTTGGCTGGGTTGCCATCGTAATACTCCTTTCATCCCTCGGAAGTTAAACCGTGTTCAATACCAGCGTTTCCAAATCATCCAACAACGTCTGGAAACTGTGGACCGGTAAACCCCCTGTGATTAAATGATTAAGAGGCGAGAATACCACCAGAATTCCTATGGATTAATACCACCAATATGTACACCGATGTAACCTGCCTCGGTGCCACCATCCGATCGGATGGAACCGCCATGGGTACCGGCTATCAAACTCGGGTTGTCATCAACATTAATCGAAGAAAACCTGTTACCTGTTTTGCCTGTATTTTCTACCAATACCAGATTCGGCACGGTAACAACCACATCCCCTGTAGCCTGGCCGTTGCTGTTAAATGATATATCTTCCCAACTGATAGTTGAATCCTCGACAAAATTGGTTACTGGCTCTATGGAATCCCCTATAACTATGTAGTCAATGCTTTCTGTTATAATTATTCTACCGGACAAGGTTCCGCCTCCATTGTTAAAATTAGCCGTGGCTGAAAATTCACCCGCATAATCGCCAATTATGACTGCTCCTTCCGCTATATCTTCAAGGTCAGTTCCAGCTGTGGCTGTATAACTGCCCGTGGCCACGCCTGTATATCCAGCTTCCCCGCCTGTTGGTAATAAAGGATCTTCCGAAAATTCTGGTCCATCAATAAAGGCTCCAACTTCCCAGTTTGCTTGGTCATTGGAAAGCCCGGAATAATGAATCCACGTTCCACCAACCATCCAATAGCCAAGATTATCAATATCACCTGTATAGACGGTTGCTATAGTAGCTTGGTCGTCATTTCCCTTGTAAAGGCTCAGAAAACTAATTTCCACGCCATTAAGACTAATTTCCACGCCATTACGGATGGTAACTTGATCTCCTTCAACAAGAAGATCTTCATCCGTATTAAGCGAAATGTCCAAACCACTTGTGGTTGGTAATGTCAAGGTATAATCCCCGTCATTCTCCTTAGTGGCTTCAGCCGCAGAGTTTGGTGATGTTCCATGGATCTGTGATACACTGCCATATACGGGGTTGGCCTCGCCCGCTGCTTTGAAGGTTGCGGTTGTGTCTTCGTCAGCATTTGCTCTCACATTATCTGCGTTACTGGTGGTACTACCGGTATTGCTTGCTGGCGTATCAGTTGTACCGCTGCCATTGCTTGCTGGCGTATCAGTTGTACCGCTGCCATTGCTCGTTGACCCCCCCCCACATGCTGCTAGCAAAAGAGGTGTCGCCATGACGATTACGAGCATTTTGTACTCTAGTTTACCACGTGTGTATAAATTTATTCCCATTTTCAGTCTCCCTAATTGCATAAAATACCCTCCGTTGAGACCGGAGGGTTCAAATAAATTCTTCTCTGGCAAGAGATAAAAACTAAACCGTGCCTACAATTAACTTAGGTGTTTGTCAAGCAGTAATACCTGTTAATTAAACTGAACTTCACAAATAAAATTAGAATGTAATTTGTGAAGTTCAGATTAAAAGAAAGAACTTAAATATCCTTTAGTTTCTAACTCACCTAGTATCGTGTCGCTATTGAAGTGATGTTTTTGTTTCTTATCTAGTGTCTGCCCGAGAATGATTTAATTGTTCCCAAACCCCTTGCAATAGGGGTTTTGATATGCGAATCTTCTTTCAAGATCAGTTCTAAAATATGTTTTTTCCCAAAATAAGGCCTGATCTTATCCAAAAGTAACACTTCTTCGAGCGATGAGACAATGCGACATACGATCAAACCACTCCGCGAACTTGGTGACATTGACATAGCAAATATTAATCTGGATTACAAATCGAGAGATGACACCCCAGCCATCTTGATCGGTCTTCAACATCTTTATACTGACCAGTCTCTGCGGGAACGACTTTTTACTCTCCTGGAGGAAGGATTGGTTACCAATGCCAATCACAAGTTGGGCCGGCCGGGGATGGATTTGTGGCAGATTCTGGTTATGGGAGTAGTGATGCAGGGACTGGGTTGTGATTTTGACCGTCTGCAGGATTTGGTCAATCACCATAGTGCTGTTCGCCAGTTTCTTGGTCATGCTGACATCTGGGATAAAACCACTTATTCCCACCAGACGATTGTTGATAATGTCACCCTGTTGACGCCAGAGTTATTGGCCGCGGTTGGCAAGCTGATTGTCGATAGTGGTCACAAAGTGTCAAAAAAAAAGCTTGGCGCAACGTTGCACGGGCGGTGTGATTCCTTTGTCGTGGAAACGGATGTTCATTATCCGACTGATGTCAATCTGTTATGGGATGCGATGCGTTGTCTTCTTCGTGAGATTGGTCATGAGGCCAGCGCTTCTGATCTTGGTGGGTGGCGTCAATGGAAACATTTGAGGGCTTCGGTCAAGCAGAAGTTTCATGCGGTGCGAAAGACCAGGCGAGCCAGTGTGGATGATGTCAAGGCTTATCTTGGCCAGTGTGATGATCTTGTCGCCAGGGCCGAAGAGACTTTGGTCGCGTTGCGTGCTGTGGGTGTAACCAAAGACAAGGTCTTAGTGGCCATTGCCAATTATCTTCGTCATGCCCACCGTCAGATTGATCAGATTGGCCGTCGCTTGCTGCAGGGCGAAACGATACCCACCGCTGAAAAGGTCTATTCAATTTTTGAGGAGCACACCCGCTGGATCTCCAAAGGCAAGGCCGGGGTTCCGGTTGAATTAGGTGTACCGGTCTGCGTCCTGGAAGATGATTGTGGTTTTATCCTGCATCACCGGATCATGTGGAAAGGGAGTGATGTTGATCATGCCCAACCAATGGTTGAGGAAACCCAGTTCCTTTTCCCGTCCCTTCGGGCTTGCAGTTTTGACCGTGGCTTTCACAGTCCGGCCAATCGGGTTCGTCTGGATGAACTTCTTGCGGAGAATGTTCTACCTCGGAAGGGTCGTTGGTCGAAGGCTGACCGGGAACGGGAAAGTGGGAGCAAGTTTGTTGCCATGCGGAAGAAACATCCGGGGATAGAATCGAAGATCAATGGCCTTGAGCATCATGGTCTGGCCCGTGTTCGCGCGTATGGAGCTGATGGGTTTGAGCGTGTGGTAGCCTTGTCAGTGGTTGCGTCCAATATTCATCATTTGGGTCGTTTGTTACGTAGGAAGAAGAAAGAGGATCTGAAAAGATTACTACTGCCGGACAAACGACCACGCCTGGCGGCCTGACGAAACCAACTGCAACAAAACCCAAATAATCGTCCCCAAAAAGACGGCCAGGGGAGGTCTGTCTTGAGTTGGGAAAGATCGGATAATTTGTGGAAAAAGTTGTTCAAAAAGTCGTTTTTTTGTGAAAAACCAAGCTCAAATCTGAAAATTTTTGTTTGGAAAATGAATCTGGGAAAATGTATTTATGGCAATTTGCCAAAAATCAGGTATTTTCTGGGCAGACACTATCTAAATATGATTAATCCTGTCAACAGGAACCACCACTATCGAGCAGCAGTCCTTTCCCGGCCATCAGTTAACCACCACCAAAACCAATATGGTGGGCTTATCTGACCCTGGAAGGCCATTAGTTGAAGGAAATAATCATGAGTACAGCCCGCCACAAAAGTCACCGGGTTCATCTTACGGCTGAAGAGCGCCAGTCGCTACGCCGTCGTATCGACAGCGGCACGGGTTCCACCCAAGCCCGCCGACGCGCCAATATCCTTTTGTTGACGGACGAAAGCCTTTCCACGGGTGGTCTTTCGGATGCCCGCATCGCTGAGATACTCGGGGTTGGTACTGCAACGGTTGAGCGAACGCGCAAACAATGTGTCATGGAGGGTATTGAAGCGACGCTGGACCGCAAGGTTCAAGTGAACCGCAAGAAGCGGCTTCTGGACGGTGAGGGTGAGGCCAAATTGACCATGTTGGCCTGTTCGGAGCCGCCGGAGGGTCATGCGAAATGGTCGCTGAGGCTGTTGGGTGCGAAGTTGGTCGAATTGGAAATCGTCGAGACCATTTCGAAGGATACGGTCCGCCGGGCACTAAAAAAAACGAATTGAAACCCTGGCGCCAGAAGTGCTGGTGCATTCCCCCGCAAGCCAACGCCGAATTTGTCTATGCCATGGAGGATGTTCTGAGGGTTTACCACAGGGAATATGACGATGACACTGTTCTGGTCTGTTTGGACGAAACCTCCCGGCAACAGACCCGGGCGGCCCGGACATCCTTGCCGGTCCGGCCAGGCCAACCGGCGTGTTACGACTATGAATATCAGCGCAACGGTACCGCCAATCTCTTCATGCTTTCGGCCCCGTTGCAGGGTTGGCGTCATGTCAAGGTCACCGATCGGCGGACCAAGCAGGATTTTGCCATGGTCTTAAAAGACCTTGCTGATGGCCACTTTCCAGGGAAGACCATCGTCCTGGTGATGGACAATTTGAATACCCACAAACTCGCAACCCTTTATGATACCTTTGAACCCGCTGAGGCCAATCGTCTGGCCCAAAGGTTTGAGGTTCACCATACCCCGAAGCATGGGAGCTGGCTGAACATGGCCGAAATTGAAATAAATGTCCTGACGTTACAGTGTTTCCAACGGTGTATTCCCGACCGTGCGACCATGGTTCGTGAAGTCAGGGCCTGGCAAGATAATCGGAATGGGGCGGCCAAACCGATCGAGTGGCGGTTTAGGGCGGAGGATGCGCGCATTAAGTTGAAGTCATTATACCCATCTATTCAATAGCGACACGATACTAGTTCAGTAATACCAAATTGACGGATCAAGAACTTTTCAAAATATCATTAAAGATTAATAAATCTTCGAGGGTAGAATTTCAACATACATCCCTGATTAAACGACACCCAATCTGAGACAATCATGAATGTGAAGAATCCCCACTACTTTCGAATTCTTCCTTTGTTTGACGACAAATAGGCACGTCACCCCTTTTTCATTCATAAGAGCCAATGCTTCTTCGGCTAGGGAATCTGGCGAAATAGTAATAGGATTACGGGTCATTACTTCACCTGAATTTCTATTCAATAGCCCATCCATATGCCTTCGAAGGTCACCGTCGGTAATTATTCCCAATAGACTTCCAGTAGAAGATACTATACCTGCTACACCAAATCCCTTTTTGGTCATGGTAATCAAGGTTTCATCCATCGGGGCATTTTCTTCTACAAGGGGGATATCAGGTCCACTATGCATTATTGCTTCAACTTTGGAAAGCCTTGCACCAAGTTGTCCTCCAGGGTGAAACTCTCGAAATGTTTCTACTGTGAAATTCATTGATCTCATCAGGGTGATTGCCAGCGCATCCCCCAGGGCTAGAAGCATGACTGTTGAATTGGAGGGAACAACACCTGTTTCACAAGCTTCTCCGGTTCTGGGTAGGATAATACCCACAGTAGAATTTTTGATTAAAGTGCTATCACGTTCACTTGCCACACCAATGGTTGGAATTGAAAACCTTTTTGTATGGGAAATCAAATGAGCAAGTTCTGGAGTCTCCCCGGAATTTGAAAAAATTAGAACCGCATCTCCTTTGGCCAATACACCCAGGTCGCCATGGCTGGCTTCGGCTGGATGAACAAAGTGGGCTGGCTTTCCTGTTGAAGAAAGGGTTGCAGCTATTTTCCTGCCAATATGACCGGATTTTCCCATACCAGCGACAATGATCTTGCCCTTGGTATTGATGAGCAGTTCGATGGCCTTGGAAAAATCGTCCCCGAGGTGGTCCAGCAATTGTGAAAGGGCCTGGATTTCACTCCTAATTACTGATTTGCCTCTTTCGAGGTATTGTAGGTGGTCAGGTATCCCTTCTCGCTTCATGAAATTATCCTTACCATTCATGGGTATGGTGTGTTAATGCGAAAAAATATCGCCACGCCACCCCTTAACATCAAGGGCGACAATGGCGGGAAGACAACGGAACAAATTTTCAACAAGGTGCATTCTTCCATCTCGTATTAACCTGAGATCAAGTTTTTCCTTAAGGGAATGAAGATAAAGAACATCAGAAGCGGCATATTCTAGCTGTTCTTTGGAGAGTTCCTCAATTCCCCAGTCAGAAACCTGCTGTTCCTTGGACAATTCAACACCCAACAAATCCTGTACCAAGGCTTTCAGACCGTGGGATTGAGCATTTGTACGGGCCAATCGAGAAGCAATTTTCGTGCAGTAGACTGGTCCCACCTTGATATCCAGATAATACCACAAAGCTGCCATATCCGCCCGGGCAAAATGAAAAATCTTCAGGACTTCTGGATTGGTCAATAAAATTGCCAAATTGGGTGCTTCCGTTTGCCCCTTGTGAATTTGGACAAGAACAATCTGTCCTGATTCGCTTCTCATTTGGACCAGGCAAAGACGGTCCCTGAAGATATTCAACCCCATGGTTTCAGTATCTATGGCAAGAATGGAACCCGGATTAAAATCATCAGGAAGATCTCTCTGGTATAGTTCAATTTCCAATTCAAATATCCCTAATTAATTTAAATGTACGAGTTGCAAGCAGATTCTCCAAACTTTGAATAGGTATCTAACCGAAGATAATGGGTTCTGAAATCATAAATGTTATTGGTGCCCAGAAGAGGACTCGAACCTCCACACCCTTTCGAGTACTAGTACCTGAAACTAGCGCGTCTACCAATTCCGCCATCTGGGCTTTTGGATTATGCAATAATTTATTGAGGAACAATTTCCAAGTATAAAATTGATAATACGGTCTATATTTGAACTTAAGCGGTTCCAAAACAGGATGCTTTTCTGGAAAAAATTCAAAATATTCATGGATAAATGGCTCTGGATTATTCTGAATCAAGAATATAATTAGTAGTATATGTGGTTAGGGATTTTCTTTTCCCACAGAATGTTATGGAATGAGGAAAGATGACAAAAGTTGCTACAATTTTTGGTGGTTCCGGTTTCTTGGGTAGATATATAACCCAGAGATTAGCCGCTAGGGGTTTCCGAATCAGGGTTGCTGTAAGAAGACCCAATGAAGCCGGCTTTGTCAGAGTTTATGGTCCCCCGGGTCAGATTGAACCTGTTTTATCCAACGTCAGATACGACAATTCAGTCATAGAAGCCATTCAAGGATCAGATACGGTTATCAATTGTGTTGGCATCCTTAACCAGGTCGGCAAACAGAAATTCAAGCAAATTCATGTTGATGCAGCTGAAAGAATAGCTCGATTTGCCTCGGAACAGGGCGTTGAAAACCTGGTCCATATTTCTGCCCTGGGATCAACTTTGGCAAGCCCGAGTGTTTACTCACAGACCAAGGCTACCGGCGAAGAAGCAACCCTGCAGAATTTCCCGGCATGCACGATTTTCCGACCATCGGTTATTTTTGGGAATGGTGATGAGTTTTTTAACAAGTTTGCTTCAATGGCCAGGCTTTCGCCGATTCTTCCTCTTCCGGGAGCAAATACCAGGTTTCAACCCGTATATGTTGATGATGTGGCCAAGGCCGTAGAAATGGCCGTTTTTTCCAAAGATATCAAGGGAATTTATGAATTGGGAGGGGATGAAATCCTTACCTTGAAAGAACTTATTGATCGGATGTTGGTAGTGATTCGTAGAAAACGACTTGTCATGCCTTTGCCACCAGAAATTTGTTCACCACTAGGATGGGGTTTGGACATGGTCCAGATATTTTCTGGAGGCTTGGTGGAAAATTCCCTTCTGACAAGGGACCAAATCCAACAATTGAAAAGTGATAACATTGTTTCTGGAAACACACCTACATTTCAGGATTTGAATATTGAGCCTACTACTCTGGAGAGTGTTTTGGAAACCTATCTATACAGTTATCGACCTGCTGGGCAATACACCGCCATTCATGAATCTTCCGAATTGATCAGGAAAAATCAGGATATCTAGGGAAGAATTAACCATTCCTTACTAACTGAAGGCCAGATAGAGTAAGACTAAGCCCAAAATTATTCGATAGATAACGTAAGGGGTAAAACTGGCAAATTGTAATAGTCGTATCATGGCTGCCAGTGCTCCGAGGGCCGAAACAAAAGAAATACCGATAACAATAAGGCTATCCAACAGTTTTCCCGGGACAGGATTGTTTATCAAGTCCAGGGTTGTAAGGGTCCCAGCTGCGATAATTGTTGGAATCGACATTAGCATGGCAACTCTAATAGCTTCCCTGCGAGAATACCCTAAAAGCCTTGCTCCCGAGATAACTATTCCAGACCGAGATGTACCTGGTATCAGTGAGAGGGTCTGGAACAGACCAAGAATCCAAGCGTGTCTGAAATTAAAGGAATCGAGTTTGAGGTCATTTATTTTTATTCTGTCACAAGCATAGAGTACCAACCCAAAAATCAAGGTGGTCGATCCAATTACCGCCAGACTTCTGAACAGGATATTCAGGTTCAGGAGATAAACGATTAAACCCGCTATAACTACGGGGATGGTTGCTAGGGACAGGGTTAGAAATAGTAATGAGTTGGGAGTTTTGAATTGCCCCTTGCAAACATCAGCCACCCCATTGAGGATATTTGCAACTTCATTCCTAAAGTATACGACAACAGCCAATAGAGTTCCTATATGTGCTGCAACATCAATGACCAAACTTTGATCGTCCCAATCAGTAAGCAGGGGAATCAAGACCAAATGGCCCGATGAAGAAACAGGGAGAAACTCTGTTATTCCTTGGATGATGGCAACAAGGATCAGGTGAAATACCAACATTGCGGTTATTTTCTCCTAGTGTTAGTTCCTAAAGGGCGGTAAGGCTTTCCCCAAGTGTGACAAGCAGGACCCTTGGGTGGATGTAAATTCTAACCTCGGGTTTTATAGTGCTATGGAAAATTATTAGAGATTCTTACCAAAGAAGCAAACCAGAAAGGAGCAGAATAGCAACAATCTTTTGTTTACAAACCAGAAAAAGGTAATACTATATGACTTATTCAACAGCTTAATCTTGTAAATAATAGAGTCGAATTGTGATATTTGAAAATTTAGGTCATAATTAATGTCTTTATTTTCTTGATAAGAAGATTATTATTGTATCCCCCTAACAATATTGGAATTGGATATGTCCAAACAACAAATGCTGAATTTTGTCGAGGTTTCCTCGGAGATGCCCCAAAAGAGAACCAAAGGCGAGAGACTTGGAGATTTTGAAGAAATTTATTCGGATTATCCCCCTGAAACTGCTGCCGTCCAGGCAAGTAGATGTTCGCAGTGTGGTGTGCCTTATTGCCAAACCCATTGTCCACTCCACAATAATATTCCGGATTGGTTGAAATTATCAGCGGAAGGAAGGTTGAAAGAAGCCTATTTCCTTAGTCAGGAAACCAACACTTTTCCTGAAATCTGTGGTCGGATATGCCCACAAGACAGGCTGTGTGAAGGAAATTGCGTCATTGAGCAGGCGGGACATGGTACGGTAACTATTGGCTCAATCGAAAAGTATCTCACCGACCTTGCTTGGGAAAAAGGATGGGTTGAGGCAATTAACCCACCCATTGAACATGATTTTTCGGTTGGAATCATTGGAGCAGGACCAGCCGGCCTGGCAGCTGCAGATGTTTTACGACGAAACGGGACCAAGGTTGTCATTTACGACCAACATGACCGACCTGGAGGATTGCTAACCTATGGTATTCCAGGGTTTAAACTCGAAAAACCCGTAGTAATGAAAAGAATAGATCAACTGGTTGATGGAGGGGTTGATTTTCGCATGAACTGCCGGGTAGGAAGAGATATTTCCTTCCAGGAAATCAGGCAGAAATATGATTCCGTTCTGGTGGCAACCGGAGTGTATAAATCTCGTGATATAAAATGTCCGGGAATCGGTCTCGACGGTATTGTTCAGGCTATTGATTACCTGACGGCTTCGAATCGTAAAAGTTTTGGAGACAAGGTCCCGGACTTCGATTCAGGAATCCTGAATGCTCATGGCAAAAGAATTGTTGTAATTGGCGGTGGAGATACTGCTATGGATTGTGTTCGTACTGCTGTTCGCCAGGGAGCAAAATCTGTCAGATGCTATTACCGAAGAGACAAGGAAAACATGCCTGGGTCCAGAAGAGAAGTTCAGAATGCTGAGGAGGAAGGTGTAGAGTTCATCTGGCTGACGTCCCCCAAAGGTTTTTCTGGTAAGGATATTGTAACCAAGGTATTGGCAAGAAAAATGAGACTGTCTGACCGGGATGCCACAGGTAGAAGAACACCTGTCCCAATACCTGGTGGCGATTTTGACGAAAAAGCCGATCTGGTTATTAAGGCTTTGGGTTTTGAACCGGAGAACCTTCCCCTGGATTGGAAGGTACCAGAATTGCAGATAACGGGTTGGGGGACTTTAAAAACCAACTTCAGAACCCACGAAACAAATCTTCCAGGAATTTATGCTGGAGGAGATATCGTCAGGGGTGCAAGTCTAGTGGTATGGGCCATTCGGGATGGACGGGAAGCCGCAGAAACCATTCTCAAACAATTTAGAAACACTTTGCTTGATCGTGCGGCATGAAACTAACGGAATACTTGGAAGGGAAGCCTAAAACTGTTTTGAAAAACGTAGGTTGAATATGACTATGGAAAAATCGGAAATAATTCTGCAGGAAAGGGCCCAAAGAGAACAAAGGGCTCTGAGCGGATTGTATCGGCAAGAAGATGAGCATGATGCCTGTGGTGTAGGCCTTGTTGTTTCAATTGATGACAAACCTTCAAGAAGAGTCGTTGAATACGGGATTATGTCACTGCAAGCTGTCTGGCACAGAGGTGCAGTTGATGCTGATGGCAAAACCGGCGATGGAGCAGGCATCGGTACCCAAATACCAAGGGAATTTTTCCGTAAGCAAATCAAACGGACAGGCCATGAATTGGACCAAGCAAAAAAACTGGCTGTTGGCATGGTATTTTTACCAAGAACCGATTTTGGAGCTCAGGAAACTTGTCGAACCATCGTCGAGGCAGAAATCCTGAATATGGGACATACCATCTATGGATGGCGCCATGTACCGGTAAACACAAGTGTTCTGGGAGAAAAGGCCAGTGCAACCAGACCGGAAATCGAACAGATACTCATTGCTGATGGTCGCAACCTGACAGAAGAAGAGTTTGAAAGAAATCTTTATATCATTCGTCGGCGGATTGAGCGGGCTGTGAACAAAGCCCAAATCAATGGAATGTACATCTGTTCTCTTTCCAGTAAGACAATTGTCTATAAAGGGATGATGTTGGCCGAGCAGGTGGCGGAATTTTATCCCGACTTGAAGGACCCGGATTTTACTTCAGCATTTGCCCTTTATCATCAAAGATATTCGACCAATACATTCCCTCAATGGTGGCTTGCTCAACCCTTTCGAATGATGGCCCACAATGGAGAAATCAATACTTTGAAGGGAAATCTGAACTGGTTAAAAAGCCATGAGATCAAAATGGTTTCAGATAGTTTTGGGGATTTTGAGGAGGATATAAAACCTATTGTGCCACAAGGTTCATCTGATTCAGCAGCCCTGGATGCAGTATTTGAGGTCATGGTAAGAGCTGGCAGAAATGCCCCTATGACAAAAGCCATTCTTGTTCCCGAAGCCTGGTCAAAAAAGCAGGATTCCATGCCCGAGGAATGGCGGGATATGTACCATTATTGTAATGCAATTATGGAACCATGGGATGGTCCGGCTGCCTTGGCCATGACGGATGGAAGGTGGGTTGTCGCAGGTGTGGACAGAAATGGTTTGAGGCCATTTCGCTATACAGTCACCAAGGACAATCTTCTGATCGCCGGTTCAGAAACAGGCATGGTCCCGCTTGATGAAATGGATATCATTGAAAAGGGAGCACTCGGTCCAGGCCATATGGTTGCTGTAGACTTGCTGGAAAACAAGCTTTATCGCAACCATGAACTTAAAGGGAAGCTTGCCCAGAGCCAGACATTTGGTGAGTTGACGAACAAGATTGTTAAACTTGATGAACATTTGGAAGATGTCTCGGAGAAAACCCTCTATTCCGGCAAGGAATTAAGACGAAGACAGAGCATGGCGGGCATGACTCTCGAGGACATTGAAGCAATCCTGATTCCCATGGCCGAAGAAGGGAAAGAGGCCGTCGCCTCAATGGGGGATGATACACCCCCAGCAGTATTATCCGACCAGTATCGGCCGATGAGCCATTATTTCCGGCAAAATTTCAGTCAGGTTACCAATCCACCAATTGATTCCTTGCGTGAAAGTAGGGTTATGAGCCTGATAACCCGTTTCGGCAATCTCAACAATGTGCTTGATGAAAAAACAGATTCAGTTGCTACGGCCTACCTTGAATCTCCCTTCCTGAGCAACGCCATGTTTGATGCAACCATGGGCTTTTTTGGTGAGGGGGTAACGGAAATCGATTGTACCCTTGACCTTGATGATGGTCCCAAGGCCCTGAAGAAAAATCTGCACAGGGTCCTGAAGGAAGCAGAAGATAAAGTTTGTTCAGGGTTTTCCCACCTGGTATTAACAGACATGAATCAGGGTCCCAACAGAATACCGATGCCTATGATTCTTGTAACGAGTGCAGTGCATAGTTGGTTGACAACCAAGGGTTTGCGTACCTTTACAACCATCAATGTAAGATCGGGTGAGTGTCTTGATGCCCATTACTTTGCTGTTCTAATCGCTTGTGGGGCAACCACGGTAAATGCCTATCTAGCCCAGGACACTTTATCCGACAGGATTGCCAGGAACCTGTTGGATGATACTCTGGAAGGGGCTGTGGATAAATTCAGGGAAGCCATTAACCAGGGTTTGCTCAAGATTATTTCAAAAATGGGCATATCCGTCATCTCATCTTATCGGGGAGGGTTGAATTTTGAAGCTATAGGATTGTCCCGTGCGATGGTCACAAAATACTTTCCCGGAATGCCAAGCAGGATTTCGGGAATAGGTCTACGAGGTTTATATAAAAAACTGGTTGAACAACACAGGAAAAGCTGGGAGACAAATCTGAACATACTTCCTGTCGGTGGTTTTTATAAGCAAAGGAATTCCGGGGAAGCACATGCCTGGCAGGCCCGAGGTATGCGATTGCTCCAGACAGCCTGTGACCAGGATAGGTATGACCTATGGAGAGAATATTCAAAAACCATGAATAATGGCCCTCCTTTGAATTTAAGAGATCTTCTCAAGATTTCTGAGGATGAGCAAAAGGTTGGATTGGATGAAGTAGAATCCATAACCTCAATCAGAAAAAGATTTGTAACACCCGGGATGTCCCTAGGGGCTCTCAGCCCAGAAGCCCATAGGACCTTGAATGTTGCCATGAATCGGATTGGTGCCAAGTCAGATTCCGGTGAAGGGGGTGAAGACCCTGCCCATTCCACTCCTGATGCCAATGGAGATAATCCCTCCGCTAGGATTAAGCAGGTTGCTAGTGGCAGGTTTGGAGTAACCGCCGAATATTTGAGTAACTGTGATGAACTGGAAATCAAAATAGCCCAAGGTGCCAAGCCTGGAGAGGGTGGCCAACTACCCGGCATGAAAGTAACAGCCTTGATTGCCAAATTGAGGCATTCAACTCAGGGTGTGACACTGATTTCTCCTCCGCCTCATCATGATATCTATTCCATTGAGGACCTATCCCAACTGATCTATGACCTCAAGCAGATTAACCCCTTGGCCAAGGTTTGTGTCAAACTGGTATCATCGTCAGGGATTGGAACCATAGCGGCTGGGGTAGCCAAGGCAAAAGCGGATGTGATCCTTATTTCAGGGCACTCTGGAGGAACCGGTGCTTCACCGGCAACTTCGATCAAATATGCCGGTTTGCCTTGGGAGATAGGGCTTGCTGAGACTCATCAGGTTTTGACACTGAACAACCTGCGAGACCGAGTAATTCTTCGAACTGATGGTGGCCTTCGAACAGGTAGGGATATTGTCATTGCAGCATTGCTAGGAGCCGAAGAATTTGGCATTGGGACTGCTGCCTTGATTTCCATGGGATGTCTGATGGTCAGACAATGTCAGTCCAACACCTGTCCAGTAGGAGTTTGTACTCAGGATGAGAGGTTGCGGGAGAAGTTTACAGGAGAAGTATCTAAGGTAGTCAATTTAATAACTTTTTATGCCCGGGAAGTAAGGGAAATCCTAGCTGATTTGGGACATAAATCCCTGGATGAGATTATAGGGCGTACTGATTTGTTATATCAGGTATCCAAAGGTTCAGACTATTTGGTAGACTTGGACCTTAATCCCCTTTTGGTTAAAGTAGATGATAGTATCAGGGTTGGAAAAAGGGCCGAAAAAGTAAGAAATGGGGTGCAGGAATCCCTTGATGCAGAAATTCAGACAGATGCCAAGGCTTTCCTTGAAGAAGGCGAAAAAATGCAACTTTCCTATGATGTTCAAAACACTCAGAGAACGATTGGGGCAAGGACTTCCTATCGGATTGTAAAGCGATTCGGTATGAACAATTCGCTCCAACCTGATCATCTTACCATCAAGCTTACAGGTTCGGCTGGGCAATCCTTGGGGGCATTTATTGTCAACGGGTTGAAAATTGTCATTTTTGGTGATGCCAATGACTATGTTGGCAAAGGTCTTTCTGGTGGAACGATTGTTGTGAAGCCTCCAAATTCGTCCAATTTGGTTGCTGCTGACAATACCATTATTGGGAATACCGTTCTTTATGGCGCTACCAAAGGGAAAATGTTTGTTGCTGGTAGAGCCGGAGAGAGATTCTGTGTACGAAACTCAGGCGCAATTGTTGTTGTCGAAGGCTGTGGAGCAAATGGATGCGAGTACATGACAGGTGGAACTGCGGTTATTCTTGGGTCCATCGGAATTAACTTTGGGGCCGGAATGACAGGCGGAATGGCTTACCTATATGATAAGGATGGCAAAGCACAGCAGATGATAAATTATGATTCGCTGGTTTCCTGTCCGGTATCAGTACCCTATTGGAAAAATCAATTGCATGAACTGATCAGTGAACATGTCCTGGAGACAGGAAGTGTGTTAGGCAACAAAATACTTAACAATTGGGAAGTTGAGGGCGAAAAGTTCCTTCAGATTTGTCCTAAAGAAATGCTGTCAAGAATTCCCGTGCCAATTACCGAGTTTGAAACACAACTCATTGCCTAATTAGTGTCTGCCCAGAAAATACCTGATTTTTAGCAAATTGCCATAATTTCATTTTCCCAGATTCCTTCACCGAACAAAAATTTTCAGCTTCGAGCTTGGTTTTCCACAAAAAAACAACTTTTCGAACAACTTTTTCCACAAATTATCCGATCTTTCCCAAGTCAAGACAGACCTCCCCTGGCCGTCCTTTGGGGACGATTATTTGGATTTTGGTGCAGGTGGTTTCGTCAGGCCACCAGGCGTGGTCGTTTATCTCGCACCAGCAAGCGTTTCAGCTCGTCTTTCTTCTTCCTACGTAACAAACGACCCAAATGATGAATATTGCAGGCAACCACCGACAAGGCAACCACACGCTCAAAACCATCAGCTCCATACGCCCGAACCCGGGCAAGACCATGATGCTCAAGGCTATTGATTTTCGATTCTATCCCCGGATGTTCCTTCCGCATGGCAACAAAATTAGCGCCACTTTCTCGTTCTTTATCGGCCTTGGTTAGATAACCCTTGCGCGGAAGGACATTGTCAGCAAGAAGTTCGTCCAAACGGACCCGATTGGCCGGACTGTGAAAACCACGGTCAAAACTGCAGGCCCGAAGCGACGGGAAGCGGGCCTGCGTTTCCTCAATCATCGGTTGGGCATGATCAACATCGCTCCCGGCCCACATGATCCGGTGATGCAGGATAAAGCCACAATCATCTTCCAGGACGCAGACCGGCACGCCGAGTTCAACCGGAGTTCCGGCCTTGCCTTTGGAGATCCATCGCGTGTGTTCCTCAAAAATTGAATAGACCTTTTCAGCCGTGGGGATCGTTTCGCCCTGCAGCAAACGACGATCAATCTGATCAATCTGACGGCGGGCATGACGAAAATAATTGGCCATGGCAACCAAGTCCTTGTCCTTGGTTATCCCCACAACACGCAACACAAGCAAGGTCTCTTCGGCCCTTGTGACAAGATCACCACACTGGCCAAGATAAGCCCTTACATCCTCCGGACTGGCCCGCCTGGTCTTCCGAACCGCATGAAACTTCCGCCTGACCGAAGCCCTCAAATGTTTACATTGACGCCACCCACCAATATGGGCAGCGTTGGCCTCACGACCAAGCGTACGAAGAAGACAACGCATCGCATCCCATAACAGATTGACATCCGTCGGATAATGCACATCCGTCTCGACCACAAAAGAATCACACCGCCCGCGCAATGGTGCGCCAGGCTTTTTTTTTGACACTTGGTGACCACTATCGACAACCAGCTTGCCAACCGCGGCCAATAACTCTGGCGACAACAGGGTGACATTATCAACAACCGACTGGTAGGAATAGCGGCTATCATCAAAAATATCAGAATGGCCAAGAAACTTCCGAATGGTTTTGTGCTCATTGACCAAATCTTGCAAACGGTCATAGTCACAATTCAAACCCTGCATCAGGACACCCATCACCAGGATCTGCCACAAATCCATCCCGGGTCGGCCCAACTTGTGATTGACATTGGGAACCATTTTCTCCTCCAGGAGAGCAAAAAGTTGCTCCCGCAAGGTCTTGTCCGTGTAAAGATGCTGAAGCCCGATCAAGATGGCCGGGATGTCATCCCTGGATTTGTAATCCAACGCAATGTTCTCAATACCAACATCACCAAGTTGTCTTTGGGGGATCGTTTGTCGCATGCTCTAACCTCGAAGAATTGTTGCTTTGGGGCAAGATCAGGCTTTATTTTGAAAAAAAACAAATTTAAGTACCGATCTTGAAAAGAAGATTCGCATACCAAATCCCCTCTTGTAAAGGGTTTGAGAACAATTAATTCATTTTCGGGCGGACACTAATTACAAGTAATTTTGCAGTTTGGTTAGAATCACTACAAGGAAGTTCTCTCTTTTCAGCAAGACTAACCACGGTTGTCATGCTCGCCATCTTACTTCGGGCTTTCCCCAACTAATTCTCCCGAGATAAACATACATACCGAAAACTCATGGTCCTAATTTTTCTTGAAACACCTCTCTTGAATTTGTCCGAAATATGATACATATTTCAGTTATGAAAGTTCTAAATAAAAATACAGATTTGCGTTCTCGCCTTTTCACCCGGATTGCGTCTAATCCAGATGAGGTCTGGGTTCCCGCAGATTTTGCTGACCTCGGTACTCGGGCTGCAGTTGACAAGACCCTACAACGCCTTGTTGCTTCTGGAGACCTGCGTCGTATCACTCGAGGCCTATACGACAGACCGGGTACCAATAAATTAACCGGGCGGCAGAAAGTACCTGATTACCGTGCGGTCATACGGGCCGTAACCCGACGGGATCAGGCACGTACAATCATTGACGGCTTAACAGCTGCCAACGAACTCGGTCTTACCACTGCCGTGTCGGCAAAAATTGTAGTGCTGGTTGATGCACGATTGAAGTCAATCAAACTGGGAAGACAGGAGATTCATTTTCGTCACGCAGCCCCTAGTAGTCTCTTCTGGGCAGGTCGACCAGCAATGCATGTGGTACAGGCATTGCACTGGCTAAGGGATATGCTGGAGGAAGTAGATGAGCAACACCGCATCAGGGCCAAGTTACGAAGTATCTTTGCTGACCCGGAGAATGGCCAAAAAATCCGAGAAGATCTGATATCAGGCTTCTATGCTCTACCGATCTGGATGCAAGAATTCTTGCGTGATTTGCTTGTTGACCATGTAGAAAAGGTACGTTTATGACATTTAATTCTTACAAGATAATCGGTACCGCTTCTGTAAAGGACCGGCAAGATTTGTTTCTCGAAACTGCAAACCGTCTAGGTCTTCCTGTCAACCAAGTTGAGAAGGACTTTTGGGTTTGCTGGACGTTGAACGCCCTTTACTGTGAGAGACCTTCCCAAATTCCTCGACTCCTTTTCAAAGGTGGAACATCATTGTCGAAAGCATTCGACCTGATCAGTCGTTTCTCCGAGGATATCGACATCACAGTGTTCCGTACAGATCTTGTTGATGAACCGACAACGGTTGATGATTTGGAAAGGATGACGACCAGCAAGCGGAAAAAACATCTCAAAAAAATCAGAAAAGAATGCAGTAATTATATTACCGGTAATCTCCGGGAATTCCTGGCTGAACAATTGGCCGACTCCACTAGTGGCATAGGAAAAATCGATATTTATAAAACAGATAATAATGAAAATAATCCGACATTACTTGTTAAATATCCTGAGATCGAGCCGAGTGATAAAAATTATATACAATCGGTTGTAAGGATCGAAGCAGGTGCAAAGTCTGCTCTTGACCCACACCATCAGGTCACAATTCAGCCATATATCGCTGACGATGCTGCAAATTTGGATTTGGCAATCAGCGGTGTTACTACAATCGCAGCGTCTCGAACTTTCTGGGACAAGGTGATGATTGCACATGGCCACCGCTCGCATTCGATAAACGGCCAGTTGAAGCATAATGGCGAGCGTATGTCACGACACTATTATGATCTCCATTGTATTTTTTGCTCGGGGATCGGTAAACAGGCTCTAATGGACAGGGATTTGGGTGCTGACTGCGTGCGACATACTCAAATGTTTTTTAACGGAGATAACTATGATTTTTCCTCGGCAAAATCCGGAACATTTTCAATCACCCCGAACGAAGCAATGGTTAAAGTTCTCTCGGAAGATTATACAAAAATGAGGGGTATGATATTCGGCGATGCTCCCTCCTTCGAGAAAATCCTTGTTTCAGTCAACAGGATCGAACGAATACTCAATAATGAATATGGCAATAAGAGATAAGCCTGTTGGTTTTTGAAATACCCGTAACAAACAAAATCATCAAAAAACGTTCTTTAAAAGAATCTAACATACATGGATGAATGTTAATGGATACAATTTAAGGTAAATCTGATTCGCGATATTAATACAAAAGGTTTTGATGTTGATAACCCCATAATCTCTCATAATGGGTAATTTTCTTACTTTATTCTAGCGCATGATTTTCGAGAGATCAAAATTATCCAGAAAAGTTCTCCTTTCCAGCAAGCTGTTTCTGAATTTGTCACTTTGAGATCTTGAAGAGTCAAAATCTGGCAAATTCAAGATAAATCAGCCTCCAATTATTACCTCAAATTCAAGTATCTAATAATGGTTCTACTGATAATTCGGTTGATTCGAATCCATAGCATGGCTTAGGATTTGGACAAGAAGGAGTAGCGAAATACTGAATTCAAAGGGTGATTCTCATGATTGGGGATTACAAACCACAAAAAAGCCTAATCAGAAAATAAATGACTACGAATTCCCCAATTCTAATAGGATAAATCTAAATTATAACATCAAATTAGTATTAGAATATGAGCAATTTATCCCACACCCAACTCCTATATTGAAAAAAATTAACTATAAAAATTTTTTTTGTTGCAATTAGTTTTTATTATCTCTATAAATAGAACAATCGCCTTACCTCCTCCCTTTTTGGTGATTAAACTTTACGACCTTTCTTAGCTTTTTGAAAGGTCGTTTTTTTGGATAGAATTGTAAGGAAGGCCCTAGCGACCATAAATCTCCATGGTAGTAAAGCATAGAGGTATGGCGCGATTCGGTAAAAAAAAGCCATCTGGAAATCAAGATTCCGCCAAAGGAAAAACAGAATAAAACAAATAGGGTTAAATCGGCAAACCATATTTCATGGCTGTAATATAGAATAGAGTAAATTGCTACCGGACAAAACAAACCAATTATAACCGCAAGGCCTCGCATGAACCTAGATTTTTTCTTGGGGAATTTATAACCCATTTCCTTCGTTAGGTAATTTGGTCCCATATGGGGAGGTTCGAAGGGTCTAATTGACCCGAATTTACTCAATCGGGTGGCAGTGTCCACATTAGAGGACCCCATACCAATATGATCTCTCCTTAAACACCACAAAATCCATATAACCCAACTCCCAACAAGCAGTACCGGATTTAGAAATATGGTCACCTCATTTAAATATCCTGGGATGAAGCAAAATAGAAAAGTACTGCCACCAAGCAAAGAAAAACCAAGATAGACAAGGGGTGTCAGAACCGTATTCCAAGCAGGTATAGCTTTCAACTGCCTATAAATCATGGCTGTTGAATAAACTGTTGCCAACGAGAGTAAGGAAATAATCCAGGCCAGGATAAGAACACCTTCTCCAAATAAATTGAAAAACCGAAGCACAATGTACAGGAATATGCATCCTAACGTCAGGATGGAAAGAATACCCTCTCTTGACAGCCAGGATGATCTCCATTGCGATAAGGCTCGAATAGCGCGTGTTGGTCTTCGTAGGTGAAAAAGGGAACTAAGTAAGCCAATACTGGCCCAGCCCAAGGCAAATATTCCTGCAACAACGGCTGTTTGAGGGTTAAAGGCATGTCCCCAAATCCCGAGCCAGAAACTTATTCCAAATCCGATCCCAGAAAAGGTAGAAAAGACAATTATAGATACAGCCGGATGCAATTGTCAGCCTAATTTCTTTTAAGAAGGTTATCAACCCAGGAAAGGATACCACCAGACTTCTGGCTAGCGAGTGAAGCAAGGTTGAAATCAGGGTTTCCAAGATTTTCAACTCCATATCTTTCAATAGGAAGGAGGTATTGATTTACAGGTTTTGTTTCCTGTTCTGGCATAAGATCTACAGATTCTCTTCGGGATACCAGTTTAGAAACTTCTGATTCAGGGTCTGAAAGGTCCCCAAAAAACCTGGCATTGGTTGGACATGTTCTGACACAGGCAGGCTCCCTATCCTCCTCGGGCAAGTTTTCGTTATAGATACGATCAACGCACAAGGTACATTTTTTCATGACACCTTCCGAAGGATCCATTTCTCTGGCACCATAGGGACAAGCCCATGCACACAAGCCACACCCCATGCATTTCGATTCATCAACCAGGACTATCCCATCAGAAACTCGTTTATATGAGGCACCGGTAGGGCAAACAGTTACACAAGGAGCATCATCACAATGCAAACAACTTTTCGGAAAATGAACGAGGGCACTCATTTCGTCCTTTTCAGTTTCAAAGCTGTGAATCCTGTTTAGCCATACTCCCGAAGGGTCATTGCCATAAGGAGATTCATCCGCTAAAGGTGCGCCATAACCACTTGTGTTCCAAGCCTTGCAGTTGGTTACACAAGCATGACAACCAACACAAACATCCAGGTCAATAACCAGACCTAGTTTACGTTCAGTGGCTTTTGGAAGAGAGGTCATTCGGTCCACTCCTTACCATACCGGAGGGTTGCAGGGACTTTATATGAATCGGGTGGAACTTCCTGTGTCATGAAATCAGGATAGATACCTTCTTCTCCTTCCTTCGCTTTCCATATCCTTACCTTGAGATCATACCAGGCAGCTTGGCCTGTAATAGGATCAGAATTAGCCCAACGTAAGCCATCAGGCTGTTCAGGCAAAAGTTCGGAAATTAAATGGTTAAGTAAAAAGCCTTTTGTTGATTCTGGGGAATTTGGTGAAAGATTCCATGCACCAGAACGTTTACCAATCGCATTCCAAGTCCAAAGAGTTGTAGAATTAACTGCCTTCATAGGTTTTATCTGAACTCTAATCCGATTAGTGGGCGATTCCACCCAAACCCAGTCATTCTCTTGCAGGTTTTCTTTTTGACAGATTGCTTCCGGCACAAAAAGACGGTTCTCAGAATGGATTTGGCGAAGCCATGGATTTAATGATCCCCAGGAATGATACATGGCCATGGGCCGTTGGGTTATGGCTGAATAAGGAAAATCCTCTTCCGATATATTCCCGGGTGGATACCAGTTCGGGAAAGGATCAAAAGATTCAACTATTCGATTGCGTAATTCTTCTGGCGGTTGATGCTGGCCGTGACCCTCACCGGCTAATTGGAATTTACGAATTGTCTCGGAATAAATCTCCAGTTTAAAGGGGCTTGGTGAATCATAAAAACCCATTGCCACAGCCCATTCCTGATAATCCCGATTTACGTGTTTGAAATAAAGGGCTCGCTCAGGAATTTTAGTTGCCCAGAAGCTGCCATTTTCAATATACTTTTCGATTTGCTCAGGATTAGGTTCTCCTTTCCCCACTTTGTCACCATTTTTACCTCGCCATCCAGCAAGGGGACCAATACCTTTTTTTCGCTCATGGTTAGCTAGATAATGGGCATAATCTTTCCATTTCGGTTTATTATTGTCGGTAACAAATCCAGGCAGCTTCAACCTGCCACCCAAATCCAGCAGGACATCCTGAAATGGTCTGACATCCCGGGTTAACGCAACAACCGGATATCTGATGGCATCAGCAATCAAATCGGGCTCACCAATGGGACGGTCAAGTAATGATATCCCATCGTATCTTTCGAAATAGGTTGTGTCAGGAAGTACCAAATCGGCATAGGAGGTCATTTCCGAAGAAAAAGCATCGGAAACAATAATTTTGGGAATCTTGTAACTCCCATCAGGGTGTTTTGCTGATAAATCGCTCATGGCTGAAGAGGTGTTCATGGCTGAATTCCAAGCCATATTGGCCATGTACAAAAATAGAATTTCTATGGGATAGGGATCACTGGCAGCAGCATTCGAAATGACCGAATGCATCAAACCATGTGCAGCAAGTGGGGCTTCCCAGGAATATGCCTTGTCAATCCTTTGAGGAGTGCCATCTGGGTCTACCAACAGGTCTCCCGGTCCTTTCGGATATCCCAATGGGGGTCCTGATAAGGGAGTGTCTGGTCCCTCATATCTAGCGGGTGTGGGGTGAATATTGTAGGGTTTTGGATACGGAGGCTTGTAGCGTGTTCCCCCTGGTGCATCAATAGTACCGAGTAAGATTTGCAGTACATGAAGGGCCCTACAGGTTTGAAAACCGTTGGAGTGGGCGGAAATCCCACGCATGGCATGCAGCGCAACTGGTCGTTTTTTTATGGTCTTATGTTCTTGGCCATATATATCCTGCCAAGGGTGGGGCATTTCTACAGATTGTTCTATGGCGACTTCGTACAATTCGCGAGCCAATCCCTCAATGATTGAAGTTGGAACTCCTGTTTTCTTACTTACATTGGTTGGTAGATACTGGGGTTGAAGATAATTTTCCACCATCAGATTGAAGACCGTTTTTGCCTTGGTACCATCCGATGTCTCGATGGTTTCCGACAAGAGTGGTTGGGTGCTTTGGTCCAAATGCGAGGTCAGTTTGTTGGTACGACTGTCAACAACTAGGGGATTCCCCTGATCGTTCCTTAAAAATAACCCCTTATTTGGTCCTTCGGATATATTGACCAGCCAAGGTGCATTGGTATGTTGTCGCAAGCTATCGATATCAACACAACCTGATCTGAGCAATTCGCCAATAATTGATGTTACCAGTAATCCATCCGTACCGGGGTTGATACCAATCCAAGTGTCAGCAATGGCCGAATATCCTGTTCTTACAGGATTGACCGAGATTATCTTGCCTCCGTTCCTACGAATTGCAGAAAGTCCCATTTTTATTGGATTTGAATCATGATCCTCAGCTACGCCAAATAGCATTAACAATTTGCATTCATCCCAATCAGGTTGTCCAAACTCCCAGAATGAACCTCCAATGGTATAAATCCCGCCAGCTGCCATGTTGACTGAGCAGAAACCCCCATGTGCAGCATGATTGGGAGTTCCAAACTGTTGAGCCCACCATCCGGTGAGTGATTGACTCTGATCTCTTCCGGTAAAAAAAGCTAACTGTCTAGGATCTTCTGATCTAACTTCCTTTAACCAACCCGTAGCCAATGTCATGGCCTCATCCCATGAAATTTTCTTGAATTTCCCCTCACCCCTTTCGCCAGTTCTGAGAAGGGGACCATTTAATCTTGAAGGTGCTTCCAGGTGTAACATTCCAGCAGAACCTTTGGCACAAAGGACCCCACGGTTGACTGGGTGATCTCTGTTACCCTGAATATACCTTACCCTGCCATCTCTTAGATGAACGTCTATACCACATCGGCAGGCACACATATAACAAGTGGTTTTTTTAATCTCATCTGAGATAGTTGGCGATGGGTTAAGGTATGTCTCATGCATGGAAGTATCTTTTCAAAAGTACTGCGTTTCGCAAAAATTGGATTACAAAGAAAGTCATAATTAAAAACTAATTGAAGCCCTAAAACAAATAAGAAAAGTTTTTCCTGACCTTGAATTTCTGCAATGCAGCATTACGTATCAGTCATCAATAATTCACCCATTGATTTACCGTTTTTACATTACAAAAGGACATCAAGATGACAGACAATTATGCTTTCCCCCAATTTCCCGAAAACTTAGACAAGTCGGAAGACTTAAATAAGAATTTAATTCAGTTTTCCCTTACCCTTGCTGAAAATAATGCTGAATACTCAAGAAAGATAAACCAGGAACTGGTTGAAGGGTTTGGAAAAATGGTCTCTGAAGTCAATAATCCTGAGCAATTTTCGCAAGCCATGGTCAATTTAGTTTCAACTGCCGGTGAAACCACAACGAATTATTTTATGAATTCAGCAGAATTGATTCAAAAAGCCCAGAAAGAAACATTGGACATCTTTTTAGGGAAAAGCGATGTTGAAGTAGCTCCTGAGGTCTTGAAAGTAGAAAATGCTGCCCCAAAAAAATCTACAGGAAAAGTCAAGGTTTCCAAGGAAGTGCCTGTAGCTTAAGCAATATCACTTGCAACAATTTAATCCTTTCCCCTGTATTGGGGGAGGGATAAGCCCAACAAATCCAAATTATTCCAGCCCAATCTTTCTTTTTATCTGAACCGGCTTGAAATACTCCCCATTATTTCGCTAATTTAATAACTTCTTTTTGAAGGTTCTCTGGTTATGAAAGACCAGAGAACTACTTCATAATATACAGTCTGAATTAAGTTATAGCGTGAAATGGAAAATTCTTACATTCTATACCATTATCCCCTTTCTCCCTTTTGTCGTAAGGTCCGCTTGGTCCTAGCAGAAAAAAAGATTGATTTCACCTTGAGGGAGGAAAGATACTGGGAGAAAAGAATTGCCTTTCAAAAGCTGAATCCCTCTGGCAAGGTTCCTGCTCTCAGAAATGGCAAGGAAGTATTTGCCGACAGCCAGGCCATCTGTGAGTATATAGAAGCAATTGCCTCAGATGAAACGGTTGCTTTGATACCAGAGGATCCCAAAGCGCAATGCGAAATGCGACGATTAATTTTCTATTTCGATGAAAAATTTTACCAGGAAGTGACCTCTGTTTTGGTTTTTGAAAGGATGTTGCGAAGAATCCAGCAAAAGGGATCACCCGATGAAAGATGGGTAAAATATGGTTTGGATAATCTAAAAAAGCATGCGAAATATCTAAAGTTTCTGACCTTACATAGACGATGGGTTGCTGGGGACAAATTGACCTTGGCTGATTTCACTGTGGCGGCCCATATCTCGTGTCTTGATTACATAGGTTTCATCGACTGGACCCAGGAGGATTTTAGTGAAATCAAAGGTTGGTATTCCAGGATAAAATCAAGGCGTGCTTTCAAACCGGTCTTGTCCGACCATGTACCGGGGTATTTCCCGCCGATCCATTATGCGAATGTAGATTTTGATTGATTTAAAACATGAATTAAAACAACTGGCCTTTAAAGAGGGTTTTGAAGCTGTAGGGATTTGTTCACCAGTTTCAATTCCACAAGCAGAATCCAGATTACACCATTTCCTTTCTTCCAATTACCATGGCACTATGGATTGGATGGAAAAGCGATCGGGGTGGCGAGGTAATCCCCTCAGTTTATGGCCAGAAACTCGTGCCATAATAATGCTGGCAGATTCCTATTCTCAAGAAGCCAATTCCCTTGAAAACCTCAAGGAAGTGGATAAGGGTACGATTGCCCTCTATGCTCGTAACAAGGATTATCACAATTTGATTAAAAAAAGACTGAAACGGATTGGTAGATGGCTTATAGAGCAACAACCGCAGTCAGAAATCAAAGTCTTTGTTGATACAGCACCAGTGATGGAAAAACCATTGGGGCAAGCAGCTGGAATTGGGTGGCAAGGTAAACATACAAACCTGATCAACAGGAATATTGGAAATTGGTTTTTTTTGGGTGCTATTTTTACAACCATCGAATTACCACCTGATGAACCCGAAAGCGACCATTGCGGGAGTTGCCGTAGATGTCTGGATATTTGCCCCACCAATGCTTTCCCTGAACCATATCAATTGGACGCCACAAAATGTATTTCCTATCTGACCATTGAACATAAGGGTCCGATACCAGAGAATTTACGAAAAAGCCTTGGCAACAGGATTTTTGGTTGCGACGATTGCCTGCAAGTATGTCCCTGGAACAAGTTTGCCAAACTGGGGAAAGAAACGAGGTACCATGCCAGAGATGAGTTGGTATCCCCTTCACTGAAAGATTTGGCATGTTTGGATGATAATCAATTCAGGGAAATGTTCCGAGGCGGACCAATAAGACGTATTGGCCGAAACCGTCTAGTAAGAAACGTGCTTTATGCCCTTGGAAATTCCCAACGCAAGGATTTATTACCGGTGGTCACCAAAGCCAGGTCGGACCCAGACCCAACTGTTGCCGATGCCGCCCATTGGGCCGAACAACAATTGGCTGGCAACTGAGCAAAAGCAGGTAAACTTCATGAATCATATGCTTTGTTTTGGCTGTGGGTACAGCTCAACCTTTACGGCCCAAAAAATATTGCGTTCACGAAATTGGAAAGTTACAGGAACAACCAGGACAATTGAGTCCAGGAATATTTTGGCAGAAAAAGGAATTAAGGGTGTACTCTGGCCTGACGAACCTCTTGATACAACCCTGCAACCCTCAACCCATTGGCTGGTTTCTATCCCTCCGAAGTATGGTAATGACATTGTTATTGAGCATTTGGAACAGGTACCAGAGGATCAATTCACCAACCTCAGATGGATTGGGTATTTTTCCACGACAGCCGTTTATGGCGATCATGGGGGGGCCTGGGTTGATGAAAGTACCCCCGTTAATCCAACCACGCAAAGGGGTAAATTTAGGGTCAAGGCTGAAAATGCTTGGGCAAGTTTTGCCCAAAGGCTAGGTGTACCGCTTTGTATCTTCCGTCTAGCTGGAATTTATGGCCCTGGAAGAGGGCCTTTGGAACAGCTTAGAAAAGGAAACAGGCAAAAAATAGTCAAGCCAGATCAATATTTTAATCGTATTCATGTTGAAGATATCGCCGGGGTTGTCATCAAAGCAATTGCCAACCCTTCCTCCAGCGGTATATTCAATCTTTGTGACAATCTTCCCGAGCGGTCAGACAAAGTCATTGATTATGCTGCGAATTTGTTAGGACTACCGAAACCGCCAGGCATCAAGTTTGAGGATGCAGATCTCAGTGAAATGGCAAGAAGTTTTTATTCCGAATCCAAAAAAGTCAGGAATCTACGGATAAGAAAACACTTGGGATATAATCTAATATATCCCGACTATAAAAAAGGATTGTCGGCGCAATCTCACATTTTAGGAATTCAATCCTAAAGAATTACCTGGACAATAAAATCGTCCAGGTATGTTTTTTGTTTTTACTTAAATGCGACCGCAAGTAAAGCAACCAAGAGGAGGGTTAGCATGTTAAAACCGCCACCTCCATCAGAGGGTTCTTCTACCTCAGGTTCCATCATTTCAGGATCAGCAGCCATTTCGTCTGAAGTATCAGCATCATCCAACCCTCCGGCATTGGCACCAAATGCCAATCCTGAAAGTGCAACTGCAAGAACCAGTTTTTTCATACAAGCCTCCAAAAATATATTAAACTCTAAGCAAACAAACTTCATTAAGTAAATTGTTTGTCATACATAAAACCAAGATTACAGATTTAAATATAAAAAATCAAACTACCTTCCAATTTTTTTTAGAAATCGAATAATTTGTCATTTGTTACCCTTAAAGCTGTAATAGGCAAGTTGTACCAGACAGTAATCTGTAATTCGGTATAGATCAGGTAAGGCTAAGGGGTAATGATTAGCCAATTCTTGGACTTTATTAAACGAGCAGTACTTGGGTACCGACCTCAGCCAAGCCAAAAAGTGTTGCTATATCCTCGTTATAAAGGCCAATGCATCCTTGCGAGGCACGTCGGCCAATTTTCCTGGTATCATGGGTACCGTGTATTCGGTAATATTGCCAGGAAAGATATAACGCATGCGTTCCCATCGGGTTATCTGGGCCTGGTGGCATGAATTTTGGCCAGTCAGGGTTTCTCGCCAACATATCCTGCGTAGGTGTCCAACTGGGGTTTTCCTTTTTATTGATCACTTCGGTATATCCCAATCTGGTTAGTTCTGGTGTCAAGGGAACACTGATTGGGTATAAATGATAAATGGTTTTATCCTCGGACCAATAGTGCAAAACCCTGTTCTGGGTATCTGCAAGGATGGCTCCATGCTTCAGATTAGCGAAATAATCCTCCCAGACTTCATACCGGAATCCAGATATGTTTCGCAACCTTTTCTGCGCAAGTCCTCCCTGACCTCCAAGTAAAGCAACACCTAAACCGGCACCGAGGGATTTTCCAAAATTTCTTCGACTAATTAAACTGCTCATAACACTATTTTCTTTAAACAAGAATATTGGGATTGAATTATCCCTATTTTTTACGTTCAGGCAATAGGATTTTTACCTAAAATAAGGTAAATTTTTTGTTATTTGTTATTATAACACAGAATATCGCAATTTTCAGGTGTTCACAAGCACACTAATTCAAAAATCATTGGACAAAAAACTAGGGGCCTCAATTGAAAAATATATTCTTCAGGACAGTTTTATTCGTACTATCACTTGGATTTCTAACAGCTTGTACGACCGACCTTGCTAACCTTCCCCGGGATGATAGTAATTTTAACCCGAAGATATATCGAATTGATAATAGGCAGGCAAGGATAATACCGGGACGCATGCTAGAGGCCATAAATAACGTCAGGGTGTCCACTGAAACGGCACGATTGCGGTATTCATCAGAACTTAACGCAGCGGCATTTACTCATGCAAGGGATATGAGTTTGCAAAACCGCCCATGGCATTTCGGATCTGATCGATCTTCCCCTGTAACAAGGGTTAGTAGAGTGGGTTATGAAGGTGATCTGATTGGGGAAAATATTGCAGAATCCTTCGAAGTTCCGCTGGACATTTTGGGAGCTTGGCTAAATGAGGAGGATTCACGCCAGAATATTCTTGACCCCCAAGCAAAAATGATGGGACTTGGATGGCATCAGGATAGTGATGGTAGGATTTGGTGGGTAATGCTGGTGGGAACATAGAAAACCCAAGGTAGTAAGATGGTGGTTCCCTTGGTTTGGATTGGCTGAAAGATCTACTTCAAGTCAAATATTTTGGTGATATTCAGCAATTTTCCTAATCCGGTATAGTCAAACTGTCAGGTGGAATACTGGGATCCAACACAAATAATGTAACCATCTGGATCATAGAAATAAACTTCCCTCATCCCATACCACTGGTCAAATGGTCCCTTGATCAAGGAATTTTTATCCAATTTTACCATCATTTTCTCAGGGTCAAGCCCATTAAGGTAAATTGTTGATGTCGATTTCAAATCAAACTGTTCGCCAAAAACAGGTAACTCTTCAACAAGGCTTTGCTTGTCCTGCAACATTAATTCAGCTTGATCGTTGACAAATAATCCGAAGACAGCTTTGTGGGAATTATCCGTATCCTTCCTGTTTGAATCGACCATAAAGGCAACCCCGAAACCAAGGATTTCTGTATAAAACCTATGCGAGGTAGCAAAATTGGATACCATCAAATTAGGGCAAAGTTTAACAACCATAAAGGCATCCTCCTTCAGTAAGATTTATCTATTCTGAGATAATTATTGGGGTTCCAACATCAACTACCTTATAGAGATATTCTATTTCGGCGTTGGTTACGGCGATGCACCCTCTTGTCCAATCTCTCTGATTCGGGATTGAACCATTATTGGGAAGACCATGGATCATTATATCCCCACCTGGAGAATAGCCCTTGCTTAAGGCTTTCCTCCTGTCAGTCGCATTGGGATAGGAAATACCCAAGGATAAATGGAAGGAACTATAGGGGTTCTTGCGGTCAATGTAATAACGTCCCTGAGGAGTTTTGCCATCACCTTCCCTAAATTTGTGCCCGACTGGATTGAAACCAAGCCCGATATCCATGGTTCTAATTACTCTGGAACCGTTATACAGCCGAAGTTCACGAGCGGATTTGTCAACTTCCAGTTTCGTTACTTCCTGCGATGTATCGTCAGGTTTATTTTTAGCACATGAAGAGATCAAAAAAGCACAGACCAGTAAAATTGTACCAAGTTTGAAAATTAATTTTATATCCAGCCAGGAAACCAAAAAAGCTTTGCCAAAGGAACATTTTGCAATCGGATGCATGTAAACACCTCACCTCAATAATTTATTTTTGTTTTTATTTTCACATTATACAGAAACTTTTTTCCTCCTTAAACGAGATGTTTCTGATTTTAATTGCCCACAAGCAGCCATTATATCCTCCCCTCTTGGGGTTCGAACCGGCGATGGGTATCCAGAATTATAAATTATTTTTGCAAAGTTTGAAATTTTTTCTGGTGTAGAACGTTCAAATTGTGAACTTGGCCAGGAATTAAATGGAATCAGATTGACCTTGGACGGGATGTTTTTGATGAGAGATACCAGACGATGTGCATCTTCAGTGCTGTCATTCAGGTCTTTTAGCATGACATATTCAAAGGTTATCCGGTCAGAATTGGTTACTCTTGGATAATTTCGAAGGGCATCCAGCAAGGTAGCAATATTCCATTTTCTGTTTATGGGGACAATTTGATCCCTGACCTTATCAGTTGTGGCATGAAAGGAAATTGCCAGGCGGCACCCAATTTCCTCACCAGTTCTATGTATTCCTGGGACAACGCCAGCGGTAGAAAGGGTAATCCGCCGACGGGAAATACTCAAACCATCTCCATCCATGACAATCTTCATGGCATCCCGTACATTGTCGAAATTATATAAAGGCTCCCCCATTCCCATCAAAACAACATTGGAAATGAGCCTTTGCTCTGAACTGTATCTACTTCCTGCTCCAGGCCATTCATTTAAATCGTCTCTAACGGCCATGAGTTGGCCTACAATTTCGGCGACAGTGAGATTCCTGACCCATGCCTGAGTTCCGGTATGACAGAATGTACAGTTAAGGGTGCACCCTACCTGGGAAGAAACACACAAGGTCCCCCGGCCCTCCTCAGGAATATATACTGTTTCGAACTCATGTCCGTTATCGCCACTGAAAAGGTATTTTCTGGTCCCATCGCTACTAATTTTTCGAACTCTGCATTCCGGTACCCGCAGAGCTAAATTTTGATCTAAAAGGTCACGAAAATCCTTGGCCAGATTGGACATATCCCAAAAGTTTCGGCAACCTCTGACGTAAATCCAGTTCCATAACTGGTCGACCCTCATTTTCAACTTTTTATCTGGAACCCCAAGCCGAAGCAATACTTCGGCTAGCATCGGTCGGGTTAAACCGATCAGGTTTTCTTTGTTAATTACGACTTGGTTCATGCGAACTCCCAAGCCTCAAATTGGAATAAGATTTTACAACAGGACAGCTGGAACTTAAGGTTAACGACAGGCAACGGCTGCTCTTTTCAATCCTGCAGTTACTCCGCTAAGTGAGTAGGTATCAACAACTGTTGTGCCTTTGGTCGAAACCATGGTGATCACAGCTTTATTTCCCTGCCTCAAGGCATTAACGATTTTTTCATCATCCGAGAATAATGGCCATGCGTATGTCAATATTTTATCCTCTGGATCTAAATGCAGGGTGAAGTTTCTACCATCAACGCTTAAGGACACCGAAGATTTTCGCTTAATGTTAAATCCTGCTTCAACAGAAACTAGCTCTGTTCCGCTTCTACCACCTAATATAGAAATTGAAAGACGGGTATTCCCACGATTCACCTGGACCTTCTGACCGTTTCGAGTATAAGTGCTACTCGTTGGTTGCGCCATGATACCACAGTGCAAATTATCACTGGACTGGGTAGTTTTATAAACAATCCAATCGTTTATCTGGTCTATACCTTCAATCTCGCTTTGGGCAAACAAGGGCGATGCAATTGCCACCCAAAAAGCAATAAAAACAACTATTCTAATTTTCACCACTCTGCCTCTACCTACTCAAAGATTCACTTTTTTTGGTGCGTAAGCAACCTTATTATTGGAAATCCTACTATAAAACAGGAATTAATGCAATGGTTTGACCTAGGCAAGATTTCCATAAGGAGTTCTAAACAAGATTTATTTTAAAGATATTTCGATACAAGAACCAAATTTGCATTTTGCAAAATCCCTATTATTTTGCATTATTCACATAGAAACAACCGAAACCTCATGTCACAATTAGGTGAAATTTTCTGGAAGGACTGAATAAATGTCAAAACCAAGAACCCTCTACGATAAAATATGGGATGACCATGTTGTTCACCAATCCGATGATGGTACTTGTCTAATTTATATTGATATGCACCTTGTGCACGAAGTCACTAGCCCCCAAGCCTTTGAAGGGCTAAGGATGGCTGGTCGTTCAGTTCGAGCGCCTAAAAAGACTATTGCGGTTTCCGATCATAATGTTCCGACAAATGTTGGCAGAGAAAAGGGCATAGATAATGAGGAAAGCCGAATTCAGGTTGAAGCAATGGCGAAGAATGCAGAGGATTTTGGCATTCAATACTTTGGAGTAAGTGATGTACGCCAAGGCATCGTGCATATTATTGGTCCCGAACAAGGATTAACCCAACCTGGAATGGCGATAGTTTGTGGTGATAGCCATACAGCAACCCACGGTGCTTTTGGAGCTTTGGCACATGGTATTGGAACCAGCGAAGTAGAGCACGTTTTAGCAACCCAGACTCTGATCCAAAAAAAATCAAAAAATATGAAGGTAGAGATTACCGGTTCATTGGGATGTGGAGTAACTGCCAAGGATGTGACCCTTTCCATTATTGGAAAAACAGGTACGGCCGGTGCTACAGGTCATGTAATTGAGTATTGTGGCGATGTTATTAAGAACCTCACAATGGAAGGGCGGATGACCGTTTGTAATATGGCTATTGAAGGGGGTGCAAGGGCTGGATTAATTGCTCCCGACGACAAAACTTTTGCCTATATGAAGTCTCGTCCCTATTCACCCAAGGGATCTGCTTTCGAAATTGCTCAAACTTTTTGGCGTTCACTTTATTCCGATGAAGGTTCTTTTTTCGATAAGGAGGTCATTATTGAAGGGGAAAAAATTTCTCCGGTGGTCACATGGGGAACTAGTCCTGAAGATGTCCTGCCCATTGACCAATCTGTACCAGCTCCAGAGGATTTCGAGGGTCTGAAAGTTGATGCTGTCAGAAGAAGTCTTGATTATATGGGTTTAAAACCAGGTACAAGATTGTCAGAAATTGACATTAATACGGTTTTTATTGGATCCTGTACCAATGGCAGGATTGAGGATCTTCGGGAAGTAGCAAAAATCATGCAGGGTAAAAAAGTCAAAACTGGCCTTCGAGCAATGATTGTGCCTGGCTCTGGGCTTGTAAGAGCTCAAGCTGAAAAGGAAGGCATTGCGCAACAGTTGGTTGATGCCGGTTTTGAATGGAGGATGGCAGGTTGTTCCATGTGCCTTGGTATGAACCCAGATCAATTAGCCCCCGGTGAGCGGTGTGCTTCAACTTCAAACAGGAATTTTGAAGGTCGCCAGGGAAGAGGTGGCAGAACTCATTTGGTCAGTCCGGCCATGGCCGCTGCTGCTGCTGTTACTGGGAAACTCACCGATGTGCGTCAGTTTATGTAATGGGCTGTATCGACCAGGAAGAATAATTTGAGGAAATACAATGAAGAAGTTTGAACAATTTACTGGCATCGCCGCTCCTATGCCCTTGGTCAATATCGATACCGATATGATTATTCCCAAGCAGTTTCTTAAAACCATTAAGAGAACTGGTTTGGGGGTAAGTTTGTTTTTCGAAATGAGGTATGATCTGGAGGGAAACGAAAACCCAGATTTTGTCCTAAACAAGTCTGCCTGGAAGAATGCAGAAATAATTATTGCTGGAGATAATTTTGGTTGTGGATCTTCCAGAGAACATGCGCCCTGGGCTCTTCTTGATCATGGTATCAAATGTGTAATATCAACTGGGATTGCCGATATCTTCTACAATAATTGTTTCAAGAATGGAATCCTCCCCATTACTCTGCCCAAGGAACAGGTAGATTCTTTGATGGAATTTGCTGAATCGGGTTCAAATGCCAGATTCACGATTGACTTGGAAAATCAACAAATAACTGCTCCAGATGGTACAAAAATTCCCTTTGAAATTGACAGTTTCAAGAAAAAATGCCTGCTTGAGGGGTTGGATGACATAGGCTTGACCATGGAGAAGGTTTCGCACATCGACAAATTCGAGAAAAACTATTCTCTTGCCAGACCCTGGTTATAATTCTTCTAAATTTTCCGGTTAATTTAGGTCATTTTATTAACAAGCTAGTTCTAACCGGTCCGATAGAACACTTTCCCACCTAAGTGTAAGATTGTTGCATGCTGATTATATCGGTAATAACCCTTTACTGAATTGAAAATAACGATAGGTATTTTCGGTTTGCTACAAATTATTATAGAGAGAACTGTGTCCTATAAGATGCTAATATTGTTTTAAGGACAATATTAGGGACATAACTGTTTGCTTCAGTACCCGCCCTGAAAGCTAGAGTTGTAACTCTTCTGAATAAGTATTCGAGAGATCTTTCCAGATGTGAGGACAGGCAACTTCCTTTTTCCATATACTGCTAGACATTACAAAGTCGTTTAACCCCCTTTGTACATAAAGGACAGAATTAAAGGACAAGAGATATAAATCCAGTCAAATAATGTCCTTTAATGCGCCTTTTATTGGTGATTAAAGGACAAATAAGAGCTTTAATCGGAGAAAATATGTAGTAAAGAAGTAAATATGTCCTTTAAATTTTTAATTATCTCCCCAGTATCGTATATTAATGTCCTTTAAAAAATTAATATGAAATTTTTCAGCTAATAGAGAAGGTCTTTGAAATACCAATGAGCAAGTCAATTCCAGAACAGAAAACTATTATTTTAGATCTTATAGAAAAAAATCCAGAAGGTCTTAAAAGAGGAGAGATTAAACAATTACTATCTTTCTCTATTAATGATAAAACCCTTCAAAGGCGTTTGTACTCACTTGTTGAAGAAGGGCGTTTAAAAAGGACAGGGATAATAAAATCAACCAGGTATTGTCCTGTAAAATCTCCATCACAGGAAAATAAAGGACAAAAAGAACCTCGGTCTGGGGAAATCTTTAGTAAAATAAGCAATAATGTCCTTAAATTCCTAGATTCACCTCCCCAATTTCGTGAACCAGTGTCCTATAAAAGAGATTTTATAGAAAGATATGTCCCTAATGAAACTAATTATGTCCCTAAAGATTTAAGAGAGTCCTTAAAATTAAAAGGAGGGAGATTTGGAAATAACCTAGCGGCAGGAACCTACGCCCAGACAATTTACCAAAGGTTATTGGTTGATCTTTCCTTTAATTCCAGTCGATTGGAGGGTAATACCTATTCAAAACTTGATACTCAAAAATTGTTGGATGAAGGGCACGCTGCAGAAGGAAAAAGGGAAGAAGAAACTGTAATGATATTAAACCACAAGGAAGCAATAATATATCTTGTGGAAAACGCCCAAGAAATGGAATTGAATAGCTTCACGATTTTTGATCTACACAGCTTACTTTCCCAGGATTTGCTATATGACCCACAAGTCCGTGGAAGAATACGAACCACTCAAGTTTCAATTGGTCAATCAACTTACCAGCCCCTAGGAAATGGACACTTGCTGAGGGAATTATTTGAACTAATTCTTTTGAAGGCAAGGGATATCAAAGATCCTTTCGAACAAAGTTTCTTTGTTCTCGTGCACTTATCTTATTTGCAAGGTTTTGTGGATGTAAACAAACGAACCTCACGACTTGCCTGCAATATCCCGTTCATCAAGCAAAATCTTTGTCCTCTTAGCTTTACAGATGTCCCCCGTGATGAATATATCCAGGCACATTTGGCGATCTACGAGAAAAACGAAATAAACCCAATGTTGGATTTATTTGGTTGGGCCTATATTCGTTCTTGCCAACAATATGAGGTTGTGACAGAAACCTTAGGCGAATTAGATCCTTATAGAACAAAAACACGCTTACAAAGGAAAGAAGTAATGGGGCAGGTTATCCGTGAGTGTATACAAGGGAAGGAAATTGAAAATTATATTAAAGGATATTGCTTGAAAAAATCAATTCCAGAAACCGAAAAATTTGTTTCTATCGTTCTAACGGAACTAAGTTCACTTCATGAGGGTGCCATAATCGGACTAGGAGTTTCAGTTGACCAGTTTAATACCTGGTCAAACTCACAGCCAGGAGCTTTGATCCCGACAAAATAGGCAAAGGATTATCCATACAGGGTTGGTAAAATTGGGTTGTTAGCCAATCTTAAATCAATAAGATCTTTTTGGTTTGTGGTGGCATGCAGAAGGGGTTAAGAAAAATACTCAGGAAAAACTAACCCATTGAGATTACATCCCAATGGGTTAGTTCCATTTCTTATATTCGATTAGCTGGAACTTGGTTTCAAAGCAAGTTCCAGCTAGAGATCAAATCCCTATTAAAGTCCAAGTTGCTGTTTAATACCACCGATAAAAGTGGCATCATCAGCGGCCTTGCGATTGGTGAGTAACATCTCGGCGTCAGCCCCAGCCCGATAGCGAAGTTGGTCGGTACCATCTGTTACGGCGTTCCAGATAACTTCAGCAACCAATTCGGGAGGCGAAGGTGGTATTGGGTTGTTGCTCATCGACCCCATGAATTGTTGAATAATACCCTGGTATTCGTCAATGGGAGGATCATTGGCAAAATCAAAGGAACGACCACTGAAATCTGTTGCAATCATGCCAGGCTCAACGATTTTGACTTTCACCCCAATAGTTTCCAGCTCAAAGTGTAAGGATTCGGACAAACCCTCGACCGCAAACTTGGTGCCGTGATAAAGAGTACCCAAGGGGAAAGTCATCTGGCCACCGATTGAACTGATATTGACAATGACCCCTGATTTTTGGGCCCGCATGTGGGGCAATACGGACTTGGTTACTGCCAGAAGACCAATCACATTGGTATCAAACTGGCGGCGAATGCGATTCATGTCGAAGGATTCGAGTGGACCATAAGCACCATAACCAGCATTGTTCAGCAAAGCATCAATGGTTCCAAAATGATCAATTGCATTTTGGGCAGTCTCTTCTATGGATGATGCGTCGGTTACATCCAGGCGAGTGACTAACACATTATCCAAGGCGGCCAATTCAGACCCGGATGCTGGATTACGCATTGTCGCGACGACATTCCAACCCTGGGCTTGAAATTGCTTTGCGGTTGCCTTGCCAATTCCGCTGGAAGCACCGGTGATAATTATTGTTTGTGACATTAATTCTCCATAAATATAGGATCAGATTACGATTTGTTCCGGGAAAAATCAGGCGAAGTAAACACCATTTGCATTCATTGGCAAATGAGTCACTCTCGTACCCATGGAAGCAATAGCATTGGCTAAAGCAGGCCCCGATGGTGGTGTAGCGGGTTCACCGACACCACTTGGGTTTTCCGTTGACGAAACGATATGGGTTTCGATGGCCCGAATATCGTGGATTCGCAACGGTTCGTAATCGGGAAAATTCCACTGATCAACTTCACCATCCGTAAAGGAAATCTCGTTGCGCATCACATGACCCAAGCCATAGCCGATGCCACCTTCCATCTGGGCTGTGATTACATCAGGGTTAACTGCTACACCGCAATCCACGGCACACGTAACCTTTTCAATAACCACACCATCCTCGACATTGCCAGAAACCTCAACCACCTCAGCCACATAGGTACCAAAGGATTTGTGAACAGCAACACCCCGATGACGACCTGCAGGAAGTGGGTCTCCCCATCCTGCTTTGCTTGCGGCCAGTTTCAATACACCGGCAAGGCGATTATGATCAGGAGAATCTGATTGCAGGTATGACAAGCGGTATTCCACCGGATCCTGACCAGAAGCTTCTGCTGCCAGGTCCATCATGCTTTCCATGACATAAGCAGTATGGCTGTGACCCACGGATCTCCACCAGTTAACAGTGATTGGTGAATTATCATCCGTCAGACCCACATAGTGGCCTTTTATGTCATAAAGGGTATCTCTGGCACCTTCAACCGTAGAATTATCCACGCCATTCTGGACCATGAATGCATCCCAGGCGCTGCCCTTGAAGATAGGCTTTCCAGCGATACGGTGATCCCATCCAATAATCCGACCATCCGTATCCAGTCCAATAGAAACCTTATGGGCAACGGCTGGTCGATAATAACCACCTTTGAGATCGTCTTCCCTTGACCAGACCAACTTGACTGGACTCTGGCCACCATTAAACGCGTATGCAAGGCCAGCTTCGACATGATAATCGGCAGTCACGGTAGAACGGCGACCAAAGGTCCCTCCAGCATAAAGCGTTTTGACCTCGACGTTTTCTGCTGGAATTTGTAATACCTGGGAAAGGGCAAATTGAACCGAGGTTGGGATTTGACATCCGTCATAAACAATTACCCCTGTTTCGGTTGGTGCAATGGTACAGGTAAGAGGTTCCATCGTACCATGAGCAAGATACGGTAGATAAAATTCCTTACTGATAACCTGGTCAGCATTTTCCAGCCCTTGGGCGGCAATAGATGGAGATCCCTTGGCATCAAATTCCGCATCTCGGTTAACTGCTGCGAGCAGGTCGGCCTTGATCTGGTCCGAACTACGGTTATCAGCGTTGGAAAAATCCCACTCTGCAATCATGGCATCCCGGGATTGAAACGCAGCCCAGGTGTTTTGAGCATAGACAATCGCTCCATTACCCAAGGGTGAGGCAACAGCCCGAATATACCCGGGAACTTCCTGTGCCCCGCTGTCATCAAATGAAACCAGGGTACCACCAAATCGAGGGCTACGCAACATTACTGCCACTACTTGTCCATCCAAATGGACATCCATGGCATACTGTGCCGTTCCATCTGTCTTTGGTCCATTGTCTCGTCGGTTAGTATTAGGGTTTCCGATGAGCATAAATTCCGATGGATCCTTGAGGGTTGGATTTGATGGAACTTCAAGTTGGGACGCCGCGGCGACGAAATCACCGATTGAGGCACTGTTGCCACCGGAACTGAGTTGACCGTTGGCAAGGGTCACTTGATCTGGAGAAACGCCCCATTCCTCGGCAGCAGCAGCTACCAGCATATCCCGTGCTGCAGCGCCAGCGGTACGATACTGCATATAGGAATTCGCCATGGCGGTTGATCCACCGGTTCCTTGAATGGTACCGAACAAGAGGTTGGCATATTTTTGTGCATCGGCCGGTGCAAAATCAATTTCAACCTGGTCAAGTGGCATATTCAATTCTTCTGCTATGAGAGTCGAAAGGCCAGTGGCTGTTCCTTGTCCGCATTCGAAATGTTTTATGATGGCGGTAACTGTACCGTCATCGGCAATACGTACAAACGGTGTAAATTCGGCAAGTTCACTACCGGCAGCAAGCAGCTTGCTGGAATTGAAGCCGACAAACAATGTTGCCGAAGCAGTTGCTGAGGCAGTTTTCAGAAAAGTTCGGCGTGTAAGTTGTACAGTCATTGATTAACCCTCCAGAATCTTGGATGCGCTCTGTATAGCAGCGCGAATACGTTGATAGGTAGCGCAACGGCAGGCATTGCCCCACATATAGCTGTCAATTTCTTCAACAGTTGGCTTGGGGTTTTCGGTAAGAAGGCTGATAGCTGACATAATCTGCCCGGATTGACAGTAGCCGCATTGGGCCACATTATGTTCATTCCAGGCCTGATGGACGGCTTTGGCAACATCCGACCCCACGCCTTCTATGGTCGTGATATCCGTGTCTACGACATCTTCAATATAGGTCTGACAAGAGCGTACTGGCTGACCATCAACATGAACTGTGCAAGCTCCGCAATAGGCGACCCCACAGCCAAATTTTGTTCCTGTAAGCTTCAACTCGTCGCGAATAACCCAGAGTAGAGGAGTCCATTCGGGAACATCGACCTCATGCTTCTGGCCATTGATATTTAGGCTGGTAACCATGTCAATTTACCTTTCTTAATACAAATCAAATCTATAGATGTATTTAGCATCATTTCTGATTGAACAACTAGACAAATAAAGTATACTTGTCAAACATTTTTTGACATATGGACAAAAAATGTCTAATTTAAAGGCATGAATGAAAAGCATGTCCATATAGTTGAAACAGCATTCCGGTTGTTCGCACATTACAGCGTAAGCAAAACCTCTATGGCCGAGATTGCCTCTGCTTCAGGAATGGCTCGACAAACTGTTTATAATTCCTTTGAAAGTAAGGAAGACCTGATATTTGCTGCTCTTCTACATTACGCTGGCCAATCCAAGGCAGGCATTGAGCGTGATTGTGCTGAAATTTCTGAACTTGACCTCAGACTGGATGTCCTGTTTAAACATTTGGCAGACATACCATTTGAAGCCATGCAGAGGTTGCCACATCTGGATGAAATACTGGTCATTGGTGACAGCCTTTCAAGCGACAGGAAAACCCAGATTAGAAATACATACATAAGTGCTATACAACATGTTTTACTACCCTTTGAAAACCAGTTTCGGGAACAGGGTATTGTTCCCGCACAATTATATGACCTTATAAAAGCGATATTAACACAGATTAAGCGTGATGCGAGCGATCCCGACCACCTTAAGATACTATTCGAGCCAATTAGAGCCTTACTCTTGAATTCCCTGTTATATCTAGATCAATAAGTACTGGTAAACAGTTTTCTGAAAATTCAAACTTCTAATAATTGGGTGAAAAAACAGCTTAGAGTGTAATACCTACTAGTCCACAATTCTGTTCTTCCACGTTTAGTAATGTATTTGGCAAAAAGTAAATGAATGTTTCATCCCCCATTTTTGGAACGCGATTTTGACCTACTTGACCAACGGTTCAATTCTATTATTAGGATAGCAATAGGGTGATACATTTCAGATTACGAATATCAGTGTCACAATCTATCAAAAACAACTGAGTTCATGAAAAACTATTGATTAAAGCAAATGGGAGATAAACTTGACCGAATTCAAAACCCTTGAGGATTTGACAAGACCAAACAAGCGCTTGGCTAAATTAGAGGAATTGATTACCAAGGTAGATCAACCTGGAGACTACTTTGCGAATGACCTTGCCGTAGTACCAATACCAAGGATTGAGGTTGACTCAGTGGGCGTACTTTCTTTTCCTGTTCCCGATACACAGGTTAGGGAATTGCTTGATGCAGCCGAACAATCACCCTTTGGCCTAGGGACAGATACGATCATTGATCCCAAGGTACGTGATTGTAAGCAATTCGAGCCAGAAAAAGTCAGAATTTCAGGCAAGTTATGGGAGCAGACATTCAATCAGATTCTCAACCAAGCTACCAATGGTCTCGGTTGTCCCGACGATAGCATCAGTGCTGAGTTCTACAAGCTGCTTGTTTATGATACGGGTGGCTTTTTTTCGCCACACCGCGATACTGAAAAGGGCGATGGTATGGTAGCCACCTTGGTTATTTCCTTGCCGGTTGCTGGTACGGGTGGAGAAATTGTAATTCGCCACCAAGGACGTGAAAAGGTCATTGACATGACAACAGACAATCCCTCAGAACTTTCCTGGGTCGCCTTTTTTGCAGATTGTGAGCATGAAATACGTCCAGTAACTTCGGGGCATCGGATTTGTCTGGTTTATAACCTGATGGTCAAACCTGGCAAGAGCATTCCAACTCCTCCCCCGGATTATATTACAATGGTAAAACCTGTTGTTCAGGAACTCATGTCAATATCCCGAGATGCACCCAAGGGTAACAAACTTTTCTGGGTACTGAATCACAATTATACCGAGGCAGGAATATCGTTCGACACCCTCAAGAATGAAGATGCTGCCATTGGAGCACTTCTGCACGAATCTGCAAAAATGTCTGATTATGTAATCTGTACAGCTCTTCTGGAGGTGTGCGATCGTTATGACGAATATGATGATTATTATGGGCCTTCAGAGTCGCACATTGAAACAACTGCAGAATTGACAGAGATACAGGCAGTTCTGAAGTCGGATGTAGTTCCCAATAAATTGAATCTTAACCCGGGAGAAATGATGCCTTCAGGTGATCACGTTCTTGGTTTTGCTGATGAGGAGGATTACGAAGGACCCACCGGTAATGCAGGTGCAGCAGTTGATCGTATTTACCTAAGAGCCGCTTTGTTGTTTTGGCCAAGAAGGAACACCATTCAGATTGCCAGTTCTGCTGGTTCTTGGGTGTTGTTAAATTATTTTTACGATTTGTGGCAAAAATCACTTGAGGATAATCGGCCAACTGAACATATGCATGATCTGGCAAATACCATGCTGGACGAATTACTAGACAATAAACAACATGCCTTCCAGTACAACCTGCATAGAGAACACAAAGAAGTCTTACAAATACTGGTTGAACATGTCAGTGAAGAAAAGTTACCTGCGTTTATTACCAAAATAATCTTTCCGTATTATCAACGGGGTTTTAATAAATCCCTCATAATTCTTGCAAAGCGAATTTCAGCAAATGAAATGGGTCCAGACCTTCTTGAGTTTATTGCTGACAAACTTTCAAAACATATCAATGATTTTGTGAAATTGGCCGCGGGTATTCATGTCGAACTTTATGGAGGTAATAACTCTCCCAATACATTACATTCTAGCTGGGAAAATACTTTACGGGATATTGTATCAGTTATCATCGCATTTATCCCCTCAATTGATACCAAATCAGCGAATAAGTATTGGCAAAGAACGAAGCCATTGTCCCAAAATAGCCTAGTTGAACTTTACTCATTGGCAATCAACCTGAAAATGTATCACGAGGTAGAAAACCTCACTGTCGCCATAATCAAGAAGGAAGACCTTGTAGCACCTGACAGTGAACTTCCTATCTTGCTTCAAGAACTGAAGGAATTGAAACAGTCAGATGCACCAATTGCCAAGGTATTGGCTGACCTGTGGCAACACACTGCCAATTTTCTTCTTTCCCGTAGTGAAAGGCCACCCCCACAACCAACAGATTGGAAGTTGCCAACTGTGAATAAGTCCCGTCGCTACGAGGAATGCATTAAACTCAAGAAATTTTGTCTTTCACCAACGGCCACGGTATTACATTTACCAGCCGTACAGGAAATCAGGGATCACTTGGAAAAAGTTATTGAGAACGGTAACCTTGACATAGACTGTCATACGGTGACCAAAGGCAGGCCTTATACCTTGGTATGCACCAAGAACAGAGCTACATTTAAAAAGCAGCTTGAGCAATATGACAAGGATATCAAGACAATACAACTTCTTCTAAAGGAAGCCAGGGATCTACCCATATCCATGGAAACAGCTGAAGCACTCCATGCTGCCGTGGCAAGAGCACCAGCAACCGGGGTAATTACTTGAAAATTGATTTTGTCAGAACAATTGAAATTAGAATGAACTTGAATTCAAACTGGTCTCAAGATCACAAATTACCCCTCGCGCAATCGCAAACCGTTTTCCTGGTCGAATAAATAGGTTTTTTCAGGGATAAATTGTAAACCGACAGGCTGGGTAATTTCGGGTTGATTGTCCCTGTGCCCCTTGCAGGTTATCCTTTGTTTTCCGATTGAAACCGTAACCATTATACTCTCACCAGTGTTTTCCGTAGCGAAAACAGTTCCCTGGATTGAACCCTTATCCGGGTCGGTAATCGAAATGTCCTCGGCCCGAATGCCAAGAATGGCATTTTTCTGACTGGGGTATGAGGTATTTACTATTTTCTTTCTCTCATTGGGCCGGGTTGAGGTTTCAGCGTCCATACCTCCCTTGGCAAAAAACCAACCATCCTGAATCTCACCTTCAATCAAATTCATGGAAGGGGAACCGATAAAGTCAGCCACAAAGATATTGGCCGGATCATGATAGATCTCATCAGGGGTGCCAAGTTGTACAATTTTGCCATGATTCATTACACCAATACGATCGGCTAGGGTCATAGCCTCAATTTGATCATGGGTTACATAGACAGTTGTTATTTTCAACTCATGACTCAGATGCTTGAGCTCAGCCCGCATCGAAACTCGCAGTTTGGCGTCCAGATTGGAAAGGGGTTCATCCATCAGAAAAACCTGGGGTTCCCTAACAATAGCCCGGGCAAGGGCTACCCGCTGTCTTTGACCGCCTGATAGTTCACGGGGCCTGCGATGAAGGAAGTCGCCAAGTTCGACCCGGTTGGCAGCTTTGTTGACCAACTCATCCATTTGATTGGCAGGCATTCTTTTTCTGACCCTCAAGGGGTAGGCAATGTTTTGATAAACTGACATATGGGGATAAAGACCATAGTTTTGAAAGACCATGGCAACATCACGATCCTTTGGCAAATCCTCATTGACCATCTTATCGCCAATCCAGACTTCTCCTTCCGTTGGTTCCTCCAGTCCGGCAATCATGCGCATGGTGGTAGTTTTTCCACACCCGGAAGGTCCCAGCAAAACCAGAAATTCCTTATCCTCTATTTCGAGAGTCTGGTTGTCCACTGCAATAAAAGAACCCCAGCTTTTTGATAGATTTTTTAGCAATATTCTGGCCATTATCGTACCGCTCCCATGGTCATTCCCTGGACGAAGTGCTTTCTGATGATGAGTGCCAGGACAAACATTGGAACCATAATGATAATCCCGGCAGCAGACAATAGGTTCCATAAATCCCCTTCTTCTGCCTTGAATAGAGCCAGTCCTATTGGAAGTGTGACCGAGTGCTTGTTGGTAAGAATAAGGGCAAACAGAAATTCATTCCAGGCAATGATGAAGCAGAATATGCCTGAAGTAATCAGGCCGGGTGCTGCCATCGGTAATACGATGTTCCGTATCACTTGGATTCTGCTGGACCCATCTACCAGGGCAGCTTCCTCGGTATCTAACGGAATGCCATCAATAAACCCCTTGATCATCCAGATTGCAAAAGGCATGACTATTGCCAGGTTGACCAAAACCAAACCGGTCCTTGTATCAAGGAGGGCGATATCACGGAACATGACAAAAAAAGGCAGGATTATCACCACGGCCGGGACAAACTGGGTTGCGAGAATCATGACCAGCATAACGGTTTCACCCTTCAGTCGGAACCGGGAAAAGGAATAGGAAGCACAAGTTGCCACAGGTATGGCAATGAGAACCGTTACCGTGGCAACAATTGTCGAGTTCACCAACTTATCAAACAGGTAATAGGGTGGATCAAACACCACAGCGAAGTTTGCCAGGGTGGGCTTGAACCAAATCTTCAGTTGGTAGACATCCACATGGGTTTTAAATGCTGCCATGAAAATCCAGATAATGGGAATAATCATGATAGCTGCACCCATAATGATGACAATCGCCTGGACTGATTGCCAGAATTTTCTTCGTTTAAAACCGCTCATTGTTGGTTCTTTCGAAAGACCAGTTTGGCATAGGCATAAGTCAGGAAGATCATCGGTATAACCATAAGCCAGGCAGCTGAAGCAGAATAGCCGATCTGACCATATTTCATGCCGTTGAAATATATATAGTGACTCAGGGTTTGAGTGGCTGTTCCCGGCCCACCATTGGTTAACATATAGATTTGATCAAAGGTCTTGATGGAGAAAATGGACTTCAGGATAATAACTACAGCTAACACCGGGCCAAGTTGGGGAAGGGTAACATCCTTGAAGACTTGCCAACTGTTGGCCCCATCGACCTGGGCCGCTTCCAGAGAATCTCGTGGAATTGCGCCAAGGCCGCCAATTAGTACTAGGGTTAAAAAGGGTATCCATCCCCACACATCGGCCATAACACAAACAGCAAAAGCCAATATGGGATCTGACAACCAGCTGATGTCGGCCAGTGGCGGGATAAGAAACCCGAAAAAAGCATCAAACAGTCCAAACTCGGGATTAAACATAAACCGGAAGGAAACGCCGATCAAAGCCGGTGACATGGCAAAGGGTAAAATCAGTAATGTCTGTACCGACATTCTAAATCGTCCCCCTGGAGCCAGCAATAAGGCAAACCCCAGAGCAAAAATCACGGTTAGTGCCACAGTTAAAATGGAATATACGGTTGTGACCAGAACAGAATTCCAGAAGGCGGGTTCTTCAAACAGGGCCCAATAATAATTTTCCCAACCCAGAAATCCTTGCGGAAAACCCGGGCGGGTCAAACGACCTTGATAGAAAGAAAGAATAAATGAACGAACTAGGGGCCAAATTGCTGTAGCGAATACAACAACAACGGCTGGTAGCACCAAAAGATATTTTAGTACGTGGTCCCGCACTTGCATCCTGAAAAGTAAAATGGGCAGGAGGAGCCCTGCCCATTATTTGTTAGTCTATTGAATCCTGCCGGATCGTCTCAGCACCCTGTCAGACTGCTCGGCAGCCTCAAGCATGAGTTCACGAATATTGCCACCAGCTGCTGCTTTGGCAATAGCTGCCGAAAGGATATCTCCTACCTCTGGCCATTCAGGGATTTGGGGCATAATGTCAGATTCCTTGAGCGAATCCCAGGCGGCAGCCTGGATACCGTCATTGGCGGCATTGACTTCTGGATCGGTCAAACTCGAAATATGAGTGACAACATTATTGACAATCTTTGTTCCCTTGACCTCTCTTTCGGTGGCATTGGCTTTATCCATGGCTGGGTTGGACAACCACTTCAGGAACTCCCATGCAGCCCCCTGATTTTCAGAATAGCTTGAGATCGAAAAGGGCATGGAAATGGCATAGGTTTTGGTTGTCCCCTGATAGGAAGGCATACCAACAAATCCAACCTGATCTTTGGTAAGGGTCGAAGCATCCGGATTATAAAATCCGGAATAAGCCCACCACCATACTGGGATCATGGCCGAATTGCCCTGCATGAATGATTGACGGGCATCCTGCTCAACAAAGGATAAGGAATTGGGGTTGGTAACCTGATGGGTGGTATGCAAGGCAATGTAATCCTCGGTTGCCTTCAAGGCTTCTTCGGAAGTCCAGGCAGCAGTCCAGTCATCATTGAATATTTCACCACCGGCGGCCCAGATGAAGTTCAACCAGATAAACAGGTTCTGGCGGTTTCCATCATTGTTGTAATAAAGAGCCATGGGAGCAATATCTGGGTTGGTTTCCTTGAGTTGTTGACCAACCTCAATGACTTCGGCCCATGTTGTCGGAGGATTGGAAATCAAATCCTTGCGGTAGAACAACAATTGTGGATGAGCACGGAGTGGGAAGCCAAGGGTTTCTCCTTCAAATTGGGCGGAACGGGCAAAGGCTGATGGATATCGATCCATCGATATGCCATCTCTGGCCATCAACTCATCAATACGAACAAGCCAATGGGCATTGGCCGGGCCCCAGCTATCAAGATAGTTCACAACGTCATAGGTCCCTATCGCAGCCAAACCTTCCGCAACCAGCTTTTCCTGTAGATTGGTAAAGGGGATAAAGGTCCACTCAGTTTCAATACCAGTAAGTTCCGTAAATTCATCATCACGCAACATCAAGCCATCAAACTGGGGTGTAACCACCGAAAGAATGTTGATTGTTGTTCCGTCAAATGGTTTATCAGGAAGAAGGTTAAATTCTATTGTTTCCGCCTTAGCGGATGCTATTCCTATGACCAAGGCCAATGAGGATATAATTAAAGTAAGTTTTTTCATCGTTAATTCTCCAACAACATTAGCAAGAAATGATTTTTGGGATTGTTCAATCAGTATTGAGACAACATAAAAATATAAATCAGAAAGGGAAGTTTATTAAAGGTAATCAAGAAATGGAAATAAATATTGATCCGACCAGAAATCCGTGGCTTGGGACAATGGCTCGCCAGCAATAATCACAATGGTGGTGTTGTGGATGAGGCGGAGGTTATCTCTCAATTGAGGTTTCGGGAAGGTAGGTGGCAAGTTCTGGGAATAAAATGAGAACAAAAACCATTAAAACCATGATACCGAACATGGGAAGTGCCGTTTTGGCGATATAGTTCATTTCATGCCCGGTTATCCCTTGCATCACAAATAGATTGAACCCAATGGGCGGTGTTATTTGTGCCATTTCAACCACCACCACGATAAAAATACCGAACCATATGACATCAATCCCAGCCTGACGAATCATGGGTTCAACAATGGCCATGGTTAGAACAACCGAAGAAATTCCATCAAGAAAGCATCCCAAAATAATATAAAAAATCATAAGCGCGATCAGAAGTGAGAACGGTGAGAGCCCCAACTCGTCAATCCAATTTGCCAAGGCCCTTGGCAGGCCCGTAAAGCCCATTGATAAGGACAGGGCAGCAGCCCCACCCAGAATCATGGCAATCATGGCAGAAGTCCTGGTTGCCCCAAGTAGGCTTTCAATAAAGGTCTTCCGATCAAGGGAACCTTGGCCGGCCGCTAAAACCAGGGACCCTACCACCCCAAAAGCAGCAGCTTCGGTAGCCGTAGCAAACCCTAGATACATTGAACCGATGACCACGATTATCAGCAACACAACAGGCATAAGAAACTTGGATTCCCTGACTTTTTCCATAAAACTCAATTTGGCGCTAATGACCGGAACCTCATTTTTCCGGAATACTGACCATAAGGCCACATATCCCATAAACATCAAGGCCAGAACCATACCAGGTATTACCCCGGCAAGAAACAACTTGGTAATGGATTCGTTGATCGTAACACCATAAACAATCAAGGTAAGAGAAGGTGGAATCATCAAACCGAGGGTGGCCGCACCAGTAAGAGTTCCAATAATCATGTATTCTGGATATTCCCTCTTGCGAAGTTCTGGAATGGCCATTTTTCCAACAGTTGTAAGAGTGGCGGCAGATGAACCTGAAACGGCAGCAAAAACCGTACATCCCACGATATTGGTATGCACTAGTCCACCAGGCAACCGGGCCATCCATGGGGACAGCCCTCGGAACATGTCTTCGGATAATCTTGTCCGGAAAAGTATTTCACCCATCCAGATAAATAACGGCAGGGCAGTAAGGGACCAGCTGCTTGAAGATGTCCAGATCGTAGTAATCATGGCATCTCCGGCCGGGCGTGAGGTAAAAAGTTCTAAACCGACAAAGGCAACACCAAACAGTGCCAAACCTACCCAAACACCTGTGCCCAATAAAAGAAAAAGGACAAATAGAAAGATTAAAGTCAGGTATAGTTGTTCCATTATCTCTACTCTTCTTCTTTATCCAAAGCTTGGGCACCGGCGGAATGGGTTCCAAATAAAACAACCCTAACCAGATTATCACAAAGGGCAATGGCAAAGATGACCGAGCCAATAGCCATACTTAGTTGGGGAATCCAGATTGGGGTTGCGTCCTGGCCTTGTGAGATATCATTCAATTTATAGGACCAATAGGTAATCTTGATTGCGTAGCGTGCCCAGTAAGCAGCTAATAAGGTAGCCATGGCAAAACACCAGATTTCACCAATTCTACGATACTTACCCAACGCCCCCAAGATCAAGGTGACCCGAATATGATTACCGTTGTTCAAAGCATAGGCAAAGGCAAAAAAGGAAGCCCCCGCCATGAAATAACCGGCGTAATCCGGTCCACCTGTAAACATCTCTCCGGTCCACCGGGCCAACATCTGGAGCAGGATAAGGATTAGGATGACTACCAAGAACAGGGCTGCCAAATAACCAGCCCCCAAATAGATACCATCAAGGGTTTTGCGAATTTTCGGACCGATTATATCAAACAACCTTTATTTTCCATTTCCCCGATTTAGTAATGGGTTGGCAAGGTACTGCCAACCCGGAATTCTAAGAACAGGTGGGACTATCGTGCCAGGAAATTGTCAACAATTCTTTGGCCGGCTTCACCTGCATTTTCCAGCCATTCAGCTGTCATGATTTCACCAAAGGCACGGAGTTCATCCGTCAAGGCCTCATTGGCCCGATCAACCATCATGCCATTCTTGGCCAACTCACCCAAGGTAAATTGAGTGTAGTGGACCGATCGCCAGTACCCAGCATATTCAGCCAAGGATGCGCACCCATTCATAATGTTTTTGGTTGCATCATCAATGCTCTCCCAGGAATCCTTGTTGACTATGACAGTATTCCGTGGCAACCAGGCATCCACTTCATAAAAGTGGGTCAGGCTTTCCCAAACCTTGCGGTCATAACCCGTTGATCCTGAGGAAATCATGGATTCTGCCACACCTGTGGCAAAAGCCTGGGAAATTTCTGCTGCTTCAATCTGGACAGGAATCATACCGGCCAATTCAGCAATTCTGGCGGTGGCCGTATTGTAGGAACGGAATTTTATCCCTTCCATATCGGCGACAGAATTAACCTCCTTCTTGAAATACAGTCCTTGGGGAGGCCAAGGTACAGAATACAACAGGTGAAGGTTTTGAGAATCAAGTAGGGCAGACAATTCCGGCTTGGCGAATTCCCATAGTGCTACAGCGTCCTCAAAGGATGTCGCCAAAAACGGTATGGAATCAAAACCAAACAGGGCGTTTTCGTTTTGGTGAGCAGACAACAGCCTCTCGCCGATTTGAGTCTGACCGGTCTGAACGGCCCTTTTGATATCACTCCCACTGAAGAGCGATCCTCCTGGATGAGTAACAATCTCGAGTTCACCACCTGTTCCCTCGGTTACACAGGTAGCAAATTCAGCCCCTGTCTGGCTGTGGAAATTGGTTGCCGAGTAGCCCATCGGCATATCCCACTTCTCTGCCATGACAGAATTAACCGAAAAAAACAGACCTAGAACCGCAAGGGTGCTTACAATAATTTTTTTCATTAGTTTCCTCCTAAAAAATCTATATCTTCAAAAATCATATTCAATTTGAAATTACGAGTTATGTGTATCGTCTAGGATAATAGGGGGTAATGTCAACAATAAACTGATTGTTGACTATGATTTCCGCCAGAATCCTGCCAGTTTTAGGTCCGCTGGTCAATCCGATATGGTGATGACCGAACCCGGTAAAAATTCCTGATTTGCCCAATTCACCAATAAATGGAAGACTATCACAAGGGGCTGGTCTGTGCCCAAGCCACTCTTCGGTGCCCTCCCATTCCAGATGTGGATAAGTAGTTTGGATATTGGCCTTGATTACTTCCAGTGGTTTTTTTGAAGGTGGTGCGGTTAATCCCCCGAATTCCAATACTCCAGCACATCGCAAGCCAATGGCCATTGGCGTCATGACAAATTTTGCGGAAGCCACCATTACCGGACAAGGGGGTACAATGGAGGGAGAGCGAAAGAGTATATGGTAACCACGCTCCGATTCCATGGGGACCTTAACGCCCAGCTTCGCCATGAGTTCTTTCGACCAAATTCCCGCGGTGATAACCAGGGCAGTAGAATCAAAACTACCCTGGTCAGTTTCAACCGAGCTTATTTTGCCATCCTCCATTCTGAAATCTTTAACCTGGGCTTTGACAAACTTCCCACCCTGCTCCTTGAAGGTTGTCGCCAGGTCCTTGACGTATTGTCCTGGATTCAAAATGAAACCATGCGATTCCATGACTGCCAGAAAGTTGATATTGCTTCCAGTTTCTGGAAGGATTTCCTTAATATCTTCACCCTCAACGATTTCCGGAACAAACCCTGCTTCGGTTCGCAGAGACCAGACATAACTATCATTTTCGAAGGATTTTCTCGACTGGTAAGCAAAAATGTATTTCGAATCCTGCAACCATTGCTCGGCTTTGGTACCTTGGGCGAGTTCCTTATGTTGAGCAACTGAATCAGTAACAATCTGGGTTAGGCCCCTGGATATCTTTCTGGTGTCCTTGTCATTTGCATTGAGTAGATAACGTATCAGGAAGGGGGTAAGATAGGGTAATTTTTGCCAGATGACATAAAGGGGAAATTCCGGGTTCAGAAGATACCAGGGTATTTTTGGAATCATTTTAGGTGTTGTAACGGGTGTAATTGAACAGGAAGCCAAAACACCTGCATTACCAAAGGAGGTGCCCTCGCCGGGCTCACCGCGATCAATCAGGGTAACATTATTCTGGCCATACCTCTGGAGCCACAAAGCAGTAGAAACCCCTGCAATCCCAGCCCCGACAACAATTATTTTTTTCTTTTCTCCAGTTGTCATAAAATCAAAAGGTTATCCCATCCATCTTAATACAGGTGCATTGGCCTGCTCCAAAGGCTTGCAGACAACATCCACAAGTGTTGGTTCTTCAGTTTTGATCGCCAATTCCAGTGTTGGTAATAAATCGTCAAGCTTCTCAACACGCCAGGATTTCAACCCATAGTTGGAAGCTATCTTGGCATGATCTGTCCGGGAAAAATCCACATTGTGGTACCGTTGTTCATATTCATCATGCTGACTTGCCTTGATCCAGCCAAAACTCTTGTTTGATATTACAATGATGGTAATTGGAATTCCAACCCGGGTCAAGGTTTCCAGTTCTCCACAGGTAAAGCCAAAGGAGCCATCCCCCATAAATGCAATAACTTCCTTGTTTTTGGTACCAAACCAAGCTCCCATAGCTGCCCCCAGAGAATATCCCAGAGCACCATGGGCTCGATTGGTGATAAAGTGCCTTCCAGCTTTTGGGAAACGATAGAAAGCCGAAATATAGGGGCAGGGAGTACCGGGGTCACAGACAATTATGGCATCATCAGCCAAGGTATCCTGGAGAGCGAGAACAATTGCCTCGGGGTTAATCTGATCTTTGGCGGAGCGAGCTTTTTCATGGAATTTCTGGAACTTTTTTTCCGTGGCTTGTTTGACTTTGGAGACACCATTAAAGCCTGAACCAGTAAAACCTCCTTCATCCAGAAGTTTATTCAATTCCTGTAGAACCAAATAGAGATCAGCGACAATACCAAGTTCAGTCTTGTAATTGGCTCCAATTACTTCCGGGTCGCTGTCAATGTGAATAATTCTGGTGTCATTTGTTGGTGCTTGCCAACGAGAAGTCGTCGTTGAACCAGCGCGACACCCCAGAAATAATACAAGGTCGGCATTTTCCAAGATCTTCCAGGTTTCTTCTGTACCTCCGTTTGATCCAACGACCCCGGCACAGTTGGGATGAATATCTGACAGACTTCCCTGGCCTGAAATCGAAGTCAAAACAGGTATATCAAAAAATTCTACAAATTTCTTGAGTTCTTCCGTGGCATTGGCAATTACTACTCCACCGCCACAGACAATTACGGGGTTTTCGGCCGAAATCACAAGTTGTAGAACTTCCTCGGTCATGCCTGGTTCAGGAGCAGCACGCCAGGCCGGAAACTTGAAGTGTGATTTATCGGCCCAGATATCCTCAGGTGAGACTGATTCGTATTGAATATCGTAAGGAATACCCAAATGAGCAGAACCTGGTCGTCCAGTCGTCATCGTCCGAAAGGCTTTTCGAACCATGCGTGGGATATGATCACCGCGTCTGACCACAGTGTTCCACTTGGTCAAGGGGCGCATCAGTGCTTCCTGATCGACTTCGGTCAAGGGGAACTTTCCATAGGAAGCCAGGGAAATGTCGGTTGTTATGGATAGAATGGCTGAGGAGGATTCATTGGCTTCTATCAGACCAGGAAGGATATAAGTGGCTCCCCCGCCGGAAGGTCCTTCACAAACCCCAACCTTGCCGGTAGTTCTGGCATATCCATCAGCCATGTATGCGGCTGTTCGCTCATCCCGGACAAGTATGTGCTTGATTGGATGATCTAGGGTTAGGATCGAGTCGTAAAAGGGTAGAGTTGTATCACCACATAACCCGAAAATGTATTCGACCTGATAAGCTTCCAGCATTCGAAGAAGTGCATCAGCCCCAGTGAGGGAATTTTTCATCATTGATCCTGAAATATATGAAGTATCTCAATTGATACGAACAAGAGTAGGAATTTCCTTAAATCAATTTTTAACTAAATCAACAAATAAATTAGGGTCTACCTGATTTCTTATTGTAATGTCTTTAGAAACCAATGTGCTTGTAATTTGATTTTGCGATATATTTTCATAAATGAAGGGTTAATTAATTTGTAAGTTACTTGATAACAAAAGGAAACGAGATGGACATTGAACGAGGCGGGAAGACGATTTTTGGTGCTACCGTTGGGGTTATGATGCTAGATACCCAATTCCCTCGAATTTATGGGGATATTGCCAATGCAAACACGTGGCCATTTCCTGTTCAGTATCGAATAGTAAAAGGGGCTTCCCCAAATATAGTGGTGCGAAAAAAGGCCGAGGGTTTGTTGGAGGGGTTCATCCAGGCTGGTAAAGATCTTGTTGCTCATGGAGCGGATGGCTTAACCACCAATTGTGGGTTCCTGGCTCTCATTCAGGACAAGGTAAAAGATGCCATTGATGTTCCAGTCGCCACATCTTCGCTAATGCAGGTACCCATGGTCAACAGTATGTTGGGTAGTGGAAAGAGGGCTGGCATTATTACAATTTCCAAGGAACATCTGACTGATGAGCATTTAAAGATCGCCAAAGTACCCTTGGATACACCGATTATCGGGACGGAAGGTGGCAGGGAATTCACCCATAAAATTCTTGACGACTTGCCGGAAATTGATTTTGCTCTTTGTCAGGAGGATCTGAAGGATGCTGCCAGGGATATGGTAAACAACCACAAGGATGTAGGTGCAATCGTGCTTGAATGTACAAATATGGCTCCCTATGCCGCCGATATTCGTAAAATTACTCGTCTTCCGGTTTATTCGATTTATACCCATGTTTGCTGGTTGCAGTCAGGACTTGTACCACGACACTTCCCTTTTCAACTTGATGATCCAAGACTATAAAAATCTGATTCATCGTTTTTCACAACAAAAATAAATTCCTTGAAGGAGAATTGAATGGCCGCCTATAAATTATTGATTCTAGCCGGAGACGGTATAGGACCTGAGGTAATGGAAGAGGTAAAGGAAGTAATTTCCTGGTTTGAAAGCAAAAGAAATCTGAATTTTTCGATTACTGAGGATTTGGTTGGTGGTATAGCCTATGATAATTATGGGACCCCGTTGCATGACAGTACACTTAAATTGGCATTTGATACGGATGCCATATTATTGGGTGCTGCCGGTGCTCCAAAATACGATAACCTTCCCTTTGAAGTAAAACCGGAAAGAGGCCTGCTCAAGCTTAGAAAAGAGCTGGATTTATATGCCAATCTTAGACCTGCCTTGTGTTTTGATGCCTTGGCTGACTTTTCCTCACTCAAAAAGGAAATAGTATCCGGTCTGGACATTATGATTGTCCGGGAACTTACATCAGGAGTATATTTTGGTGAACCTCGAGGTATCATGGATGATAATGAAGGAGGAAGAATAGGGGTCAATACCCAAAGATACACAACATCAGAGATCAGACGGGTGGCACGTTCGGCATTTGAACTTGCCAGAAAAAGAAACAACCGGGTTTGTTCAATGGAAAAAGCCAATGTTATGGAATCGGGTGTCCTTTGGAGGGAAGAGGTCCAATGGGTTGGAGACAATGAATACCCGGATGTTGAATTAAGCCATATGTATGCTGACGCTGGTGCCATGCAGTTGGTTAGAAATCCCAAGCAATTTGATGTTATTGTTACCGATAACCTTTTCGGTGATGTTCTTTCAGATGCAGCTGCCATGTTGACCGGTTCCTTGGGTATGCTTCCTTCGGCATCCTTGGGAGATAAATCCCCTAGGGGACTTCCCAGGTCTCTTTATGAACCCGTACATGGATCTGCACCGGATATTACCGGTCAGGCGAAAGCAAATCCCTGTGCTTGTATACTTTCCTTTGCAATGGCCCTGAAATATTCCTTTGGCTTGTTAGCAGAAGCGGAGCTTCTGGAAAGAGCAGTGGAACAAGCACTGGCCAATGGTGTCAGAACACCAGACCTTTTGCAGATTGAAGGGAAAAAACCAGCCACAACATCTGAAATGGGTAAAGAAATAGTCGATTGTCTGGATGATTTGTCATAACAACGTAGAAACATATATTTCCGGTGTGAATTCGGAGTGTAGCTCAGCCTGGTAGAGCACTGTCTTCGGGAGGCAGGGGCCGGAGGTTCAAATCCTCTCACTCCGACCAATAAATCTGAATCACCCTGGGAGAATATATTCAACAAGGCCAAAATTTTGTTAACCTAATCCGATAAAGGAAATACAATGCCGAAAAAACACATCCACCCTTATCAAACAAGGTATCATGCCAAGGCCACCTATTCCAAAGCCATCAGGGCAAGTGGTGATATGGTATTCCTGCAAGGACAGGTAGGGGTTAATGATGACGGGGTGCTGGTAGGTAAAGAGGATCCGGGTAAACAGGCAGATCAAGCCTGCCGGAATATCCAAAAGTGGATGCAAGAGGCCGGGGGAGATTTAAGGGATGTTTGTAAACTGACGGTATATGTTACTGACATTTCCTATCGTCCAGCCGTTTATGAAGCGATTAATCAGTGGTTTGATGGGGTAAAACATTGTAGCACAGGAGTGGTTGTTTCAAGTTTGGCTGATAAAGATTTTTTGGTGGAGATAGATGCCATTGGCATGATTGACTAGGGCAAGTGGTTTCTGATTGTTCATGCCCGAAGCTATTCACTGTTGCCCCCTAAGTTGATAAGAACTTGTTGATAATCTAAAAGCAATAGTTAATGTTTAAATGATTTGTCATGGACTTAATTGGAAGAATGGTTGTTGGGAAGACATGTGCTTTTCCCTGTTCATGTGATGAGATGGTAGGAACTAGATCAGATGGGTGAATTTTAAATAAATGGTCGCAACAGATCAAACCCTGACCAGGGAACGACCAAAAGCCACTATCAGCTTTAGCAAAACGGCACGAACCAGCCTACAGGTGTTTCAAGCCATAATTGTTTTCAGTATACTTGCCTGGGTTTCTTACCGAGGTGCTCAGGCAATGGATTATAATTGGCAGTGGTACAGGGTCCCAAGGTTCTTTTATCGTGAAATTGATGGTGAAATCATCTGGGGACCTTTGGTCCTGGGATTTATTGAGACCTTAAGACTTGCTGGTATTTCAATAATTTTTGCGATCCTGATTGGTTTGGTAACTGCCTTTGCCAGGTTGTCCAACTCTCTGGCAGGAAAATGGATTGCCACATTTTATCTTGAGGCCATTCGGAACACACCGCTATTGGTTCAGTTGTTTCTGTTCTATTTTGTGTTGGCACCAATCTTTGGGATGGACCGCTTCTGGGCTGGAGTGCTTTGCCTGTCATTTTTTGAAGGGTCGTTTGCTTCAGAAATAATCAGGGGTGGAATCATTGGGGTAGCCAAGGAACAGTATGAAGCAAGCGATGCCATCGGTTTGACACCATACGATAAGTATACCAGGATAATTATTCCACAATCACTGCCACTTGTTCTGCCACCTTTGACAGGTTTGGTTATTTCACTTATTAAACACTCAGCCATTGTGAGTGTAATTGCCGTATCGGAGTTAACTACGGCAGGTATGAATTTAATTTCAGAGACCTTCATGGCCTTTGAAATTTGGTTTATTGTTGCGGGCATATACCTTGCCCTGACAGTCACCCTTTCAGCAGGGGTTTCCTTGTTTGAAAGACACCTTGAGAAAGGTAAATATTAGTAAAAAAGGAGTTTTCTTATGAAACTGAAGAATATCATCAAGGGATTTCTAATTGCCCCTGTAATTGCTTTGCTAGGTGCGGGTCTATCCTCGGTCCAAGCTCAGGAAGACAGTGTTTTGGTAGAAATTCAAAAGCGTGGGGTATTAAAAGTTGGCATGTCAACCTTTGTGCCTTGGGCTATGCGTGACAAGGAAGGTAACCTGATTGGCTTTGAAATTGATGTTGCCAAAAGGGTAGCTGAAGATATGGGCGTGGAGGTCGAATTTGTTCCAACCCAATGGAGTGGGATCATTCCAGCCCTGTTGGCAAAGAAGTTTGACATCATCATTGGCGGAATGTCAATTACGCCTCAACGTAACTTGACGGTTAATTTCACCCGGCCATACGCCAATTCAGGTCAGCAAATGGCCGCGAATATTGAGTTGGCAGGGGATAAAACCACCATTGAAGATTTTAATATGTCAGATGTAACCATTTCCTGTCGTCGAGGTGCTACCCCCTGTACCATCGCCCAGAAGATGTTCCCGAAGGCTGAAATCCGAAGGTTTGATGATGATGCCCAAGCTTTCCAGGAAGTTGTGAATGGCAATGCCACGGCAACCATCTCAAGTGCACCCAAGCCACGTTTCTGGGCTGATGCCAATCCTGATAAGGTTTTCCTTCCCTTTGAGGATCAGAACCTTACCAAAGGAAATGAAGCATTTGCTTTGAGAAAAGGTGATGCGGATGCAATGAATTACTTTTCTAACTGGATTCTGCTTCGTATCGATGATGGTTGGTTGAAAGAAACCCACGATTATTGGTTCAAGAATCAATCAGCCTGGATTGATCTGGTTTCCCTTGATCAGTAGAAGATAAGGTAGCCAAGGCAACTGTCTTTGTTGCCTTGGCTATATTTTAGTGGATCGTAATTCACCACCTCCACCCTTACGCAAAAGAAGGGTAACCCTGATTGATCTGGTTCTGATCGGACTGGTTATCGCCATGATTTCGTATGCGGTATACCGGGTCAATGACGTGTTGGTTTATAATTGGAACTGGGAACGGGTATTCGGTTTTATAATCAGGTATGATGAAGAATCCGGCAGGTGGGTAGCAAATCTTCTTATCCATGGGTTGCTAACAACTCTTCGACTAGCTGTTTGGTCAACAATCCTGGCCACCATAATTGGGGTCGTAATGGGTTATTGGCGAAGGTGCAACAATCTTTCCTTCAGGATAATCAGCCGAACCTATGTTGAACTTATCCGAAATATCCCACCGATTGTTTTCATATTCATTTTCTACTTTTTTATTTCTAGCCAGATATTTCCAATGATTGGGCTTTCCAGCCTGAGGTATGATAGTCCCTACATGGACAATGATTTGTTCAGGTTCATGTTCGGTGACCCAAGATTATTTGAAAACTTTATAGCAGGTATGGTTTGTCTTGCTGTTTTTGAAGGAGCCTATATCACGGAAATTGTGAGAGCAGGGATCCAATCAATAGGAAAAGGGCAATGGGAAGCTGGCAGAGCCATAGGACTGTCCCACATCAATATTTTAAGGGATATAATACTTCCCCAAGCCATCAGAAAAATCCTCCCTCCTCTGGCTGGGCAATTTATTACTCTTATCAAGGATTCAGCGATTGTTTCGTTGATTTCCATTCAGGAATTGACCTTTTTGGCCACCGAGGTGGCAGCAACGACAACAAAGGTGTTTGAAACCTGGATTCTGGTTGGGGGTATGTATTTTATCTTGTGCTATTTCTTTGCTTACGTATTTGCAAAATTGGAACAAAGGGGAGCTCGCTCCAACCGTTAGGTCAAAATGAAAGTAACCACCAATGAATAATAAAGAAAGAACCAGCCCCCTGAAAGTTCCGAAGAGTAATTCTGATAGCAGGCCAATCGTTGAGGTTGCCGGGCTTTGTAAATGGTTTGGTGATTTTTGTGCCCTTTTTGATATCAACTTTTCAGTAAATTTTGGTGAAAAGGTAGTCATATGTGGACCCTCTGGTTCCGGTAAATCAACTTTGATCAGATGCCTTAACCAGTTGGAGGAACATCAGCTTGGAACCATTAGAATTGATGGCAAAGAAGTCAAGCCGGGTATGAAGCATATTGAAGAGATCAGGCGTGATGTCGGGATGGTGTTTCAAAGTTTCAATTTGTTCCCTCATCTTTCGGTCCTGGATAACTTGACGATAGGGCCTATAAGAAACAGAGGGATGAACAGGAACGAGGCTTCTGAGATGGCCATGGAGTTGCTTGATAGAGTCCATATTTCAGAGCAAGCCAATAAGTATCCCATGCAATTATCAGGCGGACAGCAGCAAAGAGTGGCAATAGCCAGAGCCCTATGCATGAAACCCAAGTTGATGTTGTTTGATGAACCGACTTCAGCCCTTGATCCAGAGATGATTTCAGGTGTCTTGGATGTCATGGTTGAACTGGCCGAAGGTGGTATGACCATGATTTGTGTGACGCACGAGATGGGCTTTGCCCGGCAAGTTGGTGATCGGGTGATTTTCATGGACGATGCCGAGATTGTGGAAACTTCCGACCCGGAAAGTTTCTTCAACAATCCCAAAACAGACCGAGCAAAATTATTCTTAAGCCAGTTACTTTCCCATTAAGCTGGATTAATGTTATTTCCAGTGGAGTAACAAGGGCTCCGAGATGTGTTTATTTTCTCAAACAGCTTTCGTGGATATTGATTTTATCCAAGAAAATATATATCACTATCTAACTTTCTATCTCTAAGGGGCCATAGCTCAGTTGGGAGAGCGCTTGAATGGCATTCAAGAGGTCAGGGGTTCGACCCCCCTTGGCTCCACCAGAGATATCAATTTCCTAACTACTTGATTCAATATTTAAATAAAAATCAACTATTTTTTCCTCCAACAAGTTTTAACATTTATGAAGGAAATTATATGCCCAAATCTTGTTAAGAATTGGATTTAACAGCAACCAAATGAGGCTCAAAGAAAATTATTTCTGTCTAAATCGAATTCCAGTCCCAATATTTTTCAACAAAGTGATTAATACGGGATGGTAAATAGTTTTCATTATGTGATCGTTTAAGTATTTTGCTATTGGTTTATTGTACTTACCCTTGTTATTGACACTTGACAAGTTCAACAGTAAAGAAATTTTTTAACGTTTGCTTATCAAATCACACAGGATGATTTAAGGGGTGGTAATGAAAGTGGAACTATTTCAAAGTATCTTTCTCCCGGTCTGAAACGATTAGGATATAAGCCCATGACACTTTTCAATCATTTTGAGAGGTGTATTATAAAAGCTCCAAGGTATGAAAGTAAAAATTAACGGGATTACTGCAATATAGAAATAGGAGTTGGAACTCTATTCAAAAATATTACTTAAAGGTGATATTTTCTCTTAAAAATACTAAATTTTTGTTTTTTTTTAGAAAAGTATTATTTTTTAGGAGATAATTTAACTTAAAGGAGTAAGATAATGTTATTAAGTTTCTCACTTGAAAACTGGATGTCCTTTAAAAATGAAGTTTCCTTTTCAATGATAGCAAGCAGGGAGCGTCAACATAGGGAACGAGTTCCAAAATTAACCAAGTACCGAAACAAGGTGCTTCCCGTTTCAGTTCTTTACGGGGGGAATGCTTCGGGGAAATCTAATTTTTTTAATGCTCTTTCTTTTGCAAGGGATTTGGTAGTTGAAGGCACCAACCCAGACGGTCTCATACCAGTAAATCCGTTTCTCTTACGTGATAATAGTGAAGAACTTCCCACTAAATTTAGTTTCCTTATTTTAGCTGAAGAAACCATTTACGAATTTTCTTTCGAAATGAATAAGGAAGCAATAATTATGGAAAAACTGGTGGAATTAACAAAAACCAGTGGAAAACTACTCTATCATCGTAAAGGAAGTAAAATAAAGTTGAACAACTCATTTCAAAAAAAACAATTTCTTAATTTTGTAGCCGAAGGAACCCGTGCAAACCAATTATTCTTGACAAATTCTATATCCCAAAGTGTCGAGCATTTTCGACCAATCTATGATTGGTTTAAATATGGTCTAGTGTTAATATCACCAAATGCCCACTATTATAGGGTTGAAGACTTTTTTAGCGAAGGAAAATTACTCGATTCAGCTAATGAGGTATTACCCCACATTGATATAGGTATTTCTAGATTAGGGGGCGAGGATATTCCCTTTACAAGTCTACCGTTTCCTGATGAAGTAAGGAAGAATATAGGTGATCAGGTTTTAAAGAGTAAATCTCCATTACGAATTAACATGCAAGATGACAGAATATTCGTTTCTCATAAAAATGGTGAATTGATTTCTAAAAGATTAGTGACCTATCACACTAAGGAAGATGGGGCAGAAGAAAAGTTTGAATTGCATCAGGAATCCGATGGAACTAAGCGGATAATTGATCTAATACCTGCATTTTTTGATATTCTTCACCCAAATTCAAGGCATGTTGTCGTGATTGATGAAATTGACCGCAGTTTACATACATTGTTGGTACGATACCTTCTGGAAAACTACCTAAACCGAAGTACACAGGAATCAAGGAGTCAATTGCTAATGACAACCCATGATGTTCAAATAATGGACCAAAATATCTTTCGCCGAGATGAAATGTGGTTAGCAGAAAAAGATTTTTCCGGTATCTCAAGTCTTTTTTCATTAAATGATTTTGAAGGGGTTAGATCCGATAAGGATATCCAAAAAAGTTATCTGCAAGGGCGATTTGGGGGTGTTCCTAAGGTCCTAATGGAAGGTGTTTAATGCTAATTACTTTGAACAAAAACCATGAAGGTAAATAAACGCATAAGAAAACCACAAAGAAGACGGTCTTATAAAAAAAGGTTTGTGATAGCTGTTGAGGGTAGTGAAACTGAACCAAGCTATTTTAACATTTTAAAGCAAATTCAATCTGAATACAGTATCAAATGCCTATGGCCAACAAAAGGTAATGATCCACTAAGGGTTCTCAAAAAATTAAATCAGTATCTCAAGCAGAAAAAAAATTTTCATAACGATGAAACTTGGATTGTCATAGACAAAGACGAATGGACTAACGACCAGTTAGATCAATTATTTAAATGGTCTGAAAGTAGTAATAATTTTGGTTTTGCATTAAGCAATCCTAATTTTGAGTATTGGCTACTCCTTCATTTCGAAGATGGAACAGGAAAAATAAATTCTAACAATATTATTAATAGATTGAAAAGACACCTCCCAAACTACAATAAAAAAATTAATCCCCGTGATATTTCCCGGGAACAAATAATCAAAGCAATTACTAGAGCAAGATTTCAGGACAATCCCCCTTGTATTGATTGGCCCCGAAAACTTGGGAGAAGCACAGTATATAAGTTAGTAGATAAAATTGTCCATGAAGTCGATTAGCACATGGATTCTATCCACCCAAAACCAAACTTTTTCATATTTTTCGAAACAACCAAGGTATGAAAGTCTTTACTTGTAATTACCTGATGATAACACCAAAGTTTCAGGGAAACTTTTGACAACGGTTATTACAGTGAGAAGTTTTATTTAGCAAAAGTCTTCGGCTAACTGGAGCAAAAACCTCGGATGGGTCCTTGGTTTGGATAAAAATGGGGTGGGAATACACTACGAAGGAGAAATTAAATCAACTCCAGCCTTCCTTTGATCTCCACGATCCAATGTATGGTAATCTTATTTGCAACCGTTTATAGAAGTGGTTTAAACTAGGGTTTATAAACTCCAAAATCCCAGACCTATAAGTTTGCAGATCATCAACTCATAGGATTTACGCCTATCCTTAACCAGTTGCCCGGAGTCGATCACAGTACGATTCCTTGCAAACCATTTTCAAGTTTTTATTTTAGTTTTGCTGCTATATTAAAATATAAAGCAAGTTAATTCAAAAAGTGAAATAAGAGAATGAAGCGGGATTTACAGGGCAATTACCTTACTATTTCGATGGTTGGGGAAAAAGCTCAAGCTTTTGTTCCGGTACCATTACCACCAACACCACCTATCGAATGGTCGCCAGAACTCAGGGAAAAGTATGATCAGGCCTTACTGGCTTTAGGACGTCTTGACAGCATTTCATCTCTTCTCCCTGACACCTCGCTATTCCTTTATATGTATGTTCGTAAAGAGGCTGTTCTCTCCTCAATGATTGAGGGAACCCAATCATCTCTTTCTGACCTGCTATTGTATGAATTTAAACATCACCCTGATGTTCCATTGGATGATGTACAGGAGGTCAGTAATTATGTGGCAGCTTTGACCCATGGCCTTAAGAGGTTGAATGATAACTTCCCGCTATCACTCAGATTGTTGAAAGAGATCCATCAAGTTCTGCTTTCTAAGGGTCGCGATAAGGAAGTTGCCCCGGGAGAGTTTCGCAGAAGTCAGAACTGGATCGGGGGAAGCCGTCCTGGTACGGCAACCTTTGTACCTCCACCACCGGAATATGTTCAGGAATGTCTGGGCAAGCTAGAAATGTTTTTACACAATCAACCAGTAAAGACTTCAGTTCTTATCAAGGCTGCATTGACACATGTTCAGTTTGAAACAATCCATCCGTTCCTAGATGGAAACGGACGTATTGGTCGTCTCCTAATCACCCTTTTGCTCTATTCCGAAAATGTGCTCAAGGAACCGATGCTGTACTTGAGTTTATATTTCAAATCCCATCGACAGCTATACTATAAACTATTGAATGAAGTTCGCCTGACCGGTGATTGGGAAGCCTGGCTGGATTTCTTTGCCGATGCCATAATTCAAACTGCTACCCAAGCGGTAGATACCGCTCAACGATTGCTTAAACTGTCAAACGAAAATGGCCAACGCATTAACGGGATGAAACGTATCGCCGGTTCGGCTCACCAGATTCACAGGGCAATGTTGGAACGTCCAATGGCTTCACCAAACTGGATCAAGGAAAAAACACAGCTTTCTCCGGCAACGGTCAATGCTTGCCTCCGTGAATTGGAAAAACTCGATATCGTCAAAGAGGTAACTGGTCAGAAGCGTAACCGCATCTATTCGTATGTAGAATATATTCGGATTATGAACGAAGGTACTGAATTACCACACTGATCCGAAGTGGTTGAAAAGTAATTCTGTGGGTTTGTTGGAATGGGTAAAACCTAAGGCTGTGCACTAGCTGGGAATAATTCATAGGATTGGATTTCTCTAAGGTAAATGATTCTGGGAGAATTGAAGTTCGGCCTAGTAGAACGTCATAAACTTCAGGATTACATTTAGTGGTGGATTTAATGGAACCAGCAATAGTATTGATAATAAATGGAATATTGTTATTTGAAGGGGCACTATGAACGAACGACTGTACCTGTTGAAAATACAACTACGAGATATCGAACCGGCAATTTGGCGGCGTTTTGTTGTTCCTATCAGCATGTATTTGGACCAGTTGCACCATGTAATTCAAGCTATAATGGGGTGGAATGACGCCCATGTTCATCAGTTTACTTTTGGCCGTTTTAAATACAAGGGAACCCCTGATACTTACCTGGACGGTGTATGTGGCAGATATCGTCTTGGAGATCTGGCTAAACGGAAAGGTCAGATATTCAGTTATGTTTATGATTTCGGCGACTGCTGGGACCACGAACTTGTGCTAGAGGATAACCGCTATATTAATCCAGAACTCAAAACTGAGTTAGTATGTCTGGAAGGCGAACGGGCCTGCCCACCTGAAGATGTGGGTGGTTTTATCGGTTACGAGAATTACTGTGAGGCCCTGGAAAACCCAAAAGATGATACTTACCAAAGTTACAGGGAAACTTTCGGTTCCAACTACGATAGTGAGAAGTTTGATATCGAATTGATAAACAAATATCTGATGAACAATAACGGATGGTTACTGGAAAAGAATTAAAACTGGTTTAGGATTGAATGAATCTTGAACCGCAACTTCAAACTACTCACCAAAGCTTTTCACTGATCGATTTACTGACCCTTGTTGTTGCTTACTGGTAAAAGTGACAATTTGCATAGGGGGGGGGAGTTCATCTGTCAGAAGCAGAAAAAATTCTAAATTCGGCAATTTAAATTCTGGTGTAAGAGTAGCAAATACAAAGCGTTATTCCTTTTACAATTAAAGGTAATCCTGCCTTGACAAATGAATATAAACAGTACCTCAACCCAGTCTGACCGTGCTTTAAAACGATCCATGAGCCACTAAATTCAGCATGTTATTTTGGATTAAGCGCTAAAATTAAATATTTCTTAATTCAATAAAGTGAAATACGAAAATGACCTGGGACTTGCAGTAACGTTTCATCATTTTTCGATGGTTGGGTAAAAGGATTAAGCATTTATTCCTACATGATTGCCGCAACGCCCACCTAATGAAGGGTCGTTAGGTCTTGGGGGCAAGTTTGAGACCTGATTGAAACATGTAGAAGTGATGTATTGATAGAAAATTGTATCTTGCTAATAGTAGGGGAATTATGCACAAACAATTTTATCTACTGAAAATCAAACTTCTTGATATTGAACCGGCAATATGGCGTCGATTTGTGGTTCCTGCCACCATCCCACTGGATCGATTGCACGAAGTCATTCAGATTGTGATGGGGTGGACTGATAGTCACCTGTACGAATTTATCATTGGGAATAAAAGATACACAGAAGACCCTGATTCGAAAGAAGATGGGCTTGAGAGTGGCAGATTCCGTCTTGGAGATCTGATTAAGCAGCAAGATAGTACCTTCAGTTATTACTGGATGCACGAAATTGTCCTTGAGGAAAGTCCTTATTTCTATCCAGAACAGTCTCCTGAAGTGGTTTGTCTTGAAGGTAGGCGAGCCTGTCCACCTGAAGATGTAGGTGGCCTTTCAGGTTACTTTGAATTCTGCTACTCCCTGAGAGTTCCACATCATAAAGAGCATGAAAGTAACAAGCGATGGTCGGGTGGGGATTTCGACAGTGAGCGTTTTGATTCGGAAATAATCAACAGTGAACTTATGAAATACCTCTACTGGACACGTGATAGGTATCAAACCTGGGCGTATTGAAGGAAGATATCCTTCACTAATCGGATTTGGTTGAATGGCTATACAACAAGTAAGTTGGACTGGGTTCAACTCATGGATGCTTATTATATGGGAAAAAATCAGAGGATTGGATTTCTACACGTTCTGATAATAAAAGGGGTTCTCCTCATTTAGTATCTTTTTAAGCGAAGTTGAAAATTTTAATAACGTCATCAAAATTATTAGGGATGGTTTAAATGCCGTGTGGTAGTGGTTCATATCAGCAAAACAAACAAGTTACAGAACCTTTTAGAAAGGCTATGTGTGACTTTGATCCTGTTCAGGTACTGGGAAGTTTAAAGAGTACCTTTGCCAAAGATGCTCCCGTCCACCTGTCCACACCCTTTGAAACCCATAAGGATGTTGAAGAGTTTTATGTAAAAGCTCTTCACCCGCTTTTTGAAGCTATTCCTGATCTGGAAAGAAGAGAGTTGATTGTGATTTCAAACAGATCTCAAATTGATCAGGATTGGGTAGGAGTTTGTGGATATTATACAGGGGCATTCAAAAAACCATGGTTGGAAATACAACCAACAGGTCATCAGGTCGCAATGAGGTTTCATGAGTTTTATTGTGTTGAAGAAGGTAAAGTAATTGAGATGCAGGCCTTATGGGATATTCCCGAACTAATGATGCAGGCCAATTGCTGGCCTATGACACCGAGTCTGGGAAGAGAGTGGCATGTACCCGGACCATCAACCCAGGATGGTTTGTCGATAACTGAAGAGGGTCGGACCAGGAGTGAGGAAAGCTTGTCCTTGGTTTCAGAAATGTTGGCTAAACTGGGGGAATATGCCACAGGTGGGGTAGAAGCCATGCAACTGGACCACTATTGGCATCCCCGATGCAGTTGGTATGGCCCCTCGGGTATTGGAACCTGTCGAGGCATAGAAGGATTTAGAAACTGGCATCAGATTCCCTTTCTCAATGGAATGCCAGATCGGACGGGGTCATTGGGAAAGGGCAATCTTTTTGCAGAGGGAGATTATGTCGGATTTACAGCTTGGCCAGGTATGAAAATGACGATCTCAGGTGATGGTTTTCTAGGCATTGCTCCTTCAGGGCAGAAAATAACCATGCGAAGCCTGGACTTCTGGCGTTGTGAGAATGGATTGATAAGAGAGAACTGGGTTCTGGTAGACCTTCTACATGTTTATAAGCAGATTGGTGTGGATGTTCTGGCCCGGATGAAGGAGTTCAACAAGGCCAGACAGGTACATACTTCCTAGAAATTAATATTACTCTGATCAACAAGTGCTTATTCCCTTAAGGCTAGGCTTTATTCCTTTCTCAATTCGAATCCAGGCTTCCCATTTTGGCAGTTTGGGCATTTACGATGCTTCGCATCGCAATTGTTCGTGCCATATTCATGTCCGCAGTGTTCACATCGCATTTCCCATATATACACCTTGGGTAGTTTGTTGGGACGAGGATGGTACTGAGGTGATAATTCAAGCGTTTTGCCAAGCAGTTGCTGGCCTCTTCGGTTAAGTTCACCTACCACCATTATTTTGCTTCCCTATTGTCTTGATTACAATACTCGGTTCTACCTACTTCTTTATAGAGTAAGTACTACTCAAACAGGCTGATATGCGTGGAAATTGCCAATCTCCGTCGGTATGCCAACAGCCATGTTGATACTGATCGGTAACGAACATAATGTCTTGACTTCCAAATCACCGTAAGGCTGAAATGCATTTCTCCTTACAAGACAAGCCAGCTGTGCTTTTGGGTATTAAACTAAAAGATAATTTGTAGAGGGTGCCGCAGTTTTAACACTGTAGCCTCTTCTTCCAGATATCAATATACCACGACAGATCGGATTGATTCACCGGCATGCATCAAGTCAAACCCATTGTTGATATCACCCAAGTCCAGGGTGTGAGTTATCATTGGATCTATCTGGATTTTTCCTTCCATGTACCAGTCAACTATTTTGGGAACATCAGTTCGCCCTCTGGCACCACCAAAGGCAGTTCCCTTCCAAACCCGGCCAGTTACCAATTGAAATGGTCTGGTGGCGATTTCAGCACCAGCCGGCGCGACACCAATAATGATTGACTCACCCCATCCACGGTGGGCACTCTCTAAAGCTACCCGCATGACATTGACGTTACCTGTACAGTCAAAGGTATAATCTGCACCACCCATAGGGTCGGATTTCGTCTGGGTCAACCCTACCAAGTAGGAAACCAGATCACCGTCAACTTCATTTGGGTTAACAAAGTGGGTCATGCCGAATTTTTCACCCCACTCCTTTTTGGCTGGATTGACATCAACACCAACGATCATATCAGCTCCCACGAGGTTCAGGCCCTGGATTACATTGAGACCAATTCCGCCAAGTCCAAAAACGATAGCATTAGCACCAGGTTCAACTCCGGCTGTATTCATTACAGCACCGATGCCGGTAGTTACTCCACAGCCGATATAACAGATTTTATCAAATGGAGCATCTTCCCTGACCTTGGCCACGGCAATTTCCGGTAGTACTGTATGTTGGGAAAATGTTGAGCATCCCATGTAATGGAGAATAGGGTCGCCCTCCAAGGTAGAAAATCTTGACGTACCATCAGGCATCAGTCCCTGTCCCTGGGTGGCCCTTATGGAGGTACAAAGGTTTGTTTTACGAGATAGGCAGGATGGGCAGGTACGACATTCCGGTGTATAAAGAGGGATAACATGATCCCCTTTGGCCACAGAGGTTACTCCGGGCCCGACATCAACAACAATTCCTGCACCCTCATGGCCCAAGATCGAAGGGAATAGACCTTCTGGATCCGCCCCGGAAAGAGTAAATTCATCGGTATGGCAAATCCCGGTAGCTTTGATTTCCACCATCACTTCACCCTCTTTGGGTGGAGCCAGATTTACATCCATAATTTCCAAAGGTTTATCTGCTTGTATTGCGACAGCTGCTTTTGTCTTCATTGAATTAGTCTCCCTCTAAAATGGCTTTCTGCTGTGAAAAGAAGATTCTGTTGCAATAATATATTATTTTGTTCGGTAGGCAATTGCTAAACAGTGGGGTATGATAGACTTTACAAGACCCTGAAATATTCATATCGGTAGAATGTTTCTCATTTGAAAGCTGTCGTGTCAAACTGATTGCGGGATCGTGTAAAGAAACCTACACGGCAGCAAGGTTAAAATAATTGTTACAACCCATTGGTAAAAATTTTCTCCCAATCTTTCAGGGAACTTTTACTGCGAGGGGTCAGGACAAACTCCAGGTCAAGTGCTGATAATAAAAGTGATATCGTGCCCATTCTTGGATTGGCCGTACCGGTTTCAATTTTTGAAATGGTTTCCTGCCAAATCCCACTTAAATTCGCCAGTTCCTTTTGCGTCATGTCCCTCTCTAGTCTTATTTCCCTTATTGAGTTTCCCAGATCTTTTTTTGTTCTAACCAGTCTCTTCATTCTTTTTCCAAAACACAATATTCTACTAAATTCCTATGAGCAATAAATCATAAATCAGTTTTATGATTTAAGCATCATAATTTTTTACCCGATGGTTTAATTTCTCCTTGTAAACAAATAGTTGGCTGATAGTTGTGGGTTTAAACCTGTTATCAATTTAAGGGGCAGGAACATTTCCTGTTCCAAATAATTCATTGTGAACAGGGCAATATTTGTCATAATTCCGTTTTGAGTGACACCAAAATGAATTAAGGTTTCACCATTAAATTTATTTTCGCAGAGTGAAGGTAGAGTATATGTCATACATACTGGCAATTGATCAGGGAACAACATCGTCCAGAGCAATCTTGTTTGATAAGGAATTTAACCCTGTTGCTACATCGCAGAAGGAGTTTAAGCAACATTATCCAAAATCAGGTTGGGTTGAACATGACACAGTGGATATTTGGGAAACAACAATTACAACCTGCCGAAATGTCCTCAAGGGGCAGGCAAAATCCAACTTGCTCGGTGTGGGAATAACCAATCAAAGAGAGACAACCCTGATTTGGGACCGACATACATCCCAACCCATATACAACGCTATTGTTTGGCAGGATAGAAGGACTTCCGAGTATTGTGCTTCTTTGAAAGAAAAGGGATTGGAAGCAGAAATAACCCAGAAAACTGGCCTCCTGTTGGATCCATACTTTTCGGCTACCAAGATAAGATGGCTTTTACAGAATGTGGAGGGTGCAATTGAGAAAGCCAAAGCAGGAGATTTGCTCTTTGGTACCGTTGATACTTACCTTATCTGGAAACTGACTGGCGGAAAGGAACATGTAACCGACATAACCAACGCCTCCAGGACATTGCTGTTTAACATAGCTGAAGAGAAGTGGGATCAGGACCTGCTTGATCTGTTTGAAATCCCTCCAAGCATGTTACCAGAAGTTAAGGAATGCACCTCGGATTTTGGTATTACTGAAGAAAGGCATTTCGGGTTAAAATTACCAATCAGGGGTGTTGCTGGTGATCAACAGGCCGCCACAGTGGGACAGGCCTGTTTCCATCCGGGAATGCTAAAGGCAACTTATGGTACGGGTTGTTTTGCCTTTCTTAATACAGGTGAGGTTCTGGTACCCTCCAAAAACAGGCTTTTAACAACAATTGCCTATAAAATCGGAGGTAAGACCTGCTATGCCCTTGAAGGTTCAATATTTATTGCAGGAGCGGTTGTTCAATGGCTCAGGGACGGCTTGCAGATAATCAAGGAGGCTGGCGATACACAAGCCTTGGCAGAAGGAGCAGATCCACAGCAGGATATCGTACTAGTCCCAGCCTTTACTGGTTTGGGATCTCCCTATTGGGATTCCGAATGCCGAGGTGCCATATTTGGATTATCTAGAAATACCGGACCGAAGGAATTTTCAAAGGCAGCATTAAGTAGTGTTGCCCACCAGACCGTTGATTTGTGGGAAGCGATGAATATGGATTATCCCGGATTGACGAATGTAACACTTAGAGCTGATGGTGGCATGACTGAAAGTGATTATACCATGCAGAAGATAGCAGACTTTCTTGATACAACTGTCGAAGTTCCCCAAGTAGCCGAAACAACAGCTTTGGGGGCGGCCTATTTGGCTGGATTTCAATCAGGTATGTTTTCCTCGCTAGATGAAATTGGCGAAAAATGGTCCCTGGCCAAAAGTTTTAAACCAGCAATGAATTCCTCCGAAAGAACCAAAAGGCTTGCCAGTTGGAAAAAGGCCATAGCAAGAACATTGACGAAACCGACTTAACAAATAAGCAAGTTAATTTGAAAAAGTATTGAAGCCTCTATCAATGCTCATTTTGTATTCCCAGGGAATCATTACTCATACCAGAAGTTTGCCATGATTAAAATGCTAAAAAATTTCGCTAATACCAGGTGAGCTTTGATGCGAGTAGCAAGGGTGGGGATCGCTAGGTAAATAATACTTAATCCACTATTACGTTAATCTTGGTTGGTTTCCAGTTTACCAACATGCATTTACAGCACTAATATCGGAATAGTGGTTCGGGTTGCTATGAATTATGGCTCAAGCTGTTAAGTACAATTGTACCAGCAACTAACATTCCGACAATAGTTAAGATGAGACGAATATCCCGTTTGGAACATCCAAGAATCCATCTGTCATTTTCCATTTGAGATATTGCCAAATCTTCACGAAGTAACGCCAAATTCTTTTCGTAGCGTTCGTTCATTGTTTCCTCCAATACAAAAAAACCTTGAGACAATTCGACAAGGCCTTTCTGATCAAATATTTCATTACTCATCAACTTTTCCAGAATAACAAATTAAGTCCTGACTTCAGAAGGCGCGCAAGAAAGCACCCTGAAACAATTTACAAGGTAAAAACCCATCAATAAAATTTATTTTAATTATTAGGTACCTTTATAACCTCTTTCTAATTTCCTAAATCCTTCCTATCCTAAAAGAGTTTCTAGAGCTATTCTTTGCTCGGTATGCTTTTTGGGGTTATTACCCTTTAACCTCTCTAGATTTATGAGTTTCCAACGTACAGCGGGTAGGTTTGCAGCTTGAGGTAGATTTATGGTATCAAAATCAGGTTTGCCATCATGCAGATCAAGCAGGAACCGTTTGGTTTTCTCCCCAAAGCGTGATTGAATATCTCGGATCAGTAGTTCCCGAGCATCAAGAAGTTCTTCAAGGGTTACTGGATACCTAGTCATACCTTGGAAATCCCTTCTATGGTTTTCAACAATATTATACAGATGTGGGTTAAGTAATTCGTGCATAGGACGGGATGAACTGGCTACGTAAACCAGGAAGGTGTGAAAAAGCTTTGTTGTAATCCCTTCGTTTTCAAACAGTAACTTCACATCGAAAAGATCCCGGGGGTGTTGCCGATCCAAGGCTGCATTAAGTTTACCACCAAACAGATCCTCAAATGATACAACCTGTATTTCGAGGTACCCGTATTTACCCTCACCAGCTTTGGAAATAGCTCGGATTTCGGGATCATTGACAACACCACGTGTCACCGGTGAAGTCTCTACCTTGATCGATGCAATGCCTTGTCGGGCACGAAAACGGGTAACAAAACCATTTTTATCGTTAACTCTTTGTACGATAACATTAGGTAATCCCTCTTCGATATTGGTCGCTATCCGATTCATCGTTTCAGAGATTTCAACCAGACTTTCAGTACGATCTTTGATTGGTAGATATGCAAGATCAATATCAACAGAGAAGCGAGGAAAATCGCGAAGGAACAGGTTTATGGCCGTGCCACCCTTGAGCGCGAAGACAGACTCATTTGCCACAAAAGGGAGTACTTTTACGATTAAAGCTACCTGTTCTTCATACACCTCACGCTTCATAAAGGTAATCTTCTGTTGTTACAAACTCTTTTGGTACTACAATACGATAGTCAGGATGTATTTTTCCTCCCTTGCATAAGGCACGATCACCACTTCCAAGGTTGAAATCTTGGGCATTTATATACTTACGCCATGGATGGTTGTGACGGTCGGCAAATACAAAAAACAAGCGCTTGACCTTGATTTTCCTGCAACTGTGTAGAAGTTCCGAAAGTAATCTTGGGCGCATTGTCATCAAACCTTCGAAAATCATGTCGAGATTATGAAAACTTTCATAATCAGGTAATTCGTCTATAGCTTCCATGATTGCACGTTCAGGTTTTGAAACTATAAGATTCCAATCCCATGGAAGTGTTTTCTTGGCCCTGGTTTCATCTATGTTTAAACCAATGAACTCATTTGTAAATAGTGATTTGCTGCGAGTATTAATGGAGCCGCTCAAGGGTATCCTGCTTAACCAATTTGGAATTTTATCACCATATACAAAGACTGGGGGATTACCTCCTAAACGGAGGTAGTGACTATAACCCCATAGATCAAGCGAAGTTGTACTACCGACATGGATGTCGTAACGCATGATATGCTGAAGAGAAAGCAAACAGGTTTTCCATTCAATCGGATTGGTATTACTAACATTTGGAAAAGGTCTTTGATAGACTCCACGACAGACACGTTCCAACCAACCACGTCTAGCGTAGTCACGGAAGGACTCGTAAGCAATCCCTTGGGTAGTTAACCAAGTCGCATCCACAAGAAATCCTGCCGGAACCGACTCAAGAACTTTCTTCAGTTTTTGTGATCTTTTGGTATGCATGACACCAATAATGACATATTTTTAAAGACTTTGCCATAAAATTATTTTTAATGAAAGGAACAAACTTCTAATCAAAGACGAGGTGATACGGGGTGAAAAACAGGTTGCATAAAACTTTCAAGATCAGCACCAATATCGCTAACTGTTCGGCTACCTTGGATTTTGCCTCTTTTAGCATGGTTGAAACTGCGTAAGCAAGTCGGGGAAGGACACGTAAGCAAACCCATACGATACAAGCCAACTACATCAACCAGGAATATCCTGCTTGTACTGTCTCCTGATTATTCTTCATATTATATGATTTTAAGGTATTCTTGATACCTATAATAATGTTTTATCAAAGAATAAACCTAGTGATTGTTAATTAAGCCTGATGCAAACACTAAATCAAAAAAGAAGTAACAGGAGTTTTGAAACAGGTCAACTCGAACTATCATTGTCAGCACCAATTCCACGGATTGCTCAGACGCCTTGATATTTACCTGTCATAGCATGCTTGGAACCGCGTCGATTACCTTTGAAAAGATGTTGATCAATAGTCATATTTGCATGGGGTAATCAGAGTGGAAATGTTGGGTTCTACAAATTATGTGGAAACCTATACTTAATTTCCTCCATACTAGAATAGTCATGACTTTCATTAGCAGGTTTAAACAAACAAGATATCAATGATCTGCAATAACCAAGTTTCCCTGTACCCAACAATTCTTCGAAATTGAAACAATTTCGGATTGGTCTGAATGACCCGATGGTCCTGGTTTGTCGGCATTGAGGGGTTTCCCATAGTCAGAAAACATAACAAACGGGATTTTGATATCCACACGTCATTATAAACTCGTCCACTGATTCAGGCACTTTTCTCTTTCAGGTTTCACTAATGTAGCCATTGTTGAAAGCAGGAATTGATTTCAAGGGGAAGTGATTATGAAACTTATAAAGGTATTGGCCATACCGATCTGTCTTGCCATGGGAACCCAGGCACTTGGCGATTGGGCCTACGACATGACAAGTGAGAAATGCAGTCCTGAAGCCAGGAGAATAGTAGCTGACAGTACCAGAAACCAGATTGAAAACTCGGTAAGAAGAGCCGAAGCATCAATTGATGCTCCGACTCCGATTGGGGACCTGAGTTGCTTGGCCGGCCTAATGCAATTACCCTTGGGCAGTTTTGCCTCAACTGGCAATTTGGGCAGTATATTTGGCACATCATTACAAAGCCTGATCAACCCGAATGGGAATATTATTAACCAATATTGTGCTCGGGCTGAAAGGGAATGGCGCAAGGCAACCAGATCGCTGGGACGAAATACCGGTAATTTCAATAATTTTGAACTGCCGAGCTATTTCCATTCTCGCCTAAGACAGGCAAGTACCGGTCAGAGTCGCTCTGTGAGACAATCAAGAGGTAGTGAAGTTGATACACCTACCACGGGTAATGTCGGTAATAATTCCTACCAAGCCCTTTCGACCGAAAATACTCCCCCCAATAATGGTGTTCAACAAGGGACACCATTGGATGCTGACCAATCCATCGAAGGGATTTGGGACACGATTTATGGCAAGGAGTTGGATCAATGAGCAAACCAGTGCGATCAATAGGTATCAAATTAGTAATTTCAGTTGTCGGTTTAATGATCGTGGGAACCCCGGGATGGGCACTCTTTGGTCCAGGTTGTCAATGTGGAACCATCGGATCATTTCATACCTCAACCCGCTACCATGTAACCAAGGAAGCAACAGAGGCGGCCAGAAACATCATCGAAGCCTTGCAAGCTCACTCTCGCCAGCAAAGTTCGTATCTCGACCGGCAGGTTGAAGCCCAGAAAAGGTTGATGGATGGCGAACAACAGAACCATTCCATGCGACTTAGGGAAGAGTTTCGGGCGGAGGCTGAAAGTGGCAGGTATGATCCAAACGAAGATTTATGCCATTTAATTGATCTTTCCATCGACAGAGAAAAGGAAAAAGTTGCAAATACCCAACCACAGGTGATTACCAGGAAGGTAAGAGATTGGTCGGGTGGGAAGCCCGAAATCGTTAAGAAAAACGGTGTTCATATGGCTGCATGGTTACGCGAGGAAAAGGATACCATTGGCTCCATAGGGAATATCGAGCAACCAACTACTAATTGGGGATTGGTTGCCGATCACGAAACCATTCCTGCTGATCAACCTCATGTAATGGCGGCATTGACAAGGCTGGTCGCCAATACGGTCGACCCTGTTCCACCAATTCCCCTATCGCCAAAAAACCTGCAAACTCCGGGTGGACTATCAGAAGCTGTTCTTAGGGATTCCATTACGGCCAGAAAACAGGCCGCATCATCATTGATTGAATATGCCATTGGACTTTCCTTGCCGAGTGAATCATCAGAAGGTTACAAGGCCTTAGCCCAACAGTCGCACTATGAAGCTGAGATACCAGATCAGATAAGCCAGTTACAGAGTCTCGATATCAGAACTTCGGTTTACTTTACTCCTACGGTGGAGACATTGGAAATCCGGCACGAGAAAAATGAAAAAGCCTTGCTTCAGGATTTGATTGATTTAAACAGCCTGAATACCCGGCTCAACTATTTGCGGCTGGTTCAGGAAACCCGGACCTCAATAGCCTTGGCGGCCATTCTGGCTACGCTCACTGATAACGAATATGGCAATCTCAATCCCTAATAAATGTTCGCATTATCAAGAGGTGACACTAAAAGGGTCAGGTATTGCCGTGTTTGCAGCTGTAAGGATAAGATAGATTTCACTTTCACATGAAGATGCACAACCCCAGAGGGAAGCAGGTAATGACAATACTCTGAAGCTGACCTTGGGGCGGCCTGATATTTTTGTGGTTGCTACTTTGCTGGGATTTCTTTCCTTGCCCTTTATTCCAGTAATTTGGGCCGTGGTAATCCCCCTGGTAATTGTCTATGCCATCTGGTTTTTCGTCCAGAAAGCAAGGCTGCCCTACCGGTTACCCGCCAGCTGGCAGAAAAAGGATTATTCCAATCCTGTACCTGGAGGTAATGGTCGGTATCGTAAAGGTGAGGGTCTGCTGTTTCTTGGGAATGATTACAACAGTAATGAAGAATTGTGGATTTCCAATGACGACGCCAGAAGACATGCCATGGTACTTGGTACGACCGGATCAGGCAAGTCTCTGACCAGCGATACTCTTGTCATGGGGGAATATGGCTGGGTGCCAATTGGTAAACTGAACCCTGGGAATATGATCAGAACACCTTCGGGCAAGTTGATCAGTGTTTTGGGTGTATTCCCACAAGGGAAACTGCCTGTTGTGAGGATACATTTTGAAGATGGTCGGTGGGCAGAATGTTCCAGGGATCATCTCTGGTTGGTTAAACAATACATCAATGATGATTGCCTGAGTTCGGATAATGAGCCCAAATGGGAAATGATAAGTGCTGGTGATTTGGGTATTCAGTTGGAAACCAGTCGATTGACCAGTTCTACTGAGACAATAGTGCGATATTTCATCCCCCTTATAGATGAATTACCGGGATGCGGTGGTCATCGAAATCTAACCCGAAGGAAAGCCAGATCTTATGGCAGAAAGGGGATTGGTAATAAAACCAGATACCTTGATCAGAAGGGTTCTGTGGCTCAAAGGAAAGAATGGCTACGGACGTTTCTGGAACAGCGCAACAAAATCCAGGCAATTGAAGTTGTTGAAGATTATCTACAAATCCCTGTGCTCACCAGCGAAGAGGGTATTCAACTCAGATATCTGATCTGGTCGGTTGGTGGACTAGCCTTACAATTGATCATTGCCGACAAGATTTACCTCAAGGCTAAAATACCAGGGTTGGTTAAGACTCCTGGTGGTGATATTCACCTAACTGATCAGCTTGAAAAACTGGAGTTGGAAATTGTCGAGATTGAGGGATTTTACTCCCGTTCAGAAGCCTTGGTCAAAAAAGAACATATCGATATGCAGGTTGCCCGAGGTGACCTGACACCCAGAAAAGGTGATGAGATCATCAAGTCCTTCAAGGTTATGGAAAAAGACATGACCTGTATCAAGGTGGATTCAGCGGAAGGGTTGTTTGTCATGGAATCCTATCTGATAACCCATAATTCCGAATTCCTCCTGGGAATGGTTTCCCAATCAATCATGTGGAACTCAGGTTTTCTTTTTGTGGATGGCAAGGGTACCACCGAGTTCCATGGCAGAACCTGGTCGCTGGTCTCAAAGTTTGGCCGTGAGGATGACTACCGCATACTGAATTTTACTGATCTCGGTGGGAGCCATGATAATCCGGCTGGCGGTCCACTTGTGCAGTCCAATACCTTGAATCCCTTCTCGCATGGAACACCAGACCAACTAATGAATCTTGTTGTATCCCTGATGAGCAATGCCGGTGGCGGGTCGGACATGTGGAAACACCGGGCTATGTCTTTGGTAACTTCAGCTGTCAAAGCCCTTTGCGAGATGAGAGATGCCGGTGATGTGCTTTTGAATGTGCAATCAATCAGGGATTACCTGCCTTTGGGGGAAGGCGTAAACAAAACCATCCTTGATGGTAAGGAAATCAATTGTGTCGCAGACATACCAACCGCTGCCTGGTCAGATATCAGATCCAGGGGAGGCATGATTGAATTATATCTGCGTTCCTTGAATGGTGAGTTCTCGGATACCTCAAGATTGGCCTTGAAAGGATTTTTTGACTCGCTGCCGGGTTTCAACCTGTTTAACGCCCTGAATGGCAAGGCACAAGAAAGCAAGACAGTCGAGCAACATGGGTTTTTATCCATGCAACTCACCAAGCCACTTGGTTCGCTTGCCGATGATTATGGACATATCTTCCGAACACCATTTGGCGAAGTTGATATTGAGGACATTGTCTTGAACCGTCGCATATTGGTGGTCCTGTTACCTGCCTTGCAGAAGGCACCCGAAGAAATGCAGAATTGCGGACGTATCATTGTGGCGGTTCTCAAGATGATGATGGGTAAAGTTTCAGGTTCAGCCATCATGGGTACCAAGCAGCATCTGGTGGATGCCAAGCCAACCAGGGCTCCTACACCCTTCATGGTCATACTGGATGAAGCAGGGTATTATATGGTCAAGGGCATTGATACCATGATGGCTCAGGCAAGATCCCTGGGGTTTATGATTGTAGTTTCCGGGCAGGATATGGCTGCCATGCAGGCCATATCACCCCAAATAGCAGAATCGGCCTCAGCCAATGCCCGGTTAACCATAGCTGGAGCGATGGAGGATGCCCAGAAGACCTGGGATTTTCTCAACAAGAAGTTTTCGACCCATCGTGTTCCCGTGGTTTCTGGCCGAAAACTTAAACCGGGGGCTTTTGGAGCTAAATGGGTTGACCGTCAGGATGCCAGTTTTGTTTTGGAAAACAGGGTTAACATAGGTGATTTACAAAAACTCAAGGAAGGGGAATTTTATTTCCTGATGGGATCTGTGCTGGTCAAGGCAAGATCTTTCTACACTGGTCAGTTCTGGGTGCCCAGAATTGGTGCCAACAAGTTTTTGCTGGTCCGAGGTCCAACGGACAAGGCACCAGGTCTGGATCAGTCAAGGGATGAGAAATTCATGGAGGCCCACGAAGCTATCTCCAAAGCCATCATGGAGGAAGGATTGTTGGCCAAAAAGTTGGAAGATTATCCCTTTTCTCCCAAAGATGAGTTGGTAACCAGCATCATGTTGGCGGAAATGGCCTTGAAACATGGCAAAAATATCGATGAGGACAGCAAGGGGGTTTTGGACAGCTATTTCGTGGGTATGGTCAGAGCCTGTGAGATAATTCCAGAGTATAAACCTCATGGTGAACCATTTTAATCCAAGCCAGCAGTCTTTGCTTCCTATAAATTATCTGGTCGTATTTGTTTTGAGCCCTGTAAGAAATTTTCTCACTGATATTAAACTTGGTACGGATATAATGATTGGATTTCACCAATGTACGAAGGGTAAGGACAGTCTGACCTATTGCCTTACTCTAACGCATTCCCGATATTTTGAGATGTTCCCCGAGATGGTGCTTGCTTGGGGCTTCAATTAATTCCAAGCCGATTGGCAGTCCATTCCAACAGAATTCCCTCCAGTTTATCCTAATGGTAGCAGATTAACCAAGTTGATTATCATTTAGGAACGGCACCGCCCACCTAAAGACTAGATCAGTCAGGGTGGCGGTTCAACCCCATTACCCTGCAGGGCACTGTTGTTCTGCATTTGTGCGGCCTTGGTAAGACTATCTTGCACCACCCTGAACATAAAAGCATCAGCCCCGGTTCGACCAAAGGTTCGGGTCATGGCTTTTTCGGGCAGAAAGCGGGCCATGTCCTTCTTGAAACGTTCACCTGCATCGGGTTCACCAAGCATCTTCCGTATGGCTGACACCCGCTCACCATAATCGACAATCCCAAATTCACCCAGCCGCTTGGTCAGCCATTCAGGGTTGATTGAAGTGCCCTCCAGAATAAGCCAGGCGATATCCCAGATGTCGCGGTAGCGAATACGGTTACGGTAGGCCGAGGCCGGCAGGGAAACGAGTTTGTAGGCCAAAATCTCCTGGGTACTCATGACCGGCACCAGCAAACCCTCCAACCCGCTTGGCAGAACCGGGTAGTTTTTCCTTATCGTCTGCAGGTCTGTTGACCTAGATTCCATCGTGGCAATGTCAATCTTGATCCGCTGGCGCGGGAGATGCAGTTGCTCGGGGTTGGTAACAACGCTGATTTGCCATGTATCGACTGCTACCCTCCGGATGTCTTTCTTGCGCGGTTGCGGCTCCTTGACAATTATGTCTAAGCCATACCGGCTGGCCAGATGCGATTGCACCACTTCTGAAATCCCCGCCACGTCCTTCCTGGTAAAGCCTGGTCCACCCGCAAAACCCAGATCCTCACTCAAACGACTTGCCCCGTAACAAAGGCGCAGAGCCGTGCCACCATGAAAGGCCAGTCTTTGCAGAATGCCATGCCGGTCCAGGGCCGACAGGATTTCGTAATGGATCAACTCCTTGAGAACCACGTTTTCCAAACCCACCAATTCCGGCTGGTGGTCCCAGACCTGATCAAGCATCGCCGCCAAATTTATTTTACTTGGCATTTGCCATCACTTCCGCCAGTTCTTCCTCGTCAACCAGATGCAGGTTCCGACCCACCCGCTTCAGATCGGTGAAGGCAGTCGCCGGCGTTGCCAGGCGGCAGGGTCGACCAACCTCGTTGGTATGAGCAAGGATATCATGTACCGTTCGCTTGGTGTGGGTGAACTCTATACGGCCGAAGGGTGTGCTGAAGCAACCGGATCGGCCCGTCGTCATGACCGTGATCCCGGCCAGTGGGACCTGCGATATCACACCATACTCGGCTAGGGCCGACTCCAGGCTCAGATAGTTGTAATACCCCCGGCGGCGGGCAACAGCAATACTTTCCAGGAGGTGAGGCGGGCGCCGCCCGACCAGGGCATAGAGGTAAATCCCGTGGGTTACCCGCTGGACATAGCCGGCCCTAACCAACCGGCCAAGACTGGCCCGAAACGCGGCTTCCCGATCGCCGGGGAAGAGCTTGCGCAAATCCTGGTGCGTGAAGATAACGCGGCCCCGACATCTCCACTTATGGAGAATCCTGAGTGCTTCGGCTTGTAACATGTTTAATCTTGGTTAATACAAATATTGGTCAACAGTTTTAATATATTTATATATTATTATCGCCTACCAAGCCAAGACCTCACCGCCAACATATTCACCCTATATTTATCCGAGGGCAACTTCAGACAGTCACCCACCCAGTAGAGGTTGTCCCGGGTGATGCTATTGAGCTCATAATTTCCCTGCCAGCAGAGGCATCACCCAGCTCTCCCTAGTCTGCTAGCGATTTGTAACCCTTAAGAATCTTGACAAATTGTTCTGTATCCTTCTTCACGTCATAAACATGATCAGGATCATCTACTCCCCAAATCTCTAAGATGGTATCGCTGAGCTTTTTCAAATTTTGGGGATTATATACTTGTTTACCCACAAGTAAAATTTTACTCGTTTTGGCTTTTTCTTTTCAAAAAACTTCCAGTTCTTTTTCGGTGGATGTTTTATATTTAGACCATCAAGTCTATCACATAATTCAAGTATTTTTGCTTTATCAGCAGATGGGATATTAGGATCCCAGCTGTCCCTGCTTTGGTCAAGATCAACAATAAGGGTTCAAGTTTCTTGAAGCGGGTCCCTAGTAAAAACTTGTCAATCCATCTCCAATTGATCACGATCAAAAATGATGTGCAAAATAAAATCGTAGCAGTATACTCGAGTCAACCAACATTCTCCCACATTAGAACTCTAATCCCACGAATCCAATTCGCTAAAGCATATACATCAATCGTCCCTAAGAAATACTACCACCCAAACAGCACAAAGCATTGATTCCCAGCATGATTTATTTATCCTCTTGGTTAAGGTAGTGCTCAATTTAAAGTAAATTATGGTTTCAATCCAATATAGTCTATGGAATTGGACAAACCTACCCTGATTACATATCTGCTTTCTTGTGGTATAGTTGGCTGTGACATTTACGATAAGAATTACCATATGAAAAATCCATCATTCCACAGTCCAGGGAGATAACATGCCCGACCCCGTATCTGAAACACATTTCATCGGGCCGCTTGGTTCGGAGTTCTGGCAGATCCAAGTGGACCCAGAAGCGGTGCCGCTCCTAGCCAGGAAAATCGACTGGAATCAACTGGGTAGACGTGTGTTGATTGACGCCAGCGAGGGTATCATCTCCTGGATGACTACTTCCCCTGGGCATGGTAGCAGTACCGATGCTTCTGATAACATTGTAAAAGCAGCAGAGAATTTCATCAAAAAGCGGGTTAAGGGTATGCGTGATACCCGTTGGAAGCGACCTGAAGATCCTGGGAATATCGGGGTTGAGCCCGATGCCTCCTTTTACATCGGGGAGAAGGCCGAACGCTGGTATGCAATCTATTGGGATGCAGGAAAGGATGCAGCCGAAAAGTTTGCGGAAAGAACACCGCCCGATCTCGTGGTTGAAGTCGAAGTAACCCATCTGGACGTGAAAAAGCCCACCCGTTATGCCAGCCTTGGTGTCCGCGAGATGTGGCAGATCAACTACCACCATGAAGAGGATGCGTACCAGTCTACAATCCTGGACCTACAGGCTCAGGGTGGACCTCGCGAGATTGTCCAGTCCAGTGTCCTACCCGGACTAACCGCCGACAGCCTGCCCAAGGCCTATAAGTTGGCCGAAGGTGGGATGCAGGCTGAACTCCAAACTTTGCTGGCGAAGGAATTTTCAGCTCCCCTGCCCGAGCCGACACCGGAAAAGGACCTACCCCGAGGTGAACCACGGATGTAGGTAGTTCTCTTCCATCTATATGTCTGCTGACATATCTCAGGTCAATCCATTCACGGGTTTCATATTCATCCTCTTGCCGGACCAGAGACAGGCCATTCCTAATACGTACTAGTTTTAGGAGGGCCAAAAACCTCCGCAAGAATAGGGGTAAACAAATCCCAGTCCAACATGCCATTCATGCTGCAGATTGGTGAATTCCTTCAACGCCCGGTGTCGTTGACCCTCTTCCAGCAAATGACGTTTTTCCATTTGAATGCTCCAACTTTTCATCAAAAAAGGAATAATTTATTGTTTGCTTTGATTGAATCCCAACAAACACAAAAAGGCCAGGGCCAAAGGGCGGATTTAGAAAAAATTGAAAAAAAGTGGTCAGATTATTTAATAGAGGTGCCCTCGAATGATCAGGGCATTGTCTTTATGTACCTTAGGGCAGGAACAATAGCACGAACATCCCGTGCACGGCCAGTTTTACGTAATCCGATGGGTGCTAAAAGAAAACTGAACCAAAGTAGATGTTTGCAAACTTTCTTTGCCTGCTGCCAATATCGTTCCCCACCATTTGATCTATATGCCTTGGCAGTTGCTTCTAGTTCCACAGTGGCCTCGTGACGAATAGCAAAGATACATATCACCAAAACAATTATATCCATTACCTTAAACCATTGCGAATTTCGGTTTGGAGAGAAGAGTTCAAAATCAATAAAGGTTGCCTTCATACCGTCCCAGAGTATATCGCCGAGGGAAGGCCTGCCATGACAAATGTCTGACCGGTGCAACTGTACCAGGGATTGGCCAGCAGCTGTGAAGGCTTTAATATTTTCCTGGTGGTCTGAGTTCTTGTTTTTCAAAAGGCTATCTAGGGGGATCCCGCCATCCTCTATGGCAAACCAGTCTGGTCCTTCGGCCACAAGAGGGGCTACTGGTAACTCCAATCCGTTTAAGTATTTCAAAGCCTTTCTTTCAGCCTCAAACGAACGGAGGGTATTCCCTTTTTGGATTCTCATTCGGAAGCCAAGTTTTTCGGGTTGCTTTACCCAATAACGTTTACCCATATATTCAATAGGGTGTATACGGGCGGGTGTTTTGGCTAGCTCTGACTGAATAAATTGCTTAAGGGCATTCTTTTCTACCCTATTTTCTTGTGGTATTTGGTCAGGATTATTGCTATTGGCTTTGTTCATATTTATTCAAAGGTACCTTACCCCACTAATGATTTCCAGCAGGTAGTTATGGAATATTTTAGGGACTTGAAGTTTTTTTCTTTATCAGTTGCAATTTTATCGGAAGCTTTATGATTGCATCCCCACCAACGAATGATAATGATTTTAATTTCTCCTTGAATGCACAGATTCGTAATGAATAGGGTTGGCTTCATCGGATAAACAAGATTTTTTAATACATTATATCCTTTCTATGGTTTATTGTACCTTAATACCCCCATTCTTTTCCTTACAATCCAACAATCTCCAGTACCTTGATTTAAACTTCTTCCTCGGAAGGTTTTCAAACCATTCGACCTTTATTTTCCCCAAGCCAGACAAAAGTATTTGTTATCCAACAATTGTATTTGATGAATGGGGTTAACAATTTTTGATTGGTGAAAAAGGAAAAATGCTGGCCAACAAGAAAATAGAATTCATACTCAGTTAGGCCAAATTTTTTGGGCAATGGATTTAAATTGCGTGACCCCCATTTGTCTTCTAACGTTACGAGATATTGATCCAGGTTCATCTAGTTTTTTGGTGACTATTTCTCGATCTGCTTCCCAAATTTCCTTTACCTCAAAATCTTCATCCAACAAAGCCAGCATAACACTATCGAAATCCTTTTCGGTGTTGATTTTTGACACTCTTCCCGGGCTCTGATCTGGAAGTTTCCTTCTGGTTTTGATTTGGACCCGGCGATATGGTCCCTTTTTGTTTATAGCATCATATCCTTCACTACGGGCCTCCATGAGTTCTAGCCCTAATTTATCAGCCACTTCAAATTCCCCTATTTCGCCAGTTACTCCAAGAGGTTTCGCGGTCAATTGGTAATACTCAGCAGCTAATTTCTTCACTTCTCCTAAAATATCCTTAACGCTCTGATTCATTTAAATTGCCTCCAAAAGTAAGTCCAAATGTAAAAGGTTAATTACCTAGGAAGCTAGGTATTCATGATGAAATTCAAACAATCACAATTTGATTTAAAACAAAGCATGGAATACCTTTAAATCCCAATAGTTTGTCCATAAAACCTAGGAATGATTATTTTGAATTTGTCTGTAATTCCAAATTTATGGGTATCTATATCTGTTATTATAGAACTTTAAGGATTTATGGGTCTGTGAAGTTCTGGCTAATACCAAAATCGGGCCATTAACAACAAAAAAGGAACTTAATAGGAGATTTGCCCCAAGATGTAATGGTTTTTGACCAAGTTGTTACCTGCAATCCAGGATCAATCGTTTTCAAAGCCATAGGAAACCGGTAGCCGCTGGTTGCTTTTACCCCTGGCAGTTATGTAGTCGCCAATCAGGTAGGTTTTGATATAGCGATGCAAATGCCTTATCTTGTATCCTCGGTTTTCCAACCAAAGGTTAAATACCGCAACTGAGATAAACAGGGTAATGGTCCATACTTTCAGGTGGAGGATCACCAATACTAGAAAGATGACAATACGGGGGTCCAGAAAAAAGAACCTGGTCGGCCTTTGTGTTTCCCGCCAGTAGTTATACTTCCCTACCATACCTACAATCCTTCCCTATCCCTTGCTTGGCTTACTATTTCATTATTTGCTTGCGAACAATACCCCTTCTGATTTTGGAGTTTACCCCAACCCAGTTGAAATGACTGGGACCTTGGATAGGGCTCAACTCCAAGTGTTGTTGGATCAGAGATCAGACGATTGACCAGCCCTGGCCACTCTCGAGGTTCAAGGGTAAGCATTTTCTCCCTTAGGTTCGGTGTAAATTCCAGATATTCCCGTAAGGCCACTAATTTTTGTTTGCCGTGGGATACAGGGATTAGTTTTTGTACCATGATCACCCGCAAAGAGGTCAGGATATCCACTGCTTTATGAGTTTCGTTATTGCCACTAAAGACTGAAAGCAACCTTTGTATCGTATTGGCAACCGAGTAGGCATGGGTGGTTGTATAAACCAGATGACCCGTCAAACTGGCTTCTACGGTTGCGGATACAGTTATCTTGTCTCTGGCTTCGCCAATAATGATGATATCGGGGTTTCTCCGGAGGGCCGAACGGACACCCTCCGCAAAGGAAGGTATATGGTAGCCGACTTCAGATTGGCCAATGATTGTCGGTGAGCCGGATTCTCTTGCCGGGATATCCCTGTAGGTAAATTCAATAGGGGAATCGATAATGACAATTTTCCTTGGCAGATTGGTCTCTTCGAGGTGATATCTAACCATCGCCGCCAGGGTTGAGGATTTGCCACTTCCGGTTGATCCGGCGACAATGGCCAGACCATCGGCGGGCGTAAGGAGATCAATCTCCTCCGGGGTTAATCCTACACATTCTGGACCAGGGGTATAATTAGGCAGAATACGGATGGAAATTTCAACGCCTGTATCATCCCATCCCCGTACACCTACAGCATTGACCCGGAATCTTTGCTTGGGGCCGGTATCAGGTTTGATTTCATAGGCAAAATCAAGGATTTTCCGGCCACTTATTTCAGCTTGGGCATTGGCACTGCGATACAGTTCCTCCAGGACAATCTGGATATCTGTTGGTGTCCAACATCTGGTTGCCACCAGATAGAGGGTTCCATCTAATAATATTCTGGGTTGCTGGTCCGTCTGGAGGGTAATATCCGAGGCACCGATTTGAACACAGGACAAAAGAAATGTCCGTAAATACCGCCTGGTAACTTTTCCTGTGAGGTTTGTTTCCAGCAAGGCTTTTCGAGAGTTATGATTGATCAGCAATGGGGATATCTTTTTCCCACTTAGGGATAAAGGCTGCTGGACCAATGTTGATTTTAGCATTTTGGGTGTTCTGGTACGTTGCTACTATTATTCGGTTATTAACATTGGGGTGGATTTATAATTTCATTGTAGGTTGCAGTTTGCCTTTTTCGTTCAAGCACGTGATTTCCAGTTATTCTGACCACTAGGGGTAAAGAGTGGTTACAAGGCTGGGTTGGTCGCAATCTTAAGGTTCCTTTTGAGGTTTATCTTGCCTGGTATTCGCCATTTGTCAGGATTGGCCTCAAAGGTGGATTGCGATATTATCTGTACTACTCTGTTGTTGATACGGAGGGACTGACTGTCCTTCAAATTCCCTATGTCCCCGTTTACCACAACCATTTTATTGATTATCCCATGGTCAACCATTTCAAGGTAATTCAGCATTCCCAGGTAGGTTTGCTGGAGATTTCTTATTCTTATTTGGAATTCATCATTGGCTTGAACTTCACCAAGTCGCCAACCTTTGGCAAAATAGAAGTTAAAGAGCTTACCTTCCTCTGGGTCTTTTGGAATAAGGCTGGAAGGGGGATTATTGATGGGGGTTGCAGGAATAAGGAGGTAATCCCGCCAGGTAGGTAAAACAGGGTTAAGCCGACCTGGTTGGATAATGGTCAAGTATTCATCAGAGGATGTTAGGGTTTTGCCCTCTGGATCAGTTTGGACAGCATTGTAGGTTCTGGTAACAATTGGTGGCAGGAGATAACCATTTCTGGTTGCAAGGTAGGTTGAGACGCGACCAAAGTCAAAAATAATCGAGAGATTATTGCTTTGCACCTCAAGTTTGCGAGTCAATGCCTTGACCCGTTCCTGATAACCGGTTTGGCTGCCAAATCCCAGGGAAGATTCCTTCAGGGCATTATAGCGCAGTTTCTCAATCGGCAACTCTTGCCGGTCTGGGTATAATCGGGCCAGATAATAGTCTGGGTCCCTTGGTGCCTGGTCCTTGGCAGAAAGTTGGTCCTGATTTCCGATAGTGGAAGATGTTTCTGGTGGAGGTTGGGATATAGTTTGTTGTGTCGCACAGCCAGCAAGCAACAAGACAATGAAGGGGTATTTCAGGATGTCCCCAAGGTTGAACCGACCATCAAAGAGCGACATAGGTGAGATTGATTTCAGTAGCGGTCATGGTTAGTTTCACCCAGTTGGGAAGGGTATCATGCTGGGCGATTGCCTGGATAATTTCGTCCAATGGATAGCCCTCCTTACTAATATTGATTACAACAGGGGTCGTGGGAGGTGTGCCCAGTATCCTGAGTTCCATACCATAGGTTTGGCTTAACAGAAGGAGCAATGTTTCCAGGGGGCCATTCCATTTTATATCAATCAGTCTCATTTCCTGTGGTTTGGTTACAGACATTGAAGGAGTAGACATGAGTATATCCTTCTCCTCCATGTTCCTGATGTTTTCAGAAACGCTGGAAACAGCATTCAGGATCATCAGGTCAGCCGGGTCTGGTTTATTAATTGGCGGAGGTTCAGCCTGGTGATTGGCAGGGGCACATCCAAGTAGAAAAAACAAGGATCCATAAAGTAGCATTCGCCTGCAAGTATATGCCTGTAAATTTCTATTGTTCGTGACCATAAACTGGTCATAACAAAGTATGTTGAAACTTCAGATAATTATTTTTGTAGAAGTGTAATAGGTTGTGGATAAGTTCTGAACCAAACCCCCGATGTTGGTTCAAAAAATCAATTTTGTTCTGAATAAATTCTACCTATCAGAAGTAGAGATCGGTCCAAATCCTGAAGTTCCTACTTTGATATTTTGAGGCAACAAAGTTTGGATCGTGATTTAAGTGGAATTGAAATATTTTGCCATTAACACGGGGGATTCAATAAAGGCTTGCTTACCTTTATAAAATCGGACGAAGTTTCAAGTAACGCGATGAACTCGAAACTTCGTCCTTGCTGTTATGATACAATAGCATGCGATAATAGGCATTCTATTTGACCAATGCTGTTAAGTTATGCATTTAATTTAAAATATCAATGTTTGTTGAAAACTGGGGCAAAGGAGGATCACAAATGGATATGTCAAACTTTTCCTGGTCCTTCACGTTTGACTTGAAAGCTCAACTGATTTTTCATCCCCATAGTGGGATATTCGTTGGAACTGCTTTTGAAGGGTAAAAAATTTTGGCAGGATTGTCGAAAATCTTCGATCAAAGAATCGTTTAGAGGAGAATTTCTTTGTGGCTTAAAATTGAGCTTGGCAAAGGATTTCCAATTTAAATCCAGCCCACATCAAATACCTAGTTCAGGGTTGTGCCAATAAGGATTTGATCATAGGCCAATATATTGGTCGACAGGTAACTATTCCCCTTATTATTATACCCGATACGGTATCATATTTTAATCCACAAAAGGTTCTAGTAATTTTATCGGTATTTTTTTACGTCTCCATTTGTAGCATTAATTCATCAGACCCAATCCTTTATACATAGGCTGTACCCCCTGCCAGATCCAAAATGTGTGTCTGAATAAATGGGAACTCGTTCTTATGGGCAAGGTAATCCAAGGTTACTTTCTTTCCTTTTGTAAGAAGTAAAAAAAACCTCCAATACTGAATTTTTCTTATTCACTAAGAAGAATAATTGTTATCCACAACTGCTTTATTTTGAAGGGTGTTAAGTTCTGCTTCTCATGTCAAATTGCTCATCATGTTTTAAACAAACAGGCAATTATTGGACAAAATGACAATAGATTACATCGAGGGGAATCCCCCACCAAAATTACCGAGCGAAAATCTCCCCTGGAATATCATTTCGGTTGCCAGAAAGGTAATAGATAAAACTGCCGAGAGAGTCAGCTATTCCAGGAGAACCCCGGTACCCAATGATATCTATGACCAATTGGCCATTCGGTCAATTTACCTGAATCAGAACTCTGTTCATAAGGAACGGAATCACATCCTGGCTTTTCTGGCAAGATCTCTCAACGTTCAAAAGGACTTCTATGCTGCTGGCTTCAATATAAGTTTGGGATATACCATTACCGAAGAGGTTGATCTTCCTTATTGGTATGTATTTGCCAGCTGGAAAGATATCAAAGCCCTTCATGAAATGGTCGCCAACTCCACACGTGCAGAGTTACGAAGGAAGGGTAGGGAAATCATAGCTGAAGTTGCAGCACCGTTGGTTCCTTATTATCCTCTGCTCTGCTCAGGAGATGTTCATTTCATGGCTACCGGGGTCAGCGATAAAATATTCAGTTTGAACAAAAGACGACCCCCAAAAGAAAACTGGCAGACTATCAATAGGGCTGAATTGGAGAAACTTCTGGGTGGGTTGGGAAATGGTACTGAGATTGAGGGTTATTGCTCCTTGTTTTCCAGTAAGAGAAACATTCATGGATTAACCAGGTTGTTGGCTCGAACAATCTGGTTAACAGGAATGAGAGGTATTGAGGTATTCTCCTGCAAGGTAATGGACCACAATACAAATGAGGAAGTGCTTTCCTTCCTGGGTTCAAATTATTTCACCAGATCGAATTTTGCTTCAGAGCAGAAAATCCTGGCATCCAGTGTTAAAAACTTCAATGAAACAATGGATGAGATAGTTGATAGTGTTCATGGAGGACGTGATCTTAGATTGCATATTTGGACCGCCAAGATCAGGAATTCCTCACCGAAGATAAACAATTCGGTTCGTGTCCAAAAGCTTGAGGGGATAAATAGAGACGATCTGAAGAGTATCTTGATCGCTTCCTGCCTACGGAAGCTTTTATTGGCCAGTGCAAAAACAGCCAAAATCAGAAAATCCTGTACGATGCTTCTGGGAAAAACCTCCTTACGGGTATTGCCTTACCGAAATGAAGCAATAACCCTTCACACCTTACGACATGCTTTCATAGATGCAGCCAGGAAATCCTTACCTCCAGAAGAAGTTGGAACCCTAAGTGGACACACTTCGGTCAAAACTATGCGAGGGTACGGAGGCAAGTATGCCAGATACAGCAAGTCAAGAAAACATAACCGCTGGTTTCCGAAACCAGAAAAAATGGCACTGGCAAGGACCAGACACGTATGGGAGTCAAGAAAGTCCTTACGTCAAAAAGAGGAATTACAAAATACAGACATCTGGGTTATCCCAACTCCGGAGTTTGAATAGTTAACGGGCCAATGATGATGGCTTTCAACAGAATTCGGCAATTGTTTATGGTTTATGTATTGGTTACCATCCAAGCGTCAGCTAACCATGCAGGCGTGGATGATACATCCACGGGCTTAAGTCAATTCCAAAGTTTACTACCCTTGTCTGGATTTAGTCGAACTGGCTGGGGGTTCAAAGTTGGTGAGGCGGATTTCTACTTAGGGAGGCTAAAGGTAATTGGTGGGGATCATGTCGTCATTCAAAAACTCTTTGCAGAAATGGGGACAGATAATTCCTCCTCCCAGGTAGGGTTAAGAGTTTTTATTGATCAATTCCAGGTGGCAAGGGATAAGGAGAACAGACAGGTAATTTCTGCCCATGACATTTACCTTGGTTGCCAAGAAAATTCCCCTTGTAGCAAGACCTTTCAGACAGATGAGAAGGAGATACTGGCTGGATTTGACTCCATTAAGTTCTTTGGGGTACCGGTTAATACGACAAAGCAAGTTAAGGGAGGTTCATTCCCACTTATTTGGCTGGAACCAGAAAACACAATTGTTGGGACAATTAACGGAGTTAATTTTGGTGATTTTCTCCAACACCCCATTAGGGAGAGTTATTTTGAGGCAGAGCATTTGGCCTTAATGGATGAATACTTGATTTCCCTGGATTTTCAATCAACTGGAGTTGGTGCCGACAGAGCATTCTCTGGCGTCGTAAAGGCAGATGGGGTGGCCTTGGTAAAGTTCCAAATGGTGAAGCAAATGAATCTGGATGAGGGCTCTATTGGTAGTTGGTCTGTAAAGCTATCTGATGTCAACTCACAAGAAGTACCCAACAAAGAATTCCAGGGAAAAACAAAAGCAGTTCGTTTAGGAGGGATTGCTTTGCTTCAGCTATTCTCCCAGTTGATACCCATGACGGTAGGTTTTAATGAGAAAAGCCAATTAAGCCTTTTTGTTGATGCCGGCATTTCACTGGAGGTAAACTTCTCCCGCGTGAATCCGGATGAGATCAACTACTCAAATCGAGATTTAGAAGCTGGACCCTACACTGTAATCCAGAGAACCAAATTCAAAGTTTGGCATTTTCCGAAATCCCAGGCGTTTTGAAACAAACAATCACAGTACATCAGAAAGGAAATACAAAATGGATTGATAACATCAATCAAGGGCTATTATGTCCAAATCTTTAATCCCATAGGAACTCTTTGTTCAGTTGACCTGTATGAACACCTTCTGTGGAACAACAGTCAACAAATTTAGGTTCAAGTTTATCAACGGCAATGAATGACTCGTGGCTTTGAACTGCAACAAATCAATATTCCGATGGGAAAATAGAAAATGAAAAAGAAAGTTATCAAGGCAATAATAGCCAATAAAAACAGATCAGAAATTGATATCCTTAAGAAAATTCTGTTCACAGTCTACTTAATGGACCTGCCATTAAAAGACTACATTAATTTCGAGACCAAAATAGTAAAGGGTAAGAAAATTCTTTGGGTCGAGATCAAATCCTCCATCTATACGTTTCTAGCAGCAGAATCCACATTTTGTAAAATCAACGGTTTTACGAGTAAATCTGGGGCGGACATTGATAGAATAGTAATAACAACCCCTGATGAAACTGGTGAGAAGAGGAAAAGCCCCGTTTGTTTCAGTTGGGCTGTAAACAAGTGTGACCGGCGACGTAAAAATATTCACGAAAGACATTACACTTCGTTCTGCAAATATTTGTGGTGGAATATCTTCATTCCAAGATTTCGTGGGAAACTGTCAAAAAAACAGAAATCTACCCTGAATAGGGTTCACTATGATCAGTCCTTACAGGACAAGTTTATAGTTGGTGCTTTGGACAAGCTGAAACAAGAGAATTACTTTGTTGAAGATACCGATAGTGTAGATTCTGTTCATTCTAAAATTACGGAGGAATGGGAGAGGAGATATAAGGAAAAATGGTTGAGAAACAACATTTTGTACCGTTGGAAAGCCTTGGAAATTGGGACTGAATTGGGATTGTTAAAGTCTGATAGGAAAAGAAACTTTCATATAAACCCTAGTTTAGGCAGGATTTCTGTGGTGATGTTTATAGAAATCATGGAGGAAGTGGAACGAATGGTAGAGGGATCAATTGTTTCAAAAACCAGAAAGAAAGACATTGTAATGAGGAGACATTTTCTGATGTATATCATAAGAAAAACAACTTCCTATTCTTTGGCAGAGATTGGCATACAATTAGGAAACAGACATCATACGACCATAATGAATGGTATCAAAAGGGTTGAAGAAAGAATGGCGACTTCGCCAGTTCAAAAAGCTGTCCTTGAACAATTCTGCATCCTGTTTGACAACATCGGAATCTACCGTGCATACATGGACCCAAATAATAAGAGTAAGTGATTTAGCGTTAGACAAAGCCATTACATGGGCAAAGAACTTGGCATGCTGGGGGTTTATTTTCTATTTATGAGTGTGACAACACTGGATTGAAAATTATGGAGACATCACATGGTGGTACCTCTCCATTTCCCAGCCTTTTTCTTATTTATGCTGGGAGATTGCCAAGCCCATGGTATCTATATACTTTAATTGCCAAGTTTAAATTCCCCTTTTTACTCTAATACCTTGTGTTGCAATTTAAGTAAAATCTTGCATATACGCATTATGCTTAATATAATATTAGAGGGAAGTTGAATAATGTATTTTGCGATCATCCCCATAGAAGAACCACCCCAGGATTTTTTACAGAGGATTAGGACTATAGATTCTAATGCTCATATTACACAATCCAAATATCTTTATTTTGTCAAATCTAATAGCGGTTCTAGATATGTTGCAGAAAGTATTGGTTTTACAGACAAAGGCAAGGACTCATCCATTCAAGGAATAGTAATACCGTGCGGTAAAGACTTTTCATGCCACTCAAGATTTGTGGGATTATTTGAAGGATGTTAAATGACTGAGGGAAATAAACCTAAAACCTCAGCATCACCCGAACCATCAACCAATCCAATTATTCAACCACAAATTGAAAAAAATTCGGTTTCAGGATGGATTAAGAAAAATGATGCAATTTCAGCCCTTATAGTGACAATTTTAATAGCAGCTGTAGGAGCAACCTGGTTGATTAGGTCAGAATTAAGCAATGTAAGAATAGAAATAATAGATAATATTTCTACTATTGCTGTAGATATAGCAGTTTTAAAAACTGAAGTGACTCATATAAAAGAAGATATTGTGGAAATAAAAGACGCTATTAAACCTGACCAGGTAAATGAAAACAATAAAGCAATATATTTGCTTCACAATTATTGATCTTATTTAATCAAGTAAAAAATTCTAAAAAGAAAGGGCGGATAAACCGCCTCTCCCAATCGTTTGTAGTTAGGTTTAGAAACTAAAGGCAAACTTGGCTGTAAGAGTGGGTATCCGTAAAACTCACAGATGACAAAGATGTATCATTGTCGCTAGTGTTAACGGCAGTACCTTATGTCTGCACGACAGAGTCTAATGTCTTCATTTGAAGACAGAGTCTAGGTTTTTTCAGTATCTTTCTTCTCAACACCAGCTTTGAATGTAGTTCCAGCACCGAGATCATACGTGAAATTAATTGCAATCAGCTTAACTTTTTCTTCAACAGCTCCGGTTATATTTGAATCCTGCCTTGTAGCCCACGTTCCTCTTGCGTTAGTGGTACCATCAAGTGCTAGATTGTTTAACCAAGCCTTAGCAGCAGAATGCTCAGAATCATATGTAGAATAGGCTACCGAGAAGGTCTCACCGTCACCAGCAGGTATAGAAGCACTGACACCTAAGCCTTTGTTCTCAACTTCCCCATGTCATCAATCCTTATTCATGCACAGTTCAAAGAACTTGTTTTCCTTTCTATCCGCCCATTACACTTAAATGATTGCTGTATTCCACAAAACTATTATTGGAATAGCAATTTGGTGTATTTCAATAAACCTGGTCATGAATTTGTCCTTTGTTGATACGAATTGATAAGAACTCATTTCAAATTAAGCAAACAGCCATCGCATCAAAATAGAAAAATGAGGCACGTGCTTACTTTGTGACCTACCCTTTTATTGAAACTAACCACTGAAATTTATAACTTACACCTGAAGGTAAGTTGAATTCGGAGAGAAATATTACCATTAGAATTTCAAAGGATTTTGTACTTTTAGGAGGTTTAAGGTCAATTCCCTTGGCCAGGATCTCAAATAATTTAGTTTTCAAACTTTAAAACTGGAGCAGGGGCATCTGTCCTGAAAATGCAAAATACCTTACCCAAACTAACTTTGGAAAAAGAAAAACAACCATCTGGGAAACTCTTTAGATGGTTATGGGCTTATTACCTTAGACCCCACACTTTACTAGTTTTTGTGGCCCTTATTTTCATGTCCTTGCAGGGGGCTACCCTTGGAGCTCTCAGTTACATGATTGAACCCATGTTTGACGAGGTATTTGCCAATAAAAGGAACGAAGCCCTGATATGGATCGGCTTGGCAATTTTTGGCCTGTTCTGTTTCAGGGGTTTTACAGGGTTCATTAGTAAGGTGATAATGATCACTGTAAGTGAAAAGATCAAGTTTAATCTCCAAAGAGATTTAATGGATCATATTCTCACTCTGGATACCATGTTTTTTGAGGTCAATTCCCCGGGCAATATCATGGAAAGGGTTTTGGGTGATTCAGAAAGTGTCAAGGCTATTTGGGTTAATTATATTTCCTTAGGTACCAGAGAATTAATAAAAATATTTTCTCTACTTTTTGTTGCTATTTCAGTAGATCCATTTTGGACCTTGGTAACTTGCTTGGGTATCCCTCTCCTTGTTTTTCCGATTATCTGGTTACAAAAATTAATCCGTGAATCTACCAAGATCAGTAGGAGGGCTTCCTCAGAAACAACAGTAAGGTTGGATGAAATTTTCCATGGCATCCATGCCATAAAACTTTTTCTGTTAGAGGATAATCAAATTTCCAGATTTATTCATAAGGCCACGGAAAGCAGGCGGGCTTCCGTCAAAGCTGAGTCTGGAGGAGCAGCGGTTCCAGTATTGGTGGATATTATCGCCGGGATTGGTTTTTTTGGTTTACTTTTACTAGGAGGATCGGAAGTCATTAGCGGTGAAAAAACAACTGGCCAGTTTATGAGTTTTTTTACGGCCATTGTTCTTATGTTTGAGCCATTCAGGCGCATTTCTGGGTTAGTTGGTGCCTGGGCAATGACCAAGGTTTCCTTGGAGAGGGTTTATGTTCTACTCGAAGCGAAACCGAATATCACTCAAATTACCGAACCAAAAAAAATGAACTTACAGGCAGAGGATTTGGGGATCGTCTTTGACAATGTGGGTTTCAGCTATCCGGAGCTGGAAGTTTTCGCCAACCTTTCCTTTGAAATTGAAGCTGGAAAAATGACAGCTATCGTCGGTGCTTCAGGGGCAGGAAAAACCACAGTTTTTAACCTATTGGCAAGGATTTTTGATCCCAGTGAAGGTAAAATAACTATCGGTGGAGTCGATATTAAATCCTTAAGTCTTGAAGATTTAAGAGGGTTGTTTTCAGTTGTAACTCAGGACAAGGGGATATTTGACGAAACCATAAGGGAAAACATTTTACTGGGCAAACCCAATGCAACTGATGAAGAAATTGAGCAGGCAGCTCAAGCGGCCCAAGTCCTTTCTTTTACCAAGGAATTTCCACATGGTTTGGATACTCCCTGTGGTCCAAGAGGATCAAATTTGTCGGGTGGCCAAAGGCAACGCATTGCTATTGCCCGTGCCTTGCTCCGAAATACCCCTGTATTACTCTTTGACGAGCCTACTTCGGCTTTGGATTCTCATTCTGAGGATTTAATTCAAAAAGCGGTGGAATCTCTCCGCAATAACCGGACAATATTGGTCATAGCCCATCGACTTTCGACAGTTAGAAATGCTGACAAGATAATTGTACTTGATAAGGGTGGGGTTGATGAGGAAGGTACACATACCGAGTTGGTCAAAAGGGGAGGTCTATATTCTGACCTCTATAGTAGCCAAGCATTATGAAAGCCATGTTAGATTGGAAAAGCAAGTAATATTGTTTGAGACGAGTTAACATTTATCGGTATAGCTGGATTTTGAGGGCACCATATTCCAATATTTACCCATAGCTTAAGCCATTGTCAGCTAATGGTCTTCAGGTTATCATCCAGAAAGTCCCAAATCAGTTTACGGTAAAACCTCTGACTTACGAACATTCCTTGCAGGTGGCAAAATAAACCCAAGCCCTGATATATCTAGTTTTTTATGGTATCAGACGTTATAGAGCGTCAATCCAGGTAAAAATCAGATGACGCTCCACTTCTCTGGAAAAGAACTCTTTTGTGAGTGTTCGAACCAGGGTAGGTTCAAACCTCTGCCGTGGGGAAAGATTGGGTGTCTGAATTATCTGCTGGGAAAAGAAATATCAGGGAAAACGATTTTGTAAATAAAACCAGAGCTTCTTGAAAAAATTTATCTTACTTCGGTCGAAATAATGTGATTATGCCGACAAATGTTCCCAACTTATTTATTCATGGTGAATGTAGGTTAGATTTGCCGGCATAAATGTGAGAAATCCAAGTGGAAATTATTCAAAAAAACAACACCCGGAGTAACTGGGTCTTACCGACACCCCGAACCCTGAGGGCCCGGAAACGGCGTTTCTCCCTCGCATTGGCAAAATACAACCCGTTCTGGAGGTTGTCCACCTCTTTCGATCGGACATAAAACCGCTAGGGTCTTGCCCCTCTTGTTTTCGGTCATGCGCTTATTCATTGTTCATTTTATTTTCCCTGGTAGTAGTTAACATATAACGGCCAGCATCGGGTTGGGCAAGATTTTGCATGTGGATGCTCATTGACAACTCTTATACCGAGTAACCCTTGGGAGAAAGTGGTCCCTTTTTAAACCGTAACTATTGGGGTAAATTAAAAACCGCTATTGACATACTCCCTGCGCCGGTGAAGAAGTGGTTTTACCGGCTCATTGCACATAACCGTACCGGCTGTTTGGCTCTGTTTCCCTCTGTGCCACGGCAAGTGAATCACTGCGGGGTCGGCTGCTGATTGATAAAGAAATTACAGAAGTAAATTTGAAAGGAAAGATATGACCATACAGGATCTGAATGAAGAAGAACTGTCCAACCAGGATCTGTGGCAGATGAAGGAAAAAGTTGACCAACACCTGCTGGGACGGGTAGTGCTACCCCCTTTCCAGGAATTCATTGAGGGGAGGGTGGCCGTTTATCAGGAATGTCTGGCCGACAACAAGGAATTTCCAACTGATCCGGTCCGAGATGAGGGAACCAATCTCACTGATGACGACGAGGCTATTCTGTATTTTTTGACCAGTTCCTTCACCGGTCCCAAGCAACGTTTCCTGCTACTCTGGAAACTAGAAGAAGATCATAGCCGGAATCTTATCTTCCTGGCCCTGGTGGATGCTATTGGCCACCATCTCTGGATTGCGCAGGAAACTTATATCTGGATTATTTCGGCATTATCGATTCGATTTATCTTGGTAGGTTTTACAGAGTTTCAGACAATCCTCCGTGTCTAAGCCGATGTGCCCTGACGATGGTCCAACAATTTCGTAACATTTTCAAAGTAGTCCTGTCAATATTCAACAATTTTCCTAGCCATCTGTCACCAAAATCAAGAATTGGTTCCAGGGCTATCGCTTTTGAACTTTTTCATCTTCATTCAGTTGTACTTTGGCCCCTATTATGATTTCCAGTAGATAGCTATTGTTCCATCCAGCTCGTTTCAACTTGCTTCGCATGGAGGTCTTTTTCTTCTCCGGTACCACGCGCACCATATTGATTGCCATCCGTCGCATCAAAGCCATATTCTCAGCCCCATGGCCGACCCTAGTGCGTTGCTGATCCTCATTCATGGTTACATCAAGGACCCAATGGAGCGAATTCTCAATCCCCCAGTGCGACCGCACCTTTGTCAGCAATTGTTCTGGTGAAAGTATTTCGCTCAGCAGAAAGTACCGGGTCTCACTAGTGGTCTTGCCTTTGATATAGCGTTCGGCCTCCACCGCACCAAAGGCCGCCAACCCAGGCCAGTCATGGCGCTCCTGCACCCATTCAATATCCGTCGAGACCCGAGCCCGGCGGGTTTCAATGCGCCCATGACCTTTTTCAACCACATCATCCGAAACGGTCATTTCGGCCCCCGCCGGTGGATCTTCCAGATAAAGACGGATATCCTCATTAAGCGTTCCCTGGTTGCCCTTGAGAGCCAGAACATAATGGCCGTTCTGTGCCAGGATGGTGTCGGCCGTGCTTCGTTGGGTGTGCATGGCATCAAGAGTTACAGTCTTCCCCGCAATTGAAAGAAGTTCCAGTAGAGCTGGCAAGGCGGTAATTTCATTTGATTTGTCCGCAACCCGGACTTGCCCAAGAACCACACCGGTTGCCGTGGCAAAGGCCTGGACCAGATGAAGAGGCGAGCGGTTGGAAGCTTCGGCAAAGGACCGACGCAAGGCTTTGCCGTCAATGGCAATCACATCATCCCCGAAATAATCTTGCCAGCCTCCAACCAGCCGGAGCAACGCTGTCTGAAGCCCCTTGGGGTCAATGATTCTGAACAGATCGGAAAAAGCATCATGGCTGGGTATACCATAGTCAAGCTTGAGAAACTGCCGGAGAAAATCTTCCTTTTCACGGCCAAAGAAAGCCATGTCAGTACATCCTTCACCACCACATATGATGGTCATCAGGCCGATTATGAGCATGTCATTGAGATCATGTCTGGTTGCATTACTGGTACGGGGGTCTTCAACCCCCTCAAAGAGATGGGAAATATTCTGCATTGTTCTGCCTCAAAAATTGTTTTTTTTGGTAGAATCGCAGAAAATGCGGATGGAAACAATTGAAAAATTTTAAAAGCGATAGCCCTGGAATTGGTTCTGGATTACCTTTTGCTAGGCGATGCGTTCTGATAAACTCACTGAATTCCTTTTTAGTGGGTTTCTTGTAAACAAGTGGCAAACCACGAAATTCCTTAGGGGTTTACTCCAATACACCTCCACCATAAAATCTTCCATCCATTTCAGCAAATAGCAGGGTCAAGGAATTGAAGAAAGAAAAACACAATGCTTCTATTGTATAATCTTCAAGAGGGGTAATTCCATACGCACTATCTGTTGTTAGAATTTTAGCATTGTTGTAGCATCTCTGCCTGACCAACCGACGGAAGCAAAGCCGAAACATTCACGACCATCTGCCCCCAGCATGTAACTGTCTATCCCTACCGGGCTGGAGATTGTCTCAAACTGCCGGTGGAATAATACTCTAATCCAGCAAACATTCGGCTATCAGCTGCTGCAGCGTGCAAGAGAGTATCAGTAATTTCTTTTTATTATTGCCCGGCTGGGGTGAGCACTGGCCCCGCCCAGAAGCTCGGCGAGGGGATTTCTCTTGCCAATAACCGTCGCCATCATTATATTATGACATTAAATCATGACCAGTTGGAAGGACAGATGGTCGAGGACAAGAGAAGATGCACCAGGTAATTGCTGAAAAAAAACAGGAGATCGCCCGGATCTGTCGGCGCCATGATGTACGCCGCCTGGAGGTGTTCGGTTCGGCAGCCCGTGGGACTGACTTTGATCCTGAAAAAAGTGATATAGATGTCCTAGTTGAGTTCAAGCCACCGCTGTTGCCCGGTCTTTTTGAGCGCAAGACCGACCTGCGGGACGAATTGCGCGAGGTGCTGGGTCGCCAGGTCGATCTCATCCGGGATGGCACCATCCGCAATCCCTATCTAAAGATATCCGTTGACGAAGATCGCGAGGTGATCTTTGAAGCGTGATGCCAGGAAGTCATTACATGATATTTGTTGTTTTTTAATTTAAATCAACTTGAATTTCTCAAATTATTTTGGGCGAAGTGAGACAAATCTTTTCAAGAAGCTTCAATAATTTTAATAAAATCAATTTCCCCACGATTTCTTTTCCAAGCAGTTAAATCCAACACCTTACAAATCTACCCCGCTGAGGTCTAAGCCAGCACCTGGTTGCAAGCACCGCCGCAAGTAACACCAACCGATCAAGTTGCGGCCTTGTATTCCGCCAGGAATTCAGCCCTACTAAATTGTTCTGATTTCGACAATTCTAAAAACCATAAATGAAGGGCATGATAAACATTATTTCCACACATATGACGGGTGGAAATCTAATCAAGTATTATTTCCCAATTAAATGGTGAAGGCCGAATTGATAGACAATGGGTTCTGATACTCCAATTCAAAATTAATCCAGATTTTACGGTTGATCATTATTGTATCCAAACTGAGATACAGGTCATTCCCATATAAGGAAGGGGGGTTATTCCCATATCCCAATTTACTATATTAACTAAGCTAATTTATAATTAAGGTTAATGCCATGGATGATATGTTGAATTCATTTATTGAACTCTTACTTGGCGTTGGGCCATTATTACCAGGCTTGATTGGGGCCTTTATTGGTTCCACCTTTACCTATTTGTTTAACAGAAGACGAGATCATTTGGAATTAAAGCGAGAGGTACTACGACGAGTGATGGGGTACCGTTGGCAATTAGCCACGATGGAATCATATTCAGATGATTGTTCATTCTTTACTTCTCTCAACGAAATCCCTGTTATTTTCGCGGGTGATTATAAGGTAGAAAAGGCTTTTGAGAAATTTAGAACTTCACCAAAAGCCGGTCGTGAACTAATCCCACTGATTCAAGCTATGGTCATTGCATGTAAAATCAAAACCCAAAAGTGGCCAGAAGAATTGTTAATGATTCCCATGAGTCCCCCTCGTAGAGTAACTAAGTAAGGATTGAGGGATTAAGTAGCTACAGCCTGCAACAAAAGAGTATCAATTCCATACCAAGACGATACTTTAACAATGAGCATACACGTGCCAAACCTTGCCCATGAAGGTTCTGTGCTTTAATTACTGCTTATGGAAATTTTTTATAAAGGAAAAACAGCATGAATGCCCAACGGATGCCCTGGCGGTTTTACGGTCGGCAAACACAGATGGAGGAACTGGCCCATGACCTGGAGTTCATTCCTGATCGCCATAATGTCCGCAACGGCCGGCGGCAATTTTCGACTTGCAAGATCAGGGGTCGGCGTGGTTTGGGGAAGACTGCGCTGGTTCTCCAATTGCAAGCAAAGGCCCCGAGCGATCTACCAATCATTTATCTTGAACTGCCCAATCCGGACAATGTGCCCACTGATGGTGATCCGATCAATGTGGAGGCCATTGCACGACGGATTACCGAACTGGCTGAGGGACACGGTTCCGTACCGGTCAGATTCGGGGAAAGAGTCCACCGCCGACTGGCTGCGGGGCGGGCCTGGAAAGATCCCCATTTCAAGTTTCAGGCACTTCTCCAAGCTCTGATAAAGGAGGGCGGTGTGGTGGTGTTCGATGAGTTTCATCTGGCCAAGAAGCTGGGGCTGGTTACAGATATCAGGGAGGTGATCAGAAATTGTCACGATGTCGGCCGCAAGCTGGATCATCCGGGCAAACTGGTTCTGATGGGATCACACCAGCAGGAATTGCAATCCTTGTTTGCCTCCGATGCACCTCTATATGGAACCACCAATGCCTATCTTCATCTCCATCCCTGGTCGCTCCGGACTACCATGCGCGTGGCGGCCGAACATGACATCCTGCCAAACCCCGGCAAGTTTCTGACGCTCTGGACGGCCTATGGGGGTAGCCCGCGCAACTGGCAACGCTATTGTACCGATGAAAGATATGCCCCTCTCCATGCCATCAACGATGAAGATGAGTGGCGCCGAGGTTTCCTGGCGGCCGAAAGGAACTTCCTGACAGAATGGAAGGAACGGTTTGATGCCCGTACAACCATAGAACTCAGGGAACCGGAGCGGAGAATCCTCCTCTGGGTCGGGCATCATCATCCACGCGGAATTAAGTTGAAAGATATCCCCGTTGGTGACTATGCCGACAAACTGGCGGCGGTGCAGATGCTTGAAACTGATCTTGACCTCATGAGTTCTCATGGTCCTCTTCTTGTCAGAGATCATTCCAGATGGAAAATTTCCGATCAATACACCCTGTTTCAGCTCCATGTCTTTCCAGAGTTGATGGCTCAGGCTGATGACCAAAAAATTGAGGGACTTCGTGGTCGACCCGAACTGGCCCGTTTATTGTCATTGGAGGGTGTTGGCCTGGAAACGCTGGCGACCACTTTCATGGGAGAACAGGATGGAGTCACCTGGCACCAGTCCAATGTCTGGCACCCCCGGATTGCTAGGGAGGGGGATATTGATGTCATGGCAGCCAATGTCAATACTGAACCCTGGACCGTATGGCTCGGTGAGGCCAAGCGAAATGAAAACGATCTATACCCGGGCATGATCAAAGCCTTTCAGGACAGGTTCCTGACAACACTTGGGAATAGTGATGAGGCGAAGAAAATACGGACTGCCAAACTTCAGAGGCAGCTCTTTGCAACCACCTTCCCCCGGGGCAGTCGGGAAAGGTTGAGATCGGCCGGTTTTGAGGCCGTGGATCTCCACGCCATGGCTCGGAGTTTTGGGATTGAACCTTGGCGCAAGCCGGTAGCAGCAAATGTTCCAGCTGAACCGGAGGAAGAAAACAAGCCAACTGAACCCCCGCGGCCCAGAATGGGGATGTAGGGAAGATTACCGGCATATCCCTGCGGAATAGAGTATTTATTTTTTCACCGAATGGGGTCTGGGGGTATCCCAGTATCAGGATTTTCACCAGGGGATTTCTCTTGCCAAAAAATACCCGAGGTTATATATTATAGTCAGTTGGAAGGACAAAAGACGATGCACCAGGTAATTGCTCAAAAAAAACAGGAGATCGCCAGGATCTGTCGGCGGTATGATGTTCGCCGCCTTGAGGTGTTCGGCTCGGCAGCCAGGGGAACGGATTTTGATCCGGCCAGGAGTGATGCCGATTTCCTGGTGGAGTACCAACCCCCTCTATTGCCTGGTTTGGCCAAAAGATATTTTGGTATGAGCAGGGAATTGCGAGTTGTTCTTGGTAGGGAAGTGGACCTGCTTACCATTGGTTCGGTCAAGAAGAAATATTTACTTGATGCAATCAACCGCGACCGCGAGGTGGTTTATGCCGCCTGATCCCAAGGTATTGCTTGACAATATTATTGAAGCTTCTGAAAATATCCAGAGAGTCACCTTGAGTATGGATTTAGGGACTTTTTCCGAGGATTTTGATACCAGAGCTGCTGTTGAACGCTGGTTCATAACGATTGGTGAGGCATTGAGGCGTCTTCGGGATCATCATTCAGATTTGGCGATAAAAATTCCTGACATTACTAACATTATTGATTTCAGAAATTTTCTCATTCATAATTATGATGATTTGGAAGTTACAATCATCTGGTCCTCAATCACGGATGATCTTCCTGAATTATACCAAACAGTTTGCGATCTTCAGGCCAAGTTGGATCATTCACAAGGGCCACGTGAGGTGCCACCTCCGCCGGCGGGGCCAAGGATGTAGGGTAAAAAACTTTTACAGGCTGATACTCCCATTCAAAAAACATCCAGATGTGGGCCACCGCAGCGTACACCATAATATCAGAAACCTCTTTTTATATTTCACCGAATGGGGTCCGGGGTTGCACCGGGTATTGACGTAACTGAAAAAATTAAGGTATGATTGTCACACTTTTCTCAGGAAAACCAGGCTTTCGTCTTTCCTTCCAACCCAAACCAACTTCTCTTCTTGCTTGACTGGGCGGTCATCTCTGCCCGAAATGAGCCATCGCTGAAGGTATATATTCTGTTGGTCAAACCACCAGAAAAACTTACCCACAACTAAATTCCAGATCGTCCCAACAGCCCCTTGATTGGCTCACTCCCAAGGCCCTAGTCTCCAGTTGGGCCGGAGGATTCCGGCCTGCAACCGCACCTTGTTTGCCTGTCTTGCGAGACTGGGTTGGCGGGTACTTCAAAGAAAGTGAGTTTACCAATGCCGGAAGATAGAAAAGAAAAATTGGAAGAAATGATGGCGAAGATCTTCGCTTGCCGGAAAACTGAATTGCCGGCCTTCAATAAGCATGGTTTGTTGGATCTGGACCATACAACGGCTACTGTGGATGACATTGTCCGTTGTCAAAAAGACGGAGCTGACCTTGCGGCTAGGGATGAGAATGGTACGACCTCTCTTCATCATGCAGCAAGGTAGAGTAAATCAGCGGCCGCTATCACTGCCCTGGTGGAAATGGGCGTCAAGGTCAACGCCCAGACCAAGAAAGGTTGTACTGCCCTGCACTGGGTAGCTGGTAGTGATAGTGAATCCCCGGCAATTATCGCTACTCTCATCTACCATAGTGCCAAGGTCAATCTCCGGGCCAAAGATGGCAGAACGCCTCTTCACCTGGCCAGCATTGACAAATCACCAACAACCATTGCTCTCCTGCTTGCGACCGGTGCCAAGGTCAATATCAAGGGCAAGAATGGTTGGACCCCACTCCACATAGCGGCCGAATACCCGGAAGTGATTGAAGCACTGGCCCAAGAAGGAGCTAGCACGGTCAGGGACAAACATGGATATTTACCCTATGATTACCTGGTTGAAAATCCCAATGTCACCACAAAGGACAATATCTACTGGATCCTGGATTTCGGGAGGTACTGAAGCTTCAGGCTGATTAACCAGCGAGCAACAAAATAATAATTTTATACCTCCTGATTCACCCCCTTGTCGATAATAACCAGTTCATCAACCGAAATTGCGACCATATCATAAGGGACAAACATGATTTCTGTTGAGGAGAAAAATAGGATGATATCTGAAAAAGAAAAAGAAAATTTCTGGTTGGATCTTTTGGAAACAAGCAAGAGTGATGCCGACCCGCAAGGATTTTGGAATGAGTATTTGGTTTTTAAATACCGTAAAGTCCGATCTATAATTATTGATGAAAAAACAGATCAGTTCTTGTCTTCACCACCAAATAATTATCCTGAACATAAAGAACAGGGGAAAAAATTCCAGGGTGTAAAAGGCACACCACCTGACTGGCCAAAGGATCCCATCCGGTCATTTATGGATTTTTCAAATATGCCGTTTGAAGAAGACATATCTTTTGCAGGACGGGTGTTGATCGGGGCAGATTTTCGCAATACGAAATTCAAGGGGAAGACAGATTTCACGGGAACTGTTTTTTTGGGTTTGACCCATTTTGATGGAGCACAATTTCTTGGAGAAGAACCCATGCAGCCGGCGGGATTTGCCGTTGCATCATTCAAGCAATCTTCATTTGACAATACGGTTTACTTCAAGGACGTACACTTCCCTTATAGAACAAGTTTTGAAAAAGTAAAGTTTAACAGTGCAGCGTATTTTCAGGGGGCAACCTTTACAAGAAAGCCAGATAAAATTGGAGGAGCGATCTTTGCTGAATCAAAATTCAAGTCCGGTGCCGATTTCTCCAATACGGTTTTCAATGTTGGAGCTTCATTTGAGAATGTAGTTTTTGAGAACACGACGGAATTTGAGGAAACTCATTTCCAAGAAGCCGCCATTTTCAACAATTCCAAGTTCCAGAACACGATATCATTTCGCAATGCTACATTCTGTCGGCCGCCGAAATTTTTCAATTCGGAGATTCATGAGGACATGAACTTTAATGGGATAGACTGGAGAGGTGCCGAACGATCCTACAGTCGTACCCATCGGCAAAATGAGCAGCTGGATTCAATTGTGAAAGATGCCGAAAATGACATCAGTGCCTGGGACCGGCTGGCACTGATCATGAGCCAACAGGAAAAGCCCGCGGAGCAGCACAAGTTTTACCGGTTGGAAATGCGGGCCCAACGCGAAAGGGACGGTAAAACCTTTGAATCATTATTAAACAAGGGATTTGAAAAATTGTCGGATTATGGCTGGGGCGTTGGCCGCTCATTCCTATGGTGGAGTCTTCATATCTTCGTTGGAGCGATAACTTTGATCGTGTCTGCATTATGTCAAGCCACTGATATAGATGTATTGTTGATCTGGATGATAATTCGGGATAGCCTTCTGGTAAGTTTTTCTAATTCAGTTGCTTTTCTTGGTCTGGGTTCCGATGGCGGGCACCTGAATGATTCATTCGAGGAACTCAAAATGGCTACTGATCAGCTGAGATGGGTCTTTTCAGCTGTAGGATCAATCCAGGCTGTCCTTGGGCCGATTCTGCTGTTCCTGGTTCTTCTGACCATACGCATTCGTTTCAAGCTTAAATGATCCTGGAAATATAATCATACTTTAATCCTTGAAATATTTGGATATGAGTTGCCGTAGGGTGCAACAGAGTATCAGGAGAGATTTCTTATGGTTATTATGAACCTATAAGTCCTGATGGGAAGTTTCCTGCGCGATCCAGAGATGGTGAGTGATGGCATCCACCAAGGCTGGGCCGGTCAGGGTAAGAAAACATCTGATTCAGATGGCCTGGCGTTGGCTTCATTTCCAATCCACTAGTAAATTGGCTTTCTGGTACAAGGAAAGAAACAAGGATGGGCATGGTCGGAACCGTCACCGTATGATTGTCGCCCTGGCTCGCAAATTGCTGGTTGCCCTGTGGAAGTTCGCTACCAAGGGGGAAATACCGGAAGGAGCTATCATAACTTGAAACATTTGCAACAAAGAGTTTCCACTGTCAACTAGACGCGGTTGTGGAGGAAACCGGGACAAGTCAACCGCTTTGGGGATGGGTTCGCCAGTAATGGAACCGTTATTATAGATGGGTCTGACTTCCCGGAGTGCTGTCGCCACGAATGTGGGATTTGGGTCACGGAGCTGACTTGCGAGTCAGCAACCGAACCGGATAAGAGTTTGGTGCTACAGCCGTGTGTTATCCCTGCATTGAGAGAAATGCAGAATTTGGCACTCTACACGGAAACTTGCACAATCGATAAAAAAGGAGAAAAAAATGTGGTATGAATAAAAAAATAACGTAGTCGAAAAAAATGATTGCTATTTTGGCCCATAAGAATTCCCCTTTTTAAAGCCAAGTTAGATTGGAAAAGCAAGTAGTATTTTTGAATAGACTAGTTATAGGTTTACCCGAATACAAAATCACATCCATAGATTTCCAGAGGCTGGATAGAAGAGATTCAGTAAAAATCTTTGCTACCTGGCCCCATTAAATGTGTATAGGCATACCGACAATATTGCATTAATGTATAAAGGTATTTCAGTTTGATGTTAGCATCTTCTGTCCTGAATTGCTCGGTTAGGGTCTGCTACTCTTTATGACTTTCAGTTGACTGTATAAGGTATCTTTGGCACATTTGTGTACGGTTGGAATTATTGGGTCCAGGTGGTTATTTCATCGTGTTAGATTTCTATTACTCTTCACTGAATTTATTCTGATTGTCCCCTAAAATTAGTTGTGTAACAATATCTTGAGCCATTCATAAGCTACGATAATTTTACGATTTGGAGTACAGGCATCGGTTCTGATAAAGGTATCAAAAACTCTGGCCTACTTTAGTAGGTCAAGGTAGTTTCTACCCTGATCGGTTTGGTAAGGTCGTAAATTCAGATTAACATAAGAAACCGGGTTGAGCGGTTGAAACTTGATTACCCTCAGGAGTTAAATCTCCAGGCTTGATTTTCTTCTCACAAGGTATACCACTGCTAGACCACCTGGAATTTTGAAAGTCTCAACTTGGATAGAATTTGGGGTAAGAATTGCCCCAAGGAAGTGACTTTCTAACAGCATCACTGGCAAGGCCTGTCCTCCGACTAACCCTTAGTACTTTATATTATCACGTATAAAGGAAGAGGTAAAATGAAGAAAATTATAGTTTTCGCATCAGCCCTTGCCCTGGCCGGTGGCGCGTCGTACGCCATGGAAGAAGACGGCATGGACAAGGACATGATGATGGAAGCCCCGGCACCTTCTGTGACCGTATCAGGTTCAGGTGCGATGGGCTTTGAGAATGTTGATTCCGGGGATGATGCCACCGATGGCATTAAATTAATCCGAGAGTATAAAGTTGCTTTCAGCTCATCGGGTACAACTGATGGCGGCCTGATGTTTGGAGCCGGTATTAATATTAACGATACCGAGGACAATGACCCTCACCAATCAGTTGGTGGGGCCAGTGTCTATGTTGGCGCTGCTGATGGTTCCTGGAAGCTCCAGTTTGGTGGCAATGATCCAGGCATAGACTTGGCTGGTGGCATTGGTGTAGCTGATGATAACTTTGGTGGTGAGGATGATGAGTCGATTGCCTTGTCAGGTTCCATTGAGGGTGCGTCATACAGGATTACCATGGCCAATCCAAGTGCAGATGGTGCTGCTGATGGTGACTGGTCAATTGGTGCCAGCTATTCAATCAGTGATATCAGTGTTGGTGTTGGCATGGATTCCGAGAGTGGCCTGGCCATTGGTGTTGGGACCTCACTTGCTGGGCTTTCAACCAGTGTTTACTACTCCAAGGCTGAAAAGTCATTACCAAATGTTGAAATGGAATTGGATCCAAAAAACGCCTTGATGACTTATAATCGACCCGCTAAAGACGCTGGAAAATTTACACGACAGGAACAATATTTCGTGAATCAAGGTAAAGCACTTCAAGCTTGGAAAACTCATGTGATGACGTTGGACGGTGCTGAAAACCCATACGAAGCTCCTGATGCTGAAACTGACGATGCCAAAGAATTAAGAGAAGCAAATGAAGCTTTAATCGATGCTATTATCGCTGCTGCTATGAAAGGTATGAGACATTCAGTGACTAATAATGCCGACGAGGATCAGACAACTGTACTTACCACATTCATAGATGATATTGCAGACGATAGTGATGATGACACCACTACTCTTGATGATAATGCTGAAACTGCTTTAGCTAATGTTGTTAAACAACACGAGTTATTGCCTAATGCTGATCTTCCATTATCCACTGCCCTTGAAGACAATCCGGACAAACCTGCTGTTAGTGCTATGAAAGTCGACAATGTCTTGGCAGGTACAACCGAATATACCGGTTTTGGTGGCAAGGTCAGTGTTCCGGCTGGTGAAGGCACAAGCTTTTCGATAGCTTATTCAACCTTCAAGGCTGACACAATGCCAGAGGATACCGAAGCAATGTTTTCTGACAATGGCACGGAGGTTACTCCTTATGGCGGTGGTTCGGTCAAGACCACTTTGATTGAGCTTGGTGTTTCCTATGATCTTGGCGGTGGTGCCACCCTGAATGCTGGTATCGACAAAAAGTCGGCTGAAAAGATCGAGATCGGCACAGAGGATGGTAAACGAGTAGGGACCAAGTCTACTGAAGACACCACCACGCTCAGTGCATCGGTAGCCTTCAGCTTCTAAAGCTTGACACAAACAATTTGAAAAAGGCGGGATATCCATCTCGCCTTTTTTTTGTTCAGTTTTCACTTGCAGGGTTATCATTTTTGGCTTATTTCAAGCCCTCACAAGCTTAATTTGCCTTTTTCTGTCCCACAAGCTTATTTTCTATGGAAGAATCGCAGAACATACGTTAAACAACAGATGATAAAATTTTATGGCGAAAGCCCTATTTCGCTTGTCTGAATTCCACTAAACAAAGAAGGAGCACTTCAATGTTGATGACCGCCAATTCATTAGCTCATGATATTTTCACACCAAACCAAACTGGGCGAAGATCCTGGAGAGGTCTGCCCTCTCTGGCAATCGTCGTTGCAAGCACCTTGCTGCTTGCGGCCTGTAGTGACAGCAACTCAGGTTCGGGCACCACTTCTCCGGCCGAAGATGATACTTCAACAGAAAATGCTGGACCAAGGGACCCTTTGGCTATCCCTGTACCGAACCGACTTTCCGATGGAGAGACCCATATTGGGCTTGGTCCTGCGTTCTCAGGTGAAAGACCAAATTACGGCCCTGATAATGAAACCGACTTTACCAAAGGAGCGACAGAAGGCACTTTCAAAACTGGTTATGACGGCTATACTGTTTCATTTACCACCTGGGAACGGGGAACGGCCACCCTGGGCACCCCCCTGGCAATCAGGGACTTTTTACAATCCTTTCGGGTATCATCTGATGGTGAGGCAACCGATCCCACGATGGATGGTATCGTAATACCGGCTGTTGGCATGCCGAAAACCATCCATATCAGTGGTTTTGATGGCAATGCCGATGAAAGGGAACAGGTCAGGGCGACGGTATTGCGAGTTGTACGCTTGCTCAATGCCGCCTTGCCCCATGGCAAGCGGATAATGATTCCGACAGATTTATTTGCGGCTCCTGCCAGTACTGATAATATTATAACGATTGACCTCAAAGAGGATGATTTTGACTGGCCGGAAGATGTTGTTTACGGCAATGACAATGTCCTGGGCAAGGCAATCCTCAGTGGCGATGGTACCGCAGGCAACGAATACACTGTAACCAGCGGCAAGGTCTATGTTGACAAGGAGGCCTTTCTTGCTGATCCTGCAGCGCTGCAGGTAGCCCTGACCCGGCAATTGTTGCTGGCCTATGGTCTGGTGGCCCATACCGACATGAATAAGTATCCGCAATCAAATGCCTGGACGCCGACGGGTACGAATATCTATACTGATCTTGAGGGTGAGGTTTTGCTGGTTGTCGTGAATGAGGATTTACAACATATGCAGATCGGGGACATCAATCTCGATGGTTTTACTTGGCGTACCGACGCCACGCATGTCAGAGGCGTACTGGATATTGATGGTGATGACGGTGAACAGGATGTTGAGTTTGGTGCCGGCTTCCTGAATGGTTTGGCCAAGCCCTGGGCTATTGGTTCCATTCCCGGCACAACCCTGGATGAAACCTTTGCGGGTAAGACTTCGGCCACCTGGAATGGCCACCTCCTGGGTTTCAATGGCGATGGCGATGTCGTTACCGGCAAGACCGCCATAACCATAGATGATTTTACTTCGACGACGGACAATGGCACGGCTGAATTTACGGATTTTGAAATTTGGGAGAACTTTCAATCAGCTGGTCGAACTGAAGTTACAGATACAACTTCTGCTATTGTCGACCGTGACTATGACATCAAGATCGTTGGCAGTGGCAATGACGGTGATTACCGGCAGGGGTTTGTCAATATAAATCATAATGCTGATGATCTCTCGGGGGTTTTTGTTGGCACCAACCACGAGGGGGTAATCGGTACCCTGGAACGAAGTGACGTTTCGGCTGCTTTCGGGGCCAAACTTGACGGACAGGAAGAACCCTCACCATAACACCGAACACAAAAACCAAAGGGCGGGCTGCATGGCGTAGGCAATATTTTTTGCTACCATTCGCCATGCTCCGTCCTTTATTGAAATACCTTCTCAATTCCTGGCGAGGCCATATAATCTCACCCAAGGCTCTGGCCACCGGAACGACCTGAAAGGCCCATCGTATGAAACTGCCTGGACATTTGTACCTTCATCTGCCAATCCTGTTGGCCTCCTTGATCATCCTGACGGCCTGCGGTGGTGGTGGCTCTGGCATAAGTACGGGTGGTGGCAATGGATCACCGGTCGATACGCCCAATCAAGCCGCCGTAGCCTCGGCTAGTATTTTACCGGCCCCAACCAGGCAAATAAATAACAACATAGGAATTGGTCCCGCTTTTGCCGGTTCGGGTGAAAGACCCGCGGCAACAGCTCTGCCCAGCAGGGTGAACTATGATGATTTGGTCGTCAGTTACGGTCATTGGCGCGATGCAGGCGGGCGGGATGGCAGTGCTTCTGGTGCCGATATAATTCGGTATTTGCAAGCCATCCAGAGCCAGGAAGACAGTGACGCCATTAATCAGGGCACCCCATTGGTTGAAATTGTTACCATTCCGTCGGGTCTAACGACCAGAACCCTCAGAATGAGTTCATCGGCCAGCCCGGAAGAGCGACAGATCATCGAAAGGATCATGCGGGATATCAATGCCGCCCTGCCCTGGGCCAACCGGTTGGAGCTGGGCCGCGATTTTGCCGGGGATATTGACCGGGACACCATTCCGCGCGGTGAGATTCATATCCGGTTTACCAGTGGCAAAGACACCTGGCCCCAAGACGAGGGGAACGGCGATTACGACGAAGCTGTCTTGGGGATTGGCGGTATAAACACGGTGTTTGGGGGTTATACCCTCATAGATGCCAGGGCCGTTCGAGATGGTGCCGGTGCCTCCTATCAGGGTTTGTTGCAACATGTTGCCCTGCACGAGCTCCTTCACGCCATGGGCACTCTTGTGCATGTTGATCCCGCGATATTCCCTTATTCGGTGCTGACCCCCACGACCCGGAATTGGCAACAGGTTCCCCCCTTGTACGTTGCCATAGATGGCGAAATCCTGCTGGCCGATATTCCCGCCGGGGATATTGCCCGGGTCCGCGCAAGCGATCTGGGAACGTGGGATGAGCAAGCTTTCCATGTCCTGGGAACTCTGCCTCTCAACGCGTCGCAGACGATGGAGTTTGGCGCCGGTTTTCGTAATGGCCTGGCCAAGCCCTGGGCTTTGGGCCCCGTGCCGGCCACATCCGTCAGTACCAACCCGGCCCTGGCCCGGGAAGCAATGTGGGAAGGCTATCTTCTGGGGTTTGCCAATGGAGGCAATACGGTCGCCGGTGATACCACCATCACCATTGATTTCGGCACGCGCAGGGGTGATGTCTTGTTTGACCAGCTGGAATATTGGGGAATCAAGGCTCCCCCTGGCACCAGGGGGACGGGCACAGTCTGGCAGGACGGGGATCTGAACTATGCCATCAGGGTCGTACGGGAAGGAACAATTGAGGGTTTTACCTCAACTTCCGGGACTGGCAGTGATCCCGGGGTGGTTGCCGGTGCTTTTGTCGGTACTGAGCATGAGGGGGCCACTGGAACCCTGCGGCATCCTGACCTTTCCGCCGGTTTCGGGGCCACCCGGCAGTAGGATTGCCACCAGGCTCAAACACATGTAACCTTTTTACCATTGCTGGTCTGGGGGTTATCGGACGGGTTTCGGTATAAGGGCTGAACGTAGAGCATCTTGATTTCAAGGGAACCTTAACCCATCTTGGGAATATGTGTTGGTTACCACTTTATTTCAAATCGTAACGGGGTATTTTTCCCATATTATTTCAGTACCGAATTACTGGGAAACTGAATTAATTTGAACAGGTTACTTTTTTCTTTCCCCAGTAGCTAAATTTTTTCAAGTAGAGTTTCCTTTTCCCAGGAAACTCCGAACGGTCATTACCGTAGCATGCAAGTTTGTCTGACCCTCCCAGGGCCAAACTAAAACCATACTCCCAAGATCATTACAGCATAAAAAAGGAGTATTCGGGGGTTGCCCCCCGAATACTCCGGCATTATTGTGAACGTTACCACACAAACCACAATAAAGGACCCACCAGTGCAACTCATTCATCAAACCACACTTTCGGTCGACGACTATATTTATAAGCAAGCATGGCAGGAAGCAAGACTTGAGTGCTGTCCCAACACACAAAAAAGTACCTGTCAGTTCCACCGCCATGGGAGTTACCCTCGCAAAACACCCTCTAATATAAACATTACGCGCTATTACTGTCGCACCTGTCAGATGACGTTCAGCCTGTTGCCAGAGTTTATGGCAGCAAGCAAACCCGGCACCCTCCAGGCAATTGAAGAGGTTGCTCTAGCTGCTGAAGAGTGTCCAAACCTGACCGCGGCCCATAACCGTCTACGTCCCAACCATCATGGGACTTGGCGAGCCCAGCGCCGGTGGCTCAAAAGACGTATTCTTTGGGCCTCCCTGGCTCTGCATCTTGCCCGAGGTTTGTTCGCCGAGCTTTATGCCGAAGCGCCGCTGACGGTTGGAACCTTCCGGGCCAAGAAGGGGACGACCACCACGCTGCTGGTGACTTTGCGCAAGCAGTATAACAATCACCTCGAATATGTCCCCCGACCGGTTGGATTTAGATCCTGCAGCCACCCTATTGAGTCGCAAACTGGGCCCCCAACACAAGGTGGCCCCTGCTGATTTGCCGAATCGGGCCCCATTTTCCTCCGATATTTTAAAAAACAAGTCAAAAAGGAGGTTTTTACTTATGACAACATCACCAAACCGGCACCGCGAGGATGTCGCTCTCTTTCGCTATGGCCTGGTGGCCCAGATCATTGCCTGGCCAGCCGGTCCGGAAAGGAATGTCATCATTGCCAACCTGGCGGCCAAAGCTCACACCATTCCCGGTAGTAGCCGAACCCGTGTGGCTTCAGGAACACTTGTGGATTGGGTCCGCAATTATGAACACAAGGGTTATGAGGGGCTGCTGCCCAAAAAGCGCAGTGAACGGGCCCAACCACGTCGGATGCCGGCGGAAGTCAGTGAGACACTCCTGGCCATCAAACACAACACTCCCGTCTTGAGTGTTCGTCAGGTAATTGCCGAAGGCCGCCAAACTGGTGAGATTCCCCCGGATGTTCCGGTCTCGCCCTCAACGGTGCATCGTCTGTTTACCCGTGAGGGGCTGATGGTCAAGGAGGATCCTTTCCGGGGACAGGATCTGCGTCGGTTTCAATACCGCTATCCCGGTGAACTCTGGCAAGCCGATGTCATGTATGGTCCCAAAATTCCTGATGCCAAGGGGCGTCTTCGCCGGACCTATTTGCTGGCCATCCTTGATGATGCGACCAGGATCATACCCTATGCCCATTTTGCCTTCTCCGAAAAGGCCTGGGCCTTTCTTTATGTCCTGCGCGAGGCCATTACCCGTCGAGGGGTGCCAACTCGACTTTATACCGACAATGGAGCCAACTTCCGATCGAAACATTTGTCCATTGTCTGCGCCCGTCTGAACATCGCGTTACTACATGCAAGGCCGTACGCTCCACAAGGAAAAGGCAAAATTGAAAGATATTTTCGGCGGGTCAGAGATCAGCTGCTGGCACCGCTTGCCGACGATGCCATTCCCAACCTTGCAACCCTCAATGAACGGACCCGTTGCTGGATTGATAGCGACTATCACATGACACCGCATCGTGGTCTTGACAATGCCACTCCGATGGATTGTTGGGTCGCCAAGGCTGAGCATGTTCGCTATCCTGAACCACACCTTGACCTTGATCTTATGTTCCTGCACGAGGTCAGCCGCAAGGTCAACCAAGCCCACACCGTGTCGCTTGACAATCGTCAGTATGAGGTGGCACCGGAATTGGTAGGCCAAACGGTTACCTTGCGTTATGACCCGTCGGCCCCACCGGGACGGCCGCTGTTGGTTTATCATGATAACAAACCCGTTGGCGAGGCCACTCTTTTGGACCTCTTTGCCAATACCACCATTCCACGTGGTCGACCGCCCTTGCGGTTTGGCCCCAGCGATGATGAGAAGGAGGAGAAGTAATGTATAAAGTACATTTTGGCCTCAAGCACTATCCATTTGATGTGGCCCCCAAGGCGGATGAATTATTCGATTATACCGCGGCCTCGGAAACCCGTCATCGTCTACAGCATCTCCTGGAACTGCGAGGTATTGGTCTGTTGACGGCGGAGGCCGGCACTGGCAAGACCACGCTCTGCCGCCAGGTCGTGAGCCAGTTGCATCCCAACCAATATCGGGTCTGTTATGTAACCCTCTCCACAGGTTCGGTTCTCGACAGTTACAATACCATTGCCAACGCCTTTGGCCTGGACCGTTTTACCAGCCGGGCCGCGGCCTTCAAGGCCATCCAGGAGGAGGTATCCCGGCTGGTTGTTGCCGCCCGGCAATATCCGGTGCTGATTTTTGACGAAGCTCATCATTTGCATAATACCATTCTGGAGGAGTTGCGTCTGTTGACCAATTACGAGATGGATTCCGAGAAACGGTTATGTCTGCTGCTCGTTGGGCTCAGTGAATTGCGGCGACGTCTGCAACAGATGGCGACCCATGCGTCATTATCCCAACGGATTGTCATTCGGTGCAGCCTAGGCGGTCTGAGTGAAGAGGAAGTTGGTGGTTATCTCAGCCATCGGTTGCGCCTTGCCGGTTACGAGAGTGATCTGTTTGAACCGGCGGCGATTGCCGCCCTGGCCTTGGCCAGTAAGGGTGTTCCACGTATGCTGGACCGGCTGACTCATTTTGCCCTGGTTGCGGCGGCCCTGAATAAATCCCGTCTGGTAACGGCCGTTCATGTGGAAGAGGCTCTTGGTGAACTGGACCAATGAGACCTGGACCAATAAGACCATGGTCGTGCCAACAGATCACCCGGCTCAGGGACATATCCCTTGGTCGGGTGGCCGAAGCCTGCGGTTATCAGCGTGATCCAAGTGATCAAAACCGCTGGCGTCGTTCCGGCTCAGTGCTCAGCATTACCGGTAGCCAATTTTATGATCACCTCAATGGCACCGGTGGTGGCGGTGCGATTGATCTTGTCATCCATGCCAGGGGGTGCGGTTTTGGTGAAGCCCTGGCCTGGCTGAAACAATTGTCTTGCCAGGCTTATCAATCTTCGGTGGTTCCCTGTTCCCAAACAGCCAAACCAGGTGGTCGGCACGCCCCGTTGGCAGCAAGCAACACCCTCGCACCGGATTTGCAACTGGTCCCAAGGTACTGGCCCCGGGTGTGGACTTATCTTGTCGGGGACCGCCAGATTGCACCCGCGCTTGTTGCCTGGTGTCACCGGAAGCATCTTGTTGGGGCTGACCAGAGGGGCAATGCTGTTTTTATCACCCGTGATGCCAAGGCTTTACCGGTTGGGGCCGAGTTGCACGGAACCATGCCAGGGCGACCCTTCAAGGGAATGCGCCGGGGGTCCAGAAAAGCGCAAGGTGGGTTCTGGCTGGCGCGTCAGGAAGCGGGACCAACCCTGTTGGTCGAAAGTGCGATTGATGCCCTGTCGGCTTATACTCTGTCGGCGGCTATGTGCAAGGAGTGTTCCCATTTCCAATATATCATCTCCACTGCCGGTGTGGCCACAACGCTGCCCCCCTGGATTATTGATCTGGTCCCATCGGAAACCATCTGGTGTGGCTATGATGCCGATATGGCCGGTGATCAGGCCGCGGTTCTTCTGCTACAGGCACATCCCGAAATACAGCGCCTAAGACCCCAAGGGGGCAAGGACTGGAATGCTTGTCTGCAGGTGCAGCAAGACAACTGAATGATCATTTGAACAAACTACTCCCACCAATAATCGAGACCAACGGGATTACGGTGCACCAAGCAATTTGATCGACCTGCGGTGCTTGCAAACAGTTACCGGCTTAGGCCTTTGCGGGGTAAATTTGCCAGGTGGGGAATTTAACTGCTTGGAAAAGAAATGGTGGGGAAATTGATTTTATTAAAATTATTGGAGCTTCTTGAAAAGATTTGTCTCACTTCGCCCGAAATAATTTGAGAAATTCAAGTTGATTTAAATTAAAAAACAACAATATGAACCCGGAGGGTTGAATGATTGGTTTGGGAGTGATTATCATCGGTCAGCCTGAGAAATGAAACAAGTCAGAAAATACTATTATGCACATACGATACAAATTCTTCCGCCAACAATGGAAGGTTATTCTGGTAACTCTCTTTTTGGGAATTGCCGGTGGGGGCACAACACCGGTGGGGGCCGAGGAAACTCGCCCTGACCTGACCGAAGAAGGATTGCTCTTGGCCCAACAGTTGCTGGCCACCGGTCGGTATGTTGAAACCCTACAGGTGTTACAAGGCCACCGCTTTGCCAATGATCACTTTGAAGCCATTTTTCTGGTGGGGTTGGCCTCGGTTGAATTGTCCTTGCAAACCGAGGATGAGGAAAGGCAGCAGAAATTGCTTCAGCAGGCCGTAACTGCTTTCCGTACGATCCTCAGTGCCGACCCCAGCCTCAGGCGGGTCCGTCTGGAACTGGCCCGAACCTTTTTTCTGCAAAACAAGGACAAGTTGGCCCGGGAACAGTTCGAACGGGTCCTGGCCGGCAATCCACCCCCAGCTGTCCAGGCCAACATTGAAGGCTTTCTGGCAACCATACACAAGCGTCGCCGGTGGCAGGGTTCCTTGAGTGGACAGTTGGTTTGGGAAAGCAACCATAACAGTGGAACCGATGATCCCACGGTATGGTTCTTTGGCCTGCCCCTTAACCGCAATGATGCCACCCCGGAAACCGCCATGGGTATCCTTGTCAGTGCCCGTGGGTCCTATCGACAGCCATACTCCGACCGGGTTGCCTGGGTTACTGGAGTAGGGATATCCCGCACCGAATATCCGGGGTCAAGATTTGACAGTACGGTCTTGGATTTTGCCTTAGGGCCCGAGTTTCAGGTGGGAACGAAGACTCTGGTTGGGGTGCAGGGCCAGGTCCTGTTCAGCATCAATGACAGCTCGCCCTACCATAAGCTGGGCGGGCGGGTAAGTTTCCAGCATCTATTGGATAACCGAACCCGCGTCGGTCTCAATCTGGGTTTTGGGAAACGACTTTATCGGGAAACCGAGGACCAGGCCAACAATGCCAATGAATATGAAACGGGGTTTACCGTTGAGTACCGGTTGGCCCCAACCGTTACCATTGATGGTGGGGTTGCCTTCAGCCGTTCGGCTACACCGGCCAATCGTGCCCAGACAAGCAAGGCTGTCCAATGGCAGGCGGGGATATCCTCCCTGTTGAAAAATGGCTTGACCGTGGGCCTGGCAACCAGCTATTCACGCAAGGCCTACGAGGGTCAACCGGGCTTTCCGACCAGGGATGGCGAACCAAGGCGAGACAAGTTCCTGAGTTTACAAGCCACGATCTTGCACCGTGAGTTCACCGTCGGGGGTTCAGCCCCCCAATTGGCCTTGATTCATGACCGATTGACAACCAATGCCCAGGCCAGTGATTATCAGAATACCCGTATGCAGGTAACCATCGTCCGGCAGTTTTAGCATTTGCAGTTCCCCTTGGTTTATTTTAGCCAGCACGGGGGGATCTCTTACATAACAGTGAGCAAAGGAGATGCCATGTTTTCTAAAGACAGGATTGCCTGTCGTGAATTTCTTGTTGCTAAGGGGGGTGGTTGGATGCTCATTCCGCAAGGAACTGGCTTATATAATCAGGAGACTGTTGACTGAATTATCAGTTTCTCCAGTCGTGTAGGTTAACTTTCATCGCGCCCACCTGCATCGCGCCAATGACCGTAACTGACGACCAAATCATCATAGTTCACCCTGCTGGGCAGAGCTGTTGCCCAGGCCTTTCACCCGAACCGGCAAACGCGGGGCCAAGCCCGATGTTGTTATTTATTCGCCTGGTTGGGGCCGGCAGAATACTGGCCGAGGCGGCGGTGGATGCGGTGGCTTGAGTAGGCGTATCGTTGGTGGAATCTAGACAAGCGAAATAGGGCTTTCGCCATAAAATTTTATCATCTGTTGTTTAACGTATGTTCTGCGATTCTTCCATAGAAAATAAGCTTGTGAGGGCTTGAAATAAGCCAAAAATGATAACCCTGCAAGTGAAAACTGAACAAAAAAAAGGCGAGATGGATATCCCGCCTTTTTCAAATTGTTAGTTTCAAGCTTTAGAAGCTGAAGGCTACCGAAGCACTGAGTGTGGTGGTGTCTTCAGTAGACTTGGTCCCTACTCGGGCTGTACGATCTTCATTGTAGTCAATCTCGATCTTTTCAGCCGACTTTTTGTCGATACCAGCATTCAGGGTGGCACCACCGCCAAGATCATAGGAAACACCAAGCTCAATCAAAGTGGTCTTGACCGAACCACCGCCATATGCTTCAACCGTCATGCCTTCACTGTCTCTAAAAACGACATCATCCTCTGGCATTGTGTCAGCCTTGAAGGTTGAATAAGCTATCGAAAAGCTTGTGCCTTCACCAGCCGGAACACTGACCTTGCCACCAAAACCGGTATAGGCAGTTGTACCTGCCAAGACATTAGCGGCCGCAGGTATAGCATCCTCAGCCACTTCTGCAGCTTCTTTGTAACCATGCGTCGCGGGATTAACTGTAATAGCGGTTATGGCTGTTCCTTGAGCAGCGGTCAGACGACCATTGGCACGTAAAGTGACAGCAGTAATTGCAGTATCGGCCGCAGTAGGTAAAGTTGTTTCATCTACGTCCGCAGTGTCAGTAACATTTGTAAGCTCAGCAGTAAAAGTACCTAATGCAGTATTTTGATCCGTTGTTACTACAGTACCCATACCCATTTTAGCATTTTCTAAAATCTGATTAAATAATTTTATATTGTCTAACCTTGCATCTTGATCATCTGAACCAAGGGCTTCATCAGCAGGAGCAGCGAATGGATTAACAACACCGGTATGTTCCGTTGTGGTCACATAAGTTTTCCAATCCTCAAGGGCTTTGGCTTGTGCTACAAAATAGGCTTCCTGTTTACTCCAAGCAACAGCAGGAACAGCCGCTACAGCCGCTTTTCCACCATATGCCTCCATTGAGTCAACATCAACTCCCATTGCTTCAGCCTTGGAGTAGTAAACACTGGTTGAAAGTCCGGCAAGTGAGGTCCCAACACCAATGGCCAGGCCACTCTCGGAATCCATGCCAACACCAACACTGATATCACTGATTGAATAGCTGGCACCAATTGACCAGTCACCATCAGCAGCACCATCTGCACTTGGATTGGCCATGGTAATCCTGTATGACGCACCCTCAATGGAACCTGACAAGGCAATCGACTCATCATCCTCACCACCAAAGTTATCATCAGCTACACCAATGCCACCAGCCAAGTCTATGCCTGGATCATTGCCACCAAACTGGAGCTTCCAGGAACCATCAGCAGCGCCAACATAGACACTGGCCCCACCAACTGATTGGTGAGGGTCATTGTCCTCGGTATCGTTAATATTAATACCGGCTCCAAACATCAGGCCGCCATCAGTTGTACCCGATGAGCTGAAAGCAACTTTATACTCTCGGATTAATTTAATGCCATCGGTGGCATCATCCCCGGAATCAACATTCTCAAAGCCCATCGCACCTGAACCTGATACGGTCACAGAAGGTGCCGGGGCTTCCATCATCATGTCCTTGTCCATGCCGTCTTCTTCCATGGCGTACGACGCGCCACCGGCCAGGGCAAGGGCTGATGCGAAAACTATAATTTTCTTCATTTTACCTCTTCCTTTATACGTGATAATATAAATTATCGTTAACAGACTATCCGCTAACGAAGGTTAAATTAACATTGTAGATTGATATTAGAAGTTTGAAGTTTTTATTTGACCATACTGTGACTTTTTTACAACAGCCACAATTCCCAAGGAAATTATGCCATAAAATTAACAAAAACAACAACGGGTAGATAGGACAAAAACTTCCCAAAAAAAGGCAATTTACCCATCCCGGGCTTTCATCATTATTAACACCACAACCTTACCATAAAAAGAGAAAATTATTTGGAAATACTGCCAAACAATCCCCCTAATGTGAAATTAGCAGGAAATATTCTAACTAGAAATTTTAGAAAATTTTCATAGCATAAATGTTGCCCCATAGTTTGAAGTAAAATTTGGTTGGTAAAACTTAACGCTGGATCAAGCAGAAAATTCGTAGAGGAAAGAAAAAACAGATGAAAATAGCAAAGATTTCACAAAAACTAATGATTTGTGTTTTTTTCATGCCAGCAGTGTTGATGTTTGCCAGCATTCCCTCAACCGCCGAGAAAATGGTCATGATTGATTGGCCATATGTCGGTTCTGAACAGTCTCATTCCAAGTACTCAAAAGCCAATGAAATTACCCAAGCGAATGTCAACGAGTTGGAAATCCTCTGGGAGTGGAAACCAAACGAATTCCCATTGGAAGAATTTGGAACCAAACCAGGGCCATTTCAGGCAACTCCAATCATGGTGGATAATATACTTTACCTATCAACTATGTATATGCGAGTAGTAGCACTTAATGCTGAGACAGGCGAGGAATTGTGGACTTTTGATCCCAAAGTTTATGTAGGAGGATCAAAGGGCGTCAGTCCAAGCGGATTTAAGCACCGTGGTATAGCCTACTGGCGTGAGGACAATGAAACTCGAATTTTTCTTAATAGCCGAGATCGACTTTATTCGATTAATGCAGCCACCGGTGTATTGGATAGCAATTTTGGTGAAGATGGAAGCATCCTTCTTACCAAAGGTCATGGTCGTCCGGTTACCCGCTTTGAATTTGATCAAACTTCACCACCGGTAGTCTTTGAGAATCTGGTAATTGTCGGAAGCCGTATACCTGACAGAGTCCAGCGAAAATTTGACCCACCTGGTACAGTACAGGCCTTTGACACCCTTACAGGAGAACGTCGTTGGATATTTTTCACCATACCCCAATCTGAGGATGATTTCGGCGCCGATACTTGGGAAAACGAATCCTGGCGGTTCACTGGTCATGCCAATGTCTGGGGATTGATGTCATTGGATGTAGAACGGGGATTACTCTATTTACCAACAAGTACACCAAGCAGTGACTATTGGGGTGGTCGCCGTCCTGGAGCCAATCTTTTTGCCGAGTCGATTGTTTCGCTGGATGCCCGAACCGGTAAAAGGCAATGGCATTTTCAGACAGTCCACCATGGGGTCTGGGATTACGATCTGGCAGCTGCACCTAACCTGGTTACTATAAACTCCGATGGCAAGGAAACAGATGCCGTAGTCCAAGTAACAAAACACGGCTTTGCTTTTGTATTTGACAGAGTGACTGGGGAACCAGTGTGGCCCATTGAAGAAAGGCTAGTGGACGCGATGACCGACGTACCTGGGGAGGTTTTGTTTCCGACCCAACCATTTCCAACCAAACCCCCTGCCTTCAGTCAACAGGGGATAACCCTGGAGGATGCAAATGATTTGACCCCCGAGATTCATATCCTTGCCGTGGAGGAAATGAAGAAATTCCGGCTTGGCCCACTGTTTACCCCACCAAGTCTAAGGGGAACCTTACAGCGTCCTGGTGCTAGCGGAGGTGCCAACTGGGGTGGAGCTGCCTTTGATCCAGAAACTGGAATGTTATTTGTCCGGACATCAGAAGACGCCGATACCAATCAGGTTTGTGTGAACGCTGGCCATGACCCTGAAGTTGATGTTGAGTACAGCAACAATTGCCCGTATGGAGCCACTCTCCTGATGTTTCGGGAAGCGGATAGTCCAGGTGTTGCCAAGGTACCGGAAAGTAACCTTGGTGTAATACCCTTGATCAAGCCACCCTATGCCAATTTGGTAGCCATTGATCTTAATGAGGGGGAAATTGTCTGGAAAGTACCCTTCGGGGAGGGAAATCCTGAAATTCGCAATCATCCCCTTTTAAGGGGTGTAGAACTACCTTCAAGGTTGGGTACGCAGGGTAATTCGGGGCCAATGGTTACCAAGGGTGGTTTGGTTTTTGTCGGTGGTGGGGAACCTTACCTCTATGCCTTTGATAAATTTACTGGAAGGGAGGTATGGCATGGAGTTACGCCATTTAAAACAAATGGGAATCCCATGACATACATCACCCAAACAGGCCAACAGGTAATTGTGGTAGCAACCGGTGGTGGTACTGAGGCATCACTAGTGGCATTTGCCAGATCAAAATAAAGTTTGTAAATGGATATTGGGAAAAACTTTGAAAGTAGCCTTCAACACAATTACCAGTCCCGTGCAGAAAGGAAATTCGTAATCATTCTGTTTTTATTTTATTGATGCAAAAATATCCAACCATTACAAGGTTCGTAGAATTGTGATTAAGATAAGTTTATTTTTGAATACCAATTTTCGTTAAAGCAAATAAATTCCCTGCTTATAGAATGTAAATATCCAGAGGAGATAAATTATTGTTCAGTATTGATTGGATGAAAATATATCATGAGGGTATAAAACTCATGATTTTGCAAACAGTTATGACCATAGCCTTAATTCTAGGTACCTTTGGCTTGGTATATGCCCAAGATAATAAATGTGGTGCTCCCCCTGATGGGGGAGGTCAAATCGTCTGTTCGACTAATGTAACAGGAAACATAGTATACGAATTTGATGATACTGATGATAATAATTACGAAATCCATATTGATGATCTTGATATTGAATACTCTTATGATGAGGATGATTACCCCACAGAACATCGTACAGAAATACCCCTAACCGACTTAAGTGCTACGAGAATTGTAAAAAGGGGGAATGGAAACCTTTCGTTTTTTTCCTCATCTGATGTTACTTCTAATGTTAGGGGGATTTCGATTGCCCATTACGGAACTGGCGCATTGCGAACAGAAATTAATGGTGGGAATTTCAGGATAAATAGCGCTTGGCCACGAGGATTTGCCATCCACAGTTGGACCGCTGGGAGTTTCGAGGGTACCCATGACCTCATTGTCAGGAATGCTGATATTGATGTAAGGGATGGTGCTTGGGCAGGAATTTTGGGTATCCAGAATGGTATGGGGGACTTGAGTATTGATGTGAAGGATACCAAAATCAAAGTCCAAGATACAGAATGGGCCACTGGAATTATTGGCACCCATACAAGCGATGGCGAATTGAATGTCAATGTCAGTGGAGTAAACATAGACGTTAGTGGGCCTGGCTCAGTCGACGGAATCTATGGTTACCATTTTGGCAATGGTGATACTTTTGTCAACGTCCAGGACACCAAAATAAAGGTTGATGCCTCTACCCAAAGAGTCTCAAATGGAATAACATTTTTTTATTGGCCCCATGAAGGGGTTACACCCATGGGAAATCTTAATATCAAGGCGAAGGATATAGATATTGAGATAGATGGGTGGTTTGTTGATGGCATTTGGGGTGGACATTGGGGTGAAGGAGACATAATCGTTTCTGTGGATCGAGCAAAAATTGTGACCACAGGGGACGATTCTGGTGGTATGTCTTTCATTCATGACAGGGAAGGTGACATCAGTATTATCGCCCGTGAGATGGATATTGAGGTTATGGGAGACCGCTCGGTAGGAATTGGGGGTGGTCAACGCTATGCTGCCACAGGTGATGTAACAATTGATGTTCACGATTCAACGATACTGGCTGAGGGAGAACAAATTGCAGGAATTAGGTCTTTTATATTCTCGGGCCAAGGAAAGATTGACATTAAGGTTAATGGGGGTGAAATTACAGCCAAGGGCCCGGGAAGTTCTGGGATTCTAGTTGGTCTAACAGGTCGGGTATTTGGTAGTAGGACAGGGCCCATACCTGCCCCCGCCATACGCCTGAGTGAAGAGGGCGACATTAGTGAAATTGAATTTACTTCTGGTGATACCACGAGGGGTGCAGCTCAAAGGGTTTTTGTAAACGGTAATGTTTGGGGAGGATCATTAAAACCTAGCCAAGATGATCCTGTGAGTGAACCTGTTGTAGGAGCTGGGGTAAGGATTTATGGGGATGGGGAAGTCATTATCGGTCCCCAAGGTAAGGTTGGTGCAGACTCTGGAGTTGCCATCCGGGCCGAGGGACCTGTAGACACCAAACCTCTTTTGCTGGTCGATTTACAGTTTGCAGGCCGCCGAGTTGGTGATGTTCTGAAGGGAAAAATCAGTAACGATTTTGGTCAAACAGAAATTAAAGTAAATGGGAAAGTCCTGCATAGCCCCACTGAAGGCACATACGAAAATTTAATGGTACCAAACGGGGCCAGAGATATATCCCTGAGAAGTTCAGAAACAATTCTGGGGCGTGAATTTCTACCAAAAGATTTCAGCGATCCTTATGCCCCTCGGGCGGCCATTTATGAATCTCTGCCTGGGTTCCTTCTCGAGTTGAATAGCCGGACCACAGACCAGCAACAGAGCCGTGGTCCAGAAACACCTGGTTGGTTTCAGTTCGGTGGTTCCATGGGAACTTACCAAGCTGAAAGGTCCCAAGTTGGTTCGAATTTCGGTTATCACAGTTTCGAAGCCGATGTTGGGGTTGAGTTTCCCTTTTTTGGTTCCGAAAATATATCTGGCTGGTTATCCTTTAGGCAAAAATCGGGATCAGCGGATGTTAAATCACCAATTGGTGGTGGCCGGATAAAAGCAGGTGGCCAAGGTCTTATGTTTGGCTCCAACTGGGAAAGTGATGCAGGTTATCAGGTTAAAGCGGAAGCCTCTTATACACGATATAGTTTGGACCTGGTTTCTTCCCGTCGTGGTCTTTTGAAGGAGGATACTGGAGCCAGTGTACTAGCCGTAGGACTTGAGGCTGGCCGCCGTATACCCATTAGTGATAATCGGGTTTTGATGCCGTTGGCATGGTTTGACCACTCTGAGGTTTCCATGGATGGATTCGAGGATTCAGTGGGTTCGCAAGTTTCATCTAACAAATCAAAAAGGTCTATCCTTGGTATTGGAGTCGTCAGGGAAACCACCCATCTTTTTGATAACACGGATGGTAAACTTGATTTGCGGATTCGTGCAGGAATTGAGAGTGTTTTGGGAGATATTAAGTCAATAACGACCATTTCAGGTGAAAATTTGTTTACTGCTCCAGCCCCGACCAAGGGAGTATTAAAAATTGGAGCGAAATATAATTCAAAAAAACTGGTAGTGAATGGACAAATTTCTGCTTCTGGACTGGGCACTAAGGAAAGAGGCTACCACGGGAACCTGCAATTTGAAATGAATTTCTAGGAACACAAAGGAATATAAATCCAGTTTGTACGAAGTGGCAGGGGTATCGCTGAGGAACTAGAGTTTAAAAGGGCAATGCAGGTCCTCAATACGTGGTTTTGACTTACTACAGGTAGTAAGCGTGAAAATTGAGTAACTGCCTTGATTTGCTCAATTGAATCTCCAGATAGCATTCATTAGTCTTGAGATTACCCTTAATTCACCGGATTGATTTGGTCAATAAGTACTATCTTCCTAAAAAGGATTAAGCGAATTAGATAAACCTATCCAACTCGGCTTTGTAATTATACAGCTACGGATTAGGTAAGTTACTGTTTACAGTCTCAAGCAATCAAGGCTTGATTTTAAATCCTCAAAATCTTTTTACCAAAAATCTTAAGTGTAGGAGCAGTGAACCGTATTTCGAACTACTAAACCATCCGAATAGCCCTCAGTACTTTATATTATCAAGTATAAAGGAAGAGGTAAAATGAAGAAAATTATAGTTTTCGCATCAGCCCTTGCCCTGGCCGGTGGCGCGTCGTACGCCATGGAAGAAGACGGCATGGACAAGGACATGATGATGGAAGCCCCGGCACCTTCTGTGACCGTATCAGGTTCAGGTGAGATGGGTTTCGAAAATGTTGATGATGGTAGTGATGATGGTGGCATCAACTTAATCCGTGCCTATAAGGTTGCATTCAGCTCATCGGGTACAACTGATGGTGGTCTGATGTTTGGTGCGGGTATGTCCATCAGGGATGATACCACGGAAGAAAATGAGCCGGTAACCAAGGGTTCCCATGTCTATGTTGGCGCTGCTGATGGTTCCTGGAAGCTCCAGTTTGGTGGCAATGATCCAGGCATAGACTTGGCTGGTGGCATTGGTGTAGCTGATGATAACTTTGGTGGTGAGGATGATGAGTCGATTGCCTTGTCAGGTTCCATTGAGGGTGCGTCATACAGGATTACCATGGCCAATCCAAGTGCAGATGGTGCTGCTGATGGTGACTGGTCAATTGGTGCCAGCTATTCAATCAGTGATATCAGTGTTGGTGTTGGCATGGATTCCGAGAGTGGCCTGGCCATTGGTGTTGGGACCTCACTTGCTGGGCTTTCAACCAGTGTTTACTACTCCAAGGCTGAAAAGTCATTACCAAATGTTGAAATGGAATTGGATCCAAAAAACGCCTTGATGACTTATAATCGACCCGCTAAAGACGCTGGAAAATTTACACGACAGGAACAATATTTCGTGAATCAAGGTAAAGCACTTCAAGCTTGGAAAACTCATGTGATGACGTTGGACGGTGCTGAAAACCCATACGAAGCTCCTGATGCTGAAACTGACGATGTCAAAGAATTAAGAGAAGCAAATGAAGCTTTAATCGATGCTATTATCGCTGCTGCTATGAAAGGTATGAGACATTCAGTGACTAATAATGCCGACGAGGATCAGACAACTGTACTTACCACATTCATACCTGATATTGCAGACGATAGTGATGATGACACCACTACTCTTGATGATAATGCTGAAACTGCTTTAGCTAATGTTGTTAAACAACACGAGTTATTGCCTAATGCTGATCTTCCATTATCCACTGCCCTTGAAGACAATCCGGACAAACCTGCTGTTAGTGCTATGAAAGTCGACAATGTCTTGGCAGGTACAACCGAATATACCGGTTTTGGTGGCAAGGTCAGTGTTCCGGCTGGTGAAGGCACAAGCTTTTCGATAGCTTATTCAACCTTCAAGGCTGACACAATGCCAGAGGATACCGAAGCAATGTTTTCTGACAATGGCACGGAGGTTACTCCTTATGGCGGTGGTTCGGTCAAGACCACTTTGATTGAGCTTGGTGTTTCCTATGATCTTGGCGGTGGTGCCACCCTGAATGCTGGTATCGACAAAAAGTCGGCTGAAAAGATCGAGATCGGCACAGAGGATGGTAAACGAGTAGGGACCAAGTCTACTGAAGACACCACCACACTCAGTGCTTCGGTAGCCTTCAGCTTCTAAAGCTTGACACAAACAATTTGAAAAAGGCGGGATATCCATCTCGCCTTTTTTTTGTTCAGTTTTCACTTGCAGGGTTATCATTTTTGGCTTATTTCAAGCCCTCACAAGCTTAATTTGCCTTTTTCTGTCCCACAAGCTTATTTTCTATGGAAGAATCGCAGAACATACGTTAAACAACAGATGATAAAATTTTATGGCGAAAGCCCTATTTCGCTTGTCTGAATTCCACTAAACAAAGAAGGAGCACTTCAATGTTGATGACCGCCAATTCATTAGCTCATGATATTTTCACACCAAACCAAACTGGGCGAAGATCCTGGAGAGGTCTGCCCTCTCTGGCAATCGTCGTTGCAAGCACCTTGCTGCTTGCGGCCTGTAGTGACAGCAACTCAGGTTCGGGCACCACTTCTCCGGCCGAAGATGATACTTCAACAGAAAATGCTGGACCAAGGGACCCTTTGGCTATCCCTGTACCGAACCGACTTTCCGATGGAGAGACCCATATTGGGCTTGGTCCTGCGTTCTCAGGTGAAAGACCAAATTACGGCCCTGATAATGAAACCGACTTTACCAAAGGAGCGACAGAAGGCACTTTCAAAACTGGTTATGACGGCTATACTGTTTCATTTACCACCTGGGAACGGGGAACGGCCACCCTGGGCACCCCCCTGGCAATCAGGGACTTTTTACAATCCTTTCGGGTATCATCTGATGGTGAGGCAACCGATCCCACGATGGATGGTATCGTAATACCGGCTGTTGGCATGCCGAAAACCATCCATATCAGTGGTTTTGATGGCAATGCCGATGAAAGGGAACAGGTCAGGGCGACGGTATTGCGAGTTGTACGCTTGCTCAATGCCGCCTTGCCCCATGGCAAGCGGATAATGATTCCGACAGATTTATTTGCGGCTCCTGCCAGTACTGATAATATTATAACGATTGACCTCAAAGAGGATGATTTTGACTGGCCGGAAGATGTTGTTTACGGCAATGACAATGTCCTGGGCAAGGCAATCCTCAGTGGCGATGGTACCGCAGGCAACGAATACACTGTAACCAGCGGCAAGGTCTATGTTGACAAGGAGGCCTTTCTTGCTGATCCTGCAGCGCTGCAGGTAGCCCTGACCCTATCAATGTATCACACTTGACTCTGCAGGCAGGTTTAGTTGTTAGAATCCTTGGTCAAGGCTGGTGTACCGACTGGTATCATCATGATTGTTGTTTTTTTCTAATTATTTCACCTTGGATTTCTTACCTTATTTCGGCAGAAGTGGGACAAAATTTTTCAGGATGCTACAATTTTATTAATAAAATCAATTTCCCTGCTATTTCTTTCCCAAGCTGTTCCATTTAACCCCTGATAAAGCTTACCCGAAGCAAAGGGCGATTAACCAGGATTGATTATTGTGCCAAACAAACCGTCCAGGCAACAGCGTCCCCCACGAGGGTTATATATTACGCTGACCGAAGGATGGTCACGGCTTACCCGTGACCAGGATCTTCATGCCGGCCAAGATCAGTTAGAGCAGCCTGGTAGCCCATCATGTAGTTGTTTAGAAACAACAGGCCTTCCCAGAGCTTCTGGGTTCCGGGTAGCGGTTGGCGCCTGCTGGGATGGAACCCGGCCAAACCAGCAATCAGAACCACAAACTCGGCCATGGTCATATCTTCGGGTGGACCTCTGGGAACCTTGAGATGCCGCCAGCGGCTCACCGAACACAAGACGGTCAGCATCATCGGTGATTCATGTTGCCGGGCCCAATCCTTCGGATGCTCGGACGCCAGACGGGACAATTCCCAGACACGCATGGCGGTGATGGCATCAAAGGCCAGACACTTGGCCAGGTCTTCAGCCGCATCAAGCCGGCGGTCCTGCAGACGAGTTCCGACCTTAAGCGCATGGAAAAAGCGTTCAATGCTCCAGCGCCGCTCATAGAATTGCAAGGTTTCAATGGCAAGGGCACGCCCGGGCTGTTGCCTGGTGGTGGTTTGCAACATCCAGTGCAAGGCCTTGTGCTTGGGCGGTGGGCTCTCCTCACGAGCTTCGACTACAATCGCCCGCAACGGCTTCTCGTCCTTGGCCGTGTGAGGTGGTACCAGGGTAACCTCACAACAGCGTAAGGTCAGGGTTGCGGTCCGAGCGGCCCGACGTTGGGGGCCACCTCGGCGTGGCACCGCAATGCGGCGGGTTCCCAATGAGGGCTGCCTGGCCATGTATTGCCAGAGGTCGATCGCTTCCCCATCAGCTGTCTTGACCCGGCGTTTGACGCCTTTGTTGGCGCGGACCAGAAGCTCGGTATCAAGCGTACGGGCGTGGGTCAACAACTCCCAGAAATCACCTTCCCGGTCACAAATCGTCACCACCCGGCTGGCCGGACACACCTCGGCCAATTCGGCCGAGCGGTCCAACATCCTGACCCAGCGCCGGCTGTCGTTGGACGGATCTTGTCGAAACGATACATCCATGTCATAGAGACCCAACGGTCGTCCCGCCGGCGTGACGGCCACACCACAGTGCGGCAGAAGACCACGCGTTCCTTTGCCACCGCCACCAAGATGATCCAGCCCCACAGTCGCCACCAGCGTGTCATAGTTCAGGGTGGTGGTGTCCTGCACGGCCAAAACCACCGATTGGGACCGACAACGCTCCACGGTCGCTTCATAATGGGAGAACATTATATCGTCCATCTTGATAGCCTCATTCGATAATAAGCGATACGCGGCCTGTTGGTCGGCCGCACGCGGAAAAAGAGCCGGCAGGGCAACTCCAGGTGCCGCCAGCCAGGCTTGGCCCATGGCCATGATCCGGCGGCGAATACGCCCATCAGGATAGGCACAGCGGGCATATTCCCTTGTGGCCCACTCACCCTCACACCACGGCTCCGAGGTCTGGCCCAGAACACGAGCCGGTTCAACACACAGTTGCGCCTGCCAGTTGTCTACCAACGGTTGCAACCAGACCTGCCGCCGGATACCCGAACGCCGACCTGATGAGCACCGGGGACAACAAGACCAACCAGCCGAGCGATAACTGGTACCGGTATATCCCGGGGCCACAAAAGTTTGTAATAACACTGGACGCTGCTGATAATAATAGGCCCAATCATCAGCAATGCAACTGGTCGCCAGTTGTAGGGCCCGCGAGGCCAGACCATGGACCCGTACCGATTGTTGGTTACCACTTTATTTCAAATCGTAACGGGGTATTTTTCCCATATTATTTCAGTACCGAATTACTGGGAAACTGAATTAATTTGAACAGGTTACTTTTTTCTTTCCCCAGTAGCTAAATTTTTTCAAGTAGAGTTTCCTTTTCCCAGGAAACTCCGAACGGTCATTACCGTAGCATGCAAGTTTGTCTGACCCTCCCAGGGCCAAACTAAAACCATACTCCCAAGATCATTACAGCATAAAAAAGGAGTATTCGGGGGTTGCCCCCCGAATACTCCGGCATTATTGTGAACGTTACCACACAAACCACAATAAAGGACCCACCAGTGCAACTCATTCATCAAACCACACTTTCGGTCGACGACTATATTTATAAGCAAGCATGGCAGGAAGCAAGACTTGAGTGCTGTCCCAACACACAAAAAAGTACCTGTCAGTTCCACCGCCATGGGAGTTACCCTCGCAAAACACCCTCTAATATAAACATTACGCGCTATTACTGTCGCACCTGTCAGATGACGTTCAGCCTGTTGCCAGAGTTTATGGCAGCAAGCAAACCCGGCACCCTCCAGGCAATTGAAGAGGTTGCTCTAGCTGCTGAAGAGTGTCCAAACCTGACCGCGGCCCATAACCGTCTACGTCCCAACCATCATGGGACTTGGCGAGCCCAGCGCCGGTGGCTCAAAAGACGTATTCTTTGGGCCTCCCTGGCTCTGCATCTTGCCCGAGGTTTGTTCGCCGAGCTTTATGCCGAAGCGCCGCTGACGGTTGGAACCTTCCGGGCCAAGAAGGGGACGACCACCACGCTGCTGGTGACTTTGCGCAAGCAGTATAACAATCACCTCGAATATGTCCCCCGACCGGTTGGATTTAGATCCTGCAGCCACCCTATTGAGTCGCAAACTGGGCCCCCAACACAAGGTGGCCCCTGCTGATTTGCCGAATCGGGCCCCATTTTCCTCCGATATTTTAAAAAACAAGTCAAAAAGGAGGTTTTTACTTATGACAACATCACCAAACCGGCACCGCGAGGATGTCGCTCTCTTTCGCTATGGCCTGGTGGCCCAGATCATTGCCTGGCCAGCCGGTCCGGAAAGGAATGTCATCATTGCCAACCTGGCGGCCAAAGCTCACACCATTCCCGGTAGTAGCCGAACCCGTGTGGCTTCAGGAACACTTGTGGATTGGGTCCGCAATTATGAACACAAGGGTTATGAGGGGCTGCTGCCCAAAAAGCGCAGTGAACGGGCCCAACCACGTCGGATGCCGGCGGAAGTCAGTGAGACACTCCTGGCCATCAAACACAACACTCCCGTCTTGAGTGTTCGTCAGGTAATTGCCGAAGGCCGCCAAACTGGTGAGATTCCCCCGGATGTTCCGGTCTCGCCCTCAACGGTGCATCGTCTGTTTACCCGTGAGGGGCTGATGGTCAAGGAGGATCCTTTCCGGGGACAGGATCTGCGTCGGTTTCAATACCGCTATCCCGGTGAACTCTGGCAAGCCGATGTCATGTATGGTCCCAAAATTCCTGATGCCAAGGGGCGTCTTCGCCGGACCTATTTGCTGGCCATCCTTGATGATGCGACCAGGATCATACCCTATGCCCATTTTGCCTTCTCCGAAAAGGCCTGGGCCTTTCTTTATGTCCTGCGCGAGGCCATTACCCGTCGAGGGGTGCCAACTCGACTTTATACCGACAATGGAGCCAACTTCCGATCGAAACATTTGTCCATTGTCTGCGCCCGTCTGAACATCGCGTTACTACATGCAAGGCCGTACGCTCCACAAGGAAAAGGCAAAATTGAAAGATATTTTCGGCGGGTCAGAGATCAGCTGCTGGCACCGCTTGCCGACGATGCCATTCCCAACCTTGCAACCCTCAATGAACGGACCCGTTGCTGGATTGATAGCGACTATCACATGACACCGCATCGTGGTCTTGACAATGCCACTCCGATGGATTGTTGGGTCGCCAAGGCTGAGCATGTTCGCTATCCTGAACCACACCTTGACCTTGATCTTATGTTCCTGCACGAGGTCAGCCGCAAGGTCAACCAAGCCCACACCGTGTCGCTTGACAATCGTCAGTATGAGGTGGCACCGGAATTGGTAGGCCAAACGGTTACCTTGCGTTATGACCCGTCGGCCCCACCGGGACGGCCGCTGTTGGTTTATCATGATAACAAACCCGTTGGCGAGGCCACTCTTTTGGACCTCTTTGCCAATACCACCATTCCACGTGGTCGACCGCCCTTGCGGTTTGGCCCCAGCGATGATGAGAAGGAGGAGAAGTAATGTATAAAGTACATTTTGGCCTCAAGCACTATCCATTTGATGTGGCCCCCAAGGCGGATGAATTATTCGATTATACCGCGGCCTCGGAAACCCGTCATCGTCTACAGCATCTCCTGGAACTGCGAGGTATTGGTCTGTTGACGGCGGAGGCCGGCACTGGCAAGACCACGCTCTGCCGCCAGGTCGTGAGCCAGTTGCATCCCAACCAATATCGGGTCTGTTATGTAACCCTCTCCACAGGTTCGGTTCTCGACAGTTACAATACCATTGCCAACGCCTTTGGCCTGGACCGTTTTACCAGCCGGGCCGCGGCCTTCAAGGCCATCCAGGAGGAGGTATCCCGGCTGGTTGTTGCCGCCCGGCAATATCCGGTGCTGATTTTTGACGAAGCTCATCATTTGCATAATACCATTCTGGAGGAGTTGCGTCTGTTGACCAATTACGAGATGGATTCCGAGAAACGGTTATGTCTGCTGCTCGTTGGGCTCAGTGAATTGCGGCGACGTCTGCAACAGATGGCGACCCATGCGTCATTATCCCAACGGATTGTCATTCGGTGCAGCCTAGGCGGTCTGAGTGAAGAGGAAGTTGGTGGTTATCTCAGCCATCGGTTGCGCCTTGCCGGTTACGAGAGTGATCTGTTTGAACCGGCGGCGATTGCCGCCCTGGCCTTGGCCAGTAAGGGTGTTCCACGTATGCTGGACCGGCTGACTCATTTTGCCCTGGTTGCGGCGGCCCTGAATAAATCCCGTCTGGTAACGGCCGTTCATGTGGAAGAGGCTCTTGGTGAACTGGACCAATGAGACCTGGACCAATAAGACCATGGTCGTGCCAACAGATCACCCGGCTCAGGGACATATCCCTTGGTCGGGTGGCCGAAGCCTGCGGTTATCAGCGTGATCCAAGTGATCAAAACCGCTGGCGTCGTTCCGGCTCAGTGCTCAGCATTACCGGTAGCCAATTTTATGATCACCTCAATGGCACCGGTGGTGGCGGTGCGATTGATCTTGTCATCCATGCCAGGGGGTGCGGTTTTGGTGAAGCCCTGGCCTGGCTGAAACAATTGTCTTGCCAGGCTTATCAATCTTCGGTGGTTCCCTGTTCCCAAACAGCCAAACCAGGTGGTCGGCACGCCCCGTTGGCAGCAAGCAACACCCTCGCACCGGATTTGCAACTGGTCCCAAGGTACTGGCCCCGGGTGTGGACTTATCTTGTCGGGGACCGCCAGATTGCACCCGCGCTTGTTGCCTGGTGTCACCGGAAGCATCTTGTTGGGGCTGACCAGAGGGGCAATGCTGTTTTTATCACCCGTGATGCCAAGGCTTTACCGGTTGGGGCCGAGTTGCACGGAACCATGCCAGGGCGACCCTTCAAGGGAATGCGCCGGGGGTCCAGAAAAGCGCAAGGTGGGTTCTGGCTGGCGCGTCAGGAAGCGGGACCAACCCTGTTGGTCGAAAGTGCGATTGATGCCCTGTCGGCTTATACTCTGTCGGCGGCTATGTGCAAGGAGTGTTCCCATTTCCAATATATCATCTCCACTGCCGGTGTGGCCACAACGCTGCCCCCCTGGATTATTGATCTGGTCCCATCGGAAACCATCTGGTGTGGCTATGATGCCGATATGGCCGGTGATCAGGCCGCGGTTCTTCTGCTACAGGCACATCCCGAAATACAGCGCCTAAGACCCCAAGGGGGCAAGGACTGGAATGCTTGTCTGCAGGTGCAGCAAGACAACTGAATGATCATTTGAACAAACTACTCCCACCAATAATCGAGACCAACGGGATTACGGTGCACCAAGCAATTTGATCGACCTGCGGTGCTTGCAAACAGTTACCGGCTTAGGCCTTTGCGGGGTAAATTTGCCAGGTGGGGAATTTAACTGCTTGGAAAAGAAATGGTGGGGAAATTGATTTTATTAAAATTATTGGAGCTTCTTGAAAAGATTTGTCTCACTTCGCCCGAAATAATTTGAGAAATTCAAGTTGATTTAAATTAAAAAACAACACCGATGGCAAAAGCAAAAATCGGTTGTTGCACAGCACCCGGCCAATATGAGCATGGCGAGCCTTCACTGACCAGCCAATAACTTCATCCCGTGGAAGCAGTTGCAAGCCCGCACTGACAAAACTGAGACCGCCCAGGATACCATAACGCGAGGAGCGTAGCCAATAGAGTATACGTCCACCCGGTGAACGCCTCCACCCTTCGGGATGATGGCTGGCCATCATTTTTTCCCAGGCCAAACGCTCGGTTTTAGTTACACGCGCCACGCTGAGGGTGCCCAGTTCCGACAAGCTACACTTAATGGTTTGATCTGGAAACCCGGTTGGTAAAGAGGCATGAGCCTCCGGCATCACGACCTGGGCGGCTGGCAAGGAGACCTCAAGAAGCGCGGCCAGTTTCGGTAGAAGTTTCTGGGCAGCCGCTCGGCTACTCAACTGCTCGCGATGGCAAAGGGCTTCAGCCAAGGCTGTGCGAGACAGCCCGGAAACCTCAGTGTTCTGACAAACCTGCCTGAACCAGCAAGCAGTGTCGGATGAAAGTTGAAAAGTACCAATAAACATGGCATAGTGATTCGCATAAAATCATTGCAGAGTCAAGTGTGATACATTGATAGGCCCTGACCCGGCAATTGTTGCTGGCCTATGGTCTGGTGGCCCATACCGACATGAATAAGTATCCGCAATCAAATGCCTGGACGCCGACGGGTACGAATATCTATACTGATCTTGAGGGTGAGGTTTTGCTGGTTGTCGTGAATGAGGATTTACAACATATGCAGATCGGGGACATCAATCTCGATGGTTTTACTTGGCGTACCGACGCCACGCATGTCAGAGGCGTACTGGATATTGATGGTGATGACGGTGAACAGGATGTTGAGTTTGGTGCCGGCTTCCTGAATGGTTTGGCCAAGCCCTGGGCTATTGGTTCCATTCCCGGCACAACCCTGGATGAAACCTTTGCGGGTAAGACTTCGGCCACCTGGAATGGCCACCTCCTGGGTTTCAATGGCGATGGCGATGTCGTTACCGGCAAGACCGCCATAACCATAGATGATTTTACTTCGACGACGGACAATGGCACGGCTGAATTTACGGATTTTGAAATTTGGGAGAACTTTCAATCAGCTGGTCGAACTGAAGTTACAGATACAACTTCTGCTATTGTCGACCGTGACTATGACATCAAGATCGTTGGCAGTGGCAATGACGGTGATTACCGGCAGGGGTTTGTCAATATAAATCATAATGCTGATGATCTCTCGGGGGTTTTTGTTGGCACCAACCACGAGGGGGTAATCGGTACCCTGGAACGAAGTGACGTTTCGGCTGCTTTCGGGGCCAAACTTGACGGACAGGAAGAACCCTCACCATAACACCGAACACAAAAACCAAAGGGCGGGCTGCATGGCGTAGGCAATATTTTTTGCTACCATTCGCCATGCTCCGTCCTTTATTGAAATACCTTCTCAATTCCTGGCGAGGCCATATAATCTCACCCAAGGCTCTGGCCACCGGAACGACCTGAAAGGCCCATCGTATGAAACTGCCTGGACATTTGTACCTTCATCTGCCAATCCTGTTGGCCTCCTTGATCATCCTGACGGCCTGCGGTGGTGGTGGCTCTGGCATAAGTACGGGTGGTGGCAATGGATCACCGGTCGATACGCCCAATCAAGCCGCCGTAGCCTCGGCTAGTATTTTACCGGCCCCAACCAGGCAAATAAATAACAACATAGGAATTGGTCCCGCTTTTGCCGGTTCGGGTGAAAGACCCGCGGCAACAGCTCTGCCCAGCAGGGTGAACTATGATGATTTGGTCGTCAGTTACGGTCATTGGCGCGATGCAGGCGGGCGGGATGGCAGTGCTTCTGGTGCCGATATAATTCGGTATTTGCAAGCCATCCAGAGCCAGGAAGACAGTGACGCCATTAATCAGGGCACCCCATTGGTTGAAATTGTTACCATTCCGTCGGGTCTAACGACCAGAACCCTCAGAATGAGTTCATCGGCCAGCCCGGAAGAGCGACAGATCATCGAAAGGATCATGCGGGATATCAATGCCGCCCTGCCCTGGGCCAACCGGTTGGAGCTGGGCCGCGATTTTGCCGGGGATATTGACCGGGACACCATTCCGCGCGGTGAGATTCATATCCGGTTTACCAGTGGCAAAGACACCTGGCCCCAAGACGAGGGGAACGGCGATTACGACGAAGCTGTCTTGGGGATTGGCGGTATAAACACGGTGTTTGGGGGTTATACCCTCATAGATGCCAGGGCCGTTCGAGATGGTGCCGGTGCCTCCTATCAGGGTTTGTTGCAACATGTTGCCCTGCACGAGCTCCTTCACGCCATGGGCACTCTTGTGCATGTTGATCCCGCGATATTCCCTTATTCGGTGCTGACCCCCACGACCCGGAATTGGCAACAGGTTCCCCCCTTGTACGTTGCCATAGATGGCGAAATCCTGCTGGCCGATATTCCCGCCGGGGATATTGCCCGGGTCCGCGCAAGCGATCTGGGAACGTGGGATGAGCAAGCTTTCCATGTCCTGGGAACTCTGCCTCTCAACGCGTCGCAGACGATGGAGTTTGGCGCCGGTTTTCGTAATGGCCTGGCCAAGCCCTGGGCTTTGGGCCCCGTGCCGGCCACATCCGTCAGTACCAACCCGGCCCTGGCCCGGGAAGCAATGTGGGAAGGCTATCTTCTGGGGTTTGCCAATGGAGGCAATACGGTCGCCGGTGATACCACCATCACCATTGATTTCGGCACGCGCAGGGGTGATGTCTTGTTTGACCAGCTGGAATATTGGGGAATCAAGGCTCCCCCTGGCACCAGGGGGACGGGCACAGTCTGGCAGGACGGGGATCTGAACTATGCCATCAGGGTCGTACGGGAAGGAACAATTGAGGGTTTTACCTCAACTTCCGGGACTGGCAGTGATCCCGGGGTGGTTGCCGGTGCTTTTGTCGGTACTGAGCATGAGGGGGCCACTGGAACCCTGCGGCATCCTGACCTTTCCGCCGGTTTCGGGGCCACCCGGCAGTAGGATTGCCACCAGGCTCAAACACATGTAACCTTTTTACCATTGCTGGTCTGGGGGTTATCGGACGGGTTTCGGTATAAGGGCTGAACGTAGAGCATCTTGATTTCAAGGGAACCTTAACCCATCTTGGGAATATGAACCCGGAGGGTTGAATGATTGGTTTGGGAGTGATTATCATCGGTCAGCCTGAGAAATGAAACAAGTCAGAAAATACTATTATGCACATACGATACAAATTCTTCCGCCAACAATGGAAGGTTATTCTGGTAACTCTCTTTTTGGGAAGGTTCCTAGGAGATCTTCTTGTATCCTATTTCGACACCATTGACCACAAGCACCTAAGGGCTTTTCTCGACCTGCGGATTAATGACGGTGTCATACGTCGTATGATTCATAAATGGTTGAAAGCGGGAGTAATGGATAAAGGTGTTCTACAACATCCCGAATCCGGTGCTCCACAAGGCGGTGTGATATCGCCGCTACTTTCCACTTTTATGCCGATATCGGCATAAATGTGATAAACAACACCAGGCCGCACTGGCCGATCTGGACCGGCTGGAAGATCCTGGTCACGGGTAAGCCGTGACCACCCTTCGGTCAGCGTCATATGCACCCCTCGTGGGAACTACACCGTCATCCGGCGGTTGGTTCTCACCTTATTCCAATCTGGCTTTCTCACCTTGTTTCGATCAAAGTGAACCAGGATTGGGCAAACTAACACTAACCCGATGGCCTGCCAAGGACGGCCTTGCCTTTGGTTCCTGGGCAGAAAAGTTGTTATTGAACACCTTTTTCGATAACACCATTGACTGGCTGGTTGGCAACCTTGTTCAAACCAGTCGGCGCAACAGCTATAGAGCGACAATCAGGATAACATCAAAACATACTTACAGAGTCAAGTGTGATAAGTTGATAGGTTCGGACCCAGGGGCAGATGAAAATCTTTGGTCAGCCGGGGTGAATTACGCCGGTGAAAAAATTGAAGTCGGATTAGGGATGGATAGTGAAGCAAGCCTTATCTTTGTTATTGGCTACAAGTTTCCCGGTGTGGAAGCCAGATACTTCCGTGGAAAATACGATAGTTTTGGCGTCAAGCATTTTTCGTATGACAATCATTTAGACCGCTATAATGGGAAAGATTTTGGGGTACAAACTATTATTGATCTGGGGGACAGGTCAACCTTGACAACCAGTTATTCAACAAGAGAGGTTAACGGCCAAACGGTTGATGAAGATGGATTTGCTTTACCGGGTGCGGTCTTATTTCATACGGATGCCAAGTTGACGGAGGTGGATTATGCGCATGATTTAGGTGGCGGCATGACCTTCAAGACAGAAGTGAGTCAGGTCGATGCCCTTACCACACTTTTTGACCATGATGGATCGCCTCTATATAGCTTTAAAGACACCTATCTTGAGATGCTTCTGGAAATGAAATTTTAAACCGAACTTTGGGACCTAAGCTACCTAACATGGGAGAATTACAAGAAAGGTTATGGGTAGTGGTCACAAACATGGATACAAACACATAAAAATCAGAAATAGTATTGGTTATACCAGTGTTCATGTAGGTTTTACTGGTGGTGACTAGATTCTCCTGTTCTGAGGGAATTACCATGAAAAGGAGCATCCACAGGATAGGAATGCCTGTCTAACTCAGATTTGCTCAACGGAAGTTGTGTTGAATAATAAGAGACGAAGCCCGGCATTATCTTGATCAGTTTCTCCTCGTTGAAATTCTCGGGGTGGGTAAAAAAATTCTCAAAGGGATTGAAATCCTACGGGAACAATGGTGCAGGGAGCCAAGCGTTCATGGAAGAAAGAGTACTAGGCCACAGTGATTGTAAAAACATTTATGGTCTGGGAATGCAGATGAGATCCGCCAACCGAAAGGTGGGATATGGAGTGCCAATGCATGCTGGTTGAATTGACGAATAACAAGTTATAGTCTAAGAAACAGGAGACTGAGAAATTGTCACTTGTGGATTTAATTTGATTACCCGAAGGAGAGGAATAAGTGAAAGGTACCGAAATGCAGTCCTTTGGCACATCCAACAGAAGGGGGCATGATTCAAGCCGATTCTACCGGCGGCGCATGTTTGTCGATAACAAGACCTTAAGACCGACTATCGACCGGCACCAAGCACCCGAGGAAGAAGATGCTCGCAATCTCGCCTGCATAAACAGGATTTATACCCATTCGGCTGTCGACATGCACCATCTACCTGATAATTCCATTCATTTGATGGTAACATCTCCGCCCTACAATGTCGGCAAAGACTACGATGAGGATCTGACGGAAAACGAGTATGCTGATCTTCTACTTGCGGTATGGCAAGAAGTTCATCGGGTACTTGTTCCCGGTGGACGAGCTTGTATCAATATTGCTAACATCGGCCGCAAGCCCTACCTTTCCCTGAGCAGTATGATCGTTGGTCAGATGTGCGATCTGGGGTATCTGATGCGAGGCGAAATAATCTGGGAAAAGGGCGCAAGTGCAGGGGCGTCCTGTGCCTGGGGCAGTTGGAAATCACCCTCCAACCCCGTCCTACGGGATACGCACGAATACATCCTTGTCTTTTCCAAGGGTGATTACCGGAGGCAGGGCAAGGGCAAGGTAGCCACAATCACTAGGGATGAATTTCTGGAATATACGAAAAGCGTGTGGTCGTTTTCTGCCGAGTCCGCCCGCCGAGTCAATCACCCGGCACCTTTTCCAGTGGAATTGCCACGGCGACTCATTCAGCTTTATAGTTACGAGAAAGATATAGTCCTTGATCCGTTTATGGGATCAGGAACGACGGCTCTAGCCGCTCTGAACTGTGGGAGGTACTATGTTGGCTATGAAATAGACAGTGTGTATGTCCGTCGAGCCAAGGACAGAATCGGAAAGGATTGAGGACAGATTGAATAGCTGCTTAAAGAAAATCTTTTGTATGCCTGACAAAAGAAAACGTTTTGCCAATGGACTTCCAGTAGCTTTCGATATGGTAAGGCAACGAATGCCACCTGGCAACCCGGCGGTTGGAATTTTGCGTGAACACGTCATTATCGGTTTTTTTCTGGCTGAATTTGGACTGAAAAATGTTGAGGTTCCTGAAAAAGGCAATGAAAGAGGCTATGATGTTGTTCTGTGTGGTGGGGAAATATCAATCAAGACTGTCACTGGTAACCAAGGAGTGAAGATTCTCTGGACCGCCGACACGGCTCAGGCCCAAAGTGCAATATCTGAGGGTTATCAGCCCGAACACGACATTTTGTTGATTAGCATCTTTTGGGGAAAACAAAAAGACAGTGCCTTCTATATTCCTTTGTCGGCCCAAAAAAATACCTTAAAGTGCTTGGGCAGAGACCAATATCTTTCGGCAGTGCCGGGCACCAACAACCGGGGAATTGAAATAAAGCGAAAGGCGATAACGGCTTTGAAGAAACATCAAGACACGATCAGTATCTCAGTAGACTGGACCATTGAAGACACCAACTACCCCGCCCCATGGGATGAGTGGGACGAATATTGGCGTGGCTTGTAATAGTCAGCTGTACCACTCGCTGGCCAGAATTTACCGCGGAGTGAGCTGCCGTAGGAGGTTCGATCAAAATACGGTTTAAAGGAGTTCGTTCTTGGTCAACATAATCGGAAATTCCACCTGTGCGAAGATTGTGTGAGCGATAAGATGAAATTTGATCAACAAAACAAAAATGATATGGAAAAATTTGGAGCATTATTTATTTGCCGAATGGTGGGTGTGGGGTGCAAACACCCGCTGATCCTTTAATCCAAAAATTATCTGGATATAAGTCTCTGCAGCGTGCAAGAGAGTATCATGCAATGACTAACGGGTAGCTCCAAAGCCCGCTGAAAGGTCGGGGTGTTCTACTGTACCGATCGCACCCTCATGTTCACTTCCAACAAAAGCTCCTGAGATCACACCCGGGTCATCACCTGAAGACGAGGTAGAGACAAAGCCCTCAATTGTACCCTCCCGAACAATTGCAATGGTATAGCCTAGATCACCGTCTTGCCACATGGTGCCAGTACCTGGCGAACCTGGAGCTGCCTTGATACCCCAATATTCAAGATTGTCAAAATTGGCTTCTGACTAGCTTCAGTTGAACTGTCGCTACGTACGGCTGATGAAGAGATCAAACAGGATTTACTAGCACGTGCAGTAACTGCTTTTCGTGAGATACTGATTGATGAACCCGGACTCATACGAGTTCGCTTGGAACTGGCCCGAGCATTCTTTCTTCAGAACAAGGACATTTTGGCCAAAGAACATTTTGAGCGTGTCCTTGCAAGCAATCCACCTCCGGCCGTTAAAGCAAATATCGCTGGTTTTTTGAGCACAATCCACAATCGCCGTCGCTTTCGAGGCTCGCTAAGTTTTCAAATGGTAAGAGAAAGCAACATTAACAGTGGAACCACCGACAAAACAATTTGGTTTAATTCCATACCTCTTACTAGAAGTGATGCCGACCCAAAGGCCGAAGCGGGCATAGTCATCATTGGTCGGGGAGTTTATCGTCATCCGGTATCGGACACAGTTGATAATGTAACCAGTATTGGATTGTCACGTACCGAATTTCCGGGATCCGATTTTGATCGAACTGTCCTGGATTTCTATACCGGACCCGAATACCATTTGAGCGAACAAACCAGGGTAAGTTTGCAAGGCTATATAACTTCAAACTTCAATGAAAACTCACCAAATCACAAGCTCGGCGGGCGTGTTCGTTTACAACGTATGATGAACATAAGAACAAACTTAGATGTCCAGCTCAGCTTTGGTAAGAGATCCTATCAATTATCTGAGAATGCACACAACAATGCAAACGAGTTTGAAATAGGATTCAGTATTAATCATCGACTGACACCCACACTCACCTTAGATGGTGGGATTTCTGCCGCTAGTTCGCATATTAAGAATAATCCCAACCAAGAAAATCGTACCTTTCAATTGAATACAGGAGTTTCGTCGTTACTCAAATCAGGCCTTACGGTCGGTTTTCGGGCCAGCACCTCTCGTAAATCTTATCAAGGCCAACCAGGCTTCCCGACAATAGACGGACTTGCACAGAAGGATAAACTCCTGTCCCTCCAAGCGACAATTCTGCACCGCAATCTAACGGTCTGGGGATTCAGTCCTCAATTAGCATTAATCCATGAGAAGTTAAGCACAAACGCCCAAGCTAGCGATTTCAAGAATAATCTGGTACAAGTGACCATGGTTAAACAATTTTAGTGGATTGGATATAAATCTAGCCAATTCAATCTGAAAATCAACGTTCACCAATCTGTATCATTAAGTGTAAAATTGCCAGTAAATATCAGTATTTTATCTTTTTACCTTGCTGTTATTGATTTATTTTGAACCCGACTTTGGAACAAATATTTTCCTAACGGTACCATCATTGTTTTTGTGCTATACATTTTGAGGGGATAGTTATAATTGCTAATATCAATAGGAAGATTTGGAGAACGAATAATGAGAACAAATTTACATAAATTTAAGGCGCTTAGAGATAAGGAATTGATCCCTTTCGGGTCCGTCATTGTGGCCACTCTTCTCCTTTCAGCATGTGGGGGTGGTGGTACAAGCAGTGGGGGGGGGTGGAATAGCGAGTAATACAGCCACTACACCCGATGCTATAAAACAAAGTATTGACGACCAAACAAATGAAATAGCCAGAGCGGCGGCTGTAGCCGAACCCACATATGGCAGTGTGTCACAGTTATCCGGAACTTCTCCAAATTCACACGCAGATGTCTCACGTTCGGACGATGGGGTTTACTTGATATCATTACCATCAGCAGGTGGTTCAAACATTTCGCTTAATACAGATGAAAATCTCTATAGCAGTCTTCCAGAAATTGTCATTATTGATGGCGTGGCAGTTCGTCCCATGGTTCTATATAAAGATAATGGCGACAGCGCCACTTTTGCGGGAGTTTATACTGGTGATATAGATAATCTTGGAAATTGGCTTGCTGGGGGTTATTGGTTGCATGGTACTGATTTAATAGGGGTGCAACCAGATTTCGAAATGGGAGCATTTATTGATGGACCGGAAATTGAGGATGATCCCGATTTACCAACAGGGGGGAGTGCTGAATATAGTGGTGAAGCAACGGGAATTTATGTAGGTATAGCTGGAACTGATCATGAATATGCATCAGGTTCAAACATCTTGGGAGAATATACAGGAGATTTTATTGCCACAGCTAATTTTGAAAATGGAGGCGGTACCTTAAATGGTGAGGTCATCATAACAGAAAGCTTTGACTATATAATTTTGGTGGATTCTTCTACAGTTGAAACTACCAATTTAGTTGAAGGTGTAAGAATTAGCTGGAGTGATGTAAGATTTACAGAAAACGGTCAGGCTACTGGAGACGTATCTGTTTCAATTCCGGGCCTTGATTTGGTAGAAAATGAAGGTAAAACTGGTAATAAATTTTCTACAGAGACAGATTCTGAAGGCAACCCACGATTGTTAGCCGGTACCCATGGTGGTTCCATAAGATCTGCGGGCGGTACTGAAGCCGGCTACATTGGTGTACATATCGGTGTCACAGGAGAGTAGAGTAGGTAGCCCCACCTATTACTTTTCATGGCGTTATAATCCCATACCAAAAAATAGGTGCTGTTTTTTGAGCCTGAATCATAAGTCGCATCGGTTAACATTTTATGCCCATCGCTCCATATCTAGGCAAAGGTTCTCTTGATCACCCACCGCAAAAACAGGATCTGCTGTTTTTAAACAATTACATCCTTGGCCGATCTGTCTCGGCTGGAAGATACTGGTCACGGGTAAGCCGTGACCACCCTTCGGTCAGAGTAATATGCAACCCTCGGGGGAACGACACCGTCATCCGGCGGTTGTTTCTCACCTTGTTTCGATCAAAGTGAACCAAGATTGGGCAATCTAACACGAACCCGATGGTCTGCCAAGGACGGCCTTGCCTTTGGTTCCTGGGCAGAAAAGTTGCTATTGAACACCTTTGGCGATAACACCATTGACTGGCTGGTTGGCAACCTTGTTCAAACGTCGGTGCAACGCCTTGATGTTGGTTTCAAACATCAAAACATACTTACAGAGTTAAGTGTGATAAGTTGATAGGGTAGGGGTTGTCTTTGCTCAGATTGTTCGGGTGGCAATCTCCGGTCAGCGCTCGCCATCGCCGAGTGTCTTTTTGGCTATGATGCTCTGGCGGGTGTCGTTTGGCTGGACCCGGTAGCAGGGCCGGTGATAGGAAAAAATCCCTTCCATTCCCAAGTAAAAAGCAAATGACCTACATTAGGAAAGAACAAGTTACTTGTTCTCATCAGAATCAGATCCTTTGTTAATAATCTTCAAATCCTCAGCAATCTGAGCCCTTCTCCCAACCTCTAATTCCTTTTCGGTGGGAATAAAAAGATTGGGATCATCAATTTCTTCAATTTGTTTAAGAAACCCTTTAAGAAATTTTTTGGTTTTCTTTTGGTCTTTAGGCTTGGAATCAGATTTTGCTTTGTTTTCGGTACGATTTTGCATAACCGTCCAGACAGCAAAGGCCCTTCTATCCTTGATGGGAGATTCTTTTAGTTTCTTGATAAATAATTTGGCTGTACGAATCTGAGTCAGAACATCGGCCCGTTTGAGCTTGTGGACAGGATCATAGTCAGCCTGGTGGCGCTTTTCCTGCAGGATCACAAAACTGGCGGCAAAGCTTTGTATATCCTTGGGAAACTTACCCATATTATGCACTGGCCCTTGGCATGACCATGATTGACAGCCCGATAGGCCTGCAGCCAGGCCGATTGACTCCTGAGGGACTTTCTTTTACCGACAACGCTATCGGCACAATTCCGGCAGAGAGCGTGGAACATTGCATAATAGGCTGTGCTCATGGCCCTTTTGAGGTCTGCTTGGTGTGGTTTTCCCTTGCGTCCTCGACCCTCTACCAACAGGAGGGCGGTATCAATGAGTTCAGACGGTTGCAATACCCGCTTCTTCTGGCGTCATGTATGTAGGAATTGGAAACCTGTCCATCTGCAATTTGCTAAGAGTTGGTCGTAGGTGCTGGACCAAGCCCCCGACTTTCTCTGGATCAAGCCGATCTTTTTCGGCCTTGAAAACTACCCAGATATTCAGGATGGGATCACCGTCATGATCTTCGGCCTCTTCAGATTTCACCTCAACTATTTCGGCCGGAGCAAGTTGTTCCTGAATACATATTTTCAGAATTTCATCAATAATATCCTGCATGGTAATGTTTCCCGGTTAGTAAGTACCTGACAAGCTAGAAGTTTTATTCAATCTTGTCAACCCTTTTGACTTCCAATATCCTTATTCACCCGGTAGTTTCCGACAATCACCCATGCGGTAGCTCTTGCCCTCACCATATTCTTGAAGCCACTGGTGACATCCGAAAGGTATCGCTTTGGCTTGGACACAGCAGCATACAGAGTACCGAGATTTATCTCCGGGTCGATCCTGGTGAGAAACGTGACATTCAAACTTCGGTTCTTCCTATTGAAGTGAAAAAGGGGTGTTTCAAACATGCCGAGGATCGCTTGATGGCTCTGTTGACGGATATGGGAGGATGAATAATTATGTAAAGTAGTATGCACTTAAAACACTGATGGTAAGGGGCTTGGCGTTTTGGACTTTACATAACAATATACTTTACATAAAGGGGGCGTCCCAATATGAAGAAAGGAGGTGAAACTTACTGAAAACTTTCCTTTTTTAAGGGATAAAGTGGTCCCTTTTTACTTCGTTATTATGGGGTAATTTTAAATCGCTATTGACAACCCTTGTTCTGGAGCGCTTCCGCCAGGGTCATTCGTGTCATATTTTCCCCGGATATATTTTTGCCAGTCATTTTTTCCTATCCTTTGGGCAAGGCACTGGCGGGCGGCCTGCGGTATGCGTGGTACCTGGCAACGAAGGCGTCAAACCACGCCGCGGAATCCCAGTCGGCGGGGAGCGGAATGGGAACGGCATCGACGTACCCCTGCAGGATGGAGCCGATGTGCCTGGCATGGGTCTGGGCACAATAGATGCGGTTGTATTCCCGGTTGCAGGCCAGCCATTGCCTGGCCAGTCGCCGGAAGGCAGTTCTGCTCGGGGCGACCAGGCGCACGGCCGGATGCGGGTGCAACCCATCGCCCTCAAGCCTGAGGACATCACCGGGGGCCGGCCAGTGATCGGATTGCAGTCCTCCGGCAATCAAACACACATCCTCCTGCCAGCCGGTTTTTACATCAACAGTGGCCCCTCGCCTGCGGTTCGCACCATGCTCTTCTGTCTGCCGACCATGGAGGCTGATGCCGCCATCATCAGGGTTCCAGACAAAGCGACAGCTGGTCAGGCCCGGCGGATCCCGGAGGGCACGCGGCCGATAGGTCAGCAGGTGGGTTACCATCAGTTTCTCCTCTTCCAGCGATTTAAGTTTCAAAGACGACCTCCCGGTCTTCATCAATTGATGCCATGCGATAGGGATTGTGGATGGTGCCATCCCGGATGAGATCAACCTGGCGACCCATCACCCCTTGCAAGTCATCCTGCAGATTCAGAAAGCGTTCCAGCAACCTTGCTACCAGCGGTGGCTGGAACTCCACCAGGAAATCAACATCACTCCGGGCCGGATCAAAGTCCGTCGCCCGGGCCGCCGAGCCGTACACCTCCAGCCGGCGTACATCATGGCGCCGACAGATCCTGGCGATCTCCTGTTTTTTTTCAGCAATTACCTGGTGCATTGTCTTTGGTCCTGCCACTCTGTCCGGCCAACTGGTCATGTTTTAATGAACAATATAATGGCATAATATAATATCCCAGGCCTTTTTTGGCAAGAGAATAGTGCTGCGCGGGGACACCCTCGAACCCCAGCCGTGCAAATAATAAAAAAAGAATATCTGGTATTATGGTGCTCGCTGCAGCGGCCCACATCCGGATGTTTTTTGAATGAGAGTATCAGTCAGTCGTCCCATTTGTAAAATCTACGCGCCGACCCAGGCCAGAATCAGGTAAAGCCACCGGATTTTTCAGCTTTGAAAAATGAAACCGATACTATTTTTACCCCATGCTTGCCCGGTTGGTTATTCCTGCGGCAGCTACAGGCAATCACCCAGGCTGTAGGGGTTGTTCTTGCTAAGATTGTTGAGAGTGGCAATCTGTTAGCAAAAAGGATTCAAAGATTGCGATATACCCTTGAGCGGTGGCCGACTGTGATCACTTTAAGCAATTCATCATCAAAATCATAGATAATACGGTAATTTCCTACTCGTATCCGGTAGTAAGGTCGCCCTGACAATTTTTTGGCTCCACGTGCTTCTGGCTCCGCCCTAAGTCTATCAATCCGGGCCCTCAGCTGTATGACAACCCCCGGCTGTTTTTTCAGTTCATCTAGGGATTGTTGCGCCTTGCGGGTTAGAAGAAGCTCACGCATCCTTCAGGCTGGCAAAATAACGCTCGGACTCCTCAACACTGAGAAACCCTTCCTGGATGGCTTCATCAGCCAGCTCTCCCCATCGCCTGTCCTCTTCTTCCGTTTCCCTTTGCATGTGGTCTAGCAGAGCTTCAAGCACGTAGTCCCTAACGGTCAGACCACGCTCCTCGGCACGCTCTTGCAAGCGATCAAGAAAATCCGGCCGAACATTGATGGCCAGGCTGGTTTGTGTCTTGGTACTCATGTTATACTATACGCTTTCCAGTCAGTTACAGGATCTCCTGTTTGATATAGGATAACCTGGCCATTGTCAACCGCACTCCATGCGGTGAATTAAAATACGGCTTTATTCCGCAGGTAATTTGAGACAATCACCGGCCCGGTAGCTTTTGCCCTCACCAAGGTCATTCAACTTGGCAATCTCCGGCCAACGAGACTGTGAAAGTATTCAAGTAAGTTTCAAATCTCAAAAATTTCTAATATTATTTCCCTAAAAATAAACCCCAAATTTAAGTATCTAGGAAATATTTCATCAATCTGGATGTATTTTCAATTCAATTGATGCCTGTTGGTAATACTTTCACAGTCTCCATGGTCGGTTCCAACTGGTCAGTATCAATATAGGATAGCATCAGATGGTGCAGATAGGCGTTGGCGTGGTTCCTGGTGTAACTGACCCAGGGGACCCGATAACCAGCCACCAGGCTGAGAGGTGAATCTCCCTTGTTGTTACTGATGGTGGGACCAGCGCCGGCTTCAAGTAACAATCTGACAATCTTGGGCTGTGCTTCGGCGTATGATGCCTGTAATAGGGGTGTCTTGCCCTTGGCATCCGGTATGTCGGGATCGGCGCCATGATCAAGCAACACCCTGACAATTCGGGAATTATTGATGGTCACTGCTTCGTAAAGTGGCGTTCGACCCGGATACCTGGCCCGGCTGGTTGCTCGGAAATTGACATCAGCCCCGGTCTCAAGACGCCTTTCAACCTTCGCTGGATCATGGGACAACACCGCATTATAGAGTCTGGTCAAACCACGGCCATTGACCCAATCGGCAGCGTTGATTGGTGTTTGGTTGAGCAGGATGAGGATCAGGGACAGGAGAGTAATTCGCAATGTCATTATTCGTCCTTATCATTAAGAATCTTACAGACAGAACTATACAATTTGGGCAGATTAATGCAGATTATCGTCCATACAGTCTCTTGGTCAAGAGAGCGAGTTTCATGAATCAACAAATTTACTGATGAAACCAGAGATAAGTATGAAATTTGAAAATCTAACGAATTTAATTATTCTGTTCAGAGTTCCCTAATACTATACAATCTTCTGCAGTGCTAATCCCACATAACCTGTTCAACAGTGCCAATATTGCACCGTTGGATTCACCTACCTTATCTACTTTAGCACTCAATTCATCTATTGCACTAGTATTCATTTCTATTTGGACTTTGCTTTCCTTAGCAAAACTATCAAAATCAGCTCTAAGTTGATTAAAATTATTTTCAAATTCTTCAAAATCAGCTGATAATCTTTGCTGTGTAAGTTCAAACTCCTGAGCATTGGCCTTCATCTCACTTGCTTCATTCATAATGAACCAAACAAATATAAAAACAGCCGTTAAAACAGATACAATAGCCATAACTGCTTGACTAATTACATTTATAGTAGGAGGATTCTTATTTCTTGAATCATGGGGCATTAATTGATTCCTTTGTCATTATATGATGCCAACCAATCGTTCAATTTAAATTAACGAAACCCAACAGCGTAAATTTATGGTATGCACTAAATCTCTTCCTGTCAATCTAATACTCCCAGAGGGTATAAGTTTGATATTGAGCAAAATTTATCATAAACAAGGGAAATTTCGTGTTCAAGCCAAATTCATGACTCCTGGGTCAGTTATTCCGCCGGCAGCTTCAGACAATCACCTGCCCGGTAGGGGTTCTCCTTGCTCAACTTGTTCAGCTCGGCAATCTCCGGCCAGCGGGCGGGATTGCCCCTTACATTCTGGGCGCAGACGGTTTTGGTGGGGGTTGGGTCGTAAGTGGGTCTGGGCGGTTGTCTGGCGGCCAGTACGGCACGAATACAGGTGTTGCGGCTGAATTTCCTGGCCAGCTTCCTCAGGTGATTCCTGGGAATAGCGTGCAGGTCGGTCACCGTCATCTGGGTTTTACAGGGAACGTTGACCTGGCCCACGATTATTCTTTCGAGACTGGTGGCACCGAACCTTTTTTTCTGAGCTGGGGTCATGGCCGAATTCCTTAAATTTCAGCTTACGTGTTGTTCTACCCTATCATATAGTGCCGAGGGTGTGAATAACAATTATTCACTGAGCAGTTGCAGACAATCACCTAGGCGATACGGATTGTCCTTGCTCAGCTTGTTGAGACTGGCAATCTCCGGCCAGCGACTGCCATCGCCCAGCGTCTTCTCGGCAATGATACTGAGCCTTTTGTCGGTCCTTTGGACCCGATAGCAGGGCCGGACATACTTGTCGCTCATGGGATCCAGATGTTCCAGCATCAGCGCATGCAGCTCCGGATGCGAATGATCCCGGTTGAACTTGCGATGGGGTTTGCCGGACACCAGCCACAAGGGGGTTATGCCGTACTTGTCTTTCTGGGTGGGGTCAGCGCCAGTCTTTGCGGCAATGTGGGGATCGGCCTCATGCTCGAGCAGCAGCCTATCTACATGCGGAGACCGGATGGAGTCAAAGTATTTCTGGTGTCTACAACCAGCTCCTCTACTATCTCAAGTGCCATCGCCTGGACGTGTTCAAAGCCCGGCAGGATGACAATGTCGTCTATCTGTTCTTTTGTCTTGGCGGGCTCCTGTCTGATGATGTTCAGAGTGGTGGCAAAAACATCCAGCCTGTCAGGCATCTGCCTGAGAACGTCCATGATTTCGTCGCGCAACCCGGCATGACAGGCCGCGGCAATGTCGTAAATATCCCGTGGGACAATATTATGCCCTCGATGAAAAACTTTTTTGGCAATGATTTCAGGGACGGTTTCCAGCATGACCTTTTGTCCTCGGACTGTCTTCGGCCGAGCATGATCAGCAAGGATGCTATTGGCTGTGATAAAATCTATTTTACCCAATCCAGAGAAAACAATCTTTATGTAATTATCACCAACCTTATAGCCTTACCCCGGATCTACGTAACGGTCCTTGACCAGGTCCCGCAACTGCTCAGGCATCTGCAGGTCCGCCGTGAAGAAATCAACATCAAAACTCAGCCGATGATTGATCTGTAGCATCATCGCCGTGCCACCGCCAAAAGTCCATTCCTGGGGGCTTCTCGCACGTAGTGGTAACTCGTCCAGGAGATGCATGGCATGATCAAACAGCACCTGCCAGTGGGTCTTGATCCGGGTCATTGCACCAGCAGGGCCGGCATCTTGCTCTCGGTATGGAATTTCCTGGCCAGCCCGATGAGCTCGTCCCTGGTGATACCATGATTGACCGCAAACTCCAGCTGGTCCTCAATCGGTATTTCCCCAAAGAAACAGGACAATTGGCCGTAGGAGTAATCCAGTTCACGGATGACCCGGGCGATTTCCTCGGCCGTCAGCCAGTTTCGATAGGAAACATTGACGCAAACCGACACCAGAAGTTCAGCCGAGGCCTCACCTGGCGCACTTGCCTGCATGTTCTTGCCCTTCATTATTTCTGTCATTCGTCGTTCCATGAAAACTCAGTTATTGCCATCACAGGTTAGCATTAAATAATCGGCAAGCAAGTGTTTTTCCTGGGACACCCTCGTCATTCAGTTGGTGGGCCCCCTGCCGGGCAATAATAAAATCTCTCAGTTTGCCGGCAGTTGCAGACAATCACCCAGGCGATACGGATTGTCCTTGCTCAGCTTGTTGAGACTGGCAATCTCCGGCCAGCGACTGCCATCACCCAAGGTCTTCTCGGCCACAATGCTCAGCCTTGTGTCACTCCGTTGCACCCGATAGCAGGGCAGGACATACTTGTCGCTCAAAGGATCCAGATGTTCCAGCATCAAGGCATACAGCTCCAGATGCGAATGATCACGGGTGAAAGTGGGATGATCCTTGCCTGAGACCAGCCAGAGAGGGGTCATGCCATCAGCTTCCGCCTGGGTGGGATCGGCCCCATGTTTCAGCAGGAGGGTAGCGGTCTCGACCTTGGCCGGTTATGCTTTCTTCCTCGACGGTCGTATTCATGGGTTTTTTCCTGTCTGATCAATTATTACTGGTTGCACTATAGCATATAATGCTGATTGGTGGGCAAGAGAATAGTGCTGATCACCTGGATCCCCGCCAGAATTTTATGTAAGGCGACAGGTATGTCCTGCCCGAATCATTATCCCAGGGATCCCTGGGATAATGCCCCCTTATTCAACTGTAATTATTGGGTGAATATACAACCGGTAGTGACCACACCTGAACCTTCACCTTTCAAACCACGAATGTAAAGGGAATAGTGTCGCTGGCAATTCCCATCCCCTGATCACCCGTGATCATACCAACTTGGAGGTCTATGCTCTGTTGCTGGCCTATGGCGCTGACCCGCTCCTCCTGCCCCGCGATTGCCACCCTCAACAATCTCGGCAAGGGAAACCCTTACCAGGCGGGTGATTGTCTCAAGCTGCCGAGTGAATGAAGGTTGTATTGGTTGGTGATCCAAAGTGTTTACATAATGCAACCAAACCGCTAGTTTGAATGTCAATAACCCGAAGATACGAGGGTTGTTTTGGCAAACAGTTGGGGATCATGACCATGTTGAAATCACAAGATGAAAAATTGATAAAATGTATTAAGGTTCACCTTGCTCCGGCCGAAATTGACGATGTGATTTTCGAGGAGGCCGAAGATCATGACGGTGATCCTATCCTGAATATTACAGTGGTTTCCAAAGTCGAACTTGCTCCAGAGAAGTTTATTGGATTGGCTTTGCAATTGCGGAAAACTCTTCATGACATGCAGGTGGAAAGATTTCCAATTCCTTCATACATGACAACAAAAGAAGCTGAACTTGCAGCCGTGTGATCTCATTGACACGGCCCGCTACCTCGTCGATAGAAATCGTCTAGAGCCACGGCAGGCAGATCTCAAACGGGCCATGAGCACGGCCTATTATGCGGTGTTCCACGCTCTCTGCCGGAATTGTGCCGATTGCCTTGTCGGTACGGAAATGCCCTGCCGAAGTCAATCGGCCTGGCTGCAAGCCTATCGGGCTGTCAATCATGGTGAGGCCAAAAACCGGTTCAGCCGGTCCGATGGCAGAACTCACCCCGTCATGGATCTATTCCCAACGAAAATACAGGAATTCGCTACCTGTTTTGTGGCCCTTCAGAAAAAGCGCCACCAGGCTGACTATGATCCCGAATTTGTTCTCACCAGGTACGAGGTGCTGACTGAGATTACCGTTGCCCAAAATGCAATTGAAATGTTGAACAATTCAAGTGACAAGGACCGAACGGCCTTTGCTGTCTATACGCTACTGCCAAAACGAAAGCAATGAGGGCTTGCCCTAGTTGCGAATAGGATGGGGATAACAAGTTCAGCATTATCGCCTGGAACGTCTATAATGATCGTGACCGCGCTGGCCCGAGATTGCCAGTTGAGTGATACTTTTTATTTTACTGAATTGGCCTTAAAATGACAGGTCTTTTCAAATACAGTCTACAACTTCTCCATCTGTAGTGAATAGATTGAGATAAGAATTAACCCCTCTCCAATCCGTTTTCCAACCTTATATTCCGGTTGCAAGATTTAAGTATTTCAGGTACCGAAATAGCGACCATATCGTAGGGGCAAAATGGTTTCTGAAGAGGAGGATATTAAGATGGCATCTAACGAACAGAAGGAAAATTTCTTGGTAAAACTTCTGCATGAGCCTGGTGGGCACGATTTTTGGAACCAATATATAAAACAAAGAATACGAAACAAAACTTGGTTTTTTGCTTTTTGATGTTGGTTACCACATTCAGGATAATTTAATAACAAGATCGTTCAATGTTGAGCAAGTAGTTTAAAACCTGTACTGTTTTTTAGGTAGTAATTTGCAACATCAAGAGGTTCTGAACATCAGAATTCAACGATAGTATGGTTGTTTTACTGGGAACAATAGAAAGTAACCGGATTAATACATAGACTAATAGCATAGCAAAATATTATTGATGCTTGGCGAACCCTTCTACAAGAGGTGGCTTGGAAAGAAATTCTTATCAATGTGGTATGATCCAAAACGGAGTCACAGTTATCCACAATAAAAAGAAAAATTAAACCGCGAAACAACTGGAATATCTAATAGTTCCTCATTATATGGGATAGTCGTAATCAATTCACCTTACCTCTAATTTGCTGGACGACATCCTGGCGGTTAAAGGGGTAAAGTAACTAGCTAAGGAGTAGGATACGATGTCGATTTCACCCGAAGAGAAAAAGCGACTAATTGGAGAGTTCTCCAAAAGCGAAAATGACACAGGCTCTCCTGAGGTTCAAATAGCTGTTCTATCATCCAGAATCAAAACACTTACCGAACACTTTAAAACCCACAAAAAGGATAACCACTCAAGAAGAGGACTTCTTAACATGGTTGCCAAAAGAAGGAAATTATTGGACTACTTAAGGGGTAAGGATGAAGAACGATATAAATCCATAATTCAGAAATTGGGTTTAAGGCGATAGCCAAAGTAAACAACCAAGCCTTTTCCAGGTAATAGGCTTTGTTAAATTTTTATATTTCCATTGCAGAAAATATTCGATATTGCTGGATTAATGGTTTGGTTTCAAGAAAGAAGTAGATGTTTGATATAATAACAAAATCAATTGAGTGGGGAGGAAAAACCCTTACCCTGGAAACAGGAAAAATTGCCAGACAGGCAGATGGTTGTGTGGTAGCAACACTCGGGGAAACCAGTGTCATGGCTGCCGTAACTTTCGACAAAAAACAAAACAGTGAACTGGATTTTTTTCCTCTTACCGTTAACTACCAGGAGAAATATTATTCTTCTGGGAAAATCCCTGGAGGTTTCTTTAAACGAGAAGCCAAGCCTTCAGATGCTAGCACCTTAACCTCAAGGTTGATTGATCGACCAATTAGACCTTTGTTTCCTGAGGGTTTCAAAAACCCAGTTGATATCGTGTGTTCAGTTCTTTCTCATGATTTGGAGAATGATCCTGATATTTTGGCAATGGTAGCTTCATCTGCAGCTTTGGCCATTTCCGGTGCGCCTTTTCTTGGCCCAATCGGGGCAGCAAGGGTTGGATATGCTAATGGCGATTATGTTCTTAATCCTTCTATTAGTGAACTCGAACAGCTGGGAGACAACCATAAGCTGGATTTAGTGGTAGCTGGAACTTCCCAAGCAGTTATGATGGTCGAATCTATTGCCTATGAATTGACTGAAGCAGAAATGCTGGAGGCCGTTGTTTTTGGTCACAATGGGATGCAACCAGTTATTTCCTTAATCAATGAATTGAAAAGTGAAGTTAACAAACCACAATTTGTTTTCAACTCACCTGATACAGTGGAACTTAAAGACAAAATAAGTTCCATAGGAAATTCTTTACTGACCGAGGCCTATGAAATTTCCCAAAAATCCGAAAGACAGGAAGCAATTTCCCAAGCTAAGGAAAAAATTAAATCCGAGCTGGGTGAGGAGTATCCTGACAAGGAAGTTTCAAATCAAATTAAGATGATAGAGTCAAGTATTCTACGCAACAATATACTTGAAAAGAATCTTAGAATTGATGGCCGTGCATTAACCCAGGTTCGTCCCATAGAATGTGAGGTGGGCTTATTTTCCCGTCCACATGGTTCAGCCTTGTTTACCCGGGGAGAAACCCAGGCAATTGTGATGACAACCTTGGGAACTGGCGACGACGAACAAATTGTTGATGCTCTTCATGGCAACTTCCGGGAAAATTTCCTTCTCCATTATAATTTCCCACCATATTCCGTTGGTGAAACTGGCAGAATGGGCCCTCCGGGCAGAAGGGAAATTGGCCATGGTAAGCTTGCTTGGCGAGCTTTGAAACCTGTCCTACCTGAACCAGATCAGTTTCCTTACACAATACGAGTAGTTTCAGAAATCACTGAATCAAATGGGTCGTCATCAATGGCAACGGTTTGTGGAGCATCCCTCTCTATGCTGGATGCCGCTATACCCTTGAAGGGACATGTTGCGGGTGTAGCAATGGGATTGATCTTAGGAGAAGAAGGAAATTTTGCAGTTCTGACAGATATCCTCGGCGGTGAAGACCACTTCGGAGATATGGATTTCAAGGTTGCAGGCACAAAAAACGGCGTAACTTCTCTTCAAATGGATATCAAGGTTGCAGGTATTACACCTGAAATCATGTCACAGGCTTTGGACCAGGCCAAGGAAGCAAGAATGCATATTCTGGGAGAAATGTTGAAAGCCATTTCAGGTGTAGGAAAGTTTTCCGAATTTGCACCGCGGATAATATCCAAGAAAATCCCGATTGACAAGATTAGGGAAGTCATTGGTTCGGGTGGCAAGGTAATTCGTGAAATTACGGAGATATCTGGAGCCAAGATTGAAATTAACGATGATGGTATCGTAAAAATAGCTTCCCCAGATGGAAGAGCATTAGAGAAGGCATCTAAAATGATTAATGAAATTGTAGCTGTACCTGAAGTTGGCAAGATTTACACCGGTAAGGTTGTCAAGATAATGGATTTTGGTGCATTTGTAAACTTTATGGGTAAGAGAGATGGTTTGGTTCACATAAGCCAAATTACTAACAGAAGGTTAGGGCATCCCTCGGAAGTATTAAGAGAAGGCCAGGAAGTTAAGGTTAAACTTACCAAAATTGATGATAGAGGTAAGTTTCAACTATCCATGAACAAAGCAAATTAGAGAGCAATCTACAGGATTGCTTAACCTACTACCTTAGAAAGATAACTTTCGACGATTTCCATAGTTTTATTTATCGGCTCTCCATCTACTTGTTCCAACATTTTCCCTTTCATGGCAAAAAATGAATTGAACTGTGGTTGGAGGGCCTTTTCTATCGCGTTTGATAGTTCTTCGGAAGTAGAAACAACTTGTGCACCCCCTAATTCTGCTAATCTGTTGTAGGGTTCAACAAAATTTTCATAAAACTTACCATGTATAATTGGGCAACCCAATAGCGCTGGCTCATATGGGTTGTGTCCCCCGGACTGAATTAAAGACCCTCCAACAAAACAAGCTTTAGCGAGTTTATACCATAATCCCAATTCTCCTATGGTATCTGCTATGTAAACCTGATCCTTTTCTCCTGGTAGTATTCCTTCAGACCTAAGGGTTGAGTTTAAGCCTAAAGAGTTTAGTAACTTCTTTATTTCCTTGCCCCTATCAGGATAGCGAGGAGCGATTATCAAAAGGGTATTATTTCCCAAGCGATTCAATAAAAGTTTATGTGCCTTGGCAATAATTTCTTCCTCACCTTCGTGGGTAGATGCAGCAATCCAAATTTGTTTGCTTCGGAAGTAATTTTTCAATTCATTTAGTTGTTCTTGATCAAAGGGAAGGGGTTTGGCTTCCTGTTTAATTTGCCCAGTTACAACTAACTTATCTTCCTTAACACCCAATTCAGTGTATCTTCCAAGGATTTCGGGAGATTGAACCAATAATAGGTCAAACTTATTCAATAGTTCTTGGGCTAGTCTGGGATATCTTTTCCAGCGATGAAAAGATTTTTGTGTCATCCTGCCATTGATCGAAAGTAGGGGTATCTTTCTGCGATTTACTTCCGTGATTAATGCTGGCCAAAATTCACTTTCAATAACTAGCACAACCGATGGTTTCCAGTGCTTCAAAAATCTGTTGACACCAGCAAGGAAATCATAAGGAAGATACTGATGAGTTACATTATTTGGAACCTTGGAACTTAACAATCTTCCAGATGTAACAGTATTGGTGGTTAGAAGAAAATTTAACTCAGGGTACTTTATTGAGAACCTCTCTATCAAAGATAATGCCAGGAGAGACTCTCCAATACTAGCCGCATGCAGCCAAATCAGTTTTCCATTGGGGCGTGCAACTGAGGGTATTCCAAGACGTTCACCGACCCGAGCATGATCCTCCAGCCCTTTTGTCTTCCTGTAAAGAGAAACAATCCTTGCTATTCCAAGTGGAAACTTGGAGAAGAACAAATAGGAATTTAATAAAATGGAGTTTGACACCGCTACTAGTAACTTTTTATTATTAACTACTCTGTAAATCTATACGTAAGAGAATAGTAAATTCATTTAACCTGAAAGATAGCTGGAAACCTGATAGCTAAAATAGTGCATTACAGTTTTATCTTTGGAACCAAAATTACCTTTCTCTTTTGATTTACCAAAATTACTTGATGAGCAGTTAATTATGTTTCTTTTCTATACCCAGCGTTTACACATCTATATACTGTGAGAATAAAAATGGAACCCAAATCCAAGTATACAAAGAAAGGTGTTACTCATAAAAACAACTGAAACAGTGATTCAAGCCTACTTTATGTAGCCGGAAATGATTTTGGTAATTTCTTTGTTTGAACTACATCCCAGATATTACATCACAACCAATTGATACTAATTCGTTGTAAAAAAGAACTAGCTCTGACCTGTTGACTATAAACAACTTGAGGCAAGGAATTGCTAAGGATGTGAGTAGCTACACGGTATTTCCCTACCTATCTTCTTATTTTGGTGCCAAAACTAATTTTGCGAACTATTATATAGATAATCCAAACATTGGCCCTGGTTAAAAAAGAGCACCTATGATTTCGTCTCAAAATCTTGCACCACAAAAGAGTGAAAATAAGGAATTGATTAGAGCACATATCTTTTCACCGCTTCAACCAGAATCCTTTTATCGACAAGCTCCCGGTTCGTATCCTACTGTTGATGGAGTGCAATTTACAGTAGGTTTGGAGGTCCCAGATAAAATAGATGTATTGCTGGTTGTGGGTCGTGGTTCATTTTCGATTCCAACAAAATTACCCCGCGAGCGTACAGTTTTTTGCGAAGTGGAACCTGATGCAGTTAATCCAAGAAATTCCCGTTTTTTGAACCAGTTTGGTATCGTTGTAACCTCGAGTGAGAAGCAATTGAAGACTGAAAAATGGCAACAGTGTAATTTTAGCGGATGGTTTGTTGGGATGGAGTTTGCCGAGCAAGGAATAAAATTCAGAAAGGGATATGATTGGTTTAAAGAATTACCCCCCCCAAATAAGACCAGTAAGATTTCCATAGTAACAAGTGATAAAAACCGAAAAAAAAGACCCTATTATGAAAAGCGTTTAAAATTTATCAAGGAGTTACAGGAATTGATCCCAGATCACCTGGAATTATATGGCCGTGGCATTCGTTCCGTAGGCGATAAGGCTGAGGTCCTATTACCATATAAGTACCATCTGGCTTTGGAAAATTGTACTGGTAAATATACGTGGACCGAAAAAATTTCAGATCCATTATTGTGCTGGTCTTACCCATTTTATTTTGGTTGTACAAACTTGGAGGAAGATATCCCAGCCAGTAGTTTTTCTTATGTTGATTTGCAAGATCCTCGTGGTGCAGCAGAAAAAATGGTACATGCAATTCAAAATCAACTTTGGGAACAATCTCTGGCATCAATTGAAGAAGCACGGGAACTAATGTTAAAGAAATTTAATATTATATTTAGGCTCGCTGAATTTGCTAAAATCGCTATGGAAAAAAACGTAAGTGTATGGCCTAAAAAACAACGATTAATAAGATCTGATCGTTCTCTCCGTCCGGATGGATATGGCAAGGGTACCGTATTTGATTGGTTGTTAAGATCTTCTTTCATAATGATTGATCCAAAGATCGAATTGAGGCTCTCTGGATTACATTACTGGTATATGAACAAACGACATATAAGAAGGAAGAAAAAAATATTTGAGAAAGAGACGAAAAGCCGTTTACCAAGTTAAAATTAATCCTGAATATATCACTTTGTAAACAATGGACTATTTCATTACAGACAAAATCCATAGTTATCTAATCAAGTGACTTCAAAACTTGTTTTGGTAGGGAATGTTTTGCTAAATGAAATTATTAAATAGGTGTAGGAATTTTGAAAAATAAAGTCGCCCTAATCACAGGGATAACAGGTCAGGATGGCGCATACCTATCTGAATACCTTTTGAAAAAAGGTTACCAAGTTCATGGGATTAAAAGGCGCACATCATTATTCAATACGGCAAGAATAGATCACTTATTTGAAGGGGAGCCAGGATTATCTGGTCAATTTGTACTTCATCATGGGGATATGACTGATAGTAGCAGTTTAATGCATGTTATAAACGCAACCAAGCCTCATGAAATATATAATTTGGCGGCTCAAAGCCATGTTGGAGTTTCGTTTGAAGAACCAGAATACACTGCGAATTCAGATGCTCTTGGTACCTTACGCTTATTGGAAGCTATTCGAAATCTAGGATTGGAGCAAAGTACAAGGTTTTATCAAGCCTCAACTTCGGAATTATTCGGTAAGGCTCGGGAATTCCCCCAAACGGAAACTACTCCATTTTACCCAAGAAGTCCTTACGGAACTGCAAAGCTATATGCTCACTGGATTACTATAAATTACCGGGAAGCCTATAACTTTTATGCTTGCAATGGGATTCTATTCAATCATGAGAGCCCATTACGAGGTGAAACATTTGTTTCAAGGAAAATTTCCCGAGGTTTAGTAAGGATAAAGCTTGGCCTGCAACAGAAATTAATTTTAGGCAATCTTGATGCAAAAAGGGATTGGGGACATGCTCGAGATTACGTTCAAATGATGTGGTTGATCCTCCAGCAGGACAAACCTGAAGACTTTGTTATCGCAACAGGTAATCAATTTTCAGTCCGAGAATTTGTCCAAGAAACTTCAAAAGTGTTAAATATGGATATAACCTTTAGTGGAAGGGGATTGGATGAAATTGGCTATGACAAATTTGGAAATGGAATTGTTTACGTAGATTCCAAGTATTTCAGACCAGCTGAGGTCAGTTCTTTACTAGGAGATGCCTCCAAAGCAAGAAAGAAACTGGGTTGGAAACCTAAAGTGGAATTTAAAGAACTTGTCAAGGAAATGGTTGAGGCAGATTTGGAAGCAGAAAAAAAGTCAATTTCCTGTAAATGATTAATCTAAAGAATAGACGTGTATTTGTTGCTGGTCACAATGGTATGGTAGGGTCAGCGATAGTCCGGAGGCTTGCCGAGGAAGAGTGCACTATTTTAACCATCGATAGGACTGAACTTGATTTGACACGCCAAGAGCCTGTAGAACGATGGTTCAAACAAAATCAACCAGAATTTGTATTTCTAGCTGCTGCAAAAGTAGGTGGGATATTGGCAAACTCTCTTTATCCAGTTGATTTTTTATCTGATAACTTGGCTATCGAGCTAAACGTTATTCGTAGTGCCGCCCAGCATAATGTTAAGAAACTATTGTTTCTAGGTTCATCTTGTATTTATCCAAAATTTTCTAAACAACCAATTCAGGAAAACGACTTGCTTGAGGGCCAACTAGAAGCTACCAACGAGTGGTATGCAATTGCAAAAATTGCTGGCATTAAACTTTGCCAGGCTTATCGGAAACAGCTTGGTTTGGATTTTATTTCAGCAATGCCAACAAATCTATATGGCACCGGGGATAATTATCATCCAGAAAACAGCCATGTGCTAGCATCCTTGGTAAGGAAATTTTGTGAAGCAGTTGAGCAGGATAAAAAAAAGGTAACTGTTTGGGGGACAGGAACTCCCTTACGTGAGTTCCTGCATGTTAATGATTGTGCAGCCGGTTTAGTATTTCTAATGAAAAACTATACCGGCTATGAACATATTAATTTGGGATCAGGCGAAGAAATCTCCATTTCAGACCTTGCAGTGTTGATTGCAGGTTTATCTGGTTATACAAAAGAGATTATTTTCGATCCAAGCAAGCCAGATGGCACGCCTCGAAAACTCTTGGATTCTTCAAACCTCCATTCCTTGGGATGGAGGCACAAATTAACTCTAGAAGAAGGTATTAGGGGAACGATTAAGGAATTTCTAAGTTTGAAAGAGGCCTGAACCTTTAATGTTTTTCAGATTTTATTCTTTTTCTAAAGGATTTTTTGTGAGAATAATACTCACAAAATAGACTTGCAAATCTCATTATCTCCTCTTTGAGGATAAGTTTCTCTAGTTTATTTTCAGTAATATAGGAAAACTTTTTTGCTTCCTCCTCATGAAAAACGATTTGAGGATTAAGTGTAAAAGTCTTCAAACCATGTAGAAAATATGCATGAAGTTCATCATCAATAGGTCCAGTAATTTCCGGTAAAATCTTCAGGAAATCTTTGGCCGCCTCTTTTGTAATTACATAACCCCAAGTCCCCTTTTCCCTAGATTTACTCAGTGATAAATGAAACCTATCATTCAATGGTACAAGGTTAACCAACCCTTTTGCCGTAAATCTGCTACCCAAAAAAACAATATCAAATCTAAGTGGTGCTTTCAAAAGAGTTTCTAGTGCTTTGGGGAATTCACTACTCACTCGTACATCATCCTCTAAAACAGCTATGATACTTTCGGAACTATCAATCAACCACTTCAAAATCTTCCTATGACTGAGATTACATCCAATCTGACCAAGCGTTAATGACCGAAAGGAGTTTTTAATTTTAAAGTGCCGTGATGTGTTGGAATGACAAGATGGATCAATGTCCATCCAATCCACCCCCTCGACGAATTCGAACTCCTGAGAGATTTGATTTAATTGAGTTGAAATATACTGCCTTCGTTCTACCGCCCTGTTTAGATTGATGACAAAACATTTCATAATATAAAAACAAAGGACCTTACTCGGATGTGGTGGATATTTGTATTTTATACATTCTAAAACACTAGCAAGGTCTATAAATTAGAGTTATCTCCATATTTTAGTAGTGTTTCATCTGTACTTTTGGCGAAAAAAGAACATCAATTGTGTATTAATAAACAAAACTGTCTAACTTCAGACTCTACAAAATACAGGGTTTCTAATGGACTAAAAAAGATACAAAATAAATTGATTTCAATTGTATCGGTTAAAAAGAAATAATAGGCTAATTTAATCCCACCAAGCCAGAGTCTCCATATTAAACTACAAATAATATTTTTCCTTTTCGATTACAAAACTTAGATTGTAATTTAAGTTCATATCAATGCCTTCACTTGAATTAGGTAAAAATTACTGATGGATAATATTTTAGTCACTGGTGGAGCCGGGTATATAGGTTCACATGCCTGTAAGAAACTCAGAAAAATGGGGTACAACCCAATTACTTTTGATAGTTTAGTGACCGGATGGAAAGATGCTGTTCAATTTGGACCATTCGAGAAAGGTGATCTCCTAAAACCTGATGACCTTGATCGGGTGTTTACAACTTGGCAACCAAAAGCAGTTTTACATTTTGCTGCACTCAGTGAGGTAGGGACTTCAGTAAAGGTTCCAGGATTGTACTGGAGAAATAATGTTATTGGTAGTTTGAATCTACTGGAAGCCATGGTTCGGGCAAAGTGTAGTAAGCTTGTCTTTTCTTCTACTTGCTCGATATATGGGGAGAATGATAAAATTCTTGTTCAGGAGGACACTCCAACCAACCCCTTAAACCCATATGCTGCTTCCAAGAGGGCTGTTGAGGATATGATCGGTGGATTCGTAAACGCGAAAGGTATAAATGTAATTCGGTTTAGGTATTTTAATGTAGCTGGAGCAGATCCAAAAGGAAGAATCGGAGAGTTCCACCGACCAGAAACACATCTGATCCCTTTAGTTCTGGAAAACATAAAATCTGAAAACGGGTTTATTGAAATTTTTGGCAATGAATACCCCACACCTGATGGTACTTGCATTCGAGATTTTATACATGTAGAAGATCTAGTGGATGCCCATTATCTAGGGCTTATGAGCCTTCTTGCGAGTGCTAGAAAAGATGAGGTATTCAATTTAGGTAACGGAAATGGATATAGTGTTCGGGAAGTAGTTAATTGTTGCTTAAAGGTAAGTAATAGAAAAATTCCAGTTGTAGTAAAATGCCATCGCCCTGGTGATGCTTCAGCAATCATAAGTGGCAGTAATAAAGCAAATCTCGTATTGGGGTGGAAATGTAAACATCCAGAAATCGAGAAAATTGTTGCTGACAGTTGGAATTGGGTCCTGAATGGAAGTTATAATCAATAATTTCAGTGTTCAACTGGCCTCCCATATAAGATTTTCTATAAAGGGCTATTTTGGTTCTAATTCTAACAAGGGTGTGCACATACTCTCAACCATGGAATCTAATCATTTTCGTACCATAAGAAGTCCCGAATAGTAATATAAAAGTTTACCCCCCTGAAATTAACTGAAGGGGGAAGGGATTTTGAATTTACCCGGGGATAAGTAAAGTATCATCAGTTGAAATCTTAACAAAATCAATAGGATTCGATGAAATTTTCCTGGAAAACTAAAACTGCCCCAATAACCAGGTTCCTACTTTCAGGTATCTGACAACTATGAATTCTGTCAAATTTTCTGTTTCAGAACCCTTTCAGGCATATTACGACCAAATTGCCGATATCCCGATAAATTATCAACATGGAAGCACACTACAATCAGGGCGTAACTTAATCAAGAAGTTGAAGATAAGTAAGACTGGCGGGGAAACAGTCGAAATTGTAGTAAAATCTTTTGCAATACCAAGTAGGTTTAAAGGGTTTATAAATTCTAACTTTCTACAAACTAAAGCTAAGAAGTCCTTTCTAAATGCAGAATACCTTTTGAATTTGGGAATTACTACCCCTGAACCAATTGCATGTATTGAACGAGTGACATTCAAATGTATCAAGGAAAGTTTCTATGTTTGCCGATTTTGGTATCACAACTACAATTTAGGTGATTTCCTTTATAGCGGTGTATCTTCAGGGGTAGATACCCAACTTCTTCTAGAATGCCTTGCCAAATTCACAGCAGAACAGCACAATAAAGGAATACTTCATCTAGATTATAATCCAGGTAACATCCTAGCTAGGTTTAAGGATGGCTGTTTTAGTTTTGCGTTAGTAGATCTCAATAGGGTTAGAATTACAAATATCGGCAAGCGGGACCGGATAAGAGGATTAGTACGGCTTACCCCTGTTTCAGAAACGATTAGAATTATTGGTAAAGAATATTCAAATCAGGTTGGTTATAATCCCGATGAGTTTTGCTCAAGGCTCGAAGCAGAACATCGTCGATTCTGGACAAGGAGGATTAGGTTTGAAAAATGGATTGGAGCCCTAAAAACAAAGGGCGCATATACAAAAAGTGGTTAAAAATTAAGAATGAAAAATTATATCCCAGAGGGTGTTGCTACTTGTAGACAACCACAGGAAAATAACCAGTTCCAAATAATTTCTTCCGAGCACAATTGGTCATAACCTGTTGGAGGTGACCTAAGCAATTTTCATTATATTTGATTGATTTATGAATAAAAGAATATACCCGATTATCCTCTGTGGTGGGGTTGGAAAGAGATTATGGCCTGTTTCACGACAATCATATCCGAAACAGTTCTCTAATTTCCAAGGAGTACATAGTTTATTTCAAAATACGGTGGAACTATTTTGCGACCACAGGTTTGAACTACCTCTTATTCTAACCAATAACGATTACAGATTTATAGTCGAAGATCAGTTAAATGAAATATCCGTAAGCAATTCCGGAATAATTATTGAACCATCTCATCGAGATACCGCACCAGCAATTTTGGCAGCAGCTTCGATCCTTAAAAGTAAATCTGAAAACCCTATTTTGCTTATCCTCCCAGCAGATCATACATTTGGAAATAGGGTTGGGTTAAAGTCATTAATCTATCAAAATTCTAAGGTATTAGAAAAAGGGGATATTATTACATTTGGCATTAAACCTACTAGAATCGAAACAGGCTATGGTTGGATAGAGGCTTCAAAAAACAGGAATGCGAACAATGGGTTGCGTCGGGTTTTAAGTTTTCATGAGAAGCCAAAGCAAGAAATAGCAGAAAACTTTTACAACCAAGGGAATTTTCTCTGGAATTCAGGCATTTACCTTTTTACGGCAGAAACAATTATTGATACCTATAAAGAACACTCACCGAAACTAACGTCTTTAGTAAAGGCTTCTGTTATAAATTCTAGGAAAGACTTGAATTTCACACGCCTTGCGGAAAAACCTTGGGATGAAATTAAACCGATTTCAGTTGATTATGCGATTATGGAAAAAGCTTCCAATTTATCAGTAGCCCAATACGAATTCCCTTGGGATGACCTAGGAGATTGGAATGCCGTATGGCGTGAAAATGAAAAAGACAGAAATAATGTTGTTACCTACGGGTCTGTTTCGGCCACAAATTGTAGTGATTCATATTTACGTTCTGGAAATCCAAAACAACATTTGGTTGCCTTAGGATGCAAGAATATGGTTGTTGTGTCCATGCCTGATGCAGTTCTTGTTTCGAGTAAAGACCAGGTTCAAGATATAAAAGAGGCTATAAACCAACTCTTCAAAGCAGGGCAACCCCAATCCTGGAAATTTCCAATTGAGAATAGAAATTGGGGAAAATTTGAATCATTATATTTAGAGGATAAGATTCAAATAAACCGCCTTGTAATTCAACCCGGTCAAAAAATTAATTTACAAAGGCACAATCTAATGACTGAACATTGGGTAGTCGTTAAAGGTGTAGCACAAATAACTTTAGGAACTGAACAACTCACTTTGACCGAAAATCAGTCTTTAAATATTCCCATAGGTGTAAAACACAGTATTTCCAATACAACCAATCAACCGTTGATTGTAATGGAAATTCAAACGGGGAATAACCTGACCGATGATGATATTGAACGGTTTGAGTGATCCAAAAATAATTGAAAACTATTCGTTTTTAGGAGTAGTAGAAGGGGTTGCAACCAATTTCGTAAAGTATTCTCAATTAGCTAATTTTTGATCCTTACCCAATTTTTGCAATAAATGTTTGGGTTTGAATATTTTGGATTGGAAAACCAACGATCGGGTGCAACAATAATTTTTCTTTTGTTTTTTCCAAGCCAGGCACCCCACCAGGAGAAACTCGAGTTTGCAATTACATGATGATTGCAAATTGTCATTAATCTTAAATCCTCAATGGCATTCTCAGGTGAATTATGGCCGATAACTCTTGTTCGAAATGGTAGCTTAAAATTTTCAGCAACCCATACCGGATCATCTGAAAACACAAACACTGTGGGTGTAATTTGGCAATGTTCTGCGATCCAAATGACAGATTTATCGTAATATTCTTGAGAACACATTCCAAATATTGATTCATCTTTACCCGTCAAATAATCTCCTCTTCTGATATGCAGGGATATGGTTGACTGGGTCTCAGATATTTCCTGGTAGGTATCCAAATTTTGGAGCTTTGGAGACGAGATGAATTCAAAATCAGATTTGATTATATCCTTACAATCCTGAAAAAAACTTTCCGATTGCCAGTATCCAATTAAGTAGGAATTATCAGTAACTTTCCCAATTTTTGGATTATAACTCAATCCTCCTTGATGAAATATTTTTGGCCTCCTTAGTCCAAGTCTCCAAAGAGACCAAAGAAATAAGTTCGATTTCTTTCTAGGGGGGATTAGATTGTTTGGGATTTTTTTCACTTTAATATTTAAGTGGTGAAAATGGTGAGGAATTATATTTTTGGTACTGGTATAATTATCTAACCCCAAGGATACACCCAAACGGCAAGACAAAGCCCTGCCAGCTGCATATTGGAACATCTGGTTTCCCAATCTACCCCGAAGACCTACAATTATCATTTCCTTCTTGGTTTTATTTGCCCTAATTTTTGGAATTTGCAGTTGTAGATGATATTCAAGATATGTAAATTTAAAATGAAGTTTCTGGTATTGGATCTAGTACAAAGAAATGCAGAAATGTATCTGATTTTGAAAATTATTTTACTTATGAACCCAATTCACCCAATCAAAAAATGATACCCCAAGAAATGCCGTTACCAAGCTATACGGAAGCCACTTCAACAATTATTTTTGAGATTTCCTTGAAATGATCATGCTGTAGTGAGAATAAATGGCATTTCAGCAAACATGTATATCGCCTCCTTAATTTTATCCAGAAAACCACCAAAAAATGTCTCGTGAAACATACTTTAAAACCATTATTAGAAAATTGGTTCAAAGATTAGCAAAAAGCTATATTAAAAAACTCCAAACAGTTTATGAATACCCAAATATGGCGATTTTTTCAAACGATGGATTAGGGCAAACTGTAGTTGCCGAAGGTTGGACAGAAAGGTATTTTCTGGAACAACTTTCTAAAAGAATATTTCCTAATATAAATTGTAAGTCAGTTGCCTTGGATTTAGGCGCCAATATTGGTAATCACAGTCTTTGGTTTGCACAACATTTTGCCGAAGTTCACTCTTTCGAACCAAATATGAGATCCTTTCTTCTATTAAAAGCAAATGCCATGCTAGCCTCCAATATTTCTGTACATAATGTTGGTTGCTCTAATGAATCAGCAACTGAACAATTAGCTTTATTTTCCAAAGGTAATATAGGCGGGGCAAGACTGAAATCCTTTACGCAAAATGAAACCTTATTGGAAACAACTTTTTTTGATCTAATTAGGTTAGATGACTATTTGCCCCAGGATTTACATGATAAAATCAGTTTTATTAAATGTGATGTTGAGGGGCACGAGGTACAAGCTCTTCAAGGTGCCGAAAAAATAATTTTGGCTAGCGGTCCTGTTATTGCCTTTGAGGTAAATGATTTTGAAGGAGTATGGAAATATTTATCTAGTCTAGGCTATTCACATTACTATGGAATCGTAAAATTCCGTGGATTAAAAACAATTTCTTCCCTTTCCAGTATTTTAAAAATAATTCCAATTTCCAATGATAATTTAACTCAGGTTTATAGGGACTTAGTAATAGCCTCTCCAAAACAATTGAAATTTGACTATTCTTGACTTCAGTCGATTATAAACTGGAACCCCTATTTCATAAGGATATTTCCCTCTAATTGGGGCACAACACACCATCTTTGCCCAATTAAGAAATGTAACTTTTTATAGTCCTATCATCAGCGTTAAACTCAACTCTATCACCTTGCCTACGGTTTATTTTTTAACCACTTACTGTTGAGCGTCAAACAAGTTTATGCCGACAAAATGATACCAAGGAGCTTATTCATGGGGGATATATTACAAATTTATCGGCATAATAATGGTGCCAACACAGATATCTAGATGCTCACATCAGATGAAAATTCGTTCTAAGAAATATTCGGGTTGTCATTGATTAAATTTATGCCGATATCGGCATAAATATAGGTTGTTGGCTTTAGGCTTGGTTTCCAATTTTACCAACCTAGTTAATTTTAAGGCTAGGAAGAAAAATACATTTTGACACAGATAAAGAAAAAATATGAGAATCTCTGTTACCTTTAGACATTTTTTTATCAGGAATGGTGTTTATTGTTCAAAAGTTGTTACTTCTAAAAAATTACGTGATTTTTTTTCCTTAGTTTGCCCCTTTCCAATTGATCAGCAGTTAGTACGGATCGGAGCACCAAATGATGGAGGTTATCTTATTCCTGATGACCTTGAAGGAATAGGAGCCTGCTTTTCGCCTGGTGTGGGGCAACTTACAAACTTTGAAGAAGATCTGGCTCATTTAGGAATACACTCCTTTTTGGCAGATGGTAGTATTGATACCCCCCCTCTTCTAACAAGATGCTACATTTCATCAAAAAATACCTTAGTGACCAAAACACTGATTCCACAATTCGACTCGAAGATTGGATAGGAATGATGAATAGCGAGGTATCAAGTGATCTAATTTTGCAAATGGATATTGAGGGAGATGAATATTCGATTATATTCGATACACCGGTAGAAATTCTAAAAAAATTTCGGATTATGGTTATAGAATTTCACAATATGGATCTACTAATCTCAGAGGGTGGTTTTGAACTTATTCGATTTGCATTTAATAAAATATTGTCGCACTTTACCGTAGTTCATATACACCCAAATAATAATAAGAAATTTTTTACATTTGGAGAGTTTCTAATACCATCCGTTTTGGAATTCACTTTCCTACGCAACGATCGAGTAAAGCCAAAAATTCTGGATGGGGTAACACAAGGAAAAGTATTACAATACCCACATAAACTAGATGCCCCAAATGTACCTAAAAGAGTAGATTACATACTTCCTAAATGTTGGTACAACCCAAATTAAGGGGATTACAGCAATTCCCGTTATGTAAAGTTCGAACCTCAACTCCCCATAAATCCAGTGGTTCAAAGATAAATTACTTTACATGTAACTACTCAGGTAGTTTCAGTGGCAGATTAGTAAAGTTTCATCTGCCAAACAAGGATATTTTGGTGTGATGGTATTTTTAGTGTCGGGAATCGGTTTTACGGGTGTAAGCCGTGTTATCAGGTCAGCCGCCTCTGTCCCAAGACCTCAAAAACTGACATTTATATTTCAGGAGATCTCAAAAATGTCACAAAAAGAGGTGCCCTTAAGAAAAAATTATTTCCAGATGTTAAATTTTTCTTGCATATATTTCACACATTTCAGTTCAGCAGAATGCCTGTCATATTGTTTGTATTTAAAATTATAAAGGCCATTAACATAAGCAAAAGGTCCATCAATTGGTACGGGTATAGAATTTGACGCCCAAATCCCTATATCCCGATACTCCAGCATACCAGATAACCAAATATCATCTACCGTCCAAATTATTTCAGGAATTTGAAAAGCCTTTTCACAAAAAAACTCTGGTTTTATGGAACACCCCCCTAAACCCGAAGCAATATCAACAAATCCAGATTTTTTAAACTCAATTCTTGCAGGTTTTTGAGATGGTTCTCCAGAAATAGTTTCATTTAGTTTTTGTAAAATTCTTTTGAAAATATATCTAGGGTTATTGATTACTCTCAATTTTTTTGCTTTTGGAAATCGGGAATTCAGGCCAAATTTAGTTAAGTTAAAACCATGTGAAACGATTGCCGAGTTGGGATTTTTATATGAAGAATTGATAAAGGACCTCAACCAAGTTTTTTCGGGATATCGGTCATCATCGCAATATATAATCCTAGTATTAGTGCCCCAATGTTCTTTAGCACAATACAAAACTTTTGTTGCAGGCCCAAGGTCTTTATCAACAATTTTTATTTGTACTCTGCCCCCCCCATAGGAACTACGGGTATTGTAAAAGAGTGTTGAGGAAACCGCCTGTATACTCGTGGAATAAAAATTTGTATTTGATCAGCCGGCAATTCTTGTTCTAATAAAGAAATTATTGTTTTGCCAAGACCTCCAAATCTTGGTGGAATCGTTGATAGTGAAACTACTACTTTTTCTTTCATAAAGTTGGTTTTGTAAAATAAAGGGTAACTACTCAGGTAGTATCAACGGGTAGATTAGTAAAGCCTCATCTGCTGAACAAGGATATTTTGGCGTGCTGGTATTTTAAGTGTCGGGAATTGGTTTTACGGGTGTAAGTCGTATTATCAGGCCAACTGCCTCTGTTTCCAAGATCTTAAGTGCGTTCAACCCCTGTTTGAGACTGTGAAAGTATTCACTTCACCCCTTTATTGAGTATTATTTTGCCAGTTTTTATAGCCTGGCCCCAATCCTTACAGTCAAGTTTATCCTGATCTTTCGTACCATTCCTTTTTTTGCCAATATTTATTTCAAATTAAAGGGGATTATATACCAAAGTGGCATTATTGACTACTAAACATTCAGCTTCTTAACTCCCAAATCCCTTATTTGAAAACCCTCACCCTCGTACCTATATCCTTCCCTGCAATCACAGTACAGGAACCCGCTATGTCGGGTTGCCTACTGAATAAAAAAGCCATACCCGACAAGGGAGTAATTACCCGTGTTATGGTGAATATGTAGGGTCCCACTTTTTCCTGTGCGTGATTGCAACAACCCGACACCTTTTGGTGTCTTGTCAATCATTATGGAAGGGATAAAAATGGTAGCACCAGTTATAGTACCAGTAGCATGGGCAGTAGGGTCTTTACTAATAGGGGTTTTTGTAGGAGCTAAATTACATGACATTCGTACAAGGAGAGTATTAAGTGAGTCACTTCACAATTCTAGAGAGAATATAAGAGAAAAAGTGCAAAAAGGTGAGTTTGAGAATAAGGTTTATGATGAATTTTGTAGGCAAACATATTTGATTGAAGATAATGTCAGTACAAAGAATGCTGAAGCTATTGAAGAACTTTGGAATAGAACTGAAAAGTATCTAAGAGAAAATAATATTGATCCATTCGAGCTATTAAAAAAATCTATTGAACAAAAGGAGATTAAAGAAAAGCCTAAAAAACCAACAGTTAAAAATAAAATTGAAAAATAATCTTTGAGGGTCTTATATTTCTAAACATATAAGACCCTATTTTTTTACCTTAAAGTGACATTTTACCCTTGAAATTTGTGGTAAAATTATTATATTATAGTGACATTGAGAGACTATAATAGGAGAATAAAAAATGAGCGCACCAGGTAAATTTGAGCGAAAAGGTTTAACACTTTTACAAGTCGTAGATAAGTTTGGAAATGAAGAACAGGCCAAGAACTGGATAAAGGAACAAAGATGGCCAAAAGGGGTTCGCTGTCCCAAGTGTAATACTTCAAATGTCCAAGAAAATATCAAACATGCAACAATGGAATATCGTTGCCGAGAATGTGAAGGTAAACCCAAGTTTTCCTTACGAACTGGTACAATAATGGAAGGAACAAAACTTAAATATCGCGTTTGGGCAATCGGTATCTACTTATTCACAACCAACATTAAAGGCGTATCCAGTATGAGACTTCACAGAGAACTGGGTATCACACAGAAATCTGCTTGGTTTCTTCTTCACCGATTAAGAGGTGTCTTTGAGGCTCAATCTAATCCTTTTGAGGGAACTGTTGAAGTTGATGAAACTTACATTGGTGGTAAGCGTAAGAACATGCCAAACTCAAAAAGAAAAGAACTTACAGGAAGGGGAGCAGTAGGTAAGGTCGCTGTTGTTGGAATGAAGAACAGAGAAACAAATAAGGTTGTTGCTACTGTTGTTCAGAGTACTGATAAAGAAACATTACAGGGTTTCGTTGAGGATAATACTACCGATGAAACCACTGTTTACACAGATGAAGCAAAGGCTTATCAGGGGCTTGATAGAACTCACGAGGCTGTTAAGCATAGTGTTAGTCAGTATGTTAGTGGACAAGCACACACAAACGGTATTGAGTCCTTCTGGGCGTTGCTGAAAAAGGGATATGTCGGAACTTACCACAAGTTTAGCCCTAAACACACTCATAGGTATGTTGGTGAGTTCTCAGGACGTTACAATGATAGACCAGCTAACACCTTAGAACAAATGTCAGAGATTGTTAAAGGGATGTCCAATAAGCGTATTCGTTATAAGTCTTTGATTGCTGATAATGGACTCTCTTCGGGAGCCAGAGTCAGCTAGAAATTAGTTAGAACTCCTTAAAATAGGAGTTCATTTTATTGAGTTGGGGAGACCTTAGGGTTTCCCCTTTTTTGTTTGAATACATAAGGAGATTAGAATATGAACTTTTATAAAGATATAAAAGCGGGACAAGATAAATGTGGGGATTATTGGGCAAACTATTCAGTATCGGTGGAATTGTTATTAACTTGGTTAGGTTTGCAATTTCATTGGGAGGAGTAGCAGTGATTGGTAAAATAATTGACTCTTTTACGAGCTTACCATTACCAATTATTGGTGTCATTTTATTTTTTGCATTTGGTATAATTTTTATAATCATATCTTTTATAGTGCTTGCTTATAACTCGTGGAAAGAACCAAAAATATCAAAGGGTCTTCACAATGAAATTCTAGAAGTTATAAAATTATACAACCCACCTGACCGACCTGTTTTTAGCAAATTCGAATTACATACTTATCAAGAAGCACCTAGAAGAAGTGAAAGCTTGAAAGGAAGATTGGCTAATATTGGTATAGAATCACCAGGTTATGACATTGGAGAAAATTGGTTTAACTTCTTGAGTGAATTGTCAGATTTTATAGAGAACGATGATCTTGAAGGTGCAATAAGAATTGGAAAAAAGCACAAGAGAATCTACGATGAAATTATATCCAGTATGGATTAAGGAGAGCAGTAATGAAAAAACTAAAAATTAAATTACCTCCTAACGACTACCAGCCTTCTAAGGCTGAAATGTTAAAGGAGTATGATATGCCTGGAATGAGTTTGGAGGAGGTTAGGAAAACCTTCTTTAAGCCTGTTGAGGTTGAGAGAGAAGAGAAGAAAAAGGGTGATTAGTGCCACTTTGGTATATAATCCCCAAATTAAAAGCCAAATTAAATACATTCACAGCTCATTAGCTGTTTGAACTTTACTTTACATATTACGCCAGGAAAAGCCCTGGAAAGAAGGATATAATGAATTGATTTGAAACTTTTCGTCGTAATCCAGTGGGCTCGACTCCTACCCGGTAAAGGCCAACCAGCCAGCTGGAAGCGAGTGTTGGAGACTGTGAAAGTATTTTAGAAAGATTCAAATTTCTAATATTTTATTCTTAAAAAGAGAGCCTCACATTTAAGAAGAAGGAATTATTTCATCAGTTTGACTGAAATTTTCTATTCAATTAATGCCTGTTGGTAATACTTTCACGGTCTCATACCCTGCGTCATTCTTGTGCTCACCATACCCTTGAAGCCACTGGTGACATCCGAAAGGTATCGCTGTGGCTTGGCCACAGCAGCATACAGAGTACCGAGATATATCTCCGGGACGATCCGGGTGAGAAACGTGACATTCAAGCTTCAGTTCATCCTATTGAAGTGAAAAAGGGGTATTTCAAACATGCCGAGGATCGCCTGATGGCTCTGTTAACTGACATGGGAGGGTAAATAATTATGTAAAGTAGTATGCACTTAAAACACTGATGGTAAGGGGCTTGGCGTTTTGGGCTTTACATAAAGAGGGATATTCGCCCATTGAAACTTAAGCAGAAGATCTCGGGAAGTTTTCGAACCGCCGAGGGCGCAAGGGACTTTGCGATTCTAAGTAGTGTGTTGGAGACCGCCCGTAAACAGGGATGGAATGCACTTGAGGTCCTGGGAACAGAGGCGGCTGACCTGATAACACGGCTGACACCCGTGAAACCAGTTCCCGATACTTAAAATACCATCAAGCCAATATATTCTTGTTCAGCAGATGAGACTTTACTAATCTGCCACTGATACTACCTGAGTAGTTACGAAAGGACTTAATGAGGAAAAATGAGTTTAAGATTGTTCACATGAAAAAGTGTAGTTCAAAAACTGGCAACCAATCTGCACGCGATATTTGGGTCTCAACGGAATTGAGTAAACTACCCGTTGGATCAAGTCTGATTGATGTGGGGGCTGGAGAATGTAAATACAAAAAATTTTGTACACATCTTGAATATTTTTCTCAAGATAATACCGAGTATGATGGTATAGGTGATGGGACAGGTCTTCAAACCAAATTATGGGATACAAATTCTATTGATTTAGTTTGTGACCTCCTAGACATACCTGAGGACCGTAAATTTGATACAGTACTATGTACAGAAGTACTTGAGCATGTACCTGACCCAGTTTTTGCATTGGAAAAAATGGCTAGATTATGCACTGAGGATGGGGGTACGTTAATTATCACTGCTCCATTTAACTCTTTGACACATTTTGCACCCTATCATTATTGTACTGGGTTCTCGAAGTTTTTTTTTCATTTTCACCTAGAGCGTTTAGGATTTGAGATCGTTTCACTAGTTGCTAACGGTGGTTATTTCGACGTTATGGTTCAAGAACTAGGTCGTATCAATAGTGTAAGAAGACAGTTCAAGCTAGGTGTATATAAACCAATAGACTCAATATTTTTTCGAATTGCGATATTATGCGTACGCAAACTCTTACGTTATGATGGGAGACGCATGTCTCGCAAATCATCAGAATTACAATGCTTTGGTTGGCATGTTATCGCAAAAAAAAGATATTAGATTCGACGGGTTCTAGCCCATCTTTAACATTTAGTGCACAAAAGCCAATAACCCCGAATGGGGTGCGCAGGGCTATCGCTTTTGAAATTTTTCAATTGTTTCCATCTACAATTTCTGCGATTCTATCAAAAAAAGCAATTTTTGAGGCAGAACAATGCAGAATATTTCCCATCTCTTTGAGAGGGTTGAAGACCCCCGTATCAGTAATGCAACCAGACATGATCTCAATGACATGCTCATAATTGGCCTGATGACCATCATATGTGGTGGTGAAGGATGTACCGACATGGCGGTTTTTGGCCATGAAAAGGAAGATTTTCTCCGGCAGTTTCTCAAGCTTGACTATGGTATACCCAGCCATGATGCTTTTTCCGATCTGTTCAAAAGCCTTGACCCCAAGGGGCTTCAAACAGCGTTGCTACGGCTGGTTGGAGGCTGGCAAGATTATTTCGGGGATGATGTGATTGCCATAGACGGGAAATATGCCGACAACTTTATTATGCCGACAAATTTGACCTATATTACCTATGAATAAACGAGTTGGGAACATTTGCCGGCATAATCATTTTAATCCAGTACCGAATCTATTGAGAATATGATAATCAAAAAAATTCATGTTGACTTTGATTTTAGTATTGGTATAAATTTTAGTATTACTAAAAATCTGAAATCAGGTCATGAATTCAATATCAGCACAAGTCGTTCTCAATTCCAACTTGGAACCTATCGGTACAAAAGTTCGTAACCGACGAAGGGAACTTGGTCTAACTCTTCAGGAAATTGCTGATGGAGCAAACTTGTCGGTTGGATTTATTTCACAACTAGAACGAGATCTTACTTCCCCCTCATTATCATCTCTGGCTGCCATTGCCAGGGTTCTAGAAGCTGAAATCGCTGACTTTCTGGTTGTACCGGGTGGTGATTCCTCCCTGACCAGATCAAACAAGAGGGAACCTTATACCTTAAATGAAGGTTCCCTTATTTATGAAAGGCTGACTTCCAAGTTTCCGGGGCATGTCCTCAGTGGTGTAATCATGAAGGAAGAGCCAGGTCACAGAAGTCCACCAATGAGGCATGAGGGTGAGGAATTCTTCTTTGTCCTTGAGGGATCAATAACTTGTGAAATCGGTGGTGATAGGACTGTCCTCGGACCAGGAGATTCCATCCATTTTAATTCCAATGAACTTCATTCAACCTGGAACCATACATTGGAAACGGCAAGTATACTGGTCATTTGTACCATGGATATCTTTGGTGATACAGACCATAACAAATCCGAGCCAAATAATGGCTCAAAGGGAGAAACTAGGCGGGATGAAAGTTAATCATTTCACCTAAATGAAATATAAGGAAAGGAAACAAGATGCAAAGAATAGGTAAATTGCTATTTGTGGTTGGCCTGGTTATTTTTACCGGTTTTACCGCACATGCCGAAAAGGTCTTGCGGCTTGATGAGGTTGCAGTTGGCGAACTGGATCCGGCCAAAGCTTCAGATTATGCTGATACAATCCTGATGTTTAATGTGTACGACTCGCTGGTCATACCACGTCAGGGCGGACCAGGACTAGTACCACACCTGGCAGAAAGCTGGGAAGGTGAGGGAACCAGTTATACGTTCAAAATCAGGGATGATGTCCAGTTTCAAAGTGGCAACACCCTAACGGCAGAAGATGTAGTATTTTCATTTGATCGAATGCAGGCCATAGGACAAGGGCTTTCTTTCCTGTTCGTCAGTGTGGATTCTGTCGAAGTCGTTAATGGTAACAGTGTCAGGTTTACTTTAACGGAACCTTATGCGCCGTTTGTATCCTCACTGGTCAGGCTGCCAATTGTCGACAAGCAACTTGTCATGGAAAATCTCGGTGAAGGCGAAGGTGAAATGGGTGATTGGGGGCAAGCTTTCCTGTCATCAAATGGAGGAGGTACAGGTGCTTACCTGGTAGAATCCCATAATCCCCAGGAAGAAACGGTCATGAAGAAAAACCCCAACTATTTCCTTGGGATTGGCGAAAATGCACCAGATACTGTCAGATTGAGATACGGACTTGAAGCAGCAACTGTAAGAACTCTTATGGCCCAAGGCGAACATGATATCACCTCGCAGTGGTTACCACCTGAAGTTATGGGAGCCTTGGTAAAGGATGGCAACCAGTTTCTGACTGAAGGTGGTACAGGGGCTTTTTACTTCAAGATGAATACCCAGAAAGCCCCGTTGGACGATGTTAATTGCCGATTGGCCTTGGCCAATGCCTTTGATTATGAGTCCGTCCTGAAGTTGATTGCGATAACGGATGAGGTATCCAGCGGTACTGGTTCCACCGGTGCTATCCCTGTTGGCATGTTTGGGTCCAACCCTGTTGGCAATGAACGTACGAGGGATTTGGATGCTGCCAGCCAAAATCTGGCCGATTGTTCCTATGATCCTGCGGAGTTCGAAATCGAAATCACCTGGATCGCCGAAGTTCCACTTGAAGAAAGATTGGCCCTCCTATTCCAGGCCAACCTTTCTGAAATAGGTGTCCAATCAACAATAACCAAAGTTCCATGGGCCTTGTTCTCCAGTTCGGTCAATGATCCGGCGAATACCCCACATGTATCCCAGATCTTTGTTACTGCTGTCACGGGTGATCCCGATACTTTGCTTTATGGCATGTATCATTCCACCAAGGCAGGAAGCTGGCAGTCGCCTGAGCATCTTAATGATGCTGAAGTAGACAGTCTATTGGATATGGGTCGTACCGGTACCTCTGATCAAGCCAGGGAAGAGGCCTATTCAGCCTTGAACGACAGGTTGGTTGCTATTGCTCCATCAATTTATGGCTTTGACCGACAGTCGGTTTTTGTTGCCCGTCCCAATATCAAGGTTCCGGCTTTAACCGATCCAGATAAGGCTTTTGGGCTGGATACCATGGGTTTTGCCTTCCGCTTGATGGAAATTGAATAACCAAAATAGCAATCACCAGCCCTTGCTAAAAGGGCTGGTGATACTGGTTTGCGTCTAAAATCTGGTGGGTAATGTCCTGAATTTGTTGATAAGGAGGGTTTGGATATCCCTCCTTGTCCTTGTTGGGGTTTCTATCTTGATTTTTCTGATTGCCAGGGTTATCCCCGGTGATCCCGCCCGCATAGCTCTTGGTCCCAATGCCACTGACGAGCAGGTCATCAAACTTCGAGGTGAACTCCACCTTGATGATCCCATCTGGCAGCAATATGCTTATTTTGCCAGTGAATTGCTACAGGGCGATTTGGGGACCTCCCTCTATACCAACCGCCCTGTTGTTAAAGACATAATTCAGTTTCTACCGGCAACCTTGGAACTTATATTTGCCGCCGGTATTCTGATGGTTCTCATCGGGTTGCCGCTTGGCATAATTTCGGCCAAATACGAAGGAAGGTTCCTTGACAATCTCATTCGAATTGTCGCTCTCCTGGGGGTTTCTGCCCCTAGTTTTGTCTGGGCAGTTATTCTTATGATATTGTTTGCTTTTTTCTTGCCCCTCTTTCCAATTGCAGGACGAATAGACACTGATTTTGAAATCACCAGAACAACCGGGTTCCTCCTGGTAGATACCCTGCTTGCTGGTAATATCAGAGCGTTCCTTGATGTACTTTGGCATATCTTTTTGCCCGCTTTTGCCTTGGCGTTGTCGGGCATTGGTCAAGCAGCTAGATTGACCAGAGCGAATATGACCGAAACCTACCGCAAGCCTTATATAGAAATGGCTCATTCCTATGGGTTCCCTGGCTGGCGGGTGGCCAGAAAATATGCCTTCAAACCCTCCCTTATCCCCTCCCTGACTATTATCGGTCTGGATTTCGCAGCAATGCTGGGAAATGCCTTCCTGGTAGAGGCAATTTTTGCTTGGCCGGGACTTTCCAGGTATGGGGTTGCCGTCATCCTCAGGAAGGATTTGAATGCCATAATCGGCACAGTCTTGATTATCTCGGCGACCTTTCTGATCGCCAATCTTGTGGTTGATCTGTTAATCGCCCTTTTAAATCCCAAGATCAGGTATGCAAGGAGAAACCCTTGACAAGGACTTTCAGAATAATCCTGGCCAATCCCCTTTCTGTTGTTGGGGTAATCCTCATCTGTATAGTACTCTTTTCGGCTATCTTTGCCGATTTTATAACGCCATTCCCCTCCCATCGGGGAACTGTTGTTGATTTTAGCAATTTTAACCAACCACCGGGTTGGCCCAATATAATGGGAACTGACCTTGTGGGAAGGGATTTGTTTACCAGGATAATTTATGCCTATAGAATCTCCCTGGTTCTTGGCATTGTCGTTCTCCTATTGGCTGTACCATTTGGTGTAACTGTGGGATTAATGGCTGGCTATCTTGGCAAAAAAGTCCGTTTTGTCCTGATGCGCACCACGGAAGTATTTCTCTCAATCCCTCCACTTGTTTTGGCCATGTCCATAATGGGGGTACTCGAACCGACTTTGCTCAACGGCATGATGGCCGTTACTGTCATGTGGTGGCCGTGGTATTCCCGCCTGGTCTATAATCTTACCCTGGCCGAAAAAGAAGAAGGGTATGTGCTGGCGGCTGAGGTAATCGGAGCCTCCAGGTTCCATATCATGTTTGTCGAAATCCTCCCCAATTGTTTCCCGGCCATTTTAACCAAAATGACCCTTGATCTGGGGTTTGTCATTCTGATTGCTTCTTCCCTGTCCTTCCTTGGCCTTGGTGTCCAGCCACCAACTCCGGATCTTGGCTCCATGGTGGCTGAGGGAGCAAGATATCTACCTGATTCCTGGTGGCTGACCGTGTTCCCGGGTTTGGCCATCCTGGTGGCAGTCTTTGGCTTTAATTTGCTCGGTGATGCAATGCGGGAAGTATTGGGAACACACCAATGAAAAATCTCACCCTGGAAATCACTGATCTGTCCCTGAGTTTCAAAGGTCTCATGGAAACAAACAAGGTTCTTCATGGTATCTCTTTGAACATCGGTCCCAAGGAAAAGGTTGCCTTGGTTGGTGAATCAGGTTCTGGCAAGTCAGTGACAGCCAGGTTGGTCCTGGGATTGCTGCAATCCCAGCAAAAAACCGTTGTGTCAGGTACCATCAATTTTGAAGGAAGAGATCTGGCTGGACTATCTACAAAGGAAAGAGAGCAGTTAAGGGGAACCAGGATGTCGATGATTTTTCAGGACCCGGTATCAGCCCTCAATCCGGTATACCGTATTGAAATCCAGTTCCAGGAAGTACTGAAAAGAAAACAACCCGCAATCTCACTCACCGAGGCCAGGGATAAGGCAATCACCATGCTAAGGGATGTCACCATAACCGAACCAGAGAGAGTGTTGAAATCTTTTCCATTCCAACTTTCCGGAGGTATGAACCAAAGGGTGATGATTGCCATGGGCTTGATAAACGAGCCCACCCTGTTAATTGCCGATGAACCTGGAACAGCCCTGGATGTTACTGTTCAGGACCAAACCCTCAGACTCATGCATGAGATGGTTGAGGGTAGGGAGACATCAGTCTTTCTGATTTCCCACAATCTAGGGGTTGTACGGGAGTTTTCCGACCGGCTGTATGTGATTTATCAAGGGAGAATTGTTGAAGAGGGCAAAACCGAAGATGTGTTTGCCGATCCTCGGCATCCCTATACGAAAGCCTTGCTTGCGGCTGTCCCAAGAATTACCAGCGGGGATACGATTTCGGCTGTAATCAATGACACTTCAGCCTTTCTGGCTCCAAGGGAGGTCCATTAGGGTTTTGGACTTATGACTGTACCAATACTTGAAGTAAAGAAACTAACCAAGACCTTCTATCTGGAATCTTACCAGGTCAATGCCGTCCGTGATTTTTCGGTTGCTATCAACAAGGGTGAATGTCTGGCTATTGTCGGTGAATCAGGTTCAGGCAAAAGCACCATAGCCAACATGTTATTGGGAGTTTATCCACCAACATCGGGCGAAATCATTTTTAAAGGCGAACCATTTCCCTCTCGCCGCACAAAAAACCAAAAGAGGGCGATCCAACTAGTCCAGCAAAACCCATACTCTTCAATCAATCCAAGTCGGCGTATAGGATCTACCCTCAAACTGCCATTAAACGTCCATGCCATCGGTTCGAAGAAGGACCGCATGGAAAAAGTTGGAGAGTTGTTGGCTGAGGTGGGACTACTTTCCAGCTATGCTGGCAGAGCACCATCTACCCTTTCTGGCGGACAATGTCAAAGGGTGGCTATTGCCAGGGCACTGGCTAGCCAGCCGGAACTGGTTGTTCTGGATGAGCCGACTTCAGCGCTTGATGTCCTCGTGCAAGCACGAGTACTGTTATTGCTAAAGGAATTAAAAACAAAAAGGGATCTCACCTATATTTTCATCACCCATGATCTGGCCGTTGTTCGCAATATGGCTGACCGGGTTGCTGTCATGCAAGAAGGCCAATTGGTCGAATTGAATCAAACGGAAAAGATATTCGACAATCCAGAGCACAGCTATACCCGTAAATTGATAAGTGCCTCACCTGTCATAACTGAAGAAGAACAAAATCTACGTCTGAATTTAAAACAAGGCTTGGCAAAGGTGGCTTAATCATGCTGGAGAGTTTAATTAGATTGGTCGAGACTGGTAACTGCCAAACTACCCATCTCTTTCGGGAGTTGGAAAAATACGCCCACAACAATCTGGACATTAAACTGTTTTCGGTGATGGCTATTGACTTTACCAGGGAAGAAGCCTGTCGTATCTATACCAGTTCACCAGAGGTTTACCCCCTATCGGGTACCAAACCAATCCCAGAAGGGGAATGGGCAGACAATGTTATCAAGCAAAAGAAGATTTTTGTTGCCAATGATTATGCCACCATAGCTGATACATTCCCTGATCACGAGGTGATAAGATCGCTGGGGTGTGAGGCCATAATCAATGTCCCAATTGTTATTAATGGCGAAATCCACGGAACCCTGAACATTCTAGGCCCGGCAGGTGCTTACCCAGAGGAAAGTATTCACTTTGCCGAAGAGCTGAAGATCCCGAGTACTTTTTGTTTTCTATATTACGAGTATGTCAAAAATGGAAGTAAAGATGGTTAACTCAACAATACGTGTAGCGACCGATGTCGGTGGAACATTCACCGATCTGGTCTGTTTTGAATTTGATAACGCCACCGGCAAATCAACGGTCAGGACGGCCAAATCAGCCACAACCCCGCCAGATTACGAGACTGGCATGATCAATGTTATCCAAAAGGCTGAAGTCGACCTGACCAGGGTAAATTTTCTGGCCCATGGCACAACGGTTGTCATCAATGCCCTGACTGAAAGAAAAGGTGTCAAGGTCGGCTTGATTACCACCGAAGGCTTTCGCGATACCCTGGAAATTGCCCGGGGCAACCGACCTGATTTCTTTAATCTGCATTACGAAAAACCCCCTCCTTTTGTTCCTCGCTACCTCCGCCAGGAACTTCCGGGTCGTATGACCTACAAGGGAGAGGAAATGCGTCCCCTCAAACTTGATGGACTTCAGGCTATTCTAGACAATTTTAAAGAGGAAGGGGTTGAAGCAATTGCCATCAGCTACCTGCACTCCTATGCCAATCCAACCCATGAGCAAGAGACCGAAGCTGAAGTCCGGAAACTATGGCCAGAAGTAAGAGTAGTCTCCTCGCATAGTATCGCCAGGGAGTGGCGCGAATATGAACGCACCAATACAGCTGTCCTCTCTGCTTATGTCCAGCCAGTGGCGGAAGGATATCTGAAAAGACTGGATAAAAAACTCAAGATTAATGGGTTTGCCGGTAGCCCCTATGTCATGCAGTCCAATTGTGGCGTGGATACCCTCGAAGCCATAGCGAAGACTCCGATAACCATGATTGAATCCGGTCCCTCCTCAGGGATCTGGGGAGCAGCCGAGCTGGGCAAGTTGATTGGTGATCCCAATGTCCTTGCTCTCGACATCGGAGGAACAACGGCTAAATGCTCCTTGATCGAAAACGGCAACATCAAGATTGTAACCGACTACTGGATCGAAAAAAGCCGCAAATCATCGGGATATCCAGTCATGGTCCCAGTTGTCGATCTGGTCGAAATCGGCAATGGTGGCGGATCCATTGCCTGGGTTGATGATTACGGCAAGTTGCATGTCGGTCCTCAATCGGCTGGGGCAGTACCTGGTCCAGCTGGCTATGGCAAGGGTGGCATGGAAGCCACCACGACCGATGCCAATCTTCTTTTGGGTCGGATCAACAAGGATTACTTCTGTGGTGGCGATATTGAAGCTGACATGATTAATGTTGAAAAGACGGTTGGTGCCATCGGGGAGAAACTGGGTGTAGATGCTCAGGAAGCTGCTCGGGGGATTGTCCGGATAGCTAATAACAACATGGTCAATGCCCTTAAGCTGGTTTCCCTCAATCGAGGATTTGATCCGAGGGATTTCACTCTGGTTGCCTTTGGTGGTGGCGGTGGTATGCATGCCGTATCGCTGGCTCAGGAATTGGGGGTAAGCAAGATTGTCATACCTGCCAATGCCTCGGTATTTTCAGCCTGGGGCATGACCATGTCCGATTTGCGGCGAGACTACTTTGTTACCTGCCTGACTGATCTGAATGAAGGTACAGCTGAACGCATTGAAACTACCTTTAGGGAAACTGAAAAGAATGCCCTGGATCAGTTCGCCAGTGAAAATATCAACCCAGATGAGATTAGCTTCGCCAGATTTGCCAAGTTCAGATATCAAAACCAGGAACATACGACCGAAGTCGAACTGGATGGTGAAATTACCAGTGCTAAAATCACGGCGATTGTGGATAATTTCAAGCAGGTATACGAACGGGAATATACCTATCGCCTGGACGCGCCAGTGGAAATGGTGGGGATCCACCTGGTGGCCGTAGCTGAGGTCGGCAAACTTACGCTACCTATCAGGCCAAGGACGGGTCGGCAAATTGCAGCAGCCATCAAAGGCACCAGATCGGTGGATTATGCTTTGGAAGGTATCCACGCAACGACCATCTATGATGGAGACAAACTGGAACCGGGCATGGCTTTGGAAGGACCAGCCATCATCGAGGAGGAAGGAGCAACGGTAGTTGTGCATCCTGGCAACAAGGCCCTGGTCGATGAATATGGCAACTACATTATTAACATTGGAGGGAGGGGATTGGCATGACTGATAATGCAAACGATCCAATTACGATTGAAATAATCCAGAACTCATTACAGGCTGCGGCCGACGAGATGTTTGCCGCCATGCGCAAGACCGCCATGAGTTCGATTATCTATGAGGTCCTGGATATGGGAACCGGCATCATGGACCCCAAGGGCGAGATCGCCGGCTCTGGAGCAGGTATTCCAGCCTTTGTCGGTGTTCTGGATAAATCAGTTAAGGTCATTATCGACAAGTTTGACCAGCCGGGCGATGTCGAACCGGGCGATGTCTTCGCCACGAATGACCCTTATTATGGTGGGGTTACCCACCTCAATGACATTGTGGTCATCATGCCGGTATTTTCGGAAGGGGAATTAATTGCCTGGTGTGCCAATATAGCTCACAACTCTGATGTGGGCGGAATGGCACCTGGCTCTCTTACGGGTGAGGCGACAACCATATTCCAGGAAGGTCTACGCCTGCCTGCCATCAAGATAATATCGAAGGGCAAGCCGATTGTTCCAGTCATGGAAGTCATCAAGGTAAACTCGCGGATGCCGGATGTCCTGGAAGGTGATCTTTGGGCGGCTATAGCTTCGGTGCGGATAGGTGAAAGAAGGTTGATGGCCATTGCCCAAAAATATGGCACCCAAACCTTTGCCAAGGCGGTCGAGGCCTTTATGGATTATGGCGAACAGGTGTCCAGGCGTGAACTGGCCAAACTACCTGAGGGTACCTTTAAGTTGACGGAGGAACAGGACAATGGCCAGTTTTACAATGTAAAGGTAACCATTGCGAAGGATAAGTTTACGGTTGATCTCCGGGATAATCCCGATCAGCTGGATGGTCCTCTGAATACCAGCCGGGATGGGGTCATGGTGGCTGTCCAGATGATATTCAAATCCCTGACTGATCCCTATTCTCCAGCCAATGGCGGATCATTTCGACCAATAGAACTCCTGACCCGGGAAGGGACGGTGTTCCATGCCCAGGAACCTGCACCACTTGGCTTTTATTACGAAATCGAATTGAGAGTTTACGATTTGATGTGGCGCTGTCTGGCCAAGCACATGCCCGAAAGACTGGCAGCTGGCCATTTTTCATCCGTCTGCGGAACATTTATAGGTGGCATACATCCAGATACGGGCCGACAATATACGGTAATTGAACCACAACTGGGTGGTTGGGGTGCCAGCCAATCGGGTGATGGCAATTCAGGCATGTTCTGTGGTTTCCATGGCGAAACCTATAATTGTCCGGCCGAAATCAATGAAGCCCGGAACGGGCTCATTGTTGACCAGATGGCCCTCAATGTAAGTGAGGGTGGTGAAGGCAAACACATGGGTGGAAGGGGTATTGTCCTTGATTATCGGGTACGGGCCGATAATGGCTTCTTGACAGCCGGCTACACCCGCTCCAAATTCCCGGCCTGGGGGCTTGATGGGGGGCAGGATGGTTCGCCCAATTACATTGAATTCATTCCCAGGGAAGGGGAAGTTCAAACCTTTGCTGCCATATCGGGCTTGACCACCCAGAAGGATGATGTCATCCGGGTCCACACCGGCAATGGCGGTGGGTTGGGGAACCCCAGGGAAAGAGACCTTGATCTCGTTCGGATGGATCTCAAGAATGAATTGATAACTCCTCAACAGGCCAGGGAAGTATTTGGCCTGGAGGACTAATGTTGAATCTCGGATAGTTTAAAAGGAGAGTTGTTATGGCTACCAGGGAACCCCTCAAAATCATGTATCTCAATCCGGTGGGGACCGCCGCCTATGATCCGGTCTTTGCCGATATGGCCAGGGAATACAAACTTCCAGATACGGAAGTACATATTACCTCCCTGAAGGAATCAGATGGTGGGTTTACCCATATCGAATTTAGATCCTATGAAGCAATTGTTACCACCGGTATAATCAGAGCGACCAGAGCAGCCGCCCTGGAAGGGTTTGATGCTCTGGCCATCGGGTGTTTTTATGATACCGCCTTACATGATGCCCGAGAAGTATCAGGCAACATGATTGTTACTGCCCCTTGCATGGCCTCGGTAGAAATTGCCTGTAGCCTGGCCAACAGGTTTGGTGTCATAGTTGGACGCCGCAAGTGGGTCAATCAAATGACGGCTACCGTCAAGGATAATGGCCGGGGTAAACAACTCAGCGGCTTTTACCATGTGGAATTGGGTGTCAATGAATTCCTGGTTGACCATGCGAGAACCGAAAGGTTACTGACCGAAGCAGGTCGAAAAGCTGTGGAAGAGGATTATGCCGAAGCCCTTATCCTCGGCTGTACGTTGGAACTGGGTTTTTTCAAAGCCTTGACCCAAACCCTGGGCGTGCCGGTCATTGACCCTTCCATCGCGGCCCTGAAGAGGGCCGAATATGGGGCCAATCTGAAAAAACAATGTGGCTGGGTACCCAGTCGCAAATGGTCTTGTGAGTCACCTCCGGAAGAGGAGTTGAAGCGGTTTGGCATAATTGATGATGGTGATGTCTTTGGCAACAGGCTGGTTGTTGAGGCCGAGTAAACAAAAGTCACAGGGTCAGGGAATACGTCGTGCACAATCAGACAACACTCAAGGTCATGTACCTGAGACCGGTAGGTACGGCGGCATTTGATGAATTGTTTGCTGACATGATAAGGAACTACAAGAATCCGGCAACCGAAGTCCATATAACATCCCTCCAACCATCTGATGGTGGTTTTACTCATATCGAATACAGGTCGTATGAAGCCATTGTATCTGCGGGTATAGTCAGGGGAACCCGGGTTGCAGCCCAGGAAGGATTTGATGCCGTTGCCTTGAGTTGTTTCTACGATACTGCCCTCCATGATGCCCGAGAAGTTTCAGGTGACTTGATCGTAACAGCCCCATGTATGGCCTCGGTGGAAATTGCCTCAAGTCTGGCCAATAGATTTGGTGTTATTGTCGGTCGCCGTAAATGGGTCGATCAAATGGCTGCAACCATTAGGGATTATGGGAGGGAAGATCAGTTAAGTGGTTTCTATCATGTCGAGTTGGGTGTCAATGACTTTCAGGTCAATCCGGAAAAAACAGAAAGATTGTTGGTTGAAGCCGGTCGCCGGGCAGTAGAAGATGATTATGCTGAAGCCATTATTCTTGGTTGTACCCGGGAGGTGGGTTTTTACCACAGCCTGGAAGAAACTTTGGGAGTACCAGTCATAGATCCATCCATTGCAGCTCTCAAGCGAGCTGAATATGCCGCCATATTGAAAAGACAATGTGGCTGGGTTCCCAGCCGCAAATGGTCGTGCGAACCTCCGCCTGAAGAGGAGTTGGAAAGATTTGGGGTTATCAATGATGGGGATGTCTTTGGTAATCGTATTATTGTCGAGGCATCTTGAATTAGAGATCCAAATCCAGGGAGATAACAAGTGAGTGAAAGAACCGTCGCCAGACTCGGTAAAATCAGAACCAGCATGAAGGCCACCAATACCCAGTTGGTTGCTTTGGGGCCAGGAGCCCATATGCAATGGGTCCTGGGGTTTCATACCCATCCAGACGAAAGACCTTGCCTCCTGTTGATTGGGGAAAGCAGAGAAGCCTTTCTCATGCCTTCCCTAAACGCTGAGGATACCAGGCAAAGGAGTTCAATCACCTGCCATAAATGGTCAGATGACGAGGGACCAACCATGGCTTTGATCTCTGCTCTCAAGGATGTGGGGGCCAGCCAGGCCAATAGTATGGTTCTTGATGAGACCATGCGAGCCGATTTTGCCATGTTGCTGGTTGATCAACTCCCGGCCGCCAAAAGGAGGTTCACGGAAAATACCGTGGGATTACTCCGGATGAGTAAGGATGAAAATGAGTATGCGAGTTTAAAGGAAAATGCCGGTATTGCTGATCAGGCCATGCTCAGTGGTTTCGCTGCAATCAAGCCTGGTTTAAGTGAGTTGACAATCGCTGCAACCATCCAGCAGGAATTCAAGGCACAGAATGCAGACATGAAGTTTGCTATTGTCGGTGGCGGACCAAATGGTGCATTGCCGCACCATAAGACTGGTCCAAGGATTCTAGGTGAAGGGGATCCAATTGTTATGGATATCGGTGGCCAGAAAGGGGAATTTTCCAGTGATATAACCCGGTCCGCCATTTTAGGCGAACCTTCCGAGGAGTATTTGCAAGTTCACGCAATCGTAAATGAGGCAGTTATCAGTGCCTTGCAGGTAGCCAAGCCTGGGATAAAGGCCAGGGAAATCGATCATGCTGCCCGCAGGGTTATTACCAAGGCTGGCTATGGCGACTATTTTGTCCACCGAACGGGGCACGGGTTGGGCATTGAAGTGCACGAACCTCCTTATATATCGGCATCTTCCGAAACCATATTGGAAACAGGTATGGTATTCTCAATCGAACCTGGCATATACCTTCCCGGTAAATTTGGCGTACGCCTTGAAGAGATCGTAATCCTCAGGGAAGATGGACCCGAAATACTATCCTCTCTCCCCAGGGATATAGTGCGACTTTAGCTATGCCGAAAGATCCCATTACCATATCCGTCATTCAGGCCGGAGTGGTTGCTGCGGCCGATGAGATGTTTGAAATTCTCAAGAAGACCTCGATGAGTCCGATTATCTACGAGGTCTTGGATGTCGGTACCGGAATTACCGACAAGCACGGGAATATGGTCGGTTCCGGGGCAGGTATACCAACTTTTGTCGGGATCCTGGACAAGGCCGTAAAAAGGATAATAGAAATCCACGGGTTGGACAATGTCCATGCGGGTGATCTCTTTATAACCAATGATCCCTATTATGGTGGGGTGACCCACCTGAACGATGTTGTGGTTGCCATGCCTGTTTTCTATCAGGGAGAATGTATCGCCTGGGCTTCCTCCATAGGCCATTGGTCTGATGTTGGTGGCTCAACCCCGGGCTCTATGTCAACCAAGGTATCGGAAATCATTCAGGAAGGGTTAAGGTTACCTGCCGTAAAATTATTCGAACAGGATATCCCGGTAACCTCTCTACTGGAAATCATAACCTGCAATTCCAGACTTCCAGAAATCACCAGGGGTGATTTATGGTCTCAAATTTCGGCCAGCCGTCGAGCCGCAAAAAGAACAATTGAGCTAGCCAGAACCTATGGTATGGATAATTACAACCTTGCCTTGGATGATTTGTTTGAAGAAGGCGAGAAACGAGCAAGGCGGGGCCTTTTAAAGCTTCCACAAGGCAAATATGAGGCTTCGGAAGTACAGGAAAATAATGATCGTTGGCGAGTGGTTATTACCATAACTGAAAATGAGTTTATTGTTGATTTGACCGACAACCCTCGCCAGAAAGAAGGTCCCTACAATACCAGTAGGGATGGTGCAGTAATTTCGTCGCAAATGATCTTTAAGGCTCTGACTGATCCCCACCTGTTTTGCAATGAAGGTTCATTCAGACCCCTTAAGGTGATAACTGCACCCGGGACAGTCTTTGAAGCCACTGGTACAGCACCCCATGGTTATTACTTTGAAACACGAATAAGACTTTATGATCTCCTTTGGCAATGTATGGCCAAGGCTATGCCCGATAATCTTCCAGCCGGACATTTTGGTTCCATCTGCGGTACGGTTATTGCCGGAGTACACCCCGAAACTGGCCGAAAGTTTACCATGGTGGAACCACAGCTGGGAGGCTGGGGTGCTACCTCAACTAGGAATGGAATGAATTGCATGTATTCCCTAAGCCATGGTGAGACCTATGTTTGTCCGGTTGAAATTTGTGAAGCCAGATATGGCTTGGAAGTTGGTTGGAAGAAACTCCTTGATGATCCTGGAGGCAAGGGCTTGTTTGAAGGTGGCAAGGGTTTGTCAACATCCTACCGTATGAAGGCAAAAGCAATAGTTTCGGCCGGTTACAGTCGAAGTAAAAATCCAGTATGGGGTTTGAATGGTGGGTGTTCCGGTGGAACCAACAAGTTCAGTGTCAAAAAAAAGGAATATGATAGCATCCAGTATTCTTTCGTGAGTGATCTGGAAGTGGATGATGGCGATGAAATAGTAATTGAAACTGCCAAGGGCGGTGGATGGGGCATGCCAATTAAAGAAAGTTAGTTAATATTTTCAGAGATATTCCACAATCCTCTTACCTTTCTATTTTCTCTATGAACCCTGACAAACTTAACTTTGCAATCCAAGGTGATTATCAATCAAATCCTTAAATTGATCTCCCTAGAAATAGATATGATGGTCAAAACATGACAACTGATCGGTACTCCCAAACCACCTATTAACTATCTTGAAGATTCAGGATAATCCTCACCTAGGATTTCTTTTAGTTTGGCCTCAAATTTACTGTTGGGTTTTTTTTCTGGAAACCATCTATTTAATAGGACTTCTGCATCATTCTCAGTAAAATCGTACTGATCCATAAATGTCAGATTTTCAGTTTCTTTTTCTGCATTTTCCATAGTCCAAGCCTCCAACAAATAATTATTTTAGTTTACACAATTTTGGTGTTGAAACAATAAATTTACGATAATTCTAAATACTCGGCATATTTTAAAGTTTTATGTCGCCGCCAAAAAAAATCTCAAGTGATTTATTTTCACTTAATGTTCAAATTACCACGTCGCTCACAATAGGAAGGGTTAAGATCCAAATCAAAATACCTCTTTCGTTTTATCCAAACAAAGCCTTCATTTTTTGATAAAATAGCTACATCAATAGGCCCTCCGACAGATTCAAACAAATTTGAATACCTATGATATCTGGACGTGAAATTAACCATTGAGGATGCATATTCAGCTAATTCCTTTTTAGAAAATTGATCAATGATCTCTAAGTTTTGGGAAGCGAACTTTTTCAAATTTTCTAATTCCTGAAGGAAGTATTCATCTGTAATTTGACTAATTTGAGATTTTTGATCTGGTGTTGCCCATTTAAATTGGTTTAGTAATTGGTCAACTGTTTGTGACATAATGTCAAGAATTTGTTTTTCGTATTCTTTATCAATTCCAAAAATAAACCTTTCCGGCATCGTTTTTTGTGCAAAAGGAACTATTGCCCAAGTAGTGTTTTCTCTATTAATCACAAATTTTTGCTTTCTGACTATCCTAGTTTCCCCAAAGTAAAACCCATCAATTTCAACACTAAGCAATGAAGGGAATCTTTCCTCATTACCGAAACCCGCAAAAACTATACCGGTATATAATGATGAGGAGGCATTGGACCTTAATATTTCCAAAGCAAGTTCTAGCAGCTTTAAATTAAAATCGGTTTTTGTAACTAAATACCCATCAATACCAGGAAAATTCTCTTTAATCAGATTACGAATATCAATACCAAATTCTGCTTCAAATTGTTTAATTTCAATTTTTTGAAGAAAGCTACCAATAGGTTTCAAGTTTTGTTTTAACGTATTTAGTGCAATTTCTTTCTTATTATCTGGTGTTGCTTCAATGTGTTTCAAATATGGGAAGAGCAACAACTTGATATGCATATTTGATTGTGGGTAATTTCGATTTTCTTTTTTTATAAATTCTTGGAATTGAGGCCATACACTCTCGATTGTTGGAATTTCGTCGTTAAAATCTTCGCGGAATTCTCGGACCAAGATTTCGATTGGAATTTTTAAAATCTCAGTATTGTTATAGGTCATAAGACCTATGGGTTTATTTCTTGAAAGTTCGAATATCTTTTCTGCAGAATCATATGATTTAGAAACTGAGGGCCCTGAAACAGTTACTATGCTATCAGCCGCCAAGGCAACTGCTTTTCGATTTAAGAGAGCAATTTCAGCTGTCATGTGAGGCTCCTTGCTAATTCTAAAATATTTAATCTTTTTGGATGAATTCTTTTTCCCTTCAATTCTCTTGCGAGGCTCTTTGGGGTGTAAGAAATCGCACCCCTTGTTTTTGAGTTTATAAGGGAAGTGTTTTGGGGGTTAACGAAAAACTAATATATAAAATTGGTTGTGGTAATATACAAGCCACAAGTAATTACATCTCAAAACAGGACTTTCGTATAGATGCTACTATACTGGATAAGCCAAAGGCACTACCCCATGTTTCAAATAAGAAGGACCTTATCTACAAAGTTGCCTGGTATTATCATTTTAATTATGTCGGTCCTTTTTTACTTAAGGATCATACAGAAGCATTGATTACCACTGCCAGTATCGGTACCAAGAGAACCCAAGCAGTCTTTACAAAAGCCGTTCAAGAAGTCTTACAACAAGTTGTCCAGCATAAGCAATGGAAAACGTTCTTTCCACGCACAGTATCCGATCCCTGCCTTCAAATTGCAGATTATTGTGCTTGGGCTATTCAAAGAAAGTGGGAACGCAATGACGAAAGGTCCTACAAAATAATCAAGGACAAAATCGTTACAGAATATGATTTGTGGAAAAGGTTAGCAAAAACATTTTACTAAAAAAGTGTCGGGCCCGCCACTCAACTATCCAGTGAAGGAAGCCCCCAGGGGGTCTTGTCATTAAGCAAGGACCCGACGATTCCCTGATAATTTAACATTTCAATTTTTATGTTTCAAGTTTTTCTTGCTAATTCAGTATTTCCTGCCCTTGTGTGCCAAAATTATCACATTTTTTGTAACACCTGAAAATTTCTCGAATTCTGAATAAATTGCTGGCCGATGAGTTCTTTGTGCATATATTTGGATACTCTTACCGGGGTTGTTCGCGACTTCGGATAGGCCGCCTCAATTGAGGCGGCTTTTTATATTTGAGGTGCCATTGTCAGGTAAGAGGGTGCCGGTTTATATAGATGCGTTTAATCTCACCATGCCATAGTTAGCTGAACAAAAAACATTTGAAATGGGAGGACCTTTTGGGTACTGACGGAAAAATTGGTACGTGAGAATGAAACTGTTAACGTAGTGAAGTATTTTTCAACTCATACAAGATGGCGGGACGAGACCTTAATCCAAACAGGTTAAACTCCTTAACCAGTTATCAAGCATCACTAATAGAAAGATTTATTAAATCGCCTCAAGTATTTCTCTACGGCTGTCCTCAAATTCCTCTTTATGATTTTCTAAGAATTCACTACGAGATCTTAATTCAGAAATCAGTTTATTTAAAATGGTAACCGCATCATTATTATTTGTAAAATTTAAGTGTTCTCTTAATTTTTCTACTTCTTCGTATATTCCTTCAGGAACATCTCTAATAGGGGGTCTTAATTCAGGGAATTGTTCGATAATTTTGGCTTGTATCTCAATTGGCAGGAATTTTAACTGGTCCCTTATGTTTTCGGTATTTTCGTAATTATGGTTATTTTCAGTCATCTCTACCCTCTAAATTTTGATATCGAATTTTCTTGTTACTCAAATTGCAAATGGTAAATTCATCCTAGCTAGATTATAAGGAGTTGATTATATTGACCTTACAACAAAAACCCCAATTTCCAAACAATATTCTTTAGAATAGTATTCCCCAAGGCATTCTTTGCGATCAAAAGCAAAGTATGCATTATTTCGGGTTTCAGTACAGTATTTCTTGGTGAGACTACCCTAATTCCCTATTTTTCGTCTATTGGTATACGAAGGATTTATGGCTAGGTCGAAATATTTTTTTCTTTTGACCCAGATAAATCCTTCATTTTTTGTTAAAACTGCCACATCTATTGGCCCACCAACTGTTTCTATCTTTTCTGAGAATTGATGGTCTTTTGAAGATAAATCAACCAACGAATAAGCGAATTCTGATAATTCTTCTTTTGATAAGTGTTTAACGGCCTCAAAATTTCTATGAGATGTGGATGATTTAAGAGTTCCCAAATGAGAACGAAACAAGTTTTGAGCATTAGTCTTGATTTCAGTTTTTCGTGTTGAATCTAATTCCAAGAATTGGATTAATATTGAATCAATTGTTTCAGATACAAAATTATGCATTTCATTTTCGTATTCGTCATCAATTCCAAAAACAAATCTATCGGGCATAACTTTTTGAGCAAATGGCACAATTCGCGAAGTAATTTTCCTCCGATTTATCGAAACAGTTTCTTCTTTAACTACCCTTACTTCGTCAAAGAAAATACCATCAATTTCTACATAACTTAAAGACGGGAATAATTCATCTTCTCCGAAACCAGCAAATACCAATCCAGTCGTATTTGTCGTAGAAACTCCAGATTTCATTGTAGTTAATGCCAACTTCTGCAGTTTCCAATAAATATCATTATTATTAGAAGACAGTAATCTCTTAATTTTGGGATAGTGGTTGTCCACAAGATCGGAAATACTTGGGCCATAGACATTTTCGAATTTATTCACATCAACACCCTTTAGAAGATTACCAATGGGATTTAAAAAATTTGTAATCGAGTCTAAAGCGGTTTCGATTTTAGCATCAGAAAAACTCTCTACGATATTTAATGTTCGACTTATCAGATCCTGGAAATGAGGAATGTTTGGGTATGAGTATTTTTGACTTTCTATTTGAAGAAATTCTCTGAATTGAGGCCATACCTCTTTGATTGTTGGAATTTGATTATTAATTTTTTTTCGAAATTCTCTGACCAGAATTTCAATCGGAATATCGAGAATTTCCATAGTGTTATATACCATCAGACCTATGGGTTTATCACGTGAGAGTTCAAATATTTTTTCTGCTGTAGCATAAGTTTTCACAACCTGATTTCCTAAGATTAAGCTAACTTGACTATCTGCAGCCAACGCAACTGCCTTTCGATTCAGGAGTGCAATTTCAGCGGTCATGTTTGGGGTCTCCTCTAAATTGTATTTGGAAAAGTCAATAAGTTAAAGTGGCATTTTGTACTTACTCAATCTTCCTCTGGAAAATCCTTCGAGAATCATCTCAAGTTCCATAGTTCTTTGACGTTGTTAGGTAAGAAACTGTTTGGGTTTAGTGAATATCAATTGAAACTAACATTATTTGGGATGAATTCAATCTCTGGAGTTGATGAAATTTTACTGCCAGCAATTTTCAATTCATCAAGTATACGACCCAAAAGGAATATTTTATTGTTCACCCATAGCTAAACCTTTATCAACTTATGCATGGTACTTCCTTCCCATTGAAGTAAATAAAATTGTGTTTTACTTACGATTGTAGTGCTCGAATTGTCCTGCCTTATCAGAATAAAATCTTCCATTTAAGTAGTGGATACAATGGAAATGAGTTTATTCTCCCTTTCGGCTATTGGTTTCCTTCCTTTTTCAAATCCTCCTTTTCCCTTCAAAATGCAACATCTTCAAAACCATAAAGGAGTAAAAGGTGTGTACGAGTATGTAATCCTGAAATACTGTTTTTACCCTGAATACCAAAGCAAACCTTGATTATCTAACATCCAACTGGGTACCGATTTCCTCCTACTCATTGCAATCTTCTGAAGTTGGGCCTAAACCCAGGACAACTCCCCGAGGGAAGTAATTCATTTGGTTTAATTTTTCGGTAGGATCATAAAATGTCATTGATCCATATAAATTAACCAATGTTCAACGTCTCTGACAAAATAGAAGTTTTTTATCTTAGCCCATCTTTAACACTTTTGTTAAAAAATCTAACTTTTTTGACCTGATTTCACTTTTTTTGACCACCCCATATTTCGTCATATCCCCATTATCAGGGGGTTTGTGGTTTTCTTCCTGGCGAAAAACTTCCGTGTAGTGCCATTGTATCTATTGTAATACCCGGGCAGCACCCTATATCCCCTCCATCATGTTTATTCGACAAACAACAACCGGAAAATTAGCCGACGGCTCAGCCCGCATCACCCATCGCCTGGTGGAAAATAACCGGACAGGTCAAAAGGTACAGCAAAAAACACTGCTCAATCTCGGCCGCCACTTCAAAATCAGAAAAGAAGACTGGCCACTCTTATGCCAACGCATCAAGGAACTGATGGACACGTCACCACGGCTTATCGCCCTGGAACCGCTGGCCCCGGATATTGAAGCCGAAGCTCGCCGGGTTGTAACCCTTCTTCTGGAACGCCAGGAACAGGAAACACCCAAACCCCCTACCTGGGATGTCGTTGATACCGAAACAGCTTTTACGAGTGATGCCCGCACCATCGGCGTTGAACATGCCGCCCTGGCGGCCCTTGATCTGCTTGGCCTGCCCGCCTTGCTGGATGGGCTGGGGTTTACCACGCGTCAAAAGGGCTGTGCCCTGGCGTCGATTATAGGGCGTATGACTGCCCCTGGTTCGGAACGAAAAACCAGCCGGTGGCTGCGGACCAGGAGTGCTGTCGGGGAAATGCTCGGCCTTGATTTTGGCATGATCAACGACATGGCCCTGCATCGGGCGGCCGATAAACTGTGGGCCAAACACATAAGGATTGAAGATCATCTCTTTGCCAGTTGTCAGACCCTCTTTGATTTGGTCCCAACGATCTCGCTCTATGATTTGACCAATACTTACTTTGAGGGAACCGCGCAAGGGCAACCCCCGAAGCAACTTTGGGCCAAAAGGGGCAAGTCCAAGGAGAAACGCTATGATGCGCCCTTGCTGACCCTGGGACTGGTGCTGGATGGGAGTGGTTTTGTCCGCAGGAGTACGGTATTACCCGGTAATGTCTCGGAGCCGGCAACCATGCAGGCCATTCTTACGTCACTGGCGGCACCAGTGGGTGGTATTGTCATTATGGACCGTGGCATTGCGAGTGCGGACAATCTGGCCTGGCTTCGTACCAGGGGATATCGTTATCTGGTGGTTTCACGCGAGCAGGCCCGGATGTTTGAAGATCATCGGGTTGAGGCTGAAATCAACACCGCCGCCAAGGGCAAGGTCCGTGTCTATAGTGAGACAGTTACCAGAAAGGAAAAGAACAGGAAAAAAGATAAGGGGAAACCTCGACAAACCTATCAGGAAGTTCTTCTCAGATGTTATTCCGAGGATCGTGCGGCCAAGGAAAACGGTATCCTCACGCGCTTTGAGACCCGCCTTGAAGAGGGTCTCAGGGATCTGCATGCCAAACTATCTGACAAGGGAACCCGCAAGGGGCTGGACTATATCCATCGCAAGATTGGTCGCTTGCTGCAAGAGAACGGCCGGGTTGCCAAATATTATGAGATCAAGGTCGAAGCGGATGACAAAGGTCAGAAGGCCACCGCCATCAGTTGGACCCATACCCCAAAGTCGGGCTCCATGAAGTGTCATCCCGGGGTTTATACACTCCGAACCACCCTTCTTGACTGGGAGGCTGAGGCCTTGTGGCGAACCTATTCTTCGCTGACGGATGTGGAGGGGGTCTTTCGGTCGCTGAAATCGGAACTGGGATTGCGGCCCATCTATCACCACAAGGAAAGCCGTTCGGAGGGTCATCTGTTTATCAGTGTGCTGGCCTTTCAGGCGGTTCAGTTTCTAAGACGGCGACTAAACGGTGCTGAGCATACCGAGAGCTGGGAGACCTTGCGGGAGGAATTGGGTTCATTGCGGCGGATGACCACCAAATACGCCAGGAAGGAGGGTGGCTCGCTGCATGTCAGGAAGACCGAAAATCCCAATGAGATCCAGGAAGATATTTACAAGAAGATGGGGATACCGCCGCCACCCCGCAATGTCCGCAAGACCTACATCGACTGATATTTTACCTTAAACCTTTGGCAAGCACTTCGAAGGGGGAGTGTTGGAGTTTGTAGTGCTACTTGAATTTCCAACATCCTATGAATAGGGTATCTGTGACACTAGATGTTAAAGATGGGTTAGGGCTTACACCATAACATCCAAGAAGTGGTAAAATTGGCGAAGTAAGATTCTATTGACCCTTGAGCTTTACCAATGCAGAATTCCCAAAACATGGGAAGTGATTGTTACCGTATTGTACTTCCTATTGGGAGCTATCTCCATAAGTGTTTCTGAAAAACTATTCGACCTTCCAGCTTGGAAGAAACCTTACCCATCTCCAGTAAATAAGATAGGCACGCTATGTAAAGCCTCACATAATGTTTCGTTCCATTGCACCGATGGTAGCCAGTTTGGCCAAACCACCCCAACCATTGACACTCACGGTCCTGTTAAGATCATTGAAATGAGCAAATGTCATCTTGGCAGGATCGGCTTTGACCATTGTTCCTAGATGAAATACTTTATCTTGGGATCGATAATTGCCAAGACATGGGTCATGAAAACGCTCCTCTTTATAAGAATATTTGCCGAAAAAGACACATTGCTGAACGTATTAATTCCCTGGAGGTGGATATAAAACCATTAACCGACGTTCAAAACACCCTGGGTGTTTCGTGACCCTGCATAAAGGGTAATTTTCAAAATTTCTTAACCTCCTTTAGCCGTTGGATAAAACAATGGTGAGTAGGAGGTGATGAGCTGGTCACATCAATTCATTGATGTATCTGCTTATGGGATTAATCGCCAACTTGCTCATGTTGGGGTGTCGGCTGGAATTTCCTACTGAGAGTATTTGGATTTGAAATCCTTAGGAAGTTAAAAAGAAATACTCTTCTTGGTTTTCCTATTTGGGGGAGGAAGAAAAACCAGGCCGGGCAGAGTATTCAAATTATTCGATTGGTTGGCACGATAAAATTTGCAAAAATATGGGTGAATTGGTTGACTTTCCTTGCTACAAAAATTAGAAGGTTTGGGGGCTATTGCTCGGATATAATATCCCAATGATCCTAATTTAATCATGATTTGAAATATATAGTGATCCTAGCTCGCCAAATTACAAAATCACTACCGAATAATATTTACCGGAAGGGGTTTGAAAGAGAACTTGAAGATTTAAGATTCAGAATAGAAGGTCATTACTTATGGGACTTATGGGTAATTTCCCGTTTAGCCCGTAATGATCAAGGGAAAATGATAATTTTCTTGGAAGGAGACAGATGACAATGATTAGTTTTGAACAGGCTTGTAGTGATACCGAGAATGTTGCCGAAGAAGCCCGGAAATCGGCTGCCAGGGTAGTATCCCAAGCCCGTGCGCTGGGAAAAGCTGCCCAGACTGGCAATATTACCGCCATCAAGCGCACCCAGGATAGATTAAGGGAATCTCTGCAAGACCTGGAAGAGAAGGTTGCGGCCACGGAACATTGGCCATTCTCGGAGGAAGAGGAACAAGACCTCTTTCAGGACCAATACACGGATGAACTCAAGGTGGCCACTGAGGAAAAGGGAATTAACCTATACGAACGTGATGGTGTGTTATTCTGTTACCCTTCCATAATACGGATTCTGCCATCGGACAGGGCTGTACGGGTAAACCGAAAAAAGGTTTCCACCGTACGGCCGTCCCATCTTGCTGGCTTGCTTCTGGCCAGCCAGAATAAATCAAGTGGGTTTAAATCGAACAGGTTTATTGAATCCTTGTATGCAGTTTACGCCGATATTGTTGATAAGGGGCCAAAGGAACTTATTCCATCAGGTGGTGGTCGGGTGTTACCACTGGCCAGGATTTACAAACTCATGACGGCTCTGCCTGGTGCTAACCGCGAATATGATCGAAGTGATTTCGCCCGCGATTTGTACCTCCTGGATTCGAATGGTCCACACCAGACCAGACAGGGTAAAACTGTTTCTTTTCCTACATCAACCGGTGCCCGAAGGCGTTCAAGTGATCTGTTCTCCTTTATTGGACCAGCGGGTGAAGCCGTCGAATACTACGGAATTAAATTTAGCTAGGGGGAATAATGTCCAATCGAATCCCATTAGACAATTGGCTGGGCCATATTGAGCAGGAGTATATGGACACCTTTCTCAAGGAAGGTGGTTCAGCCGTTAAATTTGCCATTGTCGAGGATCATTATCAAATCCCGCTGATTGATAAATTGAAGGCTAGCTGTCGGGATCGTAATTTCTTTTTCGCCTCAGTGGATGCCATAACCAGCCGCGCCCATATGCCGCAGGATGTTTTTTTCAGTTTGGCCAGCCAGATAAATTGGCAGGAAATGGCTCGAAGAGTAGTTCTGGGTTTATTGCTTAAACAGGGTTTTCGGATTCCAGATATTGATATAGTAGGCTCGGAGAACGTCATTGTGGAGGTCGCCAAGGCCAATAACATTGAGGTGAATACACTTTTCTTGGAGTTACGACCATTAATAGAAAGGGAAATCATCAAAAATCCATACATGGCCAGGGCTTTCAGGGTCGCCATGACCCACCTCTGTATTGGTGAGAAGGATGGGGGTAATGCCAAACAACCGTTGGTGGATTGGCTGACTGGTACCAATACTCGGATCACCAATGTTAAACCCTTTCAAATCCATACTCCCATCAACCGAACCACCGCACGCTATTTCATTGAATCTGCCGTCCATTGGATCCGTTTGGCTGGCTATGCAGGTACGGTAATTCTGCTGGACAACAACCGTGTAACCCTAGCCAGGAACCCCAAGGACGGGCTACGCTTTTACACTCGTGCCATGGTCATGGATCACTATGAATTACTGCGAGAATTCATTGATGATGTCAACCGCCTTTCAGGTACCCTGATGGTTACATTAACAAATTATGATTTCATCGATATGGATTCCCCCAAAGGATGGACCATCTATCCAGCCCTTCGAACCAGAGTGATGGATGATGTCAGGGATAGAAACATTGCCAATCCAGTGGCATCCCTAGTCAGGCTTTCGTAAGGGAGGAATAAATGGATGAAAGAATAAATGCCCGGTTGGCGGTCGAAGCCCTGCGAAACGGTGTGCCCAGCAGGGAAGCTGTCGAAAAACTCGGTTGCAACCAACCCAAGGTTGAAGAACAATTTATCGAAATGCTTGCAAGGGCAAATGATCCGACCAGTACAGCTGGCAATTCCCATGGCATGTTGGTATCAGGGGATTTCGGTACGGGCAAATCCCATCTGTTGACCCATCTGGAACATCTTGCCCTATCCCGCGGCTTTGTCTGCAGCAAGGTTTCCATCAGCAAGGAAACCCCACTCTATGATATGAGTAAGGTTTTTACCTCGGCAATGGAGAACGGGCGCATACCAGGTAGACAAGGAAGGTTTATCGAAGAAATCGCCCATGCCCTGCAACCAGATACAGCTGAATACACATCGTTTGTACATTGGGCCGATGAAGCGGCTGAAAATGGTCAGCTAAGCACAATCTTTCCAGCCAGTCTCAGAATTCACGAAGAATCACATGATCTGGAACTCATGAGCGAGATTGAAGAATTCTGGTCGGGTGACCGAATTCTGATCAAAAAGATAAGGGACGGTCTGAAACTGATTAATAAAGCCCAATATTTCAAGGTCCAGGCTCCCAAGCCCGCCGAGCTTCCACCACAAAGATTGAGGTTTGCCACGGAACTGATCAAGACTGTAGGTTATCGGGGATGGGTCGTACTGCTGGATGAAGTTGAATTGATCGGTTCCTATTCTATTTTGCAACGTGGTCGGTCCTATGCCGAAATTGCCAGGTGGATGGGAACAATTGCCGAAGAGGTATTCCCAGGATTGATTTTTGTTGGTGCTGTTACGGATGATTTCGCGACCGAAATCATCAGTCCCGATGGCAGGAAGAAGGATTGGGACTACATACCCGCAAAAATAAACCTGAACCCAAGATACAGCCATTTGGTTCCCCGTATCAAAACTGGCATGAAACTTTTGGAGCAAAGCAATATTTCGTTGGAACCACCCAGCAATGAGGACATCAGGGCTACGGTGGAAACCTTACGTGATCTGTATCGTATGGCATTTGACTGGGATCCTCCAGCCCAGGAAATGGACGTTGGGGGTGCAGGTGAATGGGGTCGTATGCGTTATAAGGTCAGAGCAGCCATCAATGAATGGGATTTGCGACGTCTGATCCCGAATTACCGGCCTGATATTACCGTTGATGAGTTTACGACGGATTATATTGAGAATCTTGATATGGAACATACTGCCAAGGATGATAGTGATTAGTATTCCCCTTGGGGCCAAAGGGAAATAACAAGCAAACCCGAATTATACCTGACATGTCTATGAGTGATGAATCGGAGGGAATTGGTTGGCTTCGATTTGATTTGCCCCCAGACAAACCTAACATCCATCTTGCCCTTTTTGTAACTTCGCCTTCAGGCGAACCCCTGGAGTTCAGTTTCATTTGGGGAAGTCCGAAACCCGAAGATGGATTGGGCATATCATCCCTGGTCGAGACCCTGGTTCAATCCGGGACACAAGAACCTTTGTTATTGCTAGCCCGGGAAGGGGATTTGCCAAAGGGTACTTTCCAGCAACTTAAAGCCACCCTACCAATAGGTATGATACGGCTAGATACAGAGGGCACCAAAACAGACAATCCGGCAAATGAATTTTCAGGAAATATTGACTGGATACAAGAGGCACCAGCGCAGCAATCAATTGAGATGGCCATCCTTCGAAAGTTTATGAGCAATTATAATCTTTTCGAATACCTCGAAAGAGCCGGTAAAGGTTTGGTTGAAGCTTTTGCCCAACCAAATATCCAGGCTCTGTGTACAATACCCGGTCTGAAAGCACCAATTTCTTTACAGCCAAATAACATCAAGGCCAAAGGCAGGCTTGTCAACGGTGAGAACAATACTCCTCAGTTATGGAGCAACAGTTCAGGCATTGATACAGAATCAGGTTTCACCACATCCCTTTGGCAGATATTGGCCAAACCCATCATCCAACAAGACACAAATTCGAGTTACTTTTCCTTGCAATGGCCAGGAACTCTCATGCCTTTCCAAAAAGATGGTGTCCAAGCTCTGATAAATATGGACCGGTTGCTCCTTTCTGATGACATGGGACTAGGTAAGACCGTCCAGGTTATTGCAGCTTTGAGAATTCTATGGAAACAGGGCAAACTTACATCAAGTCTTATTGTAACTCCAGCTAGCATCCTTGATCAATGGCGGCAGGAACTCAACCGCTGGGCACCGGAAATGAACGGGATAATCGTCCGAGGTTCTCCCACACAACGGGGTTGGCAATGGCAAGCAGGCGGTGAGTTTACCTTGGTCAGTTACGATATATTACGCCAGGATGGGAAATTTATAACTGGTTTGCGTTCTATCGAAAATCCATGGGATGTCGTGGTCCTGGATGAAGCCCAGCGCATAAAAAATCGAATTAAGACCAGTCAAATTGCCAAGAAACTGCCACGGTTAAGGTCTTGGGCACTTACCGGCACTCCCCTTGAAAACCATGAAAATGAACTTGGTTCCATCATCGAATACGTTGATCACGTTGGCAGGGTTACTGCCAAGCGTTATTTTGCCGGTACGGAATTAAGAGAGCGGCACCAACAATTACAACTCCGGCGTAAGAAAGCAGATGTTCTGCCAGACCTTCCGCCCAAGCTTGAGACCAAATTAACAATTCCACTGCACCCGGACCAACGAAAAAGCTATGTTCAGGCTGAAGTTTCGGGTATAGTTTATCTCAAATCACTTGGTAAAGAGGTTAAGGTAGAGCATATACTTGCATTGATTGTCCGATTGAAGCAAATCTGCAATGCCGATCCAAAAACTGGTGCCTCCAGTAAGCTGGAAAACATTTCTGAAAGGTTGCAAACCTTGACAGAGCAAGGTCACAAGGCCTTGATATTTTCCCAATTCAAAAGCCAATACTACGGCGTCTTGGCTGCTGCTAAGTACCTAAAAAATTATAACCCAATGATCCTAACTGGGGATATACCCCCGGAATTTCGATCGGAAGTAGTCAATAGTTTCAAGGCTTCAAAATCGCACCAAGCATTGATTTTGTCATTGAAGGTTGGTGGGGTAGGCCTCAACCTACAGGAGGCAAGTTATGTATTTCACCTTGATCGGTGGTGGAATCCTGCCGTGGAACGGCAAGCTGAAGACCGTAGCCACCGAATGGGTCAGAAAGTAAAGGTAAACGTTATCAAATACAGTTGCGAGAACACTATTGAAGAGCGTATTGATTTGATATTGAATAAAAAGCAAGCATTGTTTGATGATCTGATTGATGATGTGTCCCTCGACCTATCAACCAAATTGAATCGCAAGGAACTTCTTGCCTTATTTGGTTTGGGGTAGGGGCTTTTATAGCTGTTAGTATCCACGAAAAACATATAAACACCAAAAAAGAAAATTTTGACATACAATTCACCAGGGCAATCCGACGCCAGGGTATAACTCTGATTGAACTGATGAAGATATTACCGGATGATGAAACCACAAGTCAGTGATTTGGGAATATAATCTGGAAGGAAGGTCGCCATTACAAACCAACTAGGATAGTTGCCAATAAGGGTGTTTCTGAAAATTGTCTCTAAAACTACCAGAGGTATCAGCGTCATTTCAGCTTTAGACTGGGAACGATTATGGAACGTTCCAGGATCAGTTATCAGAAGTTGGGGAGGGCGATTTATCTTTTCACCTCTTCCTTGTGTTGTCTTTCCAGTCACCCCACCGGCCATCTTGTCGATCATTTTGACTTGGGGTGTGGAGTTTGTATTATAAATTGTAAAGATTTTACATATGTTATACTAGGATTACGTTATTAATACATTTAACTTAATTGGTAATTCGATCCATGTTACGTTTGTTGTAAAACATAGTCTAAGGATAAGATTAGGCATAAATCTAAACAGGAGTATAATTTATGACTACCAGTACCAAAGCAAAGGAAAATGTTCGGGAAAAAATGCTTGAGGAGGCTTTTTCACAACCGGGTGTTCACGATGTTATAAATGCTTATCTTGGTGCACATGAGAGAGAGCGTATCCAAGAACCCTTCTCTCCGACAGATACAAACGACGACATAAATAAGACACCTGTTCAAAGCAGTTCTTCAAGCTAAATCAAAAGAGGGTTGATGCCAATTTGGAGCGAAATTCTAACCGAAATTGGCCCGAATACTCCACTAAACTACGATCAGGTACGCAGGAAGTATCTGGTAGACCTTTTTCTAAAAACAAACCGGCCGGTAATCCTTTATGCAACAGCATGGGTACAAAAGCCCAGTTTACAATCCAATGATCTTTCGATTAACGATGAAGACATTCAGGCATTGATGGAAGTAAGTAAGGGGATAGGGGGCAATGATCTTGATCTTATTCTACACAGCCCGGGAGGATCTCCTGTAGCAACGGAAGCAATTGTATCTTACTTACGTTCGCGGTTTACTAATATTAGAGTCATTGTTCCACAACTGGCAATGTCTGCTGCAACGCTACTAGCTTGTTCGGCAAACAAAATCGTGTTGGGTAAGCACTCTTTTCTTGGCCCCACCGACCCACAGATTTCAATTTCTACCAATTTAGGAGTAAGATTCGTACCTGCTCAGGCAGTGCTTGACCAGTTTGACTTGGCCAAAAGAGAGTGTACAGCTGATCCAGTAAATATAAATGCTTGGGGTCCAATTCTTCGTCAATATACTCCTGACCTCCTCATTCAGTGTAAATCAGCTTTGGAGATGACAAAAATATTAGCAAGAACCTGGTTAGAAAAATATATGTTTGTTGGTGATAAAGATTCTTCAAGGAAAGCTACGGAAATATCGAGTTGGTTATCTGACCATCAGAAGTTCAAGAGTCATTCTAGACATATCAGTCGAGAAGAAATTAAAGCCAAAGGAATGATCGTAGAAAATTTGGAAGAGGATCAGGAATTCCAAGATATTGTTCTTTCAGTCTATCATTCTACCACCCATACTTTCACTGGTACTCCTGCAGTAAAAATAGTTGAAAATCACCTTGGTCGTGCCTTTATGAAAGTAGATCTTTCAAAAAAAAATTAGCAGCCAAATCCAAAACAATTCAAATGCAATTGTGGTGAAATTTGTTTTCAAGGGGTAGAACAATTGGGAGTATCTGATTAGGCCATAAAAAGGATTCAACAGTCCCCGGTGAAAAGCAAGGCACCAATACTCTATGTATTACAGGATTCTGATCCTGAATGCTTTTTTTGTTAATCTCTTCTTGTATTAGATTTATAACAAAACCGGGTTATAGCACTTTAGGAGCCACCCTGATACTCATAGTGTTTCACTAATACTGCGTTTACAATTGGGTAAAATAATAAGGCCTGGATGAAATAAATCTTCCCGATTGAGCAATCTATCGAAGTGTTTTGCATTCTCAGTTACAATTACCAAATTCTTTCTGATACACAATTCTGCGATTGCTTGATCTGGAAACATAGTTCTACCGAGCAGTCGAGGAAGGGTTACAAAAAAAACCAGTTCTTGGTGACAAACATTCATCAAGAAAAAGTCTCAACGAGGCGATCTCTTCTTATAAAGATAAAGAGGATGTGATTTTGCATATTTTTCTGCCACCTTAAATGCTTCGGGGGGGGATATTAGGGTAGTCAGCAACCAAATCTTCAAGAGAATCTCCTCCCTCGAGCCTCCCTCTTATAGAATGTACATTGATTCGGGTTCCCTTTATAACAGGTGTACCACCAAGAATCTCCTCATCCTCTAGTACATATTCTGTCCGGGCATTCACATAGTCATTTACTTTTTGCTTAAATTCACGGGGGCATTTTAATTCGCCAATTCTTTCCATAAGATCATTGGGAATTAGAACTTGTCCATCAAGAATTTTTATTTTCACAATCTCGTTTTCACAATGTTTTTTGACTTGCTTAATAGGTATGGCTGCAAGTAAGGCAATTTCTCGAATATTGAGATCAGTGTTTAACATATGTTGTTCCACAAAGGCGTTTCCGAATTTCGTAAAAGTATCATAAGACAAGCCCACCCAAATTATATCAATCCATTCCCCTGCCATTCTCGCTAATTTTCTAAAATTGACAAATTCTTTGTTTTTTTGCTGATCCTCAAATTGGTAGACCTGACTGATCGAAGAGACTTATTCCCCATAGTTATTAGTAGTCAATATTAGTAACCTTGAAAATCTGAATTGAGCACATCCGAAACTTGGTGACCGGTTACGGCTCTGCCAAAATGGCTACCAAATCAATCCTTTTAGTTTCTTGAGTTATCCCCGGTCGAACGTTTACCAACTGTCAAATTAGAAAAGGGCATGGATCCACCTCATTGCTTCCTAAACATGCATCTTGGTTGGATGACTTTCCTGGACTATTTGAAACATGCCACAGTAGTGCTTAACAATCCGATCAAGCAAAAATGCCAGCATTGCCAGATGGCCATGACCGAAATTGTGCTGTAACCGGTATCCTGACTCCGATAATTTTATAATGCTTACCTAGACTACCAGCCAAATTGAATCACAAAGAACTTCTAGCCTTATTTGGTTTGGGTTAGGTCGGTAGTTTAGTTTAATTCAAACCTCGGAGGGTTGGGCAGCAAATATAGTCAATTGGAGTTCGTTATCATCAATTAGGCGATATTCTGGAAATATACCTGAAAGATTTTTGCTTTCAGTAAGAATGATAGGGACTCCTTCGCCCCGCTTATCCATGTAGAATTTACGAACATTTGTTGATTCTTCTGCCGGTAATGGGCATCGTGCAAGAAGGCTTGTGAGTAATTCATTACGGGTGGATTGCCTTAAGGGAAGGCTATCAATTGTCATCGAATTGGGGATTGTTCCTGGAGAATAAATTTCAAGGCGGTCCGAGAACATGTGAAGCCGAATCTTTGAGCCATGAATTGAATAATCCCTGTGAGTTGCTGCATTGACTATAGCCTCAAACACCGCTTGTTTAGCGTATTGTGGTATATCAACTCTACCTGGTTCCTTGACAGCAAAGGTTTTCATATTCTTTTTAACGAACCTGTAGGCCTCAACAATTTGAACATCCAAAGGGCCAACGATATCTCTTGTGTCTAACTGGTAAGCGGCATTCCTGGAAGTTCCCCGATAGGATACAGCCTGAATGAAAGCATTTGCAAGAAATTCTTGAGGGTGTTTGCAAGCCAATAATATCCCACTGACACTTGGATAAACATTACCATCCTCATCCTTCGTAAGGAGTTTAAGTTTGTGCAAAAACTCATCGTCATTTTCAGGCGATAGTTCTGTTTTAAATTTCTCCCATAAATTCTTAGCAAGACAATCACAAGTAGCGGAAGGAACAGGCTGCTCATCAAAGTGGATAATTCTTGTCTGACTACGTTGTTGAAATAACCTGGCTAGGATGTCTGGTGCCATCTCTCGTTTAGAACTACCAATTCTTTTGAAATAACCGCCACTACTTTTATGTACATGGAGACTTCTAGGAACATCCACTCTAATTAGTGTCCGCCCGAAAATGAATTAATTGTTCTCAAACCCTTTACAAGAGGGGATTTGGTATGCGAATCTTCTTTTCAAGATCGGTACTTAAATTTGTTTTTTTTCAAAATAAAGCCTGATCTTGCCCCAAAGCAACAATTCTTCGAGGTTAGAGCATGCGACAAACGATCCCCCAAAGACAACTTGGTGATGTTGGTATTGAGAACATTGCGTTGGATTACAAATCCAGGGATGACATCCCGGCCATCTTGATCGGGCTTCAGCATCTTTACACGGACAAGACCTTGCGGGAGCAACTTTTTGCTCTCCTGGAGGAGAAAATGGTTCCCAATGTCAATCACAAGTTGGGCCGACCCGGGATGGATTTGTGGCAGATCCTGGTGATGGGTGTCCTGATGCAGGGTTTGAATTGTGACTATGACCGTTTGCAAGATTTGGTCAATGAGCACAAAACCATTCGGAAGTTTCTTGGCCATTCTGATATTTTTGATGATAGCCGCTATTCCTACCAGTCGGTTGTTGATAATGTCACCCTGTTGTCGCCAGAGTTATTGGCCGCGGTTGGCAAGCTGGTTGTCGATAGTGGTCACCAAGTGTCAAAAAAAAAGCCTGGCGCACCATTGCGCGGGCGGTGTGATTCTTTTGTGGTCGAGACGGATGTGCATTATCCGACGGATGTCAATCTGTTATGGGATGCGATGCGTTGTCTTCTTCGTACGCTTGGTCGTGAGGCCAACGCTGCCCATATTGGTGGGTGGCGTCAATGTAAACATTTGAGGGCTTCGGTCAGGCGGAAGTTTCATGCGGTTCGGAAGACCAGGCGGGCCAGTCCGGAGGATGTAAGGGCTTATCTTGGCCAGTGTGGTGATCTTGTCACAAGGGCCGAAGAGACCTTGCTTGTGTTGCGTGTTGTGGGGATAACCAAGGACAAGGACTTGGTTGCCATGGCCAATTATTTTCGTCATGCCCGCCGTCAGATTGATCAGATTGATCGTCGTTTGCTGCAGGGCGAAACGATCCCCACGGCTGAAAAGGTCTATTCAATTTTTGAGGAACACACGCGATGGATCTCCAAAGGCAAGGCCGGAACGCCTGTTGAACTCGGCGTGCCGGTCTGCGTCCTGGAAGATGATTGTGGCTTTATCCTGCATCACCGGATCATGTGGGCCGGGAGCGATGTTGATCATGCCCAACCGATGATTGAGGAAACGCAGGCCCGCTTCCCGTCGCTTCGGGCCTGCAGTTTTGACCGTGGTTTTCACAGTCCGGCCAATCGGGTCCGTTTGGACGAACTTCTTGCTGACAATGTCCTTCCGCGCAAGGGTTATCTAACCAAGGCCGATAAAGAACGAGAAAGTGGCGCTAATTTTGTTGCCATGCGGAAGGAACATCCGGGGATAGAATCGAAAATCAATAGCCTTGAGCATCATGGTCTTGCCCGGGTTCGGGCGTATGGAGCTGATGGTTTTGAGCGTGTGGTTGCCTTGTCGGTGGTTGCCTGCAATATTCATCATTTGGGTCGTTTGTTACGTAGGAAGAAGAAAGACGAGCTGAAACGCTTGCTGGTGCGAGATAAACGACCACGCCTGGTGGCCTGACGAAACCACCTGCACCAAAATCCAAATAATCGTCCCCAAAGGACGGCCAGGGGAGGTCTGTCTTGACTTGGGAAAGATCGGATAATTTGTGGAAAAAGTTGTTCGAAAAGTTGTTTTTTTGTGGAAAACCAAGCTCGAAGCTGAAAATTTTTGTTCGGTGAAGGAATCTGGGAAAATGAAATTATGGCAATTTGCTAAAAATCAGGTATTTTCTGGGCAGACACTAATTATATCCCGTTCAATACCATCAACATTTGGAACTGAAAACTTTCGAATACGGCACAAAAGAGGTGGTGAAATAAGATCATTGCAGATATCTCGTAACCAAGTTTCAACAATATCAAGTTTGTTTTCAGGGATTCCGTTAATAGTTTTGGACTTATCATCAACTCCTAAAACAAATACACCAGTGGCAGTATTTGCCATTGCGGCCAACTCATCAGCCATACTATTCTGATGTGGATCACTAACCTGATTTCCCCTATATCTCAGATCTTTCATTTCAAGTGAGGGTTCCTCACCCAGCCAGATTTGATTCAACAGTTTGTCTGTTGTTTCAAACATCCTTAAACCTCCAATGTAATTCTCAAATAGCGTTTAAATTTGCTTACCACTGTAGCCCATGATGTTACAAATACCCTTAGACATCGAAAATCTTACCCCTCCTTACCAATCAAACTGTACTTGGTCATTTTAAATTTCTAAACAATCACCAGCTTAGAAACACAAAAAAACCAGAATGGGATTATGAGTACAATTTTCACCTGGCGATATTTATTGCTTGCAAGTTTTCCTTTCTAAAAACGTGATCATAAATCAAGGGGTCATACCACCATGAAGTGGAATTCGACAAATGAATTAACTCTTTCCAGTTAGTGTTGACGCATACATAGGACTAAAATCCAATGTTAGGGAAATAAAATCCAGGTTAATGTGTATGGGGGCGGGTTATATTGGATCGGGATAGCTGAAATTAAGGGTTCTTTAATACCCTGTCATGATCTCCAACATTACGAAGAATGCATGTATTTCCTGAGATTTCGAAAGTTAGGCGTGTTGACCTATTTACCCTGACTGCCCAACAAACTTTGGAAGATTTAACTTTTTTTAGACTCCGACTTTTAGGTAAGTCCTCAAGATTAATTAATTCACCAATTACCTAATAAACAGCACTTTGGGTATCTTCGTTTAACTTTATATAAGCTTTGGTAAACCGTTTTAGCCCCTTAGAACGTGTAATTCCTAGGACCACAATTTAATTTTTTCTTAAATCCGAAAAAAGATCCTCAACATTGTCGTACACTTTTCCCTCAGGTTCTTCCAAATCTGCATTATGTTCAAGGATAAACCATCGAATGTCTATCAATAAATCGTGTAGACTTTGAAAAATAAAAAGAATTCGGTCAATAGATTTGTAAACATCAGTGTCATTAATTCTCTCTTTTGCTAAGGTACGAGTACGTTCAAGAGATCTGATGATTTTCTTACTATTTTTTTCAATTGAAAATAACGATTCTGTTAACTGATCCTCAGGTTCAATAGGAGCCCCCAATTTAAGATGGAACTCCTTTAACCAGGAATAGAAATCTCTAAAAAATTGCTCAATTTCTTTAGATTCTTTATAGAGAGAAGTTGTATGGTCTTTAAATTGGTTTGTTAAAGATATCTGCCATTCCTTTACATTCCCAGAACCAGAGATCCTTATTTTGGAGATTTCCGAATTAAAGAAATTAACTTCTTTCCGGTTTATATCTACTTTTTCCTTTTTTAAACTTAAGCCAATATCTAAAAATTTGATAGGTGTGACAACTCCATCCAAAGTTTGCATGATATCCCCCTAATTGATCAATTCATCAGGAATCGTAGGTTGATCAGTATCCATTTAAATTCCTGATACCCACCTAAGGAAAAATAGCTTTAAGGTTTATTAAGAATAAATAAGTTTCTGAGCAATAAATAGCTTACTATAATTATTAACAGGGATAAATGATTTTATTGTGATGTTATATACAAGCCATTTGTAATTTGAGTTCTTGGAAATAGCTTTAGAATAACTCCTGTATGTTCCTACAGAAACTTGACCCACCGAGTTTGACAATTGGAAGTCATAGTTCCCACACAGTCCAATCAGATTGTACCTAATCAGTTATTCAGTAGTACTGTACGATTAACCAGTAGAAAAGCAGAGAAGACACTATGTAGTGTATCAATAACCCATAGGAGGCAAGAAAAACTTAAAACTACCTGCCAACTAGGCATAAATTTGACGCTATTACAGGCAAAAGTTACTTTTCTTTTGGTATGTACTACCTATCACTATGGGGAACTCTACTAGGGAGCAAAGAATAAAAATTGGTAATAGCGTTTGGAAAGAAAATGAACCTAGGAACAAAGAAATTTCAAATAGTTGGTATCGGCAATGCCATTGTGGATATCTTATGCAATGTGGAATACCGGCTACTTACTGACCTAGGGATCAATCCCGGGATTATGCACCTCGTTGACCTGGAAAGGGCCCAAAAACTGTACGGTCTATTGGAAGGGGCCAAGGAGGTAAGTGGAGGTTCCGTGGCCAACACCATTGCCGGGTTGGCGATGCTTGGCAAAAGAACAGCTTACATTGGCAAGGTAAAGGACGACCATTTGGGAAGGGTTTATGCTTCCCACATGCAATCACTCGGTATCGAATTCAGTACAGAATTTGCCCCAGTTAACGTAAGTTTTGAGACAGGTAGAAGTGTAATTATGGTGACGCCAGATGGAGAACGATCCATGAACACTTATCTCGGGGCAGCTGAGTTTCTAACCCTGGATGATATGGACAGGGAGTTGCTCGGTAATACCGAGTGGATCTATCTGGAGGGATACAGATTTGATGGACCTGAAAGCCAGGAGGCTTTTCGTATTGCGGTTGATCTGTGCAAAAAATCAGGTGGTAAGGTAGCTATAGGTCTTTCTGACCCATTTTGTATTGAAAGACACCGACAGGCCTTTTGGGATCTGATTAACGGTGGAACGGATTTGATTTTTGCCAACAGGGCAGAAATCCTCGCACTCTGTCAGACTACCGACCTGGAGGATGCCTTGGCAATGCTCAACAGGGGCAATCTCCTTGTGGTAACTACACTTTCTGAGGATGGAGTGATTGTTTCCAACCAGGGAAAAAATATCAAGATTGAAGCCCATCCTACTCAGATTGTAGATGCTACCGGGGCCGGTGATCAGTTTGCGGCTGGTTTTTTCTATGGCATTAGCGAAGGATTGGATTTGGCGACCTCAGCAAGGTTGGGGTGTATTGCGGCCAGTGAGGTTATTGGACACATTGGCCCTCGACCCGAGGAGAATTTGTTACAAAGGTTCCAAGAAACTGTTTAAAAGCAAAGTTGCAGAATTTTCTTTTTGATGAACAAACTATTTTAAACCAACCAGCGGAAATAAGCATGCCCTATAACTACGATGATCAAAATGTTTTTGCGAAAATCCTCCGGGGAGAACTCCCTTGTAAGAAGATTTATGAATCAGAACATAGTCTGGCTTTCGAGGATATAGCTCCCATTGTTCCCAACCATTACCTGGTGATTCCCAAGGGCCAGTACGTTTGCTTTGACGATTTTTCCCAACATGCAAGTGCGGAAGAAATAGTTGACTACATAAGGGCCATCGGCAAGGTGGTGGAATTGCTCGAGTTGGCACCAGGTGATGCAGGTGAGGGTTACCGAATTCTATCGAATGCCGGAAACCATGGTGTCCAGATGGTTCCTCATCTCCATATCCATTTGTTTGGTGGCAAACCCTTGGGCAGAATGTTATCGGATATGAAAAGAGAGCAGTAAGTTGAAGGTACAGTTGTCTCCATTGAAATGGACTAGGAACCTGTATTTTTTCCAACAGATTTAGACAAGATTAGGAATGATTAATGACAACTGAACGATACGAATTCGAAGGACACGCTGGCACCAAGCTTTCTGCCAGGCTTGATCGTCCTGATGTACCTGAACGAACCACCGCACTTTTTGCCCATTGCTTTACCTGTTCAAAGGATATCCCGGCCGCTAGGCGGATAGCCGAAGCTCTTTCTGGTCTTGGTATTGCTGTACTTCGTTTTGATTTTACTGGCTTGGGACACTCCGATGGCGAATTTGCCAACACGAATTTCACCTCGAATGTTAAGGACCTTGTATTGGCCGCCAACCATTTGGAGGGTATCGGGCTTCCACCATCTATTTTGATAGGGCACTCCCTTGGTGGGGCAGCAGTTCTCAAGGCAGCTTCCCAGATTGCATCAATCAAGGCAGTCGTAACTATTGGTGCCCCGGCTGACCCAAGTCATGTGGCCCACCATTTTGAGAAAAACCTTGATAAAATCAGGTCTGAGGGCGAGGCTGAGGTAAATTTGGGGGGCAGGAACTTCACGATCCAGAAGCAGTTTGTCGAGGATATAACCCAGGAAAACCTGGAACCTGCCATTGCCAAGTTGCGAAGGGCCCTCCTGGTTATGCATTCCCCCTTGGACAATACCGTGGGGATAGAAAATGCCGCCCAGATATTCGGTGCTGCCAAGCATCCCAAATCCTTTGTTACTCTTGATAATGCCAATCATTTGATAACCCGTAAGGAAGATGCCGCCTATGCTGCTTCGGTCATTGCTGCCTGGGTTGAAAAGTATCTCCCTCCCGGGAAATCCCGGGATGTAGGCAATGTTCCAGATGGTACCGTTCGGGTTAGCGAAGATGACGCGAAGGGATTTCGCCAGTTTGTATCCATAGATGGCAAGTTTCAATTTCTGGCCGATGAACCCTTAAGTTTTGGTGGTACCAATACCGGACCCAATCCTTACCAGTTTCTTGCGGTTGGATTAGGAGCCTGTACTTCCATGACCATTAGAATGTATAACCGGCGAAAAAAATGGCCGCTCGAACACATAGAAGTCGATGTATACCATGCTAAATCACATGCCCAAGATTGTGAGAGTTGTGAGGAAAAGGGAACAAAAATTGATGTGTTTGATCGAGTAATCAGATTACGAGGGCCACTAACAAATGAACAGAAAAACAGATTGTTGGAGATTGCCGACAAGTGCCCGGTCCACAAGACCCTGGAGGCCCAATCAAAAATAAACACCTCCCTGGCTGTCGAATGAGCAAAAGGACTAGTTGTTATCCATTTATTTTGTACCAAGTCACACTTTATGATACCAAAGATTTGAATAAGTTTGTTGGTTGCAATAAATTGGTGTAAATTAACATTTCAAAAAGTTATTTCCCAAAACCAATAAACGTAGTTTTGGCAGAGTTGGTCATTAAGAATATTAGGTGAGTAATGGAGTTGGAAGCACCAGAGACTGAAGTTGTTGAAACGACCAGGGTATCATGCCAGGGACAGGGGGGAGCTTTGGGACATCCCATCGTGTGGTATCAGATATCCGAGGATAAGGGTTGGGTCGAGTGCGGTTACTGTGACAAGCGTTTTGTTCTGGCTGGGTTTGAATCTAAAATGGCCGAAGAAACATAGTTTTAAACAGTGAGAATGCGTGCGTAAATTTGGCGAGGGGGATAGATTACTCCTTGTAGATGGTTCGGGTTATATCTTCCGGGCTTATTTCAGTTCCTTGAACGTGGCTTCTGATCGCTTTCGTTATCGAAGTGATAATACACCGGTCGGTGCTGTGCATATCTTCTGTCATATGTTGATGACAGATGTGCTCCAGAGCCCCAGGAAACCAACCCATATTGCCGTGGTATTTGATAAATCGTCAAAAACCTTCCGGTCAGAAATTTATCCCTCCTACAAAGCCAATCGGCCACCACCACCTGAAGATCTTGTACCTCAATTTGCCAGCACCAGGGAAGCAACGAGGGCCTTCAATATTCCATGCCTTGAAATGGACGGTTATGAGGCGGATGACATCATTGCAACACTTGCTCTTAAGGGTAAGAAAGCCGGTGGAGAGGTGACAATCATATCCTCTGACAAGGACTTGATGCAATTGGTCGGTGATGGAATTGTTATGTACGATACCAAGAAACGACAGGAAATTGGTCCAGAAGAGGTAAAGAAAAAATTCCAGGTCTACCCCGATAGGGTAATTGATATCCAGGCATTAATGGGTGACAGCAGTGATAATATACCGGGAGTACCCGGCGTTGGCCCCAAAACTGCTGCCGGGTTGATTAATGAGTATGGCGATCTGGATACCCTCCTTCAGCGAATGGATGAGATTAAAAAGCCAAAACTCAGGCAAGTATTGGAGGAAAATGCTTCCAATGTTGGAATTTACAGGCAACTGGTAACGCTTCACCAGAATGTACCAATCGAAGTTACACTGGAGGACTTGGAACTTACTTCTCCCGAACCAAAACAGCTTTTTGACTTCCTGCTTGCCCAGGAATTCCGTACCCTGGTTCTAAGGGCCGCAGAGTACCTCAAGGTTGATCCACCAGAACTACCTTCCAGAAATTTACAGGAAGGGTCCCAACCAGAAAAACTGTCTTTCAAACCACTAGAGTTCAAACTAGTCAACTCCATGGAGGGTCTCAACGACCTGGTTGATAGGATCTATGGAAGAGGTCAGGTGGCCATCTCCTTTGAAACTGAAGGTGAAGAAGCTACAGCTGACCTGATTGCCCTGGGTTTGGCTGTTCAGGAACAAGAGACTTACTACTTACCCCTCAAGCATGTTGATACCAAGGGTCTATTGCGAACTGATGGAAGTACCTTCCCCAATCAGATCGCAATTGATACAGCCCTCCAGGCACTGCAATCAATGTTTGAGGACAGTTCTATTTTGAAGATTGGTCAAAATATCAAGTTCCTTGTCAAGATACTTGCCAGAAAAGGTATCAGGTTACAGATTGTTGACGATATCCAGGTCATGTCCTTTGTTGCCAATGAGGGGAATTACAAATTTGATCTGGCCAAGATAGTCGAAAGTGAGTTTGGATTTAAGCCAACTGTGATTTCAGATCTTCTGGGATCAGGGAAAAAGGCCATTCCCTATTCTCACTCAAATATTGATGAGGCCGCCAAATACTCAGCTACAAATGCAGATATAATCTTAAGGGTTTGGAAGCATTTTCGTCCCCAACTGATCCAAAACAAGGTTTCGACAGTCTATGAAACACTTGAGAGGCCACTTATCGGCATCTTGGCCGATATGGAGGAAACGGGTATTGTTGTTGATCCCAGGAAGTTGGAGGAACTATCGGCAATCTTTGAAAGTGAACTGGCTGAATTAGCCGCAAAAATCCATGGCATGGCTGATGAGGAATTTCTGATCAGCAGCCCCAAGCAGTTGGGTACTGTACTGTTTGATAAATTGCAACTTCCCTCAGAAAAAGCCAAAACGGCTACAGGTTACAAAACCGGTGTCGATATTCTGGAAGATCTTTCAGATAGGGGTTATGAATTACCCGGGCTTGTGTTGGACTGGCGACATAAGGCCAAGCTGAAATCAACCTATACTGATGCCCTGCAGGGCTTTATCAATCCAAATACCGGCAGGGTTCACACATCCTATCGGCTTGATGGAGCAAATACCGGCAGGTTGTCTTCAATCAATCCCAATCTACAAAATATACCTATCAGAACCCGTGAAGGGAAACAAATACGTGAAGCTTTTGTTGCCAGGGAGGGGTATGAAATCGTATCCTTGGATTACAGCCAGATTGAACTCAGGATACTTGCTTACATGGCCAATGTAAAAGGCATGAAGGAAGCGTTTAGGGAAAAGATGGACATTCATTACTCCACTGCCAGCCAGGTTTTTGATACACCCTTGGATGATGTGACACCCGAGATGAGAAGAAAGGCCAAGGCCATTAACTTTGGGATTATCTATGGAATTTCGGCTTTTGGGCTGGCCCGTAACCTTCAGATCCCTCGCAAGGATGCCAGCCTGTTTATTAATGGATATTTTGAACGATATCCTGAAATCAAACAATATATGGAAAAGATTGTCGGGATAGCCGAACAACAAAAACATGTTAAAACCTTATTTGGCAGGAAGGTAGGCACACCAAGCATCAACAAGAGTGGCCCACAGAAGGCTTTTGCGAGAAGGGCAGCCATAAATGCCCCTATTCAGGGCTCGGCTGCTGATATCATCAGGCGGGCCATGGTACGGATCCCTGATGTAATCAGTAAATTACCGGCAAAAATGCTACTGCAAATCCATGATGAGTTACTTTTTGAAGTCAGGAAAGATGCAGTACAAGATCTTATTGCTGTGGCAACGAAGTCAATGGAAAAGGCTGACCGCCCAGTGATAGCCATCGAACCTGGTTTGGTCGTAGATTCTGGTGTTGGCAAGAATTGGCTGGAGGCCCACTAGATTAATCAAAGTGTTTGTAGTTGGTTTCAAATACAAATAATTAGGGAATTTAACAGCAATTCCCGTTAAAATTTAATTCCCCTATAAATAGGAGGTTTTAGGTCATCAGGCAAAATTATTTTTCGTAAACCCTCTTTTATCACTTTTTGCTCATTTGACATGATTCGTTTATAATCGGTCGCAATAATAACATTTCAAACCGATCATTTTGTACGAGCAGTATCATGTCCAAATACAAACTCCGAAGGCATCTTTCCATGCCAGGTTTGCTGACCAGTGTCCGCCAGGTTTTCAACACCGTTCCAGATCCCGTCAACAATCGCGGCTTTACCCTGACCAATTGCTTGATGTCAGGTCTGGCCGTCTTTCTGCTGAAGTGCCCTTCATTACTGAACTTTGACCAGATAACCCGAGGCCCCAAAGCCGAACCGCCGGTGGTTCGAAATCTGCGTACCCTTTTCAAGATCGACAAGGTACCCTCGGATACCAACATGCGCGCGAGGCTTGATCCGGTTGATCCCAAAGCCTTCCGGTTGGCCTTTAATAAACTCTTTGCCCTTCTCCAGCGTGGGCGGGCCCTGGACTTCATGACCATGTTGGGTGGTCATTATCTCTTGTCGATTGATGGGACCCAATATTACAGTTCCAGCACGTTAAAATGTGACCATTGCTGTCACAAGAACCATCGCAACGGAACCACCACCTATTACCATCAGATGCTCGGAGGGGCCTTTGTCCATCCAGACATCAAGAATGTCTTTCCGGTTGCACCGGAAATGATTTACCAACATGACGGGCACAAGAAAAATGACTGTGAGTTGAATGCCAGCGTCCGTTTCATGGAGGATTTTCGCCGGGACCACCCCCACCTCAAGACCATTATCCTGGGCGATGGGTTGACCTCCAATGGCCCGAATATCAAACTTTTGAAGACACACAATCTGCGCTTTATCCTGGTTGCCAAGCCAGGCAATCACAAGGCGCTGTTTGACTGGACCACGGATAATCCTGCCCTCCAGAAACTAGACCGCAAAGAAAGGAGTAAGAACAAAACCATTACCCATGAGTTCCGTTGGCTCAATGACGTTCCCCTGAACGATGCCAATTTCAACCTTGAGGTCAATGTCCTACACTACACCGAGACCAAACCCGGCACCAAAGGGAAGAAACCAACAACAACCAACTGGACCTGGGTCACTGATCTACCACTTGATGAAGGGAATGTAAGGAATGTTATGCGCGCTGCACGCACGCGCTGGAAAATAGAGAACGAGACCTATCAAACGTTAAAATCTGAAGCTGGAAATGGGTACCGGTTAGAGCATAATTTCGGCCATGGCCAACAAAATCTTTCGCATGTTTTTGCCTATCTGGCAATGCTGGCATTTTGCCTTGATCAAATTGTTCAGCATTGTTGTGGTATGGCCCAAAGGGCTCATGAACGCTATCCAACCAAGAAGTATCTCTGGGAAGCAATGAGGAGGATCTTTACGGAATATTATTTGGACAGTTGGGAAACATTCTATCGGGGGATATATGAGAAACGAAAGCGAGTTGACATGTCAGTCCTCCTGGCCGAGCCTTAGCCGGTCACCATGTTCGAATATGCTCAATTCAGATTTTAAAAGTTAAAAATACAAAATTACGATGGGGGTCAAAGCCCTTCGATTAGTCATGCCTACCTATTTGAGGACTAGCAAAAAATAAATAATATCTCATTTTGAGAAAATTAGCGGGAATTGCTGGGAATTTAACCATTGACTAGGAATAAATGAAAATGTCATTAAATTATAAATTAGTCAAAATTGTTGTTTCGGTATTTTTTTGAGTGGGAATTAGTCAAAATTACTAAGATTAATCGAAAAGTCTCCAAGTGGCAGGATTGAAACAAAATTTGAATTTCGAACCCGCAGGAAATAACAAAAATGCCCTCTTAGAAGTAGCTTTTGTTATTGAATTTGAACGTGAATTTACCCAGCATGAATTAAATTGGGTCGATTCAAAAAGTATGTTTTGGTACGAAACACTTCCAGGGAAATTAGTTATACCCAAGGAACCAGTTGCCCTTCCTCCATTTCAAACTAATATCGGAAATGATAATAACTTTGGTTTGTCTTACCAATATTATAACCCGGATGGGTCAATTCGCCAAAGTTTAAAATTTGAGGGAAATAGAATTGTATATTTGGTTAGTGAATATTCAAAATGGGCCGAGATATGGCCCCTAACCAAAAAGATTTTGGAACCGATATATAATTATTTGAGTTCAACGAACTCTGTACGTTCATTTTCAACTGAATATTTAAATTTATTTGTTTTTGGAGAGGAATATTTCAGTATGGATATTTCAAGTATCCTACGTTCTAACAATATGTTGGTTCCGTCACATATTTTTGACCGAAAGTTAAATTGGCACGCCCATACGGGCTACTTTGAAGAAGAAAATGATCCCGTTCAACATCGTTTGTTAACAAGAATCAATTTTGATCTAAGGGATAACACTAATAACCATCGGCGGGAATTAACATTATTACTATTTCATAGCATGATGCCCCAGCATAAACATTTTTCATCGGGCTTAGAATTTTTGCCTGAAGAACTTAAATCAAAAGGCTTGTTGAATTTCAGGACTCTTCATTTAAGAGCTCGGAAAGTTTTAAATCAACTCCTTTGCGACGAAATGTTAATTAAGATTGGGTTAACCTAATGAACAGTACCCATTCAACATATTCGGGAACAGGATATCTCAGAAATCCGAATGATCATTATAACAACTTCAGTACCAAGTCAAACTATGCTGAGTCGGGTAATTCAATAATCAAAGAGATTAAAGAAATTTATTACAGAATTTTGTCTCAGGACCTAGAGAGTAATCGCAAAAAATATCCTCATGTTGACACATTATTTGGACAACACAGTACTACTAGAGAAGCCATACGAACAGATTTTAAACTTGATGAGCAGATTTTAGACCCTCTTCAAAATGAGCTTCTTTCGTTTTATCAATTAGAAGATAATTGGGATGGAGAAGGTACCAAAGGTATACCCCATGTTGCTATCCAACAAGCTGATCAATTTCTTAAAGATTTATTTGAGTGCTATCCTTCATTAAGACCCGATGAGGTCGCAGCTAGCCCCTTAGGGGAGGTTGTTATCTATTGGGGATCTGGTAAGAGTTACAAGGAGGTTACTTTTGATGGTGATGGAGGTGGTTTTTTTTGTTTCGAGGAAAATGATCAAACGTTTTCCATGGAAGATAAAGAAAATTCTGAAGATTCTTTTTTAGAAAGCTCTTGGTTTGGTGAAGTTATCAAAAAGCTTAACGACTTGTGAAAATAAACAACTGGAAGATAACTGCCAGGAACTTTTTTCTAACCGGAAAAAACAAGGGTATAATTTTTGGAAGATTTTGGATGAACGAGTTCCAGATTGTTGTTGCGAACAGGTTTCAGTCAGTCCTTTTTCCCCTTGCCCCATACAGCCAAACGAGAAACTTGCATCAGTAATTACTAAAGAAAAATATTTTAATTCAGATACAAAAATAATACGTTCCACTATTGCCGATCGTTTGCACGACGGGCTGTCTGTTGACAGAATCAAATATTCTAATAAAAACAATTTTGAAAAAATAGCTAATGAGATAGTTTCATATGATTCCGAAAACGAATTTTTTGGAGTTGTTTGTTTCTCTACTTCAGGGTTAAGGAACATTAACCATAAAGGCCACCGTTGCTTTGCTGTTTATGATACTGCACTTCAAGAGAATGTCTCCCATGCTGAAGTGATACAAACAAATTATCCAAGTGACCCAAAATTAGCAAAAAACGAACGTAAAGAAATAAGAAGAATTATTCGGTCTAGAATTACAGAGGCTATAGAATATGAGAAAAAAATGGTCTCTTTGAAAACAATATTTCAAGAAAAAGAATCTTTCTGAGACTTCTCACTTGTTTATCGAAGGTTGATAAAATTTATCAGGGTGAATAATTCCTTGAATCTGAATAGTAAAATAAGTTAGAAACCAGTAAACCTTATTTGCGTGTTAGTTTAGTAGCGGCCCTGTTAGAAGAGCTAAGACTTTTAGAATGCCCATATATCTCCTCAATTTATAACCTAAAGAGAAGTGCTGTAAATTCTAACAGTATAGCTAATTAACAATTTTAAGTTAAAGATACTGATAATAAATGGTCGGATAGAAAAACCCCATGATCATGATGCTGAAGCAAATCCTAAAATCTTCGAAACTCAGTAAATGCCAGTTGGAACCAATTCAAAGAAACTCCCATACTGTAAAATTCTTTGGATAGACTAAGACACAATCTCCTCAAGGATAATTCAGTTTCTCTATCCAGTACCGAAATAACATGTACTTATAGTAAAGACTCTAAGCAAAGCCAGATATCACTCTTTATTTGCTTCAGATCGTGGTCAGCGATTAGTTTCATCGGCAAGGGAAATGGCATCACTCACGTACTTTTTCATTAGGTTTTGAGTTTTTCTTATTACATTCTCCCATGTTTGTATAAGGAGATCGCCGTTTTGTGTTTAGAGTAAGACGTATTTGCCTTCTTCCAAACCAAGTTCTTTGCAAAGGTCTTTTGGGATTACCAGACGCCTCTTATACCATCCTCATGTCCTGGATACTCATTCCATATCTCCAAGTTCATATGACAGGGGTCATGGAGATTTAGATAGATATTGTCAGTTTGCCTAATTTTATTTCGGAATTATACGGAATTGAGGTATATCAGGTACACGTCAAACCTCCATCTCAATAGAGGGTATGAAGGGGAAAAATACACCTTTGGACCATAAGCCAAACCATCTCTCGCCCTCGTAATCCTCGTTACCACAAATCTCGACCAGTCGAAAAAAACTTTTCCTGTCGATCAGAGCTTCAAGGTTGGATCGTACCAGAACATATGGAGACACTTCTCCTGTTTTGGGATCCCTGTTTACCCTGATCGGTGTATCTATTCCGGCAGTGGTATCGTCATCAACGTTTGTAGTAAAGGTGACCTCCTGGTTTTTTCCTGCCCCAACAGTTTCAAAATCCAGAGCTATAAAGGGGGCATCATCCACCTTTATTCCTATTTTCTCAACAGGAGTTACTAAAAAATAATCATCGCCATCCTTACGCAGGATAGATGAAAAAAGTTTGACCAAAGGCTTTCTTCCAATGGGGGTGCCGAGATAGAACCAGGTACCATCCCGGGCAATTCTCATATCCAGATCCCCGCAAAATGGTGGATTCCAAAGATGTACGGGTGGCAAACCTTTTTTAGCTACTTTCCTTACGGTAGCAGCAATATTGTCTGCCTTGCCGATGTCTTTTATCTGATTTGTCATTTCCTCATCACCAACCGGTTAATTGAGTTAAGTTTATCCAAATAATATCACAGCATCCCAGTAACTTTTGAATTTAAATGATTATTCTTCAGGTTTAAAACAAGCTTTGGGTGTAGCCCCAATACGCCTAGCTACCGTTTTCCACTCGGGGCCATGCTTTGCTTTTGGTCCAGCAAGAGCATGGGCTATTTCATGTAAAATTGTATCCTTTATTTCTTTATCCTTGCCATCCAACACGTGCCCTCGACTTAGTTGAATTACCTGGTCCCTGTAATTACATTTCCCTAAAAATCGATAAGATTCATCAAACCGTAAATTCCAATCCTGTAACCCATGTGCATCCATTAAAGATCGTGCTAGTTCGCTGATTTTCGTTAGCCTGTCTTCACTAGGTCTTGTTGGGTTTATAGAGGAACCTAGTTCTAGATGAGGGTATGGAACTCTCCAGAAGTCACTTCTACCTAAAGCAACAATTGCTCGTGTCGGGTTCAGTTTGATGATTTTTCCAGAATTTTTGCTACCATTTGCGGTAAATTGAACAAAATCACCAATCCTAAATTTTGATCGATCAAGATCCATTGGGGTAACGATGGTATTTCTGGGTGATCCTGGCCTCTCCTTCAGGATATTTTCAGGTACTCGCCAAATCTTATTTGAATCATCAATTACCTGAGCACGGTTTCGCCGGGTGCCATTCTTGTACAGATGACCGGAAACAACCTCTTTCTTAAATTTGAATTCGACGGGGGTTCCGATTTTCACTGATACTAACTTCTTTTTTGTTGTGCTAATTTTAAATCAGGTGTTTTTGACATTTTCAATTTAAACAAACTAAGAATTATTCCAACCAGTACAATTTAGTTTAATGCGTTTTACTACCGATGAAATCGATCAGCAAATTCGGACAAAAGCTTTTGAGCATATAACCAATTTGCCCAAACAGAACGGGTTATTGCATTATACTCAACTTAATGAGGGGTTTTCTTTCAGTGGCGAGCGAATAACCTTACATAATCTTCAAAAGGGAATTCATAAGCCCAGCCAAATGAAGTCCCTGCTTTCCATCAAAACGGTATACCCAAAATCCCTTAGCCAAGCCAAATATCGTGATCAAACTGATATTTACAAGAAAATATATGAAGGTGCTAAGGTATTGGATTATTCCTTTATGGGAGTGGACCCCTCTGCACGGGAAAATCAACACCTTTTGGAGGTATACGAACACAAGATTCCGATTATCTACTTTATTGGTACTGGCAACGGATTCTATTTGCCTGAATTCCCAATCTATGTTGTTGGTTGGGATTCCCAAAAATTAGAAGCCAAAATTACCTTCAATCGGGTTGACAGTGCCCAGAGTTTACACCTCTCAATTGAAGACCCCATGCTTACCCACATCGAAAGAAGATATACTCACAGCACGGTAAAGGCCAGGTTACACCAATCAAGATTCAGGATGGCAGTAATGCAGGCCTATGATTTTCGTTGCGCTATATCTGGATTTCCTGAACCACGTATATCTCAACCACAGCATAAGGTTCCGTTAATTGATGTAGCCCATATTGTCGAAGATAGAAACCCAGAGTTCGGCCAACCTGAGGTTAGGAATGGTTTACCTCTCACCAAACTCCATCACGCTGCTTACGATGCCAATTTGATTGGCATTGATGCAAAATATAATTTGCATGTTTCAAAAACCCTTTGGGATGTTAAGGATGGACAAACGCTTGAATTGCTAAAAAGTATCCAAGGTACAAAACTGAAATTCCCAAGAAGTAAAAAGCATTATCCTGATCCAGAACGGCTGAAATATAAATTCCAACAATTTGAGGAGGTGGCTAGATAGAGGTTGTCTGCACCAAAATTGAATTTTCCCTGATGGCTTAAATCAGCCCCATTCCTGATAGGTATATTATCCACATATAAATCTAATTGTGTTATATTTTTTGATTAATATTATTGCCATAATTTCAGCTCCTATAAATTGTCATGATCGTTTGGTAGGGGCTGCATTTTTCTAAAAATTAAAGAGAGAAAACTTATGAGAATTGTTTCTACACTTTTATTGGCAGTGACTTTGTCACTGACAGCTAGTTTTGCCTGGGCAAATTGTGACCCGGGTGAAATTGTCATAAAATTCAGCCACGTTACGAATACTGACAAGCATCCCAAAGGTATTGCTGCGACCCTTTTACAGGAAAGAGTCAACAATGAGATGAATGGGGTAGCCTGTATGGAGGTGTTTCCAAATTCGACATTGTATAATGATGATGTGGTATTGGAAGCCATGTTGCAGGGGGATGTCCAGTTGGCCGCGCCATCCTTGTCAAAATTCGAGAAATTCACCAAACAGTTTAGAATTTTTGACCTGCCCTTCATGTTCAAGAACATTGAAGCGGTCGATGCTTTCCAGCAGTCGGAAACCGGTGCCGCCATGAAAAACTCCATGCAGCGACGTGGACTGGTGGGACTTGAATTCTGGCACAATGGCCTCAAGCAGTTTTCGGCCAACAAACCGCTGATCTTACCGGATGATGCCAATGGTTTGAAGTTCAGGGTACAAAAATCTGATGTTTTGGTTGCCCAGATTGAGGCCCTTGGAGCTTCCGCCCAGCCTATGGCCTTTTCCGAGGTATATGGAGCTTTGCAAACAGGTGTCGTTGATGGTCAGGAAAATACTTGGTCAAACATTTATGGCAAGAAGTTTTTTGAAGTTCAGGATGGCATTACTGAAACCAATCATGGCATTATTGACTATCTGGTTGTGACTTCAGTTGACTGGTGGGATAGTCTTGAGGAGGATGTACGAAGCCAACTTGCTCAGATACTCAGAGAAGTTACTGAACAAAGAAATGGCGAAGCCTTTGCTGTCAATGAAAGTGCCAAGCAGGCCATCATTGATGCAGGTCACACAGTTCGTACCTTGAACGATGAGCAGCGCCAGGCTTGGGTAGAAGCCATGCTTCCTGTTTGGGAACAGTTCGAGGATGATGTTGGAGTCGATAATATTGCTGCGGCCCAGGAGATCAATGCAGCGAATTGATCAAAAATTATAACCAGCCGCTCAAAGTGTTAATTGAGCGGTTGGCAAACCGTTTAACAAAATGATAACCAAACCAGGGAATCTCATAGGTTCTGTCGGATCAGTGGTAGACAGGATTGAAAGGGTTTCAATTGCCGTAATTTTGGCGCTGATGACCATTATAACGTTTACCAACGTTGTTTTGAGGTATGTCTTTAACGACAGTTTGATTTGGGGTTTGGAAGTAACGCTGGTGTTGTTTGCCTGGTTGGTCTTGTTGGGGATTAGCCATTGTGTGAAACTATTTGCCCATATTGGGGTCGATTTCGTAATCAACATTATTTCTCCCGGATGGCGTAAACTTTTTGGGATTTTTGCTTCTGCTATTTGTATAGCCTATGCGTTCCTTTTACTAAAAGGGTCGTGGGATTACTGGTCTCCCTTTGCTGGACTTTATGAAACGACTGGGCACTGGTTTCCAACAGGTTTTGACTGGAACACCCGAGATCGAGCCTGGTACGAAACAGACCAGATTCCAATGGTTGATTTTCTTCGCTTTTTTGAACCCCTTTTGAATGAGGGAGAAGCCTATGAGAAGCTTCCCAGATTCGTACCCTATGTAATCCTTCCCTTGGCTTCGCTGCTTATATTATTCAGATTTATCCACGGTGCGGTCATGATCTTGGATAACAAGGCTAAAACATTGATTGTCAGCCATGAAGTTGAGGATTCAACAGTTGTTGACCCCAAAAGAGAACTGGATTGATTGAGTGTCAGTTGTCATTCTCTTTGTCCTGATCATCGGCCTTTTGATATTTGGCGTGCCGATTGCTGTTGCACTTGGTTTCTCATCAATCGTATTTCTCCTGGTATTATCAGATGCGTCGCTGGCCTCCATCGCACAATCTCTCTATCAGGCGATGGCGGGTCATTATACCTTGCTGGCCATACCATTCTTTATTCTTGCCTCCAGTTTCATGTCGACCGGAGGTGTTGCAAGAAGGATAATAAGATTTTCTATTGCGGTTGTTGGCCATTTCCCAGGTGGACTTGCCATTGCGGGAGTTTTTGCATGCATGATGTTTGCCGCTCTTTCGGGTTCTTCACCGGCAACTGTTATTGCCATCGGACCGATTGTTATCGGAGGAATGATTCAGGTAGGTTATTCCAAAGATTTTGCCGCTGGTGTGATTTGTAATGCAGGTACCTTAGGGATTTTAATCCCTCCTTCGATTGTTATGGTTGTTTATGCATCTGCAACCGATGTTTCAATCGGGCGTATGTTCCTTGCTGGTATTATCCCGGGATTGTTGGCAGGACTCATGCTTATGATTGCCATATTTGTGATTGCTGTAATTAGAAAAATGCCAAAGGAACAGTGGAAAGGGTGGCATGAGATTTTGGTTTCGGGCTGGGATGCTCTTTGGGGATTATTGTTAATCATTATTATTCTCGGAGGAATATATGGTGGGTTGTTTACACCTACAGAAGCAGCCGCGGTAGCAGCTGTCTATTCCTTTCTGATTGCTACCTTTGTCTATCGTGATATGGGTCCCCTTGCCAAGGTAGGTGAAGGAAGTAAAGGCACCATATTTTCTCGCCCATCATCAGTTGTGACTGTTTTTTTTCATAAGGACACTATTGATACCCTTTATCATGCTGGCAAGCTAACAATCACCCTGATGTTCATTATCGCCAATGCCTTGATCCTAAAGCATGTTCTGACTGATCAGCAGGTACCCCAGCATGTCGCAGCCTATATGTTGCAATTGGGATTTGGCCCCATAATGTTCCTGATAATCGTGAATGTCATACTCCTTATCGGGGGTCAATTCATGGAGCCATCAGGGTTGTTGATTATTGTTGCTCCCCTTGTTTTTCCAATAGCAATAGAGTTGGGAATAGATCCAATTCACCTTGGAATAATTATGGTTGTCAACATGGAAATCGGGATGGTTACACCTCCCGTTGGGTTAAATCTTTTTGTAACTTCTGGAGTAGCTGGTATGTCAGTAATGAGGGTTGTTCGTGCTGCATTTCCATTTTTGGGTATTTTACTGATCTTTTTGATCATAGTTACCTATGTACCGTGGATTTCAACTTACTTACCCACCTTGATTATGGGGCCGGAGGTAATTCAACAATAATAAAATTCTTCAAATTCCAGTTATTAATCAAATAACGATCAAATAAGATTATGCTATTCCTGGACGCCAGATGTCATTTGGTCTTGAAGGAGGTCTGTTCTAAGGAAAGTATTCGGGTAACTTTTATAAGGGGCCTCATTAGGGAAGATATTGTGCTTATCACTTTCCTTGTGAAGAATTGTAAGGTTTTGCAAACTTCTTATCAATACCATGTTTCATATCCCTGGAAACCGAAGACCTGTTTTGCTTTTCACATCCAAAACGTATCTTTAAAGATGGGTTGGTTATCGCTTTACCATTTTAATATTGAAGTCAGGAATACAAATACCAGTTAGTTGAACCTCAAATTGCCAAGGTTATGAGAATACTCTATTCCATTACCCTATTGAGTAATTTTACTCAATAGGGTAATGGCTAACCAATTGATTGCCTCATTATCTACAGAGAAAAATAATAAATTCAAGTTTGTGTAATTGATGTATCCAAACCAAATTCGCCCTTAAACCATTCAGATTCCTATAGTTCAAACCAATCTAGATGGATTGCACCTAATTAGATAAACCACTAGATAAACCAGGATGATAAATGGGGAATCAGAAATTTGTTGCATGTTGACTTTGTTTTTCGCAATGCCTTGATTTTCGATGGCAGTAGGCGAAAAGCCTATAAGGGTGATGTTGGTATATCCGATAGCAAAATTACTTTTGTAAACCCTTCAGACAAATGGGTTAACGCCAGTTTCACGAAAGAATTCGATTTGGAAGGCTTGGCAATATCTCCAGGATTTATTGATGCTCATACCCATGATGACTATGCCCTATTCGAGATTGAAAAGATAGCACCCAAACTTTCGCAGGGGGTAACAACTGTTGTTGCAGGGAATTGTGGCATATCCCTTCCACCGCTAACCCTAAATGGAGAATTGCCACCACCCATGAATCTCCTCGGAGACGGTGGTATTTATAAATTCCCCACAATGGCAGCCTACCGCGAAACACTGGTCAAACACCGGCATGCTGTGAACGTTGTTTATCTTATCGGGCATTCGGCCCTGCGACTTAAGGTGATGAAGGATGTTGAACGAGTAGCCACATCTGAAGAAATCCAGTTGATGCATAACCTCTTACGACAAGCCCTTGATGAAGGTGCGAGTGGTTTCTCGTCGGGTCTTTTTTATCCACCAAACAAGGCTGCCAGTGAAGATGAAGTTATCGGCGTGGCAAGTGCCATGAAAAATAACCGAGGTATTTATACAACCCATATGAGGGATGAAGGGGATAATGTCTTGGAGAGTATTGATGAGTCGGTTTCCACCGCCAGAAAGGCAGGTGTTCCACTACTCATTTCTCATCACAAATGCACAGGCCGCCAAAACTGGGGCAAATCAAGAGAAACCTTGCAAGTGTTGAATGAATATCATTCTTCCCAATCACTGAACTTTGATATCTATCCATACACAGCAGGATCAACAGTCTTGCAGGAAGATCAGGTAAGTGAAGATACCCGAATAATGGTTACCTGGTCAAAGCCATTTCCTGAAAGATCCGGCCAGGAGTTGAGTAAGATTGCTGAGGAATGGAAAGTTTCCTGCAAGGAAGCAGCAAGAAGGTTAAAGCCAGCGGGAGCTATTTATTTTCAGATGCATGAGGAAGATGTCCAAAGATTGTTAAAATCTGATATTGCCATAATTGGATCAGATGGGATACCAGAAGATGAACATCCACATCCCCGGCTTTGGGGTACCTTCCCCAGGATAATAGGTCATTATGCCAGAGAGCTTGGCTTGCTGAGCATGTCCGAAGCCATTTACATAATGACTGGATTACCAGCAAAAGTGTTTGGATTAAGCAAAAGGGGCCGGCTTGCGTCAGATTTTTATGCTGATTTGGTAATATTTGATCCCACAACCATTATTGATAAGGCTGATTACCACAACCCCAAGGAGCCAGGTGAAGGAATAAAAGCCGTCTGGGTGAATGGCAAGGAGGCCTTTAATTCTGGTCGGATTGGTATTTCTTATGCTGGTAGCTTCCTACAATCCAAATTCACACATTAGTCTTTGAAAGCGTTAATAAACCTTCCCCCTGGCATCAACTTTGACAAGACCAAGGACATTGCCCTTTGACTTCAGGGCAATATAATCAAATAGATTAATTACGGGGCAAATATGATTGGGTAGGATCTGAACTAGATCTCCAATATTGGGGAGTGTATCAATCTCTTTTCCTTCCATTTGACCATGTTCTTCACTTAGTTTACTAACCCTCGCCTGTGATTTTGGATCAATACCATAACCATTTAAACCATTCAGGTCACTCGTTAGTGATTTTGAACCCGCATCCAAAATAACCCTACTCCTTGCCGGTTTGGAAACGACTGTGGTTAATACTCTGGCAGCACAATTTTCCAGTGAGCAACTTCCATTTTGCAAAGACAAACGATCATTGAATATGTAGTTCCCTGCTCGGTATTCGGTTATTCCATTCAATCCTTCATCCAAAAAGAGATCCTTGGTTCCACCAGAGGAAACTGTTTCCACCGAAATTCCATTGTTTTCCAGCACTTTTCGCAAGTTGGCTAAAATGCCAGAAACTTTGATCCTTGCACCTACTGGAGGATAGGTCATCAGGCCCTTAAAGCGTAAATTGGGCTTGGAATCTATACATTTGGCTAATTGTAATACTAAGTTAGCATTATCAAGACCGTTCCGTTTATCACCGGTATCACATTCGATGAGCAAATCCAGAGTGAGATTGTTGTTGGCTGCGGCATCATTCAATTGGTTAACACATACCTCATTATCAGCAACCAGGGTAAGTTTTGTTTGCTTGGCCAACTTAACCACTCGAGCCAATTTTCTGTGACCAATGATATTATAGGCAACCATAATATCCTTGATACCAGCATTGGCCATGATTTCAGCTTCACCAAGTTTTTGAACTGTAATCCCACATGCACCCAGAAGCAATTGGATTTTGGCAAACGGTATCATCTTGTGGGTTTTGATATGTGGTCGGAAGGCAATCCCTAATTGATCAAAATGCTTTTGAGCACTGATCAGGTTTTCTAGAACAATATCCAGATCAATTATCGGTATGGGGGTATCCAACTCATCAATGCACGAAAGTGTTTCCTTAAAGGGAAACAACGCTAAGGCTTCTTCGGTACTAATCATTTTATCTTTGATTTCTAAATTGACTTTACGGTTAATGATACCAAATTGGATCGAGTAATTCCGATGAGAGGTAATTCCCGTTTGAAAATCCTCTTAATTGTTTTATTGTAAGGGTAACATGCCCTTCAGGAAACTATATGGAAGTTTAAAAAGCAACAGCCTGTGAGCTCGACTAACGAACCCCTTTTAGTTTAAAACCCAAACATTTTTCACTTTGAATAAAGCCCTCGTATTTTATCGGAGTGATTTATTTTTTGCATGAAGTAGGAATATCAGATGTCCACAAAATATGTAACTGTTACCATTGATTGGCAACTAGAAGGTAAACAGGTAGGAGACCTTAGGGTTCATTGGTCGGACAATTTGGTACCTTTGGGGTATCATTCCATACCCGTAATATATTTTAACCGAGGCCAGGGTCCCAGGGTTTTGCTTCTTGGTGGTGTGCACGGGGATGAATTTGAGGGACCATCATCTCTTATGCGATTGGTTCAGGATATTGATCCAGCAAAGGTCTCGGGCAAGATCATGATTTTCCCTGCTTTGAATCGGCCAGCGGTTACAGTTTCGGAAAGAAATTCACCCTTGGATGACAAGAACATGAACAGGATTTTTCCAGGAAAACCAAATGGAACTCCAACCGAATTGATAGGCTACCACATCGAATCTGTTGTCTTACCCAACTGTGATGCTGTTATAGATCTTCATTCAGGTGGAAAAGCGTCCTATTTCACCCCGTGTACCCTGGTAACAGAAGTGGCAAACCAAGAGGTCATGCAAGCAAGCCTGGAACTAGCCGAAGAATTCGGACTACCGACTTTATGGAAATTAGGTGAGTATAACGATGATCGATCGGTTAATTCTGCGGCTGCCCGAAATTCGGTACCCATGATTGCCACCGAACTAGGTGGAGGTGGTGGAAGTTTGCCAGAGTTGACCAAGGCTTCTGAGGAGGGCTTATACAGATGTCTGGCACATTTGGGGGTTTATGATCCATCGGACAAAGAATTGGTTGCTGGTGCCAAAATTGAAAGGACTGTACAGGTCGAAGATATTAACCACAACATATTTGCACCGGGTCGTGGCCTATTTGATCGATTGTGGAGTGCTGGAAGCTATGTAGAGGAGGGAGATATTGCGGGGTATTTCCATTGGCTGGAAGAACCAGATAGACCTTCAAAGACCTTAAGGTTTCCAACTTCGGGATTTGTATTGGCCCATATCAATCGGGGGATGGTCAACCGAGGAGAAATGCTATACCTGATTACGCAGGAAACCGGGTTTAACGGTTGAAATTTCCAGACAACACTCGAAAACGGCCAAGAACTGGCTAAATTATGGGAAATGGATATTTGGTGAGCCCGACAGGATTCGAACCTGTGACCCACTGATTAAAAGTCAGTTGCTCTACCAACTGAGCTACGGGCCCACTAAATTAAGAGGTTTATCTATAGTAAGAGTCGTTCTTTTTCCTAGCATTTAGGAAGTTAAAGGTCAAATTTTAAGAAGAATAATCAAATTACCATGAAAAATAAATTTCTACCCATAAATTTTATGAAAATGCATGGTTTGGGTAACGACTTTGTAGTTATTGACACCAGGGCCCGACCATTCGTTCCAGGGCGTATTGTCGCGGAAACACTTGCCGACCGTCGGTTTGGCATTGGCTATGATCAATTGGTATTGATCGAGGATAGCAAGGTGGCTTTTGCCAAACTGGTTTTTTTTAATTCCGATGGTAGTTCATCATCTACTTGTGGAAATGCGACCAGATGTCTAGGGCGATACTTCATGGACCAGGAAGATATTTCAATGGTGAAACTTGAAACCGAAAGAGGAATCCTGGAATGCCATGATGCCGGGAATGGCCTGTCTAGAGTAAATATGGGAGTACCTTTATTTGATTGGAAAGATATTCCCTTGGCCGAAGAGATGGATACTTTGAACCTTCCCTTGAAAGGAAATCCCTGTGCAGTAGGAATGGGTAACCCCCATTGTGTTTTTTTTGTGGATAATGTTGAAGAGATTGATCTTGCGAATTTAGGTCCACGATATGAAAATCATTCACTGTTTCCTGAACGTACCAATGTGGAATTCGTAACCATCAAATCGAAATCTGAAATCAGGGTCAGAATATGGGAACGGGGTGCTGGCATAACTTTAGCCTCTGGCTCTGGAACCTGTGCTGCTGTTGTTGCTTCAATCCGCCGTATGTTGACATCCAATAATGTAAAGGTTCATGCTGATGGAGGGAGTTTGAACATCCAATGGCAGGATGATGGTGTCTGGATGACAGGACCGACATCACATGTATATGATGGTACATTTACCCGCGAGTTTCAGGAGATGATCCTTGCCTCCTGATAGAATACATACAGAAACTCTCGGCTGCCGGCTGAATGCTTATGAATCATCGGTTATGGAAGGTTTGGCGGCTGATGCTGATCTGGCGAATACCGTGATCATAAACACTTGTGCCGTGACTAAGGAAGCGGTAAGAAAATCTCGACAGTTGGTCCGTAAGTCTCAATCTAGGTGGCCGGATTCAAAAATAATTGTAACTGGTTGTGCCGCCCAAATTGACCCCCAGTCCTTCAGTAAGATTGAGGGAGTTGATTGGGTAGTTGGCAATGATGCAAAACTGGAGGCTGGCCTTTGGAAGAAAATAGCTGACCCAAAAAATACCGATGCTGATACTCATCCGAAGATACTTGTCGATGATATCATGCAGGTAAAAGAAATCACTCCGCATCTTGCCAAAAGTTTTGGCAATCGTGCTGTGGCGTATCTACAGGTCCAAAACGGCTGTGACCATCGCTGTACCTTTTGCATTATTCCCTATGGTCGGGGAAATTCCCGTTCGGTACCAGCAGGAGTGATTGTCGCCCAGATCAGAGATTTGGTCAAAGCAGGATATAATGAAGTGGTTCTGACCGGGGTAGACCTCACTAGCTGGGGTGGGGATTTGGTTGGTAAGCCAGGTATTGGCAATCTAGTGGCCAGGATTCTGAAATTGGTACCCGAACTTCCCAGATTAAGGATTTCTTCAGTTGATCCTGCTGAAATTGATGAGGAATTTATTGAGGTAGTATCAGGCAATGAAAGGTTGATGCCCCATCTGCACCTTTCTCTTCAAGCCGGCGACAATATGATTCTCAAGAGGATGAAGCGGCGACACACCCGGGAAGACGCAATTGCCTTTTGTAAGAAAATCAAGAGGCTACGGCCTGACATGACCTTTGGTGCAGACCTTATAGCTGGCTTTCCTACCGAGACAGAGGAAATGTTTCAAAACACTTTGGATATTTTGGAGGAATGCCAGTTAACATGGCTGCATATCTTTCCCTTTAGCCCGAGGGAAGGAACACCTGCAGCACGTATGCCTCAGGTTAAATCAGAAACTATCCGGGAGAGAGCCTACCAATTACGAGAAGTAGCCAAAAGAAGGGTAGATATTCATCTTAGGGAACAGGTTGGACAAACTCTTCAGGCCTTGGTGGAATCTCCATTGACAGGTAGAACAGGTCAATATTCGGTAGTAAAACTTCCCAATAGGGAGGAACCTGGAACAATAATTCCTTTGACCATCACGGGGTATCAAGAGGGCAACCTGCTTGGTCAACCCACCCCACATTAAATCACAAACTAATTTAGGAATGAAATATGAAACTTTATAGTAATCCATTTTCACCTTTTGCCAGGAAAGTTATTGTTGGTCTGAGAGAAATGAAGGCAATCGATGAAGTTGAAATCATCAACGTGGCTGGAACCCCAGTCAACAGCGGGAACATACCGGTCTCTGAAAATCCTTTGGGTAAAATTCCAACCCTTGTCGGAACCCCACAAGGCACCTTGTTTGATAGTCGGGTTATTTGTTATTTCATCGATTCTCATTTTGAGGGCGGTTTGTACCCCACTTCCGATTTCTGGAAGATTTTAAGAATGGAAGCAACAGCCGATGGAATCATGGATGCAGCAGTTTTGACCACTTATGAAAAAAGAGTCAGAAGCCAAGAACAGCAATCACAAGAATGGATGAATGGGCAATGGGCAAAAATTAAGCGATCGCTTGATGCCCTAGAGATTGATGGGAAAGAGGTTTTAGACCTACAACTGAATATGGCTCAAGTAGCTCTCGGTTGTGCATTGGGGTATCTTGACTTTCGGCACTCTGATCGGCCGTGGCGACCTGATCATCCCCAATTGCATGAGTGGTTTAGCAAATTTAGGCAACGTCCCAGTATGGTTGCCACCAAACCAGAATAAGGGAAGCAAGAAATTCCTGTTTTCCAGAGTATTGTTGATTTTTTTGAAAGTGGGTGTCAACACCTGATCCTCGCCACCTCGAACCATGCATAGGCGAGGATTCTAATGTTAAACCCCAAACATAAACAGTGGTGCTGACAACCCTCCCTTATACTATAACATACAAATTTTTTTTCAACATATTAATTTTTTATTTTTTCGTCCTGACTCTACCTTGTTGAGACTTCTGACTGTAATTTAGGGCAAGGGCAAATTGGAATTTCTAAATTTGGTCAAAAAAATAATTCATGGTTTTATAGTGAAAAACCTCAAAGATTTTTCTATATAGAAAGCGATTTATGATTATAGTAATTCCATTCTTGGTGGAATTGATTTAACAATTCCTAATCTGATAAATGTAAGAAGTATGAAAAGATAAATTTTAGGAGAAGTCTATTTGACTGATACAAACAATCCAAAGGCTACCAGAAGGGACTTTTTGTATTATGCCACAGCTGGCACTGGTGCTGTTGCTGGCGGAGCGGCAATTTGGCCTCTGATTGACCAGATGAATCCCAGTGCCGATGTCCAGGCCCTTTCGTCCATTGAAGTAGATATTTCTGGAGTCGAGCCTGGTACTCAAATCACGGTAAAGTGGCTGGGCAAACCTGTATTTATCAGGCGGCGAACAGATGAAGAAATAGAAGCTGCCCGAAATGTTGGCATTGAGGATCTTTTGGATCCAGAGGCAAGAAACGACAATCTGAGCGGCGAAGCAATTGCTCTAGATCAGAACAGATCCTTGGATGAAGAAGGTACCTGGCTTGTCATGATGGGCGTTTGTACCCATTTGGGGTGCGTTCCCTTAGGTGATGGCGCCGGGGAATATGGAGGTTGGTTTTGCCCTTGTCACGGTTCCCATTATGATACCTCCGGTAGAATTAGAAAAGGACCCGCTCCTGAAAATCTGCTGGTTCCCAAAGCAACCTTTATAAACGAAACGACCATTAAACTTGGCTAGGTAAGAAATTATGTCGGGTATACCTCACGATCATTACGAACCCAAAACATCCATTGAAAAATGGTTGCACAGACGTTTGCCTGTCGTATCAATAATTTACGATACTTTAATGATACCTACCCCTAAAAACCTGAATTGGATGTGGATCTGGGGGATTGTCCTGACTTTCTGTCTGGTTCATCAAATTATCACCGGCATCGTTTTGGCCATGCATTACACTCCCCATGTAGATCTGGCCTTTGCCAGTGTTGAACATATTATGAGGAATGTAAATTCCGGATGGGCCCTACGGTATTTACACCAGAATGGGGCTTCACTCTTTTTCCTGGCAGCCTATTTCCATATTTTCCGAAGCATTTATTATGGTTCCTACAAGGCACCAAGAGAAATTACCTGGATCATCGGAATTCTGATTTTCCTGGCGATGATGGGAACTGCCTTTATGGGGTATGTATTACCTTGGGGACAAATGTCGTTCTGGGCAGCAACGGTTATTTCCGGATTATTTGGAGCAATTCCTGGTATCGGAGAATCAATCCAGACTTGGCTCTTGGGAGGTCCAGCAGTTGATAATGCTACTCTTAACCGGTTTTTCTCGCTCCATTATCTCTTACCCTTTGTAATTGCAGGGTTGGTTGTAGTCCATATTTGGGCTTTCCATACTACCGGAAACAATAACCCTTCCGGTATCGAAGTTCGTCGAACCTCCAAGGAGGAGGCAGCAAAGGATACCGTTCCTTTCTGGCCTTATTTTGTGATCAAGGATCTTTTCGCCCTGGCTGTTATATTGGTTGTTTTCTTTGCTATTGTCGGGTTCATGCCAAACTATCTGGGTCATCCAGATAACTATATTGAAGCCAATCCATTGGTTACGCCGGAGCACATTGTTCCAGAATGGTACTTCCTCCCATTCTATGCTATCCTCCGGGCGTTTACTACGGATGTATGGATCGTCCAACTTGCAAGCTTTTTTACTGGTGGAATAATTGATGCCAAGTTTTTTGGGGTCATGGCAATGTTTGGTTCGATTTTTGTTTTGGTGCTTTTACCTTGGCTTGATACTTCCATTATTCGATCAGGAAAATACCGCCCCATGTTTAAATGGTGGTTTGTATTACTGGTAATAGATTTTATTGTCCTTACCTGGGCCGGAAGCAGACCAGCAGAGGGAATCTATAGTATTATCTCTCTGGCAGGTTCCGCCTACTGGTTCCTGTTTTTCCTCGTTGTACTTCCACTTTTGGGAATATTGGAATCGCCAGTGCGAAGGCCAGTTTCCATTGAAGAGGATTTCGATAAACTTTATCCAGAGGTAGACGCTGATTTACCGGAAACAGAACCCTCAAAGGATTGATTGAATTATGAGAAGATTAATACTTGTTTCAGGTTTGATTGGCCTTCTAATTGGCGTTGGAAATGTTTTTGCCGCCGGGGATCAAGGTCATATAGAAGATATTTCCTTTTCATATGAAGGGCCCTTTGGTACCTTTGACCCCGAACAGTTACAAAGAGGTTTGGTTGTCTATCAGGAAGTATGTTCAGCCTGTCATGGCTTGCGATATGTTCCCATTAGAACCTTGGGCGATAAGGGAGGGCTTGATCTCAGCGAATCTGCCGTCAAGTCGTTTGCCAGCAAGATAGAAATTTTTGACCCTGAATTGGAAGAATTCAGATCAGCCTTGCCAACTGACAATTTTCCAGCAAATGATAGTGTAGGTGCACCAGACCTTTCGCTAATCACTAAAGCCAGATCTGGTTTCCATGGGCCTGAAGGTACGGGTCTTGCCCAATTGTTCAAGGGTATTGGCGGACCTGAATATGTTTATTCTCTGCTTGTCGGTTATAACGGTGAGGAAAAGGAAGAAGCAGGTAACCTGCTATACGGGAACACAGCTTTTTCAGGTGGCTATATAAACATGGCACCACCTCTTTTCGATGATTTGGTTGAGTTTGCCGATGGAACCCCCAGTACCGTTGAAGGAATGGCAAAAGATGTAACGACCTTCCTTGTGTGGGCAGCCGAACCAAAAATGATGGCTCGCAAACAAATGGGCTTGATTTCGGTTTCCCTACTGATTCTGTTGGCTGCATTGCTATATTTGACCAACAAGAAAATTTGGAAACCGATAAAATACCGCACCAAGACGGAAAAATAATTTCGGATTAAGGTAAGGGACCAGCCCGGAATTCCCTTGCTGATGGATTTCAAAAAGCTGGAACTCCAAGCAAATTGGGAATGGTACCCAGTTTATCCAAAGCCCACTTCAGCTTATGTTGGTTAAAGCCGTCAAGCCTTGTAACTGCCACATTATTGGAGGGGCTAATTCCGGTCTCTAAATCATCCAACTGTTGTTGCAGGATAAACTCAAGCAACAATCCATGGGCTTCAAGCAAATCATCGATCAATTTATCCGGTACAAGGTTTAAGGCCTTGAATTTAAGCAGTCGATCTGAGGTAGAACGGGCAAACAAACCATGTTGAAGGGACAGCACTCGTGCGGTTGAAAAAATAGGCATTATGCCACCCTTTTTCAGGTCTATCCTGCCATTTTCCAGTCGCCATCTTCCGAAATAACCTAAAGGGACCTTAAAATCGGCAGCTCTTTTACTCAAAAGGCTTAGAAAAGGTCTGTGCTTACTCGCACTTTCTATGGCCATTGCCCTGAGCCGGTGGGCTAACTGCATATCCCCATGAACAGGAAAACCATCAAAAAATATATCAGAATTGAGTAAATCGTCAGGTTGGGTTTCTGTCAACCATTTTGAGATTAAATGTTCCCATGAGGAATAATTCCTGCGCCAATGGGAATTGAAGGCCATGACCCCACCATCACAGAATCGAACCCCCACCTCATTGAGAATTTCTGAAGTGCGCCTTCCAATTAATTTTAAAACCCTGTCTTTCTCTCCTTGAGGATCAGCTTCATCATAAATTATGGCATTATCCTGATCCATGGCCAACATGCTTTCTCCTCTGCCGGCGGAGCCAAGAACAACCATTACATAGTCAGGCATGCAAGTCATATTGTTGTCAGAATGTATTGTTAACTCCGCGATTTGGCAGGCCTTTTGTGTTAGCCCTCTTAATTCCCTGGAAATAATTGCGGTGATTGTCCTGGGATCAATACCACTGTTGATCAGAGATCGTGAAACGGAGGTCAATCCAGACCAGACTTTCCCCAAATCATTAGCGGTGCGGGCTTTGGTAATATCCTTGCCCAAACCGATGGCATCCGAAGAATAATTGCCATAAATATCCCTGGAACTTACGACACCTACAATGTCTCCACTATCATCTGTCACCACCAGCCGCCGGAAATTCGTTGTAGCCATGGACACCATGGCTCGATAAATGAATTCCTTTTTGTGGATTAAGGCCCGTAATTTTTTGGCGTATTTCCCGACTGGAGCCAATAGAGCATTTGACCCATCGGTATTGATCGACTTCAGAATATCAGATTCAGTCAGGATACCAAACTGTTTTTTACCTTCAAGCCTGACAATTACCGATCCAATCTTCTTTTGTATCAATATTTCCAGGGCCGATTGGATGGAGGAATTTCTGTCGACAATTACCGGGGGCACCATTATGTCACTTATTTTGACTTTGTAGGGATAGGTATCCACATTGGAAATTTCTGACTGAATAGGTCCTTCGGGCCGATTAAGCCCTTCACTCTTTCTTCGAATATCCTTGCACAAGCGATTTGCTTCGGCATATGTTGATATACCTCGTGCTTTCAGCATCGGGATAAGTTTAAGGAATATTTCCGCGGTCACAATTGCATCTGGAAGGGCTCGGTGGCGGTCTTCCGGTATTGGTATATTCAACCAGGATAGGACTGTATCCAAAGCCAGATTAGGCAGATTTGGTGCCAGCAATCTGATCAATTCCTCAACATCCAGGACTCTTGGCTCTGACCAGACCAGACCATGTCTGTTATACTCCTCTGCAAGAATTGCCAAGTCAAACCCCAGGGAATATCCCAATAGAAATCTGTTACCTGCCCATCCGACAAATTCTTTTATTCCCGCCTCAAATTTTGGTGCATCCACAATAGTAGAATCTGCGATCCCGTGTATCTTGGTATTGTTGGGTGGTATCGGAATTCCAGGGTTTATTAAAACTGATTTTATGTCCTGCAAATTTATACTTCCGCCGGTTATTCTTACCCCAGCAATTTCCAGAATACGGTCGGATTTTATATTCAGCCCGGTTGTTTCAGTATCAATGGCTATGGCATCCATTGAGGTCAGAGGGATACCGAGTTCATATTCAGAAGGGACTTTGAAAGACATGAATCAAATCCAAATCAGTGATCAAACATTGCTATCAATGATAATATCAAATTTAATTCCGTTTTGAACTCAGGATTGGTTGGGAAAGTAATCTTCACAACGGCCTTCCCGGAAAACATCGGCCGTAGAGCAATGCAACCCTCCCCCGAAGGCATAGGCATCTCGTAGTTCAACTTCGACAACCTCTAATCCGAGTTTGTCAAGTTGGTCTGCCTGATAGACTTCGGTTTTTTCAACAAATACAGTCTTGGGATTCAGCACCAGCATATTCATTGATAACCAGGTTGAAGAATAGCAAAGGGGAGGAGGTGAATTATGAGCTGGTTGGGCCGCATCAATAATTTCCCAATCATTTTTGTAGAAATATTCTCTTTGCTTTTCAGGTAACTTTCTCTGAGGATTATTTAACAATAAGCCCGGTTTCAAAGGTGTAAAAGTGGCATCAATATGTATCGGATAGGGATCGCCGGGAAAATTAGCCGCATGTACCCTATGATCTGGGAAGTGCCTTCGAAGCCATTCTATCCCTTTTAGGTTTGTTGTAAATCCATGCTGGACTACAAGATCCTTACCAAGTCTCAGTACATCCGCAGCATCAAACAAGGGTTCATTTTCGGTGGTTACAAAAAACTTTTCAGCTGTCCATTCCAGTCGTTTGGTGACACCAATTTTATCTGAAAGGTAATCCTTATGATAATCATCGTCAGTTAATCTTGGTTTGGGTGCTGCCTCATGACGAAAATTCGGATCTTCCTCCCAATATCTTTGTAATAAGGGCCGGTAGCACAGATATTCAAACCATCGGCACCGGTAGGACATGGTTGCCTCAAGGATTTCATTACCTATGGTCAGCAATACGTCCCTTGGTGGCATGCAACCAAACTGGCTTTCAGTATGAAAGTCTGGGGTGGTGACAGGCTGCGAAAAGTCAATCGGGGTAGGGCGATCAACTGTAACTCCCAACCCTCTAAGTTGTTCAGCAAATTTATCCAGGAGTTCGTTGCCCCGATCAATCATTTCCTGTGGTCTTTTGCCCCAAATTCCTCGCATGTCGGAATCTTCAGGCACCTTGGCGTCCAAGGCGGGTTCAGGGGGTGGTATATGACAATCGGTGGCCCGACCAACTATAACATGTTTTAGGGGATCCCATTCATTCCAACTGTTGACAACTGTTTTCCCCGCTTTGATTTTGCCTATTTTGTCACTCAATGAATTACCCTTTCGTTCAAGCTAGTAAATCAGGAATTAGTCATGCCCTACATGGATTCAGATTTATAAACATAAAACCATATTGGTACCTTGACCCAACCTACACAATTCCAATTTATTTCCTATAATTTAGAAAATCCTTTAATGTTTTGCTTTGGGGATTCAAATTTTTCTTTCTGATACAAAAGGGTAGGACATGTCCAATTGGATAAAAGTGTGTACTGAAGGAGAAGTAGGATTAGAGGAAATCAGGGAATTCCAGTGGAATGGTAAGAACTATATAATTTGCCGGTCTAATGACGGTGAATATTACGGCTTGGACGGACTTTGTACACATGAAAAAGTGAAATTATGTGAAGGCATGATTTTCGAAGATGAACTGGAATGCCCAAAACATTTCGGTACCTTTGACATAAAAACCGGTGAAGCCCTTAGTGCACCGGTATATAGAGATTTAAAGAGTTACCCTATCAAGGTAGAAGACGGAAATATATTTCTTGGCTTATAATCATATTGACATGATGAAACTCCTCGTTGGTGGGGATGTGGCTGGTTATTGGTACCGACAGAGGTTAGAATGTCCATAAACAGTATTGGGAGATTGCTACGACTGAGTACTTGGGGGGAAAGTCATGGCCCGGCAATCGGAGGAATTCTGGACGGCTGTCCCCCTGGTATAGAAATAACCGAAGCCATGATTCAGTATTGGTTGGACCGTAGAAGACCTGGCCAAAATAAATATACAACCCAAAGGCGAGAGGAAGATAAGGTACAGATACTTTCGGGAGTTTTTGAGAGAAAAACAACCGGTACACCGATCCAATTACTGATCTGGAATAAGGATCACCGATCCAGAGACTATTCTGAAATAAAGGAAAAATTCCGACCCGGTCATGCCGACCTGACTTATTGGCACAAATATGGCAATAGGGATTATCGGGGTGGTGGCCGATCATCTGCCCGGGAAACTGCATCCAGGGTAGCAGCTGGTGGTGTGGCTCGAGCAATCCTACAAAAAATTACCCCTGCCATAAATATAATAGGGTACATGACCCAAATTGGTACCCTATCAATCGATAGATCCAATTTTGACGCCAAAGAAATTGAACGAAATCCTTTTTGGTGTCCAGATGCATCCATCAAGGAGGAATGGGCACAATACATTACCTCCATCCGCAAGGAAGGAGATTCCGTCGGGTCCATGGTTGAGGTTTGTGTATCAGGTGTTCCACCCGGAATTGGTGCCCCTATATATGCCAAGTTGGATAGTGACTTGGCTACAGCCATGATGACCATCAATGCAGTAAAAAGTGTTGAAATTGGTGATGGTATTGAAGTTGCCTCTCTAAAGGGGAGTGAAAACAGCGACGACATTTATTATGACAACAAACAACTGTCATTTGCTTCCAATCACAGCGGTGGAATTCTTGGTGGAATTTCCACTGGCCAGGATGTCATAGTCAGAATCGCCATCAAACCGGCATCCTCTATTCTCAAACCCAAGAATTCAGTAACTATTGAGGGAAATCCTACCTCGGTAGTTACTAAAGGTCGGCATGATCCCTGTGTTGGAATACGGGCTGTTCCTGTGGCTGAGGCAATGGTTGCCTTGGTTTTGGCCGATCAGTTGCTTCTACACCGAGGTCAAATAGGCGAAATTAAGGATTATTCCTTTACGGCCACATAATCCCTTTGCGGTCGTTTTTTTGATAGTTGGACCGCAATAATCCCCGTAGTTATTACAATAACTCCCAGAACGTCATAAAGCGTAATATTTTCATTGAGCAGTACAGCTGCCACAGCTATGCCCAGGAATGGGTTCAGAAAATGAAAAGATGAAGCCTTGGTCGGGCCTATCCGGTTGACAAGTTTAAACCAAAGCCAGGTTCCGAATAAGCCGGGACCTATGATCTGGTAAAAGAATGCCCCAAACAATTCCCAAGAAAAATTTATTGACTCGACCGATTCAAAAATAAGGGAAGGAATAAGGGTAAAAACAAAACCCACTACCATCTGCAATCCAACAACCATCAACAGATTATTGCTCAAGAGAGCTTGTTTAACGGTTAGGGTGGCGATACATAGGGCAAGGGAGGCTATGATACACAGGATTATTCCAACCAACTCGAAGCCAAAACTCCATCTGGTCGACATGATGACCAATACTCCCAGAAAACCCAAGGTAATTCCTGAAATTCCAACCCAGCCTAAATTTTCCCTAAAAATGATTGCGCTAAGGAAAGCTACCTGGATAGGCATGGTAGAGGCAATAATCGCAGCCAGGGATGCTTCAATCCATTGCATTGATATAAAATTGGCCCCAAGATAAATTACGTTTTGGCAAAAACCAAAAAGCAAAATCCCCAGCCATTGCCGGCGATTCAATTTGAAAGATTGACCCATCAACAGGGCCAGACCAATTCCCATAATACCGGAAATTGCAAACCGGACAGTCAAGGCAGTAAGGGGAGGGACTTCCAATACGATTATGCGGGCAGTTGAGAAGGCACTAGACCACATAAAAGCAAAAAGTACTCCCATAAAAATGGAAGTAACAAAAAATCGGTCGGAATTGTTAACCGACCGATATAATTTTTGGAAACTAATTATATTTCGTTGAGATAAAGAGGTTTTAACCTTCGACAGATTTCTTCATGGCTGATCCCCACGAGATTCTAGGTACACGCTTGGCAGGAATCTTCAGGGGCTGTTTGGTGGAAGGGTTTATACCTGTTCGTGCGCTTCTCATTTTGGCGGAAATTCGTCCCACTTTATTTAAAGGAACCGTATTTCCAGCTGCAACTTGGTCAATAATGGTATCACTCAAAGCATCCAGAAAAGCATTGGTTTCTTTCTTCCCTCCTCCAGTTTGGCTCACAATCGCATCAATTAGTTCTTTTTTAGTTAGAATCTTACCTGTCATTTCTACACCTTATACTTTGTTATTAACTGGCTGGAAAATCGCCTTACCCAAGGTTCAGATATCCTTTCCTAATCAAACCCCACCTCATTGAAAGGGCAGCAATAAAAAAAATCTGAAGTTCCCAGTTTTCTCTTCCTAATTTATAAACGAAAATTTTAGGTTTAACAACCTTATAGAACAAGAAAATCAGCATTTTATCCAATTTATAGAAAAGAAGTTTCCTCAAAGCTTCTTAATTTTCTTGAATGCAAGAATTCTTGAGGCATTTTCCGCAAAGAAGTTAAAGCCATTATTCCAATTAACAGGTGGTTGTTTACCTGGGTTCGGAAAAATTCACTTGCCATGCCCGGCATCTTCAACACTCCATGCAATGGCTTGTCCGATACACATAACAAGGTGCCGTAGGGAACTCTGAAGCGAAAGCCATTGGCAGCGATCGTCGCCGATTCCATATCCAGAGCGATGGCCCGGGATTGACTAAGTCGTCTTACCGCACCTGAATTTACCCCCAATTCCCAGTTGCGGTTATCAACCGAAGCAACTGTTCCAGTCCGCATGACTCTTTTCAGACTATAGCCCTTTTTCTTGGTAACCTCTGCCACCGCATCCTCTATTGCCAGTTGAACCTCTGCCAGGGCTGGAATTGGCACCCATAAGGGCAAATCATTATCAAGTACTTGGTCTTCACGAAGATAGGCATGGGCCAGAACGTAATCACCCAGGTTTTGGCTATTTCGAAGACCCGCACAATGCCCGAGCATTACCCAAGCACTTGGCCGCAATACGGCTATATGATCCGTAGCGGTTTTGGCATTGGAAGGCCCAACACCGATATTAACCAAGCTAATTCCTGTGCCATCTTTCCTAGTGAGATGACAGGCAGGCATTTGGGGCATCCTTGCAGGACGTTTTATCTCGTCATCTGGATTGGTCAACTCAAAACCGCCAGAAGTTACAAGGGAAAGATATCCTGAATTGGCTTCGGCAAGTTGGGAACGAGCAAAATCCTCAAATTTGTCAACATATAGCTGATAGTTGGTAAAAAGGACAAATTTTTGAAAATTTTCCACCCCCGTAGCGGTGTAATGTTCTAGTCTGGCAAGGGAATAATCAATTCGGGGGGCACTGAAGGGAGCAAGGGGTTTGGCGCCATCTTCATAAACGAATCCAGCACCGTTTACGATTTCATCGTGCATTATTGCTAAATCAGGGGTATCAAAAACATCCCTTAGGGAAAAATTCAGCTCTTGGGAAGAGAAGGTAATTTCTTCATCGGCCCTACCAGAAAAATGAATGGGAATCGGTGTATTAGAAACCCCGATCAAGATTGGAACATGGTGGTTGCCGATCAGGAGGTTGATCTGATTGATCAGGTATTTCTTAAATAGCCTGGGCCGGGTTATGGTTGTCGAATACACACCTGGTTCTGTAACGTGCCCAAATGAAAGGCGAGTATCAACAAAGCCATAGGACAGGGTTTCGATCCTGATTTCCGGATAAAAGGCTCGGTATTTCTTGTTACCCGGATTGTCCTGGATTGCTACCTTAAGTTTTTCTTTCAGGAAATCAGTCGCAATATCGTAAAGCCTGATTAATTCCTCGACGGCCTCTTCTCCCGAGGAACAGGCGATTGGTTCCCTGATTTCTGGAGTTATGATCTCCCTTTCTTCAAGGTCAAATTTCGAATTTTTCATTTGATAAACAAATCCACAAATTTTGCTTTGGTTACATCAAAAATCCCCTTGTTGGAAATCCTGATTTCTGGAATCACCAAGAGTGCCAATAAGGTGTGTTGCATAAAAGCGTTATTCAAAGTACAGCCACAGTTAACCATTTCCTGCCGGAGCTGGATCAAATCGTTGGCAACCTCAGTAGGCGGAGCATCTGAAAGCAAACCAGCAATTGGTAATTCTACCAATCCTTTCTGCTGCCCATCTCGCCATAGCGTTATACCGCCATTTGTTTCCACAAGTTTATTTGCTGCCAGGGCCATGTCCTCTCTTGACGTCCCTACCACAATCATATGATGACTATCATGACCAATAGTTGAGGCAAGGGCCATTTTGCCCTTGTAACCAAAACCACTTACAAAGCCATTGACCACTATCCCGGTTGATTTATGGCGTTCCACTAAAGCAATTTGGCAAACATCTGCATCTTCATTCCCCTCAACCAGCCCATCCTGTACGTTGAGATCAATTTGGAGAAGTTTGGTTGGGGCCTGGTTTTCGATTATTCCGATTACATGGGTTTTCAAAACCGAACTATTATCTCCTCTCGGTGGTTTTATTTCGAATTGCTGTGGATCAATGGGCTGTTTAACCCTGACTGTTTCCTTCATTCTGGCCGGCCAGACAAGTGGCATCAGGGTGCCGATAAATTGGCCTTCCTGAGCAACCTTCTTGCCATTGGCATAAACGAGATCAATAGGTAATTCTCTTAAATCATCGGTCAAGCAAAAATCAGCTCTTCGCCCTGGACTGATTGAACCCAATTCTCGTTCTAAACCGAAATGGGTGGCTGTGTTTATGGTTGCCATCTGAAGTGCAATCAAGGGATCACAACCACATTCAATTGCATGTCTGACAACCCTGTCCATGTGTCCGTCATGCAATAAGGTTGCTGCATCGCAATCATCAGTACACAGGATGAAGTTTCTTGGGTCCAATCCTTTTTCGGTGACTGCTGTGATTTGTTTCTTTACGTCATACCATGCCGAACCCAGACGCAGCATGGATCTCATACCTCGCCTGACCCGTTCAACAGCATCGATTTCACGTGTACCTTCATGGTCATCTGCCGGACCACCAGCTACATAGGCATGGAAATTGTTGCCAAGGTCCGGGGAAGGATAATGGCCACCTATGGTTTTCCCGACCAATCGGGTGACGGCCATTTCACCAAACAGTTTCTGGTCCTCGTTTATGACACCAATAAAATCCATCATCTCACCAAGGCCAATAATATTGGGTTCATCAATGAAGCCGGCGATATCGGTTACATTCAATTCTGCTCCAGCGTCTTCAAAACCCGGAAAAGAGGGAACGCAAGAAGGAACCTGAAGGTAGATGTTGATAGGCTGTTGTACAGCCTCGCTATACATATGCCGAATTCCTTCCAAACCCATGACATTTGCCATTTCGTGAGGATCAGCAAAAAGGGTTGTTGTACCATGGGGAGCTACCGCCTCGGTAAATCTGGCTGGTGTTAACATGCCTGATTCGATATGCATATGCCCATCACAGAGACCGGGTATCATATACATACCGTTCCCATTTAGAATTTCGGTATCAGGACCGAGACAATGTTTGGCACTAGGACCACAATAGGCAAAGCGACCATCGGCTATTGCTATATCGGTGTTGGGGATTATTTCTCGACTTTGGACGTTTACCCATTGAACATTGGTGATTACCAGGTCGGCATGGGATTTTCCCAAAGCAACCCTAGTCAAAAATGGGGCAACTTCATGCCAGGGCTTAATTATGTGTTTAGTCATTGTAATAAATTAGCATACAGTTTAGTTGTTCAAATTAAAGGATACCGAAAAGAAACTTACGCTTGAAACTCTATTATTACGAGAGTATAGAAGGTATTTAATCAAATTTGGTGATTCCACAGTTTGGTTTATACATACAGGCAAAGCCATTTGGGTTAGATTCCAACTTTTTTTATATTAGTGTAAGAATAATGAAAAAAGTATCTTTTTCTGAAATGAAATATGGAACCAAGGAGGATTACCTACTCTTGTCCGAACTTGAAAAACCTTACCTTACCCTTACACCCGACCGTATTATGAGTGAATTGAGACGGCAGGGAGAGGATACGCTTTCCGGCTATAAGATCACCCGATTGGAGCATGCATTGCAAGCAGCTACCCGAGCTTATAGGGATAGTGCCGATCTTGATTGGATTGTCAGTGCCTTGCTCCATGATATTGGGGATGGTTTGGCTCCACAGAACCATGATCGATTTTCAGCCGAGGTTATACGACCCTATGTCCGGGAGGAAGTAACCTGGGTTATTGAGCATCATGGTATTTTCCAGATGATTTATTATGCTCACCATTATGGGTGGGAACCCGATGCCAGAGAGAAATTTCGTGACAATATCTATTTCAAGTCTTGTGAGGATTTTTGTGAAAGATGGGATCAGGCCTCATTTGATCCAGATTACCCGATAGAGAGTATTGAGTTTTTTGAACCAATGATCAGGGAGGTTTTCAGTCGTAAGGCCTATGATCCCAAGTATATTCAAACTGGTGTGGTCAAAGGCCTTCCTGAATCCCAATAAGGACTGTTCTATCTTGATATGATTTTCATCTAATGATTTAAACCTGGATTCAATGTGCGGTTGGTTTGATCCTTTCGATCGCCAGAGAAATGCCTTGGCCACCGCCAATACACATCGTAATCAGGGCCTTTTTCCCGCCAATACGTTCAAGTTCATACAGTGCCTTCAGGGCAATAATGGTTCCCGTAGCGCCAATTGGGTGACCCAAGGCAATGGCCCCGCCATTGGGATTGACTTTATTGGCATCCAAACCAAGTTCATTTGAAACAGCCAATGCTTGGGCAGCAAAGGCCTCATTGGATTCTATGACATCAAAATCAGTCACTTTGGCTCCAATCTTCCGCAGCAACTTTTGAGTTGCCGGAACCGGACCAATACCCATTGTCTGGGGGCTAACCCCGGCGTGAGCATATCCCAGAATTTTGGCTTTGGGGGTTAACCCTGCCTTCTCGGCTGCTTCCCGGCGAGCAAGGACAATGGCTGCTGCGCCATCATTAATTCCAGATGCATTACCAGCCGTTACTGAACCATCCTTCTTGAAGACCGTACGGAGTTTGGCCAGGTCTTCGGATGAAGTTGGTTTTGGATGCTCATCTGTGTCAAACATAAAACTGCTTTTCCTTTGTTTTACTTCAACCGGTACAATCTGACTATTGAAATATCCCTTGTCGATAGCATTGGCTGCTCTTTGTTGGCTTTCCAGGGCAAACTGGTCCTGCATCGTCCGTTCAATACCATATTCCGCAGCCACATTTTCAGCAGTTACTCCCATATGGCCGGTACCGAAAGGACAACTGAGAGCTCCAATCATCATATCATCCATTCCGGTATTTCCCATTTTTCGGCCCCAACGGACATCGGGAACAATATGGGGTGATCGACTCATGCTTTCGGAACCACCAGCAAGGCCGAAATCAGCATCACCCAGCATCAGCGACTGTATTACGGAAACAATGGCTTGTACTCCACTTCCACATAATCGATTGACATTCATGGCCGGTACCTCTTCAGGAATACCTGCTTCTAGGGAAGAAACTCTGGAGAGATACATGTCCTTGGCTTCAGTATTGATCACATGACCAAAGGCAACGTGACCAATTTTTTCTGGTTCAATACCCGATCTTTCCATGGCTGATTTTGCCACAATAGTTCCCAGTTCAATGGGTGTCATGGATGACAAGGACCCCCCAAAGGTACCAATGGCAGTTCGTGCACCGGCTAAAATTACAATCTCTGAAGTCATGATTTTTCTCCTGTTAATTTTTTTGTTTCTTCAGGGCTTGCCCTGGTAAAAGCATCTATCTTGGCCAAATTACCCGCTATTTCCCTTATTCTCGGATAGCTATCCAAGGGAATATTCCATCGGTTGGCATTGTATAACTGAGGAATCAGACAAAGGTCAGCCAAAGTCACCTTATCCTCATGGCAATATGTACCAGCTTGTGGATGATCCAATAATTTTTCAACCGCTAAAAGCCCCTTGGGGATAAACTGTTCCATCCATTGGTTCATCGTTATTTTTGTACCTGAAGCCTCTTTGACATATGTTGAAACAGATAGATTGCAAATCGGATGAATCTCCATGGCAATGGCATAGGACAGGGTTTTTACACGTAGCCGGTCAACCGGATTAAGGGGCAAGACACTCAACCTGCCGGTTTGATCCAGATACTCGATAATGGCAAGGGACTGGGTAAGTATCAGGTTGTCAATTAACAAGGTGGGGACAAGACCCTGGGGGTTGATTTCCAGGTATTCGTCTGAAAGATTTTTCTTACTCATCAGGTCAACTGGGATGATCTTGAATTCCAGCTCGGCCAAGTACAGGGCAATTCGAACCCGGAATGATGCAGAAGAGCGCCAATAATCATATAAAGTAATATTCATAAGTCTTTACTTTCGAGCAAGGTTTTCAAACCGTCGGTAAAGGCAACACCTTCATCACCGAGAATTTGAACTAATTTTTCGTTATAGTTGACCGCGATGGGCTTTAGTTCAGCCATTAATTTTTCTCCTTCACTTGTCAATGAAAGAAAGGTTTCCCGCTTATCGGCAGGATTTTTCTCCCTGTTTATCAAACCAGAGTTCTCCAATCTCTTGCAGGCTCTGCTAACCCGAGATTTGTGCAAATCAACCTTGCTTAATAGTTTGTTCGTTACAATTTGGCCTGATTGAGATAAATGGAACAATACCCGCCATTCAGGTATCGACAGTTGGTGGTTGATATTGTATTTCTTCTCCAACCCCCGGCTTAATTTTCCAGCCAGTGCACTGATTTGATAAGGTAAAAAGTTGGTTAGATTATATTCGGTCATTCAGCAAATAAAGATAAAACTAAAATTTTGGCCTTGATTCTCAAGCGAAGAACATAGTGTACTGAATTTCTTTTGTATCAAAATTTTATAAAGACGATCCCTGGAACAACCTTCCAGCATGATTATTGGTTTCCCTTGGAAGATATAGCTAAGTTATTTCTGCAGAGTATATATACATGAAAATAAATAGTTGCAACTGCAACTAATTTGACTATAATTAGAACGCTCTACAATGCAGGGTTGGAAAAATGGATCAATTTACGGAAAGTCAGAATAAAGTACAGGATCAAACCCAATTCAGACCGATTCTGAACTATATGCCCGGTTTTGGTAATGATTTTGAAACTGAAGCTTTACCTGGTGCACTTCCCCAAGGACAAAACAGTCCACAGAATTGTACATATGGTCTATATGCCGAACAGCTTTCAGGAACGCCATTTACTGCCCCTCGCGGGCAAAATGAGCGAACCTGGTGTTATCGAATAAGACCTTCAGTTCGTCATTCATCTAGGTATAAACAAATTGACATGCCCTATTGGAAGACTGCACCGAGCATCAATGATGAGATTATTTCTTTAGGACAATACAGGTGGAACCCACTTCCCATAGAGGATGCACCAACAACTTTCTTGACTGGTATGAAAACAATGACGACCGCGGGGGATGTCAATACTCAAACGGGTATGGCTGCCCATGTGTATATCATCACCGAATCAATGGTAGATGAATATTTCTACTCGGCGGATTCGGAATTACTTATTGTTCCCCAGCAAGGGGAATTACGCTTTTGTACAGAGTTGGGGATCATTGACTTGCAACCGCAGGAAATTGCCATTATTCCAAGGGGAATGGTAATTAGGGTGGAAGTGCTGGCCGGACCAGCAAGAGGGTTTGTCTGTGAAAATTACAGTTCTAAATTTGATTTGCCCAACAGGGGACCAATAGGAGCAAATTGTTTGGCCAATCCCAGGGACTTCAAAACACCGGTGGCCGCCTTCGAGGATAAGGAAACACCATCAAGAATGGTCATCAAATGGTGTGGAGCCTTTCATGCCTGTGATATTAACCAGTCACCCCTTGATGTGGTCGCCTGGCATGGAAACTATGCACCTTGCAAATACGATCTACGAACTTTTTCACCAGTAGGTGCCATTCTTTTCGATCATCCGGACCCTTCAATCTATACTGTCTTGACAGCACCCTCTGGTTTTGAAGGTACGGCAAACATAGATTTTATCCTTTTTCGGGATAGGTGGAATGTTGCCGAACATACTTTCCGTCCACCTTGGTATCACAAGAACATTATGTCTGAACTTATGGGTAACATTTATGGGGTTTATGATGCAAAACCTGAAGGATTTATACCTGGGGGGATGAGTTTACACAACATGATGCTACCGCATGGCCCTGACAAAGAAGCTTTTGAAGCTGCCACCTCCGTGAATCTGGAGCCCTCGAAGTTGGAAAATACCATGAGTTTCATGTTTGAGACCAGATTTCCACAACATCTAACTGAATTTGCCGCTTACGAAGCAAAGCTTCAAACGGATTATATTGACTGTTGGGTGCCCCTTGAGAAAAAATTCACTGGCAAACCATAAACCCCTTTCTCAAATTTTCATAAGGAATATTGTGTGACTCAAGACAGATTGGTAATATTGGGATCCAAGGGGGGACCATCCCTTCGAACCACGGAAAGAATGCCTACCTCCAACCTCATTGAAATTGGTGGAAAGGTTTGTGTGGTGGACTGTGGTCTGGGAGTTACTTCCAGGTTGGTGGAAGTTGGAGTAAAACTTGCCGACCTAGACATGATCTTCATTACTCATTTGCATTCCGACCACTTGTTGGAACTGGGTCCACTTCTTCATACTGCCTGGACAACCAATCTGCACAAAAAGATTACTGTTTTTGGACCTGAAGGTACTGAAGAATATCTGGATCATTTTTATCAATCACTGAGTTTCGACATTAATCTGAGGATAGAAGACGAAGGTCGGCCGGATTTAAGGGATTTGGTTGAAATCAGGGAATATAAGGAAGGGCTGATTCTGAACGAGTTACCCAAGGTAACTGCTCTTAAGGTTCCTCATCCTCCAGTGGAGGAATGCTATGCCCTGAAAATGGAAAATGATGGCTGGAAGGTAACCTTTGGGGGAGATACAGCCTTTTTTCCACCTCTTATGGATTTTGCCAGAGATAGTGATATTCTGATTCATGAGGCCATGTTGGAAAGTGCTATTGAGGAATTGATCAAGTTAACCAATATGGCCAATAGGCTGGAACAGCATCTTTTTGCAAGCCATACACCGGTTAAAGACGTAGGTAGAATCGCTCATGGAGCAGGGGTCAAATTACTGATCCTGAATCATTTGGTACCGGTTGCTTTGCAAGGAATCAATGAAAAGGATTGGCTGGATGAAATCAACAAAACATGGCAAGGAAAAACCATGGTTGCTTCGGACGGTTTGGAAATCAGGAGACAAAAAAATTGAAACTAGCTTCATTGAATGACGGTACCCTTGATGGTAAACTGGTTATTGTATCAAAGGATCTACAAAAATTTGCTGATGCCTCCGGTATTGCACCAACCTTGCAAAATGCGATGGACAACTGGCCACAAATCATGCCCAAGTTGGAAGACCTGGCTGGGGAAGTAGAATCTGGAAACATTGGCTTGGAATTTGATCCAGGGAAGGTCTACTCACCCTTGCCCAGATCCTATCAGTGGGCTGATGGTTCGGCTTATTTGAATCATGTTGAATTGGTCAGAAAAGCCCGAAATGCCAAAGTACCAGATTCCTTCTTTGAAGATCCCCTGATGTATCAGGGGGGTTCTGATAGTTTTTATACTCCGTATGGTCCCATTGAATTGCTTGATGAAAGTTGGGGTATAGATTTGGAAGCAGAAGTTGCTGTTATTGTGGATAAAGTTCCGATGGGTATATCAGCTGAAGAAGCTCCAAACTATATCCGTTTGATCATGCTTGTTAATGATGTCAGTTTAAGAAACCTTATTCCGGCAGAATTAGGCAAGGGATTTGGTTTTTTTCAGTCCAAACCGGCCACAGCATTTTCACCAGTGGCGGTAACCCCAGATGAAATCAATTCCTGGTCTGAGGGGACAATTCACCTGCCTCTGTGTGTAGATATTAACCAGCAACCCTTTGGCAGAGCGAATGCAGGAATTGACATGACTTTCAATTTCTTCCAGTTGATTGCTCACGCGGCCAAGACGCGAGAATTGGCTGCGGGTTCGATTATAGGTTCTGGTACGATTTCCAACAAACTGAATGGGGGTCCTGGCAAACCAATATCTGAAGGTGGTGTGGGATATTCCTGTATTTCGGAAATAAGAACCGTGGAAACCATTAACGAAGGTAAACCTAGGACACCGTTTTTGCAATTTGGGGATACTGTTGAAATCTGGATGGATGACAAGGAAGGCCAATCAATATTTGGTTCAATTAAACAAACTGTTAGAAAATATGAGAGATAAATATGGCAAAAGAATTCGCTTCCCGGAGTGACCTAACCGAGAAAAAAACAAGTTTTACCGAGATTGGCAGGGGACTATACGCTTTTACGGCCGAAGGAGATCCCAATTCCGGTGTAATTATCGGAGATGATTCCGTCATGGTAATTGAAGCCCAGGCCACCCCGAGGTTGGCTTCCAAGGTGATTGAAGAAATCCAGAAGGTCACTGATAAACCAATAACTCACCTAGTCCTGACCCATTACCATGCGGTAAGAGTTCTGGGAGCTTCTGCTTTTAACGCTAGGCAGATCATTATGTCAGAAACAGCAAGGGGTATGGTTGTTGAAAGAGGGCAAGAGGATTGGGATAGCGAATTCAACAGATTTCCCCGACTTTTTGAAGGTCATGAATCTATTCCCGGCCTAACTTGGCCAACTACAACATTCAATGGCAGGATAACTGTTTATCTGGGCAACAGAAAAGTAGAAATCATGCAATTTGGACGGGCTCACACAGCTGGTGATGCAGTTGTATGGGTTCCCGATGAACAGGTCATGTTTACTGGAGATATCGTGGAATATAAATCTGCTTGTTATTGTGGTGACGGCCATTTTGAGGATTGGCAGGATACCTTGGATGTTGTAGAAAGCTACCAACCTGAAGCGATCGCCCCTGGGCGTGGGGATGCCCTGACCGGAACTCAACTTGTTACTGCTGGTCTTGATGGAACAAGAGAATTTTTGGATGCTACCTATTTGCCAGTTGTACGGGTAGCTTCCAGAAATGGGTCCCTCAAGGAAGCCTGGGATGAGGTTAGGGCAAATTGCGATCATCGCTTTGGTGACTATGCGATTTACGAGCATTGCTTACCGTTTAACGTTGCCAGAGCTTATGACGAAGCTAGAGGTATTGATACACCACGGATCTGGACAGCCGAACGTGACCTTGAAATGTGGAACAAACTCCAGGACTAAACGTTCAACAAGATAAATTGCCATTCCCTAGATGCCCTACCAAGCCAACGAATATATTTTCGTTCCTCCCCCGGGACTTGACAGCAAGGAACAATCTAAACAAGTTGTTATTGTCGGTGCTGGACCTATTGGATTGGCAATGGCCATTGAACTGGCTAATCATGATATCCCTTCAATTGTCCTTGATGAAAGCAATAAGGTATCAACAGGTTCGAAGGCCATTTGCTGGTCAAAAAGATCACTGGAAATATTTGATCGCCTGGGAATTGGCAACCAGGCTCTTGCCAAGGGTGTGATGTGGAAGGTCGGCAGAACTTATCACCGGGACAGAGAGCTATTTAATTTTGATCTCCTGCCTGAGGAAGGACACAAGTACCCGGCTTTTGTCAATCTCCAGCAGTATTACGTAGAAGAGTATCTGGTTGCCAAGGCTCAAACTCTGGAATTGATTGATTTGCGATTTTTAAACAAGGTCGTAGGAATCCAGAACGGTCCTAAATCGGTCAAGATAGGCATTATAACACCACAAGGTGATTATGAACTTAAAACGGATTATCTGGTGGCTTGTGACGGCGTTAGATCGACCGTCAGAAAAAAACTTGGGCTGGAATTTATTGGCGAACTTTTCGAAGAAAGATTTTTGATTGCCGACATAGAGATGCACAGGGAGTTTCCTCCCGAGCGAAGGTTTTGGTTCGAACCTGTTTTTCATGAGGGTCAATCCGCTCTATTGCACAAACAACCGGACAATATTTATCGAATTGATCTGCAACTCGGTTGGGAGGCAGATCCCGAGAAGGAAAAGTTACCGGAAAATGTTATTCCCCGTATTGAGAAAGTTGTAGGTACCAGTGATTTTAAAATTGATTGGGTATCGGTTTATACCTTCCAATGTCGTCGGTTGGAGAAGTTTGTCCATGGAAGAGTGATCTTTGCTGGAGATTCCGCCCATGTGGTTTCCCCATTTGGGGCCAGGGGAGGAAACGGAGGTCTACAGGATGTGGATAATCTGGGTTGGAAATTAGCAGCTATCATCAAGGGGCGATCGCCGGAATCGCTCTTGGATACATACAATTCTGAAAGAGTACATGGATCAGATGAGAACATTGCTCATTCAACAAGAACCACCAAATTCATGACCCCCTCTGATGGAGTCGAAAGGATGTTCAGAGATCAGCTCTTTAAGTTGGCCAGAGTTACAAATTTTGCCAGAAACTGGATTAATCCTGGCAGATTATCTGTTCCGGCCGTTTATCCGATGTTTAGGGACAATGCGCCAGAATTACCCATGATTTCAAGACCAGGTTCGGTGGCACCGGATGCTCTGCTGAAAGATGGTAATTGGTTACTTAACTTGTTTGGCAAGGAAGTGACTGTACTTGGCATTAATACAGATATACCCGAGGTAAATGACTGTAAAAGGATCAATCTGCCCGCCAATGAGTTTATCAAAGCAAGATATCTTGGTGAACATTCCAAAGCGATTTATCTCATCCGGCCGGATCAGGTTGTTTGTGGTCGGTGGTTGGAGGTTTCGGCAAAAAATTTACAACGTGAAATCAATCGAATTTGGGGATTGGCATAAATGAACTCAAAGCTAAAGACCCAGCCACAAACCAACGTGGATGAAATCTATCAGAACCTTTTAGAGGCTTTTGAGGGAGTCGAGGAATCGCAAAGAATGGAATTTGCCATTATGGTGGTTATTTCCCTTTGTGATCAAATTAAGGACCAGGATAAAATTGCCGAAGTTCTGAACACCTGCCTTCTAGCCTTGGAGCAAGTAGATTGAAGGACAAGACAGCTTTACCAAATTTCGAACTTGAGAACATTTATAAAAATGAGGGTTACGAGGTTATTGTCGGCGTTGATGAAGCAGGAAGGGGAAGTATAGCGGGGCCAGTTACAGCCGGTGCGGTTATGTTCAAAAAGGAATCATTTCCCAACGGCCTTGATGATTCCAAAAAGCTGACCTCACAACAAAGAGCCATAATATTTGAGGAGATCAAGGAAAAAGCAATTTATTCCTTTGCGCATGTACCCGTAGAGGATATAGAGAGAATTAATATACTCCAGGCTGCCTTGAAGGCAATGACCCTCGCTGTAGAATCACTTCCCATTACACCTGACTTGGTCCTTGTTGACGGAAATTGGTTACCTCCCAACCTCCCCTGTAAAGGTTTGGCTGTTATTAAAGGGGATCAGAAATCCCTGTCTATTGCAGCAGCTTCGGTTGTAGCCAAGGTAAATAGAGATAACCTCATGTGTCGATTAGCCCGGGAGGAACCGGCTTATGGTTGGGATGCCAATAAGGGTTATGGAACCAGGAAGCATTTAGAGGCACTTGGAAAGTTAGGTCCTTCCATTCACCACCGAAAATCTTTTCTTCCCTTGCGAAGACTATTTGAAGATTAGTTCCATCAAGCCAGTTATGGACGCCCGGATATTCACGGGTTTGATTTCAAAATGGGCCAAAACTGGCAGGGGTGGAGGGGCTCGAACCCCCGACACCCGGTTTTGGAGACCGGTGCTCTACCAACTGAGCTACACCCCTTCATGGATGAGAATAGCAAATAAGTATTAAATGGTAAAGTTTAAGAGGGGAATTGAGAACAATCACTGCTTAAAAGGGTTTTGGAAGTGATAATATTGATTTCACGGGACCTGGGGATGTTACATCCAAGCACCCAACTTGGTTTGGGCGAATATAGAAAATAATTTAAATGAGATAATAAAATTCTTTGGTCAGCAAAAATCTCTTGCATTTATTGGCAAGGAGTTTATTGATTTGCTTGAATTTATGACAACATCATCAAACAGAAGAGATGGAATTTAGCTATGAAGAAAACATCAATTTTCCTGATTACAGCGGCTGTTCTTTATTTTGGAGTTGTAACGCCTTCCAATGCAGAAGGTGACTCCAAAAAGGGTGAACGGGCATTCGGACAATGTAAGGCTTGCCATACTGTTGTAGCAGGTGAATCCAAAAGAACGGGGCCGAATTTATTTGGTGTTTTGGGCCGCCAAGCCGGTAGTGCTGAATTCGATTACTCAGACAGTTTAATTGGGGCTGGTGAGGCCGGTTTGATTTGGTCAGAGGAGAATTTGGATGCCTTTCTGGCAGATCCAAGGAAATTCCTGGCTGAATATATGGGTGTAAGTACAGGCAAAATCAGGACTAAAAAAACCATAAAGGTAGCACAAAGTTCCCGCCGAGAGGATTTAATCGCCTATTTGAGTACCCTGACGGAATAGTTTTGAATATTGATTATGAAACTTTACTAGAAACACCTAGTAAGAGCCATAGAAATAATATAAATATCGGCACTCCAACCCAAAGGACTGTGGAAAGTTCAGCTGAAGTAGAATTAGGTATTTTCGTTTTTGTGACGGCCTAAACAGGGATTTCAAATAGATAATTTTTAACCACAGTGATAGCTGGGATTACTAAATCAAACAACTTGCTTATTGGATCCTAAAATCCACTAATTTGCCGATTTCAATCGGGTCCTTGCCGATATTACCCTCATAGATTGGGGTTTCCTTGATATTAGGCTTGGTAATTTTTCCTTCTCGAAAATTATCTTTAAAAAAATCCTCAAAACCTGCATTTTGAAAATGCAGAGAATTTATCCCAATAACGCAAAAGGCCCGTGGCTTTGCCAGCCGCAAGCAATTATCCAAAGCTTGGGGACCCAAATGGCCCAGCGTAAAGGTTCCACAACTTACCAGGCCACCATATTTACCAAGACTGTTTGTTATTGGCTTGGTTAGGTCGGTTATCTGCAAATGTCGATAAATGTTTTTTTCTTTCGCTTTACCGATCATTTCCGGTGAAATATCAAACCCATCGATAGTCATATTCTTGCCGGCAAAAGGTTCTGCTACCAGCCCAGTCCCACAGCCAAGATCTGCTATGGGTTGGTCATTCTTGATCGACAAGTTCAGAAAATGCTGTCCAACAATTTTTGGGTAAATATATTTGTGCTCAACAACAAACTCATCATCATATGAATGGGCCATTTCGTCATAATATTTGATATGATTAGCGGGCTTACCCAAATTATAGGCATCCCCAAGTTCGAGTTTACGGTTCACAATGACCTCGTTCGCTTCTCATCTCGGAATAATAGGACACAATAGAAAAATATTACGAGAAAATGTTTTTCTTGGGGAAGCCATAAGGTGCTTTCAGTCCCTTGCCTCCACGTTTGCCAAGCCATTTTTCTACTTCCTTGGCTTGCCGAGGTTTCCCTTTGGGGTCTTTCCAGAACAATCCTTCCTCTAGAGTAAATGACTTTATATCTGACAAACTTGATCTCTGAAAATTTTGAAGACGAACACCGGTACCTTTGGCCTGAACTGGAATATCAGCCAGGGGAATTACCAGCATTTTCCTATTTTGCCCAACTATAGCAAGATGATCACCATCAGCAGGAACACATGATTTGCCAATATCCCCTTTTTTGAGATTTAAAACCTGTTTTCCTATCTTAGTTAAAGCCAATACCTCGGCTTCATCAACTATAAAACCATATCCTTTTTCCGAAGCAACAACCAATTGCCTCTCTGGATTGTGGAATAGCAAAGATTGGATTTCAATATCATTGGGAAGTTCCATCATCAATCGAATTGGTTCTCCTAAACCCCTCCCGCCCGGTACAGCTGATGCGGGTAAGGAATAGAACCTGCCATTGGAGCCAAAAATGATTAACTTGTCAGTTGATTGTCCATGAAGGGCATATTGTAGTGAATCACCATCTCGAAACTTAAAATCTTGGTCAAAAGGCAAATGCCCCCTGAAAAGCCTAATCCAGCCAAGTTTGGAACAAACGACGGTAACGGGTTCGCCCTCAATGACATCCTCCAACTCGAAATCAGTTGTATCCGACAGGTCTGAAAATCCAGTTCTTCTCTTGCACGACGGGTTTTTAGCAAAAATTCCCTTGATTTCCTTCAGTTCTTCGGTGATCTTGCTTTTTTGCAACTCTTCGCTGTTAAGAAGATCGTCCAATTCAGCCCTTTCCTTAATGAGCTTGGTTTGTTCGTTTTTAAGTTCAATTTCCTCAAGTTTCCTTAAACTTCTCAGTCGCATGTTCAAAATGGCTTCAGCCTGAACGTCAAGCAATTCAAATTCCTTGATCAATTGCTCTTTAGGATTGTCTTCGTACCGGATTATTTCGATCACCCTATCAAGGTTCAAAAAGGCAACGAGATAACCTTCCAAAAGAGTAAGACGGTGATCAATCTTGTTGATTCTGAAATGTGCTCTTCTTTGCAGGATTACCAATCGATGGTTGAGGAAAGCCTTTAGTATTTCCCATGGGTCACATACCTTAGGGCGTTGCCCATCAATAAGTACGTTTAGATTCATGGAGAAACGCGATTCCAATTCAGTTAACTTGAAAATCGCTTCCATCAGGGTTTCAGGTTCAATTTTACGGGTTTTAGGCTCCAGAACAATTCTGATTATTTCAGTGGATTCATCTCGGACATCGGCGAGCAACTGTGTCTTCTTGTTTTGAACCAATTTGGCTAAACTCTCGATAAGTTTTGATTTCTGAACCTGGTAAGGGATTTCTGTGACAACAATTTGCCATTGATTACGTTCCAGGCGCTCTATCTCCCACCTGGCTCTTACCCTAATTTGTCCTTTACCCGCTAGATAGGCTTTTTCAATTTGGTCCCTGGTACTTACAATTATTCCACCCGTAGGAAAATCTGGGCCGGGAAGCTTGGCCATGCGGGTTTTTATGGGAGGGTCTGGGTAACGAATTAAATGAATACAGGTGTTACAAAGCTCAATTATATTATGGGGAGGTATATTGGCAGCCATCCCAACGGCAATTCCGGTTGATCCATTGGCAAGCAGGTTAGGAAAGGAAGCAGGCAATAATACTGGCTCTTCGAGGGTATCATCATAGTTAGGTCGAAAATCAACAGAATTCTCGTTTAATCCTTCCACCAAATTTTCAGCGAAGGTTGTCAAACGAGCTTCGGTATATCTTGAAGAAGCTGGTTTATCCCCGTCAATATTGCCAAAATTCCCCTGGCCATCAATTAAAGGATATCGAAGGTTAAAATCCTGGGCCATCCTTGCCAAGGCATCATAGATGGCCTGTTCACCATGGGGATGATAATTCCCCATAACATCCCCAGAAATTTTGGCGCACTTCCGAAAACCACTGCTGGAACTCAATTTGAGTTCCAGCATGGCATAAAGAATTCTTCTCTGGACCGGTTTCAAACCATCGCGAGCATCAGGTAATGCTCTGTGCATGATTGTTGAAAGGGCATACTGAAGATATCGTTCACTGATGGCCTTGCTCAGTGGTATATCTTGTGAGAACTGATCAAATAGGTTTTTTGCCATTAATGATGAGATTTCATTGGTTTACTTGTTATTCCAATTTTTCGAAGCATATTTTGCCTCGCCTAATTGTAAATTACAGTAGAAACTATTTGAAGTAATTTTAGTTTTACAGATGGGCTGCAATTTTTACCAAAATTAATTGTGGATAAGTGTGCAAAAATTATGAGTGAAGTTGTTGACTTGATTATCAAAAAATTAATCCTAATCAAAAACTATTGATTAGGATAAAAACAGATCCGAGTTTCCACATTTAATAGGTATGAAAAGTCTAGGAATTAGGTAGAAGTTAAGAATTGAATTTCAAAATGAGGGATGGTGATTAAACCAGTCCCCAATTTGAAATATTTTGCAGCCGTTGAAAGTTATTCTATTGCAACCAAACGGGCGTCTGAGTTTGATTCTAACCGTCGTAATCGATTTCATTTACAATCTGAAGGGCACTTTCCCGGAACGCTCCGACCGTAGCCAGGTTTAGGTCGTCAGGCTCAAATGTACCCCAACTTTCTACCGCCGGGGATAGGGAGACATCGGGGTTAACCGGATATTCATGATTAACTTCCGCATAAATTTGCTGAGCCTCCTCAGAGGATAAAAATTCCATAAGTTTTAGCGCATTGGCCTGGTTGGGAGAATATTTGGCCATAGCCATTCCGGAAACATTTACATGCGTTCCACCATTTTCGAATCGGGGGAAAATTATCCGGACAGCATCAGCCCACTCCTTTTGCTCCTCATTGGATAACATTAGGCCCATGTAATAGGTGTTGCCCAGTGATACATCACACTCGCCGGCCCAAATTGCCTTGACCTGGGCCCGGTCATTACCTTGTGGTTTACGTGCAAGATTAGCTTTGATGCCTTGTAACCACTCCCTGGTTTTATCCATGCCGTGGTGGGTAATCACGGCAGATATCAAGGCTAGGTTGTAGGCATGGGTACCCGGTCTGGTACAAAGGCGATTGTTCCACTCTGGATTGGCTAATTGTTCGTAGGTCATTTCCATTTCCGGAACTCTTTCCCTGGAGGCATAAACTATTCTTGCTCGAAGGGTCAGGGCAAACCATTTGCCCTCAGGGTCCCTGAAATTTGAGGGTATGTTTTGTTCCAGGGTATCAGAAGCAACATTCTGAGTAATCCCGGCATTTACCAGATTTTGCAAACGGGAGATATCCGTTGTCAATATCACATCGGCTGGCGACCTTTTGCCTTCCAATTCTAGCCGGGCAATCATGCCTTTTTGCAAGAAAATGATGTTGGTCTCAATGCCAGTACTAGTGGTAAATTCATCCAACAACGGTTGAATGAGTTCCGGTTGCCGATAGGAATAGATGTTAACCTCATCGGCCCGAGTTGCTTGGATGCCCCAAGTGATGATGATCAGACTACCAATTAAAGAACTGACATAGGGTAAATATCTCATGAAATTTCCTTTTCCGAGTATTTTAGTCGGAATATAAATTGTGCTATATTTCTTTCCGTGTCAAGAAAAATTATCCGAGAATTTATGCCCGTCTGTACAGTATGTTACTGCAACAATTCTGATGTAATAATTTTCGGTATTACTGGATATCTTCAAGTTTTGAGATAAGTTCCGGTACGGCCTGGAATAGGTCAGCTACCACACCATAATCGGCCACCTGGAAAATCGGGGCATCCTCATCCTTGTTGATCGCAACAATTATTTTGGAATCCTTCATGCCGGCAAGATGCTGAATGGCACCGGAAATCCCTACCGCAATGTAGAGGTTGGGAGCAACAACCTTGCCAGTTTGCCCTACTTGCCAATCATTTGGAGCATAGCCTGAATCAACGGCTGCTCGTGAAGCACCAACAGCAGCTCCTAGGGTATCAGCAAGTTTGGAGATCAACTCGAAATCCTCGACTGAACCAACGCCCCGGCCACCGGAAACAACAATACCTGCCGAGGTGAGTTCAGGTCGATCAGAGGAAGCAACCCGATCTTCAACCCATTCACTGATATCATTCGCTATATCCTGGCTCAACTCCTCAATCGGGGCAGAATTACCTTCTTCAGCAGCTTGGTAAGCAGCAGTTCGGACGGTGATCACTTTTTTTGGATCCCTTGATTTGACCGTTTGGACAGCATTCCCGGCATAGATCGGTCGTTCAAAGGTGTCAGCAGAGATGATGCCAGAAATATCCGAGATCATCATGCAGTCAAGTAAAGCTGCGGCTCTGGGCAAGATGTTCTGAGCATAGGTTGATGCAGGACCTACGATATGATCATAACCCTCAGAAAGGTTGACGATCAAATCAGCCAGGGGTTCTGCCAGCCCATTTCCCAAAGAAGGGTTTTCAACCTTGATTATTTTGGTGACACCTTGCAATTGGCTGGCCTGTTCGGCTGCAGGAGAACAGGATTCTGATGCACATAATACGGTTACTTCTCCTAGATCCTGAGCTGCTGCCAGAGTTTTTGCTGTCAGGTCCTGGGCCAGATCCGAACCATTCAATTCGGCTAACAGTAAGACTGCCATTTAGATCACCTCCGCTTCATTTTGTAACTTATCCACGAGATCCCCCACCGAAGGAAGGATTTCACCGGCCTTCCTGGTTGGAGGTTCAACTGTCCTGATTATTTCCAACCGAGGGCTGATATCAACTCCATAATCTTCGGGTGTTTTCGTATCAAATGGTTTCCTCTTGGCTCTTTGAATGTTTGGCAGGGAAGGATATCTGGGTTCGTTCATTCTTAGATCAACCGTGACAATCCCTGGCAGTTGCATCTTGACGACCTGCAAACCGCCATCCACCTCACGAACGGCCACAGCTTCTCCCCCCTCAACCTTAAGTTCCGAGGAAAAGGTTGCCTGTGGATAGCCAAGCAGTGCTGCCAACATCTGCCCAGTTGCATTCATATCATTGTCAATGGCTTGTTTTCCCATTAAAACCAACCCGGGCTTTTCCTCTTCAACGACCGCCTTCAGAAGTTTCGCTACAGCCAGGGGTTCGATATCTATATGAGGATCATCAGCGGCGTGGATCAATATGGCTCGATCTGCACCCACGGCCAAGGCTGATCGAAGAATTTGCTGGGCTTTGGGAATGCCAATGGATACTGCAATAACTTCCTCAGCCTTACCAGCTTCCCGGAGGCGAATAGCTTCTTCCACTGCAATTTCATCAAAAGGATTCATGGACATCTTGACATTGGCCAGGTCAACTCCCGAACCATCGGTTTGGACCCGAACCTTGACATTGTAATCAATCACTCTTTTGACCGGAACAAGAACCTTCATTTACAATCCTTTCAAAAAGGGAATCTTCAATTGATTTCTCTCGAAGATTCCCAATTATGTAAAAAAATCTGATTTTACAGATTCATAGGCTAATTTTTTCTGCTCGCACCAGGAATCCATAAGATATCATCCTTGCCATTGTTGTTCGATACTCTCGCCATGACAAAAAACCAGTCCGAAAGCCGATTAAGGTATTTTATGGCAGCAGGATTAATGGCTTCATCACCAGCAATACCGACCGTTAACCTTTCGGCTCTCCTTGTAACTGTTCGACACTGGTGAAGATAACTTGCCAGGAGAGTGCCTCCAGGTAGAACAAAACTCCTTAATGGGGTCAATTCCTTATTGACTTTGTCAATTTCCTTTTCCAAACGATCCACCTGATTATCTACCATGCGGAGAGGGGGGTATTCAGTATTTTCAGGCTTGGTCTCTGGTACACATAAATCAGCTCCCAAATCAAACAGATCGTTTTGAATTGCCCTTAACTGATCTTTGAGGGGTCCGTTTGCCTGGAACACTGCCAGTCCGACGATAGAATTCAACTCATCAACAGTACCGTATGCTTCAACCCTGGCTGAGGTTTTGGAAACTCTTGAGCCATCCCCCAGGGCTGTTTTACCCTTGTCGCCAGTTTTGGTATAGATTTTGTTAATTACAACCATAAGTTCTTCAATTGTCGTCCAGCATTACAAACAGAATAATCAAGATAACGGCTACCGCCTGGGACAAAACCCTCAAACGCATCAATTTATTGGCATGCTTGCGGTTAAATTCTGTATCTGCAGCAAAACCGATGATTCCGACCAGCAGTACGATAAGTACAAATAATAGGGCCGCACCGATGATTATACCTTTCATCTTATCCTCTAAAATTGTCTGGCCAAGATCGAGTCAACTGCATTGGTGGGAAGTACCCGCTTTAGAAATGCCATAAAATGAGTTGGGAAGGTAACGCGGTATTTTGCTTTGGGCCTATTTGCTTCAAGGGCATGAATTAGAACTTTGGTTACCGCAGAAGCTGGTAACTCAAAAGCATCCTTTTTTCCGGTTTCCTGATACAATCTTGGAATAAGACGGGTTCGGTAATCCTCGGCCAAGGGAGAAGATTCCCAATCGATCCATTTTTCAAAATGCGGGCGGGTATTGATCCTGATTCTCGTGCTGATCGGTCCGGGCTGAATAAGGGATAGGTGGATTCCAGAGGTTCTCAGCTCAATCCTCAAGGTCTCGGATATACCCTCGAGAGCAAATTTGGTGGAATTATAAGCCCCTCGCCATGGTAATCCGGTAAATCCCAAAATCGAAGAATTTTGGACAATTCTACCAAAGCCCTGTTTTCTCATAACCGGTATAACGAGCCTGGTCAGTTCATGGTAGCCAAAAAAGTTGACTTCAAAGATATCCCTGAGGGCTTCTACCGGGATATCTTCGACGGCTGCCATTTGCCCATGGGCACCATTATTGAATAAAGCGAAAAGTGAATTGCCGGTTCTTGACATGGCTTCATCAAAACCTGACCTGATGCTTGTCGGGCTGGAATAATCCAAAACAAAGCTTTCAAGCCCCATTTCCTGCAACCGGTCACAGTCTTTTTCCTGCCGACAGGTGGCCAGTACTCGCCACCCTCGCTTGAATAGAGTCATGGCACTATCAAATCCGATCCCCGATGAGCATCCTGTAATGAGAACGGTCCTTTTTTCCATATATTCCTATCGTAGCCTTGTAAATTCAATCCTGATGATAATGTATCTGATCAGGTATCAATCAATTACTCCCATGTGATTTTAATGACCTTTTTGGTTTTTTTCCCGTTGTTCCAGATAAAGTAAGCAGTGGAATGGAAGATTTGAACCACAAGCTATAAGCCTTTAACTGGAAAAATTCTCAAATATTTCGAAAATCAGTAAGATTTTATCCCAAAGAATTTAAACCTTTGGCTTTTCAGAAAGTAACTTCCGATTAAAAAAGTGATGTTAAAACAAAGTTGATTTAGAATTTTGGGATTATACCTTAAGTTGACAGTGGTTTGGTTAGAAACAGGAATATTATGAAAATCAATCAAGTCGGAGTTGTTGGTGCCGGTCAAATGGGTAATGGTATTGCCCATGTCTTTGCGTTGGCTGGCTACCAGGTCATGCTCCATGATACTTCTTTTGAAGCTGCATTTACGGGCTTTCAAAGTATCGAAAAAAATATGAACAAACTTATTGACCTGGAGAAACTAACCATTGAGGAGAAAAAGGAAGCGCTTGGTCGAATCAACATCAAAAGAAGACTGCCAGAACTTGGTCAATCAGATTTAATCATTGAATGCGCTGTTGAAAACGAAGAAGTTAAGAACAGTATTTTTGAAGAGCTTCAAAATTACCTGGGTGATGAAACCCTACTGACGACCAATACCTCCTCCATTTCAATTACTCGCCTGGGAGCCAAGACTGACAGACCTGAAAGGTTTATGGGGTTTCATTTCATGAATCCGGTTCCGCAGATGAAACTGGTGGAGTTGGTTCGCGGAATTGCTACCGGAGATATGATCTATGCTGAATTAAAGAAGGTGGTAAAAACCTTGGGTAAGACCCATACCTCCTCGGAGGACTTTCCGGGGTTTATTGTCAACCGTATACTCATGCCCATGATTAACGAGGCCATCTATGCCTTGTATGAAGGTGTTGGGAACGTCGAATCAATCGATAAATCGATGAAACTGGGAGCGAACCATCCAATGGGACCATTGGAACTTGCTGATTTTATCGGCTTGGATACTTGCCAGGCCATTATGGAAGTTCTGCACAATGGTTTGGGTGATACAAAATATCTACCCTGCCCATTGTTGAAAAAATATGTGGAGGCAAATTGGTTGGGCAAGAAGAAGATGCGGGGTTTTTACGATTATCACTTTGATCCCCCTCAACCAACCCGCTGATGAAAGGGGTTCCCCAAGCTACGATATCCATAAATTAAGTAGCCTCATTTTCATTTGAATTCCCCAAAGCCAACGTTCTTGCTCGCAACCAACTCATAAATTCTTCCGTTGTTCCCTTAAAATTGTCTACCTCTTCCCTTTCAATTACGTCACCGATGATGGGATTCTGGGACTTCTTCATCGAATGGGCAATTTCATGCAGAAGGAGGGACTGCCTTAGGGTGGGTGAAATCAAATTGGCCCAATGGTACAAGCGGCTGTTTTCTCCAGGGAAATAAACTGGTACGATACGAGCGTTGCTTCGCCGAATTAATTTAGCCGTGAATGGATTCCAGGTTGCTTCAAGCGAAGGGGCGAACCAACTGGGTGCGGAAGCCACCTGACCGGCAGGAAATAGTACAAGGACACCGCCAGCTGCCAAGTGGTCCATTGCCGCCTTGCGCATGGCAATATTTTGCTTGAGCGAATTTTCAACATGAGGAAAGGCAACAGGGAGCAGGTGATCCTGTATCTCTGGGATGGTGTTGAGTAATTCCCTGGTAAGGATTTTAAAATCATCCCTTACCCGCTCACAGAATTCAGCCAGAATCAGCCCGTCAACCAATCCATGCGGATGATTGGCAACGAGGATTATCGGGCCAGTCTTGGGAATTTTCTTGATTTGCTCCATTGGAGTAAGAAGCTCAATTTTCAATAACTCCAAGGCTTTGCTGAAAAAGGTCTGGTTGGGAAACCGGCCGGTACTCTCATAGATCCTGATCAGCCTAATCAGGGTTAGTTTGCCGGTCAACCATTCAATTGTCCTGATTATGGCTCCTCGGTACGACCCAGGGAATGTATTACCATAAGATAATTGTTTGCTTTTGTATGGCTGATAATTGGGATCATCGGTAAAGGGTTTTTCATAACCTTCAGGAAATCCGGTGAGATCAGAAACAACTACAGGGGATTCCTCCTGCCGATCATGATTCCTCATAAAACCTTTCCGCAACCAAAGTTTCCAATGCCAACTTCAGTTCCTCTTCATCATCTCCAAAGATTTCCAGAGTGATGATCGAACCCTTGGAAGCCGCCAAAGTCAATAACCCCATTATAGAATCTCCTGCTACTGTCAAGCCATCAAAGGAAACTTCAACTTCAGATTTATGTTGTTCAACAATTTCTACAAATTTTGCAGAAGCTCTGGCATGTAGCCCTTTTTCATTGATTATTTCGAGGTCACATTTAATGGCCATTACATCACCTTTCCTCAAAAATTCTGATATGCTGACGGCCAGCTTCAAAAGCAAGTTTGGTGGCTTCGGCAAGACTTTTGTTTCTTGATTTTACAAGCTTTATCAACATCGGGAGATTTGCCCCGGTTAGGATAGTGCCAGGTGTTTTTCGACAGGCACAAACAGTTAGGTTAGATGGCGAACTGCCATAAATGTCGGTTAGAATAACGACACCTTCACCCTGATCTACCTCGCAGATTGCGGTACAGATTTCAGTTTCTTTTTCCGTCCGGTCATAACCATCATCCATGGTAATTGCTGTCAGGTTTTGCTGTTTACCCAGGATCTGTTCGAGGCAACCACATAGTTCGAGTGCAAAATTACCATTTGCAACTATCACTATACCTATCACTTGGAACAACTCCCTTTAAGTCTTCCAAGGAGTACTTGTGATGTGTAATTCACTTCAGCCATAAACTTAAGGACTAATAAACCATGATTAGATATCGGTTCTAGTGGATACGTTCCCCGGCGAACAAAACATATAATGCCTTGGCAATGAACTTGTTGCCTTTAGCATAAATACAAGGAAATTTGTGATTTAACAGCTTATAGGTACGAAATGGAGGCAAGCGTTTGGTTTCCTCTTTAGAAAGGTCAACTACGGTAGACAGTTTAACACACTTCTGCCAAGTGATCTTCATAATTCCTACAAATCTAGCTTCGATCAAGCCGGCGTTGTTTTGCAAGGGGTTCAGATACAAACCATCGGGCTTTTCAACCAAGACGGTTTGATCGTCTGCTATAAGTGTTGCTCCAAGTGATAACATTTCGATGGCTAGAGTACTTTTGCCGGAACCTGAGGGACCAATTATAAGAACTCCCTTATTCTTCAAGGCAATCGCTGAAGCATTCAGAATTATTTCCTTGCCAGCAGTTTTATTCATTCACTTAATAGCTGGAAGTTTGATCTTCTGCTTCACTTTCTGCAATAATATTCAAGCCTTTTCGTACCGCGGTTATATTTTCCTTGGCTGCCCCGGAAATCAACCTGACATCACTGAGCAAGGTAACCAGATCAAACCCCCATTCAATGGCCTTGATTGCATATTCAGATGAACCGGTATGGATGCCGGCGATAATACCTTCATCCTTGCAGGCATACATGATATTCTTGATGCATTCGACCATTTCCGGCTCAGTTCGGTCCAATCCAGGAGGTAAAGCACCGTCGGTAACGCCCAAGGTCAGGTCAGCAGGACCGATGTAAACACCATTAATACCAGGGGTTGTTACAATTTCTCGAAGGTTGCTATAGGCTTCCTTGGTCTCAATCATGGCGAAGCAGGTAACTTGGTCGTTTGCTTCCTTAAAATAATTGTCACCAGCTGCAAAAAGTGCTCTGGTGGGGCCAAAACTTCGAGTCCCTAATGGTGGATAGCGAACATAGGATACGAGTTCCTCAGCCTGGGCACGATTGTTGATCATTGGACAAATGATACCGTAGGCTCCGGCGTCCAGGGTTTTCATGATGATGCCTGGTTCCAACCAGGGTACTCTAGCCATTGGGGTTACGTTACTAGCCCGCATGGCCTGGAACATCCTGACAGCATCAGTATAATCAACTACCCCATGCTGCATGTCAACGGTGATACTGTCATATCCCTGGGAGGCAAGAATTTCAGCAACAAATGGATTGGCTATTGAACACCAAGTATTCAGGATAGGTCTTTTTTCTTCAAAGGCCTTTTTTACTCTATTTTTTATCATCAATTTTCCGGTTCCTTTTGAGTACTGAACAATAATTCAAGATTGGACGGTTATTTTTGCAGCCGAGTTTTGAAACTAGATTTTGTGAGCAGATTTTCAAGGCAAGGCCTTGCCTGTATAAGTTGGTGATTGAATTATCTATGGGATAAAATCTACATATTTCATACATCCACAGAATAGGGGGATAGGACAATGGCCAATCTTGTGGTAATGAATGAACCAGATTTGCTATTGCTGCCTTGGCCTCAATGGCAGAGACCTGATGGTGATAACAATTCCTGCCCCAACAATCATGGCGATGCCAACCATGCCCCAAGCATCGGGAATTTGAGACCAGATAACCCAGCCCCAAAATCCCGCAAAGATCAAAAAACTGTACTCGAATATTGTTACAAAAGTAGGTTCGGCTACTTGGTAACCTTTAACCAGTCCAGCTACGGCAATGATTGAGCCGGAAGCTTGAATGACGGTCCAAAAAATAAATTCGGAAGTTAAGGGTTGCCAACCTGTCAAAAAAAATGGAGCCGGCTGTATCGTTTCAGGTGAGAGATCCAGGTAGGTAAGTATAACCGAACCTAGCAGCCCAAAAACTCCAATCATGGCAAAAAAGCCCAACAATACCACGGAGGTTTTCTCGTCAGCACAATAATGTCGGGTAAGAATCTGTCCCAAAGCGTATAGAGCACCGGCCATCAATGGGAAAAGAGTGATTACACTCAAGTTGCCAAAATCGGGTTTCAGAACCAATAATACACCGGTAAATCCCAACCCAGCACAAAGGACCCTGAGATATCCAACCTTGGTTTTAAAGAATAGGACTGAGAATGCCAGGATAAATAAAGGTGAGCTGAAAAGGGAAGCCCCTGCTTCGGCTATAGGCATAAGGGCAAGAGAGCCAAAATAGAGAATCATTGAAGCCGCTATCAACGCGGAACGGATGAAGACAATTCCTGGCTTTTGAGGCCAAATACTGTAACCTTTATAGACACAATAGGCAATAATCGCAGTACAGCCAATTGAGGACCTGATGAAATGGAACTGCCAAACACTGGCTTCCAGTGCGATAAACCCTACAAAGTTATCAATCAGGCCGATAATAAACATCGAAGGGATTATGAATAGCCCCCCTAGTAGAGTATTGGGGATATTCGAAAGGAATCTGGAATTCAATTTCAACCTGATTTCATTGCGACCTTAGGAGGGTTAGTCCTTGAGTCTGCCAAAATCATCCTCAAAACGAATAATATCATCTTCGCCAAGGTAGCTTCCGCATTGTACTTCAATAACCTCCAATTCTTCATCTCCCGGATTTCCCAACCTGTGTTTTGCCCCCAAGGGGATATAGGTTGATTGGTTTGGCTCAAGCGTGAGTATGGTGTCATCACAGGTCACTGTCGCAACACCTCTCACAACGGTCCAATGCTCCGAACGATGCCTGTGGGCTTGCAAGGAAAGATTTGCCTTGGGGTTGACCATCAGGGATTTCACCTGAAATCCCTCACCCTGACGAATACTTTCATAAGATCCCCAAGGCCTGAAAACTCGTTTATGCTCGGTCAGTTCATTACGGTCCTGGGCCTTTAATTCCGCCATGACCTTTTCCCCTTGGTCCAGTTTATCCAGGGTAGAAACCAAAATTGCATCGGATGTTTCAATAATTGCAGAGTCTTCTACTCCTACAGTTACAACCAAACGGTTGGTGGCTTTGACAATGTTTCCGGTAGAACCAACTGATATCACATCACCTGTCAGGGAATTTTTGTCCCCATCTAGATCAGATACAGAATGTATTCGAGCCCAGTTACCAAGATCAGTCCAGGCAGAATTTACTTTAATTACTACCCCTTTTCTGGTTTTTTCCAGGAATGCCCTTTCAAAGGATTTTGGCGCCAATGATTCAAAAGTACCCCCGGGGATATAGTAGGGAGGATCAATTTCAGCTTGCTCATTTGCCGACCGTAAAGTAGCTAGATTGACCGGGTCCATACTTTCCAGCTCTGCCAGTAAGACCGAGGGTTTCATCAAATATATACCCAGGTTCCACAAGGATTTTTCCCATGCCAGGGTTGTATTCTCTCCTTTGGTCTCAGGCCTGTTTTGAAACTGGTCCAGCTTGTAAACATTCGGCTCCAATTGCTTGCCCATTTGGGCATAGCCATAATCTGCCATATAGGTTTCAGGAGTTACCCCCAATGAAACAATCTTATTTTTCGAGGCCCAATTTACGCCCGAAACAATAGAGTGGTTGAAGGCATTGAGATCGCTGAAATATCCATCAGTTGGAAGTAATAGCAGGTTTGGATGACCATCAAACTCTGCAATTTGCAGAGCAGCCAGGGTTAGGGGAGGTAAGGAATTTTTCGGGGTCTTCTCAATAATGATCATTTTGGGATCAATTCCCAATTCCTTGCATTGTTCATGAGCAAAAAACCGATATTCATCAAGACACAGAATGATGGGATCAAGGATATCCAGGCCAAAGTTCCTTAAACCTGAAACGCGGTCAATTGTTTCCTGAAACAGGGATTTGCTTCCTAATATTGGGAGAAATTGCTTTGGTGATTTTTGTCGCGAAAGGGGCCATAATCGTGTCCCCCATCCCCCTGCTAATATAACAGGTTGTATTTGAGCATTGTTGTTTGCCATTACAAAGTAACCATTCAGAAAAAAAAATCTACCTCAAAGGGCTTAGAAGCCCTACTATATTGGGTTCAAATTATCGAATTTCCAATTTAATAGGTTAAATCCCTAAATTTGATTTTTGTCAATAAATCAAAAATCAAAAGCAGTTATACAAATACACTTTCACCCCTATGAAAGTTTCCAGATGTTTGGAGGATTCGCATGAATTATGCTCCGATTACTGATCGGCTAATGAACCTTGGGTCAGATAAATGGAAGCTCCATTTTCATACAAGAAAGTTAAAGGAACTGGGCGAACCTGTTATCGAATTAACCATAGGTGAACCCGATTTACCTCCAGACAAGGAGGTACTTGATGCCCTCACAACTTCACTTTATTCTGGTAGAACAAAATATTCTTATGGCCGTGGCGAACCAAATACCCTGAAGGCTATAGCCGATAAATACACCAAAACCAGGGGGTACCAGGTTGACGAAGAAAATGTAATTTATTTTCCAGGCACCCAAACGGCAATATTTGCTACCCTTCTAGGATTGACTGATGGCCAAGATTCCATTTTGGTGGGAGATCCCTACTATGCCACCTATGAGGGGCTAATTGCTTCGACAGGAGCAAAGAGAATTTCGGTTCCATTAAAAAAAGAACATGGTTTCAGGATGCAGGCTACAGATCTGGAAAAGGCCATCAGGGAGGATTCTCGCTTATTACTCCTCAACAACCCCAACAATCCCACCGGATCCGTTCTTTCCAAGGGTGAAGTAAAGGATATTTGCCGTGTTTGTGAGAAACATGGCCTTTGGATCCTGGCTGACGAGGTATATGACAACCTAGTATATGAAGGTGAGTTCTATTCACCATTAATGGAAGCGAAATACCGGGACCGGGTGATTAGTGTTGCCTCGGTCTCCAAGACCTATGGCGTTCCCGGATTCAGGAGTGGCTGGGTTGTTGGTCCCAAGGAATTTTGCCATCGTCTGGTTTCCCTTGCCGAAACCATGCTATTTGGTGGGGTGCCCTTTATTGCTGATGCAACTGCTTTTGCCCTAAATTCATCCAGTGATTTCGTTGATCGAATGGGTCGGTCCTATGCCCATCGGGCCAAATTGATCAAGGATGCACTTTCCCCATCAAACAAGATAATTCCCTTTCCACCAAACGCAGGCATGTTCTTTCTTATTGATGTTTCGGGAACGGGTATGGATGGTGAGGAATTTGCCTGGAATCTTCTGGAGGCAAAAAAAGTGGCTGTGATGCCAGGTAATTCCTTTGGAAGCAATGCTACATCCTTTGTTCGTTTAAGTTTGACCGTTGAAGATGAATTGCTGTTAGAAGCATGCAAGAGAATCAGATCATTTGTTCAGGATTAGGGTTGGCAAGCAATGAAAAATAAAACAAACACTCAAGAGAAGGTCCCTTTCGGCAAGGTACTGATTTCCTGCCTGGAAGAGTTGGGAGTTGAATTGGTTTTTGGCATACCTGGTGTCCATACTGTAGAATTATACAGGTACCTGAGCAACTCAACCATTCGCCACATTACCCCCAGGCACGAACAGGGAGCTGGTTTCATGGCCGATGGGTACGCCAGGGTATCTGGAAAACCAGGGGTTTGTTTTTTGATTACAGGACCAGGATTAACCAATGCCTTGACTCCTATGGCCCAGGCCAGAGCAGATTCCATCCCAATGGTTGTTATTTCAACTGCCAATCCGCCTCCTCGGACGAGGAATGATTTTGGTCGACTTCACGAATTACCGGATCAGACTGGGTTGTTAAAGAAATTGGCGGTCTATCATCATCGAATGGACGATCCTGAAAGGCTTCCAGAGATACTGAAGGAGGCTTTTACCAGGCACTTGACCAATCGACCAGGACCTATCCACATCGAATTACCCTTGGATGTGATTTCTTCACGGATAAAGAGCACCCAACCGGTCAGTAAAACCGAAGTCAAAGCACCTGAATCGGGAGAAATCAAAAGAATTGTTGAACTCTGCCAAAAGGCAGGGGAGATCTCAATAATTGCTGGGGGTGGGGCAACCAAGGCCGGGAGTCTGATTGTTCAGCTTGCCGAGCGTCTTGATGCACCATTGATCACTACTATTAATGCCCGAGGGATAGGCAAGAGGAATGAATTATCTGTACCGTTAAGCCCATCCCTGGAAACGACCAGAAAGTTTTTGGAGGCTTCGGACCTTGTTCTTGCTCTTGGGACAGAATTTGGTCCCACTGATTTCGAAATTTATAAATCTCTTCCTAGTATAAAGTTCAAATCCCTGGTTCGGGTGGACATTGATGAAACGCAACTGACCAGAGGACCATCCGCTGAAATTTCCATTTGCTCAGATGTAGGATGTTTTGTGGAAGAGTTCTTAAGGGAGCTGCCCACCCAAAGCAGGAATACAGATGGTAAACTTCAAGCCAGGCAATGTATCAAGGAGGCCAAAGCACAATTATCCCGGGAGGAATTGAAATATATAGAAATCATCCATGCGATTCAGGAAGTATTGCCTGATTGTTATCTGATAGGTGATTCAACCCAGATTTCCTATGCCGGGAACCTATATTGCCATATTCACCGTGATAACGGGTGGTTTAATGCCGCTACTGGCTACGGTGCCCTTGGCTATTCGGTGCCGGCAGCAATCGGAGCATCACTGGCAGATTCCTCGTCACCGGTGGTTTGTCTTGTCGGAGATGGAGGATTCCAATTTACTCTGACAGAACTGGGGACAGCTGTGGATGAACAGGTGCCTGTTAAATTTGTTGTGTTCAATAATCATGGGTATGGTGAAATCAAGCACTACATGATGGACCAGGGCATTGAACCCATTGGCGTAGATCCTTCACCCCCAGATTTTGAATGTATTGCCCAAGCGTATGGGGTACCTTTTGGCAGGGTACAAACCATTGACCAGTTAAAATTTCTGCTAAAGCAATCTAATCAGGATAATTCACCACAAATTATTGAGTATTTCGAAAAGAATTGAGCCCTGTCAGTTAGAATCAATTAGGATAAATGGGACAATCAATTTTTGTACCTTGAAACAATTTAGGCCCAGAAACATCTGATTAGAATCAAAATGTACTGAAGAACAAGATATGAAAACCGCGGATAAGAAATTTGAAGAAGAAAATCCTTCCGAAAAGGAGGATGGTGAGGATTTTTGGAATGCAATTATCAACAACGAGCAGGGTTTGCGAGATGAGATTCTTAAGAATAACAATAAAGAAGATCGGCGAAGTCTTTGGAAAAAGATCGAAGGGTTTGGTGCAAATACCGGCATGAAAGTCCCAAGTCAGATCCTAAACACCAATTATGAAAACAAATATGACGAGAAATCACTATTTGAAAAAATAAGTAAATTTGCCCTAGTAGCAGGGAAAAAGGTTATATTACAAGTCCTTGTTTTGTATTATTGCCTGCTGGATAAAGATACACCAACCTGGGCCAAAACAACCATAATCGGGGCATTGGGGTATTTTATCTTCCCTCTTGATGCCATTCCGGATATTATAACTGGGATTGGTTATTCGGATGATTTTGGGGTATTAGTCTTTGCAATGGGAACTGTTATTGCCCATATTAAAGAGGAACACAAGAAAAGGGCCAAAGAACAGATTAGCAGGATTTTCGGAAAAAGTTGAGATACGGTAGTTATGGATGGGTCTGACGATTCTGACCAAAAAAAATCCCTTCATCAACGCATCAGGGATTTAGAGGAAGACATTAACCCACCCGAGAAGGAAGAAAGTCCGATTTCGCAAGCAAATATGGCTTGGCGAATGGTCATAGATCTGGTTGCTGGTGTTGGTTTGGGCTTTGTTGTTGGTTATGGTTTGGATATTTTATTTGATACAAAACCTTTAAATATGGTCTTGTTTGTATTATTAGGTTTTGGAGCAGGAATTAACTTGATGTTGAGGACTGCAAAGGAAATGAATAGTAAGTAAGATTGTTATATCGGGTGTACCTGAAATAAAAGCTGCATAAGGGAATTTTCCCCGTTAAGTGAGAGATGGCGACAGAATCAGAGGCAGAAAAGGGTTTGGAAATCCACCCAATGGACCAATTTCTGGTAAAACCAGTTTTGGGTGATGGCCCGCTTTTGTGGTATTCCTTCAGTAATACTGCCATGTGGATGGCAATAACACTATTGGGAGTCATTATTTTTTTGGTCGTGGGAACTCGCAAGAAGGCTTATGTTCCTGACCGCTTTCAAATGGTCGTGGAATTAATCTATGGTTTTGTCCGCAACATGGTCCAGGATGTAGCAGGGCGAGATGCATTACCGTTTTTCCCCTATATTATGACTGCCTTCATGTTTGTCGTATTTTCAAATGTGTTGGGTCTCATTCCCATGAGTTTCACCCCAACTTCTCATATTGCAGTTACCGCCACCTTGGCTCTGGTAGTTTTTATAACGGTTACCATTATCGGTTTCGTCAAGCACGGTCTGGGCTTTTTGGGCCTGTTCTGGATTTCTTCGGCCCCCCTACTTCTCCGTCCGGTGTTAGCAGTGATTGAACTTATGTCCTACTTTGTAAGACCAATCAGTCACTCAATCAGGTTGGCAGGCAATATGATGGCCGGGCATGCAATGATAAAGGTTTTTGCTGCTTTTGCAGGTGTCATGGGGTTTGGGGCTTTTGTGCCGATAATAGCAATATCCGCAGTTTATGGGTTGGAACTACTGGTAGCTTTCATCCAGGCCTATGTGTTTACAATTCTAACTTGTGTTTATTTGAAGGATGCCCTGCATCCTCAGCATTAAATTTACGTATCAACTAAGCAAGGAGTAAATTATGGAAGGCGATTTGAATACAATGGGCGCACTCATTGGGGCTGGTTTGGCCTGTACTGGGATGGGTGGCGCTGCCATTGGTGTTGGTCATGTGGCAGGAAACTATTTGGCAGGGGCTCTTAGGAATCCGTCGGCGGCCCAATCCCAGACAGCCATGCTGTTTATTGGAATTGCCTTTGCCGAAGCTTTTGGTATCTTTTCCTTCCTCGTAGCTTTGTTGTTGATGTTTGCGCTCTAAATTGATCTTGGAAGACCCAAGTCTTCGATTTAGGTTCGGGAATTTAACTAGTGGCGACTGAAACTAATGTAAGTGAACAGGCTGGTATACCCCAGCTGGAATTTTCTTCATTTCCCAATCAGATCCTGTGGTTGGTGGTTTTTCTATTTGCCATCTTTCTGGTGGTTCGGAGCGTGGCAATCCCTCGTATTGGACAGATCGTCTCCCAGCGAGAAAAACGTATCCAGGCCGACCTGGAGGATGCACGCAAGTTGAACGAAAAGATTGAAGGGTTGGAAAGCGCGGTTGCCGATACCCTGGCCGAAGCAAAAAGGTATTCTGAAGGAAAAGCATCGGAAACCCGAAATGAAATTCTGGAGATGCAAAACCGGGCGTTGGAAGAGGCCGAAGTAACCGTCAGGGCTGAAGTTGAAGAAGCAGAGAAAAGAATTGAAGCCATCCAGGAAGAGGCTCTCACCAACGTGCGGGCCATTGCCCATGAGGCAGCCGTTGAAATTGTAAATCAGATTGTCCCGAAAAGGGGAATTGTTGATGAAATTTCAGGGGCATTGGATGCCAGGATGCAGGAAAAACCCAATGAATAAGTTTTTTCTTTCCCTAGTACTTCTATTGGGGCTGGTTGGTCCTGTTCAAGCTGCCAGCGGTCCTTTCTTTTCTTTGGGCAATACCGATTTTGTGGTATCAATTTCCTTTATCCTTTTCATCGCGGTCATCATCTACCTCAAGGCTCCGAAATTTGTTGCCAAACTAATTGATGGTCAAATTGCCAAGATTGAGGGACAGCTCAAAGAAGCTGCTTCAGTCAAGGAAGATACCCAGAAACTTTTCGAGAGTTTGCAAAATAAACAGAAAGAGGCCGAAGAGCAGGCCACTAGAATTAAAGAGCAAGCGCAGAAGGACAAGGACCTTGCTCTTGCTGAGGCTCAAAATACCATTCAGGGTCTGGTTGACCGGAAAATACAGAATTCGAGAGAACAGGTTCGAACCAGCGAGGCCAAAGCCATTGCCAATATAAGAAACCAGGCGATTGATCTGGCCATAGACGCAGCGTCGGAGGTCATTTTCCGCAGCATGGGTGGCGACGACCGCAGAACAATAATTGATCAATCAATCAAAGATATAAACAAGTATTTGAACTGATCAATCAATCAGCATTTCTCAATAATTGCCTATATTGTTGTTGCAATAGCAGCAATATCCTCAACGACCAAACGGTTGGATTATTTTAGAAAGGTCAAGGATTTTCTCCCTAGAACCTTTTGGGTTTGGCATTTGGAAAAAACAGTTGTTGGCCATCAATCTTGTACTTAGCTATCAACTGCTGACCTTCCGGTGTAACCATCCATTGCAGGAATTGCTTGGTTGGTTCAGCATTAACATTTGGGCAATGTTTGGGATTAACCATGATAATCCCGTATTGGTTGAACAGTTCTGAGTCTCCAGAATAAAGTACCTTGTGGTTGACCTTGTTGGTAAAGCTTAACCAGGTTCCGAGGTCGGTCATCGTATAACCATCCAGACCGATGGTAATGTTCAAAGTTGCCCCCATTCCTGATCCGACTTCAAAATACCAATCACCCTCGGCAGAAATATTATACTTGTTCCACAGGGTTATTTCTTTCTTGTGGGTCCCACTGTCATCTCCCCTAGAGACAAATGGTGCAAGCCCTTTGCTTAGTTTGTTGAATACTCCCTCAAGCGTGTTTTCTTCGCTTATACTTGCTGGGTCTGTAGTAGGACCCACAATGACAAAATGGTTGAACATCAAATCATGTGGATAAACTCCAAATCCCTCATCGACAAAATTTTTCTCGTCCTCGGGTGAATGAACGATTAAAATATCACCATTACACCTGGAGCCATTATTGAGAGCCTGCCCAGTGCCAACGGCAACCACCTTAACCTTGACATCAAAGGCCTTCTCAAAGTGAGGCAATATAAATTCGTATAACCCCGAGTTTTGAGTTGAGGTTGTTGATTGCAGAAGAATAAAGTTGTCTGAAGATTGGACCGGAACCCCTAGAAGAAAAAATATCAGTCCAACCCATCTAGAGTGTGTTATTTTCAAACCAGCAGGTCCCCTTCAAGGTAAGATTTTACTTCTGGAGTAGAAGGAGAGTTGAAATAATCGGGTGATGTATTTTGTTCAAGTATCTTGCCCTTGTGAATAAAGGTAACATCATCTGCCAGCCTTTTTGCCTGACCAATATCATGTGTAACCAGAACCAGTTTAACTCCCTTTTCTGAGGTTGATTTGATAATTTCCTCAATGGCTTGGGTTGATTGTGGGTCCAGACTTGCCGAGGGTTCATCAAGCAAAATGAGTTTTGGGTTGGAGGAAAGGGCCCTGACCATTTGCAATCTCTGTTGTTCTCCTCCGGAAAGTGACCTTGCCGGGTGGTTCTCAAAGCCAGCAAGCCCACCTATGGCAATTAGTTCCTCAATTCTTTTCCTGCGTTCCCTCCTTGGAACGCCGGCAATACCCAAAGAATGATGAAGGTTACCGTAAACGCTTCTTCTGATCAGTACTGGTCTTTGAAAAACAAGAGCGGTTTTTCCAGCATATTCGGGATTTAGCAGGACATAACCTGAGTTTGGTGTTAACAATCCGATTATGGTTCTTAGCAGGACAGATTTACCGGCTCCATTGGGGCCCATTATGACACTGATACCTGATTTGGGGAAGGTTACAGAAACATCCGAGAGTATCCTGTTCTCACCTTTCTGAAAGGTAAGAGAAGAACAGATGATGGAGGCCTTCTTTTTCTTCTGCTCTGAGAACTCAGACAAGTTCAGGATTTTCGCTTTAGGCATAGGAATGCTTTTCCCAAGATGATTTCAGCCCATATGCCAAGGCATTGATTGAGATTGTTAAGATTAATAAAATAATACCTAACCCCAGAGCCAATGCCAAATCGCCACGTGCTGTTTGCAAGGCAATTGCAGTTGTCATTATTCGGGTGAAATGATTGATGTTCCCACCAACGATCATAACTGCCCCGACCTCCGAGAAAGCACGTCCAAGTCCGGCCAGAACTGTCGTGAATAACGAGAAGCGAGAATCCCACAACAGGGTTCCCATAGTATCCAGACGTGAAGCTTGCATGGATCTAAGGGTTTCGTCATATTCTTCAGCCAACAGGACAATAATCTGTCTGGAATGTGCAACGATTATAGGAGTCACCAGAATTGTCTGGGCAATAATCATTGCTGTCGGGGTATAAAGCAATCCCAAAGGTCCCAAAGGCCCATTTGCCGATAAAATCAAATATACTACCAGACCGACCACAACCGGTGGCAGTCCCATAAAGGAGTTAAACAGAACAACTAATGTTCTCTGCCCGGGGAATTTTAGAACTGCCAAGGCAGTCCCAAGGGGGAAGCCTATCAGACAGGCCAAGGACACAGCTTTAAAAGTTACTGACAATGAAAGTAGAACAACTTCCACAAGAGTTGCGTCCAGAGTTATTATCAATCGAAAGGATTGAAGAAAAGCTTCAGATAGAGTATTCATTTCGTTGCTAGCAAATGGTATCAAAATCAATCGTTAGAAGTAACCTATACTTCAGCACAACCCAAATGTTTAAGAGTAAAAGACTGGTATAGATTCTGCGGATATTACCTGTAATCGTTGTTTAAATGGTTTGCTTTTAAATAAATTTGAAGTTGCTTATCCAATAAAACCTAAAGGCAATACATTGGTCTGGCAAACAAAGAACCGAAAATTTCCTATACTATTGCGTAATGTTCGCCTTGGTTGAATGGCAATGAAAATTACCCAATCAAGTAACAATCTTGCTGAATAATTTTGAGAATGAAGGAAGTAATCAATGGTTAGCCTGACTGATTTAGTACAACGCCACGATAGAAAAGCAGGACAAGTTTTCGAGTGGTCCATCATTATAATGATAATTCTCTCAATCGTTGTTCTAGTTGTTGATTCAGTACCTGATTTGCCCGAAGATATAAGACCGGTAATCAGGGGAATGGAATATATTTTTCTAGGTATATTTGCGCTGGAGTACTTTCTACGTGTTATCACTGCACCAAAAAAACTTGCCTATGTATTTAGCTTCTTTGGAATAATTGATCTTTTGGCACTTGTTCCGTTTATCCTGACATTGGGGACTATTGATCTGCGTATTCTAAGGGTTATACGACTTCTTCGAATCTTCCGCATTATGAAACTTTCACGATATGATAATGCCATGGTACGCTTTGGCGACGCTTTATTGGATATGAAAGAGGAGTTTATAATATTCCTATTTGCGTCTTGTATTGTGCTACTCATATCTGCTTTTGGAATTTGGCATTTTGAGCATGAAGTACAACCTGAGGGGTTTTCTTCAATAATTTCCTGTCTATGGTGGGCCATCATTACTCTCGCCACGGTTGGATATGGAGATTTGTACCCCATTACTCCCGGAGGGAAGATATTCACTTCAATAATTGTCATGTCTGGTATGGGGGTCTTGGCTGTACCGGCTGGACTAGTGACTTCTGCACTTTACAAAGTCACAACGGGTTCGAAACGCTCAAAGAAACATTCTGATCATGGTAGAAGTTTGTTGAAAGAGGTGGCCAAATAAAACTTAAACTTGTCTTGAAGTAGCCTATCAAAAGAGATTTCAGTTTCAATGATTTTATACATGAAACTGCTAGGGAGGAGATTGGAACAAAAAGGTTAGATTCCAAACTGTAAGACAATTGGTCTGGGTGATATCATCATGCAGAAAGATAATATGAATGTATTTCCAATCAATTTCTCTCTTAAATTAATAATAAAAAGAGATATAATTTTAGCTTGACCTTTTCCCTATCTAAGGTTATTTATTACTTGGAGGCACAGCTAGTGTGGCATCGTTTCATGACTAGTGTCTTGCCTCCTTTTTTATTGGATCTCAGACGTATTTGAGTTGTAGGGATCAGAAACGTAGGTTATTCCATAAGGCACATATCCTAAGTCTGGACCACTTTTCCTTCGGTACTGGAGTTGGCTAAAGTAGGAACCGAACATATTTGAGATTTCAGGACGAGTGTTCGCACTCATTCCTCGCTTTGGTAAGCGAAATCCCCAATTGATCGCGAAGATACACAGGTCGGCAACCTGAACAGTTACTGCTGTGTCAGATGATACAAAAAATGGTGAGGGTACAATAAGGTTAGCCCGATCTTGTCCCTTTTTCGTTTTCGTAAAGTATTTTTCCATACGGGCCACAAAACGACGATCCATCATTTTTTCGGTTTCATCCATGACGATCAAACCATAATCATTTTTTTCCTCCCCCAAAAAAAATCTTTCGAAAAGATACACTGCATCCTTACGCATATAATCTTCAAACTGAAAATTCGGTTGAGGGATTTGGACCCCTCGTGGAACGGCTACTGCGAACAGAACAGCCTTTGAATCAACAAGAAGTTGAAAGATACCGTGTGCCATAGCCAAACATGCTTGACCATAAGCGGTGAACTGGTCTTGATTAGGCCCACCATTATTTTTTTCTAAGAAATTTTTGGAAAGTTACCTTCGTTTTCCAGGTGCAAAGTTTTCAGCTTGGTCAGCCCATCTGAAAACATCTTTTTTTAGCAGTTTTGAACCCTTAATTTCCTTGAGTCGGCAGCCAAAACACTCAATTTCCAAATACCTCATCTTCTGAACAAATGGCCAAAGTTCACCGACATGAATGGCAAACCCTCCACGTACCTCGTAAGGTATGATATTTCGGACATGTCCGCTTTCATCCATGAAGAATAATTGGGTCATCTCTTTTTCCTATCACTAAAGTATAAATTTTTGTCTGTCTGTTAGGTTTGTTTTCTCTGCGAAGAATACCAAGGTACCTTTATTTTTTCAGTACATAGAAAGCGTAATCAAATGGATTGCAGATATGTTGGTCCAAACAATGAAAGCCTCAACTCGGAGGTACTCACCAACAACGAATATTACACAATCTCGGGGCAAAAATTTTTCACTACTAAAGTATAAAATGAAACTTTGGAATAAAGCCGGTTTATAATATCACCAGCATTGAACAAGAATTATATAAACCTCGTAAGTCTTTGTTTGGTCTGCCATCATTTGAGAGTCGTTTTGCCAATTTTGGTATTCATCAGAACTTTTGGTTCGAAAGGTGGTGTAGTGGTACAAAAATCGCCCTCAAGGCGGCTCATACTCCAAGTTGGATGGTATGAATTGATACAATTCTACTAGAATGAATAACGTAAGGCTTCCAATAATACCAAACCGACTACCATGACCATGAAAGTATTTCCACAGGGATCAAATTAAGAAAAAAGTATCTAACCTAATGAAATATACCCAAGATATTAATTCTAAAACTTTAATTTTAAGGGAAATTATTAAAAGTATTTTGTGTCTTGAAATTTTCTTGTTTACTTTCACAATCACCTATGTGTTGTTTCGAACAGGGACAAGAAATTGGACGAGTTGATAAAGGGAAAAATATATTGTGAAGTTAAAATTAAAAGTATTTGTCACCTTTTAGTAATCGCAAAATACAAATACTTTTTTGGGGCCACACCACAATTGAAAGTGGACAAATTGAATACGGAGAAGATCAATGCCTGATGCATTACACCTCAATCAACCTTTAGGGGCCAACGACATGCCAAGATTTGGTGGAGTGGCTTCCATGATGAGACTGCCAGTCAGTAATGACCTGGCAAATGTTGATGTCTGCTTTGTTGGAATTCCAATGGATATTGGTGCTTCAAATCGGGCTGGAACTCGCCATGGACCTAGACAAATCAGAACAGAAAGTTGCCTGATAAGGCCCTATAATATGGGCACTGGTGCAGCTCCTTTCGAATCGTTTCAGGTTGTGGATTATGGTGATCTCGCAATCAACACTTTCAATTTGCAGGCAACGTGCGACATTATCACCAAGGGAATTGAACATATTTTGGCTTGTGGGACCGTGCCTTTGGTGTTGGGGGGAGATCATACCCTGACCTATCCGGTTCTAAGGGCATTTGCCAAAAAATATGGGCCGGTGGCCCTTGTTCATGTTGATGCCCATGCGGATACTTCCGAAGCCATGTTTGGAGAAAAAGTAGCTCATGGAACCCCATTCAGGCGAGCTGTAGAAGAAAATTTGATTATTCCTGAAAAAACTTTCCAGATTGGTTTGCGGGGCTCAGGTTATTCTCCTGATGATTATAACTGGGGCAGAAACAAAGGATTTGAAGTTTATACTGCCGAAATGTGCTGGCATAAGTCCCTTACCCCAATTATGAATGATATCCGCCAAAAAATAGGCTCCACGCCGGTTTACCTATCCTTTGATATTGATAGCCTTGATCCGGCATTTGCTCCGGGCACCGGTACGGTTGAGCTCGGAGGATTGACAACCATCCAGGGTTTGGAAGTCGTTAGGGGATGTTTGGGTATGAATTTGGTTGGCGGAGACCTGGTTGAGGTTTCGCCACCCTATGATACTACGGGTAATACAGCCCTTATTGGTGCCCAACTCCTGTTTGAAATGCTGGGTGTATTACCCGGGATAAAAATCAGTAAATAATTCCAATTCAGTTTGCGGTTTAGCTGTTAATCTTTCTTGGTATAGCAGAGGTATGAAATGTTTGATTCAAATTTTTTAAGAGAAAACAATGCCAAATTCAATTGGCACCCAATGGGACATCCAGCTGACGGTATCGAAAATCCACCACCCATTTTTGTAGACTCCAAAGGGGTAAAAATCAGGGATATTGAGGGTAACGAGGTAATCGATGCCGTTGGAGGGTTGTGGAATGTAAATCTGGGTTATTCCAATCAACCCGTCAAGGATGCTATAACCAACCAACTCAATGCCTTGCCCTATTACTCAACCTTCAAAGGCAGTTCGAATGATAAGGTTATCGAGCTTTCCTATCTCCTTAAGGAATTTTTCAAACCAGAAGGTATGGCCAGGTCATTCTTTACTTCTGGAGGGTCAGATAGTGTGGAAACAGCCCTGCGGCTGGCGAGGCAGTACCACAAAATAAAGGGTGAGGCGAACAGGACCAAATATATCAGTGTCAAATTCGGCTACCATGGAACCCACTATGGTGGTGCAAGTGTTAATGGAAATACCAGGTTCAGGGAAGCCTATGAACCTCTGTTGCCGGGGTGCTATCATATACCCTCGCCCCATATTTATGATAATCCCTTCAATGAGAGTGATCCTGAGAAGCTTGCAAATTTATGCCTGGGGAGCCTCGAAAATGAAATTCTTTTTCAGGGTAGCGGTACAGTGGCCGCCTTTATCATGGAACCCATTCAGGGTGCAGGAGGGTTAATTGTCCCACCAGATGGTTTCTACAAGCAAGCTCGGGAAATTTGTGCCAGACATGGTGTACTGTTCATTGCGGATGAAGTTATAACTGGTTTCGGTAGAACCGGCGAATGGACCGGTTCACGATTATGGGATGTCAAGCCAGACATGATGACCATTGCCAAAGGGATTACATCAGGATATTTTCCGTATGGGGCTGCACTGTTTTCGGAAGAGGTGGCAGAAGTCTTTGAAAGCTCGGGCAAGGAAGCAGGTGCCATTGGTCATGGTTATACTTACACCGGACATCCCGTTGGAGCTGCGGCAGGGATTGCCTGTTTGGAAGAGACCAAAAGATTGAAACTTAAGGATAACGCCAAGGAAAGAGGAACACAGCTTTATGATGGGTTGAAAAACTTGGCCCAAAAGTATGACATAATAGGTGATGTCAGGGGAGGTAAAGGGTTAATGACTGGCATGGAGCTTGTTGCCGACAGGTCAGAAAAAACACCCCTCGATAACAAAGCCATGGCAATGATACACCAGAAAATATATGATTCAGGAGTTAATGTCAGGATAGCCGGACACAAAATATTAATGTCGCCACCATTGATTATTTCATCCGAGGAGGTGGATCATATGATTTTTGCTTTTTCTGAGGGGTTATCCGTTGTTTAAAGATCGAAAACAAGGAGAAAGATAGGGAGGTTTGCGTGCCCCATTTTACAATTGAACATTCCGCCAATGTCGAGGAATGGATTGACTTGAGGGAATTTTGTAATGTCTTACGCCAGGCGGCCATTGATACCGGGGTATTCCCTATGCCAGGTGTAAGAGTCAGAACCATAAAATGTGATCATTATTCCATTGCTGATGGAGGTTATGAGCATGGGTTTGTGGATATCATAGTTCGCGTCAGGGAAGGAAGGCCTTTCAAGGTTCGGGAAAAAGCGGTAAATGATATTTTCAGGGCTGCTGAGGAGTATATGGAACCCTGTTTACAAAACCACTCATTTTCACTCTCCATGGAAATGAATCACCTCAATGATTCTCTAAGCCCCAAAAAAAGTTCCATAAGAGAATATCTAGCTCGTAAACACCATGGCTGACCTTTCTTCCAATGTAAAAAAATTAAAGCCTTTTCTTGCCGGATTCAGGGAAGGGGGTATTCAGAATAATATCAATGGTGAAAAATGCTCGGCATCTTCCAATCAAATCTTTGATAATTTCTCACCGGTAGACAACAGTTTCATATGTTCTGTCGCCAGGGGGAATTCTGAAGACATTGACAAGGCTGCCCTGGCTGCCAAGGAAGCTTTCCCGGATTGGCAGGATACAGATTCAAAAGCCCGAAAAAAAATACTCCACAAAATCGCCGATTTAATCGTATCCCGAGCAGAAGAGATTGCCCTCTGTGAAAGTTGGGATACCGGCCAGCCAATTCGGTTTATGGCCAAAGCAGCCATACGTGGGGCAGAGAATTTTCGCTATTATGCCGATATGGCGCCACAGGCAAGGGATGGCAAGGCATTACCTTCACCAACTCTGTTGAATGTAACTTCGCGTGTACCCATTGGACCGGTCGGAATAATTACTCCCTGGAACACACCTTTTATGCTTTCGACTTGGAAAATTGCACCAGCTCTTGCTGCTGGCTGTACGGTGGTCCATAAACCTGCTGAATTTTCGCCCATGACAGCCAGTATATTGATGGATATTGCACAGGAGGCCGGGTTACCCAAAGGTGTCTGGAATCTGGTCAATGGGCTTGGTGAGGAGGCTGGTGTCGCCCTAACCAAACATGCTGACATCAAAGCAATTGCCTTTGTCGGGGAGAGTAAGACGGGTAGCGCCATAATGAGACAGGGGGCAGATACCCTGAAGAGAGTTCATTTTGAACTGGGGGGCAAGAACCCTGTTGTAGTCTTTGATGACGCAGACCTGGACCGGGCACTTGATGCCGTAATATTTATGATTTATTCCCTTAATGGCGAACGGTGTACCTCGTCATCCCGTCTTCTTATCCAGTCGTCTGTTGCTGAGGAATTTACGGCAAAACTGATTGCCCGAGTAAAGAACATCAAGGTCGGCAATCCGCTTGACCCACAAACCGAAATTGGTCCTCTGATTCATCAGGTTCATATGGAAAAAGTGTTGTCATATTTTAAGGTGGCAAGGGATGAGGGTGCAACTATAGAGACCGGAGGATCACGTATTGGTCAGGAAGGCTGGTATGTAGAACCCACCCTGTTTTCCAATGCAACTGGCGATATGCGAATCTCGCAGGAGGAGATTTTTGGCCCAGTTCTTACGGTCATTCCATTTAATGATGAAGAAGAAGCAATTCACCTTGCCAACAGTGTCAGGTACGGCTTGACGGGATATGTCTGGACCAATAATCTGGCACGTTCCCTTCGTGTTTCAAATGCTTTGGAAGCTGGTATGATCTGGGTCAATTCCGAAAATATTCGTCATCTTCCCACCCCATTTGGCGGGGTCAAGGACAGTGGCATTGGTCGGGATGGTGGGGATTGGTCTTTTGAATTCTATATGGAACAAAAACATGTGGGATTTGCCCTTGGCAACCATCGGATTCCAAAATTGGGATTTTAGAAATTAACAAATATCATGCCTGATTTTTCCCCCGTACTTTATCCACCTTTCAATATTCTCCGGTTCAGTTATGTTGATTTTGAGGTTTCTGATCTGGACCAGTCGGAGAAATTTTATTCCGATCTATTGGGTTTGGTTGTCACCCATAGAAATGATCAGCAAATATTCCTTCGGGGGATGGAAGAAAGAGAACACCATTCCCTTATCCTGACCCAAGGCTCAACACCTCAATGCAAGGGGTTGGGATTCAAGGTCTTCGATGAACAGGATTTGTTCAGAATTGAAAAGTATTTTCAGAACAGAGGTTGTGAAGTTAACTGGATTGAAAGGCCATATATAAGCAAAATTGTCCAAGTGAGAGATAATCTCGGGATTCCACTGGAGTTTTACACTAAAATGGAACTACTACCGACAATCCATCAACAATATAAACTCTATAAAGGAGCAAAACCTCTCCGTATAGATCATGTCAATATGTTTTCCACCGACGTGGATTCCTCGGCTGAGTTTTATAACAATCTTGGGTTCAGGCTGACCGAATATACTGAGGATTATGAATCTGGCCGCATGTGGGCAGCCTGGTTACACCGCAAGGGGACAGTCCATGATGTCGCCTTTACCAACGGGCGTGGTCCAAGGTTGCATCATATTGCCTACTTTTTGATGAACCCCCTGAACATAATTGATCTCCTGGATGTTATGTCAACAAGTGGTTATCTCAGCAATATTGAAAGAGGCCCCGGTCGCCATGGGATTTCCAATGCCTTTTTTCTTTACATAAGGGATCCTGATAATCATCGAATTGAATTATACTGTTGTGATTACCAGACAATTGATCCTGATCATGAGCCAATAAAATGGGATCTTAAAGACCCAACCCGCCAGACTCTTTGGGGCCAACCTGCTCCCCGCTCCTGGTTTGAAGAGGGTAGTCATTTTGAAGGGGCTCCAGTTGATGAACCCCTGCGGGCTGGCACACCTATAGTGGCTCCCTGAAGAGAATTCTCATGCGGTATGTAACTTTCAGCAAAGAAGGCAACCAATATTACGGCAGGGCAACCGCTACTGGTATTATTGAGCTTTCTTCAAGCTTTCCACAATGGAAAACCCTAAAAAATGTTATTGCTGCTGGTGGTTTTGAACAGCTGGAAGAATTTTCCAGCCATCAGGGCGAAAGTTACACCTTTGATGAGATTCAATTTGATATCCCCATTCCCGATCCCGGCAAGATAATTTGCGTAGGGGTAAATTATCCAGGGCGGAATGAAGAATTTAATGACCAGAATCCAGCCCCGAAAAACCCTTCCCTGTTTGTCAGATTCCCTCGTTCATTGGTAGGTCATAATCGTTCGGTACTGATACCCAGAGAGTCTGATAAACTTGATTTTGAAGCAGAAATTGTCATCGTGATCAGCAAAGAAGCAAGACGGGTACCGATTGACCGGGCGCTGGATTACATTGCGGGCATCACCCTTAGTAACGAAGGATCAATCCGCGACTGGATGAGGCATGGCAAGTTCAATGTTACCCAAGGAAAGAATTTTGAAAAATCCGGTTCGATGGGACCATGGCTGGTTCTTTATTCCAACCCCGATCAACTTGCTGATATCAAACTGGAATCCAGGCTGAATGGTGAGGTCATGCAGCAAGATAGAACCAGCAGAATGATTTTTTCCTTCGCCAGAATAATTGAATATATAACAACCTTTACAACCCTTGACCCGGGTGATGTGATTCTGACCGGTACACCGATCGGCAATGGGAGTTTCCGAAATCCTCCCCTGTTTCTGAAGGAAGGGGATATTATCGAAATTGAGGCTGAAGGAATTGGATGTCTGAAAAATCTTATAGTGAAGGAAAAATGCTGACCAGGGAACAAATTGCCAAGGCTGCTCACGACCTTTATCAGGCCGAGTTAACCAAGAAGCAGATTGATTTGATCTCCAACCGGCATCCTGGGTTTACCATTGAGGAATCCTATGCCATTCAGGATGCATTGGTTGACCTGAAATTACAGGCGGGCAGAAAACAGATCGGTTGGAAAATCGGTCTGACCTCACGAGCCATGCAAATGGCCTTGAATATTGAAACACCCGATAGTGGGGTCATCTTTGACGACATGTATTTTTCGAATGGCGCAAGGATTCTCAAAAATAGATTCTTTGAGCCAAGGATTGAAGCCGAGATTGCCTTCATAATGGGCAATGACCTTGCTCCATCTGATTTGAACAGGGAAGGCATTATTGCTGCAACAGAGCAAATTGTGCCGGCCTTGGAAATTCTGGAAACAAGAGTTGTACGCTATAACCCGGTTACGAAAACCGCCAGAAATGTCTGTGATACAATCGCTGATAATGCGGCCAATGCAGGTATTGTCCTGGGTGATGATCGGTTTGGCATATTGGAGACAGATCTCAGATGGCTAGGTGGAATAGTAAAACGAAACGGAACTGTTGAGGAGACTGGTTTGGGAGCCGGTATTCTTGATGACCCCATTACCAGTGTCCTTTGGTTGGCCAAAAGGCTGGCAGAATATGGCAAGACCATAAAAAAGGGAGATATTATCATGGCTGGGAGTTTTATTAGGCCCATAGAAGCGCCCTCTGGCAGTGATTTTTTTGCTGACTTTGGCCCTTTGGGTACCGTCAGCTGCTTTTTTGAATAGGTGTTGACAAAGTGAAAGTAAATCCATCTTGGTTCATTTATGTCAGTAACAGTTTATCAGTCTAGAGGAACATTATGACAGTTTGGATGCCATCCGATAACGGTAGGGCAAACCTGTCTGATTACGATAGTTTTGTCGATGGTCCGCCCCATAATACCTTTGCCAGGATGAGGAGAGAAGCCCCTATTGAATGGACGGAATGGGATCAGGGAGAAGGTTTCTGGAACGTAACCCGTTATGAGGATATCTGGCAACTGAACGGAAACTATCAATTGCTGTCTTCAGCACGGGGTATCCGTATGGAGGATCAATCCTATGAGGAATATCTGGCCCGTAGAACCTTCCAGGAAACAGACCCACCCGAGCATACCAAGACACGTATTAAGGTAGCTGGAGCATTTACCAGGACTGTAATGAATCAATACGAACAACAGATCAGAGACATTTGTATTGATATTTTGGATAAGGTCCTTGCAAGCAAGGAATTTGATGCCACCAAGGAAATCGCTCGGCAATTGCCCATGCGGATGTTGGGTCGAATAATTGGTCTTCCGGAGAGCGATCTTGAATGGTTGGTTTCCAAGGGTGATGAGTTGATAGCCAATACTGATCCGGATTTTACCGACCATCTGCTGGATAATATGCCGACGGACGAATTTCGGCTGATGCCATTTAATTCTCCGGCCGGGATGGAACTCTACCAATATGCCAAAGACCTGATGCATGAAAAGGAAAAGGCCGGTGATACGGAGAGTATCCTCCATATGATCCTGCGACCGGCCAAGGATGGGTCGGTAATTACCGAAAACGAATTCAGGAATTTTTTCTGCCTGCTGGTGGCTGCTGGGAACGACACGACCAGATATTCAATTGCTGCTGCCATCCATGCTTTCAGTCAGCAACCTGAGTTGTTGGAACAACTGCGGGAAGGCAAGAATGAGATTTGGACAACGGCCCCGGATGAGATCATCAGGTGGGCTTCACCAACCATGTATTTCAGGCGTACAGCTACTGAGGATTTTGAAATCCATGACAAGCATATCAGAAAAGGCGATAAAGTTCTCTATTGGTTTGTATCGGGAAACAGGGATGAAGCAGTCTTTGACAATCCATTCCGAATCAACCTTTACCGATCGCCGAATAGACACATGGCTTTTGGTCAGGGTGGGCCTCACATTTGTTTGGGTATCTGGTTGGCACGATTGGAGGTAAAAATTCTGATGCAGGAATTCTGCAAGCGGGTATCCAAAGTCGAGTTAAATGGTCCGGTCCAATTCTTACGCTCCAATTTTATTGGTGGAATCAAAAAGCTTCCTGTTAGAGTTGAGACCCATTAAACAAAACCCATTTTCAGTTGAGAAGGATGAAAGTTTATGCCGGTAAAATACTGTTTGGCTGGAGATTAGTGTTGTTATTGGTGGAAAGAATTTATTCAATTTCTGTACCGGAGTTGTAATCCGGTAGTCTGACCGAATGGTTATCACCACAGAAGGGTTAAAGTAATATGAAGATATGTATCCATCGTGGTACCAAGGAAATTGGCGGGACTTGTATTGAAATTGAGGCACAAGGCAAACGCATAGTACTGGATATTGGCCTACCACTTGATGCTCCCGAAGATGAGGAGTCGCTGGATAATCTTTTACCAACAGTTTCCGGCTTTACCGAGCAAGATACAAGTCTACTTGCTGTCCTGATCTCGCATTTGCATATGGATCATTACGGTTTGGCTCGCAAAATCCGTCGGGATATTCCAATCTGGATTGGTAAGGACGCCCACAATATCATGAAGGCCGCAAGCCCCTACGTACCAAATGGTTTCGCCCTTGATAGCCCACAATACCTGAGTAATGGTCAACCGGAAAATATTGGACCATTCAGGATTACTCCGTTCCTAGTCGATCACAGTGCCTTTGATGCCTATGCATTGCTAATCGAGGCAGATGGCAAACGTGTATTCTACTCAGGTGATTTTCGGGGACATGGCCGCAAACGTAGATTATTCGAGGAGATGTTGGTCAATCCCCCGGATAATATTGATGTCATGTTGATGGAGGGAACCACCATTGGGAGGGCTGGTAGCAAGGAAGGTTTCTTGACCGAGAGTGATCTTGAAGATGAGTTCACAAGAGCTTTCAGACAAACGGATGGTTTGCATTTTGTGTGGACATCCTCACAGAACATTGACCGAATTGTGACCATCTTCCGTGCTGCCAAAAAGGCCAAACGGTTACTCTTGATTGATCTATATACAGCCGAGATCTTGAAAGCCACAGGTCGAGATACCATTCCACAATCAAACTGGTCCGATGTCAAGTTGTACGTACCCCATCGGCAAAGGGTCCATATTTTAAAAAACAAACTTTTCGATTCACTTGAACAACATAAGGTGAACCGAATTTATCCTGAAAAACTCCCTGATATTGCTACAAAGTCTGTTATGATCTTTCGCCCGATAGCAATAGGGGACAAGGGGGTCGAAAAGTCATTAGCTGGTGCCGCTTTGAGTTATTCCCTGTGGGAAGGTTATTTGCAAGAAGAGAGTTCACGAAGGGCACTTACTTGGCTTGAGAAAAATAATATCCCACTAGAGGTTATTCACACATCCGGCCATGCATCAGTTGTTAGCCTCGAGCGATTTGCCTCAGCATTGAAGCCTAATAGACTTGTACCCATCCATACGTTTGAGCCAGAAAAGTTCAGCGATCAATTCAGCAACGTAGAATGTCAACAGGATGGTGTATGGTGGGAAGTTTGATTGTATTGGAGAATACCACGTTTTGGCAAAAAATGATGACGAAGAATAAAATTACTGGTAAAAGAACTTGTATTAGGGATCTATAATTTGTGACTGGGTTTTATCAGTTATGACCACAAGTTTAGGTTTGGGTCGAGTCAATTGTTAGAAAGTAGTATCGTTGGAAAAACAAAGGGTGAAGAAAATTGTCAGACGTTCGTTTGAGATTGTTGTTTTGTGACAATTTAAGCATTCCCCGAGGAAAATATCTCCCATTCAGTGGGAACAAGAATGGAACTTCCAGGTTTTGCCGGACCACTTATGGCGTCCATTATGATAAGGATTTGATCGACGCCCCAGGAGCCATGAAGATGGATGGGCTGCCAGATATGGAGGCAAGATACTCGGGCAAGGATATCAGGGACTGTTGGGAAAAGGATACCAAAGTAGTCATAGGTGATCTTTTTGACCACCATGGAGATCCACTTGAATTATGTGGTCGTGGGGCCTTGAAGAGGGCCATCAGCGACTGGGAGAAGCATGGCCTATCTCCCAAGGTTGGAATAGAGCTTGAAGCATTTGCTTTCACCCAAAGTTCAGATGGCGAATTAACTCCCTATGGTACGCCAGGAGCCGTTGTATATGGAACCGGTGCTTTTACCGACCCTCTTCGGTTTACCAACGCAATATGGAAAAAATCCCATGAAATGGGGTTCCAACTTGAAATGATAACCGCGGAATACGATTCCCCTCAGTTTGAATTCACCCTAAAGTATGATGAAGCCCTCAAGGCCATGGATGACATATTTCTGTTTCGTCTGATGGCAAGGGAAATTGCCTTGGAATATGGGGTTCTGCTAACGTTCATGCCGAAACCTATCCCTTCGGCAGGTGGATCTGGCATGCACATAAATTATTCCTTTACGGACAAGGATGAGAAAAATGCCCTTGCAAAGGGAGAAATCGGGGGGCCTAATAATCTGAATGAATTGGGCCGGGGATGTCTGGCTGGACTAATGCACCATCATGTAGGGTTAGCTGGTATCCTAGCTCCCACTGCCAATTCATATGCGCGATTGCAACAGGGATGTCTGGCAGGCTATTGGCAAAATTGGGGTGGTGATCACCGGGGTGTCACCGCAAGAATTTCCATGGAGGGAGGAGAGAAGGCCCGGATCGAGCATCGGATGGCGGATTTTTCTGCCAATCCCTACATTGCTGTTGCCGCGGTCTTACAAGCATCACGCCTCGGTTTTGAAAAGGGATATGCATTGCAGGCACCTGAAACCGGTGATTGTTTTGATCACACCGATGCAAAAATCAGGGTTGCAGCTGATTTGCGTCGAGCTCTGAGGGATTTGGAGAAAGATACTGACCTGACCGAAGCTATTGGTACGTTACTCATAAAAAATCACCTTGTTATGAAGGAAAAAGAGTTTAAAAAGACCAAAAACCTTGAAGGTGAAGAACTTAGAGATTTTTATATTTATTATATTTAGGTAGATTTACGATATGCCCAAAATCACATGGAAGGTCTCGCCAACCGAAGAGATTACAGCTGAGGTAAAAACTGGCACAACCCTGATGGAAGCTGCGGTAAGCAATAATATTCCACGAGTAATAGGGGAATGCGGGGGCAACATGGCCTGTGCAACCTGCCATGTTGTGGTATCTGATGAAGGTTATAATCTGGTTGGGGAACCAAACGATTTTGAAGATGATATGCTGGATTTTACCGAAGCTGAGAGGACAGATAACAGTCGTTTGTCATGTCAGATTAAAGTTACCGATGAGTTGGATGGGTTGGTTCTGACTGTTTTGGACTATTAGACTGATCTGGTACAGTTGGAGATGATATTCTAGTTTAACTTTCGCAGTTACAACTGAATTAAAAAAATTATTGGTTCTTAGGAAAGTAATCCTTTTTGGGAGCAATAAGTTGTAGAAACATAAGGAGTAGAAGTTATGAAGATTATTTTCGGAATACTAAGTGTATTGGGTGGGCTTTTTCTAAGTCTGAGCGTAGCCACTGCCCAATATCCTGACAAACCGGTTACATTTATAGTCCCTTTTCCACCAGGGGATTCAGAAGATGTGTTAACCCGAATTATTGCCGAGGATTTTGAAGCGGCCTATGGGGTTTCTGCCGGGGTGGTAAACAAGCCAGGTGGAGGCGGTGGACCTTTTCCAGGAGCTATTGAAGTTGCCCAGGCACCCAGCGATGGCTCGGTCATTGGTTCATTTGTAATCGGGGTCCCAACCTTGGGTCATCAAATTGGCATTGATGAACTAACCCCAGCCAAGTTTGATCCGGTAGGAATATTCCTGACCTACCCATTTATTATTGCAACCTCCAAGGATGCACCGTACCAATCAATGGAAGAGTTGGGAGAATATGCCAAATCAAATGATGTTACCCTAGCCCATTTCGGCGATGTGCTTGCACCAACTCAGGTTACCAAGGCATATGCGAAATTGAACGATTTCAGTTTTTCATCCGATGCCGCCTTTGATGCCATTGATTGTAATACCTTGGCTTCAGGGGATGCTGATGTAATCAATACCACCCTGCAGTTGATCTTCCCCTGTTTGGACTCGATTACAGTTTTGGCATCCATTACTGATGACAGGATTCCAACTACGCCAGATGCACCAACGATCGGTGAATTAGAACCTCAATTGAACATTTCCTTGTGGAATGGTCTCTTTGTGACCAAGGAAACCCCAGTTGAAGTTCGAGAGAAAATCGAGGCTGTAGCCATGGAATCCGTTAAAGGTGATAAAGCAATGGAACATTCCGCCAATACTGGTGCAATTGTTTACTGGCAGAATGCTGATGAATCCGCAGCCAGAATTGCTGCCGACATCGAAACCTTGGATAGAATTGGGCAACTTCTAGCCAATTAAATCTTATATCCAGGGTACAATCTTATGTGCCCTGGATCATCCCAAATCCTTTGGGAAGCCGATTTCCAGAAGCATTATCCATGCTTATTGAATTATTCCAGGGGAATCACCATGAATTCAGGCAATCAGGTCTTTGGGATTGTTGAATTCCCTTTAGTTTAAACAAGATGGCTGAACTTAAAGTATTGAATCCTCCCAAAGCAACCCGGGGGCAATCTTTATTTGCCCTTTTTTTCCTGGGTTTTGCTTTTTTTCTCTTCCTCTTGCTGCCATTTCAGACCACCAGGATTGAAACCGCCACTTGGCATACGCAACCAGGATTCTGGCCTACGGTTTCCATATCCGGGATGGTCATTTTTGGGGTTCTTCATTTTTGGCGACTACCTCGTCGAAGATTCGAAAAAATGGATTTCAAGGAAGCAATACTCTGGGTAAGGGGTATTGAGTTCGTGTTATGGTTCATGGTTTATGTTGCCCTGGTTCCCATAGTGGGGTACCTGCCATCAACCTTAATTTTTGTTTTACCTTTGATCTATCGTCATGGTTACCGCCAACCATACTATTTCTATTGTGGAGCAATTTTTGTGTTTACAGTGGTTGTATTTTTCAAGGTTATTCTGGAAGTAAAAATTCCAGGTGCAGCCTTGTATGAGTTCTTTCCTGGTACCATCCGCAATTTTCTGATTTTGAATTTTTAAGTACTTCTCATCATGGAAAATATTTTACTGGGATTAGATGTACTTGCCAGGTGGGATGTTGCTCTGGCAATTTTGTGCGGATCCATCGGGGGCGTAATAATTGGCGCCATACCTGGTGTGGGACCTGCGGTAGCCATAGCCATACTTCTTCCGGCAACCTTTTCCATGGAGCCCATTGTTGGCCTAACCCTCTTACTGGGGATTTATGGCTCCAGTATGTATGGGGGTGCAATCCCGGCCATATTAATTAACACGCCGGGTACACCAGTTAATGCTCTTACGACTTACGAGGGGTTTCCCATGACCACCCGTGGGGAAGCACGGAGGGCACTAAGCTTAGCCTATGCGGCTTCCTTCTTCGGTGGTATTTTCTCGGTAATATGCTTGATTCTGGTAGCGCCGATATTGGCAAAGGTAGCACCTTTATTTGGTTCCAGAGAGATTTTTCTGGCAGCCCTCCTTGGTCTTGTTCTTGTAATTATTGCCCATCGGGAGAATATCTTGGCAGCTGGCATGTTGGCATGTTTCGGGATATTCCTGAATACAGTTGGCCTGGAGCCGGTCAAGTATTCAGGCCGGTACACTTTTGATCAAAGTTGGCTTGCCAATGGCATTGATCTCATCGTTGTTGTTCTGGGGTTATTTGCCATTAGTCAATCCTACTTTTTGATGAGTGGGGATGATACTAGAATTCGCGTGAACAAGGTTCGGGGGAATCTTTTTCAGGGATTTAAGGAATTATCCAGACATCCTGTCGTTGCTGGTATTTCAGGAGTATTTGGCGTAGTAATGGGAATAATACCCGGTGTTGGGGAGTTTACCGCCCAATTCATGTCCTACACGACAGCTGAACGGATTTCCAAACGGCCAAAGGCATTTGGTCATGGGTCTTCAGAAGGCCTGATTGCTTCCGAAACTGCTAACAATGCTGTTCCTGGTGCAGCGATGATCCCCTTATTGGCCTTGGGAATACCTGGTGAAGCCCTCACGGCAATGATGTTATCGGTCTTTTACGTCCACAATGTGATACCAGGCCCCGGGTTATTTCTCTATCACCTGGATTTTGTGACAGGCCTTTATCTAGCCCTGCTTATTCTGAATATAATTGTTGTCATATTCTTGATGTTTGCCACCAATTTCCTGGTCCAATTGGTCAGGATACCAAATAGATACCTGGGTGTCTGTATTTTAACCCTGGGGTTTGTTGGTGTTTATTCGTTACGTAACAACCCTTCCGATTGTGCCATGGCAGCAGTATTTGGCTTGCTTGGATACATTTTGAGAAGACTTAAACTACCGATTATTCCCATCATCCTTGGCATGGTACTCGGGGGGATAATGGAGGTTAAGTTTCGCAGTGCAATGAGTCGGGTGAAGGAACCTTTTGATTTTATCGAACGGCCGATTGCGGCAATAATATTTGCCATTATCATTATTGTCCTACTAGTTCATTTTATTCGGGTGATCAAGGAATGGGAGCCTAGGAAAGAACGGAAATGGACTTATAGGAAATCATCATCAAAATTCGGCAGACTTCTCTTTAACCGAAGGAAGCACATGTTGGATGACCGGGGCAAGATCCTGCGGAATTTACAATTGATGTCACCAGCCCAAAAGAAGGAAGATTAGCACAATTTTGTTTGATATATCTTGTTTGCAATAATTTTTCAGTAATTCCCGCTAAATATTGTTTATCTGTTTTGGAACGATCTTTATAGCCCTCTCACTCATGTTGACAAGTGTTACCGAAGAGTTTCTACTTCCATTATCTTTTCTTCTGATGTTATTTATTCTGAATATCCGGTGGAACACATACGGCAACATGGTTGCCTTGCTAAGGATCACCTAGAAGTAACTCCCCTTCAATCATCTGGCGTGGTTCGATTAACAAGCGGTAATAGGTTATGTAAAGCTTTACATATTGCGCCAGGAAAGTCCTGGAAAGGAGGATAGAATGAACTGATTTGAAACCTTTCGTCGTAATCCAGTGGGTTCGACTCCCGCCCGGTAAAGGCCAACCAGCCAGCCGGAAGCGCGTGTTGCATGGTGTCCAGCAATGGCCATCGTGAAGCGTACACAGCGGATGACGAAGCGACGCTATGGAACCTCGAAATGCTCAATGTTGGTGCTTTTGTGTTTATGTAAGCGGGAGCAGAACCGGGAATACCGTTATTGGTGAGGTAGACCGGACCGACCGGGGTCTAAGAACGTCGCAAAGTCATGGGAAGGATTACCAGGGAACCTGGGAGGCCCGATTTTGTCCGTGGCAATTAACGCTGGAAGGGGGAATGCCAGCAAAACAATCAAGACCCTGGCCTATCATGGGGCCTGCACCTATGGTAGGAGTGCTACAAATGACAGCACGAAATTGCAGGAGTACACGGTACCGGCAGGCGAAACAATAAGCCCATGGGAAGCAGAATCGGGAGTCGTAATGCTCTGATAGTACTGTAGATAGTGGGGAACCATGGCCAATGGGACCCAACGGAGGGAAGCGGAGTGTCGTATTGATAGAACCGAAGGAGTGAAACACATGGAGACGCAGAGCTCTTCAAGCGTGTCAACGAAACAAGCTCGGATAGCCAAACAGGCGAGAGAATGTCCGGACATGGTGTTCACAACGCTGCACCACCATATTGCCCATGACATGAACCGTATCAAGGCTTGGATAACGAAGATCATCCACCGTAAGGTTTATTACTTCGGATACCCGCAAGGCTGCACTATAGGTAAGATGTAACAGGGCACGGTCACGAATCCCACTGAAGGTATTCTCCCTTGGTGCCTCCAACAACGCTTTAGTCTCAGCGTGGCTCAAGGTCTCAATCAGTGCTTCCTGTCACTACCGGTTGTATATTCCCCCATTTATGCCGATATCGGCATAAATGGGGAGTGTGGTGTATGTCCTCTCAAAGAGCATTGTCTGCCACCGAGCAAGCCCTATCGTAAACTAAGTCGTTGGGAACATGAGGCGGTGATGGATCGTCATCGTCAGCGAATGGCCAAGAGTGAAGGGGTCATGCGGCAGCGTGGGTCCTTGGTTGAACATCCCTTTGGAACGCTCAAATGTTGGGCTGGGATCAATTATTTCCTGATGCGTGGTCTGGCCAAGTGTCGTGGGGAATTTAACCTGATGACGTTATGTTACAATTTCAAACGGGTCTTGAATGAGATTGGTGTGGGGGTTTTTATAGCCTATTGTCAGGCTCGAATGGCGGTTCAAGGGGGTAGTGTGTGAAGATTTCTGGGGAGGAGTGTGTTTTCCGTGTATTTCGGACAAAATAGACTTGATTTTGGGTCAATATTAGAAGTTGCAAGCTGATAGAGGTTTAGAGATGATTTTAGGATGGATTTAAACCTGTTATTACTCTGAATTTGGGTCAAAATAACCTTGATTTTAGGAACAGTGTAAAGCCGTTTAATTGGCTAAAATCGAATTCTTTCACAGTCTCGACCGTATGGGGGCTAAAACCACAATCACGAGGCAGATATTCCCCTAGGAAGACCGAAAGATGTTTGACAAGATCAGTATTCATTGCACCCTCCCGCTTTGGTCAAAGGCATTTTCGGTGACAACTGCAACCTGCTCCAGCAACACCGGTGTTGCCTCCAGATACCAGTAAGTGGATGTTAATGAGAGTGACCCATGTAAGTACTCAAGGCCAGCATATGTCTGCTGATACTGTTCCGATCAGTTGTTATGGCCTGGGCAAGACTTCTGGTCGCAAAAGCATGCCGCAGATCGTAAAGGCGGGTTCCAGAAGTTCCCTTGGGGCCACGTAATCCGAGTTTACGCACAATTTTCCTGAAAGTTTTACCCAGACTATCGGGAGTCAAGACTCTTCCACTCACGAGTACAAACAAATTGTCACTGTCGAATGTATAACGGTTACGTACAGCAACCGAAATATTTAGGGTTAGATCCAGGCTGAGAACAGGCCGTTCGTACGCTCGCCATTCGAAAAAGCCTCGTAGTAAATGGGTGCGTATAACTCTGGCAAACTGAAGAGTTTTATTGAAAAACCGGATGGTTCGGAAGGAAAAAGTATGTCTCCTTAAGGAAATGCCATTGGGTAAGTCCTCGGCCTCGGATTTAATCTTAGAGTTGGTTCAAAATCAATCAGTAATCGTCTCAATCCCCTGAATGGCGGGGCATTTATTGTTACACACAAAAGTGTGGAAATACGTGTATCTATAATAGAACAATGTCTCAATCCCCTGAATGGCGGGGCATTTATTGTTACTTTGACAAGATGGGCATGATTGACTGGATTGAATAATGGTCTCAATCCCCTGAATGGCGGGGCATTTATTGTTACCCATTCCAACCCATCTCATCTATCAGCTGCTATGTCAAAGTCTCAATCCCCTGAATGGCGGGGCATTTATTGTTACACTGGATGACTGAAACGGGTAATACTATCGAGTTTCCAACGTCTCAATCCCCTGAATGGCGGGGCATTTATTGTTACATTGCAAAACCCGTATTGATATAAGGAATGCAGGAACCTGGTCTCAATCCCCTGAATGGCGGGGCATTTATTGTTACCGAAAACAGGTTGATACTGTTTCAGGAAAAGGAGCCTCCTGTCTCAATCCCCTGAATGGCGGGGCATTTATTGTTACAGGCTTTGGATGTCTGCTATGCAGTTGAAGACAAGACGAGGTCTCAATCCCCTGAATGGCGGGGCATTTATTGTTACGAGATACAGCTGTTACACAAGTAATCACAGTTAACTAATAGTCTCAATCCCCTGAATGGCGGGGCATTTATTGTTACTTGGTGAAGCAACTTACCGCCTTGGAGAACCTCTTACTAAGTCTCAATCCCCTGAATGGCGGGGCATTTATTGTTACCCAAGAAGTCAAGGATGTTATAGTGGAATTCACCTATAAGTCTCAATCCCCTGAATGGCGGGGCATTTATTGTTACTACGGGGAAACGGAAAATGTTGAATTTAGGAAATATACGTCTCAATCCCCTGAATGGCGGGGCATTTATTGTTACTCCCTCTCTAATTTCCGCAAGTACAATCAATGGTCTAGTTCAGTGTTTTCATAATCGGTCTGAAAGAACTAATTTGTAATGAAAAAACTGAACATACAAAATAAAGCGCTGCCAGAATTATCTATATATTCCGTTGGTTTAGTAGCGAATCGTAATCTAAGGTGGTTTGTGTAGACAGGTAGATTACGAAATTATTCTCCAGCCGCCCATTAAACCACGAATATTGTTTCCTCACCAATACGACAAGAATCAGAAGCAACCCCTAGATAAAGTGCTTTCCGATTACAAGACGCACATAGTTTATAAACAGCTATTTGGTCGTTTTTTTGATCAATAGATTGTTTGACTTTTTTCAAGCAGATCTGAAAAATTTTATCACTAGCAACCATCTCAAAAACACTATTTTGAATACGGTCCCCATATGAATCTAGAATATCAGCTACTTTCTTTCTACGCTTATTATTCGAAATATCATAGCAAATTACATATCGCATTTGCTTTTATTCCCTATCATAACGGGTTCATATTTTTCTATCTCCCTAATATGTGATGCAAGACTGTCAATTTGTTGACGTATTACATTTTCAATAGAAAGATTTTCTTCAATACCTGCCATCGGCTCATCAAGGTATTTTTCCCAACTCTGGAAAAAACGTTTAAGCCCCACCTTTGTTAATCTAACTCCTAATTTATCATCTTTGGTAAAATGTTTCTGGGTGATTTGGCGCAGATTGCACACCCTTAATACAAAACGATCTACCACTAGGTGTCTGAATTCTTCCAATATATCTATAGAGCAAGGCTTGGCCTTCCTGACCTTACCGTATGAAGAACGCCCAAATATGGATCAAAACCCCTAGCTTCTAAGTATGAAGAAATCTTATTTGTAAGTATTACATATCCAAATGATAATAGGGCATTGGCAGGATCAGGAGGTGGTCTTTTCTGTCTTTTTATAAAATTGATTTGGCCAGAAAAGGCCATACTTAATGCTTGAAAATAAAGGTGTGCTGCTTCACCTTCAATCCCAAAGAGAACTTCCCTATTATCTGCCGATATTGAATCGGATTTCAACGAATTTAGTTTGGAGATAATTTTACCAAAGCGCTGATTACCTGGTCTATTGGAACGTATTGATGATATAAATTCGGTTGCGTTCCAAATTTTTGCTTCGATAAACAAACGCCCAAGATCTAGTGATTCCGTATGATTTTCACAAAGACGAAACTGTTTGAGGCGAAGGTCTGCGGTTCGAGAAAGTTCTGGAACCAAGCGGCCTAAAAGCTTTCCATTTCCTTTCATCCAGAATACAGGAATTCCTAGTTCAAAACAAAGTCGAAGTGCCCTTGCTGTGATGTGTGACCTTCTAAGCAAGCCGATAGTTTCAATTAAGTGTGGTTCAATTTCTAATAAAGTTTGTCGAACAACCTTGCCCTTTTGGGGCATAACACAATTTTCATCCCTTGTCACAATCAATGACCCGGTTTTATATCGGACAACTGCTCCTGGTTCTGTTACATAAAGGACGGAAATAATATCTTCTTTCAAAAAGCCATAATTTAATTAGTGTCTGCCCAGAAAATACCTGATTTTTAGCAAATTGCCATAATTTCATTTTCCCAGATTCCTTCACCGAACAAAAATTTTCAGCTTCGAGCTTGGTTTTCCACAAAAAAACAACTTTTCGAACAACTTTTTCCACAAATTATCCGATCTTTCCCAAGTCAAGACAGACCTCCCCTGGCCGTCCTTTGGGGACGATTATTTGGATTTTGGTGCAGGTGGTTTCGTCAGGCCACCAGGCGTGGTCGTTTATCTCGCACCAGCAAGCGTTTCAGCTCGTCTTTCTTCTTCCTACGTAACAAACGACCCAAATGATGAATATTGCAGGCAACCACCGACAAGGCAACCACACGCTCAAAACCATCAGCTCCATACGCCCGAACCCGGGCAAGACCATGATGCTCAAGGCTATTGATTTTCGATTCTATCCCCGGATGTTCCTTCCGCATGGCAACAAAATTAGCGCCACTTTCTCGTTCTTTATCGGCCTTGGTTAGATAACCCTTGCGCGGAAGGACATTGTCAGCAAGAAGTTCGTCCAAACGGACCCGATTGGCCGGACTGTGAAAACCACGGTCAAAACTGCAGGCCCGAAGCGACGGGAAGCGGGCCTGCGTTTCCTCAATCATCGGTTGGGCATGATCAACATCGCTCCCGGCCCACATGATCCGGTGATGCAGGATAAAGCCACAATCATCTTCCAGGACGCAGACCGGCACGCCGAGTTCAACAGGCGTTCCGGCCTTGCCTTTGGAGATCCATCGCGTGTGTTCCTCAAAAATTGAATAGACCTTTTCAGCCGTGGGGATCGTTTCGCCCTGCAGCAAACGACGATCAATCTGATCAATCTGACGGCGGGCATGACGAAAATAATTGGCCATGGCAACCAAGTCCTTGTCCTTGGTTATCCCCACAACACGCAACACAAGCAAGGTCTCTTCGGCCCTTGTGACAAGATCACCACACTGGCCAAGATAAGCCCTTACATCCTCCGGACTGGCCCGCCTGGTCTTCCGAACCGCATGAAACTTCCGCCTGACCGAAGCCCTCAAATGTTTACATTGACGCCACCCACCAATATGGGCAGCGTTGGCCTCACGACCAAGCGTACGAAGAAGACAACGCATCGCATCCCATAACAGATTGACATCCGTCGGATAATGCACATCCGTCTCGACCACAAAAGAATCACACCGCCCGCGCAATGGTGCGCCAGGCTTTTTTTTTGACACTTGGTGACCACTATCGACAACCAGCTTGCCAACCGCGGCCAATAACTCTGGCGACAACAGGGTGACATTATCAACAACCGACTGGTAGGAATAGCGGCTATCATCAAAAATATCAGAATGGCCAAGAAACTTCCGAATGGTTTTGTGCTCATTGACCAAATCTTGCAAACGGTCATAGTCACAATTCAAACCCTGCATCAGGACACCCATCACCAGGATCTGCCACAAATCCATCCCGGGTCGGCCCAACTTGTGATTGACATTGGGAACCATTTTCTCCTCCAGGAGAGCAAAAAGTTGCTCCCGCAAGGTCTTGTCCGTGTAAAGATGCTGAAGCCCGATCAAGATGGCCGGATGTCATCCCTGGATTTGTAATCCAACGCAATGTTCTCAATACCAACATCACCAAGTTGTCTTTGGGGGATCGTTTGTCGCATGCTCTAACCTCGAAGAATTGTTGCTTTGGGGCAAGATCAGGCTTTATTTTGAAAAAAAACAAATTTAAGTACCGATCTTGAAAAGAAGATTCGCATACCAAATCCCCTCTTGTAAAGGGTTTGAGAACAATTAATTCATTTTCGGGCGGACACTAATTAGTGTCCACCAGAAAATACCCGATTAATTAGCTCTTTACCAGCAATCCAATCAGCCGGCCGTATACCTCTTATCGCTCTAAATATTCAGTTTCCTACAAATAAACAACTTCTCGGAACACTTTATACACAGATATACTCACCTTATTCAAATAAAGACAGGTCTAGCCTTTCAGGCCTTTTTGGATGTTTTCATCGCGGATGCTGATTCAGGTGGTGGCATAAAGCTATAAGGTATGGACGTTTCTAACGAAGCGATACAAACTTGCGAAGGCGATTATCCTCACTCCAGAGCAAAAGCCCAAGACGCTGAATATTGTTGGATTGCATCGCCAATGAGACTTTGAAAGTATTACCATTTGGCATTAATTGTTTAGATAAACCCATTTAAATTCATGAAATAATTCCAATATTTTTTATGTCGTGCTCTATTTTTAAGATTAAAATATTAGAAATTTTTGAATTTTGAATCTTCCTCGAATACTCTCACAGTCTCGAACGAATATGTCATGGGGGTGATTTCTATTCAAATGTAATTGAATCTATTTGGGTGATGTTCAAGCGAGTTCACAAAGAGTATACCACAAGATGAGATCCAAACATTAATAGAAGTGAATGAATAATCTAGGCAACGGAATGTCTGTCGTATGGTTATAATGTAGACACTGGTACAAGGTCTGGTTGGGAAGAGGCTGCTCTACTGGATTTGATCGCAGGTAATAGCTTATGCAATGGTACAAGATAGAGATGAGATGCCTTCAAAACCCAGTTATTTCGTTAAATATATTAGTTCCTTTCATTAACGTCAAAGTATTATCATCCAGATTTTGCTCGATTCTAAGCTAGTTTGAGCTAAACACACATTACTTGTTGAAAGAAATCTTTCCAAGATTTGTTGATCTTTAATGATTTCTCTACTTGACGATATTAATTTCTAAATTTAGGTATCTGAAATGAAATTTGCTTATATATTCTTGCTTATAAATGCTTAAGACAAGAAACAAATTATTCTGGATATCTTAGTGAATAAGAAACCTGAATTGTTTCTTCGTTGGTGCGGATACACTTTAGAATTCTCTGCTGAAAGTGATGGTAACCTACCCGTCTTTCCTGGTTCAGCGTTTAGAGGTGCTTTTGGACACGCATTAAAGCGACTAGTTTGCGTCATGAGACATAGGCCCTGCTGCGGATGTCCCCTCGAAATGTCTTGTCTTTACACTACGATTTTTGAAACTAGAGCAACTATAAACAGTGTTGAAGCAAAAAGATATGATCGGCCACCCCTTCCTTTCGTTCTTAAGGTATCCTTCCAAAGTGAACGCAAGTTTTATAAGGGAAGTAAACTTTTAATGGGAATTAATTTATATGGGAAATCTATGGCTGCCTCACCATTTATATTACGAGCAATTGAAGAAGCTGGTAAATATGGTCTTGGATCAAGTCGATTGCCTTTTAAACTAGAAAATATTTATATTGAAGGAAAGAATGAAAACTGGAAACCGGGACAAAAATATCCGAAACATTTTGCAATGGGTGAACCCAAGGTTAGTACAGCTAATATTCAGTGGCGCTTGACTACACCAATGCGACTTAGGTCTGGAGGAAAACCCGTGGATCATAATAAATTACGTCCACAGGATATTGCTATGCCGGTTTTTCGACGCCTAGTTTTACTTACGCAGCATTATGGAGAACCCAATCATTTTATTGTTTCAGAAAGTATGAAACAAAGTGCTGGTTTGTTACGATTTACTAATTTAGATTTGCATTGGAAAACATTACAACGTTATTCATCAAGACAATCTTCAACCCACTCTGTTTCTGGATTGATTGGTACCTTGGGTTTGGATTATTCTAAGGCACCCGAATGGGGGCCGATACTCGCTTGGGCTCCCATAATTCATATCGGAAAAGGAACATCAATGGGATTAGGAAGGATTGAGGTTATTAAATGAAGAATAAAACCCCAATGCCTTCAGTTTATGATGTGGCGGTTGGTGCATTACTACATGATATTGGCAAGTTAGTACAACGAGGGTCTGATGATGATATACCACAAGTGGAAATCAGTTACGCTCAATGGCATTCACAATGGACAGAGAAATTTTTTAATTTGATAGAAGAAGAGAAATTATCGTGGCCTAAATGCATTAATCTAGCTTGGGTAAGGAATTTGGCAGTTTTTTACCCTAAAAACGGAGTTTCGACTTCACATTCTGTTACAGAATTAGTTAGGGTTGCAGACTCTCTTGCATCGGGAGATAAAGTGAGATCAACCCATGATATGAACGAAGTGACTGTACAAAATTGGAACGAATTTAAGAAAAAACGATTAGTCGCCCTTGTACCATCACTGAAACTTCCAGAAAATAGCTTTTCAAGGGGGGGATTCCATTTACCAAGTTCGTTTGATGCAGACAGCTTAATGCCCTCAATTGGCGAGGAAGATAAGATAGGCAACCAAATTTTCAACATGTATAAACAGGTTTGGACAAATTTCCAAAAAGGCTGGGAGGAGATTGTAAATGCACAAAGTGTTTCTACTTGTCCTGGTCTATTTGTAGAAGGACTTGTTTCACTCATGGAAAAGTGGTTTTGGGCAGTTCCATCCTCTACAGTTGATGAGCAATCAGATATTTCACTATTTGATCATTCCCGTATGGTTGCTGCATTTTCAGTTGCCTTGTATCACTATCATAAAGTCAATAATAGCCTTACATCTCCATCAATTGTAAATGATAATAAGTTATCAAAATTCCGTTTATTAATTGGTGATTTGTCGGGGATTCAAACTACTTTATTTCGATTATCACGAGAGAGTGTATCAGGCTTGAATCGTATTCTTCGAGGAAGGTCCTTGAGATTTCAGTTCATTGCTGATGCAGCAATTAGGAGACTATTAGAAAAATTTGACTTGCCTTGGTCTTCGGTGCTCCAAACTGCTGGTGGTAGGTTTCTTATATTAGTCCCCGACTTAGGGGAAGAAATAACTAATATTCGGATAAATCAATTGCGAACAGAAAAAGAGCAATGGTTGGTAGAAAATTATTCCGGGGATCTAGGGTTTGGGATAGCTATAACTAAACCCTTTTCAGCGCAAAAAATAATCAATGAAACTTATGAGGACTGTCAAGTTGAAATAGAAAAACGGGCAAGGTTAATAAGAGAGGAAGTAATCATCTCATCAGAAACTGCCAAACTGCGGTTATTTCAAGAGCCTGCCAAACGGGCTGTCCTAAAATTTGATTACCATGACGGTATTTGTAAAGTTTGCGGGATTCGACCGGCAAAATCAGAAAACCAAGAAGACCTTTGCAAAACATGTATGGAAGAAAAAAAACTAGGTAGGTGTTATCCGAAAGCGAATATGGTCGTGATTGAAAAAAGGGATTCAAACGCAGAAATATTTGGCCTAAGTTATAAATTACCCCTACCAAATGAAAATACTCAAAAATACCAGGAGAAAAAAGGCTGGCAGTTTAGAAATGGGGAGCAATTGGGGTCTGCAGTTTTTCGGCCAGGATATTGTTATGTTCCTACCTTCGTAGAAGAGAATTCGAACAATATAAAAAACCTTGAAGGACACGGTGATATAAAGACCTTTGAGGATCTCGCCAAAATTCCACGTGGACGAGAGATTTTAGCTTTGTTTAAGGCAGATATGGACCGATTGGGAGAACTGTTTAACAAAGGTATTACTCCTTGGAGTTTTGCCAAAACATCTACTCTTTCTCGTATGATTGATGGGTATTTTTCCCTTCGACTTCAAAGTTACTGGAAAATGATTATCCAAACATTTACACAGTATATGCTGGTGGCGATGACCTCATGCTTTTGGGGTCATGGTACGACATTTTTAATTTTGCTGCAAAGATAAAAACCGATTTTTCTGAATTTAGTCTGGATAATCCCTCTGTTAACATATCTGCGGGGATAGCACTTTTCGGTGTAAAAAGTCCAGTTGCAACAGCAGCCCGGGAAGCTGAAAAGAGATTGAATTGTGCCAAGGATTCAGGGCGTAATAAAATTTCTGCAATTGAGAAAGCCCCAATGAAGTGGACTGAATACGAAAAAGCACTTAAAAACGCTAATAGGATAGATAATTTTCTGCAGGAAAAAATCTTAAGCACTGCAACTATTTATAGATTGTTGATATTAATGGATTCCTTAACCAGGATTAAAGATAATGAAGCAAGTCCAGAAGATTATGCTTGGCGTGCAAAACTTGGTTATACCCTAGGACGAAATTTTCCTCCTGAACATAAGCGTAGCAAAAGGCAAAATGAGGCGTTTGAGTTAATTATTGAGTTGTTTGGATTGGACAAAGGACTTAATGGTATTACAGATGCTGGAATTGGAGCGATATTGGCTTTAACCCATGCACTATATCGGAACAGAGAATAAAAAGCGGAATTTGAAAAATGAGGCAAAATCGAAATGACACGAAACAAAAGAGTCCTAATAATCCTCGACCAGAATCCTATACGGAGGTAAACAAAAATGGGGAATCGACCATCCGAAAGGACCTTTTAGATTCAGAGGCTATAAACGAGGCCAAGAATTTTAAAGAAAAACAGGTTTCTTATACTCAATTACGTAGGTTTTTTGGTGCTGCAAAGGAAGCTCTCATAAAAATAAACGATAGTGATGATAACAATCAAGCTAAACTAGAAATGGCTATGCTTAAGGCAAAGGCATATTATGCGGCTGGGAGGTTGGATAAAAATAAACCCCTAGCCGAATTTTTTGAACATCATTCAATTTTGGTTAAAACTGTTAATGATTATAAACATTTCATGCAACATTTTGAGGCAGTTATTGCCTATCACAGATACTACTACGAGGATTAACAACCATGCCCAATTCACAACCTTTATTGAATTTTCTTGGTCAAGTAACTTTGACTGCGAAAATTAAGGTACTTTCTGGTTTACATATCGGCGCAGGAAAAGAAGCAATCGAAATTGGTGGGATTGATCAGCCGGTTGTAAAATTGCCTAGCGGGGAACCCTATGTACCAGGATCAAGCCTAAAGGGCAAACTCCGTTTTTTGTTAGAATGGTCATTTGGAAAGATTAACCCAAATGGAAAGCCCTGGGGAAGTCATGAAGAAGAACTCAAAGATCTTGAAGATCCTATTCTCAGAATTTTTGGTACTGCTTCAAACAATAACTCGTGTAGTTCAGGACCGACGCGACTTTTAATACGCGATGCAATACCAAGTAGTGACAACAGTAAAAACTTAACAGAAGAAAAAGTAGAAATTAGTATGGACCGCATAAAAGGGAAAGCAGCAGATAAAGGTTTACGTAAGATTGAACGTGTTTCCCAAGGTACTTCATTTAAATTTGAAGCTTCATTCCGGCTTTATGAAGTGAATGGGGACAAGGGCAAGAGAGATCTTGAATGTTTGGCTTGGCTTATACAAGGTTTCGACCTTCTTGAACAAGATGCACTTGGTGGGTCAGGATCTCGTGGATATGGCCAAGTTAAATTTTCAGACCTGAAATTAAAGATTTCTGGCCTTCAAACAGATAAATCTGAAGAAGTGAAAAAATACCAAGATAAATTAGACAAATCGGAATTAGGAAAAATTTTTCGTGGAAAATTATTTTCCCCTGAAATACCTCCTGGGGAAATTATGGAAATACTAAATGATACCATATCACCAATTCTCACAAAGTCATCGGAATGAATCTCTATCGTCTAGAGTTAAAATTAACTAGTCCAATGGGAAGTCCACTGGTTGGACCCCAAATTTTTGGTATGGTTTGTCAGGTATTTTATGATATTTCTGGAGAAGCAAAACTAAAGAAATGGCTTAGTACCCCAGAACAGACATGGAGAATATCGGATAGCTTCCCCTCACACTGTCTTCCTAAACCCCAAGCCCCTCCACAATATCTCTCCAACCAACAGTTTGATTCATTCAAGAAGCGTAAGAAATGTCCTTGGATACTTAGGGAAACATGGATAAAATATCGAAATTCATGGTCCGAAAGTAAATTGGCTGATGATGAATTAGTATCGGTTCCTAAAGAACCTCTTCGGCTTGCTCACAATATTATTAACCGTCAAAATAACAGAACACTTAAGAAAGGGGGACTTTTTTTTGTTGAGGAAGATTGGAGTTTTAATGTAGAAAAAAAAAGATATGTGGACTTATATATCCAAGCCCCTGAAAGCAAGGAACAAGTATTAAGAGTTATTTCGGAAATTGGTCAACGCGGTTATGGTAGGGATGCCTCGACAGGGCGAGGAAGGTTTGAAGTAACAAAAATATACCTTGATCATGAATTAACAGATTTGCCTGATGCAGTTAGGAGAATGAGTTTGTCTAGGGGTGTTTATACGCCATCTACAATGCAAGATGCGTATTGGAAAATAGAACCTCATTATGGGCGTGTTGGTCCGAATCTTAGTTTGGCAGGAGTATCCCCATTTAAATATCCAGTCCTCCTGACAGTTCCGGGTACAACCTTTATTCCGAAAGGAGTTGATATTCCTGGAAAATGGGTTACTGGTGTTCATCCATCACGCCCCGAAATTTGCCTAAATGGATTTCATCTTTCGATTCCTTACAAGGAAGAAGAGTAAATCAGCAATGCAATACGATTTCCATGATTTAAAACTCATTCCCCTAACACCGATTCACGTTGGTGGAGGTCCAGATGAGTTATTAGGGATTGAAGACTACAGATTGAAGGTAAATTCACTCGAACGGGTTGATGTTTATAAACACATTCTAAAAGCTGGAGACTGTGAACAAATAATACGAGACATTAACCGGGACCTAACTAGTACATTATCACGAATTAAGGATAGAATTTCTGACCAAGAAATCATAGAACGAATAGCCATCAGTAAAATGGCATATGATAAACTTGACCCCATATTCAGCAGCCCCCAAAAAAACGCGGAGGGTAAAATTCATGCATTTCAAAGGTCAGGAGGATATCCTATTCTTCCTGGAAGTAGCCTCAAGGGGTGTCTAAGAACAGCTTGGTTGGCAGAGTGTGTCAGAAACAAACCACCAAATACAATATCAAATTACAAGAATCTTGAAAGTAGTGCATTTCAATTAGATAGTATTAATGACACTGGAACTGATCCTTTCAAGGATATAGTGGTTAATGATATAACCCTTCCAGATAAAGCAACTCAAGTAGATATGATTTCCAGTTGGAAATACATAGAGTCAGAAGATTCATATGGGTCTTTTAACAATGTTCAAATATTTCGCGAAAGGTTGAAATCAGTTATTGATGGTGGTATACCACCAGTTCTTACGGTACGATTGGGTATTTGCTCAAAGCAAGTTCATTCATTGCGTAATGAATTAGAAATACGTAGAAAAATTAAGGGTAAACTTCAGCCAAAGATTTTCCCTCGAACAATTTACGACTTGTTATCGGCACTTAAAAAGCATCATGAACCTCTTTGGGAATGGGAAATAAAGAAGTTTTTTCCCAATGATGATGGCAAAAAATTAAAACAGGCGTTAGCCCTGTTTGATAAAATTAGGAGTGAGACTGAAAAATCTGCTTCAGCGTTATTACGGATCGGTTGGGCCTCTCATGGAGAAGTAAAATCTGTTGCTAGATACCTTAAATCAGAGCATCTAGTTCCTAAACAGAAAACTCCCGAAGGGAAAACTCGTCAAGTTATTGAACTTCCATGCGGTAGTCCGGCCCCTTTTGGATGGGCATTACTAGTTTTAAAAAATGAATGGAATGCTAAGAAAATTGATAACTGGTTACCAATGGAGAAAGGTAATTTAAAAAAAGGAGAAAGGGTTGTTCTTGAGGATGGGTCTGAGGGTGTTTTGCAAGAAACTATTTTCGACAATCAAATTGAAGTTAGGATTGATCTTGATGGCGACATAGAAGTTATTAATACTTCTGAAATAGTAGGCTTGGCTAGTGACAAATAAGGTTAAAAGAATTCTAATTATTTCAGTTGGTGGAAGCCTGCAGCCATTACGCAGTTCAATTCGTGAAACATCACCTGATGAAATTGTATTTGTTGTTTCAGATGGCAGTGATGGCACCAAATCTTCAGAATCTCAGGTAGTACAACTATTTGGATCAAAAGGCTACCCTGATAAATGGGAAATAATTTCTGTCCCACCTGATAAACCAGATATCGCATTATCGAAAATAGATCCAATTTTGTTTTCTCTTTCGAAAGGAAAATCGGAAATTATTGTTGATTACACTGGTGGCACCAAGAGTATGACTAGTGCATTGTTTCTAGCAGCAACTAGTTACGAAAACGTTAATCTCCAATTAATGGCAGGAGTAAGACCAGACCTTGAATCTGTTGAAGATGGAACTGAAAATCCCACCGTTATACCAACAGATCTTATTGGTATTTCTAATTCCATTCGGACCATTCGAAATTTTATTGAACAACAAAACTATGCCTCGGCCTCTTTGATATTAAGACAGACCCACAATACATTTCGCCAGATGAAATCCAAAATTCCATCAACTTGGGATACAAGAATCTTGCAGTGGAAAAAATGGGTTCAGGTTTTTGAGTTATGGGATCGATTTGATCATGTTGGTGCGTTGCAGAAAATTGATCAAGGTCTTCTCCAAAACCAACCTTTTTCAATTTGGTTTAAATCCTCAGAATATTTTCCCAGGCTCCAAAAACTAAAGGATTGTAACAAATCACCTGCTCCTGAATTACTTGAAGATCTTTGGCTGAATGCAGACCGGTGTGCAAGACTAGGATTATATGATGATGCTATTGCACGTCTCTATCGGCTGATGGAAGCTGTTACTCAAACTCGTCTTCATAATAAACATGGATTGGATGCCTCAAAAATTCCCGTCCCTCATTTACCCAATGGACTTCGTAATAAATTCAAACCTAAAAAAAAGGCATCAATTGGATTATCCGATAGTATGGATTTACTCTATTACCTAGAAAAGGATCCGATTTGGAATGAACCATTGCCAAGTTGGAAAAAAAAGCGAAATAATTCAATTCTTGCCCATGGATATGAACCTCTCACAGAGAAAGTATGGGAACATGCTAAAATATGGTTTTATCATAGAAGAAAAATTCTTTGGGAGGACCTCCTCGGGCGGCCAACCGCTGGCCAATTACCTCATAACCTTCCTGATTTAGAAAATATCAAAACTAGTTATTCTAGGTAATCTCTGAACTCTTAATAAAGTTGTGTAAATTTTGGATTGTATCAAAGATGATTATCAATGCTCTCAACAACAAATTTATTCTTACCATCAATGGTTTGAAAGTATCCGTATCCACGATTTTCTCTATCACTCCAAACATCAAATTCGTGACTTCTTTTAGGGTTGGGTTTACCCTTTATTGTCTTGAAGTCTAGACTGTTGGGATTTAGTTTTTGATTACTATCCAGACAAATAGCCAAATCATCAAGTCTTTTGTTGAGTACATTTATACGCTGGCTGTCAGCAAAGAGATTGCTATTTTTTACCTGATCTTTAAAATTTTCGGAAAAAAACAGTTTATCCGATAAGGGTAGCATAAGATCTTTCCCATACAAATCTTCATTTACTTCCAACCAAAGAGTTGTCCCCCATTCCGAAAGCAATACTTTGTCTTCCACCTCAAAAAGTAAAGTACTTGGTAAATTTCCACAATCAGATCGTTTTAATTCCATTTTTTTAGCCATTTTTCGCACTGCGAGCAAATTTTCAGGATTGCCTTCAAAAATTTCCAAATCCCTTTTTATCGGTAATTTAGGAACTCGCATTATCTCCTGACTTCCTTCGAATAGGTAAAAACACTCGTCTGCAATTAACATTCCGGCAGCTTGTAGAAATCCGTTCACACTTTTGAAACCTCCAGTTAAATTGAATACAGTATTATAGCCTTTTTCCTGCCAGTCTCTTAGTTTCATTTCGTGTAGAAATTTGTACATGATATCAGAAAGTGCTAGACGAAAGTCACCAAGATTATTTGTGTTTAAACCATTAGCTGAAACCTTTTCAGTATTAATTTGATACTTGTGGTTAAGCCATTTACTGATGATTTCAAATGCTTTTTGTCCCAGATATGTATCCGATACCAGAAACCAGTGAATGTCCTGCGGGCTCCTCGAAATTTCGGTTCTATTCTCACGATAGTAGGTTAATAAACCATTTAATTCTGCAGATAAAAAAGTGGCATTTTTTTCGTTTCCTTGAATCAGTATTTCTAGCCTCTGATTTATCCACTGATCTATTTCCTGACGTTTGGATTCCTCTAATTCATTTTCTTTTGAATTGGTCAGTTGAGTTAATAACCGACGTTTATCTTGATTAACATCTCTGGTTAGTATGCTAGTACCACAGGTGGATATTATTAAGTTTGGCATAAGGTCTTCATTGGGTAAAAATACTTACAACTCAACAAAAAAGGTGAATAAGTCAAGTATTGGTAAGTTTGGTAGTAGTTTACTGGAGTGAATGTAAATCAAGTGCCCTGTTTACCTAGTAAACCTTAACTTCTATTAGTTTGAATATCAGGGGGGAACATATCTCAATCAGCAAAAAAATAACCAAATAGAACAACTGATAATAAGTTGTATCACTTGGATTACAGGACCTATATCAATTAGGTTTATCGTACTGAATGAAATATAATTGTCGTGATATCCAAACCTAACATTTCAATATTTCATTAAGTCCAACAAAGGTGAAATATAAGTTGTAATTAACTTATTTAAGACCTTAATCGAACTTTTTGTGGACAACTCATTAAGTATGAAAAAGCCCTTTTTAATAGGATGTAGTTAGATTTTACAAGATCAGTTTATTTATTGGAATAATAATTAAGTTAAACCATGTTACGACATTTACCGGTTCAGTGAAAACCTGTCCAGCTTCAAGGCCAAATTGGCAACGAATGCAGCTCCTGAGCATAAGGCTACTCCGAATATCAATGGCAGCCCTGTGCCGTCAAATAATTGACCGATTGGTATGGCCAGGACAACACATGCCAGAGTAGATGCTGCCCCGATTATTGAGGCAGCCATGCCAGCTATATGACCCATTGGTTCAAGAGCAAGTGCATTGAGATTGGCCAAACACAAACCAAGCAGGAAAAACATACCAGCTGACCAGGCTATGAATAACCAAAGCAACCATGGGTCGGGTAAATTACCTACGAGAATGATAATCGAACAGACCAATGAAATGAGGCAGATGGCAAGATAACCAAATGTTGATAATGCCCACATGCCCAAACGTAAAACCAGGGCGGCATTCAGGAAACTTGCACTACCGGAGAAGATGGCCACGATGGCAAAGTAAAGGGGAAAATCATGGCCCGCACCCAGCCAGGTTACATAAACCTGCTGGGCCGAAACAAGGTAGGCAAATATGCAGGTAAATCCAAGTGCAAGGCTGATGGTACATATGATGACCCTTGGATTTGAGAATACTTCCAGCGCGGATTTGGCGATGGTGCCTGGTCTGAACTTGGTTCTTTTACTTGGCGGATGGGTTTCAGGTTGCCTGATCATAAACCAAACCAGAGCTATGAGTGCCATGATCTGAAACGCCACGAAAATAAAACGCCAACCAAAGGACAGCATAATGGTTTGGCCAATAAAGGGTGCTACTGCCGGGACCAAAACGAACAGCATCATGGCAAGTGAAATGACACGAGCCATAGACCTGCCGGTATAAAGATCACGGATCAAGGCCTGGGTAACGGTTCTAGGTGCAGAAATCCCCAACCCCTGCACAAAGCGTGAAATGAGCAGACCATAAAATGATTCCGTAAAAAAGGACCATCCACTGGCCATGGCAAACATGATAATACCGATATAGGTTATGGGTTTCCGGCCAAATGAATCCGAAAGCGGCCCCATGATAAGTTGCCCCATTCCGGTTCCGGCAACGAACAATATGATAACCAATTGAGCATGGTTTATATCTACCAGGCCAAGTTCCTCTCCAATTGCTGGAAAGGCAGGCAACATGGCATCGGTAGCAAAAGCTACCATAGACCATAGCAATGCAATCAGGGCAACAAATTCGTAATAGGGGGGTTGTTTATTCACTAGCGTTAGATAGCCATCAGTTGGATGATTAACAACTAATATCAATGCCAAAATCCCAAAACCTTAACCAGGATAGCAAGACAGAATGCCGTATCCTAGCAGTCAGGGTAGATTAGGGGAGGCAAATTACCAAACCTGAGTGTAACCTTAAGGAATGCCAAACCTTGGGAATTCGAGTGTAAGTCGTGATAATTATTGCCTCGAAAATGTAGCAAAAAATTAACAGGTAATTTTGGTTACTAATAAAATAAATTACCGGAGCATTAGGCTAGCAAGCGAATTTTCTATTCGTAAGCCACATTTGGGATTGCTAAATTTAAAGTTACCAAAAATAAGTTATCCACAGAAAAATGACCAAAGAACAAAAAACTATTCTGATAATTGGTACCTACGATACCAAGGATAGCGAATTATCATTTATCGCCGATTGTATCAGGGATGGTGGCGGGAATATTATCCGTATGGATGTGGGTGTACTTGGCAAACCCGCTTCCAAGGTAGAGATTTCCAAGGAGGAGGTCGCAAGCCAAGGGGGTGGTTCAATTCCAGAAATTATCTCCTTCCATGACGAAAATCTTGCCATGCAAGCCATGGCCAAAGGTGCTTCCAGGCTTGCCTTGGACCTTTATACCCAAAACCAGATGCATGGCGTGATCATACTAGGCGGTTCAATGGGAACAGACCTGGCTCTGGAAGTTTGTCAGGCGCTGCCAATCGGTGTACCCAAGCAAGTTGTATCAACCGTTGCCTTTTCTCCCATGATTGCACCTTCGCGCCTTGCCGCTGATATTCAGATGACTCTTTGGGCCGGTGGGTTATATGGCTTGAACTCAATCTGCAAGTCTTCGCTGAGCCTTGCCGCCGGTGCCGTATTAGGGGCAGCTAATGTAGCAAAACCATGGAATAATACAAAGCCCGTCGTTGGAATGACTAGTTTTGGGCTAACAGTATTGATCTACATGAAAACGCTATTGCCAGAGATCGAAAAAAGAGGATTCGAACTTGCGGTCTTTCATGCAACTGGGATGGGTGGTATGGCCTTCGATAACTTGGCCCGGCAAGGTGTCTTTGCCTGTGTTATGGATTTTGCCCCACAGGAGATAACAAATCTGGTTTTTGGATCGGTACTAAGTGCTGGCGAAAACAGAATGTTGGGTGCGGGTATATCCAATACGCCCCAGATTGTCGCACCAGGCTGTATTGATCTGATTGATTTTCCAACCTGGCAAAACCCTCCCGACATTTTCGAGGGCCGGGAGTTTCATCCACATAATCGTCTCATATGTTCAGCCGGACTGACGATTGAGGAGAGGTGTCAGGTAGGCAGGGAAATTTGTAAACGTATTTCTCAATCCCAAGCACCTGTTCACCTTATTGTACCCCAAAGGGGGATTCAGGGGTGGGACAAGGAAGGACAGCCCTTTTATGACCCAAAAGCCAAGCAGGCTCTGAACAAGGAATTTCGAAACGCTTGCAAACCCCCAGCGATACTTACCGAGTTGAATTGTCACATCAATGACCAGGAGTTTGCTGATAAGGCTTTGGAAATATTTGATACATGGCTGGATGAAGGAGCCATCAAAAAATAAATTTTCTTAGGGAAACACACTTCATTTTTTGGTAAATTTATCTTCCGATAATTTTCATTTATTCACCTAGTTGTCTAACAATGGTCAAATTAAGTTCAAAAAATTTTGAGTGGCCAACCTTGTTGGTATTAGGTCTTTGCTATTCGGTTTGGGCGTTTAGCACCACGGTTATTTATGATTTCTCGGCTATCCTTGGCCTGATAATTCTGACCCTGTCAATAACCTTACATTCTTCGCTTCAACATGAGACAATTCATGGTCATCCCCTTCCCAGCCGTTGGTGGAGTGAGTTGCTTGTTTTTCCAGCTGTTGGGTTACTCATACCATATGAAAGGTTTCGAGATACCCACCTCAAGCATCATCATGACCCCAATTTAACCGATCCATATGAGGACCCGGAAACCAACTACCTGGACCCGAAGGTTTGGCATAATCTGTCCACAACGACGCAAAGGATTTTGTTATTGAACAATACATTGTTGGGTAGAATATTGCTTGGGCCGACAATATCCCTGATTATCCTTATTTCGGATGATTTTAAGAATACCCGGGCTGGTGATTGGAAGATAACCAGAGCCTGGCTTCTTCACTTGGTAGGGATTATTCCAGTTTTGACCTGGGTGTTGGTGGTGGGGAGTGTACCTTTATGGTTGTATTTTCTTGCAGCGTATCTGGGTTTTGGCTTGCTGAAAATCCGTACCTACCTTGAGCACCGAGCCCATGACCAACCTCGTGGAAGAACCGTTATTGTTAACGACCGGGGCCCAATGGCATTTTTGTTTCTCAACAATAATTTTCATCTGGTTCATCACATGCAACCTGAAATTCCCTGGTACAAGCTACCAAAATTGTTCGACGCGAACCAGGAAAGGTACCTCAAGAGGAATGAAGGATACATGTACAAAAATTACTTAGAAATACTTAAAAAATATTTCTTCAACCGAAAGGATCCGGTACCGCATCCACTTTGGGAAAAGGAGAATTGATTCCTAAAGAGTTGATTGACATTTGCCAAGGTGGTACTGATAGACATGCTTTTTGTGGGTAGAAAAATACCCTTTGTGCAACTGTTGCCAACTCAAATGAAGCAAAGTTTACTGGTAAGTTTTTCGCTGAATTATCACACTAAACGTATTGCCATCACGATCATCCCTAAATTCAATTTTGGGATAGGCCTTAATTGCTCTTCTGATACCACTACCTAATCCGCGGTATGGCAAAATTCTGGTTGCAAAAGAATGCAGTATTGGATTTCGTACGTTTGAGATACCCATCTTGATATTTTCGGTTGTTAAGTTATTCGGTAGATGCCCGGGGCTTATTATTTCTACTCGGTCAGCAAAAATCAGCACTTTTACTGGTGCGGATACAAAGTAATCACGATGGACCAAAGAATTGACAATCAGCTCTTCAAAAACAATCCTCGGTATTTCTAGTTCACCAATTGAATTGAAACCCTGTCCATTTTGGATATGTCGAAGATTTGCAAATAAAAAACTTAGAACATTCTGAAAAATATCAGAAAACTTTCCTTTAATATCCCTGCTATCCAAGTATCTTACATCTTCAATATCAATACCAGGGAAGGCTACAGCCTTCACGTCGAACACAGGTAACCAATTCTGAGGACTTGATCCAAACAATAGAATGCCCCATAGGTTATCTCCCCTATTTTGGCCAGTTTCATATTTTCCAGAAGCTGAGGGAGAGAAATATCTTGCTCCTTGAAACTATTTCCATATACCTTCTGATAAAAAGTAGCAAAAAAATCCTCATCTATATCGGTTACAGTTGTGCCTTTTACAGGCATCCCATCTGCTTGAACCAATCCTGCACTTTGGAACATTCGTTGTATTTCTTCACGAGAACGTAATTTTTGTTTGCTTGCTCCATTTCTAATAAATATTGATGTATTATTGTCCATATAAGGTTTACTTGTGCCCTCAGGAACAGTTATAACCATAACCACACCTTCGGGTAAACGGACGTTTTCGGTATCGAATCTTATGGAAGGACGGATAATATCAGAAGCTCTATTCGGAACAAATTCGTTCAAACGCCTAACTTCTTCAATGGGTAGCCCTTGAACATCACCTTCATCATTAACCCCAATTAAAATTAATCCTCCCTTATAATTACTAAGGGCTATCATTTCTTGAGCAAGGCTTAAACCATTTGTGACATTGGATTTAAACTCATGCCTTGAGTCTTCACCATTGTTGATAATTTCAATTAACTCTTGGGCTTCCATACTTCATATACCTATCTTCACTTTCTAAGATTTCTGGTTCTCCATTACATTTTCGAAGCGTTTGTAGGACGTTCCAACAAACAATGACTCCATTAGATTATTTTAAGGGCACCTCTATTAAATAAATCAAAGCTTCTGGAAAATTTTGTCCCACTTCTGTCGAAATAATGTTGTTATGCCGACAACTTTATTAGTAGAGTCGAGGGGAGGCGCGCCTTGTTTTAGGTTTAGAGAGTTGCCGTTTCCGATGGCTTTCGCCCTTCATTCGGTGCCTCAGTTCTTCACCATGACTGCGTTTCCTCACCCCCGCTCATCAAACCGGACGTGCGGTTTTCCCGCATCCGGCTTTCCTCTGAAAACTCATGCCTTCGCCCACGCAAAGGCATGTAGTATGTTCTGGAGTTTCTGAACTCCTTGTAGCCCTGTTAGATTATCATCAGTAGCCATGCCTTGCCTCCTTTCCATACTATGTTCAGAGTCAGGCCCCTTCCCTCAGCCAGCATTACCCGGCGTCAACAGTATTACGAGCCTGTCCGTCGCCCGGCCTGCCTCTCGCGAGGTTCCAGTTTGGTATGTGCATACCACTGACAGGGTTTCCCGTGTTGCAACATTTTCCTTCTTCCATACATGCCATCGCCCTTACCCCGATGGGTCCAAACGGTGCCTTTGTCGTTCGCTTCCCGTTCAGTGTCAGGCTTCCCTTATCAGCAGGAAGGTCGCCACCCATATTTGCCTTTTCGAGGCCTGCTCAGCGTTCACTTCGCGTTACGGCCTGTATGTTCGCTGAGTCGCCCAAGGCGACCCTTCTTGCCAAAGTGCTTCAGTCTACAGTGTTACCTCCGTAAACCGCCCTGGCTGCTTCCAACCGGAACGACAGGTGTTGCGCGGGATTCGCACCCGCTAGGAAAATGCACCTTTGCACGGCGCACTGCCGATAGCGGCATAAATGTTGGAAATCCAGATTGAAATAATTTAGAAAACAACACCTGTTACCCTAAAATAGGATGTAACCTGTTTGGATACGAAAGAGGCGTATTATGGGCACGTTATTATCGGTATCACAGGCCGCAAAAGAGGTGGAGAAATCAATCCCCACCATCACAAGTGCAATCAAAAAGGCAAGATTTCCGCAGCAAAGACGGAAGAAGGCGGGTATCAAATCGACCGAGCCGAACTGTTTCACGTGTGGCCTGCCGTAAAATCAGGGGCAACCCCTGAAAGGGATAACGCAACGGGTAAAAAGTTAGGAGAAGCAACTCTAAAAAATGCAAATGTTACTGGGGGGGAGGATTAAAGAAGACGCCTCGCCCCCTCAATTCGTTGTCACGCGGGGCTAAGGCGTCCATTCAGAACAGAAATTATTTCCCAACGTGTTCAACTGTCTCAATGCTGATATTAATTCGTGATCCCCTGATCTCGACAGTTCCACTGCCAGAGATCGCGCAAAGGTCAGAATAAGTCACCATAAAACTCGAATTTTCACAGTCAGTTTCGATACGCTCTCGTGCATCCCTACCTGCATCGATGGACACACCGAACGGTTCCCTATTTTCGTCATAAAATGTGAAATCGTCTTCTATGCTATCGTACTTAATCCGACCAGAAAAAAGCACTTCTGCCCTATTCATGGTGCCCAGATATTCACCAAGCGGAATAGCTCTTGTTTCTGCAAACGCTGGCGTTGACAACAAAGCCAACGCTGACACAAACATGATTTTCATTGAAAACGTGTTTAAAAACTGTTGGTTAACGACCATTATTCCCCTCGATAACAATAACTTCTCGGCGTCCGCCAAGGCTCAAGACCAGACCGATAAGGAGCAATATCGCCCCGATAATCACACCAATAAATGTTGCAATACCTGTAACCGCCACACCTGCAAGACCAGCTCCTACCACTGCAAATGCTTCAGAGCCTTCTTGAGCAGTGTTGGTGACCTCAAAAGCCACGCGGCCTGATAAAAGAAAGGCCGAGATAGGAAGAGCAAAGACAGATGCTCCTAACAACAAGAAACCTCGCCCCAAAGCTCTGCGGATAGTCGGAGCAAAAAAACATAGCACCCCACATAACGGCACAAGTAGTGCCATCAAAATTATTGGTGTGATGCTATCTTGGTCCGTTGTGAAAGCAGCAAATGCTGGGATTAGGGCAATTGCTGACCCTATACCAAACAGAACGCCGATGATAATTCGAAACGATGCTTTGATAATGCCCATTAAAATTTCCTTATGTGCTGGTCGTATAAAACGATATTCATACTGAAAATTCAACCCAAGGGAGGTCTAACGACCTCGATCTCTCGTTCTGTTTTGCTGCTCTTGCATTATGTCACGAGCTGAACGGTGTTGAGAGGTTTCTTGGGATTGTTACTGACTTTTTTTCTGATGTAAAGGGCGGGAATGTTGTTTTTAAATTCTGTTGCTATGACTCGTGTCATGACGGTCTCCTTTAGTTGCTTCCATTATATGGCTAAAATGTCCATGAGAAGATATTCCCTGATCGGCGACCTAAATTAGATTTATCGGATAATATAGCAATTCCGGCCATATTTACCATCTATAATAAGGGCACCTCTATTAAATAATCCGATCACTTTTTTTTACAAAATTTTGCCAAATTGGCCCTTTGGTCCTGGTATTTTAGTTGTTGTTGTGAATCATTGGATTGACACAATAAATTATTCTTTTTTTGATGTAAACCTGGGAGCTATCAAATGGACCAACGCCACTTGCTCGAAGAGGACCAACAAAGTCGGGCCCTGAAGGAATTTACCAATCTGCAAAGCATGAAGGACCTGGTGGACTGGACCCTGTTCACCCCGATCCTTGTAGAGGTTTTTGGCCCTCTTTTCCATTGTTCCCAGCAGGTAAGGGAATTGAAGTATTCCTTCCAAATTTCGTCAACGGCGGGATCCAATCTGCCTTCATCAACGACTCGATCTATTGATCCATTCTTAATGTATACAGCAATATGTGGCAGGCCATCAAGCCCAGGCCAAAATTGGCCGATATGAGTACCTCGGTACATCTCCAGTACTCTGCCCGTAATCGGAAAATTCGTTTCGCTTCCACCATACTTTTTCCGATATTGTTCTATCGGAGGTACCTCGACTCTAAACATTGGTTCTATCATCAATCCTCCTAACTGATTTCCATCAATTGTATTAACAATTCCTTATATCCCGGTTAATTAGTCAAAACAAATTCATGTTCAATTTCAAATAGGCATATGCGTTGAAATACAGGCAAAAAATGCTACATTTAAGTGAATTGAAATTGGTGTAGAAATACCGATATAAAGGGAACTTGGAGACAATCCAATGAATTCTGACAAACAAAAACCTATCGGCTCGGTCTGGCGTCCAGTGCGGGACCTTGACCCATCTCTTCATGGGTATGTCCATAGGGCAGCCAGAGAGGAGGCAGCCAACTGGCATGCTGTACGCAGAAAACTTGAGGATCCAACGATTGACCGGACCGCTATGGATATCTGGCTTCGGGAACAACGTCGTTCCTTTGCCATTGAGACCGGCCAGATCGAGGGGCTCTATCTCCTGCGACGAGGGGTTACGGAAACGCTTATTGCCGAAGGGTTTGAAGGGGTAAGGGGAGCCCACTCGGTAACTTCCATTGCCGATGAAACCCTGCAAGGTTTGCTGATGGACCAGGAAGCGGCCCTGGAGATGATATTTGAGCAGGTCAAGGATAATCGCCCGCTCAACGGTTCAGCCATCAAGGAATGGCATGCTCTCCTTACTCGTCATCAGGCCAGTGCAACAGGCATCACGCCTTGGGGCAAGCGGGTAGAAATTCCTCTAAGGAAGGGACAATACAAGATTCGACCCAACAATCCCCGTCGCAAGGACGGCTTTGTGCATGAATACTGCCCACCCGAACAGGTAGAAACAGAAATGGAGAGATTTCTAGCCTTTCACAAGGGGCATCGGGGTCTAAATCTCGCTCCGGAGGTTGAGGCAGCCTGGCTCCATCATGAATTTGTAAGGATCCATCCCTTTCAGGATGGCAATGGGCGAATTTCCCGCCTGTTGATGTCGATCCCCTTTGTCCTGGCCGGCGAGTTTCCGCCGGTGATCCTGGCCCAGAACAAGCCGGCCTATATCACTCGTTTAGAAGCGGCTGATGAGGGTGATCTATCAGGTTTTGTCAATTACCTGGGAGGATTAGTAGCTCAACGGTTATCAGATGCTGTCTTCAGTGCCAGGCGTATTCTGCAGGGCCGTGACCATTATCGCCATGGCAATGGCGGTGTCACATCAAACGGCATCTATCATGGCCCAGAGGAAGGGAATGATCTACCGATAGTCGAAGATCCAGATGATAATGATAACAATGATGGGCCACCAGCTTCGTCACCTCCGGCAGGGCCAGGGATGTAATCTTTTCCCTGGGATCGTTTGCTGATTAGACTACCTTAAAGCAACACAAAAAGATCGCAGACCATTTTGCTGGCGTTAGCTAAATGGTAGTTCCTAGCCATTACCGCCCCTCGGAGTTTGAGTTAGGCTGAACTTCACAAATAAAATTAGAATTTAATTTTCCCCAACCTTCCTTTACAAGGGGATACAGGGCTATTCCAGTAGATTTTCAAACTGTCCCTTTTATGGGAACACTCTAATTCTTGACTTCCGACATTCAAACGCTGGGACCCCGATGACACGAGGTTTATGAACAGGAATTCGGGTGGTTTTGCGGAGAGTTGGATTGCCCGAATGGGTCGCAAAACAGTTCAATTATTGATGGCTTATGCCCCTTCGATGTTCATGAGAACGGTCAACGGTATTCGATCAAGCCGGTCCTCGATCCCGCAGCGTACCATTAACCGCGACACATGATTGTGATAGAATCCACCGACCGGTGCAGCATAATGAAGCCTCACATTTTCGTCGATGTTGGCTTTACCTTGCAAATCTTTCCTCGCCGCTTTTGTCGCCTTACTGTGGCGAATAATCATATCGCCTTCATTCACCGGTGCGTTCTGGTGTTGCAATCCGACAAACAGCTCTTCAACCCATTCCTGGTGTGCTCGCATTTTCCCGGCTTGCAGCATCTTTTCTACACCCATCAAATCATGCTTCAGTGGCAATGGACTCAAGATGGTGTGATCGGCCAAGCGGGGTATTCTGGAGATCACAAGGCCCTCCTTACAGTGGAGACTGTGAAAGTATTTGATTTTCATTATTTCGGGGGCTTTACCCAGACCTTCAAATCAAGGTTGTTTTGACCTCGCTTCAGAGTAAAAACAAGGTTAAATTTCACCAATAATTATCACAAAGTCACTTTCATCCAAAAATCCTTGCTTTCAGGGTCATTTTGACCCAAAAACACAAAAAACATACTCTTTCCCAGAAAAAATCACATACGTATCCCTTGAAGTTCTCTTCTAGCCCTACAATACGCAACAAAAGCCCCCACACCAATCTCATTCAAGACCCGTTTGAAATTGTAACACAACGTCATCAGGTTCAACTCACCACGGCACTTGGCCAGACCACGCATCAGGAAATAATTGATCCCAGCCCAACATTTGAGGGTTCCAAAAGGATGTTCAACCAAAGACCCACGCTGACGCATGACCCCTGCACCCTTGGCCATCCGCTGACGATGGCGATCCATCACAGCTTCATGTTCCCAACGTCTAATAAGACGATAGGTCTTGCTCGGCGCCAGACAATGTTCTTTGCGAGGACATGCACCACACACCTTGGCACTCAAACGATAAGTCAAATAACGCTTGCCTTTATGAGTATGTTTGCCAGCACTGGGAGTTAACTTCTGGCCCGCCGGACAGACATAGGTATCAGTCGTTTTATCGTACTGGAAATCATCACGCCCAAAACGACCATCCAAGCCCTTGTGGGAGGCCTGTTTCGGTAAGGGTACATACATCGCCATTCCCTTCTCTTCGCACGCTTTCAAATGTTCGCCATTCGCATAACCGGTATCCGCCAGACCAACCAAATCCTTGCTGCCTGTCGCCTCCTGGGCTTTTGTCATCATCGGTGCCAGCTGCTGGGTATCATTGCCATCCTGCACCAGATCAACCGCCACAATCAGCTTGGCTTCATCATCCACCGCAATCTGGCCATTATAACCAACTACACTTTTCCCCCGCTTGCTTAACAGGCGAGCATCCGGATCAACCTCCGAAAGCTGTTTCTCACCACTGGCTTGCAAACGTTCCTGCCAAGCCTTCTTCTGCTCACAACGAGCCACTAAAGCAGCCATCTTGGCAACCAGGTCAGGATCAGATAAGTCTCCCTCAGCATCGGTGTCATCTGCTTCGGCCAACGCCTCAAAGTAAGCCGCAATCTTGCTATCCAGATGAGAAATCTCACGGGCAAGTTCACTCTTGGTATGAACAGTGGCACCATTGGCACTGGCCTTCAAAAAAGTCCCGTCAACAGCGACCCGACGACCTCCAATCAAGGACAAGTCCCGACAAACCTGGACAAACTCACGGTTGACATTCCGCAAGGCCACAAGGTTGTTCTTGCGAAAATCGGAAATGGTCTTGTAAGTCGGTCTCGCTCCCTGACACAACCACATCACTTCGACATTACACCGGGTTGCCTTTTCCAGAGCACGGGAACTACGAATTTTGTTTTGATAGCCATAGATATAGAGCTTCAATAGTACTGCCGGATCATAGGGAGGTTGGCCTGAACCAGACCATGCCTCGGCATGTCCAAACCCCATCTCGCTCAAAGCAAGCGTCTGGACAAATGCATCAATTGCCCGGACCGGATTGTCCGGGGCAACATAATCATTCAAACTCGGTGGTAACAACTGAACCGCCGTGCGGGGCTGAAGTTCCTGGTACCGTCGTTTTGACATTGTTAATCCTAAATTGAAAAAAGTGATTTATTGTTCAGAAGCAGTGAATCAGAGATGATGCACGAAGACAAGAGGGAAAAGGGGTGATTGTTGAAAAAATATTCAGGGGAATGGAAAAGGGTTGATAGACCAGGATAAACGTGACTGAAAGGAGTGGGGTCAGGCTATAAAAACTGCAAAAATATTACTCAATAAAGGGTTGATTTGAATACTTTCACAGTCTCCTGGGCGCCGCAAGATACAGAAGAAGCAGGGCGGTCGGATGAGGAAGAGTCAAACGGGGCGGATAACCATCGGCAACGGTGCCACCAGGCCAGCACGCTCATGCTCGTACCACCCACAGGTGGCACGATCCGGGGGTCGTGCGGTGGTAATTGCTGGCACGTCGATTCCCCCCCCCACGCGGCCGTCAGGGGTGTCTACGATACCACCACAAGGTCGGAGCGAGGCAAGCCATCTACCCCAATATCCTGGCACTGCAACCTTCATTTGATTCTCCCTTTTATTGCCTGGTGATCAAGGCGGTCATTATTATTCGAAATCTTTATTCTTTTGGTGTTTGATTCCTACCAGCAATTTAATAGGTAATCTACCGCCAATTGCAATATTTATTCCCAGGAAAAATACAAGGGGAATATACGTTTGGACCAGCACTGGCATTTACTCGGAACAAGATGTCTTGAAGTCATTATCGTGGCCATCAAATTGATTCGTGGTTGCTGCGGCCCCTTTTCTGTTTTTGTTTGATGTTGTTTTTTAAATTATGGCAATCTGGATTTCTCACATTAATTTCGACCGAAGTAAGATAAATTTTTTCAGGATGCTTTGTTTTTATTATCAAATTCGTTGGTGGTGATATTTCTTGGCCTGGCAGATGATTTGTTCACTCAATTCTTCCCCAAGGCAAAAATTTGAACCTATTCTGGTTTGGCCTTAATCCCTGGGTAAAACGAATGCCATTGTGTGCCCAGGACAACCGGCTTGCTATGAGTACGAATATGAGCAGAACAAAACCGCCAATCTTTTTATGCTCCATGTCTCCTTGAAAGGGAGGGCGTTATGTCAAGGTCACCGACCGTCGAATGAAGAGGAATTTTGCCGCTGTGCTGAAAGGCCTTGCTGCTGATCATTTTCCCACGAAGAAAATTGTCCTGGTGATGGGCAATTTGAATACCCACAAACTCTCGACCCTTTATGACCGATTTGATCATGCAGAGGCTTTTCGTTTAGCTCAAAGGTTTGAGGTTCACCATTCACCCAAGCACGGCAGTTGGCTTTATGCCGATATCGGTAAAATTGGCTGAAAGTGAACTCAATGTTCTGACATCACAGTGTTTCCAAAGGTGTATTCCTGACCGTGGGACCTTGGTTCGTGAAATCTGCACCTGGCAGGTTTATCGAAATGGGGAGGCAAGACCGATGAACTGGCGGTTCAGGACTGAGGATGCCCACATCAAGTTGAAATTGATAACTGTCCCTCACAAGCAATGTTAGCTTTCTGGGCTCTGTCAAGATAACTTAGCTTGCCTGATTTCATTGCTTATTCTGTAAATCCCGGGACTATCTGTTTCAACCCATCGCAGTCAGAAAAAAATCCACAAGTATGCCCCAAAACAGAGGGAAATTTACCGCCAGGGTGCCTGCAACCAGAAAAGTAATACCAGGGCCAACTACTCTGGACCCTTGACTGCTGATCTGATTGAAGAGCAACAGACTTCGAACAATGGCAATAAATCCCATAAACTGAATAACCAGGACGACAAGTTCAATCAGTTCTTGGGTAGTCCCTACGTTCAGGGGTGAAATTACTTGCCTGTCGTATTCAAAAATCGAACGGGGATTCAATTCCTGCCTGATGCCAAAAAATGTTTCACTCAATAGAGATATGGCACTGGGGAGAGCGATAAAAATTATACCTATAACGAAGCCCACCAGAGGGCTCAACCAGGAACTGTATTGGGGACCCAGTTCGGATCTTTTGGCGGCATTTCGAAAACTCTGGATAACAAGAAGCAAGCCAACCAGATAGAAGATTCCCCTTAATAAGCTTTCAAACGCATAAATAAAACCGACAAGTTCAGCCACATCCTAAAGAGCTCCTAATTCAGATAAACGATGCCATTTTCCATTACTATCAGACGACCGGTATCATCCTCCTTTATATTGAGAACCAATCCAAACCCTGGGACATCATCCCCGATGCTAACTCCATCCAGGGAGGCATAGCCACTTTCCCTCGGGGAAAGGGACCTGATTACCAATTGGTCATCTGATTGGGCTGTCAGCAAAGGAACAAACTGTTTTTCTTCCTTCACTAGGGTGCTTTCAAATTCCAGGCTTTCCATAATTTTCACAGCTGAGGGGGCTTTTACCATCTTTGGGCCTGTTTCACCTGATTTGGTAGTCTCAACTTCAACAGGCTGAATATTGGTGACCACCTTTGTCTTATCCGGAAAACCACTTATTCTGAATTTGTCAGCCAAGTCTATTGCCAAATCTAGACCTGGCTCCTGGTGGTATTGTCTTGGTTGGAAAACCTGCTCGGGTATTGTCTCAAAGGGATTGGCCGAAGGCTTGGTTTCTCTCAAAAAATTTAGAATATCCTGGGTTGTGGAATTCAGGGATGCCATTTGCACGGTTATGGTTTGTACCATTGCATTTAATCCTTTCCATTCACTACTGACAAGATTGAGGGGAAGGAATTCAGGGATTGGCCGTTCTGTATCTGATGCCACCGAAGGAATATACACATCCATTTTTATGGCTGGAGCTGTTATTTTTTCTTCCATACCAATTTCAGCAAACAAAGGTGTTCTTTCTGGAGCATTTTCAAACAACTCCTGGGAATTAATACCATTCACCTCCTTCCAGGTTGTCGTCATACGAGCCTCACCTGAAACAGGATTACCATCAGGGTCCAAAAGGATATGGTCTCTTGTTCCCAATCCCGATTGCTTGGTTGTATCCTTGGCTAAATGGGAGTTTTGTGCCATGGCATCGTTCCCAGCATCCATTAAATTGTCTTCAATGGCAGGAGTGTCCTGTAACTTAGCAAGATTCCTCTGGATTGCGGTAATTTCTTCCAAGCTGGTTTCGGCAAGACTCTGCCAAAAACTGAGTTCCTGTTTTGTAATTTCCTGATCGGGCTTGATTTCTTCCCCTGCTCGAAAGGGACTGTTAATTTCTTGGGTCAGATCCATTCCCTCCGGTACATTTTCCTTGGATTTCTCCAGCTGGTGGTTTATTTCCTCTGCCTCAACTAAACTTGCATTGGGTATTATTCTTTGGTCGCCAATAGCTGTATTGGAAATGTATTCAATGGCTCTTTGGGCGTTATTCTCAATAAAGACAAAATGATTGACCAATAAAAACGCGGTTATGATTATCAAAGCAACCATTGCCTTGATTCCCCAGGTTTTTCCAATCAAGGAAAATCTCAACGGCTTGGCCAACCTTATTCCTTTAGTCGACCTGCTTGCCGAGATGGTTCTGGCATTCTGCTCCTGGATATTCTCTTCATCCGGTAGTTTGGCCGGCGATTGATTGGTTTTGCTGCTTTCTGGTATTTCTTCGGGTAGAATTTCCTGCATTATATCCTCAACCAATTTTTCCCTTTCAAGTTGTTGTGCATTCGAGGGGTTTTGCTGGTTTGGTTTGTCAAAGATCTCATCAGTAAAGTCATCCGGATCCATCAAGTTCCACTCATTCATAACCAGATCTTCCGGGTCTTTGGGACCTGTGGCCTTTCTTGAGCGAGTAGATTTGGTCTTTGTCGTTGTTTTGGTGGTTCTTGATGGTGGTCGTCCGGGTTTCCTTCCAGGAGTTTTTGCTTTGACCGGAGCAGGTTTCATTTTCTTTGGCCCAGGTTTGGCTGGAGCCTTTTTGGTAGCGGGATTGACTGTACTGGTCCCTTTCGTATTCCTTGGGGTGCTTTTGGTCTGTTTACTAACTCTGGGCTTTTTCACAGGAGTTGTTTTCTCGTCTTTCTCTATTGGATTTTTCATTACTGTTACCTTCCTCGTTTACGTGTCTAATTCAGGTTCACTGTTGAACCGGTGAACAAAATGCCGACAGGATGCCCGCTTTGAATGGTGATCAAGGGACCCCTTGGGATATGATTGGTAATATCTGACGAAATGGCACTGAAGCTGTTTTTCAGCCCGGCATATCCTGCTTGTTCAAGAGTTGAGGGTTCCGCAACCAACACTTGGGAATTGCCAATTACTCCTATGGTTGAACGGGGTTGAGCAAGACTTTCGGCCAAACCGGAAATAAATGACGTAGCAAAAACAGGGCCATATCTTTGTAGAAGTCGAGGTTCTACCTTGCTAGCAATAAGTGATTGTCCTTCAATGCCATCTATAGCCAAGGCGGAGGCGGTAAATTCCTGACCTGTCAAATCCACCAGCTTATTGAAGGAAACCAATACTCCTTGGCCACCTGGTGAAGTATTAAATTGTCCTACCAGCCGCCAACCCTTGTACGACCCATGTGTAATTTCAACCAGTATGGGGCCGGGGAAATCCGAGGTTACTTCGGCAATAACTTCAGCATAGAATATGCTACCTGCTGAAATTCTTTTAATTGACCCTTCATTGTCTTTGCCTTCGTTTTGGTCAGTTGTCCCCAAAGCAGGGCTGTTTCCAAGTATGGTAGATGGTTCCGTGGGGGTACCATTTTGATCATCAGGGTCTGTAAAGAAACCTGCTTCCGGGGTTTGTACAACCAAGGCATTGGCAATTGCATTCATCTGATTAAGAACAGCCAACCCATACTTGGATTGTTTTTGCGAATTATCATTCTGGGTTGGGTTAGGCATATAGTTTGTACTGGTGCTGAGGATGGTTACTTCGCCTTGGGATTGGCGAGAGTCATTTTTCACCAGTGGGTTTGAGACCTGCGGTGTGTCGAGCTGCAGAGAATTGTTTAATGCCGCAAGTAAATCCTCGGCGGTATTCTTTTCATTGGCAATCGGTGACTTATCCTGAAGCAGGGCATCCCTTTCTGATTCTTGCGTTTGATCTGACAAAATCTCCTGATCTGAAGTTGACCAGGGTAGCAGGACTGAAATCTCTTCGACCTGGATTGTTTCAGTAACAACTTCTGGAATCAAAATGTAGGATTCACTGGTATCCTCTACCGAAGCAATGTTCTTCTGGTTGGCAAGTTTTACCGTTTCCTGATACTGGTCGGAATTCCTTTGGGTATCTCCGCCTGGCGTCGTGATCATCTTGGGAATTCTGGCCAAATGGGAGGTGTCCTGCTGAGTTGCCCGTATGCTTAGATAGATACCTCCAGCCAACCCCACCAAAATAACAGTAATACCCAACGAAATTCTCAGTTTAGGTTTGCGATAATTGTATATGGTACCACTTTGCTCTTTTGTATTGGCAGTTCTGGGTGCTTTGAAAATAGGAAAGAATCCGCCAAGCCCTTTTGCCATAACCATGGGGCGATACCTGAACCACCTATTGTTCATTGCTCACAAACCAGTTTGGGCAACATAGCCACGCAATTCACTGGCCGGTTGATTCATTGCGGTTCAGTGTAACTTTTTTCACTTGATCACCAACCGAAAATAGGAGAACAGAACTGTAGGGTAAATGATAGGAAACGATTCCATCAGGGCCGGCAAGTGAACCTAGCCAGGGAGGAGAAAGGAGATGGTATCTTGAGCGTATAAATAAATCCTCTCCCTTGACCCACCCCTCTGCCTTTACACCTTCAATGGTAATCTTCATGGCTTCATCGGGAGAAAAGGTTCCTGCTAAAACTTTCAATAAATCCTGATTGCCTGGTAATGGAAAATGCTCAACAGGATCAGGACTGGATATTTTTGCCGCTGGTCCAGGTCTGGTAATTTGAAAATTCACCTGATAGTGGACGATCTCTGATGATATCTCTACCTTGAGTACGAGTGGTGTTGCTTCATCATTGAGGGAAATGACTAGATTGGTCTGCCCAACCCTTGCCAATGGAGATATGGTCAGCGAGTTGGAATTTTCTCCAAGCTGAAGGATCTCAAAATTGGCCCCATCTCCGACAACAAATTGATTTACTGGCCAAGGGGCACCGGTTGCATCAAAAAAGCCTATTGCCGAGGCAATGCCAGGAGCAACCCTAACAACGGGAGGCTGTCTTCCAGGATCAAGTGATACCAAATGATAATCAATCAGGGGATCAGGCTCTGGTCGGTTTAAAATGGCCGCTTCATTGCCCAGATAGGTTTCTAGGAACTTATCCACCATTTCCGGGGACATGGGAAAGATATTGTCCAATGCTTCATAAAAATCAGCCCGTTTTTCCGGGATAATCTGCCTTTGCTCAACTGAACTGTCTTCCAGATAATTTACCAACTCCTGAACATGCCCGGTAATTGGTTTCAACCATACCATGAAGGAAAGGGTCCAGAAGGTAATGAGGATGATACGTTTCAAATCCTACCCCTTTCCTGGTTTCACAACTATCCGTGAAACCCCAACTGCATCAGGAACTTCCCAGGTTGGCAGTCTTGATACCACCAGTTCAGCCAAAAGAGAATCTCGACTGATTTCACTGGCAGATTCGTAGGTAATCACCAATGGAATCTGGACTTTCCATGTGTAGTTTTTCCCCTCTGCCAAACCGGAACTGGTTATTACAGCCCCACTGGCAACAACAGTTGAAACCAGCCTGTGATCACGAATGTAATTCAACATTCCGGATATCTCCATGGCATCAAGGAAGTTATTCCACCCTTCGGGTTGCTCAAAATATTTGGAGGCATTTAGGAGGTCATTTCGCCAGTTGGCAAAATCAATTGTCATGGCATGAGTTACTGCTTCAACCGCAAAATTGGTAACCTGGCCATCAGTCAGGAAAGGTGTTGACAAGGGAACCAGAGGGAGAACACCACCATCGACCCTGGTAGCGAAATAAACCGGTTCTGGCTTGTGGTACAATATCACGAGGAAGGAGACCAGAAGCACGGCTGAGACGAATACCATGACAAGTAGTGTTTTGGACATTCTTTCATGACTTTTCATCCAGGTTTCATACCTTCGCTGAACATGTTCAACTTCGCCGTAATTGCCCCTGGTTCTCATGGTTTGTTTTTCCCAACCCTTAATCTGGAGGGTGCACCTATCTGTTGAACGTCCAGGTCAGGGAAACCTCACCAGAACTTGCATTTGCCGTACAAAAACCATCAGCAGCGCTTGATGCTATCCCATCACTATCTGTTTGGGTTCCATCTGAGACAGAAGCTATGCCGCTACCAATAGTTCCATTCCCAGATGCATCAAAGGCTATGATCCTGGTGCAGACACCTACCGGAACCCCAGCCATCGCAATGGTAAACTGTCCGGTGGCACCAGTTACTGTAATTGCACCTCCAAAACCATGTATAAGGGCATCCATATCCCCATCACTGTCCGAATCTAGTAAAATATTCGAGGGAGCCGCATTGGAAGTAATCAGTAAAGTGTTTAAGCCACCTGTGCCGAAAGTTGCCTGCGTTTGAAAAAGGGCCCTTACCTGGGTTTGCAAAGAGGCTAGAGTTCGTACCATTTCATTGGTCTTCGCTGAAATTGATGCTTGTTGGAAAAATACAATTCCACCGATAATTGTGCCTAATGCTATCACCGTGAATAGCGCTGCTTCTATTAAGGTAGCCCCTCTTTCACTCTGCTTATTTACATGGGATCTAAATCCAAGTCTTTTTACCAACATAACTTTTGTCTCCAAAGATAAATTCGTGTTTGCTTTGGAACTACAATTCATCAGTTTGGTGAAACTCCAAACAAAATTTTAAGATTTGGTGAATTTCAATGTGGATAACATCAACTTGGAGAAACGTATTGGTTTTGGCGTATTATCTTGGGGTCTATGACGTATGATCTTCCCATGAGGTCGGCTTAAGATAACCATCTCATAAGCAAGTGTTCTCTTTTCTTTACTTATTTGGGAGAATCTAGATGACAATTGGCTGTGACAGGAACAACCCCTAGGTAGCTTGCCAACTGCTGTAGAAAACCAAACTTATCAAATTTTAAAGGGAGAACTAATTCCAAAATTTGAGTAACAAAAAGAACAGTCAGGAAAAGATAAGAACCTCTTCTATTCACTTGGTAATCAAATGGTGAGGGTGGCTTGAAAGGATCTGGAAGATCATAGATTAAATCAGGCTCTTAAATACCACCGCTTGTCAATTTGCATTGTATGTCAGAAAACAAACAACAAAGATGTTCTGAAAAATTTTTACGCCAAGTTTCGTCCTTGATTTTTGCTAGTACGATTTCCGGTGGCAAAAAACGCGACATTTGGGCAATAAAGTCATTTTGTAAGAGGAGTTCAGGAATCTTCTCCAAGGACTGATTTATCCTTTCATTTAAATTATTTTGGTTGCAGTCCTGGCTTCTCTTTTTGATTAACCCAACATCTGATTTAACACCCTTTTCAGTCAACCACCATAAATCCCAAAGGTCCCGCCAACGTGGATAGCCACGTTCAAGGGTGCTTGAGAATGCCACTATTTTGTCAGCAATTATCGACTCTTTGGACTTGACACAGATCTTTATATCCCCACTCTCCTTTGGCAAACAGGTATAATTCAACTTCAATGGCAATTTTTCGTTCAAATTGGAAGGGATGGTTGCAATATCCAAATGGATATGCTGCCATGGAAGGTCACGTTTCTTAGGATTGGTAATAACGCTGATCCTCCAAGTGTTTACTGGAACATCAAATGCTTCAGAACGGTCCTTGGGTGGACGAACTTTTACATGCAATCCGTAACGATTTCCCAAAAAATCCTTTAAGCAGGTTTCAATTCCTCCCATCTGGCCTGCTGCAAAGTCTTCTCCCCCCTCGAAATCAAGATCTTCGCTTAACCTGGGTGCTCCGTGACATAACCTCAAGGCCGTTCCCCCACAGAATGTCAACCCTTCAAGAAATTTGCCTTGTTGCAGGGCATAAAGTATGTCATAGTGAAGAATTTCCTTCTCCAGGATAAGTCCTAACCCTCTTAAACTGGGGTCGTTTTCTTGTAGACTAAAGACAAGATTGGTAAGATCGTATTTCACTAGGCCATCTCATTAAAGGCCGGAATGTCTACTTCCAAAATATCATGGTATTCTTCCATATCGACCATATAGACATTTCGACCAACACGACGAAGATCTCTTAATGCTGTTTCCAATCGAGCGAGTCTTAGAGGACGGTTTTGATAATCATCAACCAAGGTAGCAGCAAGAATATCTTCCTTTGATCGAGCTGTATGGGTGAACTCGACAAAACCATAAATTGTTCGGAATAAACCCCTTCGACCAGTAGTCATAACCGTAACCATTCCAAGCGGAACTTGCGAGATTGCACCGAATTCCGAAAGGGCAAACTCAAGACTTACATAGTTAAAGTGCCCTTGGCGCAGACAGCTTGCAACCTCTTCAAGCCTCCAAAATCCTGGAATCGCATTTGAATTGACATAGACACCCCTAGCTGCCCTCGTCAGGATACCCAATCTTGTTAATCGACGAATACCCTCCGTGAAGGTCTTTTCGGTTCGTTCTGGAAAAAGAGATCTCAGGTCATTAAGAGAAAAAACCGCTTGGCCATGCTTCAGCCTGGTCGAGAGGATTGTTTCTGCTTCATTTGCTTTCATTGTTTATTTCTACCCTCGTCTTTCTCTTTAGTTTAATCTATATAGGAAAACTGTAAACTTCAATCTTGGATGAAAATGGTATCTCAACATTTGTTTCAACTAAAGTGGCTACATATTAATCGTAAAACTAGATTTTGAAGGATCTTCGTTACAATCTTGCCACCATCCTTCATCATCAACCCGCTTCTAGGAATCCTCTCCTGGTAGAAGCTCTAACTCGGCTTCGTCTTGTGAACCGTAGCAACTTGGCATAAGCCGTATTTATAATACTTTTCTAATTGAAGGAAAGGAACCTCCTGACATTCAAGAAAACAGTGAATCCGTTTTGGTAGTTTTCCCAAAAAGTGACTTGAATGCTACTTTTCGCCTATTTGTAGCAAAAGAAGCTGAAAAAGGTCGAATCATGGGGGTAGATGAGTTGTTGCTATTAAAGCACTTCCTTCAGTATCCAGAAATTGACACTTTAACTGCAACAACTCTTTGTCAATTGAGTGAACCTCAAACCCGTAAGAGACTTTCTGATATGGAGACCAAAGGATACCATGGTGGTAGGGGGCGTGGGTCCTATTGGAGTACACACCCTGACCTATACAATCGATTAATTGAAGGTAAACATGGTTACGAGCACCGACAAATTTATTGGGAAGTTACAAAAAACCAGGTGCTTAGTATTCTAAATGGAACGCGCCCATCGAAAAGATTCTGGCCTTAGTAACAAAGAAATCAGGCAGGTCACACGCTTTGACCGAAATCAAGTTTACAGATTGATGGGAGAGTTACAAAAGGAAAACTCCAACTTACAGGACTAGGCAGAAATGCTCGCTACCAACTCCGAATTGCTCACTTAAATGCTCGTGAGCATTAATTTCAGCATTTAATCGCTTAAATGCTCGTTAATTGCTGTTTTGCCAATTTGATCAAGCAACAAGCCTTTGGATAAATGAATTGCCAACTCAATCTGTTGCAATCTGGTCCACAATCTACAGGCAAATATAAATGCTCGCTACCAACTCCGAATTGCTCACTTAAATGCTCGTGAGCATTAATTTCAGCATTTAATTGCTTAAATGCTCGTTAATTGCTGTTTTGCCAATTTGATCAAGCAACAAGCCTTTGGATAAATGAATTGCCAACTCAATCTGTTGCAATCTGGTCCACAATCTACAGGCAAATATAAATGCCCGCTACCAACTCCGAATTGCTCACTTAAATGCTCGTGAGCATTAATTTCAGCATTTAATCGCTTAAATGCTCGTTAATTGCTGTTTTGCCAATTTGATCAACCGCAAACCTTTGGATAAATGAATTGCCAACTCAATCTGTTGCAATCTGGTCCACAATCTACAGGCAAATATAAATGCTCGTTAATTTCAGGGTGATAGTCCACAGAATGTCAGCTCTTCAAGAAATTTGCCTTGTTGCAGGGCATAAAGTATATCATAGTGAAGAATTTCCTTCTCCAGAATTAATCCCAAACCCGTTAAACTGGGATCATTTTCTTGTAACCTGAGGACAGACCAGCAAGATCGTATTTCACTAGGCCATCTCCTTTATGTCCGCAAGTTGCTCATCCAAAATATCCTGGTACTCTTCCATATCGACCATATAGACATTACGGCCAACACGACGGAGATCTCTCAATGCTGTTTCCAACCTAGCAAGTCGTAGTGGACGGTTATAGTAATCATCTACCAAAGTGGCAGCAAGAATGTCTTCCTTTGATCTAGCTGTATGGGTGAATTCAACAAATCCATAAATAGTTCGAAATAAACCCCTTCGACCAGTCGTCATGACCGTTACCATTCCAAGGGGAACTTGCGAGATTGCACCAAATTCTGATAACGCAAACTCAAGACTGACATAGTTCAAGTGACCTTGGCGCAGACAGCTTGCAACCTCTTCAAGCCGCCAGAATCCATTTTTTTTCTTTGAATTGACATAGACTCCCCTGGCCGCCCTCGTCAGGATACCCATTCTTGTTAGACGACGAATACCCTCTGTGAAGGTCTTTTCAGACCGTTCTGGAAATAGGGATCTGAGGTCCTTCAATGAGAAAACAACTTGGCCTTGTTCCAACCTTGCCGAGAGGATTGTTTCTGCTTCATTTGCTTTCATTGTATATTCCCACCCTCGTCTTTCTCTTTAGTTTAATCTATATAGGAAAACTGCACACTTCAAGCTCAATCTAGTAGTGCCTATGCAAAGATTCCACCAGTAAGTGGTCCCATTTCATTGGTTGTTATAAATCTGAGCAACTAGAATTATTTTATTGGTTTTGTCAGGGCCGATCATGAGTACCTTTTCCAACAGATTCAGAAAAAATGACCCCTTCCTTTCATTTAGAAATCAAATGGTGAGGGTGGTTTGAAGGGATCAGGAAGGTCATAGATTGAATCGGGCTCATTGACCTTTTCGCTTTTCAATTGGTATTGGATGTCAGAAAAAATACTACAAAGAAGTTCAGAAAAATTCTTACGCCAAGTTACTTCAAGGATTGTTGTTTTTGCCGTTTCCTTTTTCAAAAATCTAAGCATTTGATTTACAAATTCACTTTCTTCGACGAGAGACGGAATCTGTTTAATGGCCTCATCTATCCGCTCATTCAGATTTTCCTGGTTGAAATCCCGGCTACTCTTTTTTACTAATTCAATTTCAGAATTCACACCGTTTTCAGTCAACCACCAGATATCCCAAAGATCGCGCCAGCGTGGATATCCACGGTCAAGAGCGTTCGGGAATGCCACAACTTTGTCGGCAAGTATAGCCGCCTTTGTTTTTACGCGGATCTCAATACCCTCATACTCTTTAGGCAAGCTTTCATAATTCAACTTCAATGGTAATTTTTCGGTGGGGGACGGCAAGAGAGTTGCTATATCCAAATTAATACGCTGGCGCGGAATATCTTTTCTTCTTGGACGGGTTACAACCATTATCCTCCAAGTGTTAACGGGAATATCAAAAGCATCAGAACGGTCCTTAGGTAGGCGAACAAATACTGGCAATCCGTAACGATTACCAATGAAATCATTCAAACAGGTTTCAATCCCTTTCATCTTTTCTGCAGTAAAACTTGGTCCACCCTCGAAATCCAAATCTTCGCTAAAACGTGGCGTTCCATAACACAATCTCAGGGCGGTTCCACCGCAGAACGTCAATTCTTGAAGAAAATTACCTTTTTGCAGGGCATAAAGAATTTCATAGTGAAGAATTTCCTTCTCCAGAATTAATCCCAAACCCGTTAAACTGGGATCATTTTCTTGTAGACTGTCGATTAAATTATTAAAATCGTATTTCACTAGGCCATCTCATTAAAGGCTGGAATGTCTACTTCCAAAATATCATGGTATTCTTCCATATCGACCATATAGACATTTCGACCAACACGACGGAGGTCTCTCAATGCTGTTTCCAATCGAGCAAGTCGTAGTGGACGGTTACGATAATCATCAACCAAAGTGGTAGCAAGAATGTCTTCCTTTGATCGAGCTGTATGGGTGAATTCAACAAATCCATAAATTGTATCAAATAAACCCCTTCGTCCAGTTGTCATGACCGTTAAATATTCAAGCGGAATTTGTGAGATTGCACCAAATTCTGATAGCGCAAACTCAAGACTGACATAGTTCAAGTGACCTTGGCGCAGACAGCTTGCAACCTCTTCAAGCCGCCAGAATCCATTTTTTTTCTTTGAATTGACATAGACGCCCCTGGCCGCCCTCGTCAGGATACCCATTCTTGTTAGACGACGAATACCCTCCGTGAAGGTCTTTTCAGACCGTTCTGGAAATAGGGATCTGAGATCCTTCAAAGAGAAAACCGCCTGTCCTTGTTCCAACCTGGCCGAGAGGATTGTTTCTGCTTCATTTGCTTTCATTGATCATTCCTACCCTCCAGATATTCTTATGATTGGAAACTACATATATAGGAAAACTGTATATTTCAAGCTGGTCTGGATATGTAAGGTTTTTACAGTACGGGATACGGTTTCATTGAGTGTTATAAATCTGCGCAACCAGTTTTATTTTATTGGCTGTGTCAGGATCAACCTTGAGACCCTCTTCCAGCAAATTGAGAAATCCATGCTCGTCAAAATTGAACTGATGATCAGATACAGTAACGACGTTGGCCAGCAAAAAGGCCAGGTTATGAAGTTCCTGGGGGAGATTCTTCAAAACTAGTTTTTTATATACCGAATAATCACCTTCCACCTTTATTGTACCAGAAAATAATTCCATTAAGGCCGGGATTCGCTTCTTATCATAGCCAGCAAAAACCGGAAGGTGCCTGACAAAAAAATAGATGTATTCAGCTTCTTTGCCATCTTCTAAACTGTCTGATATCATTGCTCCCAGCATTACCCCTACCAGGTAATCCTGGACAGTCAGGTGGGTTAATTCGATTTTTTCTTCGGTCATTATTGTGCTTTCCAAGGTGCCTGTATTTTTAGTTGATAAGGTGGAAATTGAGGTTCCTCATCCTCAATTCTCATTAATTTCTTCAACCTGAAAATAGTCGCTTGGCTTCAACTGAACCAAGCCCTTGAATGGAAGAAATTCCAGGTCTGTTGCCGGCATATCATCAATGGTTTCAACCACGGAGTGGTAAATTTCATCAACAAAATGCTGGTAGGTTGTTATCAGAGGAAGCCCGGGAGTTGGTTCAGTCGTATCAATTATCTTTAGTTCATCACTAAATGAGGTAAATCTTTTGATTTGTTCCCAAGAAAAAACATCAATTGCGGATAATGTTGCTTTCCCCTTGGCAACTGCTTGAGCTGAACACCAGTGTCCACCTGTTTCCACATAACCAGCGTACTCGATATTCCGATTTCTGGCATAAATTTTTGGTGCTACCCAACCTGATTGGGAGAATTGATCATTAAAAGCTAAAATTTCGCCTGAATTTGCTATCACTTCCTTTTCTTTCCTCGCCACCAGGACACTGTAATAATAACCTGGTACAAGATTGTCGATTTTTAAATCCGGTGTACCAATCAGATGAACCTTGTCACTAAGAAATTTCCGGTAGGGGTAACCACATGTTTGTGAAACCAACAGGTCCGAGCTGGTCCAGAGTTTCATGTTGTCCCTTCCCCTCGTTAGGCTTTCTGGGGCATCTATCCCCTTATCCTTCAGGTTCACCTTCAAAACGTCCCAAAATCTATCGTTAGCTTCCCTTGCCTCTGGAAAATCATACATGGGAAAACTGGCTTCAGGCTTGTTCATTGGCTATCGGTGGGCAATTCTTCAATAGGATGAGGTGATTTGGGACTGGATATCATACATGGCTGCTACCACACCAAGTATGGTACTGAATACAATTATAAAGGAAAGACTTCTTATCACCAAGATATTTCGGTTAAGAGATTCGTTCCTCTCCTCCAACATTTTTTCGGATATTACCAGTAATTGCTTCGGGAAATCTGGCGCTTGCGAAAATATCTGCAAAGATAAATTGACCGTCCTATCAGGCCATGAACCTCGGGTTTTTGACAAGGCCTCGCCTAGATTATCGCCATCCAGCATATGATACCTGACCATTTCAAGCCGGTCCCTCAAATACATGTTGGCATTGGGTATTATTTTACTGACGGCTTCCATTGACGTAAGCCCACTGGACATAAGACACCCCATTGATTGAAGAAATATTGCCCCATTCCAGGTTCTGTAACTCGAATAGATGGGGAACTTATCTGCATACACCCTCAAGTCCGAAGACCAACTGGAAAAGGAAAGCACCAGAACTAGAGGAACCAGCAAGGTCAGGAGGATTACCACGGGAATTATCAAGGCAAGAAACTTACCTGTGGCATATAGCCCGTATGCCAAACCCTGCCAATTTTCTATGGCAAATAGCCGGTTAAGCTCGGGGGCAATTTGAAGGCTGAAATATACCAGAACCCCATAGGCCATGGTTAACAGTAAAACGGGATAACCCAGCGATCCTGCCAGAGAATTTTTCTGCTTCCTGTTGGTTTCAAGGGTACGGCAAAATCGTGCAAGATAGCTGGCGAATTCATCACTGTCCTCAATCGTATCCAGGATCATAAAATCCTCATTTGGTACCCATTGCCTGATGGCTTCACCAAAACTTAAGCCATTCTGGATTTTCAGTCTAATATCGGTATATATCCTTGCCAAGGTGGATTTTGTATTCTTACCTTCATTGGTTCTTAGTCGCCAAATAACCTCCAGTGCTTCCCCCCGAGAATATCCTGCATTTAAAAGGGCAATCAGCTCGTAGTAGAATTTAAGCCTCAATTTGAAGGCAAACTGGGCTTTGAGGAAATTAGTTTCCTGGTTTTGAATTAACTGGGAAAACGATAAGCCGGCCATTTAGTAGGTTCTCCACTCCTTGGCGAGGATGGAGGCATGGTAGGGGTATTCTGCTTTATATGACTGGACCAGGTCGATTTCTTCTTCAACTTCGTTAATGTCACATAATCCCATCCCCACTCTCAGCAAAGCATTGTGCAAAATGGGCTTGCCGCCACACCCACCTTTTGCTTTTGGCGTAAGCCAATACTTTCGCATCCCAACTCGGTTGTTGCTGGCATAATATTGCAGAAGATTTAAATCCGGCAGAATGGTTTCTGCCACCACTGTTCGTCCTACCAGGCCATGAAGACATGAACTACACCCCGGGCCTCTGAGGAATATCTGGTCAGGGCTGTTATCCAGGAGGTCAACCATTTCCTTGAGCAGAAAGTCGGAAACCTTTCCCTCCTCCTGGCCTTGATCAAGTCCGATTTTACACTCAGGGCACAATTCCCCGAGTAATCGTTGAAAGATCAATCCTCGGACAACCGAGGGTTCAGTCAGCTTCCAAAGTTCAATTCCCAGGTCACTTAATCGGTCTAGTATGCCCAGGGCTGAACCAGCATGGACAGTCGTCCATAAAGCATGCCCTGTAAGGGCAAGTTCCATGGCATAACCGGCGAGTTCCCTGTCTCTTAATTCTCCCAGAACCACGACATTGGGATCAGACCGCAAAGTTGCCTTGATGGCCTCGATAAAGGCCTCACTGCGGGTTTGATTAGGTTTGGGAAACACCCCTACATGGATTGCTCCATTTATATCCAGCTCTACCGGTTCTTCAATGGAATAGATTGAAATTTCATAATTCTTTTCCCTAACCATGGCATTGAGTATCCTTTGCAAGGTTGTGGTTTTGCCTGAGGAAACCTTGCCAGCCAAAAGATATAGACCACTTGTACGTTTCCTCATCAAGCTAATGTCGGTTACCTGCCGACCAAGGAATCCTAGCTCCTTAAGGTCAAAGTCACCCTGGGAGTTGGAATATTTTATCCGCATGACCAAAGAGGCACAATGACCGGTGGTTGGTGAGTATTGCAATCTTACCAGATCCACGCCCGCAGGTAACAGCCCCGATGTCTTGGGCAAGGCTCCCTTGATAAAGCTCGTTGATCCAGCTTCGGAACCCTGATCAGTTGCTACAGCAAACGCTGCATTGATAATGGCTTTACCCTCCTCGGTCGAGTGAATGCTCAATCGTCGCAATCGGCCATGGATTCTCACTTTGATTTCGCTGAAGGAAGGAAACACATAGAAATGTATGTCCGAGGCATTCTTCCTGGCAGCATCTGCTATTATCCTTCGCAATTCCCTTTGTCGCTCAATCCCACTTATTTGGTTTGCATTTTCACTATTGTCCTGGGTGTTCCGTTCATAAATTGCCAATATGGTTTTGCTATCTGCTTCCATGATTTCATGAATAGCAATTTCGGCCCTGGCTGCCCGGTCAAGGATCGCCTTCACTTCTGAGGACCACCTGCTTTCGGGCGTTACAACAACAAAGCCATTTTGAAACACGGCAATTTTGGACCTCTCGCTGTTGGGAACTTCCAATCTACCATCATTTCCTGATATCAGGCTCCCGTTGATAACCTCACCAGGCAATCCTTCCGTTGCCAGGATTGGCCTTTCAGTATTTTCTTCTGGTGGTTTGGAAAAATCGTCGGTCAATTTTTACTCACCTGATTCTGAACATTATCGTTTGACCACCTTGCTCCAACTCCACAAACTCTCGTGTGATCTGAATGACTTCTTCGCCGGTTGGCAGATTGTCACCTCTTTTAAAACTGACAATCTTGTCCCCGATGGAAAATATTGCCTGGAGATTCCCCTCACCACCTATGATTTCCCTTAATATGGGTTCATGTTCTGGTAAGGGATCACTCGTTTCTAATTCTTTGGTAGCCTGGTACTCTGCGATACTATGAAGGGGGTTCATGGCATTTTCAATTTTTTTCCTAGCAGTGAGGACTTTCATTTCCAGGTCAAAGATTTCAGCTCGGCTTTCCAGCGTTTCAACAGCCATTTCCGAGGCGATTTTATTTCCTGCTGGTGTGTTTAGGAAATTCTTGAATACACCGGGGGATATTTCGATCGGTATGTCGGGGCCCAGAATTTCCATAAGTCCAATTATGAGCTGGGCCTGTTTGAGTTGTTGCTCCATCAGGAAAATGCTTTCAGTGATTTCTGCATGTCTCGACAACAAACCTGTTGTAATAAGTTCATTTTCCATTTCCCTGGTTATGGGGTCTTCACTGAAAGGTATAGCCATTCCCTCGCTTTTTTCACTATCCCCAACTAAACCCTTGACTGCTCCCGTGGATGGCGAGGTTGCAACCAGTTCCTGGCTACCTTGTTGCATTGATGAAAGATCACTGGAGGTTTGAATTGGTTCCTCACTAGCAGGGAATGTTTCTACATTCCATTCAGAACTGCTAGAAACCAAACCTGCGGGTTTCAACTTGTCTTCGCAATTACCATCGGGGCATAAGGTTATTTTGCTTGCATTCTCGGTATCAACCTGGTCTTTGCTAATTGTCTTACCTTCCGGGTTATTTGGAAGCCGAAGACCACTTTGGAAATACTCCGGCCATTGGGGCATTTCGGTCACTTCCTTGGCAGAAATATAACTAAAGAGGGACACCAGGCCCACGATCAGAAACATACCGGTCAAAATCGGACCTGAGAGGGGAATTTTCTTGAATATATTTTGTTTCATAAACCTACCTAAAATTGGATTTTGTCAGGTGCCTGCATCATCTCGTTCTGGTGAAATATCTTGGCAGTCAGCAACCAAGTGTTGTTTGAAGGGGTGTAAATGAGTGTTTCGGGAACCATCCCCGGGATATCCTTGAGCAACTCTGCATATTCCGCGATACCAAACCTTGTTCTGATACTGAAATCATGTCGACTGGAAAATGGCTTGGGAGGTGCAGTATTTGGGGACAGGGTCCTCGGGCCACGCTGGTTGAGACTAAGGTCAGCATGTAGCGTCTGAAAACGCTCCCTTAAAATTTCATCAACCTTTTTGGCTTGCCAGGGAAGTTCATCTTCCCTGGATGGGGCTTCCGGGATTGATCGCTCCAGTTGGGCATTGGCACAATCCCCATTACAACCCATCTTTACCTCTACGCCTGATTGTCTGAAAGCCAATTGGCGTAAATATCCTGTTGATCCGATTGGTTCCCTGTTGACTGTAGCTGTTACCGAATATTTGGTTGAATCCTGGGAGCAGATCATGGAATTCAAGGTCCATCCTGGGGAAAGGAAAAAAAGCTCCTCCAATAACGCCAAGCAATTACTGGTGAACTCCCCTATCCTGCTTTTTCTCAGCCAAGTTTTTTCAATTTCGGGCTGAGAGTTTGGGGGTTCCGATTTGTCCTGGTACTCCTCATTGTATTCCAGATCCCCGAGAAAGTGGTATCCCCCAAAAAGGGTTAGAGTAAAAATAACGAACAGGGTAGGGATAATAACCAGCCATCGTCTGTTTTGATTTATGGGTTTCAAACCCATATTCGGGTTCAAGGTTAGGGCATCCCCAAAATTCAATTCCTCAGCGTCATTGATTTCCCAATCACCTGGGGCAATTATTCGTTCCCAATCCGGAGCATTAATAAGAGTTAAAAACTCCTCTCGGGCTGCTTGCCGGGAATTAAAAATCTTATCCTGATAAATGGCCCCGTATCTTTTGGCCACTATCCACCAATAGTCGGAATCTTCTGTTAGCTTGAACGCTGCAAGCCAACTTTCTACTGGTATTTTTTGATCAAACTGATTGGCACCTGCCAGCATATTTGGCGAATAACCTTCCTTTGAACTGGCAAATCCAACCTGCTTGCCGTTAGTTGCCATTCTAACAAGGTCCAGATTGTGCCGATTACCACTGGCAAGATTTGCCTGTTGCTTCAAGGAAAGATCATTACGCAGTGGTTGCCAAAGCAAACCAACTGCCACTGCAACCTTATTGATCTGGAGCCATGATGGAGGATGAAATTCTATTGCCGGTCGGGCTGTGTCAAGCATAGACCTTTCTCCGGCATTGTTTTTACCCCCAAATGGCTGTTTGTTCATTTGGTTTTTCTTTTCAAAAGGCGGGGACGTATCAGAATTACTGTAGCCACTTTTTGCGCTTCATTCAGGCTTTGGTTACCCAGGAACCCGCCTTTTTTGTGGTTGGAGGTAAACCGTTCCCTTTCGAAACCAGCTAATACCAGGGTTTCGCCATTACCCAGAATGGTTTGTTGCTCAAATTCCGTCGTGGAAACATTGGGAAGCTGAATGGTTTGGTTGTTCGAGGAAAATTCCTTCAATTCGTTCAAATCTGAAATCCTGATATTGTAGTGAAGCAGGATTTCCAGGTTATTCAGGACCCGGGGTAACAGGGTCATTTCAAATCCCGTTGAAAGCTGACCAGGAGTTATTCTTGCCAGGTTGGTCCCGTTCTCTTCAGAAACTGTTTCCACAGTTTTGGCAAAGGCAATTTCTCGAACCACCTGGATGGGCACCATTCGATTATTGGAGGTTGTTGCTCCAGTACGAGTTTCGACAACGACTTTGCCACGGCGGTTCAACAGGGATAAAAAGAATTCCACACTGATATCACCATTCAATAGGCCTACATTGGCTAAAGTAGAAGCACCAGTTAACGAACCCGTTTCAACCAGGTTAAAATTGTTCCCTGATAACTCTCCTCCTGAAATATTAAGGGCGGTACTCAAGCCATGCGCTTCGTCAAGGTTAAGAGTGAGAACGCTGACATCAATGGCTATTTGCTGACCCAAACCGGCATTGATTTGTTTGATGTATTTAGCAACGCTACTATGGGTACTGGGGCGGGCATTTAGTAGAATTGTCCCCGTCCCTGTTTCGGCAACCAGTACTTCATCTTTGCCAAGCATTTTATGTAAGGAATTTTCGATTTCGGCTAATAAATCCAGATCAACGCTGGTTGTTGTGGCTCCGATGGTTGATGAAGAAGAAGTCTTTGTAGGCAGTAACTCCAATGCATAGCTTTTGAGGCCAAACTGCTTAAGGCTTGTTCTCCCATCCTGATAAATCCATTCAAGGTCATAAAGCGAGCTGATTTCATCCAGCACCTGAGGTAAGGATCCATTGAAATCAGGTTTGATCTGGGCAGCCAATTCATGTTTTGTCAATAATCCCTATGAGGGATTATCCCGACCCTCAAGACGAGGAATTAATTCCCGGGTGAAATCACCGCTGAAAGATACCTGTTTTTGTTCTGGACCTACAAAAAGATAATGCTGAATTCCAGTCTGGTTGCTTAATCTATCCAGAATTGAAAGAATATCTGCCTGGTAATTTGAATTCCAAACAAATGCATCCTCTCTCAGCAAATTTGAGGGTAGTTTTTCAGCGTTATTAATCGCTTCAGGCAATAAACCAAGTTGGATACCCTCTTCATATTGAGTGCCGGTAGAAACTACCTGAACATTGTCCTTGTACTCTTCAAGATGTTTTTGCTGTTCTTTGGTTTTGGCTTCTATTTCCCTCGAATCTTTTGGGTTCAGGCTATTACAGCCTAATAGCAGGGAAGACACCAGCAATAGGAAAAAGGATTTTTGTGGATAATTCATGATAATCCCGGAATAATCATTGATCAACCCAGCAGGTTTCGAGATAAAATGACCACGACCTTGTTTCGCTGGTACAGGAGGGCTTCGATTTCCGGATTGGTCCGATTGACACTTTCCATCAATTGATGGATGACCTGTTCAAATGAACCAATAAGGGTAACTGGTATTTGAATGTTGTAATTCTTTGGAGTTTGCCAAATCAGGTTCCATCCCGCTATTTTTGTCCAGTTCGAAAGGACGATTCTCAAATTTGCCCCGGCATGGATATGCCAATTAATGGTATCTGAGGTAGCATTGTTGGTTGGAAGGTTTTCAGATGAGCAGGGAGTTGAAGACCAGACTAATGAAGTCATCAGCCAAATTGAAAATACCAGTAAATTACTTCTCACAATCCCTCCTTCCGATGAATGTTTCCTAAGGAAGGAATTATGTTGAGTTGGTGAAACTTGACCTACAAAAAATGCAGTGGGTGTTTATTTGTTGTGGATAACTTGGGTCTGGTTATTGAAGTGTTGCCATTCAAACGTGTGGGTGGGAATTGCGTGGAATCATTATGACCAGAGGGTGAATGACCCTTGAAATTGAAACTTGAGCTGTTCTTTAATCAAACAAATCTGTTGTCTTGACCATTACTTCAGGAACATTGTTTCTAGAATTGTTGACCAGGGTGGTAACCGGCCACGCATCAAAGCATGGAGGGTCGGAATTAATTACTGTCATCAGCTCCGCACCAGTGCTATCTGGCATTATCCAGCTATCAAAATCACCAGGGTTTACCACCACTGGTTGCCTATGGTGGATGTTCTCTAGTGCGGGTACCGCCTGGCGTGTCAGGAGAGAAAAAGTCTCATGGATGCCTTCCTCCCCTGCCCAGGTTTCCCAAATACCAGCAAAGGCCATTAGCCCATCTGTCGACCGGATATAGTATGGTTGCTTGCTGTTGCCCTGGCGTTGCCATTCAAACCAACCATTGGCTGGAACGAGGCAACGTCGTTGCCGAAAGGCGTATTTGAAGGAGGGTTTCTCGGCAATAGTTTCCGACCTGGCATTGATCAATCGGGATCCCATGGAACAATCCTTGGACCAGAATGGAACCAGTCCCCACGAAATACTGGCCAGGGAAGCCTCTCCGCGACCGTTATGCCGACATATGATAAATTTCTGGGTAGGGGCGCCATTATAATTTGCCCGGTTTTCAGGGAAACTTGTTGTTGAAGGTAGGTCAAAGAGAGCCAGGACCTCCTCTTCAATTACATTTTGGGCAAATCGACCACACACGAAACTTTTGTTCTCCTGACACGACACACTTTGCCATCGGGTTACAGCTTGGATATCTCAGTACAAAATTAAGAATAGCAACGTGGTCAACCTTGTCAACCCAACCATGATTCCTGATGTTGCTTTGGTAATGCCGATAAACCCTACTTGATTTTACTGGGGTTTGTAATACTTCGGCCTGTCCTACCTGTTACTTGTTTTTATCCTTTCTCACCGAAAAGCAACACAACCCCCTTATTCATCAGGGCTTCAAAAATAGAAGCAAAGTAAAACTGTTACAAAACGTATAAAAATGCAGAACAAGGCATCCCTTTTTGCTTCGCTAAAACCCGTGCACCCTACCTAAGATCCTCCCGAGTATGTAACGAATATCTTGCCGAGAAATGCGAATTTTGATTTGAATGGGCAAAAGAGGGGATTTTGCCAAATTTACGCTTCAAACCCTAAAGTTCTCTTGCCAAGACCCCGTCATTTGCCGCTGAGGGACAATAGATTTGTTTTGAGGTTTCCTGTACCTTTGAAACTTACAGATCGGGTCTCCTCCCTCCGAATTTTTCTGATCCAGGTGCAAAAAAATGGGATCAACTGCTTTTCGGTGAGGTTAAGCAGATTTTTTTATATTCTATACCAGGATTGACAAATGTATATACATTCATTTTATAACTAAAACTGGAAGGAATGTAGCAATGCAGGTACGATTAATTTTCACACGAAAGTGCAGGCATATAAATGCAAGAGGAATTCGAATGGAACGTAAACAAACGTAATACGAACCTAGAAAAGCATAAGCTTGTTTTCGAGGATGCAATTAAAATTTTCAACAACACCCAGGTGGAACATGTCCCATCAGATTATCGGGGCGAGAAACGCAGGGTAATCATAGGAGAACTAGACAGGCTGATGATTATGGTGGTCTGGACCTTGATGGGTACGACCAAAAGGATCATTACTGCTCGTAAGTTAGGAAAAAATGACCAAGGAAAATATTACACGAATGACCCTGGAGGAAGCGCTCCAGAACAAGGGTCGGGGAAAAACCGACTGGGAGGCCCTGCACCGTGAGGAGAAGGCCGGCATTGAGCCGGTCCCGGACCATCAAGGTTTCATACTTGAGTCTGTAGGCCTGTTTAGCTGTACGTGAACACTGTCAAAATCGATCCTCCGACTTGTTTGAACCAAGGTTTCCAATAATCCAATCAAGGGTGCTATCGAAAAAGGTGTTTACTGACAAGTTTTTTGTCAGCTTTTGTTTTCAAATTATTTCAAACTGGAATTCTCACCTCATTTCAACAGAATTGGTCAAGATACTCCAATTTTAGTTACAAAATCAATTTCCCTGCTACTTCTGGCCCGAGCAGTTACACTTACCCCCTGCCAAAGCTACCCTAAAGTAGGTGTTACACCCATGTATTTAGGAAACACTGATGGGCCATGGTGCGTATTACGCGACCCGACGATTGATCACGGCTTACCCGTTGGCAGGATCTTCACGCCTGGCGCCCTCGGCCAAGGCGGCCTCGTAGCCAAGGATGTTGTTGTTTAAAGACAACAAGCCTTCCCAGAGTTTCTGGGTGCCAGGCAGCGGTTGCGCCTTGGAGGGATGAAAGCCAACCAAACCGGCAACCAGCACGACAAAGTCGGTCATGCTCATCGCTTCAGGTGGACCACGGGGAACCTTGAGCTGACGCCAACGTCCGACGGAACATAAGACGGTTAACATCATCTTGGCGACATGCAACCTGGCCGGTTCCTATTGGTAATGCCGATATCGGCATTACCAATAAACATAGCACCATGATTCGCATAAAAACATCACAGAGTCAAGTGTGATAAATTGATAGGTCCCGGACCCCGATGAGGGGGACTTTGACTGGTCCAGGGTCCAGTTTACCATGCCCCAGCCCAAAAAACCCGTATCATTGCGTCTGGATGCTGATGTCATTGACTTCTTCAAGACCCAGGGGAAGGGCTATCAGACCCGCATCAACGCGGTTCTTCGCAGTTATATGTTGGCCCGCCCGGAAGAGATTACCCCCTCATCCTGAGCACAGGGAGGCAAGGGCAAGCAAATGTATATGGGAAGCTGATACTTTTATTCAGAATAAATCTGGATATCAGCTGCCGCAGCGTGCAATAATATCAGGAACCATTTTATATTTCACCGAATGGGATCTGGGGTTACCCCTTTCCATATGGCTTCGATTGTTCTATAGTCCGGCGGCATGATAGATGAATTTTTTAATTCCACGGAGCTATACCCGGGCCTGCCTAGACGGCTAGGTTGGCTCGCAGATTACTTAAGCAAGAAATATCCGGATCCACAATGATATCAAAGCGTATCAACTTGCAGATAGGAAACAGGTGATAAATAACACAATCGAAAACGCTCTGGCCGAGATCGCAGAACAGAGTCCGCAGCAAACGGACGGTAAATGGTTGGAACATCTGACACCCAGATGCGCCCCACTTATTGCCGATTGGGATGTCTCTGCTGCCTGGCACTGGAAATCTTGGCCTGATAGGGAGAAGGAGGGCTACGGCGAGGATATGGGTATTGATGCTGTCGCCAAACGGGCAGCCGATGGTAAACTCATCGCCATCCAGTGCAAGTCCAGGAAACTGGACGAGCAGGGCCGTGGTAATAACATCACAAAGGCCGAATTGGACAGTTTTCTGTCCATCTCGGCCAGGCCGGTCTGGGCTGAACGTTGGGTGGTTGTCATCGGAGATACCCGCCTCTCACCCAATGCCGAAACAGCAGCCGGCCCTGAAAAGCCGTTGAAGGTGATTAACATCGAGAGCGATCTCAGGAAACAGCTGGAACATGACCATTCGGCCGAGACAGAGCCATGCCAACATTGTACTGAAGAAGGTGGTACCCAGACCCGTGATTGCATGCAGCGGGAGGCAATTGAGCGAAGCGTTACTCTTTTGCAGGAACACGCCAAGGTTAATGAAAACGGCAAGTCCAGAGGGCGTATAATCCTGCCCTGTGGCACTGGCAAGTCCCGCCTTGCGCTTCGCATCATCGAGAAACTTACGGAACCTGGTCAGGTTTCGGCCGTTCTTTGCCCGTCGATCTCGCTCGTGCAACAGCTCAGGAGTGAGTTTCTAGCGCATAGCCAAGGTGATCTGAATTCCTTGGCAGTATGTTCCGATGCAGGAGTAGCAAGAGACAAGGAACTGGCCACCGATCCGACAGCAGATCTCGGACATGCGTCAGCATCCGATATAAAGGGTCTCGTGACAACCAGTTCCGACGAGATCGCCAAGTGGATTAATGATGTTACTGATGGTGGGGGGGGGGAAACGCATCGGGGTCATTTTTGGGACTTATCAGTCTAGCCATCGTATTGCCGATGCTCTAACTTCAAGCAAACGGCAAATCCAGGTGTTGGTGGCCGATGAGGCTCACCGGACGGCCGGCCTCAGACGGATCCCGAAACTAGCGACCAAGCTTCGTGATTTCACCATCTGTCATGACGATAGCAGGTTCCCTGCCAAGTACCGAATCTATCAGACAGCCACGCCAAGGGTCTATAGCGGTGTCAAGAACAAGAAGAATGACGACTGGATTGTTAGGGACATGGCCGATGAAGAGACCTTTGGGCCGGAACTCTATCGCAGATCCTACAAGGAAGCTGTTGACAATCGCTGGTTGACCGACTATCGGATTATTGCGATCGGAGTGAATGACAAGGACGCTTACGATACCGCCAACTTCCTTGCTGCCAGGGCCAATAACACCCAACTCTCCACCGCCCATTTCCTCCGAGGACTGGTGCTGGCATTGGTTATGGGCGGTGCCCTTCGCTCGAAGGGTGTAGATATACGGTCTTCGATCAATTTCATGAACCTGATCGCCAGATCAAAAAAAATGACTGATGCACTCAGGACCGAAACTGTTCGGGAGTGGGTACAGCGAAGGTTGGTGGCCGAGGGAGTTGAACTTCCGGCCTCGTCCTATCAGTTGGAGCATCTTGATGCCAAGAGCAAGGTTACCGAGCGCGAAAATGCCAAGGCACGACTCATGGGAGCAACTGATGAGACTCCGCATGGCATCCTCAATGTCGGGATTTTCGGAGAGGGGGTAGACGCCCCAGCTCTCTCGGCTGTTGGTTTTCTTGAGGCGCGTAAATCACCAGTCGACGTGATCCAGGCGGTCGGACGGGTGATGCGCCGAGCAAAGGGCAAGGAAATGGGCTACATTATCTGCCCGATCCTGATTCCACCCGGTACAGATGCCGAGACCTGGTTGCGCACTCATGGTCCCGAGGATGGTTGGCGGGAACTCGGCCAGATCCTGTTGGCCCTCAGGGCTCATGACAGTCGAATTGAAGACGAGTTATCGAAGCTCATGCAACTCTATCTACCCCCAACACCTGAGCAGGATGTTGCAACCATGATCACCATTCCCGCCAGGAATAGGAGAGTCAATCATTATGGCCATGTCGGTAAGCCAGGAACTGCTGAAAGCGATGTCGAGGATGTACTGAGGGGTAAAGTCAAGCCCAAGGATGTGTTTCAACCAATAGATGACGTTATCCCAGCCATGGGTACCAAAGACGATAGCTCCCCTAATAGTCCCTCTGCTGTCAGTCCGGCCGAACGTATTGTGAGTGGCAAGATGCTTGCGGATGGCAGTATTGAGCTGCGTGAGGCAGGAACGGCACGGGACAAACCAGCGTCGGATGGAACACCTGGACCGATCAATGTTGAAAAGTCTAAAAAAATGGCCAGAAAATGATCAATGGTGATGTTGGCCAAAAGATTAAAAAACGCTGGCGGGAGGAGGAACGCAAGGCTAAGGAGGCCCAGCGTTTCAGGACCCTGTTTGACCGGGTCAAAGAAGTTGGCATTACCGTTAATCTTCTCGCAGAGTCCGGACTGGCCCGCAACCGTGCCGAGCGCGATGTCAATATACTTGAAGACAGTATCAATGAGGCGAAGCGGTGCCTCAAGGGTGACGAGTTGGATGCTATGCTGGATCGCTTTTTTGGCTTGGATCAACTTGATGATGAAAAACGAAAAAAGCAGGCCGATGGCTGCACCATAGCTGCCTTATTATTGATGAATGCCGCCATGCTGCACCAGCGGATCGCTGCTGGTGGATGGCTGCATGGTATTTCAGGATTGGATGCAATCAAGAACGCACCGGAGGCAATTGATGCATTTCTTAGCCAGTGGGGTCGCATTACCCGGCATGATTTTCTGCCAGTGATAGAACCTGCAATCGAAATCATTGAAGAGGTTCGGGATAACGGTCGGAGGGATGGTCTAAATAGAGCCTTGCGCCATATCGCTGGCGAAGCAGAACGCATTGCCGAAAGCTATGCCGATCTCGGAGCAGATCATGCTGGTCCCCTGTTCAACCGTGTTATGGGCAACCAGGCATCGGACGGAGCTTATTTCTCACGGCCTCCGGCAGCCGATCTAATGGCACGCCTAACACTTGATGCTGTCGGTAAGGATAAGGACTGGACAAAAGATTCGACATGGAAAGAACACAGGACCGTTGATCTTGCCTGTGGATCGGGCACCCTTATCGCCGCAATGCTCACCGATATGAAGAGGAGAGCTAAAGAGCAGGGGGCAGATAAACCAAGACTGGCAGAATTACAAAAGCTAGCAGTTGAGGAAGTCATAGCAGGTCTAGATTTCAATCCGGTATCCCTGCAGCTAGCTGCAGCTCAGATGACGGCAGGAAACAGCGAAATAGCCTACCGGAAAATGGGGCTTCATCGTATGCCTTACGGTCCTGAGAAAGACGGAGGTGCAGTTGGATCCCTTGAATTGCTTGGCCAGTCATCAATTGTACCTAGAATCGGGCAATTGGATTTAGGAGAGGAGAATCTGGGCTCAGTGCAGGTACATATGGTGAACGATGATCCCCTGCTTGAAGATGCCGTTGATGCTGCTAGGAATGTCAGAATTGTTATTATGAATCCACCATTTACCAACAGGACAAAGATGGGAGTGAAATTCCAGAAGGATGTTCAGCAAAAGATGCGGAAGACGGCTGATGCACTAGAAGACAGGTTGATTGCCACCGACTCAGAGATGAAGGGTTTCAGTGACAGGACCTCAATCGGACCTCTTTTTGAAGCACTTGGAGATAGGTGTCTAAACCCTAATGAGGGTGTTCTGGCTATGATTAGCCCTACAATTGCCCTAACGGGCACTTCAAAGAAGAGAAAACGGAGAATCTTTGCCAAGCGTTTTCATATCCACACTTTACTTACCTGCCACCTCCCCGGACATGTCAATCTTAGTCAGAACACCCTGATCAACGAGAGTATAATTATAGCAAAACGTCATGAAGGGCCAACAAAACCACCGACGCGTATTATCAACCTTGATCGCACACCGACCGACGCAACAGAGGTTGCAGAACTTCACCACTATCTGTCAGATTGTACAATCGGACTAATACCAAATGGTTGGGGAGAGGTCTCCGAATGGTCGGCTGACCGCATTGAGGACAGCGATTGGTCGGTAGCAGCCTTCCGTACACCAGATATTGCCTTGGAGGCTTCGCGGATTGCGAATAACGAGAAACTACCTAGTCTTCGTGATCTAAACATGATACCTGCGGCGACAGGGCGCACGCTACGTGGTATGTTCAAAAAATCGACTAGTGGTACGCAAGGGAGCTTCCCTATTCTGAAATCCAAGGGTGCTGATGGTCAGAAATTTATAAATGGTTGGCCAGATGAATACTGGATTCCAAAGGAAGCATTGCTGCCTGTTGTAGATCTATTGGAAGAAAATAATCATATAAAAACTGAAAATCTGTTGAAGAAAGGAGGTCATTTGTTAATTACTGATGGCCAAAACATCAGTACGGCCCGCCTGACAGCTGTTGCTGGAGAAAGTAAGTTTGTAGGAAACGGTTGGATGCCGGTACCAGACATAATGCCGAAACAGGCTATGGCTGCCGCCGTAGCTCTGAATTCGACGATTGGCAGGCTGCAACTCATGAGAAATCCAGGCCGTACATTAGCCTTTCCAAACTACAGTGCAGAAGAGGCAGCAAATTTAAGAGTTCCAGATTTAACCGACGAGCGTATTTGTACAATTCTGGCAGAGTGCTGGGATCAAACCTGCGATATAGAAGTACCACAATTCAAAGATGGTGAATGCGAGGTTCGCCGGCTATGGGACGAAGCAGTCGCCGAGGCTATGGGGTGGGATTTGGATTGGCTTTCTGAATTACGACATCAACTGCACGATGAGCCGCATGTGAGAGGGCTAGGGCGCGAACAGTATGGGTGATTATCTCAAACTACCTACACCATAATATCAGGAACCGTTTTATATTTCCCGACCTGATTTGAATGGATATGGGAGTTGGGGGTGTCTCGTGCAAAGGATTACCCGAAGCGCGGTCTAGGGGAAGGAGGCTTGAGTGAGGGGGAAAGATGCTCCTGTTCAGAAATGACTTTTCTTGCCTTTTTTGTCTGGCTAGATCATACGCAGTTGAACCTTCGATTTTGTAATTGTAAATATCCCACCCCTGCACTATTGCGGCTCGGGCCATCTCCGGATTATCTTGGGCAATACCAAGGCACATGATAGCTTTACGCACAAATGCAGGATCCTTCCTTTCCAGCATAGAATTGACCTTTGTGGTTTGGCAATTTTGGGCCTCTTTCAAAGCCGCAAACTTAACGTCAACCCGGTACGTTGGGGCAGGCTATTTGGTTTGCCAGATGGAGCAATCATGTTGGCAGTTGAAGACTTTAAATCCCGACTAGTCAGAGCACATCACAATATTGAAAAAGCCCAGGATATAAACCAAGGCATCAAAGATAAACTTCACGAAATTATGGAAAAAAGATGGAACGGGACATTCGCCTCAATTGGAACTTACTTGTCGAAGAAGCTATAAAGCGTCGTAAGGAACAAAAAATCTCCCAAAGACACTTGGCTGCCATTGCCGATGTCAGCCAGCCAACAGTCTCACGCTTTGAACTCAGGCGTAAGGATATCCAACTCTCCAGTGCTTTCAAGATTCTGGAAACTCTGGGGTTATTGAGCAAATAGCCAAAGGTGAATTATTTTCTTGGCTGAAGGACAAGTGGAATAATTCTTGCCTAATCAAGAACAGCCAATTATATTATAAACTGATGAAAGGACACTAGGAAATGCCCCAAGTGATAACAGACAAAATACTAATTGACAAATGCCAGAATAAAAGCATGTCTGAATTTAACTATTTGCGAGGCCCGTCCGCTTCCCGAAACCTAGTCGATAAGAAAGGCACAAAAAGATGCTCATCAATTATTGAAGAGCTGTTCCCAGAGTGGGTCCAGCCGGTACTGATCCCCCCGACAACACCCCGCCAATATCTTTCCTTTCTCCAAGCTCTCAATCTGCGGCTGCCCGACGAGTTGACTGGGGACTGGCATTTTATGATGTGCTTCTATTGCCCAGCAGACAGACCTCCGGTCAAAATCCAATTGGCAGGCGAAGGAGCTGCGGTGGATACAATACCTTCCCTCGGTTCACGTGGCATCCGGAACATGGCTGATGAGCTAGTTAACCAGCAAATACTGGACAACAACAGTACACCGGTCTGGGTTGCTAATCATGCCCGGGCCATCGCCGATCTCGCCATGGGTGTGGTTGGTTGTTCCCGACAGCCCTACATCGTAACAGTTAATGAAATAAACCAGTGGCTTGATACTAGGGAACAGGTGGATGAATTGGTCCACGTCTATCTGGAACCTCTTCGACAACAGAAGGAGGGTGCGGATCTGGCTCTTTATGACGAATGGCTGCAAACAATCCACTACCATTAACTGATCCCCAACGCCGCCATCAGCATGTCATGTACCATGTTGTCATGTTCATGCAGGACACACCGTATATTCTTAAAGGGGGTACGGCCCTGTTGCTGACACGTGGCTTACCCCGCCATTCCACGGATCTTGATTTCGATTCCGGCAAGAAGATTAACATAAGGACTCGCATAGAACTGGGTCTTGCTACGGCTGGTATGGAACTCCAGTTACTTACGGTCCCCAAGGACACTAATACTGTTCAGCGGTTCAAAGTTCACTATCAGGATATTCTAACTGGTATAAGGAGCATATTAAAGGTTGAAACCAGTTTTCGAGCCCAGCCGTCAGTTGATCTTGTTGAAACTGTGAATGGTATCAGGACTTACAAAATTGAACATATGATCGAACAAAAGATTGCTGCCATGCAGAACCGAACACAAGCTCGTGATCTCTATGATCTGGAATATCTGGCAACAGAGTATGGTTTCCATTGTACGCCAAAACAGATTCAGAAAATCAGTACTCTCATTGCCGATCTTGATGGTCTTGCCGAACGCTACGATGTCCCGTTTGCAAATGATCCGATCCTTGCAGGGCATGCTCAGGTCGAAGGGGTGATATTGAAACTCCAGGAAGCCATTGATGGTCTGCAGGAACGGTTGACAAAAAATGGCAAGAAAAACACGAAACCCAACCCAGAGCCTTCATCATCTCCTTCACCTTTCTGAATTACCGAATAAGCCTTGTGGGTTCCAAGCCCTTGACTAAGTGATTTTCGAATCCATTTGTAGACGTGCCAAGAGAACCCACATACACCCCCTTCAGGTCAAAGGAGAGCAGTATGAATGAAATTTCCAAAGTTTCTAATAAGGATATTCTTGTATTCCTGAAGGATTGCCAATGGGAGTTCAGAATTTCCCTGATAAGCAACCAAAAAAAATATTGAGGAACCCTTATTCCCCAAGTTTTGGTTGAGTGTGTGCTCAAACATAATCCAATACGAGTGCACGTGTTTCCTTTGGTAAATCTTCCTTATGCAAGACTGCTGAGCAGCCACAGGCAAAATCGACCACATCATTGGAAAAGTATTTCAGAAACTCCGTAATAAAGAACATCTCCTGGGGCTTGTAACACAATGTACGAAAATGCATTGGTATAACTAACTTAGGGCTAACCATGTTCACTACTCGTGACAATTCTTCGAGTGAAATAACCGGAAAACCTCCTGCATGACTAAGTAGAACATCGACACTTTTGAAAAAATCTATTTGTTCGTCCGAAAAATTATTTCCCATGTCTCCCATGTGCCCAATAGAGATGTCATCAACTGTAAATTTGTACATGGCATTCTGATCTGGATTACCACTTGGATGAAGGTCATGTTCCATGGCTTCAATCGTAGCGAAGGAAATTCCATGGGATTCAGTGGTACCACCATTTAGGGAAACCTCAAGAGCATCTATTACCTCGGCATTTTCCTTTTTAGGAACAAGATGGTCATTGTCATGAAAATCATCGTTGCTACTTGATTTGATCACTATATCTGCATGAGTGCCAAATGGTTTGAAGCCTGAGGTTTCGGGGTCATATGGGTCTGTGTATATTATTGTACCGTGGTTACTTTCGATCTTGAAACACGCTTGACCATACCAGGTGATTTTCATCCTTCCCTCCATTATCTTATTTTTAAACCCATTGGTTCAGATAAGCCTTCTTAAAACTGTTTATTAATCAAACCTGAAAAAACCAGTAAGATTCTTTCAACAATACCTTGGGTTACTTTAGTATCATATGTCTCTCCGGGCTATCAACAATATCCTGGTTTGGTTCATAATAACCGTTGGACATAAAAGTCGGGCAATGCTAAACAACAAACCAAGCAGGCATATAAATATATATCGGCTGTTTGATGAATTATTTTCGGGGAACCGAATAAATGTAAAAATCTAACCTTGGGTTTAGCAAGTACAGAGAAAAGGATACATGTCACATGGCAGCAGTCAAAGAGGATACCCTAGTACCTCTATTTGATCTTGAAAATCCAAAAGGAAAATCACCAGAATCCGTTTTTTCTACAGTTAGGGACATTGCTACTCCTGAGGTGCAGATACCTAGTTCAATTAAACCCAATTCACGGATAAAATCTGATGGTTTGACCCTGATGCGGGAACTTCCTTCCAATGGATTTCCAATTGTTTTCTTTGATCCGCAATATCGAGGCGTTCTAGATCGTTTAAAGTACGGCAACGAGGGTAAATCCAGAACGAAAGCGAGAAGTCAGCTCAGCCAGATGTCCGAGGAGGTGATAAATTCCTTCATCAATGAAATCGACCGTATTCTCTTGCCAAGTGGTCATATGTTTTTATGGATGGACAAATTTCATCTTTGTTCTGGTTTTCAGGACTGGATCAAGGAATCTTCCCTTGATGTTGTTGATTTGCTTACCTGGAACAAGGGTCGGATTGGTATGGGATACAGAACAAGAAGAATGAGTGAATACCTTATTATCGCTCAAAAAAATCCTAAAAGGGCCAAAGGTATCTGGAAACTCAGAAATATCCCTGATGTCTGGGAGGAGAAGGTGCCCAGAAATGGGGTTCATATCCACAGAAAGCCAGTTAAACTGCAAGAAACTCTAATCACGGCCGTATCCAACCCGGGAGATTATATTGTAGACCCCGCTGCAGGAAGTTTTTCCGTGCTGGAAGCATGTCGGGAATCGGGTAGAAATTTTATTGGCTGTGATATTGAAGGTTGATGGGGTTACACACCATTTGTAGGGCTCTTGCCCTTCAACGATAATCTTTCTTGCCAAGCCATGAATTTGACTGCCAAACCTCTTTCCAGGAAAAATTTGCCTCATGGAGGAATCATCCTAGTCAATCAGTTAATTCGTGAGAACGTTACGCGAGTATTTTCTGTACCAGGCGAAAGTTTCCTGAATGTCCTTGATGGTTTGTATCACTCTACCATCCAGAACATTGTTTGCCGCAATGAAGGTGGTGCCAGCTTTATGGCCGAAGCATATGGCAAACTTACCGGCAACCCGGGCGTAGCTTTTGTTACCAGAGGTCCAGGAGCTTCCAATGCCTCTGGGGGAATTCATACTGCCAAACAGGATTCCACCCCAATGGTACTATTTATCGGGCAGGTCAGATCAAATCATCGGGGTAGAGAAGCTTTTCAGGAATTAGATTACCATCAATTTTTTGGCAGCCAATGCAAATGGGTCCACGAAATAAAGTCCGCGGATGAAATCCCAGCAGTTGTAGCCAAAGCTTTTTCTATTGCCAGGTCAGGTAGGCCAGGTCCTGTGGCAATCTCGCTGCCAGAAGATATTCTGGATCAAAAATCCGATGTTGAAACTCAAATACCAATCCAGATACCAATATCCCCTCCAGATCAAACTCAGCTTGAAAAACTGGTTGCTTGTCTGGAGACTTCCTCTCGCCCTCTGATAGTGGCAGGGGGTTCAATTTGGTCCCAAAGATGCAATCAATTACTCGAGGAATTTTCGCAAAAGACGGGTATCCCGGTTGCAACAACATTTCGCCGGCAAGACAGAATAAATAACCAGCATCCGAATTATGCCGGCGATCTGACAGTTGGCATGAATCCAAAACTGGCCGAAATTGTGGAGGAGTGTGACCTGTTATTGCTTTTGGGAACTAGGTTTGGTGATATCCCCTCCAGTGGATTTAGCATCCCGTCCATGCATAAAGAGGATAGGACAATTATCCATATCTATCCCTCAAGTGAAGAATTTGGCAAAAACCTTCCGACCAATCTATCAATTTGTTGTAAGCCTGAAAACCTCCTTGCTGAACTATCCTCGATATCTTTGCACATGCAAAACGATCTGTCAAAGTGGACGGAAAAATGCCAGTCCTCCTATCAGGAATGGATTAAAGTCAAAGAGGTGCCCGGCAAGGTTAAGTTCCCTGAAGTAGTATCCTGGCTATCAGCAAATCTGTCTGCAGAAACAATCATTACCAATGGTGCTGGTAATTACGCAGCTTTTATGCACAGATATTATCAACCCAAGAGGTTTGGAACACAGATCGGTTCAACTTCAGGTTCCATGGGATACGGCTTGCCTGCGGCCATTTCTGCCAAGTTGGAATTCCCAGACCGTACAGTGGTATGTTTGGCCGGGGATGGATGCTTGCAGATGACCATAAACGAAATGTCAACGGTTTCACAATATGGCTTAAACGTGATTGTACTGGTTGCCAACAATGGCGTGTTTGGAACTATCCGAATGCATCAGGAAAGATCCTTCCCTCACCGAGTTTCCGGAACCGACTTATTCAATCCTGATTACAAGCAACTGGCAAAGGCTTATGGCTGGCACGGTGAATGTATTACTGAAACTCCACAATTTCCAGCTGCTTTCGAACGGTCATTGTGCTCCGATAAACCCTCACTTATCGAACTTAAGCTTGATCCAGAGGCTATTTCGCCAAGTGAAACCATTTCGAGCCTGCGGAACAAATAATTGTATTGTTTTGAAACCGACAAAAATTGTTCTTATGGATGAATCTCCATCTCTATTAAAAGGAATAATCATGGTGATCTTGAGAGTCTTTTCGGTTGTTCTACTGCTTTCCTTCCTACCCCTAAGTGGCAAGGCGTCAATTGTGCCCTGCGGCGGTACCTTTGAAGATTTTGTGACATCGGTAAAACAGGAAGCACTGAACAGGGGTACGTCCCAAGCCATCATTGATGATTTTTTTGCCACTGTCGAGCATGACCCTGACGTCATCAAACGGGACCGGTCACAAGGAATTTTCAAAAAGTCCTTTATGGAGTTTTCAAAACTAGTGATGACCAATCACCGGATTACCAAGGGGAGGGAATTTGAAGAAATACATGGCGCCGTTCTTGATGCCGTACAGGAAAGGTATGGTGTCCCTAGGGGTGTATTGCTTTCATTTCTAGCCCTGGAAACCGATTATGGAGTAGTTCAGGGTGACCATAATACATTGAATTCCATAGTTACTCTTTCCCACGATTGTCGCCGGCCTGAACTCTTTCAACCTCATTTGTTTGCAGCTCTCGAGTTGTTTAAAAGGGATAATTTTGATCCGGTTAATACCGTTGGGGCATGGGCCGGGGAAATCGGCATGATCCAAATGCTCCCCGAAGATATTCTACTTTATGGAATCGATGCCGATGGTGATGGCAAGGTAAATCTGAAAGAGTCGGTAGCCGATGCCCTGATGACAGCTGGAAATGTATTGAATAAAACGGGCTGGCGACCCAATCAGCCTTGGTTGGTTGAGGTCATTGTACCCCAGAAACTCGATTGGTATTTAGCCCAACCTACACACTTCCTAAGATTGAGTGACTGGAAGGAAATGGGAATTGTCCCCAGGGATGGAAACTGGCCGGACCTAACTTACGAAGCTGCCTTATTACTTCCTCATGGTCGCTTGGGACCAGCTTTTTTTGCCTTCCCGAATTACAGTGTATATCTGGAATGGAATAAATCTTTTGTTTATTCAACAACCTCGGCATTCTTTGCAACGCTCCTTTCGGGCAACCCCATCTATCTTGACGGGAACCCACCCCCTCCACTTGCCGATGAGGAAGTAATTAGATTGCAAACCATTCTGGCAAAACAGGGGCATGATGTCGGGAAAATAGACGGAATAGTCGGAGCACGAACCAGGGCTGCTGTCAGACAGGAACAGTTAAATTTCGGCCTTCCGGCCGATTCATGGCCGACCATAGAACTCCTGGTACTGCTTGAATATAACTAGTTGCATTCAGGTCCAAACAAAAGGGGTATTGTTGATCTTCTTTCCCTACAGGTCCGTACTTCTCCACTTGTTAGCACTAGGTTCCTCAAGACTGAGGCGTAATTTGGAAAATTGTTGATCCTTTATCCCAATATTTACACACAAGTTCATTAATTTTGTGAAGAAATTTTACTGTTTTAGATCAATTATTTGGGAATTATTTGATATTGTTAGGAATTACTTTCATATTCTCAATGGTAAGGGCGTGTCCGTGTCCATAATTGAAGTAAGTAAGCGATGTTTCAATCCACGCCCCCGTGATGGGAGCGACTCCGATCCAGCAACCCATCCGACCAACCACGACCGTTTCAATCCACGCCCCCGTGATGGGAGCGACAATCACAATAATTACCAGCGCCGATGTTGTAAGTGTTTCAATCCACGCCCCCGTGATGGGAGCGACTTGGTCATTCATAAATCGTAGATACCATGGGTCTATCAATTCCCGAATTTGTCAATACAGGCTGGGAAGAGATATAGTAAGAGACCTTATCAACCCTATTAATTCAAACGGAGTCATTCTCATGAATAATAATATCGTATCTCCCCAGCCCGCTCCAGACCTTAACACAATTTACCTGTCAGTGGAAGTCAGCCGTTCTTCTTGGGTGGTAGGTGTTTACTGTCCTGCCTCTGATGACAATATCGGTACCCACAAGTTGGGCCCCGGGTGTGCACAGGAAGTAATTGAACTGGCGTACAAGGCCCAGAGCCGTACTGGTCAACCCGGACCTATTCTACTGTGCTATGAAGCTGGTTATGAAGGGTTCTGGCTAGCCCGATATCTGGAACGCGAGGCTACTGATATTGAGGTTGTGATCATTGATCCGGCCAGCCTTGAAGTTGATCGCCGTGCCAAGACGGTCAAAACCGACCGCATTGATGCTATCCGGATGATTCGCGCCCTGAAAGCCTGGAATGCCGGTGATAGTGATGTCCTGGCCCGTGTTCGTGTTCCGACGATTGCCACTGAGGATCAACGTCGGATTGGGCGTGAGCGTGACACTTTGCAGATCGAACGTCAACGGGGTCGAAATCGGATCAGGGGATTATTACATCTACAAGGCATCTTTGGCCTCAATCCAGGTACTCGGGATTTACTTGACCGTTTGGCAGGAACCCAAACCGGTTATGGTGATCCTATACCACCGCATGCCTTTGCCGAGATTGCCCGAATCCACACCCGTCTTTCTGTGGTCGAAGAGCAAATGGCCGTGGTTGAGGCTGAGCGCCAGGAAATAATACTTGCTGGTCAAGAGGCTGAAACCGTAACCATTGAGGGAATGGCTGCCACGCTGAAAAAAGTTCATGGTATTGGTGTTAATGATGCAACGTTAATGTCGACCGAGGTTTTTAGCCGGGACTTTCAGAACCGACGTCAACTTGGCAGTTGGGCCGGTTTGACTTCGGCACCTTGGAGCAGCGGTTCGATTGATCATGACCAGGGAATCACCAAGGCTGGACCGGCGAGGGTACGAAGGCATCTCATTCAGATGGCCTGGCGTTGGATTCGTTTCCAGCCCACCAGCAAGTTGACCCTTTGGTTTAAGGAGAGAACCAAGGATGGGCATGGGCGAAACCGTAAACGAATGATTGTTGCGTTGGCTCGAAAATTGCTGGTTGCTCTGTGGCAACTGGCGACCAGAGGTGTGGTACCGGAAGGTGTTATTTTTAAGGAGTAGAACGAAACGAACAAGGAGTTTCCACCATTGGACTGGACGCAGTCGAGGAGGAAACCGGGGGCAAGCCGACCGAAGTAGCACTGGGTTGACCAGAAATGGTACCGTTTTTGTAGATGGGTTCGGCTCCCGGAGTGTTGTCGCCACGGATGTGGGATTTGGGTTACGGAGCTGGTCAGAAGGCCGGCAATCGAACCGGATAAGAGTTTGGCGCCACAATTAGGTGGTGTCGCTGTATAAGGAAGTATACAGTCAAAACCACTCCACCTGGGATCTTGCTCGACTGGAAAAAAGGGAAAATAATGTGTGAAAAATTAAAAAATCCAGATATAACAAAATAATACTTGCTATTTTGGCCCATAAGAGAGAGCGACTACCGAAACGGCCGCAAGTTCGGTTTCTACAAAAGTTTCAATCCACGCCCCCGTGATGGGAGCGACCTGAATATAATAAGGCCAGAGAAAAATACCTTGAGTTTCAATCCACGCCCCCGTGATGGGAGCGACAGTGATAGCTTGCTCAATAGAAGTTAAATCGGAAGTTTCAATCCACGCCCCCGTGATGGGAGCGACATGGGGTTTTTTGAATACGCCTAGACCTTAAACATGTTTCAATCCACGCCCCCGTGATGGGAGCGACTTCCAACAAGATCATCGTATTGGGATACATCAAAGTTTCAATCCACGCCCCCGTGATGGGAGCGACTTCTTAATTGTTGAGCAAACGGAGCAACTCCTAATGTTTCAATCCACGCCCCCGTGATGGGAGCGACCATTACTCTTAACTCGGTGCAACACTTATAACAAGTTTCAATCCACGCCCCCGTGATGGGAGCGACATTAATCGAATATCAAAAACAAGGCGGCTCATCTGTTTCAATCCACGCCCCCGTGATGGGAGCGACTGAAGATCACGCCAACTCCTTTACCCAGATAGGCGTTTCAATCCACGCCCCCGTGATGGGAGCGACTTCGTTCTGGATGTTTTCTAATACCGATTTTGAATGTTTCAATCCACGCCCCCGTGATGGGAGCGACGGGCTATTCGGGAAGCCACCGCCTTTCTGGACGGCGTTTCAATCCACGCCCCCGTGATGGGAGCGACTCCTGCGTACCCGACCGATGGTTGTTCTACGCATGTTTCAATCCACGCCCCCGTGATGGGAGCGACCACCTAGTTATCTAGGTGAAGGGGAAACCGAGTTTGTTTCAATCCACGCCCCCGTGATGGGAGCGACGCTTGGGAAAGAGCAGTCAGATCGGTAGTTGTTGAGTTTCAATCCACGCCCCCGTGATGGGAGCGACTCGCGTCCTTACGGATGATCCCGAAGACTATATAAGTTTCAATCCACGCCCCCGTGATGGGAGCGACACAATTTGAAAGGGTAATTAGTTATGATTTTAGAGTTTCAATCCACGCCCCCGTGATGGGAGCGACGTAAGAAAATGACAGGTATAATTACAACAATGAATGTTTCAATCCACGCCCCCGTGATGGGAGCGACAAGCAGTCAAATCAGTACCAAAAACCACAATAGTTGTTTCAATCCACGCCCCCGTGATGGGAGCGACAAGTATCTAGTCCAGCAGGTGAATACTTTTTTGAGTTTCAATCCACGCCCCCGTGATGGGAGCGACTTTGAATAAACTTATAGGTATTCTAACCATTTCTGTTTCAATCCACGCCCCCGTGATGGGAGCGACTAAAGTACTATGCAATTTGTAAACCAGATCCATAGTTTCAATCCACGCCCCCGTGATGGGAGCGACTTTGCTCGCTTCCTGCCACCTTGCTTTTAATTCAGTTTCAATCCACGCCCCCGTGATGGGAGCGACGCGGTTGTTCGGGATTCCCTTTTTAGTTTTTCATGTTTCAATCCACGCCCCCGTGATGGGAGCGACGCGGTTGTTCGGGATTCCCTTTTTAGTTTTTCATGTTTCAATCCACGCCCCCGTGATGGGAGCGACTTAGGACACCCTTCAATTGAACACGGTTTATCGTGTTTCAATCCACGCCCCCGTGATGGGAGCGACTAATCTTCCCAAGCCTTTTTCAAACTGAATTTTTGTTTCAATCCACGCCCCCGTGATGGGAGCGACCTACGATGGACTCGTTGCAATGTGGGAATATTTCGTTTCAATCCACGCCCCCGTGATGGGAGCGACAAGCCAATATTAAACACTTTGAAACAGCAGCTTTGTTTCAATCCACGCCCCCGTGATGGGAGCGACGGGCGTTAAATCCAGCTGGCACGATCCTATTATGGGTTTCAATCCACGCCCCCGTGATGGGAGCGACACTTGTCGGACGATCACTGGAAACTTTTTGATATGTTTCAATCCACGCCCCCGTGATGGGAGCGACCTGGTGGCGTTCTGGGACAGGATTTTCATACAACGGTTTCAATCCACGCCCCCGTGATGGGAGCGACCCACTATGCCCGATGGCGTTCAACTCATCTCACCTGTTTCAATCCACGCCCCCGTGATGGGAGCGACGTCACGTGTCTGCTGGTATCTTAATGAATCCACCTGTTTCAATCCACGCCCCCGTGATGGGAGCGACGTGCCATAACATCGTCACCTTGTGGTGAGATGAGTTGTTTCAATCCACGCCCCCGTGATGGGAGCGACAAGACCCTTACCGACAATGAGTAACCCTTTTGATGTTTCAATCCACGCCCCCGTGATGGGAGCGACCACAATCTGGTCAATCAGCGGAACCTTCTTGTGAGTTTCAATCCACGCCCCCGTGATGGGAGCGACCAAAGAGCAATTCAGGCTGACTTAGCCAAAGCCAGTTTCAATCCACGCCCCCGTGATGGGAGCGACCCGTTGTATCACAACGAATCTTGGTGTTGAATATGGTTTCAATCCACGCCCCCGTGATGGGAGCGACTTGGAAAACACGCTTACGAATTCATTATCCCACTTGTTTCAATCCACGCCCCCGTGATGGGAGCGACGTTCGCCATGTCCAACAAGGATTTGGAATTTCTTGTTTCAATCCACGCCCCCGTGATGGGAGCGACCAAGCGTTATGTTCGTGCGGTCTTGGATATATCAGTTTCAATCCACGCCCCCGTGATGGGAGCGACGGCAGTATTCATATCAGTTGGGGCATCATCAAACGTTTCAATCCACGCCCCCGTGATGGGAGCGACGGGGATGAAATAGACACCACACCAATGGCTAGGGTGTTTCAATCCACGCCCCCGTGATGGGAGCGACGTTTTGCCTTTTCCAAAGCTTCTTTTACCCCAGTGTTTCAATCCACGCCCCCGTGATGGGAGCGACTGCTTAATTCTGGTAATTCGCAGATTCCAAAACAGTTTCAATCCACGCCCCCGTGATGGGAGCGACTCCAATTCCTTCAACCAATCGGCACGGGATACCTTGTTTCAATCCACGCCCCCGTGATGGGAGCGACTCAATTAGATCCTAGTGAAGATAAAGTTGTAATGCGTTTCAATCCACGCCCCCGTGATGGGAGCGACCTGGGGTAGACAGGGAACTAAGTATACCAATGTTTGTTTCAATCCACGCCCCCGTGATGGGAGCGACTTCGCTTTTTCCGAAGTTCTGGCAACTGACTATGGTTTCAATCCACGCCCCCGTGATGGGAGCGACATGAAAATAGACGCAACGAAATTTCAATATGTAGGTTTCAATCCACGCCCCCGTGATGGGAGCGACCTTCAGCATATGTTTTAAGGCCATCTGTTTCAAAGTTTCAATCCACGCCCCCGTGATGGGAGCGACGATTTATCACCGGACCTTTAATTACTGAAATGCAAGTTTCAATCCACGCCCCCGTGATGGGAGCGACCTATCGCACCACGCATAAAGCCTGGTTGAAGCAAGTTTCAATCCACGCCCCCGTGATGGGAGCGACGCTTCGGTATTCGTCATACCTAGGTTGATAACCGTTTCAATCCACGCCCCCGTGATGGGAGCGACATCGGTATACTTAGTTCCCTGTCTACCCCAGTTATGTTTCAATCCACGCCCCCGTGATGGGAGCGACGATGATAGCGGACGCTAGAATAGCATTAGACGATGTTTCAATCCACGCCCCCGTGATGGGAGCGACAATGAACTGGTCAATCAACGAAACCTTCTTGTGAGTTTCAATCCACGCCCCCGTGATGGGAGCGACTAGGTGTGCCTACGAATGTTCTTATCTTTGGAATGTTTCAATCCACGCCCCCGTGATGGGAGCGACCTGATGATGACGATATTACGATAGCAGCATTTACGTTTCAATCCACGCCCCCGTGATGGGAGCGACTCGGTATGGAGCAAGTGGTCGATGATCTCAAAGATGTTTCAATCCACGCCCCCGTGATGGGAGCGACAGGGTTCCCCCTTCTCATATCTAACAGATATACAGTTTCAATCCACGCCCCCGTGATGGGAGCGACATTCTTCGTCTTCCACCTGTCTTTTACAAATCCAGTTTCAATCCACGCCCCCGTGATGGGAGCGACAAGAAACTACTGGACGATCTAGCCGAGCGAAAGCGTTTCAATCCACGCCCCCGTGATGGGAGCGACGGTGCGTATGTAGGTAAGTATCTTTCAAAGGAGGTTTCAATCCACGCCCCCGTGATGGGAGCGACCTGATCGATACCAGGAGATGATGCAACAAATTTGGTTTCAATCCACGCCCCCGTGATGGGAGCGACAAACTTGCCGAGCTGGGAGCAAAAGCATAATGGTGTTTCAATCCACGCCCCCGTGATGGGAGCGACTTACTTTGGACTCAGCTATTCAATCAGGACATTTGTTTCAATCCACGCCCCCGTGATGGGAGCGACAAGAGAAAAACTAGGTAGCTTCAATTCTGGCAAAGTTTCAATCCACGCCCCCGTGATGGGAGCGACTATCAATCAGACCTAACACGATACTGGCGTAATGTTTCAATCCACGCCCCCGTGATGGGAGCGACATTCATAAGTCCAATTTGTTTTATCTTTATTACCAGTTTCAATCCACGCCCCCGTGATGGGAGCGACAGACGATTCTTCTGGATGGTCAACAAGTACACCAGTTTCAATCCACGCCCCCGTGATGGGAGCGACCTCTAGTAGCTCAAATCTACAAGGATACGACAGGGTTTCAATCCACGCCCCCGTGATGGGAGCGACATGTGGTCGTTCAAGGATTTACCCAGCGAATGGAGTTTCAATCCACGCCCCCGTGATGGGAGCGACAAACTATTCCAAAACAAACAACTTCCGCACTGCAAGTTTCAATCCACGCCCCCGTGATGGGAGCGAGCGACCGATTTAAGCAAGTTTCAATCCACGCCCCCGTGATGGGAGCGACTAATACAATGAATGGTTTCAATCCACGCCCCCGTGATGGGAGCGACCCCATTAATTATAATACCTATGATGTCTATATAAAATCAATGTAAATCGCGAACAACTAGGAATTTTGACAAATCCAGTATTCAATTCAGTGAAATTTTGTCTCATTTGACTATGAGATCCAGTGTATACCGATTAATTATTCTGATTGAGGGGATTTGCGAACCTCTTAATTATTCTGCAACCCTTATGGTTCGCAAACAACCTATACTATCAGAGTTGCGTGAAAATCTTGGGCTGGCTTGGCACCAACATGTTCTACCCTTCGTTTCCAATTTGCACCAAGATAATAATAACGCAAACTATCTATTTTTGGATCAATCTCATTTTCCAACCTTGATTTCAGTTTAACCCATTGACTGGGATCAACTTCAATTTCAAATACAGAAAATTGTACCCTTTGTCCGTAATTGAGACAAGCTCGTGCGACTCTTCTCAATCGTTTTGCGCCTCCCTCCTTTTGGTTGCCAATATCATAGGTAACAAGTATCAGCATATTAATTCCATAGCCAAGGGGGGTAACCGTCCAAGTCTCCACGAAGGTGCCTGGCAAGCAACTGTGCTTGGAGGTATGGAGTTAAACCCAGGGGTACTCTCTCATTAAGAAACGGATGATTCTTTTCTCTTTTTTTTCGTTCTTGCCAAGCATCTAACACTCTCTGACGAGCACTATCCTTAAGCAATACTGCACCACTTTCCTTATATTGAAAATCATTGGAACGAATTTGTCTACGGTTAATGAGTGATAAGGTAAGTCTATCCGCAAATGGTGCACGGAATTCTTCCACTAAATCCAATGCAAGGCTAGGCCGACCAGGACGAATCTTATGGAGAAATCCAACTGCAGGATCTAATCCAACTGCTTCACAAGCAGAACGACATTCATGTGTTAGAATTGTATATAATAGTGAAAGTAGTGCGTTTATTGGATCTAGAGGTGGTCGTCTTGAACGGCCATTCCAGCGTAGTTTTTCAGATTTCGAACGAATAAGATTATCAAAAACACTAAAATAATATTCTGCTGCTTTTCCCTCCATGCCTCGGAGTTGATCTATTGTAAGGTCGGGCTTTTGGATTAAACGGAGTAATACTTTTAATTCTTTTGAGGCATTTTTAAGTTGGAGATATTTATTTTGACTCATTTCCTTACTGTAATCACGAATGGTTCGCATGATAACAGAACGTTGGTTAGCAACTTTACCTAAAATAATTGATCGAACAATTTCAGTAGCAGAATCAGATAAGTTGTATTGAGATTTGCGGAGTAAGACATTTCCTGAAACTGGACCCTCAATTCTTGCTCTATATTTTCCAAATCTGCTTAATAAAGTTATTGTTATCCCTTTATCTGCACAATCAGAAATTAAAGCAGGTGTAATCATGGCGGGGCCAAACGCTACAATTGAATTAAGCATGTGTAGAGGGAAGCGAGCTTTTTCAATACCATTGATTTCTGCCTTTAAGTTTTCACCATCCTTCCGTAACAAAACGTCTGGTGTGGTAACATAAACTGTATTAAGTAGTTTCTTCATTAATTGTCCTACATAAAGCTCTTGCACGCCATTCAAGAGCCGATCGCATTACAGCTTTTGGCTGACACTGATCTAAAAGCGAACAATTCCTACAACGGTTTTTATGGACCGTAGGTGATGGAGTTATGAATTCCGATATTATTTTCAAAAGATCCTTTGCCAAATCTTCTGTAATAGTTCGTAGTCTGGAATCAAATGTAACATTTTTCCGTTTTTTGGTTACCCCGTAGAAAATTGCACCGGACTCAACTCTTTCGCCGGTCATCTCCTCAAGGCATATTGCCTGCGCACAAAGTTGTATTTCATCAGCCTGAAAAGGTTTGGGCTTGCCTCGTTTGAATTCCACTGGAAAAGGAATTTCCTTTTCATTTTCTGTAATATATTCAACAATGTCTGCTACACCTGTAAGTTTTAACCTGGTTGATGCTAACGGCATTGAGTATACTCGCCTCACCCCCCTTACCTTTCGACTACCTCCCTGGTCCACTATGGAATGAAGCAATCGTCCCTCAGCGGTATATTGGTTTTCAGACCAAATCCCCTCTAAGTGTATCAATGCAGCTTGTCGCAAACAATAGGCGGCATGCTGCAAGGCTGAGATAGGAACCAGCAATTCTTCATCGTGCGTGCAATTTCCTGGCCGGGTCAAACAAACTCCAATATTTCAACTTCATCAGGTACTTCATCGCGTTCTATTCTTACCTGGTAATCCGAAAATTTTCGTGCCGGGGACAAATTCTGCAATTCCTTAGCACCAATTTCATAATATTTGTTTTCAAACTGTCGGCCAATTTTAATGCATTCGAATAACTTGTGAGCTGGAGCGTTACCAAGTTTCGACGAATGCCGAAAAGCAACTAATTTTTGAGTGGTCATTTCACCTCTTGCGGCAGATCGATCATGCTCAAACATAGTACCCATGGCTTCAAAAAGTAATCCTAGGTCTTCACTACTAAATGAGGTATTTTTTGCTAGGGATGCTGAAACAAAGCCATGGGCAACATAAAGACCATAGGGAACAATATATTTGCGTCCCATTGTTCGGTTTTCGGTTCGCATTTCTCCCTCATCTGTCCCCTCATCCTTTTTCTTCTGTTCCTTCTCGTTTGTAGCCGCCATCCGGGTAATTGTGATTTCGGCAGGCTGGATAGGCTCGACAGAAGAAGCAAAAGTAAGTTGTACCGGACCTCTTACCTGACCACAATTGATACTTGTTGACATTACAGCTCCGAATGCCCGAATGTCATAGAAGTTTTTGCACATCCAATCACGCAGTTGTATATCCTGATCAGTTTTGGGGTCTGGATTTAGTTTTTTTGGGAGTTTGCCATTCCCACTTCCAACCAGTCCCAAAGCCTTATAGGCCTCGCGGTGCTTGTTTTCCAGAATATCCCCATCCTGGACATAGATATCAAAACCTTCTTCGCCTTCCTTTGCCAATTGGATATAATTGCGTATCTTACGTTTCAGGCAAACGTCAGTAATCAGTCCCTGGTTTGTCAGGGGATCGATACGTGGCATGTTGCCCGCATCTGGATCCCCGTTGGGATTACCATTCTTGACATCAAATATTAATATAAAATCATGCCGGTGTTTCAATTCAGTCATCTGATCCTCCTTCAGGTTGGTTGGAATTTTCTTTTCTCATATAGAAACTGTTGTGCTGGTGGTAATAGCCAATACCAAACATTGCCTGTTCGGTCAGGTTGAGCGATACAGGTATTGGATTTTCATTCGGATCCATCAACTCCATAATCTGCCCCACTTCATTCTCAAAATATATCGCACTGCCCTTTTTCGCCCTTCGAATCTTGGCCAAATGTTTTTGGGCCCCGGAATCCAGCACACGAAACGCCTGTTGGGGTGAGGCAGAGGCAAGGCCATAAAATTTGTCCTTGATGGATGAATTTACATTTCCAATTGCTCTTCTTTGGATATGTTCGTAAACGGCAAACAAACGTCCAAGAACATATCCTCTATCAGTAAAATTTCTATCCAAGGCCATTGGAACCTCCATTTCGTAATTTCTTGTTAAAATTGCTTTCATGACTGCAATTCTTGCTGGGCGGATCTGACCGTCAGACCTAATCCGAATTATTGAATTTTTTAAAAGGCTTAATGGATAAGGAGTTCCGGCAAGGATAGAATTCAGCAAATCTCCAACCATTCGTTGGATGATATTCCTTTTATTATGCAGAACTGCCTGAGCCAGCACTATCTGATAAATTGATGGGCTTGGATCATCTGAAACTTTTATTTCGCTAAGGTATCTTTGAAAGTTTGTAACAAGATGACCGAAATTTCCCTGCCAATAGAACTGGACAGCAATTCTGCTGTTGTTCGGCACAAGCCCAAGGACAAAAAATCGAACCGACTTGCCGAATTCTTGCTCTGGTATTTCAGCTCCACGCCTGATTGCCTGTAAATAATTTTTTACCTGTCTGCCGGCGAGGGACTCTTCCTCCCTAGGATCAACTAGTTCGGAAAAAATGGAAACAGCCTTTTCATTTACCTCACTGGTTGGACTCGACGCCCAGTATACCATTGTTGTATTACCGATGATGGTATTATGTTTTTTCTCCTTGAGAAAAGCATTCAGAGCTGTAGAATAATAATGCGTTGAACGCTTTGAAATAGGAACATTATAGCCTTGCTTTCGCCCAAAGGAGTTGAAAGACTCTTCATTAAAAGAGATTAGCGTAGATCCTGTAGGGTTGGCACCTGCCACTCCTAAGATTTTTGGGTGGGTACGAGATACTGCACCTCTGTCGCCAGACAAGAAGCAGATACCCTGTTTCTCTTCACTGCCATTCCAGTTATTCATGATCTCCGACCAGATTATTTCAATAACGGGGTTTTCATGTAAATATCTCTCCCGGTAAGTGTTTTCGTGGGCAAATACGAAATTTCCTACACATTCATCGGGGGCGCGAATAAAATCATACAGTTTTGCAAGCTGAACCTTATCTGGCTGCCAGGATTTAATAAAATTACAAAAAGCCTTGATTTCAAATTGCTCATATTGGGCCAGAAACTCCAAATGCTTTTCTTTGAAAATTCTGTTCTTGGCTGTTTTCTGTTGATCAATTTGAATTTCTGAGGTTTTGCCATCAAGCCTGTATCCACCAAACACATAATCAATGTTGTCCCAAAGAAAAAATGGTGTTTTGTTAATCGTCCTGGGAGGGGAGGCTGGCAAGACAAGTGATACTGGAAAAGCCTTGTTATTCTGAATCTGGCGGATGTCAACAATTTCAAAATCGTGGCCATTATCTTTTAATATAATACAATATGAAATGTTTCTGACTTCATAGCCAAACGGTGGCTTCACCGGTAATTTTTCATAGGCCTTTACCAACTCGGGCAAGAAACTCATTTCTTGATATCCTTGCTGCCGGGTGGGGGGACCTGGATTGTTCCATTATGTAATGTAGCCCTGAATAAAAGTGGATCCCTGGTGGGTGTTTCGTGGTCGATGCCCCAAAGCATGAACCCAAGGTCACGTGGCGTATCAAACCCCAAATCGGGGGATTGGTCCGAGGGCTCGCAACTGGGGATTATATTCCCTTGCTCAATAAGGGAATAATGTGCCGCAAACTCCCGTGTACCAAGACAAGGCTGATGAAAACACTGGCCTTTTCTGGCCCTTCTTTTAAACATTTCAGCATGCTTGGCTGCATTGTTATCAGTATTTTTTTTGCCACTTATTTCAAAATACGCCTCAATGGCATAGGCAGGGTCAACAAGTATTGATGAGGCCCGCTGTTGTCTTGATTTCTTTACATTCAGCCTTAACATACCAGGATTATTCTGATTTTTTGCTTTTCTGATTGTACGGGCTGCAGCTATGCTGCCCACTTCATTTCTTCGAATGGATTGAAAAATGATTGGTTTTAGGACATGGATACGGGAGATATTCCATTTCATTTCCGGCTTCCAGTAAATTGCCTCAAATATTCCCTTGGCCGCCGAAGGTGTAATTACATCGTAACTGGTTCTCTCTACCTTCAGTTCCGGCCTAGTAAAAAGAGCGTACTTGCCCCACACATGGAGACAGAAACCATACTTCCTTGCTGTATCATGTTTACCTGAAGTCATATTATTCCAGAGCCTATATATTCTAATTCATCCCATAACAATCCAGTTTCAAAAGTATATAAGGAAGAATTAATTAAAAGGCAAAACTGTGTTCCTCTAAGATTTGGTGATGCGAATGTGGCATGACCATTGGCAACCATAACATCACGTATTCTTTTTGGTACCTGAACAATGTATGGCTGCAATTGCCGGCCTAATTCAAAGGATTTTATTTTTGGATCACTTAACAGTTCCGAGGTTTGGGTATTCTGGGAAATAATTATTGGAACAAGGTAGTTTTGTATAAGTTCGAATTCGCTGGATATCAGGCGATATGGAAAATCGACAGAGTCATTACCAAACTTGAAATTTTCTACTAGATCCTGCCCCATGCTTTGAGCATTCAACTGCCAGTAAACCTCTTCAAACCAATCCCTGACTGCTTCAGGTGACACTCTATTGTCATGCTTTCTCAAGACCCTTCTGGTTGCTTTTGAGTATGATTCGATTTCACTTGGAAGATTTTGATCTTCCGTACACCTGAATACCTTCAGAATGCTTTTTTCGGGTGGGCTTTTTCCTTCCCTGTTCACTCTGCCGGCTGCCTGCATGATGCTGTCCAAGCCGGTTTCTGCTCGCCAACCTACAGGAAAATCTAGATCAACACCAGCTTCTATTAGACTGGTAGCAATCAGCCGACAAGGCTTCCCGCTCTTCAGCCTATCTCGTATACCATTTAAGATTATTCTACGGTCATGTGCATGTTGTCTAGTAGAAAGATGAATTAATCCCTGGAGGTCATTTTCCTTACCTAACTCATATAGATCAAGAGCATGCTTGCGAGTGTTTACTATTACTACTCCTTGTTTTTGTTTAGTCAAATCTAAAATTAAATCCTTATCCTCCATACATCCCACATTCCGGATTGTTGCCCTTTGCATGTTTTTTGCAGATTTCTCAGGTTCGGGTGCAAGTTCCCTTCCCTCTAATTTCAAACCACCAAAATTTAATTGTCGGCTATCAAAGGCGGGTTGGGTTGCAGTACAAAATACAACACTACATCCATAGTGGGCAGTTAAAATTTCAAGCATTGACAATATGGGTATTAAAAGATGTCGTGGTAAACATTGTGCTTCATCCAAAATAATTATTGAACCCGCAATGTTATGAATTTTTCTACATTTTGATGGTTTTGAAGAAAACAGGCTTTCGAATAATTGAACATTTGTGGTAACGATAATTGGGCGAGACCAATCCTCCATCGCTAACCGTAGCTTATTTGTGGTTTCCAAATTTAAATCTTCATCAATTGAAGAATGATGTTCCAGGACAACGTCATCATCACCAAACAAATCACGAAAAATAGATGCAGTTTGCTCAATAATTGAAGTGTAGGGTATCGCATAAATTATTCTACGGTGGCCGTGATGTTTTGCGTGATCGAGTGCAAAACCCAGAGAAGCAAGAGTCTTGCCACCCCCAGTTGGTACAGAAAGGGTAAACAATCCAGGTTCCTTGCAAGCATTTTTACGAATATGTTTGAGGGTTTTATGGCGGTTTAAATTTATTTTTGATTGTTTGGCTGACGAAATGAGTTTTTCCATATGTTCCTCAAATGATTCTATCAGGGATTTCAGGTTTTTATGCAAATCACTCTGAATACGTTTAGGACGACTTCCATTTAGCTTCTCGTAAAATAATTCGGTATCACGAAAATCAGAATCAACAAGACAGGAAAAAACCATCCTGCCAACTACAGACATTTCAAAACCTGGAAAAATACCATCTGCAGGAGGTCGTATTTTTGATTTTACTTCATGAGCTGCTGCCAAGAGGTCCCCGGGAGCATTAGCCATTAATTTTTCAATTTTTTTGCCAAAGGCAGGGATCTGGTTTTCTTGGTGGGATTTAATTCGCCATTCAAGGTTTGAATTGCTGTCATCATAGGTGTTGGGCAATCCCGCATGATGGCCAAGAATTGAGTGTGCGAGAATCAGTGCAGTCAACTTTTGACTTATATCTTTTGCATAATCAATTAAGTGTCTTCCACCTGCTGTAGAGTGGTCAACCCTAATTTGTTGACCGGCCAAGACCTTGTCAAATTCTGGATTATATTTTCCAAAATCATGAAATGATCCGGCTATATAAGAAATAGTAGAAAGCTTTAGAGGTTTGGCAGTTTTAGCTGCAAGTTGAGCTACATTTGCCAGATGATCATCAAGCAACTGCCAGTCACAACGATCTGATCTGTTTCCGGAATGTGCATAGGCTTTCAAAATAAATTCCTTAGTTTGTTCAAGTATTGTAGCAGTGAATAATAGGAAAAATATTCTACAGAATGAAAATTCTTTTAGATTTGACCGGCATTGAAACTCAAGCAGTAATTCTCTTTGTGTTGGGGGAGTTACCTAGATATACCATCAGGACATAAATAACCCCATCTTGTCACCAGCTAATAATTTATTTTTGATTTACTTCATCATTATTAATTAGTGTCTGCCCGAGAATGATTTAATTGTTCCCAAACCCCTTGCAATAGGGGTTTTGATATGCGAATCTTCTTTCAAGATCAGTTCTAAAATATGTTTTTTCCCAAAATAAGGCCTGATCTTATCCAAAAGTAACACTTCTTCGAGCGATGAGACAATGCGACATACGATCAAACCACTCCGCGAACTTGGTGACATTGACATAGCAAATATTAATCTGGATTACAAATCGAGAGATGACACCCCAGCCATCTTGATCGGTCTTCAACATCTTTATACTGACCAGTCTCTGCGGGAACGACTTTTTACTCTCCTGGAGGAAGGATTGGTTACCAATGCCAATCACAAGTTGGGCCGGCCGGGGATGGATTTGTGGCAGATTCTGGTTATGGGAGTAGTGATGCAGGGACTGGGTTGTGATTTTGACCGTCTGCAGGATTTGGTCAATCACCATAGTGCTGTTCGCCAGTTTCTTGGTCATGCTGACATCTGGGATAAAACCACTTATTCCCACCAGACGATTGTTGATAATGTCACCCTGTTGACGCCAGAGTTATTGGCCGCGGTTGGCAAGCTGATTGTCGATAGTGGTCACAAAGTGTCAAAAAAAAAGCTTGGCGCAACGTTGCACGGGCGGTGTGATTCCTTTGTCGTGGAAACGGATGTTCATTATCCGACTGATGTCAATCTGTTATGGGATGCGATGCGTTGTCTTCTTCGTGAGATTGGTCATGAGGCCAGCGCTTCTGATCTTGGTGGGTGGCGTCAATGGAAACATTTGAGGGCTTCGGTCAAGCAGAAGTTTCATGCGGTGCGAAAGACCAGGCGAGCCAGTGTGGATGATGTCAAGGCTTATCTTGGCCAGTGTGATGATCTTGTCGCCAGGGCCGAAGAGACTTTGGTCGCGTTGCGTGCTGTGGGTGTAACCAAAGACAAGGTCTTAGTGGCCATTGCCAATTATCTTCGTCATGCCCACCGTCAGATTGATCAGATTGGCCGTCGCTTGCTGCAGGGCGAAACGATACCCACCGCTGAAAAGGTCTATTCAATTTTTGAGGAGCACACCCGCTGGATCTCCAAAGGCAAGGCCGGGGTTCCGGTTGAATTAGGTGTACCGGTCTGCGTCCTGGAAGATGATTGTGGTTTTATCCTGCATCACCGGATCATGTGGAAAGGGAGTGATGTTGATCATGCCCAACCAATGGTTGAGGAAACCCAGTTCCTTTTCCCGTCCCTTCGGGCTTGCAGTTTTGACCGTGGCTTTCACAGTCCGGCCAATCGGGTTCGTCTGGATGAACTTCTTGCGGAGAATGTTCTACCTCGGAAGGGTCGTTGGTCGAAGGCTGACCGGGAACGGGAAAGTGGGAGCAAGTTTGTTGCCATGCGGAAGAAACATCCGGGGATAGAATCGAAGATCAATGGCCTTGAGCATCATGGTCTGGCCCGTGTTCGCGCGTATGGAGCTGATGGGTTTGAGCGTGTGGTAGCCTTGTCAGTGGTTGCGTCCAATATTCATCATTTGGGTCGTTTGTTACGTAGGAAGAAGAAAGAGGATCTGAAAAGATTACTACTGCCGGACAAACGACCACGCCTGGCGGCCTGACGAAACCAACTGCAACAAAACCCAAATAATCGTCCCCAAAAAGACGGCCAGGGGAGGTCTGTCTTGAGTTGGGAAAGATCGGATAATTTGTGGAAAAAGTTGTTCAAAAAGTCGTTTTTTTGTGAAAAACCAAGCTCAAATCTGAAAATTTTTGTTTGGAAGTAACTACTCAGGTAGTATCAGTAGCAGATTAATTAAATCCCAACTACTGAACAAGGGTGTTTAGGAATGGTGGCATGTTAAGTGTTGGGAGCTGGTTTCTCGGGCGCAAGCTGTTCAATCAGCACATCCGCCTTTGTTCCCAGAGTGGCAAGTGCATTCCAGCCCTGCTTACGGGCGGTCTCCAACACACTTCGTAGAATCGCAAAGTTCCTCGCGCCCTCTTTTTGTCGAAAACTCCCGGATATTTTCATCTTCAATTTCAAAACCCGGATATCGCGCTCTGCCAAGTTATTAGTGGCCGGGACAAGCGGGTTATGGAGGCACATGAGAGTTCCCTCACGATAGTCGCGTAATCGGTGGACCAAATTATGGCCTTTGCGACGTTTGGGTCGTCCCCGGCCCTTTTGGGGCAAGGGGTCAAGTTGGTTATGGTAGGTGATACCCTCCTGCAGAAGGCGATCAAAGCGGCCCTCCATCATCGCCACGACCTTGGCCGATAGCGAGCGGCCCGGTTTGGTCACCTTCATTATATCATTGAAAAGGTCGGCCATCTTGCCGGTCCATTGTTCACCCATCTCCGCCAGCCCCGTACATTCACGGGCCAGATGGGCCAAACAATATGCATGTTGGACCTGGGGCATCTTACTTTGATAAGGAGGCCAATGGTCATGAACCACGATTCCTTGCGCCCCGGTCATGACATCACCACGGCTTTGGCCCAGCCAGAAATAACAGAAGGCTTCGGTGGTCCCAACATGAAACCAGTTGAGCGAACCCTTGACCCGCATGCCGGTTTCATCGAAATGGGTGACCGGTGCCTGCTCCACAAGGTCACCCAAATGAGTATGAACCGGCTGAAAGCGTTGGGCAAACGATTTGATATAATTGCAAATGGTCCCTTCCGAAAGCCGGGCACCACAAAAGGTGTTGATAACCTGGCCAATGCGACGGATGGGAAGAAGTTGTTCAACCCCAAGATACACCACCTGTTCTTGCAGATTAGGACCATACTGGACTGGTGCCTTGACCTCGGTTGGAAAGGAACCGGTGGTGGTCTCTCCACACTGCTCACAGCAACAAGTCAAGACGCGATGATTAGTAATCACCAGGGGCTGTCTGGCCGGTAAATCCTGGACTTGGCGGACCTGCGCCACCATCGCATTCTGGTCAGCGGTCAATGATCCCCCACAATTGGCACAAGATACCGGGCGATGATCCAGGATATGGTCCACCTTGTTCGACCGACGTAAAGTGTGCCCCTTATGGCCAGCTTGACCACCGGATGGGCGACTGCCTTTGGCTGGCTTGACCGGGATCTTGGGTTTGGCCAGACCGTCACTTGAAGGCGGTTTGCTACTATTACGGCTGGTCTTGTTGAGACGATGCTCATACTCCGTAAGGCGGGCCCTTAAAAATGCATTCTCGATTAATAACTGGTCGTGCTTTTCCGTAAGGTCAACAACCAGCTCCTTTAACTTGGAAACTTCAGACCGCAAAGCGGCGTTGGAAAGACGTGTCATGAATACTGAAAATTATACTGCTCGACATTTATTGGCCGATTGGTAGCGGTAGTTAGAGGGATGCTGCCAATTTGTCAACTGGAATCTGGACAAAAAAGAATCAAGGGGTATTTAGACTACCTGAGTAGTTACGTTTGGAAAATGAATCTGGGAAAATGTATTTATGGCAATTTGCCAAAAATCAGGTATTTTCTGGGCAGACACTAATTAAGGAAACACCTTTGCAGGTAAATAATTGAGATTGATTGCTAGGTTAGCTTATCAGATACAATTTTTATCATTCCTAACTGCATTTGGTCAGGACCTGAACATAATCTGAGGCAGAATTCAAATCAATTACATCTGACTTGCCGTCATTGTTACTATCCTGGGAGATTATTGCCTTCAAACCAACCTCCCAGGAATTTGTTTGATTGGTGGCCAGGCCCCTGATTCCCACTATGGAATGGCCTGTACTTATGGCAAAAGCGGCCGGGGTTACAAATATCTGAGGGTTGCTGCCCGGATCATTGCAAACTGGCTTTGCTATTGTAGTATCTCCATCCATTTTGACCAAACTGGTAAAATATACGCCCTTGGTCAGATCCTGGTTATTGATTGCTCCAGCTATAAACCTCTGGCTTTGTGTATTTCCGGTGACCGTTAACTGATTACCAACGGTGAGATCATTGGCAACCTGGGCATGGCCGGAAATTACCACCTTGGGGCAATCAAGTGTTAATTCATCAACGGTAGTATTAGGGTCGCCTGATTGGCAACCAATTCCATGGATATTCTTGATAAATGAAAAGATATCCGGGATGTTGTCGCCATCTGAGTCAACCGGAGATCCCATCTCCAGCCGATAAAGGTTTTGAACTGAACCGAAAGTATCGTCAGTACCATCGTTGTCTTTATCGAAACTATTGAAAACCACCTCGGTATATATTTCGTTACTGGTCTTACAGTCAGCCAGTACAGATCCCAGAGTACTCAAACATCTGTCCAGGTAGGTATTCGATGCTGTTTCAATAGCTCTAGCCTTACCAGGATGGCCAAATACACCATTTCTGGAAAGTGCAATTAACGAAACAAATTGCTTTTCCTGTGGGTATGCTGATAAATCCTGATAGGGGCTTATATCCATTTCCCATACTCCAAAAGGACCTCTGGCTGTATTGTTCCCCTGAAGATACCCCGCTGAAAAAAGCTGTGAATCCACTACTGCGGGACTTCCTGTTTGGGGTTCAACTGCCTTCCCTTCGGAAGTGACCAGGATAGCTTCAAGTTCATATTCTCCATTTGCCATGTTCCCATCCAAAAGATCGTTGTCGACACTACCGTCATTATCTGTATCAACGTCCGCAAGGTTGAGGGTTGCTTGTGGGGAAGTTGTATCAACACTGTTTACTCCCCTGAGAAACAAAGTGTACTTATTTCCATTTGAATTCCTGAACGTTCCGCCTGTCATCACTGAAGAAGGCAAGAACCCTGCTGTTTGAATCTGACTCATCTCTTTTGACATGAGCAAGGAATTGGTGGAAGACGAAAGCAAATCATCCCTTAACTGGTCATATTCAAATCCGACATACCTTTGTACTGTTTTGGTTATAAAGGCTGTTTCCTTACCAAGAGATATTGCTTTCCTCCTGTCATCATTGGCCGCAACGATTATATTCACAAGACCGATAAACATTCCGAATAGTGCCAAAGCAAGGGAAGCTTCAAACAAGGTCAATCCACTTTCCAATGTACGCAACCTATCTTGTTGGTCCCGGGAAATCTCATTCCTTCTTTCTTGTCGTTCAACCCGGAAGGAATCCTCGATACTATCAGACAGTACCAACATGCAAAGCCTCCCACAACATAAAGCTGATTGTCAATGGGAATACCACTGCAAGCAATGGAATGTATTTTTGTTCCGTTCTCCTTGATGTATCCGGGAGCCTGGGAATAAATGGCCAGAACCTGATACCAACTAACATTACAACAAGAAGAGAGTAAAATATCAGGGTCTGTCGTGTTCCCCCAAAGAGCAAGATTGGTAAACACGCCGCCAAAATATCCATCGGAGGAAATAAATCTAGGTTGAACTTGACCTGGACCTGCCACAAGCAATGGGATAACCCTAATAGAACCAAACCCATGATTGCGTGCAGCAAGGTCTCTCCCAATGTGGGATGCACACAACTCCAAGCTACAATACCCAGACAAATCGAGGTTGGGATTTGTAATTCCATCGGTGCCCAGTGCGTTTGATAATCAACAAGGGCTCCGGCAGTCAACAAACCAAAAAACAGGATTAGAATAAAATGTAAAATGCCTGGTTGGGGGAAAATTCCCAAATAAAACAATCCAAACAAACTTCCCAGGGAACTCCCCACCAGAGTCAGGCAAAACACAGCAGAAATCTGTAAAATATCAGATCTTTCCAACCTCCTAATTCCAACAACTACCAATTGTGTAACCAGCAGAGAGGACAGGATTGTTGTGATCCCAAGTACATATACTGTTCCAATCAAATAAGGTCTCCAACCATAAAAATACCATCGCCAAGCCTTTGGGTGGGTAGGGGAACAACAGTCGTGCCAATTAGAGCAGAATCCGCATCCTTGATGGAATATTTCCCCCAGAAGAAACCAGGCCTTGGGGAGAGTTCCTCAAACTCATGAGATCCAAAAAATATTCTAGCTGAGATATCATCGGGTTCGAAATCACTGAGCCAGGTCAAAACAAAACGGTCACCATTTCCATGGACGATTTCAGAATTCCAATCCAACTGGGTTTGCAACTGGATTGCATTACTAGGGATAATTCCAACAAAGTTCTGGTTTGATTTGCCATAGGCAAAGGCCTCGTTCTGAATGCTGATCAATCCTTGGGTTAAAACTTTGGTTCGGTAATTTTCATCTTGATATCTTTCCAGGCCAGGTATGATTTGAAGAAGGAACAAAGTCGAAAATGACAGGGGAATTAGCATCCACATAATCACCTCCAGCCAGAAGAAGGTTTGTCTGAATTGGCGTATTCCTTGAGTTTATGGCCAATAGGACGATTTAAATCATACTGTGATTTTCTTCTGGTTACCTGGTATGGTTTCATATCCAGATAATCTTCCAGTAAGGATCGGGATACCTGAAACACATTTTTTCTAATCAATGGTATATTGGACTGTATTTCTGCTCGGTAATGGGCATGCACACCGGCAGATTCCACTGAAGAAACGGCATTGCCTGCATTATTCAAGGTGTACCAGAGAGTTCTGTCAATCAGTTTCAACCAGAGAAAGTATGCTGTAGGAAGTACCCCTCCCTCCTTTCTTGCCAGACGAAGGATGGCGACAAGGGCTGTGTTTTTCCAAGCATGTTTATGTGATTCTTCCTCCAGGATCTTTCCTGCTTCAGAGGTGAATGTTTTGTCTATTGTTCTTTGAAACCACCTGTCCCGACCCAATGCCTGTTCAAACTTATCTTCATCGGGGTGAAAGGTATCAAAGGTTGCAGTTAGAAACTTCAGTACCTCCATTCCTAAATCCTGGTGAAAGGCATAGTGTAGAATTTGAGCGGCTACCAGACCCTTCTCATAATTCTTTAAATGCGTGAAACCTTTCCAAGTGCTTCCAATCTTCTCTTCAAACACTTCATTGATGCCATCAATGGTTAGTCCTTGACATATCTCATCAGCCTTTTGTTGGTCGAAAGGAACAAGCAAAGGGAATTGTCTTTGATCTGTATGATTTTGAGATACCAATCCTTCTTGAAACAGCCATTCTTCAGGATTCAGGGCAGGTGCAAGGGTACCAGATTTTGCACTTGTGGTGATGGGATTAATCAAATAACCCACACCCTTGATAGAATTGGGACCAAAAGTTGATTTACTCTCTGAAGCCTGGGTTAACCTTTCTAGAAATCCTACCTTTGTTCCCTTTATGGGCTGGTTTTCCCACAAACTATCAAGGGAATGTCTATTTCTGAATATTAAATCCGGACGTCTTCCAAATGAGAGCCAAATGATAATCCCTGCCGGCAAAAAATAGATCAGGAAAAATGCTCTGCCTGCCACTTGATGGAGTTCCCACCATAGCTCTTTCCCGACCACAAAGTCCCTAAAGGGATTCAGAAATGGTTCGACCTCACTTAATGGCCCAGCAAAATGGGTAATAAATTGTAGATGATCCTTCTTGAGCGTGATTATGTCTATCAGCCATAACACAAACTTTACATGATACCAGGCGATCATGGACATAAAATCCATTGCCTTGTCCTGAAACAGACTGAATAGTGATCCCATCCCCAAAAAAATCAGAATACCCAGTATGGTAATTCTGAGATATTCATCCCCGTTGGTAGACTTATCATTTTCCATTACACACCAAAGTATTTTGAAAATTACAATGCATAATTTCCAAGTTATTCGGATCGGTGAAACCTGAAAGAAAATTACTGGTCTGGTTGAGCTAGAGGATACTTTATGGTGGATAAGTAAATAACTGGTTGCGAGGACTTTTTGCCTCTTGAATAGAGGTTTCGATGGATAATTCTTGGAAAATATCGCACAAATATGGGGCTATCGAAGAGGCAGGATTTTGGGGTGGCATGTAAACAGTTTTCTAGAAGGATCAATTTTTGAAAATTGAAAAAAATGGGGTTAAAAATTAACGAAATAGCTGGCTCTTGAACATATCCTTCAGAAAGGTAAGCGCACCACCATTAGGAGTTATCTTGGACAAATACTTTACCTTATCCGGCAAGGATGTTTTGATAACATAATGTTTGCACCTCAAGTAAGGTTAATTGTTATTGTGACCATTACCTGAAAATATCTTCATCCCAAGAATCCAACGGGGCTGTTTATTTTCTTGTGCACAAATAAGGATCCCTATTCATCACCCCTTCCTACCAGCGCCAAACCAGGTATACCCCCCAGGCCCAAAGCGGAGGAGTAGTTCACAAACTCCCTTACCAACAGGCTTTACATCGCCAAGCCTTTTTTTCTTGGTAACGAGTAATTGCTGTGGTTACATTAGCTACTTCATTACCCTGAGTGAGTAAACATAAAATCCCAAGACTTGCTCGCATCAAGAACATATGAAGAAGTTACTCAGTTAAATCTTTTATTACCCCGTTAATGTATGATCTAAGCCATGGGATATTTTCAGTATGTTTTTTGAGCACTTCCAAGACTTCCGAATCACCCCAGGATTCAGCTGCCTGAACCGCAGCATCCCTTACCTCTACATCATTATTAACCAGAGCTTCTTTTACAATTTTGGTCCGCCATTCCGATTTGCCTATTTGCAGACGTCCCAGACATCGTAATATTGATGATGTAAGGTATGGATCTCTCTTGTCTTGTATCATCTGCAAAAACCATTTCGAAGGGTTTGAATTACCCACAGATCTAAATGCATCTTCCAGAACAAGTTCAGCAGGATGGCTTACTCCATCTTCAAAAGGCATTTCCTCAAATGCTGTATCCAATTCACGCTCAAGTTTAAAAAAATTCTCTGTTCGTACGATGCTATTAACTCTAAAATCCGATGGAACACTTACGGCGACATGATTACTTTTGGTCATGGCTATTCAAGCAATTTCTTCCCTTCGATCAACCGGCGTGGTTCAATCAGCAAAAGGTAATACGTTTCCTAACTGTTGATTTTAACAAGCGTAAACAATATGCGCTTAGTTTCCCATAAATAGATTTTTCGTTTTTGCTTTATCAGTACCTGCTGAAACAGACCGCAACAATGTGCGATAACCGGTTCAATCAGGGGATCTCGGAAAATGGTAAAAAGAGATGTCCTAAATTCAATTGGCCTGATTGGCTTGGTGTACTGTATGTCAAAATAAGTAATCTCCTAAGCAATTTAATATTTTTTTATGAATTTCGCCAACTATAAAATCCCAAATAAATCTACAATAGGATTTGCTGAAGAATATTTTACTTTTGAAGTCCTCCTCGAACTGTTTCAGGTGCATCCTCTTTCTAACCTGTGAATCGAGAAATTTTGAGAAAGTCAGGTTTATGAATTCAAAATTAAAATTGTTAAACAGGAGAGAAAGTCTCCTCGGATCAAGTGTTCCCACCTTCTATGAGGACCCTGTTCATATTGTTAAAGGTCAAGGAGTTTGGCTCTGGGACAAATCAGGGAAGAAATATTTGGATTGTTACAACAATGTGCCACATGTGGGACATTGCCATCCCAAAGTCGTTGAAGCCATTTACCAACAGGCATCAACCTTAAACACCCATACCAGATACTTACATGAAGGTATCCTGGATTACACTGAACATCTATCATCCAAATTCAGTAAAAATCTTTCTTCTGCGATCATGGTATGTAGCGGTTCTGAAGCAAATGATGTCGCCTTGCGAATGGCCCAGGTGCTAACAGGCAACAGAGGGATTATTTGTACCGACAACACCTATCATGGCAATACTGCCTTGGTCAGCCAAATTGGATCCAGAACAGAACCCATAGGGGGGTATGGTGAATTCGTAAGTCATATACCCAGTCCGGTTGGCTTGGAAACCTGTTATGAAAAAACTGATCCTATGGAAAATGAGAAACTGGCCAAAGTTACTCAGGAAAAGATTGATGCGTTTCAAGCATCAGGAGTTGGTCTTGCTTGCCTGATCATTTGCCCTTTCTTTGCCAACGAAGGGTTTCCAACCCTGCAAAAGGGCTTCCTGAATCCAATAATTGACAGGGTTAGAAAAGCCGGAGGTATTGTAATAGCCGATGAAGTACAGCCAGGTTTTGGTAGGGTTGGTAATACCTGGTGGGGACACCAGTTGATTGGATTTCAGCCTGATATAGTAACTCTTGGCAAGCCAATGGGAAATGGTTATCCGGTTGCTGCGGTGGTCTCAAGCAAGGATATTATTGGGAGTTTCCGTAAAAGGTTCCGATATTTCAATACTTTTGGTGGCAACCCCGTAGCTATGGCCGCTGCCCAGGCTACTCTACAAGTGACCGAAGAGGAGAATCTTGTTGAACATGCCTTCACCATTGGACAAGGAGCTCTCAGTAAGCTTAAGGATCTGGTGGCCAAATACGAATGTCTGGGAGCGGCACGGGGATCTGGATTATTTTTGGGAGCGGAGGTCTGTGACCGAGAAGGTAACCCTGATGCCACAACCGCACGGCTGATCGTAAATGCTATGCGTGAAAGGGGTGTTTTGTTAAATTTTCTGGGACGACACAGCTCTATCCTGAAGATACGGCCACCCCTACCCATCCAAAATACCGAAATTGATATCCTGATAAACACCTTGGAAGAAGTGTTGGAAGATCTTGCAACAAATCAAAATAAATCCTGAATGTGCCCAAAAAGCAGCCGGTGAGGCTGTTTTGGAGTTTCCGGGCTGGAAGCTCGTTCGACTGCTGAATATAAGCGAAAATATCATTTTTGAAGTAGTACATGAGTTAGGAGAAAAAGCAGCTCTTCGTATCCATCGCCCGAATTATCAAACGAGTGCATCAATAAAATCCGAACTTCAGTGGATGGCATTTCTTTCTGAGAAAGGGATAGAAACTCCTGCACCAATAAAAACCGAAGCTGGAAAATTAATTTCCTCAACCTCTAACAACTTGCAGGCAACGATGGTCAGCTGGATTGCAGGTGAATCCTTGCAAACGTTGCATGAAAAAATACCCGACACCCCGGCTGAAATTAGTGAAATTTATTTCCATCTCGGAGGAGTGATTGCCCAGATTCACAATGCCACGGATACTTTTGAAATCCCAGAGAGGTTTGAACGACCTAGTTGGGATATTGACGGGTTCTTGGGAGATAATCCCCTTTGGGGAAGATTCTGGGATAACCCAGTTCTTTCCTCCAATGAAAGGATGTTTTTACTTGATTTGAAAACTGTATTGAAAACCCGTTTGCAACAATTTTTAGATGATGGGGGAGATTTTGGGCTTATCCACGCTGATGTAATTTCCGAAAATGTGCTGGTTGCAAATGGGAAACCAATAATAATTGATTATGATGACTCCGGTTATGGTTTTCGAATGTACGATTTGGCTGTCCCACTTTACAGATTTTACCCTTCCCCGACATTCGCCAGATTAGCTGCCTTGCTCAAAGAGGGTTATACGGATTATCGACCGCTACCCGGGAAGTCGTGGGAATTTTTACTAACATTCATCTTGTTACGAAGATTGGCATTATTGGGGTGGGTAGTACCACGCAAACCACCAGATGAAATTGCCAGTAGAACAAGGAAAAATCTCAAAGCTGTTGAAGCCTTAGTGAAAGAAATCAACATTGCTTTTTGATTTGTTAAAATCTGTTTAGCTCTGGTTTCATGAAAATTGTTCTTAATTCCTTCAAGAATCAATTAGTCCCTACCAACAATCTAATATTTTATCTTTCTTGTAACGCTTTTGAAACTCTTCCCGAATATTATTCCACCTGAACCTGACCGAATTCAAAACAATTTCTCGGTCAAGTTCCTGAAATTCCTCCGTAACAGGGGAAGAGTTGGCCAGGGTTTCCGGACTGAGTGAAAAAGCGTTTTCCCCAATGGCAGCATTGGCCCAGATGGTTTTTTCACACCTGATGAAAAAACTGTTTTTCGCTTGGGTCATGATAAATGGGGGACAATTTTCATCAATGGTTTTTGCTACACATTCAGAAAAAATAAAATTCGCCTTTGCGGAAATCTCCTCATCGGATAGATTGGTGTTTGTCACGATATTGGCTATGGCATAAACTGTTAAATCGGCAAGGCATGCGAAAAATAATTCCCATTTTGCCTTATTAAGTGAGGGGGCAAATACTTCATCCTTGAAGATATCAACATATTGCCTCCCCATTCTTGTTTTTAGATAGCCGTAAAGGGAAGTTTGGGCCACATAGGCTGCTCTGGAATGGATGAATTCGATGAGTTTTTCAGGCCCATCCAAGGCAGAATTATCCAATCGAGAGTGAACAATTCTGATTAAATCTCGGTACAGGTCTAGAAAAAGTTCTTTTATCATCTACTTTTGGGTTTCCAGATCGGAAACCATGCACTTCATACTTTTCAAGTTGTAAAACCTGAAAGGTTAGGTTAAAATCAATTTTAGGTGTTTACCTAAACAACTAGTTGAAAATTGGCTCGTAAGAGTTTTAATTCAAGGAGGGTATATGGCCCAAAATACATCGGCTGGAGGCGATTCAGCATCGGTATCGCCTGCTAGACAGCAGGCACGGGAGGCTCACTGGTCCAAGACTCGAAACCTAACAATTGTGGTTTTGATTCTCTGGGCTGTTTTTGCATTAATTGTTCATCTTTTTGCAGGAGGGCTAAACGAAATATCGTTCATAGGTTTTCCGCTTGGGTATTACTTTGCTGTGCAAGGTTCCCTGGCAATTTTTGTAATCCTTATCTTCGTACACAATCGGCTGCAAGACCGTATTGACGACGAAGCTGGATTAGATGGTTAAAGGGGGGATAGAATAATGGCAGAAGAAAAACCAAGGGATTTTATTAATAACCTACCTAAAATTTATGGAATGTACACCGGTGGTTTCATCGTGTTCATTCTTATTATGGCTGTCCTGGAGCAGTTGGGTGTAGGTGCTGATGTAATCGGTATCCTATTCGTTATCTTTACAGTTTGCATCTATGCAGCTATTGGATGGCTGTCCAGAACCATGAATGTCGGCGCCTATTATGTGGCCGGGCGAGAAGTGCCTCCGGTGTTCAATGGCATGGCTACGGCTGCTGACTGGATGTCGGGGGCTTCATTCGTTGCCTTGGCTGGTGGCATTTTCTTTGGCGGTCATGGTTACCTTGCCTTTGTTGTGGGCTGGACTGGTGGTTATGTGCTGGTCAACTCACTCATGGCACCGTACCTGAGGAAATTTGGTTGTTACACCGTTCCTGACTTTATTGGAACAAGATATGGCGGTAACCTGGCAAGGTTTGTGGCCGTCATCATTCTTTTTGTAGCATCCTTTACATATGTGACGGCACAGATTAACGCTTCAGGAACCATTGCATCCAGAGCTCTGCATATTGACTTTGAGATCGGTGTCTGGTTCGGCTTGTTGGGCATTCTTCTTTGTTCCATGTTGGGTGGGATGAGAGCTGTTACCTGGACACAGGTGGCCCAATATATCGTTTTGATTATTGCCTACCTTGTACCCGTTATCTGGATGTCCAATGTCCAAGGATTTGGTATAATTCCGCATTTCGGTTACGGTGACGCTGTCCAGCGTATTGCTGAACTGGAAACTCAATTCAATGTTGGTGCTGCAGCTACTGCGGATCCAGGAGTTGGCGGGGTTAGGATCCTCACAACCCTGCACAATGATCCAGCCGGTGGTATGGCAAGTTGGAAGTTCTTTACCTTGGCCATCTGTATGATGACAGGTACTGCTTCACTTCCGCACATTCTGATGAGATATTTCACTACTCCATCAGTTCGTGACGCCAGAAAATCCGTTTCCTGGTCCTTGTTGTTCATTTTCCTTCTCTACTTCACTGCACCCGCTTTGGCTACCTTGACCAAGTTACAGATTCTTGATCCGGAACTTGCAACAGGTATTATCGGGGACTCCATTGCTGAGGTACAGAACCTTGCTTGGGTCCAAAACTGGGCTAGTGTCGGGTTCCTGGCAGTCGTAGATGGCAATGGCGATGGTATCCTACAGGTCAATGAGTTCTTTATGCGACCAGATATCGTCGTGTTGGCTACCCCAGAAATTGCGGGACTTCCCTATGTGATTTCTGGTTTGGTTGCAGCCGGTGGTATGGCGGCAGCAATGTCAACCGCCGATGGCTTGCTTTTGGCTATTGCCAACGCACTCAGCCATGATCTTTATTTCAAGATCATTGATCCAAGTGCCGACACCAGGAAGCGTTTGATCGTTGCCCGAGTGCTCTTGATCATTATCGGTTGTGCAGCCGCTCTTGTCGCCAGTTTACGATTAACCGGTATTCTGGGTGCAGTTGCCTGGGCCTTTGATTTCGCAGCCTCAGGATTGTTCTTCCCGCTTGTGCTTGGCGTGTGGTGGAAACGTGCCAACCGACCAGGTGCAATCGCTGGTATGGTCTGTGGATTCCTTGCCGGTACTCTCTATCTGTACTACATCAGGTTTGCAGGGGGAACCGAATGGCTGGGTATTGACCATCTGAGGTTTGCCATCATTGGTATGCCGGTCAGTTTGGTTGCCATGATCGTCGTTAGTTTGGCGACCGAGGCTCCACCCAAGGAAATTCAGGATATGGTTGACGAGGTTCGTGACCCGACGGGTAGAGCAATTCTCGATAAATCGCATTAACCTGGAAATTTAAAGAAAATTAATTTTGGGCAGGATAAAAATCCTGCCCAATTTATGTTGGTTACGACATGACAACTACACTTGGGGCATTTCCTGCTTGGGTTCTAATCATTGATTACATCATGGGAATGATCATGTGGACCCTGATTGGTCGATTTGGCATGAACCTCTTTCTTCCCCTTGATAGCCCTTTTTTCTTCATGAAGGCCTTCGTCAAACTAACCGACCCCATCCTCAGGGTGTTTAAACCCGTGACCCCATCATTCCTGATCCCCCCCATGATTCCACTTTTTATTGCCTGGTTTTTCTTTATGATCAGATTTTACTTGATGCCTTGGCTATTGGGATACTCGGTAATGGGCATGCTTTCCTTCCCACTTGAAAGCGAGATTGCGGCCGGGATTTACCAGATTTTCGGCTGATACTCCTCAAAACAAGACTGAAACGGCACCGTTTATCTCCTGTTGGGGAAGATTTCCTCCTATCTTAGTGTAATTCGGAGGTTCATATCCCTATATCAAGAGAAAGACAAGGAAGCTGAATGAACGAAACGATCCAATCAAAAGAAACCTTAGCCCGAAAAAGTGGGATGAGAACCTTACGAAGGGTTACCCCTTTCCTTTGGCCCAAGAATAATCTGGCTTTTCGTTTCAGGGTCGTACTGGCGATGCTTGCTCTGTTCGTGGCCGAACTAATTACCCTTGGGATTCCTTTCATTTATAAGGGTGCGGTTGATTCCCTGACCACAAGTGAAGCAATTAATGTTGCCGAGATGGTTGCCATTGGAGCTGTTACCCTGACCATTGCTTACGGCGTGGCCCGGGTCATGAGTGTATTTTTTCATGAATTAAGGGATGTCATTTTTGCCAAGGTTGGTCAGAGGGCCTTAAGAACCATTGCTCTCGAAACCTTCAAGCATATTCACAAATTATCTCTCCGATATCACATTACCCGCAAAACAGGTGGGTTATCCAGAATTGTCGAACGAGGGGTCAAGGGTGTGGATTGGCTGCTTCGATTTGTACTCTTTTCGATCGGGCCACTCCTCATACAGCTATTGATGGTCTGCGCGGTTTTGTGGATTGTTCTGGGTTTCTGGTACTTTGCCACGGTCCTTATATCCATCTCTCTTTATGTCCTTTTTACCTTTAAGGTCACTGAATGGCGAGTGCAAATTCGTCGGGAGATGAATAAGCAGGATACCGATGCCAACCAAAAGGCCATTGACAGTTTGTTGAATTATGAAACAGTCAAATACTTTGGAGCTGAGGAACGGGAGGCGCAGAGATATGACAGTTCCATGGAGAAATTCGAAACCGCTTCCCTGAAAACAACCTATTCCCTGGCAGCCCTCAATTTTGGCCAATCCCTCATCATAACCCTTGGAACTGTCATTGTAATGCTCATGGCAGCTGTTGGGGTCAGAAATGGCGCTTTGACAGTTGGTGATTTCGTACTGGTAAATTCCTACATGATTCAGGTGTCCATGCCGTTGAACTGGCTTGGAACAGTTTACCGGGAAATTCGACAGGCACTGATTGATATGGGGGAAATGTTCGACCTCCTTGAAGTTCCTTATGAGGTATCAGACCGTCCCGATGCCAAGCCTTTAGAGGTAAGTGGGGGCAAAATAGAATTCCAAAACATGTCTTTTTCCTATTATTCCAACCGCCCTATTCTGAAAGACATTAACCTGACCATTAATCCTGGTGAGACAGTGGCTATTGTTGGACCTTCTGGTTCAGGCAAATCTACCATCGGAAGATTATTGTTCCGTTTCTACGATGTTACCGAAGGTTGTCTTGCCATTGACGGTCAGGATATAAGGAAGGTCACCCAAACCAGCCTGCATAACCAGATTGGAATAGTGCCCCAGGATACTGTCCTTTTTAACGAAACTATTTTTTATAATATTGCCTACGGGCTTCCAGACCCAAGCCCCAGACAGGTCGAAGAGGCTGCCCGGTCTGCTAAATTGCATGAATTTATTGCTGATTTGCCCGAAGGGTATGAATCTCAGGTCGGTGAAAGAGGATTGAAATTGTCCGGTGGTGAGAAACAAAGGGTTGGTATTGCCCGTACTCTCCTGAAGAATCCTCCTATTGTCCTTTTGGATGAAGCAACATCCTCGCTTGATACTGAAACTGAAAAGGAAATTCAGGACAGTTTCAATGAAATGTCTCACGGTCGAACAGTCATTGCCATTGCCCACCGACTTTCAACTGTGGTGCATTCGGATAAAATAATTGTTTTGGAGAATGGAGTTATCGTTGAACAGGGCACTCATGAAGAATTGTTGGATTTGCACGGCAAATATTACAACATGTGGCACCGACAATTGGCTGATGAAGAGGGCGAAGCGGAATTACGGGCTTAAATCCAGGTTAGTTATGCCTGCCTCTAGCCTGTCAACCAATTTTTCCAACATTTGATCACATTGGGCCAATTGGTCACGGCTGATATACTCGTCAGCTTTGTGCCCCTGTTCCATTGACCCTGGACCACATACAACTGTTGGTGTCCCTAGCCTTGCCTGAAAAAGCCCTCCTTCTGTCCCAAAAGAAACTTTGAGGGTGTCATTCATGCCCGTCAGGGATTTAACAAAATCCACAACATGATCATTTTCCGGTGTTGCCAAACCAGGGTAGCTGTTTATCAGTTCAAGATCAATTCTTGCTTCTGGAAAGCAATCCTTTTGAGATTGTACAATTTGGTCAGCTATCCGTTGTAACTCTTCCAGAATTTCATCTGGATTGTCCTGGGGGATATTTCTGACCTCAAAATCCACAGAACTTGTTGCCGGTACGATATTAAGAGCTACCCCTCCTTCTATCTTGGCAGTGTGGATTGTTGTATAGGGTATTTCATAGTCTTCATCATGGTAGCCTGACCTAGCAATTTCTTTCTGCACCGACCTTAATTTTGCCACAAAATCACAAGCCAAGTGCAAAGCATTCAAGACCTTGGGGGCCATAGCTGAATGTCCCCCTCTTCCATGACATTTTGTCCGAAGAAACAATTTGCCCTTGTGACCATTAGCCACCTTCATCATCGTTGGTTCGCCAACAATACATAAAAGGGGTTTCATGGTAGAATTGGCCATCATATCAAGCAACCTTCTGACTCCGATACATCCCACTTCTTCATCATAAGATATTGCTAACCAGAGGGGAGTATCCAAGGATCTGTCCCTGGCTTTCAAAATGGCAGAAATGGCACAGGCAATAAACCCTTTCATATCCGTAGTACCACGACCATAGAACCTCTCTGGAGATGAGGTCAGTTCAAAGGGTGGAACGGTCCAATCCTGATCCTCCACTGGCACAACATCAGAATGCCCAGAAAGAAGGACGCCTGCCCGATCAAAAGGCCCGGTTTGTACCAGCAGGTTGGCTTTTGTTCTTTCCTGATTGTAAACCCTTGTCGTAAATATTTGATTTGAGGTAAGGAGTTGTTGGACGTAATCTAGCAAGTCCAGGTTTGAATCCCTGCTTACGGTTGGAAAGCCTACCAACTTCTCTAATATCGAAATACTATCCATTATTCAGATGGTGGTTAGATTAATCATTTATCTGCCAAATCAACTCTCAAGATCAAATTCCAGCGAACGAACCTGATAGAATAAGTTGGAGTTCCTCAACTCCTCCAAAACATCTTCGCCAACAGCTGAATCCAGCGAGAGTAATGCAATTGCATCCTCACCTGCAGCAGAGCGACCCAAGTGAAAACTGGCAATATTTACATTATGCTTGCCCAGGATCGTGCCCATTCCGCCAATAATTCCTGGAACATCCTTATTGGTTGAATAAAGCATATGCCTGGAAATGTCGGCATCCATATAAATGCCCTTGATTTGAATGATTCTGGGCTTGCCATCGTAAAACACCGTACCCACTATTGAGCGTGTGAGGTTTTCTGTTTCTACCGTCAATCTCAAATATGATTCAAAAACCCCTGACTTGGTCTGGGTCGTGTTGGAAATCACCATACCGATTTCTTTTGCAGTTTCTTCGGCGGAAACCATGTTCACCTCAGGATTGTTTACCTTTAACAAGCCTGCAATGACAACTGAAGAAAGTGCCTTGGTATTCAATTCTGAAATATTACCATCAAACAGAACATCCAGGTGTTTTATTGGTTCATCAGTCATCTGGCCAACAAAAGACCCCAAGTGATTGGCCAGGGATATCCAAGGTTTCATCCGCTTTGCTTCCTTGGCGGAAATTGATGGCATGTTCAGGGAATTATTGACAGCCCCACTAACCAGAAAATCAGACATCTGTTCAGCTATCTGTAGCGCCACCTTTTCCTGCGCCTCCGATGTTGATGCACCCAAATGAGGTGTTGCTACAACATTTGGAAGTTCCAGTAATGGATTACCTTCGGGGGGTTCAATTTCAAAGACATCCAGAGCCGCGGCGGAAACCCTTTTTTCCAGCAAAGAATCATAGAGTGCCTTTTCATCAACAATTCCTCCCCTGGCACAATTTATCAGACCTACCCCTCTTTTGGTTTTGGCCAAGGCCTTGGCATCTATCAACTTGCGTGTTTTATCCGTAAGGGGAACATGGAGGGTTATAAAATCGGATTTGCGTAGCAATTCATCCAATTCCACTTTTTCTACCCCGATTTTTTGGGCCCTTTCCGGAGTAAGATAGGGATCGTATCCCAAAGCTCTCATTCCTAGACCTAAAGCTCGCCTACAAACCCCTGATCCGATGTTTCCACAGCCAATTACACCGATCGTTTTACCTAGAAGTTCTCGGCCCAAATATCTGGATTTTTCCCATCGACCTGATTTGGTTGAAGAACTTGCTTCCGGGATTTGCCGGGCAATGGAAAAAAGCATGGCAATGGCATGCTCGGCTGTTGTCTCTGAATTCCCATGCGGAGTATTCATGACAACAATTCCCATTCTGGTGGCTTCTCTTACGTCAATATTGTCGACACCAATACCAGCACGACCAATGACTTTCAGGTTTTGTGCCTTGGCAAGTAAATTTGAGGTTACCTTGGTTGCCGACCGCACAGCCAACCCATCATATTTGTGAATGGCAGCGAGTAACTCGTCATTGTTTTTGCCCAGACCGGGTTGAAAATCCACCTCAATTCCTCGCTCTTCAAATATCTTGAGAGCAACCTGGGAAAGTTTGTCTGAAACTAAGACCTTGGGTTTTTGGTTCATATTACTCAATCCTGTAAACTAGCAATTTTCCATTGATATCATTGCTGAATCGAATGCCCATTTGAGCCATGGCATCAACAATTCTATATCTTCTTTTTCAACTGTAGCCCCACACCATATTCTTAAACCTGGGGGAGCCTTCTTATAGTTTTTTATATCAAAGGCGACACCCTCCTCTTCCAATATCGTAACAATTTTATTGGCAAATGGTGCTATGTTGCCAGGAGTAAGCCGAGGATGATTGAATTTTAGGCATACACTTGTTGTTGACCTGGATTCAGGTCTTCCTGGCAGATATTCTATCCAATCGTTTTCTGCCACAAATTTTTCTATTGCGCCGGCATTGGCCTTGGTCCTGCCTATCAAGGCGGACAAACCACCTATGGACCTGGCCCAAGACAACGAATTGAGAAAATCCTCAACGCAAAGCAGGGAAGGGGTATTAATTGTTGCTCCTTCGAATATTCCTTCAATCAGCTTGCCATCCTTGGTCATTCGGAAGATTTTCGGTAAAGGCCATTTGGGTTGCCATGTTTCCAACCTGTTTACCGCTCGGGGTGAAAGAATAATCATCCCATGCCCGGCTTCGCCACCCATTACCTTTTGCCATGAGAAAGTTGTTACATCCAGCTTGTGCCAGGGCAATTCCATCGCAAATGCCGCTGAGGTGGCATCGCATATGGTCAGCCCACCTCTCGTGGCAGGAATGAAATCTCCATTGGGTACACAAACCCCACTTGTTGTCCCATTCCAGGTGAAAACAACATCATTCTCGAAATTGATTTTAGCTAAATCGGGAAGTTCACCAAAATCAGCCATATGTTGGTTGGTGGGGATAGCCAATTGCTCCAAAACATCGGTATCCCAATCTCTGCCAAAGGCTTCCCAGGCTACCAGTTCAACTGGACGGCTTCCCAATAAGGACCACATGGCCATTTCCATGGCACCGGTATCAGATGCTGGTACGATCCCCACCTTATAATTACCGGGGATTTCCAGGATTTCCTTTACACCATTGATTATTCTGGATAATCTTTCTTTACCTAAGCTGGACCTGTGTGACCTGCCCAAGGGAGCGTCCTTCAGTACTTGCAAGGACCATTCCGGAGGTTTTTTACAAGGTCCTGATGAAAAATTGGGACATTTGGGTTTATATAAGGGTTTGTTAGGTTTCATTTTTTACCTTTCAGTTAAACAACCCCCTTTTTAGGGAGAGGTAACCGGCTTGGACACTATACTGGACATATGAAAAAAAATATTCGAACATTGAGGAAGAGTGCGTGACATATGTAGTTTCTCTTATTTCCAATCCCGGCAAACCTATTCTGAAAACTGTCCTCGTCACCGAATTATGCGAAAAGTGGGCCGGGAGATCAGTCAAATTGCTCTGTCCTGATGTTGCAGCTGAATTTGTTGTGGACTTAATTCCTATTGATTTTGAGGAGGTTTGGACGGTCTTATATGATTTAGGTATTGATCTGATAATTCAACCCAGAAATTTCCGTAAAAAGCAACTTTTGGTGGCAGATATGGATTCTACCATCATTGAACAGGAGTGTCTTGATGAGCTGGCCGACTTTTCGGGACTAGGTGATTTGGTAAAGGGGATAACCAAAAGGGCAATGAATGGGGAAATACCTTTCGAACAAGCGCTGAAGGAAAGAGTGGCCCTGCTAAAGGGAGAAAGTGCCCAAATAATTGAACAAACCTGGCAATCTCGTATAACCTTCACTCCGGGTGCAAGAGAACTGGTCGGAACTATGCGAGCCAATGGTGCTTATTGCGCTCTGGTTTCAGGTGGCTTTACCGAGTTCACTGACCGCTTAGCAACTGCGTTGGGTTTTCACGAAAACCATGCCAATACCCTGTCAATTGAAAATAATATCCTGACTGGTGAAGTTGGATTGCCCATTCTGGGCAAGGAAACCAAATTGGAGGTTCTTACAAAACTTGTTTCCATACAAAAACTGAAGTATTCGGATTCAATTGCCGTCGGCGATGGTGCAAATGATCTGGATATGCTTTCTGCTGCAGGTACTGGGGTAGCCTTCAGATCTCATCCTATAGTTGCCAAACAGAGCAAGGTCAAAATCAACCATGGCGACCTGACTTCGTTGCTTTATCTTCAGGGATATACCTTTGAAGACTTTGTGGAGAACATTTGAGCGCTTACTGATTTAACCCATGTCCTATGACCCCGACCTGAAACTGGGTTTTTATGGCGTATTGGATATCGTTACAAAGCGGAGTAACCTCTTTTTATGCACGAACCGTCGGTATGTCTTCCCAACGGGTCGTATACCTTGGACTCAGTAACGATTGGGCCATCATCCACGGACGTTCAATCCCACTGGATGCAATACGAACTGTTTCCCGCCCGTAACGTTGATTCAAACGGTCCATAAGTCGCATCAATTCCTGGGTGGATTCACCCCTAGAGGCTTTTTCAAACAGTGGGGTGGGCTTTAGTTTTGCCGTGGATAAATCGGTCAACAAAACACCTGCTTTCTGATACTCATACCCATCTTTCCAAATAGCATCCAAACACGTTGTGGCTGCCTTTACCAGCGATAGATTGTCATTACGCGGCTCCAGAAAAGTCCAGGACGCATTGTTTACATAACGTGGCCCCTTGGAAAAGGGTGATGTTCGAATGAATATCTGGACGGTTCCAGCATAAACCTCTTTGGCTCGTGCTTTCTCAGCTGCTCGTGATGCGTAGGTCGCTACGGCTTCCTGCAGGTGATTCCTGGTGGTAACCTTGCCTTTAAATCCGCGTGAAACCATCAGATGCTGTGGGTCAGGCGGTACTTCATCCATCGACATGCAGGATTCGCCGCGTAACTCCCGTACAGTTCTTTCCAACATGATGCTGAACATCTTTCTGGCGGTCATGGGGTCAAGATCAGCAAGACCCTGAGCTGTCCCAATTCCCATCAGGCGTAAACGCAGGGACAGGCGGCGACCTACTCCCCAGACATCCTCGACCGCTACCTGATCAAGGGGAAAGGGCGGTTGCATGATGAAAACATTCCCCGAATCCGGTTCCTTTTTACTAAGGCGGTTGGCAAGTTTGGCCAGGGTTTTTGTCGGACCAACACCAACTGAAACCGGAATGGATGTCCACTTCTTTACAGTTTGAACAATTTTGTGACAGTAGGCTTGCAGATCGGGCATGCCGTTCAAGTCCAAAAAGGCTTCGTCAATGCTGTAGAATTCAATTTTTGGGGCCAAACATTCCAGACATTCCATAACCCGCTGGGACATGTCGCCATAGAGTGCATAGTTGCTACTCCGGACAATCACGCCATCCCGGGCCAGCTGTTTCCTGACTTTGAAATAGTTCGCCCCCAATTTGTATCCAAGGGCCTTGACTTCGTCAGAACGGGCAACAATGCACCCGTCATTGTTAGACAGGACCACTATGGGGGTCTTCCGCCAATCTGGCCGAAAAACCCGCTCACAGCTGGCATAAAAATTATTGCAATCAACCATTCCAAACATCAGTAACTGCCACCAAACTTTTGAATACTGGCTGTTACGACACCACGTATTTCAGTATCGGTCGTTACTTCAATTTCGGAATAGCCGGGATTTTCAGGCCGCAGAATCCAGCTATTCTTGACTTTGACCAAGCGTTTGACGGTGAACTCATTATCAACAATAGCAAGAACGATCATGCCATTTTGAGGTTCAATACTGGAGTCAACAACCAGGATTGATCCATCTAATATGCCGGCTTCACGCATGCTGTCGCCTTGTACTCTAACCATAAAAGTGGCGGCAGGTCGTTGAACAAGGTAATCGTTGATATCCAGGACAGTTTCAAGATAATCGTCTGCTGGTGAAGGGAACCCGGCCTCAACTGGCGATGCATAAAGTGGCAGATCAATGTGCGTCCGTTTTGCGAAATGGACAATATCTAATTCAGGAACTTCTTTCACAGCGACTCCAACAAACCTAAACAATCACCCTGGAAACCAACAATTTGGATATTTACAAAGCTGGTTCAAGATTAGCACAAGTTTGGTGGTATGCAAATTCCAAACCACGACTCTAATACATCGTAATGGCAAGGTTTAGACCTTTAGGGCTTAACTTCCTCTACTAGCGCCTTTGATAGATTTTGAAGTGGTGAAATACGCTATTAGGTCTGAACTTGAGCAAACGGTGATATCAATTTTTCAAAGATTAGCCGCCATTGAGAGGACAGTACGACAATTAATCCTCTTACTCCTTGGGGTTTTCATCAGAGCAAACTATTAATCATACCTTGATTAGGGTGTTGAATGAATTCCTGTTTGCTATTCTAAAATTACATCTCCAGAAGCATCTCAAGGTAGGTGTCTTTAAAGCTATACAAAGGTGGTCCATCATGGTCAAAAAGAGTGGTAAGGGAATCTACCTTACTCAATTCTGTCTTGAAAGTTATCCCGCCACCTAAATCATGAGCGAAATCTACCTCTGTCAACTTGGCATCTGTATGAAATACTATGTCCCCTGGTAATTGCATACCCGTTTCATCAACCGTTCGTCCGTTGACTTCTCTTTCTGAAACACTGGCGGTTAATGTTGATCTGTCCCCCATGTTGATGATTGCTTGTAAGCCAAAATCTTTCCCATCATAGCAGTCCAAATGATTATCATACGAGGGATGCTTGACACCAAAACTATCGTATTTTCTATAGAAGTACCTAGCTTCTATACCGGGAAACTTGTAGCCAATAACAAATATAAGGCTTGATTCATTATCTATACCAAATCCGACTTCAATTTTTTCACCTGCGAAATTTGCCCCGGCTGGCCAATGATTTTCGTCTGCTCCTGGGTCTGAACGGGTTAACCTGAACACACATAGTTAAGGAAAGGGTTTGAAAATTGGTGCTAATTCCAAGCAGTAACCTTTTGTGGAATGGTCTGAAACCCGGATCAAGAGGAATTTTACAACATAATTGTTCATTCAGGCTTCACCATAAATTTTCTTATAATGCTTTCGGATAGATATTTCTAATCTGAGTCTTGGATCGGGTAGTTTAGAAGGGCCGGTGTGGGGGTGAAAACCCTTCTTCAGAAAATGTCCGGTTATCTCTAAGCCCGCAAGAATATCTTCCTGCTTGCTTAACCGTCCGGTTACCATGCTTTGGGGAAGGGGAAATAGATTGGAAGCCCATTCTCCAGCACCTTCCTTGCTTACTGCACAACCTGATTTGGGCGAGATGTACATCAGGTTTTGATTGGAATTGGTAACCGTACATTTCTCCAAATCAAGACCAAACCCTATTTCTTTCAGCAAAAGAATTTCCCACTTCAGATAATCAATTAACCATTTGTCTGTGGAGTTAATTTTATCCAGAAGTCTTACCGTCTCTGTATAAAGGTTTCTATGCGGATCAAATTGGGGAAGAAGGCTGTCAAGTAAAGAACAGATGGAAGTCAGGGCATTTAGGGCCATAGCACCGGAAAACACTATCTCGGACCTTTGTTTCTCCAACTCAACCTTGAAACTCCCCAGAAGTTCATGGAGACGAGCACGCCATCTAATAGATAACTGATTACCGGGGGTCAGGATTGATACCATTTTTTTTGATTTGGCATTCCAAATCATGCCCGATCTCTTGCCGTGATACTTGGTCATGACACTTGCGATTGCAGCGTGTTCACCATAGGGCTTGGCCGAAAGAAAAAAACCTGTGTCTTTCCAATCCATGTGAAAAATACTTACGTTCAGGTGTTAATATGGTTCATTCCATAAAATAGGAATTCCACTCAAGGCACGCCAAAACCCATATCCCTTAATCTTTTTTCGTCATCCATCCATTTCTTTCTGATTATAACCCTCAAAAAGAGATGAACTTTTTGGCCCAATAACTTGGAAATATCTTTCCTGGCTTCAATTCCAATCTGCTTGATACAAGATCCCGAGGCTCCAATTACCATTGCTTTATGCCCCTCTTTGGCAACTATGATATTCTGATCAATCCTGACTTCCTTGTTTTTCATCTCCACCCATTGATCTGTCTCAACCGTCAGGTTGTAGGGTATCTCCTGATGTAATCGCATGAGAAGTTTTTCACGCGTAATATCACAAGCTAAACTTTGGACGGACTGCGAGGAAATCTGATCCGGTGGAAATAGCCAGGAGCCTTCAGGAAGGTTATCAGTATACCACGCCATCAAATCTTCTATACCATCTCCCTTTTTCGCGGAAATCAGAAACACCTTGGCAAAATCCATCCGACTGGAAACCTTATCCACAAGTTTGAGTAATTCCTTGGGGTTAACAAGGTCAATCTTGTTTACGATAAGTATTATTTTGGTATCGTCGGATTCAATGAGTTTCAACCTGTCTGTGACACCATCAATTTCTTGCCATTGAGCCGATTTTGGCTGAACCATCAAACAGATGATATTTGCAAATTTGATACTGTTCCAGGCAGATTTAACCATAGCCTGGTCCAGTTTAGTCTTGGGATTAAAGATGCCAGGAGTATCCACAAAAGCTATTTGGGTACTATCCCTGTTTTGTATCCCGATTAAATTTGATCGTGTTGTCTGGGCTTTATGGGTTACAATCGCCAATTTTGTTCCAACCAATTGATTGAGTAGGGTGGATTTTCCTACGTTTGGTTCCCCCATCAAGGCTACATATCCAAACTTGGTGTTAATCATCAGAAGTCTTCCATTTTAATAAAATTTTATTGGCGGCTTTTCTTTCGGCTTCCTTTTTGGTCCTTCCACGAGAAGTCTCTGTTTCTCCTGAAGATAGGCTGACCTCTACCAAGAATTCCGGAGCATGGCTAGGGCCCACTTTTTCCAAAACACGATATGTTGGAATATCCTTCCCCAATATTTGCTGGCTTTCCTGCAGTTCGGTTTTGGGATCTATGGCTTCGGCAATATCAAATGAAAAATGGGGCTTCCAGAGATTTAGAACCAGTTTTTTTGCTTCCTCTAATCCCCCATCCAGGTATACAGCACCAATTATGGCTTCCATAGCACCACTCAAAACAGAAGTCCTGCTACGGGTCCCAGAGTGTCTAGCATCGTTGCCCAGAATTAAATATTGCCCAAGATCCGTGGATCTTGCAACTTCAGCACATGTCTTTCTTGATACCACCTTGTTGAGCCTTAAGGCCAATTCTCCAACCCTTGCCATGGGATAATGAATTGATAAATAATCCACAATTACCAGGGCCAGAACCCGGTCGCCATGGAATTCCAGCCGTTCATTATTTTCAGTCTCATCATGCAGGTGTGAACTATGGATTAACGAGATCTCCAGCAAATTTTTGTTTTTGAAAACGTATCCCAGTTTTTGTTCCAGCCTGGAAAATGCCTTATTGCTATTCACCTTATTGCCTTAAGAAATCTGTCACCCCGCCAGGTCCAAAAGAAAAAAAGCGACGAACCAGCAGACGAGAAGACGATTAAATTGGCTTTACCTACCAGATTTTCATAAGGCACATAACCTACTCCCCTTCTTTCCTGGGGCACTCGGCTATCCAGACTGTTGTCCCGGTTATCCCCCATGAAAAAGAAATGTCCCTCAGGAACTTTATAAATTAGCTCAGTTCCAGATTCAGAAGGAGTGTTTATTTCCAGTGTCGTGTACGTAATTCCATCAGAATTCGTTTCTTCAACACGGGTTTTCGTACATACTCCTCCATTGTTCGGCTGATTGCTACAACGCGGATAGGATTTAGCTCCCCCTTGAGGTACGAATGATTCCTCAAAATCTTCAATTTGTTCCCTGGCAAAAACAAACCAATTGTCACTGTTTGAATTTTCCCTGGTTTTTATTTCAACACTGTCACCCACAATCTTAATCTCATCACCTGGTAAACCGATAAGCCTTTTTATATAATCTTCCTTTCTAGTGGGATGTCTGAACACCACGACATCACCTCTTTTGGGTTCCTTGCCCAAAATCCTTCCGTTGAACGGGCACATTGCCCAAGGGCAGGAATATTGTGAATAGCCATAGGCCATTTTATTCACAAAGAGGAAATCCCCTACCAACAGATTATCCTTCATCGAGCCCGATGGAATATAAAATGGCTGGAAGAAAATAGTTCTGAAAAGCCCGGCTATTAACAGGGCCAGAATCAGGGTAATGACGTTTTCTTTTATCGTTTCTATCATAACTTTAAGGAGGAGAAGGGTTATTTCTTTCTTAAAACAAATACAGCTGAGTTTGTATTTAGTTTCTCTAAATGGGGGCCCATACTTTTTGAAACCAGGTCACAAACACCCGCCTCAATGCTCTCTTCGATTGCTTCACTGAAAACAGGATCCTTGAGGGTGTGTTCATTAAGTGAAAATACGAAATAGGCTTCGCGAGCAAGAATTTTAACTGTTTCTTTCAGAATTCCAACTGGTGCAGCACCAGAACCGATTACACCAATCGCTGAAATAATGGCATAGGATGAGGCATTGTCTGGAAATGGGTTTTCGATTGTTCCAAGATACACGTTATTATATATCTTCCTGGATTGTGCCATTGCCAACATACTTGGATTTATATCGGTTCCATCAATGGTGGTAAACCCAGCCTTTTGCAAGGCCAAACCCGAATAACCGGTTCCACAGCCAATATCCAGAATTGGTAAGGAGAAATTACTGGTAACATTAGCCAAATCGTTGGCACATCTCTCAGGCGTCCTGTATCCGTTCTGGATTACGTCCTGTTCATACGAGTCTGCCCATTCGGTGTACAAATCAAATATTTCTTTATCCTTTTCCAACTTATAAACTCTGGCAAAGAAATCCTCTTCTTCCATTACATTTCCTCCGTTGACATCATACCAACTAAATGGTTCCTATTGATTGTTGTCATAAGTTTCCAATACTGGTTCCATCAGGGGTGTTGCCTGAATGATTACCTTGGCAATTGCCCAGGGATAATCATCCGACATGGTAAGAAAAATTTCTGGCTGGTAGCCAGTGGGTATCATTTTTTCCAACTTGGATTTTGCTTTCCCTTTTACCATCATTACCGGAAAGCCATTCCAAAGATTTTGAACCTCCAAGTCTTGCCATCTAACCCCCTGCCTCATTCCAGTACCCAACGCTTTGGAGCAGGCTTCCTTGGCGGCCCATCTTTTTGCCAATATACCGGAATGATTTGGTACCCGCTGGGCAAACCTCCTTTCGTTGGGCGAAAATATCCTGTCCAGGAATCGCTCACCATGACGTGAAAGCACCCTTTCAATGCGTGAAATATTCACAATATCAATTCCGATACCAACAATCACGGGGTACCTTTTCGTGCATCATCCATGGCTTGACGCATAGCTTGAACTGCTTCCTTCAAACCGGTAAAAATGGCTTCGCCGATCAGAAAATGACCGATGTTAAGTTCCTTTATTATGCCGATTGACGCGATTTTCATAACCGATTGAAAATTCAATCCATGGCCTGCATGGACTTCCAGTCCTAGTTCGTGAGCTTTTTGAGCGGCTGAAATAATTTTCTCAAGCTCTTCTGACCTCACTTTGTCCTGACCATTGTGTTGAGCCTCACAATAGGGACCTGTGTGAATTTCGACAACTTGGGCACCGGCCTGAGCCGAGGCAATAATCTGGTTTGGGTCAGTACCGACAAAAAAGGAAATCCGACAACCTGCATTTTTAAGAGGCTTGATATACTCCCGCAGGGTTTCCAATTGACCAACAACGTCCAAACCCGCTTCAGTCGTTCTTTCCTGGCGACGTTCAGGAACAAGACAAATAGCATGGGGATCATGTCTTAGAGCAATCTGCTGCATTTCCTGGGTTGCTGCCATTTCAAGGTTGAGAGGAACTTTCAGAATATCCTTCAGTCTGGCAATATCGCGATCCCTGATATGCCTTCGATCTTCTCTGAGGTGGGCAGTTATGCCATCAGCGCCAGCCTCTTCTGCAAGTATGGCTGCATCGACCGGGTCAGGATGATCACTTCCCCGGGCATTTCTTACTGTGGCTACATGGTCTATATTCACACCAAGACGTAAATAATTGGAGCAAACCATAAAATCCCCATTGTCAATAATATTATTAAATGATTGGAGTATTGATAAATCAACTCAAACGGCTGTTTCAAGTGTTTGATCTGAGAATTTGAGCGGAAGTTCGTTTCCCCGATATCGAGTTATGCTCCTTACACATTGCTTGGCCCCGACAAAACTGATTATATCATAAAGATGCTTGAGGTGACTTACTTCCACCTCAAGCTGAAAATGAAAGCTTTCAAGGGTTCTGGACTCGACATGTACATTGCTGATATTGGCTTGCCTGGAACCTATTGCTGTACAAACCTCTCCCAAGGCACCAGGCCGGTTCGACATGTTGATATCCAGTTTTGCTGGATGGTTAATACCATAGGGTCCCGGATGCCATTCCAAATCCATCCATCTGTCGTACTGTTGGATTTCTTCCAAAACCCGGCAATCAAAAACATGAACCATAACAGTGTTCTCATCTGTTTGGAACCCAATGATTCTATCACCAGGAAGAGGGTAACAACAGGTTGCCATTTCAGGACGGGTGTCTTTTTGCAAACCCAATATTATTTGTTCAGGTCCATCTTCGGTTGTTGTAGAAAGGGTAGTGTCCGGATAAAGTACAACCAAAACATCCCGAGAATTAATTTCCAAATTCCCAATTCGACGGAGAAGTTCATCACCACTTTCTATTTTGAGGATTTCTGCTGCTGTCCTTACTGCTTTTTCAGAAAATACTTTCCCATTATCCTCCAAGAAATGTTGAAGGGTTTTTCTTCCAAATTGAATGGCCTCTTTGATTTTTAGATCGGCTTCAAGTTCCTCAATAAATCTTTGGCTTTTCTTGGTTGCGGCACTTAACTTCTTCTTTTCATCAATATAACTGCTTGGAGCAGTTATGATATTTATCACCTGCCCATTATCTACCTGATTGTCCAATTGAACAACTTCTCCGTTAATGGTGGCACTTAAAGCCCTGTCACCCAAATCTCTGTTCAATTCGTAGGCAAAATCCAAAATTGTTGCATTCTTGGAAAGCCAAACAACCTCAAAAGAAGGCGTATAGCAGAATACACTCCGAGCGTTGATCTCTTCTCGCAGGTGATCAAGAAAATCATGGTTATCAGAACTTTCAATCAGCACATTGTCCAACTTCTGTTTCCATACTGATGAATCCACCATGTAGGGATTGGCCATTTTCACACCTTCCTTGTACTGCCAATGGTTGGCAATACCTGTTTCAGCAACCTCATGCATCAACCTTGTTCTGATCTGGAATTCAACACGGTGCTCCGTATCATAAGCTACGGTAGTATGGACAGACCGATAACCATTTAGTTTGGGATGGCTGATATAATCCTTAAATCGGTTGGGAACAGCTTCCCACTTATTGTGAATAGCCCCAAGGGCAACATAAACATCATCCTCAACTCTGGTGATTACCCTGATTCCATAAAGGTCAAAGATGGAAGATATTTTCTTTAACCCCGATCTCATTTTCCGCCAAACGGAATAAGGAAGTTTTTCCCTGCTATCAATCCTAACCCCAGTTAACCCTTTTTGGAGCAACATTCTTTCCACCTGCTTGGTGATTTGATTCATCAGTGGTTCCTCAGCCTTGTTTTTTTGCTCAGCCTTCCACTGCAACTCCTCAATATATTTGACAACAGACTGACGGGCCCGGGGGTATAAAATTTCAAAGGCAATATCCTCTAGTTCATCTCGCCATGCCTTTAACCCCAACAGCTCAGCGATCGGTGCATAAAATTCCATGGTTTCCTTGGCTTTGAAACGTTGCTTGGATGGTGATAGAAATTCTATGGTCTGCAGGTTGTGAAGTCGGTCCGCCAACTTTACCAGGATAACCCGGTCATCTTTTGCCAAGGCTACAATCAATTTTTGAACATTCGCGACCTGCTTTTGGACAGTAGGATCCAAATTCAGTTCGGTTATTTTGGTTACTCCATCTACAATCCCAGCAATTTCATGACCAAATTTTTCTAGAATGCTTTTATAAACTACCCCCTCTGTGTCCTCTATGGAATCATGGAGCAAGGCAGCAATAATGATATCGGAATGAAGCTGTTTGTCCGCAAGAATATTAGCTACGGCAACGAGGTGAATAAAGTACGGTTCACCAGATTTTCTTTTTTGATTTTTATGGCATTCAAAAGCAAAGTAAAAGGCCTCCTTCACTTTTTTTGTGTCTGGATAGGCCTCATAGGAGGATATCTTACTTAATAAATCCTCTAGATCAGCATCCCAATCATAATTTTTGGGATTAACTCCATCTGTAATTTTACTTTTCTCCGTCCTGGTTCCCAAGACTGTCCATATCATCTACGAAAGGGGTAAAAGAGAAATCTCTTGTTCCCTTTAAACCACCATAATCGGAAGAATCCAATCCCAACTGGAAGTTGAACTCTTCTTCATCCAAGGGTGGTGTTTCAGCGTGTTTTTGATGCTTAAAAACAGCTCTTTGGTATAGAGAATCGACAGGTTGGGTACCATCTGCAATCTCCCGCAGGGCGACTACCGTATGTTTGTCGTTATCCAAATCAACGGTTGGATAGTCTCCATTCGACAATTCCTTTGCCCTTTGGGCAGCCAACATAACCAACTTGAACCTGTTTGGTTCTTTTTCTATACAATCCTCAGTGGTAACACGAGCCATCTGGAAACTCCAATAATACCATTAAAACTAACCCATCTGATATAGATAGTTTTCATAGGTATTTCAACCTGCCAAAGGGGATAATAGGAATCAGGTTGTAATGCGTCATTTAACTTACCAAACCAGCAACATAAAGATTATTAAAGCAACCATAAGTATCCCCCTTCCTAATTTGAGTGGTTCTACTCCAGCTGCAACCCGATTTGCAGGATTTTTGACCTTTATTTTTTCAAAAAATCCATTAAACTATATTCCTACTCTAGTCCTAAGTTTGAGGTCAAAACAGTTTTATGAATACGTCAATGGAAAAGCCAAATCTTGATCTCTACTTGATTTCTCCAAGAGGGTTTTGTGCCGGAGTTGAAAGAGCGGTTCAAATTGTCGAGGAATCGCTTGTCAGATGGGGACCACCGGTTTATGTCAGACACGAAATCGTTCACAATAAATTCGTTGTGGATACCCTTAGGGCAAAAGGGGTAATTTTTGTCAAGTCATTGGATGAATGTCCAGATGATCGCCCCGTCATACTCTCAGCCCATGGTGTAGGAAAGTACGTTTTTAAAAAAGCCAGTAGCCGTAACCTGAATTTTATTGATGCGATATGCCCCTTGGTTTCAAAGGTACATGTCGAAGTTCAGAAAAACCATCGAGAAGGGTTGCAGAATGTAATGATTGGGCATGCTGGCCATCCAGAAACATTAGGGACCTTAGGCCAGTTAGGATCTGGAAAAATCCTCCTGGTGGAAACAGTCAAGGATGTCGAAAACCTTGAACCAATTGACCCAGAAAGAATGGCCTTTGTTACTCAAACAACGCTTTCAGTTGACGATATTTCACCTATTATCACTGCCCTAGAACAGAAATTTCCAAAAATTAAGGGCCCTCATAAATCTGATATTTGTTATGCCACCACCAACCGACAGGAGGCCGTAAAAAAGGCCGCCCCTTTCATCGAATGTCTTTTTGTCATCGGCAGCTCTAACTCTTCCAACACCAAACGCCTCGTAGAAGTAGGAATCAAGGCCGGTTGCGCTTTTTCTATTTTAATTTCAGGTCCTGAAAAAATGGATTTGAACTTTATAAAACGATTTAAAACCATTGGTCTTACTTCGGGCGCCAGCGCACCAGAAATTCTAGTCGAAAAATGCCAGGAATACCTGAAAAAAAATTTCAATCTGAATTTTATCTCCCCTGAAACCATCAAGGAGAATGTCACTTTTAATTTGCCCAAGGAATTAAGAGCGTAAATTAATTTATCCATGCACAATAATATGATTAGTGCCGAGATTTCAGTTACATTCCAAACTGAAAAGGGTATTGGTTCTTGGTCTGCTCAGATCAACTCTCCCTCAGAAGATCCAACACAACCGATAAAGAGACTCTCTGGATCTTATGAATCATCTTCCCTCCGGGAGATCGAATTAATTTCAACAATATCAGTACTGTCATTGCTTCCAGAAGGAAACAAATTGGCCGAAGTGTCCATTAACAGCTCCTACGTCTTGGATGGTCTTGATTATGAAATTAATCCTCAAAGATATTTCAAGAACCTATGGAGTACCCTAATCTATTTGAATTCGAGAAGAAATATTGCCTGGAAACTGTCAAACCCAAATGAACCCGAGACCCTAACGGGATTGACCGACACCGCACAGGAAATAAGCACATTTCCCCGATCAAGGGATACCACTTTTATCGCTTATACCGATGGTTCTTGTCTCGGGAACCCTGGCAAGGGTGGCTGGGGTGCTGTTGTCGAAGCCTGGCAACATAGTCAAAAAATAGAATCCTATGACTTGTCTGGTTTCGAACCACAAACCACAAATAACCGGATGGAATTAATGGGTGCAATTAAAGTTTTGGAATACCTTCCAGACAACTCGGAAATTACGATATTGACCGATAGTAAATACCTATATGATGGGATTACAGGTTGGATCGTCAATTGGAAATCCAATTACTGGATGACTGCGTCCAAAAAACCTGTGAAAAACAAGGATTTATGGGTAAGACTGGATGAAGTATCTTCAAATCATCGGGTTAAATGGAAATGGGTCAAAGGGCATCATATCAGTGAAGGAAATAACCGGGCTGACAAACTGGCAACCAGTGCAGCTGAAGGAGAATTCACGAATTAATCGCCGATAAAAGGTGTTTTGCACTCCGCCCTCAATCTCATCCAATCATTGGTTGTAATTATGTATCATTTGAGGATTTCGCCTGGACCTAACCTATATCCCCTCAGGAAATCCAAACGAGTCATGGGCGACTTGCCTTGCCGTTGAATTATTGTCGGTCGAATAGAACCTTTTCCACAAGCCAAGGCTAGGTCGTTATCTAATACCTGACCAGGTTTCCCCTCCTGTTCAGCTATTTCACATTTCAGGATTTTTATCCGAACTCCTTGATGTTCAAACCATGCCCCCGGTTGGTAGGATAAACCATGTATCCTGTTATAGATATCTTTGGCAGGGAGATGCCAGTCGATTCTTGTTTCATCCTTGTCAATTTTAGGAGCATAGCAAACTCCCTCGTTTTTTTGTGAAACAGGGTTTCGAGGTTCCTGGTCATCCAAAACCCTGCCCAACAGGTGAACCCCAATTCTTGCAAGTTGATCCGACAATTCACTTGCCGTTATACCATGCTCGACATCAATTTCCTGCCGGATATAAATTGGACCTGCATCCAACTTTTCCTCCACTTTGATGATACATACACCTGATTTGGTGTCCCCTGCCATCAATGTTCGTTGGACTGGGGCTGCCCCCCGCCATCTAGGTAAAAGTGACGGATGGATATTCAGAAAACCATATTGGGGAATGGCAAGAAGTCTCTTGGGCAAGATCAATCCGTAAGAAACTACAATGGCAATATCCGGTTTCAAACTTTCAAATTGCCTGATGGTATCATCAGTACTGAAATTTAAAGGGGTAATCACTCGGAGATTATTCTCTTCTGCCATTTCCTGAATGGGCGTAGGGGTGATTTTCTTTCCTCTTTTGGCTGTCCTCGGCGGTTGGGAATAAACCGCGACCAGATCAAAGTCCTTTTGAAGTAACAGTTCCAGGGTGGGAACCGCGAATTGGGATGAACCCATCAGTATTATTCGATTAATATTTCTCACGGTTTAAAATTTCCCAAAGATTAAGTCTTCGGTATCAAGCTGAAAGAATCCTCTAAATCCAAGGTCAGTCTACATGTTTCTTTCGGCTAGTAATTTTTTCAGGTTATGCAGCACCATTTTTCTTCTCAAGTCGGTAACATGATCTATGAATAGTTTGCCCTTTAGGTGATCAATTTCATGCTGAACGCATCGGGCCTCAAGCCCCTCGAAGCTTTCCTTGATTGTCTTGCCCTCCAGATCCTTGTACCGAACACTGCAACTAATTGGCCGCTCAATATCAACAAATTGCTCAGGAAATGAAAGACATCCTTCCTGGCTTATTTCAATTTCTTCGGATGAATCTACAATTATTGGATTAATGAAAACTCTGGCATGTCCACCTTCAATTCCACAATCCATAGTAAACATTTGCCGACTGATACCAATTTGTGGGGCTGCCAATCCGATTCCCCTGGCATCATACATTGTATCCAGCATGTCCTGAGCTAAACGCCTGGTATCCTTTGAAATTCTATTGATCTGCTTGGCTTCCTTCCTAAGGACAGGGTTAGGATAGATTAATATTGGTCTTACAGTCATTTCAGTTAAGTAATTTAGAATCCTGTCGAGATCTCCAGCTATCCTAAAAATAGGTAACTGGCCTTGCTTTTTCCATTGGTTAATATCTGTTTGCCAATAATCAGCAAACTTGATCATGTCTCCAATTTTTTGTGGAATATTTTGAATTTGTTCTATAACTGCTACTTGCCTGAATTCATCAAATCTGAATTACAATTGGGAGAGTTTCCTTGAATTTTGACGAAGTAATTGAACGCCGGAATACCCATAGTGCCAAGTGGGACTTGATTGACAAGATTTATGGTGTTCCAAAAGATAAGGGAATTGCCATGTGGGTTGCGGACATGGATTTCCGTCCCCCCATGGCTGCCTATAAAGCAATCAAAAGAATGCAGGACTTTGGTATTTTTGGCTATTATGGTGACGAAGATGCTTATCGGGAGGCCATCATCTGGTGGATGCAAAACCGTCATTCCTGGCGTGTTGAACCCGATTGGATATTCTCAACCCATGGCCTGGTTAACGGAACAGCCCTTTGCATCGATGCCTTTTCCTCACCCGGTGATGGAGTTGTTCTATTCACACCGGTATATCACGCCTTTTACAGGATAATCAATGCCTCTAACCGGCGGGTTGTCGAGTGTCCACTGAAATTGCAAAACCAAAGGTACGAATTTGATCTGGAAAATTATGATAAACTCCTATCTGGCAATGAGAAAATGGCCTTGCTCTGTTCTCCTCAAAATCCTGGGGGAAGGGTTTGGACCAAAGAGGAATTGCGTGAAGTCGGAAAGTTTTGCCGCAAGCACGATCTGGTTTTGATTTCTGACGAAATACATCATGACCTGGTTTACCCAAGACAAAATCACATCGTTGCCCCCAACGCCATACCTGAAGTCACAGACCTTTTGGTCATGCTTACAGCGACCACAAAAACTTTCAATCTTGCAGGGTCTCATATTGGGAATGTCATAATTGAGGATGAATATTTACGTGGGAAGTTTCAAAATAAAATGAATGCCCTTGGAATTTCACCAAATTCATTCGGACTCTTTCTGGCTGAGGCGGTTTATTCGAAGGAAGGGGCAGAATGGGTAGACAATTTAATGATCTACCTTGCTGAAAACCGACGGTTGTTTGATGAGGCCATTGCTTCCATCCCTGGTTTGGTTTCCATGCCCTTGGAGGCAACCTATTTGGCCTGGGTTGATTTCTGTGCACTGGATCTCCCTCATCAGGAAATCACTGATCGAATTCATAAAACGGCAAAATTGGCAACGAACCTTGGCCATACCTTTGGCATGGGCGGAGACAGTTTTCATCGTTTCAACCTAGCTACTCCACGGTCAATTTTACTGGAGGCTATTGAGCGATTAAAGATGGCTTTTGCCGATTTGGCTTGATGATATCCTAATGCGAAGTTCGAATTGTAACATTTAGTCAAGCCTCCTATTCTTTCAAATTACCAGACTTGGATTTTGGCCAAGACATCATTTTCAATCTCCACTATGATCTTACCCCCAGTACCGCTAATAACGTTTTGATTTAATCCACTAACGTATGTTTATACCCCTTGTTCCTACAGTTTCCTCAATTTTCCAAAAAACTCTTTTGTGCTAGTTACTTACCAACTTACAGATTTCAGAAAGCAATCTGGTGCTATCAAGGATGTTTCAACCATCAAAAATCTAAACACCACCAAATATGATTATTTTTGAAAAATTAGTCGCTATGTGGTAGTATCTTTGTTATGAAGACTGCGACTAATGGCAAGACTGTTACTGTGCAGATGAAAAAATATAGAGCCAAGAAAATTGCAAAGATCTTAGGGGATGCCTCAAAATGGCATTCGCACGGCAGAGGAATCCCTATGAAAGAGTTGAGCGGGAATGATATTAAACTGTTGATTAATGATTTTTCTTTGGATCCTGATCTGAGTGAAAAAATAAAGAATTACCATGGATTGGCAGTGGACTTCTATACCAACAAATTGCGTGTAGCTGGATACGTTCATTCTCAACTGGGTTTAAGGAGAGTATTATGACTAAGGTTCAAGAGCAAGACAAATCGGAAAATCCGTTCAATAAAATACTTGATGATGCTGGACGTTCATTGAAAGATATTGGAGACTTGGATTTTCTGGATAAGCTACCAAACTCCTCGGAACTTGACAACACTTCTATTCCATTTCCTTATGGGCCTCAGCCCGAAGGTCGACAGCATTGGAAAAGATAATATATTTTGTTATCACATCCCAGCGGAATAGACATCTAAAGATTCTTAGCATTGATACTGGTTATTGAGAATGTCGAGTTGGTTATCACCAACGGTTACCAACAGGGGTTGGTCATTCTTTTCTTGTTCCAATAGAATATTACGTAGATAGTCATCATCTCTTCTCATTTTGGATTTCCTTATTGTGTAAATTCAGGTAATGAATTTAGCCCGATCACATACATTTTGTAGTTGAAGGAATGTGAAATGGATGGATACGGTCTCTCCAGAATGAATAACCAAATTCGGGCTTTAATTGTATAATCACATTTTATTGCTAGATTTTCAGACTATTGTATTCACCAAGGTAAGCCTTTAGCACCATCATGAAACACTATTTGGATTTTGAAAAACCCATCGCTGATCTGGATATCCAGATCTCTGAATTGCAGGCAATACCTGATTTTGATACAAACGAAGCCTTACAAGCTTCAAAAAAACGCTTGACCAAAAGAGTAGATAAACAATTAAAGGATATTTATAAAAAACTTACTCCTTGGCAAAAATGTCAGGTAGCCCGACATCCTGATCGACCTCATTACATTGATTATGTCAACGCATTGTTCACCGAATGCACCCTCTTGGCCGGTGATCGAAATTTTTCTGATGATCAGGCCGTTTTGGGCTATTTGGCTCGATTTGATGACAAACCTGTCGTTGTTATCGGTCAGGAAAAAGGTCATGATACAAAATCCAGGCTGGTACACAATTTTGGCATGGCCAGACCAGAAGGGTATCGTAAGGCAATTCGGTTGATGGATCTTGCTGACAAGTTCGGACTTCCAGTGATCGCTGTGGTTGATACTCCAGGTGCCTATCCAGGGCTTGGTGCCGAAGAACGGGGACAATCCGAGGCTATTGCCCGAACAATCGAAAAGAGTCTCGAAATCGGCGTGCCTATCATTTCGGTAATTATTGGTGAGGGTGGGTCAGGAGGAGCTGTTGCCTTGGCCACTGCCGATCGAAACCTGATGCTGGAAAACTCAATTTATTCCGTGATCAGCCCGGAGGGTTGTGCTTCCATTCTATGGAAAAATTCTGAAATGATGAGTACAGCAGCCAACGCCCTCAAACTGACTGCAACCGACATGAAAGAATACGGCGTTATTGATAAGATTATTCCAGAACCGATTGGAGGAGCACACCGAGACCCTTACCAGGTGTATAAATCACTTAAAACAACTTTAAGATCGGCCCTGAAAGAAATTGGTCAGAAACGCCCCAATACTCTCCAGAAGGAACGAATTGAAAAGTTTAAAAACATGGGGTTGATTCAAGAAACGAACGCACCGAAAAGACGGGTTAAAATCCTTTAGAAAATCATTTTCTCCTGCCACCAGCAAACAAGCCCCCAATATCTTTCTGGTATCATCGAAAATGGGATGTTTTTACCTTTCCACCTGCTGAAAAGACGGAATGGTGCTTCTTCCCCTGGAGCAAAACTTTCCAGACACTGACTGGTTCAAAGTTCGGATTAGCATGTCATTTCGATCATGTCTGGCTACCTTACTGATACAGGGATCTTCACCCCCCAAAAGAGATGGGAAATATTCTGCATTATTCTGTCTCAAAAAGTGCCTTTTTTGGTAGAATCGCAGAAATGGCGGATAAAAACAATTGAAAACGTTCAAAAGCGATTGCCCTGATTTATTACCCCCAAAAAATTTTAATTTTCTATATTAAATCAATTTTTGAAATTTTCATTTTGGTTAGAGGAGAAAAGATGGGGAAGCGAATTGCAATTATCGGTGCAGGTCCTTCAGGATTGGCCCAGCTTAGAGCATTCCAATCGGCCAAGAAAAAAGGTGCTGAAATTCCTGAGATCGTTTGTTTTGAGAAACAAGAAAATTGGGGTGGTCTTTGGAACTATTCGTGGCGTACAGGTACAGATGAATATGGTGAACCCGTCCACAACTCCATGTATCGTTACCTTTGGTCAAATGGACCTAAAGAGGGTTTGGAGTTTGCAGACTATACCTTTGAGGAACACTTTGGTAAAAATATAGCTTCCTATCCACCCCGTGCAGTTCTCTTTGATTACATCAAGGGCCGAGTCGAAAAGGCTGGCGTAAGGGATTGGATTCGCTTTCGGTCGCCGGTCAGAAGGGTTGAGTATTGTAAAAGTGATGGAAATTTCAGGGTCATAGCCGAGAACCTTGAAAGCGGAACTGAAACAGATGAGAATTTTGATCATGTTGTGGTCGCCAGTGGGCACTTTTCGACACCCAATGTGCCGGAATTCGAGGGTTTTGATACCTTCAATGGACGTATTTTGCACGCCCATGATTTTCGCGATGCCAGAGAGTTCATTGGTCAGGATATTCTGATCATCGGCACCAGTTATTCTGCCGAAGACATTGGCTCACAATGTTGGAAGTACGGATGTAAGTCTGTAACTGTCAGCCATCGAACTGCCCCCATCGGGTTTGATTGGCCGGATAATTGGGAAGAGGTCCCTCTCCTGACCAAAGTGGCAAACAAGACAGCTACCTTTAAGGATGGATCAAGCAAAAAAATTGATTCGATCATATTATGTACGGGTTATCTCCACCACTTCCCCTTCCTGGAAGAAAGCCTGAAACTGAAAACAGCAAACCGTTTGGCCACAGCAGATCTCTTCAAGGGTGTGGTCTGGGCTCACAATCCGAAAATGTTTTATCTTGGCATGCAGGATCAATGGTATACATTCAATATGTTTGATGCTCAAGCCTGGTATGTAAGAGATGTTATTTTGGGTCGAATCGAGGTTCCTGGCAAGGATGAAATGCTGGCCGATGTAGCTTCCAGAGTCGCCGAAGAAGATGCAATAGATGATCCCTATGGCCCTATAGTCTACCAAGGGAATTATGTCAGGGAGCTAATCGCAGATACTGATTATCCCAGTTTTGATGTCGATACTTCCGACAAGGCCTTCATACAATGGAAAAAACATAAGAAGCAGGATATCATGGCCTTCCGGGATAATGGTTATGTATCTCCAATGACTGGGGTACTGGCACCTCCTCACCACACCAAATGGGTTGAGGCTATGGATGACTCCTTGGAAAGTTATCTTCAGAGATAATAATCATATCTTCTCTTCAAAAGCCCTGGGATGGATTAAAATCATCATCGTAATCCCGGTTTGGGGCAGATGCAGGTCTAAGGTTGGCAGCCTTAATTAGTGTCTGCCCAGAAAATACCTGATTTTTGGCAAATTGCCATAAATACATTTTCCCAGATTCATTTTCCAAACAAAAATTTTCAGATTTGAGCTTGGTTTTTCACAAAAAAACGACTTTTTGAACAACTTTTTCCACAAATTATCCGATCTTTCCCAACTCAAGACAGACCTCCCCTGGCCGTCTTTTTGGGGACGATTATTTGGGTTTTGTTGCAGTTGGTTTCGTCAGGCCGCCAGGCGTGGTCGTTTGTCCGGCAGTAGTAATCTTTTCAGATCCTCTTTCTTCTTCCTACGTAACAAACGACCCAAATGATGAATATTGGACGCAACCACTGACAAGGCTACCACACGCTCAAACCCATCAGCTCCATACGCGCGAACACGGGCCAGACCATGATGCTCAAGGCCATTGATCTTCGATTCTATCCCCGGATGTTTCTTCCGCATGGCAACAAACTTGCTCCCACTTTCCCGTTCCCGGTCAGCCTTCGACCAACGACCCTTCCGAGGTAGAACATTCTCCGCAAGAAGTTCATCCAGACGAACCCGATTGGCCGGACTGTGAAAGCCACGGTCAAAACTGCAAGCCCGAAGGGACGGGAAAAGGAACTGGGTTTCCTCAACCATTGGTTGGGCATGATCAACATCACTCCCTTTCCACATGATCCGGTGATGCAGGATAAAACCACAATCATCTTCCAGGACGCAGACCGGTACACCTAATTCAACCGGAACCCCGGCCTTGCCTTTGGAGATCCAGCGGGTGTGCTCCTCAAAAATTGAATAGACCTTTTCAGCGGTGGGTATCGTTTCGCCCTGCAGCAAGCGACGGCCAATCTGATCAATCTGACGGTGGGCATGACGAAGATAATTGGCAATGGCCACTAAGACCTTGTCTTTGGTTACACCCACAGCACGCAACGCGACCAAAGTCTCTTCGGCCCTGGCGACAAGATCATCACACTGGCCAAGATAAGCCTTGACATCATCCACACTGGCTCGCCTGGTCTTTCGCACCGCATGAAACTTCTGCTTGACCGAAGCCCTCAAATGTTTCCATTGACGCCACCCACCAAGATCAGAAGCGCTGGCCTCATGACCAATCTCACGAAGAAGACAACGCATCGCATCCCATAACAGATTGACATCAGTCGGATAATGAACATCCGTTTCCACGACAAAGGAATCACACCGCCCGTGCAACGTTGCGCCAAGCTTTTTTTTTGACACTTTGTGACCACTATCGACAATCAGCTTGCCAACCGCGGCCAATAACTCTGGCGTCAACAGGGTGACATTATCAACAATCGTCTGGTGGGAATAAGTGGTTTTATCCCAGATGTCAGCATGACCAAGAAACTGGCGAACAGCACTATGGTGATTGACCAAATCCTGCAGACGGTCAAAATCACAACCCAGTCCCTGCATCACTACTCCCATAACCAGAATCTGCCACAAATCCATCCCCGGCCGGCCCAACTTGTGATTGGCATTGGTAACCAATCCTTCCTCCAGGAGAGTAAAAAGTCGTTCCCGCAGAGACTGGTCAGTATAAAGATGTTGAAGACCGATCAAGATGGCTGGGGTGTCATCTCTCGATTTGTAATCCAGATTAATATTTGCTATGTCAATGTCACCAAGTTCGCGGAGTGGTTTGATCGTATGTCGCATTGTCTCATCGCTCGAAGAAGTGTTACTTTTGGATAAGATCAGGCCTTATTTTGGGAAAAAACATATTTTAGAACTGATCTTGAAAGAAGATTCGCATATCAAAACCCCTATTGCAAGGGGTTTGGGAACAATTAAATCATTCTCGGGCAGACACTAATTATCAACTTCTGGGTATAACTTCCCTTCTTAGCCAAATCTTGGGGGAGACGGTTCCTGTGATCGCGAAGATGAGGATCAGCCCCTTTCTTCAACAATAAACTGGTGACCTTATCCCAATTGTTTTCGGCAGCAATATGCAACGGTGTACGCCTCCAGGCATCAATCCCATTGATGTCATAACCATCTGAAAGACATGCTTTTATCTCATCATCTAACCCAGCATATGCTGATGTATGGAGGGGAGACCCGGTACTAGCTACCGAAAAAGATTGCAACGAGGGGATCGGGCATTTAAATCTATGTATAGTAGGAGAATCAATATGATTGATTAGGCCATAGTGGAGGAGGAAATTAAAATTCAGCCTGGGCAAATCTGGATCTGAAACTAATTCAGCCCATTGAGGTTTTTTGAGAGTTTTATTGATGATTGTTCTGATTTCTTCACCTTCTCTAGGTATCGGTCCAATGTCAGCCATGATCTCACCAATAATCCTTGGGGTTGAATAAAATGGACCGAACCGGGTATTGTAATAATCTGCACGGATTAAAGCTGCGTTCCTTTTGACAGTATGAGGGTCAACTGCTGCCAGATTACCATCAGTTTTCAGCAGTTCCCTGCCCAAAGCCCTCACCATGGTGTTTTCCAAATGCTTGGGCCAGCCATCAACCCAGCCCCCAATCCGATCACCCCAATCTGAAGTTATTTCCGGGATGGTCCTGACATTAAAATAATCCACAAACTTCCCCAAGGATTCCTTAACCTCGGGTGGGGATAAAGGTTGCAGGTTTTGAACCGCCCCCTCCTCAAATCGAGAAATCCCAACCTGCTGCAAAACAATCCTACTATTGGCCAGTCCTGCCAATACAGGTAGTATAGGATAACCGTTGCTTCCACTGTGAAGTCGGAGTAAAGCTTTCGCTGCATCTGAATGTTCATCCCCGGGTATGGTTTGTACCTCATCAATCAGGAGCATGACCGTGTAATTCGGGGGGACCATTGGCTTGGGCTTATTGCTTTGATTAATTGAGATCCCAACACCTAAGGCAGAGACAGATGATACGGCACCAAGCGAAGTCCGGATCATATCCTTTACCCCATCAACTGATATATCTGTAACAAGTTCGTCAATCGTATCATGAATTCGTTTTCTGATATAATCCAAGGAAAGACTTTTTGATTCATTGATCATGACGGGTATGGTCTTGTACCTTTCCTTCTCGTCGTTCAATTGTTCAATACAGTTCATTCTGATTTTTTTTAACACGGACGTTTTGCCAACTCCAGGTGGCCCCTGGATTACTTGGGTCATACCTTCGGCCGAAGCATCCATGTATTTTTCCTGGTGATTGTTGCTGACAATCTTGCTTTTTATTTCGATCCTGAACAGCAGGTTTTCCCTTCCCGTAAAAAACGGATTGATAATCCGGTCCGGTTTCACAAGGAAATCTTCTAGCTTTTTCGCATCAAATGTTTTTGTCATAATTCCAACCTACTGTAATCAGTATATCATAAATGGTTAGGAATAGTCGTAATGAAACCTTGGGGGTAAAAATGACTGTGGATATCTCTGTGGATGAATTGCGCTTGCGATCAATGATTTGGAGGTGATGGCTGCTACAATTTCACCCTTTTTGAGTAAAAATTTTTAGATACTCAAGTCAGGACAAGAATCTCATGGCACCAACAAAAACGGTTTTATGAGTACGTTCAAACCATTTGATGCTAGTAGAAATGTAGTGCCCCAAATTGAAGGGTGGGTCCTTATACCATAGTGGTTTCAGCGTTTGAATGTCGGAAGTCTGGAAAGCATTTAACACAAAAATGTGCCTATCTACGCTAGGATTATTTTGGCAAAATTTCGTCTATCAAACGATTTGAATTTTCCTCTATTACGGTTTCGATTTGTTCCATAAATTCCCTTTGACCTAAACCCTGATCTATTGGTGGAAGAAATTCCACCACAGCTGTACCTGGCTTTCGTAATATTGCCTTCCTAGGCCAGAAGCATCCAACATTTGTTGCAACAGGAATACAGGGCTTGTTCAGCATCTCGTAAATTACGAAAGCTCCTATTTTATATGGCAATTTCTGGTTTGGTGCCACCCTGGTACCCTGTGGATAAATGACCAGCTGGCTCTCCTTCGATTGGGAGGAATTAATACCCTGGATCAATTGATTTATTGCCTGTTTTTTCTTGCCCCTGTCTACAACCACACAACCTATTTTCCGAGCAAAATAGCCCACGAAGGGTGTATTTTTAAGTTGTTTCTTCATCACGAAACGAGGCCGGGGCAGGACACTGCACAAAATTAATATATCAAAAAATGACTGGTGTTTTGCACAGACCAAAACTTCATCTTCTGGAGGCGTACCCCTTACCTCGGTTTTCAAACCAACCAGGTGGTGGGCGGAAAACCTGACCCAAAGGCAATAATTTCGAACTCCTCTGAATGTCCATTCCTGACTGATCAAAGTCAATGGCATATAAATTAAGGCCATTATGGCCATAACAAAGTACATTTGAACAATGAAAACTAATGATTTTAGCCACTGCATGGTTCGTTCCTGGAATTGGTGAAACCAATAAACCTGATACTCAGAGTCCTAAAACATCAAACATGTCATATAATCCAGAGGGCTGTTCCAATCCCCAAAGGGCGGCTTTCAAGGCTCCCGATGCATAAATGGAACGATCTGTTGCAATGTGTGAAAGCATGATCCTTTCTCCATTGCCGACAAAAATTACTTCATGTTCACCGACTATGTTGCCCCCACGAATTGCTGAAAATCCAATGTTGCCTCTTTTCCTTGCACCAACATGCCCGTATCTGGGTTCGTCAATGTGGTCCATCAATTCCAATTTCCTGCCCTTGGCGGCTGCATTTCCCAACATCAGAGCCGTTCCTGATGGGGCGTCTACCTTGTGGTGGTGGTGAGCTTCGACAATTTCTATATCAAAGTCAGCATCTAACGAAGCTGCAACCTTTTCGGTAAGTTTTACCAGAAGATTGACTCCCATAGACATGTTGCCAGCTTTAATGATCACAGCTTGTCCAGACGATTCCTTAATGGCCTTTTCCTGGTCCTGATTAATCCCCGTGGTTCCGATTACATGTACAAATTTCAACTTGGAGGCCAATTCAGCCAAGTACGTACTAGAAGTTGGTGAACTGAAATCAATGACGGCATCAACATCCTTGAAAGCAACTTCGGGATTATCCTGTACGGTGACCGCAAGGGGATATTCCGGATTTACATCCAGCAGAGACTTGCCAACCCAGGGATGGTCTGTTCTTTCAGTAGCCGCGGATAATTTCATCTTTTCTGAGTTGGAGATGGATTTGATCAGCATTTGCCCCATTCGTCCCGAGGCCCCAACAACACCAATTTGAGGTATGTTACTCAATTTCAATTCTCCCAGTAATACTTAAAATATACCAAATCAAACTATATACCTTTTAGTTCTCCTTGGGTTAAAGGTAAATGGGGTGTCATATGGCGAGATCAACAAAAGGGTTAGGAGGCCTAACTCAACGCCAGTTAAGAGTGGGTGAACTGGTCCGGCGAGGTTTGGCTGAAATTATTTGCCAGTGGGATTCCTACATCGAAGCGGCAACCCAAGTTTCCATAACTGTTGGCGAAGTAAGGATGTCCTCAGATCTAAAAAAGGCCACTGTCTATGTATCCCCCCTTGGAGGTAAATTCATGGAAGAAACAGTTGCCGCCCTCAATGAAAACAGAAAAGAAATCAGGCATCAACTAAATCAAAAACTTACCCTGAAGTTTTCGCCAAGTTTGCATTTTGTATCTGACCCTCTCTATGACCAAATGGACAATACAAGGAGGCTGTTTAACCTGGAAGAAGTTAAACGAGACCTTTGATTGCAAAAAGTTGCAACCTCATGCCCCAGAGTCACAGTACTAATAGTATAATTTCCGGATGGCTGTCAGTAAACAAGCCTCCAGGGATCACTTCAACAAGTGTAGTGAATTTAGCTAAAAGAGTCTTCAAATCCAAAAAGGCTGGTCATGCTGGTACTCTTGACAAACCGGCAAGTGGAATACTCGCAATAGCCTTTGGTGAAGCCACTAAGACCATGCCCTTTATAACAAATTCATTTAAGGGGTATCGTTTTGTAGTTAACCTTGGGGCAGCAACAGATACGGATGATGCGTCGGGACAAATCATTAACCAAACCAACCTTACCCCGTCAGAGAAGGAAATTCTTGAGGGATTGAAAGCTTTCAGGGGAGACATTTTCCAAATACCACCTCGATTCTCATCGGTTAAAATTGATGGGCAAAGAGCCTATAAATTGGCTGTCAGGGGGCAGGAAATTGAGATGAAGCCACGGCAACTGACAGTCCTGCGACTTGAATTAAAAGGCTGGGTATCAGAAAACCAGATTGAACTTGAAATGGATTGCAGTAAGGGTGGTTATGTCCGCTCAATCGCCAGAGACCTGGGGGAAAGTCTGGGTTGCCTTGCCCATGTGGATAGCCTGATCAGAATTTGGTCTGGTCCATTTCAAATATCCAATGCCCTGCCCTTTGCTCAACTGGCTGAAATTTCTCCTCATACCCAGCCGCTTGATTGGTTACTTCCTTTGGAAAAAGGATTTCATTCCTTGCCTGAGATAAAATGTAGCCCGGCTCATGCTGATGGGATCAGGAATGGAATGCCTGCTGCATTTCCAGAAATAGACCTTGATGATAACTCTGAAGTTTGGGTTTCCTTGGACAGTAAGGCCATTGCATGGGGACTCTTTGTAAATAACACTTTTCATCCCAAGAGAATAATTCACCAGGGCTGATCTCAAGCCGCTATTTGGTCAATTAATACTTGGCTATCCATATAGGACAGTAAATATATCAAATTCACTTGGTATTGGTACAAGGGTAGAGAAACTGAAGGCCCTTGGTTTGTAAGGGTCGTTGAATAATGAAAGACCAAATCAATATTGAAAATTTAATCGGTAACTGTTAGGCCCTTGGCAGTGGCTCGATAATGGACAAATCAACCCTTCTTGAGGCCTTCGCCATATCGGAATTGGTCTGTAAGTTCACCCAATAGGTTGGGGTCGTACTGAAAAGGCGGGCTAGACGTAAGGCCGTATCTGAAGTCATGTTGGCTTGACCCTTGACAATTCTTTCGATTAATGTCCCGGGCACACCCAGACGGTGGGAACAAGCAACCGCTCCCATGTTCAGGGGTTTAAGGTAAAGTTCATTCAGGACTTCTCCGGGGTGGCGTGGATTTTCTAGCAGATTCATAGGCATGGCTGTTCCAAACAGTGATAATCAACGACCTCAACCCAGCAGATTCTTTTGGCGTTCAGACAATCAAATTCGACATTGGTCGTTGATTGGAAATAAATATTGCCTTAACTACCAACCTTTCAACTCCACCAGGCGCCTTGTCCATACCACTTGAAAAACACCCCAAAGTTACTGTTTGTTATAGACCACTTTATCGCATTATACTGAGCATAAATGGTTACTGATGGGTTAGAATCATAAAAGGTAAGGCAGAATAAATGAATGTGTTTGGCAATCCCATAAACCAATCCCTGTTTGGTTTTTTGAGGGAACTCAAAAGGAATAATAATCGAGATTGGTTTACCGCGAACAAACATCGTTATATTTCTGAAGTACGGGATCCATTGCTTGAGTTTATCTTCCGTTTTGGTGAGCCACTTGGCAAAATTAGCCCACATTTTATCGCTGATGCTCGACCGAATGGAGGTTCCTTGTTCAGAATTTACCGTGATATTCGGTTTACTAAAAACAAAGAACCATACAAAACCAATGCCGGAATTCATTTTCGGCATCTAGAAGCCAAGAATGTACATGCCCCTGGCTTTTACCTTCATCTTGAGCCAGGCAACTGTTTTGCCGGGGCTGGAATTTGGAGACCCGATGGAAAGGCACTAAAACAAATCAGGGGCGCAATTGTTGTCAACCCGAAAGAATGGCTTGACATCCATAGCGATAAACAATTTCAAGCAACTTTTGAATTTTCTGGAGAGGCACTTAAACGACCTCCACGTGGCTATGACCCTTCACACCCACAGATCGAAGATCTCAAACGCAAGAATTTTATTCTACTAAAAAAATTGGAAGAAGTCGAAATAACCAGCCCTGGATTTCCGGAATGTTTTACAGAAATTCTTAAATGTAGTTCATCATTTGTAAGGTTTTTAACTCGTGCAGTTGGAGTACCATTTTGAAAAATCTGAAACTATTACTTCTGCAAACTAATTATTGCACCACCCACTTGTGACGTTGTTTCACTAATTTCCTATTTCTATCAATTAACATCAATAGCACTCCCAAATTGAATACCATGGATAACGGCATGGGGTCTGATCCGTTTAATTTCTAAACGCATTTTTCCTCTATGTTTATTGGCTTTCTTATACTAAATGTTAAGGATATACCCTGCTTGTCAAACATTCTTGTGGAAGCCCAATAGGATCAATCAAGAATATAATTTCAAATTTTTTCAACAAATTTAGACATCATGGCAATTGTTGTGCTATTATCCCCTTTGCAATAAAGCATCCAAGTTCTTGGAATTAAACGTACCGGCAAAGAATTCTCGGTTGGGCCGGGCCTTTGGTGTGGAAATTTAATTCTGCCGGTTTGGGGATAGTAAGCTGATGGAGGCACTTCCAGTTCACCTGGAAATCCTTCCTCGCTGTTTGGGAGAAAAAAATGAATAATTCACCAAATAAAAACTTGGTTGCCACCGATGGTATAATGAAAGGCCTTCATAGCGGGATGGGTATAGCTGCAAAAGCTATGGTCGTTTGCTTTGTGGTTTTCACAGTTCTTAATGTTGAGCTGGCCAACAGCATCTATTCTTCGGTAAGAGGTTGGGTAGAAGCAACTCTGAGTTGGTATTACATCTTGGTGGCGATGGTAATTTTTCTGGTCTGTATTTTCCTGATGTGTTCAAAATATGGATCACTTCGATTAGGGGACGACGATTCACGCCCGGAATTCAGCAATTTTTCATGGTTCGCCATGTTGTTTTCTGCCGGCGTTGGAATAGGTATTCTGTTTTTTGGTGTAGCAGAACCAATATTCTATTTTGACAATTCAGGAGGTTTTGGTTATCCGAACAATCCACATGCCGACGCAGTAGGTGCGGTCGCATTGGATCAGCAAAGAGCTGTGTTAGCCATGCGTACCACATACTTCCACTGGGGCTTCCACGGGTGGGCAATTTACGTACTGATCGGACTTTGTTTAGCTTATTTTGGATTCCGAAAAAAACTTCCTTTAACCCTACGCTCAGCACTGTATCCTATTATTGGGGATAAAATTTATGGCCCTATAGGTCATGCTGTTGATCTTTTGGCAGTATTCGGAACTGTCTTCGGGGTTGCAACTTCTTTGGGATTGGGTGTCAATCAAATGGCAACGGGGTTAAATGTCCTTTTTGGCATTGATCCAGGTATAGTAACACAAATCATACTCATTGTTGTGATTTCCGTCATTGCTACCCTTTCAGCGGTTTCAGGTGTTGGCAACGGAATTAGAATTATTTCCGAATGGAACATTTGGTTTTCGGTTGTGCTTTTAGCCTTCTTTCTGTTCTGGGGCCCGACACAATGGTTAATGGGTTTCTTTGTAACATCTCTGGGAGATTACGTCTGGAATGTACTTCCAATGGGTTTCTGGACAGCTGGAACTGAGGAAACCATCGCCTGGCAGGGTGGCTGGACCATCTTCTATTGGGGATGGTGGATTTCATGGGCACCTTTTGTAGGTATGTTCATAGCCAGAATCAGCCGTGGTAGAACTATTAGGGAATTTATGGTCGGTGTCTTGTTTGTACCTACTACAATTGCTTTCTTCTGGCTTTGCATGTTCGGTGGCAACGCCATTTACATGGAATTGTATGCCACAGGAGGGGTTGGAACAGCTGGTATAATTGATACCGTTATGGGTTGGAATTTACCGGCAGCTCTGTATAGTGCTATAGGTAATCTGACAACCATATCAGCTTTGAGTTGGGCTATGTCTGCCTTGGCAACCCTTTTGCTTGCTACCTGGTTTATTACCTCTTCCGACTCGGGAACACTGGTTATTACCACTATGCTTTCCATGGGAGATGACAATCCACCACAAAGGTTCAGAATAGTCTGGGGACTTGGCGAAGGTTTTGTAGCCGCAGTCCTTTTGTTGGCTGGAGGATTAGGTGCGCTGCAAACTGCTTCCATAGCAGCAGCATTGCCTATTTCGGTAATCATGCTCTTCATGATTTGGGGGCTTATAAAATCACTAGCCGAGGATTCCAGCGCAGTAAGTATTGCGCCAATGCCAGAACCAGAAACTACTTAAAGCAAATACTTTAAAGTCGTATCTCAGGTTGAATTTATCCAACGGGGCCTTATCCAAGGCCCTGTTGGTTTCTGATTCTGTATTCTTGTAATATCAGTATTTTACGCATGGGTGAGTCCTTGACTCTCGAATAGAGCCTGAATATATGGAGTACTCTGTTTTTTTATTTGATTATTTGGCTGTTTTTTGCTGATCGGACTTGTTTTTTTTCAAGTATTCTCAATATAAACCAATCCACCATTATCTGTTCCTTTAGATCAGGTGGGATGTCAGTAAGTTCTAGGGGTTAGAATGGCACGTATTGCGGGCGTAAATATACCAGCGAGGAAAAGAGTTCCTGTCGCATTAACCAGTATCTATGGAATTGGATACCAATCGGCACAGAATATTTGTGATTCAGTGGGTATCCAACAATCCGCCAGAGTAAATGAACTCACCGACCTCAATGTAAAAGAACTTCGTGAGCATATTGATCAAAACTACATGGTTGAAGGCGATTTGCGCAGGGATGTTCAAATGAACATCAAGCGAATGATGGACCTTGGGTGTTATCGGGGTCTCAGACATCGTAGAGGACTACCTGTCCGAGGGCAAAGAACCCATACAAATGCCAGAACCAGGAAAGGTCCGGCCAGACCCATTGCCGGCAAGAAGAAATAAAGGAGATGTGTCTTGGCTCGTGAAAAGCCCCGTCTGAAGAGAAAAGAACGCAAAAATATCGCGGTTGGAGTTGCTCATGTTAGTTCCTTCTTCAACAATACAAAAATATTGATTTCAGATATCCAGGGTAATGCAATTGCCTGGTCATCGGCAGGAACTGTCGGTTTCAAGGGATCTCGTAAATCTACCCCCTATGCAGCCCAGCTGGCTGCTGAAGATGCCGGTAGAAAGGCACAGGAGCATGGAGTAAAATCCCTTGAGATAAAGGTGCAAGGACCGGGCTCAGGTCGGGAAAGCGCACTTCGGTCCCTCGCTGCTGTTGGTTTTGAAATCACATCAATCAGGGATGTTTCACCCATTGCCCACAATGGTTGTCGCCCTCCCAAAAGAAGAAGAGTTTAATAGTTCTTCTAATTCAATTTAATTTAGTTTTTCGAGACATTCCTGGTGCTGGAACCACCGGGAAAAAGGATGGAGGCTAATCCATGTTCCAAGATAACTGGGAAAAACTCATCTCCCCTTCACTGGAGGAGAAAACCGGTAGCAATCCAAATCAGATGACTCTGGAAATCGGACCTCTGGAAAGAGGTTTTGGTCTGACCATTGGTAATGCCTTACGCAGAGTCTTGTTGTCTTCCTTGCGAGGAAGTGCAATCATTGGAGTTGAAATCGAAAATGTCGTGCAGGAGTTTTCACCGATTCCGGGAGTTAGGGAGGATGTCATCGACATTCTTCTCAATCTCAAGGGTGTGGTAGTTAAATCCGATGATCGCAAACCTCGTAAGCTTTTGTTGAAATCATCCCAACCGGGAGAAGTTACGGCTGGTATGATCAATCAGGTGACAGGTGTCGAAATCCTTAATCCCCGCCATGTCATCTGCCATTTGGACAGGGATGCTTCGATTCAAATGGAAATTACCGTAGGTGTTGGCAAGGGGTACGTTCCTGCCGAATTGAACAAGCCGGCTGATGCGGCCATTAATTTCATACCCATTGATGCGATCTTTTCCCCAGTGAAAACGGTTTCTTATAAAGTTCAGCCGGCTAGGGAAGGTAAAATTCTGGACTACGACCGACTAATTTTGAATGTAGAAACAGATGGATCGGTTACGCCCAAGGATGCCATTGCCTATGCCTCAAGAATTGTTCAGGAATATTTCCAGATTTTCATTAATTTTGATGAACCGGCAAAAACCAAACAGGAAGAGGTGGCTCCAGAAGCCGAGATTGATACCAATCTTTACAAGAAGGTTACTGAACTGGAACTTTCAGTCAGGTCGGCTAACTGCCTGAAGAATGACAATATAATTTATGTTGGGGATCTGGTCCAGAAATCGGAACAGGAAATGTTGAAGACACCTAATTTTGGTAGGAAATCCTTGAATGAGATAAAGGCCCTTTTGTCAGCGATGGACCTGTCCCTTGGGATGGATATTGTTGATTGGCCACCAGAAAATATTGAAAAACTCTCAAAAGAATTGGAAGAGAAGGATTTGTAATAACCTTTCCTGGGATTAAATTCTAAGTGGACAGAATATAAGGTAATAATTATGCGACACAGTGGAGGATACAGGTATCTTAACAGAACCGGTGAGCATAGGAAGGCCATGTTTGCCAATATGGCTGGATCTCTGATTGAACACGAACAAATCAAAACCACCTTACCGAAAGCCAAGGAATTGAAGAGGGTTGTTGAAAAACTGATAACCTTGGGTAAGAAAGGGGATTTGCATGCCCGAAGAATGGCTGATTCCAAACTGAAACAACCCAAGCACACCAGGAAACTTTTCGATGTTCTTGGCCCTCGTTATAAAGATCGCAATGGAGGTTATACAAGGGTAATCAAGGCAGGCTACCGTTATGGTGACCATGCTCCCATGGCGATAATTGAACTCGTAGACCGGGATCTTGAGGAAAAAGGTAAGGCCGATCGAGAAAGAGTTGCTGAACAGGAAACTGAAGAAACATCCTAAACTCTCAGCTATGGTAATAGACATTTAACAGAAGTATTACCCATACTTTTTGAATTTTGTTTCATGATGTGATGGTATAAGTTACCGGACCAAGAACAAACTTTCTGAAGTTCCTACCGTTTAACCCTTTAGGCTTTGGGGGGATGGAAATTATTTTATCCCCTGGAAAATACAGTGACCAGTCTTCTTGATCAGATAGAAAATCAAAGCGATTTGTCGGCAGCATTACGCCCTTTGGCAGACCGTCTTCGCCCCAATAGTCTGGAGGATGTAATCGGCCATGAAAATCTCATTGGTAAAGACAAGCCTATAAATAATCTATTGGCTTCGGCAAACCTACCCTCCATTATTTTCTGGGGACCTCCTGGTGTTGGTAAAACAACCATTGCTCGTTTAATCGCACAAAAAAAAGATTACAACTTTGTTCAGATAAGTGCTGTCTTTTCCAATACTGCCGAGCTGAGAAAAATATTTGCAACAGCTAGGGATCAATGGAAGACTGGTAAGGGAACAGTCCTGTTCGTGGATGAAATCCATCGCTTTAACAAGAGTCAACAGGATGGTTTCCTACCCTATGTTGAAGATGGAACCATTAAGTTGATCGGTTCCACCACTGAAAATGTTTCATTTGAAATCAATCCCGCCTTATTGTCTCGGGTAAGGGTTTTGTGCTTATCCAGACTTTCACTGGCGGACTTGGAAAAATTGGCTGAAAGAGCAGAAAAAAACCTTGGAAAACCCTTACCTCTTTCTGATGAGGCTCGAACATGGTTACTCAGCATGGCCGATGGGGATGGAAGAAGTCTTTTAAACAACATTGAACAAATCTTTGATTTGAACTTGGAAAAAAAATTAGATTCAAACGAATTGTCCTTATACCTTTCACAGAGAGCAACGTCCTACGACAAATCTGGTGATTGGCACTATAATCTGATTTCAGCCCTGCATAAATCCGTAAGAGGATCTGACCCAGATGCCGCTCTCTATTGGCTGTCCAGGATGTTGCATGCAGGAGAAGACCCAAATTACTTGTTAAGAAGAATTACAAGAATGGCCATAGAGGATATTGGTTTGGCTGATCCTGATGCACTTGATTTGGCAATTAATGCCTGGGTTACCTATGAAAGGCTTGGCAGTCCAGAAGGTGAGCTGGCCATTGCAGAAACCGTCATATATCTGGCTTTGGCACCAAAATCCAACGCTAGTTATCTAGCATATAAATCTGCTTCTAAGGATGCCAAAGTTTCTGGGTCCCTTGTACCTCCCAAACATATTCTCAATGCCCCCACGAAACTTATGAAACAACTGGGGTACGGTAAGGATTATCAATACGACCCGGATGTCCCTTTAGGTTTTTCAGGGCAAAACTACTTTCCGGAAGGGTTTAACAGGGCAAAATACTATAATCCCTTGAAGAAAGGTTTTGAGCAAACCATGGCCAAGAGATTAGAATATTTTGAAAATCTGAGGGCCAAGCTCAACCAGGAAAAAAGCAATAAGTCTGAGCCATGATTGGGACTTTATTCCAGATAGCAATTGGTGGAGCAATGGGAGCCACATCTCGATACCTGGTCACTTTGGGTATAGCCTCAATCATGGGGAAGCAGTTTCCTTATGGAACCTTGTTCGTCAATGTATTTGGTTCATTAATGATGGGCTTCATAATTGCTTTGATGTTAGAAAATCTAACCATATCGGAACGATACTCTTCTTTAGTTATTACAGGTTTTCTGGGTGGGTTCACGACCTTTTCTGCTTTTTCAAATGACTTTTGGCAACTATCCAACACAGGTAAATTTGATATGGCACTTGTTTATGCCCTTGTTTCGGTTGTATTGGCAATTTCAGCTCTTTATCTGGGCATATTATTGGCCAAGGTCTGGTTCCATTGACGCATCTCTCAAGTGAAGTTGTTCGTGCTGACGACGCTGATCAGCGCCTGGACAGATGGTTAAGGAGAAACTTCGGAAAACTCCCCCAGTCGCTTATTGAAAAAATGTGTCGAAAGGGATCTGTAAAGGTTGATGGCAAGAAGGTAAAACCCTCTTTTCGATTGGAACCTGAACAGGTAATTACCCTACCAGAATCTATCGGCACAGATATTTCAAAAACCAATAAGCCTGGTGTCCTGAGCGGTTATGATCATTCCATTATTAACCAATTGAACTCAAATATCATCTATGAGGATGATTATCTGGTGGCGATAAACAAGCCTCCGGGACTTGCAACCCAGGGAGGGACAAACCAAAGGGGACATCTTGATAAATATCTGAATCACCTGACCCTGACAAAAAAAGTAGAACAGTTACGTTTGATTCACAGACTTGATAAGGAAACTTCCGGGGTGTTACTCACAGCAAAATCATTGATTGCTACCAGAGAAATGATGAAGCTCTTCAAAACCAAAAATGTGGGCAAGTCCTATTGGGCTGTTTCGCATGGGGTTCCAAATCCAAAAAACGGTGAAATAAAATCCTCCTTGGTTGAAGACAGATCACAGGCTAGTCGTAGAATGACGAGTGTTGGTACGCTACATCACGTCCCGGGGAATAATGCCAAACTGGCCTTGACGAATTATTCAGTTCAATTCACTTTTGGAAAACTACTTGCCTTGGTTTTATTATTTCCACAGACTGGAAGAACACATCAACTTCGGGTCCATTTATCATCTATCAACCATCCCATACTGGGGGATAACAAATATTCAGCCACCCCATCAAGTTCTTCCCTCCCCATAGATATGCAGGAGGCTAAACTGGGTTCTCGAATGTTTCTGCATGCCCGAAGTTTAAGATTCCAACATCCCTTTTTAAAAAAGGAAATCACGATCAGGGCCGAGGTACCCAAGCATTTCGAAGATCTTGCCAGGTACTTGGAGTGGGATTTGAAAAACCTCCCAGATACAACTTTCTGACTACTTGGTTTGGGCAATGAGTGAGTGGACCGGTAGAAAATTCTGGCAAGAGACCCGGATAACTGAACTGCCAACCGGTTTTGGAATTCAGCTTGATGGGAAATTTGCCATGACACCTGGTAAGAACCCCCTAGTGGTTCCCTATCTCTCTCTCGCTGAAAATATTTGTGAGGAATTTCAAACCCAGGAAAAGAAAATCAACCCTTCTACCATGCCTTTTACCAGGAGAACAAACACCACAATTGATCGCATCCCAGATACCCGAAACGAAATAGTTGAATCTTTGGTGAATTACGGACATACTGATCTGGTCTGTTATCGAGCATCATCCCCTTCAGAGCTTGTCAAATGGCAATCCGATCATTGGGACCCTGTTCTTTCCTGGTTGGCAAAGGAATTATCCATCAAGATAAAAACTGGGCAGGGAATTACCCCTTTCGAACAGAATTCTCACACGATTGGGGTGTTTTTTGACAAGATTAACTCCTTCGACAATTATCTGCTGGGTGGTTTCAGTGAATTGGTACCTTTATTAGGATCACTGATACTAAGTTTTGCTTACCTGTATGGTTTTGGCTCGAAAGAGCGAATTTGGCGATTATCCCGCATTGATGAAGAGTGGCAGGAGAAAAAATGGGGAGTAGATACTGAGGCCCAACGGGTTACTGAAAATCATCACAAAGACTTTCTGGTGGCCTGTTTTTTTGTTGATATAGCTCTAGAGGGCAAATGAAGTATTACTAATTCTGGACGCACCCCTAGTTCCAGAACCCACAATCCAGACCAAATAATAACAACACTCTGATGCACAAAGCCCTAAATAACTAATCTTCTTGCAAAATATAATAATGCACTATAAATAATACACTAAGTGGTTTTTTTGGGATTAATGATTTAATAATGATGCATAAAATAGAACATTCCATTGCATCAAGTGAAGTTATAATTGAAGCACTCGGTAAACGCCTTGAACAGATCCGTCTCAGCAGAAATATCTCTCAGTTTGACCTTGCAAGGAAAGCTGGGATTTCAAGAAGCACATTAACCCGTCTCTCCAGGGGCCGTCCGATATCCCTCGATTCCTTTGTCCGGATAATGCAAGCACTAAATCTCACCGATCATCTCATCTCATTACTTCCAGATCCAAAAGTAAGACCCGTAGATCATGTTCGCCTAGGTGGAACCGAACGCCAGCGTGCCAGAAAAAAGCGTGTCGAACTGTCAGAATGGACTTGGGGTGATGGAAGAGAGAAATAGGCATGAACAATACGGCTCGGGTCATCCTTTGGGGCAGTGATATTGGTGCCGTAACATGGGTTCCCGATAGAAGAGTTGGTGTATTTCAGTATACACCTGAATTTGCCAATTCCGGTATTGAAGTTGCACCTGAGATGATGCCACTCACGGATATGCCTTATGAATTCCCGTCGCTGTCACGCGAAACCTTCAAGGGTTTACCAGGTATGCTAGCAGACAGTCTGCCCGATAAATTCGGTACCAAACTGATTGAAGCCTGGCTAGCATCGCAAGGACGCAAACCTTCCAGCTTTACACCTATTGAACAGCTTTTTTATACCGGTATACGTGGTATGGGTGCTCTCGAATTCCACCCTCCGATTACAGATGCACAAAAATCCAGCACTGTCGAGATTAACGACCTAGTCGCCCTTTCAAACCGAGTGCTTGATGATCAAATCGCCCTAGAAGATAAACTGTCGGGTGTGAAAGATAAACAAGCCATCAAGGATCTTATGCGTGTTAGTACTTCGGCAGGTGGAGCTCGGGCAAAAGCTGTTATCTCCTGGAATCCAAACACAGGAGAATTCCGATCAGAGCAAACTTCAGACAGTCAAGGCTTCTCCCCGTGGCTTGTGAAGTTCGATGGTGTATCTGGCAACAAGGATCATGAACTTGCTGATCCCCTAGGCTTTGGGCGTATCGAATATGCTTATTATTTGATGGCTTGTGATGCAGGAATAAAAATGCAAAAGTGCCGTCTGCATGAAGAAGGTGGTCGGGCGCATTTCATGACTCGTCGGTTCGACCGTACACCAAACGGTGACAAGGTGCATATGCAATCCCTCGGTGCACTGATGCATTATGATTTTAATAACGCTGGTGCATATGGTTACGAACAGGTAATTCGAACTATCAAACGGCTTGATCTATCGGTGGATGACGTTGAACAGCAGGTTCTTCGAACCTTTTTCAATGTGCTTGCACGAAATCAGGATGACCACGTCAAGAATATCGCTTTCCTGATGGACCGGAAAGGCGTATGGTACCTTTCGCCTGCCTTCGACATCGTCTATTCCTATAACCCGTCAGGAGAATGGACAGACCAGCATCAGATGAGCCTTGGTGGTAAGCGCCACGGGTTTGAACTTGAGGATCTCCTCGCTTTTGCCGGTGTTGGTGGTCTTAAGAAGGCAAGAGCAAAACTACTCCTCGGGAAGGTTAGCACTGCTGTTAGTAACTGGCGATATTTTGCTACCCAAGCCGGCATGTCTCTAGTCGATGTAAACAGAATAGAAAAGGCGCATCGTCGGCAGTTGTTTGTCTAGTACCAATCTGAATGGTTACTTTCCTGATACCTTGGATATTTACCTTTTGGAAAAGGCACTACGCCTCCAGTTTTGATCCTTTTGTAACTGATCCTTTGTAGAGGGATAGAAAATCAATTGGATCAAGATTTACTGGGGGATATCCGGCATCTTGCGTTAGGTTTGAAGCTATTCTCCTTACAAAGGGGAACAACAAACGGGGGCATTCAACCATTAAAACCATTTTTAGGGTTTCGTCATCGGTTTCTGATACCTTGAAAATACCCACATAATCCAATTCTAATATAAAGAGGACTGACTTTTCACTTTTCGTGAATGCATTTAATTTGAGTTTGATTTTTACCTGGTAAGTCAGATTATTGGTTTTTTTTACGTCTACTCCAACCTGAACTTCAATTTCTGATTGGACCGACCGGGTCATTCTACCTTCTTGAAGTGCTATATTCTCAAAGGAAAGATCATCTATAAATTGCCCAACTACATTTACCTGCATATTTGGGGAAGTTTGGTCTGTAGGTGGTTTGGAACCATTGGTACTTGGCATTAGATAATATTGCTCTCCATGATCGAAAAATAACAATAGGCTTATTCTAACATTAAATAATATGAATGAAAAATTTAAATGAATTACTTTCTATGGTGGTGGAATCATCCCAGGAATTACTAAATACAGAATAATAAAGCATAATTTATATCCACACGAATTAAATCGGTGTGTTTGATGAAAGGAACAAACCATGAAGATGACAACTGAAGAAGCCTTTATTAAAGTACTTCAGATGCATGGAATCGAACATGCTTTCGGAATTATCGGATCAGCCATGATGCCGGTTTCAGACCTGTTTCCAGCGGCGGGTATCACTTTCTGGGATGCTGCACATGAATGCAATGCTGGAATGACAGCAGACGGATATACCCGTTCAACCGGTAAAATGTCCATGATGATTGCCCAAAATGGACCTGGTATTACCAATTTTGTTACACCGGTGAAAACTGCCTATTGGAATCACTCCCCCATTTTACTTGTAACCCCGCAAGCAGCCAATAAAACCATGGGTCAGGGCGGTTTCCAGGAAATTGAGCAAATGAAACTTTTCGAGGACATGGTTTGTTATCAGGAAGAGGTAAGAGATCCAAGCCGAATGGCGGAAGTTTTAAATCGAGTGATTGAAAAGGCCTGGCGGGGCTGTGCTCCGGCCCAAATTAATGTCCCCAGGGACTTTTGGACCCAGGTTATTGATGTCGATTTGCCTCAAACGGTTAAACTTGAAAAACCCCGAGGAGGAAAACAGGCAATTGAAGAAGCTGCGAGGCTATTATCTAATGCCAAATTCCCAGTTATCCTGAACGGTGCGGGGGTTGTAATCGGGGAAGCCATTGGAGCCTCCGCCAGGTTGGCAGAAAAGCTACTGGCTCCGGTTTGTTGTGGATATCAACATAATGATGCTTTTCCGGGGGATCATCCCCTTTCCGTTGGCCCCCTAGGCTACAACGGTTCCAAGGCTGCCATGGAGCTCATTTCTCATGCAGATGTCGTTTTGGCCTTGGGAACAAGATTGAATCCTTTTTCAACTCTTCCAGGGTATGGCTTGAATTACTGGCCTGAGAAGGCAAAGATTATTCAGGTGGATATTAATTCTGACCGCATAGGCCTGACAAAAAAGGTTATGGTGGGAATCCAGGGAGATGCCAAACAGGTGGCTGAACAACTGTTGGACAAATTATCTGAATTTGCTGGCCAACAAGACCGGGAAGAAAGAAAGCAGAAAATAGTTCGAACCAAATCCAAATGGCTTCAGGAGCTCACTTCAATGGACCATGAGGATGACGATGAAGGAACAACCTGGAATCAAAGAGCTCGGAATAAGGACCCTGAATTGATGAGTCCAAGGATGGCTTGGCGTGCTATCCAAAAAGTTCTGCCAACCGAGGCGATAATTTCCTCGGATATTGGCAACAATTGTGCCATTGGGAATGCTTATCCCACCTTTGAAAAGGGACGTAAATATCTGGCACCCGGATTGTTTGGTCCCTGCGGTTATGGCTTTCCAGCTATAATTGGCGCAAAGATCGGCTGTCCTGATACACCGGTGGTTGGTTTTGCCGGCGATGGAGCATTCGGCATTTCCATGAATGAAATGACCTCCTGTGGGCGAGGAGATTGGCCCCCCATAACCATGGTAATTTTCCGCAATTATCAGTGGGGTGCTGAAAAGCGCAACACCACACTTTGGTTCGATGATAATTTCGTGGGAACAGAACTGGATTTAAGAGTAAGTTATGCCAAGATTGCCGAAGGTTGCGGATTGAAAGGTGTTCAGGTCAAGAGCATGGATGATTTGTCAGAAGCATTGGATACAGCCATCAAGGCTCAAATGGACGATAAGACAACTACTTTCATTGAGGTTATCCTGAACCAGGAATTGGGTGAACCATTCCGACGGGATGCCATGAAGAAACCAACCAAAGTAGCTGGCATATCCAGAGAGGATATGCGTTCACAACAACCTGCCTAAGCAGGAGTTGGGAAAGAGACAGCCCGTGGGATCTGATTCTCCTTTTCTTGAACAGGTTTTTGCCAAAGCCAGTGCCAATCCACATCATATTGTTCTCCCCGAAGGAGAGGATAATCGAATTATTCAGGCGGCAATACTCGCAGCAGGAAAGGGTATAGCTGAAATCACTCTTCTTGGATCTCCTGCGAAAATCCAACCTGTTATAGAAGATTCAGCAAAATCCCCTTTAAATCTAACTGTTGTTGACCCCTCTTCCAGCCCTTGGCTGGAGGAATATACCAATGAGTTGGTCAGAATCCGGCAACACAAGGGAGTAAATCGGGAAGAAGCAAGAAACACCGTCCTTCAACCTCTTGGGTATGCTGCCATGATGGTCAAGCTAGGTCATGCCGATGGCACCATTGGTGGGGCAGTACATACCACTGCAGATACACTTCGTGCAGCCCTTCAGATCATTGGCAGGTCATCCGATGTTGATACGGTTTCCTCCTTTTTCATTATGATCGCTGACAAACCCTACCACCCGTTTCAAGGACCCGTCATTTTTGCTGATTGTGCGATGGTTATTGATCCTACTGCATTACAGCTGGCCCAAATAGGCGAAAACGCTGCGCGTTCAGCCTCAACTGTCCTCGGGATCAAGCCAAAGGTTGCCTTCCTCTCCTTTTCAACTGCTGGCAGTGGATCACACGAAAGAGTTCAAAGGATCCAGGAAGCCATAAATATTGCTATAGCCAAATATCCTGATTGGATAATTGGTAGGGAACTTCAGCTTGATGCTGCCCTTGACCCCTTGTTAAGACAAAGAAAAGCCCCTGATCTCGATTTGGACATGCCACCCAATGTGTTTATATTTCCCAATCTGGATGCCGGAAATATTGGTTATAAGATAGCCGAACGAATTGGAGGTATGAAGGCTGTTGGTCCGGTGCTGCAAGGTTTGGCAAAACCTGCAAATGATCTGTCTCGTGGTAGTAAGATCGAGGATATCCTTTCTCTGATTGCCATCACAGGGCTACAGGTTCCCTGATTTAACTAATTTGCCATAATCTATTTAAACCAGCAACGCTCTTTACTTGTCTTCTGGTTCAACCTCTTTCGAATTCCCATCTATAATTTTATCGTCCAAATTTTCCCTGGCCGTAAATCCTGAACGGGCAGCAATACTTCCGGCAAAGTTGGTTATGAAGAAATTGACGAGAAACTCCCGGGATTGGGGAATAAGAAGTAGAAATCCTATGGTATCAGTAAAAAAACCGGGTGTTAGCAGCAATAACCCTCCTGCAAATATGGCAATAGCCTGTAAAATGGGATTCATCGGGTCCTTGATATGGTTAACGGAATCCTTGATCTGATTAATGACCAGTGGAAACTGGGTTCGGGCCAAATATGCTCCCAGGAAAGCGGTAAGAATAATTATTGCCAGCGTTGGTAACAGACCGATCAATCCTCCCAGCTGGATAAACAGGGCGATTTCAATTATGGGAACAAGTAAAAATAGAATGAATAATTTCATTGAACGAATGTTATACCCTATCAAATATGGACATAAGCCCGACTTAAACCTAAATATCTATTGACAACAAATGTATTGTCGGAATCTAAATTAAAGGTTGTTATTAAAATGTCACCAATGTTGCAGCTTCTTATTCTAGCAGGAATTGCACTGTTTTTAGTATTTAAGTTACGGGGTGTTCTTGGTACCCGAACTGGTTTCGAACAAAGACCGCCTGTTCATCCTTCCGCAACAATCGACCAATCATCCAAGGTGGTACCTGAAGATGAAGTTCCGTTGATGAAGAAATCGCCAAGCTGGTTGCCCCGAATTCTGAAAACGCAAAAACATTGGGAGAAATGAAAACCTATGAAAAGAAATTCAGTATACAGGAATTTCTTGATGGCGCTGGCAAGGCCTATGAATGGATCTTGACCTCGTTTGGTGAAGGTAAGGTCGACGACTTAAAACCATTCCTTTCTGCGGAAGTGTTCAATTCTTTCAAAGAAGGCGTTGATCAAAGAGATCCGGACAACCTGGTTAAAGTTCAGTTCGTCCGTACAAGCAGGAAAAGTATTAAGGACGTGAAGTTCGAAAAAGAGTCTGGTCGAGGAGAAATAACTATCGAATTTGCCAGCGAACTGATTTCCTATGTCGAGGATGCAGAAAGTAATGTTGTTGAAGGTGATAAGTCCAATCCAGTCCGACAGAATGATGAGTGGACCTTCTCAAGAATTATGGGCGAAAATGATCCGAACTGGATTCTTGTAGCGACCGGTTAAAAGTTTGTTAGGACCCCAATCCATAGCGATGTTCAAGTATGCACAAAAAATTGAACATGGCGGGGCTTTCAGAACAGGACTTGGCACATTGGGAAGAATTCTGCCAAACAAACCAGATTACCAAAAAAGAAAACACACGGAAGAAGCGTAATTTACCTAAGATCAAGGCAGGCAACCAGGTAAAGGATACTCACGATGGAAGCCTTAGTTCAGGTGATTTAGCAGATTGGAATGAGTTCTGTAAAAATAATGATTTGCCTCTGAATTCTTCGCCCGTTGGTCTGGAAAAGCAGGAAATTGATGACAAACCCCAGAAAAAGCCAAAAAAATATACGGTTCCAGTAAAATCAAGGCCAAAGCCACCGAAAGCATATACCCCCAGTCAAAATAATATTGATCGGAAAATCCTAAAGAGATTGAATTCCGGTACATTTGATCCTGAACGTACCCTGGATCTTCACGGTATGCTGAGGGAGGAAGCCTCCCATGAAGTAAAGAGTTTTGTATTTGGGGCTTACAGTGCCGGAAAACGTCTTGTACTGGTTATTCCTGGTAAAGGAACGGATACTTTTGGGCGTAGGGGGTTTGGTCCTCTAAATCAATTGATACAATCCTTGTTATCCTCACCACCAACGTCCCAGTATATACTCCATTATCAAACAGCTCACCGAAATCATGGCGGTAGTGGGGCTTATTATATATACCTGAAGAGAAACAAAACCCTGAGATAATTTGCCAGCAAAACGAGAATATCCATCTGGCTTATTCAGAAACTATGAAAATCCGATATTTTTCCTTGGCAAACTGAGCTCCGGCAATTTTCCCAGTACGATAACTTCCACCATCCAAGTTTATTTTCCCATCATGAAAATACATTAATGATGGATCAAATCCGGGAACAGTCATCCCGGGATACGTGTGTCCGTGCACAGGAATTAGGCCAGAGCGCTTAAAAGGGCTGAACAGGAACTCACCCCTTATCCAGGACCAATGGTCCTCACATAAACAGTCCCATGGTTCAGCCAATGCTTCCTCAACACTCAGTTTGGGATTTATACCAGCATGTACAAAAAGTAGGGATCCTATCATTTTATGGCTCAATAATGAATCCAAAAAGGCAACTCGCTCTGAGCCAAGAGCAACGGACAGGATTTGAGCAAAATCTTTGATGCTTTTGTACTCCATATCCAAAGGATCCAAATCCAATTCACTAAGGGTAGTATCAGACCCATTCCATGACCAGATTTCTTTAGCTTGGGTGTACTTGTTTCCAGGTATATACCGGGTGAATTCCGTCATTCTTTTGCCGGTAAGTGAAAGTCGCATCAATTGCTCATGATTTCCCATCAGGGTAAATGTTTCGGTAAACCCAAAATCTTTGGTCCTCCTCATTAGGTCCAGTGCTCCTATGGAGTTGGGACCACGATCAATTAAATCACCAAGTGAGATTAAAATTGAATGGTTATTCGGACCCCTGACCTCGGAAAATACCTCAAGCATTTTTTCGAGATGAGAACAATAGCCGTGAACATCCCCCACGGCAAAAATTTCCAACTCTTCATGTAGCCCTGTTGGCAAGGGTAACCAATCTGATTGAAAATATAATTTTGGCATCAGCCAATACTCCTGGTTTGAGGGGATAGGCAATGCCTGATGTTACTCAGGCGAATGGAAACTGCTAGGAGAGGGTTTGCTGGATTTCTTCCTGCTCAAATACCTCGATGTAATCACCCTTCTTGAGATTGGAATAGTTCTCAAATGCCATACCGCATTCCAAGCCGGTTTCGACCTCGTCAACCTCATTTTGGAATCTTTTCAGAGTTTTTAGTTTGCCTTCATGGATAACAACATTATCCCTAAGCAGACGTACCCCTGATGACCGCCTGACGATACCCTCAGTTACCTTGCATCCAGCTACCTGACCAACCCCGGTAATTTTGAACGTTTCCAGAATTTCGGCATTGCCAAGGAAATTTTCCTTGATTTGCACATCAAGTAAACCGGAAGCCATCGCTTTGACATCATCAACGAGCCGATAAATTATTGAATAGTAACGTAATTCAATATCCTTTTGTGAGGCCGCAGCACGTGCTGAAGGCGTTGCCCGAACATTAAATCCAATGATGTGGGCACCGGAGGAGCTGGCCAAGGATACATCTGTTTCAGTGATTGCTCCAACTCCAAAGTGAAGGACCCTGACCTGTACTTCCTCGTTACCGATCTTGGCGAGCGCCTGGTTTATGGCTTCCGCTGACCCCTGTACATCGGTCTTTACGACAAGCTGCAAATCCTTGGTAGGTTTCTTTTCACCCAAACTCATCAGACTTTCCAAACTCAGGACTGCTCCTGCTGAGGAGATTATGTTCCGGTTTGTGCTTCTTCTATATTCAGAAATTTCCCTTGCTTGTGATTCATTGTCAACCACGTTAAGCGTATCACCTGCCTGCGGGGTACCGTTCAGTCCCAGTACTTCTACTGGCACAGATGGGCCGGCGGAATTGATCCTTTTGTCTTGGTCACTAATCAGAGCCCTTACTTTACCCCATTGCTCGCCAACAACGAAAATATCACCCCTCTTCAAGGTTCCTTTTTGAATCAGAACTGTTGCAACGGGCCCTCTTCCGACATCCAGCTTGGCTTCAATCACCGTTCCCGAAGCAGATCTATTGGGATTGGATTTTAATTCCATCAGTTCTGACTGAAGCGATATGGCTTTCAGAAGGTCGTTAATTCCATCCCCCTTAATGGCCGAAATCTCGACATCAAGAACATCGCCAGAATGCTTTTCTACGACAACACCATGTTGCAGGAGCTGGTTTCGGACATTATCCGGATCTGAATTGGGTAGATCACACTTGTTGATGGCAACAATCAATGGTGCATCGGCTGCTTTGGCGTGATTAATTGCTTCAATCGTTTGGGGCATGACAGAATCATCGGCTGCTACAACCAAGATGACAATATCGGTTACATTAGCTCCCCTTTCACGCATTGAGGTAAATGCAGCGTGGCCGGGTGTATCAAGAAAGGTCAGGGTTTCACCTTCTGTGTTCTTGACCTGGTACGCTCCTATATGCTGGGTAATTCCACCATCTTCGCCAGAAGCCACGCTGGCTTTTCTGATGGTATCCAGTAATGTGGTTTTGCCGTGGTCCACATGCCCCATGACTGTAACCACAGGGTTCCTAGGCTTAAGATCCTTGGGATCGTCCGCAATTGCGTCAATTGCATCCTCAACATCTGCATCGGAAACCCTGACTACTTTATGGCCAAATTCCTCAATGATTATCTCGGCCGTGTCGGCATCAATCATTTGGTTTTGGGTTGCCATGACGCCATATTTCATGAGAGCCTTGATGACATCTGCAACTCTTTGGGTCATCCGGTTGGCAAGTTCCTGAACCATAATCGTTTCAGGTAATTGGACCTCTCTTACAATTTTCTCCCTGACAGGTTCTGCAACTTGTGCCTTACGCTTTTTTCTTTCTTCTCTTCGCCGGAATGCAGCCTGCGAGGGTTGATGTTCAAGATCTTCCGCTTCACGGAATGCAGTGTTAACATTTACCTTGACTTCCCGTCGCTTTTCAGAAATTCGACCCCTGTCTTCCTCGGGACCCTTCTCCTTGACTCGCTTCTTCTTTCTTGCTTCTTGAACTGTTTTGGGGTCGTCCTCTACCGGTTTTTGAAGAGCCTTTTTCTTTTCTTCCTGTAATCTTTGTTCCTCCAGCTTGCGCTGAATCTCTTGTTGCTCCTTCCGTTCTTTCTCCCTTTGCAGATGATCCCGGTGGGCCTGAGCTTTTTTTTCCCTTTCCTCATTCAATATGCGGCGTTGTTCGGCTTGGGATTCACTTTCAGCCTCATCCTTGACCTGTGCTTTCTTGACAGCTTCGGCCCTACGTAACAATTCTTCTGTGTCGTGTATAATCGCAGAGGTTGGAGGACCTTTTTTCTCCTTAACCTGGGGGGGCCTTCTGCGTGGTGGAGGAGTTTGGGCCGCTTGGGGTTTACGTGCAATCCCCGTTGAAGGCAAAACCACAATTTCCTTTTGGCTCTTTCCACGGGATGGAACAAAGCTTTTCCTTGTCGGACCCCCGGGTCGGGGGGTAGATTTTAACGAAAGAGTATTAGTGCCCATTAAATAAAATACCTATACTTTCAAAATTAAGTTGCCACATCTGGCAATGCGGTTTGAAAACCTTCCATCCCTCGGATACGTTCAAGCTTTTGTGCGGTTAAAGAAATTTTTTGAGCCAGTGGCCCATTCTTTACTCCCACGTAAATTACTGATTCCCTACCGAATACTTTGCCGAGTTCTGCTGAAGATAAACATCTGTGGTGTTTACATGAAACACCCCTTGGTATTATTTTTTGGCCTTGGCGGTCGGAACCGTCCAATGCCTGTACCAAAACGGTTATTGTTTTGTCACTAACTCCTCGCCGAACTCTTTCAAACCCTGTTACAACAACACCGGATTTGCGTCCCAGAGAAAGTATTCCGGTTAGATAATCAATTAATTTAGTTTCTACCGTATACAGAAAATCTGCTGTAATTTCAACATTTCTTCGAGCTGCCCTGGAAAAGTAATTTCCTGCAGCTGCTTTTTCCAGCGTGTTTCGGTCGGGTGATACCCACATCCCACGCCCAGGTAATTTTCGATTAATGTCCAGAACAACGACTCCCTTTGGATCCAAGGTGAATTTCAACAACTCCTCTTGATCAAGCTTTTCCCCAGTTACCACACACCGTCTGATACGAATATCATGTTTCTTCGACTTCCCCCTGGTCACCTTCCATCTCCGTATCATCTTTTTCAGCGTAAATAGCCTGAATGTCCTCGGGTTTCATCAACCCTATACTTACCCGGGCAGAAATAATCAGATATTGGGCATCCTCGGCATTAATGTTGAATTCTTCCAAAAGTCCGCTTTCCCATACCTGTTTGCCATTGATTTCCGTATAGCCTCCAGATAATTCCCAATCTGCCAGAGTTGCAAATTCTTCCAGGGTAATGATTTCATTTTTGGCCAGTTCAAGTAACATTTTCGGGGTTAATCCCTCAAACGCCGCCAAATCATCTTTCAAACCATATCTTCTAGCTTCGGCGAGAAACTCCTCATTCTCCTTTTCTACATACTTCTTGGCTCTGTTTTGCAATTCAACGGCAATATCTTCATCTATGCCATTTAGCGTCAGTATTTCCTCAAGGGTACATTCAGCAAGGTAATCTATCGAGTCAAATCCTTCTGTTACCAAATGGTGTGCGAAGGTCTCGTCTACGTCGATGGCTTCCATAAATAGCTTCTGTCGTTGGTTGATGATTTCCTGTCTTTGTTCTCGCTCGTAGGATTCAGTAACAATTTCAATATCCAGACCGGTCAGACTCCGAGCTAATCGAACATTCTGACCTCGTCGACCGATGGCAAGAGAAAGTTGATCATCCGGAACAACTATAGTCGTTGGATTGCCCTGCTCATCCAATATCCCCTTTGATACCTTGGCAGGCTGGAGGGCGTAAGTCACGAATTCAAAGGCATTTTCTGTCCAAGGGATAACATCAACTCTTTCCCCCTGAAGCTCATTGACAACAGTTTGAACCCTTGATCCCCTCATACCAACACAAGCACCCACTGGATCAATACTGGCATCGAAGGAAACAACCGCTATTTTGGCTCGAGAGCCGGGGTCTCTGGCAATACATTTGATATCAATAGTTCCATCGTAAAACTCTGGAACCTCACTGCGGAAGAGTTCCCGCATAAATTCATTTGCTGTTCTGGATAATTTAACCTGAGGGCCACGGGTTTCTCTGGTTACATCCATTACATAGGCCCTGATTCGGGTACCTTTTTCGGGGCTTTCATGACTGATTTTCTGGGTACGATGAATCATCGTTTCACCTATGGTTAATTCAACGATTATATTCCCCTGCTCAACCCCTTTGACAGTCCCGACAATTATTTGTCCTTTCTGGTCCTTGAATTCCTCGTACTGTTTTTCCATCTCGGCTTCACGAACCTTGCGATGAATAACCTGCTTGGCGACCTGAATATTAATCCGGTCCAACTCATCAACCCCAACCGGTGGCAATTCTTCGACAATTTCACTGCCCAGTTGTAAATCTGGATCAATTTTCTGGGCATCTTCCAAGGTGAGCTCAGTTGACATGTTTTCAACTTCCTCCACCACGGTCCGAACTCTTTGCAGAGTTAAGTCGCCTGTTTCCTTATTGTATCTGGCCCGAATATCTAGTTCTGAACCATATCGCATCCTGGCTGCCTTGGCCATGGACTCTTCCATGGCTTCAAGAACAATTCCTTGATCAATGTTTTTTTCCTGGGCCACGGACTCGGCCATTTGAAGTAATTCAAACCTATTTGCACTGGTAAGGTTCATATTTTTTCTCCAGCATAACTTGGAATAATCTCATAAAAATTTGGTTAATTAATCGGATAATACCCGCTCCTCCTGGTGGCGGTTCAATAGCTTTTCTGACAATACAAGACTGGCTTTAGCAATTTGCGAAAATTGAACATAAACCATCTCCGGGAAAGTATCCATAACGATGATAGACCCCCTGGTGGGGTGGATAATTCCCTTAAATCGTCGTTGACCATCCATAGGTTGGTTTAATTCTACCTTGGCCTTGTATCCCACCCATTGTTCAAAATGCTCCAGTTTGGTAAGTGGACGGTCAATTCCAGGTGATGACACTTCCAAAGAATATTTGTCACTGATCGAATCTTCAACATCAAGAATTGGGGACAATGCATTGGATAAATCAGTACAATCACCGACAGTCATGGTTCCATCAGGTCGTTCAGCCATGATCTGAAGCGTTTTATTAGTACTGCCGTAGAACCGCAATCTGATTAACTCAAATCCCATCATGGAAATTTCAGGTTCAAGTATCTTCTGAAGCTGTTTTTCCTTGAAAGATAGGGCTACCAAGTCTCGCATAGATGATTTATTACCAAATAAAAAAAACAGGCCAGCGGCCTGCCTTATTGTCAAAAATAGTGATTCAGTTTTCGGAACCACCGCTGTCAAGATTATTCTAATACCCTTCTTAAAAATTTCAAGACCAAGGTGCTCGTTCAGGTCAAAAACTTTTATGTAATACGCCTCGACTTTAAGATTTCAGATCAAGATGACCCAGAATTTTGCCCTAGATATTGTTGCCAGTAAGATTAGCAAGAATGAAACTGAAAAAATGTTGGATCATCGATTCGTGGCACGGATGGGAAACTACTTCACAAAAACAGCCAAGTGACGTCAACGCGTTATATTTATTGTGCCATCACCATTCTTTGTATCATCCCATACAACGTAACTTGAGAAGGCTTAAACCTGGCGGATGGCTTTTTTAAATGACTGATTATGAGTAAGGCTGAAGAAGCGTTGAATATAAAGTCTAAAGACAATTACCAAAACTGGAAAACCATCCAGGTTGAGGAAACTATTCGAAAATACTTTGCATTTAATATTTGGTTGGAATGCTCTCCATTTTTTATGTCCTTGGTGTCCCATCATTCGAGACTATGAAAGTATCACCAACAGACATCAATTGAATTGAAAAATTCATCCAGATTGATGAAATATTTCCTAGATACTTAAATTGGGACTTCATTTTTAGGGAAATAATATTAGAAATTTTTGAGATTTGAAACTTACTTGAATACTTTCACAGTCTCCAACGGGCGGGATCGCCCGTTACATTCTGGGACCAGATGGCCGTGCTGGCTTTGCTTTCGGTGGGTCTTTCTTGGATGGTGGGGATGGCTAGGCCGATTCAAGTTCGGCCATGAGATCCCGAACAGTTGCATGGAGTTCTGGTAAATTGTTCTTGACGGTGTTCCAGACAATATCAGTATCTACTTTATGATAGTGGTGGGTCAGAATAATTCGTAAGCCGATGATGTTGGCAAGATTGGGAACTCGTTCGGCCAGGGCCGGATCATGGTGAGAAAGACGATTCAGCGCGGTCCCGATTATTTCGAAATTACGTTCAACTGCCTGCCGGGTCTCAATGGCAGCAAGTCACCCCTCAAGGTCCATATTGGCAGTATATTGCGTTATCAGCTCACAAGCGGTGGTAATATCCTGGAGCAAAGCCAGCGATTTATGATTCAAAGACGACCTCCCGGTCTTCATCAATTGATGCAATGCGATAGGGGTTTTGGATGGTACCATCCCGGGTGAGATCAACCTTCCGGCCGAGCACCCCTTGCAAGTCATCTTGCAGGTCCAGAAAGCGTTCCAGCAACCTTGATACCAGCGGTGGCTGGAACTCCACCAGGAAATCAACATCACTCCTGGCCGGATCAAAATCCGTCGCCCGGGCCGCCGAGCCGAACACCTCCAGGCGGCGTACATCATACCGCCGACAGATCCTGGCGATCTCCTGTTTTTTTTCAGCTATGATCCTGTGCATTGTCTTTCATCCTGCCACTCTGTCCGGTCAACTGGTCACAATATAATATTCCAGGCATTTTTTGGCAAGAGAAATCCCCTGCCGTTGGCAAGGGGGACACCCCCACACCCCCAGCCGGGAAATAATAAAAATCTCTTGGTTATTGCGGCAGCTTCAGACAATCACCCGCCCGGTAGGGATTCTCCTTGCTCAGATTGTTCAGGCTGGCTGTTGTTTTTTTAATTAAATCAATAAGGAAGTCAAAAAAAGAAAAGTCATTCTCTTACCCTTAAAGAGAGGAAAATTGAGAGCATGGAAGATCGCTTGATTGATCAGGAACAACGATTGAAGGATCTCGAAGCTCACCTCCCAGAAAATACACCTTTTGCAACTGGTTCAGGATCCGGAAGTGAAAATTTGCCTATGGACCGAGTGTAGCGAGTTAATTCCCCTAGTTGTATTATATCCACAAGACGATTTATTTGGGGAATCGATCAATGCAGCAGTAGAGAGCAGACTACGAGGAGCCCGTTTCTTTGGATAAAAGTGGGAAATAGTACCTAGAAGCTTATATTAACTTGGTACATTTCCAATCAGGGATAAAATCCAAGGGATAGCTAACGGATAATCAATGAGTAACATGAAAACGGTTGTAAATGATGACAATGCAGAAGAGTTTTTGAATTCTGTTCAAAATACTCAACGGCGAGAAGATGCCATGACCATTTTGGCCATGATGAAAAGAATTACCGGCGAACCTCCAAGAATGTGGGGCACAAGCATTGTAGGATTTGGTCAGTATACCTATCAAAGGGCAGATAAATCAAAGCATCAATGGATGTTAACAGGTTTCTCACCCCGAAAGCAATCCCTGACTATTTACATTATGCCGGGATTTTCAACATACCCAGACTTATTAGCCAAATTGGGGAAGCATAAACACTCGGTAAGCTGTCTTTACATAAACCGATTGGCAAATGTAGATCTGGAGGTTTTGGAGGTTCTCATCAAAAAATCTGTAACTGATATGAAGAGCCGATATGGTGCGTAATTCGGTTTGTTCCCTTTATTTTCTACTGGTACCTGAATTTCAATTTTCTTAACAATTCATTCAGATTTCCACCACTCTGTTCCAGAAGTGAACTGATTATTTTCTTTTCCAGAACCAGCAGGTTTAAATCATCGACGATAATATTCCTTATCCTTGGTTGCTCATCAATATTCACCAGATGCCAATAAACTGGAAAAGGAGGTTCATGGGGCAAATACATTGTTGTTACAATTTCGTAGGTCTGATCGTTCCTTGTTGTTCTGGCTTGGATCACCTCGTATTTTCCACCAATGAACTTGGGGAAATGGATTGAGTATTTTTCAGCAAGGTATCGTTGGAAAATTTTTTGAAACACCCTTCTTTGCTTTTCTGAAAGATCCAGCCATGCCCTTCCCAAGGCAGACCGCCCAATATAATTTGTATCCGAATAGTTTATAAACATATCCTCAATACCAGCATGAATTTCCGGCTTCGGAAAATCGTTGTATAGCATATAATTCACCGTTCGAATTACTTCTTCGACAATTTCGGTTGCCTTTTCTGGTGTGGCTGAAAGACTGGGATTTAAGTTATAGGCTAGCAGTACCAAGGTGAGGGCTAGAAGCTTTAAAAGCCTATGAATGCTCGGTAATCGGTGGATCGTTAACAATTTTTCCTCGAAATCTCTTTTCTAGTACACACAATTCTATTTTTTAAATTGGGAGTGAAAAGGTATTATCCTTTTATAAAATCAAAAAAACTTTAATCAAATTCCTGTAAAATCAAAGCCTCAACCCTTCGATTGGAATGCCTCCCTTCTGGAGTCAGATTTGTTTCATGTGGCGATAAGAAACCGACTCCTTGGGCTGAAACCTGGTCGGGATTAATTTCAAATACACTAATCAGGGTATTTCGGACTGAAAGAGATCTCTCGGCTGAAAGGTCTATATTCGGCCTCAACTCACCCTCCATGTCAGTATGACCTACCAATAATACTTTCTTATCAGGATTCTCTTTGAGAAAGGTCGCAAGGTCTTCCAAGTGGGAAATACTGTTGTCCTTTATGTCTCTTGAACCAGAATCGAATTCTACTCCTTCCAAGATAGTGAAGCCCTTTGTTGCAAAATCTTGTTGTAAGGGAGTTGCAAAATCCTCAAGATTGGAACTGAAATCAAACTCTACATCCTCGGTAATCTCATTATCTGGGGGATTGATGAAAACAACCTGAACAAAACCGGTGTTCCGGCTTTTGCTGGCAAGAATCGTAACAAATTTCTTTTCTTCCTCTACGCTCATGGATGCCGAAATGAATTGAAAATCTCCGAGATTAACAAACATGAACGGACTTTCGACAACATCAATTGCTTCCCTGAATTCAAACCCTCCGCAGTTCCAAGTATCACATTGAAACAAAATTTCATAACCAAGCTGGCTTATTGGTTCCCAAGCATTGGTAAGAAGGGTGTTTGTCGGAGAATCTCCCTTGATCTGATAAACCAGTTTTTGCGTGGTTCCTTCCGTTTTGATAATCTCGATTTTGTCATCTTTGAAAGGACCTACAGGTACCAGATATTGTCCGGCCGAAAATTGTGTATCAAAGACCAATTGACCGGGACTAATTGAAGATTGGCCATTTCCCATTATTGGGAAAAGGATACAGAGTAATAGGATTAAAGCTAGATTTACCTTCATCTGTCTGAATAATAATACTCCTCGTTTGGCTGCATGGCAGTTGCTGAAGCCAACCTGTTGGTCATATTGTAAAATGCTGCCACGGCGCTGATATCCCATATATCTGCATCACTGAAACCCAGTACTCTAAGGGCTTCACGGTCCTTTTCCTCCACCTTGAAGCTCTTTTCTGTTACCTTTTCTGCAAATTCAAGCATACCCTTTTGCCTTTCATTCAATTTACAGTGTCGGAAATTTATGGCCAGTGTATCACTGAATTCAACGTCGTTGGAAAGTTTCCTCACCGCGGCACCATGAGCAATAATGCAATAATGACATCGGTTAACCGAAGAAACCACGACAGCAATCATTTCTCGCTCAAGTTTGGATAATCCGCTTGGTGCCAACATTAGATTATTATACATGGCAGTAAAAGCATTCAATTTTTCGATATCAAATGCATATGCTTTCAGTACATTGGGAATAAGACCCAGTTTTTCCTGACAAATCTGAAAGTATTTTTCAGTTCCTTCCGGTAGGGGATCTACCATCGAAAGGTTTAGGGCAGTTGGTTTTGCAACAGTTTTATTCATAAACTATCCTTGGTTGTAATTCATTTGTTCAGATATGGTATGAAACTGGGAACTAGGTTCTTGTAATGCAGTTTTAATCAACATTGCTCATCCATGCGATCGAAATTTTGTTAATACAAATACAAATGGTTTGATAAGAGCCCTTTCTAATAACATTTTTCATTATCCTTGATGGAGTAAATTTACCCTCCTAAGGTAATAACTGGGTAATTATCTGATTTAGGACCAATCTTCCTTTTTTTGTTACGGTAAGTTGTCCATCCGATATTTCTACCCAACCATCTTTGACAAGTTCCCGAACACGTTCCTGGTCGAGCCTTTTCTCCGACATTTTTTCGAACCTGACTATATTCATCCCATCGGTTAGACGGAGGGCCGTTAGTAAATATTCAGAAGCTCTTTCCTTCGCGCCAATTATTTCTCTGAGATTCTCCCCTGTACCGCTGGCAAATACTTCGCCAAGCCAACTATCAGGACTGAGAATTGTATTCGTTCTATAGTATTGGTTCTTGACTTTAATCCTCCCATGCGCGCCAGGCCCAATGCCCAGAAAATTAAAATACCCCCAGTAAACCAAATTGTGTCTTCCCTGGAAACCTGGTTTGGAATAGTTTGAAATCTCATATTGCCTATACCTGTTGTTTTCACAGATATCCATTGTCGCAAGGTACATTTCTGCCAGGGTGTCTTCATCAGGTAGGCCCTGCAATCGGTTGGCAGCGTACCTTTTACCGAATGGGGTGTTGGGCTCAATCGTCAATTGATAAATTGAAAGATGTTGGGGGTTCAGTTCCATGATATCATAAAGCTCACTGGTCCAGTCTTCCGCCGTTTGAAATTGACGACCAAACATGAAATCCAGACTAACGTTGTTAAAAACCTGATCAGCTGTTTCGTAAGCCTTGATTGCCTCCTTGACACTGTGTCGTCGGCCCAGGGCTTTCAAATCCTTGTTATTGAGTGCCTGTATTCCCAATGATAACCGGTTAATGCCGTTATCTCTGAATTGCATGAAACTGGCTTGTTCGACTGTTGTTGGATTAGCCTCTAGCGTAATTTCCGGATCAGGAGATAGGCCGAAGTTTGATGATATTTTTTTCAAAATCCTGCCGACAGTTCCAGGATCCATCAGGCTGGGAGTTCCACCACCAAAATAAACTGAGGTACAAGGCCTGTCCTCTAATTCATCAGCGGCGTGGTCCAGTTGCTTCAAATATCCTTCACTCCATTGATGTTGATCAATTCTGTCAGAACAATAGGTATTAAAATCACAATATGGGCATAGAGATTCGCAAAAGGGCCAATGAATATAGATTCCAAACGGTTCTTTGGTTTGCTTTTCAAGCATCAAGACAATTTTCAGCAAATGCTTTGAGTGACAAAGCTCTGTGACTGATGAGGTTCTTTTTTTCTGCGGGCATTTCGCCAAACGTTATCTGGTAACCATCAGGCATAAAAATAGGATCAAAGCCGAAACCAATTTCTCCTCGCATTGGCCAGACAATTTGTCCATTTACAATCCCCTCGAAGATTTCATCTTGTCCGTCGGGCCAGGCAATACATATTGTTGAGCAGAATTTTGCCTTTCTGGGGTAGGGGGACTCCTTTTGTTCCAGCAACTCCCAAACTCTGGTCATTGCTAGGATATAATCCCTTCCAGTAGGGGTTTCGGCCCAATCGGCTGTATGTACTCCCGGTTGGTTATCGAGCGCAGCGACCTTTATGCCACTATCGTCTGCTATCGCGGGAAGTTGGGTTTTTCCTGCTACAAAATGGGCTTTTATCCTGGCATTTCCAGCGAAAGTATTCTCTGTTTCGGGCGGAAAATCTAAATCAAGATCCGTGGCAAACCTTGTTGTAACTCCATGAGGATGCAAAATTGCTTCAAATTCCTGCAATTTATGTTTGTTGTGGGTAGCAATTATCAACTCCAACGAATTCAGTTTACGCATTCTGCTTTCCCAGGGCATCATTTTGTATCTGAACCAGTTCTCTTGCTCCCTTACTAGAAAGTTCAATAAACTCTAATATGGATGCAGTTGGAAATGACTTGTCTTCCGCAGTACATTGAACTTCAATCATATCTCCAGAGGCAGTAAAAACAAAATTGCCATCCACTTCTGCATTGGAATCCTCATTATAATCAAGATCCAGAATGTGTTTTCCTGCATAGATGCCACAGGAAATGGCTATGACCTGCTGGGTCAAAGGGTCTCTTCGGATTACTCGGTCTGCTAAAAGTTGATTTACGGCCAATCTCAGAGCAACCCAACCTCCCGTAATGGAAGCACACCTGGTTCCGCCATCAGCCTGCAAAACATCACAATCTATGATTATTTGTCTTTCACCCAAACTCGCAAAATTAACACCGGCACGAAGGGATCTTCCGATCAATCTTTGAATTTCCAAGGTTCTTCCTGAAACAGATGAACCACGACCATCTCGTCTATTTCTGTCATGGGTTGCCCTTGGAAGTAATGAATATTCTGCTGTAATCCATCCCAAGCCCGTTCGTCGACGAAAAAATGGAACATTCTCCTCAATTGACGCGGTACAAAGAACCTTGGTATGTCCACAGGTAATCAGGCATGATCCCTCGGCATATCGATTAACATCTAAGTCTAGTAAAACCGGCCTTAACTCATCAGGCTTTCTTTCTGAAAAACGCATAAGATTATCTTTTATTATTTTGGTGTTCTGGGTTTTACATATAATTGGCGATATAATTTATGGATACTAGGTATACCTCTAACCTCTAAATATTTTGTACCTCACTTTCTTCGAGCGATATTATAATTCAGACCGAGGGGTCTGAAGCTGGTTAAATAAAATTACACAATTGATGGCAAGGACAAAAAGAGTAATTCATTCAGTGAATACCAATTCAACTGGCATTCATTTCGAATATTTTGGCAAAACTATGTCTGGATTGTTAAATTGGTCACCCTAAGAATATAAATTTTTTAAGGTTGGATAGGTGAGCAAAGAAGAAATTCTGGAAATTTTGGATCAACGGAACACCGAAATTTTTTCCCGGTTAGTTGAATCTTATCTATTTTCCGGGACCCCCATAGGGTCAAGAGCAATCTCCAGAGATTTAACCACACGAATCTCTCCTGCTACGGTCAGAAATGTCATGCAGGATCTTGAACGATTGGGTTTGTTGGAAAGCCCTCACGTTTCTTCAGGACGAATTCCAACTCTTCTGGGATTGCGATTGTTTGTCGACGAGTTCCTGGAAATCGGTGAAATTGATCCCGAGGATAAAAGAAAATTCTCAGGTTTTAAATCCCAAGGTGATGAAAATCTAAATAATTCCCTAGATCGAATTGGATCACTCCTTTCTAAAATTACCCAAAGCGCAAGCCTGGTCCTGATGCCCAAAAAAGAATCCACAATAAAACATGTCGAGTTTCTTAGCTTGGGCAATGATCGAGCTTTGGTCGTTCTGGTCATGGCTGACGGGTCGATTGAAAACCGTGTGTTCTCCCCTCCCAAGGGTTTAACAGCCTCAACACTGACGGAAGCGGCAAATTACGTAAATTCAGTTTTGGATGGCAAAAGCATTACCGAGATCAAAGGTTTGATAAGCAAGGACATTTACAATCAAAAGAACAAATTGGATGAGCTAACCTCTGAATTGGTTGAACATGGTCTGGCTTTCTGGGACAAACCCGGAGAACAGCAAGAACGTTTGATTGTCAGGGGTAGGTCAAATCTGCTTGAGCACGATGAAGGGGCTGTTGATTTTGAACAGGTCAGGACTTTATTTGATGACCTTGAGAGAAAAAAAGAAATTTCCAACATACTCGAATTGATTGAAGAGGGGCAGGGAGTAAAGATCTTTATCGGAGCCGAAAACAAACTATTTTCCATGTCAGGTTCAACTTTGGTTGCTGCTCCCTATATTAACTCCGAAGAAAATATAGTTGGGGCTTTAGGAGTAATCGGACCTACTCGATTGAATTACGGCAGAATCGTTCCAATCGTAGATTATACTGCCCAACTTGTTGGTAAACTCATTGCCGAAAAATCTGAATTTTAAAGGGTTATTTGATAGCTATGCAGACAGACGAGGAAAAAAATCCAGAACAAAACAGTGAGCAGGAAGAGAAAAAGGTTGCAGATAACGACCAAGCCCAACCTGAGGCAATAACCGTTAATGGGGGTGGAGTCAATAATGAAGGCGATACTTCCATAAGTGAGGATCAGGAAAACGAGGCAGAAGAAAAAAGCCCTACTTTTCTGGAAAACGCCAAGAAAATCATTGAGTTGTTAACCAGTGAAAAGAAAAACCTCCGCGAAGAAAATGATCAACTGAAGCGAAACCTGGCCAATGAGAGGGATAAGTTCCGTCGCTTGGAGAAAAAGGTTGAGGAAAACAAAAAATACGATGGTATCAGGCTTGCCAGGGATATTTTGACAACGCATGATAACCTTATTAGGGCTATAAAAGCAGGCGGGGAAAGCAATTCTGATAATCTTGCTGCCTGGGTCGAAGGTATCAAGGTTGTGCAAAAAGAATTAAGTTCTACCCTAACCAAAAACAGCATAGAGGAAATAGTTCCCGAAGTTGGGGATAGTTTTGATCATAATAATCATAACGCATTATACTATGCCCCTGTACCGGGATTTGAGGATGGTCAAATAACTGAAGTTCAACGAACTGGTTTCAAGTTCCATAACCGCTTATTGCGGCCAGCTCAGGTAGGTGTTGCTGAAAATTATCCCCTTGAAGAAGAACCAGATCAGGAGGACGAGGAATAAATCTATCCTTGTTCAAAGATCCGTGCCTCTGAAAGGCAACAATATTGATGGTGGTTTGTAGGAGAGTATGATGCCTACATTCTTCCTGACTTCTTTGGGTTCCTTCAACACTGTGAGCAATTTAAACTGCTTCTCACCTGGAATTAGGTCTGAAGACACCTTACCCTGCCATATTATAGTCATGGGGCTTTGATCAAACCAATGTACAACTTGCTCTATTCCGAACTTCTGGGTATTCATAATGGGCAAAAATCGCCTTTGTTGCTATGTCCAGACGGTACAACACTTTCCTATGAAGAATTCATCGCTTTAGCCAGTAAGTTTGCCCATGTTCTAACTGGTTTAGGACTATCACCTGGCGACAGGCTTCTCGTACATGCTCAAAAATCACCCGAAGGGCTGGTATTATACGCTGCCTGCGTCCAGACCGGGATCATTTATTTACCACTCAATTTCGCCTACACTGTCAAGGAACTCACCTACTTTATTGAGGATAGCCAACCTGCTTTGGTGGTTTGCGATGAAAATAACCAGTACTCGCTTTCGGCCATTACGGATGATTTGGGAATCAGGCTTGCAACGTTAAACCAGGATGGTAGCGGGTCACTCCCGGAAAATGCCCAGGGCATGCCTTGTAACTTTCCAACCGTACCAAGAGACCTGGATGATCTTGCTGTAATCCTTTATACATCCGGAACAACTGGCTTCCCCAAAGGAGCCATGTTAACGCAGGAAAACCTGCTATCCAACGCTCAGGTATTAAAGAAGGAATGGCAATTTGACTCCCAGGATGTACTATTACATGCGTTACCCCTCTTCCATTCCCATGGTCTTTTCGTAGCCACGAACGTAACCCTGCTTGCTGGCGGATCAATGATCTTCCTCCCCAAGTTTAGTCTCGACCAGATAATTGAATATTTGCCCCAGGCCACAACAATGATGGGTGTTCCGACATTTTACACCCGGCTCTTGAATTCTTCCTGGTTAACCAAAGAACTCACCAAGGAAATACGTCTGTTCATTTCAGGGAGTGCACCACTTCTGGCAGAAACCCATATCCAGTTTAAAGAGCGTACTGGGCATAGCATTCTTGAACGGTATGGCTTGACTGAAACCAGCATGAATTCCTCTAATCCCTATGATGGAGAACGTCGACCCGGAACCGTGGGGTTCCCGCTTCCAGGAATCGATGTAAAAATTACCGAACCAGAATCTGGTAAACCTGTTCAGTCCGGAACTGTCGGGCAAATTGAGATCCGTGGTCCCAATGTTTGCAAGGGGTATTGGCAAAAGCCAAGTAAAACAACTGAAGACTTTCGTCAGGATGGGTTCTTCATCACTGGTGACCTCGGAAAGTTTGATAGCGACGGATACCTCCATATCGTAGGTCGTCATAAGGACCTCATAATATCTGGTGGCTACAACATATACCCGAAGGAAATTGAACTTGTAATTGACAAGCAACCTGGTGTCCTGGAAAGTGCTGTGATTGGGGTTCCTCATGCCGATTTAGGAGAATCTGTCTTGGCATTGATCGTACCAGGCAACAACACCAGCCCGGACCTTGAGCAAATCAACTCAGGTATGGTCGCTTCGCTGGCCCGGTTCAAGCTTCCGAAGAAGCTTTTACTAATCGATGAATTACCACGCAATACTATGGGTAAAGTTCAAAAAAATGTACTGCGTGACAGATATAAACACCTGCTCAATCCATCCTGATCTTTTTGTTTATGGTGATAATGATTTTGGTTGGAGAAACAGCCAAAACCAATGACGAAATTATCAATTGCCCCTGTTGTTCTATAAACTATGGTTATTGATTTTCTCGAGGATCAAAATTCCTGGTAAAAAGATAACGATAAAATCTCAATGCTAGTTCGGGGTCCTGTTTTTCAAGAATTCGCCGGGCAGAAGATGTTAGCACCATCACCAGGCTTGGCATGTCGGCAACCACTTTATCCGCTGGTTTGCCGTATCCCTGCAGGGTCAAGATCGTATCGCCTGGCCCAAACTGGTTGAGACGTTCCCCGCTTGCATCACGGGTCGAAGCCCTTCCTGAAACAAGCAATTGAATATCTTTACCGGGGTTATCCGTTACTAAAACCTCATCCTGCTTGTAATCCAGAGATACAAGCAAATTATGAAACTCTTCAATCAGGTGCTCAAATTCAACTTGCTGGTTTAATTGGTGCTCCAAGCCCTCCGAGGATTTTTCCAATAAGGTTGTAAGACGATCATCTTCGGTAGCTGCTTTTGCCTTCCAGGAGGTAATTATGGTGTCCTCGCAGTATTCGAGAGCAATATCCAGATTTTCGTTAAATTCAAGTTCTGAAAATGTCTTGGCTGCAAGGTTTCGTTCCAGCAAGGATATCAATCTTGCAGGGGTCGAACTAAGTACGACTGCTATCCCTTTCTCCCTTGCCAATCTAAGAAACAAGGATAACGAGTTTACTGAAGAAAAATCGAAGCCGGTGATTGCTGAAAAATCCAACACCATGCATTGTGGTGGTCGAGGACTGGAAAAAGATGCCTTTAACCGTTCGGTAAGAGGAGAAATACTGCCGAAAAAGATGTATCCCCGTAACTGGTACGTAACACCACGATCTCCTTCCTCCTGAAGAATAATAAGGTCCGGTACAGGACGTGTTTTGTTACTCCGTTGATTGAGCAGATTATTCTGGGATTCCACCGGGTCTACCCGGCTCAGTCTTATCGCAAAAAATACAACCGCCGCAATAATACCGACAGCTACACCCTCGACCAGTCCAAAAAACAGGATCGCAAAGAAAATTAGAATAACTATGCCAAACTCTGATCTGGGTAAGCCCTTGCGTATTCCCTGGAAGCCCTGTTCCAGCAAGCCCAGACCGGCAAACAGAACGATGCCACCGATAAGTGCTACTGGAATGTACGCTAGCAAACTGCCGCCAAATAACAACGCAGCTCCTATAACCAAAGCAGCGAACACACCTGTCAATCTGGTGGTAGCACCCAGAAGTTTGCTTCGCATGGAGGATGGTACAATAATCGTTGCAACTGTTCCTCCACCAATCCCAGCAATGAAGGTGGTTAATCCATTCGCCCTGAATTCAGTATCCCAATCCAGTTCTTGATCCACGGCAAGTTCCAGTCCAGCGGTATTCATGATAATACAAACAAAAGCGATCAGAATAAGGGTTAATATGTTGGGTATCTGGCTTATCAGAACAGACCAGTCCACCAGGTTAAATTCTATATGACCAATGGGGGGCCATAATGATCCGGTGGCCGTACTTACGACAAGAATACCCTTTTCTCCTGCATCAACAGTCGAAATATCCAACATGGCAAGGGAAAGATTGTATCCAACTATCAGTAATGCGACACTTGCTGTTAGTATCTGGGGGTTACGCCATCGACGTATAGCATAATAAAGCCCTATCCCATATAGCAGGCCCGGAAACCAGACAACGAACCTCTCTGGTTCCAAATGTGTGCTCCATTCATTCCAGCTGAATTTTACCCCCATCATGGACATGGCGGCAATACACACCGTGGCACCGAGACCAGTTACAAATCCCGAAGCAACCGGATATGGAATGAAACGGAACAGAATAGCCAATCGATATCGCCCGATCAAAAGGCAGCAAATACCAGTGGTTACCGCGCTAAGAGCCAGTAAACAATAAACGGTGATAAATATCGCTTCTTCATTAGTGTTCACCGAGGCCACAATCGTAACCATGACAATAACCAAAGCTGGGGACAACCCAGCTATCGTTCCTCGGAAACCACCGGTCAATCCCAAGAACAAGCATGCGGCAAAATTTCCAAATAAAATCAGGCCAATTCCTTGCGACGAATAGGAGGCCAGGGCACCAGAAAAGATTAAAGTTCCAAATGCTGTTTGGGCAACAAGCAGACCTAGGCCAGAGGTCAATCCTGCGGATAAGGCTGGAACCAGTTTCTGTCCTCTGAAATCAGAATACAGCTCTAGCCAAAGGTCTCGAATGGCGTAAATCATGTATCTCTCAGCAAACCCCAATCATTAGGTTCTCAATCATAATCAGAAAATAGTTTGGATTGTATTCTTTAATGATAATTACTTTCTCTTGGACTATTGCCTAACCTGATTAGTGGGATTTACTGATGTTCAATCTCTTAAATGAGGGTGAAAACACAACCTTTTGACTTTAGATTGTCAAGCGTATGGCTCCATGATTTAATTGTTTATAACGCAAACCTTAAAACCAGGTAAGGTACAATATTAAACATCAAAATCAGGATGTAATAATGCAAAAGAACTTTTGGGACAGCAGCCATGATTTCATCAGATCGCTCTCCAAACATCATTTTATTTAAACCCTCAGTTAGTGATCTTAAATGTGTGATTTTCAACAAGCCAATAATGAAAAAAATCAGGTTGATTACACTCATCCATGCAAAGGCTGTTATTAGAGATTCATGTGTCATTTTATCCTCCACCCTTGATTATACTGAATTACCTTCAAACCAGCAACAATTAGGGCTTTATCAACCAAATTTCTGGACCTTGTGGTTCTTGACACGATAAACCTCAACTTTCAGTAATTTCCATCACTATTTGATTGGGTCTCCTTAAGTTCATAAATTAGGGAGAGTGCTTCCAAGGGAGTGAGGAGGTCAGGATTCAAACCCTTGATTTTATCCTCTACTGGGGAAGATTTAACCTCAATGGGTGGTTCCTCAACCAATGAGGAAGCAGCAAATAGAGGTAGATCCTGATATGTCGACAAGATTTTTTCCTGTTTCTTTCCTTTGGGTTGTTCCAATTTCTTCAAGATAGAATTAGCTCTTTTTACAACTGCCCTCGGCAAGCCAGCCAGTTTGGCAACTTGGACACCATATGATCGGTCTGCCGACCCCTCAACAACCTCATGTAGAAAAATTACGTCTCCTTCCCATTCCTTCACCTTTATTGTCATATTATACAAGTTTGGCAATCGATTTGATAATTCGGTCAACTCATGGAAATGGGTAGCAAAGAGAGTTCTACATTTGATTTTATCATGAATGTATTCCAGGGTTGCCCAGGCTATGGATAAACCATCAAAGGTCGCAGTACCTCTTCCGATTTCATCAAGAATAACCAGCGTCCGATGGTCCGCCTGATTTAATATCGCGGCTGTTTCCACCATTTCTACCATGAAGGTTGATCGTCCCTTGGCCAGTTCATCGGCAGCACCCACCCTGGAAAACAGCTGGGAAAGAATTCCTATCCTTGCTTTTTTGGCAGGCACGAAAGACCCAATTTGAGCCAATAACGCTAACAGGGCATTCTGTCGAAGAAAAGTCGACTTTCCAGCCATGTTTGGTCCAGTTAAAAGGATAATTCTGGCTTCATCGCTAATGTTGCAATCGTTTGTTACAAATGGTGTCTGATTGTTTTCCCTCAGTGAATGCTCAACAACTGGGTGTCTACCTTCTATGATCTCCAAATCACAACTCTCGTCCAGGAGAGGTTTGCACCAATTATTGGTATGGGCGATTTCGGCGAGAGTTAAAATGACATCTATTTCGGCAAGGGTTTGGGCAATCAAAAAGATATCATTCGCTTGTGTCAAAATCTCTTCACGAAAATGTTCAAAAAGTGCCAATTCAATCTCAATCGCCTTTTGCTGGGCATTAAAAATACGCGATTCCAAATCAGAAAGTTCTGTGCTGGTGAAGCGACAGGTGGTAGATGTTGATTGGCGGTGAATAAAAATCTCTGCCAAGGGTGCGGAAATCATTTTGGCATAAAATGATGATGGTGTCTCAACATAGTATCCAAGTAGTTTATTAAAACGAACCTTTAGTTTGGGGATATCTGCCAGCTGGGCATATTTCTTTTCCAGTTCCGCAATCACAACCCTGGTTTCATCCCGGAGTTTTCTGGTTTCATCCAATTCAGCGCTATAACCCTTCGCTATGAAGTCCCCATCTTTGGAAGCTATGGGAACATTGGGTAACAAAGCTTTTGATAGCTCCTCAGCCAAATTTTCTAGCTTGGAAAGAAAGCCAAACGATGTTTTTAGTTGCTCAGAAACTCTTTCCATCGCCATGACTTCCTGGTTAATGAGAAATGCCTGTTTTATACCGATTTTTATGGCATTCAGGTCTCTTGGGCCTCCTCTTTCCAAACTTATCCTTGATAATGACCGCTGAAGGTCCGGAACCATTTTCAGTTTATCCCTTATTTCCCTTCGAGTTTCAGCCTGAGAATAAAAATTACCCACCTCGTTTTGTCTTTGTGCTATCAAGCCTAAATTTGTGGATGGATTTACCAGCCATCTCTCAAGCATTCGGGCACCACTTGCAGTTCTTGTTTGGTCTAAGACCGATAACAGGGTATTGTCTTTTCCTCCAGAAAGGTTTCTGGTAATTTCCAGATTTTTTCTGGTGGCAGCATCAATTTGAAGGGTATCCTCGGATTTTTCCTTGCTCGGGAATTGTAATTTGGGAATTTTACCGTGCTGGGTAATTTCCAGGTAGGCAATAATCGCTCCCAAACATGCCAATTCTGTTCGATTGAATTGACCGAAGGCATCCAATGAAACGACCTCATACAAATCTGCCAAATGCCTTTTTGCAGCCCTACTTTCAAAGTGGATATCTGCCAAGGGCGTTTGAGAATCTGTTGTTTCCTTGATTGTATTTAATATCTGGGCAGGAAAAGATTCGGGATAAAGGATTTCCTTTGGAGCAATTCTGGATAACTGTGACGAAAGGTTGATCAGTGGGAAACTCGTTACATTTAAGTTGCCAGATGAAATATCTGCCCAGGCCAAGGAAACATAATTACGTATCAGGTGGATTGAGGCTATGTAATTGTTTTGATCGGCCAGAAGGAGGGTATCTTCCGTCAGGGTGCCTGGAGTAATTACTCTAACAACTTCTCTTCGTACAATCGCCTTGTTTCCCCTCTTTTTTGCTTCTGAGGGATTTTCAGTTTGTTCGCAAACGGCAACCCTGAACCCCTTGCGGATCAGCATTTGAAGATAGTGGTCTGCTGCGTGGACCGGAACTCCACACATCGGAATGTCCATATTGTTTGTCTTTCCCCTTTTAGTGAGGGCAATGTCAAGGGCTTCGGAGGCCGCGATCGCATCATCAAAGAACATTTCATAGAAATCACCCATACGGTAGAACAAAAGGGCGTCCTTGTGATGACTCTTGATCTCCGTATATTGAGCCATCATCGGGGTAAGTTGTTGTTTATTCTGGTTCATTCTTTTGTGCAAACTCAAAAGATTCTGGCTAATGATTGAGATGTTGCATTAGGAAATACTTACAATTTGGCTATTTTACTTCTGTGAATCCGCAATCAATGAAATTATTTCAAACATGATATTGGTTGCAACCATCGCTGTGATTTTATTAGGATTATCAGCTGTGGGAACCAAACAAACAACATCACCGCCAATAATGTTTAAACCCCGGACTGATCTAAGGATGCCTATAGCCTGCTTTAAATTGAAACCTGGCTCTCCTGGCTCCAGATTCGCTACTCCAGGGGCAATAGATGGGTCTAGACTATCCAGATCAAATGTAATATAGACCGGCTTGTTGCCGATCCTTTTCCTGATTACCTCTTTCACCGAGGATTCCCCCAACAAATCATATTGCTGCTTGGTGATCAATTCGTAGCCCAATTGCCGACTTGGTTGATACCAATCCAGCGTTCTAGGATTGCCTCGGATACCTATTTGGGTTGAACTGTAAGCATCAACATGACCTTCAGTTACAAGTTGAGCCCCCCAATGAGCTGCAGATTTTCTAGCCCCTAGAAAGTGTTCCAGGTGGAGAAAGGTATCGGTGTGGGCATCAATGTGCAGAAGGGCTACAGGTTCACCACCAGATAATTTAGAACTCTTGCCACCCAAAGCCCTGACTGTCCCTCCGGTTATGGAATGGTCTCCCCCTATTGAAACCGGCCTTGCACCGGCTTGATCTATATCCCGGAAGAATTCAGTAATATGGTCAATTGATGCTTCATTATTGTTTCCTTCCACCAACGGGACATCCCCAATATCAACGATCTTACAGGTCTCCCAAGGATCAAGTTGAAAATCCAGGTGAACTCTACGTCCAAGTCCTGATACATCTCGTACTGCTCTTGGTCCCAAATGTTGATCTCTTAGAGTAGTACCATTGCCCGTTGAGTGCGGTATTCCGACCAGGGCTATATCACAATTTTCTGGTGTCTCCTGGTAATCACATTTAAACAGGGTAGGTATTCCTGCCCAATATAAACCTCGGATAAATTTTTTGTGTGCATCGCTCTGATCCTTAGTTTTCAAATTCCTCATGCTCCTATTTTTAATCAACACCTGTTAATTTCCGCCTTTGATCAGCATACAGATTTGTAGCCAGAGTCTTTAACTCCTTGGCCGTTGACCTGATGATGATCTGCTTGACAAATAACCAATTATTAATGCAATCTTAATATCCTTCGTATTTTTGAAGGTTATATTAATTAATTTCGATATCTTTTTTGGAGGAAATAATGAGAAAATTTTTAGCGGCATCTGTAGCAATTTCCATGGGAATGGGAGTAGCTGGTGCTTCGAAGGCTGCTGATATAGTAATTGGCACACCAAATTGGCCTTCAGTCCAAATTACAGGAGAAATCCTTAAAGTGGTAATTGAAGACAATATTGGTCTTGAGGTTGAAATTCAAACAGGGTCCAACTCAATTGTATTTGAAGCCATGGATAAGGGAGCAATGCATGCCCATCCTGAGGTCTGGATCCCCAACCAAAACAATCTTCATAACACCTTTGTTAATGAAAAAGGGACAGTTACCCGAAATGAAAATGCCGTAAAGGGATTTCAGGCAATGTGTGTATCTCAAGCAGTTGCAGATGAGTACGGCATTTACAGCATTTATGATCTGACCGATCCATCAAATGCTGATCTTTTTGACTCAAATGGTGATGGTCGTGGTGAGATATGGATCGGTGCTCCCGGATGGGCTTCAACCAATATCGAAAGAATTAAAGCCAAATCTTATGGCTATAATGAAACATTGGATCTGGTGGAAATGGATGAGACCTTGGCCTATGCCAACTTGTTCAACGCTGTAGAACAAGACCAACCATGGGTGGGTTTCTGTTATTCTCCACATTACCTGTTTGCTTCCCTTGACATGCATGTCTTGGAAGAGCCTCCATATGATGAGTCCCAGTGGAATATTATCCAACCCACTGATGATCCGGCCTGGCTTGAAAAAGCAAGTGCTCCTGTAGCTTGGGAAGATGCATCTCTCCACCTTTACTATGCCAAGTCTTTGGAAAATGACTATCCAGAAGTTGCTTCACTTTTTGCAAATATGCAACTTGATGCTGATTCAGTTGCCGCAATGATCAAGTCCGTGGCTATTGATGGTGAAAATATGACTGATTTTGCCCAGCAGTGGGTTGCTGATAACCAGGACAGGGTGCTGGACTGGTTAAGTAACTAAGTCAATACGACTGGGCGAAACCAAACCATTTGTAGGGTGAGAAAACATGAATGAGAGCGTAGTCAAACTGGACAATGTCTGGAAGATCTTTGGTGAACAATCCATGGCCGCCATGGATGCGATCAATGAAAGAGGAATTTCCAAACCGGAAGTCCTTTCGGAGTTTGGTTGCGTTGTTGGTGTTCAAAAAGCCACTTTTGAAGTATCAAGAGGGGAAATTTTTTGTATCATGGGCCTTTCGGGGTCCGGTAAATCCACGCTGGTTCGCCATGTCAATCGATTAATTGAACCTACAACTGGAAAAATTGAAGTATTGGGCAAGGATGTTGGTTCCATGTCCAATACTGAACTTAGGGAAATGCGAGCCATGCAAATGGGCATGGTTTTCCAGCACATGGCTTTGCTTCCACATAGATCTGTTCGGGATAATGTGGCTTATCCCCTGGAGATCCGAAACATATCAAAATCCCGAAGATGGGCCATATCAGATCATGCCCTGACATTGGTCGACCTGGTTGGATACGAGGACCGTTTGCCTCGTGAACTTTCCGGTGGAATGCAGCAACGTGTAGGTATTGCCCGGGCGTTGGCCTCCGATCCCGAGATTTTGTTGATGGATGAGCCCTTTTCTGCGCTTGATCCACTAATCAGACTACAACTTCAGGACCAATTTAAGGCCTTGGTGGCCGAGTTGCAAAAAACCACCCTGTTCATTACCCACGATTTGGATGAAGCCATTAGAATTGGCCACCGCATTGCTATCATGAAAGATGGAGCTATTGTTCAGATTGGTACGGCCGAAGATATCGTGATGAACCCCGCTGATGAATATGTTCGGGAATTTGTACAGGGAATCTCGAAATTAAAACTGGTAAAGGCCCATTCGATCATGGAGCCTATTGAAAGCTATAAGGGTTCTCTTGAGGGGGCTCCAGAGGCTGATCATAAAGCTGACCTGGATCAAATCATTGATATCACTGTTAATACTGACTTACCAGTCATTATTACTGATGGTGGAAACAAAGTGGGCTTGATAACCAAGCCTCGATTATTACGAGGAATTCAAGGAGGAAAAGAATGACCTCTTCTGGAGAACAGAATAGTGGAATAAGTGTAAAGGCTGCTGCTGACATTGAGGTCGACCACGAGCAACTTGATAATTCCATAGCCCTTTTTGTTGAAAGAAATCCCGGTTATTACCAAAGTGTCTTTCATAAAGTTCATGCCGCGGACAGTTCCCTTCCCAATACCTTTAACTGGGTCGCGGCCATACTAGGACCAATTTGGGGCGGTTTCCGAGGTGCCTGGGGTTTTTTCTGGGGTTTTTTGATTTTAGAAATGATTGTCTGGGTGCAGATGGGCCGGGGTATTTGGGGAAGCCCAGGAGCAAAATTTGAGGAACGGGCTGAAAGTCAGTTTGCCAGGGCCGCAGATTTTAAGCGGCAAGCGGAAGAAGCTTTGGCCGCCGGTGAAGATGCAAGCCGTTTTGATAAATTATTTGAAAATATGACCAATGCTGCCGAACGGAGTATGGCTGAAGCTCAGTCTCTGAATGATGGCAAACTCTTCGTCCTTTTCACAGGTTTGGTGTTATTTGTTGTGGTTAAACTTGTGCAGGGATTTTATGCCAACAAGATTTATGAACGCCAGTATTCCAAATGGCGAATTAATCCTGAAGGCACTGAGTCAGGTGTAAAGGTCAGGAATCTGGTTTTATCTTTGGTTCTGGTCACCTTGATTGCCCCCTTGACAATTTACAAGTTTACCGTTGAAAGCCCACTTGAGCTCTTAAACGAGTTTCCTGAAAAAGAAATAAGTTCTCTATTTCTTGGTGAAGAGGAAGAGAATGAAACCTTATATACCAAATCAGCCAATTGGCTGGAGGATAGAATTGATGCCACAGCGGTGGCAGGCCAAGGTGTATTTGACGGTTTGACTTCTGGCGTAAGGTCTATCCTGAACGCTATGACTCTTGCTCTGATTGTTACTCCCTGGCCTGTGGTAATGATTGTTGTTTGTGTGGTTGCATGGCGAGCTGCCGGTCCCAGAGTATCGATATTTACTGGTGCTGCTTTGGCATATATAGCACTTTTAGGCTATTGGGAAGTGTCCATGGAGACAGTTGCTTTGGTCGGTGCTGCGGTGTTTCTATGCGTAGTTTTTGGTATCCCCTTGGGAATTTGGTTTGGAAAATCACAACGGGCATATAAAATTGCTGAACCCGTTCTGGATTTAATGCAGACCTTGCCAGCCTTCGTTTACCTAATTCCAATCATTGCTTTTTTTGGAACTGGTAACCCACCCGGAATTCTAGCAACCATAATTTTTGGCATGCCGCCGGTGATTAGATTGACTGCTTTGGGTATGCGAGGAGTTCCGAAAACAATAATTGAAGCTGCGGAAGCTTTTGGTGCATCCAAAGGTCAAATGCTTAGGGATGTCGAAATTCCCTTGGCCTTACCTTCGATAATGACGGGCGTTAACCAGACCATCCTTATGTGTCTTTCCATGGTGGTCATTATTTCGCTTATTGGCGGTGGTGGTTTAGGTCAGGAAATCCTTATTGCCCTGCAATATGCAGCCAAGGGCCCCGGATTACTCGGTGGTATCGCCATTTTATTATGTGCGATGGTCATCGACAGGATCGTTCAGGGAGCATTCCGTAGAGAAATTTAAAGGTTGTATTAACTGGGCAGTTCTTGTCTTTAGAATTGCCTAATAAATTCATCTAGTAAAAAACCGCTCCGACATAAGTTGTGAGCGGTTTTTTGTGCTTAGAATCCAATTTTCAGTCCCGATTTCTAATAGCGTAATCAATCTAAAGCCGTCTGTTTTTAACATTAAATAATGAGCTGATGTCATTCCTTTTGCAGGAAGAAAAATAGGTCGCCTAAATTATTAATCATTAGGATAAAGTAAACTATATTTTACTCTGATAGATTGGTTTTTGAATATTGTAAACTATATTTTACTCTGATATCAAATATACTAGTTTAAGTAAAAAGAATTTAACTGGGCTATGGCAAAATTATTGTGGGGTAAAATTTACTTCAAAGATACGTTTGCAGGGTATCTCCGTGAAGACCCTGGGGATCGTTTTACATTCACCTATGATTCAAGCTATATTGCCGCTGGCAATCATGCTATCGCCCATAATTTACCTGTGCGGGAATCACCATATATTAGCTACAATGGCTTGCATCCTTTTTTTGATAATCTTGTCAGCGAAGGATGGCTGGAAAATGTTCAAAGCCGCCTGCTTGGAAAAAGAGAAGTTAAACGCTTTGAATTGCTTCTAGCATTTGGTTTTGATTGTATCGGCGCTGTTTCTATAGTTGACCCTGAACCAGCAAAATTAACAGATGTGATGTTGGATAAAGACGATCCTAAAGAAATGGCGGCTTTAACAAGTCGTGCTTCCCCTTCAGGAGTACAACCAAAACTTGCAGTGATCGAAGAGAACGGCTCGTTTCGTCCAACGGGTATTAATGAACTTAGTACGCATATTGCTAAATTTTCTTCGGCTCTTCATCCAGATATTATTGAGAATGAGTATTTAGTCACGTGTGCATTTCAAGCATTGCTTCCCAATGATGATGTTGTAACCTTGAAAATAGGTGAAATTAAAGGGATAGAAGGTCCCGCATTGCTAATCAGGCGATTTGATAGAGATACAGGAGAGCGCATTCATTTTGAAGAAATCAACCAGTTTTTAAATTATCGCTCTACAGAAAAATATGAAGGTGCTTATAAGGATATATCAGAATTCATCCTGCAGTCAGATAATTGTCTACCTACACAAAACTACGTGCTTTACAGGCGTATCTTGGCTGGGTTGGTGCTAGGAAATACTGATATGCACCTAAAGAATTTTGCCATGTTTCATACATCACAAGGCTTACGATTCACTCCATCGTATGACCAAGTTTCCGCTTCCTATTATAATTATAAATCTGTGGCTTTATCGATAGCAGGTGCACCAAATATGCCGATCAGGAGTTTAAAACCTCGCAGTATAATCAGGCTTGGCGAAGAGTTTGGGTTTTCCCCAGCAGTAATAAAAATGGTTCATGATGATTTGGCTAAAAATTTGGATGCAGCCAAACAAGCAATAGCAGATGCAAAATTTGGTGCTAAAAGCCTTAAGAATAACCTCATTGAGCTAATGGAGAGGAGATGGAACGGAACATTCGCCTTAATTGGCAAGAAATTATCATCGAAGCAAAAAAACGACGAATAGATAATCGTCTAACTCAAGATAAACTAGCTGTTTTGGCCGGTGTAAGTAAGCCTACACTCAATAGTTTTGAGAATGGAAAAACAAGTATCAAACTCGCAAGTGCTTTAAAAATACTTCGAGTTTTAGGAATGGAATAGCGCGGCAATTTCTCCTAACTAATTATTCCCACATGAACTACACCGGTTCTAACTATTCAGTACCTTGATTTGGTTTGAAAAACGATTAGCAATGTATACGGGATCATCGTCAATCACCGAAACACTGACATTCCCTGGTTCGCACTTGCTGATAATAACTGACATCCGGCCTGATGAAATGGCCTTTACTAACTCTGTTGCTGTTTCCTCGGCCGAGCATTCAACCACATTGCCACACCCACATGCCCTGGCAACTTCTGTCAATGAAGTTTTCATGCCGGCATAGGTGGGTTGGTCTCCGGTCGAACCATAACTACCGTTATCAATTATCAATAGAATGAAATTATCAACTGGATTGTTGGCAATTGTTGACAGGGTAGCCAGATTGGTCAAGACAGAACCATCACCATCTATGGCAATAACGGGTTGATCCTGTACCAGAGCTACGCCCAAACCAATGGACGAACACAGACCCATCGTTCCAAGCATGTAAAAATTTGAAGGCTGATCAAGTAACTGGTAGAGTTCCTGAGACGGCGAACCGATATTGCAAACAACAAGCCTGTCTTGCAGGATTGGGGCAATTTCTTTTAAAATATCGTACCTGATCATGACGCTGAACTCCAAAAAGAGGCATCTGCAAGAATAGCCACTGGTTTTTTAGACATCTGGGAATGTTGCAGGATACCGTCCAGGCTTGCTACCTGTTCCGGTTTGGTAAAATGGTAATACGGAATATTCAATTGCTGCAGCAATGGCTTTGTGTGGATGGCCATTTCAACCTGACAAGCCACCTTTTCACCTACTTCACCGCGATAACTGATAAGCATGGGTAAGGGGATATGATAAAATTGTATCAACGTCACCAGGGAATTTATGGCTACGCCCAAGGCCGTGTTCTGCATGATAATTGCTGCTCTGGTTCCGCCAAGGTATGCCCCTGCACATAGACCCATGCCCTCATCTTCCTTATTGGAGGGAATATGAAAAATTGCTTCTTCTTCCTCAACCAATTCAATAACCCCAGCCAATTGCTTGCAGGGAACAGAGGTAATAAAACCTATGTTATTTTTCACCAGGCTTTCAACTATGACCTTATCTGTATTTGTCGGCATGAAATTCCTTTTCCTTATGTTTCGGAAATACTCAGTATTTTAGTGATCAAGACAATCAATAACCTTATCGGCTATCATTTTACTGACCCTAAAATTGGATTCCTTTGTTACACCAGCAATATGTGGGGTTAAGATAAGGTTGTTCAATCCCGAAAATTTCTTGCCCGCTTCTTTATTCAGGGGTTCTTCCTCAAATACATCAAGAGCCGCTCCTCCCAGTTTGCCTGCCTGGAGAAATTCAATCAAGGATCCTTCTTCAACTACTCCCCCGCGAGATGTATTGATAATAATGGCATTAGATTTACACATTGAAAAAAATGACTGTCCTATCAAGTGGTAAGTCCCTTTTACCAGCGGAACATGGATACTTACAATATCAGAGAATTGAGCTAGCTCTTCCATTCCTACAGGTTTTATCCTGGTCCACAAATCATCATCGGGACTGACAAATGGATCATAAGCCTGAACACTCATTCCCAGGCTCAAGGCCTTTTCAGCTGTTGCTCGGCCGATAGCACCCAACCCCACCAAACCAAGCATCTTGTTGTTGATTTCAGAACCGATAAAATCGATCCTGTTCCAGAGTCCGGCAATCATTGAGGAATTGTCTCTGTAGGCTCTCCGCAATAGTATCATGGCCGTACCAATTACGTATTCAGCTACGCTTTCAATGTTGGCTCCGATAGCCGGATATACAGGTATGGTTCTTCGTTCGCAGGATGTCAGGTCGATATTGTCCAATCCTATACCCAAGCGGCCAATGCATTGCAGGTTGGGGCCTTGGTCGAGCAATTCAGCATCAACTATTGTCCTGTTTCTGACGATCAGAGCTTTGGCAGGCTTGACTGCTGTCAATAGCTTTTCACGGTCTTCCACTAGCGATAAATCATGGATCGTGGGATGTTGTTTCGAAAGAGAAGCAACAACTGACTCGTCCATAAATTCAGTAATCAGAATCATGATGGTGATAAAATATTATTGAAAATCAGGTTAAGAATACTTTTTGGGGGTTAGTAGGATCAACCCCAAAATTCCTTGATATTTTTAAACAAACCCTTGTTTTCACCACCGGACTGCTCGCTGATTTCATCAAACTCTTTAAGCAATTCCTTTTGCCTGGAAGTAAGTTTTACAGGTGTTTGCACAAATAAATCAATTAACAAATCGCCATAGGAACTTTTGGACCTGAGTTTGGGCATACCTTTGCCAGACAATCTCAAACGCTTACCCGTCTGACTTTCGGGAGGTATTTTTACCTTGGTTCTTCCCCCATCGATTGTATTGATTTCAATTTCTCCCCCCAAGGCGGCCGTTACCATGGAAATGTGAATATTGCGGTGGAGGTGGTTGACTGATCGTTCGAACTCTTTGTGATCCTTGACCTCAATTAGGATATAAAGGTCACCAGCGTTGCCTGGGCTGCTACCTTCCTCACCTCTTCCGGACAATCGAATTCGCTGCCCGGAATCAATTCCCGGGGGGATTTCCACTTCAATAGTTCTATTTTTGTAAACTCTTCCCTCTCCTGAGCAGGTCTTGCAGGGGTTGATAATGATTTTCCCTTGCCCTCGACAGGTGTGGCAGGTTGTTTCCACCCGAAAGAAATCTCGTTGAATTCGGGTTTTTCCACTTCCCCCACAGGTTGTACAAGTGATCGGGTCTGATCCTCCTTCAGACCGGGTTCCATTGCATGAATTACAAACAACCTGGGTTGGAACAACAATCCTTTTTTGTAAACCGGTATAGGCTTCTTCCAGAGTTATGGAAAGCTCATATTGGAGATCCGAGCCGCGATAGGAACGTTGCGAAGTTCTACTTCCTGGATCCATGAAGTCCCTGAAAATATCCTGAAAAATATCAGAAAACGCCCCTTGGCCGGTAAAGCCATGGTGAGCCGTTCCATTTCCTCCCTGAAAGGCCTCATGACCAAAGCGGTCATACAATTCCTTCTTGCGAGGATCTTTCAGGATATCATAAGCCTCATTGACTTCCTTGAATCCTGCCTCGGCATTGGGATTATCTGAATTTTGATCGGGATGAAGTTCTTTGGCCTTTTTCCGAAAAGCCTTTTTTATTTCGGGTGCGGAAGCACCTCTGGATACCCCCAGAACGTTATAGTAATCCAGTTTGCTCATGACAGTTTCTGGCTAGCCACAGTCTGATAAACCTGGAGCTTTTTTCTCCCCAAAATCTCCACTCCTTAGAACTTATTTCTTGGTATCATCCTCAACATCATCATATTCAGCGTCAACAACCTCAATATCGTCCTCTGGATCAACTTCAGGTTGGGCTGCTTCCTCGGCATTTTCTGCCTGGTTTTGATAGAGAACCTGTCCCAACTTCATTGCAGCCTCGGAAAGATTCTGAATGCCGGACTGGATCTTGGCAGTATCCTCTTCCTTCATATTTTCTTCCAAGGCATTCATTGCCAACTCAATTGATTCAATAGTTGCTGGATCAAGTTTATCCTTATGTTCAGTAAGTGATTTCTTGGTTTGATAAAGGAGTGATTCCGCCGAATTTTGTGCCTCGACCAAATCCTTCTTGTTCTTATCAGCCTCGGCATATTCCTGGGCTTCATTCACCATCTTCTCGATTTCATCCTCGGACAGACCTCCAGATGATTGAATGGTAATCGACTGGGACTTGTTTGTTGCCTTATCCAAAGCTGTAACAGAAGTTATACCATTGGCATCAATATCAAAGGTAACTTCGACTTGAGGAACTCCACGAGGTGCATTTGGAATACCTTCCAAATTAAACCTGCCCAACAGTTTGTTGTGCTGTGCAATCTCCCGTTCTCCTTGATATACCTGAATGGTAACAGTTGTCTGATTATCCTCAGCCGTTGAAAAGACCTGGGATTTTTTGGTCGGTATGGTTGTATTTCTTTCAATCAACCTGGTGAATACACCTCCCAGGGTTTCGATCCCAAGGGAAAGAGGTGTTACATCCAGAAGGACCACATCCTTTACGGTACCGCTGAGAACTCCAGCCTGAATGGCGGCTCCCAATGCGACAACTTCGTCCGGATTTACTCCCCTACTTGGTTGTTTATCGAAAAAGTTGGTTACTTCCTCGACAACTTTGGGCATTCGGGTCATTCCACCCGCCAAGACGATTTCATCTATTTCGCCCAAATTGAGGCCGGCATCCTTCAAGGCAGCTTCACAGGGTTTCAGAGTCTTCTTGATCAGTCCCCCGACAAGATTTTCCAATTTTGCTCTGGTCAGTTTGGATATAAGGTGCAGAGGTTGTTTGGTATCGGTGTCAATTGAAATAAAGGGCTGGTTAATTTCTGTCTCCATGCTGGAAGAAAGTTCAACCTTCGCTTTTTCGGCAGCTTCTTTCAATCGTTGCAGTGCGATCTTGTCCTTGGTTAAATCGACCCCATTCTCTTTCTTGAATTCGTTAGCCAGGTGGTTGACAATCGTAAGGTCGAAATCTTCGCCCCCAAGGAATGTGTCACCATTAGTGGACTTAACCTCAAACAGCCCATCATCAATTTCAATAATGGTTATGTCAAATGTTCCACCACCAAGGTCATATACCGCAATGGTTTTCGCTTCCTTCTTGTCCAGACCATAGGCAAGAGCGGCCGCTGTCGGCTCATTGATTATCCTGAGGACCTCTAGTCCAGCAATCTTACCAGCATCTTTAGTCGCTTGTCTCTGAGCATCATTAAAATAAGCTGGCACGGTAATGACTGCCTTGGTAACTTCCTGTCCAAGGTAATCCTCAGCCGAGGATTTCATTTTCTTGAGGATAACGGCTGAAATCTGTTCCGGAGAATATTTCTTGTCCCTTATTTCGACCCATGCATCGCCATTTCCCCCATCAATAATATTGTAGGGAAGAGTATTTTTATTTTTGGATAGGAATGAGTCATTAAATCTTCGCCCAATTAACCGTTTGATGGCAAAAACGGTGTTTTTCGCATTGGTTACTGCCTGTCTTTTGGCAGCTTGACCAACAAGTTCCTCCTTATCTGTATAAGCAACAATTGATGGGGTGGTTCTTGATCCTTCAGAGTTCTCAACAACCTTGGAATCGGCACCTTCCATTATGGCTACACAAGAGTTGGTTGTACCCAAGTCAATTCCGATTACTGTGCTCATATAAATCCTTCCTGTCTGTTAAATTCTGGTTGTGAACTTTCATTTGAGTTCGCTGGGTTTTTAATTTATTAATAGTTTTCGATATAGGAACGGTTAGCCTTTCCTTCAAGAAACCATGCCCAATTTTCTGTTGATTGGAAAACAGAAGATAATCAATCTGAATGGGCTATCAGGTCTTATCTCTACCTGAAAAATCGGCTCATTTAATGTGATGATTTCTAAATCCTTTGGGTTGATTACCTTCAACCAAATAAAAGAATAGCGCTGGTTAAAAACAAAAACACCGATGGAAGAAAGGGCAGCTTGGATCGAAAGGCAGAATTGTATCCTCTAGGGGGAGGATGGCAGTTGGTGGGTCCGGATCGATTGACAGAAGCAGAAAATGGAAGCGCGTACAGGGATCAAGCAGGAATGGCTGACCCAAATTGGGCAAATTAAGAAGGAATGGGACGAGAGGGAAGCACGTTCGACCGCGCTTGACAAAAATTATACAGACTTTGAAAACTCAATTGGACAGTTTGGCAACTCAGTTCGAATCCGAGCAAGAATTGCCAGGGCAGTTAAAGAACTTAGAAAAGCAATTGAAAAATAGCTGAACTCATTCAGGAAAGAAAAGGAGGAACAGCCAGAGAATGAATGGGAAAGGGAAATTTCCTTGGACTTAAAGCCTCCTTCTTTTTGATTGTGTTTGTCTGCTCCTGCGCGTATTAAATCTCCAGCAGATCTCCAATTTTTTGTGAATGGGATATTAAGGAAATGACCCAGTTGTTTTTCATGGATGAGAGTGGAAACGATCATAAAACCATGCCTTACGAGGTTCGTGGAGGTTTTTCTATTCATGTTAGTAAACTCTGGACTTTTGTTCAAGCTATGCGAGATTTGGAAACCGAGTGCTTTGACCATCAACTTGAAGAAATAAAGGGATCAAAACTGCTCAGTAAAAAGAGATTTGAATGGGCTTCTCAGGATAAGAGATTTTCTCCAGAAAAGAGAAGGGGTCTTGTCAAAAAATTCTTGGAAAATAAGGAAACGGCCAAATACGATCAGTACACCGCATACGGGCAGGCAAGCTTACAAATGGCCAAAGGTATTGTAAAGATTCTTATTGATTTGGATGCGGTTATATTCGCATCAGTCATACCGCGTGGTGTCTACCGACCATCGAATTATCGGTTCGACGGTTTTTTGCGTAAAGACCAAGTATTTCTGTTCGAACGATTCTTTTATTTTTTGGAGGAAAAAAATGAGCATGGCGTAATTGTCATGGATGAAACCGAGAAAATGCAGGACCATCGTTTCGTGACTCGGATGGAAAAATACTTTACGAAAACAGAAAATGGGCGCCAAAGAGCCCGTTTTATTGTTCCAACACCATTCTTTGTATCATCCCATACAGCACGGGCCGTTCAAGCTGCTGACCTATGTATCTACGCAATCAACTGGGGGTTCCGCTTACCAAGTGGAATGAATGCAAGAACACGTCCCGAAATCGAAAATATGTTTGGGACAGGTTTAGGCAAACTTCAGTATAGAAAACAAGACCACGATCAGAGATTTGAAACTTATGGAATTGTCTTCGTTCCAGATCCTTACAAAGCAAGTTCATAAGTAGATCCATAAAAAAGAGGCAAAAAACCAAGCGACATATCACTTGGCCGAGCCTCCATCTCAAAGAATAGTTATTCGAAAAGGAAAAGTCAAGCAAAACTTACTGCTTCCCGATAGGTGGAGCCAGTACTTTAATTCCGCCATTCTCTGGAGTTGGACCCATAAAAATTGTTCCAGAGTATCAGTAATGATTTTTTATTTTACTGACAGATAATTTTGCACTTCAGTTCGTGGGTTCGAACTACACCCAAAACCATGCCCGCCGCCGGAATTATACCTGGCGAGACCTGGTCGGACCATCAAAGATCTAATCAGAGAGTACCGATCCAAGGAACTGGATCAATCCGATAGCCAAGTTGCTAAGGGTTCCGTAACTGAGGTTTTTAACCAACTCCTGAAACGAGGCTTGGCCGGACAGTTCAGGAGATTATGTTTGTCCTATACCCTCGCTACGGAGTTGGGGCATGGCAGATTCACTGTAAGGGAACCTGACCTCCCCTCCATCCACGTAAAGTCGATCGTAGGTGAAGAGGGTAACCCTTTTTTCCAAAACTATTAAAATCCTGAAATCCTGCTAGCTGCTCTATCCGGCCTAGGGGAATTTCCTTTAAAACGCCTGGAACTCCTACCAGTAGGGAAGAAAAGCCCCTTTTCCTGCAATTGTGCTATTTAACATAATGAGCATTATCAGGCCTATTGGGGGCAAAGTTTGGCAAGGGTTCTATACCCAACATGTTGCCCGGTAATATGCAATAAGGGACTAAGTTAACAAGAATCGGTTCCCGTTCAACTATCCTGTGTGTTGTGTGAGGCTTTAAATAATATCTATTGGTACAACAATCCGTTGAACTCCAGCCATTGCGTCTTAAGATGAATTTCATGAAATAATTTAGAATTTAACTTGCCATAAATCCACTCTTCATGGGGATTCAGGGTCCTTGTAGTGTGTTTTCAAACTTCACCAAGTATGGGCACATTCTAATTCAGACACATTTCCAATATTTTAACAGCCTTGTTCTGGAGTTCCTTGGCTACGTTGCCATCGTTATTCTCCTTGCATCAACCGAAGAGGTACTTTCTTGATACAGTAAATAATGAAGTGCCCTGTTCATAGTGGTTTCAAAACTTCCAGATGGCCAACCTCAATTTGGATAATATTTCTTGTATTCAAGTTGAATTCTGGGTAACTTCACGAGGGTGGTGACTGTAATGCAAAATCCGGGCTTATTGTGGGAATGATATAGATGAATCATCTAAAGGTTACTTTGGTGCAGATGCGCTCAACTGATAACCATCAGGGAAATATTGCGGTTGTTCAAAAGATTGTGCAGCAATCAGGAGATTCTAATTTGATCGCACTTCCCGAAGCGTCTGGAATGATGAATAAAAACTACAAGGAAGCTCGCAAATCAATTACAACAGTAGAAAAAGACCCCTTTATCAAGACTTGCCAGCAATTGGCCAAAGAAGCAGGCAAATGGATCCATATTGGATCAACTCCAGTAAGAGAAGGTGAAAAGTTCTATAATTGTTCAGTTCTGATTACACCCAAGGGTAAGTCCTTGGCCAAGTATAATAAAATTCATCTATTTGATGTTGCCCTGCAAGGTCGGAAGGTTATAGGTGAATCCCAGCGCTATGCTTCTGGCGATACTGCCGTCCTGGTAGATACTCCCTGGGGCCCTTGGGGAATGAGTATCTGCTATGATTTGAGGTTTCCGGCTATGTACCGTGATTATAGCCAAAGAGGGGCTACTGTGGTGTTCATACCATCGGCATTTACTATCCCAACTGGCCGGGCTCATTGGGAAGTGCTCCTTAGGGCGAGAGCAATTGAAAACGGTGCTTGGGTTATTGCAGCAGCACAGGTTGGCGATCATGATGATGGTCGTTCAACCTACGGGCATTCGATGATCGTTAACCCATGGGGTGAAGTGGTTGCAGATTTGGGGGGTAAAGAGCCTTGCCAGGAAAATTATACCCTTGATCTTGCCTTGGTAACCTCATCGCGCCAACAAATACCGTCATTGGTAAATGGTAAAGACTATGCGTTTAGGCATGAACCTAATTACGCTAATTTGGAATAGGAGGAGGAAAATGAAATCTGTACTTAAAATTTTCGGCTTGGTTGCTGTACTGTTTTATTCAGCAGCATCAATGGCCCAGGACAAACCTGAAATAAAAATAGCTGTGGACAATTTGTGGCCAACAATGGATCCGGTGATAGGTATTTCGACTACCGGTGCTAGGGTCCACTCAAATATTTTTGATACGCTGGTTCGACGTAATAGATGGGAAGATCCTGACGGAAACACACTGGTACCTTGGCTGGCCGAGAGTTGGCAACGCCTGTCACCTTTTGTTTGGGAAATTACCCTTCGATCCGGTGTAACCTTCCATGACGGACACGAAATGGATGCTGAAGATGTCGCATTTTCTATGTCAGCTGAAAGGCTTTGGGGTCCAGAACCTATTGCCCGCAGAGGAACTCGCTATGCCAGGGGAATTACCAGGGTCGAAGCGACTGGACCTCTTACGGTGGAAATTGAAACAAGTTTTGCTGACCCAAACTTTATTTACCGGTTGGTAACCCCATTGGGTTTCGTGTTACCCAAGCATTATTATGAAGAAGTGGGAACAGAAGCTTTTGGCCAAATGCCAATGGGAACAGGCCCCTATAAAACAGTCTCGTTTGATCCTTCAGTATCGTTTGTGGCCGAGGAAAATGCAAACTATTGGGCTGGCAATGTTCCGGCAAGCAAGATTACCTTCCAGATTGTCCCGGAATATTCGACACGATACGCAGGATTGGTTTCGGGTGAGTACGATGTTATTGTAAGTGTTCCAGCCGATCAGGTTGAGCAGGCACAAAACACCGCTGGGATTAGGGTTATGGAAAAGAGTATCGAAAACTATCCCATGTTTGCATTTAACATGATGGATACGGAACTCATACCAGACAATCCCTTGAAGGATCCAAATCTACGTAAAGCTATGGTAACTGCTATTGACCGTGAGGGAATTACCAATGCCCTTTGGGGTGGTGCAACGTTCGTTCCTGCTCCGTTTAATTTTCCGGAATACGGATCATACTATGATCCAAACCGGAAAGCGAAATACAGTTATGATCCCGAAATGGCCAAAGAATTGCTAGCGCAAACGGATTATAATGGTGAAGAGCTGGAATGGCATATTACCAGAGGGTTTTATCCCAATTATGAAGTGGCTGCCGAATTTATGGTCGAGCAATGGCGTGAAGTCGGAATTAACGTAAAGCTGTCAATTGTTGATAACTTTTCCCTGGCTTACGAAAGACCCTTCCATATGTTGAACATGTCCATGTCCAGTGAGTTTTCCGGTGATCCTTATCGGCCCCTGTGGATGGATTGGGGACCTCTTTCCAGCCGAGCCAGAGCCAGCCATAAAACCTGGGTTCCAACCGACCGCTTTTTGGAACTTGGTGAAAAATTTGAGTTGGCCCAGGAGTTTGGGGAGCGTAATGCCGCCTATCTGGAACTTGTTGAAGAGTGGGAAAACGTCACTCCTGGCATGTATCTCTGGCGTAATGTTGCCAGCTATGCTGTTCGCGAGGACCTTGATTGGGATCCAGGCAATACGACCGTTACCATATTTGACAACCATTATATGGGAGGCAACTGATTGCCAGCAAAAGGGGAGGTTTCTGATCCTACAAATCCTCTCCTTGAGGTCAAAAAATTAAGCGTTTCCCTCCCTGAAGGAGGGGATCGCCCCTTTGCTGTCCAAGATGTTTCGTTCTCAGTAGCCAGGGGTGAAACCTTGTGTATTGTCGGCGAAAGTGGTTCCGGCAAATCAGTAATCGCCCAGTCGATCATCGGCATGCTTCCGGTTGCCCTACCTGTGAAGACGGGCACTATTTCTCTCAAGGGACATCAGCTTCCTGGCCAGCGTGATGTTGCATTTAATGCACTTCGTTCCACCCAAATATCCATGATATTTCAGGAGGCTACAACCAGTCTTGATCCCGTCCAAAGAGTTCAGACACAACTTAATGAAATCCTTCGAACCCATGGGCACAAAAATCGGTCAGATAACCTCAGCAGCATCGAAAAGATGCTTGAAGCTGTCCAGTTGCCTGACCCACGGAGGATTGCAAACTCATACCCCCATCAGCTTTCTGGTGGGCAGGCTCAAAGGGTTGTAATAGCCGGGTCCCTGATGCTCAACCCTTCCTTGTTGATTGCTGATGAACCCACAACTGCCCTGGATGTTACCACGCAAGCCGAAATTTTGAAACTCATCGTTTCACTCAGTAAGCAACAAGACACCTGTGTTTTGTTTATAACTCATGACTTTGGCATTGTTGGCCAGATCGCTGACAACATTATCGTCTTGAAAGATGGTCGAATCGTTGAACAAGGTACCAGAGCCCAAATTTTTTCATCGCCCGAACATCCCTACACCAAGGATTTACTCAAAGCCGCCAGTTACCAATCCGATTCCATTGCAAAAAATCAGGAAGCATCATTATTGGTAGCGAAGAATTTATCGCTATCATATTCCATGGGGAGAATGATTGCCAAGCGAAGGGTGCAGGCATTAAAGGATGTTTCCCTTGATTTGAAAGAGGGTGAAATTCTCTCCATCGTCGGAGAAAGTGGTTCCGGCAAGTCCTCCCTGGCCAAATGCCTTCTCCGCCTCGAGAATGTTGATCAAGGTACAATTCTGTACCGGGGTAAGGATATCACCAATCTCAAGGGAAGTACTCTCAAGAGTATAAGAAAAAATATTCAGGTGGTCTTCCAGGATCCGTTCAGTTCCCTAAATCCACGACAGAAAATATTGGATGCCATTGCTGAAGGCCCAATTATTCACGGGGTACCCAAACAGGAAGCCTATGAACGATCTTATGAATTACTGCAAGCCACAGGATTATCAAAGCAGTCGGCCGATCGCTATCCACACGAATTTTCGGGTGGTCAAAGGCAACGGATTTGTATTGCCAGAGCATTGGTGATCAAGCCGGAAATTCTAATCGCTGACGAAGCAGTATCTGCCCTGGATGTTTCAATCCAGACCCAAATACTGAACCTTTTCAAGGAACTGCAACAACATTATGGCTTTGCCATGATATTCATAACACATGATCTTCGGGTGGCTCGCAGTATAAGTTCGCGAATGATCGTCATGAAAGACGGCCATGTGGTTGAAGTTGGCCCTTCAAATCAAATTTTTTCAGAACCAAAGAACGAATATACCAAAGCCTTGTTTTGGGCTGCACCTCCAGACATCAAGATTTATCAAGGGGCATCCACATGACGAGTTACATTGCCCTCAAAGTTTTAAGAGCTCTTATATCACTGCTCATTGCGGTATCACTAGTTTTCATATTTATTCGTTTCTCCGGGGACCCGGCAGCCGCCCTAGCACCCCCAGATGCCAGTCAGGAAGTTATTGAGGAATATCGAGAACTCATGGGTTTGGACAAGCCGCTCCTGCAGCAATATACGGGATTTATATCAGGGCTTTTCAAAGGTGAGTTCGGTTATTCCATCCATACGGGTAAATCGTCATTGACGCTCTTTCTGGAAAGGCTTCCCCTGACCTTGAGGCTTGGTACGACTGCCCTTGTTATTGCCATTGTCTTTGGTGTCATTCTGGGAACAATTTCTGCCTTAAATCGAGATTCAGCACTTGACCGCCTGGTTATGGCGTTCTCAGTATTTGCCTTTGCCATGCCGAATTTCCTGTTTGGGTTAATTATCATTTTGGTTGGAGCGCTTGGGTTTAAAATCTTTTTCGGAGGCCAGGCTGCAACTGAGTCATTTTTTGGCGTGATCCCTCCAGCCCTAACTCTGGGGCTTGCCTCCATGGGGGCTTATGCTCGGTTCACCAGATCATCGTTGCTCGAAATCATCAATTCACCTTTCATGCGAGCAGCCGAAGCCCGTGGAGTACCAAGGCTTAGGAGGTTAATATTTCATGCAGCCCCAAATGCGGCCATTCCTCTGGTGACTATCCTGGGACTGTCAATCGGTACCTTGATTGCCGGTTCCGTGGTCACGGAACAAGTATTTGCCTGGCCTGGTGTAGGCCAACTTTTGGTTCGATCAGTCGCTACAAGAGACATAGCAACCGTACAGTTCATAGTTATGGCTATTGCGATGACAACAATATTGGCAAATTTGATGATTGACCTGTTGTACCTTGTAATTGACCCACGAATTCGGCCGAGTTAGGATGCCCTTTATTTCTCCTGCTGCCAATGGTTCAAAATACCCTATTACTGTCATTCTGGCCGTAGGCTTTATATTAACGTTTATTTGCTTTGCCTTGTTTGGTGAACTGCTTTCACCGCATGAGTTTCGTAAGACATCACTAACTGACAGGCTCCTTCCCCCTTTGGGATTCGGTGGTACTTGGGAGTATCCCTTGGGCACTGATGCCCGGGGAAGAGATCTCCTGGTGCGATTGGTTGTCGGAGCCCGCATTACCCTTATTGTTGCTTTCTTTGGGACCGTAATTGGTGCCATACTAGGATCGCTATTGGGAATATTGGCGGCGGCAAGACGGGGCTTTACGGAAAACGTTGTTGTTGCCGCAATTGATGTTCAAGCCTCACTACCCATAATAATTGTAGCGCTTTTTGTTCTTGCCTTGTTTGATAACAGTTTTATCCTCTTCTTGTTCCTTATTGGCCTTACTGGCTGGGAAGTTTATGCTCGTCTAATGCGTGGGGCTACCCTTGCTGCGAAAGAAAAGGATTATGTGACGGCAGTAAGAGCCTTGGGTGCTTCAAGTTTACGCATATATGGCCGCCATATTCTACCTAATATTTTTAATGTTGCTCTCGTTCAATTTACCGTCAACCTTCCCCTGACCATATTGTTGGAAACAGCTCTTAGCTTCCTTGGCCTAGGTGTCCAGCCCCCACTTACCAGCTTGGGACAAATCATGAGCGAAGGTCGCGATCGTTTATTGACATCCTGGTGGTTAACCCTTATACCCGGGGCAATCATCTTTTTGGTGGCGGTTTCCATCAGTATCACTGGAGATTATTTACGTGATCGCTTAGATCCAACACTTCGGTCTGAGTGTTAATGTTGAAATACGATAAAACTTCGTAGAAATATCCGATCAAAACAACCTTAGCAGAATTCCTAATTACAAGGTAAATTTGAATTTGATTTGACCAACTGGCTTTTTCAGCAAGTTTTCTATGTGCTTTGGGTTTTATGCTTCCTCTTTTGTTGGAAGACCCAACCGTGCCAAGGGCAATTCATTGAATTCGTAATGACAACCTACGCTAATTATATAATCCAGTACATCCTTATAACCCGGTTTTTTGAACCAGTCATTAAGAACATAGAGGTACTCCACCTTAAGATTTAATGGAGAAACAAGTTTCGTATATTGTTTCAGTTTGAAGTCACAAGTCTGTAATTTCTCATCAACCGATCCCTCTACTTGTTGATACTTCACTTCAATAATAAATAAAGTTCCAGAACAAATTACTAGTATCGCATCATCTGGCAGTAAACGTTTTGAAATAAGGTCGTTCCATTTTACGCCTTCGTTTTTTAGGTATTCATAAAACTTATATTTTTTAAAACAAGTGGCATAAACTCTATTTTCGAATAGAATTTCTTTTCCAACCAATGCTTTCCTAATAGTGTAACCTGGAACTTCTTCTATCAAGGTTAAAAAATCAACTTTGCCTTCAAAACGAAGTCCTGTACCAGTACTATCACCACCCTTTCCATCCTTTTTCATTATGCGAAACTCTGAATTAGCTCGGGTTCTAAAAGTTCCAATTCCAATTTAAGTCGGTTTTGGGACAATTCTATGTATAACTCCTCCTTTTCGCACCCCATAAATTTCCTGCCATTTCTTATCGCTGAAATTCCTGTTGTACTACTTCCTGCAAATGGATCAAACACCAAGTCGTTCTCTTGGGTTGATGATAGAATAATCCTATCAAGCAACTCAATTGGTTTCTGTGTCGGATGTTTTCCAGAACTTTTTTCTATTTTACCTGGTGCACTCATTTTCCAAACAGTTTTCATTTGTTTGCCACCATTCTGTTTCTTCATCAATGGGTAATTAAAAACATGCTTAGACTTTTTAGACTTAGAAGCCCAAAGTATAGTTTCAGTTGAATGGGTAAAATAGCGACACGATAGGTTAGGGGGAGGGTTGGGCTTTTCCCAAGTAATATTGTTTAGTATCTTCATTCCCAGACACTGCATAGCATAACCAACCGAGAAGATTACATGGTGTGTACCCGAAACCCAAATCGTTCCATTGGGTTTCAGTAGTTTCTGGCATTTGCTCAGCCAATCTAGGTTGAAGTTATGATTTTCTTCAACGCCCAGCGATTTATCCCATACACCTTTATTTACACTAACCATCTTTCCGGCTTGACATGAAATACCACCATTGGATAGAAAATATGGTGGATCAGCAAATATCATATCGAAATAACCTTCAGGATGATCTTTTATCAGTTTTTCCATGAGAACCAAACAGTCTTCGTGGTACAAAACTACATTGTCTGTCTCATATGTTGGATTCAAATTCATACCATCAACTCCCAATATTTGTTTCTTACTTAAGCGATGTTTTGCAACAAAGCCAACAATGAATAACCGACGTTTTTAAAGTATTTGAATAACTTAACACAACTGTTACGAATTAGAAAGGAGGAAGCATTTCAAACTCTTTATTTTAGACAAAATAAACTTAGAATAAAGGCAACAAATCAGTAAAAATCTAATTCGATCATAGTCTCCTTTCTAAAACTACCCTCAATAGGTAAAGAGTTAAGAAGTTAATTATGAAAACGGGGGTTGAATGCTAAAGTTCAAAGTGAAATATTGGTCTACCCATTAATTTCCAAGTGACTGGATTCCAACATGGTCTAACGGAAGGAAACGATTTTGAAAATTGCATCAGTACGAATTGAAAACTTTAGATCATTTAAGGATGAGACCATATTTTTTAACGATTATACTTGCCTGGTTGGTCCGAACGGAGCAGGCAAATCAACGGTTCTAAATGCCCTAAATGTCTTTTTTCGAATGACCGAAGATGTCCAGACGAACTTGCAGCAGTTAGAGGAAGAAGATTTCCACTGTAGGAAGACGGATAATCCAATTAAAATAACCGTCACCTTTAAAAATTTAAGTCAGGAAGCTAATAAGGACTTCTTTCACTATGTACGTCAGGATCAATTAGTTGTAACTGCGGTGGCAACCTTTGTCCAAACAGAAAAAAAAGCAGATGTGAAACAGTACGGGCAGCGTCTTGGAATTCCTGCATTTGCACCTTTTTTTAAGGCCGAAAGTGATAAAAAACTCGTGCCTGAATTAAAACAAATTTATAAAGAATTAAGGCAAAATCGTGAAGGACTCCCAGCTCCAGGATCAAAGCAAGCTATGATTCAGGCGCTTCGCGAGTACGAGTCTGCCCGAGGTGATGAATGTGACCTCATTCCGAGCGAAGATCAATTTTATGGGTATTCGAAGGGTACTAACCTTCTATCTAGTGTCTGCCCGAGAATGATTTAATTGTTCCCAAACCCCTTGCAATAGGGGTTTTGATATGCGAATCTTCTTTCAAGATCAGTTCTAAAATATGTTTTTTCCCAAAATAAGGCCTGATCTTATCCAAAAGTAACACTTCTTCGAGCGATGAGACAATGCGACATACGATCAAACCACTCCGCGAACTTGGTGACATTGACATAGCAAATATTAATCTGGATTACAAATCGAGAGATGACACCCCAGCCATCTTGATCGGTCTTCAACATCTTTATACTGACCAGTCTCTGCGGGAACGACTTTTTACTCTCCTGGAGGAAGGATTGGTTACCAATGCCAATCACAAGTTGGGCCGGCCGGGGATGGATTTGTGGCAGATTCTGGTTATGGGAGTAGTGATGCAGGGACTGGGTTGTGATTTTGACCGTCTGCAGGATTTGGTCAATCACCATAGTGCTGTTCGCCAGTTTCTTGGTCATGCTGACATCTGGGATAAAACCACTTATTCCCACCAGACGATTGTTGATAATGTCACCCTGTTGACGCCAGAGTTATTGGCCGCGGTTGGCAAGCTGATTGTCGATAGTGGTCACAAAGTGTCAAAAAAAAAGCTTGGCGCAACGTTGCACGGGCGGTGTGATTCCTTTGTCGTGGAAACGGATGTTCATTATCCGACTGATGTCAATCTGTTATGGGATGCGATGCGTTGTCTTCTTCGTGAGATTGGTCATGAGGCCAGCGCTTCTGATCTTGGTGGGTGGCGTCAATGGAAACATTTGAGGGCTTCGGTCAAGCAGAAGTTTCATGCGGTGCGAAAGACCAGGCGAGCCAGTGTGGATGATGTCAAGGCTTATCTTGGCCAGTGTGATGATCTTGTCGCCAGGGCCGAAGAGACTTTGGTCGCGTTGCGTGCTGTGGGTGTAACCAAAGACAAGGTCTTAGTGGCCATTGCCAATTATCTTCGTCATGCCCACCGTCAGATTGATCAGATTGGCCGTCGCTTGCTGCAGGGCGAAACGATACCCACCGCTGAAAAGGTCTATTCAATTTTTGAGGAGCACACCCGCTGGATCTCCAAAGGCAAGGCCGGGGTTCCGGTTGAATTAGGTGTACCGGTCTGCGTCCTGGAAGATGATTGTGGTTTTATCCTGCATCACCGGATCATGTGGAAAGGGAGTGATGTTGATCATGCCCAACCAATGGTTGAGGAAACCCAGTTCCTTTTCCCGTCCCTTCGGGCTTGCAGTTTTGACCGTGGCTTTCACAGTCCGGCCAATCGGGTTCGTCTGGATGAACTTCTTGCGGAGAATGTTCTACCTCGGAAGGGTCGTTGGTCGAAGGCTGACCGGGAACGGGAAAGTGGGAGCAAGTTTGTTGCCATGCGGAAGAAACATCCGGGGATAGAATCGAAGATCAATGGCCTTGAGCATCATGGTCTGGCCCGTGTTCGCGCGTATGGAGCTGATGGGTTTGAGCGTGTGGTAGCCTTGTCAGTGGTTGCGTCCAATATTCATCATTTGGGTCGTTTGTTACGTAGGAAGAAGAAAGAGGATCTGAAAAGATTACTACTGCCGGACAAACGACCACGCCTGGCGGCCTGACGAAACCAACTGCAACAAAACCCAAATAATCGTCCCCAAAAAGACGGCCAGGGGAGGTCTGTCTTGAGTTGGGAAAGATCGGATAATTTGTGGAAAAAGTTGTTCAAAAAGTCGTTTTTTTGTGAAAAACCAAGCTCAAATCTGAAAATTTTTGTTTGGAAAATGAATCTGGGAAAATGTATTTATGGCAATTTGCCAAAAATCAGGTATTTTCTGGGCAGACACTATCTAAGCATGTACAGTGGGTTTATGTTCCGGCAGTCAAGGATGCTACTTCCGAACAAGTAGAGGTTAGAAATTCTGCCTTAGGTAAATTGTTAGCACGAGCGGTACGTTCCAAGGAAAATTTTGATGAGTCATTTAAGAAATTGCGAGAAGATACACAGGATCAATATCAAGATCTTCTTAACAAAAACCAGCATGCTCTAGACGAAATTTCTACTTCTCTTCAAAATCGCCTCTCGGAATGGGCACATCCAGAAGCAAAATTGCAACTTCAATGGAAGCAGGACCCGGATAAATCAGTACGCGTTGAGGAGCCTTGGGCTCATATTATTGCAGGTGAAGGTAATTTTGAAGGCCAGATCGCACGTTTTGGCCATGGTCTCCAACGGTCATACCTTCTTGCTTTGTTGCAGGAACTTTCTAGCATTGAAACTGGTAAAAATCCTACGTTAATTTTAGCCTGCGAGGAACCTGAGTTGTATCAGCACCCTCCACAAGCTCGCTACCTTGCTACCGTCCTCAGCAAACTAAGTAGTGGTAACTCTCAAGTAATCGTCTCAACGCACAACCCGGGTTTTGTTTCCGGGAAAGGATTTGAAGATGTTCGAATGGTGCGTAAAGAAGGCGAGAGCCTAAAATCTTCTGTTTATTCTATATCGTTGGAAAAATTAACACAGAGTGAAAGCGAGGCAACCGGCGAACAGCCGACCGAGACCGAAGTTGTTCTTGCAAAGATACATCAAGTATTGCAACCAGCACTAAACGAAATGTTTTTCACCCGTAGACTTATTTTGGTCGAGGGTCTTGAAGATGTTGCTTATTTGCAGACGTACTTTAGCCTGCTCGACTTGTCAGATAAATTTAGGAGTTTGGGATACAATATCGTACCAACAAATGGGAAAAATGGACTTCGCAAACCTCTTATTATTAGCAAACTCATGAAAATTCCAACTTATCTTATATTTGATTCTGACGCTAATCAAACTGGTAATGGAAGAATAAATAACTGTAATAAGAATAAAGAACTCTTGAGAATTGTAGGTGGGGACGACAATACACCATTCCCCGATAATACTATTTGGGGAAAGGGATATACAGTTTGGCATGCTGATATAGGTACCATTGTAAAAGACGAGATCGATAAAAATAATAAATGGTGCGAATATAAAAATTTAGTAAAATCGAAGTATGGGTATGATTTTAATATGAAGAAGAACTCCCTATATATCAGTTCAATTCTCTTTGAAGCTTGGGAAGACGGTACGTATTCAGAATCCTTGAAAATGCTTTGTAACAAGATTCTTGAAAAAAATAATTTTATCCTCTTTGACTGATTTTCGGCTTAGTCTAATCTTGCCAATAAAAACCAGATCCATCTCATCAACACAGACCGTTGTGATGAATCAATAGAACTTCAAAACTGCTGTCAGTAAGTCCCTCCTCGGTAATTCTCTTACTCTGCTTCTCCTTCGCCCTTTTGGGCCGCAGAAGATACCACCGGTGTCTACCCAGACTTGGGAAGGTTAAAACCAGAGGGTTTGCCGGTACAGTCCTAGGCAATGGTACTGGCTAATTTTTCCACTTGCAAACTTAATGAAGTAACATTCCGTCCCATTAGGAACACTCCTTTATCATGACACCGAAGCAGACTAGACTTTAGACCATGGCCTTTGAGTTACCTGATATAAATCCATAAGTAACTGTTGCCATGTAAATGACAGATATTAATCATTATTAAGAAACTCCAAGTACCTTTTATCTGGGGAGTGTGTTAAATAATAAGTGGATTAGTTATGAAATGTCCGCCCGGAATTTGTCATTTCATACTTGAATTGGGTTTTGTACAACCGATAGTTGCTTTTATCTCTCTCGAAATACGATCTTAAAGGTGTTAGGTTAGACGTAAAACTTGAATAATTCTGAAAAGAAATAAGAATGGAACGATACCTCAAAACCCATAAGCGACTACCAGAAACTGTGGCCTTGTTAGTAGCTTTGATGTGGGGGCTATGGTGGATTCCAGTTCGCTATCTCAATCAAATTGGTTTTAATGGCATTTGGGGAGGGTGGACAATCAATCTTGGTGCCACCCTTCTATTGTTGTTCTTTGTTATAATCTTTCGAAGGTTCAAATTTGTTTCGCCAAGGTCCTTGGCAGGGGCATTCTGTATCGGTTTTGGAGTGACCGCTTATGCCGGGGCCTTGTCATTTACCCATGTCGCAAATGCCGTATTGTTGTTTTACCTAGCACCGGCTTGGAGCACCATTATCGAATGTTTTTTTCTTGGCAGAAAGTGGCGGTGGCAAAGCCTCTTGGCAATAGGTTCATCGCTTATGGGGATGGTTCTGATTTTTGGTGGGAATCTGATTTTTGTTGAAGTTAAGATTGGTGATGCTATGGCCCTGATATCAGGAATTGTTTGGTCCATCGGTATAGCCCTGATCTTTTCATCTGAAACCAAGGGTAGTATTACCATACTTTCTTTTTATTGCATGTCGTTCTCTGTAATGCTCGGGCTGCTTTTTTGGATTGTTGGCGGGTCTGCTTTAGGTGCACTACCGGTGGCTGAAGATATGCTAACCAAGGGTCCAAAGGCCTTGGTTATCGGAGCAAACTATTTCACTCCCCTGATTTTTCTTTCCATTTGGACTACCACATTAATCGCTCCTGCCCTTGTATGTTTCCTCCTTTCTTTTGAAATTCTTTCAGGTATTGGTTCAAGTGCTATGCTTCTTGATGAACCATTTGGTCTTATCCAGATAGCTGGAACTGTGTTTATTATTCTTGGTGCCGTGATCGAAGTTTTAATTCCAGATCGTGCCAAGAAACCACAATTGAGCTAATTTTCAGGAAAATAAGTCAAAATCAATTTACAATTGAGTCCATAAATTCAGGCGGTGGGGTTTTTGCACCTGTCATAAATGCCACGGCGTCTGACATGGTAAAATCGCTTGGTTTGATTACACAAAGACGTCGTCCAAGTCGGTGGATATGAATCCGGTCTGAAACCTCGAAGACATGCGGCATATTGTGCGAAATCAGTATAATTGGTATGCCACGTGACTTAACGTCCAGGATAAGGTCAAGGACACGCCTGCTTTCCTTGACACCAAGGGCTGCTGTCGGCTCGTCCATAATTATGACCTTTGAACCAAAGGCGACGGCTCGCGCTACAGCAACTCCTTGCCTTTGCCCTCCAGACAGGGTTTCAACTGCTTGATTGATGTTCTGGATGGTCATTATTCCCAGGTCAGTGAGCTTTTGATAGGCAATTTTCTGCATTTTGGAATGGTCGAGTTTGCGAAACAACTGTCCCATGAGTCCCTTTTTTCGAAGTTCTCGCCCCATAAACATGTTGTCAGCTATAGCAAGAGCGGGAGACATGGCTAAAGTCTGATAGACTGTTTCTATCCCTGCCTTCCTGGCATCTATGGGGGAAGAAAAATTGATTGTCTCTCCTTCCAGTGTGACGGTCCCCTCATCAGGAACTTCAGCCCCGGACAAGGACTTGATCAGGGTCGACTTACCAGCGCCATTGTCACCAATGACTCCCAGGATTTCGCCAGGTAAAAGATCAAAATCACAACGGTCAAGGGCAATTACCCTACCAAACCTCTTGACCAAACCCCGGGCCGCAAGAATCGGTTCCATCAGGAAGCTACCTTACGAATCCATTGATCAAGAGCTACCGCAAAGATTATCAACATGCCAATCATCAAATATGTCCACTGAGCATCTGCACCCATCAGCCGCAAACCTAGAGAAAACACACCCACGATAAGTGCTCCAAAAAACATGCCGAGGATCGACCCACGACCTCCGAAGAGGGAAATACCTCCTATTACCACAGCAGTAATACTTTCAATGTTAGCCAACTGGCCTGAGGTTGGAGATACCGACCCTATCCTTCCGATTAGCGCCCATCCAGCAAAGGCACAGATCAATCCTGCTACGGTATAGACTGAAATAAGGGTGAAATTTACATTAACCCCTGATAGGCCGGCAGCTTCCCGATCATCTCCGACTGCATAAACATGCCTGCCCCATGCGGTGTGACGCAAGACATAGGCTAGAAAGAGGACCAGAAAAACCAGAAAGAGGACACCTACTGTAAAAACAGCTCCCCCTATATTGAACTTGGCTCCGAAGAGTTGAAGCAAGGGAGCCTCTGCGGCAATATCCTGACTTCGAATCGTTTCATTGGCTGAATATAGAAAATTGGATGCCAAGGCGATTTGCCACATGCCAAGTGTTACAATAAAGGGAGGCAGTTTCATTTTGGCTACCAACCAGCCATTTATGTAGCCAATTAATGATCCGCATAGAAGTCCACAGGCGACTGCAACTGCGGGTGGAAGACCGTATCGAAAGGTAAATTGCCCCATGATCACGGAGCTGAATACCATGATTGCCCCCACACTTAAATCAATCCCTGCGGTTAGGATGACCAATGTTTGGGCAGCCCCTACAATGCCTACAATCTGAACTTGCTGTAGTATTAAGGTAAGCGCAAAGGGGGAAAAGAATTTGGAACCCAGCAAAAGGCCAAAAACCAGAATAGATACCGAAAGGACAATAAGTGGCACCAAAGAAGGAGTCTGATGAAGTAAATGGTGAAATTTTCTGAGAAGGTTATTATGGTCTGATTCTACCTCGCCATGGGCTTCAACAGATTCATTTTCGGCCATTTAGGTATTATCCACAATTTTAATAGATAGGGCTCTGAATGTTTATTCAGATAAAATTCTGAGGGCAGTGAAAAACCGCCCTCAGAATATGCATTTTAATTTAATACTTTAGCTGGATCAACCCCAACAAAGGTTGGTTCCTTCAGTTGTATCAATACTTTCTACACCTTCAACAGGCTGATCGGTAACCAAAGCAACACCAGTATCATAGAAATTCTTTCCTGGTGTGTTTTCTGGCTTGGACCCATCTGCTGCCCATGCGGCAATTGCCTCAATACCAAGCGAAGCCATGAGCAGTGGGTATTGCTGAGAGGTGGCACCAATAACACCATCCTTGATGTTCTGGACGCCCGGGCATCCGCCATCAACTGATACAATCAGTACGTCATTTTCACGACCAATCGCCTTCAAGGCTTCATATGCTCCAGCAGCTGCAGGTTCGTTTATCGTATACACAACGTTAATCATTGGATCGATAGCCAGCAGATTTTCCATCGCTTTTCGCCCACCTTCTTCGTTGCCAGCAGTAACATCATGGCCTACAATTCGTGAATCTGATTCATCACCCCATTTGTTGGGATCAGCCAAATCTATACCAAAACCTTGCATAAAGCCTTGGTCCCGGAGAACACCAACTGTAGGTTGGCTAACGGCGAGATCAAGCATTCCGATCTTGGCATTGGCGGCTTCAGCACCCAATGATGCCGCAGCCCATTGACCAATCAATTCACCGGCCAGGAAATTATCCGTAGCGAATGTGGCATCTGCAGCATCAATTGGATCAAGCGGTGTATCCAAGGCTATGACGAGCAGTCCAGCTTCCCTTGCCTGGGTTACCGATGATACGATTGAGGCTGTATCTGAAGCTGTAATCAAAATTCCCTTTGCTCCATCAGCAATACAGGTCTCAATTGCTGCAACCTGGGCTTCATGATCACCATCAATCTTCCCGGCATAGCTCTTGAGAGTGATTCCCAATTCATTGGCCTTGGCAGTAGCACCTTCTCTCATTTTCACAAAGAAAGGGTTCGTTTCGGTCTTGGTAATCAGGCAAGCTGATATATCCATGGCAGAAACCGAACCTGCACCTCCGATCAGAGCGACAGAAATTGCCGTTGCAGTAAGCAGTTTTTTCATTTTTCCTCCATTCTGGAATTAAGTTGAATACCGAGCTCCCTCAGTAAACTCTTTATATAAAGTTGGAATTTGTATATTGTTTAAAAATATTATTGTCAATAATAAATCAACTTTATTTACTTAGTTTTGTACCAAAAATTTACAAAATATGTTTAGAAACTGAGATTCGGAAATATGGCAACCATTTACCAAGGAATGGACCCATCAAGCATCCGGGACCATAATGAAAGGCTTATCCTTTCCCTTATTTGGCATGCAGGGAAGATCTCAAGTTCCAAAATCGCTCAACAAACGTCTTTCTCAGCCCAAACGGCCTCGGTGATAACCAGAAAGTTGGAAATTGCCGGACTAATTAAAAAGGGTCAACCAGTCAGAGGAAAAATTGGTAAGCCTTACCTTCCGATCAGTCTTGATCCCGATGGAACCTTCGCTTTTGGTCTCAGGATCGGACGCCGGCATGCAGAAATGGTGCTTGTGGATTTTCTGGGCCAGATTCGTGCTGAAAGAGGGTTTGCCTATAAATACCCTACCCCTGAAATTATCATCGAGTTTGTTCGCGAGAGCCTGATTGATATTCAGAATAAGTTACTGCCTTCTTGCAAGGACCGCATAGTTGGGATTGGAATTGCGGTTCCTTTTGAGCTCTGGAAATGGCTTGATGTTGTAGATGCTCCGAGGGAAGAAATGAAAGCTTGGAGGGCCTTTGACTTTGCCAAGGAAGTGTCTGCCTTTTCACCCCTCCCCCTGGTAATTGCCAATGATGGCACAATGGCTTGTAATGGCGAACTTGTCTTTGGCATGGGACGTAGGAAAAATTCATTTGGTTACTTTTTTGTTGATACATTTATCGGTGGTGGTTTGGTTTTGGATGGGAAACTTGTCTTTGGCCAAAATAATAATGCTGGCGCGTTTGGAACTATTCCAATTTCACCTCTCGGAATGTCTGCATCTCAGTTAATTCACAAATCCTCAATTTTTATTCTGGAAAACATGTTGCAGGAATACCTTGACCATCCTGTTTCCTTAAAGAACAATGACCACGAATGGTTACAACATGAGGAAATTGTTGCCAAATGGATCAAAAATACGGCCCAGGGAATTGCCATAGCCTCAGTTGCTGTTTCTGCCGTAGTTGATGTACCATGCATCATCATTGATGGCAATTTTCCATCTTCAATTCGAAAATCCCTGGTGGAATCCGTGAATGAATGGATACATCTGATTGATACGAGAGGTATAGTTCCACCAATAGCTGAGGAAGGTGCCCTTGGATTGAGAGCAGGGGCGCTTGGGGCAGCATTTCAGCCAATTGTTTCCCAGTTTTTTACTAATTGAGGAAGATTGTTTTTAGTGAACTCTTATCCAGATAATGCCGACAAATGTTTCCAACTCGTTTATTCATAGGGAATGTAAGTTTGATTTGTATTTTTAGCCCTGACGGATGCCATTGGCCACCATTTCTGGACCGACAGGAAGTCGCCCATAGACACTTTTAGTGTCTCAAATACACGCTACAGCTGGTTATTTCCAGATTATTTCGGAATGATAGTACCAGGTGTCCTTGCTTTTGCCAGTCGGAACGGCGAGGGGCGTGGTGGTTTCGGCTGCTGTTTTTCCTTCCTCGGAGTAGACGGGGGTTGTTCATCCTTCTCAGGGACGGCAGGTTCTATCTTTGGACCAGGGTCAAAGTCCAGATTTCTAGCCATTTTCTGGAGATCAAGGGTCTCGAACCCCCTTTCCTGTAGAATCCTGTGTTGTTCATCCGTGAAGTGGGGAGCAACCAGAACATACCGAATTTCAGGAGGGCGGGGCAGACTCTGGTTATCATAGCGGTTCATAAGAAAAGTGCCGAACACCTCCATTGGTGAAGGTGATACGTCAATAATTTTTTTGGCGGACCACTTACAACTTCCCAGTATTATGGCATCTTCCTTATAAAGATCATGGTTAGCCGTCCAGACAAGGACATCAATCTCTGGACCACCTCCGTGAAGTTGTACATTATATTCTGGAACACTGTACCTTACCATGGATCCAAGATATTCGGCGGCAATTCTCTCTAGATCCTTCCCTTCATTCTCTTTGGTTTGGGGAAGTTTCTTTACAAACACTTTCGGTCGTAAAGTACTGATGGAACGAGCGTCAAGCCCCAATCTCTTAACCACCAACTGATGACGGATATCGTTATCACTGATCCGGAATTTTTGGGGGAGTGTGGTCCAGGACTTAAAATGCTTGATTCCATTGATCATTTGAAGACGTTCTTCCAAGACATATAAAGTGTCTTCAAGATGTTCGCTCCATCTCTTACCCTGCTTGAGGATCAAAGGGTCCTCGCCCAGAGCAAAAATTTCCTCCCTAGGAGTTCCGTTCGGTTTACGACTCATCACCTGTAATATCCGGTCGGCGGTAGGAGATAACTCGATCATTCCCTTGTAACCATAGCTGTCCCGGACATTGCGCAAGGGTCGCAAGGATTCATAGTGCCAGAACCGCGCTTGCCATTGCTCAAGAGAATCCGTGGTCGTGTTGTACTGCAAGGCTGTATCCAAGAGGCAAGCAGCATGGAACTGTTGCCACAGGCCAGGGACCCCACCATAGGCCGAATAGAGGGTCAAAAACTGTCCTGGGTTACGGAGCCAACCTTGCCCGGCCGCCATTTCCAGCAGGGATGGAGCCTTCAACTGGGTCAGGTGCTGTTCCGCCAAAAACCGGCCGTAAAGTGGCTCCCGAGGATCTTTCAGGAGGCGGATCATGTTCTGCTGGTGGGAGCCGGCCGCGATGATGCCACCACCATTTGGTTGTGGGTTGTGGCAAGAGGATTGGTTCACGTCAATTATCCGCTTGATGTAATAGATCAGCTGACTTCCTTTAACATCAAGATTGTGAAATTCGTCAAGACAAATAACACCTCCTTTGGCTACCAGATGGCGAGCTTGGTCAAAGAAGAACCGTTCTGAATCCTTTAGATCCCAACTGGATGTTCGCTTTAGGTCAGTCATGAGAACTTTGAGTCCTGCCTCGGTAATGGCCTGTTGCAGTTCCTCGCCGATCCTGGTTGGGTTAGGCTGTACTTCAAGATAAACAATCGGTTTAGTTTCGCTAGGCGGCAAATCGCGGACATGGGAGACCGCCCGTTCCAGCAGTTCTGTCTTGCCGATCCTGCGGCGGCCAAACAGGGCAAGGCTGGTATTGTGCATCACGGTCATGGCTCTGACCAATTGATCTAGTTCCTCATCCCGACCATAGAAACCGAACGGTGGGAGGGTGGTATTCATAATTATTTCCTTTTATGAAAAATATTCCCAATCAATATTTAAAGCAAGGGAACAGGATGAAGATTTACCAAGGAGAAACCTCTTCACCATTCTTTAAAATAAACCTGATATTATGCTACATCCTGCAGAAGGTGATATCTGGATTAATTCTGGATTCAAAGTATAAGAATTTTTTCTAGAATCATTTAAACCTTAAGCGAATACGCAGGGAAAGGATGACAAGGAACAGCAAGATCGGCCCAAGGACAGCTTGGATAGTTCCGATAGCAGGAAATAACCATTTCACTTGATCGGTCACCTCCTTGCGTTCACAAACCAGTTCCCAACACTTAAATTACCATCCTTCCAATATATCTTTGTTTAACGATGATACTATATTAATCTGCCATTGATACTATCTGAGTAGTTACCTTTTGGGTTTATTTTAAGAAAATATTTTGGAATTATAAATCAAATCATTTCAAACGAAGGAAGTATCATTTGAAGTCCTTGGTAGATGAGTCCCTCAGTTCCCCACCATCGGAAGGTGGTTCCATTTATGGTTCAAATGTCGTTAATTTACAGGACCCAGCTAGGTAATCTGGAAGCCTGTCTAGGCACGCAATATCAGGCGTTTCTGGCGAACACTAACTATGAATTCTGACCCAGAAAATAAGCGTGGATTTCTTATCCACAAGCAGTATTTACCATTGGAAACACAGTTGGATCTTGTGGATAGTATCAGAGACATCGTCAAGCAAGCTCCTTTGAATACCTTGAAGACTCCCTTTGGTAAGAAATTATCAGTAAGAATGACCTCGGCCGGGAATTGTGGATGGTTTAGTGACAGTAAGGGGTATCGGTATGAACCTAATCAGCCTTCCGGTGAGCCTTGGCCTTCCATTCCACCTTTGGTTTTGAAAATTTGGAATGATTTGGTTTCAACAGAACGAGACCCTGACACTTGTTTGGTTAATTATTACGAATCCAAAGCAAAAATGGGGCTTCACCAGGACCGGGATGAAAAGGATTTTTCCTGGCCTGTTTTATCAGTTTCCTTGGGTGATGATGCCTTGTTTCGGATTGGTAATACATACCGAGGAGGTAAAACTGAATCATTTTGGTTGCATTCAGGTGATGTAGTTATAATGGGAGGGCGTGCCCGATTGTGCTACCATGGTATAGACCGAATAAAATTTGGCTCTTCCAATTTGCTAAAACAATCAGGAAGGATTAATTTGACCCTACGGGTGGTTACTTGAAGAAAATAAGCAGTGTGTTGTTTGTTTATGCATGTATCTGGAATGGTTTTGATTGGTGAGTGGACCAAGCTATGATTTCAAGGAAACAGATAGAAGAAATGGTTTCTCTGGCCGTTTTAGCGAGCAAAAGAATAAATGAACTGAGTTCCCGGGATTTTATCGAAGTTAATTATAAAAGTGATAAAAGCCCGGTATCAAACGCTGATTTTGAAGCCAACGAGATTATCGTAAAGGGTTTGAAAAAGATTTGCCCGGGAATACCGATTGTAAGTGAAGAAATCCCCGAAAGTCATTTCATTAAAGCTGAAACCTTTTTTCTCATTGATCCTCTTGATGGAACACATGGTTTTTTGAAGGGTGAGAACGAGTTCACAGTCAACATCGCCCTAATAGACAAAGCTGTTCCAAGAATTGGGATTTTGGCTGCACCGGCCCTGGATCAAATGTATTATAACATTCTTGGTGAGGGCGTTTACTTTGGAAGATGTTTTGGAAATGAAACAGGTTTTGAACTTGCAAAATCAGTAATGGATCCAGAAAATCACCATAATAGAGTTCTCCTTTCCAAAGCTTTTCCGACCAGCGAAGAAAAACAATCGCTCAAATACTATCAACCTTATGAAACCGAACGTATTTCTTCTTCCATCAAATTTGCTTATCTTGCTGTTGGCAGGGGGGATATCTATCCTCGTTTTGGCCCAACAAAGGAGTGGGATACAGCTGCGGGTCATGCCTTGCTTCTGGCAAGTGGTGGGTCCATGATTGAACTTCCATCTAACAAAACCTTCTATTATGGTAAGGAAAGCTATAGAAATCCTCCATTCCTTGCCTTAGCCAAAGGAATACCGACCCATTGCGAGTAGCCATTGTAATTCCGGCAAGATTTTCCTCTAGCCGTTTCCCAGGGAAACCACTGGTACCTTTAAAGGGTGCGACCGGTCTTGAGAAATCACTAATTCACAGAACTTGGGAGGCCGCATCGAATGTCATAGGTGCTGATTTGGTTGTAGTCGCTACGGATGATCAGAGAATTATAAAAGAAGTTCAGTCGTTTGGGGGGGAAACCCTACTTACTTCATCTGATTGTTCAAATGGTACGGAAAGATGTGCGGAAGCCCTCCATAAATTGAATGATGAATTTGATATAATTGTTAATGTCCAGGGAGATGCTCCTCTTAGCCCACCAGAATTCATGGAAAGTTTGATCAGGGCCTTGGTGAAGGACACAAAAAATCAAGTTGTGACCCCTGTATTAAGGTGTAACGGGGCCATTCTTTCAAGATTCAAAAATGATCGGGCAAATGATCGGGTTGGAGGTACGACTGTTGTTTTTGGTCAGAGAGGTAAAGCTCTCTATTTTTCAAAGGAAATCATTCCCTGGTGTGATGGGGAATACCTTCCCGAGGAATTTACACCAGTCTATCATCATGTAGGAATTTATGGCTATACAAGAGCAGCCTTGGAATGGTATGCCCAGACTGAATCGCGTAAGCTGGAAAACCAGGAGGGATTAGAGCAACTACGATTTATCGAGGGTGGTATTCCAATTACTTGCGTTGAGGTTAAAGCTAAAGGGAAATTGTTTTGGGAACTCAATAACCCTTCAGACGTTGAGCTTGTTGAGGCGGGCCTTAAAGCCCAGTTGATAGAATGATATTATTGGTTGTCCATGAGTTTTGATATTTTCTTTTAAATCTTGAGAGAAAAACAGAATGGTTAAAATTGCAGTATTGGTGACAGACATTAATTGGTTTCAGTTCTTACGAAAAGAGCAGGATTTGCAAACAGTGAATTTTTGGAATCCCTCGGGAATGGGATTCACAAAACTTAAGCAGGGGGAACTCGTCCTATTCAAACTCAAATCACCTGTGAACAAGATAGCAGGCGGTGGAGTATTCACACATTTTGAAAAATTACCCTGGAAAATGGCCTGGGATACTTTTGGACGGGGGAATGGTGCTGAAACTGCAAATAAATTCCATGTTCAACTTTTGTCTAATCGAAATAATACAAACACAGAATCTTTTGTGATAGGTTGCACAATCCTTTCCAACCCCTTTTTTCTGGACGATGGTGCTTTTCTAAATGAACCAAAAGATTGGAAGCCCAGCATAGTCAGGGGTAAATATTACGATACGTCAGAACATATTGGCATGCAGCTATGGCACGATGCCCAATATTTTCTATGGCAAGATAACTTGGATGAACAAGAACGTTTTGGTCCGCCTCAATTAATCCATCCCAGGCTTGGTCAGGGAGCTTTCAGGTCTCTAATCAGAGCAAATTATAACAACAGATGTGCTGTTACCAAAGAACGGACACTACCTGTTCTAGAAGCAGCACATATCAAGCCCTACAGCCAAGGTGGGTCTCATGAACTTTCTAATGGAATATTATTCCGAAGTGACATACACAAGCTGTTTGATGAAGGGTATGTGACTGTCACTCCAAATTATAAATTTGAAGTAAGTAGACGACTTCATGAGGAATATCATAATGGGAAAATATATTATGATTTGTGCGGTAATGATATCTTTATACCAAGCGATAAGAAACAAACTCCTCCTGATACCAATTTGCTAGAATGGCATAACAATAATTGCTATAAAGGTTGAGTCCGCTTCAGCTACAGTATGGTTTGCCTGTTCCAACAAACCCGACAGAGAACTCAGGAAACATATTTAGGTTTTATATTTTCAAAGGAATCCCTTTTCTTCAACGTATAAGAGTAAAGGAAAAGTACTTTGACTTGGTGACCAATAAAAATTGGTGTTTTCTCAAGTCGGTATAGAGCACTAATTAGTTGTAATTAAGATTATGGTAGACGTTAAATTCAAAACCCCCATGTGGGTTAAAATCCTGCTGATCATTTCCCTTTGTTTAAATATGGCCATCATAGGTCTTACCGTCGGAGCGGCCTACAAATGGTATAGAGATGGGCCGGTACCAATGCATCAGTACTTCGGCTCTGTTGGTCTGGGAGGGTTTTCAGGGTCCTTTGGTGAAGGGGACAGGAATCAACTCAAGATGAGGCTGGCAGATCGAAAGGGGGCTTTTGAAAAGCATCAGCAAAATTCAAAACAGGAATTTGAAAATCTGATATCTATTCTTTCATCAGACAATTTTGATCAAGATACCCTAGATGAACATTTTGCCAATCAAAGAGATATGTCTTTGCAAAGAATGGTGGACGCTCACTCACTGCTCTCTAGCCAAATAGCAGACATGACACCCGAGGAAAGAATAGCCGTAGCAGAAAGAATGCAAAAAGGGTTTTCTCATGGAAAAGGCAGGCGATCTGAAAGGAATTATCGGGGCCAGTCCAAGCATGGGAAAGATTCCCATAAGGAAAGATGGTGGAAATTTTGGTAAGTTTTAGCAATACTCATACGTATTGATTGTCTTGACTACAAATCTTAATTGAAGCAACCGATAAGATTGCCTGTATTACTCTGATGGCAGTAGAACTGGTCCACTTTCGGCGAACGACAACAGTACCTCGGACCCTACCTTAAGAGGTTCGCCAACATCGTCCATGACCATGAAAACCTGGCCAAATGCTCCTTCAACGGTATATTCCATACGAACACCAACATAAGTCGCTTTGGCGATAGTCGCGGGAACACCCTTTTCGCCGCCTATCTTGAGCCGCGATGGTCGTACTGCAAGAACCGCCGGGCCTGGTGGAATACCCCGGGCGGGTAGCTGATGATTAAATCCCTCAACCTCAATGGTTGCTACGCCATCCTTGACATCAGTTATTGTACATGAAATCAGATTTGCTTCACCGATAAAGTCTGCCACGAAACTGTCGTTTGGGGAATCGTAGAGTTCTCGAGGTGTTCCGGTTTGAGCTATTTCAGCATTCCGCATAACGACAATTTCGTCCGAAACTGCCAGGGCTTCCTCTTGATCGTGAGTAACATATACTACTGTAAGGCCGGTTTCCTGTTGTATCGCCCGAATGTCCTCCCTTACCTGTCGGCGAAGTTTTGCATCAAGATTTGAAAGTGGTTCATCGAACAAAAGTACTTGTGGTTCTAATACCAGGGCTCTGGCCACTGCAACCCTTTGCTGTTGCCCACCTGAAAGTTCGCTTGGCAGCCGATTACCGTATCCTTCAAGACCAAGTAGGGCCAGACCTTGAACTGCCCTATTTCTGGCCTCCTCCTTGTCAAAACCGGAAAAGGTAAGACCATACTTGACATTATCATGGACATTCATGTGTGGAAACAGTGCATAGGATTGGAATACCATTGTAACGTCGCGGTCCGTAGCCGGTAACAAGGTTACATCCTGATCACCGATCAGTATACGACCTGATGTTGCCATTTCAAGCCCGGCAATCATTCTTAGGGTTGTTGTTTTCCCACAGCCCGATGGTCCAAGCAGGGTCACTAATTTACCTGCCTCTATATTCAGATCGATATTGTTAACCGCAATTATGTCTTTGCCGAAAATCTTGGTGACACCCTCAAACCTTACGGGGGCGGCCCTTCTACCCAGTTTTATGTTGTTCATACCTGCACCTCTGATCCGTGTAGCGTTGTCCGTCTGCCAATCTGTACTCGGCCTACAAGCAGTTGTAGCATTCCTACCACTGCCAGCATAACAAAAATAAGCGTCGTAGAATAAGCAATGGCAAGACCGTAATCATTGTTCTCGACGCGCCCGATAATATAACTGGTAGCCATGTCATACTCGGCCGAGACCAGGAATATAACCGCAGAGATTGCCGTCATAGCGCGTACAAAACTGTAGATCAGTGCAGCAAGAATGGCTGGTTTGAGTAAAGGCAAGATGACCTTCCTGAACGTATGCCAACTATTTGCACCAAGGGTCAAAGATGCCTCATCAAGCGATTGGTCAAGTTGTTTCATGGACGCAATACCTGCACGTACCCCAACAGGCATGTTTCGGAAAATAAAACTAACAACAAGGATGACACCTGTACCGGTAATTTCAATTGGTGGTACATTGAAGGCAAGGATATAGCTTACCCCAATTACCGTCCCAGGAATCGCGAATGATAGCATCGTTCCAAATTCGAAGGCGTTCTTGCCAGCAAACTTCTTTCTTGTAAGCAGGTATGCAGTCACGATTCCTACGGCCGCTGTCAGTGGGGCGGCAATACCTGCAATTGTAATTGTTGTCCAGAAGCTGTCCCATGCAGCCCCAGACCAGCGGATACCGGAATCCTCTATCCGGACCGAAAAAGCAGTAATGTAGTGCTTTAGGGTAAGAGTGTTGTTTACACCCCAGAGCTCAACCACGCTGCCGTAGACGATCATCCCGTATACGGTTACGGTAAAAAGTGCCCAAACGACGGCAATTGTGGTCACCGTAATCGCCACTCCCCTAGGCAGATTTGGATGCATTCCGGCATCTCCCTTGCCCGTTACAGTGGTATAACTTTTCTTTCCGAGCCACGCTCGCTGGGCATAAAAGGCCGAGAGAGTGAAACAAAGCAGGACAATCGCCAGTACTGCAGCGCGTCCCTGATCATATTGCGCCCCCACAATGGCAAAGAAGATCTCGGTGGAAAGCACATCAAAATTACCTCCTAGAACCAGTGGATTGCCGAAATCTGCCATACTCTCAATGAATCCCAATAGAAAGGCGTTGGCAATGCCCGGCCGCATGAGTGGTAAGGAAACAGTTTGAAATGTCTGGGTACTATTGGCTCTCAAGGTTTGGGCTGCTTCTTCCATGGCTGGCGACACTCCTTCGACAACTCCTATGAGAACGAGGAAGGCTATTGGCGTATAGGCTAGGGTTTGGGCGATCATTATACCGGGCAACCCATAGAGCCATCTGGTCGGCTGTACACCAAAAAGATCAGCCATGAAGACCGTAACGGAACCCGACCGGCCAAAGATCAAGATCAACGCCAGTCCGATGACGAATGGTGGTGTGATAATCGGTAGAACTGTCAGTGCTCGCAGTGCTCGCTTATAACGAAATCTGGAACGGGTTACAACCAGGGCAAAGGCCAAGCCGAGCATAGTGGTCGTGAATCCTACAGTAATGGCCAGGAAAAGCGAATTCCATGCGGCCCCGCACCGAGTACCTGATAAGCAACCCAGCCCCCATAATCGGTCATCAAAGAATTTTGAGTAAAAGGCACCTATTGAGTACCCTCCACTATCCTCAACAAAAGCTGAGATAAGCATCTTGGTGATCGGGAAAGCAACGAACATCACAACAATTACAATGACACCACCAATGGCACTGACTACAAAAATATCACCGCCGACAGCTCCCCGGGCTGCTATACCTTGAGTAAACAGGAACAAAAAAGCCATGGCACAAAGCATCGCGCCATAGCCCATACCAAATTGCCGGTCTCCAAGCTCACCAAACACCAATTCCAACCAGTCGAAGTTATACCCTCGAATGCCAATCGCGAAACCTTGGGCAAATATCCAAGCGAATCCAATCCCTCCAACAAGTATCAAGCCCTGGGCGTACAGCGGATCGGATTTACGCCGTCCGATTAGAGTAAGGGGTAAGACAAGGAAAATAATGAGTGGTGCAAGCCAAAGCTTCTCACCACCTGCAAGTAGAAAGATTGCTGGGGCGTAATCCTCCTCTAGTGGAAATCCGTCAAATATCCACTCGAAAGAGAAAAAACCATCCTCTATACCGTACCAGGGGAGGATGCAATAGCCGACCCACCCGACAATGATCCAAAAGATCAGTACCGGGCGGGTCGGATTGGTTATGTTAGGCTGCAAGTGTTACTGAGGAAGGGTAGAAACCTCTTCGTCCCATTTTTGCAGCAAACGCTTTCGTTCGGCGGAAGAACCATATTTCTTGAAATCATAGTCGATCAGTTTAATTTGGCTCATGTCCGGTGCTGATGGCGACGTCTCCGAAGAGCGATTTGATGGCACTTGGAATGCATTGACCTGGAGCGCCAGGTTTTGTGCATCGGCACTTAATGCCCAGTCGTAGAACATCTTTGCTTCATCCAGATTGCGGGCACCATCAATAATCGACATTGACCCGATTTCATAGCCAGTACCTTCACAGGGCGCAACAACCACGATTGGAAAACCGGTGACAGCCTGTTTTACTGCATCGTGCATGAATACGATACCTATGGTATTCTCACCCCGACCAGCAGCTTTAATCGGTGCTGAACCTGACTTGGTATACTGATTGATGTTCTTGTGAAGGCCCTTCATGAACTCAAATCCATCGTCCTCACCAAAGATCTGAACCATGGAGGCCAGAGTGGTATAGGCCGTTCCAGATGAATTCGGATTGGCCATCTGGACATGTCCTTTATACTCGGGCTTCAAAAGATCCCCCCAGCACATGGGAACCGGCAAGCTATTGGCTTCCAGAATTTCGGAATTGTAGCCGTATCCTAAAGCACCAGAATAGATACCGATCGTCCGGTTACCGGAACTCTCAGCCTGACTGATCGCCCAATCATGAAGTTGGTCACGCATGGGCGAAAGATATTCCATTGTCAAGCCTTCCTCGGCAGCTTGTAGATGTGGGTCACCAGTACCACCCCACCAGATATCCCCTTTAGGATTGGAAGATTCTGCTCGTATTTGGGCAAAAGTTTCACCGGAAGATTTTCTTGTCATGTTAACATCAATTCCGGTAGCATCTTCAAAGCTACGGGCCAACAACTGGCACCAGTCTTCTTGTGCGCTGCAGTACAGCGTCAACTTGTCTGCATGTGAGGCATTGATCGACATTGCAAGTGCGATCAAAGATCCGGCAAACGTTAGAGTAAGTTTTCTTTTCATGGGTCCTCCCTGATTATACCTAAATTTGGTCCTCGTTCCTTCAATCATACTAACACATGATCAAAGGTTGTACACAAAACAAAATGAATACTGAACCTGGGCCCATCGGCCCTAAACGGGTACCCCTTAGATACCCGCCCGCTGGAGTATAAATACTTACCTGAAATGAGTCAAGATTTTGTTTTGTCATTAGTTTTGAGAAACTGGATCAAGCCTTTACAGTCTCTAATATCTCTTTGCAAACACCTATAATTTTTTGCAAAAAGCTTAAACATCTAACTTTGTGAAGTTAAATTTAATTTAGAGAACGGCCGGATAGGAAAGCATTCGTCTGGCAGAATTTTAATTTAGGAATGGTTATGAAATTCAACAGAATGGGGCAAACAGACCAATTCATCAGTGAATTGTGCCTGGGTACCATGACATATGGAACCCAGACACCCGAGGAGGACGCCTTTCGGCAAATGGATCTTGCGCTGGATGTAGGTATCAATATTTTTGATACGGCCGAAATGTACCCGGTAAATCCAATTAGCAAGGAAACTCAGGGCGATTCTGAACGGATTATCGGTAAATGGCTGAAGAAATCCGGCCAGAGGTCCAAGGTATTGATTGCGACCAAAGTTGCTGGTGATGGAATGAAACTGCTCCGGAACGGGGCCCCCATTTCCAGCCAAACCATCCCGGAAGCAGTTGAGGCATCACTGCAATTACTTCAGACCGATTACATTGATCTCTATCAACTGCATTGGCCCAACCGAGGATCATATATGTTCCGCCAGAACTGGACCTACAATCCTACCAAGCAGAATCGCGATGAGATCGTGGACAACATGGAGGATGTGTTGTACTGCCTTGATGGTTTGGTTAAGGAGGGAAAAATCAGGTATATTGGACTTTCCAATGAAAGTACGTGGGGAACATCCCAATGGCTCCGAATTGCCACGGAAAAAGGGTTGCCCCGTATGGAAATCCTCCAAAATGAATACAGCCTGTTATGTCGTCTTTTCGATTTGGATCTTGGTGAATTATCACATAACGAAAAAGTTGGGTTGCTTGCCTACTCACCCTTGGCCGCTGGGTTATTAACAGGAAAATACAAAGGAGGGAAAACAATTCCTGATGGTTCAAGAATGGCCCTAAATGCTTCAATGGGAGGAAGAGCAACTCCACGGGTCTGGCCTGCGATAGAGGCCTATAATGACATTGCCAAAAAATATGGGATAGATCTTCCCCTGATGGCCTTGGCCTGGTGCCGTTATCGCTATTTCATGGCGTCAGCAATTTTCGGGGCAACAACTTTCAACCAGTTGGTCTATTTGCTTGAATCCACGCAGGTTATCCTCCCTGATGACTGTCTTGAGGAAATTGATATGGTGCATAAATCCCATCCAATGCCTTATTAGAATTTGGCCTATCCCACCGGCATGGAATAAATCAACCGCTTGACATTAAGCCACATCAACTGTGATCGTAATAATATCAGTGTCGTGATATTGCTGATGATGAACAGATGAGGCATAGTGGCGCAAGATTCGTAAGGAAACTTCTTTTTCAACAGAAACCTCTTCCGCGTGTTCTCCCAATAGCGCCATTCGGTCTTCCAGATTATTTTCATTAGGTGCGGCGACAACTTCCATTACAGCACGATTTCCCTCTTTTTGTATGCTAAGCAACAGGTGTCGTCTGGTTAAATCGTGCTGTGTTTCCTCAGCTTGTTTGATCAGTGTATATAGTGCTTCTTCAGCAACTGCACCAAGCTGGTCCTCGATCATACTATCCCATCCACATTTCTTCGTAAACTTACTCATAAATTCTTTGATCATGGGTAGTGAGCTCTGTGCGACCGGTGTATTGAGCCGATAGCGACGAGATGCAGTCAATTCCATATAAAGAGTGAGCAAAATTGCCGTGAGTCCACCAGCCGTCATCCCATTTTCCAAAATACCACCAGCAAATCCCTCAATCTGTTCGGGAAAAATCAGGCCATTCTGAAATCCGACACCCATCCAGAAAGCTATACCAACGATAAGAGCCTTGCGATGGTCTGGACCATCTTGAATGACTACTCGCATACCAACTACAAACAACAACGCCAACAAGACAGTGATATATGATGCAGCTACGGGCCCGGGAATTGCTAGCACAACCGCGAGCATCTTCGGGACAAATGCCACCACGACAAAAGTAACGCCAAGAGCCACACCGACACCGCGAGCACCAACGCCCGTTAAGGCAGTTACTGCAACACTTGTTGAATACGTCGTATTTGGTACAGTTCCTATTAGACCGGAGAGCAGATTGCCGAGACCATCGGCACTGACAGCACCTTGGACAGCTCGAAAATCAATCGCACGTGGGGTACGCCACGAAACACGCTGTATCGCGACACCATCGCCTACTGTCTCTATGGCTCCAACTAGCGTTACAAATACGAATGCCGGCAGTAATCCCCAAAACACTGGCCCAAAGCTCAAGTCGAGCCCGGGCCACTGTCCCTGAGGTAATCCGATCCAGTCTGCATCCTTGATACTTTGAAAGTCATATATTCCATAGTAACTCGCTACAATACTTCCTGCAACGATGCCGATAACTGGGGCCCAGAGTCGTAAAATCCCTTTGGCTTTCAGTGTTATTATGCAAATGACCACGGCTGTAACGGTGGCTGAAACAGGTGCTGATAGGCTTGCTGAGCCACTTGGAACATGTGTCAATGTATCAAATACAAGTGGCATGACAGTCACCGGGATCAACATAATTACCGTACCGGCGACAGATGGTGTTAAAATACGACGAAACAAAGATAACCGCCATGCCAGCAAAAATTGAAATAATGATGAAATTACGACCAAGGTTGCAAGCATTGCCGGTCCACCCTCGGCGATGGCACTGACACAGACGGCAATAAAAGCACCAGAAGTCCCCATCGCCAGCACATACCCAGCGCCAATTCGGCCGACTCGAACAGCTTGGATTACCGTCGTTATACCACTGACAAGAACAGCGCCAAAAACCGCCCATGAGATATAGGACTGCGACCCACCTGCTGCCTGCACAACAATCGCGGGCGTCAATACAACACCAGCAATACAAAGAACTGCTAGTTGAATACCCAATCCAGTGGATAATGCCAGTGGTGGTTTCTCGTCAACCTGAAAGCGTATGTTTTCGGTTTGTTCTCTGCTTGAACTAGCCATGTACTGATCTCCCTTGGGATTTCTTTTGGGACAAATGCCTTCTTGTTTATACCTGATTTTGAAATTTACAATTCATAATTTTCTCCTTTGGTTCTCAATTACAAATCAAAATCGGCAAATTGCTTTATACAAGGTCATCATCTTACGTTGTAACCGTGAACGAGGATTACTCTAACGGACATCGGGGGACTAGTACATTATGAAGATAAATGAAAAATCAACAGCGATTGCATTGGTTTGAGTTCAGACCTTTGTTGACGTTTACTGGTGAAACACACTATATGCCTATGAAGCCTGGGAGGATTAAATGATCCTTATGAAACCAACCATCTTTGGGATGGGCCTAGAACATAGGAAATCGGTTGTCCGAAAGGTTAAAGTAACACCTAGCCAAAAGATGGGTAAAAGTCCTTGATCAACAAGGTGATATCACTCGCTAAACATGAGATTGAGATAAAATTAAATCATGGAACATAAAACATTAGACACATTATTTCTTGCGGCCAGATCACATAAATTTTTCTTGGACAAACCGGTTAGCAAGGAAACTCTTGAAAGGGTCTATTCCTTGTCGAGGATGGGACCAACTGCATGGAATACCTGCCCCATGCGGATTGCGTTTGTAAGTACACCTGAAGCAAAGGAAAAGTTAGAGAAAGCATTATCACCTGGTAATGTTGATAAAACCAGGTCAGCCCCGGTTACTGCCATTGTTGCCATTGATATGACTTTTCCTCAAAAGTTGGATTTGTTGGCACCCCATATGGCAGGCAATACTATTTTCGCAGATATGCCAGAAAAGAATTTTCAGCAATTTGTTTATCGCAATGCAAGCCTTCAGGCTGGCTTTCTCATTGTAGCAGCCAGAGCATGTGGATTGGATTGTGGGCCGATGTCAGGTTTTAATAATGCCTTGGTTGATGAGTTGTTTTTTGAGGGCACTAGCTGGAAATCCAACTTTTTAATCAATTTGGGTTATGGAAGTGGGGAACACCTTCCCCCAAGGGCACCGCGTCTACCTTTTGAGGAAGCTTGTAAGATCCTCTAAAATTTTTCTTATTCCTTCTGGAGTTGGTTTGGCACGATTTAGAACCTTGGCCGAGATAGGATTCCTGTTGGTTTTAGGTGGAATCGGCGGGTATGGAGCAAGTTTGTTACATGCACCCATGCCCTACCTGGTAGGTAGTCTGGCTACAACAGCAACCTACACAGTCTTGGTTTCCCATTATCAAAATAGAAAAATTCCATTTACCAGAAATGCTCGCTGGGGGTTCATGGCAGTCATTGGGGTCATGATTGGTGCAAGTTTTGATCAAACTCTTCTGGAACTATTACCCCAACTATGGTTATCGATTTTAGGGGTTCTTGGCTTTGTTCTCCTAATCCAATTCATTGGTTATCGTTTTTTTCGCTATGTTGGAAACTATGATGTTCCAACGGCAACCTTTGCCGCCATGCCCGGTGGGTTGATCGAGTCGGTGGAGATGGGAGTACAGGCTGGTGGTGATATAAGGATATTGTCTGTTCAGCATTTCTCCAGAATTATCATGGTTGTGTTAATCGTACCCTTTTCTTTTTTCATATGGTCAGGAGAAACCGTTGGCAGTGCTGCCGGTCAGGAAATGTCTGTAATGGCTTGGGGACCTGAAGATGTCATCCTGATCCTTGGTCTCGCAGGGATGGGAGTATTCATTGGCAAAATTCTCAGGTTTCCTGCTTACCATATCATAGGCCCCCTGGTTGTCAGTTCAATAATTCATGCCCTTGGGTTGCTTGATGTTTCTTCACCTGGATGGTTGCTCTCTGTGTCTCAATGGGTCATTGGGGTTGGTCTGGGAGTTACCTTCTCTGGGATAACACTCACCATTCTGATGCGAACCTTTGGATTGGGATTCTTGTTTGTTTCCTTTTCCCTTGGGGTTGGTTGGGGGTTCGCCTGGTGCTTGTCAAAATTCCTTCCTTTGCCTACGGAGGATCTATTTATCTGCTTTGCGATTGGTGGGGTAACAGAAATGGGACTAATAGCTCTAAGCCTTGGTGTAAGCCCTGTAATTGTGGCAGTTCACCATTTGTTTAGGATAAGTTTCACCGTTCTGGTAGCAAAACTTTACTATAACCGATTAAAGAATTAAGCCTTGGAGTTCCAAAAATTTTCAAAAGGATATATTTTGAAGTCCTAATGGAATTAGACGGATTGTTTTTGCGAGTTGTTCATGGGAAAAGAAAGAAAGAAAAATAATGGCCACCAAACTGAATTGGCCCAAGGAAAGGGAGGTTCGGTTATTAAAACCCCGGTGGTTTCCCCTTTGGCTCCCCCAGAGGGCTTTCCTGACCTTCCCTTGATCAAGGGTGTGAAATTAGCTTCTGCAACGGCCGGCATTAAATATTCCCGCACTGATGTTATGCTGGTAACAATAAAACCGGTTTCAGCTGTTGCTGGTGTTTTTACCAGATCGTCAACCCGCTCTGCTGCCATTATTGATTGTAAAGAAAAACTCCGTAGGATAGCAGAAGTTGATCTCCCAGAGGAGATAGCCATACTGGTTAACTCCGGGAATGCCAATGCCTTTACTGGACAGGCCGGAGAGGTTGCGGTGCAAGAAATCTCCAAACATTCAGCTCACATATTGAATCTCGACACCTCTCATGTATTTACCGCTTCGACTGGTGTCATCGGCGAACCCTTGGCTTTTGATAAAATAAACAGGGTTCTTGGCGAACTAAAAAACAATCTCTCGGCAAACAATCTAAAGGGTGCAGCCCATGCAATTATGACGACCGATACCTTCCCCAAAGGTGCAGGTATCGTTGTTGATTGTTCTGGTATACCTGTTGCAATTTCTGGGATTGCCAAGGGCTCTGGTATGATTGCACCCGACATGGCGACAATGCTGGCTTATGTCTTTACTGACGCCAGGATTAATCAGTCCACTCTACAAGACATGGTTTCAGAATTAACCGATAAAACCTTCAATTCAGTTACGGTTGATGGTGACACCTCCACCTCAGATACCTTTATGGTGGTTGCTACAGGGATGGCTGAAAATGAAGAAATTGTCGGGCAAGACTCTATCAACGCCATGAAATTTAAAGAAGGATTGAACGTTGTGATGATGTCCTTGGCCCAGCAAATAGCGCGAGATGGTGAAGGGGCTACCAAATTTATTACAATTGATGTGACCGGAGCGGAAAATGATATCGGTGCAAAAAAGGTTGCACAATCAATTGCCAACTCGCCATTGGTAAAAACGGCAATTTCTGGGGAGGATCCAAATTGGGGAAGAATTGTCATGGCCATTGGCAAATCCGGGGCCAAGGCAAACCGAGATCTGTTGAAAATTTTCTTTGGGGATATTCTGGTTGCAGAAAAAGGGCAGGTTGCCAACAGTTATCAGGAGAAGCAAGGACAAGAATACATGAAAAATCAGGAAATCAGCATAGCTGTGGATTTAGGCCTGGGCAAAGGGCATGCTCGATTTTGGACATGTGATTTTTCGCATGGGTATGTTGCCATCAATGCTGATTACCGATCATGAAGATTGGTCTGGCTGCAGTAGTAGCTCTGGTGGACCCGGATGGTCGAATTCTTCTTGCTCGAAGACCACTTCACAAATCCTTCGGTGGTCTTTGGGAATTCCCTGGAGGAAAGGTGGAACCAAATGAAACGCCTGAAATAACTGCCTTGCGGGAACTCAAGGAAGAACTTGGAATTGATACTTGGTCCAACTGCCTGGCACCTTTAACCTTTGCCAGCCATAAATATGATGACTTGCACCAGGTCCTGCTTTTATTTGTCTGTCGAAAATGGCATGGAATTCCTTATCCCATGGAAGATAATGAACTGAGGTGGGTAAAGACTTCCGATCTAATGAAATATTCCATGCCCCCAGCAAATAAAGGAATTATGGCTATTCTGAGGGATTGGCTATGAAAGTTATTAAATTATTTCGTTGCTTCGCCAACGGATGAAAGCAACTTTCTGAAGAAAATATTGGAATGTAAATCAGAAAGGGCTGGGTGAGTCAAAGGGGTCTGGTTCATCAGGTTTGGGTCTAGGAGCAGGAACTGGTTCAATATCAAAACTTCTGGCCATATCATGTATATCGACTACCTTAAAGCCATCTGCTGTAAATTTGGCCCGTTGTTCGGGAAAAAAAGAAGGGGAAAACAACATTCTCCGGCGAATAGATTTTTCTCTTAACCTCGTTCCAGCTTCACTTTTGCCCAACTCATCTAGAAACAAATCCTGTTCATCTATCACCTTCTGAGAATTATGTCGCTCTGGATTTCGCTTGGCACTTCCCAACCAAACCAAGGGAGGAACGTGCTTTTTATTGGAAGCCATGACATCAATTTCCAAATCAAGGGTGGTCACTTTCCCATTTTCATTTTTCTTTTTGACAGAACGCCATACTCCTGATTTGCACCAGGTAACATTCTCCTGAGTAGCGAGCCAGGTCTCTGCCATTCGTTCTAAAACTCCCCCTTCAAGTGTTTCCATACGTCTAGCCAATAGGCCTTGATCCAGTACTAACTCCATTTCATTCCTTCTCGTTTCAGGCTTTTGGACTACGATTTCACCAAAAACAGAAATCTGAAACAGGGTGTTATTATCGACAATTCTCCAGCGTACAGACCCCTTGTCATAAAAAGGAGCACTCATATCCACAAGCTCAAGGTGATTCATCAGTTGGATGAGGGCTTTTTCCCTAGTATCTTTGTCGTACAACTTTTTGTTAAGCCCATCAAGTTGATCCCCTTTGGGTTTATTTTGTCCAATTTGGAGAAGAATTTCACGTTGAACTTCTGGAAGTTCAATATAGGCCTTGGTATCAAAGCGTTCTTCTTGATTACCTTTCAATAAATTTAGTTCGGTAGCTATGAAAGCATGCCTCCACTCTTTGATGTCCTTTATGTCATACAGATGAGAATAACTTCTATGAGTACAATAACGATTCCAATGGCGGGGTATTCCTCCATAAGCCGTCCACAATGTCAGAAATCTCTTTGGATCAGATAAAACACCCTGTTGGTTTGCCATTTCCATGACTGTTGATAAGTTCCACTGGCTCAACCGCAATGCACGGTCATCTCTCTGATACAAAGGTGCTGTCATCTGAAACAATTTCAAAACTTTTTGCTGGTGTGATCCCATCATAACAACTTTGCCAGGATAAAGCCGTCCCCAATCACCTAGTCCACCCCTGGAAATATCAATGACATGTTTGATTTCACTGGCCAGTCCCAATTTTTTATTGCCTGCATGATGAAACTCTTCAAACACGACAACTGCGCCAAAGCGTAAAAGTAAGGTTAGTATCTCTCCAAACCAGATAATATTATTATGGAAGTATTCTCGCTTGGGGAGTAAGCCTTCAATGGCCTGTAAACCTGATATTCTGGCCGCATTCATTAACAAATCAATAACAACTTCACCAGGATTGGGTACAGTTTCAGGATCCGGTAATTCGATGGTGATAAATGGCAAATCAGCCGGAGCTTTAATTTTCATTTCAAAAAGGAGTCGACGCTTACCTACCCCTCGCCGTCCTAGTACAAGGAGAGCCGCAAAACGACGATCTTTAGGAACCTCTTTGTATTCAAATTAATGAACCAAATCCTGTAAAACTTTTTTCCGGCCATAAAAATGCCAGTTATTCATCAGAAGTCCCCATTAATTTCTCTAAGTCTGAAAAGACGAGCGTTAAAAATAAAACAAATTGATCCAAGTCGGTCGAATAAAGCCAATTATGCACCACGAGTAATTTAGAAATTGGCTATAGCCCAAGCTATAATTTTGCTACCTTGGTTTATGTTTGGAGATATTGAATTGTTTCATTAACAGTCACATTTATTGTCTTCTGTAATTGAATATATCCTTTATGGTGAAAGTTCGTTGAATTAATTTCAAAAGAAAAATTTTTTCGAACTGCCCTTTAAATAATTCTCCCTATCGCTGACTTTATTTGCTTGATTTTGTATTCCGCTTCTCTTTATTGGTGTGACTATGATTGAAAATCCTTATTTATTATTCCTTGGCGATGCTCACGATAGACTCGCTGCCAAAGTTGCCATTGGCATAAATGATTGGCGGCCGGAGTATGCTGTCGGTCAATACCGGTTGCAAGGTTGTAACGCTGATTTGGGAATAGATGATATCTCAATTCGTGAAGCTGTGGCAAGAGGAGCTAAAACCTTGGTCATAGGTGTGGCCAACCGAGGTGGAGTAATCTCCCAAGGTTGGAAACCCCACCTTTTGGAAGCCTTGGATGCTGGTATGGATTTGGCCTCTGGCTTGCATGTCCTATTGAATGACCAGCAAGATCTTGTGCAAAAGGCTAAGGAAACAGGCAGAAAATTATTCGATGTACGCAAGCCTAATGTGGACTACCCGATAGCTGATGGTCAGAAGCGACCTGGCAAAAGATGTGTTGCTGTTGGAACCGACGTATCGGTTGGTAAGATGTATGTTTCTTTGGCTCTACACCAGGAAATGCGGGCCCGTGGGAAGAAAACCGCCTTTCGAGCTACTGGCCAGACAGGTATTCTGATTGAGGGTGATGGTGTACCACTGGATGCCGTGGTAGCTGATTTCATGGCGGGTTCGATTGAGTATTTGTCCCCTGCCCAAGATGAGGATCACTGGGACTTTATTGAAGGCCAGGGGTCTTTGTTTCATGCCTCATATTCCGGCGTTTCGTTGTCAATCATTCATGGTGGCCAGCCAGATGCGCTCGTATTATGCCATGAACCGGCAAGAGAGTTTATGCGTGGCCTTCCTGGTTACAAATTACCTACATTGGAGGCCTTGCGAGATCTGTCGTTGACCATGGCCAAGGTGGTAAATCCCGCTTGCAAGGTTGTTGGCATCTCACTGAACACCAGGAACATGGATGAAACAGAAGCCCGGCAAGTGGTGGATGAAATAGAACAGAGAATGGAATTGCCTACAACCGACCCCGTACGGTTTGGAGTAGGTAAGATTGTAGATTCTCTGTTAGCTCTTTAACCGCTGTCTTTTCTTCATGAAAATAACCGTAAAAGATAATAGTTTCCGGTTAAAACAGCCCTTTATAATTTCTCGGGGGGCCAGAAGCTTTGCCAATGTGCTTACCGTTGAAATTGAAGAACATGGCTTTGTCGGTCGGGGGGAATGCGTTCCTTATAAAAGATATGGCGAAACTCTGGCATCGGTAACCGAAACAATTCAAATGGTTGCACCACCCCTTAACCGCGAAACTTTACAAAACATGCTTCCGCCAGGAGCTGCAAGGAATGCCCTTGATTGTGCCTTATGGGACCTTGAGGCCAAGAAAAACGGCAAGGCTGTTTGGCAACTGGCCGGAATAAAGCAATTGAATCCCCTGATATCTACCTACACGATCTCTCTCAATACCCCAGAAGAAATGTATAGTGAGGCCTTAGCTAACAGGGACCGACCTGTCCTGAAGGTTAAACTTGGAGGAAACGGGGATATTGCCAGGATTGAAACCATCAGACAAGCTGCACCTGATGCCAAGGTAATTGTCGATGCCAATGAATCCTGTAGTCAAAATGATTTTCCTGATTTGCTTGCCAAACTGGAAGAGTTGGATATTTCCTTGGTTGAACAGCCTTTTCCCGCCGGTCAGGACCAATTTTTAAATGGCTTTGAATCCCCTATTCCCATTTGTGCCGATGAAAGCTGCCATGATCGCACTTCACTTGACGATCTGGTTGGAAAATACAGTATGATAAACATCAAACTTGATAAGGCGGGTGGTTTGACTGAAGCTCTACACCTCCTTAAGAAAGGTAGGGGAATGGGTTTTGACATCATGGTCGGTTGCATGATTGGTTCTTCTCTTGCCATGGCACCGGCGATGCTTGTAGCACAATATGCCTCCATTGTAGATTTGGATGGACCATTACTCCTGGCTGAGGACCGCCAGCATGGACTTTCCTTTGAGGGCTCCAAAATTTTTCCACCGGAAGCCACCCTTTGGGGTTAATTGTTATTTATTCAGGATAGTACAGGTAATGAAATGAAACGCACAGTATATGTAAACGGAAAATATCTACCGGAAGACGAAGCTAAGGTTTCCATCTTTGACCGGGGTTTTTTATTTGCAGATGGGGTTTACGAAGTAACTTCCGTCTTGGAAGGGAAATTAATCGATTTTCCTGGTCATCAAAGAAGACTGGCAAGGTCCCTGAATGAACTTGGGATGAAAGTACCATGTTCTGATGAGGATTTGTTGGAAATTCATCGGCAATTGATTGCTAGGAACGAACTTCATGAAGGAATGATTTACCTTCAGATAACCAGGGGTGCTGCCGATAGGGATTTTTTATTTCCTGAAACGTCTGTGCCAACCTTAGTTCTGTTTACCCAAGCCAAGAATCTAACAAATTCACCTAAAATCAAATCTGGTTATAAGGTCATTACTGTTCCTGATCAAAGGTGGAAAAGACGAGATATTAAAACAGTCCAGCTGTTGTATCCTTCAATGGCCAAAATGGAAGCATCCAGAGCCGGAGCTGATGATGCCTGGCTGGTTGAGGATGGTTTCATTACCGAGGGTACCTCCAACAATGCCTATATTGTGCAATCTTCAGGAAATATTATAACCAGAAACCTTTCCAATGACATTCTGCACGGCATAACCAGGGCTTCCTTATTAGAGTTTGCTGCCGAAGAGGGCGTCACAGTTGAACAAAGACCGTTCACGGTCGCCGAGGCTCTAGAAGCTGAGGAGGCATTTATTACAGCAGCCTCCTTGTTCGTTGCTCCTGTAGTTGAAATTGACGGCAAGGCAATCGGCAATGGGAAACCCGGCCCCGTCGCCATTAAATTGCGAAAAATCTACCTTGTGAAATCCATGGAATCAGCGATTTAGGACTTTCAAAACAATCATTTACCAACGGGTGTGGGGATTAGCATACAAATCTGCAAGAGCGTCAACATCTGACATTTCCTCACCTATCCCCAATGATATCTTCCCCAAAGAATTAATGGTATCTTCCATGGCAAATTCGGTTGACCAGCGTACGTTCTCCAATGCCTTGGGTGGAAGGGATCTCTTACCCTTCAGCCCAATCAACCAAAAACCTCCATCCGGTGATGGTGCGATATAGACATCGTATTTCCCCATGGAATGGATCGCTCGGGCAATTTGGGAAGGTTTGATCCCTGGAATATCAGAACCGATAATTATGGTTGGGCCTGGCTGAAGTTGACGAAAAACATTTTTCATCCTTTGGCCCAAATGACCTGTCCCTTGGGAAATTCTCTTTACTTTTTCTGGCCAGACCCTGCTTAACAAACCAGCGTGGTCAGGCGAAACGGCCAGGTATGTTTCCCATCGAGGGTCCCTGGTTAAACGATTTATGGTTTTCTGACTTACCTCTCGGTACCATTTCGTCGCATTGATGGTCCCAAGATCTTTGGCCAATCGGGTTTTTACCGAGCCTGGATTTGGCTCCTTGACAAAAATAGCCAAGCGAGGATAGTTTGTTTTACCGGAAAAAATCCCTGAGGCATTGAACATAAACTGATTTCAGATCCTTGATATGTTGGATTTCTACATGTTCATCCACTTGATGTATGGTTTTTCCAACCAGGCCCACCTCTACAACAGGACAATGGTGCGTGATGAACCTGGCATCCGAAGTACCCCCCGAAGTGGACAATTCAGGCTGTATTCCCAGAGTTTGATATACGGCATTGGCAACCAGGTCGGTAAATTCTCCTTTTGGTGTTATAAAACTTTCCGCGGAAGAAAGAACATCTAATTTACTTTTACAGTTATGCTCTGAAGCAACCTTGTTTACCTCATCTTGAATCCAGATCAACAGACTCTTTGAGGTATGTTGATCACTGAAGCGAATATTGAAAAGGGCTGTACAATTTGACGGTACTATGTTGGATGTATTGTTACCTGTATCAATTGAAGCCAGAGCCAAATTCGTAGGCTGAAAATTGTCTGAGCCTTCATCCAGCTTCCTGGAGGAAAGGCGGTATCCTAAATGGGCCATGGCCTCAACCGGATTTATATAACGTTCGGGGTAGGCAGAATGTCCTTGTACACCCTGCAAGGCTATTTTAACTGAAAGTGAACCCCTTCTTCCTATTTTAATGGCTTCTCCCATTATCTCCGGGCAAGTGGGCTCACCAACAATACAGACATCCATTTTCTGGTTTTGGGTTTCCATCCAATCAAAGATGGCTCTGGTTCCATCCACCGCCTTGGCTTCTTCATCACCTGTTATGGTAATAATCAGGGAACCCTTTGGAGGTGTTTCCCGAACCAGGGTCACCGCAGCTGCCACGAAAGCTGCAACCCCGGATTTCATATCAGCAGTTCCTCTTCCCCATAGTCTATCCTGTTTAATTTCACCACCGAATGGGTCGACTGACCAAGCATCAACATCACCTGCTGGAACAGTGTCGGTATGGCCGTTAAAGCCAAAAACAGGACCATCCTGGCCCCACCGGGCAAAAAGGTTCGGAATACCGTTACGATCTACCCTCTGACACCTGAAATTCGCTTGCTCAAGAATTTCCGTCAAAATTTGAAGCGCACCCCCTTCGAGAGGAGTAACCGATTTGCATTGAACCAGTTTTTGGGTAAGTTTTATCGGATCAACCAAATTGTTGGACATGTATTCTCCAGCCATGAATTTAGGCAGGAATTAGTCCCGCAAAAGTTCATTTATTGATGTTTTACTGCGGGTTTTTGAATCCACTTGCTTGACGATTACAGCACAATAAAGATTGACATTATTGGAACTGGGCAACGACCCCGAAACCACCACGGAGTAAGGAGGAATTTCACCGTAGGATACGGTCCCATTCGTTCGATCAAAGATCTTGGTAGACTGACCTATATAGACTCCCATGCCAACCACTGACCCTTCTCTTACAATAACGCCCTCTACAATTTCAGATCGGGCACCGATGAAGCAATTATCCTCTATTATGGTTGGTCCTGCCTGCATGGGTTCAAGCACACCTCCAATACCTGCTCCACCTGAAAGATGGACGTTTTTTCCAATTTGAGCACAGGAACCAACAGTTGCCCAGGTGTCGACCATGGTACCTTCATCCACATATGCCCCGAGATTAACAAAAGAGGGCATTAAAACCACACCAGGTGCAATGTAGGCGGATTTTCGGACAATACAGTTCGGTACAGCCCGGAAGCCTGCTTGTTGCCAATCCTCAGCAGTCCAGCCCTTGAATTTGGAATCAACTTTATCCCACCAAGTGGTATTTTGAGGTCCCCCGTCCTGGGGTTCCATGTCCTGGAGGCGAAAACCAAGCAAAACAGATTTTTTTGCCCACTGGTTGACAACCCATGTTCCATCAGCCTTCCTTTCGGCAACACGAATTTTTCCCTTGTCCAGTTTTTCCAGGGTTTCGGTTATGGCATTCCTGGTTGACCCGGTTGTACTTGGATTGATGTCCGCTCGGTTCTCCCAAGCTTCTTCAATAGCATTTTCCAGTTCACTAACTTGCATTTCGCTTTCCAATCCTTTCAAGTCATATTTCAACAGATGGGGGTTCGATCCTTGAACTGAAGATCAATTAGGATTACTCCAAGCCCAATTTAAGGTGCCTGCAAAACCAATTCACAATCATCAGGTAGATCAGCCATCACATAATCCCGGACACCCCTGCGTTTTGGTGCATTCGGGTCGGGTGGTTTTTTAAGTGAATCAAGAAAATAGTCGGAAACCCACCAATCCAGATTTTCGTCACATCCATCACCGCCCTTTGACAACTCATTTACTGTCGGGGTCTGAGTTAAGCAATTGGTTGCGTTTGCCGGGCATTTCAAACGAACATGGAAATGATGGCTGTGGCCGTAGTATGGCCTTATTTTTTGCAACCACATCCTGTCATCACCTGCTTTTCTACACATATCAATCTTGGCCGCAGCGGCAACAAATATCCTGTCTACCCGTGGATCTTCAGAGGCTGCCCGTAACAGTTGTATATGGGAATCTGTCCAATTTTCATTAACATTTTTTTGATCTGGTGTCCGAATAGATATCGAACTGATGTTCTCTCTTTCCTGCCGGGTTAAATTCAATCTTGCCGGAGGTAACATCCAGATATCAGCATCCAATCCGATTTGGTGCGAGGTGTGTCCAGAGGTCATGGGGCCGCCGCGTGGCTGCGAAAGATCTCCTATATATATCCCTTTCCAACCAATTTTATGTGCTGCTTGGCTAAGATCAATTAAAAAATCGATTAATACGGGATGTCCCCAATTTCTGTTACGATTTAATCTCATAGCCTGCCAGGTGGGACCTGTTTCGGGTATCCGGATACTTCCTGCCAGACAACCCTTGGCATAACTTCCAATTGGTTCGACAGGCTGCTTTGAACCTGTGACAAAAGCTCCAAACAATTGGTTGGCTTTGATTTCCTGTGACCATATCGGTTGAGCCAGGGCCAAAACCAGCACCATAGCCAAGGCTAGATATGAAGTAAGTTTGAGCGACTTAAATTTCATTTGGATTTCCGAATAATGGTTTCGAATGCAATTAAACCCAGAAATGCAGGAAAATCAATTCACTAGTTTTGAATAACCGATCTTTTCCATTTTGAACATCACAAATCAAATGACAACAACCAGGAAATTTTAGGGTATTTCGGGCTAGAATCATGTTAAAATGAAGAACTTTGGTTTCAATTCACTTATCTTGTATTTTTCTAACCTTTGCATAAATTATTTGTATTAAAGATGGGAAACTGAATGGTTCAAATAGTTATTCTGATTAATATCCTGCTGGATTTGCTTTGGTGGGTGGTTATAGCACATGCTCTACTGAGTTGGTTGATCAGTATGAATGTTTTTGATTCGAGCAACCAGTTCATCAGGAATCTTTGGAACTTTTTGGAAAGAATTCTCTATCCGCTCTACAGTAGAATCAGGCCCTACCTACCAAATACTGGATCTATTGATCTTTCCCCGCTAGTACTGATTGTTGGCATTATCGTTATCAGGCAGTTATTGGCAAGCCTCTTTCTGGTGGGATAGCTCCAAACCTCTCAAGCGATCCTTTCCGGATACTTAGAATCCCTGTTCTGTCCTCATTCTGGCAGGGTATTATAACTTACTACTAGTGAGCAAAAACTGCTGCATCTCCCCATAGCTCCTTAACTCTGGCATCTCTACCACAGGCTTTGCGGTATCTTTTGTAAGCCTGTGCCTTGGTTAACACGCCGAACCGGGTAATGATCCTCTTTTTGCTCTGGTAATATCCCTGGTGATATTCTTCTGCCGGAAAAAATTCTCCGGCTTCCAGGATTTGGGTCACAATTTCCATACCCAAGGCTTCCTGCGCTTCAGCTCTGGATGCAAGAGCAATATTCTCCTGATCTTCATTCAAGGCAAAAACTGCCGTTCTATATGAATGCCCCCTGTCACAAAATTGCCCGCCATCATCTGTTGGATCAATACTTCTCCAGAAAAGGTCAACCAGCTGTTGATAAGATACAATGGATGGATCAAAATCAATTTTTACTGCTTCATAGTGCCCGGTTCCTCCAGATGTCACATCTTTATAAGAAGGATTGTCCTTGCTTCCCCCGGAAAAACCGGAAATTGTACTGACAACCCCTTTAACCGAATCAAAATCCTTTTCCACGCACCAAAAACACCCGCCCGCGAAAATGGCTGTCTCGGTGGTTTTGGCAAAGGAAGCTGTCGATAGATTTAAACCAACAACCAAAAATGAAGAAAGGATCAAAAACTTCAATAATTTCATGGTGAGCTCCTCGGAAGACTTTGGTGAGTATGTATTTTCTAGAATATGTGGAGGGTTTTCCCTAGCTGATCTGTTTAGCAACAATTCTGATCAAATCCAAAACGATTTCACAATCGTTCAAGGAATTGTGAACGTTTGGTTGGTTCCTGGCACCTTCGTATTTTGCTGCATCAGCAAGTTTATGCCATTTCCAACCAGATCCCCACTCTTTATTAACTTTTCTGTGAGTAGCATACTCTTTCATAACACATCGGCCATTGTAGGGAACAAACGTGGCTTGGGGTGTTTGCATATTACAGGTTTGCCTGAGCAATCTAGTGTCAAAGTCCAAATTGTACACTAAAACACACTGTGCTGATTTGGTGGTCAGTTCTGTAAACCTTTCGTGATACTCAACCCAGTGACGGGCTCCGTATTCCTTTAATTTTTTTTCATTCAATCCATGGATTTTGAAAGATTCCATTGGGATTGTCTTAAGCGGTAAAACATACTCATCAAAACGTTTTACTCCTTTGGTATCAATAACAGAAACCTGTAAAACTTCAGAATCTGCTTTGAATCCGGTCGTCTCAGTATCCAATATCAAAATATCATCGCGGTCCAAAAGGGTATGCCAATCCTGTACAGAGTTAATCATTTATTTTCCATGAAAATTAAAAAAGGTCTCAAAAGTTTCTTGAACTTTTAATTATTAACCTGAATTATCAAATCTTCCACCCGATATTGTCCTCATACCAGGATCCAAAATTTTTTCTTATACAACCATAGGCTTATTTGTTGGCATTACTTTGCCACAAAGCGTCCGCACCAAAAAACTTACTTACATACTCGGTATGGATTTCCAACTCCTCCTCAGAAATGCCGAATCTTACTGGTATCGGTCTTTCAAGGAATTTTCGGTCCTTTTTTCTCGTTACGCCAGAATCGACATCTGCAAACAAATCCTTTCCTCCTTCCTGATTTAACTTATTATAGATCTCTGAAAGAATTTGGGCATCTATCAAGGCACCATGTAATGACCTGATAGACAAATCAAGTTTGTAATAATTTCCAAGGGCTTCTAAATTGTGCTGAGCCCTGCTTGGCAAAACCTGGCGGGCCAAATGAAGCGTATCGACGACCCGATCAAAATCAATTAATCTCTTGCCACAGAGCTTTAATTCCTTGTTGATAAAAGGAATATCGAATTCTGCATTGTGAATGACCAGTTTGGAATCTTGGAGGGCTTCCAAAAAATCGTCAGCTATTTCCTTGAATTTTGGTTTGTCCTGGAGGAATTCGTTGCTTAAGCCATGCACTTCCAGGGCCTTGTCCTCAATCATCGTCTCTGGGTTCAAATACCACTGATACTCTCTACCGGTTCTTTGATGATGAATCTGCTCAATCATTCCAATTTCAATTATTCGGTTTTGAGCCAGGTCCAAACCGGTGGTTTCAATGTCTAAAATCAATTCTCGCATTATTCTTTAGGCCGGCATTGTTTTGGCGATTATTTCTTTTACCTGGAGCCTTGTTTGCTTCAGGCCGACGGAAAAAATTACATAGTCTGCCTTTTTTTGTTTTTCATCATCCGATAGTTGCCAGCTCTTGATTTTCTGGAACCATTCCTGGGTCATTCCCTTTCTTTCCATCACTCGCTTTTCCTGATATTCCTCAGGAGCTGATACCACAACAACATAATCTACACTCCCTTGCAGGCCAGATTCCAAGAGGAGAGGAATCTCAAGCGCTACCAACTTGTGGTTTTGTTTTCTGCAACTTGCTTTGAACTCCTCCATTTTTTTTCTTACCAAGGGATGGACTACAGTTTCCAGTTTCTTTTTCAGATCCTGGCGGCCCATGATTTTTTCCTTTAGTTTCTCTTTGTTCACACCTTCTAAACTTATCACATCATCACCAAAGGCTTCCCGCAAGGGTTCTATAGCTTCTCCATCTTTCTGATAAAGATTTTCCACTTCGTTATCAGCTTCCCAAACAGGAACTCCTGATAGTTCAAACATTCTGGATACAGTACTTTTTCCCATACCAATGGATCCGGTTATACCCAAAATTTTCATGATTGCAGTTTTTTGATAACCAAATTCCTAAGATCGGCTGTTACTTCTGGTTGTTGCCCAAACCAGAACTGGTATGAACTTGCTGCCTGATGGAGCAACATACCCAACCCATCAACGGTCTGGCATCCCTTTTCCTCGGCCTTACTAAGAAAATCTGTCTTCAGGGGATTATAAACTATATCGTAGACAATTGTTCGTGAGTCTAGTTTTTCATAAGGTAATTTTAACTCAGGTTGACCTATCATTCCTAACGATGTTGTGTTGACTAAAATAGTCACTTCATTCAATACTTTGGCCAAATCAACAAAATCTATGGTTTTTACCCTGTTCCCCAAATCATTTTGGAGTAATTTTGCTCTTTCTATTGTCCTGTTGGTCAGGTAAACTTTCGGTACACCTTCCCTGAGCAGGGAATAGATTATTGCTCTAGAACCTCCCCCTGCACCTATAACCAATGCCGGCCCAGTTACGGCCCGCCATGTAGGTACTGTTTCCTTCAAGTTCTGTAAAAATCCGTAACTGTCCGTATTGTCTGCATAAATTTTCCCGTTCTTTCTCAAACTCAAGGTATTTGCTGCACCCAAAAGTGCAGCATTATCTGCCACGAGATCGGCACACATCAGTGCAGCCTCTTTATGGGGTATGGTTACGTTTACACCACCAAAACCCATTTTTGACAATACCTCGATTACATCCTTGAAGTTTGTCCTGGACACTTCCAGGGGAACGTACATTCCATTCATGTTATATTTTTCTATCCAGTAATTATGGATTACTGGTGATAGGCTGTGTCCAATAGGGGTTCCAATTACCCCAGTTAAAATTGGGCTTTTTCTGCTCTTTTTCATAATCTATCTGAAAATATTGTTGTTAGTAACTCTGGGGAAAATTTAGTGGAAAAAGTTGGGGTTAGTCAACATTATGAACCTTCGCTTCATTTATAATTTGGGAAAGACGATTTTATCCTTTTTCATGAAATTATTTCAACGGTTTTTCCACGGAAAATTTTCCTAATTTACAACCATGATTTTACCATAACCATAAGGAATAACGTAAATTCTGAACACAATTAAATTCCATTTTCCCCTTTATTCAAAAACATAATATTTATTAAACTTATTTATAAATATTAATTAGATATAGTTACATAAATGTTCGAAACTCAATAAGACTCAAGGTAGATGTGCTTGGTCTCCATGAAATCACTCAAAGCCTCAACACCATGCAGTCGACCAATACCACTCTGTTTGTACCCACCAGTTTCAGCTTCGGCGAAAAGCCTGTTGTGACAATTCAGCCAAACTGTACCAAATTGTAATTTACGACCTAATCGCATTGCCCGGTTTAAATCCCTGGTATAGACACTGGCAGCCAACCCAAAATTTGTGGCATTGGCTTTTACCAATGCCTCTTCTTCTGTATGAAACACCTCCAAAGAGGCCATGGGACCAAAAAGTTCCTCTTGAACCAGGCGATGTTCGGGCTTATCAGATATAAACAGGGTAGGTGAAATATACGAACCCTCCTTTGGTAGATGATCTGGAACACTTCCTTCCAACAACAATTCTGTTTCTTTCTTGGCTACCTTAACCAGATCCAGAAGGCGCGATTGGTTAGTCTTGTCAATTACTGGGCCCATCTGTACTTTGGAATCGAGACCATTACCAATGACAACTGCAGCAAGTCTGTTTTGTAATTTCTCGGCAAACTGGTCGAATATTTTAGATTGAACCAAAATCCGGTTCACTGCAGTACACATTTGTCCTGAAATGGTAATGACAGCTCTACATATTTCATTTAAGGCTCTATCCAGGTCTGCATCCTCAAAAACAACAGCAGGTGTTTTTCCACCGAGTTCCAGGGATACCTTTTTCAGTGTATGAGCACAGTTGGCCATTACTAATTTCCCGGTATTAACAGAACCGGTAAAACTAACCATGTCAACATCATTATGCCTGGTAAGAATTTCTCCAATCTGGGTTTCGTTTTCATTAATAGAATTAACAACCCCAGCAGGAAGCTCTTTTATTGCATGAAAACATTCCATAAGCCTACTGTTAACCAGGGGAGTCTGGATGGCTGGTTTTATCACCACTGTGCAACCAGCACATAAAGCAGGAGCAACTGATCTGACCAGCAAGGTAACCGGGGCATTCCAAGGCACAATTACAGAGACAACACCAACCGGTTCCTTGGTAAGAAGGGAAAGGTTGTTGGGTGAAGTCTCTGTTGTGCGTCCAAAAATATTCCTGGCCAATCCTGCATAATAACGGGCTTCAGAAACACCAGCGTTAATTTCATGCCGGCATTGAGCCAGAATTTTACCATTTTCCTTGACCAGGAGAGGTGCCAGGTCATCCCTGATTTTTTCCAGATTATCAGCAAACTCAAGAAGAATTTGGGCTCTGAGGCGGGGAGAGAATTGCCACTCGCTTTTAGTAAAGGCTAGGCGGGCCGAAGTGATAGCCCTTTCAGCAGAAGTTAAAGAACCTGGTACAGCAGAGCCAATGATAGATCCTGTGGCAGGATTAATACTGTGAAACCTGTTATTAGTTTCAGGTTCTTCAAACTTACCTTCTATGTAATTTCGGGAAAAAAATTCAGTCATGAAAAGAAAAAATACAACAATCGAAAATTTAGAGTAAAATTAATTGACCACATTTTTATTCTGGCTCATTGTTACCATAATAGTTCAATATGTTCTGGTAGAGGTAAAGGAAAAACGGTGAAAATTGATCAGTTACGATATTTTGTTGTTGCTGCCGAAGAGAAAAGCCTGACCAGAGCTGCTGAAATACTTGATGTAACTCAACCGGCAATAGGTTTACAAATAAAAAGTTTGGAAAAGAGATTTGGGGTCAACCTGTTGGAACGTCATCCACGTGGAGTATCCCTAACCCCAGAAGGAGAATTTTTTCTAGACAAGGCAAAGGAAATACTTCTTCTAGCTGATCAAGTTGACAGGGAAATGAAAAACAAAGGTTCTCGCAAACAGGGAATTGTAAGAATTGGTGTACTTCCCTCCCTAACCGTAACAGTAGTACCCAAAATTTTGGAAAGATGTTATGATACCCATCCCGAGGTCACCCTGGTCTTCAACCAGGGGTTCGCCAGCGATTTGTACGAGGATTGGCAAAAGGAACTTTTGGATTTTACTTTCATCAGCCAAAAAATTGAGACCAAAAAATATGAAAGTTTCCCTTTATACAAGGAGGAGTTCAAATTAATAGGGCATCCCAAAATGTTAAATGGCATCTCCAACCCAATAACAGTGGAAGAAATGAGAAACTTACCGCTTGTGTTTGACGGCAGAGATTTAGAACTGCGAACCAAAATAGGAAATCATCTGAAGGAAAAGGGGCAGCAACTAAATGATGTTATTGAAATAAGCTCCATAACTATCAGAAAAGAGTTTGCCAAAAAACAAAGGCGTTTTTGTATAGCCCCATCCACGCTCTTTTCCAGTGATATACAAAAGGGATTGTGTAAAGCAGTACCAATAAAATTAAAGGCCTTAAAAAGAACGGTATATTTAGCCGGTCCAAGGAGAAATTTGATGACCCAGGTCCAAAAAACCATTCATCAATATATCACCGAATTAATTGAAGAGAACCTGGAATCAGGTAAACTCGATTGGGAAAGAATGTAATTATGACAAAGCGCTAAAGAATGCTTGGGGAGGGTAACAATCAGTCGTACAAAAGACGCTGAAGTTCTTATCGTGGGAGGTGGCCCGGTGGGTCTAGGTCTGGCTATAGATCTTTCCAAACGAGGGGTAAAGGTAATCCTGGTTGAGAAAAGGAGAAAGATTCATACGATTCCTAAAGGCCAGAATTTAACCCAAAGGACAGGCGAACATTTTAAATTCTGGGGAGTTGCAAAAACGATCCAAGAAAACGTTCATATTCCAAAAGAATACGGTGTTTCGGGGATGACAGCCTATGGTTCTTTGTTAGGAGAGTATAATTTTGAATGGTACAAAAGAAAAAGTGTTAATGAATACTATTTTGCCGATAACCTTCGGATACCGCAGTTTGAGACAGAGAAAGCACTGAAACAAAAATTAAAAACCCATGACTATTCAGAATTATATTGGGGTTGTGAGGCAGTTGGAATAGCAGAAAAGGAAGACAAGGTAGAACTGGAAGTTCTTGATCAAAATGGGGAAACGTCTTACTTGACAGGAAAGTTTCTTGTTGGTTGTGATGGAACCAATTCCACCGTAAGAAAAAAGGCAAATATACCTCAGGCGGTTGTAGACCACAAAAAACGGATGGTTCTGGTCGTTTTTGATTCCAAGGAACTTGATCACTTATCAAGCAAAATAAGGGGAAAATCTTTTTTTCATGTTGTTCGACCAGATCTTGATGGCTATTGGAAGTTTTTTGGCAGGGTTAATCTGGATGGTCGATGGTTTTATCATACCCCGGTTCCAACTGATACAAAAATGGAAAATTTCGATGTAGCCGACCAACTTTACGATGCAGTTGGGGAAAAATTTAATTTCAAACTTGATCATCAGGGCTTTTGGGATTTTAAGTATGCCTTGGCAGAAACCTTCCAGAAAGGGAGGGTTTTTTTGGCTGGTGATGCAGCTCATGGACACCCACCCTATGGCGGATATGGAATAAATACTGGCCTGGAGGATTCACGCAACCTGGGATGGAAATTGTCAGCTTTTCTCCGTGGATGGGGGTCAGAAAACCTATTGCAATCCTACACAACAGAGCGAAGGGAAATATTTATCTCCACCTTAAATACCTTCATTGATCGGCTCATAACTGACGACAAAGAATTCATCAAGAAATATGATCCAACCAGGGACAGGCCAAGTTTTGAAAAGGGGTGGGACCAATTCGCCGAGGTAGCAAATGCCGATGTTGGACTGTATTGCCCTTGCTATGCTGGTTCCAAACTCATTCCAGAGACAGAGAGCTCTACAATGAGTGCAGCTGGTAAACATCGTTTTGAAGCCTATTCCGGGGAGCATTTATCTCCGGCAACCCTATCAAACGGAAAATGTGTTATTTCAGAACTTGGCGATAACTTCTCGGTAATTTTTGTGGGGGTGGACAATGAGATTGTTCAGGCGACCAAGAAAACAATTTTATCCAAGGATGTGCCCGTCAAAATCATAGTTACCGATAAAAATGAATCTACATCGAAATGGAATGCCAGTATTCTAATTGTTCGTCCTGATCATTATCTGGCCTATGCCTCCAAGGAAATTCCTGAAAACATAGGAAAAATCATGGAACAAACCTTCGGTCGGCTAGAACAGTAAAAACAGAATATTTTTCAAGAGAACAGAATTCGGGTGACAAATTTGGGAAATTTATCTTTGGTACTGCTTGGAACCAAAGGAGGTCCAAGATTATCCAAGGGATCTAGTTGGCCAACATCCATGCTAATGGATGTTGCAGGTAAACTCTATTTGATAGATGCGGGATTGGGAGTTACCCGGCAATTTGTCGAAGCTGGATATGATCTTAAAGACCTTAGCACCATAATAATTACGCATCACCATTCAGATCATAACCTTGAATTGGGTCCGTTGTTACACACAAAATGGGTATCTACCATACCCAGTAAGGTAGATGTTTACGGACCGCCAGGATTGATAAACCTATTGGAAGGCTTTTATCTTTCCCAACAGTTTGATATCGAAACCCGTATTCAAGATGAAAAGCAAGCCCCGTTCAGAGACCAGTACAGCCCTATTGAATTCACCGAGGGTTTGGTGTTTGATGACAATTCCGTAAGAGTCACTGCCCTGAGAGTCCAACACCCTCCAATTTACCATTGCTACGCATTACGCTTTGATATAGGCAAAAAATCCGTAGTGCTTTCTTCTGATACTGCTTATCTACCCCAATTGAGTGAATTTGCCGAAGGTGCCGATTTACTTCTTCATGAAGTGATGCATTATGAGGGGGTGAAGAAAATGTGCCAAAGGCTTAAACAGGTCAAACCTAACCTGTTGGAGCACATAACCAATGGTCATACCAATGCCGAAGATGTTGGTCGCATAGCCACCAAGGCGGGAGTTGGCCACCTTGTTCTGAACCATTTTACTCCTCCTGATGAGAAAAATGTAACTCCAATTGATTTTTTCAATGAGGTGAGAAAAACCTGGCAGGGAAAATTGACAGTTGGAGCTGATTTAATGCGGATAGATATTTGATCACACCCGACTACAAAAATCTTTCGAAGTGATCGGAACAACAGGAAAGAAGTAAATACATTATGGACCAATTTTACCTTTGGATAAAGGCCCTGCATATCATTTCGGTTATTTGCTGGATGGCCGGTTTGTTCTATCTCCCCAGGTTATATTTTTATCATGTTACCGAGGGTAGTGATCTCCAAACAAGTGCGATGTTTACTAAAATGGAAACGAGGCTTCTAAGAATCATTACAACCCCGGCCATGCTGGCTACATGGTTTTTTGGCATACTTCTCATTTCAATACCAGGTATCGTGGATTGGCAGATGGTTTGGATATGGGTAAAACTAAGCTCTGTCCTGCTTCTGACAGTATTTCATTTTTGGCTTTCGTCCAAAAGGAAAGAATTAATAGCTGGGACCTGCCAGGTAAGTGGTAAAACATTTAAATGGATGAATGAAATCCCCACTATTCTTTTGATTATCATTGTTGTTGCGGTAATCGTAAGGCCTTTTTGAGTGAAGAACACAAAGCTAACCTGTATAATCCTTAGAAACTCAGACTTTCGAAAAATCAGGACACCACTTTAGGATACCTTTTTGAAAACTCTTTCGGTCCTTAAATGATTCAGCCCAACGAGTAATATTCGAAAATTGCTCGAATGGATAGCCGCAACCAATGAGAACGAAATGTAGTGGTATCCAGGAAATATCAGCTAGGGTGAATTGATCCCCCATGATCTGATTCCGGCCCTCAAGGGTATTTTCGAGTTTGGTAAAACAATTCTCAAGGATCCCTAATGCCTTTGCAACGTCGGTTTCTCCAAAAGCTTTGCTACCTGCATGCTTGGCATGGAACTGTTTCAATTCCTCATTCTTCTGAAGCGTATCGTACTTTTTCTGTTCCTCAGCTGTCTTCTTAAGTTTTTTCTGCATCATGGTCGCATAGACATAGGGCTTGACAGCTGGTACATGGATTGATGCCGCAAGACGAAGCCATTCAAGCATCTCCTCTTCTTTTTCTTCTGAACGCAACGAGGGTTCCGGGTAGGTTTTGTCAAGATAGTCGATGATATCGTTGGATTCGATATGAACCACCCCATTATCAATCAGTGTCGGCACCAGACCATTCGGATTGATACCAAAATATTCCTCCGAAATATTTTCCTTCTTCTTCAGGTCGAGATGGTGACTTGCCCATTGAAGGCCTTTTTCAATCAGTGTCATGCGAACTCGCATTGAACAGTTTGATATACTGCCGTGGTAAAGATGGATACCTTCAAGAAGTTCTACGGATTTGTTGGTTGGAACTATAACTGCCATGGATTGAACTTCCTTAGATTATGTATGATTACGGTGCATGAAAATAGAGATTTAACGACCCCACTTCAGCAGCGGTCCATCAGATATAAGTACCTTGATGGTAGCGCTAACGCATAAGATTCGGAAGCCATGTCGCGATTTCGGGAAAGAGGAACAAAAGCACCAACCCAGCCAACATCGCAAAAATGTAGGGTGTAACACCAACAAACATCTTGGACAAATCCACATCACGGATAACCGCCTTGACGGTAAACACATTCATTCCGATAGGTGGCGTTATAAGACCTAATTCGACAACAAGTATGATAATTATCCCAAACCAGATCATATCGACACCCAAGGCATGCAGCGAAGGTAGAAATACCGGAACGACCAAAAGCAAAATCCCCAGGGCTTCAAAAATCATGCCCAGAATGACACAAATTATACAGATACCTATAACGAGTTCGATAGCAGAGATTCCTCCCCCGCCCTGTACGACGTTAACCAATTCAAAAGGCATACCAGTAATGTTGACAAATTGGGCTAGCATCAATCCACAGAACACTATGGTGAAGATCATCGCAGTTGTTTTGACTGTATCTGCAAATACGTGGATAATTTCAGGCCAAGTACGCAAACGACCACGAAAAAAAGCAAAGATATACGCAAACATTGCTCCGACAGCCGCTGATTCTGTTGGGGTAAAGACACCTGTGTAGATACCTCCCAAGACAATTCCAAACAATATGATGATGGGCCAGGTGGAACTTGAGGAGCGTATTTTTTCCATCCAGGTGGTTTGTTCGCCAGCAGGACCTGATTTGGGGAAAATACGTACAATGAAGGCAATTGACAGCAAAAACAAGATCACGAGCATGATGCCGGGAACGATACCGGCGATAAACAATTTTCCAATATCCTCACCAACAATAATCCCGTAAATTACCATGGGAACAGAAGGTGGTATCATTATGCCTAGGGTACCACCGGCAGCTATAGTACCGGTGGCCAAAGAGTCGCTATAGCCGAATTTTCGCATAGGAGGCATGGCAACCTTGCTCATGGTGGCTGCAGTGGCCAGGGATGACCCACTAACCGCAGCGAAGCCGGCACAGGCAAAAACAGTTGCCATGGCCAGACCACCTTTCAATCGTCCAAGCCAAGCGTAGGACGCATCATACAATTCGTCGGAAATTCCGGCTCGATGGATAAAAGTGCCCATCAAAATAAAGAGTGGAACAACCGACAATCCGAGATTCATGGTCATTTCTATGATCCACTGACCAGTAATAGCAATGGATGCCTCAAAACCGCGATAAGCTGCAAAACCTATAACACCTACCGCCAGTGTTGCATAGGCCAGAGGTATGCCAAGGAAAGCCAATATCAGAACAACAAAGATTCCAAAAAGTGCGTCAAACATACTGATCTCACTCCACTGAATCGCGGCCGACCGGGCCACGTTTGAACACTGCAAGGCCCGTTATCAATGCACAAGCAGTTGCAAAGGCTAATACCAGGAAAATCCAGATGAACGGAATTTCGAGAACCTCGGTGACATCTTTAAATACAAACGAATCCTTTGCTGCAAGGATCAGCACCCAGAGTATAAATGCTGTGCCAACCGTATTGGTTATGGCATATAACAATCGGTACAACCTTGGAGCTAATCTGGTAAGTGCAGGCTCAAATAGTGAAACAACAATGTGGCTACCATCTCGACTGACAAGGATAAATCCCATGAATACTGTCATGGAAAGCAAGATTTGCGTCATTTCTGCCGCACTGGGAAGAGGAGCAGAAAATACATACCTCATGAAGACATCAATAACGGTCAGAACCATCATCATCGCAAGCAGGGCTGAACCAACTATCAAGCCTATGCGACTTAACAAGTCAACTATTTTGTCAAACATCACGGATGATCTTCCTGAAAAGGGGTAGGCCAGACATCTCACGGATGCCTGGTTTGTATACCTTAGTTAAGTTTAAAGGTGCTTAGTCGTTCGACTTCCGAACGCATAAAATCAAGGGCTGCTTGACCATCCACGCCCATTTCTGCAACTTTTACTAACCATTCATCAATGATTGGTTGTGCACTCTCGGTAAAGCTAGCAACCAAATCTTCTGAAGCCGGTATGTACTCGGCAGTTTTTCCAAGTTCAATACGCCCTTCCTGGAGCTGTTGATTTACCCTTTTTCCAACCATACGGGCCAAATGTTCCCCAGAAAGATCCCTTAAAACCTGTTGGTCCTCAGGAGAAAGTCTTGCCCAGGTTTTCGCATTAATGAAGTGTGTAAAGTTGATAGCAAAAGGGGCCTTCTCAAATTCAACGCAAGACTTGGTGTATGGAGCGACCTTAAACTTGATAATCGAGTCATAAGTGATTCCCGTGTATGCCTCTACGACATTACGAGATACCATCTCATGTATTTGGACGGCTGGGCCGGTGACTAGGGACACGTCCATATTTCCCAATATTTTCGCAAGGTTGCCTGGCAGACTCCAAACCTTCCGCTTTCTCAAGTCATCGGCAGACGTAATATGCTCGTCAGTCATGGAACACAGGGAAGCTCCTGCAAAATGGTACATTCCAAGGACCTCAATGCCCGGCCATTCTTCCTTGTCAGCAAAAAATTTCTGGTAGGTGTTCCACAAAGCGACCGAAGTTGCTTCAGAATCGCCCAAATGGACCCATGGCATCAAGCCGACTAGTGCACCGGGGTTATCGGGACCAAGAAAAATATTTGCGACCCAACCGGCATCAGCAGCACCCTTGCGTACGGCATCCATGATCTTCGGTGGTGGGGCAACGGATTTAGCGGCAAATTCGATAACCAAGCGTCCTTCGGACTTTTCATTAACCTGATCTGCCCAATCCTGCATCACTTCCCAGGAAAAGTGACTGGGTGGTGTTAACATATTGAATAACAGTGTTGTTTCCGCCTTGGCTGAAAGTGGGATCAAAAACACTGAAACCATACAGGTTAGTACCATATGTTTTATATATTTTAAGTACATTTTTTCCTCCTATTTGAGATGAATTGGTCGGTAAGGACCCTTTCTGTTGACATTTACAGTACTCGCTTGGGCAATATTTTTGGATCCTTGCCTTTTGCGTCTTTTTCATTCCAGTACCCGATCAGTACACCGAGTTTTTCTTCAATTCCGGTCATCTTGATGTTTTGCTCTTCGGACCAGGTTTCGCGCTGGCGATATTGCAGGGCCCATTCGGCAAGCATTTTAAATAGTGATTGACGGACATTTACATGATCTGAACTGCGCCCAAGATCAGTCAATTCCTCTGGGTCATTGACCAGGTCAAACAGCAGCGGTGGGTAGCCTGGCGCATGGACATATTTCCATTTTTCGGTAGCAATCATGTACGAACGACAATCAAGTGGCATTTTGCCAGTTTCCGGTCGAAAGACCTGACAGGAATAATCATATTCGCTGATTACATAATCCCGCCACTTACATTCCTCACCATGGATTTTCGCTAGCAGTGATCGGCCATCCAAGATATGTTGGGCGACCTTGCCGCCCTGATATTCAATGAAGGTTGGGATCAAATCGATTGACTCAACCAAGGAGTCATCAACGGTTCCCCGGGTACAGTCAGCAGATTTACTCGGATCAACAATTATCAATGGTATTTTTACCGCAGGGTCGTGGAAATAATCCTTATCCCCCATCCAGTGATCCCCCAGGTAATCCCCATGATCAGAGGTAAATACGATCATGGTGTTTTCGAGCATTTCACGTTCCCGCATGAACTCGAACAATATGCCGAGTTGATCGTCAATTTGGGTAATGAGCCCCATATACACGGGGATTACCTTTTCTCGGGCCGCTTCATTACTGAAAGTCTTGCCACTAACCCGATCCATAAAATGTTTAAAGAGCGGATTTGTAGCGGTTAATTCCGCATCAGACCTAACCACGGGAAGCACATCATCAGCAGAGTACATGTCATTGTAGGGGGTCGGTGCAACATATGGCCAATGCGGTTTGATATAGGACAGATGCAACAACCAGGGTGTTTCACCCTTGTCATTGGCCAGGAATTCCATTGCCCGTCTTGTCATATAGGGAGTTTCCGAGTCTTCATCGGAAACCCTGGCGGGGAGATCAACTTGGTCATTGAAAAAACCAGAACGCACTTCTTCGCCGGTATCAACTGAGTTTGCTGCCCAGTGCCAGGGATTTTCATCTTCGGTATACCCCTTGGTCTTTAGGTAGTTATTGTAGGCAAGGTCAGGGCGGACCATGGTGTCAGGATGGATACCGTCATCTCGTTCAAAAGCCTCGAAGCCAGCCTGGGAATGATGAACACCAACTGCGCCACCAGGGTCGATCCCAAGTCGGTCCATACCCTCCTTGTCGCCAATGATGTGTGTTTTTCCAACTAGGACTGTCCGGACTCCGAGCGGATTCAGATGGTGGCCAATGTTCTTTTCGCCGATTCTGAGAGGAGCAAAATTGGAAGAAGCACCGTGTGAAGATACATATCTTCCCGTATAAGTACTCATGCGAGAGGGTCCACAAATCGGTGATTGACAATAAGCGTTACTGAATCTTACACCGCGAGCTGCCAGCCCATCAATGTTTGGTGTCTTGATTGTTGGATGCCCGCTACAGCCTAAATAGTCAAACCTCAACTGGTCGCACATTATGAACAGTATGTTTTTGTGCCCCACTTTTAGATCCTCTTCCAGGGTGTAATTTCTATTGGTTTGAGTGTCAGTACCATGTGGACCATTGTGAGAACGCGGGTAATCAATCAACCCTCCCTGGACTTTGAGCAACTAACATCTTAGTTTTATTCCCCATATTTCATATTTGGGATCCCAAATCAACATAAAAATTAAATAAATATAAATATATTCTTGATTTTCTTACACTAAGGATCCCAAATTGACAATCTTTTTCGATAGTCAGTAGCAAATCCATGGTACCAAATGGTTTGATACAATTATTCCCCCTCCCATGAGGATTGCACAGCCCTTCTCAGACATTCACCTTGCCACCATCCACATTCAGGGTCTGGCCAGTTACGAAATTACTGTCTGACGTGGCAAGATACATCAAAGTACCAAGCAGGTCTTCCGGGAGCATTTCACGTTTAATGGAACGTGTAGCAATGGTAGGTGCCCGTGCCATGTCCAGGCCTTTATTGGCTATCACACCTTCACTTTCAGTCAAACCAGGGGCGATAGCGTTAACCTGGATGTTCTTGTCACCCAATTCTCGGGCGTGACAGCGGGTCAAAGCAATAACGGCACCTTTGGACGCCGTGTAGTGGGATAGCCCCGGAGGTCCATAATAGAAAGTCCCGGAGGCGATATTGATAACCTTTCCACCGCCCGCTTTAATCATGGTAGGAACAATTGCCCGCATGACCTGATGTACCCCCCTTGCATTGACACGCATGATCAGATCAAACTCATCATCGTCAATTTCAAAAAAGGGTTTCGGCTTTATAGTTGCAAAGATTGATGCATTGTTAACCATTATGTCGAGACCACCCAATTCGGTTGTGGCCACTTCGACCATCGAAGCAAGATCCTTGTTCGAGGTCACATCAACATTCATACCTTGCGCTGTTCCACCGGTATCGGTGATCGCCTTAACTGCATTGTCAGTGCACTGAACGTCCGTCACCAGAACTTTGGCACCTTCGGTGGCCATCGCCTTGGCCATAAGTGCCCCTATGCCTTGTGCGGCTCCAGTAATGATTGCTGTTTTACCTTCTAATCTTCCCATGGCTTTCTCCTTCTGTTCAAGTATTTATATCAAGAATTCTAGCTACTTCTGGCCAACTCATTGAGCCGTTCTCCCGCAAGTCATTAGTCAGGTCCTCAGGCACCCAGTCTATCAGGCACCTTTGGAAATTTGGTCGCTCCTCTATCCGGGCAAACCATTGTTCAACATTGGGCAGGCGTCCCTTTTCCCACAGATCTCGCATTGACATCATAGCCAGACGATTGACATAAGGCGTCAAGGCAATATCGGCGATTGAGAATTTGTTTCCCACAAGCCAATCATCCCCATTACCCAATGCCTCCTCCATCTTATGGAGATATTTGTCATAAAGGCGAATCTTTTCGGCAACACCGGGAGATTCGAAACCATAACGCACTATGCTGTCCTTTTGGCTTTTCCAATTGGAAGTTACCGAGATGGAAGGTGTCGAAGCCAGAAATTCCTTGACACCTTTTGGTCCCAGGTTTTTTATTACAGTGTGGCGATGGGAGCAAACAAATGTGACGGCACCACAGGCGGGGTGCAGGTCCTCGTCAACCGCCTTGGTCCAATATCTGACCTGGGCTCGTTCCCAGGGATCGCTGGGATGCACACTTGTTTCTGGTGCAATATGATCAAGGTATTCAATGATGACCGTTGAATCGGGGATAACCAGGTCATCATGCACAAGAGTTGGAACCACACCCTTTGGATTAAGTTTCAGATACTCGGGGGTAAACTGCTCGCCCTTCAGGATGTCAATATAAACCCCTTCCCAAGTCAGTTCCTTTTCGTCCATCGCGAACCTTACTTTAGCGGCACAGACGGACGAGCCATGATGGTAGAGAGTAAAAGTCATAATTGCACCGTAACCCATTTAAGTTCTGTCATTGCTTCCATATCAGCATCCGTTCCTTCGCGACCGACGCCGGATTCACCATTGCCACCGAAGGGCACATGCGCTTCATCATGAATAGTCATCCCATTAATGTGACACATTCCAGCACCGATATTTCTAGCAAAGTGAAAGGCGCGGTCTATGTCTTTGGTAAAAATCGCTGAAGAGAGTCCATATTCGGTATCATTGGCTTTGGCCAACCCCTCTTCATAACTGTCAATCGGATAGATGGATGTAACTGGTCCGAAAGTTTCAGCTTTGCAAACTGTCATATCCTCATTAACATCTGTTAACAACGTCGGTTGACAGCGATTTCCAACCCATTCACCACCAGCAATAACAGTAGCACCTTTTTCAACGGCATCTGAAATATGATTTTTTACGCGAGTTCGCTGTCGTTCTGAAATAATCGGGGCAATTACTGTATTGGGGTCACGCAGGTCGCCCATTCCGATTTTGGCGGCAATCATGGAAAATCGCTTGACGAATTCGTCATATATTGGGCGCTCGACATAAAAACGACTGGAACCAATACATGCCTGACCAGCATACATGAAGATTGAGCGAGCGGCGAGTGGGACAACCTGATCAAGATCGACATCCGCCAGAATGACGGTGGGGTTTTTGCCTCCAAGCTCAAGTGTATTTGGCGTTTTATTCTTGGCACAAACTTCATTGATGTGCTGACCTACAACCGATGAACCCGTGAAGGAGACAAAACTCACATCCTTGTGGCCAGTCAGGTAATCTCCTATCTCGTGGCCATAACCGGTCACAACATTATATGCACCTGGTAAAAAGCCGGCCTCGTTGACGATTTCGGCGAATATTACGGTCAAATGCGGGGCCATTTCAGATGGTAATTGAACAACAGTATTACCGACAGCCAAGGCGTTGGCAACAAGCCGGGTGTTTTTGATCAGTGGTACATTAAATGGGGTTATGATGGCAACCACTCCCAAAGGCTCCCGAATCGTCATGGAAAACTTGCCAGGTGCATCCGAAGGGATCGTTTCCCCACGCATGTTTCGACACAAACCGGCAGCTGCCCTTACCATGGTCAAACCCTTTTCGAACTCGAACATTGCCTTTTGAACAGGTGAACCGATTTCATCAATCAGACAATCAATCAACTCAGCCTTGCGGGCCTCCATTATTTCGGCAACCCGTAACAACCAGAGTTCACGGTCTTTGGGTAAGGTATTCCGGTAAGATGGAAAGGCGGCTTTCGCCGCGACAACAGCATTGTGTATATCTTCACCAGTGCTTTTGGCCGCTCGGATGTAGAGACTATCGTCCAACGGATTAATATCGTCGAAAGTGGCGTCTGCTTCAGCATTGAGCCATTTGCCTCCGATGAAATTCTGCAATGTTCTAACGTCTTTTCTTTTATTCATTTAATAACTCCAGTTTTGCTAACCGCCGACAATCGTTTGCGGCAGGAATAGCGCTATTTGGGGGAAAAGGATGAGAAGGACAATCATTAGGGCCATGGCGAACCAAAATGGCCAGATGCCCCTAAAAATCTGCCCCATAGGGACCTCCGGTGCGATGGATTTAACGATGAATACATTGATACCAACAGGGGGACTGATCATTCCCATCTCCAGTACGATCACGATAATTATGCCGAACCAGATGAGGTCCCAATTGAGGCCAATCGCTATGGGGATAACCACTGGTATGGTCAAGACCAGCATTGCAATCGATTCCAGAAACATGCCCAGGAACATGTAGGCCAAAATTATGACCAGCAAGACTCCAACGTCGCCAATCGGGAGGGAGGTCAGAAATGTAACCAAATGCGAAGGTAATTCAGTCAGGGACATGAATGGGATAAAGACAAAGGCACCGATAATGATAAGAAAAACGGTTGCCGTCGCGTTCATCGTCTGTAAAGTGACAATTCGAAGGGCCTTGAGTGATAGAGACCGACGCCAGGCAGCTACAACAAAAGTAAAAAAAGCCCCAACCGACGAAGCTTCTACCGGGGTAAAGAAACCGGTATACATACCTCCAATGGTAATTAGTACGACACCTACGATTGGTGCTGCACGCAGGAGCGATGCTATTCGATCAGCCTGCTCAGCCCGTTCACCAGGAGGCCCAGCCTCAGGTTTGCGGGCCACAACCCAACTGATTGCACCGATGAAGAGCAGGGTCAGGATGATACCCGGGAACACCCCCGCCATGAATAACCGCCCTATCGACTGTTCAGTCAACACGGCATAAATGATCATGCCACCGGAAGGTGGAATCAGGAAGCCAAGTGTTCCCCCGGCAGCAACTGACCCTGTGGCCAGGCTGTCAGAGTATTTGTAGCGTTTCATTTCCGGTAGGGCAACTCGACCCATGGTTACGGCAGAAGCAAGGGATGAACCGGATAGGGCGGCAAAACCAGCACAAGCTGCAACAGTGGCCGAGGCCAACCCCCCTTTCAAGTGTCCCATCCAGCGATAAGCGGCGGTAAACAGGTCATTTGACATACCAGAAATACCAGCCAGATTACCCATCAGGACAAACATTGGGATAACCAGCAGGTTAAAATTAGAGGCCGCTTCAAAAGTCTCACCCGCCAGGTTGGAAAAGGCAATTTGCCAACCCCTGTCCCAAGCTCTGGCAGGGTCCATACCCACTCCGATGAACTTGTTGGCGTTGGCTATGATTGTACCAACAAAGCCAACGCTGAGCATTGACAGAGCCACTGGCATACGAAGCCCCAAAAGCACAAACAGGGCAAGAAGTCCCAGAATCCCCAAGAGGGACATGGCTATCACAATCCTTCACCTTCAATTTGGAGAGTGGTTACCTTACCAGTTCTAAAGAGTTGCCAGATCTCTAGAAGCAATACCAGACCGTAAATGGCGACCGAAGCGGAAAGCAGGTAGTAAAACGGTTCGTATGAGATCAGCAATTGTTGGGTGGTTTCGCCAAACCGAACCGCGCTCTGACCAGAATGCCAAAACCTCCACATCATCAGAAATAGAAGAATTGCACAAAGTATCTTGACGATAATCATCGACCATTTGGCAAATCCCGCAGACATACGGGATTCCAAAATTTCAATTTCGATATGTGATCCTGCTCGGGCACCAAGGGGTATCGACAATGCCACGATAACAACAAGTGCAAGAATCAGTAGATCCTCGGCTCCGATGATTGGATTGTTTAACGCCTTGCGCATGATCAGTACATTCCAGACAGAAAATCCTGTCATAAAAGTCAAAGTGGCGCCGCCAAGTACAAGCGACGACCACTTTAGTAACCGATCAACAAACTTTAGCGCAATGAGCGTTTCACTAGGTTCCGACACTGAGATCCTGATACTACTACAACTTAATTATTGATTGCGTTGTAGATTTCTTCAGCATTATCAATGCCACGTTCAGCATAATCAGCAAATATCACTTTTAGACCTTCTGCTACAGCAGCATCCATTCGTGCTCGCTCTTCAGGAGAAACTTCGATCAATTCATAATTTTTGCCAGAAGTCTCTTGCATCAAGGCAAGCGAGCGTTCATCGGCACCATCAAAGCTTTCGGCAAGTTTCATGGAAGCAGCTTCACCCGACAATTCGTCGATGATTGCACGATGTTCAGGACTGAGACTTTCATAGCGTTCGCGATTCATGGCAACAAATATTACGGCATGCTGAACGGGCACGTTGACAACAAAATGGGTTGTCACATCCCAAAAGTTCCAAGGAGGTGTCATATTGTTATAGGTAGCGTACGCACCGTCAATTGTACCGGTAGATAGTCCAGTGTACATTTCAGTAACTGGCATCTGAATTGGTACCGCCCCCATTGCTTCAATGATTGGGGTGGTCAGGGCAGCATAGGGAACTATCTTTGCACCCTTCAGTCCTTCCAAGGTCGAAACGTCCTTGGTTGCAGCGATCCCGATCCCGGCAGCAGTGGTCAAACCAATGACCTTTACGTCGGAATATTCGTCGGCAAGATACTCATCAAACACGGCCAAGATTCTTTGGGTTGCGTCAGAAGAACTTTCGGATTTTCCTGGTGGAATGGCTAGCATTGTCTTGGGGAAAAGGGCTGGTGTGTAGGCTGAAACACCGAATGTGATATCTGCCACCCCTTCGACAGCACGCTTGTATTGCTGTACTGGACCAGCACCTAATTGACCAGCGGGGAAGAGTTTCATGGTCAGGGAACCGCCGGATCGACTTTCCAATTCTTCCCCAAACCACTTGAACATCACTGTGTTGGTGTGGTGCTGAGGCGGTACGAATGTAGCAACCGTCAGTTCTTCGCCAATTGCGGATTGTGTTGACAGTCCAAGTGCCGATGTAAGCACCAGGACCAAGCTAATACGAGTGAATTTCATTTTATCCTCACAAAAATTGATTTGTTCGGCCTTATGGAATTTCTATAATTGAATTAGATACAGCACGATGCTGTCAATTCAGACCGAATACAAAAGCAAGATTATTGCACATAAGGGATCCTTAATCAAGCAAAAAGCCAAAATTATACCTCTTTTTTTAAATTTTACTTGACTTTGGGATCCCAAAACTAGTTAATGAACCAATGGAATCGATTGATACTGAACTTGCTTTAAAAATCCGAAACGACATCTTTCATGGTGTTTATACCAAAGGCGAACGCTTGTCTGAGCTTCAACTTTGCGAGACTCACCAAGTCTCACGCACACCGGTTCGATTAGCCCTTCGTCTCCTTGAACAAGAGGGAATTATCTACCGTGGGGAAGGTCGTGGATATATGGTGCAAAGTCCAACCGTGGCGGATATCCTGCAAGCTGTTGAGGTTAGAGGTCATCTTGAGAGTTTGGCAGCACGGCTAATGGCGCAATCCCCAGACCGATTTAAATACTTGTCGGAGATGGCCACAGCCATGGAAACATATACCAAACTTATTGGATTGGGCCGGATAGACGAGCCCATGATTCGTCAAATGCATGTAGCCAACACGGTTTTTCACAACACAATTCTGAATGCCTGTGGCAATGATTATGTTGGATACACCTGTCAAAGAATTTGTCATCTGCCCATGCTTGCTACAGGGTCTATGGTTTTTGATCGGGCGGTAATGGATTCGCCGGAAAACATGGAACGCGGCCTGTTTCGGTTGCGTTTGGGAAGTGCTCAGCATCAAGTAATTTTCGAGGCAATTGAGAAAGGTGATCCGGTTCGAGCCGAGGGGATGATGCGTGAGCATTCGCACACTATGATTGAATATATTCAGACCTTCGAAAAAAGGAACGAGAGCCTTACTGTCGCCGATTTGGTCGCTTATTCGGCTCCCGAAATCTAGCATAAATAATTTTGAGAGCAAACATGCCAGCACATTCCGACCTTCTCGCCCAAAACACCCAATTTGAAAAACAAATTCATCAACTGGCAAGCAACATTTATTCTGCTGTAGGCTATGCCGCGTCCAACGTGCATTTTCTCGTGGGTACGGAAGGTATTATTGTCATAGACACAACTGAGACTACCCAAGCGGCCAAGAATATTCTGGCAGATTTCAGGAAGATTTCCGAGTTGCCAATAAACACAATCATCTACACCCATTCTCATCGTGACCACATATCTGGAGCAAAAGTTTTTGCCGAAGGTCGAGACGTGGAAATAATTGCTTCGGATAATTTCACCTCCGATCTAATTGCAGTCGATACCTCACGACCGGCACCCAACGTCGTTCTTGGGGCACGGACAAAACGTCAATTTGGCATAGGTCTTCCCCAAGGCGAGCTAGTAAGTTTGGGAGTGGGGCCCAGCGAAAGGCCCATGCAAGGATTGGGAGCGGGGTATATTGAACCAACGGTTCGATTCTCTGATACGATTCAAATTACTCGAGAAGGTTATGAATTGGAATTTGCCAAGGCTCCTGGTGAAACTCCAGATCATCAAATTGTATGGTTGGCATCAAAGCGAATACTTTTCTGCGGTGATAATTTCTACCATTCCTTTCCAAATCTCTACGCCATTCGTGGTACTCCCTACCGGGATTTCGATGCATGGGCAGACACAATGGATCAATTGATGGTATATGATGCAGAGATCTTGGCTACTGGTCATACAAGTCCTGTTGTCGGTGCGACAAGTGTTCGTCAGGTACTAACAGATTACCGAGATGCAATCAGGTATGTGGTGGCCGAGACAGCTAGAGGCATGAATGCAGGACTTGATCCGGTTACAATTGCGGCCAACCTTCGGCTTCCTGTTGAATTAGCCCAAAAACCCTATCTAAAAGAGTTTTACGGTCATATTGGCTACGCCTCACGGGCTTATTTCGAAGGAACACTAGGTTGGTTCGATGGGAATCCAACCAGCCTAGGTCAACTTCCACCCAAAGTCGAAGCGGATAAATTTATCCGGCTGGTAGGTGGCAAGGATAAGGTGATGTCCGCAGCTCAAAAGGCCCTTGATAAGGGTGAGGCCCAATGGGCCATGGAGTTGGCTGATCGTTTGATTGCAGCTGATGTCGAACTCGTGGCAGCACACCAGGTTAAGATAACAGCGTTGCGAATTCTTGCTGACCAGACAGTCAATGCACCGACCCGAAATTACTATCTGCTTTCAGCTCGTGAACTGGAAGGAAATTAATGTCTACAATTGGTAAAAACATCATAGGTACTAGCGGCCTATCGCCTTTCTTTACCGTTGCAAATGCGGATCTAGTATCAATTGATGCCCCTGAAAACAGGAAGGGCGATGCCCTGCGTACTTGGGTACGCGCACTCAGTGGTTTCCAGAAAGAAGCACTCATCCGTTCAGCCCTAACCGACCGTACTTGGCGTCTGGTATCTGATGAGGGCCCTTATCTCAATGGGCACGATGCGGCTCCGTGTCCGTTAGCGTTTCTGTCTTGCGGTATGGTGGCAAGTTTCATGAATGAAATTCTGGCCCTCGCCAAAATTCGGGGAATTGAAATTCGGACTCTCAAGTTAATCCAAGATAATTATTACACGATGAAAGGTTCTATGCCCAAAAGGACCATGGTTGGAGGGGCCGAAAATATCGACTTGCAGGTTGAGATTGACTGCGACCTGGAGGATGTAGCTCTACAAGATTTTCTTATCAATGCAACCTATGCATCTCCACTGAATGGGGTAATGCGAGGGAAGCTCAAAAACCTGTTCAAGTTGTGCAAAAACGGCGCAGAACTGCCGACCAACAAGGTTGCCGAATTGGAAGCGGAACTTTTCCCGGATCCAGGTAACCATTTTGCCCAAGCAATCCCGGAAGAAAGTAGCTTGACCCTTATGGAACCAGTAGGTCCAACCCCGCAAAAAAAGGTTGTGTTGGGCACTTCCTCTGCTGCTGGTAGCCTCGCCGAGGAGCAGGATAGACGTCTGAACATTGGTGCGGTTGCGATAATGCGGGAGGACGGGCTCAAAGAGATACAGCAAATGCAGTATTCACCCTACGGTACTTCATTTCGGTTTTTGAGTTCGGAAGACGGGCGTGCCCCAGATGCCAATACCCTTATAAGTGCTGGGATCGGGTTTTGTTTCATGACTCAGTTCGGGCGGTTCGTGTCAATGCTCAAGCTTGACTTGCCCGATTACCGAATCGTACAGGATACACATTTCAGCCTTGGTGGAGCTTCTGGAGGTACAGGTAAGGCTGGTGAAGCAGATCCAATTGAGACCCATGTCTATCTAGAAACCTCGGAATCTGATGAGATTGCCCAAGAGATGCTGGATATTTCAGAACGAACTTGTTTCCTGCATGCTTTTTGCCAGACAGACTTAAAAACGAAGCTGAAGATCGTGCGGGTTTGACCGAATTCAATAACGGAAAGTCCCAAATCCGGTTTAAATCAAAACAGCACATCTAATAAATTTAAATATTTTTGTTGAAAAATATATTTTTCCCTTTATTCTTTAGGCAAAGGGAAAAGGGCCAGACAATATTTGTTCCTTGTTCCACGCAACCGCCTGAGTCCTTTAGGCAAGCGATATCTTAGCAAGTCTTATTACAATAATTCAATGTCTAATGACAGGATAGAATCTATGATTGAAGAACAAACAATATCAATGGGTGACCTTAAAGCCAAATCACCATCAACACTCCTCGCCATGGCCAGTGAGTTGGAAATAGAAAATGTTTCCACCATGAGGAAAGGGGATATAATGTTCCAAATCCTAAAAAATCGAGCCGAAATAGGTTGGAATATTGTCAGTGATAATGGTGTTTTGGAAGTTCTACAAGATGGTTTCGGTTTTCTAAGATCTTGTGAGGCCAATTATCTTCCCGGTCCAGACGATATATACGTCAGCCCGGAAGTTATCAGAAAATTTGGCCTCCGAACCGGATCTACGGTAGCAGGGATATTAAAAGCCCCAAGTGGTGACCAAAACTATTTTACATTAACCAGGGTTACCAGTTTGAACTATTCCGACCCTGAAACCGCTCGAAACCGTGTCCATTTTGATAATTTGACCCCTTTATACCCGGATGAGCCTCTACGGATGGAACTTCCGCCAGGGAACTCCAAGGATCTTTCAGCAAGAGTCATAGATTTGATTTCGCCACTTGGAAAGGGTCAAAGAGCTTTAATAGTTGCCCCTCCCAGGACAGGTAAGACTGTACTTTTACAAAACATAGCCCACTCCATTGAGAAAAATCACCCAGAGGTTTTTCTGATTGTTCTCCTTGTTGATGAACGACCTGAGGAAGTGACCGATATGCAGAGAAGTGTCAAGGGAGAGGTGGTATCCTCCACGTTTGACGAGCCGGCAACTCGCCATGTGGCGGTTTCCGAAATGGTCATCGAAAAGGCCAAGAGGTTGGTGGAAAACAAGAAGGATGTTATCATTTTACTTGATTCAATAACCCGCTTGGGAAGGGCATTTAATGCTGTTGTTCCCTCGTCGGGTAAAGTTCTCAGTGGTGGAGTGGATGCCAATGCCTTGCAACGCCCTAAGAGATTTTTTGGTGCCGCCAGAAATATTGAAGAAGGAGGATCCCTTACCATTGTGGCCACAGCTTTGATAGATACAGGCAGCCGTATGGATGAAGTTATCTTTGAAGAATTCAAGGGAACTGGCAACTCTGAAATTGTTCTTGACAGGAAAGTTGCCGACAAGCGGGTCTATCCTTCCATGGATATACTCAAGTCTGGTACCAGGAAAGAAGATTTGCTGGTTGCTCCAGATGACTTGCAGAAGACATTCATGCTGCGCAGAATTTTAACTCAGATGGGAACCACGGAAGCGGTAGAATTTTTGATTTCGAAATTGAAGGTAACCAAGTCCAATGCCGAGTTTTTCATGTCCATGAAATCCTGATCAACCTAACAGTTTGTGCCAAATCCAAGAATGGAGGTTGGAAACTACCAACTCATTTTGAATAACTCCTTTTTGGCGTTTGCTGGTAATTTAGATTCTCCACCATGATCTTTTCCGGCCTTTCAAAAGAAACCATCTTTGCCCCTGCCACAGCCAAGGGGAAGTCAGCTGTTGCCATAATCAGAATATCAGGTTCAAAAACCTCTTCCGTTCTGGAGAATTTAATCGGGAGTGTTCCCAAGGGAAGAGTTTTGTCGTTGACCAGGATTATTCATCCCCAATCAGGAGATATGTTGGATCAGGCATTGGTGGTTTTTTTCCCGAGTGGACAAAGCTATACGGGGGAAGAAGCCGCAGAATTGCATCTTCATGGTAGCCGAGCCACCGTAAATGCCGTGGCCAATTGCTTACTGGAAGAAGGTTTGAGAATGGCCGAACCGGGGGAATTTACCTTTCGGGCTTTGCAAAATGGACAAATGGACCTTGCCCAGGTAGAAGGTTTGGGTGATTTGATCGAAGCAGAAACTGAAGCCCAGAGAAAACAAGCCAACCTTGCCTTGGAAGGAGTTGTTTCGAATGCTTCGACTGGCTGGAAAAAAGATCTAACCTATTGTCTTGCCCTGTTGGAAACAGAAATTGAGTTTTCAGAAGAGGATTTACCTCCTGATGTAAAGAATCAGACCATGGAGGTTGTCTCGAAACTTCAGGATACCTTACAACGTGAAGTAAGTGGAGTGGCCATGGCGGAAAGGCTACGGGATGGTTTTGAAGTCGCCATCATCGGTCAGCCAAATTCGGGAAAATCTACCTTGCTTAACTATCTGGCCGGTCGAGAAGCCGCCATTACTTCCAACTATGCTGGTACGACCAGGGATGTGTTGGAGGTTTATATGGAGCTGGATGGTTTACCGGTTTGTTTTCTTGATACTGCGGGTATAAGATCCTCCAGTGATCCCATCGAGAAAATCGGCATAGAACGGACCAAGACCAGAGCCAGAAATGCAGATTTGAGAATATTTTTACTAAAACAGGATCAACAAACCTTTCCTGGGGTTGAATGGCAGGAAGGAGACCTAAAGCTTTTGGCCAAGGTTGATCTGGTAAAAGGTAGAAATCCCAAAGGCGTCTCAGGATTAACCGGCCAAGGGGTTGATCGGATGCTGAAAAATATAGCCGAGGTGTTGGAAAACAGGATAGAAAAAGTAGGAGTAGCAACAAATACCAGGCATCGTCAGGCCATAAATCGATCTTTGGAGTTCCTCGAAAAGGCAATTTTAGAGCTGAGAAGGAAAAATTGCCAGGATGAAATTGTCGCCGAAGACCTGCGCCAGGCCATCAGAGCCCTTGAAACAATAACCGGAACGATAGATATAGAACAGGTGCTGGGAGAAATCTTCTCTAACTTCTGTATAGGAAAATAAAGTCGAAAATGACACACCATTACGATGTGATAGTTGTGGGAGGTGGTCATGCCGGGTGTGAGGCAGCAGCAGTTTCGGCCCGTGCTGGCGCCAAAACAGTTTTGGTTACACTCAAGATTGAAGGCATCGGCCAAATGTCCTGTAATCCTGCCATCGGCGGGTTGGGCAAAGGACATCTTGTCCGCGAAATTGATGCCTTGGATGGTGTTATGGGTAGAGTTGCCGACAAGGCAGGTATCCAGTTTCGGCTTCTTAACCGTCGCAAAGGACCAGCTGTCCAGGGGCCCCGGGCGCAGATGGACCGAGCCCTTTATCGGCAAGCAATGCAAGCAACCATTTCCAGTTCAGCAAATCTCACCACCCTGGAAGGAGAAGTTGTTGATATTAACTATGCCAATGGAAAGCTGGAGGGCGTTGTACTTGCTGACGGTACGATTCTAACTGCCAAAGCGGTTGTTTTGACCACGGGAACTTTCCTTAGAGGGGTAATAAGATTAGGCCAGGAAGCGACGCCTGCAGGACGGGTCGGAGACCCATCTGCAATTCGTCTGGCTGAAAGGCTGGATGATTTGGGTTTCCCATTGGGGCGATTGAAAACCGGTACGCCTCCCAGGTTGGATACACGGACTATAAATTGGGAGATACTGGCAGAACAACCAGGTGATGAAGAGCCTGAATTGTTTTCTTTCCTGTCCAGCAAACCCCAAGCCAGGCAGATTTCATGTGCGATAACCCATACCAATGCCCGAACCCACGACATAATTCGTCGAGATCTGGATAAATCAGCCATTTATGGAGGTTATTTTGAAAGTACGGGACCAAGATATTGCCCATCAATAGAGGATAAGGTAGTCAGATTTCCAGACCGGGACAATCACCAGATATTCCTTGAACCTGAGGGCCTGACGACGGAACTTGTTTATCCTAATGGGATATCAACATCCTTGCCAAAAAGTACGCAGGAAGAGTTTGTTAAATCCATAATAGGGTTGGAGCAGGCCCGAATAACCCAGTATGGCTACGCCATTGAGTATGATTATGTTGATCCGAAATCCCTGCGTTATACCTTGGAAACAAAGAATCTTGAGAATTTATTCCTAGCCGGGCAGATCAATGGAACCACCGGTTACGAAGAGGCGGCTGGCCAAGGTCTTGTTGCTGGGCTAAATGCTGCCAGAAAAGCCTTGGGTAAAGAAAAAAAACAGTTCCTGCGATCAGAATCCTACATTGGGGTGATGGTCGATGACCTGATAACCAAGGGTGTAACCGAACCTTATCGGATGTTTACTTCTCGGGCCGAATTCAGGTTGTCCCTAAGAGCAGACAATGCCGACCAACGTCTAACGCCTAAAGGAATTGAGCTGGGGATTGTTTCCGAAGTACGTAAAGAACAATTCGAGAAAAAAATCCAAAACCTGGAATATTTTCGTGAGGTACTCGGAAAGAGGTCCCTTACCCCTACCGAAGCCATGTTGCATGGTATTGCAATCAGTAAAGATGGGATAAGACGCGCGGGTTTGGATTTACTGGCCTATCCCGAAGTCAATTTGCCCAGATTGGCAAAAATCTGGCCGGAATTAAAAGAGATCGACCAGGAAACAGCAAGACTTTTGGAAAATGACTCAGTTTATTACCGATATCTGGAAAGACAAAACCAGGAAGCGAAATCGCTGACAGAAGATGAAAGGTGCAAAATTCCTGACGAAATAGATTACATGGCCATGAATGGTTTATCAGGCGAATTACGGTCGAAACTGAATACAATCAGACCAGAAACGCTTGGCCAAGCTGGAAGAATTGAGGGGATGACACCGTCAGCACTGGCTTATATACTTTCAACTGTAAACCGGAAGAAAACCTTTGATCTTGCGAGCCAATAAATTTACCAATTTTGCAAGGTTTTCAATTTGGCTGCAACGGTGTCCCACCCCAACAAATTATTAAATCCATTCAGGGATTTGAAGGAGATTTTTTCATTGGATCCTGGAGTTGAGAAGTTTTCGATAAGTGGCGACCCAAAGTCCTTTCTGCAAAGGCATCTAGCAGGGGAGACGTTTGGCAAGCTGACCCAATTTCATGATCTCCTTCTTAAATGGAACAGAAAAAAGCAGCTTGTTTCAAATGCGACACTGGATTCACTGTGGCTAAGACATTTTGTTGATTCAGCCCAATTATATCCCCTGTACCCAGACAGGGAAAGGTACAAGTGGCTGGATATTGGATCTGGTGGTGGGTTTCCAGGTCTGGTATTGGCCATAATTGCCTCGGAATTTGCCCCTGAGAATGAATTTGTTCTGGTGGAGTCAAATAGCTACAAGGCCGAATTTCTTCGGCATGTTTCGCTCAAACTTGGTCTTAATGTTGTCGTTCACCGATCAAGAGTAGAGGACCTGACCCCACAAAGGGCCGACATTGTCTCAGCCCGGGCAGTTGCAAGTTTGGCTACCCTGCTTCAATGGTCAGGAAAACATCTAGAAAAGGATGGAAAAGCACTTTTTTTGAAAGGGCGTTCGGTAGAAGGGGAAATACACGAGGCCCAGGCATCCTGGAAATTCAATTATACCAAATTACCGAGTTGGACAACCAAAACCGGGACGGTACTGATTGTGGATAATATCAGGGGACAACCTCAATAGGTGGAGTAATCTATCCAAGAAAGATTTTTTTAATCTGTTGTTCAACCTGGCGAACATGTTTGTCATTGTGGCCACGCACAACGACATTTGAGCCGTAAACACTGTTCTGGAAAAATGGATAGGAGCCAATACTTAGGGAGGGCCAATTTTCTGCTATTTTGCCAAGCTCCTTGGCAATTTCCCCTTCGGGGCGATTGATGGTGATCGTTCTTGATAATTGAGGTTTACCGGTGGGAAGTTCCGGGATAACTTCGCCCACCATTGCTCGAAATATAGCAGGAACACCGGCCATGACATAAACGTTTCCGATCCTGAAACCTGGAGCTCCTGAGACATTATTTTGAATGAGTTCTGCCCCCTTTGGAATTCGTGCCATCCGCAATCTGGCTTCATTTAACTCAAGGCTCTGGGCCTTGGCCCTAGCTTCAATCAAGGATTTTGCTTTCTTGTTTATTTCAAGTTTGGTTGAAAATGCTTTCGCTACAGCGTCAGCAGTTATATCATCATGAGTCGGACCAATCCCTCCACTGGTAAAAACCAGATCAAATCCAACCCTTAAATCATTCAAGGCAGAAACTATGGTGGGTATTACGTCAGGAACAATCCTTACTTCTCCCAGGTCCACCCCATTCGTCCCAAGTGATTTGGCCAGGAAAGAGACATTCAAATCCTGAGTTCTTCCAGATAAAATCTCATCCCCTATAACCAAAAATGCTGCTGTTGGATTGCCCATTCTGTTTCCTACTGTATTTTTGTTTCACTAATCAATGGTGCTAATGAACCTTCTTGCCATTTCAAAACTCATTCTTCTGCGGTAATAACCATCCCTGCGAATTCCTTTGAAAGGAGTAAGAAACAAGTCACTGGTTTCATATCGGAACCGATAAATTCTTTTATTCAAAGTTACCACTGCCGAAGGGATGTTCCCAATATTGCACCCTATCCTTACGAAAAATCTGGATGAAACCTTAACAGGATATTGTTTCAACTCTTCAACATCACAAAACCTAATTGTTGGTTCTTTAGAACTATCAAAAGTCACAAGTCCCAGGTTTCCGTGAGGGTCGTTAAACTTGATTATGCTACCTGAAAGCAGAGTAGGGATATGTTTTTCCAAAGATCTCAGATCCCCGATAAAGTTGTTATCGTAATAGATACTGGTATCATAACTAGCCGCTTTGTCAAACAGGGCCAGACAAACAGGGTTTTCCGTATCGTTGAAGATACTTTCATTATGCAAGAGAATGTACGTTGACAACCGGTCTCTAAACAGGTTGCTCTGAAGAAAGGATGCTGGAACCAATGCTGCTACATAATCGCAGTGCTGCAGACAAAGACTGAGGCAGTGCTTGTATAGGTCATCATAAGGGGTTAAGGGAAAAGGCAATTTCCGTCTAGTAGCGGAGTTTTTCGCCAACCAGGGTGGATTGGTTACACAAACTTGATAACCTTCAGGGAAAGATTTAATGGTGTCCCTGTTATTCACTTCGCTATCAGCAGGAGAAATGTCAAAGGAATCAAAATAACGACACATGTCAAGAGACTGTAAAGACTTGATAATGTAATTTGCTCCGGCAAAGGGTTCCAGAATTCTATGATTGGGCAACCCAACCTTGTTTGCCCATTTTATAAACGGATCAAGTGAAAATGGATTTCCTAATGTGTAATACTGCCCTTTAGACCTTTTGGTTGAAGCCAGATCTAAAACCAATTCCATCAAGGATCCTTTTGATTGCAATTAATGTTTAGGTAAAATCACCTTAATAGGTAGGTTAGACATATATAGGACTTTTTGCTGGTTTTAATCCTGTCGAGTGTTACCTATTCTCTGACATGAAAGATTACCCAGAAATTCAAAACAATTGAATATAACAAAGGAAATATAATGACTTCAGCTAAAGTAGCCTTGATTATAGGTGGCGGAAGTGGCATGGGGGCAGATGCTGCCGAGACTCTTGCCAAAGCTGGCTTCCAAATAGGAATTTTATCATCCTCTGGCAAGGGCGAAGCTCTCGCGGAAAAACTTGGCGGTGTAGGAGTTACAGGAACCAACAAGAGTAGCGCCGATATTCAAGACCTCGCCAATAAGGCTGTAAAACAATGGGGCCGGGTTGATGTGGTGGTCAGTTCAGCTGGTCATGGTCCCAAGGGAGATATCCTGGAAATAAGTGATGAAAACTGGCATGAGGGTATGGAGTTTTATCTTCTGAACGTTATCAGAGCTGCCCGGATTATTGCTCCTATCATGGTCAAACAGGGCGGTGGAACCTTTATCAACATATCAACCTTTGCTATATTTGAACCGGACCCATTGTTTCCAACATCAGGTGTATTTAGAGCAGGCTTGGCAAGCTTTTCCAAACTGTTTTCCGACAAGTTCGCCAAGGAAAATGTTCGGATGAACAACGTTCTGCCCGGTTTTATTGACAGTTTGCCGGAAACCGAAGACAGACGAGCAAGAATTCCCATGGGAAGGTATGGCAAGACCGGCGAAGTGTCCTCCTTAATTAATTATCTCGCTTCTGAGGAAGCTGCCTATCTAACGGGACAGAATATTCGAATTGATGGTGGTCTGACCCGATCTGTCTAGGTATCGGACGGTCTAAAACATTAGGGAACCTCGATGTTCTCCAAAAATTAGGAATCACCTGTTTTACCCTTGGTAAAACCCCAACACGTCACATGCTCTGGTATGCCATTGTGCATCGACACAGACTGATTTGTTGCTTGATTCAATTGAATCAAAACAAGAATAAAAGTTCCTGGAAATGGATGACTTTGAGGAAGAAAAATGTTAGGAATTACCTAATTTGGAATAAATAGACATGTTCTAAATCTATTTAAAAATGGAAATATAGGTTTAGGACTATGAACTAGCTTATGGCATCAGAAGACGGCTAAACAGGTGACAATTGAATAATAGTAAAATCCCCAAAAAGCGCGTAGGTGCAATTGACAGGGCCTTACAGATACTCGATATCCTTACCGAAAGGGTCGAACCAATGAACGCATATGAATTGGCACGTACGTTGGGAGCACCCGTCTCGACTGTCTACAAGATAACCAATCAACTGTCCGACCGTGACGTGCTGGAGAACGACGGTGACGGCATGCTTTGGCTTGGGCCTCGTCTAATGCGGTATGGTTTAACTTATCGTGCAGAGATGGATGTCTTTGCCGAGGCCAAGCGGGAAATGGAGCGGCTTTGTACCGAGGTTGGAGAAACCGTGCAGATTTGTGCCCGAGACGGTGATATGATGAGTGTCATTGGAATGGTTCGTGGAAAAGGACATTTTGATGTCGCTTCCAAGGTAGGAACCCGAGTGCCCTTGAATTGGACAGCATCGGGCCGTCTCTTGCTCGGACATCTTCCTGCAGAAGAGCGATATGCGATATTTGCCAATACGGTGCGGCCCTCTGAAACTGGACTGGCCGACACCGACCCGGATCGACTGACTCAAATGTCGGGCGACGAATTCAAGGCACGCGTCGCCGTCCAAATGGGTGCATCGGAATATGAGATCGCCTGTATTGCATCACCAATCAGCGATGCACGAGGTGTCTGTGTCGCCACGATCTCGATCGTGTTGCCGGAGACGCGTGCACGCGCAAACCTGCCGTACTTGATCCAGGCCGCAACGAAGGCCAGTCAAAACGTGGAAAGCACCATTTCAGCAAGTTGAACATTCCCGCAGCGTTTACAGTTATCGTTTTTATTCCTGTCTTGTTCACCTCTGTTGTATTTTAAATTAAATCAGTAGAGATTTTTCACATTCATGCCAATATCGGCATGAAGGTGATGGGAGGGCATAGCCCGACTGGAACTGCCGGTAATCGATAAAGTCCAAAGGTGCCTCAAATGACATCGGCAGTGATTCGTACAATAATTAGCTCGCCAAAAAACTATCAACGAGGTGAGCAGAATGCCCGGATGTCACATTACCGACCAACAAATCAGGCTATTCATGAGTTATATTAAAACCAATACAGTTGCAACCGCTTCCGCACGGTCCGGCTTTAGTGAATCAACTGGCTGGCGGATCAAAAATGATCCCCGTCTTCCATCAGAAAAGAAGGAACCACGTGGTCGGCGCAGGCCTGATCCTCTGGCCGATGTCTTTGAGAACGAAGTTGTTCCCATGCTCCGGGTTGCCCGGAATTGCATCCCGTTGCCATCTGGATTGAAATTTTACGATGCCACCCGGAACGCCATGTCAACATAAGGCGGACACTGGAACGAAGGAACCGTTCTTGGGACATAGACGGTGTGCAGGTTAGGTGCGTTCCAGCGTTGATTAAAGCCTTGTCTATCGCTTGCAAGTAGAGCATCGCCTACTCTGATAATAGCATCTGTCATTCTTGACCCCAACGAAGATAACCTTCTGTACCACCGTTTCGTGCCGTTGAGAGGTTCTCGGTAATTTGTTCAAGTATCGTTGGATCGGTTAATATTTCGTAAAGCACATTGGCTACGACCTCAGCATGGCCGGGTTTGAGATTGCACGGGTCGAGTTGGAAGTAGCCTAGTTCCACCTCGTGATTGCGGACAATGATTGGGTTTTTTCGATTGGCTAGAGCGGCCGCTATACCGGAAGCGTCCACTCCCAAGACCTTGGCATCTATCGTGATTTGCAAACGATCAAGCGGGTTGCCAGTGGGGTCAGAGACCAAAGTCGCTGTGACCCCCTTTATCTCTTCTATCGCCTTGGCCCAAAGATCCAGAGCTGTCCGTTCCCGCATTCTGATTTCGGCGTGATCGCGTACCTCCCAGGCTTCAAGAGCAGCGATTGCCCCGGCGATGCTTTCTTTCCCGACTTTCATGCCTCTGCCAATGCCAATATTTTGCAAATAGGCGGCCCGCACCAGATCACGTCTTCCGGCAACTATACCGGAAGTCGGACCACCAAGGAATTTATGGCCTGAATAAATGACGATATCCGCACCATCCGCAAGAAACCCGCGCAGATCGTATTCCGATGCCGCGTCCACGATAACCGGAATATCGGCCTCATGGGCAATCTCGGCAAAGCGTTTTAGGGGAACCTGCCCATAGTTGACCACATGGTGCGACACGACATAAAGTGCAGATGAGACCTCAGGCACCATCGCTGCCCGAAGCGAATAGTCCGTGCAAAGTGTTGACTGGCCAACAGGAAGAACTTTGGCACCGGTAATTTCAACCGATTGGGATAAAGGAGCACCATAGTGGCAAAGATGGCCCAACTGAACAGCCACTTTTGATTTGAAGCCCGGATCACGAGGCAAAGCCTCTACTCGTCCCGGATTACTACCGGTCATACAGCCCGCAACGGCAAGGCTGATACCCGCTGAAGCGGATGCGGTCATGAACCCGGCATCTGCACCGGTAAGCCGTCTGATCACCTCGCTGGCGCGGGATTGCAATTCGTGCATGTTGATGAAATGACCCATCATCGCGGCAGTGGCTTCGCAGACGTTCCGAGAAGCAATCGAGGCTCCAAGGCTGGTCATTGTGCCCGACACATTGATGACAGGAGAAAGGCCAAGAGGTGGTGTATCAGTCACTGCAATTCTCCAGAGCAAAGATGCCTTCAATTTCCACGGTTATCTGGTTAGGTAACGACCCCACCCCAAAGGAGGATCGCGCATGAACGCCCTCGGGACCGAAAACCTGGGTAAGAAGGGTGGAGGCACCATCAATTACATAAGGGTGTTCTTCGAATTCCGGAGTAGCGTTCACAAGACCCAGGAGTTTGACCGCACCCGTGACCACATCAAGCGTTCCGAATTTTGCTTTGAGAGCGGCAAGCATATTGATCATGACCAATCTGGCATGTTCGCGAGCTTCCTCTACATCAACATCCCGTCCGACTTTACCGCGCAGAAATGTCCCGTCTTCCATGACCGAGCCTTGCCCTGAGACATAGGCCAAATCCCCATGCACTCGAACATTGCAGAATGCACCCAATGGCGTTGGTGGCCTGTCGGGAATTATGATCCCGAGCCTAGCAAGCCTGACTTCTGGATTTAGGTTATCATTTCTAAACATCAAACTTCCTGCAATAGACGTAATGGTTAGTTCTTGCACGACGAGGTGCAGGCATATCGACAGCGCAAAGACTGTCGCTTACCGGGCAACGGGTGCGGAACACACAGCCGCTCGGTGGGTCCAGCGGACTAGGAATATCACCAGTCAGAATGGTGCGATTGCGCACCGCTGCTGGATCGGGCAATGGCACAGCAGAAAGCAGGGCCTGTGTATATGGGTGACCAGGATATGAGTGAAGCAGCCGGGATGGACCAACTTCAGCGATCCGTCCCAGATACATGACAACAATCTGGTCGCAGAGGTATTCGACAACCGACAGATCATGGGCGATAAATAGCATTGTCAGATTCCTACGTTCGCGCAATTCAAGCAGAAGATTCAGAACTTGTGCCTGAATGGAGACGTCGAGCGCCGAGACACTTTCATCCGCCACGATAAAATCAGGCTCCAGTGCCAGCGCACGGGCGATGCCGATACGTTGCCGTTGGCCACCCGAAAACTCATGTGAATAACGAAACATGGCGTCCGGTGAGAGACCTACCTCTTCAAGCAGGTCAACAACCTTTTCTTTTCTTTCTGCAGATGTACCGATGCCATGGGCTCTGAGCCCCTCGGCGATAATCGGCCCCACTTTCATGCGAGGGTTCAATGATGCCACAGGGTCCTGAAAGATAATTTGCATCCGCTTGCGCATAGCGCGCATTGACTTGGCATCAAGAGTGTTCAGGTCAGTGCCGTCAAAGATTGTCTGCCCTTCGCTGGGTTCAATCAATCTCAATAGAGCCCGACCGAGCGTTGTCTTGCCCGATCCGCTTTCCCCGACAAGCCCGGTGATGGATCCCTGCGCAATATCAAAGCTGACATTGCTGACCGCATGAACTGTTCCGCTTTGGGTGTTGAACCACTTCGACAGATTACGAATCTGCAATAGAGCTTCGCTACTAGACAAATCAGACATGAGTCCTACCAACAGGGTTGATGCATGCGACGCGGTGGTGGCCACCGATATTACGAAGGGGCACCGGTGTTGAACAATCATCCTGAACTCGAGAACATCGTGGGGCAAAGGCACACCCGATTGGCATGGCATGCAATGGCGGGACAACACCTGGTATCGGAATCAGGCGCTCATTCTTCGGCCGTCCAGGGCTTGGAATCGAAGCCAGAAGCCCAGATGTGTATGGATGTCTTGTGGTCGAAAAAAGCGTGTGGACATCCGTTTGCTCAACGATTGAACCCGCATATATGACCGCCACGTCATCAGCCATTTCTGCCACGACACCCATGTCGTGTGTAATGAACAGGATTGACATGCCCAACTCTTTTTTCAGTCGTCTCATAAGATCAAGAATTTGTGCTTGAATGGTTACATCTAGCGCTGTTGTTGGCTCGTCGGCGATCAAAAGTGCCGGATTGCACACCAGTGCCAAAGCGATCATGACACGTTGTCGCATGCCGCCAGACAATTCGTGGGGATAGATATCCAAACGGGACGCAGCTGCGGGGATCTCAACGAGTTCCAGCATCTCGAGCACACGTTTTCTTCTTTCTGCAGCGTTCAGATCGGTATGCAGAATCAGCATCTCACCAATTTGATCACCAATTGAAAAAAGTGGATTGAGCGATGACATAGGCTCCTGAAAGATCATGGCGATCTCTGCCCCGCGCAATTTGCGTACTATATCCTCCCTAGCATTATTAATCTGTGTCTCTGCCCCGCGGCCATGGTAGGTGATTGAACCACCCGAAATTGAACCATTCGGAGGCAAAAGCCCCATAATTGCCAATGAAGCCACCGATTTTCCCGAACCGCTTTCCCCAACAAGCGCGAGTGTTCGCCCCTTCATGAGGGAAAAGCTCACATCCCGCAAAGCGGCGACCGATGAACCACGCGAGAAGAACTCCACCCCCAGGCCCTCTACATCAAGAATGGTTTCGCTCATGCGGATCTCCGCATTGCGGGTTCCACTGATTTGCCAAGCACAGTCATCCGAGGCTCGAAGATTTTTCTCACCTTCGCCGTCGCTCCCTTGCTGTCGGTTGCCACCAAATCACTATCGACGAGGTCAAATAGGGTCAGATCGGCTCGTTCTCCAATCGCCAGGGCATTGCGTGCTCCGAGTCCCAGAACCAGTCGGGGGCGTTCGGTTACTCCTGCCAATACCTCTTCAAAGGGCAGGCCGACAGCCAATAATTTTGTCATTGTTGTAGCCAGATCATATACCGGTCCTTCAATGTTTCTTTTATGCAGGTCAGTTGAGATTGAATATGGAATCAAACCATTGCCAATCGCTCGTCGTGCGGTTTCAAAGCAAAATGATGCCTGACCATGACCAATGTCCATCAAGACACCCGCCTCAGCCAATCGCTTGGCCTGCGCAAAAAGCGCAGGGGTTTCTGTAATTGATCCCGCCCGTTTCCCATTGAAACAATGGGTAATGATGTCGCCTGGATCGAGGATATCGAACACCTCGTCAATCAACGGTAGCGGTTCTCCGATATGTACCATGAGCGGCATATTCAGAATTTCGGCCACACGTTTGGCGATCTTGACTGGCCCGATACCCCAAGATCCCGTAATGACACCAGAGGCACGAACCTTGATCCCGCACACGACATCGGAATTGGTTTCGGCCACTGCCAGCGTCCGGTCGACATCAACAAATCTGAGATCGAGCAGCTCGGGGACCCTGTTGCAAGCAACAAGCCCGATGGATCCGATGTTGAGAAAGGCCTTGATGGTCTCGGATTGTTTTTCGATTACATACTCCCGCAGTCCGTGAAAAGCTGCCTCGCCTGCCGAACCGGCATCCGCCATGGCCGTCACACCCGTTGGGCGGCCAGCTTCGGCGGCGCGAACGGATATATCGGTTCCACCATGCCAGACATGCACATGCAGATCACACCATCCAGGTGACAGATATGCGCCGTTGGCATCAATCACATCAGCCCTTGGCTGCGCCGTTTCCGTGACCAAACCATCGTGATTGACATGAATTTCCAATGGCGGAGCGTCAAAACCCACTGGGCGGAAATTTCTTATCGTGATTGCCATATCAAAGATTCTTTGCCAGACGAGGATCAAGAACATCACGCAGCCCGTCACCAATTAGTTGAAGTGCCAAAACCGAAATTGAGATGGCCAAACCCGGAAAGAGAATAAGAAACATCGCTTGATCAATATATTGCCGACCTTCATTGATCATTATACCCCATGTTGGAGTCGATGGATCAACCCCCACGCCCAGAAAGCTCAGCCCTGCCTCAGCCAGCATTGCATAAGCAAAGATGAAAGTTGCCTGGACAATGATCGGCGACAGAATGTTGGGCAGCACATGGCGCACCAGAATCGACGGTGTCGATACACCCAGCGCTTTGGCAGACTCAATAAAGGGGAGTTCTCGCAAGACCAGCGTCGAGGCCCGAACAACCCGGGCAATTCTTGGTGCATAGACGATGGACAGCGCAATGATAACGTTGACCGCCGCCCCACCGAGAATCGATACCAATGCAATTGCCAATAGTATGTCGGGAAATGCCATCATGGCATCGACAAGACGCGACAACGGTGCATCAAGGTGTCTGAAATAGCCGGAGAATAGGCCGATTGCTATGCCGACAAAGGAAGAGAGGACCGCAACGCCCAGACCAATGCCGAGCGAAACACGTCCGGCATAAAGCAGACGAGAAGCTACATCCCGGCCAAAAGCATCAGCACCAAGCCAATAGAGAGCTCCTGGTTCGGTCAGTCGTGCGCGGACGCTCATCTTGGTAGGATCGCCCGGCGTTACCCAAGGTGCACAAATACAAAGTGCAGCTATGATCAAGAAGACAATCATTGCAAAAAGGACAGTTCGACGCGAAAAAAGCAAGTCGAGAAACTTTGCTTCGATCGGTGCTGAGGATGTCACCAGCATCAGTATTTTACCCGCTTATCAACAAACAGATAAGCAAGATCTGTCAGCAGATTTATCAGCACGTAGAGTGATGCGACGACGATAAGCGTTCCCTGGATGATCGGATAATCCCTGCGTAATACGGCGCTGACCACAAGATTTCCCATTCCCGGGATGTTAAACACACGTTCGGTGACCACGGCACCGGACACCAGCAAGGCGAAGGTGAGACCGATAACAGTAATGATCGGAATTGCTGCATTCTTGAGAGCGTGGCGTAACACAACGCGCGTTTCAGCCATACCTTTGGAACGTGCAGTTCGGATGAAGTCTTCACCCAAAATGTCCAACATTGACGCACGAGTAAAGCGTAGAATAAGGGCAGAATTGACGATGCCGAGAACAATCGATGGCAACAAGAGGTACCGCATTCGTTCCCAGAAATGTGTATCCGGCCCACCGTAGCCTGATGCTGGGAACCAGCCGAGATCGGTTGCAAAATATCTTTGCAGCATAAGTCCCGTCCAGAAACTTGGCACCGACGCTGCGAGCATGGCTGTGCTGATGGACGCCTGGTCGAGGAAAGATCCCCGTCGATAAGCTGCATAAATTCCGATCGGAACAGCAATGATCAACGCAATTGTCAGTGAAAAAAGAGACAGGAAAACTGTTGGTTCCGCCCTACCAAGGAGCACTTCGGTCACTGGCTGCTTGAAAAAGATTGATGTTCCCAAATCCCCACGTAAAGCAGTTCCAAGGAATGCAAGATACTGTACAATTATCGGCTGTTCTAATCCGAGTTGCTGGCGCAATTCAGCGGCATCCTCGGCATTTGCTTCTGGACCAAGCATTAATGCGGCCGGGTCACCGGGCGCAAGTCGAACAATAACAAAAGCAATCGTCAGAACAAGAAAGATAACCACCATCATTCCCACAAGACGATGGATCAAATAGCTGCGCATGAGAAACTCCGGGCCAGCAGGAGGGCCGGCCTTGACCGACCCTCAGAGGTGTGTCAGTTTACGTGTGCGTTCCAAAAAAATGGCCATGGTGTCGCCGTAACACCTTTAAGCCCGTTCTTTGCGCCCATCAATGCATTGAAGCCACCGATCTTGATAAAACCCACATCTTCAAAAACCTGATTCTGTAACCGTGCAAACAATTCTTTGCGTTTGTTAGGATCTGTTACCGAAGTGAATTCAGCAAGAATCGCATCCTTCTCGGAGTTGGACCATCCCAAGCGAGATGTCTTGGAATAAAGGCTGGTCAGAGCAGGCTCGGGTAAAAACGGAGAATGGGTGATGTAGATATCCCAAAGCGCCGGATCATTGCGCCGTTGGCCCAAAGTTGCCCAATCGACCACATCCATCTGGACTTGAAAACCTGCTGCCTCAAGTGCCACCTTGGCGACCTCTGCCATCTTGAAGTGGAACTCGTACTGTCGCGAGGTCAGGATTCTAAGTGGTGTCCCATCATAGCTTGCGCTCTGCAACAACTCTGCAGCCTTGGCCTGATCATTCTGATTGAACATATCGGCACCTGCATCGCTTCGCCAGACCCATCCCTCAGGGTACATCGGTCCGTCAACAACAAAGAAATTGTCATCACCGAAAGCTGCGAACAGCATGTCGTCAATTGGCAGTGCGGCCTGCAAAGCCTGACGTTTGGTCTTGTCGGTCAAAAGACCAGCCTTGTGGTTAATCGCGAAGATTGGCCAGCCAAATGGTTTCAGCAAGATGGGGTCGGCTGTGTCCGAGGATTCCAACCGAGCCAAGCTTTCGGCAGGTAAACCGTCGGCGAAATGCACTTCCCCAGCAAGAAGACTTTCGACTCGCGTATTGGCATCCGGTACGGGTACAAAGCGGATCTCTTCAGGGGTTTGGCTACGCGCACCTGCTGAACCGTCCGAAGGTTCGCTACGCGATGAATAATCCTCAAAGCGTACCAATTGCAAGTACTGGTCCGGTACGTGTTCGGCGATCATGTAGGGGCCGGTCCCAACAACTGTGTCTATCGAATCGCCAATGATTTCCTCAGGATAAACTACGGCAGCCGAGTTTGAAAAGGCCAACAAAGACAGGAGCGGCGAATAGGATTCGTTCATTGTTATGGTAACTTCATAATCACCTGTAGCCTCAAACGAATCGATCCGATCTGCCACGGCCTTTCCTCTGGGTGCAACCTCGACCCAACGATTAAGTGATGCGACCACGTCATTTGCGTCCATCGTCGACCCATCATGGAAAGACACACCCTCGCGAATACCAATGGTGTAGATCTTGCCATCCTCGGAAATCGTTGGTAGGTCAGTAGCCAAAAGCGGCGCGATATTCCAACCCGAATCAAACGTATATAGCGTTTCGACAAAATGCTGGGTCACGATCGAGACAACATCCTTGGTACTAATCATCGGATCGAACGTATCAGCTTCACCAATAATGGCAACATTAATCTTTTCCGCATTTGCAGGTGCAAATGCAACGATACTTGCAAGCACCGCACCGAAAAGAGACCGCCTAACGGCATATTTTGTAAACATCAAAACCTCCATAGTTGTGTATGTCATATTGTATTAATATGTTACCAATTTATGATTCCTAACATTTCTGTCAATAAAAATTTTTTTCTTTAAAACAGACTTGCACAATTATAGATATTTTGCTAGTGCATTGGCTCAATCTTAAGTTATCTGTTCGCCATGGTTCATTCAATTTACTTGGATCATTTGACCAAGGCTCTTTGTTTGTTTTCTTGTTAGGATACCCCTAGTTTCAGTTATGTACAATCAGTCATTAATATAAATTCCAAACAGCGTCAAAGTAATGATATATTCGGATTACCATGGGTGTCCCTGTACACCTAGAACCCTAAATTAGAAATGACAAATAATGCCTGTTCAGAGTGGGATCAGAAAACCGACCTGTTCTCGACTACTATATGTAAGCCCCAACGGGCTGATTATCCACCAGTTCATATGCGAGTATTATTATTTTCCTAGTTGGGGTCCGGGGGTCTCCCACGATCATCAGGATAACAATCGCCGGCCAGGAAACCTCTGGTTAGATGTTCTGCCAGGAAATTTGCGACGGAGGCCTGGCTTTGGCAATGGCCCCAAAGAGTTTCTCGCCAGGTAAGATCGTGGCCAGATAGTTTCTGGCCTCAATCAGCTTCTCGAGATCAATGTTGGTTGGAAAACCACTTCGTTCACATAGATAAACCAGATCTTCAAAAGAAACATTGCCAGTTGCACCCGGGGCGAAAGGACAACCGCCCAAACCACCCAAGGTACCGTCCAATACACGTACACCTGCTTCCAAAGCGGCATAAGCATTTGCTATACCGGTACCCCGTGTATCATGCAAATGAACGACAACGGGAAGGTTGCCAAGATTAGAAACAACCCGTTTGGAAAGTTCATAAACCTGTTTTGGACCGGCGAAACCAACAGTATCGGCAATGGCAATTTGATCAGCACCTGCTTCTGCACACTTCCGGGCCAGATCCAGAACATCATCAGGGTCGACATCACCAGAGATTGAACACCCAAAAGATACAGATATAGCACCTGATATCATCGGATTGCTTGAGCTTGCCCGTCTTTTTTCGACAGCAATTCGGATTAACCCCACTGCTGAATCCCTGGATCTTTTTATATTAGCTTGGCAATGTTCCTCGGTTGCGGATAGGGCTATAACCATCTCATCCAAAGTTGTTTCCAAGGCATCGTCCAAGGCTCGTTCGTTCAAGGTAAGAGCGGTTGAATAGGCGTTTGGCAGTTCTGATACAAAAGCAATCAACTTCCTGATGTCAGCAAATTGGGGAAAAGTTTTCGCAGGTAAAAAGGATCCAACCTCGAAATGAGATACTCCGGCATCATACTCCATCTGGATTAGTTTTATCTTGTCCTCTGTTGAAGGAAATGTTTTGGTCATTTGCAGACCATCCCGCAAGCTTAATTCTCTAAGACTGATCTTGTCTGCGGGGTACATGTTATCTTCAAGCATTTTCTGATTCCCTATGCCCGGTTGCTAAAAGAATAAAGTCAGAATCAAATCCTAATACCTTCAATATTGAATGGTTATCCTGACCAACACCCGGTATATCAAAGTTTGTGCCCACTCTGGAACTATCTATTTCCATGGGCATTCCTGGAACCCTGATCTGTTTACCGTCCACTAACGTTGATACGGGCAAACCACCAGCTGCCTGGGCTTGCGGATCATCATACATTTCAGCAGGTCTGGCTACCGGCGCGAAGGGAATACCAACTTTCTGAAACTCCCTGCTTAACCAATCAAACTTAAAAGATTTGATCGCTTCAGTAAAAATAGGCTTGGTCCAATTTCTAGCGTTAATCTGATCCATTCTTGTTTGCAGACGTGGATCCTCCAGCAAGTCTTTTTTCCCCAGGATTTTGCACAAAACCTCCCATTGCCCATCGGTAACTGCTCCGACAAAAATATCCCGATCATCAGCGGTGCTGAAGATATCATATACAGGCCATGAAAAAGCCCGGTTAGGCATGGGTTCAGGTTCAACCCCAAGCATTTCATATTGAACCATGTGTTGGGCAACCAGCAGAAGACTGTTCTCGAACAAACCCACCCGGATGTTTCTTCCTGCACCGGTATCCTCCCGTTCTCTCAAAGCAGCAACGGCAGAATAGGCCCCAAACAGGCCCCCCATAATGTCATTGGCTGAGGAACCAATCCTGAGAGGATTGCCAGGAGGACCGGTCATGTAAGCCAGTCCGGTCATCATTTGTACAACTTCATCAAGAGCCGATCTGTTTTTATAAGGGCCGTCAAGAAAGCCTTTGCACGAAACGGAAATTAATCTGGGGTATTTTGCTTTCAACTGTTCTGGTTGCAAACCCATTTTCTCAAGGGACTGATCACGGAAATTTTCGATGAGAATATCAGAAGTGGCTAGCAATTTGTCTAAGGCCATTTTTCCTTCTGGAGCGGTCATATCTATGGTAATCGATTTTTTTCCACGATTGAAAGTTGGGAAAAAGGAAGCCCCCATACCGGTCAAGTCCCTAGTTTTATCACCCCTAGGAGGTTCAACCTTGATGACCTCAGCCCCAAGTAATCCTAGAAAAAGGCCACAGCAGGGGCCAAAAATCATGTGGGAGAATTCAACAACCCTTATGCCTTCAAGTGGCTTGAAATGTTTCTGATCCGTCACCTTTACTCCTGTAAAATTGGAACAATCTCCATTGGTCCAAACTAGGTGGTACTGTATTTTTTAAGTTCGGCCCGAGCAATAGAACGAAGATGAACTTCATCGGGCCCATCTATGAAACGAAGTGCACGCCCCCATGACCATAGGTAGGATAGAGGTGTATCATTAGTCAATCCGGTTGCCCCCCAGACTTGAATTGCCCGATCCAGAATTTTGGTTTGCAGTCTGGTTGCCACTACTTTTATTTCCGAAATTAATATTCTGGCTGCCTTGTTTCCTTGAGTATCCATAAGCCAGCTGGCGTAGAGGTTTAACAGACGGGCCTGATCAATTTCCATTCGGGATTCTGCAATCCAGTCCTGGATGTTTGAGTAATCAGATAGGTTTTTGCCGAAAGCGGCTCGGTCCAGCGCTCGCCGACACATCAACTCAAGGGCCCTTTCACATTGACCTATGGTCCTCATGCAATGATGAACTCTGCCTGGGCCCAATCTCGCCTGGGCCAAAGCGAACCCTTTACCCTCCTCACCAACAAGATTGAAGATTGGAACCCTTACATTTTTGAATTCCAATTCACAGTGTCCCTCCAAGGCCAAGTGGTTCATTATTGGTAAATTCCTGATAATTCTGAACCCCTCTGAATCGGCCGGAACAATCACAAAACTATGTCTTTTGTGGCGAGGAGCTTCCTCGTTTGGATCAGAAACCCCTAGCACAATGGTGAATTGAAAATTTGGGTGAAGAGTACCGGTCGTAAACCACTTTTTGCCATTAATGAGGAAATGTTCACCATCACGCACGATTGTTGTTTGTAAATTTGTTGGGTCTGAAGAGGCAACATCAGGTTCAGTAATGGATACTGCTGACCTTATTGACCCTTCCAGCAAGGGCTTTAACCATTTTTTCTCTTGTTCTGGCGTCGCAAACAAATGCAACAATTCCATATTCCCGGTATCTGGAGCGCTACAATTAAACACTTCTGAAGCCCAAGGGTAACGTCCCATAATTTCGGCAAGTGGGGCATATTCGACATTGGTTAGTCTGGTACCGGGTTCTGTACTCTTCAAACCAGGAAGGAATAGATTCCAAAGCCCTTCTTGCCTGGCCAGTAACTTTAACCTATTGATTAATTTAATGGGGTAGGTGCCTGTATCGGCAAGCTGTAGAAACTCTTTGTCTGCGGGAATAACATGATTTTCCATAAAGGAATTTAACTGCTCTTGCAGACGAGTAACTTTTTCTGTTGGACCAAAATGCATATCAATCTCAATTTCTATATTTGGGGCAAATCCTAACCGATTTTCAGCTTTGTTAACTCCAGACCCCGTTGGGCTAATTTAGGTGCCACCTTTCCTAATTCTACAGCATTACCAGAAGCTGCATTACCGCGTCTTGCTCTATCAGCAACCCCAGCAAATATCACCGCCATTCGAAAAAGGGCAAAAGACAAATGGAAATTGGTCAATTGTTCCTTGCGAGGGGATTCTTGGTAGTAAACATCGATAAATTCTTCCATAGAAGGTAATCCTTGCTCCTGCAAGTTCAAATTTCTAATCCCATGCCCATACTCATCAGAATTCAGGAACCAGGCATAAGAGCAACAATTTGCCAAATCAGCCAAGGGGTGTCCAAGGGTTGACAACTCCCAATCCAAGACAGCCGCTATGGAGGGGCTTTCTGGATCGAAAACAAGGTTACCAATTCGATAATCACCGTGAACCAGGGTGGTTTCGTCATTGTCAGGGATATTGTCAGGTAACCACCGAATTAAATAATCAATATGTTTGTTTTCTGATTGTTTTGACAGGTGCCATTGTTTGCTCCACCGGTGTATTTGACGAGCAAAATAATCCCCATGCTTACCAAAGCTCTCCAAACCCACCTTGTTAATATCAACAGCATGTATTCTGGCAAGCATTCGTGCCATTTCAAAATACATGGTTTTTCTTTCAGTGACATTCACCTCTTTCAGCGAATTGTCATGAAATACTCTTCCTGGTACAAAACTCATAAGGTAAAATTCTGTCCTGGCAACAGAAGCATCCTCGCTATGCAAAATCATTTTTGGAACCATGACATCAGTTTGGGCCAATGCTTTTTGGACACGAAACTCACGAGAGACTGAATGGGCTGACGGAAGTAAATTCCCATCAGGTCTTCTTCTAAGAACAAAAGCTTTTTTCCCATATGAGATAACATAGGTAGGATTGGATTGCCCGCCGATTGTCTTTAGAATATGGAACTCACCCGATAGGTCAGGGAAGGTTTCTTTTAGATACTTTTCTATGGGTTGGGGATCAATATCCACTCTTTAAATTTAGCTCCCGGTTAATATCGCATTACCTATTTCTGAATCACCTAATTCTACAATATGATCATTAACTTATTTTAAAAGTTAGGGTATTTAATTTATGACTGATAAAGGAATAGAGTCCAAAGTGGCTCTGGTCACCGGAGGAGCAACTGGAATTGGGGCCTGTTGTGCCCGGAACATGGCTGAAAGAGGCTATAATATTGTTGTTAACTATTATGATTACCAAGGTGAAGCCGAACAGGTGGTTGGCGAGTGTCAAAGCCTTGGTGTCAAAGCAATTGCACTTTACGGGGATGTTTCCGTGGATGAAGATTGTCGAAACAGTGTTGCAAAAGCGGTTGAGGCCTTTGGTAGATTAGATGCGTTGATTTGCTGTGCAGCGACCACCCAATTTACCCAACTCAGTGACCTTGAAAATCAGAATTCTGTGGATTTTCTTAGAATTTACGGCGTAAATGTAATTGGCATTTACCAGATGGCCAGAGCCTCGGTACCCTACCTGAAAAGAAGTGATAATGGGGCAATAGTAAACATTTCTTCAATTGCATCCCAAAATGGAAGTGGTAGTTCCTTCGGTTATATTGCTTCCAAGGGTGCGGTTAATTCCCTTTCTATGGCGTTGGCAAAAATGCTTGCCCCAAAGGTACGAGTTAATTGCGTACTACCGGGTTTTGTAAACACCACTTGGTTCCTGGATTATGTAGGCCAGGAAAGACTTGATGAAATCAAACGGGAATTTGCTCAAAATTCGGCTCTACAGGACATCTGTGAACCAGAGGAGATAGCCAAGGCCGTTGCCTTTTTAGCCATTGATGCAACAAAAACGACAGGACAATTGTTACTTTCTGATGCTGGGTCAATGCTTGGACCCTCAATTGAGTATTCTCCGAACAATTGAGATGGTTCAGCCGATATCTCTCTTTGGAGCGCCAAGAATGTGCTTAAGACGGGCGAATACATCAAATCCCATTTGATTAAGTACATGGATAATATCTATTGGTACCCAGTTTTCGGCAATTTTATTATTTTCCAATCGATAAAAGTCCATGACCCTCATACCAACCTTTCTGCCCGTTCCAGGTAAACCCAACCATTCACCCTTATGGGTTGCCTCCACAGAGGGCCAACCACCCGTAACAGCAAAGTTGCCTTCAGATATTCGGATAAAGTGACCCGCGCCCTTCCTATCGGGGAAGGCCTTTAGAAAGGGTATTTGATGATGGCACCGAAATCCTGTCAAACCACGGGTAGTTCCAATACCTGAAGCAGCATAATATTGGAAGTTAGGGGTCCAGTATTCATCCATGGGCATGGAAGCTATGTTTTTACCATCGAATTGGTGGAGGGCCTGGTGCATGCTGAGGACAATCTCAATGGGTTTGTTTTCCACCGAAAGACCGGCAACTTCATCCATGACACCATCCGAAGTTGCCGGGCCTGGCCAGTGCCCTTCGCTCCCAAGGGAGGGAACCAAAGGCCATAAACCGACCTGATTCATTAAATCCAGAAAATCAATCAAAACGAAGGAATGGGCAATTTTGTCATCCACCACCTTGTGTACTTCACAACTCCGTAGATGAACAACCTTGTTGTTGGCAGGAATTCCGCACAATGGGTTTAGGAATGTTCCCTGGTAATGGCAAATGGATGCCACCATGAGATTGCCTGCCATTTGGAAAGAAACCCGGTCATCCAGAACGTTTCTACCCATCAAGAAAATACTATCTCTTCTTTCCAGGTCAGGAAGCGCTGTTCTGATATTTTGCCAAACCCCATTGATGGCATCATGTCCCTGTAATTCATCAAAGGGAGAGCTTCCCCACCACTTGGCATTCGGGTGGTAACATACTTCGGCACTCTTGCCCTTTGCCAGGTCATGGAGTTTCGATCGAATTTCCTTCTTTAACACTATAAGAACTTTCTGAATTGGATTCTGTTCAGTATTGGATGAACAATTTTCTATGGTTTTATGACTAATATATATTTTCAAATTGAACAAGGAATAAGGGTTTTCACGGAGGAATGTAAAGGCTTGGCAAAAAATCCCAAATCCCTAGGGGGGGTCTGTTTTTGGTAGCTATTTCAAGTTGGGTATTGAAACAATTTACCTTGCCCAATCCAGTTTGGTCTAACCAAAAATATAAATTTATTTGTAATTGGAATAAATATTAAATAAATACCTTGCCCAATCCCTATTCAGGGGATAAATTAGAAATTCACCAATACTTAGGAGAAAACTAAATGAAAATTATAGCCAAAACGCTTGTATTGGCCGGTTTTGCTGTCACATTGGTTGGAACTAGCATTTATGCTGATTCTATCCGATTTTGGACAACCGAAGAACAACCTGAGCGATTAGCTCGACAACAGGATATGGCCGAACAATTCGAAGCACAATCCGGTATTTCTGTTGATGTTATTCCGGTAACTGAAACAGATCTTGGAACCCGGGCGACTGCCGCATTTGCTGCTGGCGATCTTCCAGATGTAATTTACCACCCATTGCAATATGCCTTGCCTTGGGCCGAAGAAGGAATACTTGACACCGGAGCAGCAACAGATGTGCTGAACAGCCTTGGTGCCGATACTTTCTCGCCAGGACCGATTGCCATGGCAGCCTATGGTGACGATGTGACATCGGTTCCAGTTGACGGCTGGACTCAAATGATCGTTTACCGCAAGGACAAGTTTGACGAAATGGGCCTGGCACCACCTACCTCATACGAAAATGTGATCGCTGCCATTGCTGCCCTTCATAATCCACCCGAAATGTATGGATTTGTGGCCGCTACCAAAGTCGATGAAAACTTCATGAGCCAGGTTCTTGAGCATGTTTTCCTGGCCAACGGTGTTTCGCCGGTGGACAGCAATGGTTTTGTACCATTGGATGTTGCCGCAACGACGGAAGTTCTTGACTTTTACAAGGCTGTAGCCGAGGCATCACCTCCGGGAGAACTATATTGGAAACAGTCCAGGGAATTGTATTTTGCCGGTCAGGCAGCCATGATCATCTGGTCACCGTTTATCCTGGATGAGTTGGCTGGACTTCGTGACAATGCACCTCCTACCATCAACGACGATCCCACCTCACCTGAATTGGCTTCCAAAACAGGCATTGTAACCAACTTCTCAGGGCCCTCAAATCCTGATGGAGCTGCTTGGGGAGATGTAAGGTATTTTGGTATAACCACAGATGCTGACACAGATGCCGCAATGGCATTTGTTGAATTCTCCATGAATGAGGGATATACGCAAACTCTGGCCATTGCCCCAGAAGGAAAATTCCCCGTTCGTAGTGGTACAGCAGATGATCCTGACATGTTCAAGATGGAATGGGCCATGCTCCCTGTTGGAGTAGACAGAAAGGCCCCCTTGGGAGACCTTTATTCGCAAGACATGATTGATGAGATTGTTGGCGGACTTGATGTCGCTCAAAGATGGGGTGTGACTGAAGGACAGCTTTCTTTGGCTTCAAAAATCATCAACAGCCAAGTGATCAATCGCCTGGTCAGGGAATACATTGATGGCAACATGGATGCTGCCGCAACAGTGGAAGCCCTAAACAGCGAACTGGCTGCCATAAATTAATAATGACAAGGCAGCGGGAATCTTCCCGCTGCCCTCATAACAATTACCGGGAATTTAATGGAGCCACCCAGAGGCCGTGGAAAATTAGCGCAAAGAGATGCTAGGTTTGCATGGTTTATGCTTTTACCCACAGTGATTATCGTATCACTGGTTGTTATTCTTCCTCTTTTTGCCATCGTCTGGATAAGCGTAAAACCAATTGATCTTGGTGATTTGCGCCCCACTTCCCTTGTTGTTCGAGAGAATTTTCGAACCAGTGGTGAGATGTTTGAACTGGATTACAGGATTCGGAACTCATCCCAGGACGCACCAATCACCGATGCAGGCTTCTCAGACATTATACCGCCTGAAATAGTCTTAGAGGAATTGCCCGAAGTGTGTTCGCAAACCTCAGAAGGTATTCTGGACTGTGATTTTGGTGATATTGAGGGAGGTTTCAGGGAAAGATTTAGGATTCCGATAACGCTTACCGTTTCCCCTGAAGTTGCCGAAGATTTGGCTGAAGGGGACCAGCCTTCGGTGAGAGGTGATGCCGACAGTATCTTGACCAACGCGGAATTCACCTTTGATAATTTCAAGAAACTGTTTGACCAGAAGGAGTTCTTCACGGTCTTGTGGACTACTCTTTTCTATACTTTTTTTGGCACGATAGGTGCCCTTGTCTTTGGCTTGTTTGCAGCTTTGTTGCTTAACACCAGTTTCCGGGGCCAAGGTATTCTCAGAGGCTTTTTCCTGTTTCCCTATGTCGCCCCTGTCATTGCCGTTGCTTTTACATGGATCAATTTACTTGACCCATTTTCTGGATCAATAAACACCTTGATTGTTCAAATGGGTTTAACCGAGGAAGCCATTAATTTCTTTGGTCAGCGACCTTTGGCCCTGATCATGGTTACCCTTTTCGAGGTTTGGCGTTATTTCCCGCTTTCTTTCCTGTTCATACTAGCTCGTATGCAAGCTATTGATTATGATATGTATGAAGCCGCAGATATGGATGGAGCATCCCCGTTTCAAAAATTCTGGTATCTCAGTATCCCTCAATTACTTGGGATCCTCAGCATTTTATTCCTGTTGAGATTTATTTGGACATTCAACAAATTTGATGACATCTTCCTGTTGACCGGGGGTAATGCCGGCACCCGTACCTTGACCGTAAATGTTTACGAGCAGGCATTTGGGATATCCAATATTGGAGCTGGGGCAGCCGTTGCAGTGATCATCATGTTGTTTCTCCTTCTGTTCAGTCTGTTCTTTTTCCGTTTCATAAGCCAGGAGGAAGGTTTGTGAAGCATTTTTATTACGGCTATATCACCGGCCCCATAATTGGTGCTTGCTGGACACTGGTAGTCGCTACGTCAGTCTCCATTCTCATGGCTTTTGCAACAGGTGGTGCCTATTTGCCTACCTTTTGGGGCAGTGTCCTAGTTGGACTAGTGTTGGGATTACTAACTGTCCAATTCAACAAGCTGTCCATAATCATACCGACATCCTTCTTGCTTGCCATGGGTTTACCATTCATCGGTTTGGGGCCTCTTGCTTATGGCGACAGTATCCCTCTGAGCATGCAGGGTATAAGCTCTTTGCTTTTCAGTATCGGTACTGGTTGGGCCTTGGTCCGATATCTGGCAGATTGTCCCTGGGGGCAATTATCAAGACATGAGTTTGAAGAAAGCGTAATTCGATTCCTGACAGGGTCGGGTCTGGTATTTTTCACGGCAATTGTCCTGATCCCCTTTTATGTAATGGTCATGACCAGTCTGAAATCCCAGCAGGAGCTATTAATGAACCCCTTGGATTTCTCGTTGGAATTTCAGAAGGGTTGGGGTTTGTTACGAAGCTATTTTGAGTTGTTTAACGATTTCAACTTCGGTACCTACATGATTACCAGCTTTGTCGTTTCGATTACAACGGTAATTATTACCCTACTTTTCGCTGTACCAGGAGCCTATGCCATTGCCCGATTCAGGTTCACTGGTCAAGGAGCCCTTTCTCGTTCCATACTGTTGATTTACATGGTTCCGATGATTGTTCTTGCCCTTCCAATTTACGTTGTATTTTCCACAACCGGGCTACGGAATACAATTCTTGGCATCATTTTGATATATCCGGTAACGACAATTCCTGTTGCCCTATACATGCTTCAGGGATATTTTCGTGGTTTGCCGACCGAAGTTGAAGAGGCTGGCTTGATGGATGGTCTTTCCAGACTAGTGGTGATTTGGAAAATTACCCTGCCCCTAAGTCTACCTGCTCTGGCTTCGGTTTCCTTGTATGTTTTCATGATTGCCTGGAACGAATTCCTTTTGGCCTTCATGCTACTGGATGATCCAAAAATATTTACCCTGACCAGAGGGGTAGCCATGCTCAACTCTTCAGAAATTCCCCGTCAACACTTGATGGCAGGTGCGGTTGTATCCACCCTTCCAATAATCACGATTTTCATGGCTCTGGAGAGGTTTATGACCAGGGGGCTCACGGCCGGGTCTGTTAAAGGATAGTTATGTCACTAAAAGGAGATATTGATCAACAGGCCTGCAATATTTTGTTGGCTAATGATCAGGGTGGTTATACCATCCCAACCGAGGGCCTTTACCCCCACCAATGGAATTGGGATAGTGCCATGGCTGCCTTGGGGTTTGCAGAATTTGATGTGAACAGGGCCTGGCTTGAACTGGAAACACTTTTTTCTGCTCAGTGGCCGAATGGCATGGTACCACACATTATCTTTCACAAACCTAGTAAGGATTATTTTCCGGGGCCGGATATCTGGGGTGGAAACCAGGGTGCAATACCATCTTCAGGTATAAGCCAACCTCCCCTGGCATCCACCATGGCCAGGTTTATTCATAAGAAAAATCCTGTTCTGGGCAAACAAAAACTCAAGACACTATTTCCAAAAATGTTAGCTTGGCATAAGTGGTTTGTGGCATGGAGAGGTTTCCAGGGTGCAATTATGACCACCCATCCATGGGAATCAGGGCGGGATAACGCCCCTGATTGGGATGCTTTGATGGCCTCAATTGAGCCTGTCGGTCTTTTACCCTACACGAGGAAAGACACTTCAATGGTCGAGAGTTCCATGCGCCCCAAAAAATTCGATTATGACCGATACTTACATCTCGTTGCAATTGGTAAGAAAAATGCCTGGAATGAGTGGGAACTTAAGGATCTGAACCCCTTTCGAATTGCTGATCCAGGATTGACCTTTACAGTTTTGAGGGCTGCCCGGGATTTACAGTATCTTGGTGATGTTTTGGGGTACGATACCTCCACACTCAAGAAGGATCTCCCTGCAATGGCAGAGGGCTTAAAATATATCTGGAATGCAGAAGAAGCTTATTTTGATGCCAGGAATACCAGGAGCCATGAGTTTTCAGGGAGCTTGACCAATGCTTCCTTTCTGAACTGGTATGCGGGTCATCACTCTGAGGAAATGCTTCTAAAACTCAGGGACCAATTTTCCATGGTTCCATACGGTGTTGCCAGCCATGATCCCCATAGTTCCAAATTTGATCGAGCACGGTACTGGCGGGGCCCAACCTGGGCAGTGGTAAATTTCCTCATTGGCAAGGGTTTGGAGGAAATGAACCATCCGGAAGGGGCTGAGTTGCGAGGAAGAACAAGAGAAATGATTTTGAAGGGTGGATTTTCAGAATATTTTGATCCGATAACCGGCGAACCGAAGGGTGGTCAATCCTTTACTTGGACTGCTGCGGTATGGCTGGTTTGGGCGGGGAAAGACTAATGGGTGCAATAGAACTAAAAAATGCCGAAAAGTGGTTCGGCGATATTCAGGTAATCAAGGGGATTGACCTTGCTATAGCGGACGGTGAGTTTATCGTTTTCGTCGGACCTTCCGGCTGTGGGAAATCAACCCTGCTCAGAATGATTGGCGGATTGGAGGATACATCCCGAGGATCAATTCTGATCAATGGCGAGAATGTAACGGACCAACCTCCCTCAAAAAGAGGGTTATCCATGGTTTTTCAGTCCTATGCCCTCTATCCCCACATGTCGGTCAAGGACAATATGGGTTTTGCCCTGAAAACAGCGGGGCATCCCAAGGAGGAAATTGATGAAAAGGTTTCAGAAGCGGCAAAAATTCTGAAGCTAACCGATTTTTATGCAAGACGACCTAAGGATCTTTCTGGAGGCCAGCGGCAACGCGTAGCCATTGGCCGTTCTATTGTACGAGATCCCACGGCATTTCTGTTTGATGAACCTCTGTCCAATCTGGATGCCGCACTGCGAGTTGAAATGCGGTATGAAATAGCCAAGCTTCATCGAAGCCTGTCCCGTACAATGATTTATGTCACCCATGATCAAGTTGAAGCTATGACTTTGGCTGATCGAATTGTGGTTCTTGAACTAGGTCAGATTGCCCAGGTTGGCAACCCCAAGGATTTATATGAAGAACCAGAGAATATTTTCGTCGCCCAGTTTATCGGCAGTCCTAAAATGAACCTGTTGGACTGCACAACCAACAAGGACAGTTTCACCTTGGCAAATGGTCGCAATGGACCGTTCAAGGGTTCCAGAGAAGCCAACAAACTGGGAATCCGGCCAGAACATATTCAAATCGGCAAGCCTGGCGAAGGGAATTGTGACGGATTGGTAGATATAATTGAATTTTTGGGGGCTGATACCTTTGTCGTTTTTGATTGTGGTGATTGTGGAACACTAACGGTCAGGGTTCCAGGTGGGGTAACCTTAGAAATTAATGAGGTTTGTGGCTTAACTTTTCAGGACAACAAACTACATTTTTTTGATGAGAGCGGTTTACGCGTAAAACAGTAAAGCTATTTTCAACAATTGTGAATTGAGTAGATTTACCAAAATTCATCAAAGCATATTGGTTTGAGGTTTAGAATAACTGGATGAAACTATTTCCCAAGAAAAAGTTGAATAAAAACCGCATCATTCTGCATAAGAAGCAGGATTTTGCCGAAATGGCCAAGGCCGGCCAGGTAGCAGCCAGAATTCTGGACGACCTTTGTGATCAGGTTGTGCCGGGCGTCAAGACGATAGAACTGGATCAGTTTATTCGGGACAAAATCAAGGAATATCAGGTTAAATCGGCCACAATAGGCTATCGGGGATATCAACATGCTTCCTGTATTTCCATTAACCACGTGGTTTGTCATGGTATACCAGGTAAAAAAACACTGGTTTCAGGTGATATCCTTAACATTGATGTAACGATAATCAAGAATGGCTGGTTTGGGGATAGTTCACGGATGTATGTTGCCGGCAAACCAAGCTTGAAGGCCCTCCGATTGATGCAGGTTACCCATGATGCTTTGATGATCGGGCTGGAAAAAATACGACCAGGGAATACTTTTGGTGATTTGGGTTGGACCATTCAGCAATATGCCCAAAGTCATCGTATGACCGTGGTCAGAGATTTTTGTGGACATGGTATTGGAAGAGCATTTCACGAAGAACCCAATGTTCTCCATTTTGGTCGTCCGGGAGCCGGACCAGTATTTGAAGAAGGGATGTTTTTCACGGTAGAACCCATGGTCAATTTGGGTAGATCAGGGACCAAGCTACTTTCGGATGGCTGGACAGCAGTTACCCAGGACAGATCCCTTTCAGCCCAATTTGAACACATGGTTGGCGTAACTTCAACAGGGGTTGAGATATTCACACTCTCGCCCCAAGACAAATATTACCCAACTAATTTCCAACCAAGAATCCCAATTTCTCATTAGGTTCCTATCAACAATCCCATTTTTTCCGAATTTAGAATCTGGTTGCATAAACTGATTGGTTTGTAAACATACAAATTTACCAGAAATTAAGATTCGGGAGAAAATTAAATGAAAATTAAACTGATTTCAGCCTATGTCATGGGGTTGCTACTTATGGGAAGTGTTGTCTCACAAGCTGATACCATGGTCACTCCCCCTGATGGGTTTGGCAAAAGACCTCTGACAATGATCGTTCCTTTTGGTTCGGGCGGTGGTTCTGACCAACTTGCCAGAGCTATGGCCAAGGCAATGGGTGAAGTAGCAGGTCTGGATTTCCAGGTTGTTAATAAGCCCGGTGGGGGTGGTACATCCGCCATACCGGATTTCATGCTGGCACCAGCCGATGGTTATACTGTACTAGAGCATATTGACAATGCCATTTCCGCCTATGCCGCCGGAGATATTTCGGAGAATCCTGCTGTCGATTGGATTCCATTGTGCATGACCCAAATTACCTTTAGCCAAATTTACATTAGGGGTGACGAGAACAGGTTTACTGACTGGGCTAGCTTTGAAGCATACGCCAAAGCCAATCCAGGTGCCGTATCCATGGCCAATCTAGGCAAAATAGGTTCCATGGAGCTGGTTGTCATGGACCAACTGCAATCAGCCTTGGGTATAGAGCTTAACCAGATTGCCTATGATAAACCAGCCGAACGGTATGGTGCATTGATCGGTGGTCATGTCGATGTTCTTTTTGAACAACCGGGTGATGTCAGGAGTTTCCTTGATTCTGGTGATATGGTACCCATCCTGACTATATTCGGGGAGCGGCCTTCCGCCTTTGCCGATGTCCCAACCCATAAGGAAGTTGGTGCTGATTTTGATGCCTTGACCAGATTCCGGGGCTTTTATGTCAAGAATGGTGTTCCCGAGGATATTGTGGCATTTCTTTCCGAGGCCTGTGCAGCTGGATTTAATACCGACGACTATCAGGAATTCAACCGAAGCAAGTATATGCATCTCATCGACAGTTTCAGAGATACCGAAGGTTCAATTACCCTCATCAATGATGCTGTTAAGACTTACCAGGACATGTACAAAATGCTTGGAATTGGTAACTAAAATACCAGAATTCAAAGGAGGGTGAGTTTCACCCTCCTTTATTGCGAATATTATCCAGAACCCCATGATTGGACAAAATCCCAAATTGGTTTCCATGACAAGGAATGCTTACTTTAAGCCCTTGGCTGAATGGCTGATGTGGATGGTTTTAGTCCTGGTAGCCCTCTCCCAGGTGGATAATTTCAGCCAGGAGATTGCAGCGTACAAATTTGATGCAGATGGTTGGCCAATTACCATTACCCTGGCCTTGGGAGCTGGTGCCACCCTGCAATTTTTATTCCAGATTTGGCGAATTAAATCAAGCGGAGCGGACCCAACCCCACCGGCAAGTTCGGAGATAGAGACAACAATCAAAACCAGCCGGGGAACCAGGTTAACCAATATTGCCATATTTCTGCTACCCTTCGTATATCTGTATCTTGCCCCGAGAATGGGCACTTATTTCATAACGCTATTTTTCATTCTTGGCCTGCTGTTGTTACTTAAGGTTAGATCAATTAAAGCCTTGCTGGGGGTTACGGCAATTACCTACCTGTTGCTGCTGGTGGTATTTACACGTTTCTTTTATGTGGCCCTCCCCGTCGGGAGATGGGATTTCTTTTATGACTTCAACAACTGGATTATTGTTGTTGCCCGGATAGGAATGTAAACACCATGGAACATTTTCTCACTGGAACAATAATGCTTTTCGGAGATTGGGAAGCCCTTATCATTTTTGTTCTGGGTTTACTTGGAGGAATGTTTTTCGGTGCTATTCCCGGGGTAAATATGCTTACCCTTGGAGCTGTAATACTGCCGTTTACCATTACCATGGAGCCCTCCCATGCTGTCATGCTGTATTCGGTTATATATTGCTCGGGGGTTTTTGGTGGGGCCATAACGGCAATTCTATTCAATATTCCCGGCGCACCTGAAAATGCTCCCACCTGTTTTGACGGCTATCCAATGACCGTCAAGGGTATGGCTGGCAAGGCCATTGGCGCTGCAGTTTGTTGTTCGGCCATCGGTGGTGTTTGCTCGGCAATACTTATGATGTCAGCAACGGGCCCGATAGCCAACTGGGCCATCCGGGCTTTTGGCTCCCAAGAAATTTTTGCCCTGATCTTTTTTGGTTTGGCTGTTTCGGCCTCTATCGGCTCGGCCAATCTTTGGAAAGGTTGGCTCTCGGTATTCGCAGGATTGCTCCTTGCAACAATAGGAACGGACCCGGTTGGGGGTATTCCTCGCTTCAGCGAATGGTCAATTTTGAATTGGGAGTACAAATCCTATTACCTTTCAGCAGGTTTGCACTTTATCCCGATGATTCTGGGCTTCTTCGCTGTGTCAGAGGTTTTGGTGCAGGCAACAGCAATTTCCTCAGGCAAAAGGCAACGGATGAAGGCTTCCATGGAGTTCCCGACAATTTTGGAATTCTGGAAAGTCCGTTTCACCATGATAAGATCAATTTTCATTGGCTTCTTCGCGGGAATTTTACCAGGTATAGGGGCAACTCTTGCAGCTTTCCTCGGTTATAGCCAAGCCCAGAAATGGTCATCACGAAAAGCGCATTTTGGCCAAGGTGAAATGGAAGGTGTGGTCGCCTCGGAAACTGCCAATAATGCCGCCACCGGGGCAGCGATGATCCCCCTTCTTGCGTTGGGTTTGCCTGGTGGGGCTTTGACCGCCATGATCTTGGGAATATTTCAGATCCATGGCATGGAACCAGGGCCACTGATTTTCATTAATTCAAATGACCTGGTCTGGATAACTTTTGCTGCGATGTTCTGGGCCAACTTACTGATTGTTTTGCTGGGCTGGATTCAAACCAAGACAGTTGTCCATGTCCTGAGAATTCCTTTTCGATATCTTGCACCGATCATTCTGTTGCTGGCTACCGTTGGAGCTTACGCCCTCAGGAACCTGATGATTGATGTCTGGATTATGTATTTTGCTGGAGTTTTGGGTTATTTCATGCGTTCAACCGGCTATTCACCGGCTGGCATAATTCTTGGACTGATTCTGGGGAGTTTAGGTGAATCAGCCTTTTCCAAATCAATGCAACTCATGAACTACGATTTCCTGGGTTTCTTCAGCAGGCCAATTTCAGGAATATTACTTGCCTTGGGAGGGCTGGCCATAATCTCTTCCATATGGACAGAAATTAAAACATCAAGAAAGCCCCTGACCGGGGATCACTGAATTTAAAGGCAGAAATGGCAAACAGACTGGAAGAACAGATAGAAGACCTGCTCGTCAAGGGTAGGGTAGCCATGGACCTTTTCCAAAGTGAAGATCAGGCCAATGTTGACATGGCAGTGAGAGCTTTGGCCTGGGCCATCTACAAACCTGAACACTCGCGCCTGCTCGCCGAGATGGCGGTTAAGGATACCGGTTTGGGAAATGTTGAGTCAAAAGTCATCAAAAACACCCGCAAGACTTTTGGAACCCTCAGGGACCTCCTTCGGGCAAAAACGATTGGTGTTATCGAGAACAATCTAGAAAAGGGTATAGTGAAATATGGCAAGCCAGTCGGTGTTGTAGGGGCCATATGTCCTTCGACAAACCCTTCGGCAACCCCAGCCAACAAGGCCATGATGGCTGTCAAAGGAGGTAATGCCGTCATTATCGCACCCTCGCCAGCTGGCTATGGCACAACTGCCAAAACAGTTGAGTTCATGCGGGCTGAACTGCAAAGATCCGGTTTCCCACCGAACCTTGTTCAGATCCTTCCTTCGCCTGTGAACAAGGAAGCCACTCAAAAACTAATTGAAAAAGTTGATCTGGCAGTGGTAACCGGATCACAAAACAATGTCTCACGCGCCATGCGGTCGGGAACCGTTGCCATCGGGGTTGGTCCTGGTAATGTTCCTGTAATCATTGATCAAACAGCAGATTTGAATGATGCCGCCAAAAAAATAACCATGTCCAAGATTTTCGATAATGCCACATCATGCTCCTCCGAAAATGCCCTGGTTATTCTGGATAATGTTTATGAAAAAGCAGTTCATGCCCTGATTAAGGAAGGCGGGTGGTTATGCACCCCCGAACAAAAAGCGAAAGTTCAGGAAAAACTTTGGGTGAACGGAGTATTGAATAGAAAAGTTATTGCCAAAGATGCTCATATTGCTGCCGAGGTTTTTGGTCTGCCATCCGAAGCACGAAAAAGTAAGTTTTTCATGGTGGAAGAAATGACAATTGGCCGAAATGGGAGTTTTGCAGACGAGAAACTTTCATTGGTTCTGACCTTATATCGGGCCAGAGATTTTGAAGATGCTCAAAGGATAACCAAAGAAATTCTCGAAGTTAAGGGCAAAGGACATTCGGTAGGAATTCATACAGCTGACATGGAAAATGCCAACAAGGTTGCCCAAACCACAGATGTCGTAAGAGTCTTGGTCAATCAGGCCCACACCTTTGGTAATGGGGGAGGCTTTGACAACAGTTTGCCTTTTACCCTTTCGATGGGGGGAGGTACTTGGGCAGGGAACACTATATCCGATAACCTGAACTATAAGCATTTTATCAATATAACACATCTTGTGACCACCATCGAACCAGACAAACCTGATGAGGAGGAGTTGTTTGGTCCCTTATGGAAGAAGTTTGGATACGGGTAGGAGTAATGGCCAACTTATGTGAATACAGTGGTAAAAAATTATTGGCTAAGGCTGGTTTAAAAGTACCCAAGGGTCAAGTGGCTTCTTCGGTGAATGAGGTCGCAATAGCGTACCAGGAAATTGGACCGTGTGTATTGAAAGCCCAAGTTCCCATCGGAAAAAGAGGCAAGTCGGGAGGAATTCAGAAGGCCAATAACCGGGAAGAAGCGCTAAGCATAGCAAAACATATGTTTGGTATGGATATCGGTGGGCATGAAGTTAAAAAAATCTTGCTTGAAGAAGTTGCAGATATTAACACTGAATGCTATGCCGCCATTATCAATGACACCCGAACCAAGGGCCCAATGCTGGTGTTTTCCACCATGGGTGGGATGGATGTAGAAGAAATATCACAGCAAGATCCAACTCAGATGATTTTTAAGCCCATACCCTTTGGAAATACCCTTTCAAAAGAATTTATTCGAGATGCTATCAGCCACCTGCCCCTCGTTACAGACAAAATAGTCGATACCATCCAGCAATTGTTTCAGGTCTATCGTTTGAATGATGCCGAACTCGTCGAAATTAATCCGCTGGTAATTACCAGTGATTCAGAAATCATTGCCCTTGATTGCAAATTTATTCTCGATGACTCCTCAATTTATCGGCAGGAGAAACTCAGCAGCGAAATAGCTCCGGAAAAGCAAACAACCCTGGAAAAAAGAGCCGCTCAAAGTGGTTTGAAGTATATAGAATTGGACGGTAATGTCGGGGTAATTGCCAATGGTGCTGGACTGACCATGACAACTATGGATGCGATAACCTATTTTGGTGGAAAACCGGCAAATTTTCTTGAAATCGGCGGTGAAGCATATACCAAAAGCAAGGAAGCATTGGAAATACTATTGCAAAACCCCAGAATTAAATCCATCCTGGTTAATTTTTGTGGTGCTTTTGCCCGCACGGATGTGATGACCGAAGGTATTGTCAAAGCCTGGCAAGAGTTGGAACCGGACATTCCAATATTTTTTTCCATTAATGGTACCGGTTATTTAGAAGCGATTGCCATGGTCAGGGAGGGCTTAAACCTGGAGCCATTCGATTTGATGGATGAGGCTGTCATCAAAGCCGTGGAAGCAGCAAGATAGGTTTCGAATGATACTAAGAAAGCAACATCGTGTCCTGGTTTTTGGTATCACTGGAAAACAGGGTACTTTCTGGGGAGCAGAAATGCTCAACTACGGAACCAGGGTTGTAGGAGGTGTAAACCCCCGCAAGGCTGGGCAGGTCCATTTGGGGGTTCCAGTTTATGCTTCAGCAAGCCAGGCAGTAAAAGATATGGATTTTGATACTGCCCTGTTTTTTGTTCCACCCGCGGCCTGCAAGCAAGCCACCATTGATGCCTGTGAGGCTGGTACCAAGGTTGTTATTTGTCTAACCGAGCATATACCGGTGCAGGATGTTATGGAAATGGTATCCATTGCCCGGTTGAACGGTACACAGATAATTGGACCCAACACAGCTGGGATGGTAACTCCGAGCGAGGCCTTTGCAGGTATCATGCCGGGTTTCAATAAGAAAGTTTTCCAGGAAGGATCCATTGGGGTAATTTCCAGGTCAGGCAGTCTTGGAACCTTGGTCTGTCTGAATTTGGTTCAACATGGCTTCGGCCAATCGGCATTCTATGGTATTGGTGGCGATCCAATCATAGGTACAAATACCAGGGAAGCCCTGCAACACATGAATGAGGACCCAAAAACCAAGGCCATCGTGATTTGTGGAGAAATTGGCGGGACAGCTGAAGAAGAAGCTGCTGATTATGCCACAACCATTAACAAGCCTGTTGTTGCTTTTATAGCAGGTAAAAGTTCCCCGGAAGGAAAAAAGATGGGACATGCCGGAGCTATTGTTTCAGGAAGTTCAGGAAGCTATAAGGCAAAAAGGGCATATTTGGAAAAAAACGATATTCAGGTAGCAGATATCCCCAGCCAAATACCCGATCTCCTAAAGGCCAAAAAAGGTTTCAATCTTCAATAAGAAATCAGCGACAACAATATTTTGAAAGGTTTGGGTAAGGGTAAAACCTGTGAGGTCAAAAAAGCCTCGTAAACACTCATTTTGCAAATTGAGAATCTTCAAAACATCTGTTCTATATATTTCATAATGTAGAATATAATTTCAATTGATTTCATATTTGTTGAAAATATTAAAATATTTTCCTAACTTACCTCATTCGATTTTCCTATTTTTGTTCTCTAGGAAGGTAGCGAATGAAGTATTTTCCGTTGTTTTTGGATTTGGTCGGAAAAAAAGTAGTAATTTCCGGTGCTGGTACAACAGCAGTTCCAAAAATAAGATTACTGATGAAAACAAGGGCCCGAATTCTCGTGTTCGGAATGATGCCGGAACCAGAAATCATAAACTGGCACTCCCAAGGAAAATTAATCCATTTTGACCGGGAGGTGGCATCGGAAGATCTCAAGAATTGTGTGTTGCTCTATGGGGCAGATAACAACCCCGAAAAAGATCAGAAGGTACTTGCTTTGGGTGAAACCCATGGCGTTTTGGTCAATATCGTAGATAATCTTCAACTAAGTCAGTTTATTACACCAGCAATTGTTGACAGAGACCCTGTAACCGTTGCCATTGGGACCGAAGGAACGGCTCCTGTGCTGGCTCGCAAGATTAAGGCAAGGGTTGAAGATTTACTCCCGGTATCACTCGGCAAGTTCGCAAAAATAAGTACCACCTTCAGGGGCCGGGTGGCCTCAAAACTTTCAGCAGTTCAAATCAGATCGTTCTGGGCCTCAATCTTTGAGGGTATGCTTCAGAAAAACGTTCAGGCAATGCCCGAGGAGAAAATACTCGAAAACCTTGCCACCTCGCTCGAGAATTTTGATGCAGATAAAGCTGGTCAGAGTGTTTTTTATTTGGTGGAATCCGGTGTCAACAATCCAGATTTACTAACTGTCAAAGCCCGTAGGCTGATCGAAAATGCCGATATCGTGTTTTATGATCACAAGATTTCCAAACACATCCTGGAATTGGCAAGAAGGGAAGCACAATTCATTGATCTTGACCAAAGAACCTCTTCTGTAACTCAATCAAGGCAACAAATTATCAAAACAATTTGCCAGAAAGCATCCCAAGGAGAAACCATATTACAATTGGGCACCAACACCCTCCAGATGTGGGAAACTCTTGGACCAGAATCGAGCAATATTGAGGAATTAGGGATCAAATTCGAGTTTGTACCAGGCGTTTCCCCTATAAGAACACAAGGCAGCGGGGAAAAACCTACCGACCTGCTATCGGTTTTCCTTGATAATCGCACCAGATGGAAAGACGGTGTCAATTTGAGTTCCGTATATCCCAAACAACCAGAAGAGTCCGAGGAAAAGTTTCCTCATCTCTTGCATGGAAACCGGAGTAGTTTAGACACCGGGGTCCCAATGGGAGAAGGTTGATGGCTAGAAAATTCCTACCCAAGGTAATCACCTCGAACCATTTACTAGAGGGTGATGTGATTTATCTTGCCGATGGCGGAAATTGGGTTAGAAATATTTCCCAAGCAGCTGTTTTTCATGACTCCGAAACGGCAGACATAAAACTTGCCGAAGCCGATTTACAAAGGAATATCCACGTAGGTGCCTATCTCGCCGATACAAAACTGGACACTGATGGGAAACCGGAGCCAGTTCATTTCCGGGAGCAATTCAGAACCTTGGGACCTTCCAATTATTTTCACGGTAAACAAGCTGGAAACTAGATGTATAAATACAATGAATTTGATCACACCTTTGTCAGATCGCGGGTAGAGGAATTCAGGGACCAGGTAGAAAGACGGCTATCTGGAACCCTGACCGAAGAAGAATTCAAGCCGCTACGGCTGAAGAATGGTCTCTATCTCCAACTCCATGCCTATATGCTCCGGGTCGCCATTCCCTATGGGACTCTTAACAGCAGTCAGATGCGACAGTTGGCCATGATTGCTGAAGAATGGGACAAGGGCTATGGCCATTTCACAACCAGGCAGAATGTTCAATTCAACTGGCCAAAGCTTAAGGATGTACCAGATATCCTGGATGCGCTTGCCGATGTTTCCATGCATGCAATCCAAACCTCAGGTAATTGTATCAGAAATGTTACAGCAGACCATTTTGCTGGTGCGGCCAGAGATGAAATTGAAGACGCTCGCATGACCGCAGAACTGTTGAGGCAATGGTCAACCGATCATCCTGAGTTCCAATATCTCCCTAGGAAATTCAAGATTGCCGTAACTGGATCGCCAAACGACAGAGCTGTAACCCGGGCACATGATATTGGGCTCAGAACTATTAAAGATTCTGAGGGACGTAAAGGATACGAAGTCTTGATCGGGGGTGGTCTTGGTAGGACTCCCATGATTGGCAAGGTTGTCAGGGAATTTCTTCCCAAGGAGGATTTATTACCTTATGTTGAGGCCATTTTGAGGGTTTATAACCTTAGTGGCAGAAGAGACAATAAATACAAGGCCCGTATAAAAATCCTTGTGCACGAAACAGGGATAGAGGAGTTGAAAGCACAAATTGAAAAGGAGTTTGTAACCCGTAAGGCTGACTTTCCAGGTGTTAATCCTGTACTCCTTCAAACGATTGAGCAAGATTTTGCTCCACCAGTATTCAACAAGTTATCAGTCGATAGTTATGTCTCAAGAGTAGCCCATGATCGTGAGTTTAGAGAATGGGTAAAAAATAATGTCGCAAGGCACAAGGTTCCTGAGTATGGAATAGTGACAGTTTCGCTGAAACCTGTTGGAGGAACACCCGGAGATGCAACAGCTGATCAAATGAGGGTCTTGGGGGACTTGGGCGAATCATTTGCCCATGATGAATTGCGGGTAAGTCATGAACAAAACATCGTTCTTCCCCATATCCCAAAGGCTTATATCCCCAAGGTTTATGATGAATTAAAGAAAGCTGGGCTTGCTACACCCAATCTGGGGCTGTTGTCAGATATTATTGCTTGCCCTGGTATGGATTATTGTGCATTGGCAACAGCTCGTTCCATACCAATTGCCCAAGATATTGCCAAGCGGTTTGACCAACTGAAACTGGAACAGGAAATCGGCCCCCTGAAAATCAAGATTTCAGGCTGTATCAACGCCTGTGGGCACCATCATGTAGGACATATAGGTATTCTCGGACTGGACAAGGCCGGCGTTGAGAATTATCAGATTACGCTTGGTGGAAATGCCACTGAGGATGCCCACATTGGGACAAGAGTTGGACCCGGTTTTTCTTCTGAGGAACTCATACCTGCCCTGGAGCGATTGTTAACGTCATACCTGAAACTCAGGGAATCGTCCGAGGAAACCTTTTATAAATGCTATAACCGTCTGGGTATGGATCCATTCAAGGAAGCTCTGTATCCCCATTTAAAACCCAAACAAACGGAGAGGACAGGACATTGAGTAAAATTGTTCGTGATGATGGGTTTGACCAGGACAACTTAAGCGAATTAGATTTTGTAACTCTGGAGACTTTAAGGCAGGGGGTTGAAAATCCGGTTAGACTTGCTCTGAAAAATGACGAGAATCCTGATGAATTACAGCCTTTTTTCTGCTGGATAGAAATGATCAGAATCCCATTTCCTGATTTTAATGATGGCCGGGGATTCAGCTTGGCCAAAAGATTGAGGCAATTGGGGTATGAAGGGGTTCTACGGGCTCAGGGATATCTGATTGCCGATCAATACAGGATGGCCAGACTAAGCGGCTTTGATGAAATAGAAATAGACGATTTGCTTGCTGCCAGACAACCGGAATGGCTATGGCAAAGCCAAGTCATGAAGAAAAACCTGAGTTACCAGGAAAGACTGTTAAAAGCAGGATAGTTCCATAAGGTTCAGGCAGCTTGTTGCCCTGGCCGTCCATGGCAATGCTTGTATTTTTTCCCTGATCCACAGTGGCAAGGTTTGTTCCTGCCGAGTTTTTTCAAAGGTAAGTTCTTCTGTTTTCTGGAAGGCATGCCCCCATTGGGTTGTCTATTTGGTAAGCCAGCAGGGGCCTTTCCATTCCCGGAAGGTGCTTCCTGGGGTTGTTGAGACTGCTCGGAAATTACCGGTCTGGTAAATGAAATCAAACGAGTAACCGAACTGTTGATATTGGTGAGCAGTGCCTGAAATAGTTCAAAACCCTCCCTCTTGAATTCATTTAACGGATCTCTTTGGGCATATCCACGGAAGCCAATGACCGAGCGTAAATGCTCCAGGGCAACCAAATGTTCCCGCCAATGATGATCCATGGCTTGCAAAAGTAACTGTTTTTGCATGATACTCATGATTTCAGGGCTAAATTCCGCTTTTCTTTTTTCATAATATTCGGCGGTTGCATCGTAGATTCTATCCCGTACGACCTCATCATCCACCCCATCCTCTTCAGCCCATGATTCCATGGGGAGATCCACTCCAGTGCTTTTTTGTACGGATTCCCTCAAGTCCTGCATTTCCCATTGATCGGGATAGGATTTCGGTGGGATATACTGATCAACAAAGGCATCAATGACCTCCAGGCGCATTTCTTCAATAATGTCGGTTACATCCTCACTCTCCAGCACTTCCATTCGTTGGGAAAAAATGGCTTTACGCTGATCATTCATGACATCATCGTATTTCAGGAGTTGCTTTCTGATATCAAAGTTTCGCCCTTCAACTTTACGTTGTGCCTTTTCCAGCGATTTATTGACCCAGGGATGTACGATGGCCTCGTTTTCTTCCATTCCGATGGTATTGAGGACCTTATCCAGCCTTTCCGAGCCGAATATTCGCATCAAATCGTCTTCAAGGGAAAGGAAAAAGGATGATTTGCCAGGATCACCTTGCCGCCCGGAACGTCCCCGGAGCTGATTATCTATCCGCCTTGATTCATGGCGTTCCGTTGCCAAAACAAACAGCCCTCCCGCCTTGATAACAGTTTCCTTGTCATCGGCAACTTCTTGCTCAATTTTGGTCCTTATCTCGGCTGGGTCCTGCTCAGGATCAGCTTCCAGTTTTTCCAGAACTTTCATTTCGACATTACCACCAAGTTGGATGTCCGTACCTCTTCCGGCCATGTTCGTTGCGATCGTTATGGCCCCTGGAATTCCTGCTTCGGCAATGATTTTTGCCTCTTGCTCATGGTGGCGCGCATTAAGCACATTATGTTTCAAGCGGCTTCTGGTTAAAATCTTTGCAAGGGTTTCTGATTTGTCGATGGAGGTGGTTCCCACCAAAATGGGTTGTTTTCTACCATGGGCGTCCTTGATGGCGTCCAGAATGGCCTGATGCTTTTCCTTTGAAGTTCGGTAGACACGATCATCTTCATCAATTCTGGCCACATCTTCATTGGTTGGAATCTCAACCACACCAAGTCCATAGATTTCGCCGAACTCTTCTGCTTCTGTCAAAGCCGTACCGGTCATTCCAGAAAGTTTGGAATACAGCCGGAAATAATTCTGGAAGGTAACAGAGGCCAGGGTAACATTCTCTGACTGGATGGGTACTCCCTCCTTAGCTTCAATAGCCTGGTGCAAACCCTCACTCAGTCTTCTTCCTGACATCATTCTGCCAGTAAATTCATCAATCAGGACAACCTGTCCACCTCTAACGATATAGTCCTTGTCCCTGAAGTAGACCTTATTTGCTCGAAGACCCTGTGTAACGTGATGAACGATGGTAACCGATTCCGCATCGTATAGCGATTGATTCTCAGGTAAGAGGTCCTTTTCCTTTAGAAGAACTTCAAGATGATCGTTTCCTTCATCTGTAAGGGTGACATTCCTGGTTTTTTCATCCAGTTCATAATCTTCCGGATTTACCGAGGGAATCAAATTTTGAATGGAATTATATAGTTCTGAACGATCCCCGGCTGGTCCTGAAATAACCAAAGGGGTTCGGGCTTCATCAATCAGGATGGAATCTACTTCGTCGATTATGGCGAAATGATGCCCCCTTTGGACCATGGTTTCGAGAGTTGGAACCATGTTATCACGCAAGTAATCAAAGCCAAATTCGTTATTTGTTCCATAGGTAATATCAGCGCTGTAGGCCTTACGCTTACCGCTCTTGTCGAGATCAGGCGTAATTACATCCACTGTAATCCCCAGCATGGAGTAGATTTTCCCCATCCATTCGGAGTCTCTTCGAGCGAGGTAATCGTTAACAGTTACAATATGAACACTTTCCCCCTTGAGGGTGTTCAAATAGGCTGGCAGGGTAGCAACCAGGGTCTTGCCCTCACCTGTTTTCATTTCTGAAATATTACCCTGGTGAAGGAAAATCCCTCCCACCATCTGGACATCGAATATTCGTAGCCCCAAGGCCCTCTTGCCAACTTCTCTGGTCAGGGCAAAAGTTTCCGTGAGCAAGTCATCTAGGCTTTCCCCATTGCTTGCCCTGGTTTTGAATTCCTGTGTCTTCTGGATGATTTCCTGTTCGGAAAGTTTTTCGAACAGGCTTTCCAAGTCATTTATCTTGACAACGAATGGCTGTACGGATTTCAACAACCTATCATTGGCGGACCCAAAAAGCTTTTTGGTAAGGTTTCCGACACCAATCATGTTTCGTTTTACTCCTTTTGCTTTCCTTTGGGGAAATACTTGGATTATTTTTTTGGAAAAACCAACCATTCAAAAAATGTAAGAAAATCCCGCTAATGAAAATTAGTATTAAGCAAGGCCAGATTCAACTTTTGAAGGAATAGACCTGGAGAGACTATGAAAGTATTTGAATTTTGTTGATTAATTACTTTGCCTTGATGCCATCAAACCAAGGCTATTTTGGCTAGATTTCAGATATTGAAATGGGTAAATTCCTGCCTAAAATCAACTCATCATCACATTTGTCCAAAAACACCCAAAAAGCCCTTGGTTTGAAGTGGTTCTTTGCTAAAATACGCTAAAATCATACACTTTGCCTTAGCACTGCCTATCGCCCTCCCCCACAAAAAGCTATAAAACTTCTACTAAAATACCCATCAACGCTTGCTTAAAAAAGTATCACAATGCCATCAGTTTCAATTAATCACAACTCATGGCTAGACAATGACAGTTCCTAAAAAAATATTTTTTAAAGCCCGCAAGAATACTCGGTTTTTCAAAACAGTAGATTCCGTTAGGGTATTACCTTCATCATGTGTGTCAAGGCGATCAGATTGAAATGTACATTGATTTGTATTTGGGAACTGTAAAACGGATTAATGATGGTATAAAAATTATCGATACCCATTTGTAATTTAAATTGCCAATTTGTATTGCTTGGAAATTCTTTCAGTTTGGGAATAAGTTTTCATAACCAAGCGGTAAATTATTTAGGGGATAAGCCCATCACAGTATGCGTTGCCATTAAGGTAAATGATGGTATAGTTTTTGCAGCGGACAGTGCGGTATCGTTGACGACCACGTTTACTGATGGAAGTTCTGTGGTTGCAAATGTTTGGAACCACGGTCTTAAGGTTTTTAATCTCCACCGGGATCTTCCAATTGTTGCAATGTTTGCTGGCATGGCAAATTTCGGTCATATCTCAATAAGCTACTTGGCTAAGGATCTCCGCATCAGTTTGGAGCATAAATTCAAGGAAAAGGCCTATAATTTTAATGAGGTAGTGGATTTTACTTACAAATATATTCAAGACGAGTATCTAAAATCCTATCCTAGTCCCTTACCCTCTCATTCGTTCGAATTTTGGATTGGGGGATATGACTACCCAAATAAAAATGGCGAGATCTGGAAGTTTGAAATTCAACAAGGACAATGGCTAAGCCCAACCCAACTTGTCGCACCTGAAATTCCAGATCATATTTTGTGGGGTGGTCAAACACAAGCAATTTCTCGACTTCTGGTCGGATACGATCCACTGATTCCACAAACGTTCAACTTGGACATTTCCAAACTTAAACAATTTCAGACTCCTCTTGTGCATTCTGCAATGCCCTTGCAGGATGCTATTGATCTTGCCTATTTCTTGGTGGATATGACCAAAAAATATTTTGCGTATTTACCAGGAGCTGATATTGTAGCAGGTGATACGGATATTGCGACAGTCACAAAACATGAAGGATTCAAGTGGATCAACCGTAAGCACTATTATCAAGCCGAATTCAATAGGAGGAATGCAGGCCATGTCACAGGACAATAAGGTAAGAAATGAGGTTATTCAGGTCGAATTAATCAAAGAAACTGTCATGCCCCCCTACCATTATCAAGAGTATCAGAATGGTTTCGGTAGTGCAGGTTCGGCTCTGGATGAAGAAATTAAGGGAGCACCTGATAAACCATCAAAGGATTACCCCAAGAATACCTAGGTTATACCCAGGAACAGGTGGTTCCGTTTAAGGGAATGTGTACCGGGGGCGCAAGTGAGGGCAAAAGCGGTCAGCATCCAGACTGAAATTCTTCCCGGGTTAATGGTAATGAAGAAGATGAAAGCATTTGGAATTTTTTGATTACCCACCTCATACCTCGAAATGCTGGGTGTAAGCCCATCACATTTTGCCAGTTCTTGTGGAGCAGACTAACTTCTGGATTAGCTTCCCAAAGCTTTGTCTCGTTATTGGACTTGCGTTATGAGATAAAGACTAAAATAGGAAATTGGGTAGGTAAAAATGGCTTTATGAAGGACTTTATTTAACACTATCATCGCCGCTGGCGAAGCGGCTCTTTGAAGCGAGGATAAATGGTTTATACCCATTCTATATCCACGATTAGTACTTTAGAACCTTTCTTCGGAAGCAATAAATTGAAACTGATGATCAAAATTTTGAACTCATTTCGTTGATGCACAAACACTTGTTTTTGACTTTGGACGACCAAGGGTATAATTCCCGATAGATATTTGGGATTTATATTTTCATATCTTCATTGAAACGAGGGAATAAACAGGATGAAAAAAATATTTTTAAGGTGGTTAGTGGTTATTTTAACTCTACCAGTAGTTTTGGCCGGTACGGGTTTATATGCAGAGGCAACCAAGGTTACCATTGTTCATTTTAATGATTTGGACAGAATGGGCGCAAAAGGTGGCCGCGGTGGTGTCGCCAAATTGGCTTCCATCATTGCAGAACAAAGGATGGCCAACGATAACGTCATGGTAACATTTGGCGGAGATACGATTTCTCCTTCCTTAATGTCAGGTTTGGATCAGGGAGCTCATATGATTGACTTGTTGAACCAACTGGACTTGACAGCCATGGTTTTGGGCAATCATGAATTTGATTTTGGGCCAGAGATCGCCAAGGAAAGAATTGCCGAGGCAAATTTTCCTATTCTGGGAACAAATGCGGTTGACCCGGATGGTAATATAATAGACGGAGCTTTGGCTTCTATTATGGTAGGCGCAGGGGATTTCAAAATTGGTATATTCGGTTTGGTCACCGTTGGAACCTTGGAGAAATCAAGCCCAGGAGAATATACTTTCCTTGATCCGCTAGCTGTAGCTGAGGAACAGGCTGCCCTCCTGAGAGAAGAAGGTGCCGACTTGGTTATAGCCTTGGCGCATACCGATACAGGCGAGGATAAAATACTTGTTGATAACGAGGTGGTTGACCTCTTGCTTAGTGGCGATGACCATACCCAAATAATTGATTTTTCGAATGATACCCTTTTCGTTGAATCCGGTGGACAGGCTGAAAAGGTTACCGTAATAGATGTCTACCTAGATCGTGAAGAGGATGATGATGGTATAGAAACAGTTTGGAATGCTGATTATAGGGTTATTGACAGTATCAGATACGATGGTGATCCAGAAGTGGTAGCCTCGGTTGCTGGATATGAAAGTCAGTTGGATGAACAACTTAATGTGGAATTGGGCGTATCCGAAACTGCCCTTGATACCAGACGAGAAACAATCCGGGGCAAGGAAGCCGCTTTTGGTAATATGGTGGCCGATGCCATCAGGGAAGCAACAGGTGCCGACATTAGTTTTGCAAACGGTGGTGGAATAAGGGGTGACAGGACCTATGAAGCGGGCACTGTCCTGACACGAAGGGATATTCAGAGTGAGTTACCCTTTGGCAATAAAACAGTGGTTATAGAAGTTTCTGGCCAGGTAATCATTGATGCCCTGGAAAATGGTTTCAGCCGAATTGAAGACGGATCTGGACGATTTCCCCAGATTTCAGGTATCAATGTTGTCGTGAACCCCAAGGCAGAACCAGGAAGCAGGGTTATTGAGGTGGCCCGGAATGGTGAACCACTTGACCCCAACGGAACTTTCGTTTTTGCGGTAAATAATTACCTTGCTGGAGGTGGCGATGGCTACTCCATGTTTGCAGATCAAAAAAGGATCGTGAACGAGTATGCGGGTGTTTTGGATGCAGTACAAGTATTCAATTACATATCGTCCAAGGGTTCTGTAGCACCGATGGTTGAGGGTCGCATCGTTTATCAGGAATAAATCTAACATTGCTCAAAGGGGCCCTTCTGGGGCCCCATTTTGCTATCCCACAGGCAAAGGACAAGGTTTTTTGCGAGAGTAATTCAGTCAACTGCGACCGAAAACAATCGCCGGCTTCCCATGACTAAAACAGCTCCATCGGACAATTATCAGATCGGTGTATTTGACCATAATGGAACCTTGCGGGGCAAATGGTTTCCAGAAAACAAGCTTGAGAAGATTCTGGTAAGTGGAATAAGGATGCCAGGTTCAATCTTGGCTTGTGATATTTGGGGTCAGGACAGGGTAACCAACGAGTTTGTCCGCAAGGGTGGAGATTCAGACTTGGTCTGTATGCCAACAGGCAGGAAAATACTTCCGTTGCCATGGCTGGAGAACAAAGCCCATTTGATACATGGCTGGATGCTGAATGATGATGGTACGATGTTTCCAGGTGATCCCCGGGGAGAATTGTACACGATGGTACAAAGGTTTCATGCCAAGGGTCTGTTTCCTGTGGTTGCCTTTGAGATTGAATTTTATCTGATCAATAAAGAATCAAAGCATCCCAAACCAATCTATCTGGAAGCACAAAATCGACGTCTGGACAAAGATTCCATCCTTTCCCTAGATGAGTTGGATGGTCTAGGTGGGTTTTTCAGGGACATTGAAAGCGTGGCCCAGGAACAAGGGATAAGCACAGCAGGTGTATCCTCGGAGAATGGCCCCGCCCAATATGAAATCAATCTGGAACATGCCCGGGATCCCTTGAAGGCAGCTGATGATGCATTGCTGATGAAAAGAATAATCAAGGGAGTTGCTTCAAAACACGGTTTCAAAGCCACTTTCATGGCTAAGCCCTATGCTGAAAATGCCGGGAGCAGCATGCATGTCCATATCAGTATTGTTGATACGAACGGGGATAATATTTTCGCTGATGAAAGATTAAATGGGCCCGAACGTCTGAAACACGGGATAGGAGGTCTCCTTGATCAATTTGACGAAAGCTTTTTGTTATTTGCACCTCATTTAAATTCTTACCGGAGGTTTCTCCCAGGGCTGCTTGCTCCAATAAACGCTAGCTGGGGAAAGGAAAATAGAACAACGACAATTCGCATTCCCGGAGGACCATCAAACGCTCGGAGAATTGAACACCGATTGGCAGGTTCGGATACCAATCCTTACCTGGTACTGGCAGTCATTTTGGGAGGGATATTTAATGGCCTGGAAAGGAAAATTGATCCTGGTTCCCCTATGGAAGGGTTTACAGGCGAAAGGGCATTAAAGGCAATGCCCCCTAATTGGGGAGCGGCCATAGCACAATTTTCCCGAAGCAAGAAAATGGCAAGTATATTTTCAGATCAATTTATAGACATGCTCATAACCACCAAAAATTACGAATACGAGGAGTTTTCCAAAAAGATTTCCCCTGCGGAATACCAAGCATATCTGGATGCCTGCTGATGCGGTGGGATATTCCTCCCTTCAATTCGGACCCTTCCTATCCCCACAGCTATTACGTCAATAGTGTCAAATATACCCGAAATACCTTAACCCTGAAAGGGTCGGTCAATACAGACATTTGTATTATTGGTGCTGGCTTTACCGGCCTGTCAACGGCTATTTTCCTTGCCGAGAGGGGTTTCAAGGTTATCGTTCTGGAAGGAGCCAAGGTGGGTTGGGGGGCCTCCGGCAGAAACGGTGGTCAAGCCATAAATGGCTTTACCGGAAGTATTGACAGCATTAAGAATTTTTTGGGAGAAAAATCAGCTGGATTAGCCCACGATATGTTTGAAGAAGGGGTTAACCTGATTGAATATCTTGTAGGAAAGTACGCAATTGATTGCGATTTCAAATATGGCAATCTGGCCTTGGCGTTAACATCCAAGCAGGCCCGTATCCTGGAGCAGGAAGTTCAAAAAAAGCAGAGAGCCAGGCAAGGAGATTTTGATTATCTAGATTCAGAAAGTCTATTAAGACATGTTGGTTCCAAACTATATTGCGGGGGATATATTGACCGGAAAAGTGGACATCTCCACCCCTTGAAACTGGCTCTCGGTGAGGCCAAAGTCCTGGAAGAACTAGGGGGGATCATTTATGAAAACTCACCCGCCACAGTAATTGAAGAGGTGAATAACCAGGTTAGTATTGAAACGCCAGAAGGGAGAATTCTATGCTCCAAACTGGTTTTGGGATGTAATGGCTACCTAAATATAAAGGGACATCGGGTTTCCGAACAAATACTACCAGTATATTCCGAAATTGTGGCAACAGAACCCTTGTCAGAAGATATGGCGAGGGAAGTCATGCCTTCCGATGCTTCAGCTTTTGATGTGAGGTTTCTCCCGGATTATTACAGGCTATCGGCTGACAAAAGAATGCTGTTTGGAAGTTCAACCAATTATGGCCGCCCGGGAAAAGCCCAAACGGGTATGAAATCCATAGCCAGAATGCGAAAGGTATTTCCAGCCCTGCAAGATGTAGGAATTGATTTCGCTTGGCAGGGTCTGTTTGCAGTAACGGTATCTCGCTTGCCCCAGTTAGGTAAAATCAGTCCCAGAATATATTATGGCCACGGATATTGTGGAAATGGAGTAAACTGTTCACATTTGTTTGGGAAACTCCTTTGCGAGGCAATTGAAGGAAATTCAGAAAGGTTTGATGTTTTTGCCAACATGCCACAAAGTAAATTTCCGGGAGGAAAAAAATTCAAAATTCCAATAACTGTAGCAGGCGCTTATTATTATCAAATGCGAGATTGGTTGGGTGTTTAGCCAAAGGCAATAATTTTTGGTGCACGTTGCCAAATGAATTGAAACCATATTAAGTTTGGTAGATTGGTATAGTTGCCAAGTGGGTTTCAATTGCTTTACGAACATTTGCTGTCATAGGTAAATTCTTTTTCTCCGCTGTCCAAATTTGGTGGAAAAGCTCAACCGTTTCCATGGCCGTGTCTAAAACCAATTTTTTGGGGATAGAAGACTTTGCAGCTAGATGAACGAGCTCATCACTTGTAAACTCATTGAATTTTTTTGTTCTACTTACTTTCAAGGCCATATCTTCTGCATGTATATAGGGTACAGTTGATAAAAAATCATAAGCCGGAGCTAACGAAGCTGTGTATTGGTCTAGATAAATCACTGACCAATTCTTTAGGTGCATATCACCGTTTCCAATCAGTACATTGAATACAATTCGGCGTATAAATTCACAAAGATCAGTTTCATTCCCTTCAGCAGCAAGTACTTTTGCAAGGCGACGCATTGTTGCCTTTTTATATTTCATTGCTGGATAAATTCCAAAAATTTGAGCAAAATCTTCAATATGAACCAAACGATTTCCCTCAGAAGACCTGTCAAAACGTTCAATAACAAAAGCCTGGCCTTGTTGCTTCTCAATACCCGGCGGTAGGTTTGCTATACTAGTTACTTCTACCAGCCGAAAATTTGGAACATTAATTCCTATCTGGGCAGCCAATGTCATCATGGAAAATTCGTTTTCAGGTAATGCTTCAAAGGTGTAGGATGGGAATTTAATGATCCAGGAACCACCCATACCACTACCGGGGATTGTAAATCCACCCCGAGCATCCTGGAAAGCTGAAAATTTAAGCTGTACACCAGCGAGGGAGAATCTCAGTACTCTTTTTGAATCGAAATCTTGATATTCGTTATTTTCAATGAGTTCAGGGAAATCAAAAGGAAATTCTTCTTCGATTGAACAAATTTTTATCGCGCCAGGTAGATCATTACCCAAGGCCTGAAGAAGAAAAAATTCCCGCTCAGGATTTACTCCAGCGTTTTCTGCAAGATATTTTCGTAAATGTCCTTCGGGTAGCAAGTTTGAAAAAAAGGGGTAAATCCGTGCTTGATAACTTCGAAAATCCGTGATCAAATTCCCGAATTCATCTTTAAATCCCAAACCCAGGGTTGGTCGTCCAGAATCGTTTATATAGTTGTCATTGAAGGCAAAAAATGTTCTATTGTTTTGTAAATTTGTTAGGGTTCCAACCGGTTTGTCATGAAGAAGAACGGAAAGTACAGTAGGTTTAATCATTGTCGTCCAAACTGTACATGGGTTTTGGTTCAACATACCTAACGGGTTCATGAGAGTTTGCCAGCTCATTTCTAAGAGTTCGCAATTGTTGTTCCACGTGTTGTAAGGATTCGGGTGACCCGGAATTTTTGGCGTTCTCCCACGATTTGCGGATTTTTTTTAATGATTCCAAATCAATAATTTGAATAAACAATCGTAATTCATTCAGAGTCCATAGAGGGTTTTTGGGCAGTGGTCTTTGCAAGGGCTTCAGTGCATCTTGGATAGATCTGGTAAGTTTATCTAGTTCACGTCTAACCTTTGGATTGGTAAATTGAGTATTTTCAGTTGAATTAATAATTGATTTAGTCGCCGGAAGTGCTTTGCGAGGAACAAGCACAACTTCATAATCTAACGAGTGAGAGATGGCCAAGAAGCTGGATAAACGCAGGTCAACCAACCCCTTCTCAATCCTGGAGATTTGTGGCTGCGGTATTCCAGAACGCTCGCTCAAGGCTCTTTGACCTAATCCTTTTCTTTCTCGTGCAGTCCTTAACCGACTTGCAAGGTTTTCTATGCCGTAATTCATTGATATATAAATATAAATAAAAAAAATAAATTATATTATATAATATATCAAAATAAGTTCAAGATCCTTTTCCAATTGTCGTTTTCTAAATATTCTCAAGTCTGTTTTTAGTATTCACAATTGTTTTCATCGAGTCGTAGAGATTCGACTAACCCTGTTTTTCGCTGAATTTCTACAATCTACGAATTTTTACCTTTGAGGTTTCACCAATCTGAAGAGAATTAAAGATAATTACGCATTCAGGTTAAAGTATTTCCAAAAATTCTAAGCTGGCCCTTATTGCTTCTCTGGGGTTAGTGTTATTAACTCAGGAGGCAGTTCCCCAAACCACTCTGGTTGAGAATGGGATTTCTCAATTTGGGGAATATTTCAACACCCCTCATGGGGACACCTACAGTTCAATGCTATTGAACCAGTTGTTCGGCCCGATTTTCCCAACCTCTGGCAACGAACGGTCACCCACGCTGTTTTCGAGATTAATAGGTGTGATGAATCTTGCGGTCATCAGTGTTGCAGGAATCCTATTGTTCTATAATGTTGTCGTTGCAGTGCTCCAGACTGCACATGAAGGGGTTATATTCGGCGGAAGGTTTTCTTCACTATGGGTTCCCATTCGAATCCTCTTTGCCATTGCTCTTTTGCTTCCTGTCCCTGGTTTAGGTGGGTATAACCTGATTCAAACTTCGGTTGCCTGGTTGGTCCGTGGCTCAACAGTCATGGCCTCAGAATTGTGGAAATTTGGAGCTGAGGAACTGATTTCCGGTGACATCCCCATGGTTAATTCAGGTTCTCAGTTGGACCCGGAAGTTTTCAAAACAGTTTACAGGAACCAGTTATGTGCAAAACTGGCTAATTATCAATTGGAGGCCGCCAACAGCCCCCTAAGAATCGAATTCCGAGAAAGTATTTATGAGAAATCTCGCTTTTACATCTCTTACCTTGGAGATAGAAATGAGGGCATTTGCGGTTCATATTCGCTACCGAAAGTACCTTCTTATATTTCCAGTTTGGAACCAGTTTACGCCATCCCCATTACAGATCAATTCAATGGTCTGCACTTGGAGAGTCTCAATTCACTTATTCAGCAAGTTAACCTTATTATTAATCACCAATGGAGTGAATTTGTTGAGAAATCAAAAGAGCCACCGGAGATTACCCATGACATCCAGCATGTTTTCAATGGTTTTAATTTACGCCTTTCAAACGGGAACAACAATATAAGGGAACTTGTAGCTGGCAATGAATTGCAAGAGGGTTCTGCCCGAAAGATAATCAAAGACTTTATTGGAGGGACAAACTGTCAAACGATAAATTCCTTGGAGAATAGTTACTCACAATGTTCAGGTGAGGGGTGGTTAGGAGCCGGAAACTGGTATATGACCATTGCCCGGCTGAATACAGAAATAACCGGATTGCTCAAGGCCTCCCTTGGGGCAAGTGAATCCACCTATATAAACGATGAATTCAATACTCTGAACCGATCAGTAGTTCAGAAAACAGATGAAATTGGTTATTTCAGTCGATTGTTTAGGTCTGTAGATGAAGGAAAATACCTTCACCTGGCTGAAACCAACCGGATATGGAATGCTCTGAACGGCAGTATGGAAAGGGCGACAATAAATCTCGCCACGTCAGGATTTATGATACCAGATTCAATCCTGGGAATATCCACCGATGGTGAAGGAGGATTACTGGGAAAGGTCTGGAAAGTAGGATTTGCGGGCGGGATAGAGACCATGATTTCCAACCTGTCCCCCTCACGATGGAGTGATGATCCAATAATCGGAGTTGTCAATATCGGACACTGGTATCTTGATGCAGCTGGAGCTTTGATTATTGGAAGTTCAGTAGCCTCACTGCTGACCAGTTCCATTTCCACGACAGTGACTTTTTTAATTGCCGGGCCATTAGTCGCAGTGGGCATATCCCTGTCATTTATCCTTCCTCTGCTACCATTCTTGTATTGGATTGTTGGTTTGGCAAGTTATTTTCTGCTGATCGTTGAGGCTGTTGTCGGATCATCTTTGTGGGCTCTTGCTCACTTCCGGCTGGATGGTGAGGGTTTGTCCGGTAATTTCGGGCAGAGAGGATGGTTTATCCTTTTTGCTTTGTTATCAACCCCACCTCTAATGGTTCTTGGCTATTTTGTTGGCATGATATTGTTCAAAATTACAACGGGTTTGCTGGATTCGGGGTTTTATTATGCCATGGGAGCATTGGTCAATTCATCGCCAGTTGTTGGAATATTTGGCTTGATTGCAACAGGCTTCCTTCTTGTTATGGCTTACATTGCCATAATTGAACGCAGTTTTTCACTTATCATGGAATTCCCGAACAGGGTTTTGTCATGGATTGGAGGTGATGTTGATCTCGCATCTGGTGGAGTGCACCAGAAGTTTGAGGCAGGAGGCAAAACCATTTCGTCGTCAATGGGAAGGGGTTTCAGCCAATTTGGCGGAGGAATTTCCAAGGGTATTAACCTGTTGAAATCAAGAACAAATTATCTGAACAAGTGAAAAAAGTTATCCACAACTAAATCAACAAAGGGTGGAGCCACTTTCATCATTCTGAAGAATAATTGAGCAAATGGGCAATTTATTTGCTGAAAATTCCAAGGTGTGGAGGAAGTGATGAGACAGTGGGAAAGATCAACCAAGGAAAAGTACCACCGGAATCTGGTACTGAAAGTAAAGCAGTTTGATTTAGGAAAGACACTGGTAGGATGTTATCCTGGAGCGGTTGAAGGGGAGGTTGTCGGCGGTACGAATGATGGTAAAAAAGTTTGGGTCGCTATTAACAAGACAGCTACCAATGGAAAGGTTGCAAGATTTGAAGATATCATCAAGCCTGAGGCAAGAAATCACACACCACCCAATGGTTATCTGGCCTTTAGCTCGGTCAGAGAAAGCAATAATGAATTCAAAGCTAACTGGGTTAACAAATTTGCAGACCCTGATTCTGAACTAAAGGTGGGAGTTCCCATTCAAATTGCCCCTGTTTTGGAAATGGGCGGGGGAATAAGAAGGTTCAAATCCAATAATGCCACCATGTACCGGGCATTTATACTCAACACCCGCGGAACAAACACAATCCAACAGCCTACGGATGTTCACAAGGCAGTTGCTGAAATTTTTGCTGATGGTCAAGCTGCGTTCCTCACAATGGTTGCTCCAAATGAACCAAGGGAAACCATGGTTTTATGGCGAGGATGGCGAGATGGCCAACCCATCCCCATGGATGAAGCAGCCTTGAAAGTTATGGCAGACCCCAACCTTTCAAAATTTGAGAGCATTAAAAATGGAGGTGGGAAAATAGATGTGGTCCCATTGGAATCCATATTTGTTAGCCCTGGTACTGCAGAATCAATTGACAAGGGATTGTTTGCCAACATTGCAATCAGAGACTACTCAACGGGAGGTATTGGTGGCAGAATTGAAGCAGCATTGAAACAATCAAGAAATTTGAACACCAGTGATTTTGAGAAAAGTTTTTTGGCCGGTTTGGATAAAAATGCCAAGGGTGCATTTGCCCAATATGGTTGGAAAGGAATTTGGACTTCAGACATAGTCAAATTTTTCCAGGATTTGGAAGTTGAGCCGCCCAAAGTACCAACATTCGGGTATTCTATTTCAACAGCGTTGATAAAAAAATATAAGTCCGAAGATGGGATAGAAAGCTGCTTTTTAACCAAAGCCAGATCACTCGGACCAACTGTCTCAAGGGATTTTGTACCTACTCCTTCTGACGAAGGATCAATCGAAAGATACTTTAATGGCTTTCGTACTCTTGTGTCTAAAACCCTAGACAATCTGGAAAGGAGGAAATTGTTGGAGAAGGATGCCGGTCGGCCTGAACCGACGAGTGACAATTCACTGGCAAAAGTATTTGACAATACCCCTAATATAGGGGATAGTGATTCAATACCCGAGAAAACCCCGAGCGTTTCCATTTGATTACTAGTTTGCAGGTCAGGGCATGACCTAATCCCTGGTGAATTTACCAAGGGATGCTTGGCCAAATATACGGAGTTCAAATTGGCCCAACAGGATAACAACAATGTTCCTATGCGATGGTTTGGTTTTGCTGGTGATAAGATAACATTTCATCGTGTCTCAAGATGTAACATGAGTTCCGGGTTATTACTCCGGGTAAATGATCATGACAGCTATCAGGAAACTAGGCAAAAGGCCAAGGAAATGGGATTCCTTGAGATCATCAATCATAAGTCCTTTTACCTACCACTCAAGGAAAATAGCTGGGATCAGGAACTCAATCTATTGGCACAGGCTTTCGGTGGACAGGAAATTAGCCCTTCCAGCGTGGAATTATCAACAAAAACATGGGACCTCAAGGAATTTGAGTGGGATGAAGACCAAAAGCCTCAGTTGGTTTCGGGATGGTCCCCCGAGGGGCTGAAGTATCTCGGTCAGAATTCTTCTGGGATCGAAATCTTCAATTACCTGTCAGGCAACAGATACAGAAAAATACTTGACGGGGAAGGAAATCCCGAATTGCAATTAGAAACGAGAGATCAGCACCACACATACTATTTACGGGCAAAAACCCTTGAGGATTCGAAAGCTCTGGCAGCTAGTATTCTCCATATGGCCTTGGAACATCCGATCAGGGAAAGTGATTTCAGAAACTTGATCATTGCTGCCTTGGAACGAGAATCTCCAGAAGAAAACAAACTGGGTGAAGCAGAGTTTACCAGTGCGATAAAAAAAGAGCTGGTTGATCAACTCCTCCAGCAAGCAGTCGAGGATTCTGGTGATCGAAAGAATTACCACAAGGCTGTAAGAATGGCCCAGCATCTTGGCCCCTTGATTGAGCCAAAACCAGATATAGAGGAAGGGTTATCCCCCTCCGTTCATTTGCTGATTTTACTCAAAAGATTAACTCGTAAGGTGCATGAGGTTGATTTTCTGGGCAATGGATGGATGGCCAAAAGCCTCCCCAAGATTTATTCCAAAAAAAATACCCACACCCAGGTTTATGATTTAACCGCTTCTCGCCCAGAAGTGCTGTCAGAAAGAATTTCAAATATCCTAAATAAAAGAGAGGGAGACGGTAGAAGTTTGTTTTTTGTTACCGCAGAAACTGCCTCAAGGGACTTGGATAATATTCGGCATGAAATTGGGAAGACATATACCTTTGAAACAGTTGCTGAAATTCAATCACAGATTGCAATCGGAAAGTATGGTGAAACCCCGATAACCCTACTGATAATTGGTTCCAAACGGATCCATGTAGACCAAAGTGTTCCCGAAGCAGTAAAGAGAACTTTCAAGGTTGATGGGTTAAGCGACTTGGACCGGCTCTACCAGGAAATCCTGAGATCCAAAAAAAGAATTATTGAATGGGAGGAAGAACACCAGGATGTTGGACCTGGCCAAGAATATTTGGAAGAAAATGACAGGCAGCGGATTTATGTTCCCCTGTCAAAAGTATCAAAGACCTATACCATGATCCCCAAGGCATTGGAGAATTCCACCACCATTGCCTTGTCTCGTGTAGCAAAGGTTTTTGAGAAAGAAGGGGGAGTTGATCATGTTGTGGCCAAATGGCTTGGAAAGTCAGAGGAGGAGTTGGCAAAAATCTTGATCGCCGAGCAGGTTGATGCCATAGCCATGGCAGAAGTTGCTCGAAGGAGAGACAGGGGGTTTTTGCTTGCTGACCAGACTGGTATCGGCAAGGGTAGAAGCCTCGCCGCAATTTCTACCAAAGCCCTAAGGGAAGGCAAGAAAGTAATATATTTTACGGAAAATACGGAAATAAATATTCCTGATGTCTGGCGAGACTTCAGCAGTATCAAGGTTCTGGATATCCTTAAACCGATTATTCTGGCCGTGAAAACGGTCACCTTGTTCCGAAATGATGTAAAAAAGCCAACGGATGGCTTGAGGCCGGCCGACCAACCTGAGAAAATACGTACATTGCCTGCCAAATTGAGAAAGGAACTATACTTATCCGAAGAATGGCCAGCGGATTGTAATCTTATAATTACCAATTATTCCCAGTTCAGAGGTGAAGATTCGCCCTCCAGAAAATGGGCCAAAAAAGCTCTTGATAAGAACACTCTTCTGGTTCTGGACGAGTCACAGAATGCAATAAACAATCGTTCCCAAACAGGTCAGGCCATAAGGGATATGATCAAGGCAGTTGGGCGTTCAAATGTAATTTTTTCGACAGCTACCCCAATGAGAAACCAACATAATGGCGACCTGTACAAGCCTCTTTTGCCCAATGTCGAGGGCTATCGGCTAAACAACATCCTTAGAATAAAATTTACAGGGGGTGAATCTGCTGAGGAAAGCTTCACCACCATGTTGGCTGAAGATGGTGTTTTCTTGCGGCGCGATCATGATTTGTCCAACATAGATTTTCAGGTGAGGTTACCTGATGATGAAACAATTGTCAGGTACCAGGAAATCATCGACGATTTTTCCCCACTGGTAGAGCAGGTCCTGGATTGTTCGCTCCGAGTAGGTGCTTTGGTAGGGCAAGCCAAGGGAAACCATTATACCTGGTTGTTGAACAATGGTTTCGACCAGGCAACCGCTCAGACAGAAGCGGAAACCTCCAACCAGTACGGTATGTCTCCTGGCAGTCACCTTGCCCGTCTATCGAGATTGATGATTAATTCCATCAAGATTGATCAGGTAGTGAATGAGGTGATAAATGAAATTAATGAGGGTCGCAAACCTTTGATTTCCTTTCATTCAACTGGAGAAGTTCTTCTGAATGAGATGGTTGCAACTGGTGATGATGTTCTACAAGCCAAAAGTTTGCAATTAACATTGGCTGATCATATCAGACGAGTTACAGACAGTATCTACAGAATTACCTTGGCGGGAGATGAGGTGGATGCAAGAGACCAATGTGAGGATATAAAGCTATTATCCCGGGAGATTGAAGCTAAAATTGAATTGATTGATCCCAGTTTACCGGCCTCTCCGATTGATACCTTAATTGAGAAGCTTTCTGCGAAGGGTATAAGGGTTGGGGAAATTTCAGGTCGTAATCTGGCTTACCGGGACAATAAGATTATCCGAAAATCCAATCCGGGTCGTCAACGAACGATAGAAATGTACAATAATGGTGAGTTGGATGTGCTCATGTATAATATGGCAGGTGCCACCGGAGGTTCCTATCACTCCTCTGTTGATTTCAAGGATCAAAGACCACGTTCCCTAATCGAAATGGAAACGCCTTTGGATATTATCAAATATGTCCAGTCCCAGGGTAGAAGCAATCGCTATGGTCAGGTTCATCGCCCTCGGGTCGTTTCTGTCATGACAGGTTTGATTCCTGAAATGCGGATCATGCAACAGAGGAATTGCAAGCTTCGAGCAATGGGAGCAAGTGTCGATGGTAATCGTGCCCATCCACTTCTACTTGATGACATTCCTGATTTCCTTAACAAAATTGGTGATCAGGCAGCAAAACAAGTGATTGAGGCCAACCCTGTATTTGCCAGAAAGCTCGGGTTCAGTGGTCCTATCAGCACTATAGGTGAACAGGATGACAATACCTACACTTCCAGTTTTTTCAGTAATCAGACAACCAATAATTATAGCCATCTGTCACAATCTTTTTCCAACAAGCTTCTCTCCCGGTCCATTGTCCTGACATCCGCCCAGCAAACCGAACTGGTTGAATTGTTGCGGTATGAGTTTGAAGCCATAGTCGAGGAATTGGAAAGTATCAATGCCAATCCCCTGAAACCCAAGGAGCTGGATGGCCATATTGATATAAAGGCCAGTGTATTATATTCCGGTCAGGAGATTGATCATCGTGATATAGATTCTTCAGCCTTCTTACGACCCTTGTATCTGGCTACAGGTATCCATCATTTTCACGAAGAACCAATCAACAGCGAAGAGTTAAGCAATTTGGTCAGCAAATCAAGAATAGTTGATGGTGTTGATGGGTTTGCGCCTTTGGGTGAACATATTGAATCCAATCTGGCGACTTATTTACAGAATTTACTTCCACCAGGTATCAGTTTTGGCGAAGCCATTGATAATCTTTACGACCAACCATACCGTTTCAAAAGAAAATTTGAAATCCTGAAAAGGCTTATAAACCTTTTGAAAAAAATAAAGCCTGGGGTCGTCATTCAAATCGATGATGGCCATACCAAGGATACATCCCTTCGTACAGTGGTAAAATTGTATCCCCCCAAATTACAGTTTGCCCATTTACCTCAGGCTTATCGGATAAAAATTATTTCTCCGGGAGATTCGCAACCACAGCAGATCTTTCTGAACAGGCTGGTTTCCTTGCCTGAAAGTTCTATCCGGTTCCAAATGGGGCTCTATTCAGGTGAAAACCTTCGGCACCTGAAGGAGTTCAATAAACAAAGCAAAATGGAGCGAAAAACACCTGTACAAATACTGATCGGGAATCATTTGGCAGCAATTGGTGAAGCTAATCAACACAAATTAGGTGCTCTTTCACTATTCAGGGATAAATATGGTGTCATGCAAAGAGGGGTCGTCATGAGCAAGGATAATGTCGACCTTTCCAAACTCCCTGTTGCCGTACCATCCGGCAGGGTTGCAACGGCTTTAACCAATTTATTGATCAGCGATAAATTACAAGGCCAAAGCATTTGTTTTCGGGTTAATTCCGGGAAGGAAGAGATAGTTTGCATACGCCTTTTCAGAAATCGGTATGAGGTCGGAGGGGTACGGGGATATTTCACGTTTCCTTACGAAGAAAAGCAAGTAGACACAAATGGCGAGGAGCAATTTAGCCCTGAAAGTTTTTACGGTAACAGAAGGGATTTGGGGAAGATTTTCCGGGTTGAATCCAATACGGATTATACCGGTAACGCAACAACCCTGACATTCGATTATCCTGAAAAGAAAGGCTTGTTTGATACTATATTTACCAGCCTAGAGGGTCTGCCCCTATTTACTGACTGGTGGAACAGAAATACCGTTGCCAAAGTCATCAATGATTTGGAATCCAATAAGCACCAAATGGATTACAGTTTTACAAACACCAGGGAAAATTCAATGAAAAGTCTTTTCGACTGATTTCCCAATGATTTGGTTGAGAATTGTATGTAAACAGCTCAGAATTGACGGGAACTATAAAAGTATCTAATTTTCTTTAACTGATTGCTTTTATCTTGTGCTTCGTACCTGGTTTGATCAGCTACAATGCAGAACTGAATTTAATCTGGAATAGGGTGGACTGATGCGTTTAAAATCAAGCCGTCTAAAAGTACCTTCAGAAAGCACAAAGTGATTCCAGCCCATATAATTTTATTATACCTACAATATTGTTTTGGCTGTCAACCCCCGATTTTACAGTGGAATAACCGTCAGTAAATATAACGAAATGAATAGTACTGTTTCCTAGAAATTCTAATCCTAAATGGTTATTACTATCACTCCATACGGCACGTAAATTACAGTTGTCAGTTAAAAAGAGAGCATCTTTTTTGAATTTAAAATCGGAATTGTAAATAAACTGCCAGAACTCATTCTTAGAGTTCGTGCTAACACTAATCCCGTCATCATTTGCATATTTTTCCAATTCAATTATTCGGTTCTGAAAATCCTGAATGGTTTCTGTTTTCTGATAAATCATCTACCTCACATAGAACTAAACCGCCGCCGATTTAACTTCCATTTATCCAAAAAGGATTGAAATTGCTTGTCCCTGCTAGGTTGGTATTTGTACAAAATGTTATGCCAAACATCAAAGATATTTGGAAAGTCTGACAATTTCCTTGACCACGTTAGGACTTGCCACTATGGCTTTGCCGCCATTGACAATCATATCTGGCAAATCAAGACCAATGACCTTGCCACCAGCCTCCTCAACAATTAACATTGCGGCCAGACAATCCCAGGCATTCATATGGCCTTCTAGAAATCCAATATACCTGCCACAGGAAACATATGTTATTCCTAAGGCCCCTGAGCCAGACCGACAAAAGATACCATCCATTGATAATAAATCAGCGATAAGATTGATTATTGGATCTTTGGACCCCTTGGTTGATGTGCCGATACCAACCAATCCATCATGTAAGCCATCAGAACCATAGGGTATATTAGGTTGTCCATTCTTAAATGAACCGAAGCCTTTGCAGGCGTAAAACATTTCCTGTAGTACAGGATCATAAACCACACCAATTTGTGTTGCCTCTTCATCAACACAAGCCAGTACCACAGCCCAGGTAGAAATACCCCTCACGTAATTTGCAGTACCATCAATGGGATCAATTATCCAGGAATAGGGCGAATTACCTGGTACTTTGTTTGGAAACTCCTCACCAATCAACCCATCTTCTGGAAAATGTTTCGTAAGGTTGGCACGAATTAACAATTCGACTTCCCTGTCAGCTTCGGATACCAGGTCCTGTACCCCTTTCTTTTCAATATTCAAACTTTCGAGATTATTAAATTTTTCAAGAGCCAGTTCTCCAGCACTCGTACAAATCTCCAAGGCGGCATCCAACCGCCGTTTTAAATCATTAGTCACTTAACTTTTCCAGGGATTATGATTGGGAATACTCAAGGAAGTTCACCATCAATCCAGCGAATTTCTCACTTTCGTTTCGGGATTCAATTGCGTTCTTCCCCTGTTTCCAAAGGTCCTGATCTATTTCGTTATTTTCAAACATGTAATCAAGTAGTTGGTACATAAAATCATAAGACATTTCAGGATGATATTGAGTCGTGAAGAAATGGTCCTTGACTTTAAAGGAAGCATATTTGCAGGTTTTGCTGGTACCAAGCATAATGGCATCTCCAGGGAGTTGCGAAACCTGCTCACTATGGGCAGAGTAAAGATCTATGGAACCAATATTTGCCAGATTCCAATTTTCGATTGAGTTAAAATTTGTTTGAGCTCTTCCGAGTTGCCATCCAGTGGGGTTTTTAGCAACCTTACCGCCTAGTGCCTTGGCAATGGCTTGGTGACCAAAGCAACACCCTATTGTTGGAATCTCGCTTTCATCCAGTTCCCTAATCCAGTCTAACAGGTTTTCTACCCAGGCATCAGGATCATTTACAGAAGCAGGGCTACCAGTTATTACATAACCATCATAAGAGCCTATGGACTTGGGGAAGATATTGTCCATAACCGGTACAACATCGAAATCCCAATCTGGTTTCAGGGGAGCAAGGATGGAGATAAATTTCTCACCATCATCAGGGAACCTCAGGGCAAACTCTGAGGTGTCATTACTGGTTAACAGGATTGCAATTTTCATTTTTTCACCAAGTACAAAAACCCCCGAGGTCCGGGCCAGAAGTGAACTGGCAATATAAATTGGAAACCATTTAAATAAAGCCAAATTCAGAGATTCTTAATCACACCGATAGTGATGAAGGTTGTACCATATTTTCTTACAAATTGCTCCAACCAGAAAGGGCTTGAAGGAACAGGGGACCCACTTTCGATGACCAGTATGCTTTCAGGAACCAACCATCCACCATTGAGAGCACTTAGAATTGTGATCTCAATCAGATTTTGCCGGTAGGGGGGATCAAGGAACACCAAATCATGGGAATCGCCCTTATTTGGAGGCAAGCGGGTCGCATCCGCCAAAACCACAGTGGAATTATCATCGGAATTGGCTTTTTGTATATTTCGTTTGAGCAGTCCAAGATTGGCTCTATTTTTCTCAATGAAAGTGACCGATTTTGCTCCTCTTGAGAGGGCTTCAATTCCAAGTGCACCTGTACCAGCGAATAAATCCAGTACGGTACTGCCAGTGATAAGATTACCCATAGGACCGTGGGTCAAAATATCGAAAATGCTTGCGCGAATTCTGCCTGAAGTGGGCCGAAGAGTGCTCTGGCCCTTCTGGAACTTGGGTGTATGAAGTTTTAAACCCTTTAATTTACCCGCACTTATTCGCATGATGCACAATATGTGATTAAATTAAGTAAAACCCAATAAGGCAGGGCAGTTATCTATCTAAACCATGGAGAATTGCTGAGTTTTGGCACTTATCTAAAAACCGAAATTTACAAACTGCCATTGATACGGACTATCGTTTCAGGAGTTGCTTTAAATCAGATTGGGGATTCGCCAGGGTCTCAGGGTCAACGCTGATCTTCTGTTCCAATAGTCGCTTGCCAACCATGTAGGATCTTGAATCATTTATAGCATCCACGGCAATTAGTTCATCACCTAGCATATACCAGAAACTCACAGAATTTTCCGCATTCCCCTGCCTGGTAATTATTTTGGTATAGCCTGTACCCAAGCCAGAGATTTGAAGCTTGGCTTCATATTGATCGGTCCAAAACCATGGAACAAATTGGTAGTCCCTATCAGCACCCATGATGTTGGAAGCCACTGTTTCGGATTGATCAATGGCGTTTTGTACGCTTTCTAACCTGACGAATGTATCCTTCCATGGAAATGAGGTACAATCCCCTGAAGCCCAGATATTGGGATGAGAGGTTTGTCCTTTTTTGTTTACCCTGATGCCATTGGCAATTTCCAATCCTGCAGCTTTGGCCAATGAATCCTCGGGAAGGACCCCAATGCCGACAATAACAAAATCAACATCCAGTTCCTCGTTACTTGATAACACAGCTTTATTGACTCGTGTATCACCCATCAATTGTTGCAACCCTACACCTTCAAGCAGTTTGGCACCCTTGGCTTTATGAAGATTACGGAAGTAGGAGGATGTTTCAGGAGCAACAACACGCTGCATAATTCTATCCGCTGCTTCCACAATGGTTACCTGTAAGCCCTTGGCTATCAGAGCTGAGGCAGTTTCCAGTCCGATAAAACCGCCACCGACCACAAGCACTTTCCTGCCATTTTCAAGTTCCGGTTTCAATGCTTCGATATCAGCAAGATTTCTGATATAAAAAAGACCTTCTAAATCGCCTCCCAGTCGGGCAGGCAGTTTGGTAGGTTGGGAACCGGTTGCCAATACAAGGTGATTATAGGGGATGGTCTGACCATTTGCTGTAACGTGGGAGGATTTTGTATCAATTTCCTCACAACGAGAACCCATTATCAAATTTATATCGTTTTCTGTGTAATATGATTTTTGGCGTAGATATAGCCGGTCCTTATCCAGTTCTCCAGTCAGGTATTTCTTTGAAAGAGGAGGTCTTTGATAGGGTAATTCAGGTTCTCCACAAATCATGGTTATTTTCCCTGGAAAACCCAAAGAACGTAACTTTGAAACTACCGATAATCCTGCTTGACCACCTCCTACTACAACTACTTTTTCCATATTTTATCCCTAAATGGTAACAAATCTGCGTTTAGTCAGACTAAGTATTGTATTTTTGTGACAAAGAGAAAAGAAGGAAAATTATGGAAATTTCAATCGGAAGCAGGCTTCCTGAAGCAAAATTGTTGAGGTTCGGCCTGAAAGGACCTGAAGAAGTGTCCTTGCATGAATTGATTGGGGATGAAAACGTGGTAATTTTTGCCGTACCTGGTGCCTTTACTCCTACCTGCTCAGTCTCGCATGTTCCAAGCTTTATACGAAATGCCAATAAACTTGCCGAAAAAGGGATAACAAAAATCATCTGTATTTCAGTAAATGATCCATTTGTATTACAAGCCTGGGAGAAAAACCTGGGTGTAAAGGAAGCAGGTATCCATCTGTTGGGTGACGCGGAAGGGACGTTCATCAATGCAATTGGGATGGAATTTTCAGCTCCGGATGTTGGTTTGGTTGGAAGATCGAAAAGGTTTACGATGTATGTTGAGGATTGTGTTGTCAAACAACTCAACATTGAAACCAGCCCAGGAGTGTGTGAAATTTCAGCTGCTGAAACCCTCCTGGAACAAATCTAGGTTAATTCAGCCCAAATTTGGTTCAGGAATCTGTACTGGAATAGGTTGTGGACTACCTTAATCTGTCAATTCGTTTGGCGAGGCGGAAATCAAGATTGGTCAATCCCTTGGCACTGTGAGTGGTAAGAGTAATACTTACCCGGTTATAGACATTATGGATTTCGGGATGATGGTTCAGTTTTTCCGAAATCAAACCTACTTCCACGATCCAGCCAAGGGCTTCGATAAAATTTTTGAATTTAAAGGACTTTGTTATTGAATCCGTTTCGCTGATGTAGCTCCATCCAGATTGTTCCAACTCCTCCAGCAAGGGCTTGCGTTCAGTTTCTGTGAGTAATTCGGTCATATATTACGGCTCCTTCTTAAACGGGCCTGATTGAGTCAACTGTTCGATTTCCTGCGAAACGACTTCTCTTTCCTTAAACAGGTAGTTTGCAAGTGCTCGATGAAATCCCTGGTGTCCTATCCAGTGGAGTGAGTGGGTTTTAAAGGGTAAATACCCCCTAGCCAATTTATGGTGCCCACCCGCACCGGCTTCAACATATTTAAGCCCATGTTGAATGGCATAATCCATCGCCTGATAGTAGCATAATTCAAAATGCAGAAAGTCCTGGTATTCCGAACAGCCCCAATACCTACCGAAAAGTGTATCCCTACCAATAAAATTGAGTGCTCCGGCAATGATACTCCCATCCTTTTCACACAAAATCAGTAGAGCATCCTTGGCCATTGTCTCACTTACAAGGCTGAAAAACTCTCTTGTCAGGTATGGATAACCCCATTTTCTCATACCTGTTTCCTGATAAAACAGCCAGAATGAATCCCAATGATGCTCCTTGATCTGGTCACCGTTCAATAATTTGATTGTTCCTCCGAAGGTTTGTAGATTTTTCCTTTCTCGACGGATGTTCCGGCGTTTCCGTGAGGATAACTCGTTAAGAAACTGATCAAAGTCCCGATAACCTGGATTGATCCACCGGTATTGATAACCTGTTCGATGCAACAACCCATATTCCTTACCCACTGCAACCTCTTCAGTTGTGCAGAAATTAATATGGGCAGATGAAAAGGATTGCCCCTTGATTATACTCTTCATTGCCTGTACCAAAGCATTTGTACCAAGTGTTTCATACCCTGGTTTACTCAGAAACCTTCGACCTGTAGCGGGTGTAAATGGGACAGCTGAAAGTAATTTGGGATAGTAAGGTTCTCCCAAAAGTTCATATTCCTGGGCCCAGGAATAATCAAAAATGAACTCCCCCATACTATTGAACTTGGCATAAAAAGGCATGACGGCAACAATATCACCGCCCTCGGATACCACGAGATGGCAAGGAACCCATCCAGCTTCGGGTGAAGTAGATTTTGAAACTTCGAGTGCCAGCAGGAATCGATGAGTTACAAATGGGTCAAATGGACGCCCTTCTGTTGATTCTGGAATGGCACAGGCGTCCCATTTATCTGCTGGAATCTCCTTGATAGCTTGGCAAGCCACCACTTTTATATCAAGTGGTTTATCCATAATTGTTGATCAAGATAAACATTACCAAACAAAATCAAATTAACCTTTTTAGGTATTGATCTGAAAAATGCCTTCTACCTCAACCGGAATACCAAAAGGAAGGTCAGCCATACCAACTGCTGATCGGGCATGCCTTCCCTTTTCACCAAGAGCTTCAACAAAGAAATCTGAACAACCATTGATAACCGCAGGATGTTGACCAAAATCAGGTGTCGAGTTAACAAAGCCAGTTAATTTGACGACTCTTTCCAATCTCCCAAAATCACCATCACAAGCATCCCTGACCTGGGCCAAAAGATTGATTGCACAGATTCTTGCAGCCTTGGCACCCTCTTCAACGGTCATGGTATCTCCTAACTTTCCCTTGACCATATCCTTGCCTTCAAGAGGAACTTGGCCCGAGACAAAAACAAGATTTCCCACTACGACATAGGGTATGTAGTTGAATATGGGTTTTGGCATGGGTGGCAATACAACGCCCATTCTTGCAAGATTTTCGTCAATTTTGTTCATTCCCAACTCCTAATTTTAAAATACCTAAAGCCTTATTTTGCTCAATTAGCAGAGTATCAGTATTACCACATCCGCCAACCCCTCCCAAAAGCGAATTTTTTATTTCAGTCTTTAGGAGATTTCAAAGCAAGGGGACAGGAGTCAAATCCTCATGAATTTTCTCCATGGCCAAATGCCAGATCTCAGCAGGTAGTCCACCACCAGTTACGTTTTTCAATGGTGTGTTATTGTCATATCCCATCCAGACACCGGTTACATATTTTCCAGTAAAGCCAATGAACCAGGCATCTTTGGCTGATTGGGTCGTACCCGTCTTACCAGCGCTGGACCAATTTTCCATTTTAGCTCGCTGCCCTGTGCCCTGTTCAATTACCTGGTTCAGCATATAAATCAATTGTCTGGAAGAATTGCCGGAAATAGCTCTTTGTCCAGATTTGCCCTGAAGGCTAAACAAGACGTCCTTATCCCCCTTAAGGCGGATTTCTTCAATCCCGTAGGGAATGACTTCCCAGCCCCCACTCAAAATACCTGTGTACACCCCTGTCATTTCCAAGAGAGTTGCTTCTGATGTGCCCAGAGCTAGGCTTGGGCCGCTTACCAGGTCACTTTTCAGACCAAGATTTCGAGCAATAGTCGCAACTCTATCTCGTCCAACATCCAACAAAATTTGGACTGCAACTGAATTCAACGATCTCGCCATTGCCTCGGTAAGAGTAACAGTTCCAAAATATTTACTTTCATAATTTCTAGGGGACCAGGTTTGGCCATTTTGCAAGGTAATAGATATGGGCTTGTCGGTATAGGTATCCCTAAAATTCAGACCGGCTTCCAATCCGGCGGCAAAAACTATGGGTTTGAACAGGGAACCAGTTTGTCGGTAGGCATTAGCAGCGCGGTTGAACAATCCTGAAGCCTCAAAGTTTTTACCCCCAACCAAACCTAAGACAGCACCCTCCCGCGACATTGTAACCACGGCAAGTTCTACGTTGGACCCACTATAAATCTTTGTGGAAAAGACTTCCTTTACTGCCTCCTCCAAGGCTTTTTGAATGTCCAGATCGAAGGTGGTTTGGATTTCAACATCTTCACGTGTATCATAGGTAAGAAAACCCGGAGCGGTCTGCAGAATCCAGTCAACATAATGACCTCCCGATTTGTTGGTTGATTCTGGAAATAGTTGGGCAGGCTTGTTGATCGCATCCCGAGCTGCATTTGGAGATATAAAGCCCTGATCTTCCATCAGGGAAACGACTAAATTTGCCCTTTCCTGAGAAATGGTAAGGTTCCTGGTGGGGGCGTATCGGGAAGGTGCTTTCAGAAGTCCAGCAAGAAGTGCTGCTTCACCTAGAGTTAATGACTTTGCCCTTTTACCGAAATATCTTTGACTTGCTGCTTCAAAGCCTGTTGCTCCAGCGCCAAGGTAAGCACGGTTAAGGTAGACCATCAGGATTTCATCCTTGGTGTATTTTAACTCCAGCGCCAAGGCAAAGGGAATTTCCTTGACTTTTCTCCACAGGGTGTTGGTCCGGCATGATTTAACATAATCCTGCGGTGTTGCCCATTTTGTGGAATCATAGGGATTGTTGAAACATAGCAATTTACCCACCTGCTGGGTAATCGTTGACCCACCATGTCCGACGAAGGGTGACCGACCTTCCCTCAAATTGATAATAATGGCTCCAACTATCCCCCTGGGACTTATTCCCAAATGTCGGTAGTATCTTTTGTCTTCTACAGCAATTATGGCATTTATCAAGTGGGGTGAAACAGCATCAACGGTCAATTTCCCCCCGAATTGCTCACCCCACCAGGAGAAAATTTTCTTGTTGCGATCAAAGAAGGTAATTGACCCTTTGGTTCGACCATCTACCAAAGTTTCTGCCGCTGGCAGGGATGAGTAGAAATATCCAGTAGATATAGCCAGTATAAGAAATAAAACAGTTCCTATTCGCCAACCGAAAGCCCAGATAACACTAAAAATTAATTTTCTGGTTTTTACCCAAAACCCTGGTGATCTGGGCTTCTTTCGTTTCCGCTGAACTTTCGTTTCAGGCGTCCCTGACGGATCATTTTTCTTGGTTGAATTCATTGCTCGACATTTACTTCTGGGTTCAGGCCACAGAAGCCAGATTTTCGGTATAATTTATTTTATTATTGTCTCAGGAGAGAAGCTAATTCAGTATAAGAAAATTCGATGAATCCTGCAATCTATAAGATTTTGGAGTCCCTTCAAACCAAGACCTCTATGGGTTCCTGATGGCCAACCTCGAAAATCTCCCGATAATGTTCGATTAAATTTTCAGGCCCCATGGCCTTTCGGGGATTATCCGAGAGTTTAACTGTTGGACGGTTGTTAGCGCTGGCAGCCTTACAAACCAAAGAGATAGGTGCCAACCCATCTTGCGGAGCAAACCCTCGAAAATCATTGGTCAAGAGGGTTCCCCACCCAAAACTCAAGCGAACCCGCCCCGAAAACTGATTATGAAGTTCCTCAATTTTACCAACGTCAAGCCCATCTGAAAAAATCAGTAACTTCTGGCTGACATCTTCGCCCCTCTGCTTCCACCAATCAATGGCTATTTCACCCATTTTTTCAGGATTTCCTGAATCAATTCTGATTCCGGTCCATTTGGAAAGCCAATCAGGAGCATTTTTTAACAATTGTTCCGTACCATAAGTATCGGCAAGGATTATCCTTAAATTACCGTCATACTCTTCTTGCCAATCCATAAGAAGCTTGTAAGGGGCATTTGCCAACTCCTCATCTGTTTCAGAAAGGGCACAATAAACCATAGGAAGTTCATGTGCACTTGTGCCAATGGCCTCAACCTCTCTTCGCATGGCAATTAGGCAATTTGATGTTCCTATAAATTTATTTCCCAAGCCCTCGCTAAGCGCTTGGACGCACCAATCCTGCCAAAGGTAGGAATGTCTTCTACGGGTTCCGAAATCTGCCAACTGCAGGTGCTTCAGCTTACCAAGACGCAAGGTATTTTCCCACACCCTGTTCATTGCACGGGCGTAAAGTACCTGCAATTCAAACCTTTCCAACTTTTTTAGAATGGAACGTGACCGAAGTTCGGTAATTACGGCTAAAGCAGGGATTTCCCAAAGCATAACTTCTGGCCAAAAACCTTCGAAAGACAGTTCAAATTGGCCGTCTCTCACTTCAAGGTGATAAGGGGGTAGTTGAAGATTTTCGAACCAATCAATAAACTCTGGACGGAACATTTGTCTTTTGCCGTAAAAGACATTCCCCCTTAGCCAGGTTGACTCTCCCCTCGAAAGTTTCAGGGTTCTGATATGATCCAGCTGTTCTTCCAATTCCTTCCGATCAATCAATTCTGCCAGGGGAACATTGCTTGTCCGATTAATCAAATTGAACCCAACCCTTACTGTAGGACATTTATCCAATACAAATTGACACATGAGCAATTTATAGAAATCCGTGTCAATCAGGGACCTGACGATAGGGTCAATTTTCCAATTATGGTTATAGACCCTGGTAGCTATGTCAATGTTGGGAGTAAACATCTCAAATAGTTTTCTTATGAAAGTAATTCTTCGGTGGTTGTAAGGACAATACCTCTGGATTGCATTTTACCTAAAGCTTTATCCAAAGACCCATCCAAATCAATCGCCCTGGAGGCGTCCAACAATACAGTTACCTGATAGCCGAGTTTTTTGGCATCTACCGCCGAGAAGTACACACAAAAATCTGTTGCAAGTCCAGCGCACACGATTTTGGTAATGTTTCTGGAAGAAAGATATCCGTTCAATCCTGTGGAGGTTTCCCGGTCATTTTCAAAAAATGCCGAATAGCTGTCGATTTCTTTGCGAAAGCCCTTTCTGATTATCAGGTCAGCCTGGTCAGTAATCAGGTCTTTATGAAATTCTGCACCACTCGTTCCTTGTACACAATGATCAGGCCACAAGACCTGTTCTCCGTATGGTTGAGAGATGTTTTCATAAATTTCCTTATTTTTGTGGTTGGAGGCAAATGAGGTATGGGGCTTGGGGTGCCAGTCCTGGGTGAACACTTTGGCAGAAAATCTTGGTAATAGCCTATTTATTGGGTCAATAACTTGGTCACCCTCGGGGACAGCCAATGCTCCACCAGGACAAAAATCATTCTGAACATCAATGACTAAAAGAGCAGTTTCGGTCTTATTCCCCACTATTTACCACCTTTCGTAATTCATTCCCGAGGAATTGTAAGCAGTCTTTATAGCAGTCAGTAGCCTTGGACTTCAAGAAAAAGGGTAGAATCGAGGGTTAATTCTTTAAGTTTCCTTACCAGTTGGAAACTGAATCAGAACAACAGCATCATCATAATCCAGATTTTCAGTCAGACACCAATGTGGAATTTTATGCCTGTTCGGGTCAAACATTTCAAAACCAGCTTTTTGATAGGATGCCACAGCACGATGATTTCGTGCAGAGGGTCTGATAATTAATGTATTTATGAAACCTTTATCTTTTAAACGATCTATAGCTAATTTTAAGGCGGTAGAACCATATCCCTTATTCCAGTTTTGTTTTCGGGCAATCCACAAATCCAATTCAGCTACATCATCCCTAATGAAATAACTTATCGCACCAACTTCTACCTGATCAACCACAATTAGAAACAAACGGAAATTACCATAATCCCGGAAGGCTTCTTCATTATAGTCTTCACAAAATTCTTCGTATGTAGGAACCGGTGCATCTGGAAAGATTGGTGGTCCAAGCATTTCAGGTGTTGCATCAGAACAGGCCAACCATTGATAAATTTTGTCCCTGTCGATTAAGGTTGCTTGCTGAAGTCGTAAACTCATTACGATTTCCTCACTTTTGTGGTGGAATGGATTGTTTTATGCTCAATTCCAGAAATTCCTTGGCATTTCCCGCATCATCTCACTTGCTAACTCTTCAATCATATCTTCCTGACTGGGCAATCCTTCTGTCTGGCCTTCCAAGGCCATGTGAGAATATGATTGCCTGATAATAATTTCAGCCTTGCGTCGAGCCTGTGCCATAACGATTTCTTCCACCGGGCCTTCTCGCGGGATTATCGCGTAAACCAATTTACCACCCATGGCCCCGGCCACTTTGTTGAGGTGGTTTAAAGTAATTGAGCCCAGTTTCTCATTCCTGATCGCCATGTATACACTGTTGCGTGAGACTCCCAAACGTTTGGCTAGATTCGCTACGCTCATGCCGATAGCATATTGGAAGGTTGCTAACCAACCTCCAAGTGGACTTGCATGATAATCCGATACCTCTACAATCTTATTTATCTTACGCATAGCCTGCTTTCGGTTTGTTCCAGATACAGACATTATTAAACCTCAAGGTCAATTTTGATGATTTGTAATACTATTATATGATATTTTATGGACAAATTAAATAATATAATATTACAATTATTTAGTTTATGTAATACTATACATTGTCAATTATTAAATACTGATTGATAACCCACACTAAAGAGTCAGTCTAGTTGTAACAGCTTCTATTTTTGTTAAATCCAACTCATTACCTGTATTCTGGACAGGGGAACGGTCGGGGGTTCAATCGAGTCAAAACAGACATAATAAAGGGCCAAAATAATGACATAGAAGGTTTTAATTTCCCTTCAAAAAGAGTATATTTTAAAGAACAGAAATTAGGAGAGAAAATTGGTGGAAAATCAACTGGTAACTGAAGCATATGATGAAGAGAAAATTAAGGTTCTGAAAGGCCTTGAGGGTGTCCGCAAACGACCTGGTATGTACATTGGAAATGTACAGAATGGAGATGGTCTCCACCACCTGATTTATGAAGTTGCTGACAATGGAGTTGATGAAGCTCTCGCAGGCCATGCCGACCAAATTCTGATTGTACTGCATGATGACGGTTGTGTTTCGGTCGAGGACAATGGCCGAGGTATTCCAGTCGGGATTATGGAAGAAGAAGGAAAATCTGCCGTAGAGGTCATAATGACCCAAATGCATGCCGGGGGAAAATTTGACAGCAACAGCTATAAGGTTTCCGGTGGAACACACGGCGTGGGTGTTTCGGTTGTCAACGCCCTGTCGGATTGGCTGGAAGTTACCGTGTGGCGTAACGGGAAGGAATATTTTGTTAGATTTGACAACGGGGAACCGGTCGAACCTTTGAAAGAAATAGGTTCCTGTGGAGACAAGACAGGCACCAAAGTAAAATTCCAAGCCAGTTTTGACCGATTTAATAACACTAATTACGAATGGGAACGGCTTGAGAAAAGGTTCCGGGAACTATCCTTTTTGAACACCCAGTTGAATATTTTACTAAAGGATGAAAGAGAGATTGAAACACGGGAAGAAAATTTCTTCTCCGACGGAGGAGTCAAGGAATTTGTAGCTTACCTTGATGCTTCCCGAACGCCTCTTCTCGAAGAGCCTGTCTTAATCACTGGTGAGCTGGACAATGTTGGAGTCGAAATTTCCTTCTGGTGGAACGATTCCTACCATGAGCTGATCATGCCCTATACCAACAACATACCGCAGGCAGATGGTGGAACCCACGTTGCGGGCTTTCGTGCGGCTTTAACCAGAACTGTCAATTCCTATGCAGCCGAATACGGGCAATCCTCGCGACAAATAAAAACACGCTTCAACGGTGATGACATCAGGGAAGGCATGACTTGTGTTATTTCAATCAAAAGGCCAGAACCGGACTTTAGTTCCCAAACCAAGGATAAACTGGTTTCAACTGATGTACAAACAGCGGTGTCGACATTGGTATCTGAAAAGTTGATGGAGTATTTTTTGGAAAATCCGGCCATCGCCAAAAACATTCTAATCAGGATCAGTCAGGCTGCCGAAGCTCGGGAAGCAGCCAGAAAAGCAAGAGAGCTTACCCGAAAAAAATCTTCCCTGGATATTGCTTCGTTGCCCGGCAAACTTGCCGATTGCCAGGAGAAAGATCCCAGAAACTCAGAACTGTTTATTGTTGAGGGTGATTCCGCAGGTGGCTCAGCCAAACAGGGAAGAACAAGGATAAATCAGGCTGTTTTGCCCTTGCGAGGGAAAGTTCTGAATATTGAAAGAGCCAGGATCGATAAGGTTCTGGGGAATGAACAAATAGGAACTTTGATCACAGCGCTCGGGGCTGGCATTGGTAGGGATGAATTTGATATTGAGAAATTGAGGTATCATAAGATAGTTATCATGACCGATGCTGATGTTGACGGAGCCCATATAAGGACTCTTTTACTTACGTTCTTTTTTCGACAGATGCCGGAAATAATTGAGAACGGCTATCTCTACATAGCCCAACCCCCACTTTATAAAGTTCAGAGAGGTAATTCAGGAACCTATCTCAAGGATCAGAATGAATTGGATGATTTTCTTGTTCAAACAGGCAGTGATGGTGCTTTGCTCCGGTTGGGAACTGGGGAAACCCTTGCAGCTGCAGATTTGATCCGAGTGATAAACCAGGCTCAGGACCTGAACAAGATACTTGGTAAGTTTCGAGCCCACCACTGGCTTCCTGCTATTGAGCATGGAGCAATTGCTGACATCTTTTCCAAAGATATAAAAACCAATCCCCAACAGGCAGCTGACAGGGTTTCAGATCGTTTGAATATGGCAGCATTGGAGTACGAAAAAGGATGGAGTGGGAGACCGGCCCAGGATGGCGGGCTAACTTTCCGAAGAACCTTGCGTGGTGTTGAAGAATTACAAACCCTGCGAAGAGGTTTCCTAGTTACGCCGGAATGCCAGAAACTGGTTTCCATGGCCAAGGACTTGGCAAGTGTTTACCGATATCCTGCAGAATTATTAATTCGACAAAAGACCGAAAAGATATTTGCACCTTCCCAATTGCTGGCCAAGATCTTGGAAATTGGACAGAAGGGTCTCTCCCTGCAAAGATACAAGGGTCTAGGAGAAATGAACCCGGACCAGCTCTGGGAAACCACCCTTGATCCTAATGAAAGAGTTCTCCTACAAGTTAAGGTGGAGGATGTAGCCGAAGCAAACGATCTTCTTATCAAGCTAATGGGTAAGGATGTACCTCCAAGAAGAGATTTTATCATCGAAAATGCCCTGAATGCAACGAATGCCTATTATTGATTAAATTTTGCTAGCTGGTGTTTTCTGTTCAGAATTCAGTTAAGACGAAAGCAATCATCGGTTGTTCAAGTACCTTATACCCGTCTTGTTCTTGAACGTGTTGGTTGAATAGGTCGGCCATTTCGTCGCTAACCAATCCAGCCTTTTTCTCTCTACTTGGGTCGACAGAAATAGCCTCAGCAATTATCCTTTCGATACTGTTAACTCTAATGAAAGTCATATACTCGAAAGCGTCAAGTAACCGTCCCTTCTGCCCTTCAATAAATTCATGTAATGCAATCAGGGCATTTTGACAAACCTGAGTCTCATCTTCCAAGGGTTTGAAAACTTCAAAAAAGCTTCCGAAATTCAGAGGTTCCAAGATCAAGACCGGATGTTTCGACTTGGTAAATCGTAGGGAGTTTTCCAATCCTTTATGAATTTCTTCTCTTGGAATGTGATGAAGAGTATTCAAGAATACAGTTCCATCAAAATGATTTTCTACGAAATCCATGTCCCCAGCACCAGCTAGAACGATCTCAGTTTGTGGGCATCGTCTTTGAGCTTCAAGCAAAGACTGTTTATTCACATCAATTCCAGTGGGCTGTGCCAATCTGTTTGCCAAAGCATTTAACAAAGCACCTCTGCCACATCCAACATCAAGTATTTTCTTGCCTTTTAGAGGGAGAAGATTTCTTCTATGACCTGAATATTTCGGCTTACATCAGTTCTCTTTCTGGCAAAGGAAAGGAGGGGGATTTCATTGAAATTCATTATCATGACAAAAGTTCTAATCGGTTATAGAATCTCCAAAAAACCTCTATTACTTTTCAGAACTTATGGTTTATAATATTCTGAAGTTTAATATTATCGTGAGGATATATTTTCGAGGAAAAAGGAGCAATTAATCAAATGGCAGAAATGGAATATCTTGAAGCACTTAAGCAAAAGCACAAAGAACTTTCCGAGAGAGTTGAACAAGCCGAAAAGGCACCCTCTCCTGATCATATTCAGATTGCCGAAATGAAAAAACAAAAACTGCATTTAAAGGAAAAGATTTTTGGGTTAAGTTAAACAAAATTACCTTTAGGTCAGTGTTCCCTCGATAAAGGGGGAACATTTTAGTTTGAATTGCAGGTCTTAAAGCCTTTAATTCAAGAAATATTGTTTCCAGTCAGGAACAAAATTTGCAACAACCAGATAATATAAAATACTGGGTTAACGACAAACCACCAATGCCCTTGGCCATTTTAGCGGCCATCCAGCAATTATCACTCCTTGGTACAATTATGACCCTACCATTGGTACTTGGTAGAACTTTGGGCTTGGAAATTGAGGAGCAGATTCACCTTGTGGCCCTGACCATGATTTCTGCCGGTGTAGGAGTCATCCTTCAGACTTTGAACAAGCGCCAGGTTGGTATTGGCCTGTTTGTTCCAATGCATACGACTTCGGCAGCTTTTCCGGCGATGGCCATTGCTTCCCAAATGGGTGGATTGGGACTTGCCTTTGGTATGTTAAGTGTTGTTGGTGTGGTGCAAATTATGGTGAGCACGATCATTACCAGGCTGAAGGAAGTAATACCGGTTGAAATCGCTGGATTAGCAGTTTTTGTAATCGGAATTGAGGTTGGATTATTAGGCCTTAGAAACATTTTGGGTATAGGGACGGAACTTGAAAACAACTCTCTGAATGCAGCGGTAGGATTTTCTACACTGGCCTTTATCGTTGGGTTGACCATATGGGCCCCCTCAATATTTAAAACCTTCGCAGTCATTTCTGGCCTTGTTTTCGGCCAGTTTCTGGCCATTTGGGCCGGTTTGGTGCCAATGGAAGATCTAGCAGCAATTGGGAACTCAGATTTATTTGCCATCCCGCCAATTGGCGAGTTTGGCTGGAAGGTAGACTGGAGGCTTATACCTGATTTTGCCATAGTAGGGATAGCTCTCTCCCTAAATTGTTTCGGCATTATGACGGTGGCTCAGAAATCTTATGATGCTTCATGGACAAGGCCGGATGTAGAAGGGGTGAAGAGGGGATTGATCGCCGAGGGCTTAACCAATGTTGTTATTTCATTTATAAACGGAATTTCACAAACAAGTTCAGGGCCTGCCGTTGGATTAGCCTTAACTTCCGGAATTGTCAGTCGGATCGTAGCCTTCATGCTAGGTGGGTTGTTTATTGTATTGGCCTTTTTTCCACCGGTTCCATACATATGGAACAGTTTATCAACTACCGTGGTGGGAGCCATACTGGTTTTTGTTGGTGGTTTCATAACCATCACAGGTCTCAGAATTCTTATGTTGAGGCTTCTGGATAGCCGTCGAACAATTGCTATCGGGTTGGCCATTATTGGTGGTGTGGGATCAGGTTTATTGGCAAGGTTAGCCGAAGAGGGTGCATTTTATTTTGCATTATTTTCAACTCCCCTGGCATTATCATTGAGTATTGCCATAACCCTGAATGCTGTCTTTCTGATAAACAGCAGGAAGAAACTTACCTACGAAGTACCCCTGGTTGAAAATTGGCATGAACAATTGGATAAGATGGTTTGGGATTTAGGGGAGGCTTGGGGCTCTTCCCCTGAAACTGTAGGGCGAATAATTCATTCATTGAATGAACTGGTCGATGTTATCGCCGGTCATGACTTGATTTCACGGGAAAACAACAAGATTTATCTTTCCGCCAGGTTTTATCAATCCGGGTGCACAGTAAAGGTTTCTTATACCGGTATGGGCTTCAGAATTGTCAATAAGCCACCGTCACCCGAACAAATGCTGGAAGATCCTGATTCCATAACAGATTTGGCTGGATATTTGGTCAGGCGTATCGCCGATGGGATAAAAATCTCCACCCAGCGGAGTGGAACCACCGTTGTTACCTTGGATTTTTATGACTAACGGTTTTTGCATCCTTGCCAATTTTCACTGAAGGAATATACCTGTTTCAGGTTTGGGGTTATCCTTCGGTCGGCATTTAACCAGAAAATCCATCATTTCTGTTGCGTTCCTCCCCAGGAAAAACCTGACCATCTTTTCGTTGAAGGATTTAGCTGAACGTGCAGGGATTGAAATTGCATCCAAGCCATGTGTCATCAAGATACCGTTCATCATAAAACGAGAGGTCCTCTTGTTGCCATCAAAATAGAACTGTTGCAAGGCCCCAAAAAGAAAAAAGACCAAGCCATATTCAAGTTGGTTATCTATCTTCTCATTCATTGCCTCTACTCCTTGAGAAAAGACCCGATTAAGTTTAGCTGCTCCAGCGATGGTTGGTAATGGATGATAGGGCTCATGTTCCCCAAGTGAGACAAAAGGAGTATAGTCTGTTTCAGCTCCTTCCCCTCGGAAATTTCCCCATTCCAAAGCCTCCTCTTTGGCAACGAGTACATGGAGACGGTCGAATATGGGTTTGTTAACTATAAACTGTTCATCCTTTACTAAGGTAAAGAGGGTATTGGCTGCTGCCACAAGGTTCAAAACTTGTTGTTCATCGGATAACTTATGACCACCAACAGTTACCCCATCCATCAAGGTTTTGACCTCAGGATAGGTAAAGGGATTACCTTCAAGAGCACTTGCGTCAAATACAAATTGCGGAAGCATTCGTTTAAATCGAAAGACAGCATTTTTGGAGGGGAAAGAATTATTTTCAGTGATTATCGACCGATCCCAGGTAAAGCCAAGTTGGTCAAATAAATTCATGTTCTATACCAGCCCTACCCAAACCATCAAAATGTCTTTTTATTTCTTGTCCTTAGAAAAGGGTCTCGGTTAATGACCCTCGAAAGGCCATCCCATTATTGTACCGTATTTATTACTTAACACGCGAGATCAGCTAAATGTTATTGAGTTTTCACTAAATATTTTAAATTAACTGGAGTATCGAATTTTTCTTTCCTTTTATTGATGAAGAATGGCTTTATAGAACCCTTTTCATTTGGAGGCCCCCAAGATGCATGGTAAAAAACAACTCGGAACTCAAATCCATTTAGAGGTAAAAAAATAAAAAACTCAAAATTGGCGAGTAATCCTTCTAAGTAGGATCTGGTAGGTCAAAGTCACAATCTTTCAGAATGCGCTTGGCTTGTTCAAAATGTTCATCTGCTACCATAATTCTTCTCGGGAGAATTCCAATCTGACCCTCTAACACACTCATATGTGCATCCAAAACAAAGATTTTGATTCCCTCACCCTCAAGTATTGCGGTGGCAAATGATAATTCTGTTGGATCATTGGTTCGGTATAGTTCTTTCATTTGGATTCCTATAATACCAGTTTTATAACAAGTTAATTTAATCAATTGGATATGACAAACAACACAACAAAAAGGGATGCTTTAGTGGTTCCTGAGATTTTGAAAGGGGATTTGACCCAAGTAGAGATGATAATCAGGGATCGGTCAGATTCCGAACTCGTTGACAGGATAAACCAGGTTTTACTGCATGTTTTTGGTAGCGGAGGTAAAAGGTTCAGGCCTTTGCTCACTCTTTCTGCCGCCAGATTATTGGGATATGATGGTGAAATTCATCTGAACCTGGCAGCAGCAGTGGAGTTTGTTCATACCGCAACCCTTGTTCATGATGATGTGGTGGATCAAAGCAAACAAAGGAGGGGCAAACCTGCGGCCAATTATCTTTGGGATGACAAAACCTCGGTCCTGGTTGGCGATTACCTCTTTGCAAGGTCTTTTCAACTCATGGTTTCTTCGGATTCACTTCGCTCCCTGGCAGTTTTGTCAGATGCCTCAGCTACCATTGCGGAAGCAGAAGTTCTTCAACTTGTCAACCAGAATAATTCTTCTATAACGGTTGATACCTATCTGACCGTGATACAAGGGAAGACAGCAGCGTTATTTTCAGCAGCAACTGCGGTTGGTGGTATTGTAGGAGGAGGAACCGACAAGCAGGTCCAAGGATTAACTGAATTTGGAAATAATTTGGGTATTGGTTTCCAGATTATGGATGATCTTTTGGATTATGAGGGCCTTTCACCAGATTTAGGTAAAAATGTAGGTGATGATTTTAAGGAAGGGAAAGTAACCCTACCAATAATACTTGCCATACAACAGGCTGATAAAAAGGAAAAAGCTTTCTGGAGGCAGGTATTTGAAGACAATATCATTGCGGATGGTGATCTGGACAAAGCACTGACGATTTTGAAAACAAGGGGTATTATCGAAGAGGTAAGGTCACAAGCCTTTAGTTGGTCAAAAAAAGCCAAGGATTGTCTGGAACAGCTACCTAATAATCAGATAGCTAATTTTTTGAGGAATTTGGCTGATATTTCTGTTGCTCGTAAGAACTAATCAACGGGGAAGAATTCGAGTGGGTTGTACCCACCATTCCGGGGCTTGTAACTTGATTTCCCTCCCAGCACCTGTTGCCTGCTCCATGGTTTGAAAAATACCAAAGCAGGTTCCACCTGATCCTGACATCCGTGCCAAGACACACCCTTCCTGTTCTCTTAAACCCGAGAGTATGTTCTTTATTTCAGGGCAAAGTAATATGGCAGGGGATTCCAGATCATTTCTTTGCTCCTTTAACCAAGTAAGGACGTCTCCATTGTTTCCCTTTACTGGATAAGGGGTTTGGGGCGGATTGTCTACCTCGGAAAGCTGCCTGTAGACTTCCTTGGTTTGTACAGGCTTATTTGGGTTTACAAGCAGTACAGGGAATTCATAAAAACGATCCAGGATGGTAAGTTCCTCTCCTAGACCCCTAACAATAGATGGTTTGCCCGTGAGGCACACAGGAAGGTCGGAGCCTATGGCAACCAACTTTTGGATATCAACCGGCAACGGACATCCCAGGTAATTGGCGGCAAGTCGAAGAGCCGAGGTAGCATTCGTGGACCCTCCACCTAACCCAGCTGAAACAGGAATCGATTTTTCCAGGCTTACCTTGAAATCAGTACCCCGCCCTTCGAACAGTCGGAGTGCTGAATGAATGATATTTTTCGAAGCAGGGGGAAGTACCTGACTGAAGGGTCCATTGGCTACGAGAAGAAACTCGCGTGCAGGTTCTAGTTCCAGATGATCTCCGAACTCAGTAAAAACAACCAGACTGTCAAGTTCATGGTACCCGTTTGGAAGTTTGCCGGTTACATGCAGGGTGAGGTTTAATTTGGCGTGAGCGGTTCCCTTCACCATCAAGTGGTTGCTATTGCTCCTCTTCAAACTTCTTCATTCCCTCTTCCAAACCATACATGAGTTTAAATTCGATTTTTTTCTCAAGCACTTCATATGGTTCGTTTTCCAAAGCTCTTTCCCATTCCCTAATCGCCAATTCTTCTTCACCCAAGGTCCAATATGCATCAGCAATATGGTCAATTACTTCAGGTTCATTGGGGGTTAATCGGTCGGCTCTTTGCAAATACTCCAATGCTTCGTCCAATTTTCCACGACGAAACAAAACCCAGCCCAATGAATCAATGTAGTATCCATTATCCGGTTCAACCTCCACAGCCTTTCTAATTAAATCCTCGGCTTCATCAAGTTTGATGTTTCGGTCCGCCAAGGTATAACCCAGGTTATTTAGAATTAGGGCATTGTCGGGAGATAATTCTAATGCCATCCTCCAGTCGACTTCTGCCGATTCCCAATTGTTGAGGAAATAATATATTGACCCTCTCAGGAAATAAACATCCCAACTATCCCGATTGACTTCTTTGGCCAATTCCAAAGCTTGGTCAATACTTACAAGAGCCTCCTCGTATTTAGCTTCATTATATCGAATCTCCCCGGAAAGGTACCACAAGTCAACCGATGTAGGATGGTGCTCCAGGGCCCTTTCCACAATCATCACACTGTTTTCTATCTCTCCCATGCCATAATAAATGTCAGCCTGGAGGGCGGAAGAAGCCTGAAAATATGGATTTCCGGGCAAAATCTCTTCAAGGGGTTGTAAAGCCAGTTCATAACTTTCAAGGAACAAGAGAGTTCTGCTGGCAGAAAAATCCAGGGTAATATCTTCCGGGTCAAGGTAACTGGCCATTCGGAATAAAGCAAGAGAATCGCCCGAAGCGTCATTATTATTGGTAGCTATTCTGGCTACAGCTGATAACAGCTTGGCCATGCCCTTCTGGGCAGTAATTTTCAAATTAAGATCGTTGGTATTACCGGTATCCAGATATTCCCCGAGTTGCAGGAACGGAACTCTTCTTGGCTCGATATCCGATAATATAAGCAGATCAAACTCTTCCTTGGCTTGCTCCAGTTTGCCCTGCTTTAGTAAAATACCAACCCTTAGGTAGAGAACTTCATTTTGTAGGGCCGGAGGGTAATTTGTAACCACACCCAAGGTATCCAAAGCCATATCGAAGTTACCAGCTGAAGCATGTATCAGACTCTCTGTCCAACTGCTCAAAAATGCTGCATCCTGACCAAGTCCTTCCTGGAAAATCTCCAATGAGTCCTCAACAGAACCATCACCATAGGAAGCCCATCCCTGAAAAAGGGTGGTAAGTGGAAAATTTAAAGGGATTTCTTCAAGTGAAGCTCTTACAGCATCGTATTCGTATCGGTGAAAAAGGTCGACAATATTAACTACCCGGGCCAAGACAAAGTCATTTTCCATCGCCAGTAAGCGATCGGCAAATTCAATTGCCCGGTCGATCTTTCCGATTCCTACATAAGCCTTTAAGGCCAATTGAAGGATTTCGGGATTATCAAAGGCCTCATCAGGCAATTTTTCAATGAATTCCTCGGCCACATCATAGCGATACTCATCAACAGCAAACTCAGCAGCTAAAAAAGTTCCCAGAAAATCCTGGGCCTTAACAGGGGAACATACAACAAAGGCTAGCACCAGGAGCACTCGGCCCATATGAATAAATCTATTCAACACCTAATCGTCCTTCCTTATGAGGTCATCTTACAAAAAATTGGGTAACAATCCTTAATGCGTCAGGAAATAAGGATTCTCCTGAAGAATCTTAAACTATAGTTTCGTATTATAATGGTCGCAACTCAATAGTAATTCATTTTCCTGTGAATGACATCAAAAGGAGTTTACATATTGGGGTAATTAGGTCCGTCACCGCCTTGGGGTGTACACCAGTTGATATTTTGACTTGGATCCTTGATATCACAAGTCTTACAGTGCACACAGTTTTGATAATTTATTTTGAACTCCTTGTCACCTTGACTGTTTTCCAAAACTTCATAAACGCCGGCCGGACAGTATCTTTGGGCTGGTTCAGAGTAGTTTGGGAGATTGAACTCAATGGGAATTGCCGGATCAGCCAGTTGTAAATGGACAGGTTGCCCCTCCTCATGGTTGGTTCCCGAGTAGCTTATATTGGTAAGTCGGTCAAAGCTGATTTTACCGTCAGGTTTTGGATATTCTATTTCCTTATGCTTGCTTGCAGGATCCGTACTGGCAGCATCAGACTTGCCATGCTTTATAGTTCCGAAAGGGCTCCCGCCAAATAAGGTTGAACACCACATATCCAATCCCCCCAAGGCCAGAGAGCCATAAAGCCCATAGCGAGACCAGAAAGGCTTTACGTTTTTTACTTTACGAAGATCCTTACTAATATGACTGTTTCGCAGGTTTTGTTCATAACCAACCAATTCCTCATCTTCCAACCCCTTTGCCAAGGCCTCGGTGGCAGCATCTGCCGCGAAGATGCCACTTAACATTGCATTGTGATTTCCCTTGATCCTAGGCACATTGACCAATCCTACCGAGCAACCTACCAATACACCTCCCGGAAAGGTTGCTTTGGGTATGGACTGCCATCCACCTTCAGTAATTGCTCTGGCACCATAAGCAATTCTCTTGCCTCCCTCCAAAAGCGAACTTACCAAATGATGATGTTTGAACCTTTGAAATTCCATATAGGGGTACAGGTAGGGATTGGCATAGTTAAGATGGACCACAAACCCAAGACTTACCTGGTTATTCTCGGTGTGATAAAGAAATGATCCTCCGCCTGTTTTCGAGTTAAGAGGCCAACCTGCGGTATGAGTAACACTACCTGGCTTGTGCTTTGCAGGGTCAATTTCCCAGATCTCCTTCATGCCAAGACCAAATTTGGGATAGTCTGAATCCTTGTCCAGCTTGTATCTTTCGATAACCTGCTTGCTTAGGGAGCCCCTAACTCCTTCACATAGAAACAGAAACTTGCCCTTTACCGCAATTCCCGGCTCGTAGTTTTCTCCCGGAGTTCCATCCGGTCGTTTTCCAAACTCGCCAGCTATCACTCCTGCAACCTTGTCGTTGGCATCAAATACAAGTTCCGAACAGGCCATACCTGGATAAACCTCTACTTCAAGTTCTTCTGCCTCTTCTGCCATCCAGCGACAAATATTGGCCATAGAAACGATATAGTTCCCATGATTGTTCATGAGTGGAGGCATAGTCCAATTCGGGATTCTGATTTGCCCACCTTCCCCCAGGATATAGAAGTGATCTTCTGTAACGGGAACATTCAAGGGAGCATTGCGCTTCTTCCAGTCTGGGATTAGGGTATTTAACCCTATGGGGTCCAGTACAGCCCCGGAAAGTATATGGGATCCAACTTCGGCTCCCTTTTCCAAAACACAAACTTCCAATTCAGGGTTGTTTTGCTTCAGCCTGATTGCCGCTGATAGACCCGCTGGTCCTGCCCCAACGATAACAACATCAAATTCCATTACTTCACGTTCAATTTCAGACATAATTCTTTCCCAAAAGTAAGGGTTGTTAACCGGGCCATATGGTTACCTTCGAAAGCTGCCAAAACACCTAACTGATCTGTATTTCCGAAGCATTAACCTTTCTGACAAGTAAATTTTTAATTTAATTTATTCCAATAATGAAGATTTTAAGTATCTATCCTGAAATCACTTCTGCAATTACTTTTCGGTATTGTGGATATCCTTTGGGGCGGCATACCAACTTCCTTTGTAACAATCCTCCCTGAAAATATTGTTTGTCTTTTCCCGGTTCTAAATGTTGCAAATGGAAAATAGCAGAATAAATTTCTAATTTTTTCGGTCAATTAAGTTTATAGTGTTTGCTTCCTGGTTTTATTTCTATTTCGACGGAGTAACCTTTTCAAAGTAAAATTATCAAAATAGTATATTTTATGGACAGGATTTTTATTACCAAAAATGGCGTTTCGGAAGTCGAGGATGATTTGAAAAAGCTCGTCTCGATAGATCGACCCCAAATCATTAAAGCAATAGCTGACGCGCGAGCCCTTGGTGATCTGAGTGAAAATGCTGAATACCACGCAGCCAAAGAAAAACAGGGGTTGATTGAAGCTCGAATATCCTACCTTAAAAACATCCTTTCAAGAGCTGAAATAATTGATGTGACCCAACTGAACGGATCAATCAAATTTGGTGCAACGGTCAGTCTTGAAGATGAGGAATCTGGTGAGGAAGTAACCTATCAAGTCGTTGGAGAACCAGAAGCCGACCTTGAAAAGGGCAAGTTAAATGTCCGGACGGCACTTGGCAGGGCCCTGATCGGAAAGGATGAAGGAGATAGTATTACCGTGAAGGCGCCAAATGGGGAAAGGTATTATACTGTACTTAAGGTAAGCTATACCTAGGGAGAACAATTATTTTAGGAAGTGATAAATATAATTTGGGTAACGGCAAAAAAAGAATACCCATCCGTACCTACGTGGCGTATGGGTGTGCCGCAGTGGCAACAATACTGTGGGTCTTGTTTTTTTATGAGGTAAGCCGAGGAGGTTTGACGAACGAGAGCTTCCAGAACAACAGAAGTATAATTCGATTTATAATCGGAATTATTCCTATACTTTTTTTCTGGTTGGGGGCTGAATTATATAATGTGGCAACTCTGAACCGTGATCGTTTCAAGGTCCTGACAAAGAAAATAGATCACCTACAAGGTGAGCTTGACCACATTTCTTTCGGTGATAGAGAAAAATTCATGAATCCTTCGGCAAACAATCCTTCCGATACCAGTGAGGGTTCAGTAGCTGATGTCCCTGATGAACCGGAACCTGAAATCGAAGATTTGTATACTGAGCCCCAATTCAAACCGCTTACGACAAGTGAGGAAGAAAAGGAAGATGCAAGTTTTCTTGATGAATGGAACATTGATGCCGTTACCCTTATCAGAGCTTTCAATCTTCCAAATGATGAGAATGATAATGAGGGTTATGACGCTATAGAAGCAGCAATAAAGATTGATTCAATCGGTACCTTGCTACATAATTCTCACGATATTCTGTACACCTTGGCAGATTATGATCTGATCATGGATGAAATGGAAATAGATTTGGGTTTGATTTCCACATGGCGTAAATTTGCAGCTGATAGTGCGGAGGGGACGGTTTCCTCGTTAGGAGGAACAGGGACCTTTGTAGAAATAGACAAGGTATCCAGCATAGTGGCCGAAAAAAGCGACTTTGAAGAAATTGCCAATTCTTTCAATTCACAAATGGTGGAGTTTATTTCCCTGGCAATACCACAACTCAAGGATGACGAAATCAGAGACTTGGCTCAAACCAGAACTTTTCGAGCCTTTTTGTTGCTAGGTCAGATTGTCAGTGCAGGCTGATCAGGATTTCGTAACTATTCCCAGAAACTACTGTATGGATAATACTTAACCAAATCACCCTTATCTATCTGCTGGATATCATCTCCCAATTCAACCAAACCCTCTGACCATGACAGGCTGGTAGTAAGCCCTGAGCCTTCAGAAGCAAATACTTCAACCATCCCCGCGTTGTTAGTTTTGGCACGAAGATATTCCCTTCGACCAGGCTTTTTGCTTTTCTGAAATGCCGAGGGTACCATGAATCCCACAGGTTGTTTCCAATGTTCACCGGATAGAATCCGCATGGCTGGCAGCCCAAAAATCAAGGTACAGACAAAGGCAGCAATGGGATTGCCCGGCAGCCCAAAAATGTAGGTATCATGCCATTTTGCCAAGGCCAGAGGTCGACCAGGTTTTATTGCAATCCGCCAAAAGTTTAGCTCCCCTTCCTTGGATAATAGGTCGGAAACGTAATCCTCCATACCTGATGATGCTCCACCTGAAGTCAGGATTATATCTGAACTTGATGCTCCGTGATTTAAATTATTTCGGACTTCTTCCTTGTTATCTCTGGCTAATCCTAGATCTATCGGAATGAAGCCCAATTTTTTGATCAAGGCCAAGATCATTGGCCTGTTTGCATCAAAAATTTTTGCTGGTTCGGGTGTCATGCCGGTTTGTAGTAATTCATTCCCTGTTGATAAAACGCCAACACGTAGTTTGGTAAACACCTTAATTTTTTCTATCCCAGCTGCTATCAAGGTAGCCAGATCGTTGGTTCTAATTTTGTGGCCTGCGGCAAACAATAGATTCCCATTTTTAATATCTTCTCCTGCCATTCGGGTATTGGCACCTTTTTTGAGTCTAGTGTTGGATTGAAGTAAGCTAGATTTGATTTGTGCATACTCTTGCAGTTGGACCGTATCCACACCGTCAGGTAAGGGAGCACCAGTCAGGATTTTTATGGCCTTCCCAAAAGGAACCGGTTTCCCAAGCAAGACACCAGGTGCGGCGTACCCGTTCTCAAGCTCCAACAGCTTTTTTTCCTGAAGAGAAGCAAAAGAAAACCCAAAACCATCCACGGCTGAATTACTCATTGCAGGGTTATCTCTCAGAGCCGTTAATGGCTCTGCCAATACTCTTCCTGGGGCATTGTCTAGCGTGATTATCTCTGTCTTATCCCTTGGGGTAAAATTTGAGAGTATCCTGTTTATGGCCTCATCAACAGGTAGCCATTTTACCCCTGGGGGCATGGTAAAACAATCATCACCGGGAATTTCTGCCGTCACTTGTTCAATACTTCACTGATGAGATTAGGTCTTGGTGCATTTGAGACCGAAAGTTTTGATTATAAAGTCAGCTATTCCCTTGATATCATCAAGATCGAATGTGGGTATGTTAATATCCTTCCCTGGTTTGTCACTTGCTATGGCTATTATATCAGGATCATTTGGTGCAAGAGCTGGTCCCGAGGAAACTTTTCTTCGTACTTCCAACTTGGGAAACGAGACGGTCTTGAATCCTTCCACTAGAACCAGGTCTGTTTGGTCAAGCTTAGTTATCAATTTCATTAGATCAGGTTGTTGGTCCTCGGGATTTTCATGGATTAGTGCCCATCGCTTGGAAGATACAATGAGGACTTCGTTGGCACCGGCCTTCCAGTGTCTGTGACTGTCAGCCCCCGGTTTATCAATTTCAAAGTTGCAGTGGGCATGTTTGATGGTTGAAACCCTGAACCCCTGTAAGGTTAACTCAGCCACCAATGAAGAAGTCATAGTGGTTTTTCCTGAGTTTTTCCACCCAGCAATCCCAAGTACATTCATTTCATATACCGCATAAGGCTTTCAGCTTCCTGGAGGTCGGCGGGAGTATTGATATTGAAAAAGGGGTCTACTTTCCCAGTTGGAAACTCAACCAGTTTCGCATGGTGTTGATCTGTCCACTGGACAATTTTACGAACTCCTTTAGCAAGATTTTCCCTTAAATCATGTCTTAGATGTACTGACCAAAGCCCAAAAGTGGGATGCCGATAGATTTTCTCGCTTGCTGTATCCCTTGTCGCAGCCAGAACAATACTTTCTTGATCTGGTCTTTGCCTGAATACCAGTTTTGACACCAGATCTTCGGGAAAGAATGGGGTGTCGCCAGCTATTGTTACCATAAGCGAATAGCCTTTCTGACAGGCCCACTCCATGCCAGCAAGAATTCCAGCCAATGGACCATATCTATTCTCAAAATGATCGGATATGATCGGCATGTTCAGGTCTGTGTAAATTAAAGGATCATTATTGGTATTAAATGCCAAGTCTGCCACTTGGGGTCTGATTCTCTCAATGACTATATCCAGAATTTTCCTTTCACCAATGGCTTTGAGGGTTTTATCTCCTCCACCCATCCTTGTGGCCAAGCCTCCAGCCAATATAACCCCTGCAACAGGAGGTGTCTGTTCCTTCAAGGTAGCCATTAAATTGCACCAATAAATTTAGCCATTAATCATTTTGAGCACCTTTTCTCTGGTGCCTCCTGGCTTCTTCCTTTATCTCCGCTGGCGAAACATTTCTTTCCAATCTTTCCTCTCCAGACAAACAAATAAATCTTTTACCTCTCATTCTACCCACAAGTGTAAGGTTTACTTTTGTTGCTATTTCAACGCCCCAGGCAGTAAAACCAGATCGGGATACCAAAACAGGTATTCCCATTAGAGCTGTTTTCAGGATCATTTCTGAAGTGAGCCTTCCGGTAGTATAAAGTATTTTATCATTCGGTCGTATGTTATTGGATTTCATCCAGCCGTTAATTTTATCGACGGCATTGTGCCGGCCTACATCTTCCATATACACAAGAGTCTTATCTTCCTTGCAGAGGACGGTTCCGTGAATAGCACCCGCCTCCAGATAAAGGCTTGGGGTTAGGTTGATTGATTTGGCCAGATGATACAGCCAGGAGGTTTTAACCTTCAGAAAGGGTAATTTTAAACCTTCAATCAGTTCCATTTGATCACCAAATACTGTTCCCACCGCACACCCGCTTGTTCTGACTTTCTTTTGAAGTTTTTCCTCATAATTTGTTTTTTCGGTGGTACGAACAACAACAGTTTGCAATTCCCGATCATAATCAATCCTTTGAACGGACTGATAGGAATTCAACATGCCCTGGTTAAACAGGAAACCTAGGGCCAGGTATTCTGGATAATCACCTATGGTCATAACGGTAACAATTTCAGTGGAATTCAAAAATATGGTCAGAGGCTTTTCTTCAATGACTTTGATTTCTTCATGCTGACCGTCATGTGAAAGCCCTTTGACACTTCTTGTCAGGTCAGGAAGTTTTGGGTCTGGTAGAATTATATAATTCCTGTTCCACTTGGATTCAGTCATAGTTCTCAAATGTTCCTGTAAATGACACCATGAAATTGTCTACTTGATAGCTCATTCTCCAATGATATAACCTGCATGTTTGCCTCTGACAATTTACAAGTGAACTGAGAATGACTCCAGCCCTGCTTTCATATTTCACAAATCGTTAACCCCATACCAGGATAATTATGTAAAAAAGTTATTTTACCAATAAAACAAATCAGGTATTGCTTAAAAATGATCTCTTTCTTGGTCTAAAAGATTTCTTTTTTAATTTCATACAGAGAAGAAACAGGATTGCCAACTTTCATACTCATAAATTCTAATCTCGGGGCAGGCTAAATGCCTAGTCAAGAATATAATTCACAACAGGCAGAACTACTATCCATTAAGGTTTTGGAATGGATTGCAAGCAATCCTAGCCTGTTCGTAGCATTTCTGAATATGACTGGAAGTACCGAAGAATCCATTACAGAAAATTATTCTAATAGAGAATTTCTAGCCTCTGTTTTGGATTTCCTGCTTATGCAGAAGGATAACCTGATCCTCGAATGTTGTCAATCCATATCCGTTTTACCCGATGAACCAATAAAGGCCAGAAGAGCCATGCCTGGAGGAGAGGAATACAACTGGACATGATAGAACGCAAACGGTTTAAGGGAATTATTTTTGACAAGGACGGAACTCTTTTCGATTTTCAAAGTACTTGGGCTCCTTGGATGGCAAATCTGTTGAAAGTTCTGTGTGGAGAAAACAAGGAATGTATCCGACAAAAGGGATACTCACTTGGTTTTGACTTTGACAACCGTTCATTTCTTGCCGAAAGCCTATTTATTGCCGGAACTCCTGACCAGTTTTTTGATCAATTGCAACACCAGTTCCAAGAATGGTCAGAGAAGGATTTGAAAAAGGTTTTTGCTAAAACCACTGAAGCTACGGAACAAATTGAGGTTGTATCACTCGTTCCCGTCTTGGCTAAATTAAAAAAGGAAGAATATGTTCTTGGTCTGGCGACCAATGATGACGAAGAGGATGCCAAAAGACACCTAAGTGGAAAGGGTGTTCTGAAGTATTTTGATTTTCTGGCAGGGTTTAACAGTGGTTATAGGGCCAAACCAGATCCAGAAATGCTGATTGCTTTTTGCATCAAAACACAACTGCTTCCGCAGGAAACTGTCATGGTCGGAGACAGCGCTAGTGATCTGATAGCTGGTAAAAGAGCCGGAATGTTTACCGTTGGCGTCTTATCAGGAGTAGCAAAATCAGAAATTCTAACCCAATATGCAAATTTAATCATCAAGAATATTGGTGAACTGCAGGAGGGTCTCGAACGTGCAAACATTAAGCAATGATATAATTTGATGGCTTGAGATTGCTCTAACCCACAATTCAAAGAAATTTTAATGGTTATGGTAATTTTCTTGGTAAAGGATTAATGCAGAATTTCAGGACAAATTTTTTTCTTTTGGTGTAGGTTCAGGAGTTTAGAAATGCCAAGTAAGAGAAGAGGAAGAAGCGGAGGCAGGTCAGCAAATATTCATCTTCGAAGTACCAAGATATTTGATCAAATGCCTTGGCGGTTACCATATAACCCGGATGAGCCTACCGAACCTTTGGATGAAGAAGGGGTTCAAAGGATTCATGAAACTGGACTCCAAATATTAGAAAATATCGGGATTGAATTTTTGAATGAGGAAGCACGTTCCATTTACAAAAAGGCAGGTTGCAAGGTTGAAGGCACCAATGTAAAACTTGGGCGGGATTTTGTCATGGAAATGGTCAATCACTGCCCAGGTCAATTTACCATGACACCTCGGAATCCTGAGCGTGAATTGATAGTTGGTGGGAAATACATGTTATTTGGTTGTGTTTCTTCACCACCAAATACCTGGGATATCGAAAATGGCAAACAGGTTGGCAATCAGGAATATTTTCGCAATTTTCTAAAGCTTACCCAGTATTTCAATTGTATTCATTTTGCCTGTGGATACCCGGTGGAACCAGTAGATATACATCCCTCTATTCGCCACCTTGAATGTCTGTATGATAAACTCACCCTTACAGATAAGGTTGCCCATGCATATTCATTGGGAACTGAAAGAGTTGAAGATGTCATAGAAATGGTAAGGATCGCAGGTGGCCTCTCCTCCGAGGAGTTTGACGAAAAACCCAGAATGTTTACCAACATCAATTCCACCTCTCCCCTAAAACATGACTGGCCCATGATAGATGGGGCCATGCGGTTAGCCAGAAGAGGGCAACCAGTGATTGTTTCTCCTTTCACCCTAGCTGGTGCGATGGCACCGGTAACCATGGCAGGTGCCGTAGCCTTATCAATGGCAGAAGGATTGGCTGCAATCGCCCTTTTGGAGTATATTAATCCTGGAACCCCAGTTGTTTTTGGGACCTTTACATCCAATGTTGATCTTCGGTCAGGAGCACCTGCCTTTGGTACGCCGGAATATATTCGGGCAACCCAAATGACAGGTCAAATGTGTCGTTTCTATGGGCTACCTTTGAGAGCAAGCAATGCATGTGCCGCCAATGTCCCAGACGGTCAGGCTATGTGGGAAAGCATGAATTCCATGTGGTCAGCGGTCCAGTCGCAAGTGAACATGGTTTATCATTCTGCAGGTTGGCTTGAAGGAGGATTGATTTCCAGCCCGGAAAAGTTTGTTATGGATTGTGAAACCCTCCAACAGTTTCAAAGATACTTTGAAACACCTCTTTATGGAACAGACGAGAATGATTTGGCATTTGAAGCAATATCTGATGTAGGCCCAAGGGGACATTTTTTTGGTGCCGAGCATACACAGGAAAGATATACGACAGCTTTCTATGAACCATTTCTCAGCAATTGGCAAAACTATGAAGCTTTTGAACTTGGTGGAGGTGAATGGACTGCTGAAAGGGCCCATAAATTGTACAAGAAAATACTCCTTGATTATGAAGCTCCACCCATGGATATAGCAATAAAGGAAGAACTAACTGATTTCGTGGACAGAAGAAAGGCTGAGGGCGGTGCTCCTACTGATTTTTGATGGCACTTTCCCTATACTCCAGTTTGGAAAAATCTTACCGAAACCTTAGAAAAATTCTTGACAAAAACCAAATATTCTATTTAAAGAATCAATGGATTTCATATATTTTTTAACAAAGTTCTCATTTTCCTGAAGCGAAGAAGCAGGAAAAAAGGGTTCTTGAGTTTGAAAATTTAGAGAAAAAGATGTTTTTTTACGATTTTTTTAATACAAAGAAAGAAGAGAAGCGTTCTGCTAAAGCAGTGGCAAACTATTTCATAAACTTGTCAAAGAGTACTAGGGTAAAGATTTCTCATCTTAAACTTCAGAAGTTGGTTTTTTTCTCTCATTGCTGGTATTTAGCATTGAAAGATGATCCTCTTGTGGAAGACGAATATGCAGAAGCTTGGGAATACGGCCCGGTTTTTCCTACAATTTATCACCATTTTAAGCATTTAGGACCTTTGCCTATAGAAAATTTTGCAGTTGATAAAACCATTGATAAAAACTTCAATGAACAAATCACCATGCCAGTGTTACCAGAGGACAACTATGTGTTTAAGGTATTAAATCGGATATGGGAGGTTTATGGAGACAAATCAGGAGGTGTGTTATCTGAATTGTCTCATGCAGAGGGTTCACCTTGGAGTGAGACTAGGAGGATAACGAAGAATAAAAGAAATGCTAATATCAGTAATGAAGTAATCAAAGAAATTTATAAGAAAAGACTAGATAGTTAAATGTCAGAACAAACCGACCCAAACAAGATACATTTTGAAGGGAATTCGTCCTCAGGAAAGGATAAGGGTGGAACTGAAGAAAGCTATTATCTTAAAGACTATCTACTCCTCACAAAACAACTGATTTCAATCCGTTCTTCGGTAAATTGGATTGTCATAGTAATTTTATCTATTGTTGTTGCGTTCGAAGCAGCAATACTTTTCCTAGTTTTATGTAACAAGCTACCATCCTCACTTGAAGGACATTCCTTGGCTCTTGTGATAATTGCACCTTTGGGGTCGATTACAGTTCTAACTTCGTTTTATATTTTTGGCGTTTATCGCCGAGGATTAGTGAATGAGGATCTTTCGGAACTGAAGGGGGCGTTAGGAATTGGAGGGGGTGTATCTGGTTAGAACTAAGAAATTGAAAAGAAAATATTTTTTAAAACGCCTTTAAACACGCCAAAAAATACCATCGATTATTTCCCTTATCAAAATTTTCATTGATTTTGAAACTACTTGTGAGACAATATGATTTGTCTCCAAACAGTTTGTTTGGGTTGAAAAGGGAGAAAAATCATGGATCAAATCAATTCTGTAATCAGTACAGTTAATGCCTTCGCTTGGGGTCCACCCATGTTGGGGATTTTAGGGGTAACCGGAGTTCTTCTGACGTTGGGTTTGGTGTTCATGCCTTGGCGAAAGGTGGGTTATGGCTTCAGGTTGCTATTCGCCAAAGGAGATGATGGTGATGGTGATGAGGGTGAAGTGAAACCCTTTAATGCCCTAATGACCGCTTTGTCGGCCACCGTGGGAACAGGAAATATCGCCGGGGTGGCTACAGCCATAGCTTTGGGGGGACCCGGGGCTATTTTTTATATGTGGCTAATTGCCCTTTTCGGAATGGCAACAAAATATGCTGAAGCTGTCTGTGCCGTTACCTATCGAGAGGTAGACCAGGAAGGTAAGTATGTTGGCGGACCAATGTACTATCTTCGAAATGGTGTCGGGAAATTTGCTCCAGAACTAGGCAAGTCACTAGGTTTGCTTTTTGCCATCTTTGGCGCCATTGCTGCTTTCGGGATTGGGAATGCCGTCCAGGTAAATTCCATGGCGGCAGTTTTGGAAAACAGTTTCTCCGTACCAACATTCGTTACAGGTATTGTTGTCGCTGCACTTGCAGGAATAGTCATTATTGGTGGTATCAAGAGAATCGGTGATGTCGCCGGTAAGTTGGTTCCAACAATGATTGTTCTTTATATTGGTGCTGCACTCATAGTTATTCTGCTGAATATTGCCGAAGTTCCTGCTGCCATTGGCTTGATCTTCAAGCATGCTTTCACACCGGCTGCTGCCACTGGTGGATTTGCTGGTGCTGCTGTTGCCGCTGCCGTTCGTTTCGGAGTTGCAAGGGGTGTATTCTCCAATGAATCTGGCTTGGGATCTGCCGCCATAGCACACGCTGCTGCAAAAACCAACAACCCTGTTAAACAGGGTATCATTGCCATGTTGGGTACCTTCATCGATACTCTGATCGTTTGCACCATGACTGCTTTGGTCATTATTACTTCAGGTGCATGGTTAATGGAGGTTGATGGTGGAGGTCTTACAGGAGCGGTCCTTACTTCAACGGCTTTTGACCTGTCCATACCGGGAGGTCAGTATATTGTAACAATCGCCTTGGCAATCTTTGCTTTTACAACCATCCTTGGATGGTCGTACTATGGGGAAAGGTGTTGGCAATATCTGTTTAATGAGAAAAGTATTATTATCTACCGAATTTTGTGGATTTTGGCTGCACTAACCTTTGCAAACTTAAAGGTAGATCTGGTTTGGAACCTTGCCGATACACTTAACGGATTGATGGCAGTTCCAAATCTAATTGGGCTTTTATTACTGGCACCGATGGTCTTCCAGGTAACCAGAGAGTACTTTGATAAGGAAGCAAAAAAGGGCTCAACCTGAATAATCAACCAATCTGAATGATAGTTGATCGAAGGTTAAGAACCGAAGAAAAAGAATTGGCTCCAGGCGATATTGTTGCCTGGAGCCATATTGGTTATGGACCCAGTAATTGTGAACTGGTTCGCTGTGGGTTATTAAAACTTCAAATCACCAAATTTTTTCTTGAATTTGGAAACTCTTCCACCCGTATCCATGAGGTGAGTACCTCCGCCAGTCCAGGCAGGATGGACAGTGGGATCAATATCCAACTGCAAGGTGTCGCCTTCGGAACCATAGGTTGATTGCATTTCCAACTCGTCACCATTGGTCATTTTGACGGTGATTTTATGGTAATCGGGGTGAATATCCTTCTTCATTTTCAAGAATCCTTTTATGATGTTTCATTTTTTGGTTTGTAATTGGTTTTTTCAGCTATCCGTGCTGCTTTACCCCGGCGCTCCCGCAAATAATAAAGTTTCGCTCGCCGGACCTTGCCTCTTCGAACTACTGTTATGGAATCAATGTTGGTGGAGTGAAGAGGAAAGACCCTTTCGACGCCCTCCCCAAAGGAAATTTTCCTTACAGTAAAGGTACCATCTATACCCTTGCCCCCTTTGCGAGCAATACAGACACCCTCATAGTTTTGCACACGAGTTCTTGTTCCTTCGGTAACCTTAAACCCAACTCTAACTGTATCGCCAGCTTTAAAATCAGGGATGTCATGATTCCCTTTGAGGGAATCCAGCTGCCGGTCGTTAAATTTTGCAATTAAATTCATTTTTCATCCTTTTAGGTTGTTCACAATTCTTGGTCTTCCCAAACTAAGTCTAAATTTCGGTCTCGGTTTTTTGTTCACAGTATTTTTGCCAAAGATCGGGCCTTCTTATCTTGGTAAGTTCTTCAGCTTTTGATTTTCTCCATCGCGATATTTTTTCATGATGGCCGGTTAACAGGATATCTGGTACCGAAAGCCCATTCCAAATTCTTGGTCGGGTGTAATGAGGGTGCTCCAGCAAGCCACAAATAAATGATTCATTTTCGGTTGATTCAAAATTACCCAAAACATTGGGTATAAGTCTCACTGTCGCTTCTATCAAGGCTTGGGCAGCAATTTCCCCACCGGAAAGAACAAAATCTCCCATGGAAATCTCCTGGACATTGGTTGCCTGAAAAAACCGTTCATCGACACCTTCATAGCGACCACAGATCAGTGTTATTCCCTTGCAGGCTGACCATTGCTTGGCGATAGCTTGATCAAATAACTTTCCTCTTGGGGATAGAAATACAACCGGCCAGGAATCTGAATCATCAGGTGTCGTATTTTGTGTCGTTTCCAGGGCAGATGCCAGGATATCGGGTTTTATTACCATTCCAGGACCGCCTCCAACAGGTGTGTCATCAACAGCCCGGTGTACGCCTATCCCAAATTCCCTCAAATCAACCGTTTCCAGTTCCCAGGTTTTATGCAGTGCCTTCCCAACAAGGGAACTACCTAGGACCCCAGGGAAGACCTCTGGGAAAAGGGTGATGACTTTGGCCGTCCACATATGCATCAACCTCCCGTACTTAGCCAGAATGGGAGGCTATGCTGGTTGTGCCTATTTGTTTCAGAGATAGTCGGCGACATTTTCCACAACCAAATAGCCTTGCGAGATTTCAACAGCAACAATATTTTCCTTGGTAAAGGGGATTAAAACACTGTTACCTGATTCTTCCAAGAGCAATTCCATCAGATCACCGGCACCAAAGTTATTCATGGAAGAAACCGTGCCTATAATCTTTCCTTCGGTATCCAGGACACGCAAATCCTGTAAATCCGAGTAATAGAATTCATTTTTTTCCAGATCAGGAAATTCTTCGCGGGAAGCAAACAATTTTGTACCCTTCAGGTGAGTGACATCCTTGCGGGATTTAATCCCTCTGATTTTGGCAATGAATTCTTCTCCTGACTCGTCAAGCTGTTCAATTTCAAAGGTTTTATCGCCCTGTTCAGAATAGAGGCAGGCAAAGGTCTCTATGTTTCTGGGGTCCATGCAAAAGCTATGCAATTTAATTTTGCCCGCAGTTCCATAAGGTTGACCCAATTTACCAACCAAAACCAACTTGGATCTTTGGTGTGTCAATGAATCTGAATTTTGAATGTCCAACATTGCCAAGACCTGTGTTTCCGAGATTTCCTGCCTACCTCCAGACAATTAAGAGGTAGCGGGTTCCTCCGGTAGTTTTCTTGGAATAGCCTTCTGCGGGTTATTTCGCTGTTTTGTATCCAGGACACCCTTGGCTTCAAGAAAACGGCTGATTCGGTCTGTGGGTATAGCGCCCATACCTATCCAATGCTGAATACGCTCAATATCCATCTTGACTCGATTTGGATCATCTTTTGCTAGAAGTGGATTATAAGTTCCGAGTCTTTCTATAAAACGTCCATCTCTGGGCATTCTGGAATCTGCCGCGACAATACTATAAAAAGGTCGCTTTTTAGATCCTCTGCGTGTCAACCGAATTTTCATGGCCATAAAAGTAACTCCTTATTTTGACTAGACACTATTGTTTTTACGGTGAAGTTGGTGGTGATGTATAACTTCCCTAATGATGAAATTAATGAACTTCTTAGCGAACTCAGGGTCCAAATCAGCACATTTCGAAAGTTTCTCAAATCGTTCAATCTGCCTCTTTTCCCGTTCGGGATCGGATGGTGGTAGATCGTTGTTCGCTTTTAGAATGCCAACCTCTTGGGTAAGCTTAAACCGTTCTCCAAGGGTATAGACCAGGATTGCATCCAATCGGTCAATCGATTCCCTGTGTTTTCTTAGAATTCTATCAGCTTGATCTTCTTGCATGGTACGCCCACTAACACATTAAAAAGTATAGAAATTATCTGAACCCTGATATTTCACCGAAAACCCCGTCTTGGCAATCCAGGTGGGCCACCAAGCTGTTTCATGATATCCGGGGAAATATTCCCCAAATCTGGTAATTTATTCTCTTCAGAGTTTCGGGGAATACCTTTGATAGCGCTCAACATGTCTTTCACTTTCCCACTTTTGCCCATTCTTTTACCAAGCGTAGCAGCATTTTGATGCGCTTTAAGAAGAATATTTACATCAGAAACCTTGAGTCCAGCTCCAAATGCAATCCGCTTCTTTCTACTTGCTTGAATGATTTTGGGATTCGCTCTTTCCCTCCGGGTCATGGAGTCAATCAAGGCGATATTTTTTTTGAACATCTCCTCATTTTGCCCCAACTTGGCAACCTTTTGCCCTATTCCGGGAAACATTGATGCAATGCCCTGGATTCCTCCCATTTTCTCCATGGACATAAACTGTTCCCGGAGATCATTCATATTAAGTCTTCCCGCGGCAAATCTGCGAGCGGTTCGTCCCATTTTTTCTTCTTCAAAAACTTGGGTGGCCTTTTCTACAAGGCTGACGATATCCCCCATCCCCAATATTCTGCCGGCAATTCTCTGGGGATCGAACACAGAAAAATCATCTAGTTTTTCACCGGTGCCGATAAACTTAATTGGTTTCTGGGTAACTGCTCGCATACTGAAAGCAGCGCCACCTCTGCCGTCCCCTTCCATTCTGGTTAGAACAACGCCACTGACACCAATTTGAGTATCGAATTCCCTGGCAACGTTTACAGCATCCTGACCGGTTAAGCCATCAACAACCAGAAGGGTTTCTCTAGGATTGGATATGTTTCGGACAGAAACCACCTCATCCATCAGTTCGTTATCTATATGAAGTCGACCAGCAGTATCCAGTAAAACGACATCAAAACCATTGGTCTTGGCGGTAAAAGTAGCTCTCGTAGCGATCTCAGAAGCATTCTGGTTGGGAACAATCGGTAAGGTTTCAATATCGGCCTGTTCTCCCAGGATTGCCAGTTGTTCCATTGCAGCCGGCCTTCTCGTATCAAGAGAGGCCATTAGCACTTTCTTTTTCTGAGTATCCTTGAGATGTTTGGCTAATTTGGCTGTGGAGGTTGTTTTACCCGAACCTTGAAGACCCACCACCAGAATAGTTGCAGGTGGAGAGCTAATATTTATTTGCGTATCTTCAGATTCATCACCCGATAATACCTTGACTAATTCATCATGTACTATTTTAACGACAAGCTGGCCGGGTGTAATTGATCCCAAAACAGCCTGACCGGTGGCTTTCCGTTGAACGGACCGCATAAATGACTTGACTACCGGGAGAGATACATCGGCTTCCAAAAGTGAAATACGAATCTCTCGCAGTGCACTGTTTACATCTTGTTCGCTCAGGGTTCCTTTTTTATTGAGACCCTGAAATACAGATGAGAAACTATTGGATAATGTCTCAAACATTGGAAAAAACCATCTTTAATTTAGTACCAAGCCCAAAATTTCTAACAACGACAAATGCACCCGCGGGCGATACTCGCTGACGGGTGGCGATTCTAGATTTTACCTCGAACCGAAAAACTACAACTACTGAGGTGTTGCCCATATATAGGAATGTTCTAAAATTAAATCAAACCCTAGTAAGCCAAAATTAAAGTACATAATCGATTTTGATTTTCTGCAAGAGAAAGCTTAAGTCAGAATCACCACAATTGGGGGGAATTAGGTTGGTTTATCATTATGATAGAATTTGATGATTAATTTAACTGAGCAATCAAAAGGCCATATTTTCATGTTGGCCTTTTCCTTCGGGATCGCCGGCTCTTTCAGTCTCGGTGGGATGGTTGCCAACCTAATCGATCCAATTTCCCTAACGGCTTCAAGATTCCTTTTATCTTCAATCCTGATTGGATTTATTGTCTATTTCGGTACAACTCTGAAAAGAGAATACCTACTGGGATCTTGGCGATATTTTGTCGCCGGCGGTCTTATGGCTCTGTATTTTGTCCTGATGTTTATTGCCCTACAAACAACTTCGGCTGTTTCCACCAGTACCGTATTTACCTTAACACCATTGCTTTCAGGATTATTTGGCTGGATTCTACTTCGACAAAGGATGACCAAAAGGATGGCTTTTGCTCTAGGAATTGGAGCTGTTGGAGCTGTTTGGGTTATATTCAAGGCTGACCTCAACGCCATTTTTCAATTCAGGGTTGGCCAAGGTGAAATAATATTTTTCTTCGGATGCATTGCTCATGCGTTTTACACTCCCTTTCTGCGATATGCCAATCGAGGTGAACCACCACAGGTATTCGTGTTGGGTATGGTGACGACCGGGGCCCTGTTTCTATTGGTAATCGGGTGGGGAGATATCAGGGCTACTGACTGGGAAAATTTACCATCTATCGTCTGGATAACAATAATTTACATTACTTTGATTGCGACCATACTGACTTTTTTTGCGGTCAGTTACGCATCCATGCGACTACCCTCAGCAAAGGTAATGGCATATACCTACCTGACCCCAACTTGGGTAATACTTTGGGAATTCGCTTTGGGCAAGGGCTTGCCTTCCCTACCGATAATGCTTGGTGTAGCTACAACAATAATTGCCTTGCTACTGTTACTCAGAAATGACCATGGATAGGTTTAAAGCATCCCCAAACACCACTTCATGATTGATTTTTGAATATGAAGACGGTTTTCTACTTCGTCAAAGACTACTGAATTTGGACCATCCAGAACTTCGGAAGTCACTTCTTCCTCCCTATGAGCTGGTAAGCAATGCATAAAAATAACATTGGGCTTAGCTTGGGATAGAAGTTTCGAATTAACCTGGAAGGAATGCAATTTTTGTTTGGCATTCTGGCCGGTTTCCTCATGCATTGAAACCCAGGCATCAGTAACAATCAAATCGGCATCCGAAACACATTTATTTGGCTCTCTTTCAATTGTAACTTGGCTACCCTTGGAGCGGGCAAATGCAACAGCTTTCTGATCAGGATCAAATCCCTTTGGTCCACAAAAAACAAAATCGAATCCGAATTGTCCTGCGGCATGCAGAAAGGAGGTACAAACATTGTTACCATTACCAATCCATACCACCTTCTTGCCCTTTATCGGTCCTACTTTTTCCTCGAAAGTCATTACATCTGCCATTATCTGACAAGGGTGACTGTAATCCGTCAAACCATTAATGACAGGTACCGTCGCATGCTCTACCATTTCCCTGATAATTTTATCTGCGAATGTTCTGATCATGATGAGATCAACATACCGAGAAAGTACTAAAGTTGTGTCCTTTACCGATTCACCTCTTGATCTTTGCAGGTCAGCACTTGAAAGAACGATTGATTGACCACTCATTTGACGAACCCCAACATCAAACGACAAACGGGTCCTGGTGGAGTGTTTCTCAAATATCAGGGCAACGACGATATCGGCTAACGGTGTATCAACATCCAGAAAACCTTTGGGTTTGCCAGCCCTCGCCTGCTTAACCTTCTTGGCATCTTCCAGGATTAGCCTGAGATCTTTTGCCGCAACCTCACTTATTTCCAGGAAATCAGGCATTGCCCTTTTCCTCTAGGTTGGAGGCTGCTTTTTCCAATTTCTTTGTTAATAAATGGAGTTCTTCCTGGCTAATAGTCAGTGGTGGGAGTATTCTAACAACGTTATCACCGCCTGGAACAGTCAACAATTGTTGTTCATAACAAGAATTTACAACGTCCATATTACTTACCTTACATTTTAGACCCAACATGAGTCCTTCACCACGAACCTCAGAGAATATATCAGGATATGTAGCAATTACCGATTCAATTTGTTGTCTAAGCCAACGGGAAGAATTTCGTACATTTGACAAAAAGGTATCATTGGCAATAGTTGTAATAACCTTGCACCCCACAGCACAGGCCAAGGGGTTTCCGCCATAAGTCGAACCATGAGTTCCTGCGGTCATACCTTGTGCTGCTTGCTCAGTTGCCAGACAGGCTCCAAGTGGAAAACCACCTCCTATGCCCTTGGCTATGGCCATTATGTCCGGGGTAATACGTGACCATTCATGGGCAAATAATTTACCGGTCCTGCCCATACCGCATTGAATTTCATCAAGAGCCAGGAGTATACCTTCCTCATCACAAAGAGCTCGCAGTTCTTTTAGATACTTATCAGGCAGGGGTATGATACCCCCTTCTCCCAAAACAGGCTCAACCAGGACAGCGGCAGTTTTCTCGGACAAGGCTTCCGTAATACTTTCTATTCTTGCTGCTTCAACCTGAACAAAACCGGGAAGTAAGGGACCAAAGCCTTTGGTTAGCTTTTCCCCTCCTGCAGCAGAAATCATGCCCAAAGTTCGACCATGAAAGGAGTTTTGGAAAGTAATGATTTCATTACGCTCCGGGTTCCCAACCTGGTCCCAATATTTTCGTATCACCTTGACGGTACATTCAACAGCTTCGGCACCACTATTGGTAAAAAATACGGTATCTGCGAAAGTGTTTTGAGCTAAGAGGGAAGCGAGTTCCTCCTGTTTTGGAATCCGATAGAGATTAGATGTATGCCAAACCTTTTCAGCTTGATCAACCAGCGCTTCCACCAATTGTGGATTGCTGTGTCCAAGGGAATTTACAGCAATACCTGCACCAGCATCCAAGTATTTTTTTCCATCTGTCCCATAGAGCCAACAGCCGTCCCCCTTTTCAAAACCCATTGAGGTACGGGCATAAGTTGGCATTACTTCATCAATCATCGATCAGTTCCATTTTCAGTTGTTGAACCCTTTGATATATGAATCTGCGGGAAAATTTAAACAGACCAAAGATACAATTCATACTGGTATCCGTTATTTGTAGCCATCGTATTAAAAATGATTGAAATTTTGGCTCATAAGAATTCTCTTGAATAATTTTCCCTTAACAATACCTTTTATTTATCATTAAGTTTTGCTCTTGAAACAAAGGGTAATCGGATTGACCCAAGGAGATAATTTATGGGGGTTTGGACGACACAGCAGGTCAATAAAGCCATCTATATGTGGAAAGAAGGCCATACGGCTACCGAAATTGCCAAGAGAATTTCCAAATCACGCAATGCTGTTATCGGTAAACTAAACCGATTAGGGGTAAAAAAACCAAATGCTGCTGCCACCAAGGATACTAACCAAACCCGGGATGAGAATAAACCCACCGGCAATAATGGAAGTAAACAGGGGAAGGGTCAAACGGATAATGAAACTCAGGACGTCAAGTTAGAAGACCAAAAACTAACCCTGTTGTTTTTGAACGAAAAAACCTGTCGATGGCCGATTGGAGATCCCTCGACAAAAAACTTTTGGTTTTGTGGGAAACCATCGCAACTGAATAAAAGGTATTGTGCTCAACACAGTGAATTGGCGTTCCAACCCAATCCGGTCAAGAAAGAACGGTCAGAACTTCAGGCTAGGGTAATCGGCCGACCATACGCCATGGTCCGGAAAAAATAACCTTTAACCTTTTAATTGTTGAGTTACCAAACCCCAATTAATTTATCCTAGGGTCAAGAAGCCTCCGGGCAATAACATTGGCCTGGATTTCAGCTGCCCCTTCGAAAAGGTTTAGAATTCTTGCATCACATAGAATTCGACTGATATCAAACTCCATGGCAAAACCATTACCACCATGGATTTGAACACCATTATCGGCAGCGGCCCATGCCACCCTTGCACCTAGAAGCTTGGCCATTCCAGCTTCCAGGTCGCATCTTCGTCCACGATCTTTCTGGCGGGCTGAGTAATAGGTAAGTTGACGGGCAATCATTATTTCCACGGCCATGATGGCCAGTTTCGAACTTACCCTTGGAAACTTAATTATTGGTTTGCCGAATTGGTGTCGTTCCAGTGAATACCTTAAGGAAGCATCAAGAGCTGATTGTGCAACACCTATTGCTCTGGCAGCAGTTTGGATACGAGCTGATTCAAAAGTCTCCATAAGTTGCTTGAATCCCAAGCCCTCCTGACCACCAAGAAGATTGGCAACTGGAACTGGAAAATCCATAAAGGATAATTCATATTCCTTCATTCCCCGGTAGCCTATGACATCAATTTCTGTTCCATTTAGACCTTGGTCTGGGAAAGGTGTATCCTCCGTACCGGCGGTTTTTTCAGCCAGCATCATCGACAACCCTCTGTAATTACTGGATTCAGGGTCAGTTCTGACAAGTAAGGTCATCAAATTTGCTCTACTGGCATGGGTTATCCAGGTTTTGTTGCCAGTTATCAAATAGTTTTTACCTTTTTTTTGGCCCTTGGTTATCAGGGATCCGAGATCCGAACCCGATCCCGGTTCAGTAAATACTGCTGTGGGTTTTACTTCACCGCTTGCAATTAAGGGCAACCACTTGTTCTTTTGTTCTTCTGTACCACCCTTGCTAATCAATTCAGAGGCGATTTCACAACGGGTTGCCAAGGACCCAACCCCTAAAAATCCTCTGGATAACTCTTCAGATACGACACACATTCCTATTTTGGGAAACTCGGAACCACCGTAATCTCCTGAGATAGTTAGGCCAAAAACCCCTAATTCGGCCAACTCATCAACCAAGGACATTGAGATTAATGAATTGTCCAGATGCCAGCGCTGAGCAAAAGGGGCAACCTTTTCCATAACGAAACGTGAGAACTGATCCCTGATAAATTCGATATCCTCATCCTGTCCTGTGTTGCCATAACTGGCTACACCCAACTGATCTTGCATCAATGTAACAAGACGGGTTCGGGCAACAGAGGAATTACCCAGGGATGTTAATTGATGCCATCCATCACTTTTGTTCCAGTCGAAATTTTCAACTATCAGGGATATCCTGGCTACTTCCCCTTGATTCATTGGAATACCACCCTCTATCTGGTTTAGATATTCCCCAAATCCAATTTGCAACAGAAGGGCATTGAGTTCATCAAACTCGCCATTGTCTTCCAGTGCCTGGCCCCAGGAAAGTAATTGCTTCAGTGCTTCAACGTATGTGGCAATCCATGAAAAAGAATGAGCTTCATATTGATATTCTTCCAGTTTTGAAAGGGATATCTTTCCTTCAACCACAACCTTTTGTTGCAATTCCTTTGTTAATTTGGTTTGCATGGCATCTAGGTCATTTAGGACACCAGATACAGTATTTAGTAAGTTTGGAAGCAAAATAGTTTCCTTTGATGTGATATTGGTCATGGGAAGAAACGGTTTGATAAAGATAATTGATTATTAGAGTGTTATCGTTATTGGATTTAATTTCAGTTTAGTCAAAGCTACTCATTAACAGGAAGAAAATGGAATTGGGTTTAGCAGAAATCAACATTTTCCAACTGTTGGTTTTGATATTTGTCCCTTTTTTTGGTGGATTTATCAAAGGAGTTACTGGATTTGGGTTTCCCATGATTCTAATCAGCGGATTGGGGGTGATATTCAATCCAGAGTTGGCAGTTTCATTCCTTATCTTTCCCTTGTTGATGGTTAATGCCGTGCAAATGTTCCAGTTTGAGATTGACCGGATTATGAAGGCTTTTGTTCGGTATTACCGAATTACTATTACGCTATGTCTTTGCCTCTATTTATCTTCGCCATTGGTTCTGGTTCTTAGCAAATCAATTCTGTTTATCCTTCTTGGACTTCCCATAACGGTGATTGCCATCTTACAACTTTGGGGATGGAAACCGAAACTTTCTGAAAATTATCGAAAGCCAGGCGAGTATATTACCGGTATCATAGCTGGTTTGGGGGGCGGTTTCGCGGGGGTTTGGGCGCCTTTGGTTGTAACCTACCTTCTGTCTTTGGATATTACCAAAAGGGAAAACATACTTGCCCAGGGTGTCATATATTTTGCAGGTTCGATAATTCTGATTATTGCCCATCTCAATACAGAAATTTTGAATTATCAAACAATACCTACGTCGGTGGTTCTGGTCGTGCCAGCGATTGTGGGGTTATTTATAGGGATTAAAGTTCAGAACGAGCTAAATTCAGATAGATTCAGGCAATTCGTCCAGGTAATTTTGGTTCTTGCCGGGATGAATCTGATTGTCCGTGGCTTGCTTAACTTATCCTGATTAAAGCATGGCTTCTTTAACTTCGTCATCAATAAGTTCATCAAATTGTTTAAAATTCGCACGGAATTTTTCTTTTAAGCGCCCGGCCGTCAGATCATACTCCACAGGATCTTTCCAGGTATCCCTGGGGTTAAGTAATTGGTCTGGAATACCATTAATCTTCAGGGGTACTAAAAAGCCAAAAAACGGATCTTTTCGAACCAGATTTTCATCAATTTCGTCATTTAGTACAGCCGATAGGATGGCCCGAGTATGCTTGATGGATATTCGCTTGCCAATAGAGTATCGACCTCCTGTCCACCCCGTATTTACCAACCAACACTTCACATTATGTTTTTTTGCCTTTTCCCGAAAAAGTTTGCCGTAAACAACCGGGGATAGTGGCAGGAATGGTTTCCCAAAACAGGCTGAAAAGGTAGCTGAAGGTTCATCAACTCCTGTTTCCGTACCAGCAACCTTGGAGGTAAAGCCCGAGAGGAAATGATACATCGCCTGTGCTGGAGTAAGGAGAGTAATTGGAGGTAGAATCCCATGAACATCACAGGTGAGGAAGAAAATATTTTTGGGATGTCCGGCCAGACTTGTTTCAGAAGCGTAAGGAATTTCTTTAAGGGGAAATGAGCATCTCCCGTTTTGTGTAATGCTGGTATCCTGGTAATTTGGTTCTCTGGTTACCGGGTCATAAGTCATATTTTCGATGATTGATCCGAATGATCTGGTGGTTTCATAAAGGTCAGGCTCATATTCTGGATTCAAACCATTGGTTTTGGCATAACAGCCACCTTCAATATTGAAGATACCTCTATCTGACCATCCATGCTCATCATCTCCAATCAAAATTCTGTTGGGGTCAGCAGACAGGGTTGTTTTTCCGGTTCCAGACAGGCCAAAGAACAGGGCGGTATCATCAGGATCATCCTTGGCATGGTTTGCAGAACAATGCATTGAAAGAATACCCTTTTGAGGAAAGGCATAGTTTAGATACCCAAACACGCACTTTTTGTTTTCACCCACGTATTGTGTGCCACCGATCAAAATGAGCCTTTCGCTAAAATTGGTCGCTATCACGGTCTCCGATATACAACCATGCCTTTCTGGAACGGCTTTAAAATCCGGTGCGTTGATCACAATCAAATCAGGTTCAAAACATGCCAATTCTTCCTTGGTTGGTAGATTGAATAATGTCCCAACAAAAAGCGAATGCCAGGCCAGACAATTGATAAACCGGATTTTTAGCCGGTTCTGGCTTTCGGCACAAGCATAAACGTCCTTGACAAAGACGGTTTTATCTTCAAGGAATCGCAGGAATTCCTTTTTTAGGTACTGAAAGTTATCCTCACTGATTGGAGGGTTGTTTTCCCACCAGATGGTATCCTTGAGCTCTTCGGAAAAAACGGTAAACTTGTCCTTTGGTGATCGTCCCGTGTGTTTACCAGTGGTCACCAACAGGGAACCTCCCAAGCCCAGATTGGCTTCACCCCGCAATAAGGCAGTTTCAATCAACTGGGTTTGGGAATAATTGATAAACCCTTCCTTTACAGAGAAGTGATTTAAACTGTGATTACCTGTTAGAATTCTGTTGATTTTCTCAGTTTTCATATGACTACCGAAGTGAAATTTCAGGTTTTAAATGGCGAAAAAATCAACTTTGAGATAACGAGATTAATGTAGAAGTTGGTTCATATTTTAAGTTAATTTTATCCAAAAGTAAGTAGTAAAAATAAATATTTTTAAGGTATTACCACCCCGATTTTCAATGATAGAATAAAGTGAACTCAAACAATTCCAAAATCTTTCAAGTGATAACCTGTAAGCCTCCAGAGGGTTTATATTTTTTCATCCAAAGCGGGTAAATTTGTGCCGCTCAGGAAGGCAACTTGGTTAAAACCTGGTTGGCTGGTCAACACTAACGAGCAATTAAGAGAAATACCAGGAAACTCTGAATATTGTACACTCCCAACAATTTGAAGATTGATGTTTACCTATAACCCTCGGTAGGGTTTTATTTTTTTTCAAAAGTAGTAATAAGCAATAATTATGGCGAATTGAGTCGCAAGAATTTGTTAAATTGATGAACCAGTTTAGATCAGAGGAAAGTATGGACAAGGATCGCTTGTATAGTGAATTACAGAAATTATCTGAGGGTATCAAAAGAAAAGCAGAAAAGTGTAAGAATAATGAGGCCCAAACAAAAACTGCGCTTATTGAACCGTTCATTAAAATTCTAGGTTATAAAGTTTCCGACCCTGACCAGGTTAGTGTTGAACATGACATAAAAGGCGAGAAATGCGATTATGCCCTTATAAAAAATCAGTAATTCCCGCTTAAATTTTATTTCGCCATAAACAGGGCGTTTACAAAGTTAGTAAAATTTATTTTTCGTAAACAGCTTGCAATCACTTTTTGCCAAATTGCCATGATTCTCATATTATTGGAACCAAATAACAATTGTTTTCAATAATAACATTTTCGAGCAGTATCATGTACCAGAAACTCCGTCGGTATGTTTCAATGCCAGGCCTTCTGTCAACCGTTGGCAAGGTTTTCGACACCGTTCCAGACCCAATCAACAACCGAGGTTTCACCCTCCGAGATTGTCTGATGTCAGGTTTGGCGGTGTATCATGTCAAATCACCCTCCCTCCTGGACTTTGACCAAAAAACCCGGGGTAAGGATGCCGACCCGACGGTTGTATATAACCTTAAAACCCTTTTTGGTGTCAAGAAGGCGCCTTCCGACACTTGTCTGCGCGAACGACTGGATCCGGTTGACCCCAGCCATTTCCGTGAAGCCTTCAAGGCGGTCTTCACCAATTTCCAACGAAGCAAGGGGCTGGAACATTTCACGGTCTTGGGCGATCATTATCTCATGGCTCTTGATGGCACCGGTTATTACAGCTCCAACAAGGTGTGTTGCTCCTCCTGTTGTGTCAAGACGTATCGCAACGGCACCAAATCCTATTATCATCAGATGATGGCCGGTGCTCTGGTTCATCCAACAATCAAGACCGTCATTCCGTTTGCCCCGGAAATGATCACCCGTAAGGATGGGGAGGCTAAGAACGATTGTGAACGGAATGCCGCCAAACGGTTTATCACCGCCTTCCGAGAAGATCACCCGCATCTCAAGACCATTGTCGTGGAAGACGGGCTGGCTTCCAATGCGCCCCATATCAGACACTTGCAGAAGCATGATCTACGCTTTATCCTGGGGGCCAGAGAAGGTGACCACAAAGCCTTATATAACTGGGTTGACACCCATCCGGATACCCAAGCCCTGAGCCGAAGGGAACGAACCAGTAAAGGGGTGATTACCCATCAGTTCCGCTGGCTCAATAACGTCCCCCTGAACGACAGCAATGTCAACCTGGAGGTCAATGTCCTCTTCTATTCCGAAACCAAGCCCATTGGCAAGAAACAAGACAATGAAGTCAAGACGACCAAATGGGGCTGGGTTTCTGATCTTCCTCTCAATGAAACAACGGTGATGCCTATGATGCGAGCTGCCAGATCGCGCTGGCGGATAGAAAACGAAAATATAAAAATTCTGAAGTCCGAAGCCGGAAATGGTTATCGGCTGGAGCACAGCTATGGTCATGGAAAGTACAATCTTGCCAGTGTGATGGCCAATTTATGCCTGCTGGATTTTCTGGTGGAACAGGTGGTTGCACAGTGTTGCGGCCTGTTTCAGCAGGCACTCAAAAAGAAGAAACGCAAGAAATATCTATGGGAAGCGATGCGAATGTTGTTTACCCTTGTTAAAATCAATAGTTGGGAAACCTATTACCGCCTGTTAATCGAACCACGCCAGATGATTGAAGGGGAGATGCTTCTTCGTGATCCTTAGCAAAGCAACCATGTCACCGTAAGTGTTCCACCGGATATTCAGAATAAATAACATCAGAAGAAAAGATAATGGGGGTAAAAACTCTTCGGTATCGCTTGCCAACTTGGTGGAGGGAGCTTATAAGGAACAGAATTGGCCTTTGGGCTAAAAATTAGCGGGAACTACTGATAAAAAATGATCAACCTGTAATTTTGATTGAAGCCAAATCCGTTGATAATCAATTATCAAATCAAAAGGAAATAAAACAGTTAAACCGGTATTTTTCTAGGGTAAATGCTAGTTTAGCGGTTTTGACGAATGGTAAGGTCTGGAAATGGTACACTGCTAAGCCAGACCAAAAAATACAAGAAATAGATAACTCACCTGCAGTCGAATTTAATTGCGAAGATCTATCTACAATACCATTAGATTTCCTTGATGCTTTGTGTCGGGAGAATTTATCACCCCAGAATATTGAAGAAATGGCTTACAAAGAGCTTCTGAAAGCAAGGCTAAGTCTTTGGACCGAAGAGTTGTTTATAAACCCTCCTGAGAGGGTTTGTAAAATTGCCTTAGAAGAAAATAATATTACTGACTCACAGGCAAAAAAACACGTTAAAAGCGTTATCCTAAGTTTGTTAACAAATAAAATTAAGGATCACAAGGGTGATGATGTGCCTCCCGATACAGCAAGCGATTATATAATGGACCCCGATAAAGTCACTAGGCATAGGGCACCATGTAAATTATGGTTAAGCCAATCTATTACAAAGGAAAAAAGCCAAAAAACAGCCTATTTTAGAGCTGTCCTATGGTTGCTTAGAATGCATAAAAATGGTTATATTGATTGGTTAAAAAAGGCATCTACAGAATTACCAGCACAGATAAATACTAATCCTGGAAATCCAACTTCGAATTGGTTAAAATTTTGTAAAATTGGGAATCAAACGTATTATATTCATCATCATTTTAGCTTTGAAGCACTCAAAAGTAATCTAAAGAGACTTTCCAATATAACAATCTTAGAAAATGGAAAACCTGTCCAATTTGAGAAAGATATTAAAATAAAAAAAATCTGAAACTCAAGCATTTAATATGTGGGTAAAATATACCCTACTGCCTTCTATCTCCCACCGTGAAATAAATCTAAAAACACGCTAACAAGATAAATTGAATTAAATTGATATATGAGGTATTCCTATGAAGCCCAAAGCAAATAATATTTTCTAAGTTTTGGGTATTTGGAGATACCTATGGAACCCGTAACCCTGACTAATGAAATGGTTGTGGTTTTAGTACTACTTGGGTTCACTATTTTCCTCTTTGTCTCAGAAGTAGTGAGAGTCGATTTCGCCGCTATTTTGGTAATGGTTATCCTGGGGGGAATCAGCTATATTCCTGGTCTGGAAGGCGTGACAGATATCAACATGCTTTTCGAAGGATTTTCTTCCAATGCAGTACTTTCCATTATTGCTGTAATGATTATTGGTGCTGGTCTGGACAAGACTGGTCTGCTCAATAATGTGGCAGGCATAATTCTGAAATTTGGTGGTTCTTCGGAAAAACGTATCATACCGATAGTTTCTGGCACGGTTGGCGTCATTTCCAGTTTTTTGCAGAATGTAGGTGCAGCAGCCCTTTTCTTACCAGTAGTAAGTAGAATCTCTGCAAGAACCAATCTGCCACTTAGTCGGTTATTAATGCCCATGGGGTTTTGTGCCATCCTTGGTGGCACCATGACCATGGTAGGTTCCTCCCCCCTCATTCTTCTGAACGATCTGATCGTTAACACCAACACCACGATTTCAGACGAAAATCAGATGCAGACATTCAGTTTGTTTTCCGTAACCCCGATAGGTGCAGTCCTGGTCTTGACCGGCATAGCCTATTTTGTTTTGGTGGGCAAATGGTTTCTTCCTTCAGCTGGGACCAAGGAAGATGCTACTACAGCCCAATCCATGAAAGAGTATGTTAAGCAACTTTACGGGGTAGATGCGGATGTATTTGAAATTGTTATCCCCGACAACCATCCCCTGTATGGAGAAAAGTTTTCCGACATAATGGAAGCTTTCAAATTCTATGTCATTTCATCTTACTATCAAGGGCAAAAATGGCTGGCACCCTCGGTTGATACTGAAATTTTAACACCCTGCCGCCTAGCTCTCCTTGGCGAAAGCGAACGGATAAGAGATTTCGCCAAAACGTTCAATTTGGATATAGATCCTGAAATGACCGTATTCGGACATGATTACTCTGTTGATAAATCTGGAATAGCCGAAATAGTAATTCCGCCCAACTCTAGGTTGATTGGAAAATGTGCACGGGAGATTAGTCTGCGAAAAACCTACGGCTTGAATCTTTTGGCTATTCATCGTGGTGAAGATAATCTAAGCTATGCTGAAGGAAAGGATGACCAGGCGGTCCAATTGGGGTTAATAGAATTTCAAGCAGGAGATTCCTTGGTAGTACAAACCCAATGGACATCACTTTCAAGACTAACCAAAGATCGGGATTTTGTTGTTGTTACCTCAGAGTTCCCCCAGGAAGAGTGGCGACCAAAGAAAGTTGGTTGGGCACTTATCTTCTTTGCAATATCCCTTTTTCTGATCCTATTCACAGATGTTCGGCTTTCCTGGTGTCTGCTTGTAGGTGCCTGTGGAATGATATCGACAAAAGTCATCTCCATTGATGAAGCTTACCATGCCATCGGCTGGAGTACGGTATTTTTATTGGCGAGTTTGATACCCTTGGGACGGGCTGTCCAAAACACAGGTACAGCAGAATGGATTGCCTTCCAGATATTACAGATACTAGATGGTTGGCCAATTTGGGGTATACAGGCCGGGGTCGCTGTAATGGCTACTTTTTTTACTCTGGTAATGTCCAATGTGGGTGCAACCGTATTATTAGTACCACTGGCTGTATCGATTGCAATTCCACTTGGTGCAAATCCTGCGATATTTGCTTTGACCGTAGCCATTTCAACATCCAATTCATTCTTGATCCCTACCCATCAGGTGAATGCCTTAATCATGGGGCCGGGAGGTTATCGGGTGATTGACTTTGTCCGAACAGGTGGTGTTATGACTATTCTGTTTCTTGTTGTATCCCTGTTGATGATGAATATAGTTTTTTGAAATATCGACTAGAATATCTCGAACTGCACAAAGAACCTTGGAACGATTCCAAGTGATCAACTGAGTGGAATCTTGTCATGGTGGCTTGAAGCTTGATAGCTTGATGAGAGTCTGTTGTAGGCTTCATCAAGACGTTTCCTTTGTTCCTCAAACTTATGTTCTTCACCTGCCGATAATTCATCAATTGAACGGCATTGCCAGTAATAATTTTGCCTTGCATAATTGCCATTATCAATGCGAAAGACCTCACTCAGGATCTTGAGGTCATGGGGTATGTCGAAAGTGTCACGAGTATCCACATAGCCAAACAGGTAATAAAAGTTGTCAAAACCAGACCAGGTGATCGCAGAGAGGCAAAGCGAGCACGGTTCATGTGTTGATACAAACAGACAATCATGCGGCTCTGGCCTTTGCGCTCTATCAAGAGCGAAATAGGCATTCAAGGTTGATATCTCGCCATGAAAGAGTGGGTTTTGTGTCTCACGGTTTGTTTCGGCAATGACGACTGAAAGGTCATCTTTTCGCAATATTGCTCCACCAAAAATCTTGTCTCCTCGGCTGACACCAATCTCAGTCAAAGGGATAATGTCAAATTCAATTACGTCCAGTATTCGCTTTACAAGCATATAATCGGTGTGATTGGTCATTAAACCTCCATTAAGGCTTGGGTATCTACCCATTTTAAACAATGTTAAAAAGTAACGTTGAAATATTTACTATAACGAAGGTGTCCATGTCGAGCAGACAACACGATATGATAGATACAGAAAATCCTCCAGCAAGTTTTTCTCACATGCCGACCCGAGCCTGTGTGCGGAAGTATGGCCCAAATAAGACAATTTGACTCAGATTGAAGTGACAGGAGAGTACAGACTTTGTTATCAATCAAGGCGAACCGAAAATCCCATGAATATTTGATCTGGCCCTTTATGCAAGCCGTATCCGGGCCGAACGTTCCATTGGCTTGGTCAAAGAGTTCTGGAAGGTGGTTATCTACTTTGTAAACGTACTCGAAACTACCTTTCGACCGTGATGCTTACAGTGATACGCAACTTAATTCGCAATCAGGCAAAACAATAAATTAAGGTCACATCCTAATTTCTTTGAACTGGAGGCATTCTGCTAGACAATGTCACCCCCTTCAATATATATAATCCACCTACGTTTATAATTATTTTTATTGATTGGGTACACACTCCAGTCTGGTAATAATAGGAAATAGCTTAGGAGAATTACTATTCAGGAAACCAGTTTTTTCAAGATCCAAAACCTTTCGAAGGAATACCCGGGGGTAAAGGCCAATGACCGAATTTCCATGTCTTTGGAGGCTGGGGAAATTTGTGCTCTCCTGGGAGAAAACGGATCTGGAAAATCCACCTTGGTAAAAATGATGTATGGGCTTGTCAAGCCGGATGAAGGAGAAATGGTTTTTCAATCCAGCAGCTATTCTCCTTCTAACCCCCATGAAGCACGGGCCGCTGGTATTGCCATGGTATTTCAGCATTTTTCATTATTCGATGCTCTGACGGTAGCTGAAAATATATCCCTGGGTATGGTTGATCCCCCTTCATCCAGCAAACTTTCCAAGAAAATTGAAGAGAAAGGGAAGGCCTATGGCTTATCTCTGAATCCAGACAGTTTGGTCGGGTCCCTGTCTGCCGGGGAAAGACAAAGAGTAGAGATTATTAGATGTCTACTTCAAAACCCCAAAATACTCATTATGGATGAACCTACTTCGGTCCTTACTCCTCAGGAAGCAGATGTTTTATTTGAAGCGCTCACGAATCTGGCTGCAGAAGGCACAACGATACTTTATATATCCCACAAGCTGGAAGAGATTAAAACCCTTTGTACCAAGGCAACAATTTTAAGAGCAGGGAAGGTTGTAGCGACCTGTAATCCCAAGGAAAAATCAGCACGTCAGTTGGCGGAGTTGATGGTAGGTACTTCGATAGGTACACCAAAGAGAGTTGAAGTATTAAGAGACCACGAGGGCACCCCGCTATTAAAGGTCATTGATATTGAGAAGGATTCCCCATCCAATTTTGGCACGAGCTTGAGAAGGATTTCCTTTGAAGTATGGCAAGGGGAGGTATTTGGCATTGGTGGGATTGCTGGCAACGGCCAAGACGAATTGATGGAAGTTCTTTCGGGCGAAGCACTTCCTCAAAATGGATCAATCCTACTTAATGGGACTGATTTGGCTAAGTTAACCCCGAATGAACGGCGCAAAAGAGGTTTGCTTTTTGCTCCAGAACAAAGAGTCGGGCATTCAGCCGCTGGCGAAATGAGTTTGACTGAAAACTCCTACCTTACCGCCGCTGACCGAAAGAATCTTTCCCGTTATGGAATAATTGATTGGCCCAAAACAGTAGAATTTTCTCAAACAATCATTAAACAATTTGATGTCCGTACACCTGGAACGGAAAACTTTGCCCAAGCCCTTTCAGGTGGAAACCTTCAGAAATTTGTAATTGGTAGGGAGATTTTGCAGGACCCACAAGTATTGATAGTTAACCAACCAACTTGGGGAGTTGACGCAGCAGCGGCAGCAAGTATTCGTCAGAAATTGATGGATTTGGCCGATAGAGGGGCAGCAGTTGTTGTCATCAGCCAGGATATTGATGAATTGCTGGAAATTTCTGATTATGTATCGGTTCTATCAGGTGGGAGCCTTAGTAAGGAAAGACCAGTACAAGAATTGACCCGTGAAGATATCGGCTTGATGATGGGTGCTTCCCAGGAAGTTTCTTTGGAGGCTTAGATACTTGATGGTGGTTTTTGAAAGGCGGAGAGAACCCTCCAAATTTTGGACAGGCTTTACCCCGGTTCTGGCTGTAATGGTAACCATGATAGCGGGAGGGATTCTTTTTGCCCTTTTGGGCAAAAATCCGGTGGAGGCAATCAAAACAATATTTTGGTCACCGCTTTTTGATCCCAACCTGTCGGCTTATGGTCGACCTCAGATTTTGGTTAAGGCGGCACCATTGATCCTTATTGCTCTTGGACTATCGATTGGGTTCAAAGCCAATATCTGGAATATTGGGGCCGAGGGACAATACATTATGGGAGCAATCTTCGGAGGAGGTTTTGCCTTGGCCTTTTATCCACTTGAGGCTTGGTGGGTCTTTCCCCTGATGATAATTTCCGGTGTCGTAGGGGGTATTCTCTGGGCCATGATCCCTGCCTTGCTGAAAATAACATTCCGTACAAATGAAATCCTGGTGTCCCTGATGCTGGTTTATGTGAGTGAACATTTTCTGGCGTCTGTTTCCTTGGGATTGCTTCGGAATCCGGATGGGATTGGGTTTCCAGGCTCAAGAAATCTCCAACACTATGAAAGTGCTTCCAATGCAGAACTCTTTGCGGGTTCGGGTATTCACCTGGGAATCATTACTGCATTTATATCAATATTTGCCCTCTATGGTTTGATAAAGTTTCACAGACTTGGTTTTCAGGTCAGGGTAACCGGTCAATCTGTAAAGATTTCCAGATTTGCCGGTGTGAATCCTAAAATGATGGTTCTTTTTTGCTTGGCCGCTGGAGGAGGATTGGCTGGTCTCGCGGGAATATTTGAACTTTCTGGTCCGGCTGGACAATTGTCCATTGACTTTAATGTCGGCTATGGCTTTACGGCAATAATCGTAGCATTCTTGGGGAGATTAAATCCCTTCGGGATAGGCTTGGCAGCTCTACTGATGGCCCTAACCTACATAGGGGGTGATTTGGCACAGTTCATGCTGAATCTACCTGCAGCAGCTATCCAGGCATTACAGGGGATGCTGCTTTTCTTTTTACTTTCAATGGATTTTCTATCAAAATATCGAATAAGGATAAAGCAACGGATACGAGGTTAATGGATTTTGCAGCAATAAACCCTACAGTTTTCTTCTCAACCATGGTAGTGGCATCGATTCCTGTACTATTTGCTGCATTGGGGGAGTTAATTGTAGAAAAGTCCGGGGTTCTCAACCTTGGAGTTGAAGGAATGATGATCATCGGTGCTGTATGTGGCTTCATTGCCATAGTGCAAACCGGTTCACCCCTAATGGGAGTATTGGCCGCAATAATTGCTGGTGGTATCCTGGCCTTGGTTTTCGGAATTCTGACCCAAGTTCTTCATTCAAACCAGGTTGCTACCGGTTTGGCCCTTACCCTATTCGGATTAGGGTTATCGGCCTTGTTAGGACAACAATATGCAGGAATCAAACCACCTACCTTTCCCAAACCAGATTTTGGTTTTCTAGGCGATCTGCCGATTCTGGGACAGATGTTTTTCAAATACGATTACCTGGTATACGTGGCGTTCATCCTTGTTGTTGGGGCAAGCTATTTTCTTAATCGGACACGTTCTGGACTTGTTCTAAGGTCAATTGGAGAAAACCATGATGCTGCCCATGCTCTGGGCTATCATGTTATAAGGGTTCGTTTGGCAGCAATTGTTTTTGGTGGCGGATGTGCCGGTCTGGGCGGGGGTTATCTGGCAATGATTAGAGTTCCTCAATGGACCGAAGGGTTAACGGCTGGTGCAGGCTGGATTGCCTTGGCTCTGGTGGTTTTTGCTTCCTGGAAACCATACCGTGTAATTTTGGGTGCTTTTTTATTTGGAGGAGTTACATTATTACAGTTGAATTTGCAGGCAATTGGTATTAAAGTCAACCCGGCATACCTTTCCATGGCTCCATATATTATAACGATTATTGCTTTAGTGGTCATTTCAGGCTCAAGTTCCAGACTTTCAACCCTTGCACCGGCTTCTTTAGGCCAGATATTCCACAAAACCATGTAGACTAACTTCTATTCATATTAAAGAAAGGATATGAGATGATGAAAAAAATAGTTTATAGTGGGTTTGCCTTATTGGCTTCCCTTATATTGTCATTGGGTTTTGCTCATGCAGAACCAACCAAGGTGGGCTTTATTTATGTAGGTCCAGTTGGTGATTTTGGCTGGAATTATGAACATGATCAGGGGCGTTTAGCCGTTGAGGAGGCATTTGGTGACCAAGTAGAGACTTCCTATGTCGAAAACGTGCCAGAAGGAGCTGATGCCGAGAGGGTACTAACCCAGATGGCTCTAGCAGGTAACGAACTGATTTTCACCACTTCCTTTGGATACATGGACCCAACGATTAATGTAGCTGCCAAGTTTCCAGATGTGAAATTTGAACATGGTACTGGTTATAAACGGGCCGACAATGTCACCACCTATAGTGCCCGTTTTTATGAAGGTCGGGCGGTGATTGGTCACATAGCTGGAAAAATGACCAAAACCAACCAGATTGGCTATATTGCTTCTTTCCCAATTCCCGAAGTTATCAGGGGTATAAACTCAGCTTATATCCATGCCAAGAAAGCCAATCCAGATGTAGAATTCAAAATTGTTTGGGTCTTTACCTGGTTTGATCCTGCCAAGGAAGCTGATGCTGCTCAGACATTGATTGAGCAAGGTGTGGATGTTATCATGCAACACACTGATTCAACCGCTGCAATGACTATTGCCGAAGAAAAGGGGATATTTGCTTTTGGTCAAGCCTCTGATATGAAGGAATTTGGACCAACAGCCAGGCTTTCATCAATTATTGATAATTGGGCACCTTACTATGTTGCCCGTACCAAGGCACTAATGGATGGTACTTGGAAAAGCGAAGATACCTGGGATGGCATCTCAACTGGTATGGTTGAAATAGGTGAATTTTCCGACCAGATTCCAGCAGATGTGCAAGCTGAAGCACAGGCGATATCAGATTCCATTTCAAATGGTTCGTACCACCCATTTACCGGACCAATCAACAAGCAGGATGGTTCTGTCTGGTTAAAGGATGGTGAAATTGCTGACGATGGAACTCTCCTGGGTTTGAATTTCTATGTTGAAGGTATTTCGGGTTCGATTCCCAACTAACTTTTTGAAAGTGAGCCTTCCTTAAGGGAGGCTCACTCTTCGAGAATGTGAATACCCTCAAATTTAGGTATAAACACAAGGTTAATTATCCTTGATGGGATAAATATACTCTCTTGTTTGGTGTGCATCAGAAAAGAATTGGGAGAATAGAATGGAAATCAAGCCGCCTTTTCATGCCGATCATGTTGGCAGCCTTTTACGACCACAGGAGGTTGCCAAAGGGCGCGCAAAATTTAGTCAGGGATCAATCTCTGCCGAAAATCTCCAGGAAATAGAAAACAAACACATCCAATACGCCATCAAACAACAAGAAAATGTAGGTTTGAAGGCAGTTACCGATGGGGAGTTCAGAAGGTCTTTTTGGCACTATGATTTTATGGGTATGTTAACCGGGTTGGATTTGGAGGAAAGGGATGAAGGCATTGCCTTTGCAGGTGCCACACTCAGGCCGATTTTTCCGGTAATCAATACTCTGTTGGATTTTCCTGACGATCATCCCATGCTTAGCCACTACCAATTCGTTGCTGAAAACACGTCGGTCTTTCCGAAAATATCAATCCCTGGACCAAGTTGTTGTCATTTCCGGGTTGCCATTGAGGACATACATCCCCCCGATTATCATGACCCGGAGGTCCTGATGAACGATATAATGCTTACCTACAAAAAGGCTGTCCAGTCATTCTATGATGTCGGTTGTCGTTATCTACAAATGGATGATATCTTTTTTGCCTATCTTTGTGACCCTGTTCACCAGAAAACTAAAAGTGATATTGGCCAGGATCCGGACTGGCTTATCAGGAAATACGCCTGGATGATGGAACAGGCCATAAAAGACCGCCCTGATGACATGTTGATCGGGATGCATTTGTGTCGGGGCAATTTCCAATCAACTCATGCGGCAGAAGGAGCATATGATCCCATTGCGGATATCCTGTTCAATCAAACGGGTGTGGATATCTTTTTCATGGAATACGATACCAGCAGAGCTGGCAGTCTGGATCCTCTAAAGTATCTTCCCAAAGGGAACCAACGGGTTCTACCCGGATTTGTAACTACCAAGAAAGGAGAATTGGAGTCCAGAGATGAAGTTCTGCGAAAGTTCGAACAGGCCTCCAAGTACACAAATATTGACCAACTTGGCTTGGCACCCCAATGTGGGTTTGCTTCGACCGAAGAAGGTAATAAGCTTTCCGATAAAGACCAATGGCAAAAATTGGAGTTTATAGTCAGTATTGCCGAAGAAATTTGGGGCGAGGTTTGATACTTCCATACCAAATGAAACGTTAATTTATGTCCAAGCCTTCAGCTTTGGTATTTAGTGCTCATGCAGCAGATTTTGTCTGGCGATGTGGCGGTGCGATTGCTCTTCATCAGGCCAAGGGGTATGAAGTAACGATAATTTGCCTTTCCTATGGGGAACGAGGTGAAAGCGCCAAACTGTGGAAAAAAGGAAATACCTCGCTGGATGAGGTTAAGCAGGTTAGAAAACTTGAAGCAGAAAATGCTGCTTCTGCCTTAGGTGCCCATGACATCATATTTTTGGATCTGGGAGATTATCCTCTCGAAGTTGATAAAGAATCCAAGTACAAAATTGTGGATATCATCAGAAAGGTTCAGCCAGGCTTTATTCTGTCACACTCTAGGTATGATCCGTACAATACTGATCATATGTACACAACCGAGTTGGCCTTGGAAACAAGAATGATTGCCCAGGCATGGGGACATCAACCTGGCGAAAAGGTTTTGGGTGCGCCCCAATTGTACCTGTTTGAACCACACCAGACAGAGCAAATGGGTTGGGTACCGAACGTGTTTCTGGATATCACCGATGTTTGGGACAAAAAGCGTAAGGCCATAGAATGTATGGCGGGTCAGGTTCATCTGTGGAATTATTACACCAATCTGGCCGAGAACAGGGCCAACCATTTTCGCCGTAATTCGGGAGGTCAAGCCGGCGGTAGGCCAGCAAAATATGCTGAAGGATTTCAGGCTGTATTCCCACGTTGTGTGGATGAGTTATAATGGGAAATATCGTTGTCCAAAATATAGAAAGAGCAGAACAATCAATAATCGTAGGGTTGGGAGAATGTGGAGTATCAACAGTCCATGAAGCTCAAGACCGAACAGGATTGCTTCCTCCAAACATAAGACCAGTTTACAGCGGAGCCCAGATTTCCGGTTCTGCCTTGACTATTCTTGCTCCACCAGATGACAACTGGATGTTGCATGTGGCAATGGAGCAGATAGTTCCCGGGGATATTCTTGTCCTTGGTACGACTTCTCCCTCTGATGCCGGATATTTTGGAGATTTGTTAGCCGCTTCAGCCAAGGCAAAGGGAGCGAGAGGTTTGGTAATAGATGCCGGGGTTCGTGATGTGCGAGAACTTAAAGAGATGGGTTTCCCAGTTTGGTCAAAGTTAATTTCTGCCCAGGGTACGGTCAAAGAAAGATTGGGGTCTGTCAACATACCCATAGTAATTGGAACACCTGAAATTGATCCTGGTGATGTCATTATCGCTGATGATGATGGGGTATGTGTTGTGAAGCGCAAAACCGCATCCCAAGTCCTGGAGAAAGCCAGAGCCAGGATATCCTCCGAAGTAGAAAAGAGGAGAAGGTTGTCTTCCGGTGAATTAGGAATTGATATGTATGACATGCGAAAGAAGCTCAAGGATAAAGGGCTGAAGTATGTTTGATGGGAATTCGAATGTTGCCCATCTTGGACATGTTGAAGTCTATTCGAATAAGATTGAGGAAAGCTTCAAGTTCTTTACTGAAGTTTATGGCCTTACCGAAAGCGGTCGGGAAGGAAACAGCTATTACCTGAGAGCTTTTGATGATTATGAGTTCCACACTCTCAAACTGACTGAACATGATACGACCGGCGTAGGCCACATTGGATACAGAGCATCTTCCCAACAGGCCCTGGAAAACAGGGTAAAAATCATCAGGGACAATGGAATTCAAGGGGAGTGGGTCGAGGGTGATTTGGGCCATGGCCGTGCTTTCAAGTTCCAGGGTCCTTATGGTCATTGGTTTGAGCTTTACTGGGAAACCAACAGGTATCAACCTCCTCCCTCTGAGAAACCTGCCCTGAAAAACATCCACCAAAAATTTCATGCCCGCGGGTGTTGCCCCCGTAGACTGGATCACGTTAATCTGTTGGCCGAAGATGTGTCCGTTTTTCGTGATTTCATGATTACCTGTTTTGGTAGCAGGATAACTGAAGAGATATTGTTGGATAATGGACGTTTGGGCGGTTGTTGGTTTACTGTCAACAACAAAAGCTACGATTTAGCCTGTACTGAAGAACATGGTGGCGGGTGGGGCAGGTTTCACCATGTAACCTATGTTACCGACCAGAGAGATGAAATTATCAGGGCAGCCGATATTTTTCTGGAAAATGGTGTCCAAATTGAGTTCGGTCCTCACAAGCATGCAATACAGGGTACATTCTTCCTTTATGTGATGGAACCGGCCGGTAACAGGGTTGAGATAGCCAACCAAGGTTCAAGATTGATATTACAACCTGATTGGGAAACAATCGTCTGGACCGAAACTGAAAGAAAGAAGGGTCAAGCCTGGGGGTTGCCGACCGCCAAAACTTTTCATACTTACGGCACTCCGCCAGTAAATGACAAGTGAAAGTTTGACCCGAGTGGTGCGCTGAGGAAGATTCGAACTCCCGACCTCATGATTCGTAGTCACGCGCTCTATCCAACTGAGCTACCAGCGCTTAAAAACAAGATAATATCAAGCATTGGAAGTTCAAGAAGTTAGGCCGAACTTCTTAAACTGTAACTAAGGTATTATACCCTATTCATAGGGACTTAATTCAATTTGCCAAACAGCATTTACTGGACAGTACCCTTTCATCGGATAAATTTTGCCTCACCTGGAGCCGGATGGATTTTACCACCCAACAAATCAAATACCTTGGTCTGCAATGCTATCGGTTTTATTGAGAACTGTACGTTTAACAATTCGGAGGCAATGAATGAACAAGATTGAACAAGAATACAACAACCTTACCAAAAGTAAGGGAGATTTTGATATGGGCTTCAAAAAGTCTGCGTATGAATTAGGGGATAAATTAAGGCAAATGGGTATTGAACGCCCAAAAACCGTACCTCGAATTTCAGACCCTGCACATAGCAGAGGACTAGGCAACTCTCATTCGACTTCTTTGGTGCATGAAATCTCCAGAATACGGAATTCTTAATATATTTGTTCGTTAGAGGCTGGGATCCTGATTGACGATCAGGGTTAGTTATAGGATTGACCAAACTATCACTTCAATGATGGTTGGAAACAAGACAAGCAGAGAACATTACCATGGTTATCCAGAATGATATCAAGGGTTTTGGAATCTTAGCCGAGATCATTTTGGCCGGCTGCACGTTAATCGTTTAGTATAAACCAACTAGGAAGTTGGCTCTCGAAGTTCCATCTATCCAAAGAGAATTTATTTGTACAACACCCTTAGATCTGTGTTCCAGTAGGAGTGTTTAATTCTTGCATGTGAGCACTTCTAATTGGTAATCAAACTACTATTATTATCATTAGACTCTTTTATGCCCTAGCACCATCGTTGGGTCCAATTAAAAGATGATCCCTTCATTTCATTAGTCGAGGTTAGTTCCCATGGATCCAATTAAGGTAAGTATTTTTCGAAATAGAGACGGGTTTATTTCAGCACTTGATCAATCGGGTGTTTCTACCCCAACAGCTTTAAAATCCTATGGAATAAATGAGGATCAATACTCCTGTGATAAGGAAATGTATTCCCTGATACATGAAATGCGACTTCGTATCCTTACCTCGGATAGTTTTACCAGTGATAGAATTGTCGGGGCAATTTTGTTCCTGGATTCAGTCACCAGGAAAATTGGCGATGAATCTGTACCGAGTTACCTTTGGAACCAGAAGAAAATATTGACCATCCAAAAAATCGATGTCGGATTGGCAGATGAAGCTAATGGCATTCAATTAATGAAATCCATCCCGAATATGGAACAGAGTTTGGCTGAAGCTGTAGCAAATGGTGTTTTCGGAACCAAAATGCGGTCAGTAATCTGGGAAGCAACGCCTGGAGGCATTAATGAAATCGTTTCGCAACAGTTCGAATTTGCCCAAACCATTTTGGGATTTGGCCTTGTCCCGATAATTGAGCCTGAGGTATCTATTGGTATCCCAGACAAAGAGCGATGTGAAGAACTCCTGATAGCCGAGTTATCTGATAAACTGGATTCTCTGGAGGATAACCAGAATGTCGCTCTCAAGCTGACCATACCGAGCCAAGCCAACTTTTACGCAAGCCTGATCAAGCATCCGAGAGTAGTTAGGGTCACAGCTTTATCGGGCGGATACAGCCATGAGGAAGCTTGTAAGAAACTTGCTTTGAATCCAGGCATGATCGCCAGTTTTTCCCGGGCTTTGACTGAAAAGCTGAAGGTCAATCAGACAGCATCAGAATTTACCTCTGCTTTGGATAATTCCATAGAAAGTATCTTTCAGGCTTCGAAGACCTGAATTTCATAATTTTGGGGCGTTGTTCAAAAAGGCTATCTGGTGAAACTCAGATTGCCTGGGATCACGTTGATAGTTTTGGCTAACAGGGCATATCCTTCTGACCTTACAGCCCATGCTTAAACATTCTTGCCCGTCAGAAGAACCGATATACGCACGGCAACCATCGGCATCATAACCATCAGGTGTTAAAACCCCAACGGGGCACGCTGTAATACAGGGTTTACCTTCACAGGTCTCACAAGGGCTGCTTGCGGTAGGTTGTGGTAATTGAATATGGTTTTGATAGGCCAAAACTCCTCGAAACGAAACCATGAGGCCGGCAGTATCATGAACCAAAAACTGAACAGGTGAATGCCAACTTCTCCCTGTTTTCAGAGCCCAGGTCATGAAGGGATGATAAGGAGGTCCACCGAAAGGGTAAACTGGCTCCCCGTTGGTCTTGATCCCAATCAAATCGATTACTCTTTTGGACCAGCGGTCCAAAGGATTGGTTAATTCTTTCCTGAATTCTTCCTGAGATTTGAGATATACCCAAAAACCTGGTTCCTTGGGTCCCAGCATGATAAGTGTCTTGGTGCCCTCAGGTACCTTGTCATGATCATCGGGATGGAATCCACCGAAAATATCAAGATGGAATTGCCCGGCCATGTCCAAGATTTTGGTATAGTCCATTTGGCAACGAGTCAAGGAATAATAATTGTGTCTATTTTGATATCAGAGTTCCGATCCCATGATCGGTAAATAGTTCTAGAAGTACCGAGTTCGGAGTTTTGCCATTTAAAATCACAACTGCCCTTACACCATCCCGGACAGCGTTCAAGGCTGTTTCAGTCTTTGGAATCATTCCTCCCTGGATGACACCGGATTGAATTTTTGCTTCAACTTCTTCAGGAGAAAGCCTTGAAATCAAGTTGCTTGAATTATCCAGCACACCGTCAACGTCAGTTAGCAACAATAGCCTATCGGCATTAAGAGCTGAAGCGATTGCACCAGCAGCAGTGTCACCATTGACATTCAGAGTTGTCCCTTCCTTGTCTACCCCAATAGGAGCAATAACTGGAATCAAGCCGTTTTTGAACAAGTCTCTTAATACAGGTGAATTAACCTCATTAGGAATACCTACCAAACCTAGCTCTGGCTCAGCCATTTGACAAACCATGATATTGGCATCTTTCCCCGATATACCTATTGCCAAACCACCTTCCTGGTTAATGGCCTGAACAATTCCTTTATTTACATGGCCTGCCAGCACCATCTCGGCAATTTCCACAATTTCAGGACTGGAAACCCTTTTGCCCTTGATAAAACTGGATTCTATACCCAAACGATCAAGCGTGGTGTTTATTTTAGGCCCCCCACCGTGAACAACTACAGCGTTGATACCTATTTGCCTCATAAGGACAATGTCTTTGGCAAAACTGGCGAGAGATTTTGCATCCCCAATGGCATTCCCTCCAATTTTGACAACAACAACGGAATTGTCATAGCGTTGCATATAAGGCAAAGCCTCCGAGAGAGTTTTTGCTGTTGTCAACCAGTTCCTCGTGGTAACCATTTCAAATATCCCGAAAGTCTAATATTCTTCCATCAGTTTACATACACCGTAAAAGTTACAAAACCAGTACCGGTTTCAGGCAATTATACCAATTCGGCTATGGCTGTTTGTAAATTGGTTATACCAGATTTAGTTTTTGAACTTGTAAATATAACCTCAGGCAATCCGACCGGATATTTCGAAATTGTCTCCTCAGCCAATTTCAGAAGTCTAGTCCTCTGATCTATCTTTACCTTGTCAATCTTGGTGTAGATAAACTGGAATGATACAGCACTTTCGTTCAGCAATTTAAAGAACTCATGATCAATCTCCTTGGGACCAATTCTTGAATCCACCAAGACGAAAACTCTTCGAAGCGAAGCGCGTCCCCTCAGATAGACAGACAAAAGTGTCTGCCGTTTTTCTTTGATCCACTTAGGCATTTTGGCATACCCATACCCCGGTAAATCGACGAGGTAGTGGGTCTCGCCAATGCAGAAATAATTTATCTCCTGGGTTCTACCGGGAGTATTTGAAGTGCGAGCCAGGTTCTTACGATGGGTCAAGGAATTAATAAGAGAAGACTTCCCAACGTTGGACCGACCACAAAAACAAACTTCAACCCTTTCTGGTGAGGGAAGGTCATCAGTGTGAACAACTCCCTTGAGAAATTGAATTTCCCCTGAAAAAAGTTTCCTACCTGCGGTATTTTGCTCAAAGGATAGTTCTGGAGAACTTGTTATGTTTAGTTCAAATGGTTTGTTCATTTACCGAATCCTGGCAATACCCTGATGCAAGAAGAGATTCTGGTTAAAAGTAAGGTCCCAGTTAAGGTTATTTCTTCTTTTTTCTTTTTTGGGTAGGCGCTTTGGGAGGTGGAGGTTCCTCCTTTTCCTCAGCACGTCCAATTATCGGTAAATTGGTTTTAGCGAAACTACTCCTGATATTACCCAGTATATCCGGTTTTACCCCCTGTGTTCTCATAATCACGTATTGCTGTATAAAGGTAATCATATTGTTGGCAATCCAATAGATAATCAACCCGCTGGCAAATTGTCCAAGCATAAACATAAACACCCAAGGTAACCATGCGAAGACCATTGCCTGGGTAGGGTCGGTTGGTGCAGGATTAAGTTTTTGTTGCAACCACATGGAGATGCCCAGCATTATTGGCAATACCCCAAGAGAAATAAGAGCCAGCAAACTACCCACCTCGGGGGTTGACCAAGGGAGGGCTCCAAAAAGGTTTAAAATCGATGTAGGATCTGGAGCCGATAAATCCCTGATCCACAAAATGAAGGGGGCGTGTCTCATTTCTATGGTTACAAAGATAACCTTGTAAAGCGAGAAGAATATTGGAATCTGTGGTAGAATGGGTAAGCAACCGGCAGCCGGGTTAATTTTTCTTTCCCTGTACATGGCCATCATTTCCTGCTGCATTTTTTTGCGATCTTCACCAACCCGAGCCTTTATCTTTTCCATCTCGGGTTGCAATTCCTTCATACGGGCCATGGAGACATAAGACTTATAGGCAAGCGGGAACAGACAAGCCTTGATAATCAACGTAAGGCAGAGAATGGACCAACCCATATTGCCAACTTTTCCATTAATCCAGAATAGGAGCTGGAAGATTGGTTTGGTCAGAAAGAAGAACCAACCCCAGTCAATCGAGTCCTCGAAGCGATCAATACCATAATTATCTTGGTAATTTTTGATAGGGGTCCATTCTTTTGCTCCGGCAAATAGAAAGGTAACCATTTCAACGGTGGATTTGGGATAAACTTCAACAGCAGGATACCTTGACTCCGCCTGGTAGATATCTGACCTTTCGGAATATTTGGCAACAGAGGTGAAAGGAGTGCCTGGTTGAGGAGCCAAGGTGGTCATCCAATATTTATCTGTGAAACCAACCCAGCCATTGGATTGAACTATTTGCTTCTCCAGATTTGCTCCTTCCACAGTATCAAATTCCAGATCTGGGACATTATCGTAATCAATTTCCTGCAATTCTCCGTCGGTCATACGTACGACCCCTTCGTGGAGAATGAAGAAATTTTGCAGGTTTTGGGGCTCGCCATGTCGTGCAATGATACCATAGGGCGCCATTCGTAGTGTGGCATCCCCATTGTTGGTAACACTTTGGGTTACTTTGAAGAGATAATTTCCATCCACTTCAATGATCCTACGAAATGTTACACCCAGATCGTTGGTCCAAGCTAGTATCAGGGGGGTATCAGGAGTGATTTCCCGACCACTTTCAATAGTCCATTGAGTTGAACTACTTGGTACATCACGAAACTCAAGATTACCAGCAGGCGACCACCCGAAAAGAACATAATACGCCAGATTGGCACCAGCTGGTGAGAGTAGCCTAACAAGACCAGAATCCTCCTTTAGGGTCTCATTGTACCTTGATAGGGACAAGTCATCAATCCTGCCTCCCAGCAGGGAAATTGATCCAGTCAAGCTTGGTGTATCAATTGTAATACGGTCAGTGTTATCCAAAGCCTGTTCAAGGGGGACCTCACCAAGGGGATTGGAAGCTAATGAAACAGGTGTACCAGCCGTAGGTGGCGTTGTAGCAACACCATCCTCAGTTACGCCTTGTTGTTGAACTTGTTGCTGTTCCAAAGATACTTCGGGTTCATCGGGTGCAAATAACAAAATCCAAAGCAGAATTACCACAAAGCTTAGCCCTATGGCCTTAAGCATGTTCTTGTTTTGTTCATCCATTAATTAATTCTTTCCCCAAAAGATAGTTCGTCCGCTATTTTCTACCTGTTGTTGGCCTGACAACAAATAGTGGTATTGAAAAAATCTTCAATTCAGTGCCCTCAAGGAAAAAGCAGGGGTTGTAAGAAAGGCTGCATTTCGACAAATCTAGTCTGGAACGTTATCAATACCGGATTTCCCCCATGGATGGCACTTTCCTAATCTCTTTATGGTGAGCCAGGATCCTTTAAATGCTCCATGTTTTTCCAAAGCCTCCATGGCATAAGCTGAACAGGTTGGCTGAAACCGACAATGCATTCCAAAAAAAGGGCTACCAATCAGCCGGTATAATCTGATGGGGAGGGAAAATACAAAAGCCAAGGGAGACATAATAGATGCCTTTTAATACAAGACCTTATGTAGGGTTTCTTCGGTGCATTTTATTCAAGGCCCATTCCAGGTCTTTGTTCATCTGGTCAAAATTCAAAGATACCGTTGTGTCTTTAAAACCAATCAAAACATAATCCCAACCCGGTTCACCACAATGTGGCAAGGTCTTTTGGGCCAGGTGGCGAAGTCTTCTTTTGGCACGATTTCGGGTTATAGCATTACCCAGTTTTTTTGAGCATGTGACGCCAATTCGTATTGTAGAGTCCAGTTTATCCGTTTCTCTCAACATTCCCTGGATCATAAATCCTTTGGTACGTTTTTTATGCCCCTTTGCGACCTTTAGGAATTCTTTCCTCTTTTTTAGAGATTTAATTTCCCTGAGGTTTTTCCCCTGGCTTGCAACTGCCATTCCCAAAACTCAATACTCATCAGGGTAAAAACACAAAAAAGTGAATCTTAGGCAGAAAGTACCTTACGTCCTTTTGCCCTTCTACGGTTAAGAATAGTTCTTCCGGCCTTGGTGGCCATTCTAGCCCGAAAACCATGGCGTCGTTTTCGAACAAGGTTACTTGGTTGAAATGTCCGTTTCATGACCCCCTCATTTTCTGTCCAAAAAAATCAAGTTATTTGATAATAGTTCCTAGATGTAAGATTGAATTGCCTTAAATCAAGTTATTTCTGGAATCCAGAACAGGATATATTTACATGATTTAAAGAAAGCCCAAAGTGTAATTTCGTGTGTTGATAACCCGGGGTCTGGTTTAAAATGAACCAATTTAATTTTATGTTAGGATAGTAAAGAAATGAAAGGGGTTGGAATTGAATAACAAGAAAACAGAAGGGCTAGACCTAAAAAAGCTCATCCCCCTTGGTATTATTGTATTAGTTGCCGTGATCGGTTTTTTTACCCTAAGGGATTATCTGACATTCGAGACAATCAGAGATAATCGGGAAACACTGATCCAGTTCAAAGAAAACAATTACCTTGTTACTTCCTTGGTCTTCCTGTTGATATATATCGTTATTGTTGCTTTCTCCCTTCCTGGTGCTGCTATTGCATCCTTGACCGGGGGTTTTTTATTCGGATTATTCCCGGGGACTCTTTACAATGTCCTGGCGGCTACAATTGGTGCGACCATTATTTTTATTGCAGCCAGGATGGGGCTTGGCGATTTTCTCTCAAAAAAAATGGACACCAGTACAGGAACTGTGCAAAAACTCAGGGATGGTTTGCGAGAAAATGAAATCAGTGTTCTTTTCTTGCTGCGGCTAGTACCTGCCGTGCCTTTCTTTGTTGCAAATTTACTGCCTGCCCTTGTGGGGGTAAAATTCAGAAATTTTGTTTTTACAACCTTCTTTGGCATAATTCCCGGAGCACTTGTCTTTACTTGGGTTGGCGTCGGACTCGGCGAAGTGTTTGCCCGAGGAGAAGCTCCCAATTTGAGCATTATATTCGAATGGTATATTCTTGGACCGATTCTTGGGCTTTGTGCCCTTGCACTTCTGCCAATTGTTATCAACATCCTCCGGAAATCGAAGGAAAATTGATGCCCATATTGGCAAGAGATCAGTAACCTGACCCTGGGATGCCATAAGTTTGTTTTTCGCCAATATTGGCAGTTGAAAAGTGTTGGAGTGTAAGTCTGAAAACAGCTAGTCAAGAGGGTATATCTCTTTCCAAACTAATCCTGCTTTATTCGAGTTTCCTGATTCTATTCCTGGAAGTTGTCTTTCTGACGATATCCGTTGCCTCCTTTGAAAGAGGCCAGTTGGAATCACTAGCCAACCAGATTTACCTGGTTAAAAATATATATTTGGACGATTTGGATTCCTGCGAAGAAGTTGTTGAATCTGTCGCTATTTCTCCAGATGCCTTCTATAATTTGATTGGGCCACTCCCCAGCTCATCGGTAAGTAGGATCCCCGTTGAAACAGTAATCTCTGGCAACGAGTCAGTCGATGAGTTCTTGCATGCTCTTGGCTATTCGTCCTTGGGGTTTCGATATGAGAAATATGAGAATGGTGAAATCAGTTGTCGCCAAAAATATGATTTCAATACAGGGGCAAATATCCTGGATAGCCAGGAAATGCTTAAAGTTGACCTTAGGGAAGACAACATTATTGCCAATCTACGGTCAGGCTTTGAATCCCTTTACAATAAGACTTTACAAAAGGGGTTTGTCTATACAGTCATATTTGATCGGGTAATTCAAGGGAAAAGAGAGGTATATGAGTTTACCATATCAAGTGAAAAGGTTCTGATCTCATTTGATGCCTTGTTCAGTGTGATCTTGTTTCCATCAATTATCATTCTGGTTGTAAATACTGCCTTGATTACCCTGGGTTCTGTCATGTTTTTCTCTCGGCCGATAGAAAGAATAACCAGTAAAATACAAAGTATTCATTCCACCCTTAATGAAACCAGTGAAAGGGAAAACATAAATACAAAGGCAACAAAGAAAAGCATTTTCCTGGAAATAAACAGAATTGAAAATGAAATAACCATGGCGACAGAACGGTTACGTCCGATAAATACTCTTGAAGGAGAGGGAAAGGCCTTTCAGCACGAAATAAAGAACTACATGTCAGCCATACGTGCTTCCCTTCGTAACTTGATATCCTCACTTGGTGAGGATGGAAATCTATACTTGGAGAAGGAAAGAAGTATAGATACTATTGGAAAAATGATCAGTACCAAGGTGGAGCATCTGGTAAGCTATGTTACATCTGACCCGAGAAACCTTGAAAAAGAGGAAATATCCCTTGGCAAGCTATTTTCTTTTGTCAAAAATACAGGAGAAGAAGTGGCAAAGTACCACGGGGTGGATCGGGCCTTTGAGGATAGGGAAGACAACGAAAACCTTTCGATAATTGATATTGATTGGACTAATAACAAACAAAATGACGTTAAGGTAAATGCAAACTGGGAATCCCTGTATGGAGTAATGTTTAATCTCGTTCTTAATGCCATTATTGCCATAAGGAACAGGATTGAATATGAAAAAGATGTAGGAATTGGGAATGGTGAAATAGGAAAAATCATTATTTCAATTCAAGAATCCAAGGATGGTCAATTGGTAGAAATTACTGTAGAGGATAATGGTGCCGGTGTAGAGGAAACGATTCGCCAAACCTTATTTGATTATGGGGTACAAGGTGATTTAGCCATCGCAAAGTATGATGAAAGAAAACCTCTCGGAGGTGTCGGTCTCCATTATTCGTTTCAACAAATAAATTATCATGGCGGAGAGTTGAAGCTGGATTGGACTTGCCATTTCAATGATACTCCAACACCCTCAAGGACTGGAGCCAGGTTTAAAATAATATTACCCAGATGAGTGTCCTTACTACTCAAATCAATCGCAAGGTTGAAGCTGGTGATACGATAAGCGAGGCAAGTTACTCGCCTTGTGAAACCTATCGTTATGAGTTGACAAGGGTTTGGAATTCAAAAGCAAGCCGTATCTTGTTTGTCATGCTGAATCCATCAACCGCAACAGAGACAAAAAACGATCCGACAGTTGCCAGATGCGAGGTAAGGGCAAGGTCTCTTGGTTGCGGTGCGTACAGGGTATGTAATATTTTTGCTTTGCGAAGTACCAATCCCGGTGAATTGTATCAGAGTGATTTTCCAATTGGTGAAGAAAATAATGAAGCAATAGAAAGGGGTTGTGACTGGGCTGATAAGATTGTATGTGCTTGGGGGAACCATGGAGTATTGCTGGATCGAGGCAAAGAGGTGGAACTATTAATGCGAGGTACCAGAAACCAACTTTTACATTTGGGGTTGACCAAAAAGAACTTTCCGAAACATCCGCTCTACATATCGCATACACATCCGCTTATACCCTGGGGTTGAATTCAGTATATAACACAGGGACATGAGAGAAAATTTAGAGGTCCAAGGAAATGAAATTAATTTTAGTTCGTCATGGCAAATCAAGTTGGGTTACCAACCATTCAGACCACGAGAGACCCTTGGCTCCCAGGGGTGTAAGGGCTTCTGAAAAAATTGGGCATTGGTTGTCTGCCAATGGCCATATTCCAGAAACAATTTTTTGTTCGACAGCCGTCCGAACCAGGCAAACGTGGGGAATTATCAAGAAATTGGTTAGTCCCGGAAATGAAGAGCAATTGGTTCCTGAGCTTTATGGGGCATCACCGGCAACCATGCTCAGATTTTTACAAAGCGCTGAAAAGTCTCCAGTGATGATGGTGGGGCATAATCCGGGCATAGGGGAACTTGCCCATAGACTCCTACAAAAACCACCCCAAACATCAAATTTTTTCCGGTTTCCTACTTGTGCAACTATGGTTTGTGAATTTCCTTGCACAAAATGGCAAGATATAAACCCTGGTGAAGCCACCCTGATTGGCTTTGTAGTTCCTCGAGAACTTTAGGGTCAGACTATTGTGTCGGTTGGATTTAATCCAGCCTATTTATTATGGCCTTGTCAGGTGTGCCGATGGGTGGGGGTTAGTGTCCTAATATCTGACTTAGGAATAATTTTGTTCGGTCGCTTTGGGGGTTGTTGAAGAATTCTTCAGGAGCATTGGATTCAACAATCTGTCCTTCATCCATGAAGATCACCCTGTCTGCAACCTGCCTGGCAAAACCCATCTCATGAGTCACACAAAGCATGGTCATACCGTCCTCAGCAAGTTCGATCATTGTATCAAGAACTTCCTTGATCATTTCTGGGTCAAGGGCTGAAGTGGGTTCATCAAACAACATAATTCGGGGTTTCATGCATAGCGATCGGGCGATTGCAACCCTTTGTTGCTGTCCACCGGACAATTGTCCCGGATACTTGAATGCCTGGTCAGGTATCTTGACCTTTTCAAGAAAATGCATTGCGGTTTTTTCTGCCTCATAACGAGGAACCTTACGGACCCAAATCGGGGCAAGTGTACAATTATCTATTACAGATAGATGAGGGAATAGATTGAAATGCTGGAAACACATCCCGACTTCTGACCTGATCAGATCAATATTCTTGAGATCCGAGGAAAGCTCCGTTCCTTCCACTATGATGGATCCCGACTGATGTTCTTCTAGACGGTTTATGCATCGGATCAAGGTTGATTTGCCAGAACCTGAAGGTCCACAAATGACAATTCTCTCACGGTTGTTGACAGTGAGGTTAATATCCCGCAGCACATGAAACTTGCCAAACCATTTGTTCATGTTGCTAATGACAACAGCAGGCTGGGAATCTTCTTCGGTAGTTGATTTATTTTCCAAAACTTCTTCTTGCACTGGTTTTTCCTAATTAACGGTGTCCTGTTTCCAATTTTTTCTCAAGGTAAATTGAGTATCGGGACATGGCAAAACAGAAAACAAAAAATACGGCAGCCACGAACGCATAGAGTTCCCACACAATACCGTTCCAAGCAGTATCGGACCTGATTGCTCTGGACAAACCGATCGGGTCTAGCAAACCAATGATGGAAACCAGGGTTGTATCCTTGAATAGTCCAATAAATGTTGAAACAATCCCAGGGATGGAGATCTTCAGCGCTTGGGGAAGAACAATCAATCGCATGGACTTCCAATAATCCAGCCCCAAAGCATCCCCGGCTTCATACTGACCCTTCGGAAGAGCTGCCAAACCTCCTCTGATTACTTCCGCCATATAGGCCGAAGCAAAAAAGGTAACCATGATCACAACCCGGAGAATAATATCAAAATTGGTTCCAGGTGGCAGGAAGTAATTCAAAAGGGTAGAAGCAACAAACAACAGGGTAATCAAAGGTACGCCTCTGATAAATTCGATGAACCCCACACAAAGGGATTTTACAATCAGAAGATCGGATTTTCTACCCAAAGCCAGCAGGATGCCAATCGGCAGTGATGCAGCTATCCCCGTTGCTCCTATAATTACAGAAAGGGTGAACCCGCCAAACTGTTCGCTTTCGACAATTTGAATGGCCAAGGGTGAAACATTTTCGGATAAAAAGACCGCGGTTGGAATAACACCAAAAGTAAACCATAAAATGATCAATAGGGTTCCAACAATCATACCGATTAACAGTCCCCTTTTCTCCGTTAGGAGATTGATAACCAGGTAACCAACTACCAATCCTGCCAAGGTCAGGAAGGGTGTCCAGATTGTTCCGCCCCAAAGCAACCAATACCCAAGAAAGGGATAAACGCCGGAAAAGTAAAGCAATTTTTTCGACAGCTTTGGAAAAAGTATGGGGGCCAGAGCTATCAGCATAAAGACAAAAGTCAAATTTACCCGCCAGTAAAGTTCCTTGGGATAAAATCCATAGAACAGTTGTAGGTATCTTTCCCGAATGACAGCCCAGCAGGCTCCAGAGTGTCCTTCACCATAGGCCAGGGGGAGGACTTCACGACATTCCCTTAGCGAAGTAGCGGTCCAGGAAGACAAAAATACCCAGGGTAGGATTTCGGACAGGAGATAAAATACCAGGAGGCCAAAAACGATGGTCAGTAGAGAATTCCAAGGTCCATTAAAAAGATTTTTCCGTGCCCAACCAATGACACTTCCTTCCATTATCGGAGGTGTTGCTGATGGCAACATTTTTGTTCGAACAAAGGAAAAATCACTCATGCTATCTCTCCTTTATCTTCACGGTTGAATTATACCAGTTCATAAAGGCTGAAATACCCAGGGAAATACCCAGGAAAACCAGCATCAGCAACAGAATACTTTCCAATTCTCGCCCGGTCTGGTTAAGGGTAATTCCACCTAATGTACCCGTGATATCCATATAACCGACGGAGATGGCCAGCGAAGAGTTCTTCGTCAGGTTCAGAAATTGGGAAATCAATGGCGGTATGATGACTCTGAGGGCCTGGGGCAAGATGATGAGGTTCATGGTCAAACCAGGTCGCAACCCAAGCGAATATGCGGCTTCCGTCTGTCCCTTCGAAACAGCTAGAATGCCGGCTCGAACAATTTCGGCAATAAATGCCGAGGTGTAGAATGACAAGGCAATCCACAAGGCAATCAGTGAATTTCGCAAATAAACACCACCCTGGAAATTAAACCCCTTCAGTTCGGGTTTACCAAGATAAAAGCCCATAATATAAAGAAGGATGATTGGCGGGATTATTACTACCGCAAACCTGTATGGCCAAACCCTAGGTCTCAGACCAGTTTCTTGTTGGGTTTTGTCAGCTCTTTTCTTGAGTAAATTTGAAACAAAAAAACCAGCAAACAAAACCACCAGGAAGGCAATTAGGTCAAGACTAATATCAACAACACCAAAGATACTGACATCGCCCAAACCGTTGCTAAAAAATGGCTCCGGGAGATAGGTTCCCCGGTTGGTAATGGCGACACTATCCCAAAAGATCAGGGAAGATTCCGGATTCTCACCTCGGAAAGCTGCCGGTCTGGGAAGAGATTCGATCAATACAGCCATGGTGAACACAATCCAAAGAAGAACCGGTACATTACGGAACAGTTCTACCCAAACGGTCATTATCTTGGCAACTATCCAGTTCTTGGATAGTCTCAGAATCCCGATGGCAATACCCAATACAGTTGCAGTGATACACCCCAATACGGCAATAATCAATGTATTGATTAACCCTACAAAAGCTGCTCTCAAATGGGTTGAGCGAGAAGTATACTCAATGAGTTTCTGATTAATATCATAGCTTGAAGGTTCAAACAAAAACCAGAGTTCAACTCCTTTTCCAAGGGTTTCAAGGTTTTGAATGGTATTGCTGATCAACCAAGAAACCAGCAACATGAACCCGGCCAAAGCAACGATTTGAATAGTCATGGATCTGTACCTGGTATCGTACAGAAGCATGCTCAGTTTAAAAGTCTTAGTTGGTGGAGCTGTTGACACTTAACAAAACACTTTTCAAGAAAAATATAAAAAAGCCGTGAATTTTAGTTCACGGCTTCAAAGGTTTAAAGAATTGTTTGGAACAATTCAAGCACTATAAAGTGCGACGGTAAATTAACGATATGGTGGGGCGTAAATCAAGCCACCATTGGTCCAGAGATCGTTAACGCCACGGGCAAGCCCAATCGGAGTGTCGACCCCAATGTTACGCTCGAAAATTTCACCGTAGTTGCCAACCTGTTCAATCATGTTGACGGCCCAATCGTTGGGAAGTCCGACCATGTCAGCATAGGTTCCTTCAGTTCCAAGCAGACGGTTGATTTCCGGGTCATTGGTAGGCGCAGCGGACATATCACGAACATTGGCTGAAGTAAGGCCTTTTTCCTCGGCAATAATCAGGGCGTTAAGAACCCATCTTCCGATGTCAGCCCACTGATCATCACCATGTCGTACCAGTGGTCCAAGTGGTTCCTTGGAAATTACCTCTGGAAGAACAACATAGTCCCCTGGGTTCTCGGCAGCAGCTCTGGTAGAAGCCAAGCCAGACCGGTCAGTTGTATAGGCATCACATGCCTGGGTAAAGAATTGCTCTTTTGCTTCAGCATTGTCTTCGATTGGCACTGGCTCGTAGGCCATTCCACTCACACGGAAAAAGTCAGCCAGATTCAATTCTGTGGTGGTTCCAGTCTGAATACAGACGCTGGCACCATCAAGTTCGGAGGCTGAGGATACACCCAGATCCGCCCTTACCATGAATCCCTGACCATCGTAGAAGTTGACACCAAGGAAGGTTTGCTTGAGGTCGGTATCTCTGGAATAGGTCCATGTTGTGTTCCTGGCCAGAATATCAAACTCACCTGCAGCTAGTGCTGTGAATCTATTCTTGGTGGATACGGGAGTAAATTCAACGGCTTGACTATCACCAAAAATGGCAGCGGCCAAAGCTCGACAATAATCGACATCAAAGCCTTCCCATTCACCTTCGGCATCGGGGCTGGCAAAACCAACCAAACCAGTCGAAACGCCACATTCCAGATTGCCTCTAGCCATGACATCGTCCAAAGTTGCTGAATAAGCTGAGCCTGAAACAAAAACTGCTGCCACTGCAGCAATCAAAAATTTAATTTTCATTAACATTCCCTCTATTTAGAATAAGTTAGAATGGGGCACAGGTTTAGAAAATATAACAATTTTTTGCAACAAAATTCTTAACCCAAAGTACCACGTTCCAAAATTATCAAGAATATATAGAACACATGATGGATATACCTAATTTCTCAGTAAAATATTCTACAAATAAGAGATTATCGAGTTTTATTTTTTACATAGGTTCTTAGTTTTAAGATAATTTAGAAGATAATTCTAATAAATTATTCAGCTAGGTAGTTGAAGCATTCTATCAGGAGTGTAATGATGTTGTTTGGGGGCTGGTGTGAAGTAGAAGATATTATAATATCGGTGATTGGATAAACCATCTTTAAATCAAGAACGTTTCTTTCTATAAGACCTGTAAGATAAAACACCTGGTCTTATGGTAGATATATTTAATAGCATCCTCCCCTTTTTTATTGTTGTCGCTTGCGGTTATGGTTCGGCAAGGATAAATTTTTTGTCAACTGAGGCTATTGCCAGTATTACAAAATTCGTCTTCTACATAGCTCTTCCTTGTATGCTATTTCGATTCTCCTCGGGGATTTCCATTGGCGAACTGTTCGACAGGGAATTTTTCTGGGCTTATATCTGTGCAACATTTGGTGTGTATCTATTTACATTTGGTCAATCACTAGTCCGAGGAGTTGGCAGCGCGGAAGCTGCGGTTGAAGCCCAAAGTGCATCCATAGGAAATGTGGGTTTTCTGGGCATCCCAATGTTGGTACTTCTCATCGGCGAAGAATCTGTAGGACCGATTATTTTTTTCCTGGCCTTGGATCTAATTATTTTCGGTACCCTGATTGTCATGACCATAAAGATTTCCCAAGAGGGTCGATTAACCCGAGATAGCTTGGTTAAGGTTGCTTTGGGGATAATTGGCAATCCGATGGTTTTGGGGATTTCGCTGGGCTTGATCTGGGGAGAATTTGATTTATTAATGCCAGTTGCCATTGAGGAATGTTATATTCTGTTGAGCGGTGCTGCTACCCCCTGTGCTCTTTTTGTCATCGGTGCCTCCTTGGCTGATAAGTCGGCGGAAAAATATGTGGTTGCAGGGTGGCTTTCGGTTTTAAAACTTGTTGTACATCCCTTGTTGATGGCGTTTTTTGCCCTCAAGGTTTTCCAGGTAGACCCTTTTTCTGCTGGTATAATGATAATGGCTGCCGCCATGCCCACCGCCGGCAATATCTACATATTGGCCCAACATTATGGTGTGGCGCCTAAAAGGGTATCGGCAACAATTCTGATATCAACAGCAGTTAGCGTTATCACTTTATCAATAGTGATTGCCATGATAAACGGGGTCAACTAAATGGATCAAAGAAAGGTGGGTTATGGAAACTGTTAGCAAAAACAAATGTTTTGGTGGAACTCAAGGAGTATACAAACACTATTCCCAATCATGTCAGTGTGACATGACATTTGGTTTGTTTTTACCACCAGAAGGAAAGAAAAAAACATTTCCGGTCTTGTGGTACCTGTCCGGCTTGACATGTACACATGAGAATGCCATGACCAAGGCCGGAGCGCAACATAAGGCAGCTGAGTTGGGGATTGCCCTGGTTTTTCCTGATACCTCGCCAAGAGGTAAAGATGTTCCAGACCATGCTGATTATGATTTGGGCCAAGGTGCCGGTTTTTATGTTGATGCAACAGAAGAACCATGGAAAAAGAATTTCCAGATGTGGAGTTATATTGGCCAGGAACTGCAAGATGTGGTGAAATCAAATTTTCCTGTGGATAAAAATGCCCAGGGAATAACAGGTCATTCCATGGGTGGACATGGTGCTTTAACGCTTGCCTTGACCTTTCCTGAAACATATCGATCTGTTTCAGCGTTCTCTCCCATAGTAAATCCAACCAAATCAGAATGGGGGCAAAAACAGTTTGCAGCCTATTTTGACGAAAATACCAATCTTCCAGATCAACACGATGCCATAAAGCTACTCAGTCAAAGAATGTATCCAGGCAACATACTTATTGACCAGGGTACCGAGGATCCCTTTTTGGACCTATTAAGACCAGATGAATTGGTTGCTGTAATGGCAAGTACTGGTCAGATGGGAACCGTTAACATGAGAGAAGGATATGACCATAGCTATTATTTTGTAGCCTCATTTATCAACGATCATATTGAACATCACCATCAAAATCTATGTGATGGCTAGGCAAAGATGTTCTTTCTATGGTTTGTTGTTCTGGGTATTTCCCGGACGATGGCTGATTGGTGAATATTACAGGTCAACCAGAAATAACGGCATCAAATAACTCTCGGTCAGGAAACCCATCAGGGATCAATCCTCTGGACTTTTGGTAGTGTTGGATGCTTTGGATGGTTTTTGGACCGATTAACCCATCAATGCCGCCAGTATCGTATCCTTTCCTTACCATCCTTTCCTGGACCATTTTTAACTCACTATGGTTCAGGTAGTCGTCAATAAAAGGCCATCCTGAGACAAGTTTACGTCTTCCCGACAAAAGGTTTGTGAGGTGGCCTACTGCCAGGGCATAAAATCTCGATGGGTTATAGTCCAGAATTGTATTGAAATTGCCAAAAAGAGCAAATTTAGGGCCATCCTTACCTGCTGGAGTAATAATTTTTGTAACTAAATCTAGTGATACTTCTTCGAACACAAATTCAATTCCTTGTGACATCCAGAATGCCACAGTTTCCTCTCGTCCAGAATTTGCTCTTAGAAAATCAAACCCCTCAGGCAACAAGATTTCTGAAAGGATTGGTACGTTATCCTTCCAATTGTGCTTGCTGAGATAATTGGCAGTTGAGGCCAATGCATCCAGTGGGTCATTCTCCCAGATATCAATTTTCTTCCGATTTCGAATATCCAGTCCAAATTCCAGGTAAGTAGTTGGCATAAACTGTGTATGCCCCATGGCTCCTGCCCAAGAGCCCTTGAATTGATCTGGGCGAACCACGTCCGAATGAATGATTTTTAAAGCCGAGAGCAAATTCTGTTCAAAAAAATCCTGTCTTGAGTTTTTGATTGAAGCAAGGGAAGCTAAGGCATCCAGGACATAATGGTCACCTCTGATTTTGCCATATTGTGTTTCTATGCCCCATATGGCTGTCAGAACTTCTGGATCAACGGATAAGCCATAATTCCTTATGGTATTGAATGCTTTTGCTTCTGTATGGAGTTTCTCGGCACCTGTACTAAATTGCTGATCTGAAACCAAAATATTGAAGTACTTTTCAAGCGCTAATATTCCTTCAGGTTGGTTGTTGGCTTTATTCCAGACGTCATCATCAAAACGGACCGATTCCAAAAGACCTGTTAATTGTGAATCCAATAGTGTTTCTTGAGCACGGGGAATAAAGGCCTCCCGCCACTGGTTAAAATTGGAGACGAGGTCTGAACACATAATTTGGAATCACAGTGATCAGTGCAAGAATGTGGTTTCAATCTGTTTTATGTGTTTCCTGGAATCTCTGTTGCTGTTCGGCCGTTGCTTCTTTCTGATACAGTTTTTTCCACTCATCAAAAGGCATACCGTAGACAATTTCTCTTGATTCATCTTTTTCAATTGCAACCCCCTTTTCAGAAGCCGCCTCTGCATACCACCTGGAAAGACAATTGCGACAAAACCCTGCTAGATTCATCATATCTATGTTTTGAACATCCGTTCTATTTCTGAGATGGTCAACAAGGCGCTGGTAAACAGCGGACTCTATCTCTGTTTGTGTCTTATTATCCATAGCTTCAACCGATTGGAATTTATTGTAGTTTAATAAAGTCTATAGTAAGGTAGTATAATACTAAACCAAGCAACAATAATTTCTAGCAACGATCTTGGTTATTTTTTGAATTTAGGTACAAAAACCTCAAAAAGGGTCAAAATACATGGCAAGTAGACGATTGGAAGAGTTCATACAAATGGCATATATTCCAATTTGCCATTTAGAGAGTTTCTACCTTGTTGAAACGGACTTATAATAAAACCAGAAGAAATGACTGAAAATTTGATATTGGTGGTTAAAGAACCAGATCACCTAAGTTCAAATTAGGAGAAAGATAAAATGCCCAAAACTAAGGAGGTTTTGTTTCCACCAATTGAGTCTAATCTACACCAAAGAACCAAATCGTTTGATGCTCCAGATCTATGGAAACTTAAACTTGGTAAAATCTATAACGAGAATTGCTTGATTACGATGGGAAAGATGCATGATGATTGTATTGACCTAGTTGTTACAAGTCCCCCATATGATGATATGAGAGAATATTCCGGTAATGGTTTTAGCAATTTTGAGAATATTGCTCATGAGATTTACCGTATTGTAAAACCTGGAGGGGTTGTTGTTTGGGTTATTGGTGATCAGACTATTTGTGGGAATGAAACTGGAACAAGCTTTCGACATGCACTTTATTTTCGGGATGAAGTAGGATTTAATCTTTTTGATACAATGATCTATATAAAAACCCCGAGGGGAGCTGTTGGAAACAACAAAACCTATTGGCAGTCCTTCGAGTATATGTTTGTTTTGTCAAAAGGGCAGCCCAAAACAATTAATCTAATATGTGATCGTGAGAACAAAGAGGCTAGAAAAGGAGATAACAGCCAAAAACGTCAGTTTAATGGCACAAAAAAACCTGTTTCTCGCAAAGGGTATGGAAAAACTGGACGTAGACTAAATGTTTGGGAGTATTTGATTGGCCGGAACCACTCAACACGGGATAATATTGCATTCGAACATCCGGCAATATTTCCAGAACAATTGGCACATGATCATATTTTTTCATGGAGTAATACAGGAGATATTATTTATGATCCATTTATGGGCAGTGGTACAACGGCCAAAATGGCTACTTTGAGCGACAGGCAGTGGATTGGTAGTGAGATCAATAGAGATTATTGTGAAATAGCCCAAGAAAGATTAACCAATGTTATGCGATGAGTGCCGTAAGGTAGAAGCGATTCAAGGAGATGATTACTGCACTAAATGCAAGACCGCGATAAAAGAATGTAAAGGATGTCATGCTGAATTAAGTATTTTTGATTTTGCTGCCAATCAAAGGACACCTAGAGGGGCAATGAATCGAAGAAGCTATTGTAAATCTTGCTACAAGAAGAGAAAAGGAAAATATCCAAAGAGATCTGATATTGATGAATTCGAAAGTACAAGCCCACGGCCCCCTATTGGTGATACGTTCCAATGCCCCCTATGTGAACGAATTTTTACAGTAACCAACAATAAATTAGTTAATCTTGACCATGATCATATAACTGGTGAAATAAGAGGTTGGATTTGTCAGGATTGTAATACTAGCATGGGGAGGATGGGCGATGATATTTCAACACTCGCTAGAGCAATTATTTGGCTAAAGACAGCAGGAAAAGGATTGTAGAATTTTTATTCTTATAATACTTTTTCGTTGAGTTATTTTTCCTTTGACCAAGAGGGAAAAATCTGAATCTGAGGGGTGGTTAAAAAGCCGTTATAGTTATAGACTTAAACCACTATGAAGTGAAGGGACATCTACAGGTAGAAACCCATAATGACGGAGCCACCGAACATCAGATTCAAAAAAGGATCTTAAATCTGGGATGCCATATTTAAGCATAGCAATTCGATCCAATCCCATACCAAAGGCAAAACCTTGATATTGATCTTTATCAACCCCACAGGCGGTCAAAACATTCGGATGAACCATGCCGCATCCTAGGATTTCCAACCAATCGTTACCTTCACCGATTTTTAGTTGATCCTTTTCCCAGGAACATCGGATATCCACTTCGGCGGATGGTTCAGTAAAGGGAAAATGTGAAGCTCGAAACCGTAATTCCACATTGTCAACCTCAAAGAAAGTTCGGCAAAACTCCTCCAACGTCCACTTGAGGTGGGCCATATTCAAATTTGTGTCAATGGCCAGACCTTCTATCTGGTGGAACATTGGGGTATGTGTTTGATCATAATCACATCTGTATACTCGACCTGGGGCAATAATCCTTATTGGAACTCCCTCATTGGTCATGGATCTAATCTGCACAGGAGAGGTATGAGTTCTCAAAACATTGGGACTCTTCTCGGAATTGGAGTCACTCTGGATAAAAAAAGTATCGTGTTCCTGTCGAGCAGGATGCTCAGGGGGAATGTTCAGAGCATCAAAATTGTACCAGTCTGTTTCAATTTGAGGGCCTTCGGCATAGCTGAAACCCATATCAGAAAAGATGGCAACTGCTTGATCAATTGTTTGACTGACCGGATGGATTGTGCCCTGCCTGCGAGGTCTTCCCGGAAGAGTTACATCAACCCATTCCTTTTGCAGTTTCTCTTCCTCCTCTTCTTCAATCAGTTCCTGCTTTTTTTGGGATATTGTTTCAAAGGCCTCTTTTTTAAATTTATTTAAATTGGAAAGGTATCCTTTCAGTTCTTTGTCGGTTAGATGCTCTTTTATTTGATCAAAATAATTTTCAACCTCTTTTCTAACCATGTTTAGTGAAGAGGCGTTTTTAATCAGATCCGTTAGTTGCATTTGTCCTTGGTTACGAAGAAAATTATTCATCCCAAGAATTTGTTGGTTTATTTTCCCTTTTTTTCCCAAGTACTTTATGCGGAGCTGTTCTATTTCCTTGTAGGAATCAACTTGGTTTATTTCCTCAATAAACTTTTTATATATGCGTTTATGTCCGTCTGAGATCTGAAAACGAATATTTACCATAACTAGAATATTCAGTGTAAAAAACCACGGAAAAATTATTTCAAGGCAGCCTTGGACTTTTCCACTATAGTTCGAAATGCTTCCGGTTCGGTTACAGCGAGATGAGCCAATACCTTACGGTCAAGGGTAATTTGTGCTTCCTTCAAGCCATGGATAAACCTGGAATAGGTCAGCGTTTGATCAACTTCTCTAACCGCAGCATTGATTCTTTGAATCCATAGGGCTCTAAAGTTACGCTTGCGAACCTTTCGGTCCCTCGTAGCATATTGTTGAGCCTTGTCTAAGGCCAAACGGGCAGCTCGGTAGGTATTCTTCCTTCGGCCATAATAGCCCTTGGTCGCATCAGTTACCTTTTTGTGTCGGGCGTGGGTAACCGTCCCGCTTTTTACTCGTGCCATTGATTTAGTTCCTTACCGAGAATAAGGCATGAAAGCCTTAACAATTTTTTCATCCTGTGCACAAAGAGTTGTCGTTCCCCGTGCATTTCTAATAAACTTGTTTGATCGTTTGATCATCCCGTGCCGCTTACCTGCCTGCGAGACCTTAATTCGACCGCTGGCGGTAACCTTAAATCTTTTCTTAGCACTAGACTTTGTCTTCATTTTAGGCATTTCAAACTCCTTGAGTCGAGAAAATGACATGGCACCCGGCATGCCTTTTTTGGCCGGCACCATGAGAAGGTAATCAGATAGGGGGTTTCAGTTGAAAATCAATAATCAAGCAGGTTTACATCAAAAAAATCTGACCTGAATTGCCATAATCGTACTTTATTACAGGGGCGAATCTGGTAAACAAACCTTCAAGATTGTCTATTTCTTCGATTTAACAACTTCAAACGCAGGGCATTAAGCTTTATAAAGCCACTGGCATCATTCTGATCATAAGCCCCGGCATCATCCTCGAAAGTAACATGTTTTTCGGAGTATAAGCTGTAAGGTGACTCCCGGCCGACAGTTTGAACATTCCCCTTGTAGAGCTTTAATCTGACTTTACCAGCTACAAATTCCTGACTTTTGTCGATCAATGCCTGGAGCATCTCTCTTTCGGGGCTGAACCAATAACCGTTGTAAATTAGCTCGGCATAACGGGGCATGATTTCATCCTTCAGATGAGCTGCACCACGGTCTAGGGTAATTTGTTCCATCCCTCTATGGGCTTCCAGCAAAATTGTTCCACCAGGAGTTTCATAGATTCCCCTTGATTTCATCCCAATGTAACGGTTTTCAACCAAATCAAGACGTCCAACACCATGAATCCCACCTATCTTGTTCAATTTGGTCAGTAGTTGGGCTGGAGATAATTTTTCATCGTTAATCGCTATTGGGTCGCCATTCTCGAAGGTAATTACCAAATATTCAGGTGTATCTGGGGCTTGTTCAGGATCTGTTGTTCGCTGGTAAACAAAGTGTGGAGCTTCCTTAGCTGGATCTTCCAATACTTTTCCCTCAGAAGATGTGTGCAACAAATTAGCGTCCACCGAAAAGGGTGCCTCCCCCTTTTTGTCCTTGGCAATAGGAATTTGATACTTTTCAGCAAAATCTATAAGTTTGGTTCGACTAGTCAGGTCCCATTCACGCCAGGGTGCAATAACTTTTATCTCAGGATTAAGGGCATATGCGGAAAGCTCAAACCTGATCTGGTCATTGCCTTTTCCTGTTGCTCCATGGGCTATGGCATCGGCATTTGTATCGGCAGCAATTTCAACCAGTCTTTTAGCAATCAGAGGTCGGGCTATTGAGGTGCCCAAGAGATACAATCCCTCATAGAGGGTATTGGCTCTGAACATGGGGAATACAAAATCCCTAACAAAGTCCTCGCGCAAATCCTCAACGTAGATTTCCTTAATCCCAAGCATCTGAGCCTTGTTTCTAGCGGCCTCCAGTTCTTCTTCCTGCCCCAGATCGGCCGTAAAGGTAACAACCTCAGCCTGGTATTTTATCTGCAACCATTTCAGGATTATTGATGTATCCAGCCCCCCTGAATAAGCCAGTACCACCTTTTTGATCGTGTTCATACCCATTTCCAGAAATGTTAAATGCACCAGTCAAGAAACTCGTTTTCAAGACCAAGAGTAAATGAAAAATAAACCTTCTAAGGCGAAAATTTAACCCCCAAAACACCAAGGTAAACTACTACCCGGTACCATTTTCGCATTTCCTGGACTATTCTCAAGTGACGCAATTTCCAATTTTGGAGAATGATTTTCCTCAGGTTTCTCCCATCAAGGCTTTGTCAAAGGGATAAGCTGTAAGGTTTTCAGGACCATTTTCGGTTACAAGAACCTGATCTTCCAACTTAATTGAAAAATCACCACTTTCGGTGCCGATCAAGGCCTCCACGCAGAAAACCATTCCAGGTTCAACATAATAATCAAAGGCACCCTTCTTATAGTTATCAGGATAGCAAATCCCCGGCCATTCATCACAGAGACCCACCCCATGCATTACCACCCCATACTTTTGTTTTTGGTAAATTGGGTCCAGTTTATGACTCTTGAAAGTCAGATCATCAAAATGGGTCCCGGGCTGCAATAACTGCATATTGTACTGAATATGCTCAACGCCGTGTCGCATGGCGTAAATCATATCCTGTCGAGGTTTTTTGTCCCCTATCCACCAGGTTCTGGAGATATCTGTACAAATACCATAACATCCCACCAAGTCCGTATCAAAGGCCAGGATTTCATTGTTTTGCAATATTCTGGGTCCGCACTCCTGAAACCAGGGATTGGTTCTAGGTCCAGTGGCCAATAGTCGGGTTTCAATCCATTCCCCACCCCTCTTGATGTTTTCAGCATGCAATACCGCCCAGATCTCATCTTCTGACATACCTGGTTTGGTTGTATCTTCCATTACCTTAACTGATAGTTCGCAGGCATGGCTGGCACATCGCATGGCCAGGATTTCATCGGATCCTTTGATGGAACGGGCTTTTTCTGTAATCTCCTCACCATTCATGACTTCTAGCCCAATACTCTCAAGGGCCCGTAAACCCGAAACCATAATTTTATCCACGGCCAATCTTCGATTGTTGCCACCATGTTCCTTAATCAAATCAGAAACTTCATTTGCAAATGTCTCGGCTTGCTTCTCCTCATTATCGCCGGCGGTAAAATAAAATAAGGAGGCACCAGTTCTTCTCTCCCTAACCAAGGGATTGAATTTAGCAAGAAACATTGAAATCTTGTAATCCCAAATAACCATGTATCCATCGGCGCAAAGAAGTACTGCCCGAAAAGGATTGTGGGTATTCCACAATTGCATATTGGTTGAATCTGTAGCGTAACGGATATTCAATGGATCAAACAGTAACAGGCCGCCGTAATCCCGATCAATGATGTGCTGGGTTAATCTTTTCCACCGGTAATCTCGCATCCTTTCCAGATTTGGTAGCTCCAATCCTGCCTCTTCCCACTCCTTGAAAGCAAGTAAGGTGGGGCCAATTTCCATACGGTCATTATCGTTGATTGTTCCGTCATTCAGGTGTGTACCTTTTGAAGGGTCAATTTTTCTGTTGTCGGAATAATGCTCTTGGTCCATCAATTTTCTCCCTTTGATACATTCCATTGAATTGAGGAATCTGGTACTAATCAATTCAAAAGTTAGGTACCAATTTTCTCTGAAAGTAAATTTAGATGGTTCACCAGTTTTTTGAAATTTGTCAAGCAAATCTTGCCTTTGAACCTTGGGTCGAAGACAGAACCCGGAGATTGCCAGGGATTAATCCCCTGGAGCCCCAGGAATGGCTTGTCCGGGACAATGCTTTTGAGCAGCAAATCAAATACAGGGATCACCTTATTGCCACTCAAAGAAATGTTGTTTTTGACTGTTATGGCGAGGGTAATGACATATCATCTGAGTTGCTCCAAACCATTTACAGATGCCTTCAGAAGGACCATGCCTACATTTGCGATGATGGTTATGTGACAAGACCAGATAGTCAGAAAATTGGGCTGGAGGAAGATCATCCATTGATCACCGCAGGGCGATTGGTTCAAGAGGATTTTTGTTTATTGAATTTTGATGGCAATCAGCATGTGATGGTTGGAGCAATCTTATGTTTTCCGGCAAGCTGGCTACTGTCTGAAAAAATGGGTCTGCCCCTTACCTCCATTCATGATCCGGTTCACCAATACACGGATCGAATTGCAACCGTTGTTCAGCGAATGTTTGATAATCTTCAGCCTGGAAAAGTAATCTATCGGGGGAATTATCTTTCCTATTCAAACCCAGACCTTCACCAGCCAAGAAGCATGCATCAAAGAAGAAGTCGGGACAAACCTGGAAAAAAATGGGTAAGGGTAGAACGCCAAACCTTAAGAAAGCTCCCGATTACCAAGGGCGTTGTTTTCGGGATCCATACTTCTGTTTGCCCCATGGAAAAACTGGCTGATCCAGAGGAGTTTGAGATTCGATTGGCTGAAAAGGAGGAATAGTTCCAGGTTGGTAAAAATGTGGTGGGTTGTCTTTGAGGATCAATTTTCCTAATTTGTATACCTACAAACTATTGAATAGGAGGATTGGTAGAATTTTATGTCATGCAACCTGACATTCGAACAGATAGGTTTAGGTTTGCAATCATACCAAGGTGAATCCTCAGATTTTATACTTAACGAATACCTTCCCGACTACAGGCATATTGCCAAGAAACCAGCGAGTGTACTTATACCATTGATCAAAAAGCCCAAGGGAATAAACGTTATATTCACTCGAAGATCAAGTCATTTGAAATACCACGCGGGTCAGATTTCTTTTCCAGGCGGGAAAGCCGAAGAAGGAGACAGGAATGCCTTGGCAACAGCCCTTCGAGAGGCCAAGGAAGAAATAAACCTTAATTCCTCGAAAGTTAAAATTCTTGGACAATGCCCCGCCTACGAAACGGTAACCGGTTTCAGGATCACACCCTTTGTGGGAAAAATCACCCCACCTTTCAAGCCTTCACCTCAAATTGCGGAAGTTGCTGAAATTTTCGAAGTTTCCTTTAATTTCCTAATGGATCTGGAAAATTATAAGATCAAGACCTTACTACGGGAGGGAAAGAAGTACAGGTACCTAGGGATGAATTACAATGGCTACCATATCTGGGGGGCAACAGCCAGGATTCTCTTTGGTTTGGCCAATCACCTGAATTCATTTTCCTCGGATAATCCCAAATATTCAGAAACTAAAGTTTCAAATTTTTAGGATAATATATCAGTTACCTCCTTGTTGTATTTTGGTCTACGAAAGCCCCTAAAAAATTAAGATACTGAATTCAGTTTTTGAGAAAGCCATTTTTTTTACCAGCGAGGTACTGGGTATACATTGATAATTTTATTATTACTTAGAAGGATTATATAATTCAGTTGCAAAAAACCTTATCCAATCAGTTCATGTAGCAAATCTCAATGGTACAAATTTATTAGCAATTTTAAGGGCACAAACTATTTACTAGATACCCAGTTAGAATTGTTGGGAACTCTTGCTCTGCCTTTTCAAAATTGTGATTTCTATCTTTTGAGTGATGGAAGTTAATTGCACATAAGGTAGATAACAGTGATGGCGACACTATTCAGGCTTATGATGCTGAAGATGATGTGACTAGAAGCTTTTATGTGCCCATAAATGATATTCCAGTGGAGAGGTTATAGCTTATATAAATCAGGTTTTCTTTAGCCTCAGTTTCGTTTTTCCTTTATACTAATTATATTTATAATGTTTCAATCAAGACAATTTCAATATCTGCTTAAATAGGTTGGAGCATCAAACTCGACTTCTTTCAAAGCCGTCATTGCTCCTACTTGGACAACGGGCTTGCTTTTCAGATATCCAGAATGTACTCGTTGATAGAAACGGCCTTCGGGATTCAACATCAAATATGAACGGTGCATATCTACATTGTCCTCAGGTACCACCCGTCCGACGGCATACTGGTGACGGATGAGGAAGTCCTTAAACTGTTCGTCAGATATCCCTTGCCGTTCTGCTCCATGAATCGGGATAACTCGTAAAACTTTCCAGCGGTCAGGTCGCAGTTCATTCAAGGGGGTGGTGAGGTCTATATCAACATTCTCGAGACAAACAACTGTGTTTATCTTTAGCGAGGTTTGAGGTGAACATTCTCTGAACAATGAAAAAATCCGTGAAAGCCGTTCAAATGTAACTTGATAACCCTTGTTGTCTCTTCGGCCGATCTTTTGGTTTAGATTCACATCAAAACTATCGATGCTGAATCCAGCAACGGAAATCATTTTTCCATACTCCCTGATGAAATCATCGGTCAGAAGTGATCCGTTGGTAATGAAAGAAGGGTTTAAACCAAGCTCATGGGCCACAGAAATCGCTGTGGTCAAATTTTTTTCTAGGAACGGTTCGCCCCCGGCGTAATTTATTCGTATACTCTCCGCGAATACAGAGCCAGAAGCAAAGTCAATTTTCTTCCCCTTGAGGGTGCTCAAGTCGTGAAGGACTTGGTTGAAGTCACGGGAGAAATTCGATTTCTTGTTATATTTGGCATAACAAAAGTAGCAATCATAGTTGCATGCTTCAAGAATGTGCCAGTTCACAGTTAACTCTGAAATTTTTAGTATCATTTTATGTTTCCTGTTGGAAGGTTCGATTAGGGAAAAGAGTGCTCTATCAGGTATTGATCGCTAGTCGAAGGGTTAAGCATAAATTGACTACAATTCCGAAAATCAAATAGTACCATAGAAAAGAGGAGTAGAGCTAGCATCTACTCCTCTTTAGTAGAATTATTCAAATTAAAGCAATATTACAGCTAAAAGTGCTCCTAATTTTCCTCCAATGAATGCGTTAGCGAGATAACCACCTTTAGAGGCTATGATGCCGCCAGAACTGTGAAGAACGATAATTGCACCCTTCACTAAAACCGAAATTAATAACCCCACTACTTTTTTCCTTTTCCAAACAATTGTAATAAAAGAGTGGCCCAACCACTTCTTATGAACGTATCAGAAAGATAACCACCTTTAGAGGCAATAAGCCCTCCTGAGCTGTGACGAACAAGTTTGGCACCACTTATTAATTTTGATGGCAATTTACTCATGTCATTAAATTCCTTTGTATTCAATTAAAAATTTCTTGCTTGCTTAATGATCCCTTCAGGTCGTTATTGTAATACCTTCCTTTCTCGTGCAAGTTAACCATAAATACTTTTAACTCCCTTCTTCATAAACCAAGTGTAAATTCAAACCCCTCAGGGGATCATTAGGCTAAATAAAAATCCTTAGCTTCGATTTCAACCTCTTATGAAGAAAAAAATTACTTTTTTTGCTATTTAGTTGTAATTTTAATGTTTATTTGATTTTATCTAACTAATTGTAGTAAAATAAAATATATTTATATTTACTTCTTGGTATTAAAGGAAACGTAATGAAGACTCTAATTGGAACACGCCTAGTGAAATTACGGGAGATTAAAGGGCTCACCCAGAAAACCTTGGCAAAGTCGGCGAAAATGAGGCAAAGTCAACTTGTCCGTATTGAACGTTCACCAGATGGACCGAGACAAAATAAAACCATTGAGAATTTGGCAATAGCCTTAGGTGTTGATTTTAAGGTTCTCACAGGAGAGTTGCCTATACCCCAAGAATTGGTAAACACCACTAGTGAGAAAATTATCACTGACATTGAAGGGCAGGCTACAATAAACGTCAAGGTATCTTACGATATTCGCAATTGGTATGATCTTATTCGCTTTTATTACGGTGTAAGCATGAGTGACCTGGTGCGCGTCGCTCCATTGCTACTGGTATTGGTGGCAGAAGGGGGTAAAAAATGGCAAGAACAGGAGAACGATTCCGCGAAGAAGTTACTGGACCAGATCAAAGCTAAAACTGCTCATTTACCAACATCCTTTGATATAAATAAACAATGTTCTAGCATTGAAGGGAACTTGCCAGCCGTCAGTGCAGAATGTGACCTTACCACTGAGGATACTTTTGTTGCGTATCTTCGATTACTGGCAGAAAAGGTAGAAATAAATGTTCCACCTGAAAGCATAAAATTTCACCAAAGTGATTTTGTTTCTTACGACATATTAAAAAATAAACCTGAGTGGTCTTGTCTGTCCCTCAAGATAAAAGAGGAGATCAGTAAAGGGCACAAACGCTTTCCTCAAGTAATTATGGAAATGGGAGAACAAGTATTAAAAATTTTTGGAATCATCTATACAATAATCAATGAAAAAACTGATCTTGATCCACGCCCATTATTTGATGCAATATTGTCTATCGAATTGACAAAAGAAAAAATAATAGAAATGGTCGGCGGTTATTATTCACAAGAATATTTCTCTAAATCAGACGGGAAGTTTTTTTGTAAAGGGGATGATCAGGAAAGTTTTCAAATAAGAGAAATTTGGAATATTGATCCTGATGATTTCAATAGTGATGAATTAGGTAATTATCTTAATTTCTCAAAAAGCTCCTTCTTAAGAACTTTTCATAAATTAATCCCTTTATTGACCACCCCTGATGTTGTTGATCAAATAAAGGTACTAATTGACGACTTGGATAAAGAAATTATCCGAGTGGTGGCAGAGGAGTTGGTTAAAAACCTGGAAGTTATCCAATCGTTTACTGGGTATTTAGCCATTTTTGATTTTTTCCAAGATGGGTATGAGATTGACGACTTGGATGAAGAAATTATCCGCGTGACGGCAGAGGAGTTGGTTAAAAACCTGGAGGTTAACCAAGCAAAGATTAAAAAAATGGGAACGGTAGAATTCGCCCACGCGATAACGGAAATATATACCACCTCGGAAGATAGAATGAGTGCAGGGGCGTTTATTGCAAATCAAGAATTTGAAAACTAGTAAGATTTGTTCGTTATTGAAAAATTTGAAGAGTTTAATGATGACTATTAGCAGGTAAAAGCGGATGCCTGTTTGAGAGAGCCAACCAACACAAGCCCTGAAAATGGATGAAAAGGTCCCTAAACCCTGATGAAACACCCCTTTTATGAATTTTCCATTTTCAAAAAGTCACCAGGGTGGTCTGAGATCCAATTACAATAGGATTGTTCCATTCGTCATCTGGTACCTCTTCCTTTTTTTACCGCAGGGCCATTAACCATTTTCCTAGAGCTGCTCAAAGTCTTTTTCATTGTTTTGGTAATTCTTGTTCGGATTGAATTTGCGTTGTTAAGTCTTTCACTGCTTGGACAAACTCTGCTGTACATTGTTCAATTTTTGTTGATTGTTGATCCAGAAATTTACAAACTTGGTCAAGCATGCTTCCTACTTGTTCTAATCCTTCTGAATTTTCCCAATAAGAGAGATTCAACGAATCTGCCGGGCAAATTAATACATATTCGAATAGTCTTTACAAACCATAAGACTGTTCGTTTTCTCTTTCAATAAGTGTCAATACCATACATAATCCCAATTCCCTGTGGTTCAGAAAATAAATTATTTCCTTTACTTGTTTGACAGTAGAAGCTGATTTCCCCACCTTAATATCAAGAATCTCTTCAATATTCGCAGTCAATGAAAACCTACTCATGTTTTTGAATCCCACTTGGCAACAAGACGTTTTTCTAGATAGGATATTCCGGCTTTTTCAGCGGGAAGGTTTTCAATTATACTTTGTTGGTGGTTGGGTAAGGGACCAACTACTGGGTAGAGCTGCAGCTGATATTGATCTGGCCACAGATGCTACACCAACCGAAATGATAAGGATCTTCCAAAGGGAAGATATTATTTATAAAACTGTTGGAATAGAATTTGGATCACTAATAATCTGGCCACATTTATCCATAACAACCTTTCGGGAAGATGTCAAACCCTATGGAAGGAAAGTAGAAGTGGTTTTTTGCCGGGAGTTGGAAACAGATGCCACCCGAAGAGATTTTACCATTAACGCCATGTATGCCAATTTCCAGGGTGAAATCTTTGATCCATTGGGGGGAAGCAAGGACCTCAAGCAAAGGAGAGTGAAATTCATTGGCAATCCTGCCAATCGAATAAGAGAGGACTATCTAAGAATTTTAAGGTTTTTTCGCTTCAGTTCGATTTATGGTGATCCCACCCAAGGATGTGACAAAGAAGGATTGGCTGCCATTAAAAGCCTCCCCGGGGAAGCACTTGATTTTCTGTCTGGCTTTCGGATCAAAGCAGAAATTTTTCGTTTACTCTCAGCCAGACCCCTTTACTGGTGTCTTCGGGAATGGCAGGAAACAGATACTTGGCACTGGCTTTTTCCCGCAGGGACGGCCAAAAATCACCAGGTATTGGAAATCCTGGAAAAGCAACACCAAATCGTCCCCAACCCCATAACCAGCCTGGCGGTACTGGGGACCAACATAAATAATATTCGAATGGAATTGAACCGATTTGACCTTAAAAAACTGGAAGTCATTTCTGACTTCGCCCTAACCAGGGGTCAATCCATTGAAGCCTTGACCTATTGGTATGGCAAGGAAGTAACCATGTCAATATTAATGACCCGTGCTGTCCTTGCAAAGGAGGAAATTCCATCAGATTTTGAAATTAGAATAGATTCATCACTTGACCAGGTCTTTCCCCTTAGCGCGTGTGATTTAATCCCCCAGTTTAAGGACAGGGAATTGGGGAATGCACTCAAAAAACTGGAAAAGGATTGGATTGCATCTGGGTTTTCATTATCCAGATCAGAGCTAATGGAGTTGCTTTAATTCCATGAATATATACCATTGGAGGTTATGAAATTGAGGTCGAGAAGTTTTGATGTTCAGTAAACTCATCAATCCCTACCAGTATTCAGATGGCAAACCACCCCAAACCCTTGGCAAATTTTATATCTGGTGTTTGAAGGGTGCTTTTCCCCTGATTGCCATCGGGTGCCTCGTATCAATGTTGGCCGGTTCCCTGGAAGTGTTTTCAGCATTATTACTGGGTTTGATAATTGATAGTGCCGTTACCGGTGATCCAAGCAATATTTTTTCGGATAATATTTTTCTATTTTGGGGAGCTCTGGTCTTTTTTCTGGTTGTCAGGCCTTTTGCTTTTGGTGTCAGTTCCTATTTCAACTCAGTCCTGATTGGCCCAAATATCAATTCCCTGGTCCTTTCAAGACTCCATCGGCACACGATGGATCAGGCAATTTCCTTTTTTGATGATGATTTTGCCGGAAGGATTTCGCAAAAGCAATTGCAGGCTTCCAGGGCCATATCTGATACGGTAAACGAGGTTGTCAACGTAATTTCCTTCGCCATGGCCTCCTTGGTTGGATCTTTCCTATTGTTGGTTTCAATTGACTTCAGGGTTGCTTTATCCCTGATAGTCTGGCTGTTTTGCTACATTTTTCTTATTCGATGGTTTTTACCCCGAATCAGGAAAAAATCAGCCCTTCGAGCAGGTGCCCGCTCGCTACTTTCTGGTCAGATTGTTGATACCATTACCAACATCCGAACAGTAAAGCTTTTTGCTCATAATAGGCATGAGGACCGGGCTGCTCTGGATGCCTTGGAGAATTTTCGCAACAAAGCCACCAATTTTGGTTTGGTTGCTTCGAGTTTCAGGTATTTCCTTATGTTATTGTCAGGGGTACTGCCGGTAATTCTGGTCGGAGGCTCCCTTCTGCTTTGGTCCAATGGGTTGGCCTCAACAGGCGATATTGCTGCAACTGGGTCGGTTGCCATCAGAATTGCCCAAATGTCGGGTTGGGTAAGTTTTGTACTAATGGCCATTTATTCGAACGTAGGAGAGGCTGAAGACGGGATGAGAACCTTGGCCCATCCGCATCAGTTAGTTGATTCAAAAGATGCCGAAAATATTGCCAGTTTTGAAGGCAGGATTGAATTCAAGAAAGTATCTTTTCGGTATGGAAGAGAAATAGGAGGTGTCTCCAACATCAACCTTCTGATCGAACCTGGAGAACATATTGGTCTGGTAGGAGAATCCGGTGCCGGGAAGTCGACTCTGGTGACACTTCTGATGAGATTATATGATCCCGAAAGTGGAACCATCCAGATAGACGGAAAAAATATAAGATCTATTACCCAGGAAAGTCTACGCAAACAAATCAGTATGGTTACTCAGGAAACCGCCATGTTCAATCGATCAGCTTGGGCAAATATCGGTTATGGTAACCCCCGTGCAACCGATGAACAGGTTATTGAGGCTTCCAAAAAGGCCCAGGCTCATGAATTTCTTGTTAACATGGAGGACCGGCTGGGTCGAAAGGGGTATGATGCTCATTTGGGGGAGAGAGGCGTAAAACTATCAGGTGGACAAAGACAACGTATTGCCTTGGCAAGGGCGGTTTTGAAGAATGCCCCTATTCTGGTGTTGGATGAGGCCACATCAGCCCTGGATTCTACCGTGGAAGCAAACATTCAGGAAGCCCTTCGACAAATTGTGGTTGGCAAAACCCTGATAGCAATTGCTCACAGGTTATCAACCATATTACGGATGGACAGGATTATTGTCATGCAGGAGGGACACATCGTGGAACAGGGTACGGTGGACGATTTGCTTGCAAAAGGGGGAGTATTCAGTCAGCATTGGGAAAAGCAGGTGGGTGGCTTTATAGGTTTTGATCCAGATTCTGATAGCCGGATCAGAGCCAAAGCAGGTTAGTTATTTTCCAAGACTGGATTTAGTCCTGCGGCCCCGAGGAATAACTCCCTTGGGAAAATGGTATCTTATTAACCCGTAACTGACATATCCCTAGCAGCCAGCATTTCAGGGCATCTTTGAACAATACTATCCATTGATTCATCCTCACCCTCTAGATCTCGACTTGCATAAGGTCTTCGGCAATTGCAACGATTCGTCCGAAGGCACCCGTGGCATTCTGGATAGTGCGGTCGAAATGCTCCTGTTTATCCATGTGTTTTCGGAAGTGGGTTAGCATCAATGCCGCCGCACCCGTACGTTTGGCCATTTGACCGATTTCAGACGGTGTTGGTGTTGTGAGTGCCATAGAAGGCGTCGCATCCTCGCCATCAAGGCGATAACACCAGTGCAATAGAAGATCGGCATTCTTGGCTAGATTTTCGACCTCGGTACAAAGGCCAGCGTCGCCTGAGTAGACAAACTTCTTACCCTCATGTACCAAAGAATAAGCCATGCATTCAAGAAACGGTTGTGCGTGTGGCGCGTTGCAGGATTCAATACTCCAACCATCCCCTTCGAAGGTGCTGCCCGATGCGATCTCATGAACTTCTGGATTAGGCCAGAGGCGTGGCAAGGTGCCACCACGGGCAACCCATACCTCCTGGCTTTGTGGCAACTCGGTTCGGGCACGCAGGTCATGTGACAAAACACCTTTGGGCCCAAAGTAGCCCTTTGTGATAGCCTTTATTGGGGTCGGGCCAAAGACCTTTATAGTTGTGCCACTTTCGTCCCAAGCAGCATGTACAAGGCGAGCATAATCCATCATGTGATCGGAATGGAGGTGCGAAAAAAATATATGTGTGATGTCGGAAGGCATCCGCCCGGACCGAATCAGATTGTCGAAGACTCCACCGCCACAATCGAATAGGATGCGGTCGTTGCCAACCTCAATCAAATAACCGCTGGATGCACGACGCGCGTATGCTTCGGGTGATCCGGAACCGAGGATTATCAGTTTCATTTTGCTACCTCCGGCGGAGGTGTAGCCCCCGGGGCCCCGAGCTTGAGCGCGGCCTCACGCCCACCAAGTCGCTCAATCAACTTTGCTTGATCACTGAAAGCAAGGGCATTGGTTGTTTCTGGATCACAAATTTTGCGAAGTTCGGTATGCAATTCCTGAATTATGGCTGCATAGGCCGGATCAGTGGCACGGTTCTCAAACTCCTCAGGGTCGTTTTCTAGATCGAATAGTTCATCTGGGAAGCCTATATAATGGATCAACTTCCATTGTCCTTTACGCAGCATGAAGGCACCGGAAACTGCACCCGCCGCATGATACTCGGAGAAAATGACACGCTCCGAATTTGTGGGTTGTTCCAAGATCGAATAGAGGTCGGTTACACCATCAGCCGTTGAAAGGTTTGTTTCAAAGTGTTTTGCAACGGTCGCCGATATGTCCAAAAGGCTGACAGGCGTTTCGGACACCCCGGCTGGTACAGCTGGACCAGCTAGTATCATTGGAATTGATACGCTTTCTTCGTACATATTAGATTTACCCCAAAGGCCCCGTGCTCCGACGTTGTCGCCATGATCCGAGGTATAAATTATCGTAGTATTATCAATCAGGCTGGCAGTCTCCAGAGCTTTTAAAATTTGACCCACATTGTGATCTAGCCATGTGCATAAACCATAATATGCCGACATCGCGGCCAAACGTTCTGCTGGGTCAGAAAAGCGGTTTTCACTGTCCATGAAGGCATTCTGCTTCTCGATCCATGGATGTCGCTTGTGGCCATCCTTCGGATGCAATTTGACCGGTCGCATGGTCTCAGGCGGATATAGGTCAAAATATTCCTGCGGAACGACCAAAGGGAAATGTGGTGCAACCAATCCGACATAGAGACACCATGGTTGATCATCGTTCGAGTGTTTTACTAGCCAATCCTTGGTATGTTCAACGATCGATTTATCATATTCGGTATAATTGCTGGCACCCGGTCCAATGTATTCTCCCAACATGCGTTTTGGGCCAATGATGCGCTCATCCTCTCTTCGAATACTTGCCCAGACCATGCCGACCCCGCCAGCGACCATCATGGGAATATGCTCGACATCAAAACCGGCCGGGTCCTCTTTTGCTCGGTAATGCAGTTTGCCTATACTCTCGACAGGTACGCCTTTATCTTGTAACGCATGCCCCCAGCCTCTGATCTTGCCATCATAAGGCATGGCGTTATCCCAAAGGCGAGTCTGATGCGGATAGAGCCCGGTGGCAAAACTTGCACGCGCAGGAACGCAGATCGGGCTTGGCGTATATGCATTGGAGAATCTGGTACCACGGGCAGCTAATGCATCAAGGTTCGGCGTCTGAACGAAAGGATGTCCCACGCAACCTATAGCACGAGCCTGATGTTCATCAGACATGATAATAATAAGATTAGATTTCTTCATTCGATTTCTCGTATTTTTGCTGCCGCCTCAAGTTTATTGATAACGCCATAAAAAATCTTTAGGTCATCTGGCGGGACCTCTACCAGGAGAAGTTTCTGGCGAGCTTCCATTACAGGCATCATGCTGTAACTTATCTCAAGGGCGGCCTTGGTTAGATACAGATGCTGTACTCTTTTATCTTCTGTGTCGCGTTCGCTACGCAACAATCCCTTTTTCAGCATTGCCTTGACCTTTCGGCTAAGCTGGCCCTTATCCATTTGCAAAAAATCAGCAATCTCGCTCATCGTAACATCTTCAAAAATCCGCAAGGTTTGGATTAAACGCCATTCGACAAGCGATAAACCTGCTTTAGTTTTTAATATCGCAGTTGCTTGTGCGTTCAGGCTGCTTTGCATTTTGGCAAGCCGGAATGTCACAAAAGACGAAGCGGTACGATGGCTGAGAGTTTTATGTTTATTCATAATATTAAAAATTCCCATAAATTAGTTGACAAGTCAACTAATTTATGAAATTTTCTTGTGGAAAACCCAATGGAGGGAAATATGAAACAACTTATAGAGGATAACATGAAACAACTTATAGAGGCAGCTGCTGTAACCGCTACACTAGTGATGACTTCAATTTCGCCGACACTTGCGGAAGGTAACGACTGGAAGCCTGAGGGCCCGATCAAGATGATCATCGCCTTTGCCGCAGGCGGCGGGGCTGATACTCAGGCCCGTTTGATTGCCGACGACATTCAGACGGCAAAAGGTTGGGAAATTGTTCCCGAGCAAATCACTGGCAAGGGCGGCGTGAATGCTCTGGTAGCTCTCAAAGATATGCCCGCGGATGGAACAGCGATTGCGATGGTTGTAACCGAGTCGCTGGGCTATAATGCTGTCGCTTCTCTAGGTGCAGGTATCGAGCCTGCTCATTTTACCGGACTTACAACCACCGCTGGCTTTCAGATGGGTGTTGTTGCTAAAGCCGACAAAGGCTGGACTTCGTTTGAGGACATGATTGCGGCTGCCAAAGAGGGTAATTTACGTTTTGGCACTATGTCGCCAAAGCTCTCCGATCTTGCTTTCCTCCTTGGTGAAGCGCAGGGTGTAGAGTTCAACATCGTGCAAGTTCAAGGTGGCAGGGCTGTCATGAACGGCGTACAAGCTGGCGACATTGATCTTGGTTTTATGGCTGGTATTCAGCGCAAAGGTGTAGCCTCAGGTGATTTGGTTAACCTCGCTTCGGTTTTGTCGGAACCATTGGTCCAATCACCAGATGCGCCGACCTTTGCTGACCTTGGAGTGAAATTCAATGCTGATGGCTATTTCGTCTTTGTAGCACCCGGTGGCATGAACCCAGCCGCGCGCGATGCCATCACTGCTGCCATAGTGGAAGCAGTATATAATGGTAAAGCATCAGACATGATTACGCAGGCTTTCGGTGGTGCTGTAACGATCCAGGGAGCAGAACTGGATGCCATGATACAAAGCGAATATGACGCTGCAGGGGCATTAATGGAAGCTGCTCAATAAAGCCAAAAACAATCAGAGGGGTTAGCCAATGAAATCTAGAATCTCGACAGGCATTTGGCTGGCCCTTTTCTTTAAATAGTGGTAAAGCGTCAGGCTTGGTAGCGGAAGCCTTCGGCGGGGCGGTACCCTCCGAGGGGCAGAACTGGATGCCATGATACAAAACGATTATTACGATGCTGGGTGTTAATGGAAGCTACTCAATAAAGCTAAAAACAATCAGAGGGGTTAGCCAATGAAATCTAGAATCTCGACAGACATTTGGCTGGCCCTTTTCTTTTTGGTCTCTGCTATCCTGATCGTCTTTGTCTGGATTCCTATGGATACAGGCACAGGGCTGGTTGAGGAAGTGCGGCGAAAATTCGAGATCGGCGATGCACTGGCCCCTACTGTAGCGGGAATAGTTATCTTTATTGGCGCAGTGTTGTTACTGCTGAAGCCATCCCACAACAATTCTTTGAGCAGTCGAAACCTGAGTTGGATGGTGACTCTATTGGGATTTTTCACCGTTTCACTTATCCTTATGCGCTACGCTGGTCCTTTAGCGGCATCTTGGACTGAGTTGGGTTATCGCCCTTTGCGCGCAACACCACCTTGGAATTACATTGGTTTTCTGTTTGGAGGAACGCTAATGGTTGGAGGATTGACCAGCCTTGTTAAGCGACAATTGTCTTTCAAGGACTTCACCATCGGCTTTGTTGCTTCGCTTTTCATAGCGCTTCTCTTTGATCTCCCTTTTGATGACCTGATTCTCCCACCAAATGGAGATGTTTGATGGGTATTTGGGATCATATCATTGCCGGTGTTCTTGCTGTCTTTCAGTTAGACCCAGTATTGGGTGTGCCAATAATCTTGTTGATGGTAATTGCAGGATTCTTGTTAGGCATCACCGTGGGAGCCACACCTGGTCTGGCCGGGCCTATGGCAATGGCCATTTCTTTGCCGATTCTAATCTCTGTATTCGGATTTTCGAATGATGCTCTTTTGCCCGTACTGGGTTTTTTGATAGGAATAATGAAGGGTGCAACAATAGGCGGTGCGGTGCCGGCCATTTTGTTTAACACACCCGGTACACCTGATGCATACATGACCACTCTGGATGGCTATCCAATGGCACAAAGGGGTGAGGCACGAAAGGCACTGCGGGTAGCGCATTTTTCCTCGGCATCCGGGGACACATTTTCCGATATCGTACTGGTTATTTGTGCTCCATTTCTGGCAATCTTGGTCGAGCGTTTTCTTGATCTGCCTGAGAAAACAGCATTGTTGATACTTTCTCTTGCCTTCATCTCATCTGTTATTGGCGGATCGGTTGGCAAGGGCATCATTTCGATGGGACTTGGCCTTTTATTCGTGATGGTCGCAACTGGTGAAGACTTTTATCCGCGGCTTACCATGGGGCAGGAGACTCTTTCGCAGGGCATCCCGATTACAGCAGCGATCCTTGGCGTGTTGATTATTGGTGAAGTATTCAAGGCTCTCGAGGACATCTATCGGGGTGAGGCCGAGGCAAGAAGAATGGAAGCGTCGAAAACTGACACCTCAGGATTGACGTTGTCTAGCCTAAGAAAGCTTTTCCCCTATATCTTTCGTTCAGCTATAATTGGAACCTGCATAGGTGCTTTACCCGGTTTGGGTTCCACTCTCGCGGCAACTTTAGGTTATACCACCGCAAAACGCCGATATTCAGCTAAAAAGACGCCAGACGCTCCAAATTTTGGGGATGGTGCTCCGGAAGGAATTGCAGCAACTGAAGCGGCCAACAGTTCAGTTTCCGGTGCAAACCTCATTCCGGTTCTATCATTAGGAATCCCTGGAAATGCTGCTGCAGTATTTCTGATCCTTGCTATGGACTCCATTGGCGGTTTTAACCCCGGCCCGTCGGTCTTTAAACTTCAGGGTGGAATTGGCAACAGTGCGATGAACCCTGAAATGGTTATGGTGTTTGGCATTTTTACAACAATGTTTGTGGCCAATGCGCTGAATTGGACCATTGGAGGAATATTCATGCGGTGGGTCGGCATTATGGCCCGTATTCCCAAGGTCCGTCTACTCCCGATTGTTTTCTTGCTGACACTGACCGCGATCTACGTACAGGAAACTTCGATGGTTGCTGTTTGGATCACCATATTTTTCGGTTTTCTGGGTTATCTCATGCGTCGCATAGACATGTCGCCCTTGCCCTTCATCATTGCATTTATCCTTGGTGGGAACCTTGAAGCCACGGCACGTCAAGCCTTTGCTGCTTCAGGAGCTGATCCATATTTTTTATTAAAAAGCCCGATCGCCTTTGCTTTTATAATCATTGCAATAGCCGTCGTGGTATACAACCTTAAAAGAAAGGACTGAAAAATAAGACGACCTAATATACTTTTGATCTCAGCCGATCAACACCGCGCTGATTGTTTCGGTTTTGAAGGCAGAAACATTAAGACTCCGCATTTGGACCAATTGGCTGCAGACGGCACGCATTTTTCAAACTGTATTACACCCACAGTCATCTGTCAGCCTGCACGCGCCTCCATTCTGACTGGACAGCTTTGTCGAACTCATGGTGCGCATGATAATGGTATTGACCTTGATCCTGAGGTGGGCGAGAAGGGCTTCGCCGGAGCCTTGGCTGCGGCAGGTTTTGAGACCGCTTTTTTCGGCAAAGCGCATTTTTCAACTTACCACACCTTTGAAGCGACAGGTACACCCGAGTGTCTTAAATCCTCCGCTGACTACCCTGATACATGGTTTGGCCCCTACATGGGCTTTAATCATGTTGAGATGATGCTGGTAGGGCACAACTGGTTCCTCCCTGAAAAACCTCCCCATGGTCAGCACTATGAACGCTGGTTTTATGCCGATGGGCGCGGGGATGAAAAGAATGCGCTTTATCGTGAAAATGCAGGTGAGACCAAGGAAGCTGCCCAAACCTGGCATTCCAAGTTGCCCGTGGCCTGGCATAATTCCACCTGGACTGCTGACCGTACGATTGAATGGCTCAAGCACGGGCGCGGTGATGATCCGTTCTGCACATGGGTCAGCTTTCCTGACCCACACCATCCGTTTGATGCACCAGAGCCTTGGTCACGCCTTCATGACCTAGCAAAGGTGGACCTACCCAGGTACCGTAAGCGAACCTTTGAAGGCCGGCCCTGGTGGCACGAGGCGGTTTTGACCGCTGAGCCGACTGGCGACAAGAAAGGTGTTGAAATACGTAAATCTTACAGCCGCATAGTAGAGCAGTCAGACGATCAACTACGAGAGATTATTGGGAATACCTACGGTCAAATAGCGCTGATTGACCACAATGTTGGGCGCATACTCATTGCGTTGGAAGAAGTCGGCCTGGCCGAGAACACCATCGTTATTTACATCTCAGACCATGGTGATTGGCTAGGCGATTACGGGCTTATACTAAAGGGACCAATGCACTATGATGGATTGCTTCGCGTGCCCATGATCATGCGAGGTCCTGGTATTCCTAAGGGCAAAAAAGTTGATGAACCGGTCTCTACCCTTGATCTCGGGCCAACCTTCTTTGACTATGGATCAGCCAAACCATTGCAGACCCAACACGGTGCATCGCTTCGCCCACTAGTGGAAACTGACGATGCCAAACGAGATTTCGCTCTTAATGAATGGGAACTGTTGCCTACACGTGTCGGCGTAGCACTCAGCCTGCGGACTGTCCGTACAAGAACTCATAAACTGACAATTGACCTGCAATCGAAGGCGGGAGAGTTATATGATATGGTCGCTGATCCTGAAGAAACAACGAACCTGTTTGATAACACCAATCATGCTGAAGTGCAGGAAAAACTACTTGGATATATTGCTTTACGTCCCGATGATGCTGGGCCCGTTCGTACCCAAGTCGGTATGGCATGAGGTAAGAATTTATGGCTGATTATGTTACTCCACTCGGTATCAAAGGTGGTCCTGCCCTTTGTCCTAGTTCTAATTTACCGGCATCCATTTTGTTTGGAATAAATGGTAAAAATTTTTGGTCAATGCAGTACTTGGCACGTAAAAACCCGTCTGTGACCAGGGCATGCCTCATGCTTGCATTCTGACCATAATTTTGAGACCACAACTTAAGCAATTTTTACTTTGATGTCAGAGAATGTCACCTCATTCCAAGGTAATCATCAAAGACTTATCGAGTCCTTGTTATGGCAAACCTGGCAGCCTCAATTAGCATATTTGCCTTGGAACCATAGGGCACAAGATACGAAATAGCTTCCTCCACCTGTTCCCGGGCCTTGCTTCTGGCACCATCCTCCCCAAGTAGAGAAACAAACGTATGTTTTCCTTGTGATGAATCCTTGTCAAGGGTTTTTCCAACCTCCTTGACGTTCCCGGTTATATCAAGAAGATCATCGGCAATTTGAAAGGCAAGACCCAGCGAGGCTGCATATCCAAGAAGGTTGGTTGGATCAGAGCGACCCAAAATAGCTCCGGCTTCGCAGGAAAAACCAATAAGTTTACCCGTCTTGTTCTGTTGGAGTATCGTTATTTCGTCGATTGTGGCAGCAAGTGGGTTGGTTTCGGCTTCCATATCCAGAATCTGGCCATATACCATGCCTGAAACCCCTGATGCCTTAGCCAAGGAGAAAACCAGGTCGGCTCTGATTTCGGGATCTGGAATTTTAACCTTGTCGGCTAAAATTTCGAAGGCTAGTGTTTGTAAGGCGTCGCCAACCAGTACGGCAGTCATCTCGTCCCACTTAGTATGAATTGTTGGTTTACCTCGCCTGATTGGATCATCATCCATACAGGGAAGATCATCATGAACAAGGGAGTAAGTATGCAGGCACTCAATTGCAGCGGCCACAAATTCTGGAATTTTCCCCTGCACGTCAAATAATTTGGCACTTTCAACAACCAGAAAGCCTCGAAATCTTTTTCCTCCTACCAAGGAATGTTTAATTGGCGGGACAAGGGAGTTTTGGGGTAGTTCAGAATAAATTTCCCCTAGGGTTGTATTAATTCTATTGCCAACTTCAGCCAAATAGTCGGAGAAACCAGTCATGATACTCCGTAGGCCTCTATTTGTCTTCAGCAAGATCCAGGTCACGAAGACCGATCGGTTGACCTGATGTATCCAGCTCAATTACTTGGGGTGGATTGGTATCTGGAACCAAGAAAGACTTGCAATAATCGGCAAGGTGGTTGGAATATCTTAATAACTGGGTGGTTTCCTCGACTGGAATATCGGGATCACCCAAAATTTGTGAAATTTCCTTTAGCCTGTCCTGGGCTTGGAGGTAACCCATCTCATGAATACCCAGAATTAACTGAGTGTATTTGGTTTCCAGGGTTTCTTTTTCTTGTGACATGAAAAGCTACAAAATTACAAAAACAGCATTCTTAGTTAGATTCAGCCGTACCAGGATCTTCCAGTGAAATCTCGTCAACCCTTTCCTGAGCCTTTTTCAAAGTATAGTCGCAATGTTTTCGCAGTTTGGTTCCCAAAACATAGAGCTCAATTGCTTCATCCAATGAAACACTGCCTTTTTCAAGCAGTCCAACGACATGTTCCAATTTTTCCAAGGCTTCTTCAAAGCTCATGGCATAGATTTCATCCTTGCCAAGTTTGATCAAATCTTCTGTATTTTCCATTAATTCTTTTCCATTAAAGCTGTTAAATGGGCCTGAACCGATGTGGTGAGCCCAAGTATACTGTATCCTCCTTCGAGAGACGAAACCAATCTGTCATTGCAATGAGTATGTGCCAAATCCTTTATGGCTTTGGTTGCCCAATAAAAATCTTCCTCACTCAACCTGAGGGAGGCCAGTGGATCATCGTAATGAGCATCAAATCCTGCAGAAACAATTATCAGCTCTGGTTTGAATTTATCCATTCGATCAACAATGGAGTTAATTGCTTCCCGAAATTCCCGGCTTCCCGAACTGGTTCCCAGGGGTTTGTTGATTATTTGATCAAAGGCACCCTTTTCAGATTCGTAACCCGAACCTGGATATAAGGGCATTTCATGTGTCGAGGCAAACATGGCACCTCTCTTATCCCAAAGAATGTCACTTGTCCCATTGCCGTGATGAACATCAAAATCCAAAATTGCGATCCGCTCCAACTCATGTTTTTGAAGGGCGTGTAAAGCACCGATAGCAACAGTACCAAACAGGCAAAATCCCATGCCACGTGATTTTTCTGCATGATGCCCGGGGGGACGAACGGCACAAAAGGCATTTGTGGCACTCCCATCAAAAACCATATCAATGGCCTTGACAATAGCACCAACAGCCCGTCTGGCAGCGTTCCAGGAACCCTTGCCCATACTTGTATCAGCATCAAGATAGGCAAAACCATGGGTTGGTTCCATATTGTGAATTTGATCTACATAGCTCTGAGGATGGGCAAGTGTTAGGCGATCCAGTTCACATAGCGGAGCTTCCAAGCGCTTAATCTCGGCAAACTCGGGTTGCATGAAGACATCCTCAAGTCGTTCCAGACGTTCAACTCTTTCGGGGTGCCCCCTCGGTGTAATATGCTTTGTACAATCAGAATGTGAAAAAAGGACGGTGCTCATGTAGGAAAATACTTTCAATGAAATCAATTAATACTTGCATGTAATACCTTGTTTTTGATCATCCAAGTTCAGGTAGCAATTTCAACCTGGTCAGGAACCAAAACATAACCCTTTCCCCTAACAGTTTTAAGGAATCTGGGATTTTGAGGGTCATCAAGGAGTTTCCTTCTTAATCTGGAGATCCTCAAATCCACTGTTCGGTCGATTATATGCTCGCCCTTTGAAGAGGCTTGGCGGCAAATAACCTCTCTGGAGGTCGTACGGTTGGACCTTGAAGCCAATATAGTGAGAATGCTTTTCTCGGCATCACTCAATAGAATGTCCTCACCATCAAAAGTCAATTCCCCTCGAAAGAGATCAAACTCGAAACGGCCAAAGGAAACTTTTTTGATCTTTTCATAGGGGGTTCTTCGGATTACTGCCTTTATCCTAAGTACAACTTCCTGAGGATCGAATGGCTTCATGACATAATCATCTGCGCCCGCTTCCAAACCTGTTATTCTATTTTCAACTTCGGATTTGGCAGAAAGAATAATGACCGGTGTCTCGGTATTTTCCTTAATGTGCCTTGTAAGCGAAACTCCGTCCTCACCAGGAAGCATTACATCAACTAGGGAGAGATCAAATCGAAAAGTTCCCAACAGTTCTCTGGCTTGCTGGGCATTACTCGCCAGTGAGCAGTTGAAGCCATTTTTATTCAGGAATAGTTTCAGGAGTTCACTTATTTTATTATCATCCTCAACAAAAAGGATATGAGGTGATCTTGAGTCTTCAAAAAAGTTACTATTCATAGTCCCGTTCCGGTGATGAGTACTCGGGATTAATCAGATTTTCCAATACTTGGCGGAATCCAAGGACAGCTTCATTACCTGCTGCTCGATAGGCCTTTCTGACTCGGCTTGTCTGAACTCGGGCAAGTTCATCAGCAAGTTCCTTACCTGATGGTGTGAGATAAAGTAGTTTTGAACGTCTATCCTTTGGGTTGGGGCGAGTTTCAACAAAAGAATCGTCAATCAATCTTCTTAGAACACGGTTGAGTGATTGTTTGGAAATGGCCAATATTTTCAATAAATCCGAAACATTGATGTTATCCCTGTTCTGAATGAAATGCAAAGCCCTGTGATGGGCTCTACCATAGCCATATTTGGCCAGGATTTCATCAGGGTCGGATGTAAATCCACGATAGGCAAACATCATTGCCTCAATACCCTTGGTTATTTCCTTGTCCGTGAGGTAAAGCAGTTTATTTCCTCCCGAACGGTTATTGTCGTCGGCCATGAATTAATTAAAAGTAAGCATTGTTGACATAAATTAGGTAAACTATATTGACATTTATCAATGGTAGTAAATACATAGTCATTTTGTAAAGGCAAGAAAACCATTTAAAAATATTGCTGTTTTGCTACTAACGGAAAAAGGGCTTTCAGAAGGGGAAAGAGATGTCCACAGGTTCAGAGACTCAAGGATATGGCAACAGGGAAGGTTATATCTGGTTTAATGGGGAGTTTGTTCCCTGGCGGTCAGCAAATGTTCACATATTAACCCATGCAATGCATTACGGTTCGTCAGTGTTTGAAGGAGAAAGGGCCTATGGTGGGAAAATCTTTGCCAACAGAAAGCACACTCTCAGATTGATGGAATCTGCACGCCAACTGGATATAGAAATAGAATACACTCCAGAGGAAATAGAAAAAGCCAAGGCCGATGTAATGAAGCTCAATGGGCTGTCTGATGCTTATGTTCGTCCGGTAGCCTGGCGAGGTGTTGGTGAGGATATGGGGGTTGCTTCCCAAAAAAATCCTTGCAACCTGGCCATAGCAACCTGGGAATGGGGCCGATACTATGGTAGTGATGATGATCCAAATGAAATCAAAGGAATAAAACTGGATATTTCCGAATGGCAACGGCCAAGTGAAAAAACAATTCCCAGTCATGCCAAAGCCTCTGGCCTTTACATGATCTGTACCGTGTCCAAACATAAGGCTCAGCAGAGAGGATTTACGGATGCTCTGATGTTTGATTACCGAGGCTATGTTGCAGAAGCAACCGGAGCTAATATCTTTTTTGTAAGGAATGGCGAGGTACATACCCCCTTACCGGATTGCTTTTTAAACGGTATTACCCGTCAGACGGTTTTGGAGTTGCTAAGAAAAAGAAATATCAAGGTTCATGAACGCCATATAATGCCCTCGGAAATGGAAAGTTTCGAGCAATGTTGGCTAACTGGAACGGCTGCTGAAGTTGAACCTGTTGGACAAATAAAGGATTATAATTTTGAGGTGGGAGAATTGGCCAAACTGATGGTCGCTGATTACAGCAAGTTGGTTAGGTCCTGATAGGTAAAGAGAGTTCCATTCTAATTGTGTTGTATTAAAATAGGCGAGTTATAATTCTTATGGATCAAGGATTTTATTCTACCACCGAAGTAGAAGTTGTTAGAGAACATTTTTCTGCAACCGATCTAAATAAAGCTGATAAGTTTGGCTTGGTTCCACTTCATTGGTTTTCAATCTGCAATTCTTCCCCGAAGATATTAAAATCTTTGATTGAACTTGGGGCAAATGTTGAGCAAAAGTCTGCTAACGGGTTAACTCCCTTGCACGGTGCTGCTGCCTATAATTCAAATCCTGATATTATTTGTACCCTTATTGAGGCCAAGGCATCTGTAAACACTCTTTCCGCTAGTGGATTAACCCCGCTTCACGGGGCGGCTGCCTACAACTCAAATCCAGAAATCCTAGAAGAATTGCTCAAGTCAGGGGCCTTGATTGATCAAAACTCCCCATCCGACATATCTCCCCTTCATGCAGCAGCAGCCAATAGCTCCAATCCCAAAATAATTAAGATCCTGGTGAGTAAAGGAGCCAAGGTTAACAGTGAGGATGAAAAAGGAAACACTCCTCTTCATATTGCAGTCTCAGCCAATAAAAAATCTGAAATCACAAAAGCTCTGCTTGAAGCTGAAGCAGAGGTTGATGTTCTGAATTCAGAGGGATTGACATCACTTCACCTTGCAGCAAGAGATAATCCCAATCCAGAGGTACTAAAAACCTTGCTATCCTTTGGAGCAAAGACTGGGATACCCGACAAGAAGGGCAATTTACCCTATGATTTAGCTAAGGAATCAAATGCCAAAATTGCTGGTGCCCGGATATTTAAAAAACTGCGAACTCTACATCGGGAGAATTGGGGGACCAAAGAATTTTTCCAGGAAGCAGGTGCTGAGGATGTAGAAAGGTGCTTGAATCAAGGAGCAAAAGTTTCAGACAAAATTCTTCCTAACGGCTTAACACCACTGCACTGGGCTGCTAGATGCACCAAACATAAGGAGGTTATCGAAATCCTGTTAAAGAAAGGTGCAGAAATAAATGTTCCGGAAAGAACAGGATTGACTCCCTTGCACTGGGCAGTTCAAAATCCAAATATTCCTGTGGAAATAGTGGATATAATGGTTCAAAATGGTGGCGATATCCATGTTCGAACCAAAAATACAAAATCTTCCCTAATTGAAACGGCTATACGTAATGCTACCAAGGGAGACGTATTAAAGTATCTGATTGAACTTGGAATTCCTGTTGAAAATGATGTGGAAAGAGGCCCTCCTTTGATCCACAGGGCAGTAACCAATACGCATTGTCCATTGGAGTTGTTCGAGATTCTTGTTGATCATGGAACTGATCCCACAGTATTGGATCGCTTGAAAAATACCACGCTACATTCCTCGTTGAAGTCCAATAAAATCAATATGAAACTAATTCGAAAATTGATTTCAGTTGGAGTTGATCCAAATGCTCAGAACTCATTGGGTAACACTCCCTTGCACAGAATCGTCAGAATGAGCTCAAACATTCCAGCAATTGAATTTTTGATCAGTTCCGGTGGCGATCCCTACTTACCCAATTTCAAGGAAAAATCACCCTTTGACTTGGCTTCAGAATCTCTGAAGAAGCACATCGGAAGGGTGGTTCAAAGGAATATGGAATTGAAACAAGCAGAGGCTGAAGCTGAAAGCGACGATTCAATAAATTCAGACCCAGTTTCTACCACTTGAAGAAATAAATCTGTCCCACCCTAGGAAAATCTTATGCTATTCAAGAAAGAGGAATTGGTTGCGGCCACGGAACTGGTTTATCAATCAATGGCACCAACCCCTCAAATACCATGGCCACTATTGCAAAAGGAAACAGGAATTGAGGTTTTGGTCAAACATGAGAATCATACTCCCATTGGAGCCTTTAAGGTACGGGGAGGAATAACCTTTATTGATTGGCTAAGAAAAGCCGAACCCAATATTGCTGGAGTTGTTTCTGCGACCAGGGGCAATCATGGACAAAGTCTTGCACGAGCTGCCAAACAAAACCAGCTAGCTTGTCGTATAGTAGTACCCCAGGGTAATTCAAGTGAAAAAAACCAGGCCATGAACAGTTTTGGGGCCGAACTGGTTGTATACGGTAATGATTTCGATACAGCCAAAGAAGAGGCCTTGCGAATATCCCAAAGTGAAGAATTATATTTCGTACCGCCATATCATAAGGAGATGGTAAGAGGGGTCGCGACTTATGCTCTTGAGTTATTCACAAGCAATCCAGACCTCCATACTGTCTATGTTCCCATTGGTTGTGGCTCGGGGATTTGCGGAGTGATCTCAGCTCGTGATGCCTTGGGGTTGAAAACAAATGTTGTTGGAGTGGTTTCCAAAAATGCCAAGACAGCCAAGCTTTCCCTGGAGGCTAAAAAACTGGTCGAAACCAACTCAGCAAATACCTTTGCCGATGGAATCGCAGTCAGGGTTCCAGTAAAGGAGGCTTATGAAATTTATTCCAAGGGGGTGGAAAGAATTGTGGCAGTTTCGGATGAGGATATTCTAGCGGCAATCCATTCGCTTTTTCGTACAACACATAATGTTGCCGAGGGTGCCGGGGCAGCACCATTAGCTGCATTAAACAAGGAAAAGAGTCGGATGAAAGGCAAGGCTGTTGGTATTATCCTTACAGGTGGGAATATTGATTTGGATAAATTTAGAACGGTACTGGACGGTAAAATTCCGGTTTTTTAGCCAATGTGAATTAAGAGGCTTTATTTTCTACCTTACCAATTGATCAAAAAAAATTTGGTTCAATATCTTATCCCTTGTATCTATGTTAGAACGTCAAGTAAAATAAAGGAAACCTTTCTATTTTGTCAGATTGTGATTTAGGCAAGGAAAATTATGTTATAAGATGGGATTATGATTGAATCCAGTTGGTTACTAAGGAGGTCTAAACTCTGACCCAAGAGAAAGAAACGGATTTAAATGAATCCATCCTGCAAGACCCTTCCCCCAGTTCTGTCCATCAACCCAGCTCAGAAAGTCTTCTTGATCTTATTTTGAAAGTTCTTGATGATAATTTGGCTCAGGAGACCGTTGAAATTGACCTTCGGGGTAAATCGACCATCGCAGATTTTATGGTTATTGCTTCCGGCAGGTCCAAGCGACAAGTTGTATCCATTGCCGAAAAATTAATTGAGACCCTCAAGTTGGAATACAAGATCAGGACCACGATAGAAGGTAAGGATGGTGGAGACTGGGTATTGATAGATGCAGGTGATATTATCATTCATTTGTTTCGACCGGAGGTAAGGAATTTCTACCAGATAGAAAAGTTGTGGTTGCCAACGGAATCACAGGCCAGGGAAAGTGAATGAACATTACAATCTTGGCTGTAAATAAGTTGCGGTCAAGCCCTGAACTGGAATTAACTGAACATTACCTCAACAGATATAGGAAATTAAGCCGAAACCAGGGACTTGGTAGTATCAAGGTTCTGGAAATCGAACCTGAAAGTTCCGGTAGCAAAAAACGTTCCCCAAAATGTCTCCAGAATCCTGTATGTTTACTTGATGAAAGAGGAAACAGGTTAACCAGCGGGGAGTTTGCCCTGAAGATAGCCTCATGGCGAGATGAAGGATTTGGTAACCTGACATTTGCGATTGGTGGTGACCAGGGTAAAAAGCAGCTACCGGATTTTGACCCTTTCTACACCCTTTCTTTTGGTCCAATGGTCTTCCCCCACAGGTTGATGAGGGTTTTGTTGACAGAGCAGCTATATCGAGCAGTTTCAATACTAGCAGGCTTGCCGTACCATAAATAAATTTAACTGGAAGTAGTCCGGCAGGTGCGTTGAAGATTTTGTGGGGTGTAATTATATTTCCAGTTAACTGTCACGCTTCTTTAATGCTCAAACGATTACCAACGAAGCAAGATTCATTGACCTTATGAAGAGATGCTAGAAATATCTTCATGGTATGAATTTAATTTCATAATGCGTCTGGCCCACATTATCTTGCCACCTATAAGTCTATAAACAATAAATTACATCCTAGGTTGAACATAAAATGAAAAAGCAGGTAGCATTGTGCATCCTTGATGGATGGGGATTGAGGCAGGAAGTTGAGGGAAATGCCGTCGCCCTTGCCCATACCCCAAACTTTGACCGGTTAATGGCGACATGCCCTAATTCAACCTTGGTTACCCACGGTGAGGCGGTTGGATTACCTCCTGGGAGCATTGGTAACTCTGAAGTAGGACATCTGCATATCGGAGCCGGTCGAGTCATACAGATGGAAGTCCAAAGGATTAATCAGGCCATCAAATCAGGAGAATTCGGCCAGATGGAATCTCTGGTAAATTTGGCCAAAACAACAAAAGTTACTGGTAATGCGGTACATATCATCGGTATTGTATCTGATGTAGGTGTTCATGGCTTGGGAAGACATCTGATTTCTACGGTGAAAACCCTTGTTGGTTATGGTGCCGAGGTCAAGGTCCATGCCATAACGGATGGCCGGGATGCACCACCAATTAATGCCAGGAAAGACATCAAGCGCTTGCTTGAGGGTATTAATGGCCTCGCTGAGCTTTCTACCATTTCCGGCCGATATTACGCCATGGACCGGGACAATCGATGGGATCGAGTAAAAAAAGCCTGGGATACAATAGTGTTTGGCAAGGGATTGGGTTCGGCCTCTGGGGACGATTGTGTAGTAGAATCTGTTGACAGGGGTGAAACTGATGAATTCATCCTTCCTACCAGTATAGGAGAATACAAGGGCATCAAGTCAGGCGACGGTATATTTTTTGTCAACTATCGATCTGATCGCATGCGGCAATTATCAGCTTCTCTAGCTGATCCTGATTTTGATCAATTTAATGTGACAGATAGACCAACAATTTCCAAGGCCATTTCCATGGCAAATTATTTTACACCTCCAAAGGATTGGATTGAACCACTTTTTGGAAAAACCAGGATTACCAACACCTTGGGAGAGTGGGTAGCCAAGCAAGGGCTCATACAGATGAGAATTGCCGAGACGGAAAAGTTCCCACATGTAACTTTCTTTTTGAATGGTGGCAAGGAAGCCAAGGAGGAAGGGGAAAAACGACTCATGCCCAACAGCCCTAAAGTGGCTACATATGACTTGGCACCGGAAATGTCAGTCAAAGAGGTAAGTCAGGGTTTTGTTGATGCAGTCAAGAAGGGTTTTGACTTGATTGTCGTAAATATTGCCAATCCTGACATGGTTGGCCATACCGGAAGTTTGTCTGCTGCTATCAAAGCTTGTGAAGCCACCGATCAGGCTTTGGGTACAATAGTGAATGCCATATCGTCAGTTGGTGGGGACCTGATCGTAACTGCCGATCATGGCAATTGTGAACTGATGATTGACAAGGAAACCGGTGGAGTACATACTGCACATACGACAAACCCGGTACCGGTAATTTTATTTACCAGCAATGAGTGCTCGAAATTAAAGGATGGGGGTAGTTTAATTGATTTGGCCCCCACTTTGCTTGATTTGCTAGGGCTAAGCAAACCAGAACAAATGACCGGAAATTCCTTGATTAATGGAATGTAGACTGACTCTTACTTATTTTACGAGAATTTCAGTAAAAATTATTTTATTTGAACCTTATGAAATGAAAGTTATATTTTTTTGAGAACCTATTGACCTGCGTTCTCCGTAGATTCCCTAATAGCTAGGACGATCATGATTAAATTGAGATTACCCAGATTCCCTTTTGTTGTCGGCATATTGCTTGCTTTGGTACCTATCCAGCCAGGCTGGACCCAGTCAGATGATTCCGATTTTAATATCTATGAAAACATAGGACTGATTTCCGAAACACTCAGCAGGATCAGCAATGGTTATGTGGAAGAGGTCGATAAGTCGGAATTGATTCAATCTGCCCTAGACGGAATGTTGAGTTCTCTTGATCCACATTCGGGGTATATTACACCTGAAGAAATGCTGGAAATGGAAGAACAGACCACAGGAGAATTTGGTGGGTTGGGCATCCAGGTAACAACCGAAAACGGTTATGTAAAGGTAATTTCTCCGATTGATGATACACCTGCTTTCGAAGCAGGAGTCCAGGCAGGCGATTTTATCATTGAAATTGATGGTGAGACTGTTTTTGAAATGGATCTCCAAGAAGCCGTGGATAAAATGCGAGGTCCCCCTGGCGAAGATATTACCATTACAATCCTGAGAGAAAATGTCGATACTCCATTCGAAGTTACTATAACTAGAGATATTATTCAGATTGAAGCTGCCGAGGTTCGGCGTATAGGGGATGTCATAATTGCCAGGGTTAAAACCTTCAGCCGCCAGTCAGTGCCAAATCTGGAAGAAGGATTTAAGGAAGTTGTTGCCGAATATGGCGATATCACTGATTTTTCTGGGGTCGTAATTGATTTAAGAAATAATCCAGGTGGATTACTCCAGAGTGCTGTCGGTGTTTCTGATCTTTTTCTTGAGAAAGGTGAAATTGTTTCAATCAGGCGAAGGGGTGACAAAACCAATACTTACGATGCAGAAGAGTACTATAAGGGTGATATAGCCAAAGGTATCCCAATAATTATTCTTATCAATGACGGTTCGGCCTCAGCCTCCGAGATTGTAGCTGGAGCATTACAGGATAATGAAAGGGCCGCCGTGATCGGAACGCAAAGTTTTGGCAAAGGATCTGTCCAAACCATTATTGATCTGGATAACGAGAAGGGTGTTGATACCAATAAACAACGAAAGTTTGGCGGGCTCAGAATGACCACAGCCAAATATTATACCCCCTCAGGTAAATCCATTCAGGGAAATGGTATAACCCCCGATATAGTTCTCCAGAGGCATTTCGATGAGGAAGACCCAGAGGAGGAAGAGGATACGAGATATTTCTTTTCCGAGTCCAAGTATGGCAACAGTCTGGAAAATGATGGAATTCCGATCGACCAGGAGGAACAAGAGGAATTGGCTGAGGTAAATGAGGCGCTTGAAGGGTTAAGGAAATCAGATAACCAACTTGGCTATGCTATTGATCTTATCCATGGCTTTGAAGCTTTGGGAACCGATAATTTCTAGTCCAAAGTAAGGGTCATTTTCCAGGTTCTTCGGAGGAATTTTGTACCTTGATAAAGTAGTAAACCTTCCTTACAGGAAGTGTGTCGGCATCATGTTGATCAATGATGAGGGTTTGGTTTTTGCCGGGCAGCGAATTGATGGAATTGCCGAGGCATGGCAAATGCCACAAGGTGGAATAGACGAAGGAGAAGATACCTACTCTGCTGCTCTCAGGGAATTGGAGGAAGAAACAGGTATATCTTCCAAGCTGGTTAAATTTGTGGCCAAATCTACAGAATCATATTTCTATGATTTACCCACGGAATTGATTCCAAAACTTTGGGGCGGAAAATATCGGGGTCAGGAACAAAAATGGTTTCTGTTCAAATTTCTGGGAAAGGACAGCCAAATAAACATTAATACCCGTCACCCCGAGTTTTTGAATTGGCGGTGGATACCCATGGAGCAGTTGATTGAAAAAATAGTACCTTTCAAAAAGTCTGTTTATAGCTCTGTTATCGCAGATTTCAGGGATGCTTTTTGAAGTCCAAACCCCTAAACCAGAATCCAATATAATTTCATAATTTGAATTGCAGCTTTGTTTAAAACCGGAAGAAAAATTGATTACAAGACACTTGGTCTGGATTTGGGAGTGGATTATGTTCGCTTCCTGACCGGCAAGGAGCATCTGCATTACGGGATTTGGGAAGAGGGAGTCGAGGTTTGTGCAGGGAACCTTTTGCGGGCCCAGGAATTATATACCGAGAAACTCATTTCCCATTTACCAGAAGGGAATCCACTCAATATACTGGATGTAGGCGGCGGGGCTGGTGAGACGGCCCTAACATTGAGTAAACTGGGGCACAAGCTTGAAATTGTGGTTCCCAGCCCTCCCTTGGCAAAAAGGTGTGAGGCCAAGTTGGGGGCAAGTACGCCAGTTCATAATCTCGGCTTTGAAGAGTATGAAATAGACAGAAAATTCGATATCTGTCTTTTTTCTGAAAGTTTCCAATACATCCCATTGGAGATTTCCCTAAATAAAGCCTTGGATGTAACCAACCCTGGTGGCTTGATATTAATTTCCGACTGCTTTCGAACACCCGAAGGGCATAGGAATAGGAAGAAATACCGTCCAGTAGGTGGCGGACATCCCGTTACAAGGTTTTATGAGGAAGTTGAGAAGGCCGGATTAGAAATTTCCTTTGAAGATGATATTACCGAAATGGTAGCTCCTTCCATAGAACTGGAATCGGATTTTTATAGATTTATTGGCAATTCCATAGCCAGGATAGATCAGGAAGTTAAAGACAAGACACCCTTGATCAGAGGAACAATGACTTCAATCTTCAAGTCCCTGACCACCGAAAAATCCCGAGAGAAGTTGCGACAAAGGCTGGCCGGGCATCAAAGAAATAAAGTTGAGTTTTGTAAAAACAACTGTTACCTAATGGTGGGTATGGTGAATCCTTAGAACCCGTGAAGTTGATGGGAGATCACCATGTTTTTCCATCGAAATCAGGAGGAATCCTTGCAGATTAATCGAAATATCAGTGAAGTAAGGGTATCAGGAACCATTAAACTTGCACAACGGGCAAAAGACATGGCATCCGAAGGTAAAAAGGTCATTGATCTTACCGAGGGACAGCCTCATTATAATACTCCAAGACATATAATAGAAGCTTCCTATGCTGGAGCACTTGCGGGACAAACAAGATATACCGCAGTTGCCGGAACGCCTCAATTACGCAAATTAATTGCAGAACACATCAACAATCAGAATGGTACCAACTACCGAACTGAAAATATAGTGGTAGGGTGTGGGGGGAAGCAACTGATATTCAATGCCCTTATGGTTTCACTGGAAAGAAATGATGAAGTCATAATTCCGGCACCTTATTGGGTCAGTTATCCCGAAATTGTCAAAATAGCCCACGGCGTACCGGTTGTGATACCTTGCCCAGCGACAACTGATTTCAAAATAACCGCCGAGCAACTTAACGCGGCCATTACAGATAAAACCAGATGGTTGATATTAAACTCACCGGGTAATCCCACGGGAGCAGTGTATTCCAAATTCGAGCTGGAAGAAATTGCCGCGGTTTTAAGGCTCCACCCACAAGTGGCAGTTTTAAGCGATGATATTTATGAAGCCATCGTTTACAAGGAGGCTGAATTTACAAGCCTGACCACGATTGCCCTGGATTTAATCCCAAGAATTCTAACCGTAAGTGGTCTATCAAAATCCTATGCCATGACCGGTTGGCGGATAGGTTATTGTGCTGGTGAAACGAATTTTATCAGTCAGATGATTAAACTTCAGGGACAGTCCACAACCAATGCTTCCTCATTAAGCCAGGTTGCTGCTGCTGCTGCCCTGGAAGGTTCCCAGAAGTTTCTGAAGGATTGGTTGTATGATTATTCCAAGGCAAGAGATCTTGTTTGTGGGAAGTTATCTCAAAATCCTTACCTTGATGTTTACAAGCCTGATGGTGCTTTTTATCTTTTTGTGGGTTGTAAGAAACTATTTGGAATTGGTGATAATTCAAATGATCATGATGTATGTAATTTCTTATTGGAAAAGGCTCATGTTGCCGTGATACCAGGAAGTGAATTCGGAACTCAGGGCTATTTTCGGCTGTGTTTTGCCAAACCTACCGAATTATTGGAGGAAGCAGTAGACAACATTCAAAAAGCGATTTTCATCCTGACCGAAAGCTAGATCTTTGTAACCAACTTTTACGATGACCATTTTATTCAATCTACCCAGTGTACCATTCAATCCTTCATGAATAATATCCTTCCGAATGTGATCATTGCCAATTTACACAGGAGGCATACAGGAGTTTCTTCCACCATCAAGGCTCTGATTCCCTACCAAAAGAAAGGAATGGATGTTGGTATTGCAGATTTGGGGGATTTAAAAACAGAGCATAACAAATTTTCCATAATGTCCCTGATTATCAAGGGGTTTTCCAGACCCAATGGAATAGCCAGGTATCGTGTTCTGCATACCCGACGTGCCACCGACATGATTTTGGGGATATTTCTAAGGGATGTATTGAGGCAAAAATGGAAGCTGGTATTTACCTCGGCAGCGAATCATCACCATAGTGGTATGTTCCTCAGGTTTCTTGCAAAAATGGATGTGATTATTGCTACTTCCAGCTTTACTTACAATTTTTTGGAAAAAGAAAAATGTTCTGTCGAAATCCATCATGGAATTGATACCACAAAGTATTATCCAGATCCTAACCGTTCAGAAGACAAGCACCTCAAGGAAGGAAACAAGATAGGTTGTATTGGAAGGGTACGCTACGCCAAGGGTGTTGACCTGTTTGTTGAGGCGATGCTGAAAGTCCTACCAGAACATTTGAATTTCCAGGCAATAATTGTCGGGTTATGTAAACCCAAGGATGAGCAATACAAAAAGCAACTACTTGGAAAGATTGAAGTAGCGGATCTGAAGCAAAGGATTGTTTTTTCAGGGGAAGTAGGTGCCGATCACATGGATGAATTGTATCGCTCCATGGTGCTTTGTATTGCCTGCTCTCGATCAGAAGGTTTTGGTTTGACACCTTTTGAGGCTCTAGCCAGTGGAATTCCAGTAGTTGCATCAAATACGGGGGCATGGCCAATTTTAATTAGTGAGGACATTGGGCGAGTTGTTGAGATCAATAGCTCCGAAGAATTGATTGAAGCTTCAAATGAGATATTATCCAATGATTCCCTACGAGAAAACATGCGAAGAAAAGCTCGGGAACAGGCAGTAAAATGTTTTCCAATCAGCAAGGAAGCGTTGGGAATTAACAAGGTGTATGCATCTCTTTTGTATTAGAACTGTGACCTAACGGTCCAGCATTCCCTTTCCCGCAAGGATTTTGGATCTGTATTTCTCAATTCTCCTGGTTCTGGTTGCTGATTGTTTTGCATTGGAAAAATATAAAATGTAGCCACGTTGGCGACCTGGGGTTAATCCACCAAAAGCCATCTTAAATTCAGGATCAATAGAAAACCCATCAACCAATTCCTGGGGGTAATCAACACGGGTTGATATTTCCACCTTGCGGCCAGATTTCTCATTTTCTATTGCTTGTTCAACAAAACCTTTAATCCAATGTGTCATGTCAAGCACTTCCTGAGTGCTTGTAAACCTCATCCGATAATCTGACCGTGAATTGGGCCCTTGAACTTCAAGAACCCCTTCGGGATCATTCAACAAAGCACCCTTAAAAAACAATAGAGCAAGGAAGTCCTTCATATTCTGGATTATACAAATGTTCTTTCCCTGGTGGGTGAAGCAGGGCTTTTTCCACTTGATTGTCTCATTGACATCACATTCCAGCAGGATTTCCCTTAGTAAGGTTGTTTCCTTATGCCAACGCTTGTTTTTATCTTGATGCATTGAAAATTAAGGTTCTTGTTTACTTGGCGAGTAATTCCTCCATCAACTTCATACCAGCACCCCAACCTTTACCCATGTCATCCTTGGCGTTCTCGAAACAAGTTAGCTCAGCGTCAGTTGCGTTGTGCGGTACCCAGGTAAGAGTTTGAATCGTCGCGCCCTCATTATCTTCCAAAGTTATTGTTGAATGAAGGGTTCGCGGCCAATTGTTGGGCATGGCAAAGACATTCCATTTTTCATCAGTGGTGGAATGAAGCCAGACAAGTTTTTCCGGTGGAACAATTTCCAGATATTCCCCACTTTGGTACATGGAGTTTTCGCCCCATTTCATTTCGCAAAGCCAAAATCCATTCACTTTGAGATCAAGTTTGTGAATGATTGTTTCGATGTTCGGCCCATACCAGTGGGAAAGTAAATCCGGATCAGTCCAGGCCCTCCAAACCTGTTCACGTGATGCGTTGAACTTATGCTCTAAAATATAGGTTGGTAATTTGTTCATAGGTCTAATTCCTTATTTGATGAGAAGTGGATTATTTATGATTTCGAATAATCGGCATCCATGATTTGAATAGCTGCAAAACTATCAATAAGTTTGCGATTGTATACCATCCAGCAGACAAACAAAAATATTTTAGTGAGGTGCCGGATTTAGTATTGTGCTTTCCCTTTTTGTTTTTTTGCCTCAGAGACAACATTTTCAAGGGAGAATTTATAGGGAATTCTGTTTTTCCCATCTAAGATTAAATCCGCCATTACCTTCGCTATTTTAGGTGCCATACCAAGCCCTATCTTGAACCCTCCATTGGCAATAAATGTATCTTTTTGGATTGGATGTGCTCCAAGTACTGGAGCTCTGGTTACAGATCTGGGACGATCATGGGCCCATTTTTCAATAACTCTTGCATTTTTTATTGGGGGTAGCAACTCCAACGCCCTATCATAAAGGTCATTTAGTCTGTAGTCGGTTTTGTAGGGGTTCTCGAAATACCTCTCGGAAGTAGAACCTATAGCTGTTACACCATTGGGTTGGGGAACAATATTAATACCTCCACCAGATATAATGGGTTGATCTGAGGCATTGAAATCAATCAACATGGCCTGGCCCTTTTCATGAGCTACTATTGGGAGATTGAGTTCCCTACTCAATGAATTTAGTCCAGCTGTCCCCGTAGCCAACACTCGAAATTTATATTTGGATTTTTTTCGCTCAGTTAAGTCAAATACCGGTACACCTTTGTTGATCAAAGCTTTTCGAAGAGATTTGATAGCCAGTCTGGGATTGATCCGTGCAGATAAATTATCGGTTATCAACCAACCGGTAGGGCTTTCAGGTTTCCAAAATGGGTAATCAGTTGTTTTTTGAATTTTCCATTCAGCCTGGTTATGCCAGTTTTTATTGGCCTCTACAGTTCGCTTTTGAGCAAGTTCAAGCCCTTGCTCATTCATAATTGGCTGTAGACGCCCACATCGGTTATAGTGGGAAATAATTCCGCTCGCTGATTTTACTTCGTCCCACCAGGTCTCAGCCATTAGCAAACTTTCAAATTGAAACTGTTTTTTTGCCTCCCAAGGCTCAGGCACATGAGGTGTCAATGCTCCAACAAGTCCAAAACTGGATGATCTCTGATAAGGTTGATGATCTAGGACCCGTACCCGAGCACCCCTACTCGAACACTCCCAGGCAATTGAGAGTCCCAAAACTCCCATCCCCACAACCTCTATATCGAAAACGCCGTTTCTCACTTTAACTATACAACTCTAGCCAGAAGGAGTGTGGATGGGTGATTCATACAGGCATTTCTAATTGATAACGTCAACCCTGTAAAATCAGGTTGAAGTATTTTGGGAAGAAATTACTCCTGATTTATGAACCTTTCCACCAAAAAATATATATTTATGGATTTGTAACCACCTTGGTACAGCGTTCATAATAATTGAGTTTGATATTAACAATCAATGCAGGTTTTACCTGCCGAGAGATATCACCCCGTGGAGCATGATGGATACTAGACCTGTCAAAAAGCTAATTCCCAATTCCTCTGATTATCTTGAGATATATTGGGATGATACCGGGCAGTTGAAAACTGCAAAATTTCAGGATATTTTCTTCAGTCGCAATGGTATTGAAGAAGCCAGACATGTTTTCATGGCGGGTAACCATTTGCCCGAGAATTACAAAAAAGGATTTCACATTGGTGAACTGGGTTTTGGTACTGGGTTAAATTTATTTGTCGCTCTTAAACTTTGGCGAGAATGGAACTCCAATGAGGTGCTGAGATTTACCTCCTTTGAAATTGACCCCCTGCCAGGTAGGGTGATGGCCAAAGCACTAGATGAGTTTAATTCCATCCGAGGCATCTTGAGGGAATTTCTCCCCCAATGGGAAAAACGTGAAACCAATATCAAAATCCCAAATCTAGCTTTTGAACTCATTGTGGGTGATGTCAGGGAAACGATTCTGACCTTTAATCAAAAGGTGGATTGCTGGTTTTTAGATGGGTTTTCGCCTAAAACCAACCCAGAAATGTGGGAAAGGAACTTATTTAATCACCTTGCTGCCAGAACCAAGCCCGGGGGAACGCTTTCTTCCTTCTCTTCAGCGGCAATGGTACGAGAAAACCTTAGGGAAGCAGGATTTGAAATAACAAGGACCCCTGGTTTTGGCAACAAGAAGCATATGATTACAGGGAAATTGATTTAGGAGGACATTTTTTGGTTGTACAACTCGAAAGAAAATCATTGGAACCCATTCTCGACTGGTTGGAATTGATCGACTGCTTGAAAGAGGGGCACCAACATCCCATTCCCCAAATAAAGGATCACATACTAACCCAGGAACCCAACCGATTACTGAACAGGTTGGCTTGGGTTGAAGGATTGGGAAGTGCCGTCAAGACATGTACGGTTTATCCAGAAAATGCAAATCAAAATATTGCCACAATAAATGGTATGATGACCCTGTTTGCCGATGAAACCGGCGAACCAGAAGCCATAATAGACTTTCACCTGGTTACCAAGTGGAAGACAGCGGCAGATTCCTTGTTGGCAACCTCCTTGCTGGCTCCCAGCCATCCCAAGAAATACCTGATAATTGGGGCAGGAACTGTTGCCCGGTCCTTGGTTGAGGCTTACAAAAGACTATATCCAGACCTGGAAATTACTGTATGGAACAGAACCAGGTCCCGAGCATTGGACCTAATTCGAGAATACCATGATCATTGTGACATAACCTATGCTGTCGATTTGCCTAAAGCTGCCGAAAAGGCCGATATTATCAGTTGTGCTACAATGTCACACGAGCCAGTTATAAGAGGGGATTGGATTTCTCCAAATACCCATATTGATCTTATTGGAGCCTTTACTCCTGAGATGCGAGAGGCTGACGACAAAATACTCCAAATTGGCGAAATATTTGTGGATTATCGTAAAACAACGATTGGTCATATTGGTGAGTTCACAATTCCCATGTCCAAAGGTATTATTGACGAAGAGGATATTTTCGCAGACTTTTATGATATAAAATCTGGTCGGTTTGCAAGGCCGACAGAAGCCAGTGTGACAGTTTTCAAGAATGGTGGAGGAGCACATTTGGATTTAATGACCGGTAGATACATATACCGGAGATGGCAACAATACCAAACTCAGCTTTAAATGATTTAAATCGTCTAAAAGTTCTTCGACCTAATTAGTCATCATCAGCAGTGTATACCCTAAAACAGGGAACTTGTTCGAATTGGAGAGACGTTGCTGCTAAATCGGTGCTGGTATACCGTAAGTGATTCAAGCACTCTCATGACGTAATTTCTTGTTTCCGAATAAGGGATGTGTTCTATCCAATCAATTACGCTTTGAGAATTATTCTCAGGTTTTCCAAGAGTTTCCAACCAGGCGTTTAGCCTGCCAGGTCCGGCATTATAGGCTGCAAAAGCAAGTACATTTGTTCCATTGTGCTCTTCAAGCAATTCTTGTAGATAGGCTGTACCAATTTTCACGTTGGACTGTTCGTTGAGTAGTAGGTCCCTGATTGGGCCTTTGATACCCAGATCCGCAGCGATTTCCTTACCGGTGTTGGGTAAGACTTGCATTAATCCCAAAGCGCCTTTGTGGCTGACCGCCTGAGGTCGAAATTCAGTTTCCTGACGGATAATTGAAAGGGTAACTTCCGGTTTGGTTGGCAAATCATGTATAACCAGGTTGGGTATTGGATACAGGTAATCCAAAATGACATTCCCTTGTCTGCTTGCTTGTTTGGCAATTTTGACGATGGAAAAATCAGCTCCATTATTTTCAGCAATTTTAGCAAGGGCTGATAATTCTTCTCGATCAAGCATTTCGGCTTGGTGAGCAAGAAACCAGCCCGCATAGGGTTCAATTCCTACAGAGTGAAATAGTAAAGCTGCCCGTACCACTTTTTCCTTTTGAAGTTCGACAACCAGTTGATTGTTGACAGGCTCGCTCGAAACCAAAGTTTTACTTGTAGGATAGTTAATTCTTTCTGCTGCCAACTGGCCATAAAATGAGGTTTGGAACCTTGCACCAAATTGGTAGGCTGTTAGGGCATCCTCCTTGTTTCCAGCAGTTTCATGTGCAGCCCCTAACCAGAAGCCAGCCCTTCCTAACCGTACGGGTGAATAAGAAGGATAGGAATAGGAAGGTCGGAGAACTTCCTGGTAATAATTGTAAAAGTGTCCCAAGGCCCTTTGTGGGTCATCAAGCTTTCTGAGGGAGATAAATCCAGCCAGCCACTCAAGATCAAGATAACGGTTCCTCTGGTTTTTCTCCCAAGTGGCGATATCTGCCTTTGAAAGCCAATCCAACGAGTGAAACCGGTCATTTCTTGTAAGGAAATGTTTCGAAGCAATATCGTAGGCAAGCTGGTTTTTTTCTTCTCGCATTAAAGCATGAGCAAGCCTGTACCTTTTGCTTGCCCAAAAAACAGGCTTCCCGAGCTCATTTGCAGATTCACTCTGCTCAAGAAGCAATTCCAGGGCTGATAAATCATGCCCATGATGATCTCGCCACAATATGCGGTCATAGGCAAGCCCGGGGTCAGTAATATATTCCAAGGGAATTCTGCTAATTAATGCATTGACACCTTTATGCATCCCATCCAGGGAAACTCTGGCTTTGTAGAGAGGTTGCTGTACCTTCTTGAGATAGGGCAACAATTGTTTGGCCTCCTCAATACGGTCTAGCCAAAGAAGATTGTCCACTCTTGTTTCCAACAAGGGCTTTGTTTCGGAAGGGTATTTGTTGATCACAAATTTGAGATCATCATCCGAAAAGGGCAACGAAAGGATCGCATTGCTGATGACCCGGTTTGCTTCTCTTGGTCTTTCGAGTCGTACTAGGGCCTCAGCATAGCGAATTGCTCCATAACCTTCCTGGGGATGATAATTGCTGAAGTATTCCACTACCTGGTTCGGGTTTTCTTCCCCTGTAAAGGATTGTTCTCCTGTTCTCCTGAGGATTTTTAACCCGGGCCAATCACTGTGTGATTGAAGAAATAATCGATATGATTGCCATTCATCAACTCCTGCACGGAGATGTAACCAACGAACGACATTCACAGCAACTGAATCTGAAACCATCCCGGCATAATCATAGGCATCCTCCCACTTCTCTTTCGAAGCACTGTTAAACGCGAGTTTAAAGTACTTGGAATCCTCAATGCTGGGACTGGATAATGCGGATGAATATACAAGGAGGGAAATTAACAACCCCCCAGTTGCTGTACGGCACAACCGAGTAAAAATCATGGAAAATAAACCAACTACACTGCTCTTTTTAATTTTTCTTTCTATATTATAAGACTGATGTTTTGCAATAATTTTTGCCAAGTCATTTCTGAAATATACTCAAATAACGGATAGAAAGATGTTTTCTGGATCATTACCTGCACTGGTTACCCCTTTTAAAGCAAAATCAGTAGATTGGAGTACGCTTGATGCCCTGGTAAAATGGCATATCGCCGAAGGCTCTAATGGAATTGTTCCAGTGGGAACAACTGGGGAAAGCCCAACATTAAGTCACCAGGAGCACGAGGATGTTATCAAGGCCGTTGTCGAATACGCAAATGGTCAAGTCCCTGTTATCGCTGGTGCTGGATCCAATTCGACCGATGAAGCATTAGGATTTGTACAATCTGCCGAAGAGACAGGTGCAGATGCTGTGTTGGTCGTTACACCTTATTATAACAAACCAACTCAAACGGGCTTGTATGAACACTTTCAAGTGCTTCATGATAATAGTAACATCCCGATCATCATTTATAACATCCCAGGTCGTTCGGTTATTGATATGACACCCACCACCATGGGGCGATTGGCAAAACTTCCAAGGATTATTGGAGTTAAGGATGCAACGGGAGATGTTGTAAGGGTATCTCAGCAAAGGGAGTCATGTGGTGAGGATTTCTTGCAACTTTCCGGTGAAGATGCATCAGCCTTGGGTTTCAACGCCCATGGCGGCAAAGGTTGTATTTCTGTTACAGCCAATGTTGCCCCTCGATTGTGCTCTGAATTCCAGCAAGCAACCCTGGAAGGCGATTATCCTAAGGCCCTCCAAATACAGGATATGTTGTTGCCACTTCATACGGCAATATTTACCGAGCCAGGCCTGGTAGGAGCAAAATTTGGTCTTTCAGTTTTGGGAAGATGCTCCGAGGAGGTTCGTTTGCCTTTAACACCGCTTACAGACACGACCAAGAAGAAAATTATTGAAGCAATGAGGATAGCTGGGATTATTGATTAGATTGGCATTAGCAACAATACACCTAAAATTTGGACTTTGAGGGTCGGCAAGAAAAGTAAACGAAACCAAAGTATTACAGCTTGCAGACAGTTAAACCCAGTGCAGTAAAGGTGGTTGGGTTTGTGGTATGAAGAGTTTCCTGACAAACCAACTCTTCATGATATTTATTTACCAAATGTATCCGACAGAATTCTCTCACTAAATCATTATCACATGATCAAGAATCTATAGTTGAACAATGCCCAAGTCTCCAGAAGAGAAAAACTACAAGATTCTTGCCGTGAATCGGCGTGCCAGACACGATTATTTTATTGAAAATGAATTGGAGTGTGGCATTCTCCTTGAAGGATCAGAGGTCAAGTCCCTCCGAACGGCTCAATGTAATATAGCTGAAAGCTATGCTTCTGTTGAAAACCAGGAATTGTGGTTGATAAACAGCTATATAGCTCCTTATGAGAAGTCCCGTCATTTTCGCCATGAGGAACGGCGGAAAAGAAAACTCCTGGTTTCAAAAAGAGAATTGACCAAATTATGGTCAAATACCAAACGAGAGGGAAAGACATTGGTTCCTCTAGTCCTGTATTTTAACCACAAGGGTTTTGCCAAGTTAAAAATTGGCGTGGCCAAAGGGAAGAAACTAGTGGACAAACGCCAAACCCAACAAAAACGAGATTGGCAGCGCAATAAGCAAAGACTTCTAAAGCAGTCAAAAAAATAAACCGCGTTATTCAAGACCAAGATTTAGATCTATTGAGTATAATGGCCAGAATAGGAATAGAGGAGTAGATTCCATTATGGGAAAAGATGACCCAACAAGATTGGTTTCAACCGAATGGTTATCCAAGCATATAGATGATCCCGATTTAAGGGTTGTTGATGCTTCATGGTATTTGCCGGGAGAAGATAGGAACCCTTTTGAAGAATATAAGAAATCTCACATTCCAGGCGCTCGCTTTTTTGATATCGATGAGATTGCTGATCAGGAATCCGAACTTCCTCACATGGTTCCTTCCCAGGAACTGTTTGCTACCAAGGTAAAGACAATGGGAATTGGGGATGGGCACCAGATCGTGGTCTACGATACGGCAGGTATTTTTTCTTCACCCCGGGTCTGGTGGCTATTCAAACTGATGGGGCATAGAGAAATAGCGGTTTTGGATGGTGGTTATCCAAAATGGCTAAATGAAGGAAGAGAAGTTGAAGATATACTCCCCCTCTTTCAGGAGAGGCATTATACCGTCAGGAAACAAGCCCAAAAGGTAAAGTCATATAATGAAGTCCAAACAGCATCCGAGGAGGGCTTTTCGCAGATATTGGATGCCCGTTCAAGTGCCAGGTTTAAAGGTTTGGCACCTGAACCACGACCAGGCCTCAGAGCTGGGAATATCCCCAATTCATTAAATTTACCTTATACAAACCTGTTGACCCAGAATGGAACGATGAAGGAAAAAGATGATTTACTGGAGGCACTAAAAAAAGTTGGTATAGATTTGGCCAAGCCAGTAATAACCACCTGTGGTTCAGGTATTACTGCAGCAATATTATATCTGGCACTTGAATTGGTAGGTCATAGAAACATCTCCCTTTATGACGGTTCCTGGGTAGAATGGGGCAGCAAATAAATCTTTTATGGCCTGATTTAATGCAACGTTTTAATATATTGATAATTTGAGGATTGATTATGTTTGAAGCAATACCACCAGCAGCACCGGACAAAATAATACAGCTCATCCAGCAATTTCGGGAGGATCCAAGAGATCAGAAAGTAGATCTTGGTGTAGGAGTCTATAAGAATGCCAATGGAATTACGCCTGTAATGGAAGCCGTGAAGGAAGCTGAATCACAGCTTTGGAATACCCAAACAACCAAAACCTATACTGCCTTGGCTGGCGATACGGCTTTTCATGAGGCGATGATTAAACTCATCTTGGGCAATTCTGTTCCAAGGGATAGAATTGCAGCTGCACATACACCAGGTGGTACCGGAGCTGTACGAATGGCTTTTGAAGTTATCAAAATGGCTTCACCTGACTCTTCTGTATGGGTTTCGAATCCTAGTTGGCCCAACCACAAGGCTATTTTAGGGTTTATCGGCATGAATATGAGGGAATATTCATATTTTGATCGGGCCTCAAGATCAACAGATTTCTCAGGAATGATGTCGGATTTGCAAGATGCCAAGCCAGGGGATGCCATAGTTTTGCATGGGTGCTGTCATAACCCGACAGGTTCTGATCTTGCTTATTCACAATGGGAAGAATTGGCCGAGTTTCTACTCGCTCGCCATATTATCCCCATAATAGATTTTGCCTATCAGGGATTTGGCGATGGTCTGGAAGATGATGCCAAAGCTTTGCGGATGATTGCTTCGAAATTTCCTGAATCCTTGATTGCCGGGAGTTGTTCCAAGAATTTTGGTCTTTATCGGGAAAGGGCGGGAATCTTATTGGCAATTGCCCAGGAAAACAAGACCAAAACAGATATTCAGGGTGTCTTGGCATCTCTGAATCGCATAAGTATTTCTTTCCCGCCTGATCATGGTGGCAGTTTGGTAGCAATTATCTTGAACGATGATGAATTATCAAAGGTGTGGCGCGAAGAATTGGAAGCAACCCGTAAAAACTTGCTGGATTTAAGAGTTAAATTGGCCGAAGAATTACGTAACCTCACCGGATCAGATCGGTTTGGTTTTCTCGCTTCCCATAAGGGGATGTTTTCCTTGACGGGATGTACCCCTGAACAGGTAATTACCATGCGTGAAAAACATGGAATATACCTGGTGGGTGATAGCCGAATAAATGTTGCAGGCTTGAATGAGAATACAATTGCTTACATGGCTAAAGCCATGGTTGATTCCGGGATGTAGGTCAAGCCAATGGTTCTGCCTTACATTTAGGTGCAAACAGTCTATATCCACCTGAAGTTGTAAGTACTATTCCCCCAATCAAAGATTCCTGATTATCCTATTTGGACTACCCATGCATTATTCCATTTCGATCGGCATCGCAGTTATGGCACTTGTCGTAGTTGCTTCCAACATCCTGGTTCAGTTTTTGGTTGGTCAATGGCTGACTTGGGGAGCATTTGTATATCCAATTGCCTTTCTGGTAACTGATCTGATGAATAGGGTTTTTGGTGCCACAGCAGCAAGAAAGGTAATTCTTGCCGGGTTTGTGGTAGGTATCTTCTGTTCCTTTGTTGGATCTCAAATTGAAGGCGAATTCGGGCCATTGGTAACTCTACGAGTCGCCCTTGGCTCTGGGACAGCATTCTTGATTGCCCAACTTCTTGATGTATCAATATTTGATCGATTACGAAGAGATGTTTGGTGGAAAGCTCCCTTGATTTCCACTCTGATTGGTTCTTCGGTTGACACCTTCCTGTTTTTCTTTATCGCCTTTTCCAGCCAGTTGACTTTTCTGGAACCTAAAGTCGGGACAGAATGGGCCAATGCCCCAACGATGCTGTTGGGTTTTGGTCCGGTATTTCCCTATTGGATGAGCCTGGCATCAGCCGACCTTGGGGTGAAGTTGGCAATTGCCCTTATACTGTTAATTCCATTTCGGGCAATATCACTGAAACTGGTTTCGCAATAACATTCTGAATCTCGGGTATTATAAGACATGGTGAATCTTCAAGAGGTTGATTGGAGCACGTTACCTGAACCTAGGGACGACGGAAATGCCCACCACCTATCAGGTGTGGTCATGCCAAACATTGATTTGCCTTCGACGGGCGGTGGAAAAGTAAATCTTGGTGATCTGTGTGGATGGAATGTCCTTTTCTTCTATCCGATGACAGGCCAACCTGATTTACCCTTACCTGATAATTGGGACAATATTCCGGGTGCAAGAGGCTGTACCCCACAATCCTGTGCCTTCCGTGATCTGTCACAAGAGCTGGCCGACAGGGGAGTATCAGCAGTATATGGAATTTCAACCCAAAGTACCGAATATCAAATGGAAGCAACAAATCGGTTGCACCTTCCATTTGCATTGCTTTCTGATGCCGACCTGAAACTGACTAATAGCCTTCGCTTACCGACATTTGTTGTCAATGGAATGGTCCTCATCAAGAGGCTCACCCTTGTAATTCATAATGCGGAGGTTAAGCGGTTGTTCTATCCGGTGTTCCCACCGGATCAGAATCCTTCTGAAGTGTTGAAATTTTTGGAATCCTGTCAGAGAAAGTCTGCGATTTAAAGAAACAATTGTTACTTTTGGTACGGACAAGAAAATTCTTTCTAAAATTTATCAAAGATGTGCATTTCCACCTTGATTTTTTACCCAAAAAGGTATAGAGATAATTTGCAAACGCGATTGAGTGGACCACTCAACTTTAGAACGATATACCCCAGATATGGTTCCTACTCCCGCCTTTGCACAGAAAAGGATTAAGGAGAGTATGAAAAGAGAATCTACACCTTCCCTTAAAGGTAATGGCTCAGGTCTTTTTGAAGAAGGCAATCTTGATAATGTGGATATCACCAAGAATTCTGTCAAAGACGAGATAAAGCTGGATTATGGCAATGTCCTGCTGGTGCCGGGTACGCAAACAACAGTTACCAGTCGCAAACTTGTGAATCTGAACTGCCAGATCAATTTTGGGCGTGCTGAGAGTGCCAATTATGAGGGCATACCAATTATGGCAGCCAATATGGACGGGGTTGGTTCCTTCCCAATGGCCGATGCCCTAATCAAGCATCGGATTTTTACCTGTCTGGCCAAAATGCATTCCGAAGAAAACCTTATCGAATTCTTTTCTGAGGATCCCTTGCGAAGGGATTATTGTGCCATTACGGTGGGTTTGCGCCACAACGATAGGGATAAGTTCAAGAATGTGTGCCAAAAAGCCGGACCAATTAAATTTGCCTGCCTTGATGTAGCCAACGGCCATACGCAACGGTTTGTGAATTTTCTCAAGGATTTCAGAAATGAGTTTCCTGATGTAGTTATCATTGCAGGAAACGTCGTAACCCCGGAACAGACTAAAATTCTGGTTGAGGCTGGTGCCGATCTTGTAAAGGTAGGAATAGGCGGTGGTAGTGTTTGTGAAACAAGGATAAAAACCGGGGTTGGGTACCCGCAGTTTTCGGCAGTGATGGAATGTGGCCAGGCTGCCCGGGAAGCTGGAGCCCATATCGTAGCCGATGGAGGGTGTACTTGTCCTGGCGATGTGGCCAAGGCATTGGCTGCAGGCTCGGCATTCGTTATGTTGGGGGGAATGTTTGCCGGACACAAAGAAGGAGGTGGCCGGGTCATAACAAGGCGTTTCAATACGGGTGAAGTAACGTCTGAAGGTAAGCCGGTACTGCAAGAGACCAAGTATGTAGAGTTTTATGGAATGAGCTCTCAGGTCGCCAACGAGAAACATTTTGATGGCCTGCAACCATGGAAAACCAGTGAAGGCCGGGAGGTTCTTCTTCCCTTCAAACCTTCAATTGATGAAACGGTTTATGACCTACTAGGAGGCCTTCGGAGTACCTGTACCTATCTTGGGGCTGAAAACCTTGAGGATCTTCCTCATCACGCCAAATTTGTTCAATGTCATGATACCCATAATCGGGTATTCGAGGATTCACCCATTTCAGATCACGCGATTGGCGCGATGCTGATCTGAGAAAATTGATTTTGAAAATTAACCACCTTTCAGGTCAGGCCTTGCCAACCATTTTGGCTGGGGTTGAGGTGGAGCCTCAGGAAGTCTGAAGTGTAGCCTCAATATTATCCGCAATTGCCTGAATTGAACCGACACTTGAAACGTATTTCAATAACCTGGCCCTGTGGTAATATCCGGTCAGGGGTGCAGTTTTCTGATAATATTCCATCAATCTGGTTCGGAAGGATTCTTCATTGTCATCCTTACGCTGAATAAGTTTATTGCCACAGGAATCACAGATACCCTCTTTTGCGGGTGGCTGGTTCGTTTTGTGGTACATGGCCCCACAATTGACACAGGATAGTCTTCCGACAATTCGAGCAATCAATTGATCAACATCAACAGTAAGCTCAATTACCATGTCAATTTTGGTATTGGCCTTGGTTAATTGCTCCTCCAGAGAATCTGCCTGATTCAAAGTACGAGGATACCCATCAAAAATGAATCCAGAATTCGCGGTAGCCAATCGTTCCTGAATCAGGGAATTAATGATATCATCGGTTACCAGTTCGCCAGCTTCCATTATTTTGGCAACCGATTTACCGATTTCTGAACCCGATTTGACTGCTTCCCGGAGCATGTCACCAGTGGAGAGTTGAACCAAACCACGGTTTTTGACAATTATTTTTGCTTGTGTGCCCTTTCCAGAACCTGGTGGTCCCAGCAAAATCAAATTCATCGTAATCGAGCCTTTTTCTTTCGTTTCCCACGCAACCGGGATTTGTCAATCAAACCTTCGTATTGATGGGCCATCAAATGCGACTGGACCTGGTTTATGGTGTCCATGGTAACAGAAACGACAATGAGAACGGACGTTCCGCCAAAGTAAAAAGGGACGGCCAATTGGGCTCTGAGAATTTCCGGCAGTAGACAGACAGCCGACAGATAAGCGGAACCCAGGACCAAAATCCGGATAACTATATGCTCCAGTAAATCTGCCGTATTTTGCCCGGGACGTACACCCTTGATAAAACCATTCTGGTTTTTGAGGTTCTCAGCCACATCCTCAACTTTGAAGGAAACATTCAAAGTATAGAAATAGGCAAAGAATACAATCATGGCGACAAAGAAAGCCAGGTACAGTGGCTGTCCAGGTCCAAAATATGCCAGAACAATCGACATGAAGGTGTTTGTAGAATTACCCGAAAACGTTGAGATGGTTGTCGGTAACAAAAGGAGCGAAGAAGCAAAAATAGGAGGAATGACCCCTGAAGGGTTAATCTTGATGGGGAGGTAAGAGGAACCACCCTGAAACATTCGATTGCCTTGCTGTCGTCTTGGATAGTGAATCTGTATTCGCCTGAGCGCTCGCTCGATAAAGACCACAAAGGTAATTACCGCGATGACCATGAGAATCACTCCAATGATAACAACTGGTGAAAGCGATCCTGATCGTCCCTGACTGAAGAATTGGGCAAGGGCTGAGGGAATTTCGGCAATAATTCCAGTGAAAATGATCAATGAAATACCATTTCCGATACCTCTGGAAGTGATTTGCTCTCCCAACCACATCAGGAACATTGTACCACCAACCAGAGTAATGACGCAGGACAATCTGAAGTACCAGCCTGGATCCAGAGCCAACTCACCAGTTTCAAGACTTACGGCCAGACCATAGGCCTGGAAAGTAGCAAGAAAAACGGTGCCATAACGCGTATACTGATTGATTTTCTTCCGTCCCTGTTCGCCTTCTTTTTTCAATTGTTCAAGACGGGGAACCATGGCCACCATAAGTTGCATGATGATGGAAGCGGATATGTAGGGCATGATACCAAGTGCAAAAATACCCATTCGACCTATGGCGCCACCAGTAAACATATTGAGCATGCCACCAAGACCAGTGGAAGCAGCATCAACAAATTCACGCAGGGCAACTGTATCAATACCCGGTACTGGAATGTAGGTACCAATCCGGTAGACAATCAGGAGTCCAAGGGCAAACAGGATTCTATGCTTGAGTTCAGTAGCCTTGCTGAATGTACTCCAGCTTAAATTCGAAGCCATCTGTTCAGCAGCTGAAACCATTTAACTATCCTTTAAATTTCATGGGAGTAGGATAAGCCTTCCTTACGATAGAAGAAAGCCATGATCATAATAATACTAATAAATATATTTTCGATTCCAAGTAATCTACAAGTCACAAAGCCTTCAGTGACCCACCTGTTTTGTTTATGGCCTCAATGGCGGCTTTCGAAGCTCCCGCCACCTCAATAGTTACTTTTGAGGTTATCTCGCCTTTGGCCAACACTCTAATTCCATCCAGAGGTCGCCTTACCAAGCCACTTTTAATCAGCGCATCACTGTTGATAATCTCGTCTGGATTCAGCTTGCCATTATCAATAAAGGCCTGGATATTTCCCAGATTTACAACAGAATAACTTTTTCGTGAATGATTGTTAAAACCTCTCTTGGGAAGTCTTTGATAAATGGGCATTTGCCCACCTTCAAATGATCCAAGAGCTACGCCTGATCTGGATTTCTGACCCTTATGACCTCGTCCGCAGGTTTTTCCCTTGCCGGAACCAGGTCCCCGTCCCACTCTTTTGCGAGCTTTGGGGGTAAAAGTGTCATCTCGCAAGTCATGTAATTTCATCATTTTCTCCTAGCAAGCCCTGTATTCCCGCCTTTTCCTCAATTAATTCGCTTTGGCCTTAACTTTTGACTAGGCCTTGGTTTTTTCTTCAACAATTTCCACCATGTGAGGAAGTTTATTTACCATTCCCCTGACAGCTGGAGTATCCTCGAGTTCCCTGACCCGGTGCATCTTGTTCAATCCCAAACCTATGAGAATGGCTTTCTGTTTGGCCTGGCGGCGAATTGGAGAACCAATCTGTTTGACAACGATAACTTTGTTCATGGTAAACTCCTAGGCACCTGTCGATTGAAAATCCGGTTTGCGACTGATCTGCGAGACTTTCAAATCTCTTCTCCTGGCCACCTGCCGTGGGCTGGAGATTTTTTTCAAAGCATCAATTGTCGCCCTGATCATGTTGTAGGGATTTTGAGATCCGATTGACTTGGCAACCACATCCTGAACACCAAGCATTTCAAAAACAGCCCGCATGGGGCCACCGGCAATAATTCCGGTTCCTGGCGGGGCAGTCCTGAGAACCACCTTCCCGGCACCATGCCTTCCCTCCATGTCATGAAAGAGGGTTCGGCCTTGTTTCAATGGAATTCGATGAAGGCTCCTTTTGGCATTCTCCGTGGCTTTCCTGATGGCCTCAGGCACTTCCTTGGCCTTGCCCTTGCCAAAGCCTACACGGCCATTCTGATCACCGACAACAACCAAGGCAGAAAAGCCAAAGCGCTTGCCGCCCTTGACCGTCTTGGAAACCCGATTGATGGCAACCAATCGTTCGCCAAATTCAGGGCTGTCATCCCTGGAGCGCCTTTTTTCATCTCGAGCCATGCATTGTCTCCTAAATCTTTAATCCATTAGTACGGGCGGAATCTGCCAGGGCTTTTACCCTACCGTGAAACATGTAGCCACCACGATCAAAATAACATTTTGCAATTCCCGCCTTCAAAGCCCGATCAGCAATGGTTGCGCCAATTTTTTCAGCTGCTGCTATGTTATTACCTCTGTCTATGCCAAGATCCTTTTCCAGGGATGAGGCTGAAGCCAGGGTAACACCCTTCGAATCATCAATTACCTGAACACTGATATTCTTGTTCGAACGGAATACGGAAAGTCGAGGACGATCAGTACGGACAGTTTTCAACTGGTGTCGTACCCTTGATTTCCTTCGCTGGAAGAGGTCTTTTTTACTGGTTCCCATTATCACACCTTACTTCTTCTTGCCTACCTTGCGGTAAACGTATTCGTTAAGATACCTGATACCCTTTCCCTTATAGGGTTCAGGCGGTCGCCATTTGCGAATATCCGCTGCCACCTTGCCAACAGTTTGCGGGTCATTGCCTTCGATCACGATTCTGGTGTTGGAAGGAGTTGTGATGGTAATCTCCTTGGGAACATCAATGTTGACATCATGGCTCAGGCCCAAAGTCAAATTCAGGGAATTGCCCTTCATTTGAGCTCGATAGCCAACACCGCTGATTTGCAATTCCTTGGTAAACCCTTCCGTTACACCCTTGACACAGTTGGCAATCATCGTACGTGACATACCCCATTTCTGGCGGCTCTTGATGTTGTTTTGCCAGGGCTTGACCTTTATCTGCTGATCTTCAATCGATCCCGATATTTCATTCGGAATGGTAAAACTCAAGGTTCCTCTAGGCCCCTTGACCGTCACCAACTGATCTTCCAGCTTGGCCTCAACTCCGGCAGGTATTTTTATCGGTAATTTCCCAATCCGGGACATTATAGTTCTCCTAGAAAACCGTACATAGAATTTCACCGCCAACATTCTGTTCGCGGGCTTTGGCATCCGACATGACCCCCTTGGCGGTAGATACGATGGCAACGCCTAGACCTTGCCTGACATAAGGAAGGTTTTTCACACTTGAATAAACCCTTCGTCCCGGCTTGGAAATTCGCTTGAGCTCCCTGATGGCAGGGCCTCCAGCAAAGTATTTCAGTTTGATTTCAATTTCCTTGAAACCCTTTTCATTGTCCATCTGTTTATAGCCGAGGATGTATCCGTCTTCTTTCAGAACATCAAGAACCCAAATCCGCAATTTAGAGGAGGGGGACATGATTGATCCCTTCTTGCGCATTTGCCCGTTCCTGATACGGGTCAGCATATCTCCAACTGGGTCACTAAATGACATATCTGTTTACTCCTACCAACTTGACTTAACCATACCCGGGATTTGACCAAACCCGCCATATTCACGCAATGCAATACGTGAAATCCGCAGTTTGCGATAATACCCCTTGGGTCGCCCGGTCAATTGACACCTGTTATGCAACCTCGTTGCCGATGAGTTCCTTGGCAACTTGGCCAATTTAAGGTTGGCTGAAAAACGTTCCTCCAAAGGGAGGTCCTTGTTATTAATGATGGCTTTCAAATTAGCACGTTTTTCCTCGTATTTCTTGACCAGCCTTTGTCGCTTCAATTCTCTTTCCACCATTGCTTTCTTTGCCATTGAGGTAATCTCCGTATTTAATTCCTGAAAGGAAGATTCAATTTTACCAGAAGACTTTTCGCTTCCTTGTCTGATTTGGCTGTTGTACAGATGGTAACGTCCAGCCCCCTGATTTCGTCAACCTTGTCATAATCGATTTCTGGAAACACGATATGTTCCCTCAGGCCAAGGGAAAAGTTGCCGTTCCCATCAAAGGATTTATCCGACACGCCACGAAAATCCCGAACACGGGGCAGGGCTATGATAACCAGCCGGTCCAGAAACTCATACATACGATTGCCCCTGAGGGTTACCTTGGCACCGATAACCATTCCCTCCCGCAGCCGGAATCCCGAAAGAGATTGGCGCGCTCTGGTCGGTACAGCCTTCTGCCCTGCTATAGCCGTAAGTTCGGCTTCAGCAAATTTGGCCTTCTTGGAATCTTTGGTGGCTTCGCCGACTCCCATGTTAAGCACGATTTTATCAAGCTTGGGAACCATCATGACATTCTTGTAGCCATATTCTTCCATCAAGGCAGGCTTGATCTGTTCCTGGTAAATATTCTTTAAACGAGGTGTTGAACTAGCCATCAATCACTACTCCAGTTCTTTTGGAAAACCTTACCTTTTTACCATCATCCATCCGAAAACCTACCCGAGTTGGCTTATCGTCTGAAGGATCAACAAGCGCCAGATTGGAAAGATCTATCGGCATATAAATGGGAATTCTGCCACCTTCCTGTGCTTGCGTCTGCTTTTGGTGCCTGATTGATAGATTGACTTCTTCAACCACAGCCTTGCCAGTGGAGGGGTTGACACTGTTGATCACTCCCCGAGCACCGGAATCCTTACCAGCAATCACGATCACCTTATCGCCTTTTTTCAACTTGGCAGCCATTACAATACCTCCGGAGCCAGAGAAACAATTTTCATAAATCGAAGAGCTCTCAGTTCTCGTACCACTGGACCAAAAATTCTGGTACCAATGGGTTCATTGTTATTGTTGATGAGGACGGCAGCATTTTTGTCAAACCGGATCACCGTTCCATCATCACGGCGTACTTCCTTGGCGGTTCTTACGATGACAGCTCGTCTGACTTCACCCTTTTTGACCCGAGCCCTGGGTATGGCCTCCTTGACGGAAACCACAATAACATCACCAACGGATGCAAACCTTCGCTTGGAACCGCCGAGAACCTTGATGCATTGGACTTTTCGGGCACCCGAATTATCCGCTACATCCAGATTAGTCTGCATCTGAATCATGTTAATACTCCCGACCTGTGGGGACTCCTGTTAAAGCCCCAGGGTTTCGATAAAATATTTGTCCTGGTTTAAGTTGCTTCTACAACTTCCCAGGACTTGGTTTTAGAAATAGGTGAACATTCTCTAATTTGAACCTTATCACCCAAATGAACTGAATTATTGGCATCATGGGCCCGATATTTCTTTGATTTTCTTACGGTTTTCTTCATGACCGGGTGCATGAACCGTCTTTCAACCAGAACAGTAACCGTCTTGTCACTTGAATTGCTGATAACCTTACCAGCCAGTATTCTTTTTGGCATGACTAAGCCTTCTCCTTTTCACGGATCACGGTTTTTATCCGTGCCACATCTCTTCTAATCGTACGAATTCGGGAAGTGTTGGGAAAATCCCCTTCCGCCAACCGAAAACGAATATTGAACGCTTCTCTCTTCAACTCAAGCAGCTTGTCGCCTAATTCGTCAGCTGTTTTTTCTCGTAACTCTGATGCATCCATGACTATAATCCTATTACTAGGTTCTGATTTCCAACCGTAAACTACCAATCATCCCGCTGAACGATCCTGGTCTTTACCGGCAATTTCATGGCGGCTAGCCGAAGAGCTTCACGGGCAATTCCATCAGCAACCCCATCAATTTCAAACATGACACGACCTGGCTTGACCCGGGCGGCCCAGTATTCCACGGACCCCTTGCCTTTTCCCATGCGAACCTCAGTAGGTTTCTTGGAAACAGGAACATCAGGAAAAATCCTTATCCAGACTCGTCCCTGCCGTTTCATTTTTCTGGTCAAAGCTCTTCGGGCGGCCTCGATTTGTCGAGCAGTCACCCGTTCGGGCTCAATAGCCTTAAGGCCAAAGGATCCAAAATTCAGGGCAGTTCCGCCTTTGGAATTTCCATGAATGCGGCCCTTGTGCTGTTTCCGATATCGTGGTTTCTTTGGTTGTAACATATCTTGATCCTCGGACTATGATCTACGGGGGGCAACCCCGCCTTCCCTTAGAACCTGGTCTCGACGATCCCTTGCCGAAGGATCATGCTCCATAATTTCACCCTTGAAGATCCACATCTTGATCCCGATAACACCATAGGGAGTTGATGCTGTAGCCTGAGCGTAATCAACATCGGCTCTGAGGGTATGTAATGGGACCCGCCCCTCCCGATACCATTCGGTACGGGCAATTTCTGCTCCACCAAGACGTCCGGCAACATTTACTCTGACTCCCAGGGCACCCATGCGCATGGCACTTTGGACGGAGCGTTTCATGGCTCGACGGAACGAAACCCGGTTTTCAATTTGCTGGGCAACTGAATCGGCAGCCAACTGGGCATCAATTTCAGGCCGTTTAACCTCAACGATATTGAAAAACAGTTCTGAATCGGTCAGTTTGCGCAAGGATGCTTTCAAGGCTTCGACTTCGGAACCCTTTCGACCAACAATTACTCCTGGCCTCGCTGAATGTACCGTTATTCGGCATTTCTTGTAAGGCCGTTCAATAATCACCCGGCTGATACCTGCCTGAGCGCATTCTTTCTTGATGAAGGCTCTGATTTTCAGGTCTTCCTGCAGAAGATCTCCATAATCCCGTTTGTTGGCATACCATCTGCTGTCCCAGGTCCTGTTGATCTGTAGCCGCATGGCGATAGGGTTAACTTTTTGACCCATAAGTACTAATTCCCTATTTCCTGCACGATGATTGTAATTTGTGAAAATGGTTTGACAATTCTATTGGCCCTTCCTCTAGCTCTGGCCCGAAACCTTTTCATGGTCAGGTTTTTACCGACGTAGGCTTCAACAACCCGCAATCGTTCACCATCCATACCGAAATTGTTCTCGGCGTTGTACATGGCCGTTCGTAATACTTTCAGCACGTCCTTGGCAATTCGCTTTTCCGAAAAAGTCAGAATATTGATGGCATCGGCTATTTCCTTGCCACGAATCAGGGTAGCCAACTGGTTCAGTTTCTGTGGGGATACCCGTAGCATTCTGCCAATCGCAATAGCCTGATCGGTAGGCAACCTACTTTGTAATTTAGACATGATCGAGTATTACCTCCTTTTTGCCTTTTTGTCGGCAGAATGCCCGTAATAAGTTCTTGTTGGAGAATATTCTCCGAACTTCTGGCCAATCATTTCTTCCGAAACCAGAACGGGGATATGTTTTCTGCCATTATGGACACCAAAGGTGAGGCCAACAAATTGAGGGAGTATCGTCGATCTACGAGACCAGATCTTAATGACATCCCTTCGACCAGATTGCTTGACCTTTTCAGCTTTTTTCAACACATAAGAATCCACGAAGGGACCTTTCCATGTAGACCGTGCCATTTTAACGTCCTTTCTTTCGCACTGACCGACGCCGCAGGATGTATTTATCGGTCGTCTTGTTCTTGCGAGTTTTCATTCCCCTTGTAGGCTTGCCCCAAGGTGTTACAGGATGACGGCCGCCGCTGGATTTTCCTTCACCTCCACCATGTGGATGATCCACTGGATTCATGACCACACCCCGTACGGTGGGTCTGATACCCATATTACGGGTTCGGCCGGCTTTCCCAAGATTAATATTGGAATTATCAGGATTGGAAACAGCGCCAACTGTTGCCCGGCAGTTTTGATGAACAACTCTCAATTCACCAGATGAAAGACGTAGCTGGGCATACCCTCCATCACGTCCGACGAATTGGGCATAAGTACCGGCAGCACGTGCAATTTGTCCACCTTTACCAGGTTTCATTTCAACATTGTGCACAATGGTTCCGATGGGCATGCCAGCAAACGGCATCGCGTTGCCAGGCTTGATGTCCGCCCGTGCTGACGAAACAACCTTGTCACCTACGGCAAGTCTCTGTGGAGCAATAATATAGGACATTTCACCGTCATCATATTTGATCAGGGCGATGAATGCCGAGCGGTTGGGGTCATATTCGAACCGGTCAACCGTACCTACTGCATCCAGTTTCTTGCGTTTGAAATCAATCTTTCGATAAAGACGCTTGGCTCCACCGCCTCGATGTCGAACTGTAATTCGACCGAGATTGTTTCGACCGCCTTTTGAGTTAAGTCCCTCACTCAGGGATTTAACCGGTTTCCCTTTCCATAGATGGGAGCGATCAACCAGAACGAGACCACGTCGCCCCGGAGTAATCGGCTTATAGGACTTCAATGCCATACAATTAACCTTTATTCCCTGCTTGGGTGGGTGTAAACGAAATCTTTGAACCGTTCCACATTATCTTGATGATCCAGTATCAATTGAATAGCCTTCCTCCAGCCGGACAAAGGCCTTTTTAAAATTTTTTCTTTTGCCGGGACGTCCCCTGAAACGTGTACTTTTACCCTTCTGGACAACAGTATTTACGGATTTGACCTTCACCTTGAATATAGCCTCAACGGCTTCCTTGATCTTCGGCTTGGTGGCATCCATCCTGGTTTCAAATACCACGGTATTGAGGTCCGAGGCCAAGGTGGATTTTTCGGTAATCCTGGGTCGAATGATCATGTCGTAATGTTCGGCTACCGGTTTCATGACATTCTCTCCTGCAAGGCATTTAATCCGTCCATGGTAATCACCAGCGTGGAGCATTTCAAAATGTCATAGACATTTGCACCCTGTTGAGGCAAAACATCCAGATCAGGTATGTTTTTGGCAGCCCTGGCAAAATTTTCATCAACTTGTTGCCCATCAATAACCAAGGTCTTTTTCCATCCAAAATTCCTGATTTTCTCATTCAACTCGGATGTCTTGGGATTATCAATCTTGGTATTGGACAAGATAACCAATTCACTGTTTTGCAACTTGGAAGAAAGAGCCATTTTCAAGCCTAGTTGCCGAACTTTCTTGGGCAAGCCATGGCTGTGATCACGAGGGGTAGGTCCTTTGTAAACACCACCCTTGGAAAAAATAGGTGCATTTCGGTCACCGTGACGAGCATTACCAGTGCCTTTTTGCCTGAAAATCTTGCGCTTGGAATAACTTGTTTCAGAACGGGTCTTGGCCTTGTGGGTTCCTTGCTGCTTGCGGGCTCTTTGCCAGCGTACAACACGATTCAATATATCTGATCGGTATTCCAGACCAAAAATATTTTCAGCCAGGTCAACCGATTCAGTCTCTTGGCCATCAAAACTGACTACTTTAGTCTTCATGACTCAGCCTCCCCGGATACTTCCTGGCCTACCCCAACATTCCCAGCAACAGGTTCATTTTTTCTAATGGCACCGGGCATTGGAAGATTGTCAGGTGTTTTTTTCTTGCAAGCATCCCGTACGGTTACCCAACCGCCCTTGGACCCTGGAACAGCACCCTTGACAAGGATAAGACCGTTTTCAGCATCTGTCTGCATGACTTCAAGGTTCTGAGTTGTTACTCGGGCATTTCCGAGGTGCCCAGCCATCTTCTTGCCCTTGAAGACCTTCCCGGGATCCTGACACTGACCTGTTGATCCATGCGACCGGTGACTTACCGATACACCATGGGTGGCCCGCAATCCAGAAAAATTGTGCCTTTTCATGGCACCGGCAAAGCCTTTACCGATTGAAGTTCCTGAAACATCTACTTTCTGACCTGGTAAAAAATGGTCAGCAGTAATTTCAGCTCCGACATCAATTAAATTGTCCGGTGTAACCCGGAACTCAGCCAATTTTCGCTTAGGCGCTACCTGAGCCATGGCAAAATTACCACGCATCGCCTTGGATACTCGCTTGGCTTTTGCTGAACCCGAACCAAGCTGGACGGCAGAATAACCATCTCGGCTTACTGTTCGCTGGGCCAGAACCTGCAGATTGTCCAGATGAAGAACGGTAACAGGTACCTGTTTTCCATCATCCTGGAACAAACGCGTCATTCCCAATTTTTTGGCAATCACTCCAGAACGCATTCCGGAATCTCCCCTACTAAAGTTTCAATTCCACGGCAACACCTGCCGCGAGTTCAAGTTTCATGAGTGCATCTACTGTTTGTGGAGTTGGATCAATGATATCAATCACCCGCTTGTGGGTTCGAATTTCCATTTGCTCACGTGACTTCTTGTCAATGTGAGGTCCCCGAAGTACAGTAAACTTTTCAATTTTGTTCGGTAAGGGTATGGGCCCCCGCCAACGTGCACCAGTTCTCCTGACTGTATCAATGAGTTCAGATGCACAGGCATCAAGAACCCTGTAATCAAAAGCCTTCAACTGAATGCGGATGTTTTGATGTTGACTCATACTCTAGCTCCGACAGTAAAAAGGGCACAAACCCCGTTCATGCCCTTCAAAATCACTCAATTATCTTGGTAACAACACCTGCACCAACCGTACGTCCACCTTCCCGGATGGCAAACCGAAGTTTTTCTTCCATGGCAATGGGGTTGATGAGTTTAACCTTGAACCTGACATTATCCCCAGGCATAACCATTTCAATACCTTCTGGCAGTTCGACAGAGCCGGTTACGTCAGTGGTACGGAAATAAAACTGAGGACGATAGTTGGTAAAGAAAGGTGTGTGACGTCCACCTTCCGACTTGTCGAGAATATAGGCCTCAGCTTCAAATTCAGTGTGGGGTGTAACCGAACCTGGCTTACAGAGAACCTGACCTCTTTCAACACCATCACGTCCGACACCTCGCAAAAGAGCTCCGATATTGTCACCAGCCTCACCTCGATCAAGAAGCTTACGGAACATTTCTACTCCAGTACAGGTCGTTTTGGATGTGGAACGAATTCCTACAACCTCAATCTCGTCACCTACCTTAACCACGCCTCTTTCAACTCTTCCGGTTACAACGGTACCCCGTCCGGAAATCGAGAAGACATCTTCAATCGGCATCAGGAAAGGTTGGTCAATCGGACGATCAGGGGTAGGGATATTGGCATCAACGGCTTCCATTAGGGCCTTGATACTGTCTTCACCAATTTCATTATTGGTGCCTTCCATAGCGGCAAGGGCAGATCCCTGAATCACCGCAATATCATCACCAGGGAACTCATACTCATTGAGCAGTTCCCGGATTTCCAATTCTACCAATTCCAGTAATTCTTCGTCATCAACCTGATCAACCTTGTTCATGTAAACCACCAGGGATGGAACACCTACCTGACGGGCAAGCAGAATATGTTCACGGGTCTGGGGCATGGGACCATCGGCAGCACTCACCACCAGAATGGCTCCATCCATTTGGGCCGCACCGGTAATCATGTTCTTGACATAGTCAGCATGGCCCGGGCAGTCGACGTGAGCATAGTGTCGAGCTTCAGTTTCATATTCAACGTGTGCGGTTGAAATGGTAATACCACGATCCTTTTCCTCAGGCGCGCCATCAATTTTGTCATAGGGTGTAAACTCACCGAAATACTTGGTAATGGCAGCTGTTAAAGTTGTTTTACCATGGTCAACATGGCCGATTGTGCCGACATTGACATGCGGTTTGTTCCTGATAAAAGTTTCCTTAGCCATCTGATAATCCTTTCTGGTTAACCGAATTTGTTAAGTTTGCTTCAAGCATATTTAGATTGAATCTCTTCCGAGATATTTTGTGGTACAGCCTCATAATGAGAAAACTGCATGGTGAAATTAGCTCTTCCCGACGTCATGGAACGAAGGTTGTTGATGTAGCCAAACATATTGGCCAGTGGTACGGTTCCTGCAATCGCTGTTGAATTACCTCTAGGTTCCTGCCCCTGCACCTGGCCACGTCTCTTGGTCAAATCGCCATTTACTGTTCCGGTATATTCTTCGGGAGTTACAACCTCTACCTTCATGACGGGCTCCAAAAGTTTGACCCCGGCTTTTTTCAGACCTTCCCGCATGGCGGCCCTGGCACAAAGTTCAAAAGCCATTACCGATGAGTCAACATCATGGTAAGCTCCATCAATAAGGGTAACCTTGAAGTCAATGACCGGAAAGCCAGCCAACGGACCAGAATCCATTACCGATTGAATTCCCTTTTCAACACCCGGAATATATTCCTTGGGGATTGAGCCACCAACGATCTTGGACTCAAAACTATAACCCTTGCCGATTTCTTCGGGCTCGATAATCATTTTGACCCGGGCAAACTGACCGGCACCACCAGTCTGTTTTTTATGGGTGTAGTCAATTTCAGCCAAATGCGAAACAGTTTCACGATAGGCAACTTGCGGTGCACCAATATTGGCTTCCACTTTGAATTCCCTTTTCATCCGGTCAATCAATATGTCCAGGTGAAGTTCCCCCATACCTTTCATAATGGTTTGGCCAGATTCGAAATCTGTCTCAACCCTGAACGAAGGATCTTCGGCTGCCAACCGTTGCAAAGCCTGCGCCATCTTTTCCTGGTCGGACTTGGTTCTTGGCTCAACCGCGATTTCAATAACTGGATCAGGGAAAGTCATGGTTTCAAGCACAACAGGTTTCACCGAACTGCATAGAGTGTCACCAGTGGTTGTTTCCTTCAAGCCAGCCAAGGCTATGATATCACCGGCATAAGCTTCCGTGATTTCTTCCCGGTTGTTGGAATGCATCATCATCATTCGACCGACACGTTCTTTCTTTCCTTTGGTCGAGTTCAACATCTGGTCACTCTTCTGGATCATACCGGAATAGATACGGGTAAACGTCAGGGAGCCGACAAAAGGATCATTCATTACCTTGAAAGCCAAGCCTGAAAATGGATCGGCATCATCAGCAGTCCTCGCAATATTTCGAACTTCTTCCTTATCGCCGGGGGCAAAACCAAGGTAGGAAGGGACATCCAATGGGCCTGGCAGGTAATCAATGACCGAATTCAACATTGGCTGAACACCTTTGTTCTTGAAGGCAGAACCAGCAAGAACAGGTACAAAAATCATATCCAGAGTCCCTTTGCGGATCAATCGCCGCAGTGTTTCCTCGTCAGGTTCTTCACCCTCCAGATAAGCTTCCATCACATCATCATCAATTTCAACGGCCGTTTCAATGAGGGTATTTCGCCACTCATCAGCCAAATTTTGGAGGTCTGGCCGAATGTCCTGAAGAGTCCATGTCGCTCCAAGTGCTTCACCCGTCCAGGTCCATTCCTTCATGGTAACCAGATCAATAATTCCACTGAATTTGTCTTCAGCTCCGATGGGAATCTGTATGGGTAGGGGAGTTGCACCGGTGCGGGATTTGATCATTCTCACACAATTGAAGAAATCTGCTCCGATCTTGTCCATTTTGTTGACGAATACAAATCTTGGTACCTTGTACCGGTCGGCCTGGCGCCAGACGGTTTCGGTCTGGGGCTCAATACCGGCGTTGGCATCAAGGACACAAATTGCTCCGTCAAGGACCGCCAGTGATCTTTCGACCTCAATGGTAAAATCCACATGGCCCGGCGTATCAATGATATTGAAGCGATATTTTTCCGAAAGAGGAGTTTCACCATCTTCGGTTCTTTCCCAGAAGGTGGTCGTGGCAGCCGAGGTTATGGTAATTCCTCGTTCCTGCTCCTGTTCCATCCAGTCCATGGTTGCGGCCCCATCATGAACCTCACCGATTTTGTGGGACTTGCCGGTATAATAAAGAACGCGTTCTGTGGTGGTTGTTTTCCCGGCATCAATATGAGCCATGATACCAAAATTTCGATAGTGGGAAAGAGGATATTGACGTGTCATGAGAAAACTGCCCTACTTTTACTTTACCATCGATAATGACTAAAGGCCCGGTTGGCTTCGGCCATCTTGTGTGTATCTTCACGTTTTTTTACAGCTCGGCCGCGGAAGTTTATGGCATCAACCAGCTCGCCAGCCAATCTTTCCTCCATCGTGTGTTCTGGACGCTTGCGAGCAGCATCAATCAACCAGCGAATGGCCAGGGCACTTCTTCTTTCCGGTCGAACCTCAACCGGGATCTGATAGGTTGAACCACCAACTCGTCTTGACCTGACCTCAATTGAGGGACGGACGTTGCCGATAGCCTCATGAAAAACTTCCAACGGATCACGTTGGGTCTGGCTTTGAATTCGGTCCAGGGCATTATAGACAATACCTTCGGCCACGGCCTTCTTGCCATCCTCCATCAGGTTGTTCATAAACTTGGTAAGGGTCTGATCACCAAATTTGGCATCAGGCAGTATTTCTCTTACATCAGCTCGACGGCGACGGGACATATATACAGCTCCTTACTTAGGTCTCTTGGCACCGTACTTGGAACGTCTTTGCCGTCGTTCCATGACACCTGTTGTATCGAGTGTTCCCCGAAGGATATGGTACCTGACACCCGGAAGGTCTTTAACTCTTCCACCACGAATCAGAACCACCGAATGCTCCTGTAAGGTATGGGTCTCCCCGGGAATATAGGAGATAACCTCAAAACCACTTGTCAACCTGACCTTGGCAACCTTCCGCAAAGCTGAATTCGGCTTTTTGGGTGTTGTCGTGTAGACACGGGTACACACCCCACGTCGCTGAGGACACCCCAGCAAATGCATTGACTTTTGTCGCCGGACCTTGGGCTTTCTTGGCTTGCGAATTAATTGTTGTATCGTTGGCATAACATTCCTAAAATTCTATCTTTCCTGATCGACCAAGACCTCTTAACATAAAGCATAAAGAAACCGCTTCGTTCTCCTCAGCGGTCTGTATTTCAGAGGAACACCGGGTAAGGTGTTCATGTACCCCAAATCTAAATGGCTATTTTACTTCCAAAGGCATTGGTCTCTTGAAAGTCCGTGCCAAGTAATGATTGCCAAGAAAAATGTCAACTCTTTCAGGGTAAAAAATTCCTCCAACCCCAAAAAAAGTGATTTTAGCTAGCAAAACTAACTTTCCAGCGATTCAGAATCCTCTTCAATCAAAGCAGGAAAATCACTGAAGATGTCAGATTCCTTCTCCAGTTGCAATATTCTCTCATCCTCCTTGAAGGCAATTTTTCGAATATCTGAGGCAGCGTTACCAGTACCAGCTGGAATAAGTCTGCCCACAATCACATTTTCCTTGAGACCAGACAGCTTGTCAACCCGTCCCCGGACAGCGGCATCAGTCAGAACCTTGGTTGTTTCCTGGAAGGAAGCAGCTGAAATAAATGAATTGGTACCGAGGGCAGCCTTGGTAATACCGAGAATAACCGGAACCGAATGAGCTTCCTTTTCTTCTCTTCCCCTGGCAGCTTCATTGATTTTCCTGAATTCAGCCCTGTCAATGATTTCATCAGACATAAGAACAGTGTCACCGGGATCCGTAACACGGACCTTCTTCAACATTTGCCGTAAAATGACCTCAATGTGCTTGTCATTGATTTTCACACCTTGCAACTGGTAGACTTCCTGAACACCCTCAATCATGTATCGAGCCAGATCACCAAGCCCCCTTGATTGGAGAACATCCTGTGGGGAAGGAGTACCATCGACAATTAGGTCACCCCGCATGATCTTGTCGCCTTCCTGAACCTCCAGATGCAGGCCCTTTGGAATCTTGTACTTGGGAGGGATTGCGATGTTTTCATCATCAGGGTCAATGCAGATAACCCGGGAATTCTTATACTCCCTTTCAAATCGAATTGTTCCAGTGATTTCAGCCATAACCGCTAAATCCTTTGGATTTCTGGCTTCAAACAGATCAGCAACCCGAGGAAGACCACCCGTAATATCCTTGGTCAAGGCAGTCCGTTTCGGGAATCGAACCAATTCATCGCCGACCGCGACCTTTCCCCCGTCATTGATCCTTATTATCGACTCCATGGACATTTCATAAAAGGCCGGATTGCCGTTTTCCAGGTACAATGGTTGTCCGGTAACCTCGTCAACTATGAGAATACCTGGCTTGAGTGTATCCAAATCACGCCAATTGGAAGAAAAACTCTGGGAAATTCTCTTTTGAGTTTGTTTCATCGGTGGTGGTATAAACAAGTCATCACCGGCCTTGATGGATTGACCATTGGCTACTTTCAACTGAGAATCCTGTGGAACATAATGGGCTGAAACCTCTTGGCCATGCTCATCCGCAATAACCATCCACATATCCTTGGAACTCACCACCAGGTTGCCGTCAGGACCATTCTCCAGTTCGGCCGATTCAAACCAGACCCGCCCCTGTTCAGTTGCCTGCGGCGACCGTTGGGGATTTGGTTTCAAGCGATCAGGTTTTTTACCTCCCCCGGTATCAGTTACAACTTCCTCAGTGATGCCAAATTCCTCAATTGTCCTTCTAGACGTGGTCATGCCATGAATGAGGTCAATATGGCGGACAATACCCTTGACTTCAGAGTACAGGGAAGTAGCAAAGGCATCCCATTCAAAGAGGCGTGCTCCTCTTTTTACCTTTTGACCATCAGTAACCAGAATGTTTGATCCATAAGGGACACGATAAGGTCTTTTGGCAACTTCATTGGGAGTTTCGACCGAAATTCGCATGGCCCGACCATTGGCAATCGTCCGGCCTGACTTGTCCGTCAAGGTTTTTGGATTCTCGAACCTGATTTTTCCATCGGTACCGGCCTCGATAAAGGATTGTTCATCCGATTGCTGGGCAATACCGCCAATATGGAAGGTTCTCATGGTCAACTGGGTTCCTGGTTCTCCAATTGACTGGGCCGCCATGATGCCCACAGCTTCCCCAACATTAACCATGGTTCCTCGGGCCAGATCCCGACCATAGCATTTGGAGCATACACCATCCTGGGACAGACATGTCAATGGCGATCTCATAAGAACACTTTGGAAACCGGCTTTTTCGATCTCCCTGGCCCTGATTTCACTCAACAGTTCACCCTTCTCGGCAAAGACCTCACCGTTACTGGAATTAACCACATCCTCAGCCAAAACCCGCCCAACAATCCGTTCGGCCAGATTGACAATAATATCCCCATCTCGAATGGTAGCCTCAACCTTGATCCCCAAATCACCTTCTTCGTCGATCGGGTTTTCCGGGTTTTCCAGACAATCCACTTCTCTGACCAGACAATCCTGGGCAACATCGACAAGTCTGCGGGTAAGATAGCCAGCGTTGGCAGTTTTTAGTGCGGTATCAGCAAGTCCCTTTCTAGAACCGTGGGCTGAATTAAAGTATTCCGCAACATTGAGACCTTCCTTGAAGTTGGATATGATAGGGGTTTCAATAATTTCTCCCGTACCCTTGGAAATCAAGCCCCTCATTCCTGCCAACTGTTTCATCTGGTCTCGCGAACCTCGGGCACCCGAATGGGTCATCATGTAGATTGAGTTTCTCTCCTGCTCGACATTGTCGATGAACTTGCGCGCCTGAATGTCATTTTCCATCTTTACCTGAATGCGGTCAGTACAACTTGCCCAGGCATCAACTGTTTTCTGGTACCTCTCACCTTCACTGATGAAACCCTGTTTATGTTGTTCCTCAAAGGTGGCAACTTCGGCCCGGGTTTCTTCAACTATCTTGGGTTTGTCTGTTGGGACCAACATGTCGCTGCGACAGAAGGAAATCCCAGCATTACAAGCCTCTTTGAAGCCAATTTCCATTATATGGTCACAAAAGATGACTGATTCCTTCTGGCCACAATAACGATAAACAGTATCAATGACTTCCTGAACTTCCTGCTTACGCAATTCCTTGTTCAGGATTTCAAAGGGGACATGGGGATTCATCGGCAGATGCGAGCCAAGCAGGATCCGACCCGGGGTCGTGGTATAAATCTTGGAGACTTCCTCACCCTCTTCATTCAGTTCCTGGACTCGCGCCTTCACCTTGGCATGTTTATGAACCACTCCGGCTGCCAGAGCCTGTTCGACTTCTTCAACCGAACCAAAAATCATTCCTTCGCCCTGCATACCCTCGCGTACCAGGCTGGTGTAATAAAGACCCAAAACCATATCCTGGGAAGGAACAATTATGGGAGCACCATTGGCCGGTGACAACACATTGTTGGTTGACATCATGAGAACTCGGGCTTCCAGCTGGGCTTCGAGCGAAAGTGGTACGTGAACCGCCATCTGGTCACCATCAAAGTCAGCGTTGAAGGCTGAGCAGACAAGTGGGTGCAACTGAATAGCCTTACCTTCAATGAGAAGGGGTTCAAAGGCCTGTATACCTAGCCTGTGCAGGGTAGGAGCACGGTTTAGCAGGACAGGATGTTCGCGAATGACTTCGTCCAGAATATCCCAAATTTCATCTGATTCCTTTTCAACCAGCTTTTTTGATTGCTTGACGGTGGTCGAAAGTTCCTTTTCCTGTAATTTGGCAAAAATGAATGGCTTGAAGAGCTCCTTGGCCATCTTCTTGGGCAAACCACATTGGTGCAACTTTAATTCGGGGCCGGTTACAATGACCGACCGTCCTGAAAAGTCGACCCTTTTACCAAGCAGGTTCTGTCTAAATCGACCCTGCTTCCCCTTCAGCATGTCACTAAGGGATTTCAAGGGTCGCTTGTTGCTTGTATTGGTAATGACTCTACCCCTGCGGCCATTGTCAAAAAGGGCATCAACCGATTCCTGCAACATCCGCTTTTCATTCCGAATAATCAATTCCGGGGCACGCAGTTCAATCAGCCTTTTAAGGCGATTGTTACGGTTTATTACCCTTCGGTAAAGATCATTCAGATCTGACGTGGCAAATCGTCCTCCATCAAGTGGAACAAGGGGTCTCAGTTCAGGCGGAATAACTGGCAGAGCAGTCAAAATCATCCATTCAGGCTTGTTGCCAGATTCCAGAAAATGAGATACAATCTTAAGTCGTTTCTTGATGTCGGTTTTCCGTTGTACACTACCCGTGGTTAGTAATTCCTCTCGCAGAATTTCCTGCTCAAGTTCCAGATCAAGGTTACTCAACAATTCCCTGATAGCTTCAGCTCCGATGGATGCATTGAAGGATTCTTCCCCGAAAGCATCCTTGGCTTCCTGCATATCAGCCTCGGTGATCAGTTCCTTCTCACTGAATTGGGTCAGACCCGGATCGGTTACGACGAATTTTTCAAAATAAAGGACACTTTCCAAATCCTTCAACTTCATATCCAGCAGAATGCCAATTCGACTTGGCAAGAGTTTTAGGAACCAGATATGCGCGACCGGAGCGGCCAAATGAATGTGCCCCATTCGTTCTCGACGAACTTTTTGCAGAGTAACCTCAACTCCGCATTTCTCGCAGGTAATCCCCCGGAATTTCATCCTTTTATATTTACCGCAAAGACATTCATAGTCTCGAACCGGACCAAAAATCTTGGCGCAGAACAGGCCATCCCTTTCCGGTTTGAATGTTCGGTAATTTATTGTCTCGGGCTTTTTAATCTCCCCTTCCGACCAGGCAACGATCCTTTCAGGGGAGGCCAGTGAGATTTTTATTTCGTCAAAGGTTTCGGGAAGTCTCCCACCTTTGAACATGCTTTGTGCTAAATCATGCTTCATGTTTTTCCCTCTGGATCATTTTTCTATTGCGGTTCATTTGTCTTAGTTCAATATTCAAGCCAAGACCTCTAACTTCCTTGACCAATACATTGAAACTTTCAGGTATACCGGATTCAAACTCGTTTTCGCCCTTGACAATGGCTTCGTAAACCTTGGTTCTTCCCGTTACATCGTCGGCTTTGACGGTCAGAATTTCCTGAAGTACATGGGCAGCACCATAGGCCTCAAGCGCCCAGACTTCCATTTCACCAAAGCGCTGACCACCAAACTGAGCCTTGCCCCCCAATGGTTGTTGGGTTACCAGGCTGTAGGGACCGGTTGATCGGGCATGGATTTTATCGTCCACCAGGTGATGTAGTTTCAACATGTACTTAATACCAACGGTAACCGGCCTGGCAAACTTTTCACCCGTGATACCGTCGTAAAGCTCCGACTGTCCCGATTTATCAAAACCTGCTCTTTCCAGAGCATCATCAATATCAGGTTCCTTGGCACCATCAAATACTGAAGTTGCTATGGGAACCCCGGAAGTAACAACCCTTGCTGAAGCGACCAAATCATCATCATTGAGTTTTGACAAGGTAGATTCGTACATTTCAGGACCATAGGCATATTCCATGGCGGATCGCACCCGCTCTATCCTGGCAGGATCATCCTGACTGTTTTCATAATATTTCAGAGATTCATCAACGACCTTGCCCAAGCCCCGTGAAGCCCATCCCATATGGGTTTCAAGTATTTGGCCCACATTCATCCTGGACGGAACCCCAAGGGGATTTAGAACGATGTCCACCGGTGTTCCATCTTCCAGGAATGGCATATCTTCCATGGGCACAACCTTGGAGACAACCCCCTTGTTACCATGTCGCCCAGCCATTTTATCACCCGACTGGAGTTTTCTCTTGACGGCTACAAAGACCTTGACTACTTTCAGAACACCTGGTGAAAGATCATCACCTCTCCTGACCTTTGCAACCTTGTCCTCGTATCTTGTCTCCAGAGCTTTCAACTGGATTTGATATTGTTTCTCCAGCCCTTCCCTGTTCTTGGAAGTTTCTTCATCCTCCAGGGCTAGTTTCCACCATTTGAACTGTTCTATTTTGCCAAGCAATTCCTCGGTAATGATATCACCTTTTTTGAATGGCTTGGGACCCTTGGCAACGACCTTGCCGATAATCAAACTGTGTAACCGTTCGTAAATGGTACGCCTCAGGATAGCCTGTTCATCCTCATAATCCCTGGTAAGACGGTTGATCTCCTCACGCTCTATCTGTATGGTCCGTTCGTCTTTTTCGATCCCATGCCGGTTGAAAACCCGAACTTCTACCACCGTACCAAAATCACCTGGGGGTAATTTCAAGGAAGTATCGCGGACATCAGAAGCCTTTTCACCAAAAATGGCCCGCAGGAGTTTTTCCTCCGGGGTTATTGGGGTTTCACCTTTCGGGGTAATTTTCCCAACAAGGATGTCGCCACCCGCAACCTCAGCCCCGACATAGATTATACCTGCTTCATCCAGGTTCCGAAGGGGCTCCTCACCAACATTGGGAATATCCCTGGTAATTTCCTCTGGACCCAATTTGGTATCCCGAGCCAAGACTGAAAATTCCTCAATATGAACCGAGGTGAAAACATCATCCCTGACGATCCGTTCAGAAACGAGGATGGAATCCTCAAAGTTATAACCATTCCAAGGCATAAAGGCGACAAGGATATTCCGCCCCAAAGCCAACTCACCCAAATCGGTGGAGGGACCATCAGCAATGACATCCCCCTTGCGAACAAAATCACCTACATTGACCAGGGGCTTTTGGTTGATACAGGTATTTTGATTGGACCGCTGGAACTTTCTTAATCGATAAGTGTCAACACCGGGGTCAGTAGGATCATGTGCGGTTGCACTGATCACAATCCTGGTCGCATCAACCTGGTCGACAATACCTTCCCGTCGGGCGACAATAGCAGCACCGGAATCAACGGCGACCTTTTCTTCAATTCCTGTACCGACAAAGGGTGCCTCGGCGTTTAACAGGGGAACAGCCTGGCGCTGCATGTTAGAACCCATCAGAGCCCGGTTGGCATCATCATTTTCGAGAAAGGGGATCAATGAGGCAGCTACCGATACCAGCTGCATGGGTGAAACGTCAATCATATTGACGGTTTCTCTCAGGCTCATCTTGAATTCACCGTCTATTCTCGTGGAAACCAGATCATTAACCAGACGATTATTCTCATCCAGCCTGGCATTGGCCTGTGCTATAACCTTATGGGATTCATCTGTAGCGGAAACATATTCATAGTCATCCGTTACCTGGCAATCCTTAACAACTCGATAAGGGGTTTCCAGGAATCCATATTTATTGACCTTCGAATAAGAAGCCAACGAATTGATAAGTCCGATATTCTGGCCTTCAGGGGTTTCCACCGGGCATATCCGGCCATAATGCGTGGGGTGAACATCCCTTACCTCAAAACCTGCCCGTTCTCTGGTCAAACCACCTGGACCCAAAGCTGAGAGTCGTCTTTTATGTGTGATCTCGGATAATGGATTGGTCTGGTCCATGAACTGCGATAATTGTGATGAACCAAAAAATTCCCTGATGGCTCCAGAAAGTGGCCGAGGATTGACAAGGTCCTGGGGTATTTTCTTGTCAATTTCTACAGATCCCATCCTTTCACGAATTGCTCTTTCCATCCGAATCAAGCCAATTCGGCATTGATTCTCCATGAGTTCCCCAACTGACCTTACCCGTCGGTTACCCAAGTGATCAATATCGTCGATTTCGCCTTTACCATCTCTTAAGGCAACCAAATGTCTCAAGCATGCAACGATGTCACTTTTTTGGAGGGTACGGACTGTTTCGCCTTCGTCAAGGCCCAATCGCATGTTCAGCTTGGCCCTACCAACGGCTGACAGATCATATCGTTCGGAATCACTGAACAGCTGATCAAATAGAGCTTCCGCATTTTCAGGGGTTGGTGGTTCACCAGGGCGTAGTGAGCGGTAGATTTCCAGGAGGCCCGTTTTTCGATCATAACATTTATCTAGGACCATGGTGTTCCGGATGTATGGTCCTACAGAAAGATGGTCTATCTCCAGCAGGGACAATTCATCGAATTCTTCATCAAGAAGGCGACGCAACAAACCCCCGGAAGGATTACCATTCTCATCAAAAATACTGGTTAACTCATCACCTGCTTCAGCCAGGACTATACCAGTTTCTTCATCAATCATGTCCTGGCCGATAAAGCGACCCGCGATACGGTCACTGGCTACAGCGATTTCAAGATTTTTACCCTGTTCTTCAAAGCCCTTGACCATTTTTTTGGTAATACGGGAACCAATCGGAACGACGATGTCGCCTGTTTCACTGTCTAGAATATTGTCTTCGACACTTGCTCCGACTTTATCCTGGTAAGAAAAATTCGTTACCCATTTTAACTCCTCAGGAATGTAACTCACTACGGTTTCACCCTGATTGGTTCCTAGTTTTATCGGTACGCTGTAACCACCAATCAGAGTTCCATCTTCGCTACTGGCAGGAAGTTCTTGAGCTTTACCCGATTCTTCATTCTTGAGTTTCTTCCGCTTGATTGTTTCTTCAAGCTCGACAAGTCCATAGAAAACTTCATCAATGTTCAGTTCAAACTTTTGATTTTCAAGATGGATACCCATTTCCTTGGACACAACAAGGTTGACTTCATTGCCGGAACGGTGAGCTACCATCCCTGAATCGGGATCATAAATATTGAAAGTTGGTATCCTGAATCGCCAGACTTTCTTAAGCAGAGTTACCAAAAGCTTTCGGCCACCATCAGAAAAATCACCAGCAAGGTCATCTATTCCAACCAATTCAAGATCAACATTCCTTTGATCAGAATCAATCGTTTCTCCATCACCAGCAAGAGCCTCATTGTAAACATATAGAGTTAGATTTTCTGCAACAGGTTCTTCTTTTTTCTTCGGTGCAAAATAAGTCAGGACTTGATTTAGAGGTACCATCAGGGACCACCCTTCCAAGTCTTGAATTTTTTTGTATTTTGCTGGTGTTAGCTTAACACCTGCCTTGGCCAGTAGTTCCTTGGTATGAAAATTAACAATGCTGAATTTGGGTGTAACCCTTTGCCATCTATCGGGAATAAAATCCTCAATTAGGTACTGACCACCGGGACTTACTTTCCGACTTTGTGGAGATGCTGATTGCCGGAAGGTACTTTCAAGATACTCCAGATAATCTTCATCAATTTCTTCGGCTTCACCAGCCCTTTCCAAAGCAGTGGATAAATTCCCTTGGTCGAGACTTTCATGCAGTATTCTGAGTTTGATGCCATTATATTGTTGATCTATCTTGTTAAGTCGGTAGGGTGAAATCTTTTCCCCGGCAGGTGCTACAATTTCGCCGGTCTCGGGCGAGATAAGATCGTAATTGGGAATCACATTTTTCCAATTTTCCTTTTGGAAGGTAAATTCCCAGGCCGCCGGTTTTTTCCTTAATCTGAAATCGGTGGAATCATAAAAGGATTCCATAATGCTTTCCTGGTCCATCCCGAGAGCGAAAAGAAGGGTTGAGACTGGGAGGCGTCGCTTGCGGTCTACCCTGACGTTGATTAATTCCAGTTCCCCAAGGGTCTTGTCTTTTTTCAGTCCGAACTCAAACTCGATCCAGGAGCCTCTTCCCGGGAGAATCTGACAGGTATAAAGCCGTTTGCCGGTTGCATGGGTTGAGAAATTGAAAAAGACTCCAGGAGAACGATGCATCTGTGATACAACCACTCTTTCCGTACCATTGACAATAAAGGTTCCGTTGTTGGTCATCAGGGGGATATCGCCCATATAGACCTTTTGTTCCTTGCTGTTTCGGAAGGTTTGGTTTCCGGTTTCATTATCAACGTCATAAATGTTGAGAAGGAGTTTAACCTTCAGGGCACCCGCATAGGTCATATCCCTCTGCTGACATTCTTCAACATCAAATTTGGGGGCTTCGATTTCATAACCCTCAAAGTACATTTCGGTCATACCGGAGGCATCCCTGACCGGAAATACGGATTGGAAAACCCCTTGAAGACCCATACCATCGGTGTGCTCTGGACCTTCTCCCGAGTTCAAAAACAAGTCATAGGATTGTTTCTGGATTTCAATCAGGTTGGGGAGAGGGGCTACAGCGTTGATTTTTTGGTAGGATCTTCTGTATCGGTTGCCACTAGACTTCATCTGCTTCATTGAGTTTACCTTTTTGGTTTGCAATTTTAAGGACTGTCCAGAACCAACCATTCAGAACTTGTGTCGGTATTCACGTGCAATCCTGTTTTCACCAATTGGTCTTTTGGCTCTAAAATGTTCGGCCGAGAGCTATGCAAAACAGCTCTCAGCAAGTGTTTGTTTTAATCCGATATGGGTCGGATTATTTAATTTCTACAACTGCTCCTGCAGCTTCGATTTTTGTCTTAATTTCCTCAGCCTCATCCTTAGACACTCCCTCTTTCAGGGGCTTGTCACGTTCTTCAACAAGGGCCTTGGCCTCTTTCAGTCCCAAACCGGTGATGGCTCGGACTTCCTTGATCACGGCAATTTTCTGTCCGCCCACATCTTGCAGGTAAACATCAAATTCTGTTTGTTCTTCCTCTTGCGCTGGCCCGTCTCCGGCCTCGGCAGGTCCTCCGGCCATTACGACGGCACCACCACTGGCGGGCTCTATACCATAATTGTCCTTGAGGATTGTCTTCAGTTGCTGGGCTTCCAAAAGAGTAAGGCCAACAATCTGTTCTGCTAATTTCTCTAAATCTGTCATAATTGGTTCCACTTCATTATTTGTGTCTCAATGCATGTAAAAGTCGTCCACATACGCTTATGCCAAGCCTTATGCAGCCTCCCTTTCTTCCAATGTTGTAAGCACGGAAGCAAGGGATGAAGCAGGCGCGCCAATGGCACCCAACAAGGTTGCTCCAGGGGCTCCAATACAAGTTACAACCGAGGCAATCAATTCTTCTCTTGAGGGCATATTCGCCACAGCCTCGATGCCTTTTGGATCAAGGATAGAAGAACCAACAATACCACCAAGAACGACAAAGTTCTTGTTGTTGGAAGCAAAGTTTTTTGAAACCTTTGAAGCGACCGTGGGATCTTCCGAGTAAGCCAGCAAGGTCATTCCTGAAAGGAGTGAACCTACCTTTTCACCGGGGGATCCCTTAAGTGCTATTTTTGACAACCTGTTCTTAGCAACACGTACAAAACCTCCAGCCTGACGCATCAGACTACGGAGATTTTCCATTTCTGGTACGGTCATACCTTCGTATTTGGCGACTACCACCACACCTGAGCTCTCGAAGATTTGGCCGATTTCGGCGACCACTTTTTCCTTTCGGGCTCTATCCACAGGTTTGCTCCAAGTTTAGAAAGAAAACTCTTTCCGGTTAAAGTTGACCGAGCAATGCTCGATAGTTGTAGTCCTTGACTTCCAGGAACGAATAGCTCCCCTCACGCAGAAACACGTGAAATGAATCCATTTTTCCCATCTCAGGCAGGATTTGCATGCGTTGTTTCCTCGACACTACCCACCGTCTCGGACGGATGCACGGATACAAGTACCCGCTATCTTGGCCTTAATCAAAAGACCAAAGAATCTCTTCAATTTCCCCCGGCAGAAGCTATTTCAATTTCCACCCCAGGTCCCATGGTTGAACTGAGGGATATACGTTTGACATATTTGCCTTTGGCACCGGCAGGCTTTGCCCGATTTACGGCGCCAACAAAGGCGGTGACGTTTTCCACCAACTGTTCTTCATTAAATGATGCCTTGCCAATTCCAGCATGAATGATACCGGTTTTATCAACCCGAAACTGAATTTCACCACCCTTGGCGTTGGCGATAGCTTCCTTGACATTGGGGGTAACCGTTCCTACACGAGGGTTGGGCATCAAGTTGCGAGGACCTAAGATCTTGCCCAGCCGGCCAACCAAAGGCATCATATCCGGCGTTGCTATACAGCGATCAAAATCTATTGTACCCCCTTGGATAGCAGTAACAAGATCTTCGGCACCGACTATATCGGCCCCAGCTTCCTTGGCCTCCTCAGCTTTCTGATCTCGGGCAAATACAGCCACCCTGATCTTTTTGCCAGTGCCATTTGGCAGATTAACTGTGCCTCTGACCATTTGGTCAGCATGACGAGGATCCACGCCCAGGTTCATGGCAATTTCCAGGGTCTCGTCAAATTTGGCGGTAGCTCCTTCTCGAATGAGTTTTACTGCGTCCTGGACAGAATTTGCCTGGTGACCGGATACCTTTTTTCGTGCGTCCTTGATTCGTTTGCCAGCTTGAGCCATAAATTAGCCTTTCACTTCGATACCGAGGGATTTTGCTGATCCCAGAATAATTTTCATTGCCCCTTCGACAGAGACGGCGTTCAAGTCTTTCATTTTCAACTCGGCTATTTCCTGAAGTTGTTTGGTGGTAATTGATCCAATGGTCTCTCTACCAGGTGTATTGGCACCAGATGGCAAATTTGCTGCCTTCTTAAGGAAATAAGAGGCAGGTGAGGTCTTGACCTGGATTGACATGGATTTGTCTTGGTAGTAGGAGATAATGGTTGGACACGGTATCCCGGGTTCCAAATCTGCCGTTTGGGCATTAAAGGTCTTGCAGAAGGCCATGATATTCAAGCCTCTCTGGCCTAATACTGGCCCGACCGGTGGGGCTGGAGATGCCTTGCCTGCGGGCACCTGGATTTTTATTTGACCTGCTAATTTTTTTGCCATGGTGATTCTCTAAAACTGATTAATTATCCTTGGTAACCTGATCAAAACTGAGTTCTGTCTGGGTAACCCGACCGAAAATTGAGACACCGATAATTACTCTGGAATTATCACTATCAACATCCTCAACCATACCGTTCCAGCCTTCAAAGGGCCCATCTGTAACCAAAACCTGGTCACCAACTTCAAAGGATATCAAGGCCCTGGGTTGAATCTGTCCCTCACTGGCCCTGTTCAGTATGTCATTCACTTCATCTTCATTGAGGGCCGCTGGATTTCCTCTTGGACCAAGAAACCCTGCCACGCGATTGATTTCGTTGATTAAGTGATACGCTTCATTCGACATAACCATCCGAATCAAGACATAACCGGGCATAAACCGCCGCTCTCGTTCAGTTCTTTTTCCCCGGCGAATTTCAACGACATTTTCCACTGGTACGACGATTTCCTGAATGGAATCAGACAAGCCAGCTTTTTCAGCATTTGCTTTGATTGTCTCTGCTATCCTCTTTTCATAATTTGAGGCGACGCTTATCGAATACCAACGGAGTGACACGGAACTTTAGCTTTCTGGAATATTGCTCAAAGGTTGCTCAACGTACAAAACAAAAAAAGACGCACCTTGCGAGGATGCGCTTATTTTATAAGTGGGAAGTTTCCCATATAGATTTTTGTATGTAATGTCAAGAGGAAAAATTAATTCTAAAACTCACTTTCAATTAAAACAAGCCCAAAATCCCTGTCAAACCTAAACGAATAACTTGATCAACCAGGAAGAAAAACAAGGATGCTACAGTGGCCATCAGGAAAACCATTCCCGTTGTGACCAACAAGTCACGCCGACTGGTCCAAACAATTTTCGAAACTTCAGTACGAACCTGTTGAGCAAACAGAAGGATTGGTTTTATTAACGCCATTCTCTACCTCATAATTTCTGGGAATTACCAAGAGTATTTCTTCAAGTTTTAGGGAGTCTACCGATATTGGGTTGAACCTAAATAAATAACACCGATGATTGGAAATTCAATACTAGCCATCATTTTTTATAATACTACCTTTTGTAACAATTATTTTACGGGTTATTGATTACTTAAATTTTAGTTACTGATATGGGTTCTATTGTTGTTCTTTTAATTGCCTTGGTCCTTGATGCAATTATTGGTGATCCCAATACCCTCTGGAAAAAAATTCCTCATCCAGTCGTGATGATGGGAGAGGTAATCAAATACTTTGATAAAAATTATAACCTGAAATCCAGCGAAAATCTTAAACAGGTAGGCCTTATTGGTCTCGGTCTTGCTTCAATAGCAATGCTGATTCTTGGCCTAATCCTGGAAATGTTACCCTATAAAATAATTGACATTATCATATTAGCCATTTTTCTTGCCCATAAAAGCCTTATCCAGCATGCTGAAGCAGTGGAGGAGGCCTTGGGCATGAGTCTTATGGAAGGACGTTTAGCCGTAGCAAAAATTGTTGGCAGGGATACCTCTCACCTTGAGGAATCAGATGTAGTGAGGGCGACTGTAGAAAGTACCGCTGAGGGATTTCTTGATGGAGTTTTTGCCCCGATTTTCTGGTACCTGGTTGCCGGGTTGCCTGGTCTATTGCTTTACAAATTTGTAAACACTGCTGACAGCATGATCGGTTATAAAAACGAGCAATATTCTGAATTCGGGTGGGCAACAGCAAAATTTGACGACTTATTAAATTTTATTCCTGCCAGAATCGTTCCTTTAATAATAGGGTTATCACAACTATCCCTTGCCTCCATAAAAAAAGCCTTGGAGGATGGCCCAAACCACCGTTCACTCAATGCTGGCTGGCCAGAAGCCGCTTTTTCTGCTGTTCTGGGAATAGCTCTTTCCGGACCGAGATCCTATGAGGGCGAAACCCAGCATTATTCCTACATAAATCCACAGGGACGCAAGGATTTGACTAAAGAGGACATTAAAGATTGTATAAAGTTGACCTGGAAAGCATGGGCCGCTGCCTTAGCTGTACTGGTTGCTTTAGGAATCATTTTTTGAGATTCTTTGTTTTTGTTGGCAATCCACAGGAAGAAAAAATAAAATTTAACAATGGCACCGCAAGCCCAAATAGTAGAATAAAAATCTTCAGGTATGTTTCTTTTTTGAAGGGCACACCTCATGGTTGGGGTCCCACCATAACAAGTAAAAGCAATCTCTATCCCGATGCCCCCATATTCTTTGCTCTCCCGTAATTCTTAATGAAAAGAGTTGGCTCGCAACAATTTTTTGCTCACGAAGTCTATGTTTTGCTTCTTTATGTAGCTTTTGAACATCTACCAAGTGATTTTTGTTCCCCTCGATTTCAGACCATTTCATGGTTTCGAAGTTTAGAAGTTTTGAAATTACGGTTTCAAACAAATTCTTTATGCAAATTTTATCCCACCCCCAACGGCCTTCAAGGTCAATAAATTTAACTGACCACCTGAATTGCCTTTGGTTTACATTTGTATGAGAGGATACCTTTGGTACTTTTTTACCAGTTTGTGGATTTATATTAGACTTTGGGTTCTTATTTTTCTTTTTTCCCACTAATCAAAGGCCACCATAATATTCTGCCATTATAGACCATGATATTTCTGCATTGGATCTATGACCAGGTAATGTATCCCCACGCGTCTCCAGCCAGGGACGTTCCAAATGGGTCAAAGCTCTGAGATAACTTCCGGACTTGTCTCCATAAAAGCCAAGAACGGCATCAATGGTCTCTATTGCCGTATTGTCCAAATTCGTAGGATCACCTTCAATATTTTTCGGATACAGATCTAACTTGCCTTGGTGGAGTTTATAAAGTTCAGGACATACCGGTCCATCAGCCCAAGCCTCTATCCTCTCTTCAAAAAGCTTCCTCTCATCCCAAACAAGGGACCAAGCCTGGCTATAGTAGACCAGTTTTTGTAATTTCCACGCTGTAATACTCTTATCTTCAGTACAAAGCTTGTCTAGGATGTATCTGGCCACGTCGGCAACTTTTGTCAATGTTCCAACCCTCCAAATAAAATGATGCCAAATTAACGAATTAAATGTGGGTATTTAGCTAATATTACAATCAAACTATCAAAATCTACAGTATTTCCCGCTTAAAACAGAAAAATTGATTATTAAATTCTCCAGCTGCAGCGCCCTCTTTTTTGCTACGTCATTTCCAAAATAAACAACATTTCGAGAAAGTTTAATGCTGAATATTTCCTAAATTCTTTGGTAGTCATGTGTGGGGGAAATTGAAGTGAAATTATGGTATACAAGGAATGAGTTGCCAAAAATTGTGGATGTTCACTTGGCCAATAGGTGCAGACCAGAAGTTTGCCAGTAAATGTAGGAGGTTAGAATGGGTATAGGTAAAGAACTGATTGAGAGTGCAGAGCAAGCCCTTGCGATTGCAAAAGGCGAGGCTAAACCTGCGGGTGTATTCGTGCCTGAATCTAAGGAGGTAGCAGCGATCCGAAAGAAACAAGAACTTTGCTAAGAAGTATGGTTTGCATCTTGGTACTCTCCGCGATTGGGAGCAAGGTCGCCGGACTCCAGATCGTGCTGCTCAAGTACTTTTAGCGGTAATAGATCGAAATCCACAAGCCGTCACAGCTGCTTTGAATGTTGACACATCCGGGGTAGACAACAATAGAATCGGACAACAAAATGCCATTCTGGCCTGAAATCATTTGAAATATTGTTGTAAGGATCGGCTATTTAGAGTCATTAGGACCAGATTTCAGTAAAAACCGTTTTGGAGAGTTTTTACTGAACTGAATTCATAATCATTGATCACTGATAGTGTAACACAGGGCATGTTTTGCCGATGGAAAGTTGAACACTTGTTGCTGTTTCGTGCCCATGCTTGACATAACTCAAGGAAGTTTCTAAAACCCAAATTAGAATATAGAATTTGTAATGAAATCACATATTCTGACACCGAAAATAAGGAGAATTATAATGAAGAAATCAAGTATCGTTGCCTTAGCTATGTTAGCTTCGGTAACAGCTACTTCTGCAAAGTCAGCTGATTTGACATTGTGTTGGGCCGCATGGGATCCAGCAAACGCACTTGTCGAGCTATCTAAGGATTTTGAGGCGGAAAGTGGCCACAATATGAGTTTTGAGTTTGTGCCATGGCCTAATTTTGCCGACCGTATGCTAAACGAGCTCAATTCGGGTGGCAAGTTGTGCGACTTGATGATTGGCGACAGTCAGTGGATCGGGGGTTCTGCCGAAGCGGGACACTATGTAAAACTGAATGATTTTTTTGATGCCGAAGGCATTACAATGGATGATTTTATCCCAGCAACTGTTGCCGGTTATGCCGAATGGCCGAAAGGAACACCAAACTACTGGGCTCTACCAGCGTTTGGCGATGTAGTTGGATGGACCTACCGCAAGGATTGGTTCGAACGACCTGAATTACAGGCAGAATACCAAGATAAATACGGTCGTGAGTTAGGTGTGCCACAGACACTGGCAGAGCTTAAGGATATCGCTGAGTTCTTCCAAGGTCGTGAGATTGACGGAAAAACAGTTTATGGTGCAGCGATCTACACCGAGCGTGGTTCTGAAGGCATAACCATGGGTGTGACCAACGCACTTTACAATTATGGTTTTGAATATGGAAATCCAGATTCACCCTATGAGCTTGAAGGATTTGTAAATTCAGATGGGGCAGTAGAAGGTTTGGAGTATTACAAAGCTCTCTATGATTGCTGTACACCACCAGGTTCATCAGACTGGTATATGTCAGAATCAATTGATGCATTTAGGTCTGGACTTGTCGCTCTTCAGATGAATTTTGCCTTTATCTGGCCGGGTGTACATGCCGACTCGAATGTTGGTGGTGATCGCTCAGGCTATTTCCCCAATCCTGCGGGACCAACAGGTCACTTTGCTCAATTGGGTGGGCAAGGGATATCTGTTGTATCTTATTCTGACCAACAGGATGCCGCACTTGAGTATATCAAATGGTTTGCTCAAACTGAAGTCCAAAAGCAATGGTGGGAACTCGGTGGTTATTCAGCCTTGAGAGCAGTTGTTGAGGACCCAGGGTTTGCTTCAAGCCAGCCCTATGCGCAAACATTTCTTGATTCTATGGCAATCGTAAAGGATTTCTGGGCTGAACCGGCGTATGCTTCTTTATTGTTGGCAATGCAGGATCGGGTCCACAAATATGTCATTGCGGGTCAGGGAACTGCCCGAGAGGCTCTGGATGGCTTGGTTGAAGATTGGATTGAAGTCTTCGAAGACGAAGGTAAACTCTAATCTTTTACGGAATTTTGAATTTTAGAAAAATTATGCTGTGGCTGCGCATTTTGCGTGGCCATTTGCTCTATCTGAAAATATAAGCAATCATTCATGGGAAATACGCCGTTGGATAAGGCGGTGGAAATTACGCCACAGAGATTGCGTCGAAGCATTCAGGGATTATCTGACAGAGCGATAGCTTGGATTTTCGTGGGTCCCACGATTCTACTGCTTCTTGCAATCAATATTTTTCCCCTTGTTTGGACCATTAGGCTTAGTTTCACTAACTATCGGGCCAATCGTCCGAATGCCGATGTAAAGTACGTTGGACTACGCAATTACGAGCGTATTCTAACGGATAGTGACATCTGGCAGACTATGCAAGCCACGGCCCACTTTCTATTCTGGACTTTACTGTTGCAGGTCGTCATAGGTTTTGCCCTGGCATGGTTAATCAATCGAAAATTCAAGGGGAACGGATTGTGGACAACAATTATTGTCTTACCAATGATGTTGTCTCCTGCGGTTGTAGGTAATTTCTGGACATTTCTCTATCAACCCCAAATCGGATTGTTCAATTACCTAATCGCGTTCTTCACGGGCATTGACCCAAGCAGTTTTACCATGATCGGTGAAGTGAATCTCGCACCTTGGGCAATAGTCATCGTAGATACCTGGATGTGGACGCCATTTATAATGTTGATATGCCTTGCCGGTCTGAGATCTATTCCCGACTATATCTATGAGGCAGCTGAATGCGACCGTGCATCAAAATGGCGACAGTTTTGGACCATAACCATTCCTATGGTATTACCTTTTCTGATGCTGGCAGTACTGTTCCGAGGTATAGAAAATTTCAAGATGTTTGATCTTGTGGTACTGCTTACAGGTGGCGGTCCAGGTTCAACAACAGAACTTACATCTATCAATTTGAAGAGGGAAGCGTTTGAAAAGTGGCGAACAGGCTATGCATCTGCTTATGCGGTAATCCTGTTTGTAACTATTTTTGGGTTGGCATCAATTTATGTCAAGGCACTTAACAGGGTAAAGGACCGATGACAAGCTGGAGCCTGACAGAACCAAGTACAACTCAAAAGTGGGTGGCAGGAACATTGGTAGTTATCTATGCCTTGGTAACGCTATTGCCTTTGCTTTGGATTCTTTCAACCGGGTTCAAGACACCTACGGACTCGATTGCTTATCCACCCAAAATTATGTTTGAACCCTCCTTGGAAGGATATGTAAATCTTTTCACAACCCAAACGAGGCAATCCGAAGAGTATCTTGCCAACAATCCACCCGGCAATTGGTATGAACGGATTGTTCATAACAAAGGTATGGTGATCGCGGGACCTTCCCGTTTCGGTGAGAGATTTTTCAATTCTGTCATTATCGGATTCGGATCAACATTCCTCTCAGTTTTCCTGGGGACTTTGGCGGCCTACGCCTTTTCCCGCTTTAAGGTCCCCCTGAAAGACGATTTGCTGTTTTTCATACTATCGACTCGAATGATGCCACCGATCGCCGTGGCGATACCTATCTTTCTTATGTTTCGTACCTTGGGCCTATCCGACACTCATGCTGGTATGATCCTTCTCTATACCGCTGTGAATCTATCACTGGCTGTTTGGTTGTTGAAAGGATTCATAGATGAAATACCTTTTGAATATGAAGAGGCGGCACTCATTGATGGCTATACCCGGTTTCAAGCATTCATCAAGGTCGTTTTGCCTCAGGCCACGACAGGGATCGCCTCGACAGCAATTTTTTGCCTGATTTTTGCCTGGAACGAATACGCATTCGCCGTGCTCCTAACTTCTGGTACAGCACAGACAGCCCCTCCCTTCATTCCTACAATTATTGGTGTTGGAGGACAGGATTGGCCTGCGGTCGCTGCTGGTGCAACCTTATTTTTGGTACCAGTCATGGTGTTCACGATTCTGTTGCGACGACATCTATTGCGAGGAATAACATTCGGGGCTGTTCGCAAATGAACCGTTTTATTCAGGATTTGTTGCGAATGCGTAGGAGTGCATGGGAACTAGTGGCATCAATTATCATTGCCATCGGTGTAATCATGCTCATGCAACCTTATTTTTTCTGGGCCTTCACCTGGTCATTTCTTGTAACCTTTATAGGTACGGTGATGTTCATCATTGTCAGTCATTTTCCGAATTAAGTGCACGAGGGTTCAATGAAGGGTTTTGATCAAAAATGGGTCTCTTTGGGAGCACCAGATCGTATAAAGGGTGAAATGATCCCAGAAGAAAAAAAAGATATTCTGTTTTTCTTTACAAACCCTCTTTCTTCCGTACCTCACGATGTGGCTATTAAAGTACTATTAAGATTCTCCACACTACGACAGGCTGTTATAGCATGTAATCGGGTAGCAGGTTACGAAATCCCATCTAAGTTGTTCCTGCACATTAAGAGTTCAGCATAATGGCAGAAATCGTAATCCGTAATCTGCGGAAGGAATTCGGTGATTTTATTGCTGTTGAATCGTCGTCCTTTTCCGTAGCCGACGGCGAGTTTTTCATGCTTCTTGGTCCATCAGGCTGTGGTAAGACGACAACTCTAAGGATGATAGCAGGGCTGGAACTTCCGACATCTGGTGAAATATTCATAGATGGTGAGGAAGTGGGACAACAACCGGCAAGCCAACGAGATATAGCTTTTGTTTTCCAATTGTTTGCCCTTTATCCACATATGAATGTCCGTAAGAACATTAGTTATCCTTTGGTAAGCCAAGGAATGAGAAGGGATGAAGTAACCCAAAAGGTTATGGAAGTGGCCCGAATATTGGGTATTGAGGACATTTTGAACCGTCCTGTGAGTGGTCTTTCCGGTGGTGATCGGCAACGGGTTGCCCTTGGCAGGGCAATAGTAAGGAATCCAAAATGTTTCCTTATGGACGAACCATTGGGGGCCTTGGATGCAGAATTCCGGGAACACATGGCAGGAGAATTACGAGAACTTCATGATCGTATGGGATCAACGACAGTTTATGTTACACATGATCAACGGGAAGCCATGCAGATGGGAGACCGTATTGTAGTGATGAATCATGGGGTAATCGAACAGTTTGGGGCTCCACAGGATATTTACTCCTATCCAGCAACCATGTTTGTCGCCGACTTTATCGGTTCACCACCAATGAATTTCTTGGAATTTGAGGGTAAATTGGTACCAGGGAGTGACAGTGTGACTCTCCATGGTCATAAAATAGGAATCCGACCCTTGCAGGAAACTGCCCAGGGCTCCCTAGTTTTTGGAATCCGCCCCGAACACGTTAGCATAAATGACGATTCTGGTTACCGAGGACAGGTTGTAACAACTGAATATCTTGGAACCACCCAAATAGTGACTCTATCAACACCTAATGGCTCACTGAAAGCTAGGTTGGCTTCAAATATTTTGGTAAGAGAAGGTGAAAATTTGGGTCTGAGCTTTCGAGAGGAATTGATCACACTTTTTGATTGCAGTACCGGCAGGGCAATCAAATCATCCACAAAGTCGGAGTCATCTAACCATGGCTGAAGTAGAACTTCGTGCTATTTCGAAATCCTTCGGGGAAATCAGGGCAATACAAGATTTGTCGCTTACCATCGCCAATGGAGATTTTTTCGTGCTATTGGGACCAACTGGGGTCGGTAAAACCACGACCCTTCGATTGATTTCTGGACTTGAACGCCCAGACAAGGGATCAATATTCATTGACGGTCTAGATGTTACTTCAGAAATTCCTTCAATGCGTGATGTGGCGATGGTATTCCAACAATATTCGCTTTACCCACACATGACTGTTCGTGAAAACCTAGCCTTTCCTTTGCGTTCACCGTTACTCAAAACTCCGTTACTCAAAATACGGCAAAAAATTACTGAAATCGCAGAAATTCTACAAATAACCCATAAACTTGATAACCGGACCACAGAACTTTCAGGTGGGGAAATGCAACGTGTAGCAATTGGTCGGGCGTTGATACGAAACCCAAGTATCTATTTGATGGATGAACCCTTAAGTTCACTCGACGCAAAACTGCGTGCAGACTTGCGAGTAGAGTTGAAGCGTATTCAAGCACAGTTTAGTTCAACTATACTTTACGTAACACATGATCAGATAGAGGCTATGACAATGGCCAATAGAATAGGTGTGCTAGAAGAAGGTAGATTAATTCAAGTTGGATCACCCCGAGAAATATATGAAAATCCAGTAAGCCTCTATGTGGGTGGAAGACTGGGATTGCCTCGGATCAATGCAATACCGGCTACCCTATTTCCTGGAGCCCCGACCGGTGCTACAATAATGGGATTGCGTCCCGAGCATATTGAACAAGGCAAAGGTAAGCCGGCCAAGGTACTAAGGTTAGAACATCTCGGTGACCAGACACAATTGTATCTTGAGTTTGAAGGTCATAAGGTTGTGACTGTGACAGATATTCATTCAAATCTACAACCAGATGACATAATCCAAATACAACCGCAAAATCCATTGTATTTTGATACAAATGGTAATCGCGTTCGATAAGGAGAGGGCCAAATGAAACAATTTATCAATAGAAGGGAAACAGTTGTCACCGAGGCACTGGATGGGGTACTTTGTACGGCTCAAGGACGGTTGGGCCGACTTGATGGTTATCCCCATATCAAGGTGGTTGTACGAACTGATTGGGACAAATCGCGTGTAGCCTTGGTTTCTGGTGGTGGTTCAGGACATGAACCCAGCCATGCTTCATTTGTTGGTGAAGGGATGTTGAGTGCCGCTGTTTGTGGTGATGTTTTTGCCTCTCCTTCTGTAGATGCCGTGCTAGCCGGTATTCTTGCAGTTACAGGCGAAAAAGGTTGCTTGTTAATTGTCAAAAACTATACCGGTGATCGGCTGAACTTTGGACTTGCCGCTGAACGGGCAAGGGCCTTGGGACTCAAAGTCCGAATGGTTGTCATCGGTGATGATGTAGCATTGCCTGAACTTCCACAACCACGTGGCGTGGCCGGGACGTTGTTCATTCACAAGATCGCTGGTGCTTTAGCTGCAGCAGGTGCAAGTTTGGATGAAGTTTCGAATACAGCCGAACGGATTTCAGGTCAAATAGCATCTTTAGGAATTTCCTTGGACACATGCACTATTCCAGGTGCTCCGAAAGAAGAACGAATCGGTCCCAGTATGGCTGAGTTGGGATTGGGTATTCACGGCGAGCCAGGAGTAGAGCAGATAACCTTACCTACTGCCACGGAAGCGATGAATATTGTCATTAATCGGCTGGAGCCGTATTCAGGGAAGGGACCATTGGTCGCTTTGCTTAACAACCTAGGAGGCTGTACTTCACTTGAAATGAGTATCTTGGCCAACGCACTGATGCGATTGCCGATCGGCACAAGAATAAAGGGTATGATCGGTCCAGCTTCACTTATGACATCACTTGATATGAGAGGATTTTCTGTATCATTATTTTCACCCGAGGATAAAGATTTTGATGCACTTATGTCCACAGTCGAGCCGCAGGCTTGGCCGGGTTGTAGTAGGACTGGCCCAGTAAAAATCGTTGAAGTTCCTGAGGGACTTAGACCGGACAATCTGGTACCTTCAAATAATGAACAGACCGGTGCTTTGATAGCAGAGTGTTGCAGTATCCTCTCAGAAGCCGAGGAGGACCTGAATACCCTGGATACAAAATCAGGCGATGGTGATACTGGAAGCACATTAGCTACCGCAGCGAAATCCTTAGGTAAAAAAATAGATCAACTACCACTGGCTGATCATTCACTGCTTTTTCAAGCGTTAAGTCAAGAACTCAGCGAGACAATGGGGGGTTCATCAGGAGTTTTACTGGCCATCTTTTTTGCCGCCGCAGCTGATGGAGGTAGTAATATTCAGGAATCCCTTAAGAATGGATTAGAAAGAATTAAACAAGTTGGTGGTGCTCAGGTTGGTGACCGAACAATGATTGATGCCTTGGAACCAGCTTTGGCTGTATTAGATCAGGGACTTAATGTGGCCGCTGTCGCTGCCCGAAAAGGTGCAGATGGAACAGCATTGATAACTAGGGCCAAGGCAGGTCGTGCAAGTTACTTGTCAGAAGAAAGTCTTGCAGGGTACAACGATCCAGGGGCAGAAGCAGTTGCGTTACTTTTTGAGAATCTGGCTTCCAACTGAACCGCACAAACCTTATTCTTACTAAAAATTGGTTCTTAATTTATTGAAACAAGACTGATTTAATGTGTGTACTCAATTAATGAAAAACAATTTAACCACCTGGTTGGATTAATCATCCTTTTTTGGAGTTAATTTTGTTAAGAAAATGACACGATATGACGGCTTTACACTAGTAGCTTTATCGCCGAAAGCGACTGTAAAGTAGCCGATCTTCATAAATTAATACTGAGTTATTATACCCTTTACATGGGGGTTAAATTTAATTTTGCCAACAACACTTACTGGACAGGAGGAACTTTTCTTCGGATAGTTTTTACCTCACCTGGGCCGGGTTTATTTTACCACCTAGCAAATCAAAAACTCTGGCCTGCACAGCTATGGGCTGGCTGGACCTTTCGCCGAGGCTTCGTTAAAATTGCGGATATTCCTGATGAATTGATGGGGGATGATGATTTGGAAGAAAGAACAGCCAGGATCGAAAGCCAAATTCCTCAAAATGAACGTGAAGCTTATTGGGATGATTTGAGGAGCAATATAAAAGTTGATCTTTTCGATGAAGAAACCCAGGAATAGGGGATATTCATGATCCTTCAAAAGAAGATAGGGCGGAAAACCGCCCTTCTCTGTTACTTCCCCACGGGGCAACGGTAGTCAATAAGACCCCGGTTATGGGTTATATAATAAGGAGAAAAAGAATGATATCAACACTTAACTTAAAGAAAGACTGAAATGACAAACACACCACACAAGGAACCAACACTCGAAATCAATCGCCCTCCCAGGATCACAGAAGTATATTGGTGTGAATTGCCCCAAACCGAATATCCCAAAGAGTTTGGGTACAAAAAAGAATTCGGCCAGTCATAATTTTCTCAAAGAAAAATGTGTTATATGGCACAGCGTTGATTATACCCCTCAGTACAGCAGAGCAAACAAAGTCGGAAGTGGCCGTAAAAATGAAATCTCCCCTGGATGGTCAAGACACGTGGGCCGTTTGCTCGCACATAATGACTGTATCTACGTATCGACTTAGCCCCGACAAATACAAGGGAATCTGCCGTGTTCCGCATGATGTTTTCCAGGAGATAAGGGAGAAGGTGTTTAAAAACCTTCCCGATAAAAATTAAAACAACCACCTGTAAAAATTAAAGGTGTAACCAAGTGGCCGAAATTCTAACACCTTGTTTTTTGTTTGGGAATTGTGTCGAAAATCTGGCTGTTTTTCAGAAATAAAGTAGCAGAAACTCCTTCCCACACCTCCCACAGTCAGCAGTTTGAAACAATCTCCCCTAGCGAACCGGATCGCCCAAACTTTGAGAATTTTGGGCTTATCCACCAAGGTAAAGTTTGCTTCAAGCATATTTAGCTTTCTCTTCGTTCGAATGAAAAATAGGAAAAGTGCTTCATTTTGGAACGATTTTACTCATGGTTCAGATAAAACGCTTGTGGTAATGTAATTCACATCAAAATCCCGGTCCGAAAGCGACCATTCCGAAAATAAAGGGTTAAATACAAAGCCTTTCAAATCAATCATATCAAGCCCCACATTACCAAGCATGGACTTTAATTCTTCAGGCTTGATGAATTTACCCCAATCATGAGTGCCGATAGGTAACATCCTGAGAAAATACTCTGCCCCGAGTATTGCCATAATGAAACTCTTGGGGTTCCTGTTTAAGGTAGAACAAATAAACAGACCATCTTTTTTCACGAGTTCTCGACAGGAAACCAAAAAATCTTGGGGGGCATTGACATGCTCAATTACCTCCAGGGATAAAACAACATCAAAAGTTATACCTTGTTCGGCTAGTTCCTCGGAAGATTTATTTTCATACACGATATTCAGATCAAGCGATTGGGCATGCTCTTGGGCTACCGCGATATTTTGTTCGGCCACATCAATACCGTGCACAGTCGCACCTAACCTAGCCATCGGTTCCGTGAGCAAACCTCCACCACAACCAATATCTAGAATATTTAATCCTTCGAAAGGAAGGTGACCACTTAAATCTCGATCAAATTCCAGCATGATCTGGCTATTGATGTAATCCAAACGGATTGGATTCATCTGGTGTAAAGGTTTGAATTTCCCTTTTGGATCCCACCATTCTTCGGCCAGGACATTAAATTTCCTGACCTCGTCCTCATTTATTGAACTTGACATTGGGGGTTCTTGATTTTTTATGACCATAATTTCACTGCTTAATGAAAAATAGCAGGTGTTGCCTTCGTTAACCCAATGTAGGGATCTCCACCGAACCTAATCAGATTCTTTTCTACACGATATTTGATGATTTTACCACCTTCGACCTTTTCTACCTGTGTCAATGTGGATAAACGAACCATTCTTGTATTTTCCTATTCCTCCGGCGTGACATCCCACGGCTTTCGCAACTATTCGATCAAGAGAATGACTCCTAATGCGAAAATCAATTGCACGTCCCTTTGTGTGCAAGGAGTTCTTTGCAACATTTGGTTGGGCCTCTCTAAGCTTTTCATTGGTTTCCGGAGTACGATAAGCGTTTAAGACGTAAACAATATGACCACCTGAGTGGGAGATACATTCAATTATATTGTATAATTTACGATCCATTTCTATGTATTTGTCAGCTCTCCAGTCTCGCATAAAATAATCAAGTTTATTAAGTGAAGACTCGATGTAATTACCCTTCTCGTAATACGTTATAGTGAGTGTTTCTTTTGTCGCATCATTATATAATCTTAACGTTCGAGTATCACTTGGTTCGTGGGCAAATAGGGGTAAACAAAAGAGAATCCCTATAAATAAAGTGATAAAACGTCTGTACATAAACTCCTCTTATTTTACGATGGTTCACTGCTATAGGTTCCATATTTTATATTATGGCTTTTTTCCTACAAACATCATTCCCTGATCAGGAAAAATTTTGTCCTGATTGATTTAGATATCCTGAAAATAATCTCTGACTTGATTCCAGGCATAAGCCAAATGTTCACGCAAACATTCTTCAGCGGTATCAGGGTCTCGCATTAGTATCGCTTCGTAAATTTTTTGATGAGCCTCATAATTTATTTGATTGTTTTGTGAACTGGATGGCATCTTTGACCATCGGGGGGATAACCATGCCGTGTAAGCTCTATGGATTGCTGGCAGAACGGGATTTTGGGGGATTTTATAAAAAATCGAATGAAAATTCACATCTGTTTGATAGAATAGCTCACTGTTACCAATAGCTTCTCTATTTGTTATAAGAGCTTCATTTAAAGCAGTTATATCTTCCTTTTGGGCATCAGTCGAAGCCTGACGTACAAGAATTGATTCTAGCAATATTCTCGTGTCAAAAAGGTTTTTGACACTCCCTGGTTCAACCAAAAAACGTGATACAACATCGTTGACGGTATCAAAAGCAGCATCAAAGTTGGATTTCCGTACAACTGGACGATATCGGTGGCGCGCTTCAACCAACCCTTTGTTTGCCAAGGATAGAATCGCCTCACGGACAACTGTTCGACTTACACCAAGTGACTCAACAATTTTCCGCTCAGGAGGTAAGGGTTCTCCTTCTTTTAACTGTCCAGTTTTGATTTGCTCAACAAAATGGCGGATGAGATCATCTGCTGCCCTGCTATTTCGGGTCCTAGCATTTGTAGAGTTCAAGTTGGTTGAATTTTTCATTGAAAATTTCTAAGACAAAAAAACAAAATGAAGTTTGGTCATACAATAATGACTTTACTTCATAATATTCAGTAGCGTAGTTGGTAGCAAACAAAATTTAGGATATGGCCAGACTTGAAAAATTCGAAGTCAACCTTTTCAAGGTTCCGCTTTCAGAAGTATTAACCGATGCCAAGCATGGTGATCATACCCATTTTGAATTGGTTACAGTCACTCTGAACTTGCAAGATGGCACTGAAGGAATCGGATATACCTATACCGGAGGAAGAGGTGGGCAGGCGATAAAAACATTGCTTGAATGTGATGTCAAACCGTTCATGTTGGGAAAGGACACAACGGATGTAGAAGCACTCTATGAAGAAATGCAATGGCATCTTCATTACGTCGGCCGAGGGGGCATTGTTTCTTTTGCAATTTCTGCTGTCGATATTGCTTTGTGGGATATTCGTTGCAAGAAGGTTAGCCAACCTCTTTGGAAATTGGCAGGAGGCTTTTCTGATCGTTGTCAGGTATATGCCGGGGGTATTGACCTGAATTTTCCCTTGCCAAAATTGCTTGATTCCATTCAGGGGTATATCGACAAAGGGTTTAACGGGGTAAAAATTAAAGTAGGCCAACCTACCCTGGAGGAAGATATTGATCGGGTCAGGGCGGTACGTGAATTAATTGGGCCAGATATGACCTTTATGGTGGATGCCAATTATGCCTTGAGCGAAAGTGAAGCCATTGAAGCAGCCAAGGCTTTCAAGCCTTACAATATCTTATGGTTTGAAGAGCCAATTATCCCCGATAACTACAAGGGATATCGTCGGATAGCCGAAGCCACCGGTGTAGCCCTTGCGATGGGTGAAAACCTGCACACTATCCATGAGTTCGAGTATGCATTCAGTGATTCGAATTTGAGCTTTATCCAACCAGATGCATCAAATTGTGGGGGGATAACAGGGTGGTTGCAAGTTGCCAACCTTTCGCAGCAAAACGATATTTCCATTTGTAGTCACGGGATGCAGGAATTACATGTAAGCCTGGTTTCAAGTCAGTCCAATGCTGGTTGGCTGGAAGCCCATTCCTTTCCTATCGACCAATATACCTTATGTCCATTACAGTTAAAGGACCACAAGGCCATAGCTCCCAATGTTCCGGGAATTGGGGTAACTTTTGACTGGGAAAAACTTCATGCCACTAGTGATTGAACAAAGACAATGAATGATACTTATTTAGCCGCCTTTTACCGGGGAAACCATAACTTCACCCTTGATCAGAGAACCTTGATGAAGCCAGCACCAGACGAAGTCTCGATTCGAGTGAGCTATTGTGGAATTTGTGGTACTGATATGCACGTATTTCATGGTAACATGGATGATCGGATTGGGTTCAACCGGGTGATCGGGCATGAAATGTCAGGTACCGTCATGGCTGTAGGCAAGGATTGTAACGATATAGAGCCAGGTAACAAGGTTGTTGTACGCCCACTAGATCATTGTGGTGATTGTCCAGCATGTAATTCCGGTTTAAGTCACATATGCCACAACCTCAAATTCCTTGGACTTGATACCAACGGTGCCATGCAGGAAATATGGACCGTACCGGCCCATACGTTACATGTATTGCCAGACAATATAAAGATGGAACATGCGGCCCTGATCGAGCCCCTTGCCGTTGCCTGCCATGATGTCCGCTTGTCGGAACTCAAGGAAGGTGAAGATGCCCTTGTAATTGGTGGTGGTCCCATCGGAGCATTGGTCGCCATGATGGCGAGGGATGCTGGTGGAAATGTAATGATTTCGGAAATCAACCCTCATCGTATAACTGTTTTGGGTAATTTGGATTTTGAGGTTATTGATCCTTCGAAGCAGGATTTGGCAGATGAAGTGAATAAACGTACCAACGGCAAGGGTGTTGATGTAGTTTTTGAGGTTTCTGGAACACAAGCAGGGGTTGATGCCATGACTGCTGTCGCTTCCACAAGAGCCCGCCTGGTTTTGGTTGCCATTCACGCTGAAAAACCAAAGATAGATCTGTTTCAGTTTTTCTGGCGAGAACTGCAATTGATGGGTGTAAGGGTTTACGAACCGGAGGATTATGAGAAGGCAATTGATATTATTGTCGGTGGTGAAGTTGATGTAGGTGCTCTGATTACGGATATCAGGCCACTATCAGAAATCCAGGCTGCTTTTGAAGAATTGGACAAGAATCCTTCGGCAATGAAAACCCTACTGAAAATAGGAAATGATTTATGACTGTAATGTCGCTTTTTGATTTAACTGGCAAGGTTGCCTTGGTGACAGGTTGCCGCCGCGGAATCGGTCGTGGTATGGCTGAAGCTTTGGCAAGTGCTGGTGCCGATATAATTGGGGTAAGTGCTTCCCTGGAGAAAAAGGGCAGTGCAATTGAAGAAGCAGTTCAAAAAGCTGGGTGTAACTTTAGAGGTTACCAATGTAACTTCAAGCAACGTGAATCGCTTTATGAGTTTGTAGAGCAACTTGAGAAGAATAATGATTTTCCTGACATTCTTGTAAACAATGCAGGCACGATCAAACGCGAACCAGCGGCTCAACATCCAGATACCTGGTGGGATGAGGTTATGGAGGTCAACCTGACGGCGCAATTTATTCTTAGTCGTGAAATCGGACGTAGAATGGTTGAGAAAAGAAGTGGAAAAATCATATTTACCGCCTCTTTGCTTACATTCCAGGGAGGTATTAATGTACCTGGATATTCAGCCTCCAAAGGTGGTATCGGGCAATTAACCAAAGCCTTGGCCAATGAATGGGCCTCCAAAGGGGTTAATGTCAATGCCATCGCTCCAGGTTATATTGCAACTGACAATACTGAAGCCTTGCGTAATGATACCGATCGGAACAAGGCAATACTTGAACGCATTCCGGCCGGCCGGTGGGGGAAGCCTGAGGATTTTGCCGGGCCTGTCGTGTTTCTGGCTTCGTCAGCTTCGGATTATGTGAATGGCGAAATTCTTACTGTGGATGGTGGCTGGATGGGCAGGTAAGGCCATTAATCTGACGTTGATCCTTACCCAAAAGGTCCAACCTCAGCCCTTGTTATCTATAATCTCCTGATATCCTACATTTTGCCCCAAAACTGTTTGATTTATCTTGTTGCACAACCAAAGTGAAATCCTTATTTTAATCATACCAAATTCGAACTTTCGCAAATTTGCGAGGGAGCAAATCTATTTTTCTATGGAGGATAAAAATGAGTACCACTAGAATTACTGGTATTATAGCATCAGTGTTTCTGATGATTGTTGGGTCGGCCATGTCGACTTCGGCCCAAACTGTTCTAAGAATTCAAACCCACTTTTCGCCAGAAACCCTTTCCGGGCAAATGGCGGCCGAATTTATTGAAGACATCGTAGCCATGTCAAATGGCGAAATTGAAGTCGAAATGTTTTACTCTTCTGCTGTTGTAAAATCAGCAGAAACCTTTGATGCTGCAGCTACAGGCATACTTGATTGCGATATGACTGGTGGTTCCTACCAAACGGGTAAAAATCCTGCGTTCCAGTTTGCCGGTGACCTTGCTGGTGGATACACCAATCCATATCAGCAGATGGCCTGGCTTCTGCATAACGATGGTTATGATGTACTGAATGAACTCTATAATGCACATAATATGGAGTTTATCGGTTGGTGGATTCCTGGTCCGGAATCGCTTTCCTCCACGCGACCAATCCGTGGGGTTGATGATTTCAAGGATTGGAAATTCCGTTCACCGCCGGGTATGATGACTCTGGTCTTCAATAATCTTGGTGCATCACCAATTGTTATGGACTTCAATGAAATCTTCACCGCACTTGAAACAGGTATTATTGACGGTGCAGATGCCGCCAACCTCACGAATAATGTGGGTCTGGGACTTTATGATATTGTCGAACATACCAACTATCCCGGTTTCCATTCCATGCCTGCGGACCACCTCACTTGTCGCAAGGATGTGTGGGATGCCATGCCAGCCCATCACCAGGCTATTCTTAAGGTTGCAATGCAAGCATTGGCTCTTCGCAATGCCACCAAGAATGAGGTCGAAAATAATAAAACAGCCAAGGAGCTTCGTGCCAAGGGCATCAACCTCTATGAATGGTCCGAGGAAGAACTTAGCAAGTACCGGGCAGCTGTTCAAGCAGGTTGGACTGAATTCGCAACTACACCAGAAGCAAAGGCCCTTCTTGAAAGTCACATTGACTTCCTGGTTGAGCTCGGCTTGATGTCGCGATAAGTTCTTAAGTTAATTTTAATTGATTTATAGCGGCAGAATCATATTGTTTCTGCCGCTATAGTTTTTTTGGGGCCTACTGGTTTGGTTGATGAAGATTGCAAAGGTTACCAGCCATGTTCTCCAGTATGAGCTTCCAGAAATACTAGGTTATTCCCAGCAATATTATTCGAAGAGAACAGCCCATCTGGTCAGGGTTGATACGAATGAAGGAGTAACTGGTTGGGGGGAATGTTTCGGCCCTGGCAACATAGCTATCGCCAACAAAAGCATCGTGGAAAGAGTTATACAACCCCTGATTTTGGGTGATGACCCCTTGGACAGGGATGTGATATGGCACAAAGTCTATAATCTTCTTCGAGACCATGGCCAAAAGGGAATGCCATTGCAAGCTCTGTCTGGAATTGATATTGCATTATGGGACATTGCGGGTAAGATTGCCGGACTTCCAATCCATAAGTTGATTGGAGGTTCTCACCGGACGGATGTTCCCACATATGGTTATGGCATGATGCTACGACCGGAAGAACCACAAGATATTGCTGTTCGTTTCAAGGAAGAAGCAATCTCATTGCAGGAGATGGGTTTTTCTGCCATAAAGATGAAAGTGGGTGTCGGATCAAAAAAGGACATTTCCTTGGTTCAGTCTGTCCGTGATGGTATTGGAGATAATCTTTGCCTCATGGTGGATGCCAATCACTGTTATACGACCAGTGAGGCATTCCATGTCGGGCATGCCCTTGAAGAGCTTGATGTTTATTGGTTTGAAGAACCGGTCGCACCAGAGGATTTGAAAGGATACAGGGAATTAAGGGAAGGATTGAGAATTAACATTGCAGGTGGTGAAGCAGAGTATAATCGTTGGGGATGGCTGAATTTATTGGAATCCCGCGGATTGGATATTGCCCAACCCGAAGTCTGTGCTTTGGGTGGTATAACGGAATATCTGCGGGTACTGGCCTTGTGTCATGCACATTTTACACCGGTTGTAAACCATGTATGGGGATCAGCCATAGCACTTGCAACGAATTTACAACTACTGGCCTCGATTCCACCTTTACCAGGTGGGTTGCATCCCTGGGAACCGATGCTAGAATTTGATACAACAGATAACAGGTTTCTTGAGGAGTTGCTCAGGACACCACTTCGAATAAAAGAACAGGTTAAGAAGAATGGTGGGAGAGTAGCCATTCCAACTGGCCCTGGCTTGGGGGTTGAACCTGATCTCGACTTTATTAGAAGGCATGAAATCTCTTAGGAAAAATTAGGGGGTAAATTGGACAAGATTCTTGAAGTTATATGGGATTGGTTGATACCGATTGCCTTTATTGTTTGTGTGGGGTGGTTTATCTGGCATGCTCCAGCTTTTATCCTTGATATTATTCCACCCCAAAATCCCAGTTTGTATGATCAAATAAGTGAGTTGCACCTTCGCAAGGATGTAGCACCATGGGGTGGTAGCTTGTTCGGTGGTTATACCGATCTGTTAGATTGGGTAGCCATTATCATGATTCCAGTAATTTTGGGGTTTGGGGTCAGAAATATCAAAGTTGAAGCCATGGAATACCAGGATTGGCGTCCGGTTGATCGAGTTGCCTTGTTTTTTGGGCGTGTTACAATGGTCCTGATTATCTCCATGACACTGGTCATGTTATATGAAGTTTTTCTCAGGTACGCTCTGGAAAGACCAACCTTATGGGCAAATGAACTTACGCTCTGGATAGCTGGCTTTGTATTTCTCCTCTCGGGGCTATATGCCATGCAACAAAGATGCCATATCCGCATATTCTTGATATATGATATGGTACCCCGATGGGCCCAACGAGCATTTGATACGATTTGGGCAATTTTGATAGTTATTTTTGCCTTTTTCTTGATTTATGGCAGTTACCAGCAGGTTTTTGTTGTCAAGTTCTACCGGTGGGAAATGTTTGGTACGGCCTTTGATCCACCGATACCCGCCACGGTTCAGCCAGCTATCCTTATCATCGTAGCCATGATTGCCATTCAAAGCATTCTGAACCTGATTTCCGATTGGAACAAACAACCAACCATTCACACGGCGGCTGATGATATTGACCCGGATGAAATTGAAATTATTAAACGTACTTTGGAGACCAAATAAATGGATGTAGGTACAATTTCTCTAGTATTGGTCTTTGGACTGATTACCCTCCTCGCCATAGGGATGCCATTGGGATTTGCTTCAGCAGTCCTGGCGCTCTTGGTCATGGTAATGAAATTCGAACCCAACCTGTTGTTGGATCCATTCAGTTTCGGTGATGGAATATTGACTGGTCGGCCAGGTACGGGACCTCTTTATCTGCTTACCCAGAAAATTTTTGATCTAATGACGGAGTATGTGCTCATATCAGTGCCGTTATTTATATTCATGGCCGCTCTCCTGGAGCGGTCTGGCATCGCCAAGGAGATGTATGATTCGCTGGATTTCTGGTTATCAAGGGCTCGTGGAGGCATTGCCATTATCACCTCATTGATGGCCGTTTTGATGGCTGCGATGTCTGGGATAATTGGTGGTGAAGTTGTCCTGCTTGGCCTGATAGCCTTACCGCAGATGCTCCGGCTTGGCTATAACCAGAATCTTGCCATAGGTACGATCTGTGCCTCAGGAAGTCTTGGTACGATGATTCCGCCATCGATTGTTCTCATCATTTATGGGCTGATCACGGAGACATCTATCAAGGCACTCTTTACCGGTGCGTTTATTCCGGGATTCATGTTGGCCAGTTTCATTATTCTTTACATAATTATCCGAACCCAGCTGAACCCATCTCTGGCTCCTTTGCCTGAGCCCAGGGAAGGCGACCCGACCAGTATTCAAAAGCTTGGTTTGTTTGGAGCTTTTCTGTCCATTCTTCTTACTGGCGTCTCCACACTCCTGTTTTTACGGGCATTGTTTTTTACCCTCACTGGTCAGAACTCTACGCCAGATGTATTGGAAGAGCCTATTTTCCTGGGGATGTCCAATCACTTACCCTATCTTGTCGGGTATGTTGCTGTTGGTCTGGTTCTGACGTTATTTGTCTTTGGTAGGCAGCGCTGTCGCATAGGGTGGACGCATGGCAAGGGTTTGGTACCACCCTTTACTGTCATTGGAGTTGTTTTAGGTTCAATTTATGGGGGCATATCTGGTATCACTGAAGCCGCTGGAATGGGAGCTCTGGCGGTATTTATTATTGCAGCCTTCCGAGGGGAAGCAACAGTCGGTCTTCTGTGGGACAGCTTAATGCGAACATTGAGATCCACGGGAACGATCATTTGGGTAACAATCGGTGCGGCCGCCCTTGCTGGTGCCTACACGCTTGCGGGTGGGCCAGTATTTATCGCCAATCTTATCGTTGGAAGCGAAATGCCGACCATGTTGGTATTGCTGGTGATGATGGTGATCCTCCTGTTCATGGGTGCCTTTATGGATTGGGTAGGTATTGTGTTATTGATCATTCCGGTATTCCTGCCGATTGTTCAGCGATTACCCATTGAGGAGATTGGTATCATTGGTCAGTTGGAGCCAAAATATGTTGCTGTTTGGTTCGGTGTCCTTTTCTGCATGAACATGCAGGTAAGTTTCCTTTCGCCACCTTTTGGACCGGCAGCTTTTTACTTGAAATCGGTTGCCCCTCCACACATATCCCTGACTGATATTTTCAAAGGATTTCTGCCATTTATTTGTATACAATTACTAGCACTTGCTGTTATGCTTATTTGGCCACCAATTATTGAGATTCTCTTGTAAAGCGAGGTAATTCCCATGCTTGATGAAAACCAGTTATCGTTTTTTGCCGAGAATGGTTATATTGTCGTACCGGATGTCATTGACAAGGCAACCATAGAAGCCGTAAAGAGTGAATACATCGACCTGATGGACGATCTTTACAGAGATTGGTTTGAACAAGGTCTGGTTGCGGTTTCGCCAGAGGGACTTTCGTTCTGGGACAAGATCAGTGAATGTAATTTACAAGGGCTTGATTGGTTCCAACCTTTGGATATCAGTCTTCCCCATAATGATATTGAAACTGACACCCCAATGCATTTTGGCCCGGCAGTATTTGATATCATTACCCATAAGAACCTTGTAGATATAGTGGAACAGCTGATTGGTCCAGAGATCACCTCCAATCCCATTCAACATGTCAGGATCAAGCCACCAGCAAGAAGTGTACCCAAAGATGAAACTCGTGCCCATATTACCGTAACCGACTGGCATCAGGATATGGGTGTAACCCTGGAAGAAGCTAACAACACTAAAATGATAACTGCCTGGTTGGCTGTAACTGATGCCACGGTTGAGAACGGGTGCCTCCAGGTTGCGTCAGGGAAACATGACAATTTGCTTCCACACTGCAACAAGACACAAGTTGGCATAGCTGACAAGTTCATTCCCAAGGACCAAAGCATTCCAACACCCGTCCCTGCTGGTGGCATTGTTGTTTTTCACCCCTTTACGCCTCATTCCTCCCTACCTAACAAGAGTGATGAGTTTCGGTGGTCCTTTGACTTGCGATACAATGTCACTGGTCAACCCACAGGCCGTAGCCAGTTCCCTGATTTTGTTGTACGTTCCAAGGCTAATCCCGAACTGGAACTCAAAGACTGGCAGGTTTGGCGAAGAAGTTGGGAAGAGGCACGCTTCAATCTTGCGAACATTGCACATATTCCTCAACATCGGTGGAGCAATGATGCTCCCTATTGCGCCTGATCAATTGTAAGATCCTTGATCCTGATAATTTACCCACGGTTTAACCGCGGGTTGAGGAGAATTACAATCTCACTTGAGTTTGAGAAGTCCAATTGTCTGAAATCGGACTGATTAATGAGCGAGTGGTTTCTCAGTATTGAGGGCACCTCATACGGAAGGACTGTTGCATTTGTCCTGGCCATTATAGCGGCCGTTCTTCATGCTGTCCTTGGCGCCATGCAAAAGGGGAAATTTGATCCCTGGACTTCCAGGGCTTTTATCGATTTCAATTATTGTCTGGTAAGTCTTCCATTTGCCCTTTTTGTCTTTCCCTTCCCGGAACCGGAAGTTTGGCTGGTATTGGGCTTTGGAGTACTTGCTCATGCAATCTACAAGATCCTGATGGCCATGGCCTTCAGCCGGGCTGCCTTTACAGTGGTTTATCCAGTGGTTCGTGGGACAGGTCCTTTGGTGACAGTTCTTTTTGCTGGTGTTGTATTCAATGAGATATTTACCTTCCAGCAATGGATAGGAATTATGGTTCTCACAGCAGGTATCTTTGGCTTGGCACTATACAATCTCTGGAAAATTCAAGGCCCAAAAGAGCAATTGCCACTGGCCTTGATAATTGCCCTGGTTACAGGGGTTACGGTTGCCATATATACTACTGTTGATGCCTATGGTGTCAGATTATCATCCGACCCCTTCACCTATCTTGCCTGGCTGTTTGTGCTGGATGGATTTATCATGCCTATTATCTGGCTTGGTTGGAAAAGGAAACCTGAACACTTGACAGTTTTACCAAAATTATTTGGCTATGGCTTTATTGGTGGGTTATGTGCGGTTGGCAGTTTTGGTTCCATTATGTTGGCGACAAGATTGGACCAGGTCGGGAAAGCCGCTGTCTTACGAGAAACATCAACTGTATTTGCCGCCCTGATTGGCTGGTTTTTATTGAAGGAGACTGTTGGACCGAGGCGTTTTGTGTTGATTTTCATGATCGCCATTGGTGCAATAATTGTCGAGTATGGAAATTAGATTGGGATGTGTCAGATTAAGAAACCGATTAAAAAAAGAGATTTACTTATACCACGACAATCTGGATGGAACGCAAGCAGGCATCATGTCAGGTGGTAGCCACGTTCCCTCCTTAGCAAATTTTGCCCACTAATTGGCCTATTGCGTTTGTACGGTAGCAGTGACAACTGACCAGTAATTTCCGTACTTATCATCATTTTCTCTAAAATCTAGAACCGCCATCCCGATAAGATTATTATTCGCAAGCAGGCGACAATCATTTTTCCTCGGTTTATAGCGAAGATCTATCCCTTTGCATAAAATTGAGGCAACAAACTCTTCCGGTCGCTCGAAACCAGCTTGCTGAATTGCTACCTGATGTTCCGCCCAGATATGCTCAAACCAAAGCTCTTGTTCGGTCCACGGTGTTCGCCTTTTAATAGGAAGATCTCAGCTTTAACATTGATTTTAGGCCAAATTTTTATTTTAGGTTTGTTAATTGTACCGAATGAAAAACCGCTGGTATTTGGATTAGGTATACGAACATAAGGCGATCCCACTATAAAACACTCCTTACTAGCTGCCTTTTTGGAATAAAGAATTTATCTGGCAATCTGTACGGGTTCTGCAGAACATCAGGTTGCACCAGACCTTACATGTCGAGGCGAAGAAGAGTTTCTTAAACAACCCCTTTTTGGGTTTTTGAAATTTCATTTTTAATTGAAATAAAGATATTTTCCTTTTCGGAAGTTTCTTGCCCGATTTCACCTTAAGAACAGTTATCTGAAAGAAAACCGCACGGCACCTTCTGGTATCGTGCGGAATTTATTCCTCACAGTAGCAACGTTTCCTTAGCTCATTGGGGTCGGAAACCACCCGAAGTGTCCTGTGAATGAACTCCCCTGCCGAGTCCCCCGTCCACATGAATAAGGCCGATTGACAGGTGATGCCTTTTCAAAATGCTCTTTACGGTACATCCTTTAAATGCGATCACACTCCATAATGTCAAGATTTAAAATTATTAATGTCAACAAGTTCACTCCCTGTTCCAAGATGACCTGTTGAAACGACTACTAAAATATTCTTATTGTTATCACTAGTGAATTGTATTGCAATTTGCATTACCTTATCCTGGAAGAACAGGAATGGGTAAAGAAAAAAAGGAGTATACAATGCCTGCTGCCAATCCCACCGACATGACCAGCAGAAGGCAGGTTTTAACAACGCAGATTCGGCATGATGAACATCTTGCCAGCCTGATTGAAAAAGCATTGATCATCCTAGGAACAAAAAAATCTGATTTTATCCGTAACGCCATTGCCAAGGAAGCCCAAAGGGTAATTAACGACAATGTGATCCATCATCTTACTCCTGAGGATGTCGAACTGTTTGAGGCCGCCCTTGACACCCCACCGACACAACGGGCTCTGGAATCATCTGTTTCCTACGGTCGGTGGGTGGTCAGTGGCGACTGAAATTTTCCAACTTAATATTGAGGCCTGGCAATCAGGACATCACGATGCCACAGGATTTGATTGTGGGGATGTACGGTTGAACAATTTTTTGCAATTCTCGGCCAAAAAGCAGCAGAAAGGCAGAATGACCCGGGTTTTTGCCGCTGTTCGGCCCAGCCAGGTTAATGTCCTTGGTTATTATACCATCAATGTCGGAGCAATGGATGCTTCTTCCCTTGCCAAACCGCCACGTGGAATTCCGGGGCACAATAAGATTCCGATACTGTTTTTGGGTCAGGTTGCAGTTGATCAGGTAGTTCAGGGGCACAGGATTGGTAGCCATCTCATGCAGCATGTCTTCAGGAGGGCGTGGACAATCGCTACGGAGGTTGGTTGCTATGCTCTCTTGCTGAACGTGATGCCAGACGATAATGAAGACATTTATTCACGGCGAATGAACTGGTATTGGGAGTTTGGGTTTCAGAACCTTGCCAGCAAGAAAAACCGTATGTTCCTACCGATCCAGAAGATTTTCCAGATCATTGATACCAGATAATTCCTAGGTAGATACCCAAGCGCTGCTGTTGTTTGTCGATGAGAATCCCGAACCAGAGGTGACACCTGTGGTGTCTCCTGAGAGATCCGCAGGGGTGATAAAAAAGTAGAGCCGGCGGAAGACCGATTAGGGGTTACCGGCCAGCAGTTCTGCCGGTCTGTGTGTCGTGGAGATGGGCTTGGGTACTGGTTACACGGTACCGGTCACAACCAAGCTGACCGCTTTACAAACCAAGGTGTTTGATTTACTGGGTGGTAAAATACATCCGGCACCAGGGGAGGCGAAATCGGCCGGAGGAACGAGGCCTGTCCAGTAAGTGCTGTTTGTCGAATTAATTCAAACCCCTATGATAAGGGGAAAGTATATCAGTTTCACTATAAAAGGTTCGGTATAAACACCAGCCATCGCCACCTTATAGGGTTGGGGTCTGGGGGGATACTAATTTACTTTGGAGGCTTGGCACTTATCGGTGATGGGTCGTTTCACTCCCACAGGCTGGTGGGAAACTCGTTTTCCTTTGTGGCCAACACTTCATTGCGGCGGGCTAGTGTTTCGTGTCATTCCTGGGCTTCCCGGTCCTTGAAAAAGGTTGCATCGGGTGCTAGCCTTTGAACAGCCTGTTCCACCTCTTCAAGCGAGACTCGAAAGAACTCCGTGCGCAAATTTGCCATATTGACACGTCGGTCAGTGAACTCCTTGTGGAGGGCAGCTTCCAGTTCCGGTGCGGTATCTGAATAGATCATGGCATGGGTATCAAAACCGAAGGGTACCGAGGCAACACTCAGTTCTTTCACCCGATCATCTGGATTAAGCCGACGGGTGAGACCAATCTTGACGATATCTTTCCCAAAGGCACCGACATTGGAGAGGTTTACAGGATTTGGTGCTTTTGATCAGGTGTCAGTGACTTGCATTCTTGTCCCATGGCTGCTAGTCGAGCTAGCCCTTCCGAGCGCTCTTGGTCACGTCGCGCCTTGTAAGCCATCACATCCCTGTATTTGATCCCTCTCTGTTCACCTTTTCTGACATGAGGAATAGTCTTATCGTCCAGCAATGAATTGAAATATGGTACCGGAACATTAAGGATCCTTGCAGCTTCTAGTGGGGTAAGTCGGTGATTGTTTAAGATGTATGAGAATAACTTACTTCTCATGATTGTTGAAAACAGAGATAAGCAAACATCCTTAATATAGGTGGATGGTGAAAGACAAGTTTTTGTCTCATCCATCATCTCCTCACGTGGAGAGATCATCTGTCTTGAACCGGATTTTTTGGCTACATCGCCCATGTTAATCTCCATTAACTAAGTACCTAATATAAACTGTTTATAACGAGAATTTACTTTAAACCCCCATTCAACTTTATTCTCTCATACCCAACGCCCCCTCATATAATTGAAGTTGGTAACAATCAGGGTTAGGGCCAACCATGACTAAGTTTCCTCACCAGTGAAAATAAAACTTGTAAGAGAAAATTCCCAAATACGAGGAGTATTAGAATTATAAATCTAATGTTTTGATTAGAAAATAGAGGGAAAGCGATTTTGGATTTATAAAAAATTACAAGATTGATCAGCTAGAACCAACTAAGGTGATAGTATTAAAAGAAAAACTTAAGTCGGTTTTCGCACTCACTTTTGACCAATTTGGCATCAAGTCAAGCAATCACCCAATAAAATATTGACCCGTGAAAATGGAAGGAAAGAGGATTATATTCCCTTAACTTTAGATATCTCATAGAATACAAAAAGAGGACCATAAAGGAATTCAATGTCTGTACAAAATTTCGATTTATACTCTCGGTGTGTTCATGGGGGAGGTATGGTAAATTTCTGATGGATCCAATCCAATCCAATACTTTGAGCACTCAAAACATAGCCAACCCAACTAAAAGTGAAGGGTTTACGCCAGCAAAACTGATTAATTCGAATGGTGACTTCCCCCTTTTGTTGGTCTGCGAACACGCTTCAGATCATATACCAAACGAATTGAATGATTTGGGGGTTAGTTCAGAAACAAGAATGAGCCATGCAGTCTACGATATTGGGGCAAGGGAAGTCGCTTTTGAAATTTCCAGAGTTCTGAACTGTCCACTGATAATATCCAATATTTCAAGGATCGTTATTGATTGTAACAGGGATCCATTCTCGCCATCAGCGGTGCCATTCAAATCTGAAGTTCATATGATACCAGGCAATAAAAACATCACGGAAGTAGAGCATGAACGGCGTATTCAGTGCTACTATAACCCATTTCATGATTTGGTGGATGAATTTTTGAACTCTAATCCAGACACAGTTTCCTTCATGGCCATCCACAGTTTCACCCCAGTATTTTTTGGTGTGGACCGCCATGTTGATTTGGGAGTATTGTTTGACCAAGATTCCAGGTTAGCGAGTCTCTTGCTGGAAAAGCTGACAAAAGATCAAAACCTGCGAGTTGTTCCAAACGAACCTTATAAACCCGATCCCAAGGTGATCCACACCGTTAAGAGACATGCAATGGCCAGAAACCTTCCACACCTGATGGTAGAAATAAGAAACAGTCTGATCAGAACCAAAGCCAACCAAATCAAGATGGGCAACCTATTGGCCAATCCAATAAAGCAATCGGTTGAAACCATCAGTCAGCAACTTAACCAAGCAAATCAGGAATGAACTAATGCCGAGCTTGCGAAACTGGTCTTACCCAACAGATATCACCTTGGGTCAAGGTAGCCTGAAACAACTGCCGGAGGCTTGTCATTCAATAGGCATCAGGAAACCTCTGGTTGTAACCGACAAAGGACTCGAAGATCATCAAATCATTCATAGATGCTTGGGTATTTTGAGGGATGCTGGATTTTCAGCAAAACTATTCAGTAAGGTTGATCCTAATCCAAACCAGGAAAATCTTGATGCCGGTATAACAACCTATTTATCCCTTGGGGCCGATGGCATCGTAGCTATTGGAGGAGGATCAGCCCTGGATTTGGGTAAGTTGATCGCTTTCATGGCGGTTCAAAAGAAATCTGTTTGGGAATTTGAGGATTTTGGTGATTTATGGAAGAAAGCTGAATCAGAGGGGATTTGTCCGATCATTGCTCTTCCTACAACCGCCGGTACAGGCTCAGAGGTTGGGCGGGCTGGCGTACTTACCGATACCAGATCAAAAACCAAAAAGGTGATTTTTCATCCCAAGATGTTGCCGACAAAAGTTATTGCTGATCCAGACCTGACCTATTCATTACCACCTCCTCTGGTTGCTGGTACCGGAATGGATGCCTTTGCTCACTGTCTTGAAGCCTATTGTTCACCTGCGTTTCATCCGATGAGCCAGGGTATTGCCCTGGAGGGGTTACGATTGGTCAAGGAAAATTTGCTGAATGCCTTTGAGGATAAGGAAAACCTAGAGGCACGGGAGAATATGCTTTGTGCGGCCATGATGGGGGCAGTAGCTTTTCAGAAGGGATTAGGTGCAATTCATTCAATTTCACATCCGATCGGTTCCCTTTATGATAAACACCATGGAACAACCAATGCCGTGGTCATGCCGTTTGTGCTTGAATTCAATCGCCCGACAATTGAAGACAAAATCATCTCAATCACCAAATATCTTGATATCCCCGGAGGGTTTGAGGGGTTTTTGGAGTATGTCCTTGATTTACGGTCTGCTCTAAGCATACCCGAAAATCTTACGGCTTTTGGAATCCCAAATGACAATTTAAGGACTATGACTGAGATAGCTCTCAAGGATCCGACCGCCGGAGGGAATCCCGTTCCACTGAATTACGAGAGTGTCCTGGAACTTTATAAGTCCTGTTTTTGACTTATGAGATAATTAATATGCCTTTATCGGTTGTAATTGCCCTGGTTGGGATTCATAGAACATCGTAAAGTGCAATAAAGTCGACAATTCCAGAGCGCATGGAATTAGAGGACATTTATGTTATGAAAATTCACTAAGTCCTTCCTAAATGTTTCGTGGCAATATCTGCCAGCCATGGTTAAGGATTTTTCACTGAATGATATTTTGAATAAGTGCTGTTTATGTAAAGTGAAAAATACGGTGTGGTTTATCTGTGTATTATTCGCCCAGTCCGAATCTAGTACCTATATTCGATAGCTATGAAACCGGTCTAACTCGGTGTCTTAAATCACACTAGATTCAGTATTAGAATACTGATGAAAGTCAGGGAGTTGAATTGCTGTTTTGACTTTCAAATACGTTGATGGAAGGTACTGCATATCCCTATCTTCAAACTCCTACTATCCGTTGAGGTTACCTTGGTTTTAAATTTTCTCACAAATTTGAAGATTTATAAAACAACAAAATAGATAGATGAAGCTATAGTTAATCGTCATATAGTGAAATACTTATTAGCCATTTGGTGAAGAATTTAATCATATTATGGTGATTTACAAAATATATAAATGGTGCTATAGTTATTCGTCATATGGTGAAATACTTATTAGCCATTTAGTGAAATTTAGGAAGGGAGAAGGAAATTCATGCCTCAAGTAAACTACCCAAGACATTTGATTGCTTGGTTAGAGACAGCCCTTGATTCATTCAAAATCATTTACATTGTTGGTCCCCGGCAGGTTGGCAAAACGACATTGGTACAAGACCTTTATCAAAAAGGTGAATATATCACTCTTGACGAGTTAGGTGTACTAGAAGCAATTGAAACCGATCCTGTTGAGATGTTGGAAGGTTTAAGGAAAAAAGCCGGAGATGAGCCGGTTATCATTGACGAAGCACAGCGGTCAAAAAACCTTGCATTGGCGATAAAAATTATCGTTGATAAAGACAAACGCACAGGTCAATTCATTTTAACTGGGTCATCAAATGTTTTTGCTTCGAATAGTGTCCCTGATTCTTTGCCCGGGAGAGTGGTTCCTATAGAGCTTTGTCCGTTAACTATGACGGAAATTAAGAGGAAGCCGCCAAGTCGGTTGCTTGACTGGTTGTTACAGAAGGGTCCTTCATTAACCCAGATTGAACACTTAGAGGTGTTATCCCGGGAAGAATATATCACCCTTATACTAGAGGGTGGTTTTCCTCATCCTCGTAAACTGCCAATAATAAATCGACAACGTCTTTATCGAGAATATTTACATGGGATTGTTGATCGTGATGTACGTGAAATATTCCCAATTCGTAAACCGGATAAATTTCGTCAACTTATTAATCAGATGGCAAGCCGGACAGCTCAAGAAATCAATCGCGTAGAATTATCTAAACAGATCGGTCTAGGGAGAGAAACTGTTGAGTCTTACCTTGATGTGTTGATGAGGTTGTCGCTTGTGATCCAGTTAAGTTCCTGGACATCAAGTGAAGCCAAGCGCGAAATCAAATTACCTAAATTTCATTTTGCTGACACCGGCATGAATTGTGCACTCCGTCGTTTTGACAAAAATTCTTTCGAACTGGGAAGTTCTACAATGGCACAGCTGGGAGGGTTGTTAGAGTCTTTTGTTTTTAATGAAATACTCCGTATGCTTCCGTATCAATCAAAGGATTTTCGCTTGTATCACTGGCGTAGTGCTGACCGGCGAGAAATAGATGTAATTGCCGAAGGAGGCGGGCAGATTATTGGAATAGAGGTGAAAGCAGCCAGTACAGTCAATATGGGCGATTTCAAGCATTTGAAATGGTTTGCAAAGGTAGGTCCAGGCAAGTCGAGGTCATTCAAGGGAATAGTTTTCTATCTTGGAGATATGAAACTAAGTTTTGGAGATAATTGTTTTGCCCTACCCGTAAGTACTCTTTGGGCTGAAATTAAATATCCCAATTAAGATTTTTCCATTACCCAATAAGCAAAAAGGTCCAAACTTAGTGGATCTTGTGCCGACAAGATATTCTCCAATCCAAGTACCGTTTATTGTATTTATCCACTTAAGTACAATTCTTTATTTTTCCTGTTTATATAGATCGGAAAGTGTTCTGGCAGCCAACAGTTTCTCAAAAGAAGTGTATCGAGGCCCCTGAATAGCCAGATTTGAATTATTACCCAAGGAAACATGTGGGTTAAGTTCAATGGGGTTTTCTGAAAAGTCCAATTTATATTTTCCTTTGTCACCATATTGTTCAATTCTTGCAACAGGTGCATAGTGTGTAATGGCGCTAATAGGGTCGATTTGATATACTGCAAGGTACTTTATTTTACTTAGCATCCCTCCCCCTATACGTATAGAGTGCCAACAATTCTTACCAAGAAAGGTTTCTATAAAAGTTTCCTTACGTGCGGGAACAATGACGGTATCCGAAATATCAGTGTTAATTAATACTGGTTTAATTTCATTCACATCCAATGGCCTAGTTACACGCTTTGGGCACTCAAATACATGAATTCCTGCAAGTGGGAGAATTTGATTTATTTCCTCGAAAAAACTTTCAGTATCAGCCTTATCCGCTTCTGTAAGTCGGGGTTCATTTGGAATACTTACATTAGATAGTATGGAACGGTTCGTTTCCTTGGCTCTATGAATTAAGGCATATTCCAACCATGTTATATGTGCACGATTCAGACCATTATTTGTTGAAACAAATACCATACATGAATCCCAGAAATCTTTATCTTGATAATGCTTTGAAATTCGTTTTCCTATATGATCACCTTGACCAATATAAATCGTTGGCAAGTCATCGTTTTCACTGCTCTGATTACCTTCATAGCCGTGGAGTATGTAAACTCCCAACTGAGAAAACTCTTCACGAGATTTGATATTGTCCCAAACTTCTCTAGGGAATATCAACCCTTTACCAGTCCAGTTTAATTTATCAAAGATACGAAGCCCTTCAGGGTTACCCTCTGGGACAAAAATACGAATTGTAAATGGTTTTGGCATATCGGAACTATCTTTCTTGGCTCTATCCACTACAGTATATTGAAGACGAGGTGAATATCTGTTTTACCAGTTATGAAATTTTGTAATAACTACGGTGTATACAGCAATTCCCGTTAAATGTTAACGTTGGTACACTAGAGGGTTATGGCTAGCCTGGTACCTTGGTCAATGGCAATCTTGGCATCCAATCCAGCGGTATTCCTTGAACCCCCAATAAGGTAAAATTCTCTCCCAATGCCTGATAGTTCCGAAACTAGTTCCTGTTATGGAACTTGACCGGTACAAAGAACAACTGTTCCAGCTTCGATTTGTTGAGTATTTCCCTTCTGGTCAGAAATCAGGATTCCATCCTCATTGATTTGATCATAGGTAACACCAGGCATCATCAGGGCTATCGCTTTTGAACTTTTTCATCTTCATTCAGTTGTACTTTGGCCCCTATTATGATTTCCAGTAGATAGCTATTGTTCCATCCAGCTCGTTTCAACTTGCTTCGCATGGAGGTCTTTTTCTTCTCCGGTACCACGCGCACCATATTGATTGCCATCCGTCGCATCAAAGCCATATTCTCAGCCCCATGGCCGACCCTAGTGCGTTGCTGATCCTCATTCATGGTTACATCAAGGACCCAATGGAGCGAATTCTCAATCCCCCAGTGCGACCGCACCTTTGTCAGCAATTGTTCTGGTGAAAGTATTTCGCTCAGCAGAAAGTACCGGGTCTCACTAGTGGTCTTGCCTTTGATATAGCGTTCGGCCTCCACCGCACCAAAGGCCGCCAACCCAGGCCAGTCATGGCGCTCCTGCACCCATTCAATATCCGTCGAGACCCGAGCCCGGCGGGTTTCAATGCGCCCATGACCTTTTTCAACCACATCATCCGAAACGGTCATTTCGGCCCCCGCCGGTGGATCTTCCAGATAAAGACGGATATCCTCATTAAGCGTTCCCTGGTTGCCCTTGAGAGCCAGAACATAATGGCCGTTCTGTGCCAGGATGGTGTCGGCCGTGCTTCGTTGGGTGTGCATGGCATCAAGAGTTACAGTCTTCCCCGCAATTGAAAGAAGTTCCAGTAGAGCTGGCAAGGCGGTAATTTCATTTGATTTGTCCGCAACCCGGACTTGCCCAAGAACCACACCGGTTGCCGTGGCAAAGGCCTGGACCAGATGAAGAGGCGAGCGGTTGGAAGCTTCGGCAAAGGACCGACGCAAGGCTTTGCCGTTATGCCGATATCGGCATAACGGCAAATATGCCGACAACTTTATTATGCCGACAAATGTTCCCACCTCCCTTATTCATAGGGAATGTAGGTTGAATTTGTCGGCATAATTCTGGTAGCAACACAAATTTCAATATGAACAAATCAAGCCGTATTTTGTTCATGGTAAAGTTAAGTTGTCATAAATAACTTCATTTCTACCTTGAGCATGAACATAAATACAACTACAGCGAACCAAGAAACGCCAGAACATCATCGCTTGGCTTATATATTATGTAAAGATTAACATAATGTAGACACCCTCGGAAACCTCCATTGGTCGTGTCTGGTCCATCGCGCGTTTCTTGATTTCCATGTCCGCATGTAGATAGACCTGTGTGGTTTCCACACTTTCATGCCCGAGCCATAGAGCAATCACCGTACATCCAACCCCGTTCCTGAGTAGGTCCATTGCCGCCGTGTGTCGCAATGTATGGGGACTGACCCGTTTGTCAAGGAGCGATGGGCAGGTCTCGGTTGCAATTGTGCAGTATTTCCGCACGATCCGTTCAATCCCGTCACGGCTGAGGCGTCCTTGACGATTGCTTATGAACAGTGGTTCATCCGGTATTTTCGTTCCGCGTTCCTGAAGCCATTCCGTCAGCGCCACAATACTGTCACTGCGTAGAGGAGTCAGGCGCTGCTTTCGTCCCTTGCCATAACACTGAAGATAGGCCTTTTCCCGAGGTTTGAGTGTAATATCACCGACATTCAGCCCAATCAGTTCCGAGACCCGTAACCCGGTCTGCAAGGCAACAAGTAACAGGGTTCGGTCACGACGACCGATCCAGGTGGTGATATCCGGCGCTGCCAGAAGGGCAGCAGATTCTGCGGGCTCAAGGAAGTCGATTATTCGTTTGTCGTGACGCTTGGCCGGGATGGCAAGCACCCGTTGACAATGTAGTAATAGTGCCGGTTCTTGCATAGCAACGAAACGAAAAAAGGAACGAATTACCAATCGGCGTTGATTGCGCGTGCTGATACTGCTTCCTCTATACTCCTCAATATAGGACAGGAAATTACTGACGAGGATTGCATCAATATCAGCGACGCACATGTTCATGGGTTGCCGACTGAGACAGTCGGCCGCATACTGGATCAGGAGCCGAAAGGTTTCCCTGTAACTTGCCACAGTGTTAACACTGGCATGTTTCTGGTTGATGAGGTAATCCATGAAGAAACGCTGGATATAGAACGACAAGTCATAAACGGTCATGACAACCCCCCTTGCCTATAGGCCTGTTCGACCTTCTCAACAGCGATCTGGAGCAATTCGGGAACGGCTTCAAGATACCAGTAGGTCTCTTTTGGACTTTTGTGCCCAAGCCAGGCACTCAGCTTGTATAATTCGCGGTCGACATCAAGACCTCTCCGGTGCCAGTCAATGAGGGTCTTGACCGCAAAACTGTGTCGCATGTCATGGATACGGGGACCTGTGCCATATTTGGCTCCCTTCGGTATGTTACGCAAACCCGTCTTGGCACAACATTGTGCGAAAGTGAGTTGTACATTCTGGCTGGAAACCGGACGACCACTTTCACCGAGAAAGAAAGTTGGAGACTGTTTGCCTACTGCTCGGTCACGTAACTCCTGGTATGATGCCAATTTTTTAGCCGTACAAGGGGTAATCGGGATGACGCGTCTCACGTGGTTCTTGGCATGACGGACCCGCAGGGTGGCTTTCCTGATATCAACATCGTCGTCAGCAAGATGCAGCGCCTCACTGATTCTTAATCCGGTTACGGCAATCAGACTGTAGAGTGTTGCATGGGTTGATCCTCGCAGGCCACTGCCGCTAGGCGAGCGGAGCTGTAAGGCCGCATCAATGAGATTGGCGATCTCCTGATCAGAATAGATGTAGGGTTGAGGTCGGCTTCTGACCTGAGGGATCAGGCCTTCTGGCAGGACTTCGCTTTTTGGATCCAATACATGTAACCAGCGGGTAAATGTGCGGACATGGCTGAACCGAAAAGACCATGTTTTTTGGCTTGCCGAACCAAAGTGTTCCTTCCATCGCAGGAACAGATCCACGGTGATATGCTGTGCTCCTTGATCTTTCACGAACGAAGCAAATGTCCGCAAGATCCTGGTTGCCGTAATTCCAAGTCCGGTTCCGAGGGCTTGTCTTTGGTTGAGATAATGTTCAACACGTTCACGGATAGATATCATTTGTTCCCTCCCTTGATCGGCCAGGGCCGTGCAATCTCACGCAGTGTTTCGACGTCATACCTGGCATATGCGGTGGTCGAATCATAACAGCGATGACGTAAGACATCACCGATCTCCGCAAGGGATGATCCCTGATGGAGGAGTTGCATTGCCAGGCTATGACGCAAGGAATGGGTTCGTACCTTTCCTGGGGGTAACGGCAATTCTGCCAGTTTATAGGCCCGTTTGAGAGCCCAGAGGATCGGCCTGGAAGTTTGTAAAGCCGCAAAGGGTGGATATAAACTTACGAACAGATGTCGCGTCTGCCCCTGTCGACTACGCAGCCAGGCGATAATCGCCTGTCCGACATCTACTGGTATCGGCATATAATCAAATTGACTAAGCTTGCCCCGGATCAGTATCCGGCCCGTGTTCCAGTCAAAATCATCAAACTGAATGGCCCGGATTTCCTGGGCACGAAGACCAAGGCGAACCATGAGAAGAAGCATGGCATAATCGCGCCGATCGCGAGGGGTGTCATTTTGGATTGCTTTGAGCAACCTGTTGATCGTCGCTCGTTCAAGATGACAAGGTAAGCCATCAGTTTTGGCACTTGCTGTTGGGGGAATGATGGCTGACAAGTCCCCAGGGACATAATTGCGCCAGAACAGAAACCGGAGAATATTACGGAGGTAAGGGATTCGCCAAGTGCTTGAAACGGTGATTTTGTCGACGAAGGCAAGAATATTTTCAGGTGACACCAAGGCTAGATTTTGGACCATATCTTTGTCAGCGTTGCAATGCTGTACGAATTGGGTCAGGATTTTTGGATAAACCCTTAAGCGATCACCGTACAGTCCCCGTTGTGACCTGAGCCAATGGTCCAGTTCCATGCAGAGATGTTCTATCGTTCTTGGGGAAGGCACTGGCTCCTTACGGACTATAATCACTCCAACAGCAATCAGATATTCGGTGAAGCGGTGTACAACCGTAGTCACTTGTTGCTTCATGCATAAAGAATCGGTTGTCAAACAAGCATCAGCGAGATTGGTCATGGTATCGACATCCAGTTCACTAGGACTGATGTTCCTCACCTGTGCCATATCACAAAGACGTTGGCTGATACGCCGGTAGGTTTCGATAGTATATTTGCGATAGCCATGTGCGATCAGGGACTGCAAAAATGCGGTTAGGTAGGCTACTAGCCAGAATTGCTCCTCAGATGGAGCACGATCAGGAATGATCATGATTAAACCTCTCGTTAAGTTAACAAAACGAGAATTTTACAGTATGAGCCGTGTCGGTGGTTTTGGGTTATCTTGACTAATGGTCAGAGATAATCAGGGACTGTGGATTATAAAATCAACTGATTGGTTCCAAACCTTCACTAATTATTATGCCGACAAATCAAACTTACATTCCCCATGAATAAACGAGTTGGAAACATTTGTCGGCATAATAAAGTTGTCGGCATAATCAGGATGCTCTAATGTGGGCACGTCCGGGTCTGTGGGGGAAAGGGAGCAGAAATGCCCCTTTCTACCCGGCGCCCTGCCCAACGCCCCCTTTTTGATTAAGGAATGAAATGATCATGCTATCCTGCTCTTTTGTGGGAAACCATAAATATTATTACCACAATTTTAGTTTTATTATTTATGGAAATGTGGTAATTCTGTCATCAAAAAACAAGGAATGACCCTGCACCCTCTCAGCCGATACTTTCAAACCGAGTTTGGAACTGGCCAAGCCCGCCTTCCTGCAACTGATATTCTGTTGCTTTCTGCAGAAGCTTATATCCGGATGTTTTCAGGATTAAAGTATTATTCCTGTGGCAGTTTGAGACAATCCCCCATTCGGTAAAATAAAAATCTGCCCCGGGGGAGCGTCTCTTGGTTCAGTATTTTCCCTCCTGCAACACCCGATAAATCTCGTCCTCGGCGCTGATGTTGCGATTTCTAACGAGATAATCAAAGGGGATCGGCGCCATTATTGAGTGAGAGCTGTAATGACTGCCGGGCCCTTAGATCGTATAGTAGCTAAGTCCAAGGGGGTAAACCCACCTTCGTTGCGGGCATTGGGATCGGCCCCATTGTTGAGGAGTGCGGTGATGACTTCCGGGGAGGCGCTCGATACACTCGATACAGCAGCTTCGTGCAGGGGTGTCCAACCGGTTCTATTGCGGGCGTTGGGATCAGCCCCATGCTCAATGAGAGCGATGATCACTTCCGGGGAGTCGCTAAATGTTGCAGCGTAGTGCAGGGGGGTATCACCATTTTTGCTGCGGGCGTTGGGATCGACTCCCATTGCAATCAGGGTTGAAATAAATTCCGGGTCACTAAATTCAGCAGCCCGGTGCAGGGGGGTCACCCTATCTCCACTCCTGCGGGCGTTGGGATCGGCACCATTTTCTACACAGCGCGTGATGTCGCTGGCGGTTGCTTTGTAAAAAAAGCCCAGGCTCAATAAATCACAACCCTTTTGGGCCACTACTGGCTGCTCGCTGCCGCACGCTGCCAGAAACAGCAACAGGCATGGCAGAAATATTTGAATTCGCTTCATTTATTATCTCCTTGAATATATTTCCGGGAGGTTATACCAGTAATTTCCATGGATTCAAGACAATATCCGAATGAAAGTATCAGCTGGGTGATAAAAATACGTTGTCCCTCATCTGGATCCAAATAAATACGCCTTTCCAATTAGGATAGAGTAATCCTGTTCGCGTTTCCCTGGGGGGTGCCGATAATACCCATTATGTTAAATGGCGAAACCTCCTCAAAAGGGGTGTTTCTTCCCTGCTGATGGGCGTTCCAGGCGTTTTGGAGAGAATTGCCCTGGGCCCGGATAGAAGTCCTAGCGGAATTGGGCGGTTTTTATAGTTTTGGAGGAAGAGGTTTTCCTCTCTGTTGATGACGGTCTGGAGCATTCCTGCCAGCCAGAACCAGGAATTTTGATAGGCGAGCTAGTAAAGAGGCTATTTCAGGTCCCACCCTGACTTTCTTTCCCCCTGCGTCATCATCCCTGATCGATGCAGTTGAGCAAACGGGTTGTGGCGGTGGCCCAGGTCCCCACTCGCTCAAATGTTATCGCTGCCGCGCTTATTATCTCCGTTTGAACGCTGAGTATTTGCTCCGCCGTAGCAACGGTTTGCATGCGCTTCGCAATCTCCGCCGTGTCCGTCATTGCCTGCGCCGCTGCGTCAGCTAAGTCCGCTGCGATATTCGCTTGGTTTGAACATGCGCTGCGGCATCGCCCGCAGTCATAAGTGCAACTGACAGGAGCACCACACCCACTGCAAGTGCTTTCGAGCTGGTCATTGTGTCTCTCCTCTATAAATATGACAATTTCAATGGGAGCGCAGCATCCCACTATTGTCAGTTGCGGTTCCGGCTCTTGCATAGGGCCTGATGATGTGTATCTTCCCGGAAACAAAATTTGCATACAACCGATCACCAAGTAATGAAGGATCTAGAGCATGGAAGTAGAACACCCCACAAGTGGGACGGTTAAAAATGTATTAGGTTCCTGGCATCGATTATGGTGCTTGCTTTTTGGTCCCCTTTATTATGCTTGTAAAGGAATGTGGGGGGAAGCTATAATTAGTTTTTTCACTGTAAATGGACTTTTAATTATATTTCCACTTTGGAATAGAACCATTGTCCGTTCACACTATGAGAATAAAGGTTGGAGTATCCACGCAATTGACATAAAATTAGAGAGAGATTACTATAAAAACCGAGCAATCCGAGCTGAAGAACAGTTAATGGATCTCAAAAACCCGCCAGGAAATAGCGAGCTAAATCACAAAAAAAGACAGGTATCGAGCCACTCATCCCCAAAACAAAATAGATAAACATGCGTTTTCTGAGCTTCAGCCCAGAAAGGGGGGCAGTATCCCACTCTTGCTGTTTAAATCATTGGGTATAACATGAAGTCTTTTCCCGGTTGTTATATCAATAAATTCACCACAGAAATCCAGAGCACTCACCAGAGGGAATCTTTCTGGTTACAGGGGCTCTACTAATGACCTGTTACCACCAGATGGCGGATAACGGACACAAAACCCTCTTTCACCATATCCAGGTCATTGTTTATTATTCTTCCTCTGGTTTCATATTCATTATTTAACAACGAGATTAGCTAAACTAGTCGCAATTCTCCTTAACTCAACACACGATTTATTTTGTTCGGTATTTATAGACACAAGTCCTTGTGCAATTTTATAAAGGTTATCATCAATAGATTTAAGAACTTCAAGAAATGCCTTCTTAACATCTAAATCGGTTGAATCTTCTCCTATTAATACTTCTTCTTTTTTCATTATTTTTCCTTTCAATTTATCTATAGTCACCACCATTGGGTTTTGATCTAGTTTTAAAGTATTGGTTTATTAGCAATTATCCGAAGAATTTTCCCAGCTCTATTTTGAACTAATACTTCTTCTTTTTTCATTGGCCCGCAGCGCTGTATGTTGTGGATTAAAATACAATGATGGTTTGGTTCTTTATTCCTGGTCAACTATGAGTACGTTGAATTGTATTTTGGTGATCCTGGTTTAGATAGGTTAGTTAGTGTCCGCCCGAAAATGAATTAATTGTTCTCAAACCCTTTACAAGAGGGGATTTGGTATGCGAATCTTCTTTTCAAGATCGGTACTTAAATTTGTTTTTTTTCAAAATAAAGCCTGATCTTGCCCCAAAGCAACAATTCTTCGAGGTTAGAGCATGCGACAAACGATCCCCCAAAGACAACTTGGTGATGTTGGTATTGAGAACATTGCGTTGGATTACAAATCCAGGGATGACATCCCGGCCATCTTGATCGGGCTTCAGCATCTTTACACGGACAAGACCTTGCGGGAGCAACTTTTTGCTCTCCTGGAGGAGAAAATGGTTCCCAATGTCAATCACAAGTTGGGCCGACCCGGGATGGATTTGTGGCAGATCCTGGTGATGGGTGTCCTGATGCAGGGTTTGAATTGTGACTATGACCGTTTGCAAGATTTGGTCAATGAGCACAAAACCATTCGGAAGTTTCTTGGCCATTCTGATATTTTTGATGATAGCCGCTATTCCTACCAGTCGGTTGTTGATAATGTCACCCTGTTGTCGCCAGAGTTATTGGCCGCGGTTGGCAAGCTGGTTGTCGATAGTGGTCACCAAGTGTCAAAAAAAAAGCCTGGCGCACCATTGCGCGGGCGGTGTGATTCTTTTGTGGTCGAGACGGATGTGCATTATCCGACGGATGTCAATCTGTTATGGGATGCGATGCGTTGTCTTCTTCGTACGCTTGGTCGTGAGGCCAACGCTGCCCATATTGGTGGGTGGCGTCAATGTAAACATTTGAGGGCTTCGGTCAGGCGGAAGTTTCATGCGGTTCGGAAGACCAGGCGGGCCAGTCCGGAGGATGTAAGGGCTTATCTTGGCCAGTGTGGTGATCTTGTCACAAGGGCCGAAGAGACCTTGCTTGTGTTGCGTGTTGTGGGGATAACCAAGGACAAGGACTTGGTTGCCATGGCCAATTATTTTCGTCATGCCCGCCGTCAGATTGATCAGATTGATCGTCGTTTGCTGCAGGGCGAAACGATCCCCACGGCTGAAAAGGTCTATTCAATTTTTGAGGAACACACGCGATGGATCTCCAAAGGCAAGGCCGGAACGCCTGTTGAACTCGGCGTGCCGGTCTGCGTCCTGGAAGATGATTGTGGCTTTATCCTGCATCACCGGATCATGTGGGCCGGGAGCGATGTTGATCATGCCCAACCGATGATTGAGGAAACGCAGGCCCGCTTCCCGTCGCTTCGGGCCTGCAGTTTTGACCGTGGTTTTCACAGTCCGGCCAATCGGGTCCGTTTGGACGAACTTCTTGCTGACAATGTCCTTCCGCGCAAGGGTTATCTAACCAAGGCCGATAAAGAACGAGAAAGTGGCGCTAATTTTGTTGCCATGCGGAAGGAACATCCGGGGATAGAATCGAAAATCAATAGCCTTGAGCATCATGGTCTTGCCCGGGTTCGGGCGTATGGAGCTGATGGTTTTGAGCGTGTGGTTGCCTTGTCGGTGGTTGCCTGCAATATTCATCATTTGGGTCGTTTGTTACGTAGGAAGAAGAAAGACGAGCTGAAACGCTTGCTGGTGCGAGATAAACGACCACGCCTGGTGGCCTGACGAAACCACCTGCACCAAAATCCAAATAATCGTCCCCAAAGGACGGCCAGGGGAGGTCTGTCTTGACTTGGGAAAGATCGGATAATTTGTGGAAAAAGTTGTTCGAAAAGTTGTTTTTTTGTGGAAAACCAAGCTCGAAGCTGAAAATTTTTGTTCGGTGAAGGAATCTGGGAAAATGAAATTATGGCAATTTGCTAAAAATCAGGTATTTTCTGGGCAGACACTAGTTATCCCTGATCCGCGACCTAAATTAAATATTTAGGGTCATTTATCAGTTCTGGCAATATTTAACAATGCGTATTTTTATAATTTCATTAGTGCTGGTCTTCCTGGCGGTATTTGCCAGGGCTCAGACTGACCTGACACCTCTCGAGAGAGTCCAATTCTGGACGAGTTGTGAACCTATTAAATTAGATTTTTCTTTTTTAAATGTTGATGCTGCACTCCATACTACCGAGCAAGAATTAGAAACCATCTTACAAGACCGATTAAGGGCAGCTAATTTGAAAGCCGATCTAAGCTCTGTAATTCTAGCGGTGAACATTACTTATATCGGACTTAATTTCACTATAGAGTTTACGCTACTAAATACTGAAAACGTAGCCCCCCCTATTTGGACGTTCTCGTTAAACTCAATTGGTGATGACTACCCCTTTGTTCACATACTAACAGGAATAATTGATGAATTTATCGCTGACTATTTGCGGGTGAATGCCGCTTCCTGCTAGCCCAGGGGTGTCAATTGACACCCCTGGGCTAGCTGGTTGCTTCGCCAGCCATGGCCAATGAATACAAGAGAGGGAATGAAGTTTGTTCTGAGGCAGCAGGCGGCGGAAGCGCGCCAGGACGCAAAAGCAAATCGGGAATTATTTCGTGATGTCTAGCAATACCGCCGGGCCAGACCGCCCGAAACCAACCGCTTGACCAGGTTAAACCCTCGAACCAAAACCATTTTTTCCACCAACCAAGTTGGCAATCTCCGGCCAACGCTCAGATCCATCAGTTCCTGGTGGGACTGATAATTATGTGGTTAGAGTTGACATATTGACTAAATGTACTTACATAGTGTTTATAGCTTAATTTTAAAGGAGATGAAAATGAGCTTAATTTTAACACGAAAGTGTAGGCATATATATGGACAACCAATTCGAATGGGACGAAAGCAAGCGTCTTTCGACCCTGGAAAAACACAAGATTGATTTCGAGGATGCAATTCGTATTTTTGATGACAGCCGAGCGGCACATCTCCGATCAGATTATCCGCATGAAGATCGCTGGCTTATCATAGGAGAACTAGACGGACGGTTGCTTACGGTGGTCTGGACCTACCGAGGTTCAACCAAAAGGATCATTACCGTCCGAAGGTCAAGGAAAAATGAAAAAAGAAAATATTACACGAATGACACTGGAGGAAGCACTCCAGAACAAGGGTAGGGGCAAAACTGATTGGGCGGAGCTGGATCGGTTGGAGAAGGCCGGTATTGAACCAGAAAGGGATCCCGAGGAAGGAGAGATTGACTGGTCCAGCATCCAGTTTACCATGCCTCTCCCCAAGCAACCCGTAACCTTACGCCTGGATGGCGAAATCATTAACTTTTTCAAAATCTCTGGCAAGGGCTACCAGACCCGTATCAATGCGGTTCTTCGCAGTTACGTGCGAAACCAGCAGGAAAAGATTGCCACCTCATCCTGAAACGAGCGGCGTCGCTAGCAGCCAGGCCTAAAAAAAGAGGGTGTCTCTAAATCTGGCTCTGGTAATAGCGACCTTGCCATGAAGTTTGCTGTATTGGAGGAAAAAATGAAAACCCATGAAGCCAGGATGGAAGCCTACCAACAAGAGATAAAAGCCTCTATTGCGGGGATAAAAAACACCGTGGTTCTGGTCGTTATCGGTCTGTTGGTCGTCGGTTTCACCATCAACGCCTTTGTCCTGAACTGAGCGGGAATTTCGCTGCAAGGCCCATCTTTATTTGTGTTCACCAGCTTCCTCCGGAGACTCGCTTACAAAGGGCCATCATGATGGCGTGCCCAGGGGCATCCTTGCGAAATCGATACGGTGGATCAATTCCCTGGTGTTGGTTACCACTTTATTTCAAATCGTAACGGGGTATTTTTCCCATATTATTTCAGTACCGAATTACTGGGAAACTGAATTAATTTGAACAGGTTACTTTTTTCTTTCCCCAGTAGCTAAATTTTTTCAAGTAGAGTTTCCTTTTCCCAGGAAACTCCGAACGGTCATTACCGTAGCATGCAAGTTTGTCTGACCCTCCCAGGGCCAAACTAAAACCATACTCCCAAGATCATTACAGCATAAAAAAGGAGTATTCGGGGGTTGCCCCCCGAATACTCCGGCATTATTGTGAACGTTACCACACAAACCACAATAAAGGACCCACCAGTGCAACTCATTCATCAAACCACACTTTCGGTCGACGACTATATTTATAAGCAAGCATGGCAGGAAGCAAGACTTGAGTGCTGTCCCAACACACAAAAAAGTACCTGTCAGTTCCACCGCCATGGGAGTTACCCTCGCAAAACACCCTCTAATATAAACATTACGCGCTATTACTGTCGCACCTGTCAGATGACGTTCAGCCTGTTGCCAGAGTTTATGGCAGCAAGCAAACCCGGCACCCTCCAGGCAATTGAAGAGGTTGCTCTAGCTGCTGAAGAGTGTCCAAACCTGACCGCGGCCCATAACCGTCTACGTCCCAACCATCATGGGACTTGGCGAGCCCAGCGCCGGTGGCTCAAAAGACGTATTCTTTGGGCCTCCCTGGCTCTGCATCTTGCCCGAGGTTTGTTCGCCGAGCTTTATGCCGAAGCGCCGCTGACGGTTGGAACCTTCCGGGCCAAGAAGGGGACGACCACCACGCTGCTGGTGACTTTGCGCAAGCAGTATAACAATCACCTCGAATATGTCCCCCGACCGGTTGGATTTAGATCCTGCAGCCACCCTATTGAGTCGCAAACTGGGCCCCCAACACAAGGTGGCCCCTGCTGATTTGCCGAATCGGGCCCCATTTTCCTCCGATATTTTAAAAAACAAGTCAAAAAGGAGGTTTTTACTTATGACAACATCACCAAACCGGCACCGCGAGGATGTCGCTCTCTTTCGCTATGGCCTGGTGGCCCAGATCATTGCCTGGCCAGCCGGTCCGGAAAGGAATGTCATCATTGCCAACCTGGCGGCCAAAGCTCACACCATTCCCGGTAGTAGCCGAACCCGTGTGGCTTCAGGAACACTTGTGGATTGGGTCCGCAATTATGAACACAAGGGTTATGAGGGGCTGCTGCCCAAAAAGCGCAGTGAACGGGCCCAACCACGTCGGATGCCGGCGGAAGTCAGTGAGACACTCCTGGCCATCAAACACAACACTCCCGTCTTGAGTGTTCGTCAGGTAATTGCCGAAGGCCGCCAAACTGGTGAGATTCCCCCGGATGTTCCGGTCTCGCCCTCAACGGTGCATCGTCTGTTTACCCGTGAGGGGCTGATGGTCAAGGAGGATCCTTTCCGGGGACAGGATCTGCGTCGGTTTCAATACCGCTATCCCGGTGAACTCTGGCAAGCCGATGTCATGTATGGTCCCAAAATTCCTGATGCCAAGGGGCGTCTTCGCCGGACCTATTTGCTGGCCATCCTTGATGATGCGACCAGGATCATACCCTATGCCCATTTTGCCTTCTCCGAAAAGGCCTGGGCCTTTCTTTATGTCCTGCGCGAGGCCATTACCCGTCGAGGGGTGCCAACTCGACTTTATACCGACAATGGAGCCAACTTCCGATCGAAACATTTGTCCATTGTCTGCGCCCGTCTGAACATCGCGTTACTACATGCAAGGCCGTACGCTCCACAAGGAAAAGGCAAAATTGAAAGATATTTTCGGCGGGTCAGAGATCAGCTGCTGGCACCGCTTGCCGACGATGCCATTCCCAACCTTGCAACCCTCAATGAACGGACCCGTTGCTGGATTGATAGCGACTATCACATGACACCGCATCGTGGTCTTGACAATGCCACTCCGATGGATTGTTGGGTCGCCAAGGCTGAGCATGTTCGCTATCCTGAACCACACCTTGACCTTGATCTTATGTTCCTGCACGAGGTCAGCCGCAAGGTCAACCAAGCCCACACCGTGTCGCTTGACAATCGTCAGTATGAGGTGGCACCGGAATTGGTAGGCCAAACGGTTACCTTGCGTTATGACCCGTCGGCCCCACCGGGACGGCCGCTGTTGGTTTATCATGATAACAAACCCGTTGGCGAGGCCACTCTTTTGGACCTCTTTGCCAATACCACCATTCCACGTGGTCGACCGCCCTTGCGGTTTGGCCCCAGCGATGATGAGAAGGAGGAGAAGTAATGTATAAAGTACATTTTGGCCTCAAGCACTATCCATTTGATGTGGCCCCCAAGGCGGATGAATTATTCGATTATACCGCGGCCTCGGAAACCCGTCATCGTCTACAGCATCTCCTGGAACTGCGAGGTATTGGTCTGTTGACGGCGGAGGCCGGCACTGGCAAGACCACGCTCTGCCGCCAGGTCGTGAGCCAGTTGCATCCCAACCAATATCGGGTCTGTTATGTAACCCTCTCCACAGGTTCGGTTCTCGACAGTTACAATACCATTGCCAACGCCTTTGGCCTGGACCGTTTTACCAGCCGGGCCGCGGCCTTCAAGGCCATCCAGGAGGAGGTATCCCGGCTGGTTGTTGCCGCCCGGCAATATCCGGTGCTGATTTTTGACGAAGCTCATCATTTGCATAATACCATTCTGGAGGAGTTGCGTCTGTTGACCAATTACGAGATGGATTCCGAGAAACGGTTATGTCTGCTGCTCGTTGGGCTCAGTGAATTGCGGCGACGTCTGCAACAGATGGCGACCCATGCGTCATTATCCCAACGGATTGTCATTCGGTGCAGCCTAGGCGGTCTGAGTGAAGAGGAAGTTGGTGGTTATCTCAGCCATCGGTTGCGCCTTGCCGGTTACGAGAGTGATCTGTTTGAACCGGCGGCGATTGCCGCCCTGGCCTTGGCCAGTAAGGGTGTTCCACGTATGCTGGACCGGCTGACTCATTTTGCCCTGGTTGCGGCGGCCCTGAATAAATCCCGTCTGGTAACGGCCGTTCATGTGGAAGAGGCTCTTGGTGAACTGGACCAATGAGACCTGGACCAATAAGACCATGGTCGTGCCAACAGATCACCCGGCTCAGGGACATATCCCTTGGTCGGGTGGCCGAAGCCTGCGGTTATCAGCGTGATCCAAGTGATCAAAACCGCTGGCGTCGTTCCGGCTCAGTGCTCAGCATTACCGGTAGCCAATTTTATGATCACCTCAATGGCACCGGTGGTGGCGGTGCGATTGATCTTGTCATCCATGCCAGGGGGTGCGGTTTTGGTGAAGCCCTGGCCTGGCTGAAACAATTGTCTTGCCAGGCTTATCAATCTTCGGTGGTTCCCTGTTCCCAAACAGCCAAACCAGGTGGTCGGCACGCCCCGTTGGCAGCAAGCAACACCCTCGCACCGGATTTGCAACTGGTCCCAAGGTACTGGCCCCGGGTGTGGACTTATCTTGTCGGGGACCGCCAGATTGCACCCGCGCTTGTTGCCTGGTGTCACCGGAAGCATCTTGTTGGGGCTGACCAGAGGGGCAATGCTGTTTTTATCACCCGTGATGCCAAGGCTTTACCGGTTGGGGCCGAGTTGCACGGAACCATGCCAGGGCGACCCTTCAAGGGAATGCGCCGGGGGTCCAGAAAAGCGCAAGGTGGGTTCTGGCTGGCGCGTCAGGAAGCGGGACCAACCCTGTTGGTCGAAAGTGCGATTGATGCCCTGTCGGCTTATACTCTGTCGGCGGCTATGTGCAAGGAGTGTTCCCATTTCCAATATATCATCTCCACTGCCGGTGTGGCCACAACGCTGCCCCCCTGGATTATTGATCTGGTCCCATCGGAAACCATCTGGTGTGGCTATGATGCCGATATGGCCGGTGATCAGGCCGCGGTTCTTCTGCTACAGGCACATCCCGAAATACAGCGCCTAAGACCCCAAGGGGGCAAGGACTGGAATGCTTGTCTGCAGGTGCAGCAAGACAACTGAATGATCATTTGAACAAACTACTCCCACCAATAATCGAGACCAACGGGATTACGGTGCACCAAGCAATTTGATCGACCTGCGGTGCTTGCAAACAGTTACCGGCTTAGGCCTTTGCGGGGTAAATTTGCCAGGTGGGGAATTTAACTGCTTGGAAAAGAAATGGTGGGGAAATTGATTTTATTAAAATTATTGGAGCTTCTTGAAAAGATTTGTCTCACTTCGCCCGAAATAATTTGAGAAATTCAAGTTGATTTAAATTAAAAAACAACACCCTGGTCAACCAGCTGGGCCGACAGATCTTTGGCTAATTGAATATATTCACTTCGCAATCTGATTGTGTCTGTTGCTCTTTTTTGCATTTGAATTCCTGATTATTATTTTGAGTTAAGTAGGGCTTAACATGACTGCAGGAAAGTAGCAAGGCTCACTATTCCCACGGGGGTTTCAGCATTAAGTCGAAGGGATCATCATACCAGGTCGATTTGGGCCTTTCCTGCTTTTCCTCTTTTTGCGGCCGCAACCAGTTCATCAGCTTTTCTCGTATTCGTTCAGCTGTTGCTCTAAGTCTGTCAGTCGCCCGGTTAATTCGCTCCAATTCTTTGCGTAATCGTTCAGCGCCTCGTGCAAATTCTGTATATCGTCGCCTTGTTGCTTCAGCTGTTTCTCGAAACCTTTCATATAGCCATTTTCCTTCTTCCTCTGCTCGGTAAAACTCTGCAATGCTTTGTGCAAGTTCTTCGTTTCTTCTTCTTGCCTTTTCATTTGCTTCAGCATCTGATTTTCCAACTCGGTCAATGCCATCATCTACTCTCCTAGCTTGATTATCCATTGGTTGGGGAAACTCTGATCCGTAAAAACTACCGGTTTCTCCATTCCAGGGTCTTGGAACAGGTAGGTTGTCCCCTCGAAAGTCCTCATCTCCAGCCCCATTTCCCCCAACACTATCTTCCTGGCCAGCTGGTGTTGGTTCCAGGTCCATGCCAGGTTGCCCAGCACCCCCAGGGTCAGAATTACCAAAACCCCTAGCAGGATCCGGTTGCTCATACTCCGGGGATTGGCCTGGTGCTCGAGTTTCTTCAACTTCAATTCCATAGCGTTTGTGATAGAACTCAGTGCGCTTTCCCAGCGCTGCCTCCATTCGTTGCCGAGCTTCAGCAATTCCTGCTTCTCGTTCTCTTCCCGTTTCTTCTTTGCTTCTTCCCGGCTCCGGGCCATACTCTTGGAATAATCCTGCATTGAAGTCATCTTCATAAATAGGTCCTTTCAATCTGACTTTTTTCTTTGTGCCTTCGGGAATTATCGTGATGTATTTTTTTCCCAGGCGATTGACTGTTCCATGTTTCTCGAGTTCCTTCACGACATCCGTCCGGTCGGTAATATCCCCTAGCTTTATCAATTCCATAAGATGAGCGGTTATCTCCCGGCGAATTCCGCCGACATCCTTACCTAGATGAACTGGTCTGGCCCTCTTCGGATCATCCGGGCGAGCCCACCCTTCCTGCTAGTTCCACAGGTTGCACCAGGGAATGAAAAGATTCTGCCAACCAGGCGGTGCAATGTTGAGACTTTTACGAGTTGCCAGGTCAACCATTGCTCCCACAATATGGACATGCACTCCGCCATCAGCCTCGTCATGCCGCACTGCGGTCCAGCAGTAGCGATCAGGCTCAAGACCTGCCAGGGCTGTTTGCTCGAAACTGTCCAGTACCGCCTTGATATCGGCTTCAGTCGGTTTGTCTTCAACAGCCCAGGCCAGCACCCCACTGGTGTAGCGATGTTGAAAAGCAAGGGAATCGGCAACCAGGCCAACCATCTGTGGATCACCCCGCAACCAGGGCTATCGCTTTTGAACTTTTTCATCTTCATTCAGTTGTACTTTGGCCCCTATTATGATTTCCAGTAGATAGCTATTGTTCCATCCAGCTCGTTTCAACTTGCTTCGCATGGAGGTCTTTTTCTTCTCCGGTACCACGCGCACCATATTGATTGCCATCCGTCGCATCAAAGCCATATTCTCAGCCCCATGGCCGACCCTAGTGCGTTGCTGATCCTCATTCATGGTTACATCAAGGACCCAATGGAGCGAATTCTCAATCCCCCAGTGCGACCGCACCTTTGTCAGCAATTGTTCTGGTGAAAGTATTTCGCTCAGCAGAAAGTACCGGGTCTCACTAGTGGTCTTGCCTTTGATATAGCGTTCGGCCTCCACCGCACCAAAGGCCGCCAACCCAGGCCAGTCATGGCGCTCCTGCACCCATTCAATATCCGTCGAGACCCGAGCCCGGCGGGTTTCAATGCGCCCATGACCTTTTTCAACCACATCATCCGAAACGGTCATTTCGGCCCCCGCCGGTGGATCTTCCAGATAAAGACGGATATCCTCATTAAGCGTTCCCTGGTTGCCCTTGAGAGCCAGAACATAATGGCCGTTCTGTGCCAGGATGGTGTCGGCCGTGCTTCGTTGGGTGTGCATGGCATCAAGAGTTACAGTCTTCCCCGCAATTGAAAGAAGTTCCAGTAGAGCTGGCAAGGCGGTAATTTCATTTGATTTGTCCGCAACCCGGACTTGCCCAAGAACCACACCGGTTGCCGTGGCAAAGGCCTGGACCAGATGAAGAGGCGAGCGGTTGGAAGCTTCGGCAAAGGACCGACGCAAGGCTTTGCCGTCAATGGCAATCACATCATCCCCGAAATAATCTTGCCAGCCTCCAACCAGCCGGAGCAACGCTGTCTGAAGCCCCTTGGGGTCAATGATTCTGAACAGATCGGAAAAAGCATCATGGCTGGGTATACCATAGTCAAGCTTGAGAAACTGCCGGAGAAAATCTTCCTTTTCACGGCCAAAGAAAGCCATGTCAGTACATCCTTCACCACCACATATGATGGTCATCAGGCCGATTATGAGCATGTCATTGAGATCATGTCTGGTTGCATTACTGGTACGGGGGTCTTCAACCCCCTCAAAGAGATGGGAAATATTCTGCATTGTTCTGCCTCAAAAATTGTTTTTTTTGGTAGAATCGCAGAAAATGCGGATGGAAACAATTGAAAAATTTTAAAAGCGATAGCCCTGCGGAGAAAGTGAAAATATATACACATTGGACCTACCTATCGCTATAGAGAAGAATCTAATTAGGGAATATTATCCCGTGAGAAAACCCACTGTTGAAGATTTCCATTTAGCATGGGAAAAGGAAATAGAAGCGCTAGAAAAACCCTCTGGTTATTATATTCCAGGATCAACAGTTCCTATAATCAAGCTAAAAATTCCACCTCACATTGATATTCATCAAGGATCATTCAGCCACCAAGGCAAGGCGATAGAAGCTTGGGAAACTTCAGGTCGAAGAGGTTTTTTAGCAATGGCAACAGGTTCTGGAAAAACGATTACTGCATTGGCAGCAGCTACAAAGTTGCAAGAAGAAGTGGATACATTATTGGTAATAATTAGTGCACCTTACAAGCCCTTAGTTTCGCAGTGGTTAGAAGAGGTAAACACATTTGGGGTAAGACCTATTCCAGTAAAAGGTTCCCAAGTTGAACTAGCAAATAGTCTTGATTTTGCTGTTAAAGGATTGCAATCAAAGGTTAGTAAGGTTGAGGTCATGGTAGTAACCGAAAATTTTCTAACTAGCAAAAACTTCCGTCAAATTTTTGATGCAGTTCCAGAATCCATTTCTACCTTATTAATAGCTGATGAAGCCCATAACCTTGGAAAGAAAAGTTTCTTGGAAAATACTCCAAATCGTTTTGATTTTCGTTTGGGATTATCAGCAACTCCAGTGAGACAATATGACCCCAATGGTACAAATTCTTTATTTGCCTATTTTGGGAAACCTGTTTTTGAATTTAGTTTAGGGGAGGCAATTGGCTTATGTCTTGTGCCCTATAAATATTACATGCATAAGGTTGAACTTACGATTGATGAGCTTGATAAATGGAAAATATTAACTGAGAAACTCAGACGAAACAGTTTTAAAGGTGATGCTGATGTTTCAGAGGCAGGTGATCTTTCGACAGAAATTAAGAAACTTTTAATTGCCAGGAGAACAATAATCGAGTCCGCAGAAAATAAGATAAATATTCTAAGAAATTTGCTAGGTAATCGTTCTAGGGATACAGTAAAACATGTCTTAGTATACGCTACGGATAAAAAGCCTTCACAACTGCTTAAAGTAAACGAAATGCTACAAAATGATTTAAATTTTACAATCCATCAACTAACTTCAGAAGAGACACGAAAAAGTTGCCATGCTGCAAGTATCTTACAAGGCTTTGCATTAGGTGATTATAATGTTGTAACCTGTAAACGTGTCCTAGATGAAGGGGTGGATATCCCACAGGCAAAAGAAGCCTACCTTTTGGCTAGTAATACTATTAGGAGACAATGGATTCAGCGTAGGGGACGAGTCCTCCGAAAATGTGATGCTGTGCACAAACAAATGGCTCATCTTCATGATTTTATAGTAATTCCACCTGTTCCAAGTGATATTGGTTCAAGGGTTATACTTGAAGGTGAACTAGAACGGGCACGGGAGTTTGCAGAATTATCAGCAAATGGGGGCAGTGTGGGTGGCCCATTTGATAGGATTGAAAAGATTATGAATACTATGTTTAATTGATTATTTTGGAGAAAGTAAATGGCCACAGCCGCTCAGAATAAAGCTTTGGAGGTTCTAAAAGACAAAGTTATGAATACTGATGAACGTTATGACGGTTATCATGATGATCTCACAGGGACACTTTATGATATTTTGGCTTTAGAAAATGAAAGAACCTACAATATCTCACAACAAGTTTCACGGCTAGTGGCAGCACTTGGCGAACTGTTAGTTCAGAAAGAAGGTAATTTAGAATGAAAATTCTTTCAGCCCGAATTCGAAATTTCAAGTTACTACGTGAAATAGACTTGACTTTTAGCGTTGACCCTCAAAAACCTTTAACTATTATTCGAGCAGAGAATGGTTCAGGAAAAACATCAACCCTACAGGCATTGCGTTGGGGACTTTACGGCAAAGATGTTTTAGATGATATTCATGTTAGATTATCTCCAGCAGATTGGCCGGATAATACTAAGTGCACAATTTCTGTTGAAATTGATTTTGTTCACACTGCAGTTAGCAAAGTTGATGATGAAACTATGACAACAGAAACAATATTCAGTTTAAAACGAGAAGTTCAAGAAAAACCACAAGGTGATTACCCTAATAGAGGCAAAGAAAGGGTTATTTTATATGAAAAAACACCTGCAGGTGCAGAAGAAAAAACACCCGCTGAATCTTGGTTAGCTCAAATGTTACCCAAGGAAATGATTGATATCTTCTTTACAGATGGTGATGCTGCAATGTCGTTTATTTCTCCCCAACTATCCGAAAATACAAAAAGAGACAAGGTTAAAGATGCAATTCGCTCATTACTTGGGCTTGACCTTCTTGAACGTGTCGAAAAACGTATCTCAACAACTCAATCAGAGGTAAATAAGAAGATTAAAAAAGTAGCAACTTCTAATGAGTTAGTTGAGATTACAAATGAAATTGAAGAAGAAACAAAAAAGAAAGTAGAATTATCGGAAAAAGTAAATGAGTTAAAAACACAGATAGACAATATTCAAAAAAAATTTCAGATAGCTGAGCGAGAGCTAACTCGAGCTCTAGAAGCAGGTAGTTATGAACAGTTGGTTGGCCAGAAAGAAACGTTTCTTAAACAATCAAACCAAGCCATTGAAGAGGAAGAAAAACTAAAACGTAAACATCAAGAACTCTTCAAAGAAAAATCTCTTAGTTGGCAATTATTAGAGAATTATTTTAAGAAAGGATACGATCATCTGAATAACCTGCACGAAAAAGGCATTATTCCTAGAGCCTCTGTACCAGTACTAGAAGAAAGATTAGCTTTAGAGGAATGCATTTGTGGGGCAGATCTTTCTGAAGGAACGATAGAAAGAGAAAATGTTTATAGGTTGATCAACCAGCAAAGAAAAAATGATAGTGAAGTAGATCTCTTGACCTCCCTTTACTTCCAATCTAATGGCGAAATGGAAGCTTGGGCTGAAAAGGAAATTAATAAGTGGGATGATTACGCTTCAGATCTGAGACAAGAGCGTGTTATTGTAAAAAAGCGAATTACAATAGCAAAAGACGAACTAAAATTAATAGAAGCAAAAATTGACCAAATTGGCAGAGAAGAAATAGAGCAAAAACAAAAACAGAAAAAAATGCTTTTATCTGCGCTTACGGGTAAAAACAATAAACTAGGGGGACTTGAAGTATCCCTAAAGGATACGGAACATAAATTGAAGGAATTTAATCAGAAGCAAAAAACTCTGAGTCTTGCTGAAGCAAAAATGGTTGGACTAAATGCTGAAAAAACTGTTCTAAACGATCTTCAGAACATCGTCCAAAGTTCTCTAGATGAAATGCGCGGGATTTATATAAACCGGGTAACCAATAGGATGAATGATTTGTTTTTGGACATGGTGGGTGCTGACCCTGAACAAAATGCTGTTTTTCAAAAGGTACAAATTAGTAATAATTACAATATTGTTGTTAATACCAAAGATAATCGAACATTAGATCCTGATACAGAAGTTAATGGAGCTTCACAAAGAGCGTTGACTTTCGCCTTTATATGGGCCCTGACGGAAGTTAGTGGAGTCGTTGCACCGAGGGTCATAGATACACCCCTTGGCATGATGTCGGGTAATGTAAAGCGAAGGGTTTTAGAAATGGTAAGTAGAGCTGCAGGAGAGGATGTTGACCGACAGGTTATATTATTCTTAACTCAATCTGAAATATCGCATACTGAAAACATTTTAGACAAGCAATCTGGTGTTACTTGCACTTTAATAAAAACTGATGATTATCCCGTAGATCTTATGAACAATCCTGAAGTTAATAGATCTGAAATTCGACTTTGTAATTGTTCACACAGAGAATATTGTGATCAGTGTCAGCGTAAAAACCATGCTGAGTTCCAACTGAGCTATCGAGCAACTTAATATTAGGAAAATACCATTATGACTGAGGAAACGTTAATATCTGGCTTGCAAAATCAATACCTCAGATTCCCATTAAAGCATTATGAAAATGTCCGTAATTTCACAATGACTAAACATTCAGAAAGAGCCAAAAATAGGGATAATATCCCATTTGATCGTTATGTCGATATTTGGTGGCTCGCTATGTGCATTGGGGTACAGGAAGGAAGGCGGACTACGTTTGAAAAAAGTAATTGGCATCAGTTTGGCCTTGCGGGTGAGCTTTTGCCATCTAATCCCTGGAGAATATTTCAACTGAAATTACTTGCCGTTGGAATAACTGGAAATACGGAAGTATTGCTAAAACCAGGACAACTAATTTCAATTGCAAATGAATACGCTGCAACAGGTTTTCCTATTCTAATAGATGTTTTACTTGGAAGCAAAGTCCCAATTTGGGCCATGACTGATTTTATAACAGCCCGAATTAACAGGAGTTGAGTAACTTAGTATCATTATGATACATAATGATATCCAACCTTGGGGATATGCACCTACCCCATTAATTCCAAGATCAATTGCAGAAAATTTCGGCTATTTGGATGTTCCTGAAGAGATAAAAGGTATCCTTGGAAAGGATGCGACTATTGCGGATATATATGAGTCACTTTGGGAATATGTAGATAGCGTAAGCAGTGAATGTAAAACAGAAATTATTGAAACATTAAGACCAATATTTAGTAGCATTATGCTATTGCGTATTTATACTGATGAATCCCTGACACAACCCATTAAATCACTTCCTTTCTCCTTTAGTACGAAAGAAATAATTAGGGATTTTCCTGTAAGCTTCACAAAATCACAACTTAGATTTGGTGATTTAATTTATTTACGTATTTTCGGTGTCCACCCGGCGGTTGAGTTTGCCTGTTTAGTTGAAGCTGCAACAAAAAGCCAAATGAGATATGGCCAAAATTATACTGAAATTAGTCGTACTGAGGTTGAAGACTTTTTGGTGTTTTCAAAAATCAGACCTTTCTTCCAGAATTTATCTGATTGGGCTCTCCAGGAACAAGGGCTAGTTTCTCTAACAAGTGCTTTGCCAGAACCAAAGCCTGAATGGCCTCTAAAAATAAAGAAAAAATGGTCAGAATTGGGAAATATAGAACCCAGATATTTGAGTGATCAAGAATTTAAAGACGATCATGTTTCTAAGTTGATAGTTCAGAGACTAGAGAAATTCGATGAAAGATTATTTGCCATATCTTTAACGCGAGTTTTGGTTCCAAAAAATATGGCAACCTTAGAAGAATTGGCGAGCAGTTTTGGTGTTACTAGAGAAAGAATTAGGCAACTTGAAGAAAAAGTTTTATCAATACTCGAAAAATTTAAAGGTGGAGTAAATCAACCGGTATTAAGAAAAGCAGATATTATTCGGGACAAATTAGGTAGTGCCGTTCAAGACAACCATCCTTTAGTTGAGAAGGCACTAAATTGGGTTGTTGATGACTTAGAAGAATTATACTTCTATACAAAGTTTGAAAATCTTTTGCTGTTGTGGTTGGCTGGTCCTTACAAAATTCATGAGAGTTGGTTACTAAGAGATTTGAACCTTCCTAAAAAAACAATAGAAGCTCTTAATAATTGTAGAGACCATCGTGGATTTATTAGCCAACAAGAGGTTCACAAAATTTTAAATAATCTTGGAATCCGCCATGAATATCACAATCCATGGTTGAAGCATTTAGGTAAATTTGTACAGGTTGAGGGTGGTTTAATATATTTCCAGGGTACAGTTTTAGATAAAGCATACACACTTTTAAAATATTTTGATAGGCCCTTTACAGTAGAGCAAATGCTTGAATATTTGGGCAACGTTTCTGTTGTTTCAACACGCCAACGCCTCATCAAAGATCCAAGGTTTTTGAAGATAAATGCAAAAAATGAATTTGTGCTTGCTGAAACGGAAGGGTATGATGAGTATACCAGCATTTATAATGGCATTATACAAGAACTTAAATTGCAAGGCGGCCAGGCAACAGTATCACATTTAGTTGATAAACTATCTAGTAAATTTAGGGTAAATGAGGGTTCTATAAGGGGCATTTTAGGTACACCGAAGTTCAAAAAAGATAAATTCGGTTTCGTAAGTATTCGTGATGATGAGGATTGCTTGCCAATAGTAACCGATATAACGAAAACTGCAGCATGCTACCTTTCAGAACAAGAAAAATGGTGCTTGAGAGTAAAAGTTGATAGAGATTCATTGCGAGGTAGTGGCCGAACCATTCCTAATTCATTTTCTCAAATCCTCGGTTGCGATATCGGAAAAAAGGTTGAAGTTCCAACTGAACTTGGAATAATTACGCTTAGTTGGCCCTTAGCTGCCCCCATGGGTGCTTATGCCGGATCATTGAAAAAGGTACTAGATCACTTTTCGGCGGAAATTGGCGACTATTTATTTATAAAAGCGACTACTCCAAAGGTTACTTTTTCAATTCTGAAGCAGAAAACTTTAGAAATAGTTGAACCAGATTTAGTCAAATTAGCCTTGCTACTTGGTGCTTGCCCAGATATCAATGAGGAAATAGCAATTTATGAAATTGCTAAAGCACTTGGTATAAATTTAGATTCTAAAAATGCTATCCTTGCTGAAGCCAATCTAATGCTACTTTCACGCGGTGAAGAAGATTTGGCTCGTCTTATTCCAAAATCTAAACGTTCTATTGATGATTATATCAAGGATATGGAACGTTTATTTTAATTGTAAACTCTTAATCCCTGCAGAAATTTCAAATGAAGGGTTAAAATATCTTATTCATAAGATAAGATTGGTTTTCATTGGTAGAGAATCTGTTTAAATGAAACGCAATATCCGAGTGCGAATTACAAACTGAATCGAAAAACATGCCTACTGAAATTGAAAAAATTTTTACTGCAGAGGCCCAAAGCATTTGGCGTTTTTTAATTGAAAACGGTCAAGGTTGCTACATTCCAGGATATCAGCGTCACTATTCTTGGGATACAGTTGTACACATCCCCCGCTTTTTTGAAGATTTGCTACAGGGTGTTAAGCGAGTAAGTAAACGACCTAGTTCAATAATTTTCTTAGGCACAATTATCGCTATACATGACCTCGCAGTAGATAAAAGTCGTAGCCAGGACGCTCCTGGTAAGGTTATGACCATAATTGATGGGCAGCAACGCATTTGTACCACAATTATATTGATTATTGTTTTACATGCTCAAATAAGAAAGTTGTCTATTATTATTAATCAGAAGTTAGATTGCTACCCAAAATGGATAGTTAATGAAGCCAATGAAGTGCTTGCACATTTAAGAAACTCATACTTAATTGATCGTACTTCTGGAGATGACCTCTATAAGTTTTATCCGAGAGTAATACGTGCTTACGACGACACATGGTCTCGTTATATGGATGATGCTAAATATGAAAGTCCAATCGCACGGTTAATTTGGAAATATATTAACTTTTCTGAATCCAATGAAAAACCTAAATCAGAATTTGATCCATTAGATAACAATGAAAGTTCAAGCAGATACAAGGTAATTCAAGATGCTTTTCGATACATAAACAAAAAAGTAGTTGAAATTTGTGGCACTTCAGAAAATTCCGATTTTCCAGCATTTGATATAATTTTTGATTCCGATAGTTTTGCTGAAGAAATTTGGAGATATCCACTTCCAGATGAGGTAAAAAAGTTCATTTCTAATAACAAATCCGATCAAAATTATAAAGATTTTAGTAACTTGCTTCGTTTATTAATCTTTGCACGCTACCTCACCCGACAAGTGGCTATAACAGTAGTTACTGCAGAAAATGAAGATGATGCACTTGATATGTTCGAAGCACTAAATACCACTGGAGCGCAACTAACTGCTCTTGATACATTCAAACCTAAGGTTATTGAACATGTAGGAAAATCTCAATATAAAAGATCACGAAACCACCAACATTTCATTGAGATAGACAATTATATAGACCAGTTTAATAAGGTAGAAGATAAAACGCGTGCAACTAACGAACTGCTAGTGTCATTTGCGTTATCAGAGACTGGAAAGAAACTATCAAACAAATTTTATGATCAGCGGCATTATTTACGGGATGAATATAAAAAACTATCTAGTGATGATAAAAAATGTTTCGTGAAATCTATAGCCTGTATGGCTGAGTTTATGCAACAAGGATGGACTGTAAAGAAAAATATAAAACCACTATTCCCTAATCTTAAAATTGAACAAAAACATGAAGAAGCACTTGTAGGATTCGAATTTTTGAAAGGCCTCAAACATACTATAACGATCGCGCCATTGTATCGATTTTATGAACAAGCAATTAACTCTGACGATATTAAAGAAAAGAATAAAAGAACAGATGACTTTATTTTAGCAATTAAAGCAACTGTGGCATTTTCAACTTTTTGGAGAGGAGCATTTGGTGGTACCGCAAATATTGATAGCTATTACCGGAAAGTTATGAATCAAGGTGTTAATTATGAAGGCCATAAGATACCACCTTTAGCACACCGACCAGAGGAAATTAATGGCAAAACTGTAGATTTGTCACTCAAAAATTATAAAAAATCCCTTGAACTAATTTTAAAGATTAATGGCAAAATTTCTACTAAAAAAGATTGGATCAAAAAAATATCTCAAATTGGTGTTTATAAAAGTCCTCCCACACTTGCTAAATTTTTGTTATTTTGTGCTTCACATGATGCTTTACCCTCTTCAGAGAAGGGTTTAATTAAAAAAGGTAGAAAAGATATCTCGCCTCTACTTCAATTGAATCAATGGAATAATGTAAAATATGTCACAGTTGAGCATATCGCGCCTTTGAATGGAGAAAACTGGAATAATGATATTTATGAAAACAGTGAGACAGTAAATTCTCTAGGGAACCTTATTCTTCTACCTAGAAAAGAAAATCAAGTTTTAGGCAATAGGAAGTGGGAGCATAAGCGGCTTCTATATAATTTACTATCATCTGAAACAGATGATGAATTTAATAAAATAAAAAAACAGCTTAGCAGAAAAGGATTGAATTTGAGTATTAATGCCAATGAAGTTTTTGGAAATTCAGCATATCAAAATATGTGCAAAAGCGTTGGAGATTATGACAAGGAATGGTCTCTAGCAATAATAGAAAAAAGAACTGAGTGTCTTGCTGGATTAGCTTGGGATTATTTAGAATCGTGGCTTATTTGAAACTTCACTTGTGACAAGCTACACATATTTTGGACTGGCCATAAAGGTCATCAATATCTAAGGGTTCACTATCAGGTCTTAAGGGATTTGACTGTACTTTTGAACGCGATCGTAAAATTCTCAGTTTGTGCTCACGTTTTATCTGATCAATCCTAGTGGGTTTCTCAATATCAGCAAGTGATTCTCCTTGGCTCCATGTGAAGGGAGAACCATTTTCAACCGCATTCTTCTCATATGCTTTAGCTTCCTCAAATGCCTCAGGATGTTGTTCTTTAAGGCGTACCCACTCAATTTTTTGTTGAAAGAAACAAAAAGTACAACCGCTTCTCGTACGCCAAGAATAATAATCAGGTAGGCCGAGTCCAGCACATTCAAGAATATCTAATACTCCTGCTTTATCGATTCCAACCTCCTTAAATGGTAGTTTAATTATTAGGCTGTCATGTTTAGATGAATAACCCTCACGATAGGGTTCATCGCTTCGGATTGCAACGTAACTAAAGACCTTCATTCCATTTCTTAAATATGGGCGCACCCAATTTTCAAAAGGGCGGAGTTTAAGTTGCCTAGTACACCATCTGGTCTGCGGAGAGGGTAAAAAATCATTATATTGTTTAAGCCAAAAGTCGAAATCCCGGTCAGGATTCAGATAAGTTATTTTACGCCCAAGAAACCCTTCTAACCGCCCAAGATATTCGTAGACTTCTGGAAGTTCCTTACCTGTATCGGTAAAAAAGTAATCAATGTCCATCTCGGGGGAATGTTGTCGCATGTAAACAGCAAGCGCTGCACTATCACGACCTCCCGATAGCCCCAAAACATGTTTTTCAAAATCGTTTTTCACTAGTCATCCACCGTTTCAATTGCATAATCGTTCTTTAAGGGAGACATATAATGAGTACTCATTCCAGCTAGGGCCGCCAAGATAATACGCTTGTTTTTATCTGTTTCGTCTACGACATCATGGAATCGCTGAATTAAATCTTCAATCGATTTGTGATCTGAATCGGAAACAGAGAATTCTTCCATAAGGGGGGTTGATTGATTGTTATGACTTACAATAACAGCCATAGCATGTCGTTTATCAGAACGACCCTTAACATGAGCAAAGATTTCTGCTCGAAGAAATTTTTGTGACATTTCGGCAAGTTCGATAGCAGCTTTATCAAGTATCTGATCGGTCCAATCCCGCGGTGGTTTATTTGCGGCAAGGCTTGCAATCTCCTCAAAATTATTTTCTGTTCCATCATAAGAGGTTAACCTTCCAATAAAGGCATTTAGACGAAAATCACCAGTGAGTTCTTTGATGTTTTTTGAGCGTTGACGTAATTCCCCTAAAGACTCATCAGAAGTATTTGGTATTTGTAACTCCAATATCATGGCATTTTGAAGATCCTGTAGCATTCTCGGGTATGCTTCTATTAGTTCCTCTAGCCCATCTCTTACGAATAATATTACTTGATCCAAGTTATGGTGCTTATCATGGGGAACTAATCCTCCAAATAAATTCGGTATGTCATCGAATAGAAAGCGATTAGGATCATGGGCACGTTTGAACAACTCACGAACTTTTATGGCCTTTGTTGACAAATTCATAGTTCGTTGTGTCCAATTGGGTAGTTTGGTGTAAATTGAAACAAGCCCCCGACCAATATCAATTGGTTCTTGAAGGGTGAGACCGTTGTTGCTGTCTAAATCACGAACTACCTGAGCTAAACCTGATAACAAACTACGTGAAAAATTGTTTAAATCCATCCAGCGTATCTGTATAAATGAGGGATCTTTAGCAAGAAATTCTACATCAACGTCATTAAACCTTGCTCTGAATATCCCATCTCGGTATATTGCAAGTTTGTCGACCTGGGACAAAATGAATGCAACGACAAGAATTGGTAATAGTCCTGGCTTTACACCAAAGGGAGGTTCACTCCAAATTTTAAAAAGTTCAGAAACAGCTACGGTTCGCGAAGCATTTTCTTTCAAGTAATCAGATGCTGCACTCCACATTGGTCCTAATCTACATGGATCAGAATTGTCGCCGGGGTTAACAAAATACCAACGTTTATTGTTATTTACATATAACTCTGTGGATTCCAATAAGGAGGCATACAGCCCTCCCTCAGGAGGAAAGTTTTGGATGCCTAAACGTGGTTCACCCTCATTTAATACCATTCGTCGGAGAAGGGTATTTTGTGCAGCGATTGCACTACCGGATGGTTTTTGCCGATTCAACAATTCATTATGTAAAATAGGTGATTTCGAGAATCGATTATCTACCAATTCAGATGCTAGAATATTAATTTCAGCTTGAAGCAACCTTTTAGAGGTATTGTTTTTACTATACCACTGAGCGCTTTCAAAAGATTTTCGCAATTCGGTTTCTATTAGGGATTGTAATGTTGCATGCCGAGCTGAAACCTCATGCCGTGCAACAGAATCACCTGCTAATTGGGGGTGATCATTACTAACTCGATCAACAGCAATAAGTTCTCTAACCAGAGGTATAACATTCCAAGATCTTTTTGAATACCCGATAATAATGTCTATATTTTCATTGTTTTGAACAGATTTTTGACATAACTTTTTTGTATCGTTTTCGTATTCTCCTTCAGTAGGAATTACAAGGAGAAAATAACCAATTGCTCCCCTCCTATCTTGTAAATATGTTACATGCTCAGGAAGATCTCTTAATGGAACAATTTCCACATCAAACCATCTGAGGGAACCCGTATTGTTGTAGTGTCGTTTTGCAAGAATAGGCTGGAGACCGGCAAGCGTATTCAGTTCTTTAAAATCAATATGATCTATATCCTCAAGGGCAGAACGAATTGCTTTATCTATATTGAAATCACTCCCCGCAAAGATTGATCGTGCATTTATAAATTTTTTGAAAATTGTGAAGGACCATGCATCAAGTTGAGAAAGGGCTCTTTGTAATTCATCTATTGATATCTCTGGGAAGCAAGTTCTTAATAAATCAAATTTTGCAACCAGACCCGTACGCTCTTTAAACAGGTCAATTATAGAGATAGTCTTGAGGAGTTTAATATGAAGTACATCACCTCCAATGGATTCGCATCGTTCGAGTACTTCAGTAGCTAATGCCCATCTGTGACTATCGGGTGAAGAAAGTATGGAAGGTTCCAAGTTTGCTCGAAGATAATCCCATAGCAAATCTGGTCCATATAATTGCCCTTTCACATAATTATTCAAAAAGAACTGAAAACCATATAACTCAGATGAATTGAGGAAACCAAATATACTTCGCTGGTTTTGACCAAAGCGTCTACGAGATATAGGACCAAGTAAACAGGCAACTAATGGATGGAGGGGCCAACAATCCTCTAGAGTTTCAGCTAATCTACTTAATCCTTTTGTTTGGCCTTTCAGAGAAGCCTTGGCCACATTGGTTGCTAGCGCACTAGGTTTCTTAGGTCTATGATTGCTTTTGATCGCACGTGAAATAAGATCAATTTGCTCCTCACCAGTTGTGTTAACTAACAAATCAATGTAGCGTCCTTGGATCTTGGACCACTCATCCTTGTTCTCTTGTGAAAGATGATGGGAATATTCAATAAACGCTTGGTGAAGAATTCCAACGACAAGCAAGCGTCCATTACTGCGTGATGCAACTTCAGCAATTTCTTGAAAAATAAATAAATCAACGTTATCCTTTACCGCAGCTTCAAGAAATTTTCCCATCTCATCAATAAATATTACTAAACCACCGTAAACGTCAGGTCTGAAATTGGCAGCTTTGCTAAGATCACGGGTTAATTTTTTTTGAGACCATCCTCCATGTGGACGCCTTGGAATAATTCCTATTTCCCTTGCTGATTCCCCGATTACAGCGACCGGATCATCATGGCTTCCAATAATAGGCAGGATCCTCCATCCATTCCTACTTCCTAGGAAAGTTGTCCTGATATTACTAACCAATTCTTTTCCTAAGACTTTTTCGGCTTTAGCTTGCAAAACCTCATCCCCTTGTAATAAGGCGCTAAATGCTACTACTAGGCTAGATTTTCCACTACCGTATGGTCCGGTCCAAGTAAATGCACCTTGACCAGTTTCGGTTATGTGTCGAGTCATATTCCTAACCACAGCAGCTGAAGTTTGTGGGCAAATAAAACCTTCAAGAGCACTTGGATCATTAAGATCTGTGTCAATCCTTATTGACCTTAGAAACCGATGGCTGATCTTAACATGATTGCTAAGTACCATTACGTGACCCTTTTCTGGTAGATACATAATAATCCGTTAGAAGCCAATCCTGCGCGACTTCAGTATTGATTTTACCGCCACAGGTAATTTGTTTCAAACCAGCAGTTTCTGTCTGTCGAAATAAACCTCCCGTAGATGTATCAAGGGCGGTTAGTTTATTGTCGATGTCTGTTTCGTCTAAAAGGAATACTCTCCCTGGACTACCTGGAGCGTGAGCAATCGTCTCAAATGATAAAGTTGTAGTATTCGGAGCGTATCGGGACCAAAAATCTATTAATGCATAAGTAAAGATACCTTGACCTAACATTGGTTTAGAACCACGAACAAAACGATAACTGTCTCTGATGGAATTTGGTCTGATAAGTCCTAGTTCAGTCAATGGTGACTCAAGAGCGTCATCATGGCCTATTTTACCCGATGGTTGTTGCGCTACGTAAGTTCGAATGAAACATGCAACATCTTTCTTTATAGTAGATTCGGCAACTGGATACCAAACTCTATCTCTGACAAGGCGATTAATTTTACCAATTAACCCATCCTTATCAAAGTTTGTGGTAGGGTAGTAATTAAATGCCCAAACCCATGTAGTTTTATCCTCATTTGTGGCTAATTTCCAATGTAACAACCATAATGTTGTAGGGTGTTCCAAATAAGGGTCATACCCTCCTCTCGGTTTAAAAATTAATTTGCCCAAACCTGTTGTACGTACACTATTTGTATCATTTTCATCAATAATGTTTGTAACATTCGCCCAATGTCGAATTGAAGCAACCATATTTTTTCCTACTCCAAATTCTGCAATCGCTTTCTCTCCCCAACAATCCGATCTGTTGTTAGGGTCTCCTTCCATTTTTTGGACTCGGTCAAATGCTTTCTTTAGCCAACCATAACGAAGAGGAAAGGTTTCATGACCTGAAAAACGAGGTTTGTAATCAGGTTGGTACAGTATTCCGTTAATATTGACCTCCAATTACTGGTTAACTCTTCCAGTTGGTATATATTCCATATAAATAATATGGTCAATAGTTTCTGGTGATGCCTTCCAGGAATAATTTTAATCTCATTATTTTTTGATATAAACTTACACTAATGAAAATTCGAAATACTATCTATCTTGACCTACAGGCTACGACTCCTGTTGACTCAAGAGTTTTGGCTGAAATGATGCCCTATTTCTGTAACTCCTTTGGAAATCCCCACTCATCTGACCACATAATTGGTTGGGAAGCCTCAAATGCTATAAATATCTCTGCTCAGCATGTCGGCAAATTAATTGGAGCTGATTCCGATGAAATAATATTTACATCAGGTGCTACCGAAGCTAACAATTTAGGCCTATTGGGTTTAGCTAGGGGAGTATTAGGAAGAAGAAAGCGAAAAGTGCTTGTGAGTGAAATAGAACACAAATGTATTTTAGCCATCACCGAAGTTTTAAGAAATCAACTTGATTTTGAAGTCGAATTAGTTCCCGTAGATTCGGCAGGATTTATAGATATACCAAAATTGGAAGAGTTAGTTGATGAAGATGTTCTTTTTGTATCAATAATGGCGGTTAATAATGAGATTGGTACGATACAAGATATTCCTACAATCGCAAGGATCGTTCGAAAGGCCGGTGCATTGTTCCATTGTGATGCTGCACAGGCACCTTTAGCCATGGATTTACGAAATTTTAGTAATTTTGTAGATTTGATGAGCTTGTCCGGGCACAAGATATATAGCCCAAAAGGTATAGGTGTGTTATTTATTCGAAGGGACATCCAAGATAAAATTGAACCGATTATATATGGCGGTGGACAACAGGGTACTTTACGCTCAGGTACTTTGCCTGTACCTCTATGTGTTGGTATAGGTTCAGCAGCAAAACTACTAGTTTTGCCCGATGAACAAAAACGTAGTGATTTACTTGCCCTTCGAAATAAATTTGTAAAGAGTATATTACAATTATCTTGGGAAATAAAGCTGAATGGCACAAGCGGAGAACAACGGCATCCGGGAAATACAAATTTTTGTTTTAAAGGATTCGATGCTCAAGAGATATTAAATTCTCTTCAACCACATTTAGCAGCATCAACGGGTTCTGCTTGTACGTCAGGGTTCCTTGAACCGTCACATGTTCTTTCTGCTATTGGCCTTTCTCGAGAAGATGCTCAATCATCGATTCGGTTTAGTTTTGGGTATTTAACATCAGAAGAGGATTTAAATGAAGCTGTGAAACTAATTGACAAAGTGCTATCAAGATTGCAACAAAGAAGAGAGTTTTGAAGAAAATGAATAAATACTCATTTATATAATAATTATCATTCATTATCCCCCCCCCTCCAACGAATCCTAATCGGTTTCTTCGTCAGATTTAAGGATACTGATACTTTCGATCATTGGTAAAAGAAAAGGTGCTATTGCTGATGTTGTTTCTGCAACACGATCTTGAACGTTACTTTCTTTAGAAGGCAAGTCTATGGATTTATCGTTTTTCATCATTAGTTTATTATGATGTAGTACAGAAAGGGCAACAAGGGTCATGCTTACGGAAAATTTTAGCTTCAAATTGTTTGCTTCTTTGGGCTTAGCTTTCATGTATGTTTGAAGATAAACGTTATCCATATTTATAAAATAATCGTAACGCTCTTCGTCAGGTTTAGTTTCAGGATGATCCTTGATCTGGATCGCAGTTTGACGATCAAATTTTGGTTCATGCTTGTCCCAATCCTTCTCATAAACATATTGAGGTTCAGGGATATCTAATTTACTGTCGATCGATTGTTTCCTACCAACTCCAGTTGACTCTTTCCCTGGTCCTGAAGTATTTCCACTTCCTGATCCCCCAGATTTACCCCCTGGAGGGTTATTCTTTGGGGGCTTTACATTGATTTGTAATTTACAATTAAAAGGGTCTGGACGACTTGGATCAGTAATCTCGACCACAAAATCCAATTTCTTTCCTACTTCAGCATTATTGGGTAATTCCATTGAGAGATTAGCTATACCATTCCTTAGGCGGGGGATTTGTTGATAGTCTGTCAACTCGGACTCCTTTCCATAGACGGTAAGGTCACCTGGTTGCTCATCCCGCTTAAAGTAGTCATTTTGGGCATCAGTCTCAAATTCCAGTCTAACGGTTGAGCCAATATTGGCATCTCGCATGAAAATTATATTGGGATTTTTTCCTTTAAAGTGAAATCTAGTTGGGAAGCGTTTCCCTTTGAATCCTGCGTCTCCTTTACCAATATTTTCAGGTTTGTGAGGATTCTGGATACGTGATCCTTGCTGGAGAAGGCTAGCAAGCGTAGGATTGTTGGAGAGCAAGTTCTCTATAACCTTAGCCATAGATTCTGTTGTTTTACTATCCTGGGATAGTCCTTTCTTTCTTCTTTCTGAGGCTAACGTTTTTAATTCTGAATGGGAAAATAATTCTTGTACTAATCTCTCTTCAAGTTTGGCCTTTAATTCGCCCTCACGAAGTCGGTCACGGCTATTCATGAAGAGTTGTTCATGTGTTCGTGATTTAACCTTGCTACAATCAACAAACATCAATAATGAATGGCGTAGATATTCAAGTTTAACCTTTTTCCTGCGGAAGAAATCTTTGGGAATCGTTGCATGGCATTGGCCGTTAAAATTAAATAGTATACCTTCATTGCTTCTATAATTATCGGCAGCAGTTTTATCCTTGAACAGGAATAGCTCGGCTAAAAATGATTCACCATTAACGACGAATTTTAATCTATCGTGCCACTCAATATTACCTCGTTTTTCTTTATAATCATTTTTTAGCGTTTTGATAATACCAGGCATAAGCGCATCGGTACTGCCCTTTTTGGTATCAAATGGTCGGCACTCATAGAAACGGATTGGAAGAGCAGGTTCTGGGAGCAACAAACGGGCTCGGTACATTAGACCATCTTGTAGTGTTATCGGACGCTTTATCCTCTAAGCATCATATTCAAACAATTTGATAAGTGTTCCCCAAGCACTGTTTCGTGAATAGGCTTGGTTTCTATAAGGAAAAATAGGTAATGAATCAGACGAAAAATGTATAATTTGACCTTTTTTTGGGGAGTTATTGCATCCTAAAGGAGCGAGATATGCATACCGACTACTTTTCCCATCTGATGGGTCCTCACGTCGGATAATTGTAAAACTCCAATCTTTGTCCGAGGGAACAGGTGAATTCGGGATTAAATCTGGATGTCTTTTACTAATAACAAGTTGTATATTGTGTTTCATACCACAAAACTCTAGTACACCTGTTCCACCCATGTTGAATTTTCCCTGTACAAATTTAATCTTGTCCTTATTCCCTTTATGTAAAGAGAGCATGGTTTCAGGCATTCGTCTAGGTGTTTGTCCCTCACCATTGTCTGCAATAGTAAAACATGGACGATGGTATCCTTTTGATGGTATGCCTTTCGCTGTTGCAGCTACTGTTATGGACTTTGAGATATCCTCACCACATTTTAGGTCTTTACCAAAGTATTTTATTCGAGCTTCCTCAATTGATTTTGGTGTACATTCACTTTGGGGTAAAGCCTCCTCAAGCGGGAGGTGTCTTGCGATACGTGCCTGACAAACTAGTTTTGCATCAATAGAGTTTACTAGTTTTTCAACAATTGCTTGTTCTGGTTGGCTTTGTTGGTTTCCTATTGATGAGTAGTTAAACTGTTCATCGCCAAGCCACCTCCATGCCTCAGATTTATCCCATAATCCATGGGTTTTGAGATGGTGAATTATTTCTTCTTCTGTTTCTGAATAAATTAGTTCCAGGCAAAGCTTTTTTCTCTCTTTGTTCTTTAACATCATCGTATTTCTATTTTATTAATCTAATTATTGGTAAAATAAATCTCGAACTCATATGAATTCATGTGGTTCAAATAGATTTTTGTAATAAATATAAATCACACTAAATTTTTATTTTTATTTTGGCTTATAGGAGGCATGTTCATTACAACTAATAAAAAAATAAATTTATTTTACATGAAGCAATTTTCCTTTTCTGAACTTTGATAGAATTTCATTAATTATCAAAGTTAATATCGCAGGGATGAATTGAATATAGATAAACATTTTTTAATTATATGCAATGAGTTAAATCTTCGGATTAATAATTAATCTTGGTTGATATTTTATTAATCGCCAGAATATCCCACCCCACTTCCCTAATTCATAAAAACTTGAATGGTAAACCTTTAATACCTATCAATAAATCAAATGAAATGTATATCAAATGAGTAATGACCAACGCCTAAATCTGGCGATACAAAAAACTGGTCGGCTGGCAGATGAATCCCGTATTTTGCTGGAACGGTGTGGCATTGATCTGGTGCGAAGCAAGGATCAACTGGTTTGCAAGGCACAGAATTTTCCGCTTGATGTGTTTTTTGTGCGGGTTAACGACATTCCAACTTTCGTTGCAACAAATGCCTGTAACATTGGTATTATTGGCCAGAATATATTGTTTGATGAACAGGTAAACTCTGCGAGTTCTCAACTCAAGGACATCCAGACACTTATGGAATTGGGATTTGGCCGATGTCGACTGTCCATAGCTGTACCCGGCACAGACGATTATCAAGGTATTCAGGGATTGCAGGGCAAGCGGATAGCTACATCCTATCAGGGGTTGTTGACTGAGTACCTAGAAAAACAAAGGGTAACATGTAGAATTGTTCCAATGCAAGGTGCGGTTGAAATCGCCCCTCGCATGGGGATGGCCGATGCAATTTGTGATCTGGTATCAACTGGAACGACCCTTGCCATAAATGGACTCAAGGAAGTTGATGTTATTTTTAAAAGCCAGTCGGTTCTTATCAGGAACAATGGCCTGACAACTGTCCAGGAAGAACTCCTGGAAAGGTTAATGCTACGGCTGAAGAGTGTACAGATTGCCAAAACCAGCAAATACATAATGCTTCATAGCCCAACTGAAAAATTGGAAGAAATCAAATCAATTCTGCCAGGATCGGAAGCACCAACCATTCTTGCCTTGCAAGGTCGGGATGACTTGGTTGCCGTCCATGCTGTCTGTGATGAAGGTGTTTTTTGGGATACCATGGAGGACCTCAAGGCCAAGGGTGCCAGCTCAATCATGGTCTTGCCAATTGAGAAAATGCTTGACTGAGCAGTACAATGTCCTACTCCACACGATTTGGCAGGCAATTCTCCTGCAACATTGCTATTCCTGTTAGGAACTCCTGCAAGAACATACAAACCTTAGGTGCCTGTATAGGTGTCACATCCAACCTTCTTGGGGATAAACAGTCATGAATATCGAGGAGTTATATGCGTTCACAAGGTATATTCTCCTACCCAAGGCAGATGAAATCCTCAGAAATTCCTACCAGGACTATTGTAGTGGGGTGGATATTGGAATTCAGACCAAGTCTGATAATACGCCCGCAACCAATGCCGATAGGGAGGCTGAAGAGGCCTTACGGACTTTGATATCAAGAAATTACCCTTCTCATGGTATTCAGGGGGAGGAATTCGGTTCCTTGAATCCAGACGCAGACTGGATATGGGTACTGGACCCTTTGGATGGTACAAGGGAGTTTCTGGCTAAAAGGCCTGGTTATTTTGGAATCTTGATTGGACTTTTATATAAAGGGGAACCTTGTCTAGGTGCTATCAGCGACCCAATCAAGCGAAAGCACTGGCTTTCAGTCAAGCGAAAAGCACCTGGGAAGAACGAAAAGCTAGATAAAAGTATTATTGCATGTACCAATACTGAGGAAATGTTTAAGCCGGCTGATATGAGAAGGGGTATATTTGCAGTTCAGGAAAAGGTACTTGATTTCAAAACTGATCTGAATTGCCTGGGGTTTGCGGGTATCGTGGATGGTGTTATTGATGCGGCGATTGAAAACAACCTGAAAGCCCATGACATTATCCCACTGATCCCAGTTTTGCGGAATTCTGGTATTGTGGTAGTTGATCTAGACGGAAATAGTTATTCAACAATGAAGTTTAATACTGAAGATGCATTTTCACGAAAGTATGGTGTTATTGCAGCGGTAGATCCTATGTTGGTCGAGGATATTTTGAACACTTTTCATGCGGGGGTTAACAGTTGACAATTCTAAATCGTGCACGCCGTGACATAGTAGCTATGTCAGGTTATTCCTCGGCTAGAAAATTGCATGCGAAAGAAGCTGGTACAATTTATCTGGACGCAAATGAATGCCCTTTCGAACCCTTGGTTGGAAGGGAGGGGCTGTCTCGCTATCCAGATCAACAACCAGAGGAATTGGTTCAATCACTCTGCCGATTATATGATGTTTCATCCCGTAACTTGATGGTTGCACGAGGTGCTGATGAAGTCATTGATGTGCTTGTGAGAACTTTCTGTATTTCACATGTTGATAACATAATTGTCTGCCCACCAACTTTTGCGATGTATGAATATTCAGCAACCTTGCATGGTGTTGAAACTAGAAAAAACCCGCTGGGAAAGGGGTTCGAGGTTGATCTGGATGGAATAAACAAATCGTTCGATGCCAATACCAAAATCATCTTTATCTGCTCACCCAACAATCCAACAGCAAATCTTATGGATACTGAGGGGATTTCAGCACTTTGTCAGCGATATGCTGATAAGGCCCTGGTTGTTGTTGACGAAACCTATATCGAATTCTCTGATTGTGACAGTTTTATAGGCCAGATGGAGAACTTTGACAATCTTGTCGTTGTTAGAACACTTTCAAAGTCCTATGCAGCCGCCGGTTTAAGGTGTGGAGTTGCCTTGGCCCATTCCGGGGTGATTGCCTTATTGCTCAAACTACTCCCGCCATATCCCATTCCTGCTCCAGTGGTACAAACTGCGGTACAATTGTTGGCACCAAAGAATCTTGAACGCCTTGCTAGCAAACGAGCAGATCTTCTTACCATAAAAAAGGAGTATATTCACAAGCTTGCAAAGCTGGATGCGGTTGAAGAAGTTCTGTCATCCCAGGCCAATTTTGTGCTTTTAAGAGTAAGGGATGCTCAGGAGGTCGTTGAAAAATGCATCCAGGGAAACATTATTGTTCGGGATCAGTCAAAACAGCCCAGTCTGGAAAACTGTATAAGGGTTGCGATTGGGAGCAGACACGAAATGGACCGCCTGATAGGGGTTCTAAAAGGCGATATACCTGAGAATACAACACATGATCGTGTTGTCACGGTAAATCGATCCACCAATGAAACCCAGATTTCAGTTCGAATTGATCTAGAAAGTACATTGCCAGTCTCTATTGACTCTGGGCTACCATTCTTGGACCACATGCTAGAGCAGATAGCACGGCATGGAGGGTTTTCCTTGGAACTTGAGTGCCAGGGTGATATGGATGTAGAAGCACATCATTCAGTAGAAGATTGCGCGATCGCCCTTGGTGAGGCATTGAAACAGGCACTTGGTGATAAGCGGGGGATTGGGCGATATGGTTCATTTGAAGTTGTGTTGCCAATGGATGAAGCACAAGCCAAAGTCGCCCTAGATATTGGAGGAAGGTCCTTTCTACGTTTTGAAGGTGATTTTCCAGACAATTATGTTGGAAATAAGGACAACCCGCTCCCCATTGACATGATTGAGCATATATTCCGCTCTTTGGCTGAAAACCTTCAGGCAACGGTTCATATTGCCGTCACAGGACAAAACACCCATCACATGGTTGAAACCTGCTTCAAGGGGTTCGGGCGAGCCCTTCGCCAGGCTATACACCGACAGGGTCAGGATCTTCCCAGCACCAAGGGGATCTTATGATAGCTGTCATTAACAGTTGTGGCTCCAACATCACTTCGGTTCTGTTTGCCCTACAAAGACTTGGTGCTGAGGCAACCTTGACCTCAAGACCTGATGAAATCAAGCAGGCAGATCGTGTCATACTTCCTGGAGTAGGTGCAGCTGGTACCGCCATGGAACGACTGAAAGAACAGGATTTAACACAATGCATTACCTCTCTGACCCAGCCTGTTCTGGGTATCTGTGTCGGCATGCAACTCCTATTTTCCTATTCAGAAGAAGGTCAAGTCAATCTTCTGGATATCATTCCAGGCCAAATCAAGCACTTTACGTCAGATAAGAACAAAACCATTCCCCACATGGGGTGGAACAGCGTATCCTTTTGCAATGACCACCCCTTGGTTAAGGGATTGCCAGAGAACAGTTTTTTTTATTTTGTTCACAGCTATTTCCCACCAGTCAGCGAACATACCGTTGGTGCAAGCAATTATGGTGATAACTTCTCAGCCATCATCGCCAAAGATAACTTCATGGGGTGTCAGTTTCATCCCGAACGTTCCAGCAAAACAGGGGCACAGATACTCAAAAACTTCCTAGAGATACCAACATGATTGTTTATCCAGCGATTGATGTAATGGGTGGGAAGTGTGTTCGGCTCTACAAAGGAGACTTCGGTAAGCAAACAACCTATAGCAACTCGCCTGCCCAAGTAGCCACCCAATTCAGGAAGCAGGGGGCAGAATGGTTGCACTTGATTGATCTTGATGGTGCTCGTTTCCCAAATGAAAGGCAACTTGAAATCATTGGAAAGATTGTCAGGGAAAGTAAAATGCAAGTTCAGACAGGTGGTGGAATTAGGTCCGTTGAGGAAGTTCCTAGTCTATTAGCCACGGGTGCTAGCCGAGTTATCATTGGATCTTTGGCCACCAAGGAACCAGAACTGGTAAAAACCATGTTAACCGAATTCGGCCCAGAGAAAATCTGTTTGGCGGCAGATGTCCAACCCCGTGATGGTGAGTACTATGTAGCAGTTTCCGGCTGGCAGGAACTTAGCCAAATCCCATTGAGGTCATTTATCAATGATTACCTTGAGGTTGGACTCAAACATGTTTTGTGTACTGATATATCCCGAGATGGAACCTTGGAAGGATGTAATGTGAAATTGTGCAATTCTATCCAGAGTGAGTTTCCAGATATTAACCTGCAAGCTTCAGGTGGGGTTGGTTCTCTCAATGACCTTCGAGAATTGAAAACCTCAGGAGTTATTGTCGGGAAAGCCTTGTATGAAGGAAAATTTACCCTCCCAGAAGCGTTGGAGGCTGTATGCTGACCAAGCGTATTATTCCTTGCCTGGACGTAAAGGATGGGCGGGTCGTCAAAGGTATTCAATTCCGAAATCACAGGGATATGGGTGATATCCTGGAACACGCTCAGCGTTATGCTGAAGAAGGTGCAGATGAATTGGTGTTTTATGACATTACGGCCAGCAGTGATGGACGGGTTGTAGATAAGGAATGGATAAGGAAAGTTGCCAGAGTTATTGACATTCCATTTTGCGTCGCAGGAGGGATAAGAAACATAGATGATGCTCGGAAAATCCTCAATGACGGTGCCGACAAGATATCAGTAAATTCCCCAGCCCTGGAGAAACCTGAATTTATTACCGAACTGGCCCATGCATTTGGTACACAATGTGTTGTCGTGGGTATCGACAGTCTCCATGAGAATGGTCACTATATTGTTCATCAGTATACTGGCGATGAAGAAAAGACTCTGAAGACCAGCCGAGATACCATGCAATGGGCACAAAGGGTCCAGGGACTGGGGGCTGGTGAAATTGTTCTTAATTGCATGAACCAGGATGGAGTCAAAAGAGGGTACGATATTAAACAGCTACAAGCAGTCAGAAAGGCTGTTAGCATTCCTGTAATCGCTTCAGGTGGTGCCGGTAATGAAGACCATTTTGCTGATGTTTTTGAGAGGACAGGGGTTGATGGGGCATTGGCAGCTTCAGTGTTTCATACGAGACAAATTCACATTGCTGATTTGAAGCAGTATTTGAAAACTAGAAATATACGACTACGACTATGATTAACGAAGATGACATTAATTGGGAAAAAGTGTCAGGCATGATACCAGCTATCATCCAGGATGCCGATAACAATAGGGTTTTGATGTTGGGTTACATGGACCATGAAGCCCTTCAACATACCTTGGAGTCCGGTCGGGTAAGTTTTCATTCCCGTTCTCGCAATACCCTCTGGGTCAAGGGTGAGACTTCTGGCAATTACCTGAATTATGTCTCTGGTGAGTTGGATTGTGATGGTGATACGCTCCTGATCAAGGCAAAACCTGAAGGACCGGTCTGTCATACGGGTGCACAAACTTGTTTCAATGACAATTCTGCCCTTTCGCTTGAAATATTGAACCATTTGACAGAACTCATCCGGGAACGAAATCAAAATCGCCCTAAAGGGAGTTACACCACAGAGTTATTTGAAAAAGGACCTTATGGGATCGCTCAGAAAGTTGGAGAAGAGGGCGTTGAGTTGTCTTTGGCCCGGATTAAGGAGGACAAGTCAGAAATTCTGAATGAAGCAGCTGATTTGATGTTTCACATGATGGTTCTCTTAGAGAGCAGAGATCTTAGTATTGAAGATGTGTGTAATATACTAGTGTTTAGGAAGGATAAAAATGACGTTCAGCAAGGAGGATAAAGATCATAAGAACAAAATACCAGAGATTATAACTTTGGATGATTTTTTGCCTGTTGATTTTGAGAAACCCCTACAGAATTTAATAACAGTTAATTGTCCTGACTTGGCAGAAATTTTCCTAAAGGAGGCAAATGAAAGTGATAAAAAACAGCAATTCCCGCTAATTTTCTCAAAATGAGATATTATTTATTTTTTGCTAGTCCTCAAATAGGTAGGCATGACTAATCGAAGGGCTTTGACCCCCATCGTAATTTTGTATTTTTAACTTTTAAAATCTGAATTGAGCATATTCGAACATGGTGACCGGCTAAGGCTCGGCCAGGAGGACTGACATGTCAACTCGTTTTCGTTTCTCATATATCCCCCGATAGAATGTTTCCCAACTGTCCAAATAATATTCCGTAAAGATCCTCCTCATTGCTTCCCAGAGATACTTCTTGGTTGGATAGCGTTCATGGGCCCTTTGGGCCATGCCACAACAATGCTGAACAATTTGATCAAGGTAAAATGCCAGCATTGCCAGATAGGCAAAAACATGCGAAAGATTTTGTTGGCCATGGCCGAAATTATGCTCTAACCGGTACCCATTTCCAGCTTCAGATTTTAACGTTTGATAGGTCTCGTTCTCTATTTTCCAGCGCGTGCGTGCAGCGCGCATAACATTCTTCACATTCCCTTCATCAAGTGGTAGATCAGTGACCCAGGTCCAGTTGGTTGTTGTTGGTTCCTTGCCTTTGGTGCCGGGTTTGGTCTCGGTGTAGTGTAGGACATTGACCTCAAGGTTGAAATTGGCATCGTTCAGGGGAACGTCATTGAGCCAACGGAACTCATGGGTAATGGTTTTGTTCTTACTCCTTTCTTTGCGGTCTAGTTTCTGGAGGGCAGGATTATCCGTGGTCCAGTCAAACAGCGCCTTGTGATTGCCTGGCTTGGCAACCAGGATAAAGCGCAGATTGTGTGTCTTCAAAAGTTTGATATTCGGGCCATTGGAGGTCAACCCATCGCCCAGGATAATGGTCTTGAGGTGGGGGTGGTCCCGGCGAAAATCCTCCATGAAACGGACGCTGGCATTCAACTCACAGTCATTTTTCTTGTGCCCGTCATGTTGGTAAATCATTTCCGGTGCAACCGGAAAGACATTCTTGATGTCTGGATGGACAAAGGCCCCTCCGAGCATCTGATGGTAATAGGTGGTGGTTCCGTTGCGATGGTTCTTGTGACAGCAATGGTCACATTTTAACGTGCTGGAACTGTAATATTGGGTCCCATCAATCGACAAGAGATAATGGCCACCCAACATGGTCATGAAGTCCAGGGCCCGCCCACGCTGGAGAAGGGCAAAGAGTTTATTGAAGACCAACCGGAAGGCTTTGGGATCAACCGGGTCAAGCCTCGCGCGCATGTTGGTATCCGAGGGCACCTTGTCGATCTTGAAAAGGGTGCGCAGATTTCGAACCACCGGCGGTTCGGCTTTGGGCCCCCGGGTTATCTGGTCAAAGTTCAGTAATGAAGGACACTTCAGCAGAAAGACTGCCAGCCCTGACATCAAGCAATTGGTCAGGGTAAAGCCGCGATTGTTGACGGGATCTGGAACGGTGTTGAAAACCTGGCGGACACTGGTCAGCAAACCTGGCATGGAAAGATGCCTTCGGAGTTTGTATTTGGACATGATACTGCTCGTACAAAATGATCGGTTTGAAATGTTATTATTGCGACCGATTATAAACGAATCATGTCAAATGAGCAAAAAGTGATAAAAGGGGGTTTACGAAAAATAATTTTGCCTGATGACCTAAAACCTCCTATTTATAGGAGAACTAAATTTTAACGGGAATTGCTGGATAAAAAACATAATCATGCCAGAGTATTTGTTCTATTGAGAGATGTTTGTGAAATTGGATTTACACCAGAAAAAAGTTCGGAATCAGATAGATTCCCTCCTTTATTTCAATTTGCTGATGGAAGAAGAACATCAATACCTGCGGACTTTAGAGGAAAACAGTCAGATATTTTTTCGGATCTGGTTCCAAAAATTAATAATCAAACCCTCAAAGCAAGATTGGCAGATATTTCTTGGCAAAACGATAGATCCGAAATTGGTATGGCAAAGCATGCTGTCACAGCCTACACCCAATCTGTTAGGGAAGTTCTAAAGAAAAACCATAGAAAAAATAATTCTGTGGGGGTTTATCATTTCCTCCTAAGGGCTCTGCAAATTTCCTATACGAAAGGATCAAAAGTGCCTGAAACTGAGATTTCTGATTTAAAACAGTTGGTTTCTGAAGTTGCCAATAATTGCCTAGAAAATAACGAGTACCAAGGATTTATTCGTATTTCCAGGTTAAGATTAACGTATTCAATTAATGAACCTGCAGACATAGCCAATGACACTGAGATTTTAGCCACAAAACAAAGTACAGAGTTATATCATCAAAGGGAGCTGTGGAAATTGGCGATAGAGGCCTATCATAAATCTAATAACAAAGAAAAAAAAGAAAATAGTCAAATTAAAGCAGCAGAGTGTTTGATAAACCAGGCAGAATTATTTGAGGGAAGTGGGATCTCAGCTGCAAAATACCTTTTGGATGCAATTGCTGAGCTCAGTCAAGTTCCCGGTACAAAACAAAGACGTAAAGAGATTGAGGCAAAACTGATTGAAGTTCAAAAACAAATTCCTGATCAGATGATGGGGTTTTCTAAAGAAGTAGATATAACTCCCTTTGTTAATTTAGTTAGAAACTGTCTTGGGGGATTGGATTTACCGGAAACCCTAAGGGAATTTGCCTTTTTGCATAAACCATATGACCCCGACTCTCTAAAGGAACAAGTTCAACAACTGTACGAGAAAAACCCAATAATGGCCATGATGCCAATTCAAGTAGTAGATTGGGAAGGTAGGTATACAAGCAAGAGTTATTCACCTGGTGAGGAAGGATGGGTCCGCCTTAAAATTTTCGAAATCGAACGTTTGTGTAGACAGACAGCAGCTTACATGATTGAACAGGCTCGAATTATTATTCAAAGTGAACATAATATATTTCTAGAACATTTTAGAATTCTTGCTGAACATACCTGTTTTATCCACCAAGATAAAAAAGACATAATAATTTCTGGATTAGAAGACTTTTTTTTAGGTAAATATATTTCTTCTCTTCATATTCTTGTGCCACAGCTTGAAAGTTCTCTTCGTCATGTTCTAAAACTTGCAGATGTTAACACCTCAAAATTACAAAACGATATGACACAAGAATTGTTAACCTTTTCCCAAATTCTGAATAATGAAAATACTCGTCTGAAATTAGATGAGATTTTTGGTAAAGAATTGGTTTTTGAGATGGATAATCTATTCAATTATAAAGGCGGACCTGCTCTTAGGCATCGCTTGTCACACGGTTTGCTTTCAGATTATGAATGCAAAGGGCCGGACGCAATCTATGCCTGTTGGTTTATATACAGATTTTATTTCCTCTCGTTTGATCACAATTGGATTACGGTAAAGGAACAACTTAAGGATATTCAATAAGGTATCTTTTGGTACTTGAACTTCGGGTTTAAATCCTCCCGACTAGGAAACCGAGAAGGTTCTCTTGCCATTTTGTTTTCCCCACCGACCGCAGGAGTCACGATTCCATGTGTAATCAGGGCAGGGCGATCGCTTTTGAAATTATTTTATATCAATTTATACTTAATTTACCCATGGAGATGATTCCCTTAAGCCATTGAGACTGTGAAAGTATTCAAATCAACCCTTTATTGAGTAATATTTTTGCAGTTTTTATAGCCTGACCCCACTCCTTTCAGTCACGTTTATCCTGGTCTATCAACCCTTTTCCATTCCCCTGAATATTTTTTCAACAATCACCCCTTTTCCCTCTTGTCTTCGTGCATCATCTCTGATTCACTGCTTCTGAACAATAAATCACTTTTTTCAATTTAGGATTAACAATGTCAAAACGACGGTACCAGGAACTTCAGCCCCGCACGGCGGTTCAGTTGTTACCACCGAGTTTGAATGATTATGTTGCCCCGGACAATCCGGTCCGGGCAATTGATGCATTTGTCCAGACGCTTGCTTTGAGCGAGATGGGGTTTGGACATGCCGAGGCATGGTCTGGTTCAGGCCAACCTCCCTATGATCCGGCAGTACTATTGAAGCTCTATATCTATGGCTATCAAAACAAAATTCGTAGTTCCCGTGCTCTGGAAAAGGCAACCCGGTGTAATGTCGAAGTGATGTGGTTGTGTCAGGGAGCGAGACCGACTTACAAGACCATTTCCGATTTTCGCAAGAACAACCTTGTGGCCTTGCGGAATGTCAACCGTGAGTTTGTCCAGGTTTGTCGGGACTTGTCCTTGATTGGAGGTCGTCGGGTCGCTGTTGACGGGACTTTTTTGAAGGCCAGTGCCAATGGTGCCACTGTTCATACCAAGAGTGAACTTGCCCGTGAGATTTCTCATCTGGATAGCAAGATTGCGGCTTACTTTGAGGCGTTGGCCGAAGCAGATGACACCGATGCTGAGGGAGACTTGTCTGATCCTGACCTGGTTGCCAAGATGGCTGCCTTAGTAGCTCGTTGTGAGCAGAAGAAGGCTTTGCAGGAGCGTGTGCTTGCAAGTGGTGAGAAACAGCTTTCGGAGGTTGATCCGGATGCTCGCCTGTTAAGCAAGAGGGGGAAAAGTGTGGTTGGTTATAATGGCCAGATTGCGGTGGATGATGAAGCCAAGCTGATTGTGGCGGTTGATCTGGTGCAGGATGGCAATGATACCCAGCAGTTGGCACCGATGATGACAAAAGCCCAGGAGGCGACAGGCAACAAGGATTTGGTTGGTCTGGCGGATACCGGTTATGCGAATGGCGAACATTTGAAAGCGTGCGAAGAGAAGGGAATGGCGATGTATGTACCCTTACCGAAACAGGCCTCCCACAAGGGCTTGGATGGTCGTTTTGGGCGTGATGATTTCCAGTACGATAAAACGACTGATACCTATGTCTGTCCGGCGGGCCAGAAGTTAACTCCCAGTGCTGGCAAGCATACTCATAAAGGCAAGCGTTATTTGACTTATCGTTTGAGCGCCAAAGTGTGTGGTGCATGTCCTCGCAAAGAACATTGTCTGGCGCCGAGCAAGACCTATCGTCTTATTAGACGTTGGGAACATGAAGCTGTGATGGATCGCCATCGTCAGCGGATGGCCAAGGGTGCAGGGGTCATGCGTCAGCGTGGGTCTTTGGTTGAACATCCCTTTGGAACCCTCAAATGTTGGGCTGGGATCAATTATTTCCTGATGCGTGGTCTGGCCAAGTGCCGTGGTGAGTTGAACCTGATGACGTTGTGTTACAATTTCAAACGGGTCTTGAATGAGATTGGTGTGGGGGCTTTTGTTGCGTATTGTAGGGCTAGAAGAGAACTTCAAGGGATACGTATGTGATTTTTTCTGGGAAAGAGTATGTTTTTTGTGTTTTTGGGTCAAAATGACCCTGAAAGCAAGGATTTTTGGATGAAAGTGACTTTGTGATAATTATTGGTGAAATTTAACCTTGTTTTTACTCTGAAGCGAGGTCAAAACAACCTTGATTTGAAGGTCTGGGTAAAGCCCCCGAAATAATGAAAATCAAATACTTTCACAGTCTCCATTGTGGGTAAATTTCTGTGATTTTATGTCTCGAAATGTTGTTTGTTTTGGAAATATCGGAGCAAAACAGGGGCCACACCATCTGGAAATTTTCAAAAGCGATCGCCCTGGAAATTGAACCCTGATTATTTCTCATAAGATGTGTTAGTCAATACCGTAAGAACCTAACGATTTAGGGTTTACCTTATATTATTGAAAGCCTTAAAAGAGGATATATGATGTGAGCATATCCTTAAGCCTTTATAAGCAACGGCTAGCAGGGAATTACGAGTTTAAAGGCATTCAGTCTGATTTATAATTAGTGTCCGCCCGAAAATGAATTAATTGTTCTCAAACCCTTTACAAGAGGGGATTTGGTATGCGAATCTTCTTTTCAAGATCGGTACTTAAATTTGTTTTTTTTCAAAATAAAGCCTGATCTTGCCCCAAAGCAACAATTCTTCGAGGTTAGAGCATGCGACAAACGATCCCCCAAAGACAACTTGGTGATGTTGGTATTGAGAACATTGCGTTGGATTACAAATCCAGGGATGACATCCCGGCCATCTTGATCGGGCTTCAGCATCTTTACACGGACAAGACCTTGCGGGAGCAACTTTTTGCTCTCCTGGAGGAGAAAATGGTTCCCAATGTCAATCACAAGTTGGGCCGACCCGGGATGGATTTGTGGCAGATCCTGGTGATGGGTGTCCTGATGCAGGGTTTGAATTGTGACTATGACCGTTTGCAAGATTTGGTCAATGAGCACAAAACCATTCGGAAGTTTCTTGGCCATTCTGATATTTTTGATGATAGCCGCTATTCCTACCAGTCGGTTGTTGATAATGTCACCCTGTTGTCGCCAGAGTTATTGGCCGCGGTTGGCAAGCTGGTTGTCGATAGTGGTCACCAAGTGTCAAAAAAAAAGCCTGGCGCACCATTGCGCGGGCGGTGTGATTCTTTTGTGGTCGAGACGGATGTGCATTATCCGACGGATGTCAATCTGTTATGGGATGCGATGCGTTGTCTTCTTCGTACGCTTGGTCGTGAGGCCAACGCTGCCCATATTGGTGGGTGGCGTCAATGTAAACATTTGAGGGCTTCGGTCAGGCGGAAGTTTCATGCGGTTCGGAAGACCAGGCGGGCCAGTCCGGAGGATGTAAGGGCTTATCTTGGCCAGTGTGGTGATCTTGTCACAAGGGCCGAAGAGACCTTGCTTGTGTTGCGTGTTGTGGGGATAACCAAGGACAAGGACTTGGTTGCCATGGCCAATTATTTTCGTCATGCCCGCCGTCAGATTGATCAGATTGATCGTCGTTTGCTGCAGGGCGAAACGATCCCCACGGCTGAAAAGGTCTATTCAATTTTTGAGGAACACACGCGATGGATCTCCAAAGGCAAGGCCGGAACTCCGGTTGAACTCGGCGTGCCGGTCTGCGTCCTGGAAGATGATTGTGGCTTTATCCTGCATCACCGGATCATGTGGGCCGGGAGCGATGTTGATCATGCCCAACCGATGATTGAGGAAACGCAGGCCCGCTTCCCGTCGCTTCGGGCCTGCAGTTTTGACCGTGGTTTTCACAGTCCGGCCAATCGGGTCCGTTTGGACGAACTTCTTGCTGACAATGTCCTTCCGCGCAAGGGTTATCTAACCAAGGCCGATAAAGAACGAGAAAGTGGCGCTAATTTTGTTGCCATGCGGAAGGAACATCCGGGGATAGAATCGAAAATCAATAGCCTTGAGCATCATGGTCTTGCCCGGGTTCGGGCGTATGGAGCTGATGGTTTTGAGCGTGTGGTTGCCTTGTCGGTGGTTGCCTGCAATATTCATCATTTGGGTCGTTTGTTACGTAGGAAGAAGAAAGACGAGCTGAAACGCTTGCTGGTGCGAGATAAACGACCACGCCTGGTGGCCTGACGAAACCACCTGCACCAAAATCCAAATAATCGTCCCCAAAGGACGGCCAGGGGAGGTCTGTCTTGACTTGGGAAAGATCGGATAATTTGTGGAAAAAGTTGTTCGAAAAGTTGTTTTTTTGTGGAAAACCAAGCTCGAAGCTGAAAATTTTTGTTCGGTGAAGGAATCTGGGAAAATGAAATTATGGCAATTTGCTAAAAATCAGGTATTTTCTGGGCAGACACTAATTAGCTGAAATTTTATTCCAATCCTTCCAAGTTTCTTGATTGCTTTTAGCAACGAAGTCTTTCCTTGTGAGTTAGGGTTAAAATTAACAGTTAGTAAGACTATGTCCTCGTCACAAGAAACCAAGGGTTTCATTTTTATCGCTTAACAAGAAACCAAAATCGGATGAAGTATGAACTTCGATTATTCAAAAATTGAACCTAACTTATTAACACCAGATCCTACTGATCCGGTAGAGATTTTTAACAAATTTCCTAGAAATGAAGAGATACCTGATTCTCTTTGGATGGGTCAAGGTCAGGCACTTGAAGATTGGTATAATATTAACCAAAAAAATGATATATTAATATCAATGGATACTGGTTCAGGCAAAACTCTTGTAGGATTATTAATTGCAACAAGTTTTGTCAATCAAAGAGTTGAAAATGTATTGTATTTATGCTCAACCATTGATCTTGTTAAACAAACTTCAAAGGAAGCTGAAAAATATTGTTTGCCTCACTCTATTAGGGTAGCCGGGGAATATAGCAATAACAAATTTAAGACAGGAATGGGATTTTGTATTACTACTTACCATGCTATTTTCAATGGGTTTAGTAGCATAGCAAGGAATAACTTTCCAGGTGCAATCATTTTTGATGATGCCCATGTAGCAGAAAATATAATTAGGGATTCCTATACTATAAGAATAAGCAGTTCAGAAAAACCTGATTTATTTAGAGATATAAGTAATTTATTCTTACCCGTCTTCAGGGACTTGGGAATAGAAGGAAAGTATAAAGATAGTATAGGGATTAGTACCGTACCAGAAACAACTTTTGTTCCACCAAGGGGAATAAAAGAGAATAAAAATCAACTATTACAAATCTTGGAAGATCATGGCCTAGACGATGATAGTAAACAACAATATCCTTTCAAGCACCTGAAGGATCATCTTGAGTCATGTGCAATTGTATTTTCTGAAGGAGAAGTTGAGTTATCTCCTCCTTTCTTGCCATCAAGATCCATAGAAGTTCTTCGAAGATCAATAAGGAGAGTTTATTTATCAGCTACTTTACAATCTAATACGGAATTCGCTAGAGCATTTGGCAAGATACCTGATAAAACAATAACTCCACGCAATGATGCTGGAAATGGTGAAAGATTAATACAAATTGAGGAAAGGGTAGCCGAGGATTTATTTTCTAAAGATTTTGTAAAGAAACTGGCAGATTCCTATAAGATAATTATAGCTGTACCTAGTAAACACAGAGCAAAAAGTAATTGGTCAGAATTAGGAGAACCACCTTCCAAAGATAATTTCACAGAGGAATTGGACGAATTTAGAGATTCAAATAAGGGTGTTTTTGTATTAGTATCAAGATTTGATGGTATAGACCTCGATAAGGATACTTGTCGGTTGATGATAATGGATGGATTGCCCAAAGGGAGTTCATTAATTGAAAAATACCAATGGGATATTCTTAAAATAAAGGATAATTTTAATTCCAGAATCGCAACCAGGATTGCCCAACTATTTGGGCGAATAATTAGAGGAAGGAATGATTTTGGTGTATTCCTTATAAAAGGCCCTGAATTACATAACTGGTTGAGTCATCCTAAAAATCTTTCATTGTTGCCTCTCTTGCTACAAGAACAAATTCAGTTAGGATATGCTGTTCAAAAGAATTTTGGGAATAATTCTGAATCGGTAAAAAAATTAATAGATGATGTTATTAGCCGGAGTGAAAGTTGGCAAAATTATTATTCCAAGAATTCGAATATAGAAAAGTTAGATTCAAGCTTAGTTGATGAAGCAATAAATGCTGAAGAAATTCTAGAAAAAAGTGCTATTCATGAAGCTAAATTCGCCTCATCAATATGGGAAAAAGATTATTCACAAGCACGAGTGCATATTTTAAATGCTGTGGAATGCTTTGGCAATGATAGTGATCTTGCGGGATGGAGATGGGTTTGGGCTGGTGCTGCATATGATTATGAGGGGGACATAGAAAATGCAGTTAAGGCTTATAAAAACGCTAAATCCCGACTAATGAGTGTCATCTCCTTACCAATGAAAAACAATATTATTCCATCTGGGGAAAGTAACAAAAAAAATGATTTTTATAATGTGATAAAAAATATACAGAATAACCAAAACCCACAACATTTATCTAAAATTAGCAGTAAATTAGAAGATTTTCTCAATAAATTAGGCGACCAAAATTTCAGTAGTAATAAGCACGAAGAATCGGTTGAATATTTGGGAAAAATTTTAGGTTTTGAAGCCTCAAGGCCGGATAATACAGATGATACAGGGCCAGATGTGCTTTGGATAAATTCTCAAAACAAAGCAATTGCCTTTGAATTAAAAACACTCAAAAATAAAAACTCGGCAAAATATTCTAAAACAGAAATTAGTCAAGGGCTCAATCATATTTCTTGGGTCTCGAATAATTTTCCTGATGTAAAACTTCTAGGGATGGTCTTTGTTGCAGATACAACAAAATCTGTTGATGATAAGTCAAACGCATCAAAACAAATAATTTCAACAAAAACTGGAAATTTAGTAAAACTAGGTAAAAGATGTGTTGCAACCCTTAAGGACTATAATTCAACACCGCCTGTAATCAAACAAAGTAAGCTGGAGTCAATAGGCGAAGATAGTCAATGGAAAATTGAATCAATTATTAAGAATGATATTTCGGACACTACCAAAGATCCAGAATTTTAATGGAGATAATTTACTTGTTTACCCACAATTCTTGGAATCTATTTATAACGCTCCTAGTAATGTCTCCACGATTATATGTAAGCATTCTTACAAGAAGAATTTGTATTCTATCAAAAAAATCTGACTAAAATGAGTAAAATTATACTTGTGGGTAAACAAGTATATGATTCCCATTTTAATTGATAATTCGCAATCTTTAATATGGGAATTGGGATAAAGTACCTTCAATATCAATATTCTTACCAGAATACAGGACAGAAATAAAAAATATCACCAAAACCGTTAGGTATAAACTAGGTGAAATCCCCAAGATCACTCTGGAACAATTGGAAAGACTAAAGAAGCTAGATGATCTACCAGATGAAGAAATTGACACAAGTGATATTCCATTATTAACTGATGCTCAACTTGCTGAAATGAAAAGAGACGTTCTATTTAGGCCAGTCAAAAAACGAATTACGGCCCGGTTGGACGCTGACGTTCTGGAATGGCTTAAAGCTAGTCGCAAAGGGTACCAAACCCGAATGAATACCATCCTCCGGCATGCAATGAATACCTATACTTGGGAACAAATCAAGGAACTTCATGGGATTGAAAAAGAACCTCAAGACTGGGATGGCTAATTTTCGTATTACATAGAAAATCGCAACTGAGCCTGAGATAAACCTCAAAACTTACATCCGCTGAAAGGTTATTGATAAGCACTCAGGTATAGACAACAATTCCCTTCAAAGAAATTTCTCACCGGCATGATCCCGAAATGTATCAGCGTCACGTATATATTTTATCACCGTAGAAGGATTGGTATGTCTGGTTATCTCCATGATTTTATCCAAACGTGCGTTGTGTACAGCGGCACTGGTTACAAACCCTGCTCTGAGCGAATGGCCTGATACCTCTTCAGGATCTATACCTACATATCCCGCATATTTTTTTACAAGTCGTGGGATATCTGAATGATGTAAGGGATTACCTCTTAATTCTCCGCCACGTCGCATAGTTTGAAACAGATAACCATGGGTCAGGCCAGAAGCAGATATCCAGGCTTGTATCTTGTCTATGGGTTTTATCCATTTTCCTTCTGGAACAGCGATTCGGTGACTTTTCCCAAATTGGTCAGTTTTAGATTTGCGAATCGTTATGAACATTTTTTTTGTGTCCGAACAATTAATTGGTGGGATAATTTCAATATCCTTTACCATTAAACCACACAGCTCTGACCTACGAAGTGCTGCGGCAAAACCCAACGCCAAAATTGCTGCATCTCTAACCCCAATCAAAGATTCCCCACAATGTTCAAGCATTACTAATATTTGATGATCTCTAAGTGCTTTCACACGTCGAGGCGGTTCACCTTGATACCGAGCCAATCCTTTCAATACGGAATTGACTTTTGGAGATAGTGAAGGGGATGCTATACCAGCTTCGTTGTATTTGTTGGCAATAGCACTTTTGTACAATGTTAAGGTGTTTAAAGATAGTGGCTTTCCTTGTTTGAAGGTTGCATCTGTTGAACGGGGTTCAGAAGCCAGGTAAATAAAGAAGTCAGCTACATCATCCTGTGTTGCACTTAGGGGATCTATTTTCCTGGTATTACAATAATCACTAAAAACCCGCCAACCCTTGTCATAAGCTATACGGGTATTTTTCGCCAAGGAAAGGGAAAGGATGTCCCCATAAAATTTCTTATCGTTCTTGTTTTTATTTGGCATAAGCACACTCCTACATCTTGATTTAAACGAGGTAGATGAACTTACATGGTTAAACTGTTTCTTGTGAGAATTTGGATGGTTGAAACAAAGCGGTCATCATTGAAAACTAGATTAAAAGTTCAGTATTTAGGAAGATTTAAGATGGCTTGTATTCACTAAACCAAGTTAGTCTGGATAAATTCAAGCGCTATCAAGCACTGCGTGAAATATTATATTATGTCAAGGAATTTCTGCAAAGTGTTCAGATTTTGTCACTATGAGTGAACCGGCTCCATAGCCGTAAGCATCTACCTTGAACTACTACTACCCTATCTGGGAACTTTCAGATTGCCAAGGTAATCCTTCATAAAAGTTTATCACTGTCTCAAAGCAGGTTTCAAATTCAGGTACAAAACCAGCAGTCAAGGTGATTTGGTTCCAATTAGCTTTGGCCCGTTTCTTGATGTCGGGATTGGAAAGGAATTTCGAGTGAAGATTGTCAAGTTTTCCGGTTGCCTTAGCCTTTTCCATTAGGGCAGTCAGGATAGCTTCTTTTCTTTTGTCATCAAATTCCATTCTTTCCTGTAAGAAATACAAATCGAACACGTCTTGAGATCGTTCCCTTTTGCGGTAGGATAGTTGAAGAAGGGCGCGAAACTTTTCAGCAATAATGTCGATTAAGCTATACCCGAGAATCTAGCCACCCTCGGAGAAAATCAATTTAGCTTCAGAGTAGAGGGTTGGTTCGTTGAATGAGACATCAATACTGTAATAATTGGTGCTTGGTTTTGACCGATAGGGGTTTTGGACAGAATAGGCAATTTTGATTTGCCAACCTGGGAAAATAGGATGATTGTGTTGAATGATGTTATGAACACATGCATCAATCCCGGGGTTACCAAACTGTTCACAACTCAATTTGAGTGCATTGTCAATGTCTTGACGAATTTGATTCTTTAGCTCGGGATTAAAATAGGCCGTGAAATCTATATCTGTCGACATTCTGGGACTTTTACAAACCAGGTTTAACCAGATACCTCCTTTGAGCGCTAGCTGGTATGAATCCAAACATGCAAATGATACTAGGATTAGAGCAATTGCTCTTCGGTGTTTTTGGTTATTTTCGTCTGCACTGCTAATCCACTCAAATAAATCAATTTTGTATTTTTGGGTGTCAGACATTGATTGAAATCATCCATGTTGTAGATACATTCCGCTGGAACGGAGAATAGGGATCAAGTTTACGACTTCCTCCAGGCTGGGCCCAACGTTTCCATTTCTCAATATCCGGATTTGTGATATTCAAGCGTTCTTCCAGTATATAACCAGCACGGCATTTCACGATAGAGTTTGAGCATTGATCAACTGCTTCGATTATTGGTTCGAGCCGTGTGGGGGCATGTTCTTCCCATACGTCCAATATATGTTGTATTCCTCCGCAAAGTTCCGGTCTTATAAGCATATCAACAAAAGTCTGACCCAAGGTTGAAACACGAGTTGAGCTAAATTGTACTCGAATAGATTTACCTGGATAGTTTGTTACAGTAGGTTTTTTTATTGGTAAGCGACGGACTAGTTTTGGGTGTGTAACATTACGAATACGGAAATCGCTAGGTGGATTAATAGACTTTTGTACTTCCGGAATATAGACCTTCTCAACTAATTGACTTGATGGACGGGTTAGCATCAACCAATGGGGTATTAAATTGGTCAAGTTCCAATGCTGCATGGCAGACAGATGGGAGATATAGCAGAAACGGTCTACAGTACAGACAATCTCACTGGAGGAGAGGTCTGGAACTGATAAAACGCGGAGATGGTTGCGATAATCCTGGTCCCAGGTTATCGTTGTCTTCCTCCTATACTTCTGCTTAAGCAACACGTTGAATAATTGCCAGGCATAGTTCCGTGTTGTCTTTGTCCCATTTTTTCTTTGACTAATATGGGATACTCCAGTGAAAAAATCATAAAGTGAAATTACAGGCTTATTTTGCTCATCCAGCCAATTATTAAGATGAGAAGTTGCTTCCTGTAAGGACATAATTTTTGATTCACTCAGAGAGATATTTGTAAGATACTATATATGTCCATAGGACATATATAGTATCTATACTAATTTCAAGCCCCGCCAAGAAATTATTAAGCCAGCCCATTTGGTCAGTAAAGCAAAGTATAAAAGGTTAATCTATTGAGATATCCTAATCCATACTAATCTTTTGCATAATTATTTATGTATTTTATTACCTCACTTCCCTGATAAAGGGGTATCGGTCCCCTTAAAACCATCGGATGTGATTTTCTTTTTAGCCTCAGTTAATGCATGGTTGGAAACCACCGCTTGGACTACCAGGGTACTCGCTTGGCTCGTGATTCTTCGAGATTATCATCCTTGTATAGCAGCGGCGCCACCGAACGACGCTTATGCCACTCGATATTCCAGGCCGGCATACCCAGGAATGCATGAACATCACGGTGGTATAAACAAATATGAGGCATCCTTGAAGATGTGTTGCCTGCAGGAACTAAAAACCTGTTCGGTCATTTGTCGATTATTCAGGCCCTTTGATTAATTCTGAAAGTTTGGCTTCACCACGAGAAGTTAGTTTTTGGTAGGCTTTCGAAATAAAATCATCCTTTGAATCATGATCAATGCCAAGCGATTTGCTGATTGAAACAATTGCTTTTTCCACATTATCACAATGAATATTACCAAGGAGTCGCGCTAGTTTAACCAAGCTTGAATCTACAGAATTCAATTCTTCTTGCCTCAACAATGAAAAGTAAAGCTTTCGGTCTTCTCCCTTAAGAAACAAATAATCACCTAACTTGGCATCAAAATATTCCAATACCTTTCTCAAGGAACTTATACTAGCTCCAGTTGGAGAGTGTAAGGGCCAATTAAGTGTAATTTCATCCAATTCAGTTGGAAATAAAATTTTCTTTCCAATGTTACAACCAAGGTAGTCAGCAAATGCATTGGGTATACTAAGACTATTTCCAATTAAGGCTTGGTTTTGAACCTTAAATCGCCAACACCATTCGCCATTATCAAGTAAATAACATCCAGCTGTTTTATGGATGTTTGTTTTTATCTCAATTATTTCCTCACCATCTTTTCTAACACGCGTAATTCCATTTTTATCTGTAATGAATTTTGGGGTATTCAAATAACCGACAACGGATAACTTTTTCACACCAAACGTTCGGGAAATTTTATTAACCAAATCCTTTTTTCGTGCCTGCCCACCCTGTAATTTAAGTTCATTGAGAAGTGCACCATAAATTCCCGTGAATTGCTTATATCCCTCAGTTCCAGCAAGCACGAATTCATTTTGGTGATTTACCTTCCAAAATCTGGGATCATTTAAAAGGTTGCTAGTGAACCCTCTTGTATTTAAGCTTCCAATATAGCTCAACATTTCCTCAGCAGACATTGGTCTATTGAAGAATTGTAAAAGGGCGTACCCTTTATCAGGTGCACTCCCTTCGAAATGAATAAAACCGCCTTCAACAGGTAAAAACTTATCCAGAAATGTTATCCATTCGAAATGAAATTTTTGCCGTATTCCAAACTTATTCAACGTGATTTGAACATATTTTTGATCAATAAATCCCCAAAAATCTTTACCCCCAAACAGAGCTTTAATTGTTTGATTAGAAAGGTCTTCATCCCTCAATAACCATTTCTTTTTTACATGGTAAGGACCAGCAAGCCATAATAGCAAGGATTTGACCACACCTTTATCAGTATGTTCCTCTTTAAAATCCTTTACAGCCCAATCTAATGAATTTGAAATTTCAGGGTGATTTTTTGGTATTGCACTACCCAATTGCTCACTAAGTTCTGTTACCCTCCTGGATACGGGCAAAAAACCATCGGATTTGAAATCTTTTAATTCGGAGCAAACCTTTTCTTCAAGCTGCCTTGCTCTTTCCCCAGAAATATAAAATTTACTTGCCAGTTCACGTAATGTTTTGGGTTTCTCAATAACCAGGACACGCTCTTGGGCAATGGTCAATAATCTTTCATCTATGGCTTCTAATCTATTTGTTATCAAATCTGGTACTGAATAATCCCGATAAAGCCCTCTTGCCAATTTATTTGTTTTAAAGGTACCCAACTCCAACCAATTAGATTTGATTTCTGGTGGCCATTCACGCCGTGGTTCGGGGAGTGCACTGGATAAGGATCCAAACCCCCGTTCGCCAAAACCCCAAGCAGAGGTTAAACGGAAAAATGATAATATCTTGGAAAGTTCAACTGAATCATCTTCCTCAATTTGATTCAGTTTCGAAGGAGTTTGCGTTAAACCTTCTAATTGGCCGGCAATAAATTCAACCAAACAAGCAAACTGAATAGCAGACTTAGTTCCACAGTTTTGGAGTTTTAGTATATCTATGATCTTAAGTTTTGGGTTTTGGAACAATTCAAAGTTTCCACTAATTGCTTTATTGAGCCTTGTGGAAAAATGAATTGTTTCAATAGGTATGTCTAGAAGCTTTTCATTTGGGTATATTTGGCATTCTAAAATACGGATCTGTATTTTATTTATGACATTAATGATTTCTCCTAGAGTTTTATTGTCCACTTCGTCTACGTAATCCCAAACAGACACATTGAACTCTGAAAGGGTTAATCCTTCCCCCAAAACTCTTGTTATTGATTTCGGTGCTTCCAGGTGACCGATTTCCGCAAGTATTAATTTCGGAAGAAGAGGTGTAGGTGAATGTCCCCAAGGTTGAACCTCAAACGGTAGCATTTCTAATATTCTATTTTAGGTTATGGACAAATAATGTGATGATTTGCGACCCGTAATTGAAAAAATGTTTTCTTCACTTCCAGGAAGTTTACCCAACACTAGCAATTTAATAGTTTTGAGAGGAGCTTTTGATTTTTCTATAACCTTTTTACCAAGGCAAGGGGAAGGAAGGGAAAAATTTCTAAATCTGTGTTGCCGTATGTTAATGATATTAACCCTCCCTGATATCAGGCTCATAATTCATTTAAGAGAATTTGGGCCCACATGTACCTAAAGACACAAGCATCTGTATTTCGTGCCAGGCTTGCAAATCCCAGAAAATTGTTTCTCAACATGTGCCCGTTTTTACTTGAACAATAATCAATCCTTGGAATTTATTGAGTGAAGTGGAAAAGCTCAATCATTCTTAGTGTCCGACTAATTCATACATTTTATTCCCGTGAATGTTTTTAAACCTGCTGGTTTAGAACCCCATTCTTTTCTAGTTACTATTCAAAAACGCACGCTTGCCGTGCTGGTTCTGGCTTTCTAGTTACATCATTTACAAGTCCATGTAGACATGCGATTCTTCCTTTGCTCCGGGTTGGGTAACGGCACCATTGCGAGTTGAACCTACGAGCTGGGCATATTTCCAAAGAGCCCCTGAGCTGTAAATGGTTTTCCTTGGACCTTCCCATGAAGCTTTGCGCTGTGCCAATTCTTCATCAGTAAGATCAACGTCCAGAACTCCCTTGAGGGCATCAATGGTAATGATGTCGCCATTCTTCAGCAGGGCAATGGGGCCGCAATGGGCCGATTCCGGCCCGATGTGACCAATACAAAAGCCTCTTGTTGCGCCTGAAAATCTACCATCAGTTATCAAGGCCACTTTCTTACCCATGCCTTGACCGGAAAGAGCTGCCGTGGTGGATAACATTTCTCGCATGCCAGGTCCACCGGCAGGTCCTTCGTTCCGAATGACAATAACATCACCTTCCTTGTATTCACGTTTCTTCACCGCCTCAAAGGCATCCTCTTCACATTCAAAGACATTGGCCGGACCGGAAAACACAATCTGGTCCCTCTCCATCCCGGCGATCTTCACGATAGCACCATCGGGTGCAAGATTACCGCTAAGACCAACAACTCCGCCCGTTTCGGATAGCGGGGTTGCGGCCGGGTATATCACTCGACCATCGGCTTCTCTTTCAACCAGGTCAAGTTCTTCCCCAACCGTTTTTCCTGAGACTACAATGCAATCTTCATGGATCAGGCCTATTTTTCTGAGTTCCTTCATCACGACGGGAACCCCGCCAGCTTCATAGAGATCCTTGGCGACGTATTTACCGCCTGGTTTCATATCCACGAAATAAGGTGTACTTTTGAATATTTCACAAACATCAAAGAGATCAAAATAAATGCCTGCTTCGTTGGCAATTGCTGGCAAGTGAAGTCCTGCGTTGGTGGACCCTCCAGTACAAGCCACAACTCTGGCAGCATTTTCCAGCGATTTGCGGGTAACCACGTCCCTGGCTCGAATATTTGCTTCCAACAGACCCATCACCGCCCGCCCGGAAGCTTCACAAAACTGATCCCGACTTTCGTAAGGTGCAGGAGCGCCTGACGAGTTAAAGAGGGCCAGCCCCAAGGCTTCCGAAACACAGGCCATGGTATTGGCAGTGAACTGACCACCACAAGCACCTGCGGAAGGGCAGGCCACTCGTTCCAATATGGCAAGTTCAGCATCGGACATATTGCCTGCCTGGTGCCTCCCAACAGCCTCAAACACATCCTGAACAGTAACATCCCTACCATCAAGCCGACCTGGTAAAATGGAACCACCGTAGATAAAGACCGATGGACAATTAAGCCGAACCATGGCCATCATCATGCCTGGTAGGGACTTGTCACAACCCGCCAATCCAACAAGAGCATCATAACAGTGTCCTCGCATGGTCAGTTCAACAGTGTCGGCTATTGCTTCTCGGGAGGCTAGGGAAGAACGCATTCCCTCATGTCCCATGGCTATTCCATCGGTTACGGTTATGGTTGTAAATTCCCTAGGTGTACCCTGGGCTGATTTTACGCCCAATTTGACAGCCTGCGCTTGCCTGTTGAGGGCAATATTACATGGTGCAGCTTCATTCCAGCATGTTGCCACACCGACGAATGGTTGATCAATCTCAAGGTCAGTCATACCCATGGCAAAATAATATGATCGGTGCGGAGCTCTTGAAGGCCCTTGGCTGACATGACGGCTTGGTAGGTTTTGTTTTTTTTCAGACATAGTGTTTATCCTTCTTGATAAGGGAAACTGGCAGTTGGATTTTTACACATAAAAAATTGTTTGAATCTTTTGAAAAGACATCAAAGCAGAGTAGTTAACGGATTACTACTAAAAATTGAAGTTACTCCCTACAATTGATAGCAATTTTACTTCAGGCAACAATCCTTTGAAGGACCTAATTTCCTTCATAGTTTCCAAGGTCTTTCAGAAAGACACTACACAGTCAAACAGAAATAATCTTTCCTTAAAATCTCTTGTTTGGTTTTAATATGTCAGTACCATATTCGGTTAATACATCGTACAATAAACAATTCTAGATAGGTAAAAAAATCCAAGATCCAACAAATTTTACTCCTGGGAGTATCAAAGGTTCAACTGATCAAAACACCAAATAATTCCCACTCGTTCCTATTCTGGAACTGGAGTAAAAAGAGGTTATGATTTTTTCATGGATAGATGGACACGAAGAGAGAGTATCACAAAACTCAACCCTAAACAGTGGGGACTTGGAACAATAGTATTATTTAGGAGGGGTTAATAAAATAAGAGCCCTTATTCTTGGATGGATGAATCCAAAAACTAACTTATCTAGAGAAAAAAATGTTTCAGCTAGTGTGACATTCATTTGAGCAATAAAAGCATCCGTTGACAGTACCTGGATGGTATTTTCTTGCTTCTTGTACAGCACTAAAGCAATTTGGATGATCTCCGAGGTTTTCGTAATCATCAGTTGGCCACCAAGAACAGCCCTTTTTATGAACCTCATGGTCTCCGTTTGCCTGTGCATTGTTGTTTACTCGATAAATAGCCATATCCACCTCCAAATTTTGATGTTTGCAAAATGCAAATAGGCAAGTTTTTCCATTTGTCAATTGCGGTTTGATAGATTTTCATATGATAAACTACCGAATTAAACTGTGGATAATTGCTCATTATTATTACCACTTGTAATGGTTAAAATTTACGCAAGAAAAACACAATGTATGATGTAAGGAAACATTAGTAGCCAACATAAGTATAAATGAAACTTGGCAGTTCCATTTGATAGGATATTTATATAAAAATTATAAGAAAATTTTCTATGCCTAAATCAAGAGCTAAAGTGATCCAAAAATTGAAGTTACTCCCGCCAAATTCCTCTTTGCTGGAAAATTTTTTTCATCATTTCAGCTTCATCTGTCATGATGGCATCAATACCAAGGTCCAGGAGTTTTCCCATGGTTTCCTCATCATTTATGGTCCAGGCTTGTACCGGGAAATCATAGGAATGAGCTTTGTTGATAAAACTACGATCCAGTATGCGAATCCCCTTGTCCCTTAAGGGCGCTTGTACACAATTGGCACCAAAACCACCCAAGGGGATTCCCCAACTGTTGAATCGCAAGCGAAAGACTTCCCTGGGGCCCATGGAAGTGCATAATTTGGGTCCCGCCTCTTGTCGGAACCAGGCCAATCTCTGATCCGAAAAGGATCCCACACAAACTCGGTCCCAAACGTCAGTTGTAGACAATATATCGTACAAGGGCTTGACGGCACTGTCTTCTTTTGGATCAATTATAAACCTTATGTCCGGCCAAGTTAACAGAACCTCTTCAAAGAGGGGTATGGGCTCCTTGCCCTGTACTCTGATCCTTTTCAGTTCACTCCAGGTCAAGGTATCAATCCGACCCTCGGTAAAGGCCACTCGCCTTAGATCGGGATCATGAAACGCAACCAGTTTGCCATCAGATGTGGCATGCACATCTGTTTCCAGACATTTGTAACCCAAATCAACCGCAGCCGAAAAAGCGGCCATGGTATTTTCCGGATAGTTTGCCGAATACCCCCGGTGGGCAATAGGCAGAGGTAGGGGATAACTCTGGTGCAGTAGAAAAGGATGCATTGCAAACTTATTTTGTTACTTTGACTGGTAATGGTATTCTTATAAAATTGCTATCGTTTGAATTGCAAACAAATTTTGGAGAATTATGAACTGGATTTCCAATTATGTCAGGCCCAAGCTAAAGGCCATCCTGGAACGCAAGGATGTTCCAGATCATCTTTGGACAACATGCAAGAATTGCGGGGTCATGATTAATCATAGAACCATAGTACGTTCATTGAACGTGTGTCCGGATTGTGATTATCACATGACAATTAGTCCCAGGGAAAGATTTGATACCCTCTTTGATGATAAAATCTACCAACTTCTGGATGTTGATATCCCCAAGGAAGATCCGTTGTCCTTCAAGGATACCAAGAGGTATACCGAGCGGCTGAAAGCAGCTCAGAAAACGACTGAAGAAAAGGATGCCATGCTTGTTGCCGAAGGGAATATCGGCAAATTGAAAACCATTGTTGCGGCCCAGGATTTCGATTTCATGGCTGGGTCCATGGGGATCTACGTCGGAAATGCCATTCTAACCGCCTCTGAGAGATGCCTGAAGGTCAAGGCACCACTGGTTTTGTTTGCCACTGCCGGGGGTGCCCGCATGCAGGAAGGCATACTCAGTCTGATGCAAATGCCCCGCTCAACCGTGGGTATCAAACAAATGGCTGATGCTGGATTACCATACATTGTGGTTTTAACCAACCCGACTACAGGAGGAGTGACCGCTTCCTATGCCATGCTGGGAGATATACATATTGCCGAACCCAAGGCCTTGATTGGCTTTGCCGGACCAAGGGTGATCGAACAGACCATCAAGGAGAAATTGCCGGAGGGCTTCCAGCGCTCAGAATATTTACTGGAACATGGGATGGTTGATATGGTGGTGCATCGCAAGAAAATGCGGGAAACAATCATGGTCTTGACCAGGCTTCTCATGAAAAAACCACCGGCTATCAGAGGCGAAATCACTTTTGAAAAGAAATCAGAACCAAAGCAGTCTTCCCAAACTGAATAAAATAACCTAAATTATTCTCATTAGCCTGGTTCCTTGGGAGAGTTCCTCGTGACTGCATCAACATCTACAGATATTTTGCATCGGTTGAAATCACTATACCCGAAAAGTATAGACCTGACCCTCAACCGACCAAAAAGGTTATTGGCCGAACTACAACACCCCGAAAGGCAACTTCCTCCTGTCATTCATTTTGCCGGTACCAATGGCAAGGGATCCACCCTAGCCATGGTAAGGGCCGGGTTGGAAGCAGCAGATCAACGCGTTCACAGTTATATTTCACCGCACCTGACCAAATTCAATGAGAGAATAACCCTGTCCGGCTCAATAATTGAGGAAGATGCTCTGGTTGATGTCCTGTTGGAATGTGAGGCGGTAAACAAGAAATTGCCCATTTCTCTTTTTGAAATCACCACGGCAGCAGCCTTTCTGGCTTTTTCTCGGACCAATGCCGATTATTTACTGCTGGAAGTTGGTCTGGGCGGGCGATTGGATGCTACCAATGTGGTAGAAGAACCGGAATTGACCGTTATTACCCCTATTTCACTTGATCATGAGCAGTATCTGGGTACAACGCTGGAAAAGATAGCTTTTGAAAAAGCCGGTATTCTGAAACCTGATATTCCTTCCGTTATATCCCGTCAGGTACCAGCAGTCCTGGAGGTGATTCAAAATGTTGCAGATCAAAGACACACCCCCCTGTTGATTCAGGATCGTGACTGGTCTGTCATTACTGATGGCAATAATCTGGTATATACAGATGCCAAGGGCCAACTGGTCCTTCCCAAACCCAATCTGGTTGGGGAACATCAGACTATCAATGCCGGAACGGCAATTACTGTTCTGCGCTATCTCGGCTTTCAAGAGCCCGAAATCAAACGAGCCCTACTTGATGCCAAGTGGCCGGGACGAATGCAAAGATTACAGAAGGGGCCATTGATAGACAACGCCAACGGCTCAGAGGTCTGGCTTGATGGTGGGCACAACCCAGCGGCCGGTGAAGCTTTGACTCATACCCTGAATAAAATGTCTTCCAAGAAGACCCGTCTGGTCTGCGGAATGCTTGAAACCAAGGACATAAAAGGGTTTCTCCGAAACCTGCGACCAGCTGCCGATGAGCTTTATGGCATTGCAATTCCTGGTGAGGAAGCATCTCTGTCCGCTGGCGGGGTCGCTTCGGTGGCCAGGGAAGTAGGCTTTGCCTCCTTTACTTCGGAAAGTCCACTAACGGCCGTAAAGACGATATCCTCAAGCAACCCAAATTCCCGCATACTGGTTTGCGGGTCCCTTTATTTGGCTGGTCAGGTTCTCAAGGAAAACTTTTAGACCAGTTTCCTATAGGTTAAGGAATCAATCCTCGATGGAGCTTGCAATCCACTTTTTCAAAGTGGGTTTTGGGTGTGCTCCAGTGAGATTTCCAACCACTTCACCATCCTTGTAAAGAAACAAGGCCGGAATACCCCTGACACCAAGTTTTGAGGGGGTATCCATATTGGCTTCAATATCAACCTTGGCAATTGTCAAGCTACCATCGTACTCAGCGGCCAATTCCTCCAATACAGGACCGATTAGACGGCAGGGGCCACACCATTCGGCCCAGAAATCTACCAGTACCGGGTTTGGAGCATTAATGACATCGGCTTCAAAAGTTTCATCTGATACGTGGATTACGCTCATTATTCCCTCCAGGTTTTGAGCTGTTAATTTGTTGGTTGGGGATCTGCCATTGTAGTTGCTCTTTGCAATGCATTCAATGTCAATTCCTCTGGAAGTTCAATTAATTCCCCCGTTTCTGTCCACAAGATGGCGGTTTTAATTTTTTTCTGAGGATAAATTTTTTCCAGCGATCTGAGATAAGCCCCCATTTGACGCAACAATCCTTCTGGTGTCTGGTTTGCGTCTTGAGGGACAAGCCGATTGGTCTTGAAGTCAATGGCCAGGACATGATCATCGGCAATCACCAGACGGTCGATGTAACCAAAAATTGGTTTGTTATCCAACTCTGGCACCTCTGCCGTTATGGGTACTTCTTCCAGGGTGGCATTTGAAGATTCAAACAGGAATTTCAAGTTGGGTTTTTCCAGGATGGCAATACTGTTTGCAATCCATTCCTTGCTGTCTTCGGGCGTAATTTCTGGATACCTTAACGCAAGCAACTGTTCTCCCTTGAGCTCCCAGTCTTGCTTGGGAAAAGTGGGGAGATGTTCCAACAGGAGATGGATTGCCAACCCTTTCTGAAGAGCTGATTCGCCGCTGACTTCTTTTTGATCATCTGAAGCCAGTGCCTTGCTGCCTCCGAGATTGGAGGGAGAAAGAGAAACGCTGGCTGGTGTTTCCACTTCAGGTGTCGCACTCACCCAGTTGGGCAAACTGGCCTCCTCCTTCTTTTCGGTATCTGGTTCCCTGCTGGAATCTGTTGGCCAGTTTCCTGTAATCAACAGGTTTCCAACCGTTTCCTCCATTTTTTCATTTAAGTCTTCCTGAAAGTCATGAATGGTATCATTGATACAATAATCCATGACCCATTGAACAATTTCATACCAGTCCTTGATATCCTCTATTTTTTCTGGTGATTTTCTTTTTTGCACACCACAAATGATCAACCTGGATTCAGCTCTGGTCAAAGCGACATAAAGGAGACGCAGGTATTCTTTCCAATTTTCCTCCTTGATCAGCTCCGAACCTTCAGCAACAGGTTCGGTATAGTCAGATTTGGTGTTCCAAAGGGGAAATTCTTCCTCATCCGCGGAAAGGATAATATTGTCCGTGGGACTTTGCATGGCCCTGGTGTCAGGCAATATGACTATTGGTGATTCCAACCCCTTGGCTCCATGAATGCTCATGACCCTTATTTCGTCCCTTTGCTGTTCCAATTGTCGCTTGATATTGACTTCACCAGGTTCCAACCATTCCAGAAACCCTGTCAAAGAAGTGGTGCCGGTATTTTCATACTCCAGAGCCTGGTCCAACAGCAGGTCCAACGCTTCCGTACTGGCTTCACCCAGGCGAGATACCAACAACTGTCGTCCATTGTAAACGGTCAGGATTGTCTCCAGCAAATCATAGGGTGTTTCCTGGCCCACCAGGGACAGCAGCTCGGCCAAAACACCATAGGCATTGTTGAACCTCCCAGAGCTGTTTTTGCTTGCCACCAATTCATCCCAGAGGCTACCGGTTCGGTAATGGGCCAATCGGAAAATATCATCTTCACTGAAGCCAAACAGGGGGGATTTCAAGACAATGGCTAGGGAGAGGTCATCCTTGGGGACAGACAGGAACAGCAAGAGAGCAAGGAGGTCCTTGATTGCCAAATCATCTCCCAACTTGATACGGTCAGTTCCAGCAAGGGGAAGTTTTGCTTTTTTCAATTCTCTGATCAATGCCCGGTAAATTGATCCCCTGCTTTGTACCAGGATTAAAATATCACCTGGTCGAACTGGTCTTGCTTCATCCCCATTGCCGGTGGGAGTAAATTCAGACCCAATCATCTTTTTTATTTTGGCAACAAGAAGTTCAGCTAGAATTTCTTCTGGCTTTTGTGGGGGCCGGCTAAAGGTGGGGGAGGACCAATCTTCTTTTTCAAACCCATCTTTCTTGGGTACCAGCGGCCATAATTCCACCCGTCCCGGAAGGTTGGTCTTGTAGGGTTTATGAGGAATAAATTGGGTATAAAACCGCTCGGGAAAAATCTCCATGAACTCATTTACCAACCATAGGATGGCATCAGAGGAACGAAAGGAGAAATTCAGGTCCTCCTCAATGAACCTTCGACCACTTGCTTCGAACTTTTCCTTGAAGTAGTTCCGCCTTTCCCGGAATTTTTCCGGTGCTGCTCCCTGAAAACCAAAAATAGACTGCTTTTCATCCCCTACAGCGAATACTGTCCTGGTCAAATTCCCCCTTTGGCCGGCACCGGCAGTGAATTCCTCAGCCAAAATGGAAACAATCCCCCATTGCTTCTGGTTTACATCCTGGGCTTCATCAACAAGAATATGATCAATGTCCTCATCAAGCCGATAAAGAATCCACTGGGCAATAGTGGGATTTCTTAAAATATCCATTACCTTGGTCAATAAGTCTTCAAAATCCAACCAGGCATTCTTGATTTTGATTTCCTGGTAATCATCAAGAATTCTTCGTGCGAATTGATGTAACAGGAGGGTCTTTTTTGCCCCTTGATAATGCAACTCGTTTCTTTTGACCAGGGATAATTTCTCGGCAAACGACGCAAGGCCTTCGCGCAAACGTGGGCCAAGTAGTGCTTTGGTGGGTTTTGTTGGGAACCTGCTTGGGGAGTAAGGATTTTTGGCTGTAGGGCCAGTAAGAAAAATCTTGGTAAGTAGAGACAAGATTACAAAGGGAATACCTGCTTCCAGGACCTTTTTCAGTTCCAAGCCCTTTTTTTGCTCAGCGGCGGTACCGTCCTCCAGCAGAATAGGGATAAGGGTTTCAATCAACGTCAAATCCTCATCGGTAACCGTGTTTAGAAAACTATGGTCATCCCATTCCGGGGGGGCTTTAAACCTTTCCCAGATTTCATCCTTGCTTACTTCCTCCGGAAAATGATCCCTTTTGGCGAATATTTCCTTGGTGAGTTGCTTGAGTTGTTCATAATCCAGATGCTTGGCAAATTGAAAGATCAATTCCTTGTCGGTTTCTTCCAACTGATTCAATAGATCAATCTGGATTTTTGCCGCTTCGCGTTCCCCTATCATCTTGAACTGGGGTGAAACATTGGCTTCCAAGGGGAACTGCCGCAATAGACTGGTGGCAAACTTATGAAAGGTTTGAATTTTCATACCCCCGGGGGTTTCCAGGGAGCGGGCAAATAGGGTTCGGGCTGAATCAAGTTTTTCGGGTGTAAGCGAGGCTTCCTCTTCACCAAGGTTAAGTAATTTTTCCTTCAGATCCTCATTGGAGAGCATGGCCCAATCTCCAAGGGTTTCCCCCAGACGATTAAGCATGTTGGTTGCCGCAGCATTGGTAAAGGTAATACAAAGAATTTTTTGAGGGGATGTGCCGGCAAGTAGTAAACGGACAACCCGATTGGTTAAAACCCGAGTTTTTCCTGAACCGGCATTGGCAAGTACCCATGATGATTCATGGGGAAAAGCTGCCTTGACCTGAGGGAGAGTGGCTTCATCAAATCTAGTCTCGTCCATTACCGACCCTCAGCAACAGCGGTTCATCTATATCTTCCCATTCGCCATAGCGAGCCAGGTGATCGTAATCATCGGATACAACCCCTTCACCACCATATCGTCGAGGTATGTACCCCGTGTCAAGGCTCTGATAATTTTTTATGAGTTTCTGGAATTTTTCCCAATCTTGAAGGAAGGTATCGTTTCCATCCTTATCCTTCCGGTCAATTTCTTGAAATACGATTTTTCGACCAATTCCGATATAGCCTGCCTTGGAAACCTTGCCGGTATCTCCTTCCGTAAAGGATCCCTTTTCAGCCATTATGGTTTGTAGAGGAATTTGCTTATCATATTGGGAAATACTGCGAACAGAAGGAATCGCTCCAGATTTATAGTCAAACAAATACCATTCGTTTTCGGTACCCTTTACCAAATCCATCCGATCACATTTTGCCGTAAGAGTAAAACCAAGATCTTCAAATTCAAAATTACCAGATGCCTCCAACTCGTCAGGCTCACTGGTTTCTCGGAGTGATTTCTCAATATCAAGAATTTCTTTGAAGTTATGTTTCAGTGCGGATAACCAAACCCCTTCAACTACAGGAAGTGTTCCGGTTCCGGTTAATTCTTCGCTGGCCACTTCCCTTAACTTGGCGATTTCCGCTTCATCATCCTCAAAATCAAACATGGGAACAAATTGTTCCATAATTGAATGGAATCTTATTCCTCTTAACAGATAACTCGGTTCAATTTTTAATCGAAAAACCGGTTTCAGGCGAAGGATATACCGGGCATATATCGCATAGGGGTCGGTAATTAGGGTCCTGACAGCTGTCACACTGATTTTCTTGGGACGAGACACAAGTGGTGGCGATGGTTGAGGTCGCTTGTAAAGTTCCTGCATGCTTTGGGGCTTTTCATATTGAGTGGCCAAATCCAACCAATAATCTCCCCGGGCTTTCATGCTTTTCAAGGCTGATAAGCCCTCAGGTTCAAGCCCAGCCAATAAATTTGTCAACCGACTGAGCCATCGTGAAGGATTAGTCGGGTCACCATCAACCAATGTGCTTCTTGATAGGATTACTTCCTTGCCCGATACTACTTGCTGGAAGTCATGGGCTGCCAGGCCAATTCGGGCTTCAGGCAAGTTCAATCCGATCTGGCTTCGAAGGTTTCTGTTCAACCATGGGTCCTGACCAGGAAAAATGGGCCAGGTTCCTTCATTCAACCCACCGGCAATGATTAGATCAGGGGCTTCCATCCGGGCATCTTCCGTATTCCAGAAATACAGGTTGGGAGTTGTTTCACTTCTGTGCTGGATACTGATCTCACCAGCCAGACCAGAAAACAGTTCAGCGTAATCCTTGGGAGTTATATCCCCAAGTACGTGGGATTCCATTTTTATCTTGTTAAAGAGATTGTTTGCCTCCCTGGAGGCAACGATACCATTGTCCCAAAGTATTTCCGACTGCCCCTTGGGACCATTGGCCAATTTTGTGGCAATATGTCTGTGGCGTAGGACAAACTCTTCCAGGGTGGCCTCGGTTGCCTGTTCCAGGTCGTTGACAATATTCTCAAACCAATTGAACCAACTAACTATTCGCCTATTGGCAGTTTGCGTCCGCAACCATCCGCCGGTTTGTTTCATGGGTTCATATTCAGGTCCCCTGGAACGAATATAAAACTCAAGATCCATAGCATATTGAAGATGTTTTTCATGGTCTGGACCAGAATTTGTGAGGGGATGCTTTAATAGTGAGATAAACTCTTCAGGACTCGCTTCCTCCCCAATCAGGTTTGCAATGCTCAGTAAGAAATTACCGTGCGAACTTTTAAGAAAGGGTTCTCCGCGGAAATCTTGTGGTTCGATATCCCATTTTCGAAGCGAAGCTTTCACTTTCCTAATCAAGGATCTGTCTGGAGTAACCAAAGCAGCAGTTTTTCTATCCTCCAATGCCTTGCGCATCTGCAAGGCGATAATTACGGCTTCCATTCTTGAGGTAGGTGCCTCGACCATGGTCAGGCCCTCTGTTGCTTTTTTCAGGCTGGTCAGCTTTGGCCCATCAGATTTCCACTGGTTGGTAACAGGAGCCGGACGCAAGGCCAGGGAAATGAGAGTATTTCTGGGTTGATTTGACTTGACATTGTTATTCCAAAGGGGAATTTCATAGGGAGAAATACCAAGATTGTTGGCTAGTAGGTATAACCGGTATTGTGGATGATCTACATGCGGAACATTCCCTCCCAGGCTGTCCCAAACCTTTGGCGGCAGGTCATAATCAAGGCAGGGCAGTACAAGTGCTCCTTGTGGCAATGATGCCACTTGTTGCATAAAATATTGGGTTGATCCAACCGAGCCCGTTGATCCTGCAACTATGACCGGATGCTCAGGTGGGTTGTTTGCCCAACAATTCGCAAGAGCATCAATGACCAACCTCTGCCGAGCTGCCTGATCAGGGGTTTCATAGGTTTTCACGAACTCCCCCAGGATTTCCAGGAATTTAAGGCTTTCTTTCCAATGGGAAGACAGGTTGGTCTGGTCTACGGTTCCCAGAAGTGAAGGATTAACATTTTCTTCACTCAATTCATGCATAAGTGATTCCAGAGTTCTGGTAAGTTCATACTGGGCCAGATGAGAAGCAAACCGTTTATTGTTTTCCAATAGTACCTTAATGGTTTGCATCAGTTCCAATCTTGTTCGAAGAGTAGAAACAGGTGGGGGTATTTCTGGAAACCGGGCATCCAGTTTCAGATCATTAAGCAAGGTCAGTTTTGGCAGAAAGGAATTCTTATGCTTGATGAATTCGGCAATAACTGCCTGCTGTAGACTTCTGGTACTCAGATAAATTTCAACCCGAGCCAAATCTTCGGGATTGCGGTCTTTCATTCTTGCCAAAAGCCCAGCCACAAATACCGAGGCAAAATTACATCCCGGTGGGACGGCAAAAACTCGTGGATTATTTTGAGCTGGAAACATTTCTACGTAAATCAGGGATAGTGGGTGAGGATTACTTAGGGGCTAAACGTTATTTCTAGATACTGATTCAAGGTTGTTAGTCAAGCCAGTAGCCAAAATTAGGATTGAGGATTGAATTTTATTCATAATATCTTTTTGATTGTTTCTATTCCATAAGGTGTATCAATTACCGCCCATTTACCATCATAAATCAACCCTTTAATTTTTTTATTGTGGATTAACTTATCCCAGACCAAATTCAGGGAAAATACCTTGCCAAAACCACTTCCAATGACTGAAGGATTGATTATCTGGGCTCCCAGGTAAACCAACCCAGTGCTTTCGTTTGATCTTCTAGCCAGATTTGCCTTGGAATCCATGACAAAATCGCCCTTTCCTAGAAAACCATAGGTGTTTTTCTTGGAACCCAGCATTAACAGGGCATCCATTTTTTCCGGGTTCCAAAATTGTTCGAGCATTAGAAGTGGGTTTTGTCCAAACCAGTAATTATCGGCATTCAAGGTAAAAACGGGATCTGTGCCCAGGTAAGGGAGTGCATTGAGTAGTCCACCACCAGTTTCCAGTATGTCAGGTTTTTCAACAATGACTCTGATAGAGGCATTGGGGGTAAGGTGATCCACTATTTTGTTGCTAAGGTAATGCGCATTGACAACTACGTTTTCCATACCAGCTTGGTTGGTTAGCCCCAAAGCATGATCAAGAAGAGTAGTCTTTCCAATTTTGATCAATGGTTTTGGCTTATTTTTGACCAAAACTCCCAATCGGGTTCCAAAACCCGCTGCAAAAATCATTGCTGAATTTGGTTTGATTTATTTACTCCTAAGTCTTTCCAGGTTTCTTGGTGAAGGTTTTGGTAGAGTATTCATGACAAAAGAAGTTAAATCACCTTTTTTTGCAACCTCCAGATCGCTCATGAGATAATTCCAAACCCTGGGAATATAATCAACATACCAACTCTTGGAATCTCGAATTGCCAATCGGGCAAAAACACCGATTATCCTCAAATTTCTTTGAATCCCTGAGATGGCAACCCCTTTTTCAACTGCGGAAAGAGAATCCCCGGTTAGTTCGGCATATCTTTTCAACAGCTTATCTTTAAGTTGTTTGGAGATATCTCTTCGGGCATCCTCCACCAAGGACACAAGATCATAGGATGTTTGCCCACTTGATCCATCCTGAAAGTCAATTATACCTGTTTTTTTTAGACCAGTACGCTCGGGCAACCAAAGGAGATTTTCGGCATGGTAATCCCGATGGACAAACACTTGTTTCTCATTTAAATCAGCAATGGCGTCTGAAACCAGGGTTGTCAGATAAGTCACATCTTTCTTGGGTATCTCGTCTTCCAATATATTTTGGGCATACCAGGTTAGGGATAATGTGGCCAGTTCACCCTGAATTTTTGGCGTGTAGGCGGGTATATTGGCTGGTAAGGCTTTTTCCCTCAGTGTTATCAAGATATCCAGAGCGACAAGGTAGATTTCCATCTCCATCTCGGGATTATTCATTAGGAGGGAACTGAAAAGGTTATCACCTAGATCCTCGAGTATCAGAAACCCCCTGGATAAGTCTCTTGCAATTATTTTTGGTGCACTAAAGCCATGATCTGTTAAATATTCCGAAATCCTAATGAAGGGTTCCAGGGATCCGCAGGATTTTATGGGGGCATCCATCAAAACAGCAGTTTTGGGCCCTGAGGATAACCGGTAGTATTTTCGAGGTGATGCATCACCAGCCAGGTTGGCTATGTCCCATCCATCCCATCTATTCTTCGTTAGAAATTGGTGTCTTTCTTGGGTTCGTTTATCCAAGGGTATCCTCAAGTTTTGGAAGGCATGCTGAATCTTTGGTCAGGATTGTTATTTTTCTTCTATTTTCAAATTTAGGATGTGGTTCAAAGATGATTTCGATTGGGTCATCTGGAGTGAACTGCCCCAATTTCTCGCCCCATTCAATGATACAGAGTGAAGTTTCAAACGCCTCTTCCAATCCCAGTTCCATAATTTCCAAATCAGATTCAATCCGGTACAGATCAACATGCCAGATTTCTATTTTATCTGCTTGGTAACATTGTACAAGTGTATAGGTTGGTGATGGGATATCCTCCTTCTGGTTTGATTGCGTCAAAAGAGATGAAATTATGGCCCTGGCAAGGACAGATTTACCTGAACCAATTGGACCTTTAAGCAAAAGAACCGTACCTTGACCTAGGCTAGGAAGTAGTCTTTTGGCCAAATTTAGAGTGTCTTCCTCAGAATCAGAAATAAGGGAAGATTTGAAAGCCATAATTCTCTTATACCTTAATCAAAAAACAGAAAAAATGAGAATTATATAGTCAGGGCTGGAAAACTCCTCCTTATAAATATTTTCCACTTTTTGTAATTGGGGCTATGGTAAGTTTAGTATGAAGGTCAGCAAGTTCAAAAAAATCTAGCTGAAACTATTTGTTCATACCTCATTTAAAATCAGGGAGATGGTTTTTAGATATATATCCTGAGGTGATGGTATTCCGACTTAAGGATTTTAAACCACCAGGAACTAAAATCAGGTTCTTAGAGTGAGCAGGGAAATATTAATTCCCAAGACAATCTACTAACTATCTATCCCATACCCCGAGCGAGTAAATTTTGGTTACCAGATCAAGAAACTAATGTCAGAAGAAAATAAATGGGAAACAAGCTTTCCACAATTAGGATAAAAAGATACAAATCCCTTAAAGAAAGCCATGTTGAGATGCAAGATCTCAATGTTCTGATAGGTGCGAATGCCGCGGGCAAATCAAATTTTCTAAGTTTGTTTACCTTGGTCCAAAATATATTAAATCAAAAATTGCAGTATTATGTAATCCAGAAGGGCGGGCCTGATAATTTGCTCCATTTTGGTCGAAAAACCTCAACTAATTTTGAAATTGAACTCCAATTTAGGGACTCCAGTTACTACGAGTTTATATTAGAACCAACACCAGATAACCAAATGGTTTTTGTGCGTGAGGTTTTTGCTAGGGGAGGTGCTGAATATAATCAACTTCAAATTGCCCATTTAGAATCTAATTTGCCTACGACAAGGGAGAATAATTTTCACCCAACATTGAAACCAATGAAAGGATGGTACGTTTACCATTTTCATGACACGAGCCAAAGTTCCCGGATAAAACAATTACATAACATCGACGATAACTTATTTCTCCACCCTGATGCAGGGAATTTAGCAGCTTTCCTTTACTTACTAAACAAAAAGCATCCATTAGAGTATGATTTTATTGTAAAGACAGTTAGATTGGTTGCCCCATTTTTTGATAATTTTATTCTCAGACCCCATCCTCACAATGAGGATTTAATCGAACTGGAGTGGAAAGATAAGAGAAACAACACACCTTGGAATGCTCATTTACTTTCTGATGGAACGTTAAGATTTATTTGCCTTGCAACCCTTTTATTGCAGCCTGCTATTTATCAACCGGAAATCATCATTATTGACGAGCCAGAACTCGGACTAAATCCATATGCCATTGATTTACTTGGAGGTATATTGAGATCTGTTTCCAAACAAAGCCAGATCATTATTACAACCCAAGCAACTGGCCTATTGAATTGTTTTTCACCAAATGATGTTATCGTAGTAGATCGCATTAATGGGGTATCAACTTTACGACGTCTGGATGAAAGTGAATTAGGTAATTGGCTTGAAGATTTTTCGTTGGGACATCTCTGGGAAATGAACGTTATCGGGGGCAGACCTGCTCAATGACTAGATTGGTTATTTTCTGCGAAGGGCTAAGTAAGGAAACATTTGCCGAAATGTTCTATAAGAAAATTGTTTCTCCAGTGCTTCACGTATTCTGAACTTGTTCGATAATTCCAAGATAATTATTACTCGCAACTGTTGAAAGGTAATCTACAACCAAGTCTGGATAGCCATTTACAACCTTCCGGATTCACATTGGGTGGGTGAGTTTATCTTACAGGTCACCCACGACCATGTAGCTCATCCCAGTTTATATCAGGTGCGATTGGTGTAATACGGGTTGGGTTGATGGTATTATGGCTTTCAAAGTAGTGACGACGTGCATGGACCATATTGACTGTCTCACATATACCTGGCCATTGATAAAGATCTCGGGAGTAGGCCCATAAACACGGATAATCGACAAGACGTTTGATTGAGCATTTGAAATGGCTGACATAAATACTATCAAAACGATATAGCGTCGGAAATAATCTCCAATCGGCTTCAGTAGGCTGATCTCCTACCAAAAAGCGTTTATTACCAAGGCGTTCTTCCAGCCAATCAAGTGTTTCAAACAGCGGATAAACAGCTTCCTCATAGGCGTCCTGTGTAGTCGCAAAACCAGCCTTATAAACTCCATTATTCACAGTATTGTAAATTCGATCATTGAGCTGGTCAATTTCTTTATGAAGGGGTTCGGGATAATAATCGCCCTCTTTCGCACCAACATCATCGAATGCAGAATTTAGCATGCGAATTATTTCCGAAGATTCATTTGAAACGATTGTGTTGTTTTCAGTATCCCAGATGATAGGAACAGTTACACGTCCTGTATATTTAGAATCAGCCCTGGTGTATATCTGATGGGTAAATTCAAGATCAAAGAGTTGGTCTCCGACAATACCCAGTTCATCTTTTTGAAATGTCCATCCATTATCTGCCATATACCAATGGACAAAAGAGACGCCGATTAAATCTTCAAGCCCTTTAAGTTTCCGGTAAATCAATACGCGATGTACCCAGGGACATGCATAGCTGGTATAGAGATGATAACGCCCTGATTCAGCTTTAAAGCCAGCTTTGCCACTAGGTCCAGCAGATCCATCTTTGGTAATCCAGTTACGGAATTGTGCTTCGGTACGAACAAATTTACCTCCAGTAGTTTTTGTGTCATACCATTGGTCAAGCCATTTACCATCTACTAAACTTCCCATTAGGATTTCCTTTCATATGAATTTAGGCAAAGTTTATTTTCAACGTGCCTGGAGTTCCATCATTAACAAAGCTCAGTATAAATCCTAATCAAAATCTTGAAAGAGATTTAAAGGTATCTTCGGATTCGCTAGTAACGGCAATATATTCTCATGGTTGACAATTCTACAATTCCGATGGGTGGTTTCAATTTCAACCTTGGAAATTATATTAATCAGTTCAAGTTGAAATTATGCGGAGAATAAGCCCATGAGCAGGCCATATATTGTTAAAGATTTATCCCTGGCAGAGTTCGGTAGAAAGGAAATTTTGATAGCCGAGACCGAGATGCCGGGTTTAATGGCATTGCGAAAGGAATTTTCTTCCAAGCGTCCACTAGAAGGTGCCAGAATAGCCGGTTCTCTTCATATGACCATCCAAACGGCGGTGTTGATTGAAACCCTGGTTGAATTGGGTGCAAAAGTCAGATGGGCATCCTGTAATATCTTCTCGACCCAAGATCATGCAGCAGCAGCTATTGCCAGTCAGAATATCCCGGTTTTTGCCATAAAGGGTGAAACCTTGCCTGAATACTGGGATTATGCCGACATGATATTCCATTTTGAGGAAGGCGGCGCCAACATGATCCTTGATGATGGCGGCGATGCAACACTTTATATTTTGCTTGGAGCAAGAGTAGAGGAGGGAGAGGAGGATTTGATAAAGAATCCGACATCGGAAGAAGAGGAAGCTTTATTTGAACGGATCAATATCAGAAGAAAATCCTCTCCAGGATGGTTTATCAAACAGAGAGACATGATCAAGGGAGTAACCGAGGAAACGACCACGGGTGTTAATCGGCTTTACCAGATGCAGGAAAAGGGATTACTACCTTTTCCGGCAATTAATGTAAACGACAGCGTAACCAAATCCAAATTTGACAACAAGTATGGATGCCGCGAAAGCCTTGTGGATGGTATTCGGCGAGCTACTGATACGATGCTTGCTGGCAAGGTTGCTGTAGTTTGTGGGTATGGTGATGTCGGTAAGGGATCGGCTGCATCGCTGAGAGGCGCCGGAGCGAGAGTCAAGATTACTGAGATTGATCCAATTTGTGCCCTCCAGGCCGCTATGGATGGATTTGAAGTGGTAACTCTTCAGAATGCCCTGCCCATAGCGGATATCTTCATTACAGCCACTGGCAACAAGGATGTAATTACCATTGATCATATCCGGGAAATGAAAGACATGGCCATCGTTGGAAATATTGGCCACTTTGATAACGAAATTCAGATTTCTGCCCTGAAAAACCACAAATGGACGAATATCAAAGATCAAGTAGACATGATCGAAATGCCCTCTGGAAAAAGAATCATTCTCTTGTCCGAAGGAAGATTGTTGAATTTGGGCAATGCTACCGGTCATCCAAGTTTTGTCATGTCAGCCAGCTTTACCAACCAGGTTCTAGCCCAAATTGAATTGTTGAGCCAAGGTGAAAAATATGAAAACAGAGTTTATACTCTACCAAAACATCTGGATGAGAAGGTCGCAAGTCTTCATCTGGAAAGATTGGGTGTAAAACTGACGACTCTTAGCGAGGAACAGGCTGATTACATCGGGGTTAACAAAATAGGCCCCTTTAAAGCCGAACATTACAGATATTAGGGATTGACCAAAAAATAACCTGATCAAGGTTCTATGAACGACTTTAACTCGGATTTTAGGGATAATTTACTTACGAGGTTTTCCGAGATAGGAGATGCTGATCGGGCCAAATATCAGCAATCCTACATGAAAACAGGTATGCCCTTTTGGGGTATAAGAACTCCCGATACAAGAAAAATCGTCAAAGATTTGATTAAAGATTCCAGTTTAGAATCAGCTGATGACTGGAAGAGTCTGATTGATTTTATCTGGACCAATGCTTCCAAGCGAGAGGAATGGTATGCCTCTATAGAAATATTGAACCATACCAGATTCAGGAAATGGTTAGTACCTGACCATATGGACCTGGTAGAAAAAATGGTTGTAGAGGGAGCTTGGTGGGAAATTATTGATCCGATAGCCACCCATGGAGTTTACCAAATGCTGTTAAACCAACGAGAGGAAACAACCGCAATTATCAGGAAATGGGCTCAAGCAAGCAATATCTGGAAACGGAGAACAGCAATTTTAACCCAACTTCTCAGTAAGGAAAAAATGGATTGGGACTTGCAGAAAGAGGTAATGGAGTATTCTTTAGCCGATAAGGAGTTCTTTTTGCAAAAGGCCATAGGATGGGTACTCAGACAATATTCACGTACGGATCCACAAAGAGTATCCGATTATGTGTCAGAAAATGAAGACCGGCTTTCCGCCCTAGCGAAGAGAGAGGGGATGAGATTGATCCTGAAAACCTAACCTGGCAGGCTATCCCGAGGTTTTGTTTGATTCCATCCAATCTACAAACGTCCTGTCAGGAGGTTGTTCCGTAAGGTATCTAGATTCAAGAGCAATCGGTTGGTATTTACCAAGCATCACCGTAAAGTTGTGCTTTCAGCGTTTTCTGTAATCAGAAATCTATTATTTCTGAATAGAGGGTATCAGTTTGGGGTAATGGGGACATTTGAATTGATCAGCCTCAGCACACCGAACAATATTCAATCAATATTGTTCAGCACAAATCAAACAAGCTAAGCAGACCTAGGTAGCAATTTATTCCATTACTTTCGATTTTTCCTAGAACCTCATCATGGATCAACTAATATTCTGATAATACCAATTTCAGGACTAGAGTAAAAATGAAAATATCCATCATTTTGCGGTGCAAAACCTCCTCGGCCAATTACCTAAAACTGGTATCCTCTAAGGCAAGAAAATCAACTAACCGGAGTTCCCGGAACCGATATCATTCGCTAAAATTATTGATAAACCAAAGGGGTTCCTTTAATCAATTTAGCCTTGGGTCAATCTTTTATATTAATCATCTTTTTCTGTCATAAACCAGCCCTTTTGGGACAATGCTTCAAAAGCAATCTTGATCTGGTGAGGCGTAAACTGTAGCTTGTGAGTCCCCCACGAATGAACTTTTTTAACCAGGTCTTGACCTGGACCGATACGATCATGCCTGACCACCCAGTGCACAGTTGCCAGCAATTCAAGTCCAAAGGGTGTTTCGAAACCGTCCACAAGCTCGACAACACGGTCGAAACGGCCACGCACATCCGGTTTATCGGCCAGATATTTCTTCGCATCTGAGACGGCTCCTGGTACCAATTTGAGTTGTTTGTCCGGCTGGTCACCACCATCACTATAGCCCGAGATTAGATGTCCTTCGACAGACCTCAGGACATGTCGGAGATTTTCGGCATATGGTCCATAGTAGCCTTTTTGAAATTTTAAACTCAAAGGCTCGCCTGCCTCCTGCATGAAATACATTAGCTTGTGGACTTCGAGCAGGGACACAAAAGGATCCATCAGGCCAGCGAGATACTGCTCCATCAGGGCTACCAGCACCGCCCGCCCAGATGTCATGACCGGCACCTCTTGACACCTCACAACCTCTGGAGCACCACTCGGTTCGTAAACGATAATCTGAACATCCGGGAGATTACCAAGGATAGAATCAATCAGTACACGGACATCTTGCCAGTTGAGGCCGCCTAGACCACTACCCAAAGGAGGAATAGCGATGGAACGGATGCCACGTTGCTGAATTTCTTCTCGTAGTGTAAGTAGGCCAGTATTGATGTCCTCCAACCGACTCTTACCCTTCCAGTGGCGCTTGGTCGGAAAGTTGATAATATAGCGTGGACTCAACAGGTTGTTACGCTTGACAATAAACATCTTGCCCGGTTGGACCTCGGCCCGGTTACATGCCTTTTTGTAGGCATTGAAGTTATCGGGAAACTGTTGCTTGAACTGAAGGGCGATACCACGACCCATCACGCCGACACAGTTGACTGTATTGACGAGTGCGTCTGCATCCGACTTTAGGAGATCGCCAGTTATATATTTGATTTTACCCATTTCCATCTTAATAATACCAGTTTTTTTGTTTGGTTACCAAAACAGATTTGTGTGTCGAGTTGGCCAGAGCGCAGTCAACGACCTCTAACTGCTCCTGTGAATAGACGCCGATACGTTCGATCAGATCCCAAGGAAAGGACTTCTCAAAAAGGAACTCTGCCTGTTTTTTTTCCTTAATATCCAAATTACGAAAATCTCGAGCACTTACAGCAGTCCAGTCTACGCAATCAAGACGGTCCACTTCAGCATAATCTAAGAAATAATTGGATCCGGCATTAGATTCAGTAAAGGCCCAGCGGTGCCCATTTGCATCGGCCCACTTTATCGTACTTCTCAGGTCAGCTTCAAGATGTATTATCGGTTCCTGACCTCCTTTATATGATAGTTCACGATTATTGCTACGATGTATTAAATAGAGCATGATTGATCTTGGGCAAAAATAGAACGGAACATACTCGCCGACATAAGTCCTAGGACGCGATTTCAAAGGAAGATTAAGTCGCCTTTCCTTAATCGTTTTCATTCCAATGGTGACAGGTTGTTGCCTCTTTCGCATTTTTTTATCCGACCAAAGGTACCCATCTTGGATAATAGAGGACAAATTATCCTTATGCACAATGTGGTAAATTTTAGGGCTAGAGGGAACTTTCATTCAATGGTCTTCATGTCTTGATCGGCCATTTTAGATTTTTCAACCCATGTGAGGTCATCAAATATGCATCTCCCAAAAAGCATTTCTATGTTCCTTATTTTATGTTTGAGTGTATACATTTTAACCACATTTGTTCAAATTCGTAATTACTCAAAGAGGTCAGTTGCCATCACACCAAATATCGTGCAGGCAGGGCAAGATAGAATACCACCTACCAGAGAAAGTCCTTTTTCTATTTAGTATTAGTATGGGTAACTGTTGTTCTATTGTCACGGTGAGGGGGTGTTTCCCAATGTGTTGGAAGTTTGTATTACTTTATAACAAATCCCAATTAGAACAACACCTGACTTTGAGCAGAATAATAAATTGAATATCCTTGGTAAAAGAACAGCAAGGGGAACTAGGATATAGCATGAATACTCAGGCAAAAATCTCATACAGACATCCCCAAAAGGTATCCGATTATGTAGCAGAAAATGAAACACGACTTTCTTCGCTAGTGCACGATTCAATACATATTTTCCATTATTGATCGCGGAATAATTCTATCGCGGTGGACCAGGCTCTCGAACGTACTGTTTGAAGCATGGAATTGAGGGGAACCAAAAGATTGAATCAATGCACTAGCGAAGAGAGAAGGGATGAAATTGATCCTGAAAAACAAACGAAACGGGTAATCAATGGAGAAATTATTTGATCCCATTCATTCTACACGCCTTCGGAATTAATCTGATTCAGGACATCCAAGGAGGTAACGGATAAATTCCAGTTTAGCCTCCAAGTAACTATAATCCGATAATCATAATATGAACGATGAATTGAGTAATTTCGGCCAGTTTTCCGACAAACAGCAAGAGTAGGGCTGGTTGAATCTGGATTTGTGTAGACGCTGGGTGAAGCCGTAGCTTCACCATGCAATATGACGCACTCCCAGCAAGTTCGATTTAAGGGTTATTTTTGAATTAACAAGAAAACGAATTAGAAATATTCTAATATCAATATAAGTAAAGTTGGGTTATCAAGTATTTTAAATGGATTTACTTGATCCCACCCATTTTGCAAATTTCCTGCCATTCCTTTTTGGATACAGGTTGGACCGATAGACGGGTGTTATTAACCAGAACCATTTCAGCCAGCTTGGGATTAATCCTGCAATCCTGGAGGGTAACCGGCTTGGGAAGGGATTGTATGGCCTTGACATCAACACATTCCCATCGAGAATCATCAGTGGTACTGTCCGGATGAGCCAAGGCTACGACCTCAACAATTCCCACAATTTCCTTGGTGGTTTGGGAATGGTAGAAGAAACCAAGATCGCCAAGTTTCATTTCTCGCATGTTATTTCGGGCCTGGTAGTTGCGAATCCCATCCCATTCCTCACCAAGGTCCCCCTTGGCCAGTTGTTCTTCCCAACTCCAGGTAGAAGGTTCAGACTTAAATAACCAATATGCCATATCTTTCTCCTTAACCTTGTGATTTGTTCAATTAGGTACAATCAAGGATTTTATCAAATATACTCAACAGTTGCTTCAACTAGTTGGATAAATTTCTGACAAGTCTCATACTCTCTTACCCACCGAGTAACAGGTTTGGTAGATAAAGTACAATTCCAGGGAAAAGGACCAGCCCTGCGATGGTAAGTGCATCGGCAATAAAGAATGGTGCCACTCCTTTAAATACGTCATGGACCGAAAGTTCGGGGCGCACTCCTGCTACTACAAAACAGTTGAGCCCGATAGGTGGTGTAATAAGGCAAAGTTCGGCCATTTTTACAACAATTATACCAAACCAGATCCCACAGCCTACGGCAGTAAGTCCAAAAGCACTCTCTTCAACAGTTACATTCCAACCGCCGTTGAGGGCAATCACCGCCGGAAACACCACCGGGAGGGTCAGAATGAGCATACCGATGGCATCCATGAACATGCCAAGTATCGCGTAGGCTAGAAGGATAAGGACCAAGGTAAGCAAAGGGCTTTGGTCAAGCGATGTAATCCATGTCGAAAAAACACCAGGAAGATCGGCAAACCCCAGAAATCTTACAAAAACCAGAACTCCCCAGATGATCGTAAAAATCATTATGGAGAGTTTCGCGGTTTCCATAAGCGCGCTCTTGAGTTGAGGCCACCTCATGCCCCGGTAAACGGCCATGATAAAAACTACAAATGCCCCGAGCGCACCACCTTCTGTTGGTGTTCCCCAGGCATCACCGCCGAAAGGATTATAAATGAATAATATGATGATCGCGATAACAAAAAAGATTGGAAACACTGGTGGTAAAGACTTGAATCTTTCAATCCATGTAAAACCACCTACGGGAGGTCCAAAATTCTTGACCACAACAGCCATTCCAACGATCAATAAGCCATAAACAAGTGCAGAAAAAGCTCCTGGTAGAAACCCTGCCAGCAACAAGGCCCCCACATCCTGTTCCACGATTATGGCATAAATTACAAGGATTGCCGAAGGTGGTATCAATGATGCGAGTGTCCCCGCAGCGGCTACTACTCCAGCAGCGAACCGTTTATCATATCCTATGTCAGTCATTTCAGGTAGGGCAATACGGGCAAAGACGGCTGAAGTCGCAACAGAAGCCCCTGAAACAGCAGCAAATCCCGCGGTAGCAAAAACGGTTGCAACTGCCAAACCTCCTGGAACCCAACCGACCCATCGTTTGGCAGCCTCAAAAAGTGCTTTGGTCAGGCCGGCGTAGTAGGCAAGATAACCAATTAATATGAAGGTCGGGATGAGGGATAGAGCCTGCGAAGAAATCTTGGAGTGGGGAACCTGTCCCGCTGTCTTCACGGCAACTGTGAGGGCCCAGATGAATTGTTCAGGTTCATAATCACGCTTATCCCAGAAGATCCAGATCAGACCAAACATTCCGGCGATGGCAGCTGCGAATGCCACCCTTACACCGAGAACCACTAGAACAAGTAGGAAACCGGTGATAATCAGACCTATTTCAATGGAATCCATTTACCCAATATCCATTGAAATTAGTCCTCGTTTTCATGTTCAAGTCCCGAGACGGCTTTAACTTCTTGTTCAGCAATTTTTGAAACATCCTCAATGAGAGGTACTGCCACGGGTTCTAAAGTTCCTGAAAGCATTGCTCTACCATAACCCCAGACTTGTATGGCCATCCGTAAGGCAAGAACGGAAAATGCTACCGGAACGAGGAGTTTGGCAGGCCATAGTGGTAAGCGTATGTCAAGGCTGGAGTCACGACTCCAATATGGTGCTGACCAGTCGAAGGATCGCTCAAAATGAGACCAGGTCCCCCAGATCATCAACAACATCAATATTAGGATAAACAATGTTCCGATGAATTCAGCTACCCACAGAGCACGGCCACGCAGCAAACCAACCAGAATGTCCATCCGAATGTGACCACCAAGCCGCTGACAGTATGAAACGCCAATAAATGCAATAAACGGCATCGCCTGCTCAATCCAGTCGACATATCCGGGCAAGGGTTGGTTGAAGAAATTGCGCCCGCCAACGCTGACAACGGCAAGTAACATCAACGAAAAGACTGCAAACCCTCCTATTAGGGCCAGAAAGGATTCGACTTGATAAAGTCGGCAGTCAATTCTGCTTAACAGGGTATCGTCTTTGAGAACAGAAGATGAACCGGCCAAATGATTACTCCGGTATTTTCCCCGCCGGTAGTTTACTCCCGGCGGGAATCATTAATGTGATTAATTTCCAGCAATCATACTAACCACTAGGTTATAGAGTTCCAGTGCAGGTAGGCCACGTTCAGTATTCTCAACGATCCAGGCGTTTGCTGCGGGATCTGCAACAGCTTCGCGGAAGGCTGCGAGCTCTTCCTCGGTATAGGTAATCCTCTCAATACCTTTTTCGTCAAGTACCGGTCCCCACTGGGCCATTGTCTTTTCGTTGTAGTTGGTAAGATAGTGGGCTAGTGCTTCTTCAACAGAGCCCAGAAGTGCCTCCCTCTCAGTATCACTCAATGAATTTAGGGCATCTGTATTAACAACGACAGGACAGTTGACGGTACCAGGATTAAGATTTGTGGTCCACCATTTGGCACTTTCAACTGTGCCAAACGACATGTGGGCGTGGGGTGCAAATGCAACCGCCGAAACTACACCACTATCAAGTGCCTGACGGACTTCAGTTGCTGACATGGAAGTCGGAACCGCACCGATGGCCTTCATCGCTTGACCAATGCCTCCTGTAGCCCGGACAGCAAGCCCTTCAAATTCGGCAAGCGTTCTTGGACCTTCTCCCACTCCTGCAATGTTATACTGTGGTAGTGGGGAGGGCATCAGAAGAGTGGCGTTCCACCGGGCAAGATCTTCAATTGCAGCAGGGTGTTGGTAAACGGCTTGGGAGATTTCCACCTCCTGTTCAAGTGAGGAAACTCCAAGAAACGGGAGCTCCAAAACTGTTATGGATGGATTTTTGTCATAATGGTAGCCTGCACAAAACTGTGCCATTTCAAACGCACCGATCGAAATTCCATCCAGATTTTCACGGTTATTGGACAGTCCACCGTAGGACAGATTTAGCGTGAACTCCCCACCTGTCTTTTCGCTGACGAGTTCAGCCAATTTTTCAACATGTTCGGTAAAAGCACGGCGTGTTCCCCATAGCGACACATTCCATTCGGTTGCCATGGCTTCACTGACCATTACCAGTGATAAGAAGCCAGCAACTACAAGTTTTAGAAATTTCGGTTTCATTTAATTCTCCTGTATGATCATACCAACCAATCTCAGGTCGGTGAAAAAGGTCTCATGCTATAACTATTCATCGTTCAAGTCAATTGTCGAATTGGTTAAATTGTGTAATCGGTTCAATCGAAATCAATGTTTAATTTATGAGATTTGTTCACAAAAATTGTTTAGGACTTGGCTCCTTTTTTTCCTCCACCAAGAATGGGTGAAGTGGAAGTATCCAATGGCCATCTGGAACGGGCCTGAAGATCAAAGCCATCAAATTTTCCAGTTAGAAATTTTTCAATTCCAACCCATGCAATCATGGCGCCGTTGTCTGTACAGTATTCAAGAGGTGGGGCATAAAAGGGAATATTGTTCTCCTGACAAACACCTTGAACATCCGTTCTGATCATCTGGTTGGCCGCCACACCTCCAGAAAGAGTAAATAGCGTTGGCATTCGACCCACTGTTTCGGCAAAAGCTTCCAAAGCCACCCAAGATTTCAGACTTAGTGACTCACTGACTGCCTTTTGAAAACTGGCACATAAATCGGCCATCCGCGATTGGGTAATTTTTCCCTCTTCTGCAACAATTTTTTCTTTTTCCCTTAGTAGAGAGGTCTTCAGTCCTGAAAATGATAAATTACACCCTTGTTGGTTTGTAAGAGGTCTGGGAAAAGCATGCCGTGAGGGATTGCCAGATTTTGCCATCTTCTCAATACTCGGTCCACCGGGCTGTGGAAGCCCAAGTTGTCGAGCGGTTTTATCAAAAGCCTCGCCTGGAGCATCGTCAATGGTTCCTCCCAAGCGAATGAATTTATCGGGGGACAGCACTGCCAAAAATTGACAATGCCCACCTGACACCAGTAGACAAAGGAATGGAAAATCTGCCTGATGGGTCATCCTGACCGTGAGAGCATGAGCGGCAAGATGATTGACACCAATTAATGGTAGACCACTACCTGCTGACAGGCCTTTGGCAAAGGAGACACCGGAAATAACACCACCTATCAGTCCAGGACCTGCAGTTACGGCAATGCAATCAAGATCAGATAATGTTAATTTAGCTACTTCCAAAGCTTCCAATGTACAGTTGTCCAGTCGGTCCGAATGGGCTCTGGCAGCAATTTCCGGTACAATTCCCCCATATTGCTCATGCAGTGTTTTCTGGTTTTGAACGACCATCGAAAGCACTTTTGCACTTTTGCTTGGAGTATATCTTACAATTGCTACTGATGTGTCATCGCAACTGCTTTCTATCCCGAGCGCTGTTATGCTGGTGTCCATTATTTGTAAGCCATAATTCTTTAGTTAATGCCGTTGGCAAACCTTTGTGTCCAATTAGATATATAATGCCAGATATTGAAACAGTAGATGTTAATATCTCCGATTACTTGCCATAATTTGATTAACCAGAAATATGGAGTTGATTAAAGGAAGGGTCCAAGTAGTAAGATAAGATATGATAAAAGAAAATTTTCAGGTTTGGTTCTAAAACTGGTCTTGTTTTGTCACAGAAAAATCGTTCAATTCTGTTAACTCGCCCCATCAGGGCCTCAAGACGAATGAAAAGTGACTTACTTTCCATCAACAACAATCTGGATATATTGATCTCTCCCCTGATTGAAATTCAATACACTCCCTACGACTTTATTCAAAGAGACTATTCGGGGTACATATTTACTTCTGAGAATGCCATTCTTTCCCTCTTATCCAGTGGAATATCTCTGGGGAATGTTGATGTATTTTGTGTGGGAAAACAAACTCAGAAACTGGCAATCAAATCGGGTTTTAACGTTTTGAGTACTTATCCTCGGGTAGAACTTTTGGTCAGGGATCTGGGTGAATTAAAATTTAAGGACAAATTATTTTATTTCCGTGGAGATTTTGTTTCTTGTGATTTGAAGACAGTACTATGGAAAAAGGAGATATTGATTGAAGAATTGATTGTTTATAAACAACTAGCCAGTTCTTTAAGTAAGAAAGCCTTCGGGTTATTGGCAAGTAAACCATGCCTGATCCCATTGTTCTCGGCACGTACAGCCAAACTTTTTTCAAGAGAAGTTTCAACACTCTCATCAAATGGGCACCTGATTTATTGTTTGAGCGAAAATGTAAAAAGGGAAGTTGAACTTGATTGGGATTGTGAGATAGCACCTGGTGAAACAAATTTGGAACATTTAGCCCAACTCTGTAGATTGTAGGTAAGCAAATCTGGGATTTTTACTCGAGATATTCCGTTTGTCGATTTGATAAGAAATTTTTACATTTTACTTCTTGGGACGCAATTCCTTGTATAATTATTGGTTCAAGCAGGATTGCAGAAAACAAATAAACACTTTTTGATGCCACAAGGATAGATGATGCCAGATCAGAAATCTGACGAGAATGAGGTCGATGAGGAAATAGCCGAAATAATTGCGGAATCACCCCCTGAAGAAACCATTAAACCACCCAAATCCAGCAAGGAGGGTGGGATTGGTAAATGGATGGATAAAATAGCCAGTTTAATCTTTCGAGCCATTTTGTTTGGCATCATAGCAGGCGGTGTAGGGGTTGCAATAATATGGCTTGTACCCCAGCAATTCCTCCCAAATGGAACTTCTCACGAGATTCAGGAAAATTCCAGACTTATTGCGGAAAGTGTTGCTGAAATCGCTGAAAAAGTGGAAGGCTTACAAAGCTCAATTATACCCGAGCTGGAAGTACGGATTGAGGGCCTTGAGGAAGGGGTTAATCAATTTGGAAGTAATCTGCAGGCTTCAAATAAACAAAACACGTCCCTTTCCTCCGAATTGATTACGATAAATGAAACTGTTGGGGCTCAATCAGAACAGCTGATTGACCTTGAAGCAAATTTGGAAGATCTTGCCCTCAAACAGGGATGGCTAAGGGATGAACTCGAAACCACTCTAATTGCCCTCGAGGAAAGTGTCTGGGAAATTGGGTCTTCCCTGGATGCAGTCGAGGCTGAAAACAGGGATCTACAGGAAGATTTGACCGATTTGACTTTTTCGATGTCCATGCGAACCAATGCTGGTGGAATCGGAAATCAGGCAACAGGAAAACCCGGGATCAGTTCCTCAGAAAACAATCAACCCGTCGGGACAAATGGTCAGTTGGTGTTGTTGGAGTCAAGACTCCTGAGGTTGGGTGAAAAAATCCAGGAAATTGACACACTTGCCAGAAGCGTGGCCAATTTAGGTGAAGAAGTAAGTGAACTTCGAATGGAACTGACAAGTATAGGTACTGGCCAGGGTGCAATGAATGAGTTGGGTGGGGAAATCCAACGCATCAGCACCCAGTTGCCTGACCTTGAGGTAGAATTGAACAATCTGAATGATCAGAATCAGACCATTGCCGACCAAGTAGTAAGACTTCAGGAAAATACTGCCCAAATGGAAATGCAACTGGTTTCTCTTTCGTCCTTGGCAATGGGAGAAAATTCCTTGCGAAACCTGACCTTGATTGGAATACAGGCCGCGGTGGAAGCAGGTATTCCCTATGCCGCGATTATAGGAGAAAGTGAAATCAATCGTTTGGAACTGCCATCAATTATTCTAGATTTATCAAAAGATGGTGTCGCAACTCTGGCCGAACTTCAGTACGAATTCGAGGAATTGATTACTGAAGCTTTAAAGGCGGTTGAAACGGGAGCTGAATCTGGGTCAATTCAGGATATGGCAAGAAGCATTGTTACTTCATTGGTTCAGGTTAGATCACTGACACCTAGGGAAGGCGATGATGCTGTAGCGGTATTATCCAGATTGGAAGAAAGCCTGAATAAAGGAAATTTGGAAAGTGTGCTGGAGCTATACGCCCAACTTCCCCCATCTGTCCAGGGAACTCTGGCAACTTGGCAGCACAAGGTACAGAACAGGTTGGATTTAATTCAGGCTTTGGAAATGTCATTTTCCAAACCGGCCTCCCCAACTGGACAATAACATGATTTGGTCCCTGGTAAAAATATCCTTGTTCATATTGGCAGTTGCTGCCTTAAGTATGGGGTTTGCCTTTGTGATGGACCTCCAGGGCAAGGTTACGTTTGAAATATTCAACTATGCAATAACAACCAATCTGGTCAATCTAATTATTCTACTCCTGATTCTCATCCCTGTTGTTTGGGGAATATATTTTCTGACAGGTTTGATAGTGGCTGTTTGCAAATTTTTTATTGGCGATGAAACAGCTTTAACAAGGTATCTCAACCGGAATAAGGATCGCAAGGGCTATGAGGCATTGGCCGAGAGTATGGTGGCAATGGCTGCTGGCGAACCCTCTGAAGCAGCTCACAAAATTGCTCTTGCTGAGAGGCATTTGGGACGTCCTGAATTAACTGGTCTGCTGGTTGCTCAATCTGCCGAACGAATGGGCAACAAGGGCAAGGCTCAGGATGTTTACAAGAAGATGCTCGGAGATGAAAAAACCAGATTTGTCGGTATTGTCGGAATTTTGAAGCACCGCCTTGAGGTAGGTGATACCAAAACTGCGCTTCAATTGGCTAGTAAAGCTTTTGAATTGAAACCGGGTCATGAAGAAACTCAAATTATCCTTTTTCGCCTGCAAACCCAGGAAGAGGATTGGGAAGGGGCCCAAAAAACCTGGAAGGCACGTTTTGACCGCAAGCGGATCAGTAAGCAAGAATATGTTCATGGTCAGGCGGTCATACTATTGGCTGAAGGAAGCAAACTATTGGAAGAAGGTAATGAGGAAGCTGCCGCCAAGGTATTCGAAGCCAATCGGCTTGCACCCTCCTTGGTACCTGCCGCAGTATTGGGTGCAAATCTCAAGAACAAAAATGGTGATGAGAGAAACGCAAGCCGAATACTAACCAATGCCTGGAATCTAGAACCTCATCCAGATTTAGCTAAAGCATACACCGCGTTGGAACCAGATGAAACTGATTCCCGAAGGCACGAAAGGTTCAAGAAATTAATTGCCAAGACACTCATGCATCCAGAATCTCGCATGACGATGGCTGAATTGGCAATTTCTAGAGGTGATTTTGGAATGGCAAGGCATGAATTGGAAACACTACATCAGGATGATCCTACCGTTAGAACCTTTCTTATTATGGCCGCCATTGAGAAAGGTAAAGGATCGTCTGATCAGGTTGTAAAGACATTGCTGAGTAATGCTTTGACTGCCGCTAGGGGTAACCAATGGGTTTGTAATTCTTGTCAACAAAGTCAGCAGGAATGGCATCCAACGTGCTCTACCTGTCAGGAATTTGATACCCTTTCGTGGCGAAGGGAAATAGTCGAAGCGACGAATCTACCGTCTTCAATAAAACTTTTGCCATTGATTAACGAAGAGGGGTTGGAAGCAGAAACTTTACTAGAAGACAAAACTACTGATGAAATTATCAAATTAGGTTATAAATTAGGATAAGTGCCGGTGTAGCTCAGACGGTAGAGCGGGTCATTCGTAATGACTAGGTCGGGGGTTCAAGTCCCTTCTCCGGCACCATTATTCAGTAATTTGTGGTTCTGAACTTTCCTCACAGAAAACTTTTCTTCCTAGCCATAGATACTCTGAATATTTGACCTTAACTGATTTAATTCATAGAAACCGGTTGTTCTTAAGATTGTCTAAGTGCTGGGTTGTGCATTCTCACCAAAATATTTGTTTATGAAATCTTAATTAATGTTTGGCTATTTACTGAGAAGGGTGTTTCGCCTTGCCGCAGTTTCCCGGACTAAGGTACGGAAACCCCCACCAATAAATAATAAGCCCAGAATAAAGTACCATCGTACTCCCACGTCAGATCAGATTATAGGGAGGGTGTATGTAATTGATGGTGATAGTATCAAGTGTCAGGGCTATGAAATCCGATTGGATGATATTGATGCACCTGAATACCACCAAACTGCCTACAATTATGAAGGTAAGGAAATTAGGATTGGAGCTATTGCCAAATCTGCCCTAATCAAAAGACTTGCAGGAAAAACAGTAGAGGTGAAAGTAAGCAAGACTGATCGCTACGGTCGGACAGTAGGAACAGTATTTTGCGAAGGTGAAAATATTAATCTGTGGCTGATTAAAAGGGGGATGGCGGTATCTGCTTTTGGAAACAGATACTTCAAGGCAGAACAATGGGCAAAAGAGAAAAAATTGGGTATTTGGGGCCTGAATTCAAAATATACACCCCAGGAATGGAGAAACAGATTTAATCGAAAACCATAAAATTTTGGCTCCTTGATTTTATTTTTCCCTAATAGAAAAGATTTATGATTCCTATCCTAAGGTATGTCAGTTGGACAAACTAATTCGCAGGGTCAAAGATCATTTGATCTGCTATCCTGATTGACGCTAAACTGTTAACTTGATTGTCGCTTAATATCCAGATTAGGACTTCTTGGTCTGCATCTATTTAAATTAATAGCTTCCTGTATCAAATTTGAAGGGTTTTCTCCTACCCACAGGTGATAATCTAATAAAGGAACACCTCTTCCCTCAGGGTTTCCTTTTCCCCTCCCATTATCAAAGGTATGAAAAGCCTCAAGTTCAATTCCATAAGAATTACCAGTTAATTCCAAGGCAGTTGCAAGCATAATAGCATCCCCAGTAGTGAGGACCCTCCTGTTCGATGTTCCCCTTGAATATGGATAATCCTTTAGCATTCCAGCGTTGGTACAAATGTTTGGCCCCGGGGGAATGATCACAATTTTTTGTTTGAACAAATTAATGAAATCAGTGAATGTTTTCTGGTCAGATTTCCTGATTTTTTTTGGTGATATTTCTGCTAGAGCAATTCCAGATGTAAAAACCTGATAAGTCGAATCACCCAAAACATTTGAAATATACCCCAGTTCATTCCTATAAGCTTCTTCATTATTTAGGTAAGCGATAAATACACAAGAATCCCAAAATACATTCTTGGTCATTACCAAATGTCCTCTGGACCAGGATAAGAAAGATCAAACTTGCCTTGCCAATCAGAAAATTTCCCAGGTTTTTTTAGAATTTCGATGTTGGTAATATCAAGTCTTACCGGAAGCCGTTTATCTCCTTCATATGTCGCTTTGGCAAAAACAGTTACCGGTTTATCCAAAGATGCCCGCAAGGTCTGTATGGGAATAGATTCGCAATAACACTGTAATTCTTTTCTGGCCGCGAATAAAATCAATTTGGCTTTGGGAATATTTGTTCGAAGGTCAACTTCCTTTAGTTCGCCATCATAGCTTTCCAAAGCAGTTCCAATAAAATTTGGAAGTTGATTTTCCAACTTTTCGGAGGTTAATTTAACATTTTTCTGAAAGTGTTTATCTATTAGGATTTTGCTAAATTTTTTCCCCTCAAGTCCGAATTCTGCGTGAGAAAAGGATTTGCCAACACCTTTGCATAGGCTCTTTAAGAGTTTTATAATACCAATACCAGAAGAATTGATACTTTTTATTTCCCCCTCACTTACTTCTGTAATGAGTTTCTGAAAAGTATCAATCCCAGAATTGTCTGGGGGTAATAGCGGGTGCAAAGGTGTTTCCTCAAGAACAATTTCAGCACTACCTACTTTAAGGTCCTTGATATGATAAGAATAACTTTCACAACCATTTAAACATTTATCAGTTTGCTTTAAGGCCTTTTCCAGGAGAACCAATTTTTGTCCCAACACGCTAGGGCTTACTTTGTGACCATTTGCTAGTTGGGGGCCATACAACTTATAAATCAACTTATATTTATTCGTCATCCCTGCCACCAAAATCCTTTCAGAAAATCCTGAGAATAGTTTTTGTTAAGGTTAGACCATTAATCTTTAATAATGAAATGACAATTTCTGTGATTTAAGCTAACTTTTGATTCTGCAAATGATAAGCTTTTAAGATCGTTTTAATGTTACGTTTTTGACAATTAATCAAAGGAAAGAACCTGAACAACAAAAATAGAAACTTGGATTAGATTAGGGGTACATATCGAAACTAACGTTTTAATTACGTCACATCTCAAATGTGGAGTTATTCAAAATTTTCAAGTAACTCGTGAGGAAAGGGAAGTCAGGAAAAATATACAAATTGTTACAAACCCAAATACCACTCCTCAAGTTTGTCAGGCATTAAATTGCAGGATTTAGAAATTGCGGTTTGTTCCCCTTATCCCAATCCTTGAAAAATTTACTGCGACCTATTTTATCCCTCTAATCAGGACCAGAGTGTACGTTCCAAATCTCCATCAAATTCGGCGCTACTGAAAATACCCCCTTGAAACTTATCACCGATCTCATCGGCGTCAATATTTTCCTGTGCGGCCAGGGCATGGGCTGCATGATCCTCGGCTTTATGCTTGGGGCGGTATCCCAGGCGAAAAGCCGGGCCATTGTCCCAGAAAGTTCGATCATTCGAAGAGGCACCAAAGACAATCTCATTGTGTAGATCAGGATGTTCCAAACCTATCCTGACAAGCTGAAACAGATCCTCAATATGTATCCACATTGCAAGCCTTCTAACGTCCACAGGCTTCTCAGCCACATTCCCAATTCTGATGGAAAGGCATCTCATCCCGTGCTTGTCTGCATAGAGTGCACACAATGCTTCACCAAAGACCTTCGATAGACCATATCGGGAGTCAGGGCGAACCTTGGATTCCACACAAATTCGCTTTAACCGGGAATACATGCCAGTAGCGTGGTTGGAAGAGGCAAATACCACACGTTCGACCCCTGCCTTGTGGGCGGCTTTCATCAATGTCATCATGCCCTGGATATTGCAGGAGTTTACCGTATCCCAATCACTTTCTTCACGTTGTCCACCCAAATGAAAGATACCATCCACACCATTGCAAATTTGCTCCATGGTTTGTTCATCATTCAGATCACCCCTGGCAAAGGATTCATTATCAGATAGATCGGAAATCTCCCTGAGATCGCTTAAAATTATCCGGGAATATCGTGAACGCAGAAGAGGTCTAATTCTTGTGCCTATATCACCTGCAGCACCGGTTAGTAGGACTGTCTTGTTTAGAATGGTCATTTTATTCCTATTCCGAATTGTTGATAAATTAGTTATGGCATTGATGCTGTTGAAATCACTCAGATATGATCAAAATCCCAAGAATAGAAACCAGTATTCCAATCAAAATCCCGACAAAAAAGCTTCTTTTACCCCAAATAGTAGGCGGTGGCACTTTCGGTTCGAGGTTTTGCGAGAGATTCTTCAACAGTTCAGGAAACTGTGGTGGTAATCTTGACAAAGACTTAAGTGCCTTGATGGTATCATTTAATACAGCAACAGGTCCGACATGTTTGCGGATGTAATCTTCCACCACAGGTTTTGAAACGTCCCACATATTGAGTTTCGGATTTAAGCTTCGTGCGACTCCTTCAACTACCACCATGGTTCTTTGCAGTAAAATCAACTCAGTACGGGTTTCCATTCCGAACCTCTCGGTAACTTCAAAAAGGTGACCTAGTAATCTAGCCATTGAAATATGGCTTGCATCCATCCCCAGGATAGGTTCTGCTACTGATCTAAGAGCTTGGGCAAAATCATCTACATTCTGATCTGATGGAACATAACCGGCCTCGAAATGGACTTCGGCAACTCGGTGATAATCCTGGTTGATAAAACCATACAGGATTTCGGCGTAAACCCTCCTGGTATAGCTGTCGATTCGACCCATGATGCCAAAATCCAGAGTAATGATCTCGCCCTCTGAATTTACTTTCAGATTACCCTGGTGCAGGTCGGCATGAAAAAAACCATCTCTCAATGCCTGTTGCAGGAACATTTGGATCAATCTTGTAGCTAACAATTCAAGGTTATGATTGTCCTTCTTTAAGTCATCAATTTCATTTAGATTGATCCCTTCTGCCCAGTCGAGGGTAACAACCCTTTTGCCGGAAAGTTCCCATTGAACCCTGGGAACGGTAATTCCTTCATCACCTGCTGTAGTAGCAGCAAATTCATCAGCGGCAGAAGCTTCCAATCTAAGGTCCAGCTCTCGCAGGACAACCCCTTCAAAATGCTTGACAACTTCATTGGGTCGTAATCTTCGCGAAGCTGGAGAGAGGGATTTTACAAGCCAGGCAGCAAGATAAAAGGCTTCAATATCCTTTTGAAAGGCCTTTTCGATATTTGGTCTAAGGACCTTTACTGCAACATGTTGACCTGTTTTTCTAATTGTAGCCTTATGGACCTGCGCAATTGATGCTGCAGCAATAGGTTCGCTAAAATCCGAAAAAACATCCTCAACCTTGATTCCCAGTTCTGTTTCAACAGATTCTTTGGCTACTTTGGTGGAAAATGGAGGTAAACGGTCCAGAAGAACTTGGAGTTCGACTGCCAATTCTCCGCCAACAATGTCGGGTCTGGTGGATAGAAGTTGCCCAAATTTGATATAGGCTGGGCCCAAAGCTGTTAAGGCTCTGGATACTGGCGCCAGGTCCTTACTCCCTTTCAAACCAAAAATTGAGAAGGGAACACCCATTACGCGGGCAAGGATTTTTAAATTGGGATGGATATCCAGAAAATTTAAAGCAACTTTCATTGCCCCGGTTCTCTGAAAAGTAGCCCCGGTCCTTACCAGGCGAAAAATCTTATGTGGACCTCGCATTACCTAAAGCTTCCATCCAGAATGAATTGCCACCACTCCGAAGGAAAGGTTACGGTAGCGTGTATTGCCAAATCCAGCCTCCAACATCAATTCCTTCAATTGCTCCTGATTTGGAAACTTCCTTATACTTTCAACCAAATACTGATAACTGTCCTCGTCTCTGGCTATGAAACCTCCCAGCTTGGGAATAACATTAAATGAATAACTGTCGTATATTTTTCTGAGACCAGCATTGGAAATATTACTGAACTCCAGAACAAGTAGCCGGCCTCCAATCTTCAATACCCGATAAATTTCTTTCAGGGCATTGGAATAATTTCGAAAGTTTCGCAAACCAAAACCAATGGTACAATAATCAAACTGGTTGTCCTTGAAGGGGAGTTGCAAACCGTCACCAACGATCCAGGAAATGGACTGATTGGACGCGTCTTTACCAATTTTGTTTCTGCCCTCAAAAATCATATCCGGTGTTAAATCAACAATATGGACCTTGACCCCTGCATTACGCTTAAGGATCCTCTTGGCAATATCGCCAGTGCCCCCGGCCAGATCAAGACAGGTGGTATTATCCAGAGGTGCCATCCAATCAACCAGGGCATCCTTCCAAACCCGGTGGATACCAAATGACATGGTGTCATTCATGATATCATATTTCGAGGATACATTGGAAAAAACGTTCTTAACCAGTCCGGTTTTTTCTTCTTCGGATACAGTCCTGTAACCAAAGCTTGTATTCTCCAAGTTGGGATTTTCCATAATGAGTATTTTTCAAAAATGCTGATAGAAACTGTCAATATCTTTTAAGGTATTTGTAGCAATTTCACCTTAACATTTATTGCCTCGCTGAATTCTTGCAAGGAGTAGGTGCTTAGGAATCCCGATGGAAATCCATTACCGCAGGAAGCAAATTTGACCTTTGAGGTTGATTTCGGCCCAGTTCCCATCTATTTCACTAGAAGTTCTCTTGGGGAGCCCTTATGGCTGAGAGGTATTACTTACCGACCCGTTGAACCTGATCCGGTTAATACCGGCGTAGGGATTGAGGAGCTTCTTAAACCCAGCCTCCCTTGATTCTACGCCACAGATAAAAGAGTATTTTTATGTTGCGTAATATTTTAATTACCCTTTCATTCCTGATGTGTGCCTTTACCCTCAGGGCTGAAACGTTGGTGGTATACACTTATGATTCCTTTACCAGTGATTGGGGACCAGGTCCCAAAATTGCTGAAGCATTTGAACAGGAATGTAATTGCGAAATTGAATGGCGGTCTGGTGTTGATGCCGCTTTACTACTTTCATTGCTCAAGGCCGAAGGAAAAAATTCTGAAGCAGATGTGGTTCTTGGTTTGGATACCAACCTTATGGCCGAAGCTGTGGAAAGTGGTTTGGTTGCCCCACATGGTCTTGACGTAAATTACATCCTGCCATTGGAATGGAGCGATCCTAATTTTGTTCCATTCGATTATGGTTTTTTTGCCCTGATGTATGATAGTGAAGCCTTGCCTAACCCACCACAAACAATGGCAGAACTCATAGCAGGTAGCACTACGAAAGACCTTATTATCCAGGATCCCAGAACCAGTTCACCTGGATTGGGATTTGTTTTTTGGTTAAGGACCCTTTATGGCGAAGATACCCCCGAAGTCTGGTCTAAATTATCCACCAGAATTTTAACCGTGACCCCTGGATGGGGCGAAGCTTACGGAATGTTCCTGGAGGGAGAAGCTCCAATGGTAATGAGTTATACAACCTCACAATCATACCATGAAGTGGTTGAGGAAACTTCAAGGTATAAGGCACTGATCTTTCCCGAAGGACACTACATGCAGGTGGAGGTGGCCGGCATAGGAGCCCATTCCAATCAACCTGATTTAGCAAGGAATTTTTTGAAATTTCTGGTTTCGGAAAGGGCCCAGAAATTCATTCCCACCACCAACTGGATGTATCCGGTTGTTGAAGTCGGAGCTGATTTGCCCGAGGCCATGCGAGGGCTGGAACAACCATTTCCTAATTTTCTCTTGGATCCCCAGCAGGCGGACGAAGTCAGAGAAGATTGGATTTCCGAGTGGTTGGCAGCCATCAATTAGTCGTTCATGGTCGGTTACAAACCATTTATCTGGCCTGGGGTCTTGGCATTAGCGATTACCCCGGGCCTTGCGGTTGTCGCTATTCTTTACATGATCTGGCTTTCCTTCGGAAATCTTCAGTCATTTAGCATCGACAGCTATTTGCTTGGAGTGTTGGAATTTACCCTGCTTCAGGCTACCTTATCTACCCTTCTTTCCTTACTATTTGCCTTACCTGTTGCCAGAGCCCTGGCCCGCAGGAATAATTTTCCCGGTCGACAAGCACTTCTGAAGCTATTTGGGCTTCCACTAGTGATTCCAGTAGTGGTAACCGTCTTTGGAATAACAGCGATCTGGGGACAGAATGGATTAGTAAGCGAATCCATGCAATATGTGGGGTTTGATGGGCTCAGTCCCCTTTATGGATTAACCGGGATTTTAATTGCCCACACATTCTTCAATATGCCTTTAATGGTACGTTTAATGTTGCCGATTTGGGAATCAATTCCGGGTGAGTATTGGCGAATTGCAAGTATGACCGGGATGAACTCCCTTGCCATGTTTCGCTTTATTGAACTCCCCAAACTAAGAGATGGATTGCCTGGTATCATAATTCTTGTTTTCTTACTTTGCTTCACAAGTTTTACGATTGTTTTGATTCTGGGCGGTGGTCCTCAGGCAACAACCATTGAAGTGGCTATCTATCACGAGGTCAGGTCAAATTTTAACCTTCCCAAGGCTATTTTTCTGGCCTTGATGCAGGTGGCTATTTGTCTATTAGTTTCATTACTTTTGTTAAAATTTGCCTTGTTCCAACCAAGCTCTTCAACAGAAAATCGTGAAATCACCCGATCAGATACGCTAACCACACTTAGCAAGATTAATGATGCTTTCTGGATAACTTTTGGCTGCTTGTGGGTAGCTGCTCCCATCGTGGGGATTATTACCAGGGGATTATTTGGCCCGATTGTTCAGGTACTTGGTAATCAGGCTGTTTGGGAGGCAACATTCCGTAGTTTGATGGTAGGTTTGGGCTCGGGTCTTATTGCTGTCACCCTTGGTTTGTTGTTATCATCGACAACAAGAGATATTGCGGTCAGGGGTAAGAAGGTAGGACTGGCTAATCGTCTGGAACTGACGGGTAGCCAGGCTTTGATTGTTTCGCCCATTATATTGGGTACCGGCCTTTATGTGATTTTGATTCCCTGGATTTCAGTTTTTGAGTACAGCCTCTATCTTGCTACAATCATTAACGGATTGATTGCGGTACCTTTTGTTTTAAGATTGGTTAGTCCAATACTCAGACAGAATGCCGAGAATCACGATGCATTGTGTAACAGTTTGGGACTCAGTGGGTTGAACAGAATCAGGATTGTTGAACTTCCTCTCATCAAAAAGGAAGTAATTCTGGCCTTCGCTTTAACAACAGCCATGGCAACAGGAGATTTGACGTCAGTTGTTTTCTTTAGTTCGGGGAGGGATCCTACCTTAGCCCTGATGTTGTACCAGGCACTGGGAAATTATCGGGTTAATGAATCAGCTGTTATGGCTCTTCTCCTTATTGTTGTTTGTCTGATGGTATTTGTGATTATTGAAAGGTTAGGCTATGTCCTTCTCAGGTCTTGAATTGGAGAATGTAGTTTTCTCCCAGGGAGAATGGGAGTTGAAGGCATCATTGAAATTACCTAAAGGTTCTCTTAATGGTTTGATTGGAGCTAGTGGCGCTGGGAAGAGTACACTTCTTTCACTGATCGCAGGGTTTCAAACCTTGAAGTCTGGGGTGATTAAGTTCAATAATGAAACAATTACAAATCTAGCTCCTGCCAAGCGCCCTGTTTCCATTCTTTTCCAGGAACACAATCTCTTTGCTCATTTGACCTCTTTTCAAAATGTACTGCTTGGAATTAGTCCGGGGTTAAAACTTTCCGTAGACACGGAAAAGGAGGTTAAATCAGCCTTGGATCTTGTGGGACTGAGTGATAAAGAGCAACGCTATCCAAAAGATCTCTCGGGTGGTGAAAGGCAACGGGTTGCCATAGCTCGTTCGCTTGTAATGAAAAGACCGGTTTTACTTCTGGATGAACCTTTCACCGCATTGGGGCCGGCACTTAGAGCTGAGATGCTAAGTTTGGTCAAGTCATTGAGTTTTGAAAGAAACCTTACCATTTTGATGGTATCCCACTCGCCCACTGATTTGGTAGGAATTGCGGACCATTCAGCGTTCATGGACCAAGGAAAAATAATTTACTTTAAACCTACACAGGAATTACTTGATGAACCTAATTATCCTGAGATAATCAAATACCTGAAGTATGATGGTAGATAACCATTTGGTGTGCCCCAAAATCGTAAATACTTTTAGCGCAAATCCTGGAAAGGAACATGAATTTAAATTTTATGTTCAACAGATATTATCCTGAAGCAAGGTTGAGGCAGGCCAATGAAAGGGTGAAGAGTGAGTTTAATCTTGCCTTGCTTTTGCCTTTATACTAGGGCTAGTCCCTACATTATGATAATATGGGCCAGGGGGTTTTGATTAAAGTTCCACTTATTATACCCCAAGTCAATTAGAACAATAAATGCTTGGCAATTAGAATAAATTGGGATTAAATCTTTTTCATGCCAGAACTTCCTGAGGTAGAAACTGTTCGCAAGGGTTTGCAACAATATCTGGCAGGCCAAAGTTTTGATAAAGTTGATGTTTTTACCACGAAATTAAGATGGCAACTTCCTGAATCTCTGGCTGAATCCTTAGCCAACCGATCAATTAGGTCTGTAACTCGAAGAGGAAAATACCTACTGTTGGAGGTTTCAGATGGCAACTATCTCATAGCTCATCTGGGGATGTCTGGTAGTTTTGGGATCTATTCAATTAACGGCTTGCCTCCCTTTGATAGAAATGAACGAAACAAACATGACCACGTGGTTTTCTATTTGAAGAATGGAACTATTATTACTTACCATGACCCCAGAAAATTCGGCATGATGGATTTGATCCCAGATACGGAATTGAGCAGTTATCCGCTACTGAAAACCCTTGGAGTTGAACCCTTGGGAAATAGTTTCGATGAGAATTACCTAGAAAACCAACTTAAAAAACGAACAACCAATGTTAAAAACTTTCTACTGGACCAAAAGATCATAGCCGGTATCGGTAATATTTATGCCAGTGAAGCTCTCTGGAGGGCAAAAATTTCCCCGAAGAGAAAAGCCAACATGATTTCCCGAAACAATGTTGGTAAATTGACAGTCGCAATAAGGGATGTCTTGAAGGATGCTATCAAATCTGGGGGATCAACCCTGAGGAATTATCGGAGTGTTGCTGGAAGTCTTGGGTATTTTCAACATCAATTCTGTGTTTATGATCAAGAGGGTAGGCCCTGCAAGACCCCTGATTGCAATGGTAATATCATAAGGGTTGTTCAAACTGGAAGATCAACTTTTTATTGCCCCACCTGTCAAAAATAAAACTTTGGGGTCTATATGTATGTAGGAAATACCAAAGGTCCTTACCAAAGCAATTGGATGATTTCGACCATCGACATAATTGATCAGGATTGATGGTAGTCAAACAGTAACAAATTAAGTTTAGTAACTGAAACTAAACTTCTCGGAAGCAGCTAGTAGGGTATTTGGAGAAGAGAACTATGGTTTACCAAAACATCATTGTTGAAACCAAGGGAAGGGTAGGGGTTATTTCCCTTTCTGCCGGGAAACTAAATCCATTGAGTAAAAATTTGCTCCAGGAATTGATGGATGCAATGAAAAACTTTGAGGCAGACGACAATATCCGTTGTATGGTTATCTTTGGTAACGAAGAGGTTTTCTGTGCGGGTGCCAATATCAAGGAATTTGCCGATGAAAGTTTCGTTGATATGTTCTCACAAAATCGATTTGGTGAGGAAACGGAAGCTTTTCGGAATTGCAGGAAACCAATCATAGCTGGTGTAAACGGTTATGCTCTTGGAGGTGGTTGTGAATTGGCCATGAGTTGCGACATGATTATTGCTACAGAATCTGCCCAGTTTGGCCAACCAGAAATCCTGTTGGGTCTTATGCCTGGCCTTGGTGGTTCCCAAAGATTGACCAGAGCAATTGGTAAAGCCAAGTCTATGGAAATTCACTTGACCGGACGAAGAATGAGTGCCAAGGAAGCCGATCAAGCTGGTTTGGTTTCCAGGGTTGTACCCGATTCCGATCTCAAGGATGAAACAATGGCCTTGGCCGACAAAATTGCTGAGCAGGCTCCCTTGGCTGTATTGGCTATAAAGGAGGCTATCAACCACGCTGAGGAACTTCCCTTACGGGATGGTTTGCTGCTTGAAAGAAGACTTTTTCATGCGTTGTTCGCCACGAAGGATAAATTAGAAGGGGTTCAGGCTTTTATTGAAAAGAGAAAGCCTGATTTCCAGGGGAAATAACCTCTATGCCAAAATAGTGGGATCATTTTGGATCCCAATCGCTTCGCAAAACTATCCTAACCGGATAGAATTAATTGGGTCTCGCCCAGGTCTAAAATTAGGGATTTTGAAGTCCTCTAGAGATGAGGTTCAAATTCAAAAGCTGAAGACATCTCAAATCGGATCATCATGAGCACTCAGAAAATAAGTTTTCTAGTTAGAGGGATGAATTGCTCTGCCTGTGCTGCAAGACTTGAGAAATCCTTGCTTAAGTCTGAGAGTGTGGTTTCAGCCTCAGTAAATTTTGCCTTGGAGAACGTAAACTTGGTAATCCAAAAGGATACCCCCTTCAAAAAAATATTTTCCCTCGTAAAAAAGACCGGGTTTGAGGTTGTTTCCGAAACCTATCAATTTGCTCTTCCCAAAAACATCTCACTTCTGGGAATAAAATCCTTGGAAGATACCTTTAGAAATACTCAAGGTGTCCTAGAGGTAGATTTTCCAAGTTCGACAACAAGCGTTTCTGTGGTTGGAATCACCAAGGTTATCAACAGGCAACTGCTGATCGATAGTGCTCATCGCTCAGGTATATCTCTTGGCTCCGTTTCTACGCAAGACAATAAGGTTGATACGCCCCAGAAGCCCATAGATTTGGAATTTTGGAAGGTTGTTTTGGCCATCATACTAAGTTTACCATTTTTCTTGATGATGGTGTTCAATCATTTGGGATTCGTGGGATGGGGAGATTTTTGGTTTCCACCTTTTATACAGGGTATATTGTCAACCTTTATATTGCTAGTCCTTGGCGGAAGCTTTTTCAAAGGATCTTATTATGCTCTAAAGGATAAAAGTGCCAATATGGAAGTTTTGGTGGTACTGGGTTCATCTGCCGCATGTATTTTTAGTTGGTATCAACTGATCCTATCAGATCAATCCCAATATTATTTTGAGACTTCGGCCTTTATCATTACCTTGGTGCTGGTAGGAAAACTCCTTGAAAACCGTACCAAGAGCAAGGTTGCTGATGCCATAGCAGATTTAATGGCTCTCCAACCGGACAAGGCCACAATGGTTTTGGAGGGAGGAGATACCAAAGTTCTCCCTGTTTCTGAAATTCAGGGTGGGGATGTACTGCTTTGCCAGGCTGGACAAAAAATTCCTGTAGATGGGGTGGTTATCAAAGGATCGGCCGAAGTTGACGAGGCCATGATTTCGGGTGAGAGCTTACCAGTCCTCAAGAACAAGGACTCAAAGGTAATTGCAGGTTCTATAAATTGTGATGGATTGATTTACATTGAGGCCCAGGCGATTGGAGAGGAAGCAACACTTTCTAGACTGATTAAGTTAATTGAAGAGGCCCATTCAAGAAAAGCCAAAATCTATCCTTTGGTGGATAAGATAAGCAGTATCTTTGTTCCCGTTGTTTTAGTGATAGCCGTGCTTTCTTTTGGTTTTTGGCTAGCTTCAGGCGAAGAATTTGAAAAATCCTTGATCTATGGGGTGTCTGTCCTGGTAATTGCCTGCCCTTGTGCTCTCGGTTTGGCCACTCCAACAGCAATAATGGCTGGAACCAGCCTCGCAGCAAGAAATGGTATTTTGATAAGGGATAATGAAACCCTGCAAAATGCCCGTTCGTTAACGCACCTTGTTTTTGACAAAACTGGAACTCTGACTACCGGGCAACCCAAGGTTGATAAAATTATCCCAGTTTCCTCGGAGCACAATTCCACCCAGTTGGTAGTGATGGCCGCTTCTCTTCAACAGGGAAGTGAACACCCGATAGCAAGAGCCATAAAAATAGAGGCCCAACACCTCAATTGTTCAGTGGAGGCAGTTGATAATTTCCGTAACCATGTTGGTTTGGGGGTTGAAGGTGAACTGTCCGGCAGAAAATATTTGGTTGGAAGTTCGAATTTATTCAGAAAATTTGGTTGGGAATTAGATCCTACACAATTCGAAGACCTGGAGCCCCAGGTAATTTTGGGAAGACATGAAGAAAATGGCATAACCATTTTAGGAGGAATGTCGATTCAGGATGAAGCAAGGCCCCAATCATCAGAGGGGATTAAACTCCTTAAGGATGAAGGGGTAAAGGTCATGATATTATCAGGTGACAAGGAAAGTGCAGTTCAGAGGATTGCCAAAATTACCGGAATAACCAGCTATATGGGAAATGCTGACCCAGTTGCCAAAATCACCGAAATTAAAAAGTTGGTTAAGCAGGGACACCTCGTTGGCATGGTTGGGGATGGAATTAACGATTCTCCAGCCCTTGCCCATGCTCATGTTGGTTTCGCCATGGGGTCAGGAACGGATGTTGCCATGAGCAGTAGCGGTATAATCCTGATGAGATCCGATCCTAGATTGGTATCAAGCGCTATTGCCATAAGCAGAATAACCTTTCGTAAAATAAAACAAAATCTGTTTTGGGCTTTTATTTATAACGTTATTGCCCTTCCATTGGCTGCTTTTGGGTTTTTGAATCCTGCCGTTGCAGCAGGAGCCATGGCCTTGTCTAGTTTGAGTGTTGTTTCCAATTCCCTCCTCCTTAAATTCTGGAAAGCAAGGTTTTAATTTTAGGCTCCTTGGAAACACCGCCGGTAAAAACCCAAATTTGCCTGCCAAGGGACATAATGTGTTAGGAAAATCAGAAATAATACTCTAATAATCAGTTTTCTGGCTTATAAACCGGTGTGAAATAATTTCGGAGCTATAAATGAATATTGAAACTGAGAAATCTTCCCTCAAAAAAGCTGCCCTGAGGTATCACGAATTTCCCAAACCAGGAAAGTTGGAAATTCGCCCGACAAAGCCCATGACAACTGGAAGGGACCTTTCCCTAGCCTATTCTCCTGGGGTAGCTGAGGCTTGTCTTGAAATAAAGAAAGATTCCATGGCGGCCGCCCAATACACGGCTCGAAGCAATTTGGTTGCTGTTGTTTCCAATGGAACAGCGGTATTGGGATTGGGGAATATAGGTGCACAAGCCTCCAAACCTGTAATGGAAGGGAAAGCAGTTCTATTCAAGAAATTTGCCAACCTGGATTGTTTTGATATCGAAATCAACGAAAGTGATCCCAAAAAGCTGGCCGAGACAGTTATGAAATTGGAACCGACTTTTGGAGCCATTAATCTGGAGGATATAAAAGCTCCAGATTGCTTTGAAGTGGAGAAATTATGTATTGAAAACATGAACATTCCTGTGTTTCATGATGATCAGCATGGAACAGCGATTGTTGTTGCAGCAGCAACGATCAACGCCCTGATTGTGTCCAAGAAAAATATTGAGACTCTGAAGATTGTAACTTTGGGTGCGGGTGCAGCTGGAATTGCCTGTCTGGACATGCTGATAGCCTTGGGAGCAAGAAAGGAAAATATCACCCTTTGTGACAGTAGGGGTGTTGTTTCAACCAGCCGGGAAAATTTGACACCGGAAAAGAAGAGATTTGCCTTGGATACGCCAAAGACTACCCTGGCCGAGGCAATGGAGAGTGCTGATTTCTTTTTAGGGCTTTCAGGGCCCAACCTGGTATCCAAGGACATGATTAAAAGCATGGCCAGTCAGCCCATGGTGTTTACCCTGGCCAACCCTGATCCAGAAATCATGCCAAATGAAGTGCTTGAAGTGGCTCCTGATGCATTAATCACGACCGGGCGATCAGATTTTCCAAACCAGGTAAATAATGTACTGTGCTTCCCATTTATTTTCAGAGGTGCCATGGATGTCGGGGCCACCGCCATAAATTATGACATGAAACTAGCCTGTGCCGAGGCCATTGCCAAATTGGCAAGAACAACAACATCGGAAGAAGTAGGATTGGCCTACACTGGTGAAAACCTTACCTTTGGTCCCAATTACCTGATCCCCAAACCTTTTGACCCAAGATTACTTTCTCATGTGGCAAGTGCAGTTGCTCATTCAGCCATAATCTCTGATGTAGCAACGCGACCAAGGGATATTGAAGAATACAAAACACATCTTGAGAGCCAGGTTTACAAATCCAGTATGATCATGCGTCCGGTTTTTGATGTCGCGCGGGCTGACCGAAGAAGGGTTGTGTTTGCTGAAGGTGAAGACCAAAGGGTTCTTTATGCCGTTCAAATTCTCAAGGAAGAGCATAACAGCAAACCCATTTTAGTTGGTCGCCCTGAAGTCATAGCCCATAGAATTGAGCGAGCCGGTCTCACCTTGACGCCAGAAAAGGATTTCGATATGGTCAATCCCCTGAGTGATCACCGGTATCCTGAATATTGGGGTGACTATCATGATCTGGTAAGTCGAAAGGGTGTTTCACCCTATTTGGCAAGAACGATTGTTCGTTCAAATTCTACAGTGATTTCAGCCCTTATGGTCCACCGAGGGGAGGCTGAAAGCATGATATGTGGGACCGAAGGCCAGTATTTGTGGCATTTGAAATACATTGACCAAATTTTGGCTAAGGATGGCTTGTCCCCCATTGGGGCCATGTCCCTGATAATTTTTGATGGAGGGATTTTGTTCATCGCCGATACACATGTCCATACCGATCCAACAGGCGAAGAGATTTCAGAAACTGTTATTGCTGCCGCCCGCCATGTAAAACGATTTGGCATAGAACCGAAAATAGCCATTTGTTCTGATTCCCAGTTTGGCAACCTTGACAGTCACTCTGGTCGTTTGACACGAGATGCCTTGGCTATCCTTGATCAGAAGCACCTGGATTTTGAATATGAAGGAGAGATGAATTCTGATACCGCCCTCAATGAAACATTAAGGAGTGATATTCTGCCCAAATCAAGACTTTCCGGCAAGGCAAATACGTTGATTTATTCAAGTACCGTTGGTGCAGGGGCAGCCAGAAATCTCCTGAAGAGCGTCTCAGGTGGGGTTGAAGTAGGTCCCATTTTGATGGGGATGGGAAACAAATCTCATATTGTCACTCCTGCTGTTACTGCCCGAGGGTTATATAATATTGCTTCCCTGGCAATGATGCCTGTTGCCAGTTATGGATAACATTCCTTTGAAAAGGGCCAATCGAAAGGATTTGTAGTGAAGGGTTTTCTGACCACCCATGTTTTGGATACCGCCAGGGGATGTCCTGCTGGTGGGTTGAAAATAGCTTTATATAAAACGACAATGAACAATAGATCCCTCGTGCGGGAGATGGTTACGAATAGTGATGGAAGGACAAATTCACCCATCCTGCCCGAGGAGGAATTTACGTTGGGCGAATACGAGTTGATCTTTCACGCCGGGGATTATTTCAAGGACCAGCATATCACCGGGTTTTATGACAAAATTCCCATCCGGTTCAAGTTGACGGAAAATTCTCATTACCATGTTCCCCTGCTTCTGTCGCCATATGGTTATTCGACCTACAGGGGTAGTTAGGGTGGGAAATTATCGGAAAAGAAAAAAATGAGATACAAGATTCGGCCCAATGCGATAGTTTCGAATTTTGTTGAAATACCAACCTTTTAATTTATACTTGATTTTTTCAAACCTATTTTTTTGGTTCAAAAGGAGGTGTCTATGATTCGACAAACTTTAGCTTTCCTTACTTTCCTGTTGCTATCTGTAGGGATAGCAGGAGCTCAAACCCCAGTAAATTTTGCCCTTGATTGGAAATTTGAAGGACCCAGTGGAGCCTATTTTTCAGCAATTGATGAAGGTCACTTTGCGAATGAAGGCTTGGAAGTAGATATTTGGGCGGGTCAAGGTTCACTTGATGCGATCCCAAAAGTTGCTACCGGTGCAGCTCAATTCGGTTTTGCTGATATTAACAGCCTGATTAAATTCCTTGACCAAAATCCAGGGCTCCGGTCATTGCCGTTCTGATGGTTTATGATAAACCTCCATTCGCCATTGTTGGAAGGAAATCTCTGGGGATAGAAACTCCAAAGGATCTTGAAGGAAAAATTTTAGGTGCACCACCACCTGATGGAGCATGGGCTCAATTCCCGGCATTTGCTTCAGCAAATAACCTGGATGTTTCCAAAATTACGGTCGAACCCGTCGGTTTTCCAACGAGAGAACCAAGCTTGGCCGAAGGTGTTGTCGACGCAATTACTGGTTTCTCCTTTTCCAGCTACCTGAATTTGGTCAGACTGGGAATACCTGAATCAGATATTTCAACCATCTTGATGGCTGATTATGGCCTGCAACTCTATGGCAATGCGATCATTGTCAATACCGATTATGCTGCTGAAAATCCTGAGATAGTAAGCGGTTTCCTCCGAGCTATTATTAATGGCTGGAAATCGGCATTGGCTGATCCTGCCAGAAGTGTTGATAGTATTGCCGAACGGAATCCTGCCTTGGACAAGGATTTGGAAGTCTGGCGTTTGAACTTGGCTATTGATGCTAACGTTTATACCGATAATGTAATGGCAAATGGTATGGGCAACATAGATAGTGATCGTTTTCAAGCTTCCATAGAACAATTGGCCGAAAATTATGAGTTCACAAATGATCCAGACCCATCATTGTATTTCACTAATGAATACCTTGGTGATGCCGAAAGCAGAATGATCAAGTAACTCCATTCAAAATGGGCAGGTAGGTCTAATTACCTGCCCATATTTTATGAAGGGCCTAAATGTCTGAGATTGAACTGCAGGAAGTTTCTCATGAATTTCCAACTCAAGAGGGACCTTTCCCAGTTCTTGATAAAATTAGTTTGAAAGTTCCTGAGGGAGCTTTTACTTCTGTCGTTGGACCTTCTGGATGCGGTAAATCGACACTTACCAGACTGATTTCGGGACTTATAAAACCAACTGAAGGCTCAATTAAACTAGGTGGTACCGAAGTAACTGGTCCCAAACCAACGGTAGGCATGGCTTTTCAGAATCCTGTTATGCTTGAGTGGCGAAGTGTTGTAAAGAATATAACCTTGCCGCTTGAGATTGTTGCTCCTAAAATGCCAGCACAACAGAAGGAGGACCGGGCCAGGGAATTGTTGAAGCTGGTCTCCCTGGAAGGATACGAAGATAACCGCCCTTCCGAATTGTCCGGTGGAATGCGTCAGCGTGTTTCATTATGTCGATCACTGGTCCATCGTCCTGAAGTTCTTATTCTGGATGAACCATTTGGGGCGTTGGATGCATTTACGCGTGAAGAATTATGGCAGATCATGCATTCTTTGCGAGCAGAAGAGAAAATAACCTGTCTTCTTATCACCCATGATCTAAGGGAATCAGTCTTTCTTTCCGATGAAGTTATCGTGTTGTCGGATCGGCCCGCCAGAAATCAATATAGTACCAAAATAGATCTGGGCTCCAATCGATCCCTTGATGATCTGTACACCCCGAAGACCACTGAGCTGCTTGCCGTCCTTCGACATCAGATTGAAGTCGCTCAGGGGAGGAAATGAGAACCAGCCATGGAATTTAGAAATAGCTTGATAAGAAAGGTTATCGTCCCTCTGTTGGCTATTGCCATATTCATTGTTATTTGGGAATGGATTGTCTGGATCAATGATTGGCCAAATTACAAAATGGCTTCACCTTCTGACCTTGGACCAGCTTTCTGGAAATACAGGGTCCTGTTTCTGGAATATGGTTGGGATACCTTTTGGAGAACCGTAGCGGGTTTGGGGCTTTCAGTTTTGGTCGGGACCATGCTGGGCATGGTTATGGGATTTTCTCGAATTATCCGGGAGGGTCTTTATCCCCTATTGGTAGGTTTCAACGCCATTCCAAAAGCAACGGTTGTACCTGTCATTGCTTTGATACTTGTAGGTTTGGATGACCTGAACACAGTACTCATTGCCTTTCTAATTTCCTTTTTTCCAATTGCCGTTTCTGTTTCCATCGGGTTGTCAACCCTAGAACCTGAATATCGGGACATTCTACGGTCGCTTGGTGCAAAGAAACTTACAATCTTTTGGAAAATAGCTCTCCCCAAGACCCTGCCAGAATTTTTTGGTGCCCTAAAAGTTGCTGTTACTCTTGCCTTCATTGGTACCAATCTGATGGAGATCGTTGAACCACATGGTAAGGGGTTGGGCCATCTATTTGACAGTGGTAAGATCAATGCAGATTACCCATTGATGTTCTCGGTTTTGATTGCCCTTGCCTTTTTGGGAATTGTTCTTTTTTATATCGTAGTAGCATTGGAAAGGATATTTGCTGGATGGGCTGAAAGAGAGTGATTCTACCACCAAAATATTAACCAGATCACCAGAATTTTTAAGAAATTAACTTTAAGATCTTTCTATGATTAAGAGAAAGTATGAGAGAAGTTATCATCGCCTGAACCAAAGAACTTAAAAAGGAATAAACGAAGGTAAATCCGATGCTGGAAATTGCAATAATTTGGGATTGGTTAAATTTTGCCTTCAGATGGCTTCATGTCATTACGGCCATTGCCTGGATAGGTTCATCTTTCTACTTCATTGCCCTTGATTTGGGTTTGCACAAGAAACCGGATCTCCCCGAAGGGGTTAGTGGTGAGGAATGGCAGGTTCACGGTGGTGGTTTTTATCATGTTCAAAAGTATCAGGTAGCTCCTCCTAACCTTCCTTCGCAGTTAACCTGGTTTAAATGGGAAAGTTATTCCACCTGGCTTAGTGGTTTTGCTTTAATGGCTATAATGTATTGGTCAGGAGCAGAGCTATACCTGATTGATCGAACCAAGATGGATCTAGACCTCTGGCAGGCAGTCTTGATTTCAGGAGGGTCCCTGGCCATCGGCTGGGTATTTTATGATCTTCTTTGCAAATCTAGATTGGGACAACGTCCCATAACCCTGATGCTTCTGCTGTTCATCCTGTTGGTTGTGATGTCCTGGGGCTATGACCAGATTTTTACCGGCAGGGCGGCTCTTCTCCACATCGGGGCATTCACCGCAACGATTATGACGGCCAATGTTTTCCTGATTATCATACCAAATCAAAAAATCGTGGTTGAAGATTTAAAGCAGGGAAAGGATCCAGACCCAGAGTTTGGGAGGATTGGGAAACTGAGATCAACCCATAACAATTATCTCACTCTTCCAGTCATCTTTTTAATGCTGTCCAATCACTATCCACTTGCTTTTGCCAGTGAGTACAACTGGGCCATTTGCTCCCTGATATTCCTGATGGGAGTTACCATTCGCCATTATTTCAATACCTTACATGCCAGAAAGGGACACCCAAATTGGACATGGGCCATTACAGCGATAATTTTTATCGCGATAATGTGGCTATCAGCCTTAAAGCCTCCGATTGGAGAAAATAGCGAAATTTCTAGTCAAGTTACAGATGATGACCCCTCAAGCGGTGTAGAACTTGTGGGATTTGAAGAGGTCGATGAAATAATCCAGATCAGGTGTGTAACCTGTCATAGTCAGCAACCAACCTGGGATCAAATACTTTGGGCTCCAAAAACAGTAATATTGGAGTCGGAACAACAAATTCTTACCAACGCTGACAGAATTTTCCTACATTCAGTTATGACTACTTCTATGCCCCCGGCAAATGTAACGTTTATGACCACGGAGGAAAGGAAAACCTTGATGCAATGGTACGCCCAGATACCGCAAACGTTCAAGTTACCCTTTTCACTGGACCAAACAGCCCAGTAAGGCTTAGGAGAATAAGCATAAATTTGGCTTGAATTTCAAAAGGCAAACATTAGCATACTGACTAAGTTCCAAGGTCAGTTTTTGTTTTACGTACCAATTGGCCGAACTTCACTATTTCAAGAAAAATTACCAGAAGATGAATTAAAAATGTCCCAATATCCATTTGAACCCCCGCAAAATACCACTTTGCCCATAGTAGGGTCTGAAGCCAGGTTTCCAGTCAATCGAGTTTACTGTGTTGGACGAAACTATGCTGCACATGCCATTGAAATGGGCCATGACCCGAATCGGGAAGCACCGTTTTTCTTCCAGAAAAATGTTAGTAACCTTGATATGTCCGGGGAGTTTCCATACCCAGCTAAAACTTCCGACGTTCATCATGAAGTTGAGTTGGCAGTGCTGCTGAAATCAGGTGGGATGAACATTCCTGTCGACCAGGCACTGAATCATGTCTATGGTTATGCTCCCTCTCTTGACATGACCCGTCGTGATATTCAAGCCGAACAAAAGAAACTTGGGAGACCTTGGGAGATTAGCAAGGCATTTGAAAGATCTGCACCAATTGGTGCAGTGCATCCAGCAACAACAGTTGGTCATCTTTCGGAAGGAAGGATTTCACTGAAGGTCAATGGGAGTTTACGTCAGGATGGTGATTTGAATCAATTGATCTGGAAGGTACCAGAGTTGATTTCATATCTTTCCGAGTATTTCGAACTTGTGGGAGGTGATGTCATTCTTACAGGCACCCCCTCAGGCGTTTCTTCTGTCCAGAGGGGCGATGTATTGGAAGTGAAGATTGACGGTTTGGATTCCTTGTCCACCAAAGTTATTTAAGACAAACCAGCATTACATTTGTCAGGGGGGATATCAACAATCCTCCTGATTTCCATTAATCCAGTTAATTTACCTGCTTTGGGACATAAGCCTATGAAGCGGGATATAAACTGTGAAGCTAAATATTCCTTAGATTTTGCCTACCGATTTATCGGTTAGCTGCATAATAGGAAAATTTTCGTTCCAAGGCGGCCAGAAATTCTGAAATAGTGAAAGCTAGAGCAAATAACACAATGAGTACGGCCCAAAAATGGCTCATTAGGAAATTGGCAGAATAAAGTTCAAACAAGGCACCAAACCCAACCAGTGAGATTAGAAGCTGACCAATAATCACACCCTTTACAGCTCGAATGATGCCTATTCTCACGCCACCAATAATTTCGGGAAGTGCTGCCCAGAAATAGATTTTCACGAAGGCATCCATTGGCGAAGCACCAAAACAACGACCCATTTCAACGAGGGAGCGATTGATCTGCAGGACACCTGCCCGAGCGTTTAAAATAATTATCCAAATCGCGAACAAAGAGGTCGTGATGATAATGGATTTCAATCCAAAGCCAAAAAGGACCATCAAGACCGGAACCAAAGCGGTTAAAGGAGCACTCAGAAAAATATTGACCCAAGGAAGTAGAAGCTCGTCTAACAGGCGGTTTTTGCCCATCAGAATGCCGACAGGAATACCAATAACTATGGCAGCTACAACTCCGGTAGTGAATGCCTGGGCAGTTTCCTTTAAGGCCTTAAGAAAAGCGGGGGAGTCACCGATCTCATAGAGAGTAGCCAGAATCTCCGAGAGTGGTGGAATAAAAAAAGAGTACCCTGATTGCCCAACGAGTTCCCACAATATACCCCAAAGGATTAGGGAGGACATTCCGGGTAATCTGATTCCTTTTATATACATGATTGCTAATTATTCCACATAAGTACGCAGTGAATCCCAAATTCGATCCACTGTGTCTAAATACTCAGGATCCCTGCGAATATCGGCAACCCCTTTGGTCCGTAAATTCTTTGGTCGAAGAATTTCATGCACTCGACTTGGGCGTGGAAGCAGGATTGCTACCTGGTCAGAGACATAGACAGCTTCCTCAATTGAATGGGTTACGAAAATAAAAGTCTTGTTTTCCTTTTCTACAAGACCAAGCAGATCTTCCTGAAATTTACGACGAGTTTGCTCATCCACCGCTGAAAAAGGTTCATCCATTAACAATACATCACTTTCAACAGCAAGGGCACGTGCTAAACCTACGCGCTGTCGCATACCACCAGACAATTCATGTGGAAAACTATTTTCGAATCCGACTAGCCCAACATTTTTGATGTGCTTTATTGCAATATCCTCTCGTTCAGATACCGCGACACCTCTGAGTTCTAGTCCAAAGGCTACATTTCGTAACACATCCGCCCATGGCAGCAGAGCAAAATCCTGAAACACAAACGCTCGATCAGGACCAGGGCCTGTAACCGGTTTACCATTAACTTCAACTTCACCCGAAGTGGGTTTGAGCAATCCGGAAATAATTTTCAGCAAAGTAGTTTTTCCGCAACCTGAAGGTCCCAGCAGAGAAGTAAGTTGACCTTTTGGAAACTCCAGAGAAAGGTCCCGTAGTGCCTCCACATTGCCTGGATATGTTTTGGAAATATTTCGTGCTGATACTGCGATATCCATCATATTCCCTTATAGTAAAGTTGTTTCAATCAGATATGTAACCACGAACATTTCCCTTATAGAGGGTTCTTTCAATGATTTCCAAAACGTTTAGGAAACAAACGGCAAGAACAATTATTGAAAAGATCGCTGCGTACATACTTGGGTAGTCAGCAATGGAACGGCTGAAAGTGATGATATCGCCAACACCTGTGGGTGTTATTTTCAATTCGGCCAGGATCGCTCCAATGAAACCAGCAGATGTACCTAGTCGAAGGCCAGAAAAAATTATAGGTGATGCCGCTGGAATTATCACCTTGAGAATTATATCCCGGTCGGTACCTAGGAAAGAAGTTGCCATTTCCTTTAGATTTATTGGAGTATTACGTACCGCCCCGGCAGTATTTAGAACAATTACAGGCATGGCCATTATACAAACAACAAAGACCTTGGAGGTAAGTCCTATCCCATAAACCATCACAAGAAGTGGGATTAATGCTGCCAAGGGTGCTGCTTGCATGATAATGAAAATCGGCGAGACTAGCCAGTCAAACCAATTACTCAGGCCAATCCAAAGCCCCAGCCCAATTCCTAGAAAAGCAGAAATAATAAGTCCAACCACCAACGGTCGCAAGGTGTCTACATAAGCCAATAGGAGAGTTCCATCAATGAGCATGGCAATTAGAGCATTCATCGATTCAAAGAATGTTGGAAAACCATAGCTGATTGGAATGAGACCAGCTATCTCCCAAGTACCAAAAAAAATTGCTGCAGATAGCAGTTTTAGGCTTAATGATCTACTCATGGCATTTTAATGCAATCACGGTAGCATCTGAGACCAGATGAAACCGTGATTGACTATTTCCTTATTTTAACGCTTCATCAAGTGGTGCCAGATACCAGAAATCTTCGATGTTCAATGTTGAGACATCGCCTTCCAGCTGTCCAGCTTGACTATACCACTCCATGTCGGCCATAGCTGCTTTTCGACCACCACCGTTCGCATCGTAAAGACCACCTGCTGCGGCTTCAGTATAGAAGTTGTCCAGATTGTCCAGGATTTCTTGGGGAAGCTGTCCAATTGGTCCGTCAGGATCGGTTTCTTGACTTATGACAGTAGGGTCGGCATTCATTTCTTGCCAAACACTTAAAAGAGCGTTTACAAAGATTTGTACCTGCTCCTCATTCTCCATGATCCAGTCAAGATTGGCAAATAAAGCTTCATCTGAAGCTTCTACATCAAACATGGGTAACACATTGAACTTATCACCATGTTGACGAACAACCTTGTTCTTGTTCGACAGATCAATAATTGTTGCGTCTGCCTGTCCAGCTACCAAAGCAACTACGCGGTTTGCTGAACCAGGAACATAAGAACGATCACCGAATGTGATCCCAACCTTGTCTTCAATTACGTTGGCAATCGAATCGGTACCACCACCACGTGAGTGGAGCAGAATTGGTTCACCATCCAAGTCTTCAAGGGAACTATATTTCTTAGTTGTGACAGGGAAGAATTTTAGCTTGGAGAGTTGGAAAATGATACGCAAAGGTGCTTTTGACCGTTGCATGGCTGCATATGGTGTCCCAAATCCAATATCCATCTGACCGCTTAAAACAGCCTGAATAGCCAATTCCTCGTCAGAGAAGGCAGTCCACTCGTAATCGAGGCCATTGGCCTTTGCCCTGTCTAGCGCTACGAAGAACGCCGCCAACTCATCGGATGGTGTCTCGGCGAGTGCGATTTTGATTGTTTCTCCTTGTGCAGTTGTAACAGAAATCACAAACACGATAGGTAACATCACCATCTTGAGTACATAATTAAACATAATTTTCATTATTTCTCTCCCTTAACAATTCTTATCAGTTCCCTGATGGGTTGAAGTCCAAAAAGGGTTCCTATGGTAGTTATTTATCAGGAGAAACCTACAAACCCAATAACAACCATTTTACAGGAAGGCGAGTATTAAGGTATTCCCCCAATTGGGTATATCCATCAGCGGTATATTATTCAAGCAGGTTTATTTAGGTCAGTATTTAAACCAGCTATCTTGCCTTGCTCGTATAGCCAGAAGCCCTTTGAATAGGACAACAAACATGCCCTTTGTTTTATAGAATTAATCCCAAATCTATTAGTTTTCTAACAATTCAAGTACTCCCAACCTGAAGTTGTAACAAATCTAATTATTCAGGTTATCTCCAATCATCGCAAATAAGGTAGCGTTTCCGCCAGCCGCTGTAGTGTCGGTACAGACATGCCGCTCATGAAATAAAAACTCCTCCATTTCTGGTGTTGCTACCAGGGGAATGAATTTATCTTGTCGCTCAGCCAAGGCTGTTCTGGTTTGCCTTAAATCCTCCTCATCACCCCATAAGGCTACGACCTCAAATCCTTTTAATGTAGCAAGGTGTTCCCGGGCAAGAAAACCTGTAATACCGTACGTACCCTTAGCGTCTGGACATATCTTTACTGCTGTACAACCAGCCTCAGAGGCTATTCTTACTTGGTTTTCACCATCTTCTGAAGACGGCCCCAAACACAGAACGGTACCCCGAGGGAAATAGTTCAATTGGTTGGTTTCGCCCGTGGGGCCAGGAAATATTTCTTCCTTTACCTTTGGGATTTCGTTTAAGGCAACCTGGTCGAGCAGTTTTTGAGCATCGGCAGGGTTAACCAAAGGCTCTCGCACATTATCGGAAGAATCAAGATGTAACTTCTTCTTGGTGAAGCTTTTAACCAAACCAGGACCACCTGCTTTGGGGCCGGTCCCGGACAATCCCTCTCCTCCAAAGGGTTGTGACCCGACAACAGCACCGATCTGATTTCTGTTTACGTAAATATTACCGATTTTGAGTTTTTCACTGATCTCCTTGACCCTTTGATCAATACGTGAATGCAAACCAAAAGTTAAACCAAAGCCTCGGGAATTCACTGCCTTGATAATTTCCTCAAGATTTGAAACATCATAAGAAGCAACATGCAGAACAGGACCAAAGATCTCTTCCTTCAGATCCTCAATTCCTTTGACCCTGATTACAGTTGGGCCTACAAAAAATCCTTGTGAAGGAACCGAGTTCTGCTTGAGAATATGGCCATTTTTTTCGGCGTCCTTGATGTAATTTGTGATTTTATTGTATGAAGGTTCATCAATCAATGGCCCAATATCAGTACTTGGATTCCAAGGATCTCCTGTACGTAATTGATCCATAGCTCCAAAAAGCATGGTAAGAAAGAAATCCTCAATTTCCTTTTGCAGGTATAGTATTCTTAAGGCAGAACATCTTTGACCAGCTGACTGAAATGAGGAGATGATAATATCTCTGACAACCTGTTCAGGTAGTGCGGTACTGTCAACAATCATGGCATTCAATCCCCCGGTTTCAGCCACAAACCGGGCGGAGGGGTGTAGATATTTTGCCATATTTTTCTGAATTAGTTGAGCGGTTTCCGTAGAGCCGGTAAATGCAACACCCGATACTCTTGAGTCAGAAACGATTTGTGCTCCAACATCAGGTCCGTCACCGCAAGTTAGTTGCAGAACGTTTTTCGGTACACCAGCTTGATGTAACAGTTTTACAGCCAATTGGGCAATTAAAGAAGTTTGCTCGGAAGATTTGGCAATAACGCCATTACCCCCAGCTAGTGCCCCAGAAATTTGACCCGTGAATATTGCCAGGGGAAAGTTCCAGGGAGAAATACAACTAATTATCCCAGCTGGTTCACAGTTATCCATTTTTCTTGCCTGGGAGGCATAATACCTCAAAAAATCCACTGCTTCCCTGAGTTCGCCAACTGCATCGTTAATTGTTTTACCAGCTTCCCTGCAAAGGAGAGCCATGATTTCAGGAGCGTTACTTTCGTAAAGGTCGGATGCCTGGGTTAATACTGTGGCTCTTTCGTTACCTTTGGAGTTCACCCATGGGGATGTGGTTTCCAAAACATCCAATACTTCTTTTTTGGATGAATACTTGCAGTATCCGACGATATCATGTGGATTGGATGGATTTGTTATTGTTTGAATCAAGGAACTGTTGTCTTTGGCAGTCTCTAAGATAGATTGGTTCCATTGATAGGTTCGATATGGTTCTCGAGTTGTTTCAATTTCCTCAAGGACCTCAGGATTACGCATATCCCATCCTTTGGAGTTTTCCCGCTCCGGTTCAAATAGGTCTTCTGGTGGCTTGACCACTTGCAAATTTCTTTCTCTGGCTTTTTTCAACGAATCAAAGGGATCAGGCACTATATCCTTGGCTTGAAGGGTGGGGTCTGCAAGTTGATTAAGAAAAGAGCTATTGGCTCCGTTTTCCAACATCCGTCGGGCCAAATAAGGTAGAAGTTCTTTGTGTTCACCAACGGGGGCATAAATTCTGCATTTTGTATTATGCCTGGCTTTGATTATCTCGTGAAGTGATTCCCCCATGCCATGTAAGCGTTGAAATTCAAATGATTGATCATTGTTGGCAAATTCCAGGATACTTGAAACGGTATGAGCATTATGGCCGGCAAATTGTGGATAAACTCTATCTGTCATCGCAAGCAATTTCTTGGCGCAACAAAGATAAGAGACATCTGTACCTGCCTTGTTTGTATAAACAGGGAAATCTTTAAGACCATCAAGTTGAGCTTTCTTTATTTCGTAATCCCAATAGGCTCCTTTAACCAATCGAATGGCAATTTTCCGATCCAGATCCTTGGCCAATTGGTACAGCCAATCCAGAACAAATGGAGCTGACTTCCCATAGGCTTGTACTACAATCCCAAAACCATCCCATCCTTTCAATTCAGGGGAAGAAAGAACTTTCTTAATCACTTCCATGGATAGCTCAAGCCGATCAGCCTCCTCGGCATCAATGCTAATTCCCATGTTGGCTTCCTTGGCCATTAGTGAAAGGGTTCTAACCTTTTCAACCAACTCTACAAAAACTCGGTCTCGTTGTGTCCATTCATATCTTGGATGAATGGCAGAAAGCTTGATTGAAATACCATGATTATCCCGGTAATCCTGGGAATGACATTTAGGGGCAAGGGAAGTTATGGACTCCTTGTATGCCTCAAAAAAGAATTCAGCATCCTTTTCAGTAAGAGCTGCTTCGCCAAGCATGTCATAAGAATAGAGGTATCCGCCTTTCTCGGCAGGTTCGGAACGCTTCAAAGCTTCAGCCATGGTTTTGCCGAGGACAAAACTACCAGCCAAATTTTTTACAGTGAACCAGATTGCAAACCGTATGAATGGCGTGGTTAACCACTTGAGAAACCTTCTCGGCCAACTTTGAATACCCTTTTTGGTTGTTCCCTGGACACAAAAGCTTGCTAAATGAAGACCAATTGTAAAGAAGTTGACCAGCCAAGTGGCGGAGCTTCCTCTTTGGGCTTTCCAATTTACAGAGGTTAGCTTATCGGCTATCAGAGTGTCCATGGTATTACTATCAGGAACCCTCATGAGTGCTTCTGCCAAACGTAAAATCGCAATACCACCCTTTGTTGCCAAACCGTACTGGGCCAAAATGGAATCTAGAAGCCCTACTTTTGAGGAGGATTTGATTTTCGTAACCAGATGTTCTGCATCATGGCAGATTTTCTTCCTGATCTGGGGTGCAATGCCAGCCTCGGAAATCAAACTATCAAGCAGTGAATACTCATTGCTTACTTTAGCAGAAAGTTGTTCTGATTTAATTTTGTTCAAGGATTGCTGCATTAGTTCATACCAGAAATAAATTGCCTAATGAGTAGTTCTAGATTTGATAAATCATCAAATCTCAGTTGATTTCAAATGTTATTTTATCAATAAATTTTAGTATAGGTAAAAATTATTAGAGTATCAGTTGATTGAAATCAAAAAATTAATTTAATTGGAATATCAACCCCAATAAGTTGTGGTTGGTTAAAATTTGGATAGGGAACTTAGAAAATTGCTATGTTTAGGGTAAAAAATAGTGCATCAATAATAAATTCTGTTAGAATCCATAGCGGACCAATTACTCTACTGAAATTAAAACAATGAATGTAATATAAAATATTCAGAATGGTTTAGTAGAAAGCTTGGAACTCATTTATTGGACTAACCATTATTCAAATTTTTTTCTTAGAGAACATACCTCAAGAAGAGATAAAAAATTACAATGGTCAACAAACCCTCAAGCGTTATGAAATCAAAAAATATAGAATATCTCGTTAGGGAATTGTGTAAGGAACCCTACGAAACAGAATGGTTAGAATTCAAAGTTAACTTTGATGGTTTTGATATGATAGGGGAGTTAGTTTCTGGTATATCAAATAGTGCATTGTTGGTTGGTAGAACCTATGGTTATGTGGTTTGGGGTGTAGAAGATGGCACTCATAACCGAGTTGGAACTAAGTTCAAACCCAAAAACAAAAAAAAGGGGAATGAGGACTTTGAAGCATGGCTAATGCGACAAATTACACCAAGTCTAGATATTAAATTTTTCGAAGTAATAATAGACGGAAAAAATATTGTTTTATTGAGAATACCTGCTGCTAGAAACAGCCCTACCCAATATAAGAATGAAAGAAAAATTCGTATTGGATCTTATTTAAAGGATCTATCTAAACATACTGAATTGGAAAGAAGATTGTGGCAGTTATTTGAAAAAACATCTTTCGAAGACAGGATTGCTGCTACAGGTTTAAACGAAAGTGAGGTAGAAAACCTACTCGACTATGATGCTTATTATGATGCCTTGGGAATTCAAAAACCAAATAATACGAGGTCTATTTTATCCCGATTAGCAAAAGAAGGATTTATAAAAAAAGATGATTCTTCTCGATGGGACATCACCAATTTGGGCGCAATAGTAATTTCCAAAGACCTTAACGATTTCGATGGTCTGGGCGAAAAAAGGGCTCGCTTAATAAGCTACAAAGGAAACAACCGTATACAAGTAGAAAAGCAGTATGAAGAGAAAGGGGGTATGTAGTTGGCACGAAGGAGTTAATAAAATTTATTAAAATCTTTATCCCGGATACAGAGAAACTCATTGGGGGCAAACTCAGTTTATTGCCTAAATATCCTGACTATTCCGTAAGAGAGCTAATAGTGAATGCATTAATTCATCAGGATTTTTCGGACAATTCATCTGGTCCTCTTATTGAAATTTTTGAGGATAGAATTGAAATTACAAATCCAGGTATTCCGCTTGTTGAAATTGATAGGCTCCTAGATGAACCACCTAAAACGAGAAACAGAAAAATTGTTAGATTTATGCGTGAGGCTAGGTTATGTGAGGATGCGGGGAGTGGGGTAGACAGAGTAGTAGAAAATACAGAGCAAAATCTATTACCTCCTCCACTCTGGGAGGTGTTTGGAAACTCATCGTTAAGAGTAACCTTGTTTTCCTACATGGACTTCAAATTTATTAATAGAAAAGATCGTTTGCGAGCATGTTATCTACACTCATGTCTGAAATACATAGAAAAAAGTGCTATGACGAATGCCTCATTGAGAAAACGATTTGGTCTTGAGGATAAGCACAGTTCTCAAGTTTCGAGATTAATTTCTACTGCTATAGAGGCAAAGTTAATTAAGCCCTTTGAGGTTACTCAGAATAGACGAAGTACCAAATATCTACCTTTTTGGGCATAATTATTTTGCCAGAACCAGGTGGTTGGGAATGAACCAAAAGCCTTTATACAAGGGGAATGAGGCCGGATAATTTTATATGCACCCCATATGCACTTTAGGTATATTTTGCCAGAACCAGGTGGTTGGGAATGAACCAAAAGCCTTTATACAAGGGGAATGAGGCCGGATAATTTTATATGCATCCCATATGCACTTTAGGTACATTTTGCCAGAACCAAGCGGTTGGGAATGTAAACAATCTGAATATCCACTTCAATTTTTTATCAAATACGTAGTTTTTTTGTGCTGACTTGATAATCACCAGTTTGTGGTTTCACCAAGTAGGGATAATGTCCCTACTTAAAATTTCCTCAATTGAGGGTGATTTTCTAATACATGCCCATTTGTTTCCTTTTACCATAATTTCAGAAACCATAGGTCTTGTATTGTATTCCGATGCCATGACGGTGGAATAGGCCCCAGCGGTCATAAATGCCAAAAGATCCCATGCCTGCAATTCTGGCAAATGTCTATTTTCTGCAAAAGTATCACTCGATTCACAGACGGGTCCGACCACATCATAAGGTGAAGTGGTTGAATTCCTTGGCTCCATGATGGGTTTTATATCATGATAGGAGGAGTACATTGCAGGTCGAATGAGATCATTCATGGCAGCATCAATAATCAGGAAATTCCTGTTTTCCCCATTCTTTTTATAAAGAACAGAAGAAACCAAAATCCCTGCATCAGCAACGATAAACCGACCTGGTTCAATTTCAATCTCTAGGTCCATGGTGCCATAAACCTCATGGATTAGTTTGGCATATTCTACAACACTGGGAGGGTGGTCGTCCGAAGGATTATAAACTACTCCAAGCCCGCCGCCAAGATCCAACCTAGAGATTTGTAAGCCCTTTTCAATAATAAAGTTTGATACTTTTCTGAATGCCTTTTCATAGGGTCTTAATGAAGTAATTTGTGATCCAATATGAAGATCTATACCCAGTAAATTTATATTGGGAAGTCCAGAGGCAACCTTAAAGAATTTTTCAACCTTGGTTATCGGGATCCCAAACTTGTTCTCAGCTTTGCCAGTTGAAATCTTGTGATGCGTTTCAGCATCCACATCAGGGTTTATCCTGACCGCGATAGGGGCAATTGTTCCTAACTTTCCTGCTACGGAATCAAGGAGAAGTAGCTCGGGGAAACTTTCAACATTAAATTGTCTAATACCCCCATTAAGGGCAAGCTCCATTTCATCCTGCGTTTTGCCTACGCCAGAAAAAACTATAGCTGAACCAGGACATCCTACAGCTTTGGCCCTCAGGTATTCACCTCCTGATACAACATCAAACCCAGCCCCAAGATCAAATAATATCTTGAGAATGGCCTGGTTGGAGTTGGCCTTCATTGCATAAAAGACTTTTCCACCAAATTCTTTTATTGAATTCTTGATCTCCAGTAAATTTGTTTCAATCTGTCTGGAGGAAAAGACATAGAAAGGTGTGCCCACTTGACGAGCTATAGATGGGATATTCACTTCCTCAACATGGAGGATGCCATCAATATATTTTATAGTAGCCATTTACTGAATATTTTTTGATTTTTTGTGATCATTTATACCAAGACAAGAAAAAGTTATTTCCGATGATCTTAGTAATCGCAAACCTCTTGGCTAGAATAAGACTTCTTCCTTTGGATTGTCAGGGTAAGTACTTTCTTGTCCAGCCTCGGGCACAGGATTTTCTTTATATCCACAACCATTAATTGCGAATAATGTTATCAGGACCAGGACAACTATTCGCATTTTAGATGCTCCTTCCAAAACTTAATTTGTTGTTTTACGCTTTCGGGTGATGTCCCACCTATACTATTTCGGGAGTTGACCGAACCTTCAATCGAAAGTGTCTTTAATGCTTCTATCTCTAAATCCTTGTAAACACTTTGTAAATCATCAAGTGTCAGGTTTTTGAGGAAACAGGATTTTTCTTCAGCCAGTAATACAAGTTCTCCCACAATTTTATGTGCTTCACGGAAAGGAAGCTTATATTCCCTTACCAGAAAGTCAGCAAGATCAGTTGCAGTTGAGAAACCCAATTCAGAGCTTCTCTTCAAAACTTCAATATTCGGTTCAAGATCCCGAATCATCCCTGCCATTACCTGCAAAACTATTTCCATTGTTTCGGCCGCATCAAAAACGGGCTCCTTGTCCTCTTGTAGATCTTTGGAATATGCGAGGGGAAGACCCTTGATTACGGTCAAGAGGGTTATCAAGGAACCATTAATACGGCCTGTTTTGGCTCGTATTAACTCAGCTGCATCTGGGTTCCTTTTTTGTGGCATTATGGATGATCCGGTTGTGAACTTGTCACTAAGTTTGACAAAATCAAACTGTGAGGTTGTCCATAATACGATCTCCTCTGATAATCGAGACAAATGAGTTGCACAAATAGCCGATGAAGAAAGAAACTCCAATGCAAAGTCGCGGGAGCTAACACCATCCAGGGAATTAATCATGGCTCTGCTAAAGGAAAGCTCCTTGGCCGAGAAGTTTGGATCAATAGGGAAGGATGTTCCAGCCAGTGCCGCTGAACCCAATGGGGATTCATTCAGTCTTTTCCTAGTATCTTGAAACCTTTCCCTGTCTCTATCCAGCATAGATACATAGGCCAAAAAATGATGGGCAAGGGTGATTGGTTGGGCACATTGCAAATGAGTAAAGCCAGGCATTATTGTATTGATGTTCTCACTGCTCTTGTTGACCAGCACAACTTCCAGTTTGTAAATCAAGTCTGCAATAATGTCGATTTGATTTCTCAGCCATAGTCGGAAATCGGTTGCCACCTGGTCATTCCTGCTTCTGGCTGTATGAAGTTTCCCGGCAACCGGACCTATGAGTTCGGCCAGTCGGGCTTCAATATTCATGTGAATGTCTTCGAGGGAAACCTTGGGCTTGAACTCTCCATTTTCTATTTCGGATAGGATGGTATCCAGACCCTGTAGAATCGATTGGCTTTCTTTTTCCTCTAATATACCTTGTCTAGCCAGCATTCTGGCGTGGACCTTAGATGCTTCAATGTCAAATTTTGCCAGCTTGTAATCAAAATAAATTGAAGCGTTAAGTTTTTCCATAATTGCATCTGTTTGGTTTTTGAAACGCCCCCCCCAAATGTTATATGTATCTTTAACTTCAACCATAGGATTTACTCCATCTAAGGAAGATATTCAAAATGTTCCAAAAAAATTCACGCTTCCTGATTTATCTCTTTATCTTATTGATAGCAAACCCCATCGCGACATTGGGTTATGATTTTGAGGCTCTAAACGAACTGCGAGAAGGTTCCCTAAAGAGATTAATCATCCATAAAGAACCTATTCCCACTTCAGGAGAGAGTTTCCTGGATCAAGAGCAAAATGATGTTTCTCTGGATGATTTTAAAGGGAAAGTTCTGGTTTTGAATTTTTGGGCCACCTGGTGTGCACCCTGTCGCAAGGAAATGCCTACCCTTGATAATCTCCAGGGAATCTACAAGGATGGGGATGTAGAGGTCCTTGTCGTTCATGTCGGCCCCAATCGCGGGGATGAAATAGAAAAGTTCTGGCAACAGGAAAACATTCAGAACATTTCCAGCTATGTTGATCCTAAATTGGCCTTTGCCGGTTCTATGAATGCTTTTGGTCTACCCACGACCCTTATTCTTGACAAGGAAGGTCGAGAAGTTGGTCGATTGATCGGTGACGAGGAATGGGATCAGAAGGGCGTTGTTGCTATTTTGGATTTGCTTTCAAGTTACAATTGAAGCATAGAAGAGTTTAATTGAATTTCACTACCCTGACCTGGAATGGTTTACAAGGGAGTTGTTGTCTCAATCCATTACAGGTTTGAGTATAAATACATAAAAAATCTAAAATATCTTTTAGTGGCCTGGCCTGCTGCTCTAAGAAACTTTTGAGCAGACCCATAATTCATGGTTTATGCAGAATTTTGTAATTAAATCATTGTAATTAAATTACAAAATCATTACTTATTAGGTAATAAAAACATATTAAATTATGGAAATAATATTCAGAACAAAAAAACTTGAAAAAGTTTGTAATTCTGAAAAAGAGCTTCTGAAATCTTTTGGATTACAAAACGCGAAAGTAATCATGGGGCGTATGAAATTCCTTCATTCTGTGCCAAACCTAGCTAAAATTCCAACCGCGGCACCATTTAAATTACATCAGTTAAAAGGAAAATTGAAAGGACATTTTGCTGTTTATCTACAAAACGGAGTAAGGCTTGTTTTTATACCAAGTCAAAACCCAGTTCCACATAAGAAAGATGGCGGCATAGACAAAGAACAGGTAACAGAAATCAAAATAATTGATATTTTGGATTACCACTGAAGGAGAAAGAAAATGTCTGCCACAAAGAATCAATATAATCCGGATTATGCGGTTCCACCAGGGTGGATTCTTGAGGAAATATTGGAGGCCAGAAATTTGTCTCAGGCAGAATTTGCCAGAAGATGTGGCCGCACACCAAAACTGATTAGTGAGATTATTGCTGGCAAGGCCCCGATTGAGACCGAAACAGCATTACAGTTCGAAAGAGCAACCGGGATTGATGCAGGTATATGGCAGCGGATGGAGGCAAGTTACCGCAGGCACCTAGCCCTTGAGTATGAGGCCAAAAAAGCCGAGGAATGGCGAAAATCTTTCCCCATTGCCGCTCTGGTCAAGCGGGGTTGCTTCAAAAAACCTGAGTCAAAGATTGATGCAATTTCGAAACTACTTAAGTTTTTTGGTGTGGGTTCGATAGAAGGGTGGAATAATCGTTATGGTGAGATGAATGTGGCCTATCGACATTCCCAGAGCTTCAAGAGTAATGAAGTGGCTTTGGCAACATGGCTCAGACTTGGTGAAATCGAAGCTGCTTCTCAGCATTGCGCTGAATACAATAAGAGCAAATTCAAGCAAGCAGCGGTAACCATCCGAGGATTAACAACACAACCAGTCGAAAAAATCATTCAACAAGCTATTCAAATCTGTAACAAGGCAGGTGTGGCACTTGTACTCACACCCCCATTACCCAGAATTGCCCTTAGTGGTGCTGCTCGGTGGCTATCTCCTCGCAAGGCAATTATCCAACTTACTGCCAGGCACAAAAGCGATGACCATTTCTGGTTCAGTTTTTTCCATGAAGTTGCTCACATACTGCTGCACAGCAAGAAAGAAGTGTTCGTTGAAGAATCAAATAACAAACCAAACGAGCGAGCTGAGCTGGAAGTTGAGGCCAATGAATGGGCTTCAGACTTTCTGGTACCGAAGAAGGCTTGGAACCAATTTATTTTCAGGGAAAATTTTTCTGAAAACGCGGTGTTGAAGTTTGCTAAGGAACAGAGAATTGCTCCAGGTATTATTGTAGGAAAGCTCCAACATAAGGGGTTTGTTCCCTACAGGTCGAATTTGAACGGATTAAAACAAAAGGTAGATCTTGGCAAAATCAAGTAAAATTCAGGGTGGTTGTGTTTAATTTGGCGTTTAAATGAATAAATACTTCAAGTCTTCGGATATTTGCCAGGTCCTTGTCTAGAAACAAGCAGTACGACGGGGCTGATTCCCTTCTCCTTGGTATGCCTAAATCATGGCTGGAAACATTTAAAAACCTCAAATACCTGAAGAGGGCAACCTATGGTTATAAGCATAGGATTAAGAGTTTCTTAAGCAGAAAGTGAAAACAGAAAAACTGATTATGTCAAATTTTGCCGACTTTGATTTTTCCCATGATGGCTTTTGGCCTTCGATTGGAAGGAAAACGTGGCGGCTTGGGTGGTTGACATCCCTATTTGGTTCATCCTTGCCCGAAGATTTCAGTCCCAAGAAATTCCCAACCAGGTTACATGGTTCAGAGAGATCTGGGCAAACGTTGCTGCAAAACAGGTACCTATTCGATGGCGAAAAGGTACTCTATTCAGATAATAATTTTTGGTCCATTTCCACGACAAATCCCATGTTGCTGGTAAGATTGCATAGTTTCCAATGGTTGGGAGATTTGGCTTCGGTGGGATCAGTCGAGGCCAAGAATTTGGCCCACAAAATGATCAATGAGTGGTTGAATCAATTTGGCAACGGCAAAGGTGTGGGTTGGGCACCAGAAATTGTTGGCCGACGGTTAACTTGGTTGATTAGAAACCATTGGTTTTACTTGACCACTAAGGATCAGGACTTTGATCGAAAAATTATTGCATCTATCCATTTACAGTACAATTACCTGAAATTTTTTCTGAACTCTATCAAGGAACCCATTCTTCGAGCCGAGGCAATTTTGGGCCTCATTCATGCGGGGTACTTTCTCAAACGAAATGGAAAAGAAATTGATCGTCTGTTTCTCAAACTTCAAAAGGAGATTTCCGAACAGCTTAAAGAGGATGGTGAGATCCTAACCCGAAATCCGCATGAATTACTTATCTATGGCATTATATTCTGTTGGGTTATTGAACTTGCAGATGAGATGGAAACAGTATTACCAAAGGAATTGGAAAGCCAATCCAAAGGAATTGGTAAATCTTTAAGTGTCATTTGCCATTATAATGGCAAATTGGCGCGTTTTCATGGGGGGAAGGATACGCCCTCCCATCTCGTCAGTCAGACCATTAGCTTTCTGACCCGAAAAGATAATGCAGTTTCTGGCAAAGGATTTGGTTTTCGAAAATTGCAGCAGGGCTCAACCAGCCTGATTATTGATGTTGCTCCACCGCCATTGACCAAGAATTCCCATTCGGCCATTTCCACACAAAATACATTCGAATTGACTTCCAACTTTTCTCCCCTTTGTGTGAATGTCGGTTTTGAGGAGAAAATGGAAAAAACCATCGAATATCAAACCCAGTTTGTAAACTCTCATAGTGCGCTCAAGATTAGTGGAGCCGTTCCTCTCAAGACCAACCCATCCTCAGTTTTGAATGAGGAAGAAATTGGCAGGAAAAATTACAATGAAGTGAAGAGGGAAAAGGGTTTTCAGATATTGATATCCCAGCATGATGCCTATGCAGCTGAGTTTGGATACTATCACCAAAGAGAAATAAGAATGGATCAATTAGGCCATTTAATTATTGGGACAGACACACTGATTCCCAATGAAATGGGTTTGAATAATGATGCCTCCTACACCATCAGTTTCAACCTTCATCCTGATGTCGTCCCAGAATGGTCAGAGCAAAGTATGACGTTGCAATTTGTCCTTCCACAAGGGGAAGTTTGGGATTTTCAGTATGAGGGCAGAGGAACAATGGTTTGGAATGAAGGGATTTTTCTGGACACAATCAATTCAAAAATTATTCCCACAAACCTGATACAAATTACCGGATCAACAAAGGGAAACAGGTCAAGACAAAGGTGGAAATTGGAAAAGGTTGGGTTTGCCAGCACTGAAATAAGCCAAATTGCACCTAGTTTTCCCTAATGGGTATTATTCTAGGGATCGGTTTGAATTAGGTACTTATGGGACGATTATTAGTAATTTCCCTTGTAACCTTGGGTGTTGACCAGTTATCAAAGTATTTCATCTATTATGCTTTGAACCTGGAAGATATTCGCAGAATGGTCGTTGTTCCGACAATCCTGAATTTACATTTGGCATGGAATGAGGGAATAAATTTTGGTTTGTTCGGTAATGGAGAGGAACAAACAAAATATATCTGGATAACTCTAGCGCTTGTTATCGTTGGTTGTTTTTATTGGTATGCCTATAAACAAGAAAAAACCTGGGATATGCTTTTCCCCATTGGTCTCATTACCGGTGGGGCGCTGGGAAACACGATTGACAGGATTGTTTATGGTGCTGTAATGGATTATCTGAATGTCACCTGTTGTGGGATAAAAAATCCTTTCTCCTTTAATCTAGCTGATACTGCTATATTTTCAGGTCTAGCAATAATGTTATTTTTCAGTTACAAAAACAGAGATTCAATAAATCTCAATAAAGAGTAAATTCGTTTGGGGACAGTACATGAATAAGGGATTGTGGTTTTCGGTTTTAATTATGGTAGCCTTGGCTGGGTGCTCAAGAAATTCCTCAGACCCAGAATTGGTGTTCTTTAAATCAAAGGGTGCTCCAGATGAATTGACTCTGGTGGTGTATGAACCCGTTGAGAAACCCGAGTCCTTGGCAACCTTACCTCCACCCGGAACCACAAGAAGTATTGCTGAACCAAAACCCAAGGAGGATATTCTTCGCCTCCTAGGCTCAACGGGAAGAGAGAATATTGATGGTCGCATTTCTGACCGGGACAGTGATTTACTGCTTTATACCCAAAGGATGGGTTCTGGTGACGATATCAGGGGAGTTTTGGCCCAGGAGGATTTGGAATTTCGGCAAAGGAACCAAGCTAAACCCTTGGAAAAACTTGCCAATGTCAACGTTTATTTTGCAGCCTATTCCTTTATGGCTTTAGATAGCAGGGCAGAATATTTGAGGCTCCAGTCTGAGGGTGTAATTCCCTGATTTAACCAAATTGTTATTTTCCCTTTCGTCCATGAAGAGGGATAATGTTCAAATTTACAGTTTAGATCAGGTGATAGGAATATGATCCACAGATTATTATCTTTAATTTGTCTTTTACTTTTGCCTGTTACTTCCTCTTTTGCCGGGGGAGTCCCAGACAACATTACCCAATTCAGGCTTGATAATGGTTTGAATATTATTGTGATTGAAAATCACCGTGCACCGATAGTCAACCATACAATCTGGTATGATGTTGGGGCATCGGATGATCCACTTGGCAAATCAGGTCTTTCACATTTTCTTGAACACCTGATGTTTGATGGGACTAAAACCACCAAATCTGGCGAGTTTGACAATCGCATCAAACTCATGGGAGGCTTCAATTCTGCTTTTACCAACCAGGAGGGGACAGCATATACGGTGGAGGTTTCCGCAGAATTTCTAGAGCCCGTAATGGAACTGGAAGCGGACCGCATGAAAAACCTGGACTTCAAACCTGACCATGTAATGAGGGAAAGGGAGGTAATACTCGAAGAACGAAAACAACGCGTTGATTCCAGCCCCTCAAGTCTTTTAAACGAGCAGATGTCCGCAACCCTTTACCAAAACCACCCCTACGGAATTCCAACCATTGGGTGGGAACACGAAATGAGAACCCTATCCCTTGAGGATGTAAAATCATTCTACGAAAAATATTATCACCCCAAGAATGCAACCCTGGTGATTAGCGGGGATGTTTATCCAGACCAGGTTCTTGAACTGGCCAATAAATATTTTGGCCAATTAGATTCACCTGAAAATTTTGAAAGAAAACTCAAACTTCAGGAGCCTCCCCACATGGCTGAAAGGCGGGTTTGGCTGAAAGACCCTAGAGTTTCAACCGAATATGCTTTCCGTAAATACTATGTTCCAGCAGAATATTCTTCTGAAATCGAGAATCTGGCCGCAATAGCCTTAATGGTAGAAGTTCTTGGGGGGAGTGGTATCACCTCGGTATTAGGTGAAAAATTAACCTTGGATGAGAAGATTGCTACCTATTCAGGTGTCAATTTTGCGGGGGATATAACCAGACCAGTCGTTATTAATATGTATGTGGTACCTGCCCAAGGAGTAAGTCTTGAGGAAGCCGAAGCCAAAATGGATGAAGTCATTGTAAATTTCCTGGAAGAAGGTGTTGACCAAGATCATCTGCAGAGAATCAAGAAGCAGTTAAGGTATTCCAGGATATATTCCCAGGATGATGCCAAGAATGCAGCCATGGAATATGGAACGGGTTATATTAATGGTTTGACTCTCGAACAGACAGCCGATTGGACCAATCAATTGCTTAAGGTTGATGAAGAGAGTGTCTTGCAATCAGCGGAAATATTGCTGAGCAAAAACAATTCAGTAACAGGGTGGCTACTTAAGGAGGCATCAGAATAATGTTCAAGAAATTTGCATTTGTCGTTTCCTCCGCTTTAATCCTGGCAACAGGATTAAATGCAGCAGTTGATATCCAGGAAATTGAAACATCAAAAGGTATCAAAGCCTGGCTGGTGGAAGACCATTCTAATCCCATTCTCGCCCTGCAGATCTATTTCATGGGCGGAAGTATCAATGATCCTACTGATAAGGAAGGTTCTGTTTACATGATGATGGGTTTGTTGGAGGAGGGTTCCGATGATCTTGATGCCGTTGGGTTTCAGGTTGAAGTGGAAGAACTCGGGGCAGATTTTGAATTTAATGCCTACAAGGAGGCAGTCTCTGTTTCGGCACAGATGATCACCGAAAACCTTGAGCCTTCAGTGGAGTTGTTACGCAAGGCTTTGGAACAACCAAGTTTCGACCCGGAACCATTGGAAAGGGTGAGGGGACAAATTCTTACCAACATAGAGTTTGATGAATCGGACCCTGAAGAAATTGCCTGGGATGTCTTCACCGATATAATGTTTGGAGACCACCCCCTGCATCAAAAGAGGGAAGGTGACGAATCTTCGATTTCCAACTTGACTCAGGAGGATATGATTGCTGCTCACCAAAATACTCTAGTTAGAGGGAACATCATGGTTGGAGCTGCTGGTGATATTACGGCAGCTCAACTTAGCAATCTTCTTGATAATCTGTTGGGAGGACTTGCCGAAAAAGAGCTTCCTGAAGTACCAGCACTCTCCCTCCCTCAAGAAGGCAAGGTTGAAGTTATAGATTTTCCAACCCCGCAAGCAGAAATTGTCTTTGGGCATAGGGGTTTATCCCGGGATCATCCAGATTTTTTGCTGGCTTATGTATTGAATGAGGTTTTCGGTAGATCGGGTTTTAATTCCCGCTTGCAAAAGAAATTGCGGGTAGAGCTTGGCTTAACTTATGGGATTGGGACTTACCTTTCCACCTATCAAACCGGTGGCTTGGTTGTTGGAAGTATGGCTACGGCCAATCAAACTGTGAATGAGGCCCTGAATGCAATCAGAAAAGAGTGGGATAGAATTGCCAGCGAAGGTATCACTCAGGAAGAACTTGATACGATAAAAATGTATTTGAAAGGTTCTTACCCGTTGAGGTTTAAGACCAATGAATCGATTTCAGGAATACTTGCTGGGATGCAATTGGATAATATGCCTGCCTCCTATGTCAAAAACCGCAATGAAATGATTGAAGCTATAAAATTGGAGGATATCAACCGGGTTGCCAAATATTTGTTTCGTCCAGAGGAGTTGGTATTTGTGATAGTAGGACAGCCTGATAGTGCTTCCTGAAGCTACTCACAAACAACTCCGTCGCCATCTCTGTCCCACATAAATTTATAGGCAGGGTGAGTTGACCTTACTGGTGCGATACCTGCTTTCCGAGCTTCCCTGCAGGTTACTCTTCCATCACCATCTTCATCCCATTGCGAGGTCGGTGTTGGTGAGGTGGGCGAACCCTCATAAAATACCAATTGAAAGGATTCGCAGTTTTCCATTATCCTATCAATGGCATCTGCTTCCTTCCGATCGATAGTCAGATCATATTTCAACCTGACGTGTATAATTCTGTGAACAAACCAGCATTTATTATATTGTGGTAGCCATTCGGCGGCATCAAAGTGTCGTTTATGGTCACGATTTATTTCTGGACTAGCTAAAGTCAGATTGTCCAGATCAGAAGCTAATTGTCTTTTCTCCTTATTGCTTCTAGCACAAAACCCACTATCATGGGCCTCCGAGGTTGCAATCATATGTTCAATGTCTGTTTGTGTCCGAAAATTAAAGTATCTACCTGTATAAGGCGAATAAATCTTTCCTCCCATTGATCTTATGATTTCCAATTCTACACTTTGAGGATATTTGTAATCATCTCGGTTATAGGGTGCACACCTGTTTTCGGGTGCAACCCTTAGCCCACGCCACAATTCCTCAGCAAATATTAACCCCGGCTCAAGTAAAAGAACAAATATTAACATCATGGAAATCTTGACGATATTTGATATTCTCATCTGGGTAATCGCAAGGAAGGATGCTAATGGGAATCAGAAAGTTTTGATTGGCAGTAATTTATGGTAGATAAAAATATCATAATGCTTAGGCTAAGGACATCCGAAATTTGAATTGGAAATGTCAATCCTCAAAGGAGTAAATTAAAGGAGATGTTGATGATTAAACGACTTATTGCAATAGTTTTTGTTTCAGTTATATCCGTTTCCCATGTGATGGGACAAGGACTACCGGACCTTGAAGGTCGGGAAGTTGTAGTTGTTACGGAAAATGCGTATCCGCCGTTGCAATTTATTGATCCCAGTTCCGGGAACGCCATTGGATGGGAATATGATGCAATGGAGGAGATTTCTTCCCTGTTAAATGCCAACATTACCTATGAGAATATAAGCTGGGATGCCATGATCGCTGCGGTTAGTGAAGGGCAGTATGATTTGGGCATGACAGGTATCACTATTCGGGAAGACCGAATGGAAAAGGTAGATTTTTCAATTGCATACATGCGCTCGGAAATGGTCATGATGGTCAGGGGTGATGAAAACAGGTTTGACAGTGCCGAGGAGTTTGCTGCCAATGAGGATTTATTAATGGCTGCCCAGCCGGGTACTACACCATTCTACGTTGGTGTGTATGATGTACTTGATGGCAACGAACAAAATCCCAGAATAGTTTTGTTTGAAACCTTTGGTGCGGGGGTGCAGGCTTTGAAAACGGGCGATGTTGACCTTGTGTTGACCGATGGAACGGCTGGCGCCGGTTATGTTGATGCATCAGATGGCGGACTGAAAATTATCGGAAGTCCTTTGGGAACCGAGGATTTCGGGTTTATTTTCCCCAAGGGTTCAGATTTGGTTGAGCCAATGAATGAAGCAATCAGGGCAATGCAATCTTCTGGGTCCATTGATGCTTTAAACAAGAAATGGTTTCTTGATTACAAATTGGGGCAATAGGCCTGTTGGCTATCAGGTTTACACCAATTTAAGTGATTATACGGCTTAAATAAACCGGCCCTGAAAAATAGATGGGGCAAGGCGACCAACAAAAAGAAGATTTCCCCTGGTGGTTAATTATCGTCGGGGGAATTGGGGTATTTGCCACTTTTCAAATTTTATCCAACGAGATTTATACCCAGGTATTAAGGGCTCTCTCGTCCGGTATTTATATTACCATATTTGTCACCCTTATTGGGTTCTTCATGGCCTCAGTAATTGGCTTGCTTCTGGCCTTGGCGAGTTTATCCAAATATCTACTGCTGAGGCAATTTTCGAGGCTTTATATCGAGGTTGTCAGAGGTGTCCCCATATTAGTTTTGCTTCTTTATGTCGCCTTTGTATTTGCACCGGCTCTGGTCATGGGTTGGAACTATATTGCAGAGTTTTTGGGTTTGGAACCGGCAAGGACCAGAGATTTTTCTTTACTGTGGCGGGCTATCTTGGCGCTTACCATTGGCTATTCAGCCTTTATCGCCGAAGTCTTTCGGGCGGGCTTACTATCAGTACCCTCGGGTCAAATTGAAGCCTCACTCTCTCTTGGTCTGAATTCTTGGCAAAGATTCAGATTAATTATCTTTCCACAAGCCATAAAAACAATACTGCCTCCCTTGGGCAATGATTTCGTGGCCATGGTCAAGGATAGTTCTCTGGTTTCTGTTTTGGGAGTTTTAGATATTACCCAGTTGGGCAAGGTTACTGCCGCTGGTAATTTTCGATATTTTGAAACATACAATGTCGTGGCAATGATTTACCTGGTGATGACCATTTCCTTATCCTTGATGCTGAGAAAACTGGAAAGGCATCTTCGACACAGACCTTGAACTCAATTATGAATAGCTAGATTTCAGGCCTCCCCAACAAATTCAACTAAAGGCCAGTCAATTTGTCCTGTTTGGCTCGTAGTTTGGCAATATAGCTACCCTGATCATAATCCACATTATGGGCGGTGATCAGGGAGCCTTTCTTTATGGGTTTGGTAACCTTGGCATTTTCCAGCAAACCACAGGGGATGGCCTTTTCTTCCCTGGCCTCATCAGCCCTATAAGTGACAGCTCTATAGCCATATTCACCAATCTGGCCAAGTATTTCACCCTGTACAAGGTCCTTTTTTGCCACGGCACAAACCTCTGCACTAGGGACCGGGTTGGGAAACATATCTGCCTTGTTATATAGAACTGCTCTGGCACAGGTAAGTGGAACCTCAAGAGAAGTTAAATGATAGGGCCTTATCAGAGAAAAAAACGGTCCCTCGCCCATTTTGAGGTCTTTCATTCGCTCCAGTATCCGGGGATGTTCGGCCTCGATTATGACAAAGACACCAGGGGCTATGCCTTTTCCTACTGAAAAATCCACACATCCTGATGCCGACAATATCCCACCATGTTCCTTGGGTATCAAGACTTTTGCCAACTCATCAGGGCCAACATTGGGTCCATGCATTCCAGGGACATCCGGGACTAATCCCGTTGCGTTGGCAATGGCGGCCATCTCAACCATGGTTTTCGACCCCTCAACAAACTCAACCAACATTCGTGGGTTCATATTCCTGGCGAAAGCCTCCTCTTCATAATCTTTGGGATTAGCATCAAAGCGTAAAGGATTGTTCTTACCCTTACCTGCCGCAACGATCTTGTGGCCCATTGCAGTAGCAAATTCAATGAGTTCCATGCAAGCGGAGGGTTCATCTCCGGCACCTAGCGAATATATCACACCATGATCATCGGCAAGTTTCTTTAAAACCGGGCCAATGGTAACATCGGCCTCCACATTCATCATTACCAGATGTTTGCCTTGTTCAATTGATTTCACACCGAATTCAGCGCCAACATTTGGGATTCCTGTTGCCTCAATGATAACATCTACCAAATCGCTCTGGATTACATTTATTGGATCTTCCGTGATGGCAACGGATCCATTCTCTATTGCCTGGTTAACTTCCGATGCAGTTGAGGTTATTTTGGAGCGAACATCAGTATTATAGGCATATTCTAAAGCAGCCATTGCAGATTTGGGCTTGTGATCTGCTATTGCTACGACAGTAACCCCATCCATGTTTGCGGTCCGGACAACAATGTCCGTGCCCATTTCACCACAACCAATCAACCCTATTTTGATAGGATTGTTTTCCTGTTGCCGCATTTGCAGGTCTCTTGCCAAACCGGTTGGAGTTACTTTTCTCAATTTCTTATCCAAACTCAAGTATATGAATGGGGAGTATCAGGTATAGCAACCAAACTCCCGATAAATTACGAGTACAAAATATAACTTTCTGGGTTTACATACAAACCCATTTCAAACATGGAACCCGAAAGTCTCGCCAGTGTGATGGCTTGTCAACCTGACTGTGGGACCCTCGGTATCAGATCCGAACACATTGATCTTACCGACCAAAGCCCTGTTTGGTCGGTAAAATTGTCTACACCGAAGATGTGGGTTCTGACACCTATTTGTTTATGGAAATAGGTTCTGAGGAACCGATAATCGTTCGAAGTTCCGACAGAATACTTATTGAAATTGGTACAACAGTCGGCTTGAAACCACAGGAGGGGAAACTACATCGCTTCAATAACGAGGGTCATCCTGTGCTATAAATAAGGGGTTAATGACATTCTTTTTAATTTCAAACCATTAATTCCTAGGGACAATTAGCATGACAAAAATTGTACTGGTCGGTGCAGGGAGTATTCAATTTGGAGCTCAATTACTTGGAGATATTTTCCAAAGTAGGGTTTTGGATGATGCAGAGATTGTTTTAAACGACATAAATCAGGGAGCGGTAGAAAAGACAAGGCAGCTAGCCCAGGATTACATTGATACGAATGGGCTAAACCAGAAGGTCAAGGTTGAAATTGATCTTGAGAAAGCTCTGAAAGGAGCTTCTTTTGTGGTCATCATGATAGAAATTGGTGATCGCTTCAAGCTTTGGGATATGGACTGGAAAATACCCCAACAGTTCGGAATTCAACAGGTTTATGGCGAAAATGGTGGCCCTGGGGGTTTATTCCATTCATTGCGGATAATTCCCGCTATTATGGAGATTTGTCAAAAAGTTTCTGACGTGGCTCCAGAGGCAACAGTATTTAATTTTTCAAACCCAATGAGTCGTATTTGTACGACTATTCATCGAAAGTATCCCCAATTGAAATTCATTGGAATGTGTCATGAAATAGCCTCCTTGGAAAGGCATTTGCCGGATATACTGGAACAACCAAGAGAAAACATTTTCTATCGTGCAGGTGGGCTTAACCACTTTTCTGTATTATCAACGGTAAAGTATGTGGATAGTGGTCGAGATGCCTATGATGATGTTCGTAAAAATGCCCCAGCATATTTCGCACAAAAGCCGGGATATTCCGAGATTTTGGCAACCGCAAGATCAACAGGTACCGATGTGGAAACTGAAGGTTGGATGAATATAGATCTCAGTCACATCAAAGAAGTACGGAACTGGTCAGATCGAAGGCTTTTTGCTCTGATACTCCGACACTTTGGCGTACTTCCAATTACTACTGATAGTCACTTTGGGGAATATATCGGTTGGGCTTACGATGTTTCTGACCATAGGGGTATTCTTGACTTTTATACCTATTACCGAAATTTCCTTGGTAAGGGCAAAGCTAAAATTACGGATGAAATCAGGGAAAGAATGGTTCCAATCATCGAGGGTACATTAACAGACAGCCAGTACGAAGAAGTTGCGGTTAATATGCCAAATAATGGATGCATAAGGAATCTTCCTGATTGGATTGTGGTGGAAGTTCCAGCAGTAGTTGATGGAACTGGAATTCACGGTGTTTCGATCGACTTGCCGGTGGGTATGAGAGCATTATTGACCAACCAAATTGGGGTCCATGACCTAACGGCCGAAGCGGTGTTAGGAAAAAGTAAGGATTTGGTAATTCAGGCACTATTAGCTGATCCTGTGGTTATCAGTGCCAAAGGCATTCCAGAGTTGGTTGAACTAATGATCGCAGAACAGCAGCCATGGCTGAATTATTTACAATAATAACAAGCTGAATCGTATTTAGTTTTCTTGTAATCAACAGTTAGTGTCACCGCTAATTGTGTATTCCTCCAAAGTTGAAATAGTAGCTTAACCAGGGCGTAGACTCAATTAATTGTTTTCCCATTCCAGCCAGCAATTGGTGAGTTACAGTGTGTATCAAGGTCGAAAGGTAGGTTCAAGCTCGCTTATCATACAGGATATCTATTCCATGGATATAACATATATTTTCAAGCTGAAAGTGTAATAAAGTGCTTTTCCCCGGGGGATTGAGAATTCTCTGCACTGGGTTATTGATGTGACCATGAATAAGGGTCAACAACGTACTCGGGCCGGCTATAGGGCCAAGAAAATGACCTTGATACGACAATTAGCAATCAATAAGGTGCGAGTGGAACAGGAAAAGGCCTCCATTCGTTGCAAGTTGAAACGGGCTGGATAGAACAATAACAACCTTTTAGAAACCATAAAAAGAATCCTTGGCACTTCACCGATAAAGACACTAAGATTTAACTACCTGAAATTGGGTAATTTGTGAGAGCATAATATCTGGAGCTGATCCATGAAGCAAAAAAGACTTACCAAAATAAAACTCCACGGTTATAAAAGCATAAAAGAATGTGATTTGAAATTAAAAGAGCTGAATGTTCTGATAGGTCCGAATGGAGCAGGGAAATCTAACTTTCTTGGGTTTTTTCGCCTTATCCGACATATGCAAGAAGGTGGTTTACAAGTTTTTGTAGGCAAACAGGGAGGTCCAGACGCTCTTTTTCATTTTGGGCGAAAAACTACGAAATATATTTTGGTAGAACTTCATTTTGGTTCCCAAGCTTACAGTTTCCATTTACAACCAACCCAGGATAACCAATTGATTATTGCTGATGAATTTATTTCTACAGGCCACTTTAACTACGAATCGATTGGCTCGGGCCACTTTGAGACTGAAACAAAGACATTGAGACAAAAAAAACATAGTTTTCAGAAATTTTTCAAAGAAATCGTAATAACAATGAAAAACTGGCATCTGTATCATTTTCAAGACACAAGTGAAAGTTCCAAGATAAAACAGTTACAAGGAATCAATGATAATCTTTATCTCCGTCCCGATGGAAGTAATTTAGCAGCGTATCTTTACTTTCTGAAAAACGCGAACTCAATTGAATTTGAACGTATTGTAAAGACAGTAAGGTTGATTGCTCCATTTTTTGGAGATTTTATTCTTCGTCCCTATACTCACAACAAGGATCTAATCGAACTTGAATGGAAAGAAAAACATAATGATACACCCTGGAAGGCCCATATATTATCAGACGGAACTTTAAGGTTTATTTGCCTTGTAACTCTTTTATTGCAGCCTGCTAAATATCAACCGGAAACCATTATTATTGATGAGCCGGAACTTGGATTACATCCATATGCTATCAATCTGCTTGGAGGTATTCTGAGATCTACTTCCAAGAAGTGTCAAATTATCGTATCAACTCAATCTACGGACCTATTGAGTTGTTTTTCGCCAGAAAATGTCATCGTAATGGACCGCATTAATGGGTTATCAAGTTTTCGGCGACTTAGTGAAACCGAATTAGATAACTGGCTAGAAGAGTACTCTTTGGGGGAACTCTGGAAGACGAATATAATCGGGGGTCGACCTTGACTTGGACCCGAGTGAATGTTGTCTGTGAGGGTCAAACAGAGGAGACTTTTATTAAAGAAGTCCTAGCGCAGTATTTTAATTCCCAAGAAATAGCTTTCAATCCAATTAATTTGGGAGGTCTTAATAAAAAAGGCCAATTCCATAAGTTTAAAAGGCGTATACAAAATTTGTGTCGGCGAGATAGTAGTGCTTGGGTTACCACCATGGTAGATTATTATGGATTTCCAGTGGAACTTCCTGGAAAGTCCACCCCAGGTAGTCCAAAGATAAAAGCAAAAGCATTAATGGAGAATTTTAAAGAGGAAATAGGTGAAAACAACTTTATCCCGTACATTGTTCTACATGAGTTTGAAGCCTTGTTATTCAGCAAACCTGATGCCTTTTCCAGCTGGTTTCCTGAAGATGAAGTTAATGAATTAATTAAGGTTCGAAATAATTTTGAAAGTCCAGAATTGATAAATGATCATTCAGAAACAGCACCCTCAAAGCGGATACTAAACAACTGTAAAAATTATGATAAAATTGTTCATGGTACCCTGATATCATTGGAAATAACCCTGGAAACCATTAGGAAAGAATGCCCTCAGTTTAATGATTGGATTAAACAACTTGAAAACTTGAAATTTAAATCAAAGGGCCTTTCAAAACCCTTGCCATAGGCAGTACCAAGGAAGTTCATGCTAGAGGTTAGTTGACAATGAGAAGGTATGCCCCTGGCCAGATAAATGAGAAGAACGAATATATAAACAAGGGATGAAAGGAGCAAATTGGTTCAAAAGATCAAAAAACTGAGTGAGCATTCCATTAACCGGATTGCGGCTGGAGAGGTAATTGAACGTCCTGCTTCTGCAGTTAAGGAGTTGGTAGAAAATTCAATTGATGCTGGTGCAACCCAAATTGAGGTAATTTTTACTGATGGAGGAAAATCTTTACTCAAGGTTACTGATGATGGTGATGGAATTGCCCAGGCAGACCTTCCCTTGGCCATACAAAGACATGCAACCTCAAAAATCACAGATTTGAATCTGGACGACATCAGGACACTTGGTTTTAGGGGCGAGGCCCTACCTTCCATGGGCGCCGCTGGATTGCTTTCAATTACTTCCCGAGTTGGGGGAAGTGATTCTGCATATATCATCAAGGTTGATGCAGGAGTAGTATCCTCAGTAAAACCAGCAGCACTGAGCAAAGGTACAATAGTCGAATTAACAAGGCTCTTTCACTCAACCCCAGCAAGACTAAAGTTCCTTCGAACTGAGAGATCAGAAGCAAGAGCCATTTCTGATATGGTTAAATCACTTGCCCTGGCAGCACCTGAAGTTGGTTTCACATTAATTGAGCAATCATCCGAAGGAAAACAAAGAAGAATTTTTTCTCTGGAACCACAATCTGGCGAAAGGAAGATGCCCACGAAAGAACGGCTTAACAGTTTACTCGATAAAAATTTTGCTGAAAATTCCTTCCAGATAAACGGTCGTATTGAAGAAGCAGAGATTGTTGGGTTTTGTTCATTACCTACCTTCACCCGGGGGATATCAAACTACCAATTCTTCTTTGTTAATGGCCGCCCGGTAAAAGATAGATTGTTACATGGAGCATTACGGGGTGCGTATGTAGACCATATTGCCAGAAACAGACATCCGATAGTTGTACTTTATTTGACTTATCCTCCAGACCTGGTTGATGTAAATGTCCATCCAACCAAAGCAGAGGTAAGGTTTCGGAACCCAAGCTTGATCCGCTCCTTGATTGTCAAGTCAATTCATGATGGGCTATACAAGGAAGGCCACCGGGCGGCACCAGCGATTTCTTCACATATTTTAGATACAGTTCGGTCTGGTTTGACAGATACCCGGCAAGGCTGGTTACCACAACAAAATCGTGAAGTTTCTGTTCACAGAGATGAAACCGACAGAGAGGGGTTGAATCCCTTGGCAGAATTTCCTCCTTGGCTTGAAAATGCTCTACCATCTCTTTCCAGCTCAACCGAAGATATGGAAGCTGGTACCCAGTATCCTTTGGGAGCAGCCATAGTTCAATTCCATGAGAAGTTTATTGTTTCTGAAACCAAGCAAGGGATCGTAATTGTTGATCAACATGCGGCCCATGAAAGATTGGTCTATGAGAAACTAAAAAAGAAATTTGTTAATAAAAAATCAGAAACCAAAAGACTGCTTGTCCCGGAGATAATTGAATTTTCCTCATCAGAGGTTGAAATGATTATTGACATCAAGGATGAATTAGCTCTCCTTGGACTTGTTGTTGAGGAATTTGGACAAGGTGCCATTTGTGTTAGAGAAATTCCGTCCATTCTGGGAAATCCTGATGTAAAAGCTTTGCTGCAGGACATTCTTGAAGGAATAGTCCAGGGGAACAGCACCAATATCGTTGAGCAAAAAATAAACGCGGTTATCAGCAGAATGTCTTGTCATGGCTCCATTCGGGCAGGAAGGACCCTGACAATACCAGAGATGAATTCGATTTTAAGGGAAATGGAAAATACACCTCATTCTGGCCAGTGCAATCATGGGAGACCCACTTACATTGAAATGAAACTGGCGGATATTGAAAGGTTATTTGGAAGAACCTGAACGATTATTGCGTGTTACAAGCTTCCTGCCTGAATGGTACTGTTTTCCCTCATTTTATTATCTGGGTCAAATGAAGGTTTGGATATTAGCTGAGCTCTTGCCCTTTGGCCATGGAGGTCGACTTCAAAATTGACTTTTGTCATGCCATTTTTTCCCAGCCGAACAAACCCCATAGCAAGGCTTGTATTCGTTCTGTATCCAAAATCACCAGAAGTTACTGTACCAACAACTTCACCATCGCCATAGATTGTTGCACCTGGATGAGCAGGGGTCCGTAAGTTATCAACAGTTAACAAAATAAAGTTGTTCTTTGTTCCTTCTTTGTTTCTTTGTTCAAGTGCGTCCTTACCAAGGTAATTCTTTTTCCTACTGACAAATACTCCCAAGCCTGACTCAAACGGATCAAATTCAGTCAGAAGATCAGCCTTCCAGTGTTTATATCCCTTCTCCAATCGCATGCTTTCGATTGCCAGACTTCCAAAGGGTTTTATTTGTAAATCTTCACCAGTATTCATCAGTTTTTGCCACATTTTGAGCAATTTATCGCTTGGAATGTGGAGCTCAAAAGCGCATTCGCCAGAGTAGCTTAGATTAAACAGATAAACTTTGGTATTGTCTATACTGAATTCCTTTACCTGACCCCAGCGGAATGGAGTTACAAAAATGCTCGGATTTATGATTTTCGTTATTAATTCAGGGGATTTGGGGCCTGCAAGTAGGATAATTTGAAAATCCTCAGTGAGGGATTTTAACTTGATTGATCCGTCCTTGGGAAGATGGGCGGATAACCATTCCCAATCATGGACTTCGGAAGCAGCAGCTGAACCATACCAAAATCGATCACCCAGGTTAGCCAAAGTAGCTTCTGACTTAACCATACCCTGATGGTTAAGGAAATAACATAAACGAACAAATCCTTGCTTTTCGGGTATTTCCGAACATGAAAGTTGATCAAGCCATTGATGAATTCCCTCGCCTGAGATTTCAATTCGGTTAAAGCCATTTACTTCAGCTATTCCAACGTGTCTGTTTACGTGCAGGATCTCATCCCTGACCAGATCATTCAATTCAGATTTTCTGAAAGAGGGAGTAATTTTATAGCCTGGAGATTTTGCATAAACCATACTTCTTTCCCAGCCGTTGAGTGGACCATATACTGCACCAAGCTCTTTCAAATGTTTGGTCAACTGGGTTAATCTTCGGTTCCTACCACCGGGTCTGAACTCATGAGGCATGTGGAAACGAAACTCGTTTTGGTAATCTTCGATGGCCTTTTGGGTTGTGTATTCAACATTTGCATGGGGATCAAACCTTCTTGGGTCCAACGACCAGGTGTCATAGCAGGCCTCACCATGAACAATTTGCTGAGCCAATAACCAGCCATGACCACCTCCCTCACCCAATCCTGCCCGAAGACCAACTATGCAAAATGCGTTTCTGCGGCCTGGTACTGGTCCTACGAGGGGATGCCCATCTGCCGAGTAGGTAATGGGTCCATTAACAATTGTATGTATTCCTGCCCTTCCAAGAACTGGTAAACGCCTGACTGTATTTTCGAAAACATCGGCAATTCGATCCAGATCATCTGGGCATAGGTCATTGGAAAAGTTTGGGTCGATGCCTGCCAAACCCCAAGGCCGACAATCCTGTTCATAGAATCCAACCAGAAGGCCCTGTTTTTCCTGCCGACAATAAAAATCATCACTCGGACATCGAAGAAGCGGAATTCTGTGTCCAGCAGTTGCAATTTCAGGTATGGATTCGGTAACCAAATATTGATGTTCCATGGATACGATTGGGTGATAGACTCCCATCAAGGAAGCAACTTCATTAACCCTGTAGCCACTGGCATTAACAATAGTCTGGCAAAGAATATTGCCCTTGTTGGTTTTAACTAGCCAAGTATCATCCTTGTTTTGAACCAGACCTATCACCTCAGTTTTTTGATAAATCTTTGCTCCTGACTTTCTTGCCCGGAAGGCAAGTGCCTGACACAATTGTGCAGGGTCAATATGTCCATCATGAGGGTCCCACAATCCCCCAACAAGACCTTCGGTGGCAATGAGAGGGTTTCTCCTCTTGCATTCCTCAGCATCCAGAACTTCAAGATCAATACCCATCCCTTTGGCCATAGAAACAAAATGATGATACCCATCCAGGTGGTCCTGATTATGAGCAAGACGAATACCTCCATCGGCATAATTATAACTTACAGGATAGGAATCATCCTGCGATAGTTCCCTATAGAGTTTAATGGAATGAGATTTTAAACCGAGCATGGTTTGATTGGTACCAAAACTGGTAACCTGAGCTGCCGAATGCCAGGTTGTTCCCGAAGTCAAGGTATCCCTTTCCACAAGGACGGCATCTCTACAACCTTCAATGCCTAAATGATAAAGAGTTGAGCACCCTGCAATGCCCCCACCAATTACAACTACATCTGCTTGGTTTTTCAAATTACCTCACAACTCAAAATTAAATTCGGATTAAATTGCTAAAAATTTCAATATAGAATTTTGATATAATAATGTTTTTTTATGGGATTTATCCCGTACGATACTAACGGCAATAATTCCAAAAGCGGTAAGTTTTGCTGGTGCTCCTAACAGGTTCTCTGAACGTGAATTCCTGCCAGTGTTTGACTTTAAAGTGGATATTTGTAATTAAATTTTGATTGGTACGAAATAAGTAAGATAGACAGTCAACTTGCAACAACAACCCACAAAACCCTCAGAAGACCGTACTCCACTATTGGAAGCACGGGAGGTATCAAAATATTTTGGGGCTGTTACAGCATTAAGAGATGTAAATTTGCAACTTTGGCCTGGTGAGGTCCTGGGAGTTGTCGGGGATAACGGGGCCGGAAAATCAACCCTCATGAAAGTGCTTTCTGGCTTGTATCCTCCGAGCAAGGGAAACTTGTATTTTGATGGCAAGGAAGTACATTTCCACAGCCCAAGAGATGCACGTAATCTTGGTATAGAAATGGTATATCAGGATTTGGCACTTGCCGGTAACTTGAATATTGCCGAGAATATTTATCTGGGCCGGGAACCTAAGCGGAAATACCTGGGTGGCCTTGTATCATTATTTGATCACAAGCAAGGTTTGCAGATGGCCAAAGATCATCTTGATAACCTAAAAATTGAAGTTAAGAGTGTAGAGCAAAAGGTGGAAGAGCTGTCCGGTGGTCAGCGGCAGGCTGTTGCAATTGCCCGTTCAATTGCGTTTCAGGCCCGGGTTGTCATAATGGATGAGCCAACTGCGGCTTTGGCTATCAAGGAAGTAGGCAAAGTCCTGGATATGATTGTAGGTCTCAAGGACCGAGGAATTTCAGTTGTAATAATCAGCCACCGTATGGATGATATATTCTACGTTTGCGATCGTGTTATGGCTCTTTATCATGGTACCAACTTTAGCGAATCATATCTGAAGGACACCAACCGAAGTGAAGTCATAGGTTGGATAATGGGGACCAAAGAAAGTGTTAGGGAGTTAGCTCATGACCGAGTCCAGTAGACCAGAAATGGACAATGAAGTTCCCTGGCATGTCCGGATGATTCCGTTCTTTGATCGTTACGGGATATTGATAGTCATTGTTGTTATGTGCCTTGTTCTATGGGCTCTACAACCTGAGGTTTTTCTGTCCTGGCGAAACATTTCTAATATATTCAAGCAAACTGCTGCCAACGGAATGTTGTCGATTGGAATGTTTCTCGTGATTCTTACAGCAGGTATTGATCTATCGGTTGGTTCGGTTCTAGCACTTGGAATGATGACCCTTGCTGTATCTAACGCTTCTGGAGTTGCTTGGCCGATTGTTCTTTGCCTCTCACCAATAATGGGCATGCTGGCTGGATTTGTGAATGGAATTGGTATCACTAAGCTAAGGATGCCACATCCATTTATCATGACTTTGGGAATGCTATTCATGGCCCGAGGATTAGCTAATCTGATATCTGGTGGTGTGCCTTATTCAGGTCTACCCGATCCAGTTAGATTCTTGGGTTCGGCCCAGATTTACCTGGGGGAATTTGACGGGACCAGATATAACATCCCTGTTGTATTTCTTTTCACCATATTTGTATACCTTATTTTTTGGATTTTGCTTGAGCATACCGTATTTGGGCGACGTGTATATGCCATAGGAGGGAACCCCGAAGCAGCTCGTGTAAGTGGAATTAATGTTGATAGGACCCTGATAATTGTCTACACGATCTGTGGATTTATGGCAGGTGTGGCGGGTTTGATTATGGCTGGAAGAACCAATTCAGGTTTCCCAAATGCCGGACAAGGGATGGAATTGGAAGCAATAGCAGCGGTCATCATAGGAGGAGCAAGTTTCTTCGGTGGCCGTGGCCAGGTATTGGGTATATTTGGTGGAGTCCTCATTATGGGACTTATCAGAAATGGCTTGAACCTGAACGATGTAAGCACCTTCTGGCAGCAGATCCTTATCGGGGGAATAATTGTCCTTGCGGTTTTTATTGATGTATTACGGAGAGACTGGGGTACAAGAAGTTAAGAAAGGTGAATTCTATAGGCCTACAGTAGCTGTTTTTTTGGTATTGCCCTGAATATTCTCAACCGTTTCACTGCTTCAGCAAGCTGAAGCAAGGACAAGTGCTCTTTTTTCATTGCAGTCCTTGGCTGGAATCATCGCTAATTTAGAGAAGTATATGATTCTCTATGTAAGAGGAATCAGTCCTCGAAATAATCGGTGTGGGATTTTCTGATACCCTTGATGATGTCGTCAAGTCGAGAAAGGTGTTTGGTAATGGCAATCATCAACTTAGATTCGTCACGTTTCATCAATGTAGAGACGATCTGGCGATGATCTTCAAGTAATTCATCCATTGTTGCCGGTTCGGTCAAACTAAGAACACAGAGACGGTCAACCATGGCCTTGTTTTCCGATATGGTGTTGAACATGAAGGAACAATCGCCGGCATCGCACAGGTGGCTGTGAAAATCGTAGTCGAGGCTGTGAAACCGTTTGGAATCCATTTTTTGGCAGAATTTTGCTGATCTTCAAGATCTTGTTCGAGTATCTCGAATTGTTCCGTGGTTGCCAGGCGACAGGCCCGTCGCAGTATTTCACACTCGGTTGCCATGCGGATGAACCTGCTACGCTTGATCTTTTCGGATGAAAACCCACGCACTACAGTGAATTTCTGTGGAAGAATGAGCAATAGATTAAGGTTGGCAAGCCGAATGAACGCTTCGCGGACGGGTTGGCGTGAAATATTGAACTCCCGGGCAATTTCCACCTTGTTTATCCGGGTACCTGGCATCAGTTTCAGGGATACGATACGGTCATACAGGTGATAATCTTCAAATTGGGAAGGAGGCAACCTAGGGTGTTGTATCTTGCTCGGGGGTTAATATTAACCTGAAAGGAAAGGGATTTTTTTGTTATCAATTTAGGTTTTTATGTTGTTGTGATTCCAGCATGGAAGTAGCGTTGTCACAGTTAATCTAACGGTTTTTATATATTTTTGATCGCGGACCAGGGTCTTACTTATGAAAAAATTTCCAAAAATAAGCCAAATCAATGTGGATCTTCCATTATTAAGTGCAAGAAAATATACTCTTGAACTATCAAATAATAATTATAAAAGTATTAGTTCTGTGTAGCGTCATTTATGTTTCCATCCTGATTGTCGCTAAATTAAGACAGATTGCAAATATTAACTAGTATCGTGTCGCTATTGAAGTGATGTTTTTGTTTCTTATCTAGTGTCTGCCCGAGAATGATTTAATTGTTCCCAAACCCCTTGCAATAGGGGTTTTGATATGCGAATCTTCTTTCAAGATCAGTTCTAAAATATGTTTTTTCCCAAAATAAGGCCTGATCTTATCCAAAAGTAACACTTCTTCGAGCGATGAGACAATGCGACATACGATCAAACCACTCCGCGAACTTGGTGACATTGACATAGCAAATATTAATCTGGATTACAAATCGAGAGATGACACCCCAGCCATCTTGATCGGTCTTCAACATCTTTATACTGACCAGTCTCTGCGGGAACGACTTTTTACTCTCCTGGAGGAAGGATTGGTTACCAATGCCAATCACAAGTTGGGCCGGCCGGGGATGGATTTGTGGCAGATTCTGGTTATGGGAGTAGTGATGCAGGGACTGGGTTGTGATTTTGACCGTCTGCAGGATTTGGTCAATCACCATAGTGCTGTTCGCCAGTTTCTTGGTCATGCTGACATCTGGGATAAAACCACTTATTCCCACCAGACGATTGTTGATAATGTCACCCTGTTGACGCCAGAGTTATTGGCCGCGGTTGGCAAGCTGATTGTCGATAGTGGTCACAAAGTGTCAAAAAAAAAGCTTGGCGCAACGTTGCACGGGCGGTGTGATTCCTTTGTCGTGGAAACGGATGTTCATTATCCGACTGATGTCAATCTGTTATGGGATGCGATGCGTTGTCTTCTTCGTGAGATTGGTCATGAGGCCAGCGCTTCTGATCTTGGTGGGTGGCGTCAATGGAAACATTTGAGGGCTTCGGTCAAGCAGAAGTTTCATGCGGTGCGAAAGACCAGGCGAGCCAGTGTGGATGATGTCAAGGCTTATCTTGGCCAGTGTGATGATCTTGTCGCCAGGGCCGAAGAGACTTTGGTCGCGTTGCGTGCTGTGGGTGTAACCAAAGACAAGGTCTTAGTGGCCATTGCCAATTATCTTCGTCATGCCCACCGTCAGATTGATCAGATTGGCCGTCGCTTGCTGCAGGGCGAAACGATACCCACCGCTGAAAAGGTCTATTCAATTTTTGAGGAGCACACCCGCTGGATCTCCAAAGGCAAGGCCGGGGTTCCGGTTGAATTAGGTGTACCGGTCTGCGTCCTGGAAGATGATTGTGGTTTTATCCTGCATCACCGGATCATGTGGAAAGGGAGTGATGTTGATCATGCCCAACCAATGGTTGAGGAAACCCAGTTCCTTTTCCCGTCCCTTCGGGCTTGCAGTTTTGACCGTGGCTTTCACAGTCCGGCCAATCGGGTTCGTCTGGATGAACTTCTTGCGGAGAATGTTCTACCTCGGAAGGGTCGTTGGTCGAAGGCTGACCGGGAACGGGAAAGTGGGAGCAAGTTTGTTGCCATGCGGAAGAAACATCCGGGGATAGAATCGAAGATCAATGGCCTTGAGCATCATGGTCTGGCCCGTGTTCGCGCGTATGGAGCTGATGGGTTTGAGCGTGTGGTAGCCTTGTCAGTGGTTGCGTCCAATATTCATCATTTGGGTCGTTTGTTACGTAGGAAGAAGAAAGAGGATCTGAAAAGATTACTACTGCCGGACAAACGACCACGCCTGGCGGCCTGACGAAACCAACTGCAACAAAACCCAAATAATCGTCCCCAAAAAGACGGCCAGGGGAGGTCTGTCTTGAGTTGGGAAAGATCGGATAATTTGTGGAAAAAGTTGTTCAAAAAGTCGTTTTTTTGTGAAAAACCAAGCTCAAATCTGAAAATTTTTGTTTGGAAAATGAATCTGGGAAAATGTATTTATGGCAATTTGCCAAAAATCAGGTATTTTCTGGGCAGACACTATCTAAATATGATTAATCCTGTCAACAGGAACCACCACTATCGAGCAGCAGTCCTTTCCCGGCCATCAGTTAACCACCACCAAAACCAATATGGTGGGCTTATCTGACCCTGGAAGGCCATTAGTTGAAGGAAATAATCATGAGTACAGCCCGCCACAAAAGTCACCGGGTTCATCTTACGGCTGAAGAGCGCCAGTCGCTACGCCGTCGTATCGACAGCGGCACGGGTTCCACCCAAGCCCGCCGACGCGCCAATATCCTTTTGTTGACGGACGAAAGCCTTTCCACGGGTGGTCTTTCGGATGCCCGCATCGCTGAGATACTCGGGGTTGGTACTGCAACGGTTGAGCGAACGCGCAAACAATGTGTCATGGAGGGTATTGAAGCGACGCTGGACCGCAAGGTTCAAGTGAACCGCAAGAAGCGGCTTCTGGACGGTGAGGGTGAGGCCAAATTGACCATGTTGGCCTGTTCGGAGCCGCCGGAGGGTCATGCGAAATGGTCGCTGAGGCTGTTGGGTGCGAAGTTGGTCGAATTGGAAATCGTCGAGACCATTTCGAAGGATACGGTCCGCCGGGCACTAAAAAAAACGAATTGAAACCCTGGCGCCAGAAGTGCTGGTGCATTCCCCCGCAAGCCAACGCCGAATTTGTCTATGCCATGGAGGATGTTCTGAGGGTTTACCACAGGGAATATGACGATGACACTGTTCTGGTCTGTTTGGACGAAACCTCCCGGCAACAGACCCGGGCGGCCCGGACATCCTTGCCGGTCCGGCCAGGCCAACCGGCGTGTTACGACTATGAATATCAGCGCAACGGTACCGCCAATCTCTTCATGCTTTCGGCCCCGTTGCAGGGTTGGCGTCATGTCAAGGTCACCGATCGGCGGACCAAGCAGGATTTTGCCATGGTCTTAAAAGACCTTGCTGATGGCCACTTTCCAGGGAAGACCATCGTCCTGGTGATGGACAATTTGAATACCCACAAACTCGCAACCCTTTATGATACCTTTGAACCCGCTGAGGCCAATCGTCTGGCCCAAAGGTTTGAGGTTCACCATACCCCGAAGCATGGGAGCTGGCTGAACATGGCCGAAATTGAAATAAATGTCCTGACGTTACAGTGTTTCCAACGGTGTATTCCCGACCGTGCGACCATGGTTCGTGAAGTCAGGGCCTGGCAAGATAATCGGAATGGGGCGGCCAAACCGATCGAGTGGCGGTTTAGGGCGGAGGATGCGCGCATTAAGTTGAAGTCATTATACCCATCTATTCAATAGCGACACGATACTAGTTTGGAGGAGAACATGAAAAAAATATCACTTGTTGTGGCAGCGCTTGCGACGACAGCACTAACAACTTTAACTCCGGCTTTTGCTGATGGAGATCAAAAGATTGTTGCTGAACCACTGGAACTTACAATCCATTTCCACTGGAGACGCTCAAAGGGCTACATTGAAGATTGGCCAGTAGAAAAGGCCGCCTGCGCGGCAACCAACGTCTGCCTCATTGACGAAACAACCGGTAAAAACGCCTCCAACAGCAATGAAGCGATGAACCTGCTTTTAGCGAAAGGTGATCTGCCTGACATCGTCGGTGGCGAGCGCATCCGCCAACCGATCAACGAGTTCGGTCCCCAAGGTGCCTTTGTACCGCTGAACGGTCTGATCGACGAACATGCTCCGAACATCAAAGCATGGTTCGAGGAGCATCCCGGGTTGCAGCAGGCTATTTCGGCCTGGGACGGCAACATGTACTACATTCCCTACCTGCCGGACGGCAAATATGCCCGTGCCTGGTTCATCCGTCAAGATTGGCTGGACAAACTTGGATTGGAACAGCCCAACACCATCGAAGAGCTGGAACAGGTCTTGATTGCTTTCCGGGATCAAGATCCGAACGGCAACGGGCTGAAAGATGAAATCCCGTACTTCAACCGCACCTGGGAAGAAACGCTTCGTCCGATCAATTTCTGGGACGCACGCACTTCGGGGTCAGACACTTACCACGACTTCATGGTTGTGGATGGCAAGATCCAACACCCCTACGCGGTCGACAGCTTCCGCGAAGGTCTGAAGAACCTGGCCCGGTGGTATGAAGAGGGACTTATCGACCCAGAGATCTATACACGCGGTTCGTCTTCACGGGACTATCTCTTGTCGGAAAATCTGGGCGGCTTTACCCACGATTGGTTTGCATCAACATCCGGCTACAACGTCTCACTGAAAGACAAAGTTGAAGGTTTCAACTTCATTCCATTCCTACCACCAAAATCTGTGAGCGGTGTTCGGATGCAAGAGCACCGGCGAATTCCGATTAAACCGGATGGATGGGCGATCAGCTATAACAATGAGCACCCGGTTGAGACGATCAAATACTTCGACTTCTGGTTTAGCGTGGAAGGTGCACTTTTGGCCAACTTCGGCATCGAAGGCGACCACTACACCATGGTCGACGGTGAACCAGTCTACACCGAAGCGATACTGGGCAGCGGTCGTGCTGTTAACAGCCAAATGTACGAAATCGGTGCCCAAGCGTTCCGCGGCTACCCGCAGGATTACCGCTATGAGTGGCAGTGGACACGTGAATCGGCCCGCAAAGGGATCGAGCTTTATGACACCGAAGATCTGCTGATAGATCAGTTCCTGGGTGTCGCCTTCAAGAAAGAAGAGCAAGAGGTCTATGACAAATATTGGCCAAATCTAAGAACCTACATGCTTGAACGTACGCAGGCTTGGGTTCTGGGTAATGGTGATATCGAAGCTGAATGGGATGATTATATCGCACAGCTCGAAAACAGAGGCCTAAACGAAGTTTTGGAGGTCATGCAAACAGCCCATGACCGTCAATACGGCGGCTAAATGAAACCTAAATTCGCGGGTGGGCAAGAACTTTGCCTACCCGTGAAGATATCCAAACAGTACTTTCATGCCTAATAACCCCAACAAATCCAGTAACTTGAGGCCAATTGATCAGTCGCCAGCTGGGCGAATGATGATCCAATACGCACCCGAGCATCATAGCGAGATCGTTGAAAACCCGCCGCGGTTCACATGGATTCCAGATATTCATGACGATGCAGCTTATGTTCTTCGCATTACCGGTGCCGGCGGAGAGCTCATCTACGAAAATATCCTGGTGAACTTCTTCACACCACCCGATACACTGAAGGAAGGAAATTATGGTTGGTGCTATGCGGTTTGGGCCAACGGGAAGCAGGTCAGCACTTGGAGCGACGAGCGAAAATTCACAATTCAATCCGACTTACCCGAAACACCACTGGCTCGCCGCGAAATTCGATTAACGGATGCCAATCTGGCCCGACCACGCATGTGGCTTGGACCAGATGAATTGGAAGCCTTCCGCAAAGCTGTGGGCAAGGACAAGACACACTGCAACTGGTCCAAGTTCGTCGAGGAATCAGTGGAGCCTTGGGTTGGCAAACCTCCCATGTCGGAACCCGAGGGATATCCCAACGATGAGCGGGTCGCGCCGATCTGGCGACAGACCTATATTGACTGCCAAGAGTTGATCTATGCGATCCGCCACCTTGCGGTCGCAGGTCAGGTCCTTGAAAACAAAGATCATCTTGATTCGGCAAAGGCATGGCTCATGGCAACCGCTGACTGGGATCCAGACGGTAAAACCAGCCGTGCCTATACAGACGAATGGGCATTCCGCGTTGTTCTGGCGTTGGCCTGGGGCTACGACTGGCTGTATGGGGAGCTGAGCGGAGACGAACGCGTCAAAGTCCGCAAAGCACTTCTAGCTCGGACGCGGCAAATCGCCGATCACGTAATCAAGAATGCCGCCATCCACCTGTTCCCCTATGACAGTCACGCCGTGCGGTCGGTGTCATCGGTCCTTATCCCCTGCTGCATCGCTATGTTGGGAGAGGAACAGGAAGCCGAAGACTGGCTGCACTATTCAATCGAATTCCTGTCCACTGTCTATTCCCCGTGGGGAGACAGTGATGGCGGTTGGGCCGAGGGCCCGCACTATTGGATGACCGGTATGGCCTACCTGATCGATGCGGCCAATATGTTGAAGTCCTTTACCGGCATCGACCTTTATAAACGTCCATTCTTCCAAAAGACCGGGGATTTTCCACTGTACACCAAAGCACCCGACACCCGTCGAGGGACGTTTGGCGATGACAGCACAATGGGGGATCCGGTGTCGCTGAAGGTCGGGTACAACCTGCGTCAGTTTGCTGGCGTGACCGGCAACGGTGTCTACCAATGGTATTTCGACGAGATCATGAAAAACGACAAAGGCACGAAGATGGCGTTCTACAACTACGGTTGGTGGGACCTTAATTTCGACGACATGGTCTTCTTGCATGACTTCGGAGAGGTGCCCTCAGCTCGGCCGACCGAACGCCTTCGGCATTTCAAAGGTACCGGATGGGCTGCGATTCAAACGAATATGGATGATCCAGATCGCCATATTCAGTTTGTTACCAAGTCAAGCTCCTTCGGCTCGATCAGCCACAGCCATGGCGATCAAAATGCGTTTTGTCTAAGCGCATTCGGAGAAGATCTCGCAATTCAATCTGGTCATTACGTGGCTTTCCATTCTTCGATGCATATGGACTGGCGTCGGCAAACACGCTCAAAAAATGCCATTCTCATCAATGGTAAGGGCCAGTACGCTGGCACAGACAAACCCAAAGCACTTGCCGCTTCTGGTCAGATTCTAGCAGCCGAGCAACGAGCAGATCACATATTTATCTCTGGCGATGCCACTGCTGCGTATCAAAGCCTTACGCCCGAAGTAACGCTGGCGCAGCGTGACACCTACTTCGTACGTGACGAGTATTTTGTTATCGTAGACACGGTAGATGCAGAAAAACCGGTCACTATTGATTGGTTGTTGCATGCCAATGGGCCGTTCGAGCTTGGATTGAACACCTTCCGCTATTCGGGTGCGCGCGTGGGTTTCTATGGCAAGATTCTGTGGTCAGAGGGCGGTGACGGTTCGCTGTCTCAGGTGACAGGTTTCCCAGGCATTGATCCGGCTGATTATGACGGTCTGGAAATATCCACGCATCTCAACATTGCGTTTCCGGCCTCTACACGGCATCGGATCGCGGTCTTGCTCGTGCCTTACAAACTTGATGCGCAAAAGCGGATCTTCAACTTCTTGGATGATCAGGGCTACGACGTGAACCTGTATCTCACCGATTCGGACGATAAGTCGTTCAAGGTAATTGTACCAAAATCTTTCGCTAACGTTGCGAACTCAAACAAGGATTAATGATATGAAACTAGAAGGTAAAACCGCAATCGTTACGGGTGGTGGACGCGATATTGGGGCTGCAGTTGCCAAAATACTGGCCTCTGAAGGTGCGAGTGTAGCAATAAACTACTTTGCCAGCAGCGCCGGGGCAGAAACGGTAGCAGCCGAGATCAATGGTGCTGGGGGGAAAGCCTTTGTGATGCAAGGGGACCTTACCAAGTCAGGTGACGTAAAAGCATTTGTAGAAAAGACCGTTTCAGAGTTTGGCAGCGTCGATATCTTGGTTAACAATGCAGGCGGCCTTGTGGCACGCGAGAAGATCGTAGACATGGCGCTGGAGCATTGGCAAGCGGTGATGGATCTAAACTTGACAAGCATATTCATGATGACCAACGCAGCTTTGCAACATATGAAAGCTGGTGTAATCGTGAACCTCGCCAGCCAAGCTGGCCGAGATGGTGGAGGGCCCGGTGCGGTTCCCTACGCTACTTCAAAAGGTGCCGTGATGACGATGACCAGAGGTTTAGCCAAGGAACTTGGGCCTGACATTCGTGTAAATGCAATTTGCCCCGGAATGATCGACACGGATTTCCATAACATTCACACGCCTGATGCGGGTCGGCGCGGTTTTGAGGCGAATGCACCGTTAAAGCGGCAGGGACATGTTGACGATGTTGCCAATCTGGTCCTCTTTTTGGCATGCGGCGACAGCGGGTTCATTACCGGCACCAATATCGATATCAACGGCGGGATGTTGTTTTCGTAACCAGAGTTCAAGATGACAAACTACCCTGAAATTTCAACAGGTGAAAATGTAACGAGGCAGGTTTTATCTGATCACCCAAATCTTATGGTCGTAGCGTTTCGTTTTGCGGAAAAAGGTGCAAAAGGCGATTTGCACAATCATCCACACGTCCAATCGACTTATGTCGAAAGCGGTCGGTTCCGTTTTATACTAGGTGAGGATGAGCAGGAATTTGGACCTGGCGACAGCTTTGTGATTCCATCAATGTTGGTGCACGGATGCGTCTGTTTGAAACCAGGCATGTTGATTGATTGCTTCACGCCTAGACGAGAAGATTTTCTTTGAAGGTTTGGGCGATGCCCGTCCTCGCCAATTGGCGAATGTTCTGATTTAGGGTTCTTTTGACAGAAATACACCAAAAACATACTCCTCCCCAGAATTAATCACATTTTACCCCATTGAACCACCATTCGTGTCTGACAATAAGCTATAACCCCCCCCCCACCAATCTTAGTCAAGACCCGTTTGAAATTGAAAAATAACGTCATCAGCTGTGACCGCCGATCACCATATCGCCTGGGACGTATACGGCCATGGGCCTTGGTCAGATCTAGACACTCTTCGGTGGCCAAGAACAGCGTCTTCAATTGCCTGGAGGCTCCGGGTTTGCCAGCTGCCATAAACGACGGCAACAGGCTGAAAGTCAGCTGGCAGGTCCGACAGTAATAGCGCGCAATTCTGATATCCCTGGGATCTTTACGGACATAGGTTCCATGACGGTGGAACTGACAGGTGCTTTTTTTTGAATTGGGACAGCGGGTAAGTCTTGCTTCCTGCCAGGCCTTGGTATAAATATAGTCTTGGACCGAAGTGTGGTTTGATGAATGAGTTGCACTGGACCGTCCCTTATTGTGTTGGTGTGGTAACGTTCACAATAATGCCGGAGCATCGTGGGCAACCCCCGGATGCTGCTTTTTTTCCTATGCTGGTATTAAGGAGCCAAGAGCGGTTGGCTCTCTGCGTGAACTGTAAGCCTAATTATGCCGCTCGTGGCATTGACCTGATTGTCACCAACGAATCAGGCGGTGGCAAGGGACAAGAAATAGGTCTGCTTGCAAGAATAGACTACTGAGGAAAGAAAAAAGAAATTCTCACTATAATTCAGTTTCTCAGTGTTTTCGGCACTGGATTTAAGCGAGAAAAATAGCCCCCTACGAGTTGATTTAATGTGATAAACAACACGGCACTCCCCCACTCTAAAGTATCAATAGTTCCACAGTGTGCCATCTTCCAACCTGACCACGGGGTGACTCCCTGGTTGATAGGTGTAACGTTCAGCTTCGCGTTCATCAAAATCAACACCAAGACCTGGTGCATCTGACACGTGGAAATGGCCGTTGCGCATTTCATGGTCTGAAGGGAACAGGGCATCGCATTCCGGTGTGCCCAGCACCAAGTATTCCTGAACGCCAAAGTTTGGCGCCCAGACATTCAGATGATGTTGCGCGGCCATAGAGATCGGCGAATGGCTGGGTGGACCGTGGAATCCGGTTCGGACGTTGTGCAAACCGGCTAGATCAGTGATGCGTTTAACGTGTGTGATACCGCCGGCAACTGTGGCCGAGACACGAATGAAATCTATCATGTCGCTCTCGATCAACTTGTTACACTCGTAGATCGAGTTGAAGACTTCACCAATCGCGATGGGTGTTACCGAGTGCTGGCGAATGAGTTTCAGCGCATCCTGATCGTCGGCTGGGGTCGGATCCTCCATCCAATATAGCCGCACAGGCTCGACAGCTTTTGCAAATTCGGCCGCTTCGCGGGGCGTCAGGCGGTGATGCACATCGTGCAGGATATGCAATTCCGGTCCGAACCGATCCCGGATTTCAGCTAGTGCGCCGGGCATGAAGCGCAAATAGAGATCTGTATCCCAAACCTCGATCTTAGGTTTGATTCCCGAGAAATCGGTGATGTAGTTTTTAGTATCCCCTTTCTTTTCGGGAATCGCATAGCTGGCCGTTGGCATACCCGGAATTCCGCACTGGACGCGGACAGCCTTGTAGCCGTCTTCGACATAGCCAGCGATTGAGTCCATTAGTTCTTCTAGATCGGTGCCAGTAGCATGCGCATACAGCATCGTGCGGTCGCGACTTTTGCCACCAAACAGCTGGTACAGCGGCAGGCCCGCCAGTTTTGCCTTGATATCCCAAAGCGCCATATCAACCGCCCCAATAGCCGACATGGTGATTGGTCCCCGCCGGAAATATGCACCGCGATAGAAAAACTGCCAGATATCTTCGCTGTTGCGTGGATCCATCCCGATGAGGTTAGGCACAATATAGTCCCGTAGGTAAGCGACAGGCAGCGTTTCACGATTGTTCAAAGTAGCGTCACCTAGACCGTAAATCTCCTGATCGGTCATAATCTTCAGCGTGACATAATTTTTCCCTGGCCCGCCAACAAAGACCTTGGCATCGGTGATTTTCATTGCTGTTCTCCTGTCTTGAATATTGTTGAATGGAACCTGCCGATTGAGGGTAACAACGTCATGTTGTAACCTCGGCCTGTTTCCAGGCACCGTCCCAAAGACGGTGGTGAAACGGGTAAAATTTTATGAACTCTTCCCAGAGCCAGATCGAGAGGATCCAAAACACCGGAATATCGAAATATAGCACGCCTAGTGCTGTGGCGGGTACACGAAACAGCCACTGTGACCAGATAAAGACATGCATCACATAGATCGTGTCGCCACTGGCACGTAGCGTGTTGCCGCATATCGCGTTGGTAGCCCGTAGGAATTGCAGCACGACAAGCACCGGCAGAAAGCCGATCAGGATCGTCCGCGTGTCTTGTGTAAGGTCCGGATAGAGTACATTCACGGACAGTCCCATAATCAAGAGGATCAGCCCGACAACACCCGCCGCGATGAATGCGCCCCTCCAGGCAGACTTGAGAAAACTCTCCAGCACGTCATTGTCCGCGCGCCCTCCCAGAAGTTGGGCAACATGGATTCCTGTCGCCTGTGCCCATTGCATGCTGATCTGGCCGGCAACCATGTTCCATGGTGCGATGAGTGTCAGGGCAACAAATGCCGACAACTCAAGATCAGCGTATATCAGCGTGCAGATATGGATCGCCAGTATTGCACTGACAAATGTTGTGGCAATGGGCAGGGAAAATCCAACATGCCGTCGCAATGTAGCGGCGTAACTGGTTTTTTGCCATCCTTGAACATGTCTCAGATTGCCATCAGACCGGACCACGTGACCCGTCAAAAAGAGTGCCTGAACCAGTATTGCCAGTGCGCTTCCCATGGCGGCTCCGGCAACGCCGAACTCTGGCAGGCCCCAATACCCATGGATCAAGGCAATGCTGCTAACAACATTGATTGGGACCGAAAGGCAATATCCATAAAGCGGGATTTTGGAGCGTCCACACCCGTTTAGGAAACTCACAATGCACTGGCTGATGGACTCGCCAAAAATCACAACAGCAAAAATCATGAGGTAGGACCATGCCAGGGTGGCAATCTGTGCGTCTGGCGCGAACACAGCCAAGAACGGTTTGCCGACGAGCAGGATCGCTAGAACACCGGCGACGCCGATGGTCAGACTAACCGTCAGGCCGCTTGCGAGTACTGATTTCATGAAGACGGGATCGCAACTGCCAAAGGATTGGGCGGTCCTGATTTGCATCGCATGTGAAAACGCAAAGACAACGCCAAGGACAATGCCACCGGTTGCGGCGGCTATCCCCAAGGCAGCCAGCGACGCCTCGCCAAGTGACGACACGAGCCAACCGTCGATAACCACCGTCGCGTGCAGAAAGATGGCTTTCAGCGTCATCGGCCAAGCCACATTAAAGATGTCTCTTGACCAAGGTCGGGATGAAGATTGTTTAGGCTGTACGACGGTTTTCATGAATCTCTTGGGCCGATCTAAATTTCGGCGGGCTCAAAATAATAGCCATTCGTTGCCTGGATGTTTTTGATGGTTTCGTCGAGCCATTACAGATACTTTCTTCATGCAGAAATCAAGTTGACCACATCGTTATTCGCAACTGCGAATGCTATGGCCTTGTGGTCTGATATCAACTCGGGTAATCTCACAAATCACTTTATGAAATTCGTAATTCAACCGACTGAACAGATCAGTATTGAGATTTTTTGCGCCAAGTTCTTGTTTCTCCAATTCTGTATTAAGTTTCGTAGTTCCAATGACATGGTACAGGTTCGTCGCCATATACTGGGCTTCAAGCACGATCGCAGTTCGATCAAACAGTGCCTTTTTGATCTCTCGCATAGAAAATCGTTTAACCTCGGTCGTACGTTGAGGGCGTATCAGAAGAAGATCAAGATTTACCAGTCGCGTGAAAACACCGCGGACCGGTTGCTGTAAGACGCCAAACCGAGACGCTATTTCAGCCTTAGGTATTCGATCTCCCGACCTCAGTTTCAACGTCGAAATCTTTTCATAAAGGAAGTCAAATACAACGTAACGCTAATGCGTCAATCACCGGCTGCAATTGCCCAAGCCATTGAACGTTCCTCCATTTTAGATGCTTGATCACCTACACCAATTAGATTTCTAGTATTCGTATTCCACCACCCTTGTATTGATTGTTTATTTTAATCATCAGTAATTTGTATCACCGACTTTAATCCTGTAAATAGTCAGCATCAGAACATTTACGAGTAGCAGACCATCATCAATACAATGTGGTCGGGATATTTGACTAGTATATTTGATTTTTTACTTGTATAAAATTCTAATAATTTATTTCAACTCGAGCGAAGAATCTACGAGATTGAAACCCAATAGGAGGAAGCTATGCCTGGTGTTAACCTGCGAGGTATCGTTAAAGCGTATGGTGACGTACAAGTCGTTCATGGAATAGATTTGACCGTCGAGGAAAAAGAATTCGTCGTCCTTGTAGGTCCTTCTGGTTGCGGAAAATCTACGACACTTCGAATGGTAGCGGGTCTAGAAGAAATCACCGAAGGCGATCTGGAAATTGATGGGCGTCGCATGAACCGAGTCGCCCCGAAGGACCGCGATGTCGCCATGGTGTTTCAGAACTATGCGCTCTATCCGCATTTGGATGTCGCAGATAACATTGCGTTCGGACTTAGGATCAGACGTACATCGAAGGCTGAAATCGAACGACAAATCCGCGAAGTTGCCGATATTCTGGAGCTAACCGAGTATCTTGAACGCAAACCTTCTGACCTGTCAGGTGGGCAACGCCAACGGGTCGCTATGGGCCGCGCGATTGTACGCCATCCCAAGGTCTTTCTGTTTGATGAGCCGCTATCCAACCTGGATGCCAAATTGCGCTCACAAATGCGGGCCGAGATCAAACGCCTGCACAAGCGATTGGGTGTTACATCGCTCTATGTCACTCATGATCAGGTCGAGGCGATGACTCTTGCCGACCGGATCGTTGTTATACGCGATGGTGTTATCGAGCAGGTCGGTATGCCAATGGACCTGTACAACAACCCAGCCAGCACCTTTGTTGCAGGCTTCATCGGATCGCCGCCGATGAACCAGTTTGAAGCCGAAGTTGAAGGCGGTACTAATGGTCCGGTTGCCAGTTTCAACGGTGTGAAAATTAGGCTGCCAGAGATTGAAGAGCTCAAAAGTGGTATCGGACGCAAAGTCATCGTCGGCGTGCGACCAGAGCACGCGCTTTTAACTAAGCCCAAGAATGGAAACGCCATTCCCGTCGAGCTTGATATAGTTGAACCACTCGGCTCAGAGGCCCTGTTGCATACACAAGTGGGCAACGCATCGTTTTTGGTTAAGGCGGAAACCCATGGGGATATTTCTCATCTGAACGGCGTCGACAAGATCTACGTCCAGACTAACCATATTAAAGTGTTCGACAAAGACAGTGGCAATGTTATGCACCAAGGCAAGGCTGGGTGAGATGAGCCGGCTGGAACAAGCCAACGTCTTGACAAAGGCGCAGCGCGCAAAGCGGCCTAGCAAGACTGCTTGGTTGATCGATCATTTCAAATCAGAATGGCAAATTTACGTCATGCTTGCCCCCGCAATCATCTGGTTTGCCATTTTTCTCTACAAACCGATGAATGGGCTGCAAATTGCCTTCAAGGACTATTCGATCTTCCGAGGTGTTTCCGGTAGCCCTTGGGTCGGATGGGAGCATTTCCAAACCCTGTTTGGCTCGGACCAGTTTATTCGAGCGGTTGGAAACACGATCAAAATCAGTGCACTGAACCTGCTATTCGGTTTTCCGGCCCCGATCATTCTTGCGTTGATGTTCAATGAAATCTTGAACGCTACTTACAAAAAGGCAGCGCAGACCATTGTTTACCTTCCACACTTCATCTCATCGGTAATCATCGCCGGTATCGTGATCACGGCTTTCTCACCCTCTGCGGGTATCGTTAACACCATCCTTGGCTGGTTCGGGATCGACTCGATCTACTTTCTGACCCGTCCGGAATGGTTCCGGCCGATCTTTATCGGGACAGGAATTTGGCAAGAGGCGGGCTTTGGCTCGATTGTCTTCCTCGCCGCGATAGCAGGGGTCAACCCTTCGCTTTACGAAAGCGCGGTGGTGGATGGTGCGAACCGCTGGCAGATGATGTGGAAAATCACGATTCCGTCGATCTTGCCGACCATTCTGATCATGCTGATCATACGCATCGGTAACATCATGGAGGTCTCGTTTGAACTGATCATCCTTCTGTATCAGCCGGCGACCTATCAAACTGCGGATGTCGTAAACACCTTTATCTATCGTCAAGGTATTCAGGGTGGGCAATACGATATTGCCGCGGCAGCGGGTCTCTTCAATGCGGTCGTTGCGTTCGTTCTGGTAATGGCTGCGAACTCAATTTCGAAGCGTTACTCGCGAACGTCACTTTGGTGAGGCCTGACACATGCAAAACATGAATCTCTATTCACGTGGTGACAAGTTCTTCGTCAGAATCAACATGGTGCTGGTCGGAATTTTCACGCTCTCGACTTTGTATCCTTTCATCTACATCGGGGCGATGTCGCTCAGTTCAGGGTTTGCGGCGACATCGGGCCGGGTTGTATTGACACCGATTGATTCTACCATTACAGCCTACAAAATTGTTTTTACAGAGCCGGAATTCTGGCGAAGCTATCTGAACACCTTCATCTATACGATTGGCGGCACCCTTATGAGCTTGCTGATTGTTATCCCTGGGGCTTACGCCTTGTCACGACCAAAGCTTCTGGGACGACGTTTCTGGAACCTGGTGGTGGCCTTTACCATGTGGTTCAACGCGGGCATGATTCCGTTTTGGCTGAACATACGGGACCTGGGTTTGCTGGATAGTTACTTCGGGATTATCATCGCTTTTGCGGTCAATGCGTTCAACATCATCCTTTTGAGAAACTTTTTCGAGAGCATTCCAACCTCGTTCGAGGAGGCCGCCCGGATGGACGGTGCCAACGAATTCCAGATCCTTTGGAAGGTTTACATACCACTGTCCAAAGCCGCGATTGCAACCATCACTTTGTTCTGTGTCGTAGCGCGTTGGAATGGCTTCTTCTGGGCGATGATCCTGCTGTCGGATGAAAGCAAAATTCCGCTCCAGGTTTATCTTCGTCACACGATCCAGAGGCTAAGCGACGACGAAGAATTCTCAACAACACTGATTGATGCCCCTTATTCAGTAGAGACCGTGACGGCCGCAATCATAATCTGCTCGATCATACCCGTCCTTATCTTCTACCCATTTATTCAGAAGTACTTCAACAAGGGCATCCTATTGGGCGGTGTGAAGGAATAACCAGTTGGAAGTAAGCGTCGATCAGGATGGTAGGGGCGATTCCCGGCAATGTAGGGAGGATTTAGTCAGACCTAAATTGCCGGGAATCGATAAAGTCCAAAGGTACCTCAATTTAATTTGGCAGTGATTCGTGCAATAATATTCTCACCAAAAAACTATCTACTAGGAGAGCAGGATACCTGGGTGCCATATTACTGATCAACAAAGGAGTCTTTTGTCACTACCGGTTGAATAAGGGGCCATGTTGTCGGATACCTCCGTTATCCCACAAGGGAAATAGTCCGAACTGTCCAGCACCTTCCTTGTCAGCACCTTGGGTAGATTCTTGATCCGGGCTCCCAGAGTGGAGGGAATCTTGCGCACCTGCAATTCCTTTTCATTATCCTTGTTGATCATGGCGGCATCAACAACAATGGTAAATTCAACCTCAGGGAAACGCCCCTTGAGGGCATCAAGAGCCACCACCAGGGATTAGCCTTCAGATTTGTTGCCGGGTAAGATTTCATACCCAACCGGTAGTCCTTCCGGTGTAATCAACTTAACCAACAAGATTTGGACTCAATGGTGCTTGCCATCCTCGCTAAACCCTTTGTACCTAAGTTCATCCTCCTGATCACGGGCAAAGGACAGAGTGGTGGTTAAAGCAACCTCATCATGGATTTCTCTCGCTCTGGAAACATAACAGCTGATACAACACCAATTCCAAAGTTATTTCATCCAATAGTTACTTGCTAACAGATTATCCAAGATTGCCCTGTGTTTAAGGAGCTTCCCATAAGCGGGAAATAGGTACGGCTTGAAAATGCTTGCCAAATGGTACACTGGTCTCACCATCATATAGAACTACACCTCGAACAAAAGGCGCCCCCACAGCCTTCTGAAGTTTTTGTAACCCACGAAAGTCTTTCCATCTTACAGTTGCAGATGCCTTGACTTCTACTCCTGCAACAGCACCAGTGGATTGTTGAATCACGATATCTGTTTCATAACCGTCCTTATCTCGGAAATGGGAAAAATCAGTCTTTATTTCTTGCCAACTCCCTTGCCGTCGCAACTCTTGAAATATAAATGTTTCCAGAAGGTGCCCAAGCAAGACTCTGTCTTTTACAAGGGTTTTGACATCTAAACCCAACAAAGCAGCAGCCAATCCTGTATCGGTTATATGTAATTTGGGGGATTTAACTAACCGCTTCAGGCGGTTTCCATGCCAAGCAGGGAGGTGTTCAAGCATGAATATCCTTGTTAGCAACAAGATATACTCGCCTATAGTGGGGCGGCTTATTTCGAATGAAGAGGCTAAATTGCTAAGGTTATAGAGTTGGCCCGTTTGAGCAGCAGCAGCACGCAAGAGTTTGGGGAGAATATCAAATGAACGGATTTGGACCATATCGCGAACATCTCGTTGCACAAGTGCTTCCACATAATTTTGATACCAATTAGCTTTGCGCCTGGTAGTTGATCGTTCCAATGCAGCTGGAAATCCTCCAGAAACAATTTTTTCATTTAATTTTGCTCCCATTCGATCAACTCGAAAGGAGGGGAATCCTTTCCCGAATAGATCTCTTAGGAAGTTTGCATCCAAACATGAGTTATTTGAAGGGTTGGCAAGTTCAAATTGTGTCAAAGGATGTAATGGAACGATTTCCATGCGCCCCGCTAAAGACTCTGACAATTGTGGAATGAGAAGGATGTTGGTGGATCCCGTAAGCAAGAATCTCCCTGGAATTCGTTGGCGATCCACAGAAATCTTGATAACTTCAAACAAACCCCGAACCCGTTGAATTTCGTCCAGGATAACTGGAAAAGGTAGAGAATCAATGAATCCCAAGGGGTCACTTTGGGCACTTTCTCTTATAACGGGATCATCAAATGTAAGGTAAGTGTAGCCTTGAAGTCTTTTCTCTATTTGGGGAACCTTCCCCTTAAAGGAGGTGGGGATACATGTGACTTGAGCAAGAGTAGATTTACCACATTGACGTGGACCATGGATCAGTACGACAGGTGAATCTTCTAGGGCTTCAACAAGTCTTTGCTGTATAGAGCGGGGATATAAGTTGGTTATATTCATATGCTTGTTGTTTATCACCTGTCGTCCATTTGTAAATTAAGCCCCGTCCAAATGTAAGTTGGAGGGGAGTCCAATTGTAAATAATCATTCGGCTAAATGCAAACAATATACCGTCCAAATGTAAATTAAGTGGCGGTCAAATGTAAGGTGAAAGGGAGGCCGATTTAAAACAAACATTTGGCCAAATGCAAACTCCCTGCTGCCAAATGGCTCTTACATATGATTCTCAGAAGGTATATTGGGAGAGATTTTTTTTATTTTGTCATGAAATGCTACATATTTTGAATATTTGTAGCGAATCAGGGACCACTGTAGCTGTAAAATTTAACATACGATAGCCCTGCCATTTGGGTTTAAAGAAATTCTCAAAATTTTGGCCAGGTACATATTTCAGTTTGTTTATGCATTCTGTTATTATCCAATGGTTTTTATAAAAATTAGGGAGAGTATAATGAAGAGAATTATTAGCTTGATCGCCGTTATGGCCACTAGCCTGGTAATGGCTGCATCCTCTGCTTCGGCACAGAAAATTGTGGTTAGCATGAAAGGGCCCGGTGCTGGCAATCCATTCTGGGCTGCTGTGCAAAGAGGCGCCGAGGAAAAAGCAGCTGAGCTTGGGGTTGAAGTCGTTGTCTTAGCCCCTCCAACCGAATCAGATGTTCCAGCACAAATTGCCCAGATTGAAGACCAGTTGGTCAAGGGTGCTGCTGGTATTGTTCTTGCCCCAACTGATCCCAATGCTTTGGGACCTGTCGTGGATGAAGCCATTGCTGATGGGGTTCCGGTTGTCTTCGTTGACACCAAGGGGGCTAATGAAGGGGTGACCTATATTGGAACGGATAATGCAACCGGGGCATCGCTAGCGGCAACTCACATTTGTGAAAATGTTGAAGCTGGATCTGATGTAGCGATTCTACAAGGTATTATTACCCAGTCTACTGGAAAAGCCAGAGCTGACGGGTCCAATGCTGGGTTAACCGCGTGTGGTCTTAACATTGTTGCTGAACAGACAGCGGAGTGGGACCGTGCCAAAGGATTGGCTGTTATGGAAAATATCCTGACTGGGAATCCCAATCTGAAAGCTGTCTTTGCCAGTAATGACAATATGGCCTTGGGAGCAATGGAAGCCATAAAGAATGCCGGTATGCTTGGTGATATCTTTGTTGTTGGATTTGATGCCAATCCTGATGCTGCCGAAAGTGTCCTAGCAGGTGAAATGGCTGCAACGGTTGCCCAAAATCCATATAATATGGGTGCAATCGGTGTCGAAAGCATTGTGCATTTGATCAATGGTGGATCACTTGATCCTGTCATTGATACTGGAACCGTTTTGGTTACTGCTGAGAATGCTGCAGATTACAGATAATACTTAGAAAAAATTTAACCTTGGCTCTTCCTGGGGCCAAGGTATTCCATTGAGTTCAACTTCCATCCAGTTAAGAATTTTGTTCATTTCATTTCCTGACCAGCCAATGCGACAGAATTTCCATGATTCATAACAGTTAGGATGATAAAATATAAAATTTCATTTGCTTGATTTGGTTTATTGAATCTATAACCCTCTATAGTCGGTAGTTTACAATGTAAGAAAACCTGTTCAAAGAAATTAACTTTATTTTTCAGGAGAATTGGATGGCAAGAAGGTCGGTCCGTGCAGGGGGTAGGGCTGCAAGAGTAGCGAAAAGAAGTGCAGAGGAACCGGAAGTTAATCCCGCTCCTCCAGGACAAATAGGTGGGCAATATAAACCACTGACTGAAGAGGGTATTCAAAATATCTATGATCATGCCCTTAGGTTTCTCGAAGAGCTTGGGATGGGAGATGCCCCTGATTTTCTTGTTGATATCTGTGTTGAGAAAGGAGCCTTTGTCAGTTCTCGTGGAAGGTTATGCTTTCCTAGATCAATGATAGAGGATATTATTGCCAATGCTGCCAAGAAATTCACTCTCCATGGACAGGACAAAACCAGGTCCATAGAAATAGGTGGAAACAAGGTTCACTTTGGGACTGGTGGAGCAGCAGTTCAAACACTCGATATGGAGACTGGATTGTACCGTCCCTCAACCCTTCAGGATCTATACAATTTTGCCCGCCTGCAGGACAAGCTACACAATATCAGCTGGTTCGCAAGGTGTTGTGTCGCTACTGATTTACCCAATAATTTCGATCTTGATATCAATACAGCATTTGCTCTAGCCAAGGGAACAACCAAGCCCATTGCCACATCTTTCTTCATTCATGAGCATGTTGAACCGGTCGTAAAAATGTTTGACATGATCGCAGGGGGCGAGGGAACGTTCAGTCAAAGACCATGGTGTTTTGTTCATATCAGTCCGATAATTTCACCATTCAAATATGGTCAGGATGCGGTTGAGGTTTGCCGAGAATGTGTAAAGCATAACTTGCCGGTAAATTGTATTACCGCAGCTCAAGCCGGGGCAACAGCACCAGCTCCGCCAGCTGGTTTTCTGGTAACTTCGGTGGCGGAAACCCTTTCTTCCCTGGCTATGGTTAATTGCTTCAAACCAGGTTATCCCATGATTTTTTCCAATTGGCCATTTGTTGTGGATCTGAGGACGGGAGCATTTTGTGGCGGTGGAGGTGAAACTGCTACGATGAATGCCGCCAGTGCCCAAATCACCAATTGGTTGGGCCTTCCTTCAGGTGTTGCTTCAAGTATGAGTGATGCCAAGGCTGTCGATGCGCAAATGGGGGTAGAAAAAGGGATTACGGCACTCTCTGCCGGTTTGGCTGGAGCCAATATGGTTTTTGAAAGCAGTGGCATGATGGCTTCAATTCTGGGTTGTTCATTTGAAGCCTTTATCCTGGACAATGAAATGCATTCACATATTCACCGATCCATACGAGGAATTGAAGTCAATGATGAAACAATCAACTATGAAGCCATAACCGGCGCAGTTCTGGGAACCGGGCATTTTCTGGGCGATGATGTTACCATGGCGGCGATGCAAAGAGATTATTTCTATCCCAGAATTGCAGACCGGGATCCTCCCATTAGCTGGGCAGAAAGAGGTGCCCCAGATATCTGGCAAATAGCCAAGGACAAGGCCAAGGAAATTCTTGACAGCCATTATCCTATGTACCTACCAACTTCAATTGAACAAGATATCAAGCGCCATTACAATATCTTTATTTGAGCATTAAAGAAGTTTTAGGGCCAAATTGCAGGCAAATACCCATACAAGTCAGTTCAACCACCAAGTTTCTTGAAGGGCAAGTGACCCTGCGAAACTGGCTTTACCAAGAACCTCTTCTATCCTGAGACATTCATTCCACTTGGCCATCCGTTCCGATCTGGAGAATGATCCTACTTTAAGTTGCCTACACCCAATTCCAGTGGCCAAATGAGATATGGTTACATCTTCAGTTTCACCCGAGCGAGCTGAAACAATCGTTCCCCATCCGATCTTTCTTGCAACTTTGAAAGCCTTGATGGCTTCTGTTACTGTTCCTACCTGGTTTACCTTCAGCAATAAAGCATTACAGGCACCTTCTTTATAAGATTGATTAACCAGCTGTTCAGAAGTTACCAGATAGTCATCCCCGACTATTTGATATTTTGTCCCAAATCTTCTTGTGAACTCTATCATTCCCTCTGGATCATTTTCAGCTAAGGGGTCTTCGATTGATACAATTGGATAATCAGTCAGCCAACCACTTAGGATCTCAATCCATTGCTCGGTATCATATTTTTTACCTTCCAATCCCAACCTGTATTTGTTTTTTCTGAAAAATTCCGATGCAGCGATATCAAGGGAAATTACAACTCTGTCGCCCGGTTTTTCGCCTGTTTGTTCTATGGCTCTAACCAGAATTTCCAATGCTTCTTCATTGCAACTGAAATCTGGCCACCAGCCACCCTCATCTGCGACACCAGCCAATTTTCCCTTTTGTTTGAGTATGGCACCTGCACTATGGTAGATTTCAGAGGTTACCTCTAAAGCTTCTGAAAAACTTGAAGCTTTGGGTACCATGACCATAAAATCCTGAATATCCACCCTATTCGCTGCATGGACTCCACCGCCAAAAATTTGAATTTCAGGCAAGGGAACCAAGGGGGTCGAGCTCGTGATCCTTGCGAATAATTCCCAAAGGGGGATACCTTCCGACTTGGCCCAGGCATCATGAAGAGCTAATGATATGGCAACAAGGGTGTTACCACCAAATTTCATTTTTTGTTTTGTACCATCCTCATTAATCAGAAACCGATCAATGGCTTCTGCTTCTTCAAAGCGCTTTCCGATCAATAGGGGGCCTATCTGAGTTACAACAACTTGTACAGATTTGGACACATCCTTGCCCAGAAGTGATTGCCCTCCGTCTCTCAGTTCAATCGCTTCCCTTTTCCCTTTGGATGCACCGGCTGGGGCTTGGCCTCGACCTAAATACCCATCGGAAGTTAGAACCTCCACCTCAACGGTTGGAATGCCTCTCGAATCCCAGATTCTTCTGGCACTTACCTTTTGAATTGTAGCAGTCAACGGTAAAATTAACCTATTGCAGAAAATTGGGCATTGATTGTTGATAGAATATTATCGTGTGGTGCTTTTATCAGAGGGATTACTATTTGACGGACCCCTTGCTGTTGATCCGGGTTTAAATACTCTACAGGTGATTTTCCATCTACTCTGGCCAAGCCCAACATGGGAAGCAATTTAGCAACCCTCTGGTTAAACTCCTGCTTATCTTCCCAATGCACAAACTCGAAATAATTTTCAAAGAAACTTTTTGCGGCTTGCTCCAATTCTCCTTTGAAATTTGGCGAAAATACTGCTTTCAGGAAAAAATGATTAAGACAAAATGCCACATCAAAAGCAGGATCGCCCATGGTAGCACATTCGGCATCAATTAGGATTGGTTCGCCTGATTTTACGAGGATGTTTTTGGGGGAAACATCGCCATGAACCACAGTTTTGTTTGTGTCCGAAAGATTTTTGGCCACCTCATCAAAAATAGGTTTCAGATCAGGATGGTTAGAACCAGTATAAAGGATATAGGGTTCAATTCTCATATGGAAAAACACATCTTTTTTTTGAAAAGCAGAGGAATCGAAGTCTTCCCTACCGGTATGGGACTGAACTTTGCCAAAAGTCTTTCCTACTTTTTCGGCAATAGAAATATCTGGAGGAAATTTGAAAAGCTTTTCTTTCCAGACGAAACAATCATCTCCCCCAACATATTCCATGGCGAAGCCACCCATTTTTTTGGAAAATCCAAACATTTTTGGCGTATTGTCGGGTATTATTTTTTCGGCAAGTTTCAGCCACTCATATTCTGATAGGTTTCGGTAAATCGGTGCAAACCAATCGGCTTCAACCCGCATTTTGGGAAGAGCGAATTTAACGCAGTACTTATGCTGGTTCGTTTGAACTAATACCACATCCGAGGCAACTCCCCCAGTTAGAGGTTCAATGGAATGAATCTGGGTTTTATTGTTAACCAGACCAAGATCAATCAATAGATCTGAAACTCTGTCATTTAAATTCGCGTTGGTCATAAATTAAATTAAGCAAGGTTTGTACAGGGAACCAAAAATAGTTTAAGTTCAAACAAAATCAAACATGGTAGATACACCGGCCCGGTTTATAACTGGATATTCCTGTTTTATACTTTAATACCGAGTATGAAATATAATAAACCGGCAAACCATCATTATTGTAACCTTTGTGATTGAAAGGGGCATTATTTTGGTATAGTTTCAGCCAAGTGGTTTTCCCGACAGGCCTTGATTATCTACTTGAATAAAATAACCGTGGGTGCTTAAACCCAAAATTTCATAAACCTCAATTTGGAGGTAAGTATGTTCCGTTTTGTCCATACTTCAGATTTACACCTAGACTCACCCCTGAGATCCCTTGCTTTAAGAGATCAAGAACTAAAGAAGCAAGTTGGGATTGCCACAAGAGAAACCTTTGCAAATATTGTCAATCTTTGCATTGAGGAAAAAGTCGATGCCCTATTGATAGCAGGGGACCTTTATGACAGCGATCAGACATCAATGCATACGGCAAGATTCCTTGCCAATCAAATGGAAAAACTACACCGGGAAGGTATCAAGGTCTTCATTATCAAAGGAAACCATGATGCGGGTTCAGTGATCACTGGTCAATTGATTTTCCCAGTTTCTGTAAAGATATTCACTACTAAGGCAGAGACGGTAAAAATTACCAAGGATAATTTGACCATTGCCGTTCATGGGGTTAGTTTTCCGAATAGACCAGTCCCGGAATCGCTACTGCCGAAATACCCCTTCCCAAACCATGATGAGTTTAACATAGGGATACTCCACACAAGTCTCGGAGGGTCCGAAGGTCATGATACCTATGCTCCTAGCACACTTAACGAATTACAACAGGTTGGTTATGATTATTGGGCTCTTGGACATATACACAAGCCATCTTGTACCCAAGGGAAAACGACAATTGTAATGCCAGGTATCCCTCAAGGAAGAAACATTAGGGAAGCGGGAGAAAAAACTGTAACTCTTGTTTCAGTTGATGAAACTGGCATCAAGGAATTGACACATATCTCACTATCCGTTTTGCAGTTTGAAAGAGTAGAGATAGATGTTTCAGATATGACCGACTGGACTGAATTGGTAAAAACAATCCACAATAAAATTCAAAATATTACCCAAACCCTGTCCCACAAGATCTTCGTTCTTCGTTTAAACTTGAAGGGGGCAACTGAACTTAATTGGAGGATCAGAAGGGATACGGATATTCTGTTGGAAGAGGCTCGTCGAATCGTCGATGGTAACCATGAGTTCTGGATTGAGAAAATAGAGTTCAATACTCTGGAAAGGGTTAAACAGCTTAACAACCAGGGTTATAAGGGTGCCTTAGCCAATCTGACTTCACTGGAAGATAAGGATAGCCCCCATTCGGTTCTCAGAGATATCAATGATTATACGGAGACTATTCTTAAAGCTTTGCCACCCCCTGCGAAGAAGATATTGGGGGATTCCGAGGAAGAACGAAATGAAACCGTTCAGGAACTGTTGAAGGAAGGGATTTCGGATACTCTTGTATACCTGAGAAGTCAGGATTCTGAGGTTAGGTAATGAGATTAAACAAGTTGAATTTGACCAGATACGGAATGTTTTCTGGAGAAATGCTTGATTTTGGGGCTAGAACATCCGACCAACCTGATTTTCATATTGTCTATGGTTTAAACGAATCTGGCAAAACAACTTCCCTAGAGGCCTGGCTGGATTTTCTTTTTGGTATCAAACGCGGATCTCAATATGGATTCAAACATTCCAAGGCCATGGAAATTCAGGCAGTACTTGAGAAAGATAACACTTTAGTTGAGTACAAACGGATCAGGAAGACAAAAGATTCGCTGTTTGACATCGACGATGAAATTGTACCGGATGCAGTCCTTAATGCCTTACTGGGAGGTTATTCCCGTCCAGATTATGAAATCCTTTTCACTGCCAACGACCAAACTCTTGAAAAAGGTGGTAATGAAATTCTGGCAAGTAAGGGGGAACTGGGCAAACTATTATTTTCAGCCAGTGCTGGCATGGCTGATCTTAGTGAACGATTACAGGAATTGCAGCTACAGAATGAACAGTTTTACAAGAAAAGAACATCTAAAAACCAGTTGGTCCAAATTAAACAAGAACTGGCTGAATTGAAAGGCATATGGCAAGAGAAGGACAAGGGGGTAAACGAATATAAAGCCCTGGTCAGGAAATTTGAGGAGGCAACAGGTAACCTGGAGAATACCAGAAATGATCTGAGCCATTTTAAGATGGAACTTTCCCAGGTGGAAAGAAAAATTGATGCCCTGAGGTGGGTTGCCTCACTATCTGATACCCAAAATGAACTGAAGGATTACGAAGAACTACCAGTACCCCCTCAAAACTGGCGAACTTTACTTGATAGTTGGGGGCAGGAAATGATCGAAACAAAGGGCCGATTAGATCAGCTATCCGTAGAAATCGAACGCATGGAATCAAAAGTAAGTGGTAATAAAATTGATGAAACAGCCTTGGGTTTGGAAGATAAGGTATTTAAAGCTAGAGCACAAAAGGAGTCCTATTCAACTGTGGTAAGGGATCTTCCCAAAAGAAACTCCAGGCAAGCTGAATTAAGCACTGAAATAGAATATTTGACCAGGCGGTTAGGTTATGATTACCGCGAGGAAAGCAATATAATACCTGATTCTGCCACCATTGGCTTGATTAGAGATTTGATGCAGGAAAATTCTGGCTTGGAAGTTAATTATCAATCAACCCAGGAAGAGCTAAGAACAGCCACGAAGGAGATGGATTCCCTTCAGGCAAAAGTTGATCAGGAAGGGGAGTTAGACCATGAGATTGGTGCAGTTGAATCAATCCTCAGGGAAATCCGAGAAAATGATCCAAGACCTCTCCTTCGTACCATTTCTACAGATGTTTTAGAAGCAGAAGGTGATATTGACAAGTGCATGTATAACCTGCTTCCTTGGGAGGGAAGTTACAAGGAGCTGGTTGATTTGCAATGTCCTTCCAAACAAACGATAGTACTACATCAAAAACGTTACGAGGAGGCCAACAGAACCTATCTTGAAGGGTGCAGGAAAAAGGAAAACCTGGGAAATGAAATAAGAGAATTGGAAAATGTAATCGCCAAGATTGAAACCGAAGCAGTTACCATTGAAGATTTGGCTGGTTCAAGAAATCAAAGAGAGAATAAGTGGGCAGTACATAAAACCACTTTGGATATTTCGACAGCCGAGCAGTTTGAAATAGCCATGCGAAGCGATGACCAAATAACCTCAAGAGCAGCCGAGCAAAAAGCAAATAAGGCATTAAGATCTGATAGACAGGCAAAACTAAAGGAACTCCGCTACCGGTTAGAAAAAGAAGAACAGAACTGCCAAGTCCTGGAAAAGGAATTAGAGGTAAAGAATGAAGCAAGGAAAGGCGTCCTGAAAGGTATTCCGGGGTTGGATAACATTCAAAATGCTGACGAGTTCATAAGGTGGCTAGATCTCCGTGAGAATACTATTGATAAAGTAAGAAAACTCAGAGGCCTCCAGACGAGAAATGATCATTTTGAAGGTGTAGAAAAAAGTTACAAAAAAAGCCTTGCCCTGGCCCTGAAAGAAGCAAGAATTGCTTGTAAGGAGCACTGGACCTTGGAGATGCTGATTTCAGCAGCTGAAAATCTTATAGAAAAACTCAAGGAAATAAAATCCATCAGGAATCAGCATTTGAGGGCTAGAGTAACTCATCAAGCAAGGTTGGAAGCGTTTAATGAAGCCAAAGGTAAAAAATTGGATTGGGAAAAGAAATGGGCAAAGGTCTGTAAGCGAACCCTATTCGGCCAAACAACCATTCCACAGGTTTCTGAAATGAAAGAAATCATCTCCACACTGGATGATTTAATCCCCAAGGTTACTGAATTGAACATCCTGAAGGATAGAATAGAGAAAATGAAGGAGGATGCGGCTAGGTTTACTCGAAATGTCGAGGAGTTGGCACAAGAATTGGGTATTGAGGGCAATGATATCTTGCACTTATGGAATTCCGTTGAAACCCATGTTCAAAATACTCTTCAGAAGCACAACGAAAACCAGAACATAATAGCTGATCTGGAAAGCCGAAGAGAAGAAAAACTCGGCTTGGAAGGAGATATATCAAGAATCAATAAAGCCATCGAAGAATTTGGCGTGATTTATGGTGAGAAAAGTCTGGCTGAAATTAAAAACTGTTGTGGCAAGGCAGAAAAATGTCAAGAATTAAAGACCGACGAGGAAAAGGCTCTGGAAAATATTCGAGAGACAATGGGTTTGCCAACCAAGCAGGAAGCGATTGACCAGGTTGCAGGCCTGGAAGTAAGCACTCTTGAGGGCAAGAAAAGTAGACTGGAAAGTAAAATCAAGGAATGTGAAGGAGAACTGGAGGATAGGCTTGCAAGCCAAAGAGAAGCCAGAAGGGAATTGGATACGGTTTCGGGGGATGATTCAATTGCCATTATCAAGGAAAGTTATGAGAATTTGTTGATTGAACTTAAGGAGAAGGTACTTGTTCACTTGAAAGATAAATTCGGGATCATTGCCCTTGATCAGGCCATCAGAAAATTCAGGGATACTCATAAGAGTGAAATGATGACCTTGGCTTCGGAAATATTTGCAAAAATCAGTTGTGGAAAATACAAATCGCTTGGGACAACCCTGGAAAAGGGCAAGGAGATCTTGACGGTCGAGCCTGAGGGTGGTGGAACCAAATTCGTTGATGGGCTTTCCAAGGGAACCCGTTTTCAACTGTACCTATCGCTTCGGATAGCCGGTTTTTATGAAATAATCAAAAGCAATCAGCAAGCCCCTTTCTTGGCAGATGACATCCTTGAAACCTTTGATAACAAAAGGACAGCCGAGGCCTTGCAAGTACTGGAGCAGATGGGTAACAGCTGCCAGGTAATTTATTTCACGCACCACCAACATATACTGGATATTGCAGAAAGGGTTTGTCCAAAGGCAAGAATCCACACCCTTGCATCCTCCTCCTGACCAGTGGCAAGATTCAACCCAACTGTTTCGTTTTTCTGGCTCTAAAAGCATTAAGTGTTTTACCCGTGGCAAAATCATGCCTTGCCAAAACCTTTTGAATGGCAACCATGCATTCGTCCCTAATCATTTCAAGTTCCCTGATAGATTTACCACCGGCTTGCTGATTTGTTCCGCATTCAAATTTGTCAAGCAAATCCTCGGTGAGGTCGGGACCATCCATTTTACACCAGGGCATGGTTAGAGTTGGTCCGAATTTTTCCATGAATTTTCGAGCTCCACCATCACCTCCTGCCATCATGTAAAGCTGGTTCATACCCATTACCGCCCACCTTAAGCCAGGACCATAAACGATACTTTCATCCAGCTCCCTTGTTGTCGCTACACCTTCATTGAGCATATGGAGGATTTCTCGCCACATAGCTTCCTGGAGGCGGTTGGAAATATGAGCAGGTACCTCCTTGTTGACCATGAGCACATGCATCCCAATGTCTTCGTAGAATTCACGGGCAGTGGATTTTGCCTCTTCTGAAGTCAATTTACCTCCCACGATTTCCACAAGAGGGCAAAGATAAACAGGATTGAACGGATGTCCCACAATAAACCTTTCAGGATGAAACAGGTTCTTTTGAAGGTCTGAAGGCAAAAAACCTGATGTGCTGGAGGAAATAACAACATTAGGAGATGCAGCTTCGGCAACAGGCAAGAGTGCCTTTATCTTCAGCTCTTCAATTTCTGAAACATTCTCCTGGATAAAGTCCGCTTTCTCGGCCATTTCCTGTGTATTGGTAGTGAATTCAAGATTACCGGCAGGTGGTAAGGGAATTCCTTCAGTTAACTGGGTAAGGGCCTTTTGTGAATTGGTAACGGAATCCCGTAACCATTTTTCCATGGAAGGGTCAAAATCAGCAGCGATAACGTCAATACCACAATGGATTGCTCTGGCAGCCCAACCACCACCAATGACACCTGTTCCAAGTAGTCCGAGCGTTTTTATTTTCACCATGGGTTACTTCCGTCTTTTGTTATTGATGTTGAGTTTTCTTGAACGATGCATCAAAACTTCTAGGAATTCTTCAGAAACAATCCTTGATTGTAGTTCACGGTAGATCGAATCAGGGAATGGCTCGGCCTTGGGTGTTCCTTTCTGGGATACATGCAATTGCATGCTTTCACAAACTGCAACCAGATCTTGGGACGAATACATTTTCTGGTAAAGATGGATTCTTTTGCTATCTGAATCCAGAACGAAAGTATGGATATCGAGCTTTGCAAACATTTTTACTTCCAAGAGGAAGTAATTATGGAACTCCAGTGCATAAACAGTGTTTCGTTCGGATTTTCTGTAAGAAGCGCCCAACCCGGTTTCTTCTTGGAATTTATCCACCGCCAAACTAAAGGCAAGCGAGTAAAAGGAATCACGCATATGATCATTATAATCAACCCAGTGTGGATGAACTTTTGTCTGATAGGTTGATACCTTGGGTTGCATTGGCTTAATTTGTTTCATTTTCAATCTTTGTTCTCATTATCAACTTGATCAAAGATTGTTTTTAATTGTGGAAAAGCAATACTTCAAAAGTTTCAATTGTAAGAAGTATTTTTTATTGGTTACGCGTCTGAAAACGGATCCGGATCATAGCCCACCTCTTTTAGATAGAGACCCTCCGGCGGGGCTAATGGTCCACATGTCTGACGGTCCTTGGCTGCGAGGATTTTTTTCATATCCAGGGGTACAAGATTTCCCATACCAACTCGGATTAAGGTGCCAACGATACTTCTTACCTGCTTATGCAGGAAACTTTGGGCCTCCAGAATAAAGGTGTACTCCTTTCCATTGGATTTCAGGGTGCTGTCTATTTGTATCTTGTCAAGCGTCTTTACAGGTGACAAGGCCTGACAATGAGTTGAACGGAATGAGGTGAAATCATGGTTTCCCAAGAGATGGGAAGCTCCTTGAGACATGGCTTCGATGTCCAGTTCCTTATAAATATGCCAGGCAAAACCCTTCTCGAAAACCAAGGGGGAAGATCGGACAATTGCCCTATAGAGATAAGTTCTTTTAACAGCAGAAAATCGAGCATGAAAGTCACTTTCCACTTTCCTTGATTTCAAAACGGCTATTTTGGCAGGTCTAAGATTGGCATTTATAGCAGCAACTAGTGTTTGTGGCCCCCAGTCTTTTTTCAAATCAAAGTGGATAACCTGTCCCAAGGCATGAACCCCCGTATCCGTTCTGCCTGCTGCAGTAATATGGGATAAATCAGGTTCCAGCTTGCGAATGGAGTTCTCAATGGTTTCCTGCACGGTTGGAAGTGATTTCTGTCTTTGCCACCCACAGTAATCACTTCCGATATATTCCACAACCAAGGCAAATCGTGGCATAGCTATTCTCAATATTCCTTCTGAAGTGTATTTCTAGATAAGGTAAAGTAGCCAAATGACTTTTTCATGGTTGAAATTTAGTGAGTAATACCATTTAGTATAGGTTTACTTTTTGGTCTTCAAAATCCTTACCTAACATAACCGTTTTTGTTTTTAGTAGTAAATTCTCAACAGATACTATGATTAAATCAAATTCTGGAGGACTAGAAAGCTAATTTTCCCCAGAACATAGGTTAAACAAATGAGTTCCCAAACCGAAGATTATAAATCCACTCTCAGGCTACCGAAGACCAGGTTCCCCATGCGGGCAGGGCTTCCACAGAAAGAAACTGGAATTTTAAGGGATTGGGAAAAGATCGGGGTTTATGACCGTCTGCGTGAAAAGCAAGGTAGAGAGCCATTTATACTTCATGATGGACCTCCATATGCCAATGGACATCTCCACATTGGTCATGCCTTGAACAAGATTCTGAAGGATTTTGTTGTTCGGTCCCAACAACAGATGGGTAAAGATTCACGGTATGTTCCGGGGTGGGATTGCCACGGTTTGCCGATAGAATGGAAAGTAGAGGAGAATTACCGGGAAAGAGGTCTCTATAAAGAGGATGTCTCTATTCTAGATCTAAGAAAGGAATGCCGGGAATTTGCTAAAAACTGGATCCAAATTCAACGCTTGGAGTTTTGTCGCCTAGGGGTAATCGGCAAATGGGATGATCCTTATCTGACCATGGATTTTCACGCCGAAGCCGTTATTGCCGAAGAGTTCATGAAATTTCTCATGAATGGAACACTGTATCAGGGATCGAAACCAGTTTTATGGTCTACGGTGGAAAAAACTGCTTTAGCTGAAGCTGAGGTTGAGTATGAAGATCATACCAGCCAATCGATTTGGGTAAAGTTTCCTGTCGATTTTCCATTATCCAAAGACCTTATCAAGGCCGGGATACCCGAAGAAACCTCTGTCATCATCTGGACAACAACTGCTTGGACACTTCCTTCCAATAAGGCAATATGCTTTAATCCAAAGATATCCTACTCACTCTATGAGGTAACCGAAGCACCGGAAGATAATTGGTTCCGCCAAGGTGAATATTTTGTACTGGCCGATAATCTTGTTGAGGAGACAGCACAAGCATCTAGAATAACTGCTTACCGTAAAATCAAGCCTATCTCTCCAGACGTTCTAGGAAGAATGGTTTGTAAGCATCCCTTTAAAGGGATGGTTTCCGAACAGGAACCTGATGTGAACAGATGGGATTATCCCGTCCCGTTGTTACCTGGAGACCACGTTACCGACGAAGCTGGAACCGGTTTTGTGCATACGGCCCCTTCCCATGGTGATGATGATTTCATGATTGCCAGAAAATACAACCTGCACATGACGCACAATGTCAATGAAGATGGAAGTTTTCGGTCCACCCTCCCCATATTTGGAGGGTTGGATATATTCAATTCCAATGGCAAGGAAGGGGCTGCCAACAATATCATCATAGCCAACCTGATTACCAGGGGCAAACTTGTGGCCAGACGCAAATTGGTCCATTCCTACCCCCACAGTTGGCGTTCCAAGGCTCCATTAATCTACCGAAACACTCCCCAATGGTTTGTTTCAATTGATAAGGAAGTTGGGGACAATCAATCCCAATTGGGAAAAACAATCCGAGACAGAGCCCTGAATTCTATCAACCAAATGGTAAAATGGACTCCTCCCACAGGCCAAAACAGAATTAATTCCATGCTCGAAAAACGCCCTGACTGGGTTCTTTCCAGACAGCGTGCCTGGGGTGTTCCTTTGACCTGTTTCGTCAAAAAGGGAGCAAATCCCGGTGCCAAGGACTTTTTACTCAAAGACCAGAGAGTCAATGACAGGATTACTGCAATGATTAAGAAAGGGGGAGCAGATACCTGGTATAAGGATAATGCCAAGGAAACCCTTCTTGGCGGACTTTACAATGCCGATGAATACGAGCAGGTAACGGACATTCTGGATGTATGGTTTGACTCAGGCTCAACCCATGCGTTTGTCTTACGTGACCGCGATGATGGTAGTCTTGATGGTATGGCAGATTTATACCTTGAAGGAACTGATCAGCATCGGGGCTGGTTTCAGTCATCCTTGCTGCAATCCTGCGGGACCAATGGAAGAGCTCCTTATCGAGGAGTGTTGACTCATGGCTTCACTCTTGATGAGAAGGGCAAGAAAATGTCCAAATCATTAGGTAATACAGTATCTCCAGAAAATCTTGTTGAGAAATATGGAGCCGATATTCTTCGGCTTTGGGTTGCGCAGTCGGATTACACCTCGGATTTGCGAATTGGTCCCAACATCCTTCAAACGGTAATTGAGAGCTATCGCAGGTTAAGGAATGCCTTTCGGTTCATCCTTGGTAATCTCAAGGACACGGACGAGGTTGAACAAGTAGATTGGACTGAAATACCTGAACTGGAAAGGTGGGTGTTACATCGCCTAGCTGAATTGGATGAGAAAGTCAGAGTTGGGTATGCAGAATATGATTTCCGGGGTGTTTATGCTGAAATATTCAATTTCCTGAATTCAGATTTATCCAGGTTCTATTTTGATATCAGGAAGGATTCCCTCTATTGCGGTGATACAGAAGGTAAGCAAAACAAGGCTACCCTTATGGTCCTGGATACTTTATTTAATTTTCTTACAACCTGGTTGGCTCCCATATTACCTTTTACCATGGAAGAAATTTGGCAATGCCGGAAACCTTCTGATACGGATTCGGTTCATCTTCATGACTTTCCCCATGCAGAACCTGGGTGGAGAGATGACCAACTTGCCACCCAATGGGATACAATCAGGGAGGTAAGAAGGGCTGTCAATGCTGAAATTGAAAACCAACGTATTGCAAAGGTCATTGGTTCAAGTTTGGAAGTTCACCCGCGAATCTATGTTGAAGATGAACATGTTTACCAACTCCTCAATTCGGTGCCCTTGGATGATATTTGCATAACTTCCCAAATTGATGTTGTAAAGGCACCGCCAAAGGAGGATAGTTCAGATACGGATGGTCTCAAAGGTGTAAGGGTTGAATTTAACCTTGCCAAGGGAGAAAAGTGCCAACGCTGTTGGAAAATACTTCCTGAAGTTGGGTCATTCACCCATCATGGGGTATGTGGGAGATGTGATGAGGTCATGGCTCGCATTGAGGTATCAGATTGAAGGAAAAATTAAATCTTTCTTGATTTTTGTACTTTCCCAAAAACTAAGGTTTTAGAAATCAGCCAAACAAACCAACAGTTTCTCAATACTCCTTTGGTGAAACTTGCAAACTTGTTCGGACTTTTTCAGCCCAATTGTGATCTGACTGGTATGTTTTATTCAGATGGCCAAATTCAGTCCTGAACTGTATTTTGGGAAATTGATCATCGACAGAATTGTCATAAACATATCCTCTATGCACCTCCTGGAGAATATTTCCTAAATTTGCGATGGACTTGCTGTAGCGAGAAATTATTTTTTGAATAGGTACAGAGTGTCCACCCTCTGCTACGCGTAATCCAACACGATTGACATTGATAATAGGAGAATTTGTTCCCATAAAGAATAGGCGAACAAAAAAGCCAGCTTCGATTGCCTTTCGTACATAATTTACCTTTTGGGGAGAAGAGAATACTGTTTCAAACGCAACCGATTGTCGGTTTTGCAAACAATTATCTCGTAAAAGGTCAGCGTGTTGAGCAGCTTTCAACACGGCACTTGGTGAATTCCAATCGCCAAATTTGTTTAAGGCAATATCGTCTGGATTGATATAGCAGCAACCATCAAACCACTTATGTTCACGAATAAGTTCAGTAAAGGATGTTTTGCCAGATCCATTTGGGCCAGCTACAACTATAAGTACGGGTTTTTCACGACTGGTTGACATTTGCCGGGGCTTTTCTTGACCTTGCCTCTTCTAAAGCGTCATCCAAATCTTTCTCAAGCTTTATTCTCGCCTTCCGAGCTCGTTCAATAACTCTTTTCTGAACCTCACGCATCAGTGCTTCTAACTCTTCGTCAGTTGGTTCTACGTTTGGATCGGCAAGTCTAACCTGAGGAACAGTTGGCATGTGCAATGACTCTCTGATATTGTTCTAAATTCTGGATGGTATTATCAAATTGCCAGGAAGAATTTCATTGTTGATAATAGTACCACAAGATACGTAACTTTTGGAAAAGATAATTGTTAGTGTTACTGCACGATGTGCACTACCCCACCTTGCAGTTATTGCTTGCGTAAAATCAGGGAAGGATATGCAATTCACTTGGTATCAAACATTGAATAGGAAGTGAATAATTTCACCATCCTTGACCTCGTAGGATTTCCCCTCTGTTCGGATTTTTCCCAGATTTCTAGCCTGTTGATAACCACCACACGATACATATTCCTCGAATGATATAGTTTCAGCTCTGATAAAACCCCTTCTGAAATCCTCGTGGATTACGGCGGCCGCATCGGGAGCGGTTGTTCCTTTTGGAATCGTCCAGGCTCGGGTTACCTTTGGCCCACCGGTGAAAAAGGTAATCAACCCCAATAGGGAATAGCCATTCTGGATCAGACGATCAAGCCCGGAGAAATCAAGGCCCATCTCACTTAGGTATTCTTTTTCTTCATCAGAGTTTAGTTGGCTTATTTCTTCTTCGATCTGGGCTGATACCAGAACCGTACTTGCTAAATGTGCACTGGCGTATTCTTCGACCATGGCCGAGTAACGATTCCCTTCCCGAAGGGAATGTTCATCAACATTACAAACATAGAGGAAGGGCTTGGAAGTCAATAACCCCAAACTTTGCCATATTTTTTTATCCTCATCTTCTATACCCTCCGGCTTGGCATGGGCGCCCCTTGCGAGTTTTTCCTGTGCGGAATGTAACATACCATCCAGTTTTAGTGAAGCCTTATCACCACTCTTAACTTTTTTAGATAAGCGGTTTCTTTGTCTTTCCACAGATTCCAAATCGGCCAAGATGAGTTCGGTTTCGATGGTTTCTAAATCCCTTAAGGGGTTAATATTGCCATCCACATGGATAATATTGTTATCATCAAAACATCGTACCACATGAGCCAAAGCATCAACTTCCCTGATGTTACCTAAAAACTTGTTTCCCAAGCCTTCTCCCTTGGATGCTCCTTTTACCAGTCCTGCGATATCAACAAACGTTGTTTTGGCATGAGTAATTTGTTTGGAGCGTTCTAAAGAAGCTATTTTTTCCAACCTGGGATCTTTAACTGGAACTTCGCCTAGATTGGCTTCAATGGTACAAAAGGGATAATTCTCATTTTGAGCAGAAGCCGTATGGGTCAAGGCATTAAATAGGGTTGATTTGCCCACATTTGGTAACCCTATAATACCTGTTTTAAATCCCATGCTCTATTCCATTGTCTTTAACATTTGTAAGGGGTTATTATATGGAGATTGGGATATTGTATTTTAAGTCTGGAGGATCATCATGAAGATAACTCATTACCTGTTTTTTGATGGCAATTGTGAAGAAGCCTTTAATCGTTATGCCCAAATCTTTGAGGTGGATAATTTATATATCCAACGTTTCAGTAACATGCCTGGAGAAAGCCCTTTTTCAAAGGATATGGGTGACAAAATCATGCATGTGTCCATGAGCCTTGAAGGAGGTTGCATTATGGGTTCTGATAATCCCACTGGAAATTACGAGAAACCAGGCGGGATGGCAATTTCACTAAACTATGAGTCAGTGGAAAAGGCACGTGCAATATTCGAAAAACTCTCCGAAGGAGGAACGGTATTGATGAAATTCGAACCAACCTTCTTTTCGCCAGGATTTGGTACTTGTAAGGATAAATTCGGAATGCCCTGGATGGTTCATACAGATCCAGCTGAGTAATCCACGAAGCAAGGATATTCCGGTGTCTAGATTAGTTTCAGCATTTGACCGTTTGAAATCAAATAATCAAAAGGCGTTAATTGCCTATGTAATGGCAGGTGATCCAGACCTTGACTATTCGCAGAAGTTATTGGAAGGATTACCAGAAGCCGGAGTTGACATAATAGAGTTGGGAATACCCTTTACCGATCCTATGGCTGATGGCCCAACCATACAATTGGCAGGCCAAAGAGCACTTGCTGCGGGCCAAACAGTGGTAAAAACCTTATCAATGGTAAAAGATTTTCGCAGCAAGGATGAGAAGACCCCAATCATTCTTATGGGGTATTTCAACCCAATATACAGTTATGGTGTTCAGGAATTCATAAAAGAATCTGTGGAAGCCGGTGTAGACGGCTTAATTGTTGTTGATCTCCCCCCTGAGGAAGATCAGGAATTGTGTCTTCCTGCGAATGAAGCAGGCTTGAGTTTCATACGTCTGGCAACTCCAACAACAGATGACAAAAGGTTGCCGAGGGTTTTGGAGAATACCAGTGGGTTCGTTTATTTTGTTTCAATTACTGGCATTACGGGAGCTAGAGCTCCAAAGCCAGAAGAAGTCGCTCCAGATGTGGCAAGAATAAAAAAATCTACTGATTTACCAGTCTGTGTCGGTTTTGGCGTCAAAACACCGGAAATGGCGAAGGCTATAAGCAATATTTCGGATGGGGTTGTGGTTGGGTCCTCAATTGTGAATTTAATTGGTGAGGGTCGTTCCATTAACGAGGTATTGGGGTTTGTTCAAAACCTATCCAAAGGAGTAAACTCTTAACCAGTTTAAACTTTCTGTTTACCCTCGCTGGCTTTTGGGAGGATATGTTCATCAAAATTGGAAAAAGGATTTCATGCCGATAATAACCTGCATAGATGATCTTAAACAGCTGTACCGGCGTAAAGTTCCCAAGATGTTTTTCGATTATGTCGAGACTGGGAGTTGGTCCGAAGGTACCTTCAAGAACAATACCAGGGATTTGGATTTAATTAAATTCAACCAGAAAGTTGGGGTGGATATTTCCCATACCACTACTGAAAATACCATGCTGGGTAGCAAGGTGTCCATGCCAATGGCCTTGGCCCCAGTTGGCTTAACCGGAATGCAGTCAGCTGATGGTGAGATCAAAGCCGCTCGAGCGGCCAAAAAAATGGGTGTACCCTTTATTCTTTCGACAATGTCGATTTGTTCCATTGAAGATGTAGCGAGGGAGGCTGGTGAAGGTTTTTGGTTTCAGCTCTATTACATGAATGACCAGGATTTCAGCCGCAGTCTTATTCAAAGGGCCAAGGTTGCTAATTGTGATGCGTTGGTTCTTACAATGGATTTGCAGGTTCTTGGTCAGAGACACATGGATATTAAAAATGGCATGTCCATTCCTCCCAGGCCCAATCTTTTTAACCTGCTTGATTTAAGTACCAAGATAAGATGGGGGTTGGGGATGTTACGCACACCCAGAAAAAATTTCGGTAATCTTTCTGGTCATGTTGAGGGAGTTGACGATTTGGGCTCATTGATGTCTTGGGTAGCAGGCCAGTTTTATTCCAAGCTTGATTGGGAAAAGGTCCAGGAAGTTAAAGACCTTTGGGGAGGTCCGCTTGTTCTCAAGGGTATAATGAATGTAGAAGATGCTAAAAAGGCTGCTGCCATTGGAGTTGATGCTATCGTTGTTTCCAACCATGGTGGGCGCCAACTGGATGGTGCCATATCTTCCATCAGGGTTTTGCCAAGTATTGTGGAGGCTGTTGGTGATAAAATGGAAGTCTATTTTGATTCCGGCATCCGGTCTGGTCAGGATGTATTACGAGCCATCGGGCTGGGGGCAAAGGCAACCCTGATAGGCAGAGCTTATATTTATGGTCTTGGGGCCCTTGGCGAGGAGGGTGTCGAAAAGGCCATTGAAATCATGCAAAAAGAACTGGCAATTTCCATGGCCCTATGCGGTGTCAGGGATGTTTCGCAATTTAACAAGCAAAATCTTTTGGTACCATCGGACCTGCAAACGAATTGGAATTGGTAAAGGTTAATCCCCAAAGGTTTAGGGGATATATTTGATCAGTTGTTGATTTATAGGTTTTGTATTATATATCTTGTTGTCGTTGTGGGCAGGCACCCTTGGAGGATGTCCACGTAAATGGAATCAGGAGATAACGATGGTAACTGATAATATACCAAATCTCCGAGCAGAAATCAGACCGGGGACAGGCAAGGGGGCCGCTCGGAAAGCTCGGCGAGAGGGTTTTGTACCCGGAGTAGTTTATGGTGGGGGAGAAGACCCCATAACCATAAATGTAAATTTTAATGAATTGCTTAAAAAATTACGTGAAGGCAGATTTCTTTCTACCCTCTTTAATTTACAAATTAAGGACAAGGAAGATGTCAGGGTAATCTGTCGCTCGGTTCAACGAGATGTTGTGCTTGACCTTCCAACCCACCTTGATTTGATGCGGTTGCGAAGAAATTCCCAAATTAACCTGTTTATCCCCATAGAGTTCATAAATGAAGATAAATCTGCGGGTTTAAAGCGTGGTGGTGTGCTTACGGTTGTCAGGGGTGAAGTGGAGTTAATAGTTACTGCTGGTGACATTCCTACCTCCTTGGTTGCAGATCTGGATGGTCTGGATGTTGGTGATGTTATTACCATTTCAAATATCAAACTTCCCAAAGGCACCAAACCAACTATTAGCGATCGAGATTTTGTTATTGCGAATATATCGGCACCATCTGGTCTGAGATCCACTGATCAGGATGTAGATAGTTTGGAGGAAACCGTAGAAGAGGAAGTGCCCGAGGAAGAGTAATTGAGGGTTCTAAATCAAAACTAGATTTGTTTCGGGTTTTACCTAGCTAATTTCACTTCCCTGATCTTCCTTAAAATGGTGTTTGCACTGCCTGGGGTATAAGGGACGGTAAGATTGTTGTTAATTGCAGGGCTTGGTAACCCGGGGCCGAAATATAGTTTAAACCGCCATAACATTGGTTTCATGGCACTAGATGCTCTAGCTGACACTTACACGGATTCCAGGTGGCGGAAGAAATACCAGGGTCTAATCAGTGAAGGCATTGTCGAGGGGAAGAAAATTCTCTTGCTCAAGCCCCATACTTTCATGAACAAATCTGGAAATTCCATCAGCGAAGTGGTTAAGTTTTATAAAATGTCACCTAATCAGGTAATAATTTTCCACGATGAAATTGATCTTGCACCGGGCAAGATAAGGGTGAAGACTGGTGGAGGTCATGCCGGTCACAACGGGTTAAGGTCAATCACTAATCACATTGGTTCAGATTTTGTAAGAATCAGAATAGGGGTTGGACATCCGGGAAGCAAGGACCAGGTGCACAATTATGTTTTGGGTAACTTTTCGAAAAGTGATCAGGAAGGTTGGCTACAAGACTTGTTAGCTGGAGTCAGGCATGGCTTTCCTGATTTGATTGACAATAATACTACCGAATTCCTGAATAAAATCAATCTTACTTTGCAATCCAAACCAAAAGCGTCAATGCATCGTATTAGTTCAGAAAAACCTCCTGTTACCAAGCAGAAAAAAGGAGAAGGAATTTTCTCCAAGCTTGCCAAATACTTTGGATAAGAGAGATCTGCCTTATATTTTGTACTTCATCCTGAATAGGAGAAATGTTTTAGTATGTAGCCAATTGAATTGTAAGGAAAAAAACCTCTTGAGAAGTATGATAGAAAAAGATGTATTTGAGAACTTACTGGTTCAATTTAATCTGCCTTGATGGTTTTGCATAGATGCAAGAATATCCTTTGGTACTATCTGCCAAGGGAATCCATTCCATTCTTCGTCTTCAAGGAGACGCCCACCTGATTTTGGTCGTAGTCCACCCCATTGCTTGAAAAAGAAGGCTGTTTCATCTTGCAAACACTCGTCTCTAAGATCAGTTGCCCAATTTGGTGCCATTGCTCGTGCTCTTGGACCGCTTTCACCACCAACAATAACCCACGCAATTCCTGAAAGGTCAACATCACCTATTGGCCCGAGTAGCGGTTCAAATGAAATGAACAATGCTTCAGAATTGATTTTCCGAAGATGTTCAATACGTCCCTTATGTCTAGAATCCTCTACAGAAATGCCTAGCCATATATGTGGTGGTACTTGTTTTTTGTTGTATCTCCTCAACAAATAGTTCCGCATTAGTGAACTACGCTTGGTAAGGATCTGGTAGATGTGCCAATCAGCTTCCTCCATCACGTCAAATACTTGGTCAATGAATTGTCGAGCAATTTTCTTATGGAACAAGTCGCTCATTGAATTAACAAAAATCATCCGGGATTTTTTCCAAGTAGCTGGTATACCCAATCGGGAAGGCCAGAGGCGCAGGTCAAAACCTTGCTCGTAAGGATGCCCTTTTATACCTCGCCAGCGTTCAGCAAATCGTTCAGCATAGCAAAAATCACAACCTGGTCCTATTTTTGTGCAACCTGTAACAGGATTCCAAGTAGCATCAGTCCATTCAATCCGTGAAACCTGCGCCATAACTGTCTCCTATTGAGAATTTGCTTTTGTAAATTAAGAATAACGATTGAAATTTTGCAACAAGAATTGCTGGTATACTGTTGCCTCGGATTACTTTAATTTATCTGTTGGTTTGCTGTTAAGTTAGTAGGTTTAATTTGTCCCCCAAAATGCTTCAAACAGATTATTAAAATACACCTTGAGCAAAAAACAGACATGTTGAATGAATTTGATTTACTTGATTATTACAAATAAATGGTGAAATCTTAGACTTGGACTTGGAAGAGAATACCATTAACTGGTTTGAATCATTCCTGCAGACCTATAGGTAGAACAAAAAAATTGGGGAAATGGTGGTTTAAATCATAAATTGTTTCAAACTACTATTAGTAGTATGTGGCATTTGAAGAATTTTGATACAAAATGGATTTCTGGATTTCAGTTGAGGTTTAAATGGAAAAGGCTTTTCAGGTTCAAGTTAATGTTTTGGGAGAACCTCTGGTACCTTGTTCACATAATCCCAAAACGGGATTTTTTCGTACTGGATGCTGTGAAACTTCTGAGGAGGATATAGGTAATCACACTGTTTGTGCTATCATGACGGATGAGTTTCTTTCATATTCAAAGGAATCTGGAAATGATTTATCAACACCAATTCCTGCTTATGGATTTGAAGGATTGAAAAAGGGTGACCAATGGTGTCTTTGTGCAGCAAGGTTTTTACAAGCTTTCCAAGCCGGTAAAGCTCCTAAAATAGTCCTAAGAGCCACCCATATTAGAGCTATCGAACAGGTCCCACTAGAGGTATTGAAAAGACACGCTGTTGATTTGAATTAATCAGAAGATTCCATTTCAATACCAAGAGCTTTCGCTACGGTGAAGATATCCTTGTCACCACGTCCACACATATTCATGCAAATGATATGGTTTTGGGGTAAATCACCAGCGATTTTCATTACATGTGCCAATGCATGGCAAGGCTCCAGGGCAGGGATAATACCCTCCTGTTCACAACAAACCTGGAAAGCTTGCAGGGCTTCCACATCAGTAATTGATACATAGGTTGCCCTACCTGTTTCATGTAACCAAGAATGTTCGGGGCCTATGCCTGGATAATCCAGACCAGCCGAAATCGAAAACCCTTCCAGAATTTGCCCATCAAAATCCTGGAGGAGATATGTTCTATTACCATGGAGCACACCAGGTCGACCGCCGGTCAGAGAAGCACAGTGTTGCATTTGTTCATCCACGCCCTTACCGCCAGCTTCAACGCCAATGATTTCCACATTACGGTCATCAAGGAAAGGATGAAACAACCCCATGGCATTTGAACCGCCGCCGATTGCAGCGATAAGGGTATCCGGTAATCGACCTTCCATTTCCATCATTTGCGATTTTGCTTCCTTGCCGATTATTGACTGAAAATCCCTTACCATTGCAGGATAGGGATGAGGGCCAGCCACAGTGCCTATACAATAAAAGGTATCGTTGACATTGGTAACCCAGTCTCTGAGAGCATCATTCATGGCGTCCTTCAGGGTCCCACGTCCAGAAGTTACCGGAACCACCTCTGCCCCAAGTAACTTCATTCGAAAGACATTGGGGGCCTGACGTTCCACGTCATGGGTACCCATATAAACAACACATGGAAGCCCAAACCTGGCGCAGACTGTGGCAGTAGCAACCCCATGTTGACCTGCTCCGGTTTCAGCAATAATTCTGGTTTTTCCCATTCGCTTGGCCAACAGAATTTGACCCAAAACATTATTGATTTTATGTGCTCCAGTATGGTTGAGTTCATCCCGTTTGAAATATATCTTGGCACCGCCAAGATAATCGGTTAACCTTTCAGCAAAATAGAGTGGCGAAGGCCGTCCAACGTAATGTTTCCAGAGATAATCCATTTGATCCCAGAAACTTTTGTCGACCTTGGCCTTGGTATATTCCTGTTCCAATTCCAGGATGAGAGGCATTAGGGTTTCCGAAACAAAACGACCACCGAATTTTCCAAAGCATCCGTTTTCGTCTGGTACAGTGAAAAAGGTATTAATGAGATTCTGGTCCATTAGCTTCCCTTTGCGGCTTTAATAAATTTTCTAATTTCCATGTGATCTTTAATTCCAGGACTTTTTTCTACCCCTGAAGATACGTCAACCTGTTCTGCTTTAGTTAATTTAATGGCTGTTGCAACATTTTCAGCATTTAAACCTCCTGCCAACATCCAAGGCAGTTGCCAGTCAAACTCAGAAATTATTTTCCAATCAAAGGCTATGCCGTTGCCTCCTGGAAGAGCCTGATTATCAACTGGTTTGGCATCAACTAAAATTTGATCAGATACCTGGGAATATTCATGTACTCTACTCAAGTCATTCTTGTCTTTGATACCTACGGCCTTCATTACGGGAAGGTTGAATATGTCTCTAATTTCTGCAACTCGTGGAACTTTCTCCTGACCATGCAACTGGATCAGGTCTGGGTCAACAACCGAAATTATCTTCTCCAAAAAATAATCCTCTGGATCTACAGTAAGTACGACCTTTTTGACGCAGGGTGGCACAAGAGTTGCCAAGGTCGAGGCCTGGGCCAAGGTTAAATTCCGAGGAGATTTAGAAAAAAACACAAACCCGACTAGGTCAGCACCTGCATTTAGGGAAGTGGAAACATCCTCAGGCGTTGATAATCCACAAATCTTAACTTTCAATTGGTTCAAGTACCTTTGTTAATCATTTTTCCAGAAGCGCAAGTATCTCATCATCCGGGGAATCATCCTTTTTCAAACCCGAGACTTGCTTTTCCAATTCTCTTATTTTCCTATCCTTTTTTGAAACTTTCGTACGATGTTGATGTTCACGCAACCATTCCCAGAAAAAACCTATGAACAGCCCAAAGATAATACCCCCTAAAACAACAATAAATGTTGGTACTACAACTGCTGGTATTGGAAACAAATTTGACAGGGTTTCAGGGATAAGTCGAAGGGTTACTGGATCCCTGTTAGCCAAGGCCAGAAAACAAAGGATAATTCCAAGGATCAACAAAAAACAAAATTTAATATATCGCACAACCAAACCTAGGTAGTATTTCCTTTATACTTTCTAACGGCCTCCTTCATTTCAAGCCCAGGTTTGAATACAATCTGATTACGGTCAGATAGGATAAAGGTTTCACCTGTTCTTGGATTCCTTCGCTTGGTGGGCTTATCCAGCTTGGTTGATAAGTGTAGATAATTTCTGAGCTGTATTGATTTTCCCTCGGCCATGGAATTGCCAATTTCATCGAAAACAGTTGTAACCATTTTCCCAACAACCTTTTTGGGTATGGGGCTGAATTTGGTGGATAAATTCTGGATCAGATCAGAACGCTTCATGCAATTTTCCTTGCAGATATGAGGAGTTATTTCAGCATATTACTGATTAATGAATTGCTTCGAGATCAAACCAGAAGAAAAAATACTCCGGTATTTATTATCCAGAATAATTTTCGAAAACTAGCACTGTCCCTCAAGTATTCAAGAATAAAGAATACAATCTGATTAATCAAAAACTTTAATTAAATGGTACGTGATCTTCAAACTTTCAGGTACTATTCATTCTTATTTTCCAAGGCCTCACCAAGAATGTCACCGAGAAGAGCACCTGAATCCTTAGAAGAATATTTCTCTACTGCTTCCTTGGCCTCTTTCATTTCAAGTAAACGTATGGAAAGTCCTAACTTTCTTGAGGAGGAATCCACATGTGTAATCTGGGCTTCAATCTCTTGACCTACCTTGAATTTACTTGGAAGTTGGTCATCTCGTTCTTTCCCGAGTTCACTTCGTTTAATAAGCGTGGTAATGCCTTTCAGTTCAACTTCTATGGCGTTCTCAAGGATATCTGTGACTTTGACTGAAACCGATTTACCTCGGAACAGTCCGCTAGTAGCTTCCAAAAATGGATCCGCTTCCAGACCCTTGATGGAAAGGGCAACCCTTTCTTTGTCTACATCAATTTCGCTTACAACAACTTCAACAATATCCCCGGGGCTGTAATCACTGACTAGTTCGTTACCCGGTTTATCCCAACTGAGGTCGGAGAGATGGATCATGCCATCTATATCAAAATCAAGCCCAACAAACAGTCCAAATTCAGTGATATTTTTTATTTCGCCTTCCAGCCTGGTTCCACGTGGATACTTTTCGGCAAATTGTTCCCATGGATTTGGCATGGTTTGTTTGAGACCTAGTGAAATCCTTCGTTTGGCTTTATCAATGTCCAAAACCATGACCTCAACTTCCTGGGACGTTGATACCAACCTTCCTGGCGAATAATTCTTTTTGTTCCAAGACATTTCAGAAATGTGGATAAGACCCTCAATACCGGGTTCAAGTTCTACAAAAGCTCCATAATCAGTAATATTGGTGACATGACCTTTGTGCCTGGTTTTAACAGGGTAGTTTTCTTCGACCGTAAGCCAAGGATCATCACGAAGTTGCTTGATACCAAGTGAAATTCTTTGAGATTCCTGATTAATATTTACAACCCGGACTTTAATTGACTTGCCAATACTGACTACTTCGGAGGGGTGCTTGATCCGTCGCCATGACATGTCGGTGATATGAAGCAAACCATCTACCCCACCCAAATCAACGAATGCACCATAATCCGTGATATTTTTAACAACGCCCTCTATAATTTCACCTTCAGTGAGCTTGTTAACAATTTCGGCACGCAACTCAGCACGATTTTCTTCCAAAATTGCCCTTCTGGAAACGACAATATTGTTTTTGTCTCGATCCATTTTCAATATGGCAAAGGTTTCCAATACCCCCATGAGGCTATCGATATCCCGCATCGGTCGAATATTTACCTGAGAGCCTGGTAGAAAAGCTATAACTCCACCCAAATCAACAGTGAATCCGCCTTTGACCCTGTTTACAATGGAACCCTCTACTTTATCATTGTTATCATGTGCCTTAAGCAATCTCTCCCAGGCTTCCTCACGCCGAGCCCTTTCTCTGGAAATAACTGCAAGGCCGCTGCCGTTTTCGACACTTTCGTAATAAACATCAACCTCATCATCAACATTTACCTCCTCGAGGTTTCCAGGACCAGTGAATTCCTTAATATCAATTCGACCTTCTACTTTAGAACCAACGTCAATGATTACCTGGCTAGATTCTATTGCTAAAACTTTGCCTTTAACGACATTCCCCACCTTGGGACTTTCAACGGTAAAGTATTCATCAAGGAGAGTTTCAAACTCTGCCATTGCTTTATCTGTTTGCACTTAATTGAGCTCCTAAATTACGTTTTTACTGGCCAACGGTTGGTTCCGGCGGTCTTAAAAATTAAAATTACTGCTACTGAATTTTGTAGGGACTATAACTAGTTATCCCTTAGTATAAGTTCAACCTCGGCTATAACTCGATCGGAGGATTGTTTTATGGTCAAATCGGAAGTATCAATCAATATAGCATCTTTGGGTTGGCTCAATGGAGCATTTTGTCTGGAAGAATCCCTTTGGTCTCTTTCCACCAAGGCATCAAAAACTTCCTTGAAAGTAATAGCTTCCCCTTGACCAATAAGTTCCTGGTATCTTCTTCTGGCCCTAACCTCCTGACTGGCTGTAATAAAAAACTTAATATCAGCATTGGGGCAGATTACAGTACCTATATCTCTGCCATCCAATATGGCTCCTTCACCATGTTTGGCAAAGTTCTGCTGGAATTCAATCAGTGTTTCTCTCACATCCGGTATGGAAGCGACTTCGGAAGCCATCCGGGTTATTTCCGGATCCCTCAACCCTTCCTGCTTCAAATCATCAAAATGTAGATTCTTTGCTACCATGACTGCGTTTTTGATGTTTTGAGATATTTGTTTCTTGACCAGGTTTTTGGCAACTGCCCGATAGACCAGACCTGTATCAAGAAAGGGCCAGTCAAAATGTCTAGCAAGGTTTTTTCCTATGGTACCCTTGCCAGATGCAGCGGGCCCATCAATTGCAACAATAAAAGTCTTCAACTGAATATTCTCCGAAACAAACAAAATTCATTTTACTTGGTATATGGAGTTTGTTCAAAACAGTCATGATGTCTTCTAAGTAAATGTAAATATGTTCCTGATCATGCTACGATCAAAAACAGAATATACTTTTGGGTAAAATTACAGTTCAATGATTGATAAAATAATCGTTGGTTATCAATTTACACAGAATTTCCATTTGTACAGTTAATTGTCTTACGGTTTATAGGATCACAAAATATTATGCCATCTAATGAACAAAAACCACTAATAGCCTTCCCATCAAGCAGGTTGGAGGGAAGTGTCGTTATTTCTGGGGATAAGTCAGTTTCACACAGAGCAGTTATACTTGGCGCACTAGCAGTTGGTGAGACCAAGATTAGGGGATTGCTGGAGTCAGATGATGTCCTGGCGACCTTGAATGCAGTTCAATTGCTTGGATCAACAGTTAAGCGCAACCCCAATGGTAGTTACAGTATATTTGGTGTGGGTACTGGAGGTTTTTTTGAACCAGATAATGTTATCGATTGTGGAAATTCAGGTACAGCAGTTCGATTGTTAATCGGAGCTGTGTCCACTGCACCCATCACAACAATATTTACAGGCGATACTTCTCTCAGGTCTCGACCAATGAAGAGGATTAAAGAACCTTTATCTCGATTTGGAACGGAATTCTATGGACGAAAATCAAACCTGCTTCCCATGGCTGTAATTGGTTCGGGTGAACCCGTACCTATTGTATATAAGCTTCCAGTTCCTTCTGCCCAGGTCAAATCAGCAGTTTTATTGGCAGGTTTAAACACACCTGGTCAAACCACCGTGATTGAAGAAAAGTCGACAAGGGATCATACAGAGAGAATGCTAAAGGCTTTCGGAGCCGGCGTTGCTATACAGGAAACTGAGGAAGGAACAGCAATTACAGTGGATGGTTATGCTGAATTGAATCCCTTGGAATTGGAAGTGCCTAGTGATCCCTCATCGGCGGCCTTTATCATTTCAGCAGGTTTGATTGTTGAAGATTCCTCCATTACAGTACGAAATATTGGCATGAATCCTACTCGTACTGGTTTGTTTAAGACACTCGAGGAAATGGGTGCCAACCTGCAATATGAAATGATTGATAATCCTTCTGGCGAACCTCTGGCTCATGTTCAAGTCCAATCTTCCGATCTCAAGGGTGTTGAAGTTCCTCCTGAGAGGGCACCATCCATGATTGATGAATATCCAATCCTTTCAGCTGTCGCAGCGGTTGCCGAGGGAGATACCGTCATGCGTGGAGTAAAGGAACTCAGGGTAAAGGAGACTGATCGGATCAAGGCTATGGTAGATGGTCTGAAATCCTGTGGGGTTGAGGTTACGGAATACGAAGATGGTCTTACAGTTCATGGTAAGGGCAAGGGTTCAGTCAAAGGGGATGCGACAGTAAATACCTATTTTGACCATCGGATAGCAATGAGTTTTCTATGTCTTGGTTTAACGTCCAAAAAGCCAATTACAGTGGATGATGGAACAGCCATAAACACGAGTTTTCCACAATTTGTCACTCTCATGCAAAATATCGGAGCCAAGATCGAAGAATTCCAAGGATAATCGGTAAAGATTAATTCCTTCGACGAATACTTAAACTCTTCGGAAGGTCAGATAGATTGGCACTCTATTGTTAAGCAAAGCTTTTTTCTCATAACGGGTAGACTGCCAATCATCCCAAGGAATTTGCCAATCAGAAGCCTTTGCAACCATCCATTCAAAATTGGGGTTTAGGTTGAGTTGTTCCACCGCTTGACGTGCATAATCCGGTATATCGGTTGCTATTCGCAGTTGGGAACCGGGTTTCATTACTCTGGCCAATGGTTCTAGATGTTCTGGAGTTACAAATCGCCGTCGATGATGTTTTTTCTTTGGCCAGGGATCGGGGTAGAGGACAAAGACCCTATCGACCGAATGTTCAGGAAAAAAAGGGAAAAGGGATCTGATATCATCTGGGAACAACAAGATGTTGTCTACTTTCGCCACTCGCATTTTACCTAGAAGGGAAGCCATCCCATTGAGGTATACTTCACAGCCTATAAAGCCGAATTCAGCATTCGTTCTGGCCTGATACAACAGGTGTTCACCAGAACCAAAGCCGATTTCAAGCCAAACAGAGGACTTTCCAGGAAAAGCAGTAGCTAAATCCAACTCCTTTGTACCTTCAGGAGTATCTTTTAGAAAATTCAAGATATTGAGTTTCTTTAGGTCAACCTCAAGATATTCTCTTTGTCTATTCCTAAGCTTTCTGCCTAAACGCTTGCCGTAAAAATTACGGATCGGAGTATGGTCGGAACTTCCTTTATTATTCACCTGGAGACAATTATATACGGTACTAGTTTGTAGCAATCAGATCGTCTACTAGGTCAGTATTTTCCCAGGTAAAATCACCTTCACCACTAGGAACACGACCAAAATGACCAAAAGCAGCTGTGACCTGATAAATTGGGGCATTCAGCTTTAAATGTTCCCTAATCCCCCTTGGCGTCAGCCCATTCATTTTATCACCGATTACTTCCCGCAACCTTTGTTCTATTTTGTCTAGGGAGGTTTTTTCAGTTCCAAAAGTGTCTAGGAATAGGGAAGTCGGTTCCGGTTTGCCAATAGCATAGGATATTTGAATCAGGCATTTTTCAGCCAATCCAGCAGCAACAATGTTTTTGGCTAGATATCTCGCTGCATAGGTTGCTGAACGGTCAACTTTTGTCGGATCCTTGCCAGAAAAAGCTCCGCCGCCATGTGGGGCAGCACCACCATAGGTATCGACTATGATTTTTCGACCAGTTAATCCGCAATCCGCTGCAGGTCCTCCTTTGACAAAAACTCCAGTCGGGTTGATAAGCCATTCTTCATCGGGTAAGTTGGCAACCCATTCTGTAGGAAGTAATTCAGAAGCTATGGGTTTAACAATGTCCTTTACGTCTTGGGAATCCAATCCCTCAATATGTTGTGAGGAAATTACGATTCTTTCCAACCCTATCGGTTTGCCGTCCTCAAAACGAAGAGTAACTTGTGATTTGGCGTCAGGTCCGAGCTTTTTCCCTTCCTCCTGATTTATTTTCCGGAAGTCTTCAATACCCTGCAAAATCCTGTGGGCATAATAAAGTGGAGCTGGCATATATTCCGGGGCCTCGTTGACAGCATACCCAAACATTAAACCTTGGTCGCCAGCTCCTTCGTCCTTACCTTCCGTGGCATCAACACCCATGGCAATATCTGCGGACTGACCATGCATGAAATTTTGAAACCCAAAGGTATCCCAATGAAAATCTTCCTGCTCATAGCCAATGTCTCTAACACAATTACGGGTAATCTCCTCAAGAGATTTCCAAACATGCTCGGGGCCCCTGTACTCACCAGCAACAATTACAGTATTCTTGGAAACCAAAGTCTCACACCCTAGACGGGCTTCCGGTTCTTCTTTCAAAAAGGTATCAAGAATGGCATCAGAGACTTGGTCACAGACTTTATCGGGATGGCCTCGTGATACTGATTCAGATGTGAATATCCCTTTATTTATCGACATAAAAACTCCTGGAGCTTCAAATGATCCTAAATTACCTAAACCGTAAACTGATTTACAGAAAATATTGTTTCTTTCAAAGAGTATTGGTAATTATTTTTGACCTGATTAACAAGGATACCCCCAACAAAAATAAGCAAATTATCAAGGGCCAGTCTCCTACCTTGGCATAAATGGTGGGAGGATGTGATTGCGGAATTTGTGAATCCAATACCCCTTCAGTTCCGACATCAAGTATTTGGACAGGTCGACCAAACCCATCCACTATGGCTGAAATACCATTATTTGAAACTCTAACCAGAGGTAATCCGAGTTCAGTAGATCGAGTTTTCGCTATTACAAAATGCTGTTTGGGACCCCAGGAGTTTCCAATCCAGGCATCATTCGTAATTTGAAGTAAGGTGTCTGGTCTTTCCTTGGTTCTTACTTCATGCGGAAATATAGCCTCATAGCAAATCAACGCCCGGGTCTTGCCTAAAACTGGCAGGGTAATAAAACGAGAACCGGTTCCCTCAGAAAAATCCCAGATTTCATTATTTGCCAGACCAGAACCCATCAACCATTTCAGAACACCTTCAAAAGGAATAAATTCACCAAAGGGAACCAGATGCTGTTTATCATAGACCTGATTCAACTCTCCATTCGTATTCAGAACCATCAGGCTGTTGAACATCCTGTTTTCGGCAAAACGCCTGTATCCCGAAATTAAGGGAACATTGTTAATCTTGGAGGATAAAAAAGCCATATCCTCCTCATCAATGAAAACTGTTACTGCTGTTTCAGGCCAAATTACTAGATTGGGTTCATTTTCATGGGGGGTATTGCTAAGGTCAATAAGAAGATCAAAAAATTCACCTTGTAGAATTGGATCCCATTTATCTCTTTGAGGTATGTTGGGTTGTATGATTCTGATCGTTTCACCAGAAGTAAATTCAGTCTCAACGGGTAAACGTTGCCATCCCCAGAACCAGATTATGGCAAAAATACCAATCGAAATGCCAACCCCATGTCCAAAGCGTTTCCAGATGAAAGGTATGATGGCCAGAAATATAATTAAGGCCGTGAGGCCATTTGCTCCAATAAGTGAAGTCACTTGCATGACAGGAGTCCCATCAAGAGTATAGGCAAGCAAACCCCAAGGGAATCCAGTGAACAGATGTTCTCGTAACAGTTCAAAAGCTACCCAGCCAATCCCCAGAATGAGAAACCTATCTTTTGAATTATGCTTCCACAGGTTGGGGATACCAAAAGATATTCCCCAAAATAGGGACAGTCCAAGAACTGTCAGAATCAGGGCGAATGGAGCCATCCATCCTGTATCACTCGGTTCTACCAGGAATGGAAAAATCAACCAGGAAAGAGTAACGAGGAAATATCCTGCTCCAAAGAGATATCCAACCATAAATGAAGAAAAGAAACGAGTTTCCCTGGAGAACAAATAAACAGCAATACCTACTGCTATAAGGGTAAAGATCGGCCAGGATACAGGTGCATTGCCCATTGATGCAAGAAGCCCGGCCAAGAAAGGATAGATTGGACGAAAGGGTAAATTCATAACGCCCGGGTTTAGTTTAATCCCTGATAAAGGTAATAGTATTCTAAGCTGATTACAGAAAGTAATTTTTCAGTTTGGAAAATGAAAATTCCTTACTGGACTCGAATCTCCAGGAGATCCATTTTCCTGTTATCTCCCTTTAGAATCTTGATGGTTAAACCCAAATCCTCGAAAGTAAAGACTTCACCTTGGTTTGGTATTCTGTTAATTTTTGTCGAAACCCATCCTCCCAAGGTATCGACCTCCTCTTCCTGATTATTGGTCAGATCAGTGTTCAGGATTTCATCAAGGTCTTCCAAGGGTGTTTTGGCAGGACACTGATAAAGATTCTTATCAATTTCAACAATACCCAAGGCATTTTCCTCATCGGTATCGTGTTCATCTATTATTTCCCCAAAATGGTGTTCTAACAAGTCCTCGATTGTTACCAAGCCATCCACCCCACCATATTCATCAATAACAAGAGCAATATGGCAGTGATCTTCCTGCATTTTACATCGAAGTTCGGTGATTGGCATAGACGGGGGAACAAAGAGGAGATCTCTTAAATCTTCCTCAATTTGGAATTTCTTTCTGGCCCTGCCATTGAACCCATATTTCAGAGCTATGTCCTTGAGGTGAACAAATCCCAAGGGATTATCAAGAGTTTCATGAAAAACAGGTACCCGTGTTCTTTCGCTTTCCTTGAACACCTGTACAAGTTCAGAAAGGCTGATGGTATCAGGTACTGCTATTACATCCGCCTTGGGGGCAGCAACATCTTCAACGGTCCCCTCCTTGGTTAGAGTGTCCTCAAGATTATCAAGACCGCTATTTCCAGGTAATGGAACGTCATCGTCATCTCCATTACCCTTATCCTCGCCTTGAGAACTGCCGGAAAATAGCTGAAGTATTTTCCTAAGACCATTCGTTTCGTTGCCATTGGTCTTTTTATGGCTATTTCCCCTCAGGGAATTTTGCTTATCTGCAGGCAAATGATTCATCTTGGTAATATTCTATCAAATTGATATGTTTGTGGGAGGGTCTCCATAGGGATTGGCTATCCCCATGGAGGAAAGAATTCTGGTTTCCAAACCTTCCATTCGTTTCTCATCTTCTATCTGATAGTGAGTAAATCCAACCAGGTGAAGGGTGCTATGTACTAGAAGGTGACTTAGATGGCAATCAAGAGTCAAGCCATAATTTTCGGATTCCAAAACAAGTGTATCAAAAGACACAGCAATATCACCCAGAAACAGAAAGTTCTCCTTGCCATCAAGTGTATCGGGAAACAACATTTCTCCAGCTTGCCAGGACAAAACATTAGTTGGCTTGTTTTTGTTCCTAAATCTGAAATTCAATTTCTGAATTGTCTGGTCATCGGTTGCCAGCAAATGGACTTCACAAGGTTCCAGGTTGGGATCATATTCACTGAGAGTTAAATTAACAGCCCTGACAGCAATGTCCTCAATTTGGATAGCATGCCATCTAGGGTCCTCAATGACTTGGCAAACCCGGTGAATAAATTCTGAATGCTTAACCATTATATGCTTTGATGATTTCAGATACGATTCTATTTCGCATGACGTCCTTGGCTGTCAGTTCTGAAAAGGCGATGCCATTTATATCTTTTAGGACGCTCTGGGCTTCGACTAATCCTGATTTTTGACCTCGGGGAAGGTCAATTTGGGTAATATCTCCGGTTATGGCCATTCTGGAACCCAGCCCCAATCGGGTTAGAAACATTCGCATTTGCATTTGTGAGGTATTTTGGGCTTCGTCAAGTATGATAAATGAATTTGCCAGGGTACGTCCTCGCATAAAGGCTAGTGGAGCAATTTCTATTTTTCTGGATGTAAGATGTCTTTCAATGGTGCCGCTGGGGAGGAAATCATGCAAGGCATCATAGAGGGGCTGCATATATGGATCAATCTTTTCTTTCATATCGCCGGGAAGAAAGCCCAAACGCTCACCCGCTTCTACAGCTGGCCGAGTCATGACTATTCGATCAACTTCCTTGGTTAGTAAACTGGCTACGGCCACGGCAACCGAAAGGTAAGTTTTTCCTGTACCGGCAGGACCTATTCCAAATATGATCTTTTTTGATAATAAATTGTTGAGGTATAAGTATTGGGCCTGTGATTTGGGTGTAATTTCCTTTTTGCGAGTTCGAATCGCCATCCCAGATTGAAAATCAGTTCCGAGCTCCTCACCTTTAGGATTTTCCATATTTTTTTTGGTCATGGCCATTTGTAAAGTCTGGTTTAACTCTACCTCGTTTATAGGCCAACCCTGACTTACTTTCTCGTACAAGCGTAGTAAGGTTCGGTTTCCAACCTCTATTTCCGGGGGATCACCCAATAGGGAAAGTGAATTTCCCTGTCTGATAATATGAATTCCTAAACTGTTTTCGATTTTGTTAAGGTTTTCATCACAAACCCCACATAAATCAATCAGTCGCTGGTTATCTGAGAACTCAATCCGCTTTTCCGATGCGGAAGGTGCTATTGCCAAAAAAGCCCTCCCTCTCGGGGATAAAATAGATCAAAGATCAAAACCTGATCCCTAATTTCAAACGATAAACCTTTCTTCCCACTCTATATTCAAGAATTCAAACCAATTATACAGATAACGGGTTTCACTTAGGCACTAATTAGCACCTTATTACAAAAAATTCCAGTACTTCGTTAGGAAATGCTTATTTTCCTTCCTTTAGTACCTTTTCCAGAATGCCAATAATTTCATCCAAATGAGTCTTTTCTGCTATCAAAGGAGGGGACATCGCAATTATATCACCTGTAACTCTTACCAGCAGTCCCTTTTCAAAGGCATCAACAAATAGATCAAAACCTCTTTTCCCTGGTGCACCTGGAATAGGTGCCAATTCAATCGCACCGATCATACCCTCATTCCGAATATCAATAATATTCGGGAGTCCCTTGAGAGAATGCACACAATCTTCCCAATAAGGGGTCATGCTTTTGGCGCGCTCGAATAACCCTTCTGCACGATAAGTCTCCAGAGTGGCCAATCCAGCTGCACTTGCTACGGGATTGCCGGAATAAGTGTAGCCGTGAAACAACTCGATCAAATATTCAGGACCGGACATGAAGGCATCATAAATTTCATCGGTCACAACAACACCACCCATTGGAATAACACCATTTGTCAGTCCCTTGGCACAGGTGATCATATCGGGGGTTACTCCATAATGTATTGCTGCGAAAGATTCCCCCAGTCGTCCAAACCCGGTAATAACCTCATCAAAAATCAGCAATATGTCATATTTGGTACATATTTCCCGAACCCTTTCCAAATAACCCAGTGGCGGAACGAGGACACCAGTTGAACCGGCAACAGGTTCAATTATCACTGCCGCGATAGTTTCAGGACCATGCAGGGCACAAATTCGTTCCAGATCTTCTGCCAGTTCCTTGCCGTTTTCAGGTTGACCTCTGGAAAAGGCGTTCTGCTCTGGAAGATGGGTATGCCGCATATGGTCAACACCTGTCAAAAGAGTTCCAAACACTTTCCGATTGTTGACAATTCCACCAACAGAAATACCTCCAAAGTTTACACCGTGGTAACCTCGTTCCCTTCCAATCAACCTGGTTCTTTGCCCCTCTCCTTTGGCACGGTGGTAGGCCAGGGCAATCTTAAGTGCACTTTCAACCGCTTCGGAGCCGGAATTTGTAAAAAATACATGTTCCATTCCCTCTGGGGCTATATCCCTGACTTTAGTAGCAAGTTCAAAAACCTTCGGATGTGCTACCTGAAAGGTTGGACAATAGTCCAGTTCGACAACCTGGTTTTGAATGGCCTCGACTATTCTTGGGCTTTTGTGACCCGCATTTACACACCAAAGTCCAGCACTGGAATCAATAACCTTGGTACCATTGGCGGCTGTGTAGTACATCCCTTCAGCTTCAACCAGAAGTCGAGGATGTTTCTTGAATTGTCTGTTAGGGGTAAAGGGGATCCAAAATGAAGAAAGATCATTTGGTAGAGAAGTCTCGGTTGTCATATTTCAATCCTGAAATTAGCGATACGGTAAACGAATGTGACCTAAATTAGTATCTCATAATAAATTGGTGAGTTAGCTTGCCTTTTCCATATTTAGGTTAGAAAAAAAAATCAAATTAAATCTTGGCTTATAATAAAAAAGATTGATGATCCTAATTTGAGTTATTCCTTTTCAAATATTACGGCTGTTCCTATTCCACCTGCCGAGGGAATTGCTGCCAGTCCAAACCCACCGTTTGACATTAGCTCATAATATAATCTTACCGCCAGGATGGTACCTGATGCTCCTATTGGATGGCCTCTGGCCAAAGAGCCCCCTCCAATATTTATCCGTTCAGGGTCCAATTCCAGATCCTTTACGCAGGCCAACACCTGGGCTGAAAAGGCTTCCATAATTTCGTAATAAATTATACTGTCCTTTGTTAATCCTTCCATCTCCAGAACTTTCCTGATGGCCGGAACTGTTGCCAACCCTGGTACCAAAGGATTGCTTCCTATGGTCAAGCCACTGGCAATTCTAATCTTTTGGCTCCCTAACTCATTTGCGATTTTTTCGGAAACAACGAGAACAAAGGCCGCACCATCAGCTGCCACAGAAGTATTGGCCGGGGTGATTGTACCACAAATCGGGGGTATTTTTTGACATGTTGCCATCGTCAGGTTTCTGGTGAATTGATCTTTTCTGGCAATTCCAGGAAAAGAGATAATTTCGTCCTTCATCCGTTCCCTACAGTCCCGGGCTTTCCTGTGACTATTGACCGCCCATTGGTCCTGACTTTCTCTGGATAGTGAATATCTTTCTGCTAAATCATTGGCAGCTTTTACCATGTCAGGGTCTCTATCGGCCCAAGGAGTGAACGGTGCCTGGTTGATCGGATATTGTTCATACTTCCCATCTTTCTTGAGATACATTTTCGGTCGAAGGGAATAACTTTCTACACCACCGACCAATACCACCTCGGCAGCATAGCTGGTTATCAGTGATTTCGCTAACAAAATAGCGTCCAAACCACTGGCACATTGTCGATCAATCGTTACACCTGGGACTGTTTCTGGCAATCCTAATTGCAAACTGATGACTCTCCCCGGATTGCCTCCAGGTCCCAGCACATTACCAACAATGAGTTCATCAACTTTCGAAGGTTCAATACCAGCCTTGGTGAGACAAGCCGAAGCCACAACCTCTCCCAAAGTGTAGATATCTACATCCCTTAAATTCCCATTTCTTGGGGCTACAGGAGTTCGTGCTCCTGCTATGATAAAGGCCTCAGCTACCATCTTCCTTGTTCCAGCTCATTTTGGAGAGCTATTAAATCCAATTTTCCCGAAAGTAGGAGTGGTGGTTTATCACTAATCAACTTAAAAGATTTGGGAGTTAGGTTATTCCCTAATTCATTGCGGCACAAACCAGCGATTTCATTTTTATTCGGTTTGATTGAATCATAAAATAAACATGCATGAAGATGGTTTACATTGAATTTATCAGATACTGGGTAAACATAAGCCACTTCAACACCAGGTAATGATTGTAGATAGTTTTCTACCTCCTCCGGGTGTATGTTGATATCGTGGATACTTATCATGCGGTCTCTGCGGCCCTTGAGAAATAAATTCCCCTGATCATCAAGATATCCTCTTTCACCAGTTTGAAAACAATCATTTTGATTTAAGGAAATTTTGTCATCAAAAATATATCCTTCAAAAAGATATGGTGAGGTGACCTCAATATCCCCTATCTCACCATTAGGTAAGGCTTCTCCGCTGTCGTTTGAAATCCTGATTGTTACCCCTTCATATACTTTGCCGACCGAACCTTGTGGTGTGCTTGGAGAAGTTACAGTTATAAAACTGGTTTCTGCCGTACCATAGAATTCTGCTATTTCTGCCTTAGGGAATAGCTTGGGTAATTTTTTTGTCTGGGTGGCAGACAATTTGGCTCCACCAACTATTATCAATCTTAATGTTGGTATTGGCTTTATTTGATGGATTTCATATGCACGAATTAAAAGCTGTAGTTGGATAGGTGTGGCATAAAGAATAGAGATTTCCCTATCAGAAATATTTGCAAGTTGAGATTTAGGTAACCATTCACTAAGCAGATTCACATCGGAGCCCAAGTATAGCCCCTCCATAAGCCCATATAAACTTATCGAGTGAGTTAAATCTCCTAGAACACCATAACTATCACTATCTGAAATTTGCCATTTTTTTCTATTGATTTTGAAACTCCGAATCCAGGTGTTTTGTAACCTTAGAATTTGTTTGGAGGAACCAGTTGTCCCACCTGTCTGAACAATGAAACTTGGTGGTGATTTGTCAACTGAATGGTGAAGGAGGAAATTATCTTCTTTAATATTTTTTCCTTGTGGGAATGTTTCGGGAGTTAGTCGTAAGCAGTAATTATTGGCGACAGCACGGAATAGATTGATGATAATAGTTTTCGAAGAATTTCTATCAAGTTTGATAGCTATAAAGGGTTTTTGGGGTAGCGTATCAGGTTCTGATTTCTTATTCAGAGCATCCTTCAGATCCTTGAAGGTTAAGGAAAAATCCCTGCCATATAAAGTTGATTTATGGTTCCAACTGAATTTCAAGTGAACCTCACCAAGAAATTAGATATTAAATTTAGTTTAGGTAAAGTAGGTTTTCTTATCTCAAATTCCTGATTGAGAATCCTCACGAAAAGACTTTCTGGATTCATAGCCAATTATGGTTCCAACAAACGGGTCAACAACCTTTTCGATTTCAGTTTGAAATCCTAACGTCCTAAACATCGCAAAAACTCTGATCTTAGCCCCAATAAAATGCTCTGCTAGTAAGTCAGCGGAGGCTACTATTGTTGAACCCTTCGTAATCACATCATCCACAAGGGTGATTTCGTCTAACTCAAACATATCAGCATTTAACTTTAGCGATTTTTTGTGTTCGTGAATAAGGGGACGTTCATGTCCAGGTACAGTTGAAGATTTCGGTAAAGGAGATATTCTTTCTATTATAGCTCTAGCCTCACAACCATAACCATTTGAAACAAGAACGTCGGCGATCACTTTTGCCGGCCAAAGTGCATTCTTGGCAAGTGGTGCACTACGTGGTACAGGTACAAGTGTCACATTTGAATTTAGAAACTGTTGAAGCACTTGTGCTTTGGGGGTGTTGAAATACTTGAGTGCACTTTTACTCGTGAATTCTTTGCCAGCTTTAATTTGTCCACAAAGTTTACGAGACTTTACTGAAGGATCACTTATCCCTCTAGGAGAGTAGTTTGCAAAGGATGCATAACTATATTTAGAATTCACTCGTGCTGCCTACAGAGTAAAATGGAATATCATCGAAAATATTTGGAATATCATTCCTACTGAGTTCCTGGGCACCAAAATCTATTAACTTTTTTGGCCAAGTAAGTTCACCATTTTGCACAACATTCTGCATGATATAGACGGATCGCCCGAGACGGATCCCCTCCCAGGCCTGATGTTGGGTTCCACTCTTCTCTGCAGCTTCGACAACGATAGTTGCATCGCAAAGTAAAGCCATTGTCTTGTTTCGAAGTGGAAAATTTTTCCGGCTTGTTGGTATACCTTCCTTAAATTGAGATACTGCTAGATGATCACGTTTGATGATTTCTAGAAGTTTCTTGTTACTGATTGGATATGTTTGTGACAAGGGAGTGCCTAGGACTGCAATCGTTTTACCATCATTCTCGATAGCAGTTTCATGAGCAACTGTATCTATTCCTTCCGCAAGTCCACTCACGACTATAAACCCGTGTTTTACTAGTTCCCGGGTAATAGATTTTGCTCTCCTAATACCATCTGGGCTTGCTCTACGTGATCCAACAACGGCAACTCGTCGTCCCTCCTTAAGCAATGAGGAATCTCCCTCTAGGAAAAGTTGTTCTGGAGCATTTTTTTCTTCAAAATCTGTGAGAGGTCCTAATATTTCACAGGTTTTGTTGACCATTTCCATAATTAAATTGCTGATTCCTTAATGATAACAACGAGATGTTCATTCTAAACTGTATATTGGAGAAAATAAACACCCATCCTTTCTGTATACATTTTGGGGATTATTTTGTGAAAAATGTAATTTCAGTATATATTATCAAAAGGTAGCCCGTGGTATCGAGTCTTTTCACCCAGTTGGTGGTAAACGAACTTCATCATCAACAACATTAATCTTTGTTTCTCGAGTTCCCCACTTCCAAAATACTAAATTGATATTGGCCATTCCTGAACCACTTGCAAAACTTGGCACCCTTAGCACATCGAAACCTTCATTTATAACTTTTTTAGCAAATTTGTGCTGTGGGGGTACGCTACCATCGTCCATATCCAGTATCCAATTGGAATTGGAAAGATCTTCCATTGTAAAACCCATCTGTTCCAATGATTCTGGGTTACAAGCATCAAATACCAAGCATTCAACATTATAACTTATGAGAGTCAATGGTTGGAACGGTCTCCCCAATAAGCTTGCCTCAAATATTGCCGTTAACATATCCATTGAGGTGTATAGTGCAGGCATACCTTTTGGGTTAAATCTGCCGCTATAAAGAGCAGCACCTTTGCCCGAAAGTGGTGACGAAGACCAGAGAGGGTTTATGGCCCGGTAAACCGTACCCTTGTAAGTCATAAAGGGAGTTTCAAATTTAGGCGTAGCCTCCAGCCATTACCCTGTCTAACCAGTTATGTACGAGATCAGCACGTCCTGCCCTTACAAGTTGGCATGGTGTCTGGTTGCCTAATCCCGTTAGAGGCTCAGAACGGAACCAGGCATAGGCTACCAAAGCCGATCCGATATGGGGCTCAACCCGATTTAGAATTTCAAGCATTTCACGAAGGCGCCTTTGTGTTTTCCTTGCCTTAATCCTTTCCTTGCGAGAAAAAGAATCTTTACCGAGCCCCAAAGTAGTGGCAATTTCACCCTTGGTTGTTCTTAGGGATTGTGCTGTCCGAACTGGTGAGAATAACCCATCATTACTAAAATCTACTAATTGCATACAAACCTCATATAATATAACATATTATAGCGTCAAAATTTATGATGTCAAGAAATTGCTTAATGGAAAGTGTTTTGTGGAAAATATTAACGGAGGGAATTTTTATTAGAGCGAAGTAATTTCGAAAAGAGAAAAATGTTCAAAATCCACGTAAAAAATTAATAAATTGAGGTTATTTATAGAGCGTCAATCAGGATGATAGTCAAATAACGCGACAACTGCGTTGATAAAACTGGAATATTCAACGCCAAAAAGGAAATTTCCAAAATTGAATAAAACAATCCGAAATTCATACCAGGAGCTTGTAAAGAGTGGGAAATTAAATCCCGACCAAGCTCAAATTGATATTCTGGATGATTTGGAGGGTTTAGAGAAAAGGATACTCGAACCAGAATCTTCTTCAAATTTTATAGGTAGGTTATTCGGAAAGAAACAAACTGCCACCAAGGGATTGTATTTATGGGGAAGTGTAGGAAGGGGGAAATCCATGCTTATGGATTTGTTTTTCGACAACATCCCCATTGTATCTAAAAAGAGGCTTCATTTTCTAACCTTCATTCAGGATATTCACGATAAACTAAAGGAAATACGACAAGATGAAGTCGAAGATGTCATTCCTCCCCTAAGTGAGATTATGGCTCAAGACACCAAGTTCCTTTGTCTGGATGAATTTCAAATAGATAATGTACCAGATGGGGTAATTGTCGGGAGATTGTTGGAAAATCTATTCTCCCAAGGAACAATTCTTTTTACTACTTCCAACAGACACCCCAAAGAACTTTATAAGGACGGTCTAAACCGTCATTTAATTGAACCGTATATTGAAGCATTAAATTCAAACTTAAGTGTCGTAGAATTTGGTGGACAACTAGACCATAGAAAAAACAGACTAAAGGGGAAGCAATCCTATTTTTATCCAGCCAATGAATTAGCCAGCAAGGAACTGAATGAAATTTGGCAAGAATTGTCTGGTGGTCATTCCGAGCAACTGAGAATAGAGTTCAAGGGAAGAGAAATTTTCTTCCCACAATTTTCCAATGGGGTGCTCAAGGCTCATTTCTGGGATCTTTGTGGCCAGCCCTTGGGACCACCTGATTTTTTGGCTATAGCCAACAATATAAGAGTATTGATTTTAGAGGATGTTCCCCTTTTGTCCCGATCAAATTACAATGAAGCCAAACGCTTTGTAATGTTGGTTGACACACTTTATGAAAACAAAATTAAGCTAGTTGTTTCAGCTGCTTCAAGCCCTGAGAATTTATACATAGAAGGAAGCGAATCCTTTGAATTTAACCGAGCAGTTTCAAGGTTAAATGAGATGCAAAGTATTAATTGGGGTTATTAGGCAATGCACTCATCTAAACACCTAAAGTGATGGTGAACTTGAATCCAAGTGGTGCTTTGGACCGAAAAAAACCAGCATTTTTAGTAAAAACTGTTGAAAATCAAAAACGATACTATTTGTAATATATGTCCATTTCCTTAGTGTAATTCAGCGAACAAACAAATTATCATTATTCTTGAACCATTTTGCATTCAAGAATACCCACCAAAGGATGCTTTAGCGTATTCCTCTGGCAATCCTGAAATTTAGTACTTACCGCTTTGTTTGATAATCTGGAATTATTCCTCTGGGTTAGGAATGGATAAAAGATAAAACAAATAGAAATCATGTGAATAATGAACAATAAGCGTTTTTGGTACCATTACCATCACAGGAGTTCAGATTGAGTACCTGTACAGTTAATACCAAATACAATTTGCCAAGCACCTTCAATATCGAATCAATCCTGGAACGGGCTAGGGGTGAAGTAGTAATTGAAACAAAATTGAGAGATGGTCAATCCTCATTACGAAGGCTGCGTCAGTCGGGATCACTTAAATGCCTTTTCCCCAGAGGTAACGGTAGTTCATTGGAAGCTGTCCTGCTTAATTGTGCTGGAGGGGTCACGGGTGGTGATAATTTTTCACTCTCGGTATGCACAGAGTCTAGGACAACATTGACACTGACCACACAAGCTGCCGAACGTATTTATCGTGCTTTGCCTGGAGAGGTGGGAGTAATACAAACCTACCTTGAAGTAGAAGATGGAGCCAGAATTAATTGGCTACCGCAGGAGACAATTCTTTATGATGGATGTTCACTAAATCGGTCCTTGACCATTAATTTACAGGAAGGTGCCAAATTGTTGATGGCAGAACCCCTAGTATTTGGGCGATTAGAAATGGGAGAGGTATTAAATTGCGCCTCAATCCAAGACAATATCGAAATCAGGCGAGATAACAGACCAATTTACCTGGATCGAATAAATTTGTTTGCTGACGTGCAAACAAAACTAAATCGTTTGGGTCTTGCCGATGGAGCAAACGCAATGGTTTCACTTGTCTATATAGAGCAAGATGCGCAGAAACAACTAAATATCCTAAAACAAATGTTACCACGCCATGCAGGTGTCAGTCTAATCTATGAAGATGTACTTGTCCTTCGTCTTCTTGCAAATGACAGCAATGAAATGCGTTCTAATCTTTTTCCGATACTAAGACAACTTAACAATGGGTTTATCCCAAAATGCTGGATGATCTGATATGAAACTAACACCACGTGAAAAAGAGAAGCTCCTAATTGCCATGGCGGCTGAAGTTGCTCGCAAAAGGCTTAAACGCGGTGTAAAACTAAATCACCCCGAGGTTATTGCCCTTATCACCGATGCAGTGGTTGAGGGCGCTCGTGACGGACATACTGTTGCTGACCTGATGGAGGCCGGTGCAAATGTTGTAACAAGGGACCAGTGCATGAGTGGCATCCCCGATATTATCCATGATGTACAGGTAGAAGCGACGTTTCCCGATGGGACAAAACTTGTAACCGTTCATAATCCCATTCGCTAAAGTGTATATTGTCAATTGTGAAGCAAACCCAACTGTTAGATTCAGCCAGATCCAAGAAGGAGAATACATGATACCTGGTGAAATATTTGTAAATACTGATCAAATCACTCTTAATGAAGGTAAAAAAGTCATTAGGTTGATGGTGGCAAATACGGGTGATCGACCAGTCCAGGTGGGTTCACATTATCATTTCGGTGAGGTGAACTCGGCATTGGAATTTGATCGTAAATTAGCACGGGGTATGAGGCTTGATATCACTGCCGGAACAGCAGTACGTTTTGAACCTGGTCAACGACGGGAAGTACAACTCGTACCCCTTGGAGGAAAGCGGAGAGTGTTTGGGTTTAATCAAAAGATCATGGGAGACCTCTGATGCCAATAAGCATCTCACGCAATGACTATGTTGCCATGTTTGGCCCTACAACGGGCGATAAGGTTAGGCTTGCTGATACAGACTTAATAATTGAAGTCGAGAGAGATCAGACAGTTTATGGTGAAGAAGTCAAATTCGGTGGTGGCAAGGTCATTCGTGATGGAATGGGTCAATCACAGTTTACGCGTGCAGAAGGTGCCATGGATACGGTCATAACAAATGCATTGATCGTCGACTATTCAGGTATTTACAAGGCAGATATCGGGTTGAGGGATGGCCGGATAGCCAAAATCGGTAAGGCGGGTAATCCCGATACACAGCCAGGAGTAGACATTATTATTGGACCTGGTACCGAAGCAATAGCCGGAGAGGGTAAGATATTGACAGCAGGTGGCTTTGACAGCCATATCCATTTTATTTGTCCTCAGCAGATCGAGGATGGCCTGCACTCAGGATTAACAACCATGCTTGGTGGTGGAACAGGACCAGCTCAAGGGACTCTTGCAACCACCTGTACACCAGGGTCATGGCATATCGGGAGAATGCTTCAGGCTGCGGATGCCTTTCCCATGAATCTTGCTTTTTCCGGCAAAGGAAATGCCTCATTACCTGCGGCCCTGGAAGAACAGGTTAAAGGGGGTGCTTGTGCATTAAAATTACATGAGGATTGGGGCACAACCCCAGGAGCTATTGATTGTTGCTTAAACGTTGCCGATGAGATGGATGTTCAAGTGATGATTCATACCGATACACTGAATGAAAGCGGATTCGTAGAAAATACAGTAAAGGCAATGAAAGGCCGAACAATCCATGCTTTTCATACTGAAGGTGCAGGTGGTGGGCATGCTCCTGACATAATAAAGATTTGTGGTGAAGATCACGTGTTGCCTTCATCGACAAATCCAACCAGACCCTTCACAGTCAATACGGTGGAAGAGCACCTGGATATGCTCTTGGTTTGCCATCACCTTGATAAATCCATACCTGAAGACGTTGCCTTCGCGGAAAGTCGTATTAGAACCGAGACAATAGCAGCAGAGGACATACTTCATGATATAGGTGCATTTTCAATTATCGCTTCCGATAGTCAAGCTATGGGACGGGTTGGTGAGGTAATTATACGTACATGGCAAACAGCTGACAAGATGAAGAAACAAAGAGGACTTTTACCAGAAGAAAAAGGAGATAACGATAACTTTCGTGTTCGTCGCTATATCGCGAAATATACAATTAATCCAGCTATCGCCCATGGAATTGCTCATGAAATTGGGTCAATTGCCGAGGGGAAGCGAGCTGACCTCGTTCTTTGGGATCCTGCGTTCTTCGGTGTTAAACCCGATTTAGTCCTTATCGGCGGAACGATTACCATGGCACAGATGGGTGATCCCAACGCTTCAATCCCGACACCTCAACCGGTTTATTCACGCCCAATGTTTGGTGCCTTTGGCAAAAGCGTCGAAGCCTCGGCTGTAACATTTGTGAGTGCTGCGTCTCATGACATCGGGATCGGTAACCAACTCGGATTGGCTAAGTGTACTGTTCCCGTTAAAAACACCCGTGACATTGGCAAGAAAGATTTGCCCCTGAACAATACCACACCAGAGATGGAGGTTGACCCAGAGACCTATGAAGTGAGGGCAAATGGTGAACTTTTAACTTGCCAACCTGCTGAAGTTCTACCTTTAGCACAAAGATATTTCATGTTTTGAGGAAAACAAATGACTCTTCCTGTCAGCCGGAACATAAAGCACACCCATAGTACCGATGATATTGTCGTCATGGATTACGAAGAGAGGTTTCTTCGCCGTAAAGTCTTGACCTCTGTAAGGGGATTAAGATTTCTGGTAGATTTAGCTAAAACAACTTCGCTGGACCGGCATGATGCGTTTGTTCTGGAAGATGGTCGATTGGTCGGTGTAGTACCAGCTAAAGAAGATTTATTAGAAGTAAAGGGAGAATTGGTTCGTTTCGCATGGCATATTGGAAACCGACATACTCCCTGTCAGATTGAATCCGATCGATTATTGATCCAAAACAACCATGTAATCAAGGCCATGCTAGAAAAGCTTGGCGCAATTATCACGTGTGTAAATGAACCTTTTACTCCCGAAGGGGGTGCCTACGGAAATTCCCGGACCCATGCTCACTAATTCCCAGTTTCTTACCTTGACACAATGGCTTTCTCCTGCCTTTCCAGTAGGATCTTATGCCTACAGCCATGGTGTGGAAAGTGCAGTGGAGCATGGTTGGATTAAAGATGGAACTGACTTGGAAAGTTGGTTAGAAGATGTATTGCTATTTGGTACCGGCAGAACTGATTCTCTTCTTTTGGCAGCCGCATATTATGCAAAATCAAGAACAGAGCTCCTCCAAATCAATCAAACAGCTAAGGCCTTTGCAATATCAGCTGAAAGGAAATTAGAGTCAGAATCACAAGGCCGCTCATTTGTTAAGGCTTTTTCGGTCTGGGGAAAATTACCAGATGAGTTAACTTATCCTGTTGCTATTGGAGCTGCTGCTGAGCAGGAAAGGATACCTCTTAAAGCCACACAACAACTTTACCTCCAGGCATTTATGTCCAATCTTGTTGCCGCTGGTCAGCGATTACTTGCTGTGGGGCAATTGGAAGGTCAAGAAATATTACGACGACTAACACAGAAATGCCCAAATATTGCCGATGAAACCTACGATGGAGATCTGTCAAAACTTGCTTCGGTAGCCTTTTTGACGGATATAGCATCAATGCAGCATGAATCTCAGAATACAAGGATATTTCGAACATGAAAAGTCCAAATGGACCACTACGTATCGGGATTGGAGGGCCAGTGGGTGCTGGTAAAACTACCCTTACAGCAGTTTTGTGCAAAGCGTTTAGCAACGATATATCTATGGCTGTTGTAACCAATGACATCTACACAAAAGAGGACGCAGAAGCTCTGATGCGACTACAAGTTTTGTCGTCAAATCGTATAAAGGGTGTTGAGACTGGAGGATGTCCCCATACAGCTATTCGTGAGGATGCTTCAATTAATATTGCTGCAATTGAGGAACTTTGTAAAATTCATCCCGATCTTGAATTAGTTTTGATCGAATCCGGTGGCGATAACCTGTCGGCTACATTTTCGCCCGAACTAGCAGATATGACAATATATGTTATTGATGTAGCAGCTGGGGAAGAAATTCCTCGCAAGGGTGGTCCGGCAATAACCCGTTCTGATATTCTGGTCATCAACAAGACTGACCTGGCTCCACATGTTGGTGTTGATCTAAATGTAATGAAAAGGGATACAGAGATAGTACGCGCTGGGAGACCCTATGTGTTTGGCCAACTGAAGTTCGGTAGAGGTGTGAAACAAATCTTGCAATACATTGAGAGCATCGGAGATATTGGCTAGGTCGTATTTTAGTTTAAGGATAGTTTTAAAGTCGTGGTTGAACAAGAAAATTCAAAGAGTAAAGATAAATTGATTAAGGCAGTAATTGCTGGTGACTTTCAGACAGTAACATCACTTCTTGATACTTCTGATATCAATGTTACCGATAGTGATGGTTGGACCGCACTTCACCTAGCTGTAAATAGCCAAAACCGTGGACTTACACGGATTCTTCTGGAACATCCTGACATAGATGTTAATATACCCGATAGTGATGGTTGGACCGCACTTCACCTAGCTGTACAGGAGCAAAACCGCAGTTTGGTCAGGCAACTGCTAGAACATCCAGACATTGAAATAAATGCCAAAAATAAATGGCAGACTACGCCTCTTATGCTGGCTGCTACCAGTGGAAATTTTGATGTTGTAGAAAGTTTGTTACATCATCCCAAGATTTTGGTTGACCTCAGAGCAGATTATTATGGCAGAACGGCATTGATGCAAGCTGCAGTTAAAGGGCATGCACATATAGCTAGATATCTTGTGAATTACGGTGCAAATGTTAATATTGCTGACAAGACCGGTAGGAATAATGCACTCATCGAGGCGATCAAGAACAAAAATTTTGATATAGCAATTTTTCTGCTGAGGACCGGTACTGTTGATTTTTCCAAACGAGAACTAAGACTCCAAAGTCTGATCTGGGCGAGTAGGCACGGAAAACAACTTTACAACGAACTTGACCATGCAATAGCTGTATATTTCAATCGTTACGGAGGTCATCCAAAAAACTAATGTTGTTTAGGTTGAGGGTTCTTATAACCTCTTTTCCTATTCAATTAGATAGGTTTCAACTACAAGGCACTTAATATTCCTCAATTAATAAAGTATGCTTGATGAATTATCCTTGCAAATATAATATTATATGTTAATATTGCTAGGATGTATAAAAGAGAACTTTCACAAGTAATTAAACGAAACCTGGATCAAAATTCAGCCGTAGCCATTCTTGGACCTCGCCAAATTGGCAAAACAACTCTTGCTCTAGATATCGCAAAAGATCAACAATCAATCTATCTTGATCTGGAAGATTCAGAAGATTTTCAAAAATTGAATGATCCAGCCCATTATTTGGGGCTTCATGCCGATAAACTGGTTATTTTGGATGAAATTCAGCGATATCCAAATTTATTCATGCCATTGCGAGGTATCATTGATGCTAGAAGACGTGAAGGGCGTGGTAATGGTCGGTTTCTCGTTCTTGGTTCAGCATCAAATGAGTTGCTAAAACAGAGTTCTGAAAGCCTTGCCGGTCGAATTCACTATTCTGAATTAACAGGTCTTAATCCATTCGAAATTGAAGAGCCGAAGGGTGAACCCTTGCAAAAATTATGGATGCGTGGTGGGTTTCCAGACAGTTATACAGCCTCAAGTGAACAAGCTAGTTATGGGTGGCGAAAAGACTTTATCCGGACCTGCCTGGAGAGAGATATTCCTCAATTGGGTCCACGTATCCCAGCAACAACCCTTAGACGCTTTTGGACAATGCTTGCCCACACGCAAGGAGAACAATTCAACGCTTCAAAACTTGCCAGTTCTTTGGGAGTAAAAAGTGTCACGATTAGCCGATATCTGGACCTTATGGTTGACTTGTTACTAGTCCGAAGACTTGAGCCTTGGTTTGGGAATGTAAAGAAGAGATTAGTTAAATCACCCAGAATTTACTTGAGAGACAGTGGTATTGTACATACCCTTTTGCAAATACCAAACTATGAGGTGTTACTTGGTCATCCTATTTTTGGGAAAAGCTGGGAAGGATTTGTGATAGAAAATGTTATCTCAACCTTGCCATTTGGTGTTAATCCTAATTACTATAGAACCTCTGCGGGAGCTGAAATAGATTTGGTCCTCGAGTTCGGGTTGGAAGAATATTGGGCGGTTGAAATCAAAGCCAGTCGAACACCTAAACTCAAGAAAGGGTTTCATCTGGCATGCGAAGACCTGAATGTAAAAGAGAAATTTGTAATTTATCCTGGTGAAGAGAAGTTCTCTATTGGCCAAGACATCATAGTTTTGTCACTTTCACAGTTCATTGCAGAATTAAGGAGAATGCACAATGGCAGATAATGAGATTTTTACCATTAAAGAGATGGCAGCCTATCTGAAGCTTGCTGAAAAGACGGCATACCGTCTGGCTTCTGAGGGGAACTGCCGGGTTTTAAGGTGGGTGGTTCTTGGTGTTTCCGAAAAAGTGAAGTTGATGCGTGGATAAAGGAACAAGAGATCAAAGCTAATGGAGATAACTAGGCTATGGCAAAAAAAGCAACGGCACCGAAGAAGCAAAAAAGCATTGAGGAAACTCTCTGGGACTCAGCTAATAAACTGCGTGGAAGTATAGAGCCATCAGAATATAAGCATGTTGTCCTTGGGCTTATATTCCTGAAATTTGTCAGCGATATGTTTGAGGAGCGTCGCAAGGAGTTAATTGCTGAGGGCAAAGAAGACTATAAGGAAATGGTTGAATTTTACACCATGAAGAATGTTTTCTATCTATCCGAAGAGTCCCGCTGGAGCTATATCAAGAAGCACGCCAAACAGCCCGATATTGCCGTTAAGATTGATACAGCCCTGCATGATATCGAGAAGAAAAACCCAGCCCTAAAAGGTGCCTTGCCAGATAACTATTTCACCCGCATTGGTCTTGATACCAGCAAAATGGCTGCGCTGGTGGATACAATCAACAATATCCAAACAACCAAAGAAAAAGAGCAAGACCTCGTTGGTCGAGTTTATGAGTATTTCCTGAGCAAGTTCGCACTTAAGGAAGGCAAAGGCAAAGGCGAGTTCTACACACCAAAATGCATTGTAAACCTTATTGCTGAGATGATTGAGCCATATAAAGGCAAAATTTACGATCCATGCTGTGGCTCTGGTGGCATGTTCGTTCAATCTATGAAGTTTGTCGAAAACCATCAGGGTAACACAAAAAATATCTCCATCTATGGTCAGGAGGCAACCCCAACAACATATAAGCTAGCCAAAATGAACCTGGCTATCAGAGGTATATCAGCAAACCTTGGCGATGTGCATGCGGATACATTTTCCAAAGATCTGCATGAGGACCTAAAAGCTGATTACATAATGGCAAACCCTCCCTTTAATCAGAAAGATTGGCGTGCAAACGATGAGTTGACGGATGATGGCCGTTGGAGCGGTTATGATGTACCTCCAGCCAGCAATGCGAACTATGGTTGGATTCTACATATGATATCCAAGCTATCCGAAAAAGGAGTGGCCGGGTTTATTCTTGCTAATGGAGCGCTTTCGGGTGGTGGTGAAGAATATAAAATTCGTCGCAAGATGATCGAAAATGATCTGGTGGAGGCAATTATCACACTGCCACGGGATATGTTTTACACTACTGATATAAGCGTAACGCTATGGATTCTCAATAAGAACAAAACTGAACATAAGCAGGCGCTGCATGGCCTGAGTAAAGACTATCGCTCTCGGAGGGGTGAAACCTTATTCATGGACTTGCGCCGCTGGGGTTCGGAGTTTGAGAAGAAATATATTGAGCTCACTACGGACGACATTCAAAAAATTGCTGAGAACTATCATAACTGGCAGCAAAAGTGTTGGGAGGAAAAATATGAGGATGTTCCGGAGTTTTGCTATTCCGCAAACTTCGACGAGATCAAAGAAAATGATTTTTCGCTCATTCCCAGCAAATATATTCCATTTGTTGATCAGGACAGCGGCATAAACTTCGATGCTGAGATGAAGCGCATCCAGCGAGAGTTTAGTGAATTGATCTCACTGGAGAACGAGTCTCAACAAGAGCTTATTGATGCATTTAAGGGATTCGGATATGCCATCAAATCTTAAACCAATCGGAAAATTAATTAAGCCTACTGATGAAAGGAATCGCGATGGGGTTATATCTCGATTGCTGGGCATCAACATAAATAAAAATTTTATGCCTTCAGTAGCCAACACATCTGGTGTAGATCTCTCAAAATATAAGGTTATACGCAAGAACCATTTTGCCTGCAATATTATGCATGTTGGTCGCGATGAAAGGCTTCCAATATCTCTTTACCAAGAAAATGCGCCTGCAATCGTATCACCAGCATATAAAACCTTTGAGGTGGATGACCCTACAGAAATTCTCCCTGAATATTTAATAATCTTTTTTCAAAGGGGGGAGTTCGATAGATTTACTTGGTATCTTTGCGACTCCAGTATCAGGGGTGGCTTGGAGTGGGAGCGCTTTTGCGAGATTAAAGTGCCGGTTCCGTCAATTGATGAGCAGAAGAAATATGTTTCTTTATATTCCAGTATAGTGAAAAACCAAAAATGCTATGAGAATAGCCTGGATGATTTGCGATTAATTTGTGATTCCTTTTTGGAAGATCAATTTAAGAAAGGCAAATCGAAAAAGCTGGGGCCGTATATTCGCCAAACAGAAGAAAGAAATACTGATTCTAAATGTAGAAACCTTCTAGGGATCAGTGTTAATAAGATGTTTATTCCCTCTCGTGCTAACCGAGAAAGTTTGAATGTCGCAAATTGCAAAGTTATTCGCAATCGCCAGTTTGGCTATGTAACCGTCACTTCCAGAAACGGTGGAAAGATATCAATCGCGCTCTTAAATGAGCCAGACGGTGTTATTTCCAGCACATATATTGCATTTGAAGTAATTGACCTTTCGATCCTGCTGCCAGAGTATCTCTATCTTTGGTTTAGTCGTTCAGAATTCGATAGTTATGCGCGTTTTCATTCATGGGGAAGCGCTCGGGAGACATTTGATTGGTCGGACATGTGCAATGTCAAATTGCCAATCCCAAGCATTGATGACCAAAAATCCATTGTAGCGATTCACCATACGTTGGAGTCTCGTAAGAAAATCAATGAAAAGCTAAAAGAAACCATACGTCCGCTGTGCTCTGTGCTTATGCAGGGCGTCATTAAAGACCTCAAAAATAAGGAGGCATACGCGGCATGAAATTCACTGAAAGCTCTTTAGAAACTGCAATTATTGAACTGTTGGAGCGGCAAGGCTTCCCGCATGTGCTAGGCGGTACGTTGGCACGTGACCCATCTGAAGTATTGATTAAGGAGGATTTACGTAGCTTCCTAAAAAACCAGTATGCGGCTGACGGCATCACCGCTTCAGAAATTGAGAGCATCCTGCGCCAGTTGGAAAGCAAGCCAGCCTCTGACCTGTATGATAGTAACAAGACCATCATGAAAATGGTGTCCGATGGCTTTTTGCTTAAGCGTGAAGACCGCAATAAAAAAGACATGTTCGTCCAGCTGATTGATTATTCTGCGGCTGATCAGAACATTTACAAAATCGTCAATCAACTGGAAATCAGTGGTTTTGAAAAACGTATCCCAGACGGCATTCTCTATATTAATGGCCTACCGCTGGTGGTATTTGAGTTCAAAAGTGCTGTGCGTGAAGAATGCACGATTCACGATGCGTACATCCAACTGACAGTACGTTACAAGCGCGATATCCCTGAGTTGTTCAAGTATAACGCCCTGTGTGTCATCAGCGATGGCGTGAACAATAAAATGGGCTCGTTCTTTGCGCCGTATGAGTTTTTCTATGCGTGGCGAAAAATTGAGGGTAATGAGAAACTGGAGAAAGACGGTATCGATTCCCTCTTTACCATGGCGAAAGGCCTGTTTGAAAAGCACCGCCTGCGCGACATCATTCGCAACTTTGTCTATTTCCCTGATACCTCGAAGAAACAGGAAAAAATCGTCTGCCGCTATCCGCAGTATTATGCCGCGACCAAGCTTTATGAAAATATCATGCAGCATCGCAAACCAGAGGGTGATGGTAAAGGCGGCACCTATTTCGGTGCGACTGGGTGCGGCAAGAGCTTTACCATGCTGTTTCTCACGCGCTTATTGATGCGCAGTGTGGAGTTTTCCAGCCCGACCATCGTTCTGATTACCGACCGTACCGATCTAGATGATCAGTTGAGCACACAATTCACCAATGCCAAGGGTTATGTGGGTGATGATCATATCATCAGCGTGGATAGCCGCGCCGATCTGCGCGTGCAGCTTAAAGGGCGTGATAGTGGTGGCGTATTCCTGACGACTATCCACAAATTCACAGAAGATGCCAAACTATTGACTGACCGTAGCAATGTAATCTGTATTTCCGATGAAGCACACCGCAGCCAGATCAATCTGGATCAGAAAGTAAAGGTCACTGCTGATGGTGTGAAGCGCAGCTACGGCTTTGCAAAATATCTGCATGATTCATTGCCGAACGCAACTTATGTCGGCTTCACTGGCACGCCTATTGATGCCACGCTGGATGTATTTGGTGATGTGGTGGATGCCTACACCATGGCGGAATCTGTTTTTGACGAGATTACGGTTCGTATCGTGTATGAAGGACGCGCCGCAAAAGTGCTACTGGATAACAGTAAGCTTCAGGAAATTGAGGCTTATTACAATCAATGTGCCGATGATGGTGCCAGTGAATATGCCATAGAAGAAAGCAAAAAAGCGACAGCTCAGATGAACACCATTTTAGGTGACCCTGACCGTATCAAAGCACTTGTGGCAGATTTTGTGCAGCATTATGAGCGTCGTATCTTGGAAGGAGCTACCGTCAATGGTAAGGCAATGTTTGTGTGTAGCAGCCGCCCGATTGCCTATGAGTTTTACAAAGAGGTCATTGCGCTGCGCCCTGAATGGGCAGAAGTACAAGTTGCCGAAGCAGGTGCGGAGTTGACAGACAAAGAGCGTAAAGAAATCAAGCCAATGCAGCGAGTGAAGATGATCATGACCCGCGGCAAGGATGACCCCGAAGATTTATACAAAACCCTGGGTGACAAAAAATATCGCAAGGAACTGGATCGTCAGTTCAAGGAAGCGAAGTCAAACTTCAAAATTGCCATTGTGGTGGATATGTGGCTGACGGGCTTTGATGTGCCGTTTCTTGATACCATCTATATAGATAAACCTATCCAGCGCCACAATTTAATCCAGACCATCTCACGGGTGAACCGCAAATATGCCGGGAAAGAAAAAGGGCTGGTTGTTGATTATATCGGTATCAAGCGTCAGTTGAATTTGGCTTTGGCGCATTACTCCAAAACCGATGGGCAGAATATTGAAGAGATTAATCAGTCCATTGTGATTGTTAAGGACCATCTGGATTTGCTCGCTAAGCTTTTCCATCAGTTTGACAAAACGCATTATTTCTCTGGCACCTCCTTACAGCAACTCGAATGCCTGAATCTGGCTGCCGAATTTGTGCAGCTTACTCAGAAACTTGAAAAGCGCTTTATGATGTTGGTAAAACGCATGAAAACGGCATACGATATTTGCTGTGGCAGTGAGGATATTACGCAGGAAGAGCGCGATCACATTTACTTCTATATCGCCGTTCGTTCTATCGTGTTCAAACTCACCAAAGGCAATGCACCGGATACAGCACAGATGAATGCTAAGGTGCGCAATATGATTAAAGATGCCCTGCAAAGTGATGGGGTAGAGGAAATATTTAAGCTCGGTGATGGCAATCAAGCGGAGGTGGATATTTTCGATGATGACTATCTTGCTAAGATTGAGAAAATTAAGCTCCCCAATACCAAGATAAAGCTACTTCAACAGTTGCTGACGAAAGCCATTGATGACCTTAAAAAGGTAAACAAAGTAAAGGGTGTAGATTTTTCTGAAAAGTTCCGCGCTCTCATCGCCCGATACAATGAGCGGAAGGAACAGGATGTGCTCCGAAGTGAAGTGCTAGAAGATTTCACCGATGAAATTATCGATCTGTATCATGCCTTGAAAAAGGAACGTGAATCTTTTGCTGACCTAGGCATTGATTTTGAAGAAAAGGCCTTTTACGACATCTTGAAAGATTTGAAGCACAGATACGACTTCAAATACCCCGAAAACCAACTGATTTTGTTGGCCAGAGAAGTTAAAAAGGTTGTAGATGATAAGGTTAAATATACAGACTGGAGCCAGCGCGATGACATAAAAGCGGAGCTGAAAGCTGATTTAATCATACTTTTAGCCAAGCATGATTACCCACCTATTGATCGCGACGAGGTGTATAAAGAAATCTTTGAGCAGGCGGCGAATTTCAAGAAATATAGAAAGTAACCTCCGTCTCCCAGCGGCAAACCAGCCCTTTGAGCTTACGGCCACCAGCCCAGACCCAGCGCTTAAATTACTGCGGTACTTCGCCGTGTTCCTCACGGATTATTTTACGGCGCAATGTTGAGCGTTGAAGTGCCCACCGCCCAGATTGTAAGTGAATGACACCATCGCATCGAACTGTCCGTCTGTCAGGGTCACATTAATGAGCGTAGGACGGCACGTTCAGCAATCATCGCATCTTGGTGTTGTTTTTTAAATTATTTCAATCTGGCTTTCCCACATTAATTCGACCGAAGTGGGACAAAATTTTTCAAGAAGCTTTGATTATTTTAATAAAATCATTTCCCCTGATATTTCTTTTCCCAGCAGTTAAATTCAACACCCAATAATTCTACCCCGAGAGAAGTCCTCGAACCGTTTGATCAGGTCTAACATGTGCGTTGTCAGGGCAGGTATGGGATGCCCAGCCAGATATTGAGCGATACCCAGAAGATTTACTAGACGATGGGTTTGTCGTGGAACCGGGATCCCTTTACCATTGCTTCGGAGAAGATCTCGCGTGTATGGGAAGAAAAGAAACCTTCCCTGGTGGTGTGAATGAAACTGGCGAGCGACAAGCACGGTGTTTTACCAGCGATATTTGGGGTGTATTAAAACTGTAACCCACTGGTGATGAATTTGGTAAGGCCACAACAGGACCAGGATAAGCGGTTCAAATAGATGCCGTTAGGAAAGGAGATAGGTAAACCAAAGCTGATAAATTAGACCTCAGCAGCTACATTTTTAATTGACAAGAAGAGGAATTATAGTGCCCCAATTTAGGGGATGGGTCCTTATGTCATCGGGGTTCCAGCTTTAAAACGTCTAAAATCAAGGCTTCCCACTCAAAGAGTGTGATGGTTACTAACCTGCCGTATTCAACATTTTTTACTTTCGTTAATTTTTAACATTTATTTTTGATGCTTTGAGAATCCCTGTCTCTTCAATAGTACTGAAGTTTTTCAATTGAATTGAGGTAGAAGTTGAAATTATGGACAAAATTAGATCCCATTTTGGGGATACACGTATGGATTATGCCCATAATTTTGTCCTTAATCGTCTAGCCCGTCATGTTTAGCGCGAGATTTTTGTAAGCAAGTTTGGCGGCATTCGAGACTATAAAAGTATTTAATTAGAACCATTAATCAAAAATTTATTGATATTATATTTCATAAAATCATAATTATTAGCAATTTAATATCATTTAAGGATCAAGCACACATTTACTTGATCCAGATAGGTAATACTATTTCAGTCTTGTACGCGACTCGGAGGCTGAACTCATGGTAAACAGGAGCCTGTAAATAAGCAAAGAGAACTCTATAAATTCAGAGAATTCCAGCTCGGTTATGATTTAGGTTGATTTGTGTGAATCCAGAAGAGGCTCTGGCCTAATTCGACGTGTATCTCACATTGCAACATTTTAGTTATACGTTTCTTCTTTGTTGTATATTAATAAACAAGATGAATAATGGTTTTGATGATGCCAAAGTTAGATTTTCACTAGATTAGTTGAATGTGATAATAACAGAAATGAAAGACTTTAACATAAGAACAAATACAATGAATATTGTTGGTGAAAAATTGGAACATTGGGCATTAAATTGCAGCGATATATGCAAAACAGACTTGTTTGGCCGAAGTGCGTTTAATAGATTTTATTATGATGTATATCTTATGACCAGAACGATGTTATTTGATCTAAAAGAGGATTGGGGAATTAAAGCTAGATCCCACAGAGTAGTTCCTGGTTTGCTAAAAGAAAGGGTAAAAAACGAATTTGAAAATAGATCAAGGTCTATAAGAGTTCTAGATTCTTCAGAATTACATAATCTAAAAGATTCACACAGAACTTCTATTAAAGCATTAGCAGATCTATTAACCGTTGCCTATGATTTGAGGGTAACTGCCGATTATGATCCTAATGTTCCGATTTGTCAGGATAACGATGTTATCAGTTTGAAAAGCTATAAATTGTCAAACGCTAGACAATGGAATGGTAAAGTTTCACTCTATTGTGGTTCCATAAGAAGTGCTTGGAGAAATGCAGGCCTTATCTAAAGTTATTGAACTGATTAGAGCTGACATAAAAGAAACCAATCGTTTCGTTAAGGATGTTCGAAGTCGACCACATGATGATGTAATTCTTTTATATGTTTCTTGGAAAAATGTGGGTCCGGTAGTCCAAAAAGATTATACATCAATCAAACAATTAAATTTATTAAAAAATCGTCTCAGCAAGCAATATTCAGTATCAATTGAAATTGTATTCCTCCAATCTGAGGGTCATTTTGAAATGGAAAATGGTATTTTCCAATTACTCAATCAACAATTTCCCAATCAAGTTAAATCGTTCTATATTTCATTTAAAGACGGGAAAACCATTGATGCATGGATAGAAGTAGAAGAACAAGAGCGTAATTTAAGAAAAAAAATAACGAGTTATTTAGAATCAATTCTTTTTCCTAAAATGAAATTAGGAGTTGTTCAGTGGTTTGGAATCTATGATTTACCATCAACCATAGCAATTTTACGGGCGATTAAAATAATTCAACCGGTAAATATTGATGAACTTGTAGAACGGTTAAGAGAATCCCATAAAGGGTTAAATGAAAAATGGCTCAGGAATAAATTAGATCATCTTAGGAGGGATGGGTATCTGCGATGGTCTAAACCAGGTAATTTTACACTAACCGGCAAGTCTTTACCTTTGATACCAGCAGGCAGACAGAAATCGAGTTCTGATATTGAAAGAGCGCTTGAATTAGGGCGAAGAAAATGGTAATATCTATATTGAGAGCGGCGTCTTCTAATCGTGAGGGTGTGCATCATGCCCGTTTGCGAAGGCTAGGCACAGAAGGGCGATGGATTGAAACCCATTTTCCCTTCGGGATCTGGGTATCAACCCATCTTTCTCAAGGAAACAAATTTTGAAGCTGCCATGATAGCACCGCCGCTCTTTGTTTCTTTTACTTCCATAGAAGACTATCTTTCTGCTTTGGATCAAGATTTGTACCAACAATATGGGGAAGAAATTCTAAAACTTGGAAAACAAAAGTTACCACCAGTGGTTTCAAGAAGATGTCTATCAGTTCTCTTCGGATATTCGACATCATTTGTAAGTGCAATGTCAATAAATAGTAGAAAATACTATCGTACCTTTACCATTAGAAAAGGAAATAAATTTCGAGAAATTCAAGCCCCTAGGGTTGCACTTAAAACTATTCAAAAATGGTTTGGTTATCACTTGGCAGATGAATTACATTTTGAGGAACATGTATATGGGTTTGTTGCAGGTCGCTCGGCTATCGATGCTGCAGCTAATCATTGTCAATCGGCTTGGGTTTATTCTGTTGATATAGAAGATTTTTTTCCATCTACAAAAGATGATGTAGTGATTAAAGAACTTATTAAATTGGGTTACTCCGAAAAGGGTGCCAAATTGATTACGAGTTTATGTTGCTACAGAAATTCACTAGGGCAGGGGGCACCATCAAGCCCCGTGCTATCAAATCTAGTAATGAAACCAATAGATAGACAACTTAAAGCTTTAGCAGAAGATCTGGAAATTAACTTTTCAAGGTATGCTGATGATATTGTTTTTTCTGGTTCTTCCACTTTTCCAAGTGGTTTAAAAGACAAGGTGACCGAAATTTTCGGTAAGACATGTTGGAAATTATCTCCAATTAAGGAATATTTTGCTGAGTCTAACAAAGGGCAACGATTAAAAGTTCACGGGTTATTGGTCAATGGAGAGAAACCCCGCCTGACAAAAGGTTATCGAAACAAAATTCGTGCTTACAAACATTTACAGTTCAATAATAAAATTGAACCTGAAGATGAAGAAAGAATCCAAGGTCATATAATGTTTGCTGAATCGGTAGAAAACTGGGGAAAGTAATCCCTGACCGGCGACCAAAATAAAATATTTTGGTCGCCGGTCAGGGGGTATAAGTAATACTTGCTTGTCTTATTGAACTTCTATTATTTATGGGCGTGATTGGGGTTGGTATTGCTTTACGTCGTTATTTCCGTGCAAAACAATCCTCAATTACTGACCCCTACTGTAATGCAATTTGTATAATAATTTGCCAATGGCGGAGACGAAGGGATTCGAACCCTCGGAACGGTTTCCCGTCCACTCGCTTAGCAGGCGAGCGCCTTCGACCACTCGGCCACGTCTCCGCTGCCCAATGTATACTTTTCGGAAGGGATTTTGAAGACTCCATACTTATTTTTACAATCAGATCGTTGAATAATTAAAAATCGACCCGAATTCACAATTGGAATCTCACATCAAGACTATATGAATCCAATGTTAGATTATTAAGTTATAACTCGTTATGAGCGGCCATTATAGTAAATGGTTAATCCGTAGGTGAGAAAATGAAAAAGAATACCAAGTCAAAAGTTACCTTCGATTGGCAAGACCCATTCCGGTTGGAAGACCAGTTGGAGGATGAAGAAGTTCTGTTCAAGGATGCCGCCAGGGCTTTTTGTCAAAGTGAGTTGAGGCCCCGAGTAAACACCGATTACATGGAAGAAAAATCCGGTCGGGACTTATTTTCGAAAATGGGAGAGGCAGGGCTGCTGGGAGTTACCCTTGTTGAGCAATATGGTGGATCAGAGTCCGGTTATGTCACCTATGGGCTGGTGGCAAGGGAAATCGAACGGGTTGACTCAGGCTATCGGTCGGCGATGAGTGTTCAATCTTCCTTGGTTATCTATCCAATCCTAGCCTATGGAAGTGAAGAGCAAAGAGCAAAATATCTTCCCAAGTTGGCAAGTGGAGATTTCATAGGTTGTTTTGGCTTGACCGAACCAGAAGCAGGGTCAGACCCTGGTGGCATGAAAACAATTGCCACCAAAACTGCCGATGGATACGAATTAAATGGAACAAAAACCTGGATATCAAATTCACCCCTGGCCGATGTATTTATTATTTGGGCTAAATTGGGCGGCAAGGATGGGCCCATTCGAGGCTTCATTCTTGAGCGAGATTTTAATGGTTTATCTGCGCCAAAAATCAATGGCAAGTTGTCCTTAAGGGCTTCCAGTACAGGAAGCATTGTTCTTGATGGAGTTAAGGTAAGTGAATCCAGCCTACTGCCTGATGCACAAGGATTGAGTGGGCCATTCGGGTGTTTGAACCGGGCCAGGTTTGGTATTGCCTGGGGGACGATGGGTGCAGCTGAGGAATGCTGGATGATAGCTCGTGATTATGGCATGGAGAGGAAACAGTTCGGGCGACCATTGGCCAACACGCAACTTTTCCAGAAAAAACTGGCCGACATGCAAACTGAAATTACCCTTGGACTTCAGGCAGCTTTGAGAGTTGGAAGACTGATGGATAGGGACCTCTTTACTCCTGAAATGATATCCTTGATAAAGCGGAACAATAGTGGGAAAGCCCTGGATATCTCACGTATGGCCAGAGATATGCTGGGAGGAAATGGGATTCAGGCTGAATATCAGGTAATGCGTCATTCACAGAACCTGGAAACAGTCAACACTTACGAAGGAACCCATGATATCCATGCCCTGATTTTGGGAAGAGCTCAAACCGGATTACAGGCTTTCTTTTAGATTTCTAACAGATCAAAAGGTCTGATGATTAAGCTCTAAGCCAATTGTTAATGCTGGCAGAGTAGTCTATCAGGTCAAGGTCTTTTCCATACCAGCCAATTACCTGTAGGGATAAGGGAAGTTTGTTGGTTCCCTGACCAAAAGGTAAGGAGATTGCAGGTAATTGTAACAAGGTCCAGTCCCGACTGAACAAAGGATCACCAGTAGCTTCTAACCCCTTGGGGGCTTCCCCAGAAGTGGCAGGAGCAATGATAACGTCGTAAAAGTTATACATAAGGGATAAAACTCTTAACCCTCGTTCTCTTAAACGCAATGCTTCCAGATAATCTTCATCTGACCTAGATAAACCTTCTTCAAACAATTCGATGAATTTGGCACTGAGTTGGTCGCGATGGTTTTCGTACTCAAACCGACGGGATAGCGAAATTTCCTTGGTCATAATGGTTTTATGTGCTTCCGTCAGTAGATCGAATTCCTTGGGATGATCAACATACTTTACTTGAGCACCGCTTGCCTTCAGGTGAACAAACCCCTTTTCGAAATTTACCTTACCATCCTCAGACAATTCCTCCCAATGGGGCCCTTTCATAAAGGCTATACGTGGGTTTACCTTGGGATTGATTATTGCTTGTTGATCTCCTTTAAGGACGCTTCTCGTCAGTTGAAGGTCCTCAGGGGTTCGGGCTAGAACTCCCAGCGAATCCAGATTGGAAGAGAGAGCCAATATCCCATCGAGGCTTAAATAACCATTGGATGACTTGTAGGCAAAAATCCCACAATAACTGCCGGGCCTGACCAAGGATGCCGCAGTTTGAGACCCCAATCCAAATGGAACCATATAATCCGCAACTGCCGCGGCTGAACCACTTGAAGACCCTCCTGGGGTATGAGCAGGATTATGGGGATTGACCGTTTTACCTGGTGTAAAACAGGCGAATTCAGTAGAAACACTTATCCCAATTGGTATGGCACCTGCCTGAGTAAGTCTTTTAATACATTCAGCATCCCTGTCTGGAGTTCTGCTACTATATATTTTTGAGCCCTGCGTAATGGGATAACCTTCAACATCAATTATATCCTTGACGGCGAAGGGGACACCCAAGAGTGGGCCATTAGAGGGGTTTTCATCAGCGTTTTGGGCTAATTCCAATGCCTTGTCATAATCAATGCTGGAAAAAGCGCCGATTAGGTCCTCACGCTCTTCGATCCTATCCAAACAATCCTGCATAACCATTGTTGCTGTGGTTTGACCAGATTTGATTTTCCTGGCAATCTCAGTTGCCGAGAGAAGGTTGCACTTCATTGTTCTCAATTTTCCATTTGTGTGACGGCCTCTTTAAAGAGACTAATTGGCATCTCGTAAATACCGCCCCCAAGTCTGCCCAGTAAACCCTCTTTATCAAGGATTCCCAGTGAAACGATAGGACACCTATTCATTTCAACAACCTGCTTGGCAGTTATACCCAGTTTTATGTCTAGTCCATAAAAACCAACATGCTCTCCAACCAGCAGATGTTTTTGCAAGTGTAAGAATTCTGAGGGTAAAAAAGGAGTCATTTTCTGATGAATGGCAGAATCAAGGTGGATAACCATAGCACCCAAGCCATAAATATCTACCAAAGCGCTATCTCCTATGGCCCCCAATGCCCTGGACTGGGGTACATCGACATCAAAGGGTCCCCTTGGTGGGTTGGCAATAGAGGTGATCCACTTTTCTGGGTCAGAAGAAATCTTGATCCCGACCTTACGGCCATTTGCTCCAGCAGTTGTGATTAAACTTGAATTGGGGACATTTTCTCCAAGAATTAACATACATTTTGTCGCGGCCATCCATAAGTTTAAAAACAAGCTTGGACAATTGGCCAAGAATTTTGAACATCTTGCGTTGAAAAATCCGCTTGGGATTCGTGCCTTCAGTTCCTCAGCCAAAATCTGGGTGGAATGAAATGTCCTGCCGTGGCAATCATCTCCCAACATAAGGCCTTCTAGGGCAATAGGGACCAGACTGATACCTTCAGCCAAACCTGAGGCAAGGGCTTCGGCAAATTCCGAATTCAACCACTTCAAATGTTCAACCACCTTCATTGATTTTAATCCCAGTCGTGCGGCTGGTGCATTACCCCCATTTATGGGCGAAAAAGCCCTTACTGATCCCCGATGGGCATCATAAATCGCTTGTAAGGGCATTGAAGGCGAAACAACAGCAGCCAAGGGTGTAACGACATTAAAATCCTGAGCAGGCAGAAGTTTGATTTCACCATTAAGGATCATGGCCGATGCTTCATCAAGATTGGTAGCAAGATCCTCATATACCGCTGCTACACAGGCTGAATTGAATATGGGAATGGTTAAGGATTCATCTTCCTCAAATGGCGGACCAGCATGCAAAAGGCAATTATCTTCCAAGGATAGTGCATCTCGGGCCAATTCAATCCTGTTCCAGACAGGTTCGCCGACCATTGAATAATCAAAGGCCAACTGGTCCTGTTGTGGAATCGGGGTATGCATGCTGATTATTTTTCGGGAATAACCCAAGTTTCACTAAAATACAAAAACGCTGTCGTCGTTTCCATCCCGGCCTGAACCCTGGTACCTATCTTCCCAGCAAGGGCTTGACCATTGACGATTATTTTTGCTGTTTTCGCTGGTACCAGAAGAGTAGTCATTACATGTTCCTTGGTTCCGGTTTGCTCAGGAACCAATTCCAACATTCTGGGCTCTTCCAAATCTTCCCAAACCAACTCTATCACAAGTTCTGAGGCCGATATGGTTTCAGTATACCTATGGCTGGTTGGATCGCCGGAAGAACGTATATTGAAAGCTGGTTGGTATTTCAGATGATTGTAGGGCTTGGCTTCTCTGAAAACACCAAGTTTCCCAATAAAATTTTTCATCAGGTATTCGGAAAGATTGGGGTTATCCCCAATCAGGACATTGGGTTGGGAGGAGGTTCCAGCTGTTGACTCAAGGTCAGAATATAAAAGCAAAAGTTGACCTTGCCCGACTGGTGACCATGAAACTCTGAAAAACAAGGCCATGGCTGCAAAGTCATCATTGTCATCTTTAAGCAGTATGCCTGGATTTTCTCCTGTCCAATCTACCTGGCCGGGCATAATGGGGTTATCAAGTGGCATGATCACTGCTCATATCTTTTGGTGTAACCCAGGTTTCAGAAAGTGCCAAAAAGGCGGTACTCATGGTTTTGCCAAAAAATTGTCGGGAAGCAACCGAGCCTTTGAGAGGGGTGTTATTAACCATGATTTGGGCTTCTTGCGCTTCAAGGAAAACCGCATACATTTCATGAGCCTTGGTAACAGAATTGGCTTTGGTAAGTTCAACCGGCAAGGGAGAACCCAAATCCTTCCAAATCATCTGCACCTCAACATCCTTTCCCATCAGGGTTTCAGTGTACTTTGATTTCAAATCGGTTGGATATTTCGTTGATCCAAGCAAATCAATCCAGGTCATGTTTTCCAGACCAACTCGCCCAACAAATGTAGGCATTTTTCTTACCCAATCTTCGATAAGCCAAATGAACAATCTTTGATTATCCGCAATAATAAAGTTGGGTACATGAGGCCAACCTGATGGCGTATCTGGATCCCCGAGGATTATGGCTCCGGTCCCACTGCCATAAGGAGATAAGACGATTCGAAAAAACAAACCCAAGGTCGAGTAGTTTCCATCCGCATTTTCCTTCAGGTAAATTCCAGGGTTCTCACCAGACCATTCAACTTTCCCAGGATTAATTGATGTTCGCATTAGTCCCAGCTTTTTTCATATTCCATAAGCTCCTTCACAATAAATTCATTCCTTTGTTTGCCGATTAGCTTATCACCAGATTGATAGATTTGGGCCACCTTGAGTGCTACGATTTTTTGAATGGCAGCATCATCACGCCCTTCCTGTAGGGCAATATTCAACATGGTGTCCCCACCATAGGTTGGAATTGGATTCTCATAGACATCGGATGGCCTTTGTACATTTTTTCCTTCTGACAAGTCCTTCAAGACTGATCTGAGTTTTCTTCGAACCTTCGCTACACCCCTATCAGTGAAAGCAAGATTTTCTCTTTGGTGAATATTTACCGGACCTTGCGAAACCCAGGCATCGTAATCACCAGGATCCTTTTGTCGAGTTTCATAGTCGCGATCGCCACTTTGTCCATAAAAATCTGTTTTTCCCAACCCAACTTCATTTGGATCTGTTAACCCCTTCGGGTCATCACCCTCACGAAAATGTCTCCAGGCAATTACCATCGTTCTGGTATCATCAATCGGGGTAACCCACCTGCTCAAACCACAACGACCAAAATAACGTGATTGATCAGGGATAGGGAAGTGGCCGCCATTCTGGGTAAAACTTGGAAGGAACAAATCATGCGTTCTAATCCAGATGATATCGCCCACTCTACGGGTGTTGGTATAGAAGTCACCATAGACGCGTTCATGAAACTGGATTTTTGGCATTTCGGCGAAGGCTTCGATAAACTGGGTTCTTACGGCCTTGGTGTGCAGATAAACCACATGGTATGGATCCCAGGCATTCTCCATTACCTGCAGCCAGTTGCATGGTGATTCAATCAGGTAAGGAATCATGACATCCCCTTCCTCATCAAATGTATCCATAAAGGGAAAGGGGGGACATAAATGACTTGGACCCATATATGAAAAAATGATCCCTTTATAATCCACAACGGGATAGGCTCCCAGGCAAGTCTTGAATTTAACCTGACTAGCAGGTGGTTCACAGGGAGTTTCCAGTATGGTCCCATCCAGGGCATATTTCCAACCGTGATAACTGCACCTTATGCCACCTTCCTCAATGATTCCGAATTCCAGAGACATGTTTCGGTGGCAGCAATGGAGATGCACAAGACCGAGCTGTCCCAGTTTTTCACGAAAAAGGACAAGGTCTTCCCCAAGTATCCTAATACGCAAAGGAAGTTCCTTTACTTGCTCGGTTAAAGCAATTGGTAACCAAAACCTGCGGAAAAATTCACCACAGGGTTTGCCTGGACCGATTTCGGATAAAAGAGGATTTACCTGGGCTTTCCATACTTCTTGGCAGGAATGACCCCGAAAGTTTTGGGTTGTGCTTTGCGGATCGTTTGACATTGCTGGATGAAAAGGAAAGTTGAATTTCGTATTGATTTCAGAATACTCAATAAATATAAAATTCTAAACCTTCAATGGGATAAATCTTGAAGGTTGAGGATAAAATGGTCACCATTATTAAGATGTAATCCTAGATGCCACAAAATCCGGAGGATAAATTTATAACCATACCTTTCAAAGGTAAACCTAGTAACAACGGATTGGTCTGGCTGTTCCGAAAATTTAGGATTCTTCGATAAAGTACCCTTGGATGCTGTTTGATAGTGAAAGATAGTTGGTGTTCTAGATCTGTCATGTGTAGTAATTTACGTGGAAAAATTTTTCAATTTGGAGTTCAAGCATGCGCAAGAAGATACGAACATATTTCAATTTCCTGCTGTTGTTGGCCAATGCAGGCTGTATGATGGCAATGGCAAATACTGCTGATGCCCAGGGAATTGAAGCCATCTGGTACGCTATATTTTAACCGATATCATGCGAACCAAATGAAGGATCGTCAACGAAGTCCTCAAAATAAATTATGAAAATTCCATCTCCCAACCCCGGACTAAACCAGATTGCAGGACATATGGTTGACCCTGAAATGTCCTGGCCTCCACCTATGATCAGACTCAATTCCAATGAAAATGCCCTTGGACCGAGTCCTCATGTCATAAAAATGGGCAAAGCTTCAGCTTTTGAAAACGAAAGATACATTGCTAACCAAGATCGATTCTTGGTCCCTGCTATTGCTGAAAAATACTCTTTGGATCCCGATAGGGTTGCCATTGGGTGTGGTTCTGATGACCTACTAGCACGATTGGTAAAATGTTATCTTGGGCAAGGCAATCATTTACTAAGGTCACAAAATTCCTATTTGAAAACTCCCCGTTATGCCTTGGCCGCAGGTGGAGATCCAGTTTCGGTCAAGGACCATGAATTTACACCCGTGGTTGATAATTTTCTTGCCCAGGATCTGACAAAGGTTGATATCGTATATTTGGCAAATCCTGATAACCCATCTGGGACTATGATTCCCTTCGATGAAATCTTGAGACTGCACCAGAACATACCTGCAAGGATTTTGTTGATCATTGATTGTGCTTATGAAGAATACATTGATGAAAGTTGCTTCAAGCAGATGAGGGAACTGGTGGAACAAAGCCCAAATGTAGTATTTACCAGAACTTTCTCTAAGGTTTTTGGTTTGGCAGGGGCCAGAATTGGTTGGTCATATTCCTCCAGGGCAGTACAAAATATTATCAACAAGGCGAGTTTGACGTTCCCATTATCCTCAACTTCCCTACGGATGGGTTTGGTCGCCCTTGAGGATCAAAACCTCGTTGATTGGGTTATCACCCACAACTGCAACATGAGGGCCAAATTTACTTCGGTTTTTGAAAATATGGGATTAAAGGTCTATCCCAGCCAAGCCAATTTTCTCTTGCTTGAATTTCCTAAAGAAGGGCTTACAGCTGCTAAGGCTGAATTATACTTAAGAAAGAGAGGGGTTTGGGTTAGAAGATTTGCCTCCGAAAGTTATGAATCCTGTCTTCGAATTACCCTGGGGCTTGAATCTCAGCTGGATTTAGCTGCCGGTTACATCCACGAATTTCTAAACACGAGCCGTTGAAATGAATTCGCTCGAATTTCCTTCAGGTGAACAAATCATCCATCAACTACGGAAGGCTAGGGTTCAATTTATAGCTTCACTACCCGACATTGTTACCAGTAGTGGCCTATTATGGCCTATCTCAAGGCACAAGGACCTGAAACTGGTCAGGGTCTGTAAAGAGGATGAAGGTGTATCAATTTGTGCTGCCATGTCCTATAACGGCACGAGAGCTGTTCTGTTAATGCAACAGACAGGATTGATGGATTCTCTGAATTCCATACGTGCCATGGCCATGGATTACCAACTACCGGTAGTAATGATGGTCGGTTTACAGGGCAAGGAACCTGAGTTGAAACCAGAAGAATCCAAAGCCTATGGTGTTAGAATAGTTCCCAAGGTTCTGAAAGAAATGGCGGTTCCATTTAGTTTGATTCAGGAACCAAGGGATGTATTGGGTATCCATTCTAGAATCGAATCCAGTTACGTTGGATCCAAACCCCATGTTTTTTTGATCGGTAGGACACCAGTGACATGATGCGAAGAGATGAGGCCTTAATTGCCCTCGGGGAATATATTGAAAAAGATGATATAGTTGTTGCTGTTTATCAGACCTTGTTTGACTGGATGGAAATCAAACCGAGAGATTTGAATTATGTCGCTACTGGTGCTATGGGACAAGCATCGTCGCATGGTCTAGGATTAGCCTTGGCGAATACAGATAGAAAGGTTTTTGTGTTTGATGGGGATGGAAGCCTCCTGATGAATCTTGGATCACTAGCCACAATTGGCGAAGCTGGTCCCGAAAACCTCTTTCACCTTGTTTTTGCCAACGGAACCTATGAGGTAAATGGCGGACATCCCGTTCCTGGAGGAAAAAACCTTGGCTTTGCTTCCATAGCCAAAGCTTGTGGTTATCCACACACATTTGAATTTTCGTCACTCAAGAAAATACAAAGGAAGTTACCTGATATAATTGCTAGTAAGGGGCCTGTCTTTGTGTCTCTGGATATAAAACCAGGTAAACAATATCCTTGGAATTATGATTATATCCATAGTCCTGAAGCAAGAGATAAGTTTCGTGAAGCCCTTAACAAAACATCCTGATGAATTGATTTTTCCAATCTTGTAGGAGGAGGCTAAAACCTTTCCAGAATAACCTTCGCTACCGCCTCGCCCAGCTTTTGGTGGTTTTCAATGTCAAAATGCACACCATCCACAGGTGAAACTTCCATATGTTCTCCGGCATCCATCCAAATCAAATTGTTTTCCCTGAAAAATTCCGGAGCCAATTTTTTCATTTGTAGGGCTGTTTTATTTCCTCCACAGAAAATATCCGAAAATATTCCAACCTCCTGAATGGGTGGTGGAAGGACAATAAGTACCTTGGGGGACGTTTGATTGGGGCCAGTATTGGAGCAGGTAACAGTTTGAGCCAATCGCCTTAGTGAGAGCAATATTTCCAGTGGCGATACCTTAAATCTGGCCTTCAAATCATTGGCACCAAGTAGAATGCAAACAAGATCCAGAGGTCGGTGTGAGTGGAGAGACACAGGAAGGTGGGTAAGCCCGTTCATATGGTCACCTTCGACGGGATCATTATGTAAGGTTGTTCTGCCAGGCAATCCTTCTTCAATAACTTCCCATTTGGGAACAATTAGATTTTTCAGGTGTCCGGTCCACCTGTCACCGGTTCCAAATCTTTCTTGTTGGTTGTTATGAGACATCGGTGGTGTCCCATGTGTATTGCTGTCGCCATAGCAGAGTATTCTTTTAACCATTTTTATACTTTGGTATTTCCAAAAAAATGTAATTTCTTTATTTTGCAACTATGCTACAAAATGATGATTTTTCAAATCTTCCCTTGACGTGCAACCATTGGGGTGCTTACCGGGTTGAGACGCATAATGGAAGAATTAAGGATTTGCATCCTTTTGAACATGATCAAAATCCTTCACCAATTGGCAAGGGGATCGTAGATATCCTTTATTCGAACAATAGAATTTATGCCCCGATGGTCCGGAAGAGTTGGTTGGATAATGGGCCAGGTTCAAATAATCATAAAAGGGGAAGTGAACCCTTCTATGAGGTTTCCTGGGAAAAAGTTGAAACTCTTGTTGCAGAGGAATTGAAAAGGGTCATAAACACCTACGGCAATGAAGCGATCTTTGGTGGTACCTATGGGTGGGCTAGTGCTGGTAGGTTTCATCATGCCCCGAGTCAATTAAAACGATTCCTTAACTGTCTGGGAGGGTTTACCACTAGAAAGGACAGTTACAGTTTGGCGGCTGGAGAAGTTGTTATGCCCTACGTCCTTGGCCCCTTCATGAAACTCTTGGACCAAGCCACATCTTGGTCTTCGATAGAGGGAAATACTGACTTGTTTGTTGCTTTTGGTGGTGTTCCCCTTCGAAACAGCCAGATCAACGCTGGCGGATTGGGTAATCATTCCACCAAGAGCGGGTTGGAAAAGTCTGCTCGGACAGGTACGAAATTCATTAATTTCAGCCCCATAGAATCAGATATACTTGAATCCGTCAAAGGCCAATGGATTCCCATGTTGCCTGGTACTGATACGGCATTGATACTTGGATTGGCCAATGAACTGGTCAAGAAAGAACTTCATGACAAAGAATTTCTGGCTACCCATACGGTAGGTTTTGAAAAGTTCAGGGATTATCTGACAGGAATTTCTGACGGCATTGACAAAACAGCTGAATGGGCCTCAGACATTACCGGTGTTCCAGCTGAAACCATAAAGGGTTTGGCAATTAAAATGGCTTCGGTAAGAACCATGATTTCGGTGAGTTGGTCCTTGACCCGACAGGATCATGGGGAACAGCCCTATTGGGCAGCGACAACCCTGGCTGCCATGCTTGGCCAAATAGGCTTGCCCGGGGGTGGTATAGGTTTTGGCTATGGTGCTGTAAACACCATTGGCGAGGAGCAAATCGTAATACCGGCAAAATCCATCAGTCAAAAAACCAATCCCCTCAAATCCTTTATTCCAGTTGCCAGAATAAGTGATATGTTGCTAAATCCTGGTAAGGAGTATGATTACGACGGTAAGAAGCGTATTTATCCCCTAATTGATCTAATTTATTGGGCTGGAGGCAATCCTTTTCATCATCATCAGGATATAAACAAATTGCTTCGGGCTTGGCAAAAGCCATCCACCATAATTGTCAATGAATGGTGTTGGAATGCCACAGCTAAACGCGCTGATATCATTCTTCCATGTGCTACCTCCCTGGAACGAACTGATTTCGCCATTTCAAGAAGTGCTTACCTGTTTTACTTGTCAAAGACGGCCGATCCTCCAGGCAAATGCAAAACAGATTTTGATATTTTTTGTGGTTTGGCCCAAAAGTTGGATTGCTGGGATGAGTTCACCGAAGGTAAAGATGAAGGTGATTGGGTCGAGAGTTTGTATAATCTATCCAGATCCAGGTCGGCAGATGCAGGGATAGACCTCCCTGATTTTGAGACATTCAAACAAAAGGGTTGGCACAGCTTGGAAAAGATAGCGAAACCACTGGTTTTTCTTCAGGATTTCAGAAACGAGCCTCTAGAGAAGCCATTACCTACTCCATCTGGAAAGATTGAAATTTTTTCAGATACCATTGATGGGTATGGATATAATGATTGTCAGGGGCATCCAAAGTGGTATGAACCCCTCGAATGGTTGGGTAATAAATCTTCAGAGTTTCCCCTTCATTTGATTTCCAACCAACCCGAAGGCAAGCTCCACTCACAACTTGACCATGGTTCCCATAGCAGGTCACTAAAGAAAAATGCCCGGGAACCTCTAATGATAAATCAACACAGCGCTGAGGAACGGGGAATTAAAAATGGTGACACATTAAGGGTCTATAACAAGCGGGGAGTTTGTTTGGCGACTGCCGTCGTATCTGATAAAATTCTTAAAGATGTCGTTCAGATGAGTACCGGTGCATGGTATGACCCGGATTATCCAGGTGAAATAGGAAGTATGTGCCAACATGGAAATCCAAACGTTCTTACTCTAGACAAGGGAACATCAAGCTTGGGGCAGGGACCTTCAGCACATACCTGCCTGGTTCAAGTCGAGAAATTTGACGGTGAGATTGCCAATCCCTCTGCATTTGAACCGCCTGAAATACTAACCTTGTAACTCAATCAATAAGGACCATCGTAAAATTATTCCGCCGAAGGTAAGAACAATCTGATTATAGTTTGAATTTCGATAGTGATCTATGGTTCCAGGTTTGGGCCAAGGGGGACTTTTGAAACAAACAAAGGTTGACCAGAAAAATCATCAATTATTGATGAGGAAATATATTTGGTAGCGGGGGAGGGACTTGAACCCCCGACACGCGGATTATGATTCCGCTGCTCTAACCTACTGAGCTACCCCGCCAAATAAAGAGAACAAACTATAGAAATTGATAAATTGCTTATTCACTAAAAGTTCTTGGTTTGAATAATAAAAGAAAAAAATCAGTTGTTTTCAATAGCCATTTCATTTTGAAATTGGTTTAACCTTTACATCAGGTGCTTTACCAAAGTCCATTTTGTTATAGAAACCTCTGGTTTCCGAAATGTGATGAAAGTGGCCAACCTGTTCGAGGCACTCTCAATTACGGGTGAATAAGATGAATAGGTTCAAGTTGAAATATAGGAGTTAATGATATTATTAACTCTTTGGTTTAACTCACAAATTTATGAATAGGGTTTACATCATGCCTTCCGAACAAGAACAAAAGAGGCTCGAACAGATAGATAAAATACTTGATTTTTGTAATCGTACCAAAATCCGCGTAACTTATGGAGCTGTAGCTGGAATTATTGAGGTTATTCCTAGAGCAGTAGGGCACAAATACCTTGGAAACCCTTGCGAGAGGACCTCTTGGGTTGTAAGAAAAGATTCAAAAAAACCATCGGGGTACCCAGAAAAATTGTACCATAATGATTTGCTCAAAAATTCATATGTCATTGAGGATGCCGAAGAACTGATGGATGCACTATAGAAGGATACGTTTAAACTACCGCGTACATTGTTTCTTTAGTTTTCTGCTCCTATCAAGTGTTTTCAGCTTCAATAGCTGTTCCGTGTTGAGGTAGGTTTGGTGCTGGTTTTTTATGCGTAGAAAGTAAAGTATCACGCACGAAAGCTATGTGGGCAGTTTCTTCGATTATTTCGGCTAAATACTGAGCAGCCATCAGCGTTTTACCCACGCCGATAGTCCCATGATTTGCTAGAACTGCGGCAACAACCTTGGTATCACGAAATACTGGGCTTATCTCCTTTTCGGTTTGTGGACCACCCTTTAATGAAAGGGGAATCAAAGGGATATGGCCGATTTTTTCGATGGTTTGGACCGTAAGGCAAGGAATTTGCAATCCCGCACTTGCGTATCCTGTGGCCCAAGGGCTATGACAATGCACGATCGCTTTAATATCCTCCCGAATTCGATAGAGATCAAGATGAAACCCAAGGTCCTTGGATGGTTTGTAAGAGGATGGTTCAATTTTACCATCAAGGTGTACAATTTGAAGATTATCTGGTGAACATTCATTAAAACCAACTCCAGAAGGTTTGATGATAATTGAATCAGTACCATCAAGTCGAACAGAGAGGTTACCACCAGCATTGGTTTGCAGACGAAGATCAAAACACCGCTTGGCTACAGCTATGAGTTCCTCCTTTTTACTGTCAAGGATCATTGGATCAACCATCTGCAACTATTCCTCCGGTAGCACTGAAGTAAGGGATTCGACGGCAAAAACAGCTGTGTCTTCATCGTTGATATGCGAATCAATTCTTTCGACATCATATTTTCTTGCTTTAGCTTGCAGGCAATCTGCCGTAATATTCCTTAACTCCTTGTCTTCAATTGCACCTCCTGGACAGTCTTCGTTTGAAAAGCCACCCATCGGTAATATAACCAAAGTATATCCTGTTGCCTGATTCAAAGCATCGGCGAGTGCTTTGCAAGCCAATTCCATCTCATCTGGAGACATCTTTACATGCGTGAAGTATCCCGAATGCTGGTAATGTGGACGCTCCAGAAACTTTGGAGGAACAAGATCTATTTCACCAAGACCGATGAAATTCAAGCCGCCTGGCATAATGACCCTTGGGAGGTCACCGGTGGCAGTAAATCGATCAGGCATATCAACATGCGCACCCGCCACATGGATTCGGGTAATTTCATGCACGGTCATGTCAATCACACCATAAAAGGCATCTGCTTTGGCAAAACGTGTGAAAGCTGCACCACCATAGCCATTGGCATGGAAAGAAGTCGTCTCATGGCCTAATTTTCGCAATAGGGAGATAATTTTTCTTGATGCAATTTGAGTGATACCAAGAGTAGTCAAGCCAATGGATTTTCTGGTTTTTACTTTGGGTTTATCACTACTTGCCAGACCGACAAGCATGTGGGCGGTATTTTCCAGAACAAGACGAAGAGAACTGTTCAAGCCCTCTATGTCTGCCAGGGTTGGTATTAATACTATTGAATTATCTGATACAACAACACGGGGGTCAAAAGGAAGGGTCGTGATGAGAATTTTTGGAAAGTCAAATGGCAACTCCCCCAAGATATTAAGAATGATTTCGCCACCCGTTCCTCCTCCCAGGCCCACTACGACACTGGTCTTGTCTAGGTTTTCCTGAATGATGTATGTTGAGACTTGCCGAACTACCTTTTGCATTTTAGCGAGTTTCCGTGACCCGTCCCAATTTTCGCCAGCCGATCCAAGGGAGATGTCAATGATTTCAACTGGTACTCCACAACTATCAAGTATATCAATGAAATATACGACTTCTTCAGATTTGGTTTCCAGTGTTGCTAGCAACAGAACAGGTTTCATGTTCTGGTTACCCCTTCACGGCACCTGCGGTCATACCTGTAATAATCTGCCTTGAGGCAAATAGGGTAAAGATGATGGGTGGTATTGCCAATAACATTCCTGTTGCCATGATAACACCCCACTCGACATTAAACTCAGACATGTTATTCACAATCAATATTGGCACGGTTTTTGTGTTTCGGTCAGAAAGAGCTGAAGCAAGCAGATACTCGTTCCAGGCAATACGGAAGGTAAAGATTGCTGCTGCGGCGAGTCCTGGCTTGATAAGTGGCAGAACGATTTTAAAAAATACCTGAAAAGGACCTGCTCCATCAACCCTAGCAGCCTCTTCTAGAGATCTAGGTACCTGGACGATAAAACTTTGCAGAATCCATATTACAAATGGTAGATTCATGGCAACGTAAACCAGAATGATTCCCGAATGAGTACCAGCAAGACATACATCCCCTCGCCCACCGAAAATTTCACGTATCCATGCCCCAACAAGTGTTTCGTTGTCAATGCAGAACTCGTTGTTCCACAATCCAAACACTGGAACAAGTAACACGGCTGGTGGCACCATCCGTACCATTAGCGTTGTAAGGGATACGGCGTCCCGTCCAAAAAAACGAAACCGCACCAAGGCATATGCAGCCATACATCCAATAATCAATGTCAGAGCTGTGGAAATCAATGCGATAATCAGTGAATTGATAAAGGCACCACCGAATTTCAAAGAGCAGAAGTCTATATGTTCGGGCTCATACCATAGAATATCGCAAAGAGCTGTCTCATAGTTTTGAATTGTCGGAAGAAAAAGTAATCCGCTCGTACCACTGATAATGTCAACATCAAGTTTGAAGGAATTGATAAACATGAGGCAAATCGGACCAACTGCCATGAAAATTAGTACGACTAGGAGGGCATAGAAAGCCGGGTTCTGACGTTCAGATTTCATTGACTTAACCTTCCTCCTGGTACTGTCGGGCGGCCCTTGCAGCACGTATTTCCTGTAGCTTTGTAAAGGCAAACATGGCACATGTGAACAGCATTAGCAAGATCAGGAGATAGTTGGACATTGCCGCTGCAGTACCTAACTCACGAAACTCGGTGGCTGTTCGCGAAATACGTAGGGCAATGATTTCCGTTGAGAGTCCTGGTCCACCTTCAGTCATAACCAGAATCACCTCCAACACCTTGAAGGCGTCGATCAGCCGTAAGAGTGCTGTGACAATCAGAACCGGCATCATCAGGGGTAATTTTATGTGCCAGATTTGTTGCCAGTCGGTGGCTCCATCAATTCTAGCTGCTTCCAGTGCTGAACGAGGCAAGGATTGTAAAGCTGCAAGTGCAAGAATGAAAATAAACGGTGTCCATTGCCAGATATCGGCAATAATGACAGATAAAAGTGCATTCTGACCTAACCAGTCAATACCGTCCATGCCCCAGCCCTTCAGGGTTCGGTTGAATGTTCCCACCGTAGGATGATACATATATCGCCACATCAAACCTACGACGACTGGAGCAATCATCATGGGCAATATGAACAAGGTTCGCAGGATTGACATGCCCCGGATGTTTCGATCTAGGAGCAAGGCAAGTCCAACACCTATCACGAGTTCTGCGACAACCACAGAAATGGCGAAAGTCAGCGTTACCGAAAGACTTTCTCGAAAGGCAGGATCATAAAAAAGGGTGATATAGTTTTTGAAGGCAACGAAGTCAGTTTCAGAAATTTTCTGACTTGGATCCCAGTCACGAAAGGATCCAAACACCATATAACCTAGCGGATATAGCAACGCGATAGCCATTATTATTGCTGCTGGAGCAATGAACATATATGGCGATAGCCTGTTAAGGCTCTGGCGAATCATGCAATATCCCTTTGGTTGCAACTGGGCCAGGAAAAACTCCCGACCCAGTCAATAGTTTAAGTTCGGACTATCTCCAAGTATAGTATCCGGCTTCTTCCATCACGGCAGTTGTGCGTTCTGCCACCCCATCAAGTGCTTCCTGAATATCAAGATCTTCAGTCAAAACCTTCGACAACGTTGTACCAAGATCAGCATTGATCTTGCCCCAGACAGGTATGATTGGACGCCAGTCTGGATCGGCATGTTTCAGCGCTTCCCCGAAAGTTGCCATATGGGGAAACTTGGCGTTAACCTCTGGGTCAGCATGTGTTGAAAACCTTGAAGGATTTCCCCCTTCCAAGGCGACAAGCTTGTCACCGTGTTTTGAGGTCAACCACTGCATGAGAAGGAAGGCTGCTTCCTTGTTCTCAGCGTTTTTAGGTATCCCAATACCAAATCCTCCGGTTTGGCTACCACGGCGCACTCCCATTGGATGTAATGCCCAACCGACCTTACCTACAACTTGTGATTTGCCAGGATCATTGATTTGCCCTGCCACAACTGTTGTATCAAGGAACATAGCCGTATCACCATTTAGGAAAGATCCCAAAGCTTCACCAAAACCAAATGAGGCTGAACCTTCGGGGCCACAGTCAACTATAGTCTTAAGGGCTTGGGCAGCTTCAACACCAGCCGCATTGTTCACAATTGGATTCCACTGGTCATCAAAAACCCTTCCCCCCAGGGGTGCAAGATGTAACAAGAAAGCGTGGCTTGCATGGTGTCCAGATGCTGCGCGACTGGATAGTCCACCCATGCCCGGCTCAAGTTCCGGGATCATGCAGGCGATTTCAAGCAGTTCATCGTATGTTTGTGGAACCTCCAGCCCGTGTTTCTCGAATATATCCTTACGGTAACCAAGAATTGAAGTTTCTGATCCATAGGGAATGCCAAACAGAGATCCCGTCTTACCTTCGAGGTAACCTTTGTTACCACCGGCAAAGCCTATGTTATATACATAGCCGTCAATCAGGTCGTCGGCATCATAGGATGGGTCTGCCAACATTGGATTCATAAAGTAGCGAGCAAGATTTTCAAGCTGGTCGGCATAAACATAGTCGGCTTTGGAGAAAACAACGTATGCGATTAAATCGTATTCTCCTTCGTCCTGGGACAATTCCAGGGTCTGCCGTTCACGCATCTTCAGATAGGGCAATTGATCAACTTCGACTTCAATTCCAGTCTCGGCAGTGAATTGTGGCAAGATCTTCAGAACAGCATCATAATGCGGATGTGCCGGAAAATTAACAATAACAGTTTCACCACTGTAGGGTTCATATGGATTTGCAAATGCAGTTGCAGTCATGGCGACTGTTGCAATGGTACATGACACCATGATTTTTAGGTTTTTCAGCATAGTATAACCTCCTTGTGCTGATAAGCGTTCAAAGCGCTTTCTCGGTTGTACGGTCAAATAAATGAAGACCCTCAGGTCTGACCGCAAACCTGAGTGTTTCTCCAAGCGCAATAGGTGTTTCTGATTTCAGTTCCACCGTTACGTTGATGTTTCCACATGTGCACAAAAGAACCGATTGTGCACCAATATATTCTGAGACGATTACATTTAAATCAAAAGCCTTATCGTCATGGGCTTTGGAATCATAATTCAGATCACTCGGACGGATCCCAAGTGTGATTGATCTGTCAGTTGAGTTCAACAGGGTCTTGCGACTTTCCGGAAGCATGATTTTGAACGCGTCACCACGAGCAAAAAGTTGCCCATCCTCCTCAACCAGTTCGGCATCCATAAAGTTCATGGGAGGTGACCCAAGAAAACCTGCAACAAATTTATTTGCAGGTTTTTTGAACAATTCTTCCGGTTTGCCCTCCTGCTGGATTTTGCCGATATGCATTACAACAATTCGGTCAGCAAGCGTCATTGCTTCGACCTGATCATGGGTCACGTAAATCATGTTTTTTCGGACACGTTGGCTCATCAAGGCGAGTTCGGCCCTCATCTGTCCTCGCAGTTTGGCATCCAGATTTGACAGGGGCTCATCAAACAGAAAGATCGAACTGTCCTTGGCTAGTGCCCTTGCCATGGCGACGCGCTGGCGCTGTCCGCCAGAAAGTTCCCCGGGTTTGCGGTGCAAAAACTCTTTCAGGCCGACAAGTTCAGCCACTTCCAAAACCTTTACCTTGATTTCAGCTTTGGGGCGTTTTTGTAATCGCAAGGCAAAGGAAATATTCCGTGCCACGTCCATGTGAGGGTATAGGGCATAATCCTGAAACACCATTGCCAGGTCTCGTTCCTTGGGATCAAGATGGCTGATAGGATTCTCACCAATATATATTTCACCTTCGGATACAGATTCCAGACCGGCTATCATTCGTAAGGTTGTTGATTTGCCACAACCTGAGGGACCGACAAGGACAGTAAATTCGTCTGCTTGCATGGTAAGGTTTATGCCATGGAGCACCTCAACCGGGCCATAACGCTTAATCAAATTTTCGAGACGAATTTTAGGCATATGCACTCTTGAACATTTAATATTAGATTTTGTATACAATATTAATTGTTTATATGCAATAAATAAAAAATAATTAAAAAAACAAAATTGGGATAATTTTAAAAAGTTAATTTATCGTGAAGCAACATGGTGAGAATTGAATCTTCAAACAGACCTGCATCCAAGCGCTCCACAGCACAGAAAATCGAGCAGGCTTTGATTGAAGAAATCAGTACAGGCGAACTTTCCCCTGGTCAACACCTGGATGAAAATGGACTGGCTGTTCGTTTTGGTGCTTCACGAACACCCGTACGAGAAGCGTTATCAAGATTAGCTGCTCAAGGTGTATTGATCCAGAAAGAACGTCGAGGTATTTTCGTTGCTGAATATTCTCGTGAGGAGCTGGGGCAGATATTTGAGGCCATGCATGAGATTGAAGCAGCCTGCGCGCGCATTGTAGCACAGCGACTCAATCTATTGTCCAGAAGTGAAATTGAAGCAGCCCAAGCTGAATGTGTAAAGGCAGCAGAAGCTGGTGACCGCAAAGGGTATTTACTCGCCAACGAAAATTTCCATCAAGCTATCTATCGTGCTACCGGTAATCCATATATTGCAGCAATCGCAAGCGAATTCCGCCGTCGGACAGGGCCATTCAGGGCAAAAAAATTCGTATCTCAAGAGAATCTGATTGCGTCTGCACAGAGCCACCAGGTGTTATTGAATGATATTTTTTCTGAGGATTCTGCGACTGCAACCAAAGGGATGCGGTCCCATATGACGGAGAGTTTCATTCAAGCTCTTAAGGTAAATTGATTTTTTAACAATGCATTGCATACTATTGTATGCGAATGTATATACTTGCATACATTTATAGAATAATCACTGATACAGGTAGTGGGTACAAACATGGGAAAAAATGAAACCAAAATCTATCCAATTAACACCGGCTGGTTACACGGCGATTTAGGAACATATATTTTTTGGAAAGGTCCCGCCGGAAAGAAAAAATGGCAACCTGTATACTGTCATTATGTCGATACAGGAGCAAACAAGATCCTGATTGACACAGGACTGCCAGATCAAGAGCGAGCCTCGAAATACCATCACAACTGCGAAAAACGTAACTGTTTACAAGTTCACGAACATCTAGAACAAAAATTGGGAATTCATCCTGATACCATTGATACGATCATATTTACCCATTTACATTGGGATCACGTGCAGAACATGAAAGAATTTAAAAACGCACGTTATATTGCCCCCAAGGCAGAGATAGAAATGGCTTATAACCCTTTGCCTCTCTATTATAGAACATACGAGTCTGGCCTCCTTGGTATTGAACCCGCCTATACCGGATGTGCATTTGAAGCCGTTGAAGGAGAATGCGAGATACTGCCAGGCATCACCATGTTCCCAACACCAGGCCATTCCGTGGGACATATGGCTGTTTCGGTTGCTACTTCTGCAGGAGATATAGTCGTATGTGGGGACGCAATTTTTGAAGAACGTAATCTTGACCCAAATCCCGCTGAGAAATGGAGGTTTTGGGTACCTGCACGCTTTGTCAACAGTTATGAAGGCTGGAAATCAGTAGAGGAACTTGACAAGCGAGCTGATTATGTACTGCCGTGCCATGATCAGAAAGCCAATTCTCGTTCGGATGTTTTTCCGTATGAAGATATGCCGATCCGGAAAAGGCGACAACCAATTCCTGGGTATCAGTTTTATTTTGGTGACATGCCACAGGGTACTGCACAAAAATCTACACTCGCAATGCCAGCTGATGAAGTTGAAGCTTATATCAATAGCCTTGAAAATCCAGAAGATATGGTTGATTGAAGATAGTGACTCGCCGCATTGAGACACTGACGGATGTTGCATGGGCCTACGATGTTATTATTCTGGATCAGTGGGGTGTCCTGCATAATGGAACCATGCCATATGTTGGTACAATTAAAACCCTGAAAGCTGTTGTATCCACAGGTCATAGATTGGCAGTCTTGTCTAATTCTGGAAAACGGGCCTTAGTCAATGCCAGCAGGATTACGCAAATGGGTTTTCCAGCCGATCTATTTGAAACGATCATGACTTCTGGCGAAGCTCTTTGGCATGATATTAAAAATGCAAGAATCCCCCATAAAGTGTTCTTCCCGATTGAGCGTAGTACAGGAGATGCCGAGGAGTGGGCAACCGGGCTTGATATCAGCTTGACCACTGATCTCAAAACTGCCGAGGCAATGCTTCTGATGGGATTGCCTGATGGCTCTAGCCTGGCGGAGTGGCAAATGATTTTAGAGCGTGCATTGAATAGGCAAATGACAATTTATTGCTCAAATCCGGATATGTCCTCTCCAAGGAGAGAAGGAAAAACTGTCATATCACCAGGAGCATTGGCTTGCGATTACCACAAGCGAGGAGGTAAGGTAGTTTTTTATGGAAAGCCGTACAGTCCAGTTTTCATTGCCATGCAGAATGCTTTAGAGGCAAAACCAAATCGACTGTTGATGGTAGGTGACAGCCTGGAGCACGACATCGCAGGGGCTCATGATGTTGGCTGGGACAGTCTTTTGGTAGTTGGTGGCATTCACCGGGATGATTTTGTAGGGGCAGATTCCAATCAAATTCTGACAACAATGACTAGGGAGAAGAACCTCCCAGAGCCGACCTACATGATCGAATTGTTACAATGAGTTCTCAAAATTTATTATCAGTTGAATTTCGTGCTTTATCGGCTCGTTTGGGGAAAGACCCTTTACAGGTGCAGGGACCGGGTGGAAATACGTCAGTAAAAGATGGGAATATAATGTGGGTCAAGGCATCAGGTACTGAGCTGGCCCATGCAGATGTCCAGAATATATTTGTCGGAGTTGATCGTAATGTAGCCATAGCTGAAGCCATGGGGGGTGGTAAGGGAGACTGCATTAAAGCCATACTTGATCCTGAGATGGGATTGCGACCATCAATCGAGACGACTTTTCATGCGGTCCTCGAATATTCTATTGTTGTACATACGCATTCGGTCATGACGCTAGTACACTCAATCAGTCCAGAAGGTCGTCATTCCCTTGCCAACAAATTGGATGGCTTGCCCTTTGTCATTGTCCCTTATGTAAAACCTGGTCTCCCACTAACCCAGGAAATTCTTAAGTGGATAAAGCCTGAAACCAAAATCATTATTTTGCAGAATCATGGACTGATTTGTTGTGGGCATAGTATTGCTGAAGTTGATAAGCTGATTGCCATAGTTGAACAGCGCCTATTTATGCCTCCAGTTAAAATCAAGGATAACCCTCCCACTAGTCAACCGGACACAGGATTCGATTGGTCGGAATACAGTTGGCTGGTCCAGAATTCTCACACCTTTTCATTAGTTGTCAAAGGCTCGTATTATCCTGATCACGTGGTATTTCTTGGCCCAGGTTTACCACTTAATGATCATGAAGGTTCCCCACCTGTCATCATGAAAGAGGGAAAGGGTGTGCTGATTCGCAAAACAGCGATACCTTCACAAAAGGCTATGTTGAGGTGCTTAGCAGAAATCCTACAACGGATGCCTAATGAGTGGAAACCTGAACCAATAGGGTATCAAGCAGAAGCAGAGCTATTAGACTGGGATGCCGAAAAGTACCGCCAGGCTCTGGCCAAGCAGAAATGAGTCTGATACTTGGTATTGATATAGGCACTTCGGGTATCCGGACAGCAGTTATTGACGCTTCCGGTAAACTCATTTCTATGGCACAACAAGCCCATGTGCAGCAAGAATCAGCCATGATCAATGCCGAAATGTGGTGGAATTCTGTCCAGACATGCATAAAGTCCCAAACCCTCTCATTGCAAGAACTGGGACTGAACCCACATGAAATCTCAGCGGTTTCCGTTGATGGTACTTCTGGTACCATGCTCTTGACGGATGCCAACCTTAAGCCTGTGACACATGCCTTGATGTACAATTCCAAGGGATTTATCCGAGAGGGGGCAATTATAGATCGCATTGCCCCTGATTTTCATATCACAAGAGGATCGAACTCGGCTTTAGCTCGTGCCCTGCATTTGATCCAGGAGGATTCGGAACACCATGCACGTCACCTCCTTCATCAGGCCGATTTCATTTCAGCAAAACTTACAGGGATAGGGGGATATTCCGATTACAACAATTCCTTGAAAACCGGATATGATCCTGGAACCAAAAAATGGCCTGAATGGGTATCTGATTTTGGAATGGACATGGCCCTTCTTCCCAATGTCGTTGCTCCTGGTACAGCTATCGCCCCAATCTTAAGAACCGTGGCAGAGGAGTTGAATTTGCCCGCCAGTGCGATTGTATATGCCGGAACAACAGATAGTATTGCAGCATTTCTTGCCTGTGCTGATCCGGTACCAGGTGTTGCAGTAACTTCCCTAGGTTCAACGCTAGTGGTCAAAGTAATGTCTCAAAATCGGATTGATGACCCCAATATCGGTCTCTATTCCCATAGTCTGGGGGAAGGTTGGTTGATAGGAGGTGCATCAAATACAGGAGGAGGCGTATTAGCGAAATACTTCACACCTAGTGAAATTAGGGAATACAGTTCAATAATAAATCCTGAAATTCCGTCGGGTTTGAATTATTACCCGCTAGTTTCCCCTGGTGAACGGTTCCCGATAAATGATCCTGGTCTACAACCAAGGCTGACACCACGCCCTAAGGAGAAATGGAAATTTCTTCAGGGTCTTCTTGAGGGCATGGCAAAGATTGAGGCTGAGTGTTACCATGCAATTAAGGACCGGGGTGGCAACTTCCCACAAACCCTCTACACTGCTGGTGGTGGTGCAGAAAACGCAACTTGGACCGCAATCAGAGAAATGGCCTTGGGTCAAAAAATTCTAAATGCCAAAAACACCGAAGCAGCAGTTGGAGTCGCAAGACTTGTTCTGAAAATGGGGAAGGAGTGAGTTTGAATTTACCATTACCGCAGCGTTTTTACTCGTGATCCTGCCTTACCCTTACCTTCAAGATAATCAAGCACTGAATCTGCAATAATATCTAGACCACAAGAATAGTCACTACATCGCATATTCGTTATTGGTAAGGTTGATTTAGATGTCATTAGGTACGTGACATTAATTTTATTCGGAACTTTATAACTTTAATAATTTTATCAAATACTTCTGAGGTTATACCCTCCTGTTCGAATTCTGATTTAAGCCTGACAGCCGCATCCATAATTTTGGATGTCATCGTATTTATCTGATTGTTTAAAGCAGTTTGTGCTGTTTTTGTTTCTGGTACAAGCCGGTGGAAATGCCGTAAATATACATCCTGTGGTCTATACTTCCCTCCGATTTTCATCGCCATCTTTTGATCTATGTTAGGATAGATTTCTGTGCTCAATAAATCATAAGCAGGTGCTAGCTCGGGTTTGTTACCAATATAAAGTAAAGAAAAATTTTTGCCATGTGCATCAGAATTTCCAATTAAATAATTAAAGATGATGATATTTAGAAATTTTATTTGGTCATCAGCTGGACGAGCAAAATTTTGGGCTATCAACTCCAGACACTTGGCAATATCCGGTCCGCCTTCACGCTGGTATTTAAAATTAGGATTTATACCAAAAGCTTGGTAAAAATCCTCTTGATGGATACGAGTTATATTTCCATTCGCATCAATTTGCCGGTCAAACCGTTCAACCAAAAAGAAAGGAATGTTCTCGACAAAATGTAAAGATACTTCTGGCACATCTATGTTTATAAATTTGGCCAATTTCATACAGAAAATTTCATTGTATACACTATCATTAAATCGTTCTATTCCAGGTTTGAGAATATGAGTTGTTGGTAAACCTCCCTTAATCAATTGTACTTGGCCATCTTTGTAACCAACTGCTAACTTATTTTGTGCTCCTGCTAGAGATAATCGATAGCCATCTTCCCCAGCAAGCATTGGACGTTGTTTGATTGTTTCAAGGATTTGTAACAACCTTTTATTATCCAAGACTTCAAATTCATTTGGAGAAATTGAAGGTTCTTCCCCAGGAGGATATGCCGACAAAGCGCCAGCACAGTCTCCTCCAATAGCTTCCAACAAGGCAAACGAGTTATTATAGGATAAGCCTAAATATTTTGCCAAACCCAGCCGTAGGCTTTCCTCGGGCAAAAGGCCTGAAAAAAAGGCCTCAACTTTTGGACCCTTATATTTTCCCTTGAAAAAATCATTCGAGAATGAATTTGAAAATCTCCTACCCGGAGGAAGCGATAAGGAAAGCCCATTTGTTCCCTTACTAAGATAATTGTCATCGTAAGCAAATTCTAACTCCCCGCTCTCATATTGGGTAAGTATTCCGACAAATTCATTATGAAGGTAAATATCTAGAATTCGTTTCATAGTTTGATACCATTCAAATGAATATCAATTCCTAACATGGAAACCACTTTTAAAGCCTTGCCTATATGACAGGAATCCTTGCCATTTTCCAGTTCGCGGATAAATCGTACCCCAACGCCTGAGGTTGCTGCCAATTGTATCTGAGTCAATCCCTGTTTTTTTCGAGTTTTCTTAATAATTTGCCCAAGATTTTGTATTCTGTTTGTTGTCATTCATGATTCCTTTTGGTTTTATTACAGCAAGCGTGTTATAAAATTTGATCATACCGTTCGGGTCTTTTTTCTTAAATTATCTTAGTATTATAACAATATAATCCCGAACGGGATAAATTTATCCATTAATTAGCAAAGTATCTAATGGTGGGTTTCGTCAATGGAAAAATTTCTCCCAGGGTCTCCTTGATACAAAGCCCATCTGATAGAATTACTGTTTTCAAGCAGGTGTTGAAAAAATTGTTGGAGCAAAAATTATCAAATTATTTCAATAACCACCGAGCAACCACTTGGACCAACAATAGCACTAAAATTAACCTAAATACATGATGGGAAATTACATAAGCTACATCAGCCTCTGCAACGATGGCTATAATGGCCATTTCTGCCTGTCCACCAGGTAAATAGGCAAGCAGGGTATCAATCGGAGAAGTGTGTAATAATCCAACTAACGTAAAGGTAAACAGAATACTGATCACACCAAGCAAAAAGCAATATCCTAAAGCTGAAAGGATATACTTTCTTACCTCAAGGCCAGTTACACCACTGTATCGGATGCCAACACCGAGACCGATAAAAAACTGAGCACTCCAAATGAACTCAGCCGGGGGTCGTACCGTGATCAAGCCAGTCAAGGAAAGGAGAGCAGTCAAAACCATTGGACCCAGGATTGTTGCACCAGAAATCTTCAAATAGGCAGCAAGTTTCCATCCCGCTATAGCGGAAAATATCATCAGACCCAGCTCCTGCAAGGGCACTTGTTGTAAATTAATTCCAGGTGGACGAGTGAGGTTAATATTCCAAATGGAGGTTACAACGAACGGTACGATTAAAAGAATTACCAAAACTCTTGTTGCATGAATAAGAGACAAGGCTCTAACATTTGCACCTGCTTTATCCCCGAACAAAAGCATTTCTACAAGGCCACCAGGAATAGTAGCATAATAGGAAGTGTTTGGATCAAACCCCAAACCCTTGAAATAAACATATCCAACACTGCAAACCACGATAAGAAACAGTGGAATAAGAATAAGGGAGAAACCAAGACGACCAATTTCTGCTAGAATGTCAGGGGTTATGGAAGATCCAATAGCAACCCCAAGGATTGTCCGCATAAGAATGCTTAAGATTCCAAATCCTTCCAGACGAAAACCTATCAGGGCAGCTATCAGGCAACCAATCATTGGACCGATTAAAAGAGGTATCGGAAGCCCCAATAGTATAAAGATTACTCCTCCCAAAGAAGCAAAAAGCAATGTCTGGATTTGAACGATTGATACCAACCCTGCCTTAAATTTGGTTTTGATTTGACGAAAATTCATATGTGGACTAAAACAAAATCGGGTAGGATTAACAACCCAAAAGAGATACAGTTTTAGGTCCAAGGTATCTCTTGATACTTGTTATGACTAGAATTCATTTGATGGCACAGGAAGATGATAAGGGGAATCCATAGAGGTATAGGAACTTAAACACTAAAAACCAAAAATTGATCCAAATTAATTTTGGATAGGATCAATCATACAACTAAGTTGCAAATTGTAGGACTTCAGCAACTCTGGATGCGTTGTCTAGGGCTATTTGGCCATCAAAGTTATGTAAGTTATTCTCGAATCCGACCCTGATTTTGTGGCCTATTTTTAATGTTTGGGACAGTATCTGAGTTTCCTGAATTCCAAAAGCACATATGGCTAAATCAGTACCGGGAATTACTTTTTCGACATACGATAGAAGTGGAGAAAGGTCTTCCAACTTTGCAGGGGATTTAATATAAGACCCCATGACCAGAAGTACTTGAAGACTTGTGGATGGTATGATTTTGGCAACAACCATCCTGGCCAGTAAATCGATATCACTCCTGTCATACAGGATATGCTGTATATCCGTACCTTTTTCCAAGGCGTGATAATAGACTTGGCTGGCTGAATCCAATTCATCGTCGGCAAGAAACTCCCTGATCGCCACTGAAACTGAATTCGCCTCAAGCTTGGTAAGGATTCTACGCTGCTCCGAGGGTTTGTAAATTCCTGCACTCTCGGTTGTTAACTGAACCAACATATCCGGTACAGCGATTGCCATTTCTTGCGTTAACTCACGATAAAGACCGATATCGAGAGTATGTCGACCAGATTCATCTCTGACATGGGCATGAATAGCCTTGGCTCCCGCTTGTTGACAGGCTATTGCATCAGTAACCAATTCAGCTATGGTTATCGGCAGGTTTGGATGATCAACCTTGGACCTGCGGGCACCATTGGGTGCTACCATAATTCTAGGTAACATATTACCGCGCCGCACCATCCAAAACGCTGGATAATGCTCGTGCAAGTTTTTCTACAAGTTCATCAATTTGGGCATTGGTGATTATATATGCTGGAGCAAGTAGGACATGGTCACCACTGGTACCATTTATGGTTCCCTGCATCGGGTAACACACCAATCCCTCAGACATTGCAGTGGCTTTCAACTTGCCAGCTATATTTGCTTCCTGACTGAATGGTTCCTTTGTCTCACGATCTGCAACGAATTCAACCCCAAAAAACAAACCCCGTCCACGGATGTCACCTATGTGTGGATGTTGCCCAAATTCAGCCTCTAGAGCGGATTGAAGATATTTACCTCTATGATTTACTCGATCAATTAGTCCTTTTTCATCAATTTCCTGTAATACCGCAACCCCAGCAGCGGCAGCCATGGCATGACCCATATACGTATGCCCGTGTTGAAAGAACCCTGATCCAGTAGCGATAGCATCGTGAATATACTTCTGACAAAGCATTGCTCCAATTGGCTGATACCCAGCCCCCAGCCCCTTGGCCATGGTGATTATATCTGGAATAACTGATTCCTGATCAATAGCAAACAAACTCCCTGTGCGCCCTGTTCCACACATCACCTCATCAGCTATAAGCAAAATACCATACCTGTCGCAGATTTTTCGGATAGAACTAAAGTAACCAGGTGTAGGGGGCACCGCACCCAAGGTGGCTCCAACAACTGGTTCGGCAATAAAAGCCATCACGTTCTCAGAACCCAGTCTCAGGATTTCTTCCTCTAGTTCATTGGCTGTTCGCTGACTGTATTGCTCCACTGTCTCACCAGGCTGCAAACCGCGATATGCAAAGCAAGGAGTGATATGTGATGTATCAATCAATAGAGGAGCAAATTGACGACGTCGCCACATATTGCCACCTACAGCCAGTGCACCAAGGGTATTGCCATGAAAACTCTGCCGACGGGCAATAATTCGGCTTCGCTGTGGTTGTCCTGATTCCAGAAAGTACTGCCTAGCAACCTTTATTGCTGCTTCTATCGCTTCAGATCCACCCGATACAAGATATACCTTCTCTAGACCAGCTGGTGCTTTAGCCACCAATAGCTCGGCCAAAAGTTCTGCCGGTTCGGAAGTAAAAAAGCCTGTATGAGCAAAAGCCAGTTTCTCAAGTTGTTTGTTTAGTGCTGCGATGATCCTGTCATTTGAGTGGCCAAGACAGGAGACAGCGGCACCTCCTGAACCATCAAGGTATTGTTTACCATCTTTATCGAAAAGATAGACACCTTCCCCACTTGCCACGGTGGGCAATTGTATCCTTGAGTTTCTAGAAAATACCTTGCTCATAACTACCTCAATCTAATAACACTTGCAGGGTGGGGTTCTGAAGCGCTGTTTTTTATCTTGGAATAATTTGCTTCGGGCGTGCAGCTGGTTATCATTGAGCCTTGGGGCGACGACGAATTTGCAGCCAACCGATTAACACCAGTAACAAAATTGAGGGAATATAGAAAATTTCCTTGGGAATTCTGTCTGCCTCGGTTTCGATAAATAGAACCTCCCAATCGAAATCAATACCTTTTTCCTGGGCGTATTGACCGAAGTTAAGCATGTCTACGAATACCCGGCCATCATCTTCAGTACGAAATGACAGACCTGCATGACGGTCTAACCTGATTGCACCATCACCATCAGACATTTTGCCAAGTGGAAGTTCAAGCGTAGTTTCAACTATATCCCCGGTTACAAAGTCTTCGCCCGACATTCTGACCCTGATGCTTGTCATGTCCGGTGCTGTATCGGCCATTTCTACCAGTTCAGAAGATGGGATTCTCTGGTAAGGGTCCGATATCATATCTAGCCAGAAACCTGGCCGGAAAAGGGTGAATGCAATAAGTAACAAAACGGCACTCTCCCAAAGACGTGACTTGGCCAGGAACCAATTCTGGGAAGCTGCTGCAAACAGCATCATAGCTATGACGGAAACAATAAAGACAAATACAGCTTTGCCAAATGTCACATCAATTAAAAGCAACTCGGTATTGAAAATGAATAGGAAGGGCAGTATGGCTGTCCTGATATCGTATGAGAATCCAATAACACCGGTCTTGATTGGATCGCCACCAGATATGGCCGCGGCGGCAAAGGCCGCGAGTCCAACAGGTGGGGTGTCATCAGCGAGAATGCCGAAGTAGAACACAAACATGTGGACGGCAATGAGCGGAACGACAAGACCGGATTTGGCACCCACCGCAACGATCACAGGTGCCATAAGGGAAGTTATTACAATATAGGTTGCTGTCGTCGGCAAGCCCATCCCAAGGACTAAAGAGAAGAGAGCTACAAAAATCAACATCAGTAATAGATTGCCACCGGAAAGCACCTCGATGAACTCACCGATTACCTGATGTGCTCCTGTCAGGGAAACTGTCCCAACAATGATACCAGCTGTACCGGTAGCCACGGCAATACCAATCATGTTGCGGGAACCAGCGACCATACCATCAATCAATTCCTTCCAGCCACGGGATATTGCTTGAGTAAATCTTCTGTCACCTCGGAACCAGGCCTTTATCGGGTGCTGGGTAAGCATGACAAAAATCATGGCAAAGGTGGCCCAAAAGGCAGATAGCCCAGGTGATAGCCGTTCGATCATCAAATTCCAGATCAATACTACAACAGGTAACACATAATAGGTACCCGTTTTGGCAATTGGTCCTGGCAAGGGTAACGACTTGAATGGCTTATTTGGATCATCGACTGTCAGGTCTGGTTGGGCTGATGACCATTTTACCAGGACAAGATACGCAGCAATGAAGAGAATCGACATGCCCATGAAGGAGTAATCACCAAGCAGTGGCTTGAGCCAGCCGAGGCCATAATAGGTTCCAAGGCACAAGGCACAAAATATGGCGATACCAAGCGCTATTCGGGCAAGTCTCAATAGTAGAGGTTTGGGTTCACTAGCTGGTGGAAGGCCCTTCAGATGCATCTTCTCAGCTTCCAGATGCACAATATAAACCAATGCTATGTATGAAATTACGGCCGGCAAGAAAGCATGCTTAACCACCTCAAGATAAGATATTCCTACATACTCGACCATAAGAAAGGCCGCAGCACCCATAACGGGAGGGGTCAATTGTCCATTGGTTGATGAGGCAACCTCAACAGCACCAGCTTTTTCGGCAGAAAATCCAACCCGTTTCATCAAGGGAATGGTAAAGGTACCGGTAGTAACAGTATTGGCTATGGAAGAACCTGAAATGAGACCTGTTGCAGCTGATGCTACTACTGCAGCTTTGGCTGGTCCACCTGTTAGGTGCCCCATCAGGGCAAATGCAAGTTTGATAAAGTAATTGCCGGCACCAGCCTTCTCCAGCAATGATCCAAACAATACGAACAAGAATACCATAGATGCCGAGACGCCTAACGCAAGTCCGAATACACCTTCTGTCTGCATCCAGAAATGCCACATGGCTTTCCCAAAACTGGCGCCTTTCCACTGCATAGCATCGGGAAAGAAGTTCGCATCACCAAAAAAAACATACAGCAGGAACACGCTTGCCACAATTACCATTGGTAGACCAAGGGCCCGGTAGGTGGCTACCAGAACAATTGATAGTCCAGTGGCTGAAATTATCAGGTCAGAGGTTGTTGGTAATCCCGAACGATCAGCAATTGCTGCTGAGTTGGCGATGAGATAAAGAGTTGAACACAGCCCAGCAACAACCAAAAGCCAGTCATACCATGGTATTCGAACCCGCGATGCTGATTTGTAAAGAGGATAGGCAAAGGCAGCCAATGTCAGACCAAAAGCTAGATGAATAACTCTTTCGGTATCGGAAGTGACATAAATCCAATTTAATCCAAGCGTCCGTGCTAATATTGCCGGTAAAGGTGAGGCGTTGATAATTTGCAGGGTCGCCCACAACAATGCCGTTCCAGTGATTACACCTGCCTGCCAATTATCGGGGTTCCTTCCACCGACATCCAGATCACTGGCCAGTGCCTGGGCTTTATTTACAGTTTCAGTTTCTGCTTGCTTGACTGTGGCCATAATCTGTTTTCAGATTTAAGTCAACATTCACCATTGGTGCCAAAAGCATAGCCGGCAATGCCGGCTATGCTGGCTACAGAACTATTCCATCAAGCCTAGTTCTTTGTATGCTTTGATTGCACCAGGGTGAAGTGGCGCTGACAAGGAATCACTAACCATTTCCTCAGCCTTTAGATTAGCAAAAGCCGGGTGTAACTTGCGAAAATCATCAAGATTGGAAAGAACCGCCTTCGCTACAATATAAACGACCTCATCAGGGACATCAGCAGAGGTTACAAAGGTAGCACCTACACCAAATGTTTGTATGTCATCAGGATTACCTGGATACATCCCACCGGGGATTGTTGCACTTCGGTAATATGGTCTATCAGCGATAAGTTGGTCAATTTCTGGTGCGACTGCAGACACGATGACAGCATCACAGGATGCTATGGTTTCGTGCGTAAGTGCTGATGGATGACCAACAAGCCAGAAATATCCGTCAATCTTGTTATCACAGAGTGCAGCTCCGGTTTCGGCAGACTTCATTTTACCCGCAAGGGCCAGATCATCGCGACTCCATCCCATGGCATCCTCGATTACCTCCCATGTACCAAGCGTACCGGATCCATCATTACCGATGTTGAATCGCTTTCCGGGAATATCAGTAATATTGTTTATACCAGAATCACGTCGAGCAAGAATGGTTACTGGTTCCGGGTGGACAGAGAAGACAGCCCTCAGGCCTTCGAACTGGTTATCTTCAAATCTTGAGGTCCCATTATAGGCATGGAACTGCCAATCAGATTGGGCAACGCCAAACTCGAGTTCACCACCCTTGATGGTGTTGATATTGTAAATCGATCCCCCGGTTGACTCTACAGAACAACGGATACCATGCTCTTTCCGATTCGCGTTAACTAGTCGACAGATGGCCCCTCCAGTTGGATAGTACACGCCAGTCACCCCACCGGTTCCGATCGAAATGAATTGTTGTTGCGCTGCAACAATAGTTACTGAAGCAATTAAGGTACCGAGTGCAACAAATGTTGCAGTCACCATGCTTACCAGCTTTATAGGTTTCATCATATTCTCCTTTTTTGACATTCCATAAGACTTACCAAGGAATGAGTAAAATTCATTTGCATTAAACCCGAATTTAGGAAGCAGAGTCAAGAAATTTTTATGGTATGCATAAGTAATATCGAACAATGGGTTGCTCATTTGAAACATTGCAGAGTTGGTTTTCTTGCTGGAAAGGATACAATTTTAACAAGCCCCCTGGTTCAAAAAGAAAGATTTACGCCATCTGCTCTTTCCTGACCCTGGATAAAAGCATATCCGCCAGTTAAAATGAAATTAAACCTAAACGGCAGGTGGACGCGGTATAATCAAACCCAATGGATAAAATAATAATCCAACCGCTGTAATGGACAACAGGAATAGTAGAATAACTAGTGAAGGACAGAGACAACAAATCTCCAAGTAAAGATAAGTGGATAAATGTTGGGCTGATTGGTACCCAAATTTTTCCACATAAGTATTTTGAAGTGAAGAGGAAATTTTTTAGTGATGCTTTTTTTATTTACCGGAAATTCTAACTCAAACTAAAAAAAGAGAGATATAACAACTAAAAAGCAATAGCCTTGGCTGATTCATCTTAATTTCATTAGAGACTTCCATATACGAACTACAATCAGGTCACCTGGCGTAATACGTAATAACAGATTCTTACTACAAACATTGATTCTGGCTAAGCCATGGTAATTATTTGCAGGTTTACTCGCTTTCAATCTTTCCCTTGTTCTGTGATAAAATTTAGCTTTCCAATATTGTCAATGGGATTGGCCAAACAAATCCGAATGACATATCTGCTGTCTTGTGATATAGTGGGCTGGAAAATTTATGAACAGAGTTTCCATATGATAATTATTTATCCAGAGAAGAAACATGTCTGAACCCGCCCCTGTATTTAATGAAAAACATTATCCCGATCATTATCCTGCCCCGCAAGCGATCGGTTCAATGGGCTCGGCGTTCTGGCAGTATCAAGTTCCCCCGGATCTGATTCCTCACATTGCAGACAAGATTGACTGGGACCGGCTGGGTCGGCGCGTGCTGATCGACCCCATCGCCGGCATCATCTCCTGGATGTCACCGTCAGGTCGTCATGAGATATTTGCCGAGGCAACCGATGACATTGTTACGGCGACTGGGGATATAATCAACAGTGAGATCAGAGGAGTGCGGGGAAAATGCTGGAAAAGACCAGAGGACCCGAAACCCACTGGTATGGAAGCTGATACTTCCTACTATATCGGTACGAAGGCCGAAGGCTGGATTACAGCATTTCGGACCGGACTGGCTGAAGGTGGCGAGACACTTGCTGAGGAGAGGGCCTCTGCGTATGAGAAAGAAAATCCGCCCGATCTTGTCGTTGAGATTGAGATTACCAATCTGGACAGGACAAAGCCGAACAAATATGCCAGGCTAGGCGTTCGGGAGATGTGGCAGGTTACTCGCATCCGCAAGGATGACCAGTTGAAAACCGAAGTCCGTATTCTGGAGTTGCAGGTTGAGGGCGGCCCATGCGAGGTCAGCCAGTCCCGGGTGCTGCCCGGCTTGAAGGCTGATGTTCTGCCTGAAGTCTATCTACTGGCACGGGCCAGGATGCTTGTAGAACTCCATGAATTCCTAGTAAGGGAACTACCAACTCCTGTACCGGTGCAGGAGGTAAAGAAAATCGATCCATCACCTTCAGGACCTAGGATGTGATCTGTTCCCTGGAATAGTTTACTGATCAAGAAACCTTTAAGCACCACAAAAAACTTTACCACTGGCATCAAACAGATTTATTCCGTATCCAGTAGAGGTATTTCCTCGGCGTCTTGCTGGATTACCGGCTTGTCACTACCAACATGGCTTGCAAAATCCCAAGGATTTGGTAGCTTTAACCAACTCAAAAGGAGAAAGAAATTGACGAGGCAATTAAGGGGAATGAAGCAGGTGGGAAAGAAGAGGTTCCGTGAAGACCCTGGTTTATATTACGAAGATTTCGTTACCGGAGATTGGTACGAACATTGGCCAGGTAGAACCATTACAGAAACAGATAATATTTGGTTCACAAACCTGACCATGAACACACATCCCCTCCATTTCGACAGAAATTATGCTGCAAAAACTGAATTTGGCAAATGTTTGGTCAATTCAACCCTCACGGTAGCTGTGGTTACCGGTTTGTGTGTATCGAGCACAAGTCAAAAGGCCATTGCCAACTTGGGGTGGGAGGAAATTAAACTTCCAGCTCCTGTTTATGCTGGAGATACCTTATATGGTGAGACTGAAATCTTAGGTAAAAGAGTATCCAGAAAACGTCCTGATTGTGGCATCGTCAGAGTTCGTCATTTGGGCAAAAATCAAGATGGTACTGTTATTTGTGACATGATAAGATCCTTTCTTATCCCGAAAATAGATTCTGGTAATCCAGTAAAATAATCACTTAGTAATAAGCAAAACCTATAATTCCTGGTGAAGCAAAGTTTTTGGAGGTTGTCAATTTGAACAGGGATACCAATACGATTGAAGCAGTACAGGGTTTGTTGCGAGAGGCAGATTACCTTTGTGATCGTTCTCTGGCGACAACGGTATTTCTGGCTTTAAAGCTAAACAAGCCTCTTTTCCTTGAAGGGGAAGCAGGGGTAGGTAAAACTGAAATTGCCTTGGCTATTTCCAGCGCATTGGGAAGAAAATTAATTCGGCTTCAATGCTATGAGGGTCTGGATACTGGTTCGGCGGTTTATGAGTGGAACTTTCCTGCCCAAATGGTGGCAATCAGGACTGCGGAAGCCTCGGGAAACCTGGAACGGAATGCCCTCCAAGCAGAATTATTTTCCGAGGAGTATTTGATTTCAAGGCCAATACTGGAGGCGCTTGGTGACCATGAGGAGGGACCGCCGGTCCTCCTGATTGACGAAATTGACCGCACAGATGAGCCTTTTGAAGCATTTTTACTAGAAGTTCTTTCTGATTTCCAAATCACCATCCCGGAATTGGGTACAATCAAATCCAAAACACCACCAATCGTTATTCTTACCTCTAATCGAACAAGAGAAATCCATGATGCTTTGAAAAGAAGATGTTTTTACTATTGGGTAGACTTCCCAGACTTTGCAAGAGAACTTGAAATAATCCAGGTCAAGGTACCAGAAGCCAGTGAAACTTTTTCAAGAGAGATCGTTGCCTTTATCCATACTCTGAGAAGTGAGGATTTGTTTAAAAAACCAGGCGTGGCCGAATCCATAGATTGGGCGAAATGTCTACTGGCATTGAATACCATTGAACTCTCACCAGAGGTTGTTTCAAATACCATGGGAGCACTGCTGAAATACCAGGATGACATTGCCAGAATCGGTGGTTCAGAAAGCCAGAGGATTTTGGAAATGGCCAAAGCAAACCTAAGGGAAATCGCCTAGTATGGGTTTTTACAGGCATTTCCCTATACCTTTATCAGGGTATTTCGCCATAGGTGTTGATGTATGACCATTGAGCAGGAGGTTCCCAATGGTGTGCTGGTAGATAATATTACTCATTTCGCCAGAGCATTGAGGTCATCTGGACTCCCCATAGGAACAGGCCAAACAGTAAATGCCATAAAAGCAGCGGAAACCGTTGGGTTACACTCCAAGGAAGATTTTTACTCAGTTCTACAATGCTGTTTCGTAAACAAGCCTGATCAATTGGTAGTGTTTTCTCAAACCTTTGATCTCTTCTGGCGAGATCCAAGATATCATGACCATATGATGTCGATGATGCTACCTAGTATTCGGGGGACTACCGAAAAGAGAAAACCTGAAGCTGGTATGAAAAGAGCTGGACAATCATTGGTGGGAGAACAAAAAGAATCAAAAGTTAATTCCCATGGCGATAACGAGTTGGAGGAAGAACTTGAAGTTATATCAACAGGAACAACATCCTATCAGGATAGGTTTAACGCCATGGATTTCGAGCAAATGTCCACCTCAGAAACCAGGGAGGCCAAAAGAGTCATTTCAGAACTTGAGCTCCCGGTAAAGCGATTGATTTCAAGGAGATTCAAACCCCACCCCAAGGGTAAGATTTCTGACTGGAAAACCACCATGAAAATGGCTGCCAGACAGGGTGGAGAAATACATAAATTGGGCTATCGGAAGCCAACCGAACGCAATCCAAATCTTGTAGCTCTATGTGATATTTCTGGAAGTATGTCTACCTATTCCAGAATGCTTTTGCATTTCCTACACTCGGTTATCAACCACCGAACAAATAAATGGGCCAAAGTTCATTCCTTTACCTTTGGAACAAGATTGACAAACATAACCCGTAACCTGGCCATAAATGATGTGGATCAAGCGCTCGAATCTGCTGGTAAGGAAGTTTCCGACTGGGAAGGAGGAACTAGGATCGGAGAATGTTTGAAGGAATTCAATTTCAAATGGTCAAGACGAGTTTTGGGACAGGGTGCCTTGGTGCTTTTAATTTCTGACGGGCTTGAAAGTGGCGATATCACCCAATTAGGCCAGGAAATGAAACGACTTCAATTGAGTGCACGTAGATTAATATGGGTAAATCCACTTCTTCGCTGGGAAAGCTTTACACCTAGGGCCAGAGGCATAGGGGCCATGCTTCCATTCGTGGATTGTTTCAAATCTGCCCACAACATCAATTCACTCATTGGATTGTCAAATGTTCTTTATAATTCCTTTGACGATGGAGAGAAAAACAGGCTTATGGAAACATTGGCCTGAATACACATATTTGGTGCTTGTGTGAGCATCCCACAAAATTAATTTAACTTTGAATTTAACTGAAATATGAAAAGACCAGAGTACGAAAATATACCTGAGACAGCCTTGAATTGGCACCATGAGGGCGGTGCAGCAATAGCTTCAGTTACTCAGACTTGGGGCTCTGCTCCGAGACCAGTTGGAAGCCAGTTGGCGATAAGTTCAAATGGTGAAATAACCGGGTCGGTTTCAGGCGGGTGTGTCGAGGGCGCAGTGGTGTCAGAAGCTCTTGAAGCAATGGAAACAAAAAAACCAATATCACTTGAATTTGGTGTGGCAGATGAAGATGCTTTTGCGGTTGGCTTGGCTTGTGGTGGAAAAATTAAAGTACTTGTCGAACCAATTGCTGGCCCATTTGGATTAACAGAAGAAAAATTACAGGAGCTTGTTTTTCATCGGGCTCAAGGAACTCCAACCATTGTCAAAACTTCTCTTGATTCTTGGGAGTGTACAGTAATACCCTATGGTACGTCCCTAATGACCTGTGACCTTTTGCAGGCCTTGGAACAGGATAAAAGTGGAATTGTCGATGGCACATTTATTAATGTTTTCAATCCACCATTGAAATTGATAGTGGTAGGAGGTGTTCACATTGCACAACCATTAATTCACATTGCCCGGCATTCTGGCTATCAAACCATGATCATTGATCCTAGGGAATCGTTTGGGTCGAAAGCACGGTTTCCAGGTGTAAGGATAAGTAATGAATGGCCTGACGAGGTTATCAAGGAGGAAAAACCCGATTTAAGAACAGCGATCGTGACCTTGTCCCATGACCCCAAGATTGATGATCCTGCCATACTTGAAGCCCTTGGAACCCCTGCCTTTTATATTGGCTGTCTAGGATCTACTCGAACACATACCAAACGATTGTCTAGATTGAGAGAAAAAGCTATTTCCGAAGATCAACTGGCAAGGATACATGGCCCCATTGGTTTGGATATTGGATCTCGTTCACCTGCTGAGATAGCTGTTGCCATTTTGGCTGAAATAACCCAGTCCCTGCGAATGGGTAAAGTTCAAAAATGAGATTTGGAACTTGCCAGGCAAATGAAGCGCTAGGGCATATATTGGCCCATACAGTTAATTCTGGAGGAAAAAAGGTTAGAAAGGGAAAGGTTCTTAACCAACATGACATAGAACTTTTCCAGAATTCTGGCATCCAGAAAATAATGGTTGCAAGCCTGGAGGAAGATGATCTTGGCGAGGATGAGGCTGCTGCTCTTCTAGGACGTAAAATTACTTCAGTGGAACCCTCGCTGTTTGTTTCTTCTCCATTCACAGGCAGAGTAAATATTTATGCCTCACAAAAGGGCTTACTGAAATTTGATTCAAAGAGAATCACTGAATTCAACCTGGTTGATGAAGCCATAACACTAGCTACCTTACCTGATCTTTCCAGAGTTGAAAAAAACCAGCTGGTAGGTACGGTAAAAATTATTCCCTATGGGGTGGCTAAGATCAAGGTGTTGGAAGCATTGGCACTACTAGAAGGGGTTATGGAATTCAGAGAAGTTCTGATCAAGCAAGTAGATTTGATTATCACCTCTCCATCAGGTGAAAAGGATAAGCTTGCAGAAAAGGGTATTGAGGTTACCAGGTCCCGATTAAATGGGCTTGGCATTTCACTTGAACGGGTATTCTTCGAACTCCATGAAGCTGATTCACTGGGAGAATCACTAAAAAAAACCAGCTCACCTCTGGTATTGGTGATAACCTCAACGGCAACATCAGATGCCAACGATACGGGGCCTCAGGCGGTGAAATTGGCCGGTGGAACGGTAAATAGGGTGGGTATACCTGTAGATCCCGGCAATTTACTATTTTTAGGTGCACTTGGTTCACAAAAAATCATCGGTCTTCCTGGCTGCGCTCGTTCCCCGGCTTTGAATGGTGCGGATTGGGTATTGGAAAGAATCGTTTGCGGTATTGATTTGTCCCCAGTGGATTTTGCCGCGATGGGAGCAGGAGGCTTGTTGAAGGAAATACCAATAAGAAGACAGCCTAGGGATAGAAGGAGAACAGGACTATTAAAACCCAATGTGCAAGTCATTCTTATAATTGATTCGAGGGATCAAAGTTTTGAGGCGCAACTTGCTAAAATCCTGGCATCCCAGGTTGATGGGGTAAGCATTGTGGGAAGCCTTGCCAAGGAAGTGACAACAAAGTATACAAAAAGGGATAAGATCAGGCTGGTAAATATCGAAGGGAAGCTAGGCAAGTCATACTTGGTGAACGAAGCAATGGCTTCCTTACCCAGGAAGACCGATGCGGTGATTTTTGTAAATGTTCGAAATGAGGAAATATCCCCTGCCCAGGTCAATCGGTTGGTTAGCGCTTTCAGCCCGGAAAGCGGGAGAGAAATCTGTAAATTCGGCGGCGAGAATGCACCCTTGGGCCCACCAATTCTGTTTGGGAGAAGATTTTTTGAGAACTTGCGAGCTTTGGATTCGGGGCTTAGACCACATGACCTTCTTAAAGAGGGTAAGGATTATCTGATTGAGTTGGACCATGATTAGTTGAAAAATGTAGAATTTTCATTTGGCAAGGTTTTATTTTTAGTTAATAGATTAGGGTACCAATTTCATAAGTATTGAAATTTATTGGAGGATATAAATGGCTACAGTAACCATGGCGGTAAATGGTAAATCGGTTTCGGGAGAAGTCGAGGGAAGGACTTTGCTATCAGATTTTATTAGGAATAACCTGAACCTGACAGGAACCCATATCGGATGTGATACTAGCCAGTGTGGAGCTTGTGTTGTACACGTCAATGGAAAAGCGGTAAAGGCCTGTACGATGTTTGCTCTTGAAGCTGAGGGAAGTTCCGTGACAACCATAGAAGGGATGGCTAATCCCGATGGGTCACTAGGCATAGTCCAGCAGGCATTCCAAGATAATCATGGTTTGCAATGTGGGTTCTGCACACCGGGAATGGTGATGTCAGCTGCTGCCCTTTTGGAGGAAAATCCCAATCCCACTGAAACTGAAATTCGAGAATATCTTGAAGGGAACATTTGTCGATGTACGGGATACCACAATATCGTCAAGTCAATCCAGGCTGCGGCTTCTGCTGCCTAGTTTGAAATAGTCCGAAAGAATGAATATCAGCCAGATAGCAACAAGCAAGAATAGGAGAATCTCATGCCAGATAACGGTATAGGTGCCAGTTCCATAAGAAGGGAAGATGTCAGATTCCTGAGTGGCAATGGAAAATATACAGATGATATCAACGTCCATGGCCAGAAATACGTTTATTTTCTTCGGTCTGACATTGCTCATGGCAAAATTAATTCCATTGATACAAGTGCTGCAGAAGCTGTTCCGGGTGTGGTCGGGGTTTTTACAGGTGCTGATTTCGCAGAAGTAGGCGGATTGCCATGCGGTTGGCAGGTAACTGATCGTTTTGGTGAAGTAATGAAAGAACCGGGGCATCCGGTTCTGGCCCAGGGCAAGGTCAGGCATGTGGGGGATCCCATTGCTGCCGTCGTTGCCGATTCGCTTGAAATAGCAAGAGATGCTGCTGAAGCATTAAGTGTTGATTTGGAAGAACTGCCTGCTGTTGTTGATATGAAATCAGCCGTCGAAGGCGGCCCCCTTGTCCATGACGAAATAGAAACAAACCTATGTTATGACTGGGGCTTTGTGGAAGAGAACAAGGATGCTGTTGACGAAGCTATCAAGAATGCTCATCACGTAACCACTTTGGAGTTGGTTAACAACAGATTGGTACCCAACGCCATGGAACCAAGAGTCGCTATAGGCGATTATGATGCCTCCAATGATCAATCCACCCTTTATACTACCTCACAAAATCCTCATGTCATTCGTCTGTTAATGGGAGCATTTGTGCTCCAGATACCTGAGCACAAACTAAGAGTTGTTGCTCCAGATGTTGGGGGAGGCTTCGGTTCCAAGATATTCCATTATGCCGAGGAAGCTTTTTGTACTCTTGCAGCAAGGAAACTCCGGGTTCCAGTGAAGTGGACGGCTAGCAGGACCGAATCCTTTATAACCGATGCCCATGGCCGTGACCATGTAACCAAGATTGAATTGGCTCTTGACAAAAATGGCATGTTTCAGGCAATCAGAACTGATACCTATGCGAATATGGGAGCCTATTTATCAACATTTTCAACATCTGTTCCCACCTGGCTGCATGGAACCTTGATGGCCGGAAACTATAAAACGCCCTTGATTTACGTCAATGTCAAGGCTGTCTTTACCAATACTGTACCTGTCGATGCGTACAGGGGAGCGGGCCGCCCGGAAGCCACATTCCAATTGGAAAGGGTAATTGACAAGGCCGCCCGAGAAATGGGCATTGATCCGGTTGAGATCAGACAAAAGAATTTTATCCAGAAGGATGAATTCCCGTATGCAACTCCAGTGGCTCTTGAATATGATACAGGAGATTATGTGGCAACCATGGACAAACTTCATGAAATTGCCGACCTGGAGGGTTTTGAAGTCAGGGCCAATGCATCCAAGGAAAAAGGCCTCCTGCGTGGATTGGGTATAAATTGTTATATTGAAGCTTGTGGAATAGCCCCTTCCAACCTGGTTGGAATGCTCGGAGCCAGAGCTGGTCTGTATGAAAGTGCAACCGTTAGGGTTAATGCCACTGGATCAATTACAGTTATGACAGGTTGCCATTCACACGGGCAAAGCCATGAAACTACCTTCCCCCAAGTTATTGCAGATATGATAGGGATACCAGAAGATCAGGTACATATCCAGCATGGCGATACTTCCAATACTCCCATGGGGATGGGAACCTATGGTTCAAGATCAATTGCAGTTGGTGGAGCTGCCATGGTCAGGGCAACAGAGAAGATCATTGCCAAGGCGAAAAAAATTGCTGCCCACCTAATGGAAGCATCAGCCGAGGATATTGAATTCAAGGATGGTAATTTCTCCGTAGTTGGAACCGACAAATCCGTGGGGTGGGGAGATGTCTGTCTGACAGCATATGTTCCTCACAACTATCCCCTTGATGAACTGGAACCTGGTCTGGAGGAAACAGCTTTCTATGATCCAGCCAACTTTACCTTCCCGGCTGGGGCCTATGCCTGCGAAGTTGAAGTTGATCCTGAAACCGGCAATGTTGATATCTGTTCGTTTGCCGCGACTGATGATTTTGGTAATGTCATCAACCCCATGGTGGTGGATGGTCAGGTTCATGGAGGAATAGCCCAAGGGGTAGGACAAGCATTGCGGGAACATGCCGTCTATGATGAAAACGGACAATTGGTTTCCGGTACTTATATGGATTACGCCATGCCCAGAGCCGATGACGTGCCGAGTTTCGTAGTAGATCATTCGTGTCAGACCCCGTGCACTCATAATCCATTGGGAGTCAAGGGGTGTGGCGAAGCCGGTGCTATTGGGTCGCCACCTGCGGTAGTCAATGCCGTGATTGATGCTCTAAACAAGGGAGGATATAACGTCTCCCATATCGACATGCCCTTGTCGCCTTCAAGGGTTTGGTCAGCAATCAATGGATAAGGTTAATTTAGTAATTTTCAAATCTCCACAAGGATGTTCAACAGGAGGATAACACATGTACGATTTTGCATTTCAAAGACCTGGAAGTCTGAATGAAGCCATAGAGGCCCTTTCTGCCGAAGGTGCACAGGCCTTGGCTGGCGGACAAACTCTAATTCCTACTTTGAAAAACAGGTTGGCTAGTCCAGATGTACTTGTTTCAATCGGGGGGCTTTCTGAACTGCAGGGAGTTTCTGAGACGGATGGGACTGTTTCTATCAAGGCAGGCACAACCCATGGCATAGTAGCAGCTACCGTTGAAGGTTATCCAGCACTGGCAGCTTTGGCTGGAAATATAGGTGATCCGGCCGTACGGAATCGTGGTACCATTGGTGGTAGTTTGGCAAATAATGACCCTTCAGCCTGCTATCCGGCAGCAGCTTTGGCTTCCAATGCTTTGATTATCACCAATAAGAGGTCAATTTCTGCGGAAGATTTCTTTATAGGGATATTTGAAACCTCTCTTGAGGAAGGTGAATTGATAACTCAGGTTGATTTTTCTGTGCCTGATGCTGCAAACTATCAGAAATTTGACCAACCGGCTTCAAGGTTTGCTCTTGTCGGAGTGTTTGTAGCCAGGTATGGTAATGATGTAAGGGTCGCTGTTACAGGAGCCTCAGAGGATGGTGTATACAGATGGTCCGAAGCAGAAAATGCTTTGAGTTCTGATTTTTTTTCTTCGGCAATTGATGGTTTGGATGTGGATGCTGAAGGTATGATTGAGGACATACATGGGTCTAAAAGATACCGGGCCAACTTGGTCAAGGTTCTTACCAAGAGAGCTGTTGCAGCCTGCTAACCACAAATTAATTGGTAGGTGAGGAAAGGTAAATACCTGTTTTCCAATCCAGTTGATCTAGCAAAATTTAGTCAGGAGTGGTAGTTCCATCCTGTTTCCAGTGCCAACAAGGTTTTCTTGACGGGTAGCCCCCAATGGTAACCGCCCAATAAGCCATCCTTTCGGATAACCCTGTGGCAGGGAATGATCAAACTCAGAGGATTACGACCTACGGCATTTCCGACAGCTCTTGAGCTCTTCGGTGATCCGATAAGGTTTGCCAAGTCGGAATATGTTGTAACTTCCCCTTCCGGTATGGAAATCAAGGCTTCCCAAACCTTGATTTGGAATGGTGCCCCAGAAACCAATGCTCTGGTTGATCCCTCAAGGGAAATCAATGGCTTGACAAGGTGATCAATATATTCACCACCCTGCCTGAAATTGGCCTTGGACCACCTGGAACATAAATCCCTTAAGGTTTCTTCTTTTCCTATAACAGATGAAAAGGCAATACCACATAGGCCTCGGCTAGTACCCATAGCCAGCATTTCGCCTAAAATACTGGGGTAAAAATCGTAGTACAGATCAAGTCCCTCACCCTTTTTTGCATAATCACCGGGGCTCATTGCTTCCCATGTGATAAATAAGTCATGAAGTTTACTCTTGCCGGAGAAACCAAGTAAGTCAGCTGTTTTTCCGGTGTTATAGTTATGCTGTAGCAGTTTTCGTGCTTGGATAAGGGATAGGAATTGTTGGTAGCGCTTGGGTGATACACCAACCCATTTGGAAAAAAGTTTCTGCAGGTGCCCCTGGCTCATATTCATTTCATGGGCGAGGTCTTCCAAACTCAATTCATCTGATTCATGTTGCTCAATAAATCTCAAAGCCCGATTTATGACCCTGAAGTGATAAGAGTGTTCTAATTCCATTGTTATTTCATCTCTGTTTCTTAAAAGTTTAATTTAATGTGTTAAGCAATAATTGTGTTCGAAAACTGGTTCAAAATTAAGAACCTTAAGATTTACATTGGATAATTGGAAGGTGAGATGAAAAAACAGGCAGATTATCAAACTATTGTAGAAATTTTCACCCGTTTCAGGAACCAGAATGCGGAACCCAAAGGTGAATTGGAACATACTAATGCCTTTACCTTGCTGGTGGCTGTTGTCCTGTCAGCCCAATCCACTGATGTTGGGGTGAATCTGGCAACCCGAAAATTGTTCCAGGTAGCAGATACTCCAGAAAAGATGATTGAACTGGGGGAAAGAAAGTTAATTTCATACATCAAGACCATCGGACTTTACAAAAACAAGGCCAAAAACGTTATCAAGCTCTCAGGATTGTTGATGGAGAAATTTCATGGGGAGGTTCCATCATCCAGAGAAGCATTGGAGTCTTTGCCAGGAGTTGGTAGAAAAACAGCAAATGTTGTATTGAATATGTGGTTCAAACATCCTGCTCAGGCAGTAGATACCCATATCTTTCGTGTTGGTAACAGAACGGGTATAGCTCCAGGTAAGGATGTTTTGGAGGTGGAAAGATCAATTGAGGATCGTATTCCGGCAGAATTTCAACAACATGCCCATCACTGGTTAATTCTACATGGTCGCTATGTTTGCAAAGCCCGAAAACCCAATTGCAAGGAATGTAGTATTATGGATTTATGTGCCTTAAATGGGGTAGAAACTACAAATTAAGTCGATTTATCAACTTCACCTTGGTGGCGGTTTTAGTTCAATAAATTTTCAGTTGGCTCTTGGATGGGCAGATCTATAAACTTCCATCAGGCGGGATGTTTCAACTTTGGTATACGCTTGGGTCGTACTTAGGGAACTATGTCCCAACAAGTCCTGTATAACCCTTAGGTCCCCACCAGCATTCAAAATATGTGTAGCAAATGAATGTCGCAAGGAATGGGGTGTGGAATTGGAAGGTAGACCAAGAGATATTCTTGCTCTTTCCATTACCTTTCTGACTGTTCTTTGATTTAATTTGCCACCTCGAACACCAAAGAACAAAGGATCCTTTTTCTTTGCTATAAAGGGGCAAAGACCTGCATATTCCGCTACAGCTTGCTGGCAATAAGGAATGACTGGTACCACTCGCTCCTTTTTTCCTTTACCAACGATTCGAATAGAATCGGCAAGGGGAAGTACCTTCTGGGTCAAAGCAAGTGCTTCAGAAATTCTTAGTCCACAGCCGTATAACAAGGCAATAATTGCCACATCACGTGTAGCAACCCATGGCACTTCCGATTTCGAACCTAGGTATTCCAGTACTTCCTGTGTTCCTTTCTCCGAGATGGGTCGTGGAAATTTTGATCTAAATCTTGGGGATTTGGCCGTTTCGATGAAAGTATTGTCGAAATTGTACTCCTCACCCAGCCATCTATAAAAATTCTTTAAGGAGGAAAGCTCTCTGGCCAGGGATCTTGACGAAATTCCCCGGTTGCGTTCATAGGCCATCCAGGACCTTAGAACCTTGCGATCAATATTCTTTAAATCGGTTAGGGTCAGGGCATTTCCATAATACCCCTGGAGGAACTCGCAAAACCCTTTAACATCATTATGGTAACTCTTGTAAGTATTGTCTGATCTACCGGCAGCTTCCACTTCCGATGCCAGCCACTTTTGAATTAATTCGCTGTAATCCAACTTATTTCTTTAAAAAGAGCTCAATTATTCTGGCAAATCCTGAACCAAATCTTTCCAATAGATCAGTTTCCATACCACCGTCAAACATTTCAGGTAGAGAAGACCCCAGTATCAGGAAGGTTAAGGTAAAATCATAATCTGAATCAAGCGAAAGATCAATTATTGCTTCTGATTTAACATGTTTGGCTAGGTTGCCATAAATATTGTTATTGCCCTTGGTTACCTTTCGCATGACAACGCCTTCATCGTAAAGCTCCTTGCCTTCAAAACCAAGGTATTTATTGAGTTGGCTATTCGTAAGGTTCTTGACGGCCAAACTATTGATATCAACAAGTGGAGGAGGTGAAGAATTTCCTGTTAGTTGAACAAAACGAACATAGTCAACGTTGATTATCTTGGGGACCCTGGTAAGTACCTTGTGAAAAAATTCATCCAGATTTCTAGCTTCCAGCAAAACCAGAATGGCATTGAAAATGCTGATGGCACCCTGAAAGTTCTCACTTGCGGCCTGAAGAGCAACCCGATTGAATTCTTCGGTCTCAAAAAGAACCTTTTCCAGTTTATTTATTGCTACATTACGAATATCGACAACATTCTCCCCCAAAGCAGGATTTTGGGTTTTTCCCAATACCAGGAGGATTTCAGGGTCATTAAGAATTATATCCGGATTGGATAGGATTGATTGTTTCAATTCCTGGTCGGAAATCTTTCTATTTGCTTTAGGTTTCATGAGAACGGATTTATTGTTCAAACTATTTTCATCCCTGTTTTTTCCCAATCCGCTAAAAAGCTTTGCAAACCCTTATCAGTCAATGGATGGTGTGCAAGTTTCTTGATTACAGCCGGTGGAACAGTAACGACATCTGCTCCTGCCAGGGCCGATTCGTTTACATGTAATGGGGATCTAATGGAGGCAGCTAAAATTTTAGTATCAAAGTCATAATTATCGTAAATGATCCTTATATCCTCTATGAGGTTCATCCCATTCATTCCCAAATCATCCAGTCGGCCAATAAATGGGCTGATGTATGTCGCGCCTGCCTTGGCCGCGAGTAAGGCCTGATTGGAAGAGAAACAAAGAGTTACATTAACCCGTATTCCTTCTGAAGACAGTATGTTACAGGCTTTCAACCCCTCCAATGTCAAGGGAACCTTTACAACGATGTTTGAGGCTATCTGGGTAAGGCGGCGACCTTCAGAAACCATTTCCTCTGCCGTAACGGCAACCACCTCGGCACTAACCGGCCCTTGTACAATCTGACAAATTTCCGTCAGTACTTGGAACACATCACGGCCCGATTTCTTGATCAAGGATGGATTGGTCGTGACCCCATCAATCATACCAAGGTCGATTAATTCCACAATTTCTTTCGTTTCCGCAGTGTCAGCAAAAAATTCCATGGCTTTTCCTAGTTGTATTTGGTTTGAAGTGTAAAAACTTTAGGTTTAAATTTAAATGTTCTATTAGAATTTTTTATTCAATATAAGATTCCATATTTCTTCAAGTCTGGATTTTTTTATTTGTGGATATCCCATAGCGCCCAAATGTGTGCTTAATTTAGCAAATACACTCTTGTCCTCTTGATTACCATTGTCTCTTGAAAAAAGTTAAGGCTTATTAAATCTTGTATCGATTTCATACTTTTTTTGACATCTTCCTTTACCTTGTTCCTTATCCCTTTCCAATTATGGATAGGTATTTTTTCATTGGCCAATAAATTTTGGAAAAGGAATTCAAGACTGGTGATTTGGTAGGAATATTACCTTCTGCCCCTATTGATAATTTACTGGATTACCGAGTATCTAACTCAGAAGTAGATCTGGGCTCGTTCGTAGTGGTACCTTTAGGTCCCAGAAAAGTCATTGGGGTCGTATGGGACAAAGGAAAGGGGGATTTTGAATTAAGCAAGATCCGTCCGATAATTAAAGTTTTGGATGTGCCAAGACTCGATAGTACCTTTCGACTGTTTTTAGAAAAAGTTTCTGAGTACAACCTGGTTTCCTTACCGCTAGCGCTTGCCAGACTTACAAGATTACCCGAACCTACTGAATGCCCAAGGGTAGAAAAATTTTGCCAATGGGATGGTGTCCTGCCAAAAAAAATTACCCCAACCCGCGCGAAGGTCTTTAACTTTCTTAAACCTGGGAAAAAAGTAACGATTAAAGAAGCTATCGCCAGGACAGGTGTTGGGATAGATGTGCTTAAGCGTCTAGCCTCGGGAGGTTTTCTTCAATTTACTGAAGAGGTTCTCATGGATGAGGCCCTTACTTTCAACCTTGCAAATAATACCATTACATTGAATTATGAGCAAAAAAATGCGGTGGATACCATTTTTCGCTTTATGGCTGAGGAAGAATTTTCCCCGATCTTGCTCAAAGGAGTACCGGGTGCAGGTAAAACAGAAGTATTTCTTGAAGTAATAGCCAAAAAACTAAAGGAGGGAAAACAGGTCTTGGTTTTGCTACCAGAGATTGCCCTTACTACACAGATTATCAAACGTTTTGAGGGCAGATTTGGCAAGACACCTTTTGAATGGCATTCCTCCGTCAGCAAGGTCGAGAAGAGAAAAGTATGGCGAATGGCTGGTGAGGGAACTGCTCAATTGGTGGTAGGAGCCAGGTCGGCATTGTTTCTACCCTTTACCAATCTTGGACTGATTGTTGTAGATGAAGAACATGACAGTTCTTATAAACAGGATTCCGGAATTATTTACAATGCCAGAGACATGGCTGTATTACGGGCTTCTCTATGTAAAGCAACAGTTATTTTGGTATCAGCAACTCCTTCGCTGGAATCTTTGGTTAATGTAACCAAGGCAAAATATAAGAGAGTCGATTTGCACTCTCGATTTGGTAAAGCAACCCTTCCCGAAATAGGCATTATTGATATGAAAGGAGAGGCAGAGACTTCTGGGAAATGGATTTCAGGTGCTCTGATTAAAGAAATCTCTGATAGGCTTTACAAAGGCGAACAATCACTTTTGTTCTTAAATAGAAGAGGGTATGCCCCAATTACAATATGTGCCAATTGCGGTAATCAGATCGGTTGTACTGATTGTGATGCCCGATTGGTCGAACATCGTTATTTCGGTGAGATGATTTGTCATCAATGTGGTGCCAGAAGTGTAATCCCAAAGGAGTGTCCTGACTGCAATACCCCGGGAATGATGGTTCCATTGGGACCGGGTATTGAAAGGCTTGCTGAAGAGGTAAAGTCAATTTTCAAAGAAGCCCGGATAGAGGTGTTATCTTCTGACCTGATGGAATCTACCAAGCAATTGAAGGATACTTTGGAAAAAATTGCCAGTGGAGAAACGGACATAATCATTGGAACCCAAATTATCGCCAAGGGTCATAATTTTCCTTACCTGACACTTGTTGCAGTCATTGACGCAGATATTGGTTTACAAGGTGGAGATTTTCGGGCTGCAGAAAGAACCTTTCAGATAATCAGGCAAGTTACGGGTAGATCTGGGAGGGCAGAGATACCTGGAATTGCGCTGTTGCAGACATGGAATCCTGATCATCCAGTTATTCAGGCGATTACTTCCAACGATGATGAAGCCTTCTGGGAAGCAGAAAGCCGAGAGAGAGAAGTAACTGGAAGCCCTCCTTATAGCCAATATATTGGTGTTATTGTGTCCGGCAAGAATTTAGACGATGTTGAAGGGTTCAGTATGGCCTTGGCACGGGATTCGCAACCTCTCGTTGATGAAGATTTTGAACTATTTGGTCCAGCTCCCGCCCCTATAGCCAGAATTCAGGGACGAGTCCGTTACAGGTTGTTGATTAAAGCCGAAAAGAGCTTACGGGTGCAAAGAGCTGTCCGGATATGGCTGAACCAATTCAAGATACCCAGCAATATCCGGTTGGCAATAGATGTTGACCCCCAAAGGTTTCTATAAGAAAGAAAGTATCCCTAAACCAAAGTTTGTTGTAGTTTAGCGGAAAAGGCAAAAGGTTAATTTGTTCTAGGCCTATTTGGATTGTTACTTTTTTACCTTATCTAGACAAATGAATATGCTTTGGGAAACCAGCAATTATTGTTTCAGAATTGAAAACTACTCAGAAGATCACCAAAGAAACCATAAGGAAACATGATAATGTTTAAACGTGTTGCCCTGATAGGTATCGGCTTGATAGGGTCTTCAATTTCTTTGGCAGCCAGAAAAAAGGGCTTGGCCCAAAATATTGTAGGGCACACCAAATCCAGCGAATCAACCAGATTGGCTTTGGAACTTGGATTGGCCGATGAAATGTTTCCTTCACCAGAGGAAGCTGTAGAAAATGCTGATTTGATTATTCTTTGTACTCCAGTTGGTACTTTTGAAACTATTGCCAAAAAAATTGGCCCCAAACTAAAGCCAGGTTCGACAATTACAGACGTTGGATCGGTTAAAGGGTTTGTAATAGAAAAGGTAGCCAAGCATATCCCGGATGGTGTTCACTTTATTCCCTCCCATCCACTCGCAGGAACCGAGTTGTCTGGACCAACAGCCGGTTTTGCCGAATTATTCGAGAACCGTTGGTGCTTGATGACACCATTAAAAAATTCAGATCCTGATAAAATAGCCGAGCTCCGTAGTTTTTGGCAGGCTTTGGGTTCCAAAGTGGAACTTATGGATCCGGACCATCACGATACAGTCCTGGCTGTGACTTCCCATGTTCCTCACCTGATTGCTTATACCATGGTCGGTACTGCAGATCACCTACACAGAATTAACAATTCGGAAGTTATCCAGTACTCTGCTGCCGGATTTAGGGATTTTACCAGGATTGCTGCCTCAGACCCAACGATGTGGCGAGATGTTTTCCTTACCAACAAAGAATCAACTCTGGATATTTTGGGAAGATTTACTGAGGAGCTATTCGCCCTGCAAAGATTAATCAGAACTGGTGACGGGCAGGAACTCTTTGATTATTTTCAAAAGACCCGAAGCATAAGACAAGGTATAATTGAAGCAGGACAGGATACATCCTCACCGAATTTTGGTCGGTCAACAAGTAAGCCTAACATATCTCGGGAAAAGAATAAGAAAACTCCATAGAAACCAAATTCAATAAATTTATTTCTCCTTGGGAAATCTGGAATTCATAGCTGTCTAAGGGTAGATTTGCCGCTACGAAGAACTGAAGGGGTGAAAGGAGTCCATTTGCCACCAACAGTTCAAAAAACTTTTCCTTTTCTCCCACCAAGTCGATGGCCAAAGATCCATTTGGCAAACCATTCTGATTGTTAAGTTCTCCTGTTAGACTAACCCCAAAATCATCAAAATCGAACTTAAGCGAATTGAACATAATTTCTTCAATTGAGTAACACTGGCTGGAAGTCGACTCAGCAAGAGAAACTGTCCCATTACCTACAATATCAAATGGATTGATGAAAATCTGATCTCTGGTGTTGGTCAAAGTTATATTTTCAGATTTTAGGTGTAACAGGAATTTGTTAGGTGTGATTTCATCGGGTTTGAATGCAAATAAGCCCGAATCCAGATCTAAGGATATCTCTTCCGATGAAGCAATATTGGTTTGATTTAGCTCTACAATCAATGTTTCTAAAGGAATTAATGTCTTGTTATTCCAGTTCAGGCTTAAACGTGGGTGGTCAGAGTCAATTACGTACTCCACTCCCTCAATTAGGGTTTTTTGTGCAGAAGAAAATGAAACGATAAAGTCATGCCAGTTATAAACCAAACTTAAAATTTCCAAATCCCCAATTTCCAGGTCTATTTCATTCTTTTGATTAATCATTCTCAGATCATGGATTATTAAATCTGTGCGATTGGGAAATCCTCGCAAAGAAATATCAGAATAATCAAATTCCCAATCTCCATCCCCCTGCTCAAGGAAGGACACAATGTTATTTTCTGATATATTACCTCTGGCATACCAAAAAACTGACCAACTCACACAGAGAAGGACAATTATAACAATCAAAAAGATAAATATATTTCGAGGCATTTCATTAAAATATCTTCATTTATAATACTGTTCCTTTGGGCATAGTGAATTATTTAATCCTAGTTTTAGCACCAACGGACAAACCAATTTTATAAACAATTAATACCAATAATCCCTATAAAATTGCTTTCCTGTAAAAACTAGTGAATAAAGCCCACTTAAGGATGGGGTACCATTTAATATTTTTTTGATAAGTGCATTATGGATGAAATTTGGGAAAAGTTTAAGGAGGATCATGTAGATCTGTGGATATTTGCTTATGGTTCCCTGCTTTGGAATCCAGGTTTCAAGATAGTCGAAAGTATACCTTCCATCCTATATGGTTACCGTAGATCATTTTGCATGTGGTCCGTGCACTATCGAGGAACACCAGAAAAGCCAGGTCTGGTTTTGGCTCTAGAACAACGTGAAGGAGAAAAATGCCGAGGGCTTGCATTAAGATGCAAACGAAAAGACAAGAAAAAGGTACTGACTTATCTGCGAGAAAGGGAACTGATATCTTCAGCTTATATTGAATGTACAGATACGGTGAATTTTAGTGACGGAAGGACTTTTACCGCACTCCTATATGTTGTCAATACAAACCATCCGCAATACACAGGGACCCTTCCGCTTGAGAAGCAAGCGGGTATAATTTCCCAAGCCAAGGGGCAGGTTGGGTATAATTGTGATTATCTCAATAAAACTGTTGAGAGATTGAGCCAATTGGGATTGGCAGATTCCAGTCTGGAGAATTTAAATCAAATGGTTCGAACTCGCTTGGGTTACCTTGAGGTTTAAAAGTTAACATAATCATAAGGCTTAACCAACTACTATTCTCTAGAGGTTGTTCAGTATGGATAAGCACAATCCTGCTTTTGGAAATGCTGCCTGACACCACCTGAATTCTGTTCTTTTGTTCTCTAGGCAAGAACTTTTTTCCACCTATGGACCAAAGCTAAATACTGTTCACTATCCATCCAAGAAGATAGAGAGGACAGGGGAACCAATATAAGATCATATATTGGTCTAAATGGGGTACAGAATTTTCACAGTTTATCTTTTAGGGCTGCTAAACCTCGCATAGGGTATGCAAGACCCCTATAGCCAAGGGGCACCAGTTAGTCCTTTCTACATGGATGCCGGAGATGAGGGCATGGATTTGCTTTGGGCAAAGAATCTAATCTAGAAGCCGAATGCCTTAGGAAACGACCATTCCCTATCCTAAAATCACACTGAACACCATCATCCGCTTTTCCTCTTGTGGTTTTGTCTTTACCAACATATAGATGGATGGTAATAGGAAAAGCCCTATGAAAATGAAAAATCCCAGAAACTCCTTTACAACCTCCTGGAATGAATATTTTTTGTTATGTATGTGAATTTGTAGGTTTAGTATATAAATTTTCAAATCAGAATGGTGTTTAAACATAACCGATATACAATTTATCAATAAGTATGAAAGTGAATAGCGTTTTTTCCAGATCCCAGAAATCATTAGGTGAAGAGGGATCGTCTGGCACCAATGAAGGGGTTGAGGTTTTTACTGACTTTGAACAACCAATTACCCAGATGATATCCATGTTGCTGGTGGTTGTGGCTGTTATTGCCGGTGCTTACATTTTCTTGGAAAACATCAATGACTTTTTCTACCAATCCAAGTATTCAGGATACATTTTAGGCCTGATCGTTTTTGTATTTCTATGGGGTGTTTACACCTGTTTTTCACAGATTTTCCTGATTTTCAAGTCAGTCAGGTGGATTGGTCTTTTTGTTAACTCATTCAATACTGAGAAGCTACCAGCAGCTCCAAGTCTGCTTGCACCTCTATCAAGTTTGTTGGGATCAACTTCCAAAAGGTTACGATTGACTACTGCTTCAGCCCAATCATTACTTGATACCGTCGCCTCCAGAGTTGAAGAGCACCGTGATAGTACTCGGTACATAACCAATCTACTCATCTATTTGGGATTGCTAGGAACATTCATCGGGTTGGCTATTGCCATTCCCCAAATCTCAGCCTTTATCCAGAGCCTTTCTGAAAACAGACCTACAAGCAATCTTTTTGAAGTTATTATTGAAGGTTTGGAGGGCCCGCTTGGCGGTATGGGGTTGGCTTTTTCATCTTCACTAATGGGTTTAATTGGGTCTTTGGTCATTGGTTTGCTGGATTTATTTGTAAACAACAGCCAGAATAGATTTTACAGAACTCTTGAGGACTGGGTTTCCAAAATAACAAAATTAGGCATCAGCCAACCGGGTATGGATAACCTTGATGATGTTCCCTCCTCAACACCATATTCACAGGAAACATCAGATTTGCTTTTGGAGATGAGGAATCTATTTATCATTTCCGAGCAGAATAAATCTGAAACTATGGAAGCTGTCAGAGACATGAATCAGATGTTTTCCAGGATCATGGAATTTACTGAGGCCAACACACATGATCTTGATACAAGAGAACAGCTGAGCCAAAACCTAGTTAATACCGTCTACCAAATTGTTGAAAACCAGGCCAAGCTATCGGAATCGCTTGAAAAGATTGCCTTGGGCATAGCTGACCCCGAAACCCGATTGCTACTTAGAAGTATTGAACTTCAACTGTTGAGGATCCTTGAAGACAATGTCAATGCCAAAAGTGAGATAATTCGTGAGTTGGGTTCTCTTTCAACTTCATGGAGAAACTAGAACAGATTAGTCTTATAACCCTTTGGATTGAATTAGATGGTAATCAATCTTTCGACTGTGCTCACTAACGAAATCCCCATTTGGCAAATCATTTTCATAGAGTTTGAAGTGGATTGAGTTTTCATCCAGTCCATAATACTCCCATCGCATCCGCAATCTCTCCTCCAGAATATTCCGGGGAACTTTAATCAGGATTTTCAGATCAAAGTATTTAGTGAGTTGATTCCATGGAGGCATGTCGCAAAGGATGTAATTCCCTTCCACAATCAATAGGTTGACATCCTTGGTAATAATACTGGCCCCAGCTCGAGCAATTTCCAAATCCCGATCAAAAACAGGTACAACAACATCCTCAGGAGGTTCATTTCGAACCCTCTTAAGGGTAGTTTCCAAACCCATGATATCAAATGTATCTGGAGATCCTTTTCTTGGCAACAGGTTCATTTCGGTCAGGAGAATATTATCATAATGAAACCCATCCATATAGAGAGCTTGAGCTTTATTTCGATGAGATTTATTTAGCTCTTCCACCAACCACTTAGTCAGGGTTGTTTTACCCGCACCGGGAGGTCCTGCTATTGCCACAAGAAGCCTTTTATCGGAGGGAAGAGCACTGATTAGGGATAAAAGTTGATTTTGGTCAAGTTCTTTAGATGAAGGATTATTTGGCATAATTTGGCTGTGAGATAATCAGATAGTGTTGTCTTGTTTAGCTGAATTTTAGAGTAAATGAAGCCCATTATTCATAACATCCTTGTAAATTCCAGCAACGGTTTCCAATCATGCGGCCTATTTCACATCCTACCGAATGCTTGTAGTAGGTTCAATTCATATGTTCTGAAGGCATATTTTGCTGGAATATAATTACATCTTTTGAGTTATTTCCCTTTCTAGAAAAATTTATGATTGGTTAACCAAAAGGTACTAACTGAAAATTTCAATACATGAGTCATCTATTCTCAGGTCTTGAAGTGGGTTGGTTCTCAGCCATCTAGAAAGATACATCTTCTAAAAATTTAAAGCTATCATGGTTCAAAGCCACAACAATCCAAACTGGGCATTAATTTATTATCTTTCCAAACATTATTCCCGGTGTGTGAAGGTTGGTGATTACATTAATAATGGAGGTGGATAGTTTTGGTTCAAGCAATCTCTCCCATTCAAACTGCATTGATCTGTGTTTCGGATAAGACCGGTATCGTTGATTTTGCCCAGGAACTCCACAAGCAATCCATAACCATCCTTTCGACTGGTGGGAGTGCTCAAGTTCTCAGAGAGGTTGGCATACCAGTACGAGAGGTCAGTGATTACACCGGTTTCAAGGAAATCATGGGAGGTAGGGTTAAAACTCTTCATCCAGCGATCCATGGGGGAATACTTGCCCGGAGAGGTCAGGATGAGGCAGTAATGCTTGAACATGGCATTATTCTCATTGATCTTGTCGTAGTCAATCTTTACCCTTTTGAAACCGTGATTTCAGACCCTGATTCCTCCTTATCCCACGCAATTGAAAACATTGATATTGGTGGCCCGGCAATGCTTAGAGCAGCTGCCAAGAATTATAAACATGTGACCGTGGCTGTGGATAAAGCTGACTATAACCGAATTCTGGATACGATGAAGGAAAATTCAGGGTGTGTTGACGAAGTTACAAGATTTGCCCTGGCAGTAAAAGCATTCGAGCATACGGCAAACTACGATGGTACTATTTCAAATTATCTTGGGGGATTAGCTCACCAGGATGAAAAGAATGCTTCAAAAGAATTTCCACCTATACTGAATACTCGTTGGTACTATCATCAAGGTATGCGATATGGCGAGAACCCTCATCAGAAGGCTGCTTTTTATGTTGAAGGAGAGGTGCCCTCCGGTAGCATTTCAAGTGCAAGACAACTTCAGGGTAAAGCACTTTCCTACAATAATGTAAGCGATGTTGATGCAGCGATCGAATGTGTTCGACAGTTTCATGAAGCACCGGCATGTGTGATTGTCAAGCACACCAATCCATGCGGTGTTGCAATTGCTGGAAGTTTATTGCACGCTTACAGCAAGGCTTATTTAACAGATCCTGAATCTGCTTTTGGTGGTATTATTGCTTTCAATCGTGAGCTAGACAAACAAACCGCCAAAGAAATACTCAAGCGTCAATTTGTTGAGGTGATTGTCGCGCCAGCCATTTCAGAGCAAGCCAGACAAGTACTTGCCGGCGAGGAAAGTATCAGGGTATTGGCCTGCGGTCAATGGCCAAAAAATTCCTCAGCATTGGATTACAAGCAGGTCACTGGCGGGTTGCTTGTCCAGGAATCAGATTCGAAACTTTTTAATGAATTGAGCGTAGTTACCGAAAGAAAGCCTAGCAAACAAGAAATGAACGACCTTCAGTTCGCCTGGCGAGTTGCACGGATGGTCAAGTCTAATGCTATTGTTTATGCTCGGGACAACATGACCATTGGAATTGGCGCTGGGCAGATGAGCCGTATCACCTCATCGCGAATAGCGGTTATCAAGGCAAGACAAGCCGGGCTTGAAATCAAGGGGGCGGTTATGGCTTCAGATGCATTTTTTCCATTTAGAGACAGTATTGACCATGCTGCTGCTGTCGGAATTACTGCAGTAATCCAGCCAGGCGGGTCAATACGAGATGATGAGGTTATAGAGGCCTCAAACAAGCATGGAATCTCTATGGTTTTCACGGGGACCCGGCATTTCAGACATTAGACCGATTTTCTGGTTAATTTCTACAGTTACTCTATTCTTCACCCCTCGGGTTGACCCAGATTAAAAATAACAAGCCAATCAGTGCAAGGACAATGACCGGAGATATACCAAGTCGTTGATCACCTGTCAGGTTTGTTACTATGGCGATCAGGAAGGGCGCAAGGAAAGACGTGGCTTTACCGGCAAGGGCATACAATCCAAAGGCTTCGGTGTATCGGCCTGTGCTAGCCTGAATAATCATCATCGTTCGAGAGGAGGATTGAAGTGAACCTCCCACAGCCCCTATAAGGCATCCACAAATCCAAAATGCGGTGTGAGGAAGGGAGGAGCCTTTTTCTACGGGTATGAACAATACCTCTTCAGGAGAGGTTGATAATATAATCAGTCCAACAATTATCAAAACGACAATTGATACCAAAATAACGATTTTAGGTCCTAGTCGTTTGTCGTAATAACCTCCTATCAAGGAGGCAATTGTGCCGAATACCAATGCTAAAATTCCAAAAATACCCAACTGGGTTATTGACCAACCCAATACTCCGGCAGCATAAATCCCCCCGAAAGCAAAAATACCAGTCAAGGCATCCCGATAGAACATGGATGAAACAAGATATGCTGCCAGGCTCCTACTCTTGGCCAAGGTAGTAAAAGTGTTGAGCAAGGTTTTCAAATCTTTTCTGATCATCTGAAAAATTTGGCTATTGTTTCCCTTATTACCTTCAGATATCAGGTTTTGATCGGTTTTAACCCACAAGAAAAAGGGAATCATGGAAAGCAAGTACCATAAGGCACAGAAAGGCCCAACAAATCTGGTTCCTTCGCGTTCCTCGGCATTCAGACCAAATAGCGGGTCTAGGTTGAGGTAGGTTTTCCCGGTCTCGCTTTCAGCAAAAAACAGCATCATTATGGCCAAGGAAACGATCCCACCCAAATAACCGAATGCCCAGCCATAACTTGAAATTCGACCAATCTCCTGCTTCGGTCCTAGATCGGGTAACATGGAATTGGTGATGATTGTGGCAAATTCCACGCCAATAAGTCCAAGTCCAAAAAATGCCAAAATTAATAAAACCTGATTGGAATTTGGTTCTGCCACCCAAAGGTACCCTGATCCAGTAATGATCATAATGGAAAAGATTACTATCCATGGGTTCTTCGAATGATGATTGTCAACTACGGTGCCCAGAACAGGTGCTATGAGCGCAATAATAATGCCAGATGCCGCCATCATCCATCCCCAGTATTCCTGAGCAAGGACAGGGTCACTCATTACCTCTGAAACAAAATAAGGCCCAAAAATGAAGGTTATCAACAACGTATTGTACGGTTGACTGGCCCAGTCAAAAAACATCCAGCCCCAGATCCGTTTCTTGTTTGTGGTCAAGCGCTTACCCTATAAGACAATTTTTTTTGAACAAATAACATTTGATCCCGCCGCAAAGTCAAAATTCTTAAAGTTCATAAATTACAAGTATCTCAATTTTGTAGTTGAACCTTTTACAGACCTTTTGATTTCAATTATATTCCTAATAGAGTACACAACGATACTCGAATGAATCCAAGGAATTGAATTGCGAAGAAGAACAAAACTATTCTGGAATTCTATACAGTATGAATGATATTCCATCCAGACTACCATTAATCAGGGTCCTTACATACTTAAAAATTATGGAAGTAGAGATACTCTGTAAGAGTCGGTCATGGTAACATCAAAAACAGCTACGTATTCAGCAACTGCATGGATGATGGGGGCCATTGTTTCATTTAGCTTAATGGCATTAGCAGGACGTGAAGCACTGATCAGTCTGGATACATTTGAACTCATGTTTTTCAGATCACTTGTAGGGATTATTATCGTTCTTGCCATCGGGGGTATTGCCGGGACCTTGGGGCAAATTGGTTTCCGAAATATGAGGCTACATGTCTTTCGTAATTTATTCCATTTTGTTGGCCAAAATTTGTGGTTTTTCGCAGTAGCGGTTATTCCCTTAGCCCAGGTGTTTGCCTTGGAATTCTCCTTTCCTGTCTGGGTTGCCCTTGCTGCTCCTTTATTGCTCGGTGAAAAACTGACCAAACCCAGGATATTCACAGCTATTGTCGGTTTCTTGGGAGTTCTTGTGGTTTCTCAACCTGGTTTGGGAACTTTTAATTTCGGAGTGATAGCAGGGGCACTCTGTGCAATTGGCTTTGCCGGATCATATATTTACACAAAAATACTCACCCGGAATGAATCGGTCACCTGCATCTTGTTCTGGATGTCAGCCATTCAAGCAATTCTTGGCTTGGCAACAGCTGGAATTGACGGCGAAATATCAACACCAAGTTTAGAAGCCATGTCTTGGGTTGTGATAATCGGATTCACAGGTTTATGCGCTCATTTTTGTGTTACTCGGGCACTGGAACTGGCTCCTGCCGTCATTGTTGCTCCTCTGGATTTTTTAAGACTGCCATTGATAGCAGTAATTGGAATGCTTTTCTACGGAGAAAATGTAGACGCCTTTATAATTACTGGTGCAGTGCTGATTGTTGGTGCAAACTATGCTAATCTGTACTGGGAAAACAAGCCGAAGAACTGAGTGATCAGGTGCATAAGGAACCGTAGAAGTCAAAATCCAATAATCCAGTTCCGATAAGCCCTACTAATAGGCTCAGGGAATTAATGGGGAATTAGATTTGGAACAATTGTTACCACTTCAGGGAAAAGACTCAGAAGACCTAGGCCAATAACCTGAATTATGACAAAGGGAACAACCCCTCGATAAATATGCTTGGTTGTAACTTCTGGTGGTGATACCCCTCTTAAGTAAAAGAGGGCAAACCCGAATGGTGGGGTAAGGAAAGAGGTTTGAAGATTGACGGCAATCATTATGGTTACCCATTTCGGGTCTAATGTTCCACCATAAATGACCGGCCCAACGATCGGTATGACGATATAGATGATTTCCAGAAAATCCAGAACGAAGCCCAATACGAACAGCACAAGCATGACAATAACGAATACAACCCATTCTCGTTCAAAGCTTCGCAGAAACTCCTGGATATAGTGCTCACCGCCAAAGGATATGACTACCAAATTCAATAATTGGGAACCGATCAGGATCGTAAATACCATTGAGGTGACCTTGGCAGTTTCACGAACAACCGGCGAAAGTACTTTGGTCCTTAGTAGTACCCAGCAGGCATAAAACAATCCCAAAATACAGATGTGATACATGGCCAAGGCGGTAACTATGGCCACCCATTCCTCAAACAGTATGGTTTCCTTGCCTGTTCGAAGATCAAAATTTATGCCAATGAGAAGCATGATGACCATGGCAAAACTTGAAATCAGAATAGCCCGTCCGGATTTATTTTGATCCTGGAGTTTTCTATAGGCTGCCAGCATTATTGCGCCACCGGCACCAAGGGCAGCAGCTGGGGTTGGATTCGTTATTCCTCCAAGGATTGACCCCAAAACGGCAACAATCAGAATTAGCGGAGGGAAGACAACTCTAAGCAGTTCATTTTTACCAAGAATTGACAGAGCATGTCGACACCCATATACAACCAGGGCGAGAGGTATGGCCAAAAACAAGACGGTCATTCCAGGGGTAGACGTAGGGCTGATAAGAACCACATCAATGAGAATTGCCAAAAATGAACCACCAAAACCAATATATAGAGGCTTCGGATCGGTTGAGATCGAAACTCCACGTGCAGTGGTGAGAATCAATGTTAGCAGTAGGAACAAAGCTGCCACCCCAGATCCAATCACCGGTGCAGCAGCAATTTTATCCTCTATAGCTTGGGCAAATTCTTCTTGGGTTAATTTACGGCTTTCCTCTACACCACCGGCATCCCTGGTAGCCTGAGCCTGTTCAATTGCTCTATCCCAGCGTTCCTGACCATGTAGTTCAATCATTGATTGTTGGCATTTTTCTGATACATTCGTTCTGAGTTCAGAAGTAAATGTAACATCGGTCATAGAGTCCACAACGATGTTTTGGCTACCTATTATACCAACCTGTACCAAAAGTATGGTCCCACCAATCAAGCCTGTAGGAACGGCAAGAAACCAAGTATATACTGTGTGTCTGGTAATTTTACTCCCGGCAGTATTTGTACTAGTGACAGGAGGAGCTTTCGAGGGATTGATCATGGCATAGCCAAAGGCATAGGCAGCATAAAGCAATGCCAGCATGACGCCAGGGAGAATAGCAGCTTGAAAAAGGGTTCCGACCGAAACAACTGCAGCCTCTCCCAAATAAGTTAGGGCATCTGAACAACCTGCAGCCTGTGCCCTGGTTTCCTGTGCAGTAGAATATAAGTCGCCCGCCAAGGTACCTAAAAGTACAATTACGATGGAAGGTGGGATTATCTGACCAAGCGTCCCAGACGCCGAAATAACACCTGTTGCAAGTTCCGGTGAATAATTGTGTCTAAGCATTGTGGGAAGTGAAAGGAGCCCCATCGTTACTACAGTAGCTCCAACAATTCCAGTGGAAGCTGCAAGGAAAGCACCTACGGCTACAACGGAGACTGCCAAGCCACCTGGCAGCGGGCCAAAAATCCGTGCCATTGTTGTCAACAAATCATTGGCTATTTTTGACCTTTCAAGCGTGATTCCCATCATTACAAACATTAAAACAGCCAAAAGGGTTTCAATGGACTGACCAGCAAGTACACGCTCGTTCATTCTGTTGACAATGAAACTCAGGTTTCGATCAATGGCTACTTCCCAACCCCTTTCAAACAAGGGTTGCGCTACTACTGGCAAATCAGGATATCTAAATTTCGAAATATCGAAATGGGAAATACCAGTATCAATTAAGGCGCTATATTCGGCACTTGTTGTGTCAATGATTTGATGGATTAACAAGCCAGAACTGTCAAGAGCGGCCAAGATCCCAAATGAAATTACCGCTGATCCACCAATTGCAAACGCAACGGGAAAACCAGACATGATTGAACCAAACAGGGTAAGAAAGACAATAATCAGTCCTACTTCCACACCGTCAAGGCCGAGAATCATTTGGAACTCCCGGATTCATGACCTGGAAGTTCAATTTCATCCATCGTTGATTCAAGCACGTCCTTGTCAAAGTATTTGTTGTCTGATCCGTCCCCTTCCCGATACTCAAGAAGTGATCGGTAAAAGAAGGCTATGGCCTGAAGAAACATGAGCCCAGCAAAGAGTAGCAAGAGGACCTTAAATAGAAAATAAGCATCGAACCCACTTGGCGAGAAGCCAATGGTTTCAATATTCCATTTCGCTATACGGGATTTTCTTAGCAAGGCTTCCAGAGTATCAGTAGCCGAGACTTTGGGAGTGATAAGGTGCCGCCACATGAAATACCAAGCATAAAGCCAAATCAATGACATGGAAGGTATCATGAAGAAAAGCGAACCAAGCATATCAACGATTTTCTTTTTGCGTCTTGCGATACCTGCATAGAAAAGGTCCACCCGCACATGGCCGCCTTGGATAAACGTGTATCCACAACAAAGACAAATGACTATGGCGTTGTAGAACTTGAGTTCTTCTGCCCACCAAGCCAAATCCTTGGTATAGATCAGGTTGGTTGCTCCTTGGACAAGATCATAACCCAATGGGGAAGTAGGCCCAACCGAAATATCTGATACACGGAATATCCTTTGCAAAAATACGATAACGATTTGTTGCAAAACCATCAAAAGGCCTGCCCAAGCTGCAATGCGGCCAACCTTGTTGCCAAGAAATTCAAGGATTCTTACGGACCACCACATTACTGGGCGATGATAAAGCCCAACCGCAGTAAGGACAACGAAAACTAAGATTACGGCTGCAAAAAACTCAAACGACCCCCCGTAGTAAATTAACCGCATCAGAGACTGTTTATCTGACAAGTCCAGCCAAAGCTGGGGGTGGGTCAATGCATAAAATATGTTATAGAATGTAAGTGCGATACCAATTACGAACGACGAAATAAAGTCAATCATAAATTAGACTCGCTAGGTTGGGGTACTGCCCCTTGGTTAAGGGGCAGTAAAATTTTATGATCCCATTACCCGGTCACGTTGCTCTCGGTAAGCACCAGTTGAACTGGTAAGCCATGCCGAACTCTCAGTCATGGTAGCCTGGTAATCACCCAAGATCTCTGCAAACAAATCATCTTCAGAGTATTGCGTATAAAGTTGCATTGATGCAGAACCAAAGGCATCCCAGACACTATTTGGGAATTGAAGAACCTTGACACCTTCGGCCTGCAGGCGTTTAAGTGCAGCACCATTGTGGAACAGGTATTGGCTCAGGTTCCAAACATTGGCATGTCCTGCAACAACCTCAATAATGGTTTGATGCTCCTTCGAAAGGTTATTAAACACTTCGAGGTTTGTGGCCAAAGTCAAGCCAGCTGCGGGTTCATGGAAACCGGCTGTATAGTAGAATTTGGTAATTTCCTGGAAACCGGCTTTTTCGTCAGCCCAAGGACCAATCCACTCAGTACCATCAAGTGCTCCAGAAGCCAGGGCCTGATATACTTCAGAGCCAGGGATGTTCTGAACCGAGGCACCCAATAGTCCAAGTGCCTGTCCACCTAATCCAGGCATACGAAACTTGAGACCATCAAAGTCTTCCGGTCCATTGATTTCCTTTCGGAACCAGCCACCTGCCTGGGTTCCAGTGTTACCTGCCAGGAAAGATTTCAGACCAAAGATTTCTCCAAGAGTGTCATGATACATACGACCGTTGCCGTGATAGTACCAGTTATTCAGTTCGGTTGCAGTCATTCCGAACGGAACGCCAGTGAAAAATGCGAAACCTGGATGTTGGCCTACAAAATAATAGTCGGCGGCGTGATACATATCAGCTTGACCAGAGGCAACAGCATCAAATACTTCAAAAGCACCGACAAGTTCACCCGCGGCCTTTACATCAACCGTCAGTGATCCCCCAGAAATATTGTTGATATTATCTGCACAAATCTGAGCAGCATCAAAAACACCTGCAAGGCCACGTCCCCACGATGTTACCATTGTGAGTTTGACATTGCCCTGGGCAAAAGCTGGAGCAGCAAGCCCGGCAGAAGCAACGCCAGCAACAGCTGATGACTTCAAAAATGATCTTCTGTCCATATTTTCTATCTCCTATTAACAAAATAAGACTGGGGAAAGCCAGATCTCCCCAGAATATAACAATGGGCAGCAAGATAAAATAATTGCCAAAATTTGTCAAACACTATGTTTGCGCGAATTATGTAAAAAATTTCTCTTTAAGTTTGGAGCCCTTCAGCAATTTTCTTACAAAGCCAATTTGGTTAAACATTAGGACATGATAATAGGAAGGATTTTCTTTTTTGATTGATCAGGGAAAATTTACAAAAGAATTAAGCATTTACGGAACAAGATAATTGGTTCAAACGATCTGATATTTGGTAACAGTTTTACCAGTGGTATCAGTACAAATTGGCTACGGGATTGTAGATTAAAGGATGAATTTACTATACCATGTATATAATCCCAATTTCTTCTCTTTGGTAAGTAAGAATTGTGCATTTGGCTCGCTTTCCGATGGTATTGACGACAAAACAAATTAGGAATATAGATTGTTAAGAAGGAAACCAGTATCCCGCAGTTCCAGTAATATATGGACTGGTTTTGTTGACATATTGACAGCCTTGCTTCTTGTCCTGGTTTTCATCATTACAATTTTTGTTTTGATCCAGTACGTTTTTTCAACCGAGATCCAGAACCTGGAGGGTGACAAATCCGACCTTACGGCTGTAATCAAAGAGCGGGACGTCAGAATCATTTCTCTAGATACCAGAATTGAAGAACTGCTATTTGAACTCAGCGAACTTCAGACTGAACGGGATCGACTAAGTAGTGAATTGGATAGCAGAGATACCCTGATTGTTATTTTGAATAGCCGGATAGATGAGATTATTTCTGAAGTCAGAACTCTTCAGCAGGAAAGGGGGAAACTCAATGAAGATCTTTTGGCTAGTGTTGAAACGACCCTTATTCTGGAAGGTAAAGTCGAAGAACAGCAATTTGAACTCAGTGAACTTCAATCTGAAAGGGACCAACTAAGTGATGATTTGGATAGCAGAGATACCTTGATTGTCGTTTTGAATTCCCGGATAGACGAGATTATTTCTGAAGTCAGAACTCTTCAGCAGGAAAGGAGGAAGCTCAATGAGGATCTCATGGCAAGTGTTGAAACGACTCTTGTTTTGGAAAGTAAAGTTGAAGAACAGCAATTTGAACTCAACGAACTTCAGTCAGAGAGGGACCGACTAAGTGATGATTTGGATAGCAGAGATACCTTGATTGTCGTTTTGAATTCCCGGATAGACGAGATTATTTCTGAAGTCAGAACTCTTCAGCAGGAAAGGGGGAAACTCAATGAGGATCTCATGGCAAGTGTTGAAACGATCCTTATCCTGGAGAGTAGAATTGAGGAACTGCTGGCAGATTTCAGCGAACTTCAATCTGAAAGGGATCAACTAAGTAGTGATGTGGATAACAGAGATACGCTTATTGTCGATTTGAGTGCCAGGATAGATGAAATAAATACAGAAGTAAGGGCCTACCAGGAAGAACAGGAGAGGCTAGAGACTGAAATAACAGGAATTAATAATGAAGGAAATCGTCTCAGAGCATTAATTAGGGAACTTCAAGCTATTATTGTAGGATTACAAGCCGATGTTAAGGCCTTTGAATTAGCGAATTCTGATAACCTAGCAACCCTTGGTGAGAAAGAAAGATTGATTTCGGACCTGAGTAAACAGGAACAAACACTCATTGAGAACATAAGCGAGCTTGAACTCCAAATTGCCAGTATAACAAAACAAAAGGACGATTTGGCAAGAGAAAGGGAAGGCCTTCAAAAGGAATTAGAACAGAAAAACATTGAGCACCAAGACGCCCTCACTGATATATCCGATCTGGAAATAGGCCAGAGCAACCTTAACCAGTTGATCGAAACCCAGCAATCTACAATTGACAATCTACAGGAAGAATTATCACAACTTCAAGGTCAAAACCAGGTTGGTTTAGCCCTTATTAAGGAAAAGGACCTGGAGATAAACCGATTAAGGGAAGAGAATAAGATTTTCATTGAGGACAGGGTCAGGTTGGAAGGCGAAATTGCTGGGAGTGACAGGGCCAAGGAGCAGTTGGAAAAAGAGAGAGAAGATCTTGTTGCTGAAATAAACAGAACCAATACTGAAATCCAACAACGTACATCTCGCATAACGGACCTAGAATCAGATAAAAGCAGTCTTGAAGAGGAAATTTCTACTCTGACGGCCATAATCGAAGGTTTGCGACAGGATTTACAGGCCCTAAGTGGCTATCAAGTGGAAACCCAAAACCTTTCTAATCAGGTACAAGAGTTAGAACAAAGGGTTGTAACACTACAAACTGAATTAAGCAACCTAAAAATCATTAATGAAACCTTGAAAACTGAAATAAGCGGTTTTGAGGAACAGATAATTGCGTTACAAATTAATCTTAAAGTTAAGGATGATTCGCTTGAAGAGCAGAAACTCAATTCTTTGGATACTCAAGAGAAGATTGATAATTTGGAGCTAGAATTAATTAAAGCCGATCTCGAAATCCAAGCCAAAAACGATGAGATTGTGAGGTTAAAGGATGCTCTTACCATATTCGAGACAAGAACAATTGAGCCCGAAATAAATATTGAAGAGTTATCAAGCGAATTGGAGTTAACCAATATTGCACTTGAGCAAGCTCTAGAAAGGATAGAAGAATTCAAGCAAATAATAGTCAATCAGCTGGGCGTTTTGCTAGAAGAGGATTATAGCAATCAGGAGATTGATCGGGAGGGCATACAGCAAGTAGCAGAAAAGTTGACAGAATTCTTAAAGCAATATTCAGAAACGGATGAAGCAGTAACCACCTATATCCAGGATAGAATTAGCCAGGACCCAAGTTTTGGAGGAATTCTTAACGCCTCATTGGCAAACAAGGTATTAAAACTGGTTGAAGAGCTAAGGGCCCAAGAAAAGCAAATTGCAGAACTTGAACTGGAGATAGAAAATTTAAACAACCAGATTGTTCCAGAAGATGAAATTGGTTTGTCGAAATACAAATCGCAGTTTCTTGAAGACATGTTGGATATCGTAGAAGGCCTACAGGGGGTTGAAATTGTTGGGGACAGGTTCGTTTTTTCCACTGAAGTCCTTTTTGCGACAAGTCAGGCCGAATTATCTGACAAAGGAAAAGAGGATATAAAAAAGGTTGGAGAAATTATCAATAATCTCGAAATTCCTGCGGAGACAAGGTGGGTTTTACGGGTGGATGGTCATACAGACAACCAGCAAATAATATCAGGTAGTGAATTTGAGGATAATTGGGAATTAAGCCAGGCACGAGCACTTTCAGTTGTAAGATTTCTGATTGATGAAGTGGAGTTTGACCCTGAGAAATTAGCTGCCACCGGCTTCGGCGAATACCAACCAGTTGGTTCGAATGAAACCCCAGAGGAAAGGGCCAATAATCGCAGAATTGAACTTAAGCTAACGGAACCTTGATCGATTAGGCAGAGAAGTTCAAAATCGAAACCGGTAGTTTAGGCATGAAATGTAAGAATAAATAATCTCTGGAATTGCTTGTTAACAGCAAATTTAAGGTACCAAAAGAAGTAATAAAATTGATAGGGTTAAAGCTCAATTGTTAGATATGGCGAAGAAAAAAGAGGGATCCCAACTTCGAATTGAGGAACCACCCGTCAATACGATAACTGTTTCTGGCACAGTTAAGCGGATAGTTTTCAACAATCCAGAAAATGGGTTTCATATCCTTCGAGTAATACCGGAAAATGAGAAATATGAAGCGACTGTTGTCGGTATAGGATTAGGGTCCATTGAATCTGGAACCCACATCACGGCTTATGGAAAATGGATAAACGACCCTAAATACGGGAAACAATTCAAAGCCCAGTCCATTCAGAGCCGTTTACCAACCCAACCTAAAGCCATAGAACGGTACCTTAGTTCCGGGGTCTTTAAAGGTGTTGGAGACATCCTAGCTGAAAGGCTGGTCAAGCAATTTGGCAACAAGGTTTTTGAGGTGCTTGAAAAGGAACCACAAAAATTGGCTCAGGTAAAGGGGCTGAATAAAAGCGTAATTGATAATATGGTGAATATCTGGGATTCTCAAAAAGAAGAATCACAGGTTACTATTTTTCTCCATGAATTTGGTCTGTCAAAATCAGTTATTCGGCGGATCATCAAGCGATATGGATATAACACTTTCAACGCAATCAAGGCCAATCCTTATATATTAATTGATGATATTTGGGGGATTGGATTTACAACCGCCGATGAAATTGCCCAGAATATTGGAATAAACAAGCAAGATTCCAAAAGAGTTAGGGCAGGTCTCATTTATACCCTCCAATTGGCAGCACAAAATGGTAGCTGTGGGGCATTTCTTGCTGATCTTCTGACTGATACCGAAATCCTTTTGGAGGTTCCAAGGGATGCAATCTATCTGGAGCTAAGGTCCGAGGTTCAAAAGGGCAATTTGGCAATTGAAGATCAAGACGGTATCAAGACGGTTTTTCTACGATATTATTACGATTTGGAAAATTTTGTTGCCGATCAGATTAGTGAGAAAAGCCAAAAAACAGTTCCTTGGGAGACCTACAATTTCCAGAACATTTTCGAAGGTATAGAACGTAGCTCCAACATATCATTTTCTGAACAGCAAAGGAAAGCAATCAAAGCCGCATTCACCAGCAATTTGACCATAATTACTGGGGGACCAGGAGTTGGCAAGACAACAATAATCAATGCTGTGTTAAAAATATTTTTATCCTTGGACCTGGAGGTAAAACTTTGTGCACCTACCGGTACGGCAGCAAAAAAAATGGGATTGGCTACAGGGTATTTTGCCTCAACAATACACAGTTTGCTAGGTATTGACCCCATAAGGCAGGAGATGAAATTTAACGAGAAAAATCCTTTGGAATGTGATTTGCTGGTCGTAGATGAAGTTTCGATGATTGATATTGAATTGATGGCCACTCTTTTGAAGGCTATTGGTCCCTCTACTGCCATACTATTCGTTGGAGACAAGGATCAGTTGCCCTCCATTGGGCCAGGTAATGTTCTAAAGGATATAATCTTTTCCCAATCAGTGGAAGTGGTTTTTCTGACAGAGATTTACCGTCAGGCTCAGGGCAGTAGGATCATTACGGTTGCTCGACATATTTTGGAAGGAAATATTCCGAATTTGAAGAGTAATCTCAATGATGATTTTTTCTTTATTGAAACAAATGATCCCCAAAAATGCCAAGACTATGTAAGTCTTATGGTAACAGAAAGAATCCCCAAAAAATTTGGGTTGGATCCCTTACGTGATATCCAAGTCCTTGCTCCGATGAAGAATGGCCTCGTTGGAATTAATGCCTTAAATGAGGTTCTTCAGGCCAAACTTAATCCTGTTGCAGGCCAGAAAGTACTTCATGGATCCAGAAGTTTTTCCAGAGGTGATAAGGTCATTCAGAACCGGAATGATTATGACAAGGAGATATTTAACGGAGACATTGGTCATATTTTTCGTATAGAAAGCGAAAATCGCCGAATGGAGGTAGATTTTGATGGGAGGGTAGTGGAATATGAATTTGATGATTTGGACTCCCTTGATCCGGCTTTTGCCATTACAATCCATAAAAGTCAGGGATCAGAGTACCCTGCTGTTGTTATTCCACTAATGCTTCAACATAGAATTATGCTCCAAAGAAAGTTAATTTATACGGGTATAACCAGAGGGAAGGGTTTGGTTGTTGTAATCGGACAGGCTGAAGCTTTTAGTAAAGCAATCAGGAATGTCAGTTTTGGTAGAAAAACATCAGAACGGGTGACTAGGTTGGGCCAACTATTGTTAGCGGATGACTCCTAAGTTCAGAAAAAACTAATTTTTTTGCATTGCAGCATTTTTTCTCTTGAAATGTTGCATTGCAGCATTATATCTCCTTCAATCAATGTTCAGAATGACAAATTAAACGATTAAAGGATAAGACAATGAATCAGTTTCAAGATTACTCAAAAGCATTTTCCAATATTGCTTCTTACTTCCCACTCTCTCCGGCAACCATGAATGATAATTATCTAAAGACAACAGAGAATTTTGGGAAAGCTGTAAATATCGCTTTAAATGCAGCTTCAGAAGTTGTTGACATTAATGACAAATGGGCCAGGGATACACTTGCAAGGGCCAAGGTTGTTTCTGATGAAAAACCTTCACCAGAAAACTACACCAAAGCCATGCAGGATTATGCCTCCTCCTCTTGGGAAGCTTCAACTCAATATCTCGCTTCCTATACCGAGGTTGCTCGCAAGGCTCAGATGGATACCGTTGAGTTGGTAATTGGTTCCACCAAATAAAAGAACTTTATAGTTTCTCCCACGGGAGGGATAAGTACTTATCCCTCCCACCTTTTTATCCAAACCCCAGCTCGAACAACCAGTTCCTATTTCGAAGTCATTTGAATTACTGGCAAATAGGTCAAAATTCTTTCTCAAAATTCCCAAAAACCTGAAACTTTTATCCGGTTGAGGAGGCCACCATAAGGTGTCGTCTCTTGCTCAGGGGTAAATTTTAACTTGAAGGGAAAGGACTTTTTGACTACCATTATGTTCACCCGTTGGGTTGGTTTTATGTTGTTGAGATTATAGCACGAAAAGGCCGTTGTCACAAGCAATCCAACGGGTTTTTTATCTGTTTTGATCGCGGATCAGGGAACTTGAAAAAGCCCTCATGGGAATCCTTTAATATTCCTTTGCCTAGCAGGAATCAGCATTCACCCGCAAATAGTCGTCCATAAACTCATCGATATATTTCGATACTGACGAAAGGATGTAATTGCTATTAGTGCCGTGTGTTCCTGTAGAGCCAGTTGCCCAAGTAATGCCACCCCACTCTCTCCCTGAGAATACCCTGTCTACAAGAGGTTTAAGTAAAGCAACATCAACACTGAAGGCATTACCCACAACATGAACAGACACTAGTAAGAATGGAAAGGTCAATTCTTCGGCATACAAGCGGGCGGATCGCAATCAACTTCTTGTAGCGATTTCTATATATTGCAGACATAGCATAGGCCAGTAAGTCACCCTTTCACGGGAAATATAACACCATATTCAAACCATTGCGGCGGAAGCAAAAAATTCTACCCAGGCCAGATCTTGAAGGGCTGAAGGAGTTTGTCGACAGTATTAATGCACTAAACTGGCGGTCAGATAACCTTTTTTATGAAGGAAAACTAAATGAGCAGGTTTTATTCGTTCTTCACTAAACATAACAAAAATAATGATGGTCTTATTGTCATAGATAATAATAAGTCTAAGAAAGACTTAGATATTGCAAAAGAGTATTGTAACCAAGGTTACTTGAAAAGGCTTAGTCCTAAAGGATTGCTTTTTCATCTGACAGATCATGGGGAAAGGGAAATTCGGATGGCCGTAAAAGCTTTGGAAACGTTGAAAACAAAGTAAAAACATCGGCTAAAGACACTTACCAAAAACTGGATAACCGCCCAAGTTAAGGAAACCATTCAAAAATTCCTTGCATTTAGTATTTGTTGGGAATGTTCTCTATTTTTTATTCCCTCCTTTGTGGCCATCTGCCCCCTCTTCAGTCCCAATCTCCGCAGATAAAGTTCTTTTTATTAAATAATGAAACCTTGTTAAAGCAGGCTGAGTTTTGCAGGGTTCCCCACTCCAGACCGCCATGAAATTTGCCAAAGGAATAATCTTAGTTATAATTAATTGCCTATTAGTTTGTTAAAGTTGAACAATGAAAAATCCATTTGCCAGCAAGAATGTTGATGCCCCCGATCTTGAGGGGTTGAAGGAATTTTCCCTGAGTCCCGATCGGAGTTATGCCAGGTTTTTTGTCGGACGGACCACTGTCCTTGAAAACATAGATAATGCCTGGCAACGGCGGATGAAACAGTGGCGTGGGGGTAATCCCGATGCGTTCGATTCTTCAACCCGGATTGTCCAGGGGGCACCGGGGGCCTATCAATGTATCACACTTGACTCTGCAGGCAGGTTTAGTTGTTAGAATCCTTGGTCAAGGCTGGTGTACCGACTGGTATCATCATGATTGTTGTTTTTTTCTAATTATTTCACCTTGGATTTCTTACCTTATTTCGGCAGAAGTGGGACAAAATTTTTCAGGATGCTACAATTTTATTAATAAAATCAATTTCCCTGCTATTTCTTTCCCAAGCTGTTCCATTTAACCCCTGATAAAGCTTACCCGAAGCAAAGGGCGATTAACCAGGATTGATTATTGTGCCAAACAAACCGTCCAGGCAACAGCGTCCCCCACGAGGGTTATATATTACGCTGACCGAAGGATGGTCACGGCTTACCCGTGACCAGGATCTTCATGCCGGCCAAGATCAGTTAGAGCAGCCTGGTAGCCCATCATGTAGTTGTTTAGAAACAACAGGCCTTCCCAGAGCTTCTGGGTTCCGGGTAGCGGTTGGCGCCTGCTGGGATGGAACCCGGCCAAACCAGCAATCAGAACCACAAACTCGGCCATGGTCATATCTTCGGGTGGACCTCTGGGAACCTTGAGATGCCGCCAGCGGCTCACCGAACACAAGACGGTCAGCATCATCGGTGATTCATGTTGCCGGGCCCAATCCTTCGGATGCTCGGACGCCAGACGGGACAATTCCCAGACACGCATGGCGGTGATGGCATCAAAGGCCAGACACTTGGCCAGGTCTTCAGCCGCATCAAGCCGGCGGTCCTGCAGACGAGTTCCGACCTTAAGCGCATGGAAAAAGCGTTCAATGCTCCAGCGCCGCTCATAGAATTGCAAGGTTTCAATGGCAAGGGCACGCCCGGGCTGTTGCCTGGTGGTGGTTTGCAACATCCAGTGCAAGGCCTTGTGCTTGGGCGGTGGGCTCTCCTCACGAGCTTCGACTACAATCGCCCGCAACGGCTTCTCGTCCTTGGCCGTGTGAGGTGGTACCAGGGTAACCTCACAACAGCGTAAGGTCAGGGTTGCGGTCCGAGCGGCCCGACGTTGGGGGCCACCTCGGCGTGGCACCGCAATGCGGCGGGTTCCCAATGAGGGCTGCCTGGCCATGTATTGCCAGAGGTCGATCGCTTCCCCATCAGCTGTCTTGACCCGGCGTTTGACGCCTTTGTTGGCGCGGACCAGAAGCTCGGTATCAAGCGTACGGGCGTGGGTCAACAACTCCCAGAAATCACCTTCCCGGTCACAAATCGTCACCACCCGGCTGGCCGGACACACCTCGGCCAATTCGGCCGAGCGGTCCAACATCCTGACCCAGCGCCGGCTGTCGTTGGACGGATCTTGTCGAAACGATACATCCATGTCATAGAGACCCAACGGTCGTCCCGCCGGCGTGACGGCCACACCACAGTGCGGCAGAAGACCACGCGTTCCTTTGCCACCGCCACCAAGATGATCCAGCCCCACAGTCGCCACCAGCGTGTCATAGTTCAGGGTGGTGGTGTCCTGCACGGCCAAAACCACCGATTGGGACCGACAACGCTCCACGGTCGCTTCATAATGGGAGAACATTATATCGTCCATCTTGATAGCCTCATTCGATAATAAGCGATACGCGGCCTGTTGGTCGGCCGCACGCGGAAAAAGAGCCGGCAGGGCAACTCCAGGTGCCGCCAGCCAGGCTTGGCCCATGGCCATGATCCGGCGGCGAATACGCCCATCAGGATAGGCACAGCGGGCATATTCCCTTGTGGCCCACTCACCCTCACACCACGGCTCCGAGGTCTGGCCCAGAACACGAGCCGGTTCAACACACAGTTGCGCCTGCCAGTTGTCTACCAACGGTTGCAACCAGACCTGCCGCCGGATACCCGAACGCCGACCTGATGAGCACCGGGGACAACAAGACCAACCAGCCGAGCGATAACTGGTACCGGTATATCCCGGGGCCACAAAAGTTTGTAATAACACTGGACGCTGCTGATAATAATAGGCCCAATCATCAGCAATGCAACTGGTCGCCAGTTGTAGGGCCCGCGAGGCCAGACCATGGACCCGTACCGATGGCAAAAGCAAAAATCGGTTGTTGCACAGCACCCGGCCAATATGAGCATGGCGAGCCTTCACTGACCAGCCAATAACTTCATCCCGTGGAAGCAGTTGCAAGCCCGCACTGACAAAACTGAGACCGCCCAGGATACCATAACGCGAGGAGCGTAGCCAATAGAGTATACGTCCACCCGGTGAACGCCTCCACCCTTCGGGATGATGGCTGGCCATCATTTTTTCCCAGGCCAAACGCTCGGTTTTAGTTACACGCGCCACGCTGAGGGTGCCCAGTTCCGACAAGCTACACTTAATGGTTTGATCTGGAAACCCGGTTGGTAAAGAGGCATGAGCCTCCGGCATCACGACCTGGGCGGCTGGCAAGGAGACCTCAAGAAGCGCGGCCAGTTTCGGTAGAAGTTTCTGGGCAGCCGCTCGGCTACTCAACTGCTCGCGATGGCAAAGGGCTTCAGCCAAGGCTGTGCGAGACAGCCCGGAAACCTCAGTGTTCTGACAAACCTGCCTGAACCAGCAAGCAGTGTCGGATGAAAGTTGAAAAGTACCAATAAACATGGCATAGTGATTCGCATAAAATCATTGCAGAGTCAAGTGTGATACATTGATAGACCGGGGGCGGGCAAGACCAGTGTCGGTGCCCGGCTGGCCAAGGAATTGTGGAAGCCTGGTCATCCCGACTATATGTTCGGCAAGGACAAGGAGAAGGCCCCCCATGTGGTGAGATTGAATGCCAAAACCCTGAATAACACCCTGAATGTTTTCAGGAACATCTGCGAGGTCATAAAACCTGATGTTCAGGGGATGTTTGAGACCCCCCGGACAAAAAGTACTGGCCAATCCGGGTCAGCCGATGCGGTCGTCGTCAAGGGTGAACTCAGCCGGGCGACATCAGACCAATTCAAACAGGCAAGTGCGGACATGGAATGGAGCCATCTGCGGCAGGCCCTTGACAGCCAGGGTAAATATGACTGGACCCGTCCGGTCTGCCTCATGATCGACGAGGCCCAGAACCTCGATGAGCCCGGCATTGACCTGCTGGCCAGCATGCATGAAGGTACTCATCAGATGCCGATCTTTCCCATCCTGATGGGACTCGGCAATACCTGGCAAACAGTGATAAGCACTGAAAAACTGACCCGCCTGGAAAGCGGTGCACTCCACACGCTGGGTGCACTGACGAAAGAGGAGGTGAAGGACCTCTGCGAGCGTTATTTCACCACCTTCCGGATCAAGGGCACAAGTGCCCGCATTAATGAATTTACCACGGGGCTGCATGCCTGGTCCGAGGGCTGGCCCTCGCACATGCACAATGCTCTCAAGGGGCTGACCAGGGAGCTCATCCAGGTGGAGGGGGATCTCTCCAAGGTCAGTTGCAAGAAAAGTCTGGCCCATGCCCAGGGCTATCACGATCTCTATTACACTTCCCGCCGGGGCAGGTTCTTTGACGACTCAAGAGAATTCCTGGGGGCTCTCATGGCCGGGTTACCCCCTGGCCAACCGCAGCGGGCCCGCACCATCAAAACCATGATCATGGGTTTGCAGGACCGGGAAAAGAACCAGCCCTTCAGCCAGGTTGCCGGAGTACCGGTCGAGGAGCTGTTCAACCGTCTGTTGGTACGGGGCTTCATCCAGCCGGACCAGCCGAGCGGCGATTATGTCTGCCCCATCCCTTCACTCCGACGATGGTGTCTGGCCAGGGCCGGTATAGCGGATCCGCTGGAAGGGAACCCCAAGCCACCATCCAAATAAGGCCCCCCGCACCTTCCCCCAATAGCCCCGATAATACCCATTATGTTAAATAGGATTTCCTTCCTGGAATGGAGTTTTGTGCTTTGGTAACGGGAGTTTGCTGTTGGTAATGAATGGTTTATGGATAAAACCAGTTAGAAAACAAATTTCAAGAATCTCAATAGGGGGTAACAATTTGAGAAATTCAAGTTGATTTAAATTAAAAAACAACAACTGTAAATGAGATTGTGTTTTATTCCATTAAATACAGCTCTGCGGGCCAATGAAAAACGGGATGAAGTATTAGTCCCTGATCCGCGATCAAATAAATAAAAAAACCCGTTAGATTGCTTGTGACGAAGGCACTTTCATGCTAATGTCACAACAACTTAAACCTAACCTAACGGGTGAACATTATGCTATCTCAAAATACCTTTCCAGTCAAGCCCAAATTTACCTCCAAACAAGATATTACGCCCTTCGGTGATGTCCTGCCCTATTTGAAGATTTCGATTGATCAGAAAATCTTTTACCAACTCCCCGGGGATCGCCGTTCGCAGGGCTGGCTTGATAGCCAGATGGTTCTTGCCATCTTTTTGTTGAACCTTCTCGGTTGGGATCGGGTTTCGGATATAGATAAGCTGGAGGATGACAAGGTGTTAGGCAAGATTGTCCGCAAACTTGAACCATATTTCTTTGGCCGCGCAGTGCCACCCTCATATCCCGTCTTCGTCGTGGTCGCCAACGCACTTTCCCCTCGGCCCGTTCAATCCATGATTGGCTGGCTTGGTATCATGACCAAGCTGCTGACCAGGCTAGGGTCAAGGGCGAGGCCTATATTCCACCACCATCCAAGGAATTACACTCCTTGCACCACATCAACAAGCTGTTGATCCACAGGCAGATAGCCGAGCGGGGTTTCACGCATTTGACCATTGATATTGATGCAACAATTATCGCCTCTGGTAAGAAAGAATGTAAGTCTACCTACCGTGCTGCCAATCGTACTGTTCCCTTTGAGAAGGGCTATCAACCATTGATGGGCTTTAGTCCCGAGTTGGGTCTGATCCTTCATACCGAGCTGCGCGATGGAGACTGTGAAAGTATTACCAACAGGCATTAATTGAATAGAAAATTACATATAAACCGATTAAATTATTCACTTTTCTTAAATGTTAGGCTCTCATTTTAAGAATAAAATATTAGAAGTTTTTGAAATTTGAATTTTCCTCAAATACTTTCACAGTCTCGATGGAGACTGTGAAAGTATTCAAATCAACCCTTAGCTGAGCAAATTTTTACCGGTTTTCATTTCCTGATTTCAACTCATCCAGGCAAGATTAACTTGACCATTCGACCCTTGGCCTTGTTAGCTGAATATTTATTTCAAATAATGCCCCTCTACCCCTGGTTTTATTGCTTGTGTTATGATTCATTGGTGGTGAACAATAAATTCTTTTTTCAATTTAGGATAAGCAATGCCACAACGACGTTACCAGGAGGTTCTGTCCCGTAACACCGTCCAGCTGCTGCCGCCCAGTCTGGACGACTATGTCGAACCAAACCATCCGGTCCGGGCCATTGATGTGTTTGTTCAGACGCTTGCTTTGGGGAAGCTGGGGTTTGGGCATGCCGATGCATGGTCTGGCTCGGGTCAACCTCCTTATAATCCGGCCATCCTCCTGAAGTTGTATATCTATGGGTATCAGAACAAAGTCCGCAGTTCCCGTGCTCTGGAAGCAGTAGCTCGAGATAATATCAAAGTGATGTGGCTTTGTCAGGGAGCGACCCCGACTTACAAGACCATTGCCGATTTTCGCAAGAACAACCTTGCGGCCTTGCAGAATGTCAACCGTGAGTTTGTCCAGGTTTGTCGGGACTTGTCTTTGATCGGCGGGACCAAGGTTGCGGTTGACGGGACCTTTTTGAAGGCCAGTGCCAATCGTGATACTGTTCATACCAAGAGTGAACTTGTCGGTGAGATTTCTCGTCTGGATCGCAAGATTGCGGCTTACTTTGCCGAGTTGGAAGTAGCGGATGACACCGCTACTGAGGAAGACTTATCTGATCCTGACCTGGTTGCCAAGATGGCTGCTTTAGTGGCTCGTTGTGAGCAGAAGAAGGCTTTGCAGGAGCGCTTGGAAGCCAGTGGTGCGAAACAGCTTTCAGAAGTTGATCCGGATGCCCGTCTGTTGCGCAAGAATGGGAAAAGTGTGGTCGGTTATAATGGCCAGATTGCAGTGGACGATCAGGCCAAGCTGATTGTAGCGGTTGATCTTGTGCAGGACGGCAATGATAGCCAGCAGTTGGCACCGATGATGACGCAAGCCCAAGAGGCGACAGGAAGCAAGGATTTGGTTGGTCTGGCCGATACCGGTTATGCCAATGGCGAACAATTGAAGGCGTGCGAAGAGAAGGGCATGGAGATGTATGTTCCCTTACCGAAATGGGACTCCCACAAGGGTTTGAAAGGTCGTTTTGGCAGTAATGATTTTCAGTTTGATAAAACGAGTGACAGTTATCTTTGTCCGGCTGGCCAGAAGTTGGCTCATCATGGCCGCATTTGGCAAAAAAATGGCAAGCGTTATTTGACTTATCGTTCGAGTACCAAGGTGTGTGGTGCGTGTTCTCTCAAAGAGCATTGTCTACCACCGAGCGAGACCTATCGTCGGCTTCGTCGTTGGGAGCATGAAGCTGTGATGGATCGTCATCGTCAACGAATGGCCTCGGGTGAGGGGGTTATGCGTCAGCGTGGGTCTTTGGTTGAACATCCCTTTGGGACCCTCAAATGTTGGGCTGGGATCAATTATTTCCTGATGCGTGGTTTAGCAAAATGTCGTGCTGAGTTGAACCTGATGACGATGTGTTACAATTTCAAACGGGTCTTGAATGATATTGGTGTGGGGTTTTTTATAGCTTATTGTCAGGCTCGAATGGTGGTTCAAGGGGGTCGTGTGTGATTTTTTCTGGGGAGCAGTGTGTTTTTCGCGTTTTGGGGTCAAAACAGACCCTAAAATCAAGGATTTTTGGATGAAAGTGGATATGTGATGATTATAGGTAAAATTTAACCCTGTTTTTACTCTGAAGCGGGGTCAAAACAACCTTGGTTTGAAGGTCTGGGTAAAGCCATCAAATTGGCTAAAATCAAATACTTTCATAGTCTCGATGGCAATGTTCCGGCTAGCAAGGATAATCTTCGTTTCCTGGTTGAGATCCTGCAGATGTTGCCGGCTAGTGTAACGTCGGTCGCGGTCAGGATGGACAGTGCTGGATATCAGCATGCGATCATGACTTTTTGTAACGCCCCTTCACGTCGGTCGGTCGAGCTCCAACGCTTTGGCAAGATTGGTTTTGTGCTGGCCGGTGAGGTGACGAAATCATCAATGGCTGACATACGAGCGACCAAGGCCTCGGACTGGCAGCCTTGTCGTTTGGCCACGCCTGGTTTGAGTGGTGCCGAGCTTTGTCATGTTCCAGCCAAGGTTGCTCAAAGACCGAAGGGTGAACGTATTCGTTATCTGGCTTTTCGGCAGCGGATTAACAGATTGGCGGTTGATCATGATGAGGTGGAGTCTGGTCATTGGGACGGTGTTGGCACAAGCCGGCTACGTCTGTTGGTTACCAATTATCCTGCGGTTGGTGAGCAGTGTCTTACCGATTGTGCTTTGCCGGCGATGGATATGTGGTCGGTTCGGGCGGAGGCCAATATGCGTTGCGGTGATAGTGAACAGGCCCATGGTATGGTCAAAGATGATTTTGCCGCTGGGATGCTGCCCTCGGGCAAGTTCGGGTCCAACAGCTGCTGGCTTTTTTTGGCCTGTCTGAGCCAGAACATGGTGATGTATTCCCGTCCCCTTATGACGAGTGGAACAGCCTGGTTGCGCGTTCGGATGAAATCGTTTCGAGCATCATTCATCTATCGGAGCGCTCGCCTTGTGGTGCATGCCAATCAGGTTGTTCTGAAATTTGCCTCGACTGATAGTGGGCAGTTGGAGAAGGGTTGGAGCAAATTGTTCCGGCTACAGGTCTGATAATGCTTTGGCTGCTTGACCGGCACTGACCAAGCCCCAATTCAAATAGAGACAAAAAGGTTCCTGTTAAGTCGGGACGGGGGAGGTGTCATTGAAAGTATTGCCAAGGGGAGCAATTTTGGCAATTGGTACGAAAAAGAGCGATATTGAGTAACAAAATCAGAGCAAAAAAACTTTTTTTATTACGAAATTCGAATCAGGTGTTAAAGATGGCAAGAATTGAAAAACGACAGTAAAAGTTTGATTTAGGTCGCCGATCAGGGCCTACCTGGTGTCATTGCAATTATCTTGGATATTCAGATATTGAAAAGGCCTACCTCTTTTTCTGCAACAGCACGAAGAATGATTTCCTTATATTTAAGATATCATCATAAAGCTTCATTTCTCCCTGACCAAAGAGGGTTGATTGGGGAGCCACATTGATCCAGTTCTTACAAGAATCTGTACCCCGAACAAGCATGGCAAAATTAGACCCGGGAGCATCATGCTCGGCAACATCTTCAGCGATTTCCTGTCCTCGGGGCAACAAGTTATCCTTACAGAATGTATCGGAATGGGGCACAAACTGCTGCTTATGAGACTCGGGAACAAACCGCATGCAACCTGAAGTTTCAGTTACATCCGAAAAAGCAATCCAGGTTGAGGCTTGAAGATCAGATCCTCTTATACCCCAAAATGGTTTCCTTACATTTTAGGATCTCATCATAAAGTTTCATTTCTCCCTGACCAAAGAGGGTTGATGGGGGAGCCACATTGATCCAGTTCTTACAAGAATCTGTACCCCGAACAAGCATGGCAAAATCAGACTCGGGAGCATCACGTTCGAGTTCAGGAGTTATATATCGGATAACAATAGCGATTCTCCTGTCCTTAGATAAATTTGGGCCAGATGCGTGAAACATTTTTCCGTTATGTATTGACATCTCACCTGGTTTCAAAATGTTAAGTACGGCATCACGCTCGTCAATATCTACAGCGATTTCCTGTCCTCGGGACAACAGGTTATCCTCACTGAATGTATCGATATGAGGTACAAGCTGCTGCTTATGAGACTCGGGAACAAACCGCATGCAACCTGAAGTTTCAGTTACATCCGAAATAGCAATCCAGGCTGTGGCTTGAAGATCAGTTCCTCCCATACCCCAATATGTTAGATCCTGATGCCAACTTACAATTTTATGTGATTGAGGTTCCTTAATGAATAGTTCACAGGACCAGACCATAAGATTAGGGCCTAGAATGCTCTCCATTGCGTCCAGAATTGACTTGGATAGCGCAACTTCGGTCAACAAGGGAATTACCAATTCACCATTAACCCTGAAATAATGAGTCAAATCATGAGGAAGATCCTTCGTTGAATAATCCCTTTCAATAGCATCAATCCCCTTATGTATTTCCTTAATCTTCTCAGCTGAAAATACGGTAATTGGCTTTAAGAATCCGTCCCTATGATATCTAGCAACATCATCCTTTGACAATGATCCAGTCATTTCATTTTTCCCATTTATAATAAAAGTATCCCTTTGAAATTGCTGATACCAGCAATGTTCAGCAATGTAAATAGTCCCTGATCCGCGACCTGAATTAAATATTTAGATCGCGGATCAGGGTTAGTTGAGATTCATTTTTCAAAATCGAATGTTCGGGTTGGGATAGAACTGGGAAATCTCCCTGGATAATTGCTAATAAACCAATACTTTTTAATGATATTTGAAAGGAATAATAATGAGTCAAGCGATTTGTGGCAATTGCTTGTTTTTCAGCCCAGAAAAAACAAAAAAACAAAAAAAAGAAGCGTGGAATTTTTTCCAACGAATTTGACACAGACGAAGAAGAATACAGAACTGAGGGGACTTGTTGGAGGTATCCCCCAACAGTAATAACATACGTCTATGGGGGCATGAATAGAATTGATTCATCTGATTTCTCTCGGAGACCCGCGGTTTATAATTAGTGTTCGCCCGAAAATACCTGATTTTTAGCAAATTGCCATAATTTCATTTACCAAAATTCCTTCTCCGAACAAAAATTTTCAGATTCGATCTTGGTTTTCCACAAAAAAAAGACCTTTCGATCAACTTTTTCCACAAATTTTCTGATTTTTCCAAATTCAAAACATAGCTCCCCTGGCCGTCTTTTTGGGGACGATTATTTGGATTTTGTTGCAGGTGGTTTCGTCAGGCCGCCAGGCGCGGTCGTTTGTCCGGCAACAGCAATCTTTTCAGCTCGTCTTTCTTCTGCCTACGTAACAATCGACCCAAATGATGAATATTGCTCGCAACCACTGACAAGGCTACCACACGCTCAAAACCATCAGCTCCATACGCGCGAACCCGAGCAAGACCATGATGCTCAAGGCCATTGATCTTCGATTCTATCCCCGGATGCCAACGACGCATGGCAACAAAATTAGCACCTCTTTCCCGTTCCTTATCGGCCTTGGTGAGGTAACCCTTGCGCGGAAGGACATTGTCAGCAAGAAGCGTATCCAAACGGACCCGATTGGCCGGACTGTGAAAGCCACGGTCAAAACTGCAGGCCCGAAGGGACGGAAAACGGGCCTGTGTTTCTTCTATCATTGGTTGGGCATGATCAACATCGCTCCCTTCCCACATGATCCGGTGATGCAGGATAAAGCCACAATCATCTTCCAGGACGCAGACCGGAACACCCAATTCAACAGGAACCCCGGCCTTGCCTTTGGAGATCCAGCGGGTGTGTTCCTCAAAAATTGAATAGACCTTTTCATCGGTGGGGATCGTTTCGCCCTGCAGCAAGCGACGGTCAATCTGATCAATCTGACGGCGAGCATGACGAAGATACTTGGCAATGCCGACCAATACCTTGTCCTTGGTTATCCCCACAGCATGCAACCCAACCAATGTCTCTTCGGCTCTTGTAACAATATCATCACACTGGCCGAGATAAGCCTTTACATCCTCCACAGAAGCCCGCCTGGTTTTCCGAACCGCATGAAACTTCTTCTTGACCGAAGCCCTCAAATGCTTCCATTGACGCCACCCACCAAGATGAGCAGCGATGGCCTCACGACCAGTCTCGCGAAGAAGACAACGCATCGCATCCCATAACAGATTGACATCAGTCGGATAATGAACATCCGTTTCCACGACAAAGGAATCACACCGCCCGCACAATGTTTCGCCAAGCTTTTTTTTTGACACTTTGTGACCACTATCGACAATCAGCTTGCCAACCGCGGCCAATAACTCCGGCGTCAACAGGGTGACATTATCTACAATCGACTGGTAGGAATAAGTGGTTTTATCCCAGATGTCAGCATGACCAAGAAACTGGCGAACAGCACTATGATTATTGACCAAATCCTGGAGACGATCAAAGTCACAATCCAAACCCTGCATCACCACCCCCATCACCAGTATTTGCCACAACTCCATCCCTGGACGGCCCAACTTGTGATTGACACCGGGAACCAATCCCTCCTCCAGGAGGGTAAAAAGTTGGGCCCGCAGAGACTGGTCAGAATAAAGATGCTGGAGCCCAATCAAGATGGCTGGGGTGTCATCTCTCGATTTGAAATCCAACTCAATATTCGTTATGTCAATGTCACCAAGTTGGCGGAGTGGTTTGATCGTATGTCGCATTGCCTAATCGCTCGAAGAATTGTTGCTTTTGGATAAGATCAGGCCTTATTATGGGAAAAAACAAATTTTAAAACCGATCTTGAAAAGAGGATTCGCATATCGAATCCCCGCTTGCAAGGGGTTTGGGAATAATTATTTCATTTTCGGGCAGACACTAATTATCAGATGTGCGGTGAATTTAAAGATGTTCAATCCCATTCGGATGACCTTTCTAAAACCAAAAACGGATAGGGAAGCCAGATTAGGGAATTTGGCAAATTAACACGAGCAATGAAGGGAACCCTGAAACAATTTTTGGGGTTTTATGTTCACCGCTGGAACCCGAGGTGCAAACCAAAACTGCCTGGTGAGCACCACCACCTCTCTCCTGCTGTTGTGAATTGATCTATCAAACTCCTCCTGCTATATTACCCTGTAATGAACCATTGAGCCGAATAATCGTGAACTTACCCAGCAGGTTGAACTTCTGAAGAAGGATTATGAAATCATGAAAACGGATATCCAGGCCACGCTTGAAACTATACGGGCGGAGAATGCCAGGCGGGAACTGCGCATGATCCTGACCATTGTCGGTCTCCTGGTGGCCGGTATTGCCATCCAGGGTTTTGTCCTGAACTGACCCGTCCCCGGATTTTATTCCTGGGCCTATAAGACCCTATTATGTTAAATGGCGAACCCGCGGCAAAAAGGGTGTTTGTCCCCTGTTGACAGGCGTTCCAGGTGTTTTGTTGAGAATTGTCCTGGCCCAGATAGGAGTGCTATCATAATTTTGGGTTTTTGCTAGTTTTGTAAGGATGTACCAAATGCCCTTGGTCATAAGGGTTCAGGCCATTTTGGAATGGGCAGGATGAATTTTTTGATACCTTGCCTAGTCAAGAAAATAGAAAGTCCCAAGTAAGGGAGAAAATTGCTTCAGTTGCCTTGATAGTTCTGTCAAGGATTGCGTCTGACCTGGATACTAGTTCTGGACCATCTCCATCAGGACGGTGGCTGTGCTAGGCGACGATCATTTCAAATTTAGGTGCGTTTATTCTGAAGAAGATTCCACTAATTTGGTAAGAATCTTGCCAGTGGTACTGAATTGGGCGTATTCATTTTGTAAGGTTTTAGATTGTTTGAGGTGGCCCAAAATAAGAACTAATTTCAATCTGCTTTTCGCTATATCCGATAGAGAGGTTTTCTAATTGAGTTTCAAGGTCCTTTATTATCCAGTGTCAATTGTCAATAGCGATTTAAAATTACCCAATTATTACGAAGTAACAAGGGACCACTTAATTCCTTGACAAAGGAACGTGTTCAGTATTCCTTACCTCCTTTCATCCCTCGGAAGTTGAACCGTGTTCAAAACCAGGGTTGCCAAATCATCAACCAACGTCCGGAAACTGTGGACCGGTAAACCCTCCGCAGTCTTCTTGCTATCCGCCTTCTTTTTGGCACTGGGCGAAACAACACTTTTGGCCATCGGTGAGCCCTTCTCCTTTTGTGCACTCTTGCGTTGGGCATGCCGGAGGAGGATGGCATTGCTGCCGTATTGGTTGGTTATGGTTTCGATATTATAGGCCATGGTTGTACTGTCATTATTGCTACATATCGGAATAATTTACCGGAATAACGAGGTTGTTAGAGGGGTTTTGCCCTGTTACGATGGAGCTTTAAGGACTTATGGGTGCGTGAAGTTCAGGCTAAATCATGGTAATATAAGGAATAAGACCCTAACAATCGTTGGTCCTTATTATATTGGAAGGTTCAAAGGTTGCGACCGTTGACAAGGGTTGTTTGTAGATGTGTTGCTGCACTAAATAAATTTTTGTTCTAACACTACTTGCATTTACCCTGAATTTAGGGATAGAACTAAAAAGAGAATTTTAGTTGAATTCGAGTCATATTTATTTCCTAATCTCTTCCCAAATTTGATATAATATTACAATAGAATTCCCAACTGAATAAAAAGGACCGGCTGAAGTTTGACTGATAGATTTAATTTGATTGAGATTTCCAGCAGATTCCTGGATTTCATGCTGGCCTCGTTCCTGTTACTTTCCCCAATGCTATTGCTTGGGTTGTTTTTGGCTGGTTTAATTCATGTATTTATCTCTAAGGAAGCAATTCTTAAATGGTTAAAAGATGACAGTCTAAAATCTGTTTCTACAAGTGCTGCATTTGGAGTACCGGTTCCCTTGTGTAGTTGTTCGGTGGTTCCAGTTGTAAGGGAAATGCGCAAAAAAGGTGCATCCCGGTCATCCTGTATGTCCTTCTTAATTACTGCCCCGGAAACAGGTATTGATTCCATCTTGGTTACAAATGCCTTTTTTGGGTGGATTGCTGCTATTGCCAGGCCAATAATCAGTTTTATTACGGCAGTTGTTGCGGGTATATTTTGCATCGGACTAATCCGGGACAATAAACACGAACCCAAACCCGATGAATCCCACCATGACCATGATCATCACCACCATCATCACCATGGTGATGACTGTGGACACGATCATGGACATAAATCCCTGATGGGAGGGGATGATTGTTATATTGGGTTAAGAGCCTTCGGTGTCCTTTTGATTGATGGAATTAAGCGGATTTCTTTTCCCAATCTGAAATTGTTCCTTTGGTTAAAACCTACATTTTATCGAAATGAAGACATCATTGATGTGGGGGGAATCAAAGAGGAGAAAACAGTCCCTGAGCCGAAGGTTATCAATGGATTGACCTTCAGGAAAGTAACCAGACACATTTTTCATTATGGATTTATTGAAGTTGCGGATGACATATTATTTGCTTTGCTGGTAGGTCTCGCAATTGGAGGTTTTCTTTTCCTTGCAATCCCTTCCGACCTTGCATCTCGTGAATATGTTCAATGGCTAGCCTATCCGGTAATGGTTCTATTTGCAGTTCCTCTTTATATCTGTGCCTCAGCCAGTACACCAATTGCAGCAGCCCTTGTGGCAAAGGGTTTCAGCCCTGGTGCAGCATTAATTTTTCTAATGACAGGACCTGCAACAAACACAGGTACAATAGCTATAATCTTAAACCAGTTTGGAGCTAGATTTACTTCCATTTATGTCGGCATTGTCATTGTTGTTACTGTTTTGATTGGTATAGCCATTGATCTGTTGGTAATCTCTTTTGGGTATTCATTGGCAGTAAATCTAGAATCCTCAGACTCAACTCCTATTGCATTGTTACAATGGGGTAGTGCAATCGTTCTGTTGAGCTTGATTGTGTGGAGATTTAGAGCAGGGGCCCTTAAAACCGGGTACCAGGATATGATGCAGAATCTCCAACACATATTCAGTATGTGGGAGAAAGGTTGGAGCCGCATTACCCGTGGTAGAGGAATCAGAGGAATATTTTCCTACTCCACACCTATCGGGATAACATTGGGAGGAATAATCGTTGTCCTCTACCTAGCATCAGGGTTTACTGTAATTCCACCACAAAGTGTTGGGTATGGCAAATTATTCGGCAAGGTTCATTGGAAAGATCTGCAGCCCGGTTTGCATTATTTGGCACCAACTCCATTTGCCAAAGTGGATAAATGGCCTGTAAGAGAGGTCAAATCAATTATGTCAGATATGCCGTCAGAATTTTTTGCTGGCGATTTAAACCTTCTCACAATAAGGGTGAATATCCAGTATCGTGTGGTTGATCCCTATGTATACCATTACAAGGTTAGCAATCCCGTGGGTGTTATGACCAATATCGTAGAGGAAAATATAAGGCAATTTGTTTCAGCACGGGGTCTTGAACCCTTGCTTAATACTCACCGGGTAGAATTCGAAAATGACATTGCTGAACATTTAAAATCTGAAATCAATAACGGGGATAATTTAACCCTGGGCAGTGTTGAGTTGGTTAAGGCAAATCTGTTGAGTGTCCAGCCAATTGATGAAACAATGTTCGCATTTCGTGAAGTTTCGAGCGCACAAGAGGATAAGGAACGCTTAATTGCTACTGCACAGAGGTTTCTTGTCTGGTTGACGCCTCTAGCCCACGGTAATTCATTCTTTGAAATCAAACAGGCTGAAGGAAGATCTTACAGAAATGTAACTGTTTCCGCAGCGGAAGCTGATGCAATTATTGAAATTTCTGAATCTGTAAAGACAGCTCCTGATGTTCTAAGAAATATGTTGTGGCGAGAAAAACTGGAAACAGCCTTGGCTGGCAGATCAAAAATCTTGGTACCTGATGAGGAGAGCTTGAATAATATCGTAATCTGGAAAAACAATTCACCAATCTCTGGTTCAGGTGAATCACATTCGGGGGATGGGCATCAATAATGAGTGTTGTACGAAAATGGATTTACGCAGCAATTGCTCTTTTGGCGGTTGGAGCAATTATATACAGTTGTGTATTTACTATTCATGAAACTCAAAAGGGGGTGTTAACCACTTTTGGTAAGATTCAACTGCCAATCAGGGAACCAGGTTTGCACTTCAAGTGGCCAACGCCGATTTCCAAAGTTTATAAGGTAGACCTACGAACACAAACTTTAACAGGAATGCCAGTTGAATTGATCACTAATGATCAACAAAATATTCTGGTTGACGGGTATTTATTCTGGCGAATTAAAGATCCCATTCTCTTTATTGAAGCGGTTCGAACGAAACAAAGGGCCGAGGAAAGATTAACCGACCTTTATTTTTCAACCATCGGTATAGTAGTCAGTAATAAATCACGTGAGAATTTTATTGGCCTTGGTTTACTTCATGAGGATTTACAAAGAACGTCCCGCGAAATTTATAATCGAATTGCACCGATCACACTTTCAAATTACGGAATAGAACTCCAGCAAGCTGGAATAGTTGAATACACATTACCCCCGGAAAACCGTCCAAGTGTGATTCAACGTATGGTCTCAGAACGGGCCAGGTTGGCGGCAAGATATCGTAGTGAGGGAGAAGAAGCAGCTATTCGCATTGAAGCCCTGGCGGTTAGTGAACATGAGAAAATTTTGGCTGATGCTCATGCCGAAGCAACCAGAATTTTGGGTAAGGCTGAAGCAACTGCCATGGCTGAGTTAGGTAAGGCTTACAATAAAGATCCCGAGTTCTATAAGTTTATCCGAGCCTTGGATAGCTATGATTTGATTATTGATGAACAGACTACTCTGATTTTACCAACTGAGAATGAATTGTTTAAGTATCTTGACAGCAATGAAATTCCTGAATGATTTTGGTTCAAGTCAATGAATGAACAACAACAAATTCCCCGTAGTACCAAGATAATCTACGAGGTTTTTGATCTTGGGGCCAGGATCGGAATGACTAGGATCATTTGGACCTTGGTTGTCATAATATTAACCCTAATACTTGCTAGTGGTATATACACAGTAAAGAAGGAAGAACAAGGAGTTCTAACCCGTTTTGGCCGATTGATTGATGCTGAAGTCAACCCAGGGATTCATTACAGAATTCCATTTATTGACGAAGTAAACATCAGACCTATTAAGAGAATTACTCGGGACCGGGTGGCTAGTATTGAAGAAGGTAAGGTAAACTTTTCCATTTTGTCAGGTGATACTAACCTGATAGAAGTCGATATAATCTTTCAATACAAAATCAAAAATTTGAAGGACTACCTTTTCTCGACAGTGGATCCTGTTGCAATACTGAAATTGAGCATCAGAGAAGGGGTGGTTGAGTTTTTTGGGAACAATTTTATTGACCTCATTCTGACAAGTAATCGGAACATTATTGAAAATAACCTGTACGATGATTCAGTAAAATACGTTGAGAGTTTGAATGTAGGTCTGGAACTTTTGTCTCTGACGATCGTTGATATCCGTCCTATTGAGGAAGCTTTACCTGCTTTCCGAGATGTCAGCGATGCCGTAACGGAAAGGGTTCGAGTAATCAGTGATGCCCAAAGAAGATATGACAGAGTGGTTGCACATTCCCGAGGGCAGGCTGAAGCTGTGGTTTTGGATGCCCACGCAAGGGGCAGATTAAGGGTTGAACAGGCTGGGGCCAATGCAACGGCTTTTGAGGCATTACTGGAAGAATATCGCCGGGAACCAGAACAGGTAGCAATTACTAGATACTGGAATCGGATGAGAACAATATTCGACGTTGCCAAATTGGCAGCTGCCAATCCAAGTGACAATGCTACAATTGCAATAAACCTGATTGATGGTGTTGGTAGTGCTCCACCATTACGATTTAGAGCTGGCGAGAAAACAAAAACCACAACTTCAGCTTCCGGCGAAAGTTTGGATAGGCCCTTATATTCGACAGCTATCCCAAGTTCACCTGATTCTTATACGACAGTAAACGAAGATAAGCATCTCATAAGCGGTAGATTTCATAATTATCAAACAGAGCGTGACCACATGAGGATTGCCAATATCAGATCATTGATATTTGACACACCCTTAATCTTTCCTCATGGAGGTGGTGTGGAGGCTGAGGCTCAAGCTGCTGATAAACCAATGATAGAAAAATTAGCAACTGGAAATGTGAACGAAGGTGCATCTTCAACCACCATTATTCAAAATGAATCTGAACAGCCAACAGAAAGCAGTAAATAAAGTTATGGTTATTGGTTTGTTTCATAATTCAAGGATTTCTTTTTGGATGGGTAAGCCATTTGGAATTTTTCGCTCGAATGTTTTGGCTTGGTTGAGTTTACTCCTCCTTATGCCATTAAATTTATTTGCCTATCCCGGAATTTATGAAGATAGGATTGTATTTGGTCAAAGTGCAGCATTTACCGGACCAAATCAAATTTTGGGATTAAACTATCGTTTGGGGATTCTTGCTGCATTTGAGGAGAAAAACAGAGAAGGAGGAATCGGAGGAAGAGCCCTTGAACTCTTTTCTCTGGATGATGCATACGAATCGGATCTTGCCTCCAGAAATGCTGAAAAATTTACCGAAGAAAATAATGTATTTGCTGTAATAGGTGGAGTTGGAACCCCTACAGCAAAGCGTCTTGTACCAGTACTTCGTGAAGCCAAGATTCCCTTTATTGGTCCACTAACCGGAGCAAATTTTCTAAATGATGAAGAATATTCGACAAATGTCGTCAATATTCGTGCTTCATATCATGATGAATTACGTGTCCTTGTAGATCACTTTATTCATGATCTCGGTTTCTCAAGATTCGGTATTATTTATCAGGAAGATGCTTTTGGCCAATCTGTTTATTCGGATTTAAAACTAGTTCTGGACCGATTTAACTTACCTATTTTAGCCCGAGCCACATTTTCCAGAAACTCGCATGCTGTTCATGGAGGATTGTTTACCTTTTCCAAAGCAGATCTTGATGCTATCTTTGTAATTGGGACGTATACGACAAATTCTGAAATAATTAACCTGTCTAATTCGCTTGGGCATGATTTTGTAATTGCAAATCTTTCATTTGTTATTTCGGATGAGTTAAAAGCCCGACTGAATAAGGCCAGTGAAAGCATATTTGTAACGGAAGTTGTGCCAGATCCTTTCGATGAAGCATATCCAATTACAGCAAGGTATCGTCAAGCCTTGAACAATCCAGATTTGGAAGAGAATTTTACAAATCAAGGACAAGATTTTGAAATATCAGCTAATGAGGTTTCTCTTGAAGGATATATACTAGGGCGCTTTGTTATTGAAACATTGGAACGTATGGAAGGTAACTTTACCAGAGAGAATTTTATGGAGGTTGCTTTAACCCCGGGAACCGTTGACTTGGATGGTTGGATTTTGGACTTCCAAGAGGGTTCTAACTCTGGAAATGATTACATAAGGTTAACCAATTTTGAAGACTAGGGATATAGTGAAAGATAGCCTATGAGAAAGCTGGAAGACTTTACCCAGGAGGAAACCGGTGAAGAATGGTTACGCGAGGTCTATAAGGTTGTAGCCCGGCGCCGTGGAATCATGTTCCGTATGGTTGCCGAAACTGTCAGAATCTTATTGCTGGGCAATGCAGGTGGCGCTGCCTTGATTATAGGCTTTATGAGTTCTTCAACAATCCAGATTGCTGAAACGCCCGTATATCATTATTTGTCCCTATCGGGCTTAATGGTATTCGCCATAGGGACTTTAACCGCTGCTCTCACAATGTTTCTTGTAACGGTGGTTTCAATTCAGGAAGCCCATGGCAATGAAACTGGTTTGAGGATGTTTGTTGAAGGTCAAATAGATCGTTCACAAGTATTGTTTTCGGTGGATCAAAGAGCATTCCGGGTAGCTGACTGGTCTACTTTTGCAGGAATTATTTCTTCCGCTTGTTTCCTTTTGGGGGGACTGGTTTGTATCGTCTTGATAGCTCTGTTTTTCTAAACAATCGGTTTATGAGCAGTAAATAATTGCAAGAGTAAACCACTTGAACGGTGAGTGAATTACCTCCGTATTTTTGACTTCCAAGATATGTTTTGTAGAAAACCTGCTGAAGTTGTGGTCCTCCCATTAAATTGAGGTGTTACAATCACCCTTTTTTGTTTAACTCAGTAACGGCGATTTATAATGGGGCATACATCCCCGAATGATAGAAAAATAATTTTCAACTCTACTGTCGTTTCATACAAACTGTTAACTTGATTATGCCGATATCGGTATAATCTGGATAACAGTTATTTAGCCGAGGTGAGTAATGGTACCTTGGTTACAGATGATTTTTTCTTCTTAGGAGGAAAGATTTTAAAAGCCAATTTGTCTTTCTTGAGATCAATCATGATTTTTCCACCCTTCTGCAACTTCCCAAAGAGTATTTCATCAGCCAAGGGCTTTTTGATTTCTTCCTGGATTAATCTTGCGAGTGGTCGAGCCCCCATTTTGGTATCATAGCCTTTTTTGCCAAGCCATGCTGAGGCTTTGTCACTGATTTCTATCTGGATATTCCGTTCAATTAACTGGCCTTCCAATTGTGTAATGAATTTCTGAACAACCTTAATAACAGTTTCTGGCCCTAGGGCTTTGAAACTGATTACGGCATCAAGTCGGTTACGAAATTCTGGCGGAAACAGTTTGTCGATGGCAATTTTATCTTCACCCTCCCTGGAATCCCTATCGAAACCGACGGCACTCTTTTCCAATTCAACCGCTCCAGCATTGGTGGTCATAATCAGTATGGAGTTTCTGAAATCAACAGTACGTCCGCTGTGATCAGTTAATTTACCATAATCCATAACCTGAAGCAGTATATTGGATACATCAGGATGGGCCTTTTCAATTTCATCCAGTAGAACGACACTGTGAGGATTTTCATCAACCCCATCAGTAAGTAGGCCACCCTGTTCGAAACCGATATATCCTGGGGGGGCACCAATCAGGCGAGACACGGCATGCTTTTCCATGAACTCCGACATGTCGAACCGTAGCAGTTTTGCGCCTAGGTTCTCCGCCAATTGTCTGGCAACCTCAGTTTTTCCTACCCCAGTGGGTCCAGCAAATAAATAGGATCCAACCGGTTTTTCCTGTTCTCTCAGACCAGCTCGGCTTAATTTGATGGCACCCGCTAGGGCAGAAATGGCAGGATCTTGTCCAAACACGACAATTTTCAGGTTCTTCTCCAAATCACTTAGAACAACTGAATCAGACCTTGATAATTTCTTGGAAGGTACTCTGGCAATTGCTGCAAAAGTGTCTTCAATATCACCAACACTTATGGTTTTTCGGATCTTCGACTGGGCACGCAGCCTGTTGGAAGCACCTGCTTCGTCAATAATATCTATGGCCTTGTCCGGGAATTTGCGGTTGTTGATATATCGTGCAGATAGTTTGACGGTGGATTTTAATGCCTCATTGGTATATCGGACCGAATGATGACTCTCTAATTTGGGTTTAATGCCCTTCAAAATTTGAAAGGTTTCGTCTTCAGTGGGCTCAACAACATCAATTTTCTGAAACCTTCGGGACAGAGCCCGATCTTTTTCAAAATGCTGTTTGAAATCCTTGTGAGTTGTTGAACCGATACATTTCAGAGATCCATCTTGGAGATTTGGCTTCAATAGATTGGAGGCATCCATTGAACCATTGCTCGTAGCACCGGCACCAACGAGGGTATGTACTTCATCAATGAACAAGGCAGATCTTTGCTTTCTTTTCAATTCCTTAAGTATATTGGAAAGTCTTTCCTCGAAATCCCCCCTATATCTGGTCCCAGCCAATAAAGCTCCCATATTGAGGGAGTAGATGGTAAATCCCTCCAATATCTCAGGTACATTACCCTGGGCAATTCTTAAAGCCATGCCCTCAACGATTGTAGTTTTACCCACACCCGGGTCACCAACCAGGAGGGGATTATTCTTGTTTCTTCTTAACAAGGTCTGAAAGCAACGCTTAACTTCTGTTTCACGGCCCACCAAGGGGTCGGTTTTGCCCTGCTTTGCCTTTTCCACCAGGTTGATACAAAACTGACCGAGGGCAGTTTTCTTAACATCACCTTTATCCAGTTTCCGTTTAACAAAAGTTTTGGACTTCGGCGAAACGGTCGGGTTCATTTCTCTTGAACCATCAGTCACCTTATGCTTGGTTATTCCATGGGATAGATATCTGGTTAAATCGTATCTGGTCAGTCCGACATTCTCTAGAACATTTCGAGCATGGCTATGGCGTTCTGAAAATATCGCCAACAATACATCCACACCTGTAACTATGTCAGTACGACCTGCTCCTTGGACATGAATCGTAGCTCTGTTTAAGACCTTTTCGAAACCGGTTGTTGGGGAAAGTGGTCGAACAGTACCCTCTGTATCGTCCTTGAAGTTGAGTAATTGTTCTGTTTCAGCATCCTTGTAAAGGAATTTAAAGACCTTTGCCCTAATAATATTAGGGTTTATTCCACAGGCTTTGATTGCTTCCGAGGCAGGAGGATCATCCAACAGAGCCAAAAGTAGATGATCTAGGGTCAAATATTCATCCCCACTGAGGGATGCGAACTGATGTATCCTTTTTATGGATTCTTCAAGTTCTGAAGAAAATATGGGCAACTATTTTATCTCCTTACCTAACATCGACACTTATGGTTCATCTTAATCATAGTTATCAACAATGATTTCAGAAATCAGTCAAGATCTTTCTGTTTTGTCAAGATTATTGTTGGAACCTAATATTTGCTACCAAAGATAATAACCGGAATTGAGTTTTCATATAAAAAAAATTTGAAATGAAGAAAAAATTAAAATTTATCTTTTCTCTTTCTAATTTCGGCAAAGCATTCCTCATCGCTCATGGTAGGACTACCAATGATCTTTTTCATTTCAGGTAACCCAGCTCGCAGGAAAGGGTTGGTACGTAATTCCAGATCAAGTTTAGAAGGTACGGTAGGCAAGCCCTTCTTTCTTTGGGCCTTTTCATCTGCCACACGTGCGACCAACTCCTGATTCCCAGTTTCTACAGTCAAGGCAAACGAACCATTGGCTAAAGTGTATTCATGACCTGAATATATCATAGTTTCCCTTGGTAGGGCTGCTATTTTCTGTAAACTATTCCACATCATGGGGAAAGTTCCCTCAAATACTCTTCCACATCCCAATGCCATGAGTGAATCTGCCGTAAAAGCTGCCCCTGGAAATACAAAAGCGATATGCCCAATCGTATGTCCCGGAACATCCAGGATGGTCATTTCCTGATTGCAAATTTGCAGCTTTGTCTCCTCCGAAACCTCAATATCCAAATTGGGTAGCCGTTTGCGGTCGTTTTTATTTCCTATGACCTTGGAACCATATCTCTGTTGGAGTGTTTCTACTCCCCCTATGTGGTCAAAATGATGGTGGGTAAGGAGAATATAATCCAGGTTCCAATCTAGGGAATCAAGTTTGGAAATTATTGGTGCAGCTTCCGGTGCATCAATAAGTGCAGTTTCATGGGTATTATCGTTATGAATTAAATAGGCGTAATTATCCGACAAACATGGGACTGTTTTTATGGTAATAGACATAGTTAATTCCTGTCACGGTTGATTGAAATTTGAAATACAGAATTTGGAGTAACAAGTAATAACTATGCGACCTGATGTAACCCGGCTTAATAATTTTTATTACCAAACGGAGCTAGGTAAATTTGTCAATGAGATTTTGATTTCGGAAACCAATGAGATTTGGCCAGAAAAGGTTGGTGGGAGTGTGGTTGGTTATGGTTTTGCCTTACCACTCTTAAATCAATTCCTTACCGAAGGTACAAGAGTAATTAACCTTATGCCTGAAACCCTGGAATGTCAGAAATGGCCCGAAGCAAGTCCAAATACTACGGTTCATACTCTCGAATCCAACTGGCCCCTACCCACGGCAAGTATTGAAAGAGCCATTCTTCTGCATGGTCTGGAATTCTGTGATAATGAGTCGTCAATGTTATCAGAATCATGGCGAGTACTGGTTCCTGAGGGGATCATGTTAATTATTGTTCCAAACAAATCGGGTGTTTGGTCCCTAAACTCTTCCACACCATTTGGTTGGGGAAAGGGATATTCTTATGGCCAAATCGAGAAAATGTTATCCAGACATAAGTTGCAGCTAGAACGACATTCCATGGCATTAATGGCTCCTCCCAGCCATGATGGAACTCTGGGGATAATGGCCAAAACCATAGAAAGAACAAGCAAAAAACTTCATCAGAGAGTTGTCGGTGGAATTCATTTGATCACAGCAAGAAAAAGGATTTTCCTTTCGCAGAATCATGGTATTGGTGAAACAGTAAAAAGTGGGCTTGAATTATTGAAAGGGGCCAAAAACCCTTCACCTAAACCAGTAACCGGAATGAGTGAGCCATAAATCAGTTTCAGGTAGAAATTTTCAACAATAGTTTTTCAACGATATAATTCAATTGCAACCTGAATAGAAAAACCAAATATAAATTTTTGGTAAGGGTTTGGGAGTAAAACAAAAATCGGTCTAACCAATTGCAACATCTATTATTCTAACCTAATTAGGAGATAGTCGACCTAGGTATTTTTGAGAATTTTTTCAATTGAATACCTTTGGTGAATGATTAGTTGAAGAAACCATTTTTAAACTGAACTTATTAGTTATCTTTAAGAGAATTTAGTGGCAGAAAACTTGTCAATTTCAGCAGGTATCGCTTCTCGGTATTCAACTGCATTATTTGAGTTAATGCTTAGTGAAGGTATGCTAGGGGAGTTGGAAAGGGAGATTGCTGCTTTACAGCAAATTTTCAAGGATAGTGAAGATTTGAGAGTTCTCATAGGTTCACCTATTTATACCAGAGATGATGCCAGAAAAGGTATTGTTGAAATTGCGACAAGAATGGGTCTCAGTAGTTTATTCACAAACACCCTAGCCCTTTTGGCAACCAAAAGAAGATTATTTGCCCTGCCTCTCATCCTTGACCAGTTGGAACAAATGATCTCTGATCATAAGGGGATTATTCAAGCAGAGGTCCTTTCAGCTCACGATTTGACCGGTAACGAAATTGACCGGATTACTGATGCATTAAAAAGCAAGGCCGGAAAAGATATTAAATTGGATATAAAAATAGATCCAAGTTTAATAGGTGGTATGGTTGTAAGGTTGGGATCCAGAATGATTGACAGTTCAATTAAATCAAAACTCATGAACATGAAATATGCAATGCAAGAGGTTGAGTAAATGAGTATTCAAGCGGCTGAAATATCAGCAATTCTCAAAGACCAGATAAAGAATTTTGGCCAGGAGGCAGAGGTTGCCGAGGTTGGCCGGGTTTTAAGTGTTGGTGATGGTATTGCCAGGGTATTTGGTTTAGATAATATTCAGGCCGGTGAGATGGTTGAATTTCCTGGAGGTATCAGGGGAATGGCACTTAACCTTGAGGTCGATAACGTAGGTATCGTCATTTTTGGCGATGACCGCGACATTAAAGAAGGAGATCTGGTTAAAAGAACTGAAGCGATTGTTGATGTCCCTGTTGGTGAAGAACTTTTAGGCCGAGTTGTAGATGCTTTGGGTAATCCAATCGATAACCGAGGTCCGGTCGATACTACCCTTCGATCTGTTGCTGACGTAAAAGCACCAGGTATTATTCCGAGGAGGTCCGTCCACGAACCTATGGCTACTGGATTGAAATCAGTGGATGCCATGATTCCTATCGGAAGGGGACAAAGAGAATTGATTATTGGAGACCGTCAGACAGGAAAAACAGCGTTGGTTCTTGACACCATCCTCAATCAAAAAACCTACAATGATGCAGCCGGTGATGATGAGTCGAAAAAACTATACTGTGTTTATGTGGCCGTGGGACAAAAACGGTCTACCGTCGCCCAATTGGTAAAGAAGCTCGAAGAAAATGACGCTCTGAGATATTCGATTATTGTTGCAGCAACAGCTTCAGAGCCGGCCCCGATGCAGTTTTTGGCACCATATTCAGCAACAGCTATGGCTGAATACTTCAGGGATAACGGCAAGCACGCACTGATTATCTACGATGATCTTTCCAAACAGGCCGTATCCTATCGCCAGATGTCTCTTCTCCTGCGGAGGCCTCCAGGGCGTGAAGCTTATCCTGGAGATGTTTTTTATCTCCATTCAAGGCTTTTGGAAAGATCGGCAAAATTAAATCCAGATTTTAAGTCTGGATCGTTAACAGCACTTCCTATTATAGAAACACAGGCTGGTGATTTATCAGCTTACATTCCTACCAACGTGATTTCGATTACTGACGGACAGATTTTTCTTGAAACAGAATTGTTTTATCAAGGAATTAGACCAGCAGTAAATACAGGTTTGAGCGTTTCCAGGGTTGGATCAGCTGCTCAGACCACAGCAATGAAATCAGTAGCTGGTACCGTTAAGCTCGAACTGGCACAGTATCGGGAAATGGCGGCATTCGCCCAATTTGGTTCAGATCTGGATGCAGCTACCCAAAGATTGTTAAATCGTGGGGCAAGGCTAACCGAATTAATGAAACAATCACAATATTCACCCCTTACCAATGCGGAAATTGTCTGTGTGATTTATTCGGGGACTGGTGGGTTTCTGGATAATATTGAAATTGGCGACGTGGTCCGATTTGAAAGGGGACTGATCAATCACCTAAGGGCAAATTGCCAGGACCTCCTAGAGGATATAACTGCCAATGACCGAAAAGTGGAGGGTGAGTTGGAAGGAAAGATAAAAGAGGCAATTGAGTCTTACTCGGCCAATTTTTCCTGAAAACATAATTAGGTTTATTTAGTCATGCCCAGCCTCAAGGACCTTAAAATTCGGATTGAGAGTGTAAAATCCACTCGGAAAATCACCAAGGCCATGCAAATGGTTGCTGCTGCCAAGCTTAGAAGAGCCCAGGAGGCAGCAGAAAAAGCTCGTCCCTATGCCGAAAAAATGGACCAGGTTGTAGCCAACCTGGCCTCTTCATTTCAAGGGGGAGGGTCTGCACCCAAAGTAATGTCAGGTAGTGGTAGCGACCAGGTTCACTTGCTGATTGTTGCAACAGCTGAAAGGGGCCTTTGTGGAGGTTTCAATTCATCTATCGTTCGTTTGGCCCGCCAGAGCGCTCGAGATCTAATTAGTCAGGGTAAAAATGTAAAGATCATGACAATTGGTAAAAAGGGACGGGAACAGTTGAAACGAGAGTTTGAACCACTCTTTATCGACCATATTGATTTAACCCAATACAAAACCATCAGATTTAGCATCGCTCAACAAATTGGCGAAAAGGTGTTGGACCTATTTGAAAATAATGAGTTTGATGTTGCTACAGTATTTTATAGCAGGTTCCAATCAGTAATTACTCAAATTCCTACTGAACAGCAGATTATCCCCGTGGAGATAATGGAGGATAATGAGGATAAGGGTTTTTACGATTTTGAACCGGATGAAACTGAACTCTTGATCGATTTACTCCCCAAAGCAATTATTAACCAGATTTTTACGGCTCTTCTGGAAAATGCAGCCTCGGAACAAGGTGCCAGGATGTCGGCAATGGACAACGCAACGAGAAATGCCGGTGAAATGATTGACAAACTGACAATCGTTTATAACCGATCTCGCCAGGCAGCAATTACCAAGGAGCTAATAGAAATCATATCAGGTGCCGAGGCACTTTGAGAATTTGGAGAAAACCATGGATGCTATAGTTGAACCAAACCACAAATCAGGAATAGGCAAGGTAAAGCAAGTTATCGGTGCTGTTGTTGATGTTCAGTTTAGTGAATATCTTCCAGAAATTTTGAACGCCCTGGAAACTGAAAATCAGGGCAAGCGCCTTGTACTTGAGGTTGCCCAGCATCTTGGTGAAAACACCGTACGAACTATTGCCATGGACTCAACCGAGGGGTTGGTCCGGGGGCAGGATGTAACTGATTCAGGAGGTCCAATTACTGTTCCTGTTGGGGATGCTACCTTGGGTAGAATTATTAACGTCGTAGGTGAATCCGTCGATGAAAAAGGACCAGTAGAAGCTGAGGAAACCAGGGCCATCCACCAACCAGCACCTGAATATGCTGAACAATCTACTGAAACAGAAGTACTTGTAACAGGGATAAAAGTTGTTGATTTGTTAGCTCCCTATGCCAAAGGTGGAAAAATCGGCCTGTTTGGTGGCGCTGGTGTGGGTAAAACTGTTTTGATTCAGGAATTGATCAACAACATTGCCAAGGTTCATGCAGGATTCTCAGTATTCGCTGGAGTTGGGGAAAGAACTCGGGAGGGTAATGACCTCTACCACGAATTTATTGAATCGGGTGTTATTAACATTGATGATTTACCAAAATCCAAAGTGTCGCTCGTATATGGGCAGATGAACGAACCCCCGGGTGCTCGCGCCAGGGTCGGATTAACCGGATTGACTCTAGCTGAGCAGTTCAGGGACCAGTCCGGTGCTGATGTTCTGTTTTTTGTGGACAATATTTTCCGTTTTACCCAGGCAGGATCAGAAGTGTCAGCCCTTTTGGGAAGAATACCATCTGCGGTTGGTTATCAACCTACCTTGGCAACGGATATGGGAGCTCTTCAGGAAAGGATTACATCAACCAGAGCCGGGTCCATTACTTCGGTCCAGGCCATTTATGTGCCTGCAGATGATTTGACTGACCCGGCACCTGCTACTTCATTTGCTCATTTGGATGCAACAACCGTTCTATCAAGGGCTATTTCCGAATTGGGAATCTATCCGGCTGTTGATCCTTTGGATTCAACTTCCAGGATCCTGGACCCTGAAGTTGTTGGTGATGAACACTATAAAGTTGCCAGGGATGTCCAAGGAATACTCCAAAGGTATAAATCACTGCAGGATATCATCGCCATTTTGGGCATGGATGAATTATCTGAGGAAGATAAAATTACCGTCGCTAGGGCAAGGAAGATTCAAAGGTTCCTTTCACAACCATTTGATGTAGCTGAAGTCTTTACGGGTTCTCCTGGTGTCCAGGTTCCACTTGAAGTAACCATTGAAAGTTTCAGACAGGTTGTTGCTGGCGAATGTGATCAATTCCCTGAAGCTGCTTTTTATATGGTTGGTGGGATTGAAGAAGTTGCCGCCAAGGCTCATAGTTTGGCTGCTGCAGCCGCATAATTTGGAAAAGGCAGAACATGCATTTTGACTTGGTTTCTCCCGAAAGAAGCATAGCTTCAATTGAAGTTGATGCTGTTGATTTACCCGGAGTAGAAGGAGATATGACTGCTATGGAAGGGCACTTGCCCTTGTTGACCAGTTTAAGGCCTGGGGTAATCAAGGCAAGAATGGGAAGCGATGAAACCAAATATATTGTCGCTGGAGGATTTGTAGAAATTACAGCTGAAAGCGTAACCGTTTTGGCTGATGAGGTATTTCTTGAACCGGAGTTTACCTCGGCAGTTCTGGATGATCTAATTGCAAGGTTGGAGAAGACAGCCAGTAATAAGGAAATGCAGGAAAAGGATAAGGCCAACAAGCAAGTAGGCGACGCTTTGTCACTTAAAGGCCAATTAGGAATTTAATTTATCCCACCTGTAGGGTACCCACCCTCAAATTTCCTAAATTTTCTCCTTTATAGCCAGGGTTTTGCCCCGGTTTTCCAAATTTCAAATTATGGAAGATGGGAATAGAGCAATAACATTAATTGGTCTGTCCCTTGAAGTACATTGGCTTGCCCGAGGAATCGGATTCAACTTTTTGTGTATTGGTAGGGAAATTTGCTAGAACTCCAAAGCCAACTTATTGTATTGACAATAAAATTTCACGTTAGATAATCGGTTTATGAATGGAAAAAACCGATTAAGTGGAAGGCTAACCCACTTATGGTAACATATCTTGTCCGGCGAACCATTGCCTTATTGCTTGTATTGTTGGGGCTAGTCATCCTAATCTTCGTCATCGCACGGATAGTACCGGGTGATCCAGCTCGAATAGCGTTAGGACCTTTAGCAACAGCAGACCAGGTAGCCGAAATGCGGGGTGAGATGGGCTTGGATGACCCATTCCTTGTACAACTCTGGAACTATCTTATTGGTCTATTGCAAGGTGATCTTGGTAAATCCCTGCTTTCGAGTCGTCCGGTTATGGATGATCTTATCGCGGCTTTACCAGCAACCTTTGAGTTGGTTTTAGCGACGATTTTTCTGCAAATCTCACTGTCGGTCCCACTTGGTGTTATTGCTGCGGTCTACAGGGATAGTTGGATTGATAATATTACACGTATAATTTCGTTGATTGGGGTAGTGACTCCTGGCTTTGTACTAGCAATAATACTTCAATTACTGGCCAGTTACTACCTTACCTTTTTTCCGGTAACCGGGCGTCTTGATCCGGGGCTGGAATTTAAGGCAACTACAACAGGCCTTCTAACAATTGATTCCATTATTGCTGGGCGTTGGGATGTATTTGGTAATGCCTGTTTACATTTGTTCCTACCATCCATAGCCCTAGCTGCTGCCGGTATAGGGCAGGTCATGAGAATCACCCGATCGGCAATGATTGAAGTTGATAGTCGAGACTTTATCGAGGCATCTCGATCCTATGGAATTCCTGAGCGAGTTGTAACTTTTCGCTACATGCTACGGGTAGCATCAGTTGCACCATTAACAATACTGGGTTTGGAATTCGCATCCCTGATCGGGAATGCTTTTATCGTTGAATTCGTCTTCAGTTGGCCTGGTATAGCCAGTTATGGGGTTAGAACCATTTTACAAAAGGATCTCAATGCAGTTATCGGAGTTGTGCTTGTTTCAGGTATCTTTTTTGTTGTAGCAAATCTGGTAATTGATATTTTGCTTGGTTTCATAGATCCACGCAACCGATTGCGTGAAGGTTCACGAAAATGACCAATGGGCACCTGGTCAAGGATGAGACCGTCCGTACACTTAGCAGTGGGCAGATGGCTTGGTATCGTTTCAAGTACAATCCATCAGCTCTCATTGGCGCAGCAATTGTAATTTCGGTAATATTTGGAGCATTTTTTGCACCATGGCTTGCTCCTTCCCCAGAATCAGCTGGGGCTCATGTGGATTTTCTCAACCGTCACAGTTCCCCAAGTGGTGAGTTTCTCATGGGAACTGATAATGTAGGTCGAGATATATTCAGTCGTGTACTGTTTGGCTATAGGGTTTCGCTGGGTTTGGTATTGGGAGTACTGGGTATAGCTGTTCCATTCGGTGTACTTTTGGGCCTGACAGCTGCTTATGCCGGTGGCTGGATTGAATGGGTAATCATGCGATTTACCGATGTAATGTTGGCCATTCCACCTCTTGCCATGGCCATGGCTGTAACCGCTGTACTTTCACCTAATCTTATCAATGCCATGATAGCTTTAACACTTTTATGGTGGACCTGGCATACACGTCTCATATATCGCATTGCCAAAGGACAGATGGCCGAAGATTATGTTGAGGCAGCCAAGGTCTCTGGGGCGAGTCACTCTCATATCCTGTTTAGAGAACTATTGCCAAATTGTATTTCGGCAATTGCTGTCAAGACTTCACTTGATGCAGGTTTCGTTATCCTCTTTGGTGCGGCTCTCTCTTTCCTCGGACTTGGCGTACAACCGCCTACACCGGATTTGGGTACCATGGTCGCAACAGGTTCCGAATATCTACCTGAATATTGGTGGGAGGCATTAATGCCGGGATTTGCAATCCTTTACGTTATCCTGGGATTCAATCTGTTGGGCGACGGATTACGTGATATGATGGATGTCGAGTTATGAATAACCGCATTCTCGAAGTATCAGACCTTGATCTCAGTTTCACAACCTATGGTCAGCGGACCAAAGTTTTGCACAACCTGAACTTTCACTTGGATGCAGGAGAAAGGGTTTCCTTGATAGGCCAGTCAGGTTCAGGTAAAACAGTGACCATGCGTACTATTATCGGTACTCTTCCCATGCCTCCCGGTAAGGTCGAAAATGGCTCGATAAAATATGCAGGACAAGAACTTCTGACCCTATCCAAGAACCAGCGAAATCGACTAAAGGGCACAGGCATTTCCATTGTCCTCCAAGACCCACTTTTGTCATTTAATCCTGTCCTCACCATCCATCGGCAAATGGATGACATAGTAAGATATGCTGATAAACGGGAGGGTAAGACTAGAAGCCGTTCTGCTCGTCGAATGCATATCATTGACACCCTTCGTAAAGTGCAACTTTCTGATGGTAACCATATCCTGGGTACTTATCCCATGCAGCTTTCAGGAGGAATGCGCCAGCGTGTGCTCATTGGTATGTCACTACTTAACAATCCAAAGTTATTGATCGCCGATGAACCCGGTACTGCTCTTGATGTAACAACTCAACAGGAAGTTCTTAATCTACTGAACACCCTTGTCCGTGAGGAAGGTCTGACCCTCCTGCTGATCACACATAATCTGGGTGTTGTTCGAGAAATGGCAGATCGGGTATATGTCATGGAAAAGGGGCGGATAGTTGAGCATGGGACCCGCGACGAAATTTTTGCTATGCCCAAACACCCCTACACCCTGGAACTGATGAACAGTGTTTTGCCATTGTATGGCGATAAGGTAAAGGATGTTTTAAGTACCAATCATGAAGAAAACGCCATTGAAATTCGTGGTATCAACAAGAAATTCACTCGAAAAATTGGCATAATTCGCCGTAAAACAGAGATTAATCACGCTGTCAAAGAAGTTTCACTCGATATCAGTCAAGGTGACATTTTTGGTATAGCCGGTGAGAGTGGCTCAGGAAAAACTACTCTTGCCAAGATTTTGCTTGGGCTTCACAAACCAAATTCGGGCGAGGTGACAATAGACGGTCAGTCGTTGGAAAATTTTCAAGGTACTACCGAATTTCGCAAGACGGTGCAGATCGTTTATCAGAACCCTGGCTCATCGCTAAACCCCCGACGTACGGTTGCTAATCAATTGAAGGTCCCCCTGAAATTCACCGGATTTTCACCCGAGCAGTATGATGCTCGAATCAACGAACTTCTTGACATGGTCGAGTTACCCCGTTCTTATGCTTCGATGTATCCACACGAGCTTTCAGGTGGGCAAAAACAACGTGTAGCTATCGCAAGGGCATTGTCTGCCCACCCCAAGATATTAGTTCTGGATGAACCAACATCGGCTCTTGATGTACTTATCCAAAACTCGGTAATTAATCTACTACACAGGCTACGTGACGAATTTGACCTGACCTATGTTTTCATTAGCCATGATCTTAGTTTGATGCGTAATTTCTGTAATCGTGTTGCGATCATGTTTCGTGGCGAGATATGTGAACAGGGTCTAACTAAAGATGTATTCGCCAAACCTGAACACCCTTATACCCGTGCACTGTTATCTTCCATACCAGTACTTACGGCTGAAGAAGAGCGCTTGAAACCATTGGTTTCCAAGGCAGAAAGGGATGCAGTACTTACAACCACAACAGATTTAACAGATTGAAGGAGTAGCTATGTTTCGAATTGGCATTGATGTGGGTGGAACCAATACCGACGCTGTAATCATGGAAAAAGGCAAGGTTTTAACCGGTGTTAAATCGGCAACAACTGAAGATGTCATGTCGGGCATTATTGAAAGCCTCAAAATGGCCCTCGAAAATACAGGTATAGACAAGACCGAAGTTTCTTCGGTTATGATTGGTACAACTCATTTTACCAATGCAGTAGTCGAACGCAGACATCTGTCCCAAACAGCAGCTGTACGACTCTGTTTGCCAGCAGCACAATGTCTGCCGCCGATGGTTGACTGGCCGGATGATATCCGTGAAGCAGTTGGTAATAGTTACTGGATGGCAAAGGGTGGCAACGAATTTGATGGGAGGGAAATCTCACAAATTGATGAGGCTGAACTAAAGGGTATAGCCCAGGAAATTGGTAAAAGGGGAATAAGTTCGGTGGCCCTTTGTTCTGTCTTCAGTCCCGTAAATGATGCCATGGAAAAGCAGGCCATGGAAGTAATGAAGGCAATACTACCGGATGCTGATTTTACCCTTTCGAGCGAAATTGGTCGTCTCGGTATTCTCGAACGTGAAAATGCTGCAATTATGAATGCATCTTTACGCCATTTATCATCACAAGCAGTGGGCGCTTTTCGTGCAGCACTGAAAAAGGTTGGGTTGAGTTGTCCTTATTTCATTACTCAAAATGATGGAACGTTGATGGGAACGGAGTTTGTGCAGGCTTATCCAGTGCTGACCTTTGCCTCGGGTCCGACTAATTCGATGCGGGGGGCTTCGTATCTGACCGGCGAAAAGGAAGCAATCGTCTGTGATGTGGGAGGCACCTCTACTGATGTTGGCGCGTTGATTAAGGGCTTTCCGCGGCCAGCTTCTACGACTGTTGAAGTAGGTGGGGTTCGAACCAATTTCCGTATGCCGGATGTGTTTTCCATAGCACTTGGTGGTGGGACTGTAATAAAACCAGGGAACCCTGCGAAGATCGGTCCGAAATCCGTTGGCTATCAAATCTTTGAAAAGGGGTTGCTTTTCGGGGGAAATACCTTGACTGCTACAGATGTGGCAGTAGGGCTTGGAATAGCGGATATAGGAGATTCAGGTCCGGCAAAAGCACTTGGTCAGAATACACTGCAAAATTACAAAGCCAAGATTGATGAGATGATTGTAAATGCAGTTGAAAGGATGAGAGTCTCACCTGAAAAAATTCCAGTTCTGGCAGTAGGTGGAGGCTCAATCCTTATTCCTGACACCGTCGGTAATCTTCCGGTTGTCAAACCAGAAAATTTTGCCGTGGCCAATGCCGTGGGTGCAGCCATAGGTCAAGTTTCTGGTGAAGTTGATCGTATTTTCAATCTTACCAAAATGACACGGGATGCTGCCTTGGAGAATGCACGGAAGGAAGCAACTGAGAAGGCAATTGCCGCAGGAGCGATACCAGACAGCATAGAGGTCCTGGACAAGGAAGACGTACCGCTTGCTTATCTACCGGGGAATGCAACACGTATTCGCTTGAAAGTTGTAGGTGACCTTGATGGATAAGGTGCTTCGTGAAGTAACGATTGAAGAGCTTGAAGCGATTGAAGTTGGTGCAGCCATTCTTGGTACCGGTGGTGGTGGGAACCCATATATCGGTAAGCTCCGGTGCAGGGAAGAGCTAAGGAAGGGTCGCCAGATAAAGATCATTCCCCTTAATGAGTTGTCTGATGATGCTTGGGTCGTTTCCCTTGGTGGAATAGGTGCACCGGTCGTCGGTGTCGAAAAGATTGAACAAGGTGAAGAGTGTCTTCGTGCACTGAAGGCTTTGGAAGAAGAGACCGGACACAAGATTGACGCGGTGATTTCCAGTGAAATCGGTGGAGCCAATTCCATGGAACCAATGTTGACCGCAGCACAGGCGGGAATACCGGTTGTCGATGGCGATGGCATGGGTCGAGCCTTTCCAGAGATGCAGATGTGTACCTGGTCGATTTACGGCCATAAATCCACACCTTCCGCCATGGCTGACGAGAAGGGAAGCATAATTATCATCCGAAATGCACCTAGTGAAATTGCCCTGGAACGTTTTGCCCGTGCCACTGTTGTTGAAATGGGCGCAGCCGGCGCTATCGCGATGGCACCCATGCGTGGCAGTTTCGTAAAACGGGCTGCAATACCCAATACAATAACCCAGGCCCTAAACCTAGGTCGGGCTGTTCTACAGAGTCAAATCAATAATACTGACCCAATCAGGACAGTACTTGATATGGAAGAAGGTCAATTGCTCATGACCGGCAAAATCGTTGATCTTGAACGACATCTCAAGGGAGGGTTTGCAGTAGGACATGTTCATGTTAAGGGATTCGGAGAATATCAAGGTGACTTAGGTGAAATATTTCTACAAAACGAATTTTTGGTCTTTAAAGGCAACGGTGAAGTCAAGGTTTGTGTGCCGGACCTAATTGTCGTTTTGGAAGCTGATACCGGTTTGCCAATAACCACTGAAATGCTGAGATATGGCCAACGGGTTGCCGTTCTGGCACTACCCTGCCATGACCTTTTGCGAACTGAAGAAGCGCTTGAGGTGATTGGTCCAGCAGCTTTTGGTTATCCAGAAATCTCCTATGCCCCGCTGGATCGTAATTCATTTAGGAAAGGATGTTGACTATGGTAGCTAATCCAATTAAGGAAATCCGGCTTGAAGATATGGACAACATAGCACTCGGGGGTGCTTTCCTGGGGACAGGGGGAGGCGGTGATCCATATATTGGCAGACTAATGTCAGAGCAAGCGATCCGCGATAACGGATCGGTCAAGGTTCTGGATGTTGACTCTCTAGCTGATGACGCCTTAGTGGTCCCGGTTGCGATGATGGGTGCACCGACCGTCATGTTAGAAAAACTTCCCCGCGGGAACGAAGCTCTTGCTGCGCTTGCCAGTCTGGAAAGCTACCTAGGTCGTAAGGCAGATGCTGTCTTCTGTATTGAGGCTGGTGGTCTGAATTCAACTATTCCGATAGCTGTCGCCGCCACGGCAGGACTTCCGATTATTGATGGTGACGGTATGGGGCGTGCTTTCCCTGAATTACAGATGGTCTCCATGACGATCCATAATATTGCTGCCTGCCCGATGGTCATTGCTGATGAAAAGGGAAATTCACTTGTACTTAACACAGTTGACAACCTCAGTACGGAAAAATTTGCTCGAGTGGTTACCGTGGAAATGGGTGGAACAGGGTTGATTGCCTTGTATCCGATGACAGGAGCAGAAGCCAAGAAGGCCGTACTTAGAGGTTCTTTGTCACTTATCCATTCCATAGGGAAGATAATTCATGCTGAACAATCAGCCAACCGGAATCCGGCTGAAAGATTAAAGTTGGAACTAAATGGCATTGGTCTGTTCGAAGGTAGAGTTGTTGATGTTGAACGTCGTACAGAGGGTGGTTTTGCTCTTGGAACCGCCAAAATTGAAGGGATAGGAACTCATGAGGGTGATACGCTTGTTCTTAGGTTTCAGAATGAATTTCTAATGGCAGAAACAAAAGAAGGAGGGGTCAGGGCAATGACTCCAGACTTGATTTGCCTTTTGGACCTAGAAACTGGGACACCCATAACTACAGAACAAATACGATATGGATTCCGGGTAATCGTTTTCGGCTTGCCATGTGATCCTCAATGGCGAACCGATCACGGTTTAGAACTTGTTGGACCTAGGTATTTTGGTTATGACCAGGATTATGTACCCATAGAATCCATTGGCTGATGAGCCAGTTTTGTTTACAACATTTTTAGGGCATATGGGATTGTGTAAATATCTGGTAATGCTTCAGATTGCAAAAATTACTAATAATTTATTCCAAAAATAAAGTTAAATATTTAAGAATTAAGAAATATTTCATCAGTTTGGTTGGAATATTCAAATTACTTGATGTTATCATAGTCCCACATAAGAGGTAATTTTCTTCCTCTAAGCTAGTGCCTAATGAATGAGAAACTGAAATAATCCGGGCTTTTGCCCAATAGTTTTTCTATTAAAGAAGACCTTCTATTTTTTTGAATCTACTAACTTTTTCATGATGGTAAACCAACAAGAATCTGCATGACTGTGTCTTCTACTCAGGTCTAGGATTTTCGACAGTTTCTATGAGGCATTGCCAATTAAACTGAGCATTTAGAATCTCAAAATAGTAGTTACAATTTTACCAACCATAGATCACGAATTGTTGCAAAAGGCAAAATCCCCGGGGTTTTTGTCTCCTCTCGAATTATCGTTTATACCTCTCACAATTCAATATGATGTGATCAAAGGTAGTAAATAAAAGCTTTAGTTTTCCTCAATAATCTTGAAACAGGTAGGTTCGCTACATAAAAAAAGGAGATATTTTGGAAACACTGTGATGTCAGAACATTGAGTTCACTTTCAGCCAATTTTACCGATATCGGCATAAAGCCAACTGCCGTGCTTGGGTGAATGGTGAACCTCAAACCTTTGGGCTAAACGACAAGCCTCAGCAGGACCAAATCGGTCATAAAGGGTCGATAGTTTGTGGGTATTCAAATTGCCCATCACCAGGACAGTTTTCTTCGTGGGAAAATGATCAGCAGCAAGGTCTTTCAGCACAGCGGCAAAATTCCTCTTCATTCGACGGTCGGTGACCTTGACATAACGCCCCTCCCCTTCAAGGAGGCATGGAGCATAAAAAGATTGGCGGTTTTGTTCTGCTCATATTCGTACTCATAGCAAGCCGGTTGTCCTGGGCACACAATGGCATTCGTTTTACCCAGGGATTAAGGCCAAACCAGAATAGGTTCAAATTTTTGCCTTGGGGAAGAATTGAGTGAACAAATCATCTGCCAGGCCAAGAAATATCACCACCAACGAATTTGATAATAAAAACAAAGCATCCTGAAAAAATTTATCTTACTTTGGTCGAAATTAATGTGAGAAATCCAGATTGTCATAATTTAAAAAACAACATCAAACAAAAACAGAAAAGGGGCCGCAGCAACCACGAATCAATTCAATGGCCACGATAATGACCTCAAGAAGAAGTCTTGTTCCGAGTAAATTCCAGTGCTGGACCAAACGTATATCCCCCTGGCGTTTTTCCTGGGAATAAATATTGCAATTGGGGGTTGAACACATACTAACTTGATGTAGGTATAAAACACCAAAAGGGTAGATATTTCGAATAATAATGACCGCCTTGATCACCAGGCAATAAAAGGAAGAGCAAAATGAGGGTTGCAGTGATAAGAGATTTGGGTAGATGGCTTGCCTCGCGACGACCTTGTGGTGGTATCGTAGACACCCCTGACGGCCGCGTGGGGGGGGGGAATCGACGTGCCAGCAATTACCACCGCGCGACCCCCGGATCGTGCCACCTGTGGGTGGTACGAGCATGAGCGTGCTGGCCTGGTGGCACCGAGGTCTCACCCTCCTGATACTCCTGCCCCTGCTGGGCATCCCGGCCCCGGAGGCCACCGCACAGTCCGACCCCATAATCACCATCGCGGGGGGTGGAAACGTTGAGGAAGGTGCCCCGGCGAGGTTTACCCTCACCGCTAACACCGCCCCCGCCGCCGACCTGAAGGTCAAGGTGCGAGTCCTAGAGCCCGTCTCAGGGATGTTCGTGGACCCGGACAACAAGGGCGACCGGATTGTGACCATCGCCGCCGGTGCCAGCACCACCACCTTCATGGTCCCCACGGTCGACGATAATGTTGACGAGGAGATCAACAACATCATCGCCATCATCCAGCGCGGCGAGGGTTACGATCTGCCGCCGACAGAAAACCCCAGTGCGTCGGTTGCCAACGTATTGGTGGAGGACAATGACCTCCCGATGGTCAGTTTTGGTGCTGCCACCTACGACGTGGACGAGGGGGATGCGGTAACGCTGACGTTGAACATGGTGGGCCCGCAGAGCACGGCCACCACGGTGACTGTTGCCTGCACAGCCGTTACCACCGGGGCCACGGAGTTCAGCGGTTGTCCGTCAGCGGTGACCATTCCGGCTAACGCCTCCAGCCACAGTTTCACGGTCCAGACCACGGAGGACACGATAGATGAGGTGGCCGAGACCTTCACGGTACAGATCATCGGGGTACCGATGGGTTTTGCTATCGGTTGGCCATCGTCGGCCACGGTGACTGTCGCCGACGATGATGATGTTTCGCCCCCGGGCACGCCGGTTGTGACCATCAGCGGTGGTAGTGGGGTGACGGAAGGTGGTGCTGTTACCTTTACGTTGACCGCCACACCGGCTCCGACCAGTACGATTACAGTTGATGTTGTGGTGACGCAAAGCGGCAGTTTTGCGACTTCCGGTCAAACGGGCACCCAGACCGTGAGTGTGGGCACGAACGGCCAGGGAACCCTGACGGTTGGCACTGACGATGACAGCACTGATGAAGCAGATGGGACGATTACGGTTACCATCCAGGATGGTGCCGATTATGATGTTGGCAGTACGGCCACGGCGACGGTTGCGGTGGCTGATGATGATGTTTCGCCCCCGGGCACGCCTGTTGTGACCATCAGCGGTGGTAGTGGGATAACGGAAGGGGGTAATACCACCTTTACGCTGACCGCCACACCGGTGAGACTGTGAAAGTATTCAAATCAACCCTTTATTGAGTAATATTTTTGCAGTTTTTATAGCCTGACCCCACTCCTTTCAGTCACGTTTATCCTGGTCTATCAACCCTTTTCCATTCCCCTGAATATTTTTTCAACAATCACCCCTTTTCCCTCTTGTCTTCGTGCATCATCTCTGATTCACTGCTTCTGAACAATAAATCACTTTTTTCAATTTAGGATTAACAATGTCAAAACGACGGTACCAGGAACTTCAGCCCCGCACGGCGGTTCAGTTGTTACCACCGAGTTTGAATGATTATGTTGCCCCGGACAATCCGGTCCGGGCAATTGATGCATTTGTCCAGACGCTTGCTTTGAGCGAGATGGGGTTTGGACATGCCGAGGCATGGTCTGGTTCAGGCCAACCTCCCTATGATCCGGCAGTACTATTGAAGCTCTATATCTATGGCTATCAAAACAAAATTCGTAGTTCCCGTGCTCTGGAAAAGGCAACCCGGTGTAATGTCGAAGTGATGTGGTTGTGTCAGGGAGCGAGACCGACTTACAAGACCATTTCCGATTTTCGCAAGAACAACCTTGTGGCCTTGCGGAATGTCAACCGTGAGTTTGTCCAGGTTTGTCGGGACTTGTCCTTGATTGGAGGTCGTCGGGTCGCTGTTGACGGGACTTTTTTGAAGGCCAGTGCCAATGGTGCCACTGTTCATACCAAGAGTGAACTTGCCCGTGAGATTTCTCATCTGGATAGCAAGATTGCGGCTTACTTTGAGGCGTTGGCCGAAGCAGATGACACCGATGCTGAGGGAGACTTGTCTGATCCTGACCTGGTTGCCAAGATGGCTGCCTTAGTAGCTCGTTGTGAGCAGAAGAAGGCTTTGCAGGAGCGTGTGCTTGCAAGTGGTGAGAAACAGCTTTCGGAGGTTGATCCGGATGCTCGCCTGTTAAGCAAGAGGGGGAAAAGTGTGGTTGGTTATAATGGCCAGATTGCGGTGGATGATGAAGCCAAGCTGATTGTGGCGGTTGATCTGGTGCAGGATGGCAATGATACCCAGCAGTTGGCACCGATGATGACAAAAGCCCAGGAGGCGACAGGCAACAAGGATTTGGTTGGTCTGGCGGATACCGGTTATGCGAATGGCGAACATTTGAAAGCGTGCGAAGAGAAGGGAATGGCGATGTATGTACCCTTACCGAAACAGGCCTCCCACAAGGGCTTGGATGGTCGTTTTGGGCGTGATGATTTCCAGTACGATAAAACGACTGATACCTATGTCTGTCCGGCGGGCCAGAAGTTAACTCCCAGTGCTGGCAAGCATACTCATAAAGGCAAGCGTTATTTGACTTATCGTTTGAGCGCCAAAGTGTGTGGTGCATGTCCTCGCAAAGAACATTGTCTGGCGCCGAGCAAGACCTATCGTCTTATTAGACGTTGGGAACATGAAGCTGTGATGGATCGCCATCGTCAGCGGATGGCCAAGGGTGCAGGGGTCATGCGTCAGCGTGGGTCTTTGGTTGAACATCCCTTTGGAACCCTCAAATGTTGGGCTGGGATCAATTATTTCCTGATGCGTGGTCTGGCCAAGTGCCGTGGTGAGTTGAACCTGATGACGTTGTGTTACAATTTCAAACGGGTCTTGAATGAGATTGGTGTGGGGGCTTTTGTTGCGTATTGTAGGGCTAGAAGAGAACTTCAAGGGATACGTATGTGATTTTTTCTGGGAAAGAGTATGTTTTTCGTGTTTTGGGGTCAAAATGACCCTGAAAGCAAGGATTTTTGGATGAAAGTGACTTTGTGATAATTATTGGTGAAATTTAACCTTGTTTTTACTCTGAAGCGAGGTCAAAACAACCTTGATTTGAAGGTCTGGGTAAAGCCCCCGAAATAATGAAAATCAAATACTTTCACAGTCTCCGGTGCCGACCAGTGCGATCAGTGTTGATGTTACTGTAGCAGATAGCGGCAGTTTTGCAACTTCCGGTCAAACGGGCACCCGGACCGTGAGTGTGGGCACGAACGGCCAGGGAACCCTGACGGTTGGCACCGACGATGACAGCACTGATGAAGCAGATGGGTCGATTACGGTTACCATCCAGGCTGGCACCGGCTATGTTGTCGGCACGACGGCCACGGCGACGGTTGCGGTGGCCGATAATGATAATCCACCACCGGGCACGCCTGTTGTGACCATTAGCGGTGGTAGTGGGATAACGGAAGGTGGTGCGGCCACCTTTACGCTGACCGCCACACCGGCCCCGGCCAGTGCGCTGACAGTAGATGTCATGGTGACCGAAAGCGGCAGTTTTGCGACTTCCGGTCAAACGGGCGCCCGGACCGTGAGTGTGGGCACGAACGGCCAGGGAACCCTGACGGTTGGCACTGATGATGACAGCACTGATGAAGCAGATGGGACGATTACGGTCACCATCACGGACGGTACCGATTATGATGTCGGCACGACGGCCACGGCAACGGTTGCGGTGGCCGATGATGATGATCCACAGATTGTATTTAATCAAAAAGCACTGGTTGTAATGGAGGGTAGTTCTGAGACCTATACAGTAAAATTGAGCTCTGAACCTTCAAGTCAAATGACTGTTGGTATCAGAATACACCCAGAAGGAGATGTAACGGTAAACCCCGGACAAGTTTTCTTTGGACCGAGCGACTGGAATACCGAAAAAACAATATTCATAACTGCAGGCGAAGATGAGGATAAGGTTAGTGAAAAAATCCAACTCATTCATACATTTGACGTACGCACGGATATAGTACAAGTTACGGTCAGGGACAATGATATCCCACCTTCAGAGTCAGTAGAGGTAGGTCTTGTAAGATTTGGAAGAACTGTTGGAGAACAATCGGTTTCTGCAATAGCAGAACGGATCAGTGCATCCCGTTATCCCAATTTTAAAGGGATACTTGCTGGGCAAACACTGTCAGCGGTGCGTTGTGATAATAATATGGTAAAAAAACCTGGTACTCTTGATTCCCTTAAGCAACAACACTCCTGCCTTGGCAACGAAAGCCAATGGTCAGATTCAGTAGAGTTCCCCCCATCAGCACAAACCAGACCCCTTTCAGAAGAAGAGATTGTTGCAGGGACCTCCTTTGCTTTAACACGGGAAATTGACACTGGTGATTTGGTGACCATATGGGGCCAAGCGTCACGGTCTGGGTTCAGTGGAAAAGACAAGACCTACTCTGTTAAAGGCTATGTTACTGGCTTCCAACTGGGTGTAGACTGGTCGCATTATAATCAGCTATATGGCGTAATGCTGTCGCGGAGCAATGGGGATATTCAATATTGGAACGATGATAAGACAGAAGGTGATATTGATTTCGGATTAACTGCCGTAGTTCCTTATATGGGATGGAGGGTTAATGATGATTACATGATTTGGGGAGGGCTGGGTTTTGGTAACGGTGATCTAACTCGTTTAGAGGTTGATGCTGATGAGATCAAGGCAGACTTGAGTTGGCGTATGGTAGCTTTGGGAACTGAAGGAACGCTACCTGAGATACAAGCATTGGCAGGAGCCGAACTGAGTTGGAGCACTGATGTTCTCTGGACACAAACTCGTTCAGATGGAGTTGAGAATTCCCTGGACCCATTAAGTGGCAAGACGCTGCGTAGGCGTATGGGTTTTAAAAGTACTTGGGAAAGAATTATAGCATCTGGATCAATTCTACGTCCCAGCCTTGAGGTGGCATTAAGAAACGATGGCGGAGATGCAGAAACAGGCTTGGGTCTGCAAGCGGGGGGTGGTCTGGAATGGATTGATTCCAAGCGCGGATTATCATTGCGACTTAGGGGTCAAAAACTGATAATGCACGAGAAGGATGAATTCAAAAATTGGGGTGTATCTATTTCACTGATCTATGATCCTGCCCCGGAGACAAAGGAGGGTTTTGCTGCTAACTTGTCCCATAATGTTGGCGAACCACCGCTAGAAAGTAGTAAATTGTTACAGGCAGAGAGCATTCCAAAGATAGAGGATATTAATGGAGAAAAAAGCTGGAATGCCGAGATGGCTTATGGCGTAAGCCAAGGAAATGGTAAGGTCGGTAGTTCTTACATGGCAGTGAATGGTGGTTCAGGAGCAGAAACAGCCAGACTAGGATACCGTATTGAGCCAGATGTAGACTATGCCCAGAATATGATGGTGGATGTGTGGACAGAACCGGAAGTGGGGAGTAGTGAAAAATCAAGAGAAACTGGAAGCAGTGTAGGTATAAATCTTGTTTCCAGATGGTGAATGAACTATCCGAAACCTTTACAGAAACTGGAAGTAAATTTTATATCAATGCCTTATTCATGGAGCCCATGTAGCCATCTAAGTTAAAGTAAGGTAATTCAAAAAAATATTTGCAATTTGGTTTTGGTGGATAACAGAAGCGGAAGATGTGATTACGAATGGTCTTGACAGGCGGTCATTGGTTCAGTTTAGATCGAACGATATTGTATAGACAAGACAACCACCGAAACGAAACGCGACATTTCCTGCAGTGCGCATGATTTTCACAGAATTAGTTGCTTCAATAAGTACGGTCTCATTAGTACATTTAGAACTCACTGCATTGGGTCCTTGGTTGTCCATGCATAAAAATTAATAGCATCCCAAGCCAGCAAAGCACAAGCGGTGCCCGCAAAGAAAAAAATTCCATGTAAAGCAAGTTGGAATGGGTAGGGCTGAAGAATTGTTATTGCAATTTAAATTAAGATTTTCAGAAGCGATAACCCTTAGTATTTTTACTGGAAAATTAATTCTTGGTTTACTTTGAAATATGAAAACTCTATTGATGAACAATTACGATGTGGCTTATAAAACATGGAAAAAACCAACCAATTAGGTGTTTCCATATGATTAACATGGCCGAATCGTTAACTTGATCATATGACTTACCCAAAATTCAAAAGGAGGAAGGAAAATGAGAATAAAGCACTTTTTGATTACATTAATTCTAGGCATGCTCCCATTTGTGTCCTATCCAGCCCAGGCTGAAAATATTGCAACCGTGAATGTGGTTCAAATTTTTGGAACCATTGATCCGGCCAAGGTAAATGACTACACAGAATATATGGCTGGCGTGAATATGTATGATGCCTTAACCACACTTGATGGTGATGGGGCCATTCAACCCCTTCTGGCAGAAAGCTGGGAAGCTTCCGAAGATACGCTTACTTATACATTCAACCTCAAGGAAGGTGCCATTTTTCAGGATGGATCACCAGTCGAAGCCAAGGATGTAGTGTATTCTGTCAAACGCCTGCTAGCCCTGAACGAGGGTCCTTCTTATCTCTTTGAAGGTGTACTTGATGAAAATTCGGTAACCGAAATTGACAATAACACGGTTGAGTTCAAGCTCAACAAAATTTATACACCGTTTTTGACCACAACTCCCATATTGTTTGTCGTAAACAGTGACGTTGCCCAAGAAAACATGTCTGATGATGATCCTTGGTCACAGGATTTCCTGGCGAATAACTCCTTAGGTGCTGGTGCCTTCAAGCTAACCAGTTGGGACCGAGGGGCAACCATGACTATGGAAAGATATGATGGTTATCATCTTGGGTGGGATGATCAAGCCATTGACAAGGTTCGGTTTATCGTTACTCACGAAGAAGCCACCGTTAAGGCATTGGCTGCTGCAGGCGAGCTGTCCATGTCTTCTGATGCGCAGGCAATCGAAACCTATGAAGCTATAGGTAAGATGGATGGCTATCGGATTCTTTCCTATCCAACTGCGACCAACTTTTACCTAAAGCTCAATCACCAGGTCTCACCCACCGATGATGTCAATATCCGCAAGGCCGTTGCCTATGCAACGGACTACGATACAATCAGGTCAGCACTCTTGCCTGGCGAACCCTTAGCTGGTCCAATGCCTCCTGTATTTGCTGGTGCTTATGCTGATGATCTGGAATTGCCCCGATTCGACTTGGAAGTGGCCAGGGAGCATGTGGAGAATAGCACATATGCCAGTAGTGACCCAATCGACATTGAGATCATGTTCGTGGCGGGACTCGCTTTTGAAGAAGAGATTGCTTTGCTGATGAAATCCAATCTTGATCAAATTGGTTTTAATACCATTCTCAAGCCAGAACCATGGAATCGGATGACAGAGTTGGCAGCAAGGGCAGAAACTACTCCCGCAATTAACGAGGTGTTTTATGGTGCTACCTATCCGTCGCCTGACAGTTTCTTTTTCACGCAGTACCATTCAGCAGCTCAAGGAACCTGGGCCTCAATGGAGTGGGTCTTGAGTGACGAGGTTGATGCTCTTATTGATGAGGCACGTGGGACAGCAGATGTTGACAAGCAGAACGAAATCTACAAGCAACTTCAGCGTATCTTGGTTGACAATCAGTCTGATGTTTATCTGTTAACCCAAACCAGCCAACAGGGATTTTCAAATTGCATGGATGGATTCACATGGGTACCCATGCAGAGTTTTGAGTTCAATTTTCACACGATGAAGTGGGTTTGTAACTAAATCAAACCCAATGGGGGCTTACGATTAGTGTAAGCCCCACTTCCTTGCTCAGATCCCCAGAAAATGGAAGCGAGGTGTTTGGTGTTCTCGTGGATGTAGACTCGATCAAAAATGTGAATATACCAAACTTTCAAATCTTTGTGGATAACCTTGAAGACGGTCTCGAAGGCCTTAAACAATCCAACAAAGAGAAATTCTTTGGTTGTTTGACCGAGGAAGCGATTAAAGAAATGGGCCCAACATATGAATAGCACAACTTCAAGCCAGACTTCTCAAATCACGATTGATACAGCTTTATTAGGGATGGCAATAGCAGCAGGGCAACCTGCATGGCCAAGTCAAGAAATACCCAAATATATTGTGAGAGGTACTGAATCTAGCTACAGCGACATTTCAGACCAAGTGATAAATATAGATAATCAATTTCCACATTTGGACTTTGCTCGTGATTTGGCTTCCATCTACACATCCTTGAGCCAGAGGCAGGAACGCCTCGGCAAGGAATTCGAAACTGCAATCTTTGATGATCTTGATAGTCTTTACGAGGCTTGAAGAGAGAATGACTTTCGATGCTGAGCAACTAAAATCTCAGATTCCATTTTATTTAATGGTCGGACCCAAGCAGAAGAGTTCATTCGCAATCTTGAAGCTCTCAATCTGGGACCAAGAAAGGTTATTACATTGCAGCTACGAGTAATGTAAGCACTGATACGATTTTACAAGGAGACAGCTGGCGAGGATTTCAGTTGTACTCGTTTGAAACCGGCCCAAAAAGCGAAGTACGAGGTATTGTACGTTCCAATTCCTGAGATGTTTCTAAAGAAAATGAACGTGATTTGGCGCCAAAGATTGTATTCGCACCGATAATTAAATTATCTGCAATCGAAACTTGCCTTAAAAATAATAATCTAGCGGAAGACGCTGTTAAAGCAAAAATTGAGGCTTTCAAGTGTCAATCTGTCACCAATATTTTCTATCTTCCAGCAGGTGCCCAATTGTCAGGAAAGAAACTATTTACGCTTAGTATGGCTGGTTTTTATTTGTTTTCCTTCAAACTCTCAGTTCATTTCTGCCGGCTGCACGAAAACATAGATCGTCGGCCAAGATATACAGATTTATCCCCTATTTGTCACAGGTCGGGTTTTTCTGGAAAGTTTGCATTGTGTGATTGGCGTGTTTTATCCGTTTGCGGTGATTTGACCCTTTCGGTCTTTACCTTATAGTCGGCAGGTGGATGAAATGAGTTCACACGATTGCAAGTTTTGTTTCTTCTGGCGTTAGAAATGTAGAAACTGGTAATTGTCTGCAGGCACTTCCCTGAAAGGTTCGTACAAGTACCGGGTCAAACACGCGATTTTTTCTTGATCAATCCTTTTGTTTCTGGCCGTGTAAACCATCCAGGTAAGCAGGATGGGATCACCGTCATGATCTTCGGCCTTTTTGGGATTCTCCTCGACGATCCTGGCTTCCGTTGGTTTCTTGTAATATAACCATTACCTGTTCGTGGATTAGCATAAAAACTAGAGGTTTTGTTTTTATCAACGCAACTTTTTCATTCCACTAGCAACTGCAAACCATTGCCCAAATAAATCAAAAGATTAGCGTCGGCAAGGAGCAGAAATAGTACTCCAATTTAGGGAATAAATCTTTATATCATCGGGGTAACAGCATTTGAATGCTTGAAGTCAAGAAACATTATCGGTGGGAATCTTCTTTGCTCAAATATACAGAAATTATAAGTCGAAGTAATTCGACCTTATCCGAGCATTAATCCTACTATTCAGTATTACTATTTCTGAATAGAGGGAGGTCGCTGTTTCCATAGAGCCACTCAATATTCTTGGCTTGGAACAAGCTGGATACTGATGTGCCGCCGGCAATACTCAAAATAGCCCTGGCAAAAAGAGGGGCTGTACTCAATACCCTTATTTTTGGTGAATCCCTTTGAGCCGAATCTATTTCAATAGTGTCTGTTATTACTAGTGAACTAAGTTGAGAATCTTCTATTCTCTGGTGGGCTGAATTTGAAAGAACCCCGTGGGTAATATAGGCATGTACCTCTTTGGCGCCCTCTTCAACGAGTAAATTTGCTCCCTTGCAGAGAGTTCCAGCGGTATCACAAATATCGTCGACCAAAATACATTTACGGTCCTTGACTGGTCCAATAACGCTCATTTCAGCGATTTCGCCCGGTCGTGCCCGGCGTTTGTCTATGACTGCCAGGTCAACCCCCAATCTTTTTGCCAAATCCCGGGCTCTTGCAACCCCACCTATATCAGGAGAAACCACAACCAATTCGTTTATATTATTTTGAAATTCCCTTCTTAAATCTATTTCGAATATCGGAGAGGCATAAAGATTGTCCACCGGTATATCAAAAAAGCCCTGGATTTGGGCTGAATGCAGATCCATGGTAAGAACCCGTGAGCAACCAGCCTGAGCAATAAGGTTGGCAACCAGTTTGGCTGAAATTGGTGTTCGAGCCTTGGTCCTACGGTCCTGTCGGGCATAGCCAAAATAAGGTATTACAGCTGTAACTCTAGTGGCCGAGGATCGCCTGAGAGTATCAGATATAATGAGCAATTCCATTAAATGGTCATTTGCTGGCTTGGAGGTGGACTGGATAATGAACAAGTCTTCACCTCGCACATTTTCATAAAGCTCAACAAAAACTTCCTTATCATTGAATCGTTCAACTCTTGATGGGACGAGTCCAATTTCACTCCCAGTTTGAGAAGATATGCTTCTTGCAACATTACTAGCCAAATTTGGATTGGCATTGCCGGATACAAGTTTGAGGTTAGCAAAGGGGGACATTAACCAATTTTCCATATTTAGTTTAGTTCTTGCTCAATTAAGAAATTGTAAATTCTTGTAAAGAATTTGAAATCAAATACGCTTGTCTGAAAATAAAAAGAGGGGATTGTGAAAGAATGGCCATCTACCTTTCCAAATGAGAATTTGTGGGTAAAACCTCAAAATTAATCACTTTCATTATATATGTTGCCATAACTTTATTTTATTGAATCGCAATTTTTTTCCTGTTTATTTATATCTATGTATCCTTGCAATATTTTCAGATCAACGTGATACCTAGAGTATTCTGCTGGAGGCAGTTATTATGAAATCGATTTCCTATTATTTTTCAGTTCTTTCACCCTTTACCTATTTTGCTGGCGACCGCCTGGAAATAATCGCTACAAGGCAAGGGGCAAAAATTGATTACCTTCCGATGGATATTATGGGGTTATTTTCCAAAACTGGAGGGTTACCACCAAAGGACCGGCATATCGCCAGGCAAAAATACCGTCTACAGGAAATCCAAAGGATTTCTACCCATGCAGGAATGCCAGTGAATATCCAGCCCAAATTTTGGCCGACAGATCCAAAACCTGCCTCCTTTACCATTATTAATGCCCCCGATGATCAGGGAGACAAGGGGCAACTGATTCGAAATTATTTAACTGCATGTTGGGCAGAGGACCGTGACATATCGGATAAGGAGGTCATAAGAAATTGTTTGGCAGGTGCTGGTTTTGATCCCGATTTGGTGGAAGTTGATAATACGAGGGCAATGGAGGTATTCCAGCAGAATACTCTCAAGGCTGAAGAAGACAATGTTTTTGGGGCCCCGACCTATGTTGTAGACAATGAGGTGTTCTGGGGGCAGGACCGTTTGGAATTTCTGGAAAGATTTCTGGCTACTTAAACACAAATATTAAATCTTGTTTAATTTATTTTTTGGGCTATCCCCGCGATCATTAAAACAATTTGAGGAAGGAATCTATCTCTTCATCAGTTGTCGACCAATTGCACACTAACCTGGCCATTAATGCTTCTGAAGGATCACCTTCAAGGGATTGATTGGGGGGCCACAGGTAATAATCTGCTTCATTGTTAAAAGCCAAACGATGAATTTCTCTTGGAAATGAAGCAAATACCATATTCACATCGGTTGGATGTTCGATTTTTACTGATTTTGTTTGTTGCGCTAGTCCGCTGGAAAGTTTGGCAGCAGCAGTATTTGATTTTTGAGCTAAACTTAACCACAAACCATCTTTGAGATAGGCATGCATTTGGGCAGAAAGATAACGGTGTTTTGAAAAAAGATGACCTCCTCTTTTCCTGCGAAGTTCGAATTCCCAAGCTAGGGAAGGATCAAAAATAATTACTGCCTCGACACCGAGCAAACCATTCTTGGTACCGCCAAAAGATAAGATATCCACACCAACCTTCCATGATAACTCAGCTGGGGTACATCCAATTTTAACCAGAGCATTTGCAAATCTTGCTCCATCCATATGGACCGGTAGACCAAAGTCCTTGGCTACCGAGGTCAGTTCGGTTAGTTCATCCAAATTATAGACTGCGCCACTTTCCGTCGCATTTGTTAGAGAAAGAACACCCTTTTGAACATTGTGAACACCAATCACACCGGTTGATAAAATTGCCTTGGTTAGCTGCTGAAGATCAATCTTTGCATCATTTCCACCTACGGTTGTCAATTTAGACCCCCCTGTAAAGAATTCTGGTGCTCCACACTCGTCTTCTTGAATATGGGAATGTTCATGACAGAATATTGTTGCCCACGGAGAGCAAATGCATGCAAGAGAAAGGGAGTTGGCTGCCGTACCTGTACCCACCAGGTAAATCGCTGCTTCAGGGGCTTCAAAAATTTCTCTAATCTGCTCCTCTACCTTGGCCATCAGCATATCGCTGCCATAGGATTTTTGGTAGCCTTTGTTTGCCGAAATAACTGCTTCAAGGACTTCAGGAGCTGCTGGACCCGAATTATCAGATGCAAAATTCATTTCATTGTACCTCAATTATGTGATTTTCAATTTCATTATCTGAAACTTCTGTTTCAGATATTGCCCACCCCCTGACGGAAATACCCTTTTCATGGACAGAATCTCTATTACCTGAAATCAAATGATGCCAATCGAACAAGGGTTTGTTTTCGAACAATAGCCGGTAGGCACACGAAGAAGGCAACCAAAAGGGTCTTTCCTCAAGAAGGTTTAGAGTAACCTTGGCACAGTCGGGAACAATTTTTTTCCGTGCTTCGTAATGCATACATTGACAGGTTGTGCAGTCCAGCAATCGACAAGCCACATTAGTGAACTCAACCTTGTTGTCCTCTTCAGAATCAAACTTAAACAAACAACATAACCCACAACCATCACAAAGATCTTCCCATTCTGCAGGTGTAAAATCCTTGAGATCAAATCTTGTCCAAAATTTTTTTCTTCTGATCCTAGGAAATAATTTCTTTACCCAATTTCCAATTAATATCTGGTAGAAAATGTTTTTGTTGTTGGTCATGTAAATTGAAATTGGGTAAGAAAGAGAAAACTAAAACTGTCTACCTTCTAGAGATATCTGTAAGGTATTTTCTTGAAATACTGCAATCACTTTTCATTTGGGAAACAAGATCTTCAATTGAATCAAACTTTATTTCGGGACGTAGGTATTTAACCAGGGACACGTCGATTTTTTCACCATAAATATCCCCATCGAAATCAAATATGAATGTTTCCAAGTTGGGGCTGTGGTTTCCAAAGGTTGGCTTGGTCCCTATGGAGGCAGCTCCCTGATAATGTCCCCTGTACTTACCAGTTAAAATTTCTACCAAGACTGAATAAACACCATATTTGGGTATGACCACCCCATCAAAATCCAGATTTGCTGTAGGGTATCCGATGCTTCTTCCTACCTTTAAACCTTCCTTGACTATGCCGTTGACATTATGCCATCTGCCAAGACAATCTCTTGCTAGTTCAGGATTGCCCTCCCTTAGGGCGTTTCTTACCGCGGATGAAGAATAGGTAAGATCAGATTTTGATAATTTTGAAAGGACAGTTACCTCAAACCCCAGAGAGTTCCCATGATCAATAATTTGATCCGTGTTACCTTCTCTCCCTTTACCAAATCGGAAATCCTCGCCAACAACAACATGCGAAACCCTTAAGCCCTGATACAGGACTTGGTTAATAAAAGCAGTAGAGGAAAAGTTTGCCAGGTTTTTATCAAAAGTTATCTCAAATAACACATCAAAACCGCAGGTTTTGATCAGATCTGCTCTGGTTTCAGAAGAAACCAACTGGAAGGGGGGACTCTCAGGTGAAAAATACTTTCTTGGATGCGGTTCAAATGTCAGTATGGATGACGGAACTCCTTTTTTATGAGCAAGTTCTCTGGTTACCGTAAATACTTTTTGGTGACCTCTATGAATCCCATCAAAATTACCAATGGCAACGACTGAATTGGTATATTTCCTAGGGATGGATTTGTAGGTGTCGATTTTTTTCATTTTCCCAGATTAATACTACAATAATGAATAAAAAAGGGGTCAGCCAAAAAAGCCAATAGCAAAATCTGGGTTCAAATCGACCTTCGAAAGATATTGATGTAACCTATCTGGGTCCAGATGTAAGTTTGTACCAGTTTCTTCTTTAGCTAACCCTCCAGTAACAAATAGTGAGGGATAACCATTCTGAATGGCACCTGTAATATCTGTTAATGGGCCATCACCAACACACAGTATCCTGTTTTTCTCCAGCTTTTTGACAATCTGTTCGGCTCTGGTAAAGGCCAGGTCATAGATTTCAGCTCGGGGTTTGCCAAATAAAAGAACCTCTCCACCAATCATTGAATACTGTTTGGCTATTGCTCCAGCACAAATAACTTTTTTTGTTCCCCTATAGACCTCAAGGTCTGGATTGGCACATAATAGTTTTAATCCTTTGGAGAGTGCTACTTCCAGGTCAGGTAGGTAATCTGAGGGATTATCCAAACTCTCATCAAAGGGTCCCGTACAGACAATTCCCTCGGCCTCGTTTAGGGGTACCCGATTGATACTGGTAGAATAACTGTCTTTCAACCCAGGTAGAAAGAAGGGATATTCGTGCTTGGTACCAATATGATAAACATTCTTTCCAACATCGCCCCTGAACAGAGAATGTTGGGCAGCATCACCTGATGTCACAATTATATCCCATGATTCTCTGGAGACACCAATGGAGTTAATCTGTTTGGTAGTCATATGTCCAGGTCGAGGAGAATTGGTAAGCAAAACGACTTTCCCATTATTCGCTTTGTATTCTAATAACTCCTCAATGGCTCTGGGATAAGGTTTAACCCCATTGTGAAGACAACCCCATACATCAAAAAACAGAACATCAAAGTCGTTGGCTATCTCCCTGAAGGAGGCAATTATTTGGGTCATAGCTGTTTGCGGCAGGAAATAGGTTCTATAATTTGAGGCTAGGAATTATCTGTTTTTTCCTACTGACAATTCCTGGCAGTTCCAGGGTATTTCCTTGACCTTGTACCCCAAAGCTTTTTTCAGCTATGGTTCTCACCATTTCGTTAGGAACCAGAAGGGTTGATTTGCCGTTTAGGATATCCACAACAAACATCAGAATTACATCTATCTCTTCTCTTTCAACACCCTCATTCAGGCTTTCCAACAAAGATACTGTTCTATCTAATACCTGTGAAGGGGTAGTGGTTTCCATAACGGAAATTCTCAACTTTTTTCCTCCCAGATCATATCTCTTTGAGTCAATCATTATAAGTTGGTTGTCTGAAAACTTTGAAACATCAGATTTAGCTGCAAACATTTCAGCTGAGTAGCTCGGAATGTTGATACCTAGGTCTCGGGCGAGGTCTTCTGCGACTTTGCGGTCATGATCCGTGGTTGTTGGGGATCGAAACTCCAAGGTATCGGAAAGGATACAACTTAGGGCAACCCCTTTTATAGACCTGGGCATCCTGTCGATAACATCCTTGCCCATCAGGTCAAGCATAATTGTTGCAGTGCAGGCCAAAGGTCTGATCGTAATATCAATCGGTGTATTTGTGCTTAACCCCCCTTGTAGCAGATGATGATCAATGAGTTCGATAATATTTGCCCTGCCAATGTTAGCTGGGAGTTCCGAAACATTATTCGTATCCACAATAACCACTTCATCATTGTCAGATACATCGTCAATAATCTCGGGCATATCAAATCCCCAATATTCCAATACAAATTTTGCTTCATTATTGGGATCGCCCTGGAGAACTGCCTTGCTGTTCTTATCCCCCACTTCGTTTAAATACCATGACCAGATTATAGGGGACCCGGTGGAGTCTGTATCTGGTGATTTATGACCGAATACTTTTATCACTTGTTAATCCTTATTATTTGACGGATTTGATTTGGTGTTACAAATACCTCTCTCTGAACAATCTAGGTAAAATTATGTAACTCTCAACACCGATTATTAACCCTCTTTTATCAAGTTATTAGGTATTCGACTGATTTCAGAACACAAGATCCCCAATCCGCTTTTCAAATGCGGTTATTGAACTGTTCATACTTCAGTTTTCCAGGGATATCTCCAAAAAATTTTAAAAATACCTGTTGAAACCTAGTGCCAGATCTCTATTTCTCCATTGTTAGCACTCGACATAGGTGAGTGCTAACAAACAAACTCACGTAACTAATTGGAGAAGAAATTATGAATTTCAAACCACTTCATGACCGTGTTCTTGTTCGCAGAATTGAAGGCGACGAGAAAACCAAAGGAGGATTGATTATCCCTGATTCAGCTAAGGAAAAACCTGCTGAAGGTGAAGTTATTGCTTGTGGGGAAGGTGCCAGAAAAGACTCTGGTGAACTTATACCCATGGGTGTTTCTACAGGGGACCGAATTCTTTTCGGAAAATGGTCAGGTACAGAAGTAACGATTGATGGTGAAGAACTATTGATCATGAAGGAAAGCGATGTCCTGGGCATTATCAGCTAGGAAATCGAAAACAAATTAAATTCACTCAAAGAAGGAGAATTCAATAATGGCCGCAAAAGATGTACGGTTTGATACCGATGCACGCAATCGCATGCTCAAAGGTATTAATATTCTTGCTGATGCAGTAAGAATTACATTGGGTCCGAAAGGACGTAATGTTGTTTTGGATAAGTCATTTGGTGCCCCTCGAATTACAAAAGACGGTGTTACTGTCGCCAAAGAGGTCGAACTAGAGGACAAGTTTGAAAACATGGGTGCTCAAATGGTTAAAGAAGTAGCATCCAGAACCAATGATGAAGCTGGCGATGGAACCACAACGGCAACCGTTTTGGCACAATCCATTGTTAGGGAAGGTTTAAAGTCAGTAGCTGCTGGCATGAATCCAATGGATCTGAAAAGGGGTGTTGATCTGGCTGTAGAGAATGTAATCTCTACCATCAAGGCAAGTTCAAGACCAGTTGTCGATTCCTCCGAAGTAGCTCAGGTTGGTACGATTTCAGCCAATGGAGAAACCGAGATTGGGTCCCAAATTGCCGATGCAATGCAAAAGGTTGGTAATGAAGGGGTTATTACAGTCGAGGAAAACAAGGGGCTGGAAACCGAAACAGATGTCGTGGAAGGTATGCAATTTGATCGTGGTTATCTCTCACCATATTTTGTTACCAATGCCGACAAAATGACTTCAGATCTGGAAGAAGCATATGTCCTTCTCCATGAGAAAAAACTGTCTTCGCTGCAACCCATGGTTCCATTATTGGAATCAGTAATTCAAACCACCAAGCCCCTTTTGATCATCGCTGAAGATGTCGAGGGTGAAGCCTTGGCTACCTTGGTTGTTAATAAACTCCGAGGTGGATTGAAAATCGCTGCCGTCAAAGCTCCTGGCTTCGGTGACCGCAGGAAAGCCATGCTGCAGGATATAGCCATTCTGACCGGTGGACAGGTGATTTCAGAAGATCTGGGTATGAAATTAGAAAATGTAACTCTGGACATGCTTGGTTCGGCCAAAAAGATTTCCATTACCAAAGACGAAACCACAATCGTTGACGGTGCTGGTGAGAAGGCTGAAATCGAGGCCAGGGTTAACCAGATCAGACAACAGGTCGAGGAAACCACTTCCGATTATGACCGTGAAAAACTGCAGGAAAGGCTTGCCAAACTTGCTGGTGGTGTTGCTGTTATCAGAGTTGGTGGGTCGACCGAAGTTGAAGTCAAGGAGCGTAAGGACCGTGTTGAGGATGCATTAAACTCAACTCGTGCTGCCGTTCAGGAAGGTGTCGTCCCTGGTGGCGGTGTTTCTCTTATAGCGGCAATTAAGGCCCTGGAAACTCTTGAAGGAGAAAACAGCGACCAGAATGCCGGGGTTCAGATTGTCCGCAAAGCTCTCGAAGCACCATTGCGACAGATTGCTGAAAACGCGGGTGTTGATGGTGCTATTGTTGCTGGCAAGATCAGGGAATCTGAAGTTGAGAATTTCGGGTTCAATGCCCAGACTGAAGAATACGGCGATATGTTCCAGTTCGGTGTGATTGACCCGGCCAAGGTTGTCAGAACTGCTTTGGAAGATGCAGCTTCTATTGCAGGACTGCTTATTACAACTGAGGCAATGATTGCCGATAAGCCAGAACCTAAGGGTGCTGGCCCCGCTATGCCCCCAGACATGGGAGGAATGGGCGGTATGGGCGGAATGATGTAAGCATACCGCTTAAACGCATTAAAGAGAAAGGGGCCAGTTGGCCCCTTTTTTATATTACTAAGTCGAATGTCAAACTGAACTTCACAATTAAAATTAGAATGCAATTTGTAACTACTCAGGTAGTATCCGAGGTAGATTAGTTTAGTCTTATCTACCGAACAAGGATTATTTGGTACGATGTTAAGTTAAGTGTCAGGAATTGGTTCTTCGGAAGTAAGACATTCTATCAGTTCAGCCGCCTCTTTCCCCAGGGTATCAAGTGCGTTCCACCCCTGTTTGCGGGCAGTCTCTAGCACACTACGTAGGGTGGCATAGTACCTCGCCCCGTCTTTGGAACGAAAGCACCCGGATATTTTTTGCTTGAGTTTCAATGGCCGCAGATCTCTTTCGGCAAGGTTGTTCGTAGCATCCACGAGTGGGTTGTGCAGGCACAGCAGAGTTCCCTCACGAGTGTCTTGCAATCGGTGGGCCAAGTTATGGCCAGGTCGACGTTTTGGTCGACCCCGACTCTTTTGGGGCAAGGGATCAAGTTGGTCATGATACTCGAAACCCTCCTTAAGGATACGGTCAAAGCGGGCTTCCATCGCAGCGATAGCCTTGGCCGATGGCGGGTGGCCCTGTTGGTCTGCTTTCATCATGTCATAAAACAGACTAGCCAACTTGGCGGTCCATTCTTCGCCCATCTCCGTCAGCCCTTGGCATTCACGAACCAGATGGGCCAGGCAATACGCATGTTCGGCATCGGGCATCTTTGTCTGGTACGATTTCCAAAAATCGTGAATAGCTATCCCGGTCGCTTGCGTCATGACATCACCACGGCTTTGCCCCAGCCAGAAATAACAGAAGGCTTTGGTGGTACCAACATGAAACCATTTGAGCGAACCCTCAACCCGCATGCCGGTTTCATCGAAATGAGTGACCAACGCATACTTCACGAGTTCACCCAAATGAGTATGAACCGCTTCGAAGCGGTGGGCAAAAGATTTGATATAGTTGCAAATTGTTCCTTCCGACAGCCGGGTACCGGTCCTATCAATGTATCACACTTGACTCTGCAGGCAGGTTTAGTTGTTAGAATCCTTGGTCAAGGCTGGTGTACCGACTGGTATCATCATGATTGTTGTTTTTTTCTAATTATTTCACCTTGGATTTCTTACCTTATTTCGGCAGAAGTGGGACAAAATTTTTCAGGATGCTACAATTTTATTAATAAAATCAATTTCCCTGCTATTTCTTTCCCAAGCTGTTCCATTTAACCCCTGATAAAGCTTACCCGAAGCAAAGGGCGATTAACCAGGATTGATTATTGTGCCAAACAAACCGTCCAGGCAACAGCGTCCCCCACGAGGGTTATATATTACGCTGACCGAAGGATGGTCACGGCTTACCCGTGACCAGGATCTTCATGCCGGCCAAGATCAGTTAGAGCAGCCTGGTAGCCCATCATGTAGTTGTTTAGAAACAACAGGCCTTCCCAGAGCTTCTGGGTTCCGGGTAGCGGTTGGCGCCTGCTGGGATGGAACCCGGCCAAACCAGCAATCAGAACCACAAACTCGGCCATGGTCATATCTTCGGGTGGACCTCTGGGAACCTTGAGATGCCGCCAGCGGCTCACCGAACACAAGACGGTCAGCATCATCGGTGATTCATGTTGCCGGGCCCAATCCTTCGGATGCTCGGACGCCAGACGGGACAATTCCCAGACACGCATGGCGGTGATGGCATCAAAGGCCAGACACTTGGCCAGGTCTTCAGCCGCATCAAGCCGGCGGTCCTGCAGACGAGTTCCGACCTTAAGCGCATGGAAAAAGCGTTCAATGCTCCAGCGCCGCTCATAGAATTGCAAGGTTTCAATGGCAAGGGCACGCCCGGGCTGTTGCCTGGTGGTGGTTTGCAACATCCAGTGCAAGGCCTTGTGCTTGGGCGGTGGGCTCTCCTCACGAGCTTCGACTACAATCGCCCGCAACGGCTTCTCGTCCTTGGCCGTGTGAGGTGGTACCAGGGTAACCTCACAACAGCGTAAGGTCAGGGTTGCGGTCCGAGCGGCCCGACGTTGGGGGCCACCTCGGCGTGGCACCGCAATGCGGCGGGTTCCCAATGAGGGCTGCCTGGCCATGTATTGCCAGAGGTCGATCGCTTCCCCATCAGCTGTCTTGACCCGGCGTTTGACGCCTTTGTTGGCGCGGACCAGAAGCTCGGTATCAAGCGTACGGGCGTGGGTCAACAACTCCCAGAAATCACCTTCCCGGTCACAAATCGTCACCACCCGGCTGGCCGGACACACCTCGGCCAATTCGGCCGAGCGGTCCAACATCCTGACCCAGCGCCGGCTGTCGTTGGACGGATCTTGTCGAAACGATACATCCATGTCATAGAGACCCAACGGTCGTCCCGCCGGCGTGACGGCCACACCACAGTTGTTGTTTTTTAATTTAAATCAACTTGAATTTCTCAAATTATTTCGGGCGAAGTGAGACAAATCTTTTCAAGAAGCTCCAATAATTTTAATAAAATCAATTTCCCCACCATTTCTTTTCCAAGCAGTTAAATTCCCCACCTGGCAAATTTACCCCGCAAAGGCCTAAGCCGGTAACTGTTTGCAAGCACCGCAGGTCGATCAAATTGCTTGGTGCACCGTAATCCCGTTGGTCTCGATTATTGGTGGGAGTAGTTTGTTCAAATGATCATTCAGTTGTCTTGCTGCACCTGCAGACAAGCATTCCAGTCCTTGCCCCCTTGGGGTCTTAGGCGCTGTATTTCGGGATGTGCCTGTAGCAGAAGAACCGCGGCCTGATCACCGGCCATATCGGCATCATAGCCACACCAGATGGTTTCCGATGGGACCAGATCAATAATCCAGGGGGGCAGCGTTGTGGCCACACCGGCAGTGGAGATGATATATTGGAAATGGGAACACTCCTTGCACATAGCCGCCGACAGAGTATAAGCCGACAGGGCATCAATCGCACTTTCGACCAACAGGGTTGGTCCCGCTTCCTGACGCGCCAGCCAGAACCCACCTTGCGCTTTTCTGGACCCCCGGCGCATTCCCTTGAAGGGTCGCCCTGGCATGGTTCCGTGCAACTCGGCCCCAACCGGTAAAGCCTTGGCATCACGGGTGATAAAAACAGCATTGCCCCTCTGGTCAGCCCCAACAAGATGCTTCCGGTGACACCAGGCAACAAGCGCGGGTGCAATCTGGCGGTCCCCGACAAGATAAGTCCACACCCGGGGCCAGTACCTTGGGACCAGTTGCAAATCCGGTGCGAGGGTGTTGCTTGCTGCCAACGGGGCGTGCCGACCACCTGGTTTGGCTGTTTGGGAACAGGGAACCACCGAAGATTGATAAGCCTGGCAAGACAATTGTTTCAGCCAGGCCAGGGCTTCACCAAAACCGCACCCCCTGGCATGGATGACAAGATCAATCGCACCGCCACCACCGGTGCCATTGAGGTGATCATAAAATTGGCTACCGGTAATGCTGAGCACTGAGCCGGAACGACGCCAGCGGTTTTGATCACTTGGATCACGCTGATAACCGCAGGCTTCGGCCACCCGACCAAGGGATATGTCCCTGAGCCGGGTGATCTGTTGGCACGACCATGGTCTTATTGGTCCAGGTCTCATTGGTCCAGTTCACCAAGAGCCTCTTCCACATGAACGGCCGTTACCAGACGGGATTTATTCAGGGCCGCCGCAACCAGGGCAAAATGAGTCAGCCGGTCCAGCATACGTGGAACACCCTTACTGGCCAAGGCCAGGGCGGCAATCGCCGCCGGTTCAAACAGATCACTCTCGTAACCGGCAAGGCGCAACCGATGGCTGAGATAACCACCAACTTCCTCTTCACTCAGACCGCCTAGGCTGCACCGAATGACAATCCGTTGGGATAATGACGCATGGGTCGCCATCTGTTGCAGACGTCGCCGCAATTCACTGAGCCCAACGAGCAGCAGACATAACCGTTTCTCGGAATCCATCTCGTAATTGGTCAACAGACGCAACTCCTCCAGAATGGTATTATGCAAATGATGAGCTTCGTCAAAAATCAGCACCGGATATTGCCGGGCGGCAACAACCAGCCGGGATACCTCCTCCTGGATGGCCTTGAAGGCCGCGGCCCGGCTGGTAAAACGGTCCAGGCCAAAGGCGTTGGCAATGGTATTGTAACTGTCGAGAACCGAACCTGTGGAGAGGGTTACATAACAGACCCGATATTGGTTGGGATGCAACTGGCTCACGACCTGGCGGCAGAGCGTGGTCTTGCCAGTGCCGGCCTCCGCCGTCAACAGACCAATACCTCGCAGTTCCAGGAGATGCTGTAGACGATGACGGGTTTCCGAGGCCGCGGTATAATCGAATAATTCATCCGCCTTGGGGGCCACATCAAATGGATAGTGCTTGAGGCCAAAATGTACTTTATACATTACTTCTCCTCCTTCTCATCATCGCTGGGGCCAAACCGCAAGGGCGGTCGACCACGTGGAATGGTGGTATTGGCAAAGAGGTCCAAAAGAGTGGCCTCGCCAACGGGTTTGTTATCATGATAAACCAACAGCGGCCGTCCCGGTGGGGCCGACGGGTCATAACGCAAGGTAACCGTTTGGCCTACCAATTCCGGTGCCACCTCATACTGACGATTGTCAAGCGACACGGTGTGGGCTTGGTTGACCTTGCGGCTGACCTCGTGCAGGAACATAAGATCAAGGTCAAGGTGTGGTTCAGGATAGCGAACATGCTCAGCCTTGGCGACCCAACAATCCATCGGAGTGGCATTGTCAAGACCACGATGCGGTGTCATGTGATAGTCGCTATCAATCCAGCAACGGGTCCGTTCATTGAGGGTTGCAAGGTTGGGAATGGCATCGTCGGCAAGCGGTGCCAGCAGCTGATCTCTGACCCGCCGAAAATATCTTTCAATTTTGCCTTTTCCTTGTGGAGCGTACGGCCTTGCATGTAGTAACGCGATGTTCAGACGGGCGCAGACAATGGACAAATGTTTCGATCGGAAGTTGGCTCCATTGTCGGTATAAAGTCGAGTTGGCACCCCTCGACGGGTAATGGCCTCGCGCAGGACATAAAGAAAGGCCCAGGCCTTTTCGGAGAAGGCAAAATGGGCATAGGGTATGATCCTGGTCGCATCATCAAGGATGGCCAGCAAATAGGTCCGGCGAAGACGCCCCTTGGCATCAGGAATTTTGGGACCATACATGACATCGGCTTGCCAGAGTTCACCGGGATAGCGGTATTGAAACCGACGCAGATCCTGTCCCCGGAAAGGATCCTCCTTGACCATCAGCCCCTCACGGGTAAACAGACGATGCACCGTTGAGGGCGAGACCGGAACATCCGGGGGAATCTCACCAGTTTGGCGGCCTTCGGCAATTACCTGACGAACACTCAAGACGGGAGTGTTGTGTTTGATGGCCAGGAGTGTCTCACTGACTTCCGCCGGCATCCGACGTGGTTGGGCCCGTTCACTGCGCTTTTTGGGCAGCAGCCCCTCATAACCCTTGTGTTCATAATTGCGGACCCAATCCACAAGTGTTCCTGAAGCCACACGGGTTCGGCTACTACCGGGAATGGTGTGAGCTTTGGCCGCCAGGTTGGCAATGATGACATTCCTTTCCGGACCGGCTGGCCAGGCAATGATCTGGGCCACCAGGCCATAGCGAAAGAGAGCGACATCCTCGCGGTGCCGGTTTGGTGATGTTGTCATAAGTAAAAACCTCCTTTTTGACTTGTTTTTTAAAATATCGGAGGAAAATGGGGCCCGATTCGGCAAATCAGCAGGGGCCACCTTGTGTTGGGGGCCCAGTTTGCGACTCAATAGGGTGGCTGCAGGATCTAAATCCAACCGGTCGGGGGACATATTCGAGGTGATTGTTATACTGCTTGCGCAAAGTCACCAGCAGCGTGGTGGTCGTCCCCTTCTTGGCCCGGAAGGTTCCAACCGTCAGCGGCGCTTCGGCATAAAGCTCGGCGAACAAACCTCGGGCAAGATGCAGAGCCAGGGAGGCCCAAAGAATACGTCTTTTGAGCCACCGGCGCTGGGCTCGCCAAGTCCCATGATGGTTGGGACGTAGACGGTTATGGGCCGCGGTCAGGTTTGGACACTCTTCAGCAGCTAGAGCAACCTCTTCAATTGCCTGGAGGGTGCCGGGTTTGCTTGCTGCCATAAACTCTGGCAACAGGCTGAACGTCATCTGACAGGTGCGACAGTAATAGCGCGTAATGTTTATATTAGAGGGTGTTTTGCGAGGGTAACTCCCATGGCGGTGGAACTGACAGGTACTTTTTTGTGTGTTGGGACAGCACTCAAGTCTTGCTTCCTGCCATGCTTGCTTATAAATATAGTCGTCGACCGAAAGTGTGGTTTGATGAATGAGTTGCACTGGTGGGTCCTTTATTGTGGTTTGTGTGGTAACGTTCACAATAATGCCGGAGTATTCGGGGGGCAACCCCCGAATACTCCTTTTTTATGCTGTAATGATCTTGGGAGTATGGTTTTAGTTTGGCCCTGGGAGGGTCAGACAAACTTGCATGCTACGGTAATGACCGTTCGGAGTTTCCTGGGAAAAGGAAACTCTACTTGAAAAAATTTAGCTACTGGGGAAAGAAAAAAGTAACCTGTTCAAATTAATTCAGTTTCCCAGTAATTCGGTACTGAAATAATATGGGAAAAATACCCCGTTACGATTTGAAATAAAGTGGTAACCAACAACAGTGCGGCAGAAGACCACGCGTTCCTTTGCCACCGCCACCAAGATGATCCAGCCCCACAGTCGCCACCAGCGTGTCATAGTTCAGGGTGGTGGTGTCCTGCACGGCCAAAACCACCGATTGGGACCGACAACGCTCCACGGTCGCTTCATAATGGGAGAACATTATATCGTCCATCTTGATAGCCTCATTCGATAATAAGCGATACGCGGCCTGTTGGTCGGCCGCACGCGGAAAAAGAGCCGGCAGGGCAACTCCAGGTGCCGCCAGCCAGGCTTGGCCCATGGCCATGATCCGGCGGCGAATACGCCCATCAGGATAGGCACAGCGGGCATATTCCCTTGTGGCCCACTCACCCTCACACCACGGCTCCGAGGTCTGGCCCAGAACACGAGCCGGTTCAACACACAGTTGCGCCTGCCAGTTGTCTACCAACGGTTGCAACCAGACCTGCCGCCGGATACCCGAACGCCGACCTGATGAGCACCGGGGACAACAAGACCAACCAGCCGAGCGATAACTGGTACCGGTATATCCCGGGGCCACAAAAGTTTGTAATAACACTGGACGCTGCTGATAATAATAGGCCCAATCATCAGCAATGCAACTGGTCGCCAGTTGTAGGGCCCGCGAGGCCAGACCATGGACCCGTACCGATGGCAAAAGCAAAAATCGGTTGTTGCACAGCACCCGGCCAATATGAGCATGGCGAGCCTTCACTGACCAGCCAATAACTTCATCCCGTGGAAGCAGTTGCAAGCCCGCACTGACAAAACTGAGACCGCCCAGGATACCATAACGCGAGGAGCGTAGCCAATAGAGTATACGTCCACCCGGTGAACGCCTCCACCCTTCGGGATGATGGCTGGCCATCATTTTTTCCCAGGCCAAACGCTCGGTTTTAGTTACACGCGCCACGCTGAGGGTGCCCAGTTCCGACAAGCTACACTTAATGGTTTGATCTGGAAACCCGGTTGGTAAAGAGGCATGAGCCTCCGGCATCACGACCTGGGCGGCTGGCAAGGAGACCTCAAGAAGCGCGGCCAGTTTCGGTAGAAGTTTCTGGGCAGCCGCTCGGCTACTCAACTGCTCGCGATGGCAAAGGGCTTCAGCCAAGGCTGTGCGAGACAGCCCGGAAACCTCAGTGTTCTGACAAACCTGCCTGAACCAGCAAGCAGTGTCGGATGAAAGTTGAAAAGTACCAATAAACATGGCATAGTGATTCGCATAAAATCATTGCAGAGTCAAGTGTGATACATTGATAGGTACCGGTCCAGGTGTGGATAATCTGGCCAATCCGACGGATCGGAACAAGCTGGGAAATCGCCAGATACACCACCAGCTTTTGCAGATGATGGCCATACTGGACCGGGGCCTTGACATCTGCTGGAAAGGAACCGGTGGTGGTTTCCCCACAATTCTTACACTGACAAGCCATGATATGATGGTCAGTAATCACCAGGGGTCTTCGGGCCGGTATATCCTGTACTTGTCGGGTCTTTGTTATTGTTGCGTTATGGTCACCCGTCAAGGAGCCACCTTATGCCGACAAATTTATTATGCCGACAACTGTTCCCAATTCCTTTATTCATGGGGATTGTAAGTTTTATTTGTCGGCATAATAATTGGTGAAGGTTTGGAACAAGTCTTGAAAGGCTTGGATCAGTTAGAATTTGCTCTGTATTTGGATCAGGTTGTCATAAATAACACCATTTTCATTTGAAAAAGAACATAAATACAACTACAGCGAACCAAGAAATACCAGAACATCATCATCGGGCTTGTAGATTATGTAAAGCAAATTGTTATGTAAAGTCCAAAGCGCCAAGCTCCTTACCATCAGTGTCTTAAGTGCATACTACTTTACATAACAATATTCTGAATTTTCCTTTTAATTTTCTAATACAGGAGAATTCTTATGACTTTAGAACAAAAGTCGATTTCGGATTGTACTCGGCAATTCGATTCCCAAAGTCCCTACCTACCGGAGTTTCGTGAATTCTTACGGCGCTCATGTTTTGTGGAGAATACGGCTACCAGGTATCTCGGTCATGCACGACATTTTCTGATCTGGTTGCATCAATCCAAGCACGATATTGTATCTATTGATGATGTTATATTACGCCAGTTCAGAGATCATGACTGCACGTGTTGGCCTTATCACAAAGCCTGGCTTTCAGGAAATCACCCCCACATTAAGCGTGTAATGACCGGTGTTTACCGATTGGTCGATTATCTTGAACAAGAGGGGCACACTTACCAGCCAAGCCCACTTTATGAGGTGCAAGATGTGCTTGATCGATTAACCACCCATTTGCTTACACGCGGGTATCGTGAAAGCACTATTCAGTGTATAAACAATATCGCTCGCCATTTTTTATACTGGTTGCATCGCTCAAGAATACCAGTGTCGCAACTGGATGCGAAGACCGTGGAGCGGTTTTTCGGCCATGACTGTGTGTGTGGGCCATGCTTAACAGGTATAAGCGACCACAAATCATCTCGTATTTCGGTTAGGCGTTTCATAAAGTTTTTGGTTTTGGAGGGGTTGGTAGATCATCCCAGTCTGATACCACCCCAAAAGACCAAGCCTCATATGCCGGAATTTGAACAGTGGCTTCGCCGTCATCGGGGTATTCAAGACGTGACTATCGTCAAGCACGTACGACATGTAAACAGTCTGCTTCCACTCCTAGGGGACCCGACATATTACGATGCAATCCATATCCGTACGGTGTTATTGCAACAGTTTCAATCCTGTTCGGTACGACGGGCTGGGGCATTGGCCGATTCATTCCGTCATTATTTAAGGTATCTTAGTGCCGAAGGTGTTTGCTCACCCTCCTTGCTTAATGCGGTACCATCGGTGAAACGCTGGACCAAGACTGAACTACCCCGCTATCTTTCTCCAGAGGATATTGAGAAAGTCATCGACACCTGTGATTTGTCCAAGCCCGTTGGTCTGCGCAACCGGGCCATGTTTTTACTGATGATGCGGTTGGGCTTGCGTCCCGGGGATATCAAGGCACTTAAATTTGCCGATCTTGATTGGTCAAAGGCCCAGATCCGTGTGTGTGGCAAGGCCCGTCATACTGTTGCCTTGCCCTTGCCTCAGGATGCGGGTAATGCGGTGCTGGATTATCTGGAAAAAGCTCGCCCCAAAAGTGCTGATGAACACGTCTTTCTGACCGCACGGGAACCTTGCCGCCCCATTGGCAACTCCAACACAATCAGTGGTGAAGTAACAACAGCACTGCAACGAGCAGGGATTGAACAAACGAGCAGGATGGGTGCGGGGGTATTCCGCCATTCAGCAGCCACCAATTTGCTCCGAGGGGGTGCATCACTCAACGAGCTTCAGACATTGTTGCGCCACCGTCACTTTGGTACAACGACAATTTATGCCAAGGTGGACGTGCCAATGCTGCAGGAAGTCGCCCAACCATGGCTGGGAGCTGGACAATGACAGTACACGATGATATTGAACGCTTTGTCAGTTACAAGCAGCAACTTGGGTTGAAATACGTCAAGGAAGCTAAATTATTACGTGCCTTTGGCAACTGGGCTGACGAGCGTGGTGAGCGTTATATCCTCCAGTCCAGTGTTATAGCTTGGGTACAACAAGGTCTGACTTTGCGTAGTCAACATTTCCGGTTGAAGCTGGTTCGAAGATTTGCCTTGTGGTTACAAGCCGAAGACCCGCTTCATGAAATTCCACACCTGGATGCGGGCGGGCGGCAAGTTAATCTAACGAGGCGACCGACGCCACACCTGCTTGAGGATGATGAAATCCGTTTGGTCATGGATGCTATTCTTACCATGCCGCGGGTGGAGATGTTCAATCGCCAAACCTACCACACTGGTATAGGACTCATGGCAACGACAGGATTACGCGTTGGGGAGGCCTGTTCATTGAAGGTGACTGACCTTACGGAAGATGGGCTTACCATTCGTGCTGGTAAATTTGGCAAAAGCCGTTTGGTTGCCTTGCATTCAACAACGCACGACGCTCTCAATCGTTATCTTGCGTTACGTAACAGTTATGCCTTCGACAGTGACAATTTGTTTGTCCTCGTGAGTGGAAGAGTCATGACCTCCGGTAACCTGGGTTACACTTTCAGGAAAATTGTGCGTAAACTCGGATTACGTGGCCCCAAGGGAACTTCTGGAACCCGCCTTTACGATCTGCGGCATGCTTTTGCGACAAGAAGTCTTACCCAGGCCATAACAACTGATCGGGACAGTATCAGCAGACATATGCTGGCCTTGAGTACTTACATGGGTCATGCTCATGTAACATCCACTTACTGGTATCTGGAAGCAACACCGGTGTTGTTGGAGCAGGTTGCAGCTGTCACTGAAAATGCCTTTGACCAAAGCGGGAGGGTGCAATGAATACTGATCTGGTCAAACATCTTTCGGTCTTCCTGGGGGAATATCTGCCGCGGGATTGTGGTTATAGCCCGCATACGGTCGCCAACTATGCCTTGAGTTTCAAATTGCTGGTTGGCTTTATTGCTAATAAAAATGGGACCCGTCCCATCCAGTTGACCCTTGAGGATCTTGATGTCGAATGCCTTCTGGATTTTTTGGACTATCTGGAGAATGAGTTGGGCAACAGCATTCGGACCCGCAATAATCGTTTGGCAGCGATCAAGAGTTTTTTTCGCTATCTGGAATTTGCTGGAGCGGGTTGTCTTGAATTGGCACGGCAGGTGCAGGCGATCCCACTGAAGAGATTCAAGGAAGCACTGATTGAGACCTTGAGCCACGCTGAGATCAAGGCGTTGTTGGAGGCACCAAGGGAGGATACATTCAGTGGCATTCGTGACCGTGCTCTCTTGCATCTTACCTATAGTGCAGCCTTACGGGTATCCGAAGTAATTAACCTTACGGTGGCTGATCTTCGTTATCCAAGCTTTGCTACGATTCATGTCATGGGCAAGGGACGGCGGGAACGGATTCTACCGCTCTGGAAGGAGACCAAATCGCTCCTCAGACAGTGGCTTTCGGTTCGTCCGGAAACTGATTGCCCGAACCTGTTTGTCAATGTTCGAGCTGAGGCAATGACCCGTCAGGGCATCAATCACCGATTGGCCGTGCATCTGAAAACAGCTGCTGAGCAGCAGCCATCCCTCTTGTCAAAAAAGCGTATCTCACCCCATACCCTGCGTCACTCTTGTGCTCACCATATTCTCGAAGCCACTGGTGACATCCGAAAGGTATCGCTATGGCTTGGACACAGCAGCATACAGAGTACCGAGATTTATCTCCGGGTCGATCCAGGTGAGAAACGGGACATTCAAGCTTCAGCTCTTCCTATTGAAGTGAAAAAGGGGGGTTTCAAACATGCCGAGGATCGCTTGTTGGCTCTGTTAACTGACATGGGAGGATGAATAATTATGTAAAGTAGTATGCACTTAAGACACTGATGGTAAGGAGCTTGGCGCTTTGGACTTTACATAACAATTTGCTTTACATAATCTACATTATGTTAATCTTTACATAATGTAGATACCCTCGGGAATATCTGTCGGCCGTGTCTGATTCATCGCCTGTTTCTTGATTGCCATGTCCGCATGAAGATAGACCTGGGTGGTTTCTACACTTTCATGCCCGAGCCATAAGGCAATCACCGTACATCCAACTCCACTACGAAGCAAATTCATTGCAGCCGTGTGACGCAAAGTGTGGGGACTGACCCGTTTGTCATGGAGCGACGGACAGGTTTCAGCTGCGATTGTACAGTATTTCCGGACGATACGCTCAATCCCGTCTCGGCTGAACCGGCCTTGACGATTGCTTATGAACAGTGGTTCCTCCGGTTTCATTGCCCTGCGTTCCTGCAGCCATTCCGTCAGTGCCATAATACTATCGCTACGAAGAGGAGTCACTCTCGCCTTTCGTCCTTTGCCAAAGCACTGCAAATATGCCTCATCCCGAGGTATGAGTGTAATATCACCGACATTCAGCCCAATCAGTTCCGAGACCCGTAGCCCTGTCTGCAAGGCTACAAGTAGCAGGGTATGGTCACGACGACCGATCCAGGTGGTGATATCCGGTGCCCCAAGAAGGGCAGCGGATTCAGCTGGTTCAAGGAAATCGATTAACCGCTTGTCGTGGCGTTTGGCTGGAATGGCAAGTACCTGTTGACAATGGAGCAACAATGCCGGTTCACGAATCGCAACAAACCGAAAGAAGCTACGAATTGCGTTTCGCCTTTGATTACGCGTGCTGGCACTGTTTCCACGATGCTCCTCCATATGGGTCAAAAAATTACTGACGAGGGTTGCATCAATATCAGCGACACACATGTCCACGGGTTGTCGGTTGAGACATTCAACTGCATACTGGATCAGAAGCCGAAAGGTATCCCTGTAACTGGCCACAGTGTGAACACTGACATGTTTCTGATTGATGAGGTATTCTGTGAAGAAACGCTGGATAGAGAGAGACAAGTTATAAACAGTCATGACTGCCTCCCTTGCTTATGGGCTTGTTCAACCTTCTCAAGGGTAATCTGAAGCAATTCGGGAACGGCCTCAAGATACCAGTAGGTCTCTTTTGGACTGTGGTGTCCAAGCCAGTTACTCAGCTTGTATAATTCGCGATCGACATCTAGACCTTTCCGGTGCCAGTCAATAAGTGTCCTGACCGCAAAACTGTGTCGCAAGTCATGGATACGAGGACCTTTACCATAATTGAAACCCTCCTGGTGGTTGCGGAGACCAATGCTGGCACAACATCGAGCAAAATTACTTCTCGCGGTAGAGCCGGGAGCCATAAGGCCATTCTCACTGAGAAAGAATGCCGGGGCCTTTCTGGTCACAGATCGGTCACGCAAATCCCGGTATAATGCCAGTTTTTTAGCCGTACATGGCGTGATCGGAATTATCCGTCTAATATGGTTCTTGGCATGACGAATCCGCAAGGTGCCTTTTTCAATATCAACATCGTCATCAACAAGATTCATAGCTTCACTGATTCGTAATCCGGTTACCGCAATCAGACCATAAAGAGTTGCATGGGTTGGTCCTCGCAAGCCACAACCGCTAGGCGAGCGGAGTTGTAAGGCAGCATCAATGATATTGGCAATCTCCTGATCAGCATAGATATAGGGTTTAGGTCGACTTTTAACGGCAGGGATCAGGCCTTCTGGCAGGACTTCACTATTCGGGTCCAAAACATGTAACCATAAGGTGAATACACGGACATGGCTGTACCGCTTGGACCATGTTTCTTGACTTGCCGAACCAAAGCTTTTCTTCCATAGCAGGAATAGATCCACGGTGATATGTTTTGCTCCCTGATTCGCCACGAACGTAGCAAATGTTCGTAAGATATTAACTACCTCAATCGAAAGTCCGGTTCCAAGTGCCTGTCTTTGAGTGAGATAATGTTCAACTCGTTCACGAATAGATATCATTGGTTCTCTCCCTTTATCGGCCAGGGGCGTGCAAGCTCACGCAGTGATTCAACATCATACCGGGCATATGTGGTGGTTGAATCATAGCTGCGATGGCGTAAGACATCACCGATTTCCTCCAGTGAGGATCCCTGATGGAGGAGTTTCATAGCCAGGCTATGACGCAAGGAATGGGTATGTACCTTCCCCGTGGGTAATGGCAATCCTGCAAGTTTATAGGCTCTATATAGAGCCCGATGGACCGTCCTGGAATTTTGGAAAGCTGTAAATGGGGCTCGTAATTTTACAAACAGATGTCGTGTCTGTCCCGGACGACCATAACGCAGCCAGGCGATGATCGCTTCGCCGATATCGACGGTTAAAGGCATATAATCATATTGATTACCTTTGCCCCGAATTAGTATTCTGCCCGTATGCCAGTCAATGTCCTCAAGCTGTATGGCGACAACTTCCTGGGCACGAAGGCCAAGGCGAGCCATTAGTAGGAGCATGGCATAATCCCGCCTATCGCGTGGAGTGTCATTGTGGAGTACTTCGAGCAGTTTGGTGACCGTCGCCGGTTCAAGATGACGGGGCAACCCGTCAGTACGGGCTGGCGCTGTTGGAGGAATGATAGCTGACAAGTCCCGCGGGATATAATTGCTCCAGAACAGAAACCGGAGAATATTACGTAGGTAAGGGATAGGCCAGTTGCTTGATACGGTGACTTTGTCCACAAAGGCAAGAACATCTTCGGGTGTCACTAAAGCAAGATTTTGGACCATATCTGTATCAGCTTTGCAGTGCTGCACGAATTGGGTCAGGATTTTTGTATAAACCTTTAAGTGATCACCGCACAGTCCCCGTTGGGACCTGAGCCAATGGTCCAGTTCACTGCAGAGCTGTTCCACCGTTCCCTGGAATGGCAACGGGACCTTATGGACCATCGCACCGGCATCAATCAGATATATGCAGAATTGACGCACAATCCATTTAGCTCGTTTCTTCATACACAAACTATCGGTTGTCACGCAAACATCAGCGAGCCTGTCCATGGTACCGACATCCAGCTCGCTGGGACCGATATTTTTCATCTGAACAACATCACAAAGGCGGTGGCTGATACGCCGGTAGACTTCGATAGTATGTTTGCTATAACCTTGTTCGCTCAGGGAATGCAGAAATGCAGTTAGGTAGGCCAGTAGCCAGAATTGCCCCTCAGCTGGGGCACGATCAGGAATCGTCATAATTTAACCTCTCGTTTAGTTAACAAAACGAGAATTTTACAGTATGAACCTTGGCGGTGGTTTGGAGCTGTCTTGACTAAAGGTCAGAGATAATCGGGGACTGTGGATTATAAAATCAACTGATTGGTTCCAAACCTTCACCAATTATTATGCCGACAAATAAAACTTACAATCCCCATGAATAAAGGAATTGGGAACAGTTGTCGGCATAATAAATTTGTCGGCATAAGCCACCACAATACGCACAAGATGCCGGGTGATGATGCCGAACATGGTCAACATGCTTCGACCGGATTAAGGTCTGTCCCTTATGGCCAGGTTGACCACCTGATCGACGGCCACCTTTTCCCCGCTTCGGAGCATTGGGCTTGCCTAGACCATCACTGCCCGGCGGTTTGCTACTGTTACGACTGGACTTTTTGAGACGATGCTCATACGCCGTTAGGCGTTCCTTTAAGGTGTCAATCTCGGCCTTAAGACTTACAACAAGTTCCTTTAACTGGGAATTTTCGGCCTGTAAAGCTTCGTAGGAAAGACGTGTCATGTATACTGAAATTTTTTCTGCTCGACATTTATTTGTCGCTTTGTAGCGGAATTAGAAGACCGCTATCAAATAGTCAACTAGAAACTGGACAAAAAAGAGACAGGGTATATATTTTGACTACCTGAGTAGTTACTGCAATTTGTCCTAACCCTCCTTTACAAGGGGATTCAGGGCTATCCCAGTGGATTTACCAACAGTTCCATTTATGGGAACACTCTAATTCAGACGTACCTCCAACAGTTCAAATGCCTTGCTCTGAAGTGCCGTTGGCTGCGTTGCCATCGTTATACTCCCTTCATCCGTCGGAAGCTGAACCGTGTTCAATACCAGGGTTGCCAAATCATCCAGCAACGTCCGGAAACTGTGGACCGGTAAACCCTTCTCCTCTTGGGCACCCTCGCGGTCTGCATCCTGAAACAGCAAGGGGGCAAGTTTCATTCTCATATGCCACTCCAGATAATAGGCCAGCATACATAAAAACACATGACCACGAACATGCGCCTCGGTATAGACATAGACCGGCCTTATAGCGAGTTCTGACTTGATGGTTCGAAAAGCCCGTTTGACCATAGCCAGGGCTTTGTAGGCCACCACGATTTGTCCTTTTGTTTACCACAATTATGCCGATATCGGCATAATTGTGGTAAACAACAACTGGTCAGATATCAAAGAGTATTAAAACGTGGTAGTTTTTCTATCCGGATATGGCAGAAGTAATCATATTTTTAAGAACATCTGTCAGGGTTTGGGTAGTCAGCGGGAGACCTTCAGTTTTAATCCATTCGACAGCTTTTTTCTTGAAGGAGGATTGGGCATTACGGACATATTCACCGCCCTCTTGAGTTAACCCAAGAAGGTAACCTAAAAATAAAGAGGGTCCATCTAATAAGTAATCTATTTCGCTGATACCATCAAGCAAACCACTTTGGATCGCACAATGAACATGATACTCCAGCTTCTGCCTGCCAACCTCTGATAATTCATCATCAGCAAGCAAATCTTCAACCGTTTTATTGGCGGGGTAAGGGACTTCGTCCCGGGAAAAGTATTCTAGAATTTCCAGGGTTATTTCGGGATCCTCAATCATCGTTCCTTATCTCCAAATTTGGTCGGCATAGAGCTTCCAAATGTATTCCAACAATTGGTATTGGACAACCAGGTTTCATAAAAGAGGATATTATAATTGAGGCTTGAATCACGAGAATCTGGGTGATCTGTTTTTCAATCCTAGCCATGTTTTTAGTAGTTTTTTAAGGGAATTACCTACCTTTTCATCCGGTTTGTTCGAAATAGCCTTCTTCAATTTATTAAGATCTTCAATCCTATTTTTCTCTGTTCTGTCAATTAACAGTGCAGTTGCCAATTGCCCGAGCTCCCTGATATCCTTGGCGCCAAGTTTATCAACAATAAAACCAATTTGCTTTTTGTGGGGTTCCAGAGTCTTAGGGAACCCTCCTATGTATTTTTTTCCTAAATCAGTTATGACAAAACAGGGATAGGAATTATTAAGTTCGATGGCCAGCAACCTGTCAGCCCGTAAGGAGGTTAATTTCTCGCTGAGATCAAAAGAATATGGGCTGTTCTTATACAGGACAAATTCAAAGTCCATTGGAACTTCCAGCATTTCCTGCGTAAAATAGATATAGTTCTGTATATGAGATTCACTGGTTCTGCTTGCGTCTTCCGAAAGACTATCAAACAAACTCAATATCAGAGCAGTTTGCTCTCTACTGTCCATTGGTCAATTCTCCTCTTGATCCTGTTTTATAATTTTTTCACGATTATCATTCAACCAGTCACTTGCATCATTGTGTGTTTCTCTTTCACAAAACACAAATTCTACAGAAACAACCGGAATGTTATTAAGTACTTCTGACTTTTTATGTGATGCAACAACCTCCTCGTCCTTAAGGTCTCCAAGAAGGACTGGAAAATCTGGCCCTCCCTCTGGTTGTTGGTACTTGTCATACCGAAAATTGGTCGGTCCAAACTGGTCTGATAGAGCATCAAAGACTAACTTTCCAGCAGCTGGATTGATTTCGAAATCATTAGGATTTCGCTTATATAACAACTTGAAATGATTCCTATTAACTATGCGGTCGGCATGCAAATTGTCCGGCTCATTACTATTCCTGGCAGCCGCCACCAGAGCAGCGGTCACCTCGTTGTCAGTAATATTAAGGTGGTCTGATACTTCTGTGGAAAATTGTCCATCCTCAAGCCAATCCTTAAGAAAATCCATGAGATGTATGTCATATATGCGCCGAACTGGATGGAAATACACCTGGGTATACATAAAATAGCGGGCGAGTAATAAAGCTTCGACCGAATGAAGTCCACCTTCCTCAATCCCCAACTTTGGCTTACCAAGCATCGGATCAGGAAGTATCCTTAGAGTATCAATCAGGCGATAATGGTCGAACCGGCCATAAGCCACACCGATGTGATGTGAGTCTCGCAGGAGATAGTCCATGCGGTCTACCCCAAAGGCATCTCCTGTAATGATCTCTGACAGAATTGCCTCCCATGAATTAAAAATAAGATTTTTCGCTTTCTTTGGACCAATAGCAAGTTTTACAATGCGTTCAGCTTGAAGTGGGGTTTTAAGACTCCTCAAAATTTCTTCCATCTCATTACTCAGGATGATGTTTTGGGTGATTCTTTCATGGTCCCACCCGGATGGTAGTAAATCCTTTTCAGCTGCATGAGAAAAGGGTAAATGGCCGACATCATGCAATAATGATGCTATCCGAAGCACTTTTCGCCAGTTGCTTAAATCGTCCAAATCTACGAATTCATTTAAATCATCCTCAACTTTATCCGATAAATTGCTTTGGTGGGTAACTATATCAAACACCCGACTAGCCAGTTCCATCACTCCGAGGGAGTGTTCAAAACGTTTGTGGGACGCACCTGGATAAACGAGATAGGTGAGGGCCAATTGATGGATATGACGCAATCTTTGAAAGGGAGGAGAGTTGACTACCTGCCGTTCATCGTCAGTCAGCCTGACAAAATCGTGAATTGGATCACGAATTTCATGGGCATAATTATTCATTCAGTTTTCATTCATATAACTTTAGGGCACCTCTTTTTTAACCATTTTCAGAGATCCTCTGATCTTCAAAAGCCAGTTTTTTTAATTTTCTATCCTTTTGAACTATAGTTTTTTTGTTAAATTTTTATCATTCCGGTCAATTTTTGACCAAATCTGCCCTTTCATCACACCATTACACACACCTCGCCCTTAATTTGGACTATCTTGACATAATTCGCCCTATAGCGTCTTCATACCCCTCTCCAGATAATGAAACCGCTTGATGTTATAGCAAAGATTGGTCAAGCCAATCCAAGCCCGGGAACGACTTAGTCCCAAGCAATTCATATACCCACCTTTTGTCTCATTCTTAATGGCTCCGAAAACGTGCTCAACTCGAACCCTGACCCTGGAGTAGGCATGGTTCAAGGCAAGCTGACGAGAAGTCAATGGCGACCCCCTTTTACCCTTGAAATTAAGACGGGGCTTAAAGCCCTTCTCGCGTAAACCAACAATCCTTGCCTGCGACCGATACGCACTGTCCGCCCAGACTTGTCTTGAACCATCAGGCTTGGGATCCTCCAATAACTCTTCAAACACCTGACTGTCATGAACATTCGCCGCCGAGACTTCCCAATTGGTAATTAATTTCGTGTCACGATCAACCGCAATATGGTTCTTGTAGCCATAATGATTGATCCCATTCTTCCTGAACCAACGAGCATCCGTGTCCTTCTGACGCAACTTGTGAGGATCATCTTCCCACGCCGGCGGAACGGAACCACTCTTGAGCGTGGCATTCTCCTCCCGACTGTTACGTTGACGGGGAACCTGAACAACCGATGAATCAACCAGCGTACCCGTCTGCAAACTATAACCATGCGACGCCAACTGCTCCTTGAACACCGCAACCAACTCATCTATACGACCCGATTGGCTGAGTTTATCACGATACTTCCATAAAGTCTTCTGATCCGGAACATGGTCCTTGCTGTTAAGACCCACAAACTGCTTGAAAGAGGTGCGATCCAACAGCATGTACTGTAATTGTTCGTCACTCAGCCCATTCATCACCCCCAACAGGAGCGACCGGAAGATAATCAGATAATCCCACGATCTTCGCCCTTTGCCACTCGTGAGACTGTGAAAGTATTTGATTTTCATTATTTCGGGGGCTTTACCCAGACCTTCAAATCAAGGTTGTTTTGACCTCGCTTCAGAGTAAAAACAAGGTTAAATTTCACCAATAATTATCACAAAGTCACTTTCATCCAAAAATCCTTGCTTTCAGGGTCATTTTGACCCAAAAACACAAAAAACATACTCTTTCCCAGAAAAAATCACATACGTATCCCTTGAAGTTCTCTTCTAGCCCTACAATACGCAACAAAAGCCCCCACACCAATCTCATTCAAGACCCGTTTGAAATTGTAACACAACGTCATCAGGTTCAACTCACCACGGCACTTGGCCAGACCACGCATCAGGAAATAATTGATCCCAGCCCAACATTTGAGGGTTCCAAAAGGATGTTCAACCAAAGACCCACGCTGACGCATGACCCCTGCACCCTTGGCCATCCGCTGACGATGGCGATCCATCACAGCTTCATGTTCCCAACGTCTAATAAGACGATAGGTCTTGCTCGGCGCCAGACAATGTTCTTTGCGAGGACATGCACCACACACCTTGGCACTCAAACGATAAGTCAAATAACGCTTGCCTTTATGAGTATGTTTGCCAGCACTGGGAGTTAACTTCTGGCCCGCCGGACAGACATAGGTATCAGTCGTTTTATCGTACTGGAAATCATCACGCCCAAAACGACCATCCAAGCCCTTGTGGGAGGCCTGTTTCGGTAAGGGTACATACATCGCCATTCCCTTCTCTTCGCACGCTTTCAAATGTTCGCCATTCGCATAACCGGTATCCGCCAGACCAACCAAATCCTTGCTGCCTGTCGCCTCCTGGGCTTTTGTCATCATCGGTGCCAGCTGCTGGGTATCATTGCCATCCTGCACCAGATCAACCGCCACAATCAGCTTGGCTTCATCATCCACCGCAATCTGGCCATTATAACCAACTACACTTTTCCCCCGCTTGCTTAACAGGCGAGCATCCGGATCAACCTCCGAAAGCTGTTTCTCACCACTGGCTTGCAAACGTTCCTGCCAAGCCTTCTTCTGCTCACAACGAGCCACTAAAGCAGCCATCTTGGCAACCAGGTCAGGATCAGATAAGTCCTCCTCAGCATCGGTGTCATCTGCTTCGGCCAACGCCTCAAAGTAAGCCGCAATCTTGCTATCCAGATGAGAAATCTCACGGGCAAGTTCACTCTTGGTATGAACAGTGGCACCATTGGCACTGGCCTTCAAAAAAGTCCCGTCAACAGCGACCCGACGACCTCCAATCAAGGACAAGTCCCGACAAACCTGGACAAACTCACGGTTGACATTCCGCAAGGCCACAAGGTTGTTCTTGCGAAAATCGGAAATGGTCTTGTAAGTCGGTCTCGCTCCCTGACACAACCACATCACTTCGACATTACACCGGGTTGCCTTTTCCAGAGCACGGGAACTACGAATTTTGTTTTGATAGCCATAGATATAGAGCTTCAATAGTACTGCCGGATCATAGGGAGGTTGGCCTGAACCAGACCATGCCTCGGCATGTCCAAACCCCATCTCGCTCAAAGCAAGCGTCTGGACAAATGCATCAATTGCCCGGACCGGATTGTCCGGGGCAACATAATCATTCAAACTCGGTGGTAACAACTGAACCGCCGTGCGGGGCTGAAGTTCCTGGTACCGTCGTTTTGACATTGTTAATCCTAAATTGAAAAAAGTGATTTATTGTTCAGAAGCAGTGAATCAGAGATGATGCACGAAGACAAGAGGGAAAAGGGGTGATTGTTGAAAAAATATTCAGGGGAATGGAAAAGGGTTGATAGACCAGGATAAACGTGACTGAAAGGAGTGGGGTCAGGCTATAAAAACTGCAAAAATATTACTCAATAAAGGGTTGATTTGAATACTTTCACAGTCTCTCGTCCGGGGAGGGCCAAAAACCTCTACAAGGATCGGGGTGAACAGGGTCCAGTCCACCAGGTCCTTCATGCTTTGCAGATTGGTAAATTCCTTCAGTGCCCGACTTTGTTGGTCCTCTTCGAGCAAGTGGCGTTGGTCCATTTGATAGCTCCCAGGTTTACATCAAAAAAAGAATAATTTATTGTGTCAATCCAATGATTCACAACAACAACTAAAATACCAGGGCCAGAGGGCCAATTTGGCAAAATTTTGTAAAAAAAAGTGATCGGATTATTTAATAGAGGTGCCCTTTAGAGATTTCTTCTGGGCCAAAACAGAATTTTTGGTGTTCCTAATTTCAAAATCATTTTTTTAAAATCTGAAGATAGATTAAAAATCAATAATTGCATTTAGGTTTTGGGAACTTGCTTCATCGGCAAGGAACTGACAGCCCATTTAAGATTTCCCCAGTTCCCACCTTGCCCTGGTAGATTTTGGCATTATTTTATATAATATGGGAACTGATTAGGTCATGTATGTTTTGTTCCAGCTAAAGGATATACTAAAAAATTAATAAAATTTAGCATATGGGAACAAAATACCATAATAAGGGTATTAGTAGAGGGGTTTTGCCCTGTTATGATGGTGCTTTAAGGTGCTTTGGGGTATGTGAAGTTCAGGTTAATTTTTTGGTACTCAAAGTAGGAAAATCCAAAGCAGACTTTTGAACTACAGTACTGGAACGATCTGGCTCAGAAGGACTTCAAACAAGAGAAAGTTACTTTCTTGATAACAGTTCTTATAAAATGAATTTTCCTATATCAATCTAATTCAGTTAAATACTTTACTGCGTCCAGAGCGGCCATGCATCCCATGCCAGCAGAAGTAACAGCTTGTCGGTAAGTGCTGTCGACCAGGTCGCCGGCTGCAAAAACCCCAGGTATTGAGGTTTTGGTAGTGCCAGGTTCAGTTACAATATAACCGCCTTCTCTTGTTTCCAAACTTTCCAAAAACACTTCCGAGGAGGGGGTGTGCCCGATTGCAATAAAAACTCCACTACATTCAAGATTTGATATATTACCATTTTGGGTGTTTTTGACTGTAACACCGGTTACCGATTTAGGATCTGTTTCGCCTTTGATTTCAACCAGGACATGATTCCAAAGGGGAACGATCTTTTCATTTTCAAACAATCTTTTTTGAAGGATCTTGTCGGCTCGTAGTTCATCTCGCCTGTGGATAAGAGTTACTTTAGTTGCAAATTTGGTTAAGAACAACGCCTCCTCAACTGCCGTATTCCCCCCACCAACAACAACAATTTCCTGACCTCGGAAAAAGAACCCATCACAAGTTGCACAGGCAGAAACTCCATGACCTTTAAAATAATCTTCAGAAGGGAGTTCCAGCCATTTGGCCTGAGCACCTGTTGCCAGTATCAAGGTTCTAGAGTTATAGATGTTTCCACTGTCACCTGTCGCCTGAAAAGGTTTGCTCTTCATGTCAACACCAATAATATGATCCTGGATTACATTGACCCCAATCGACCGGGCATGCTCTTCCATTCTCATCATTAGGTCTGGTCCCAGTACCATGGTATCTCCTGGCCAGTTTTCTACATCAGTAGTTATGGTTAACTGACCGCCGGGCTGAATCCCCTGGATCAGAATCGGTTTCAGCAATGCTCTGGAGGCATATACTCCTGCTGTATAGCCGGCCGGGCCGGAACCAATAATCAATACATCAGTTTGAAAGTTCTCAGGCATAATAGACAACGGTCCCCGGTTATATCATTCTAAACTGTAACCAATTCGAGTGGTAGTCTGGAAAGTGGCTTGGAATCTTTTTCATTAACGATTGAAGTTCTGCCGGTACACATCGCAATCTTATTTTCTCCGTCCAACAGAATCATGTGCAAGAAAAACACCATTCCTGGTTCAATTTCAGTAGTTGCTCCTGCACGAAACATCTCTCTTTCCATCCAAGTAGGGGTATAACGCGCTCCAAGGGAATATCCACAGGCATTCAATTTGAATTGCCCCATACCCAAGCGGTCCATGGTATCACTATGAGCTAAAAAAACCTGTTCCATGATATTGCCTGGTTTAAGGTTTTCTTCGCAGGCAAGAAGGGCCGAAACTCCAGCCTCAAACATATCCTTGTGTTGTTGAGTAGCTTGGCCTACCATAACGGTTCTCATTAAACAAGAATGGTAATGTCGATAAACCCCTGCCCATTCAAGGTTTAGTTGGTCGTTTTTGGACAATTTTCTTGTCCCTGTTGCATACCTGACCAGGAGAGCATTTTCTGCTGACCCGATGATGAACTCATTACCTGGATAGTCACCTCCGCCACAAAAAATGGCATTGTGCATGGCGGCAAGTATTTCTCCTTCATCGGCCCCTGGGGAAGCAACAGAAACAGCGGCATCGAAGGCATCATCAGCCAGTTCAGCTGCTTTCCTCACATAAACGAGTTCCTCATCGGATTTTACCAATCGTAGCTTTGAGATCAGATCACTTGCTTCAACCAATTCTACATCATCACCCAATTGGTCGATCAACCTTCTATAATTAAAGGCAGTTAAACCATGGGTATCAGTTTCAATCCCCAAACGCTTGCCAAGTAATTTTTTTTCTTTTAGCAGGTTCTTCAAGTCCACTGCCGGATTGGCCTGATCATTATCAATCCAAATCCGTATATCATTTATGTTGGAAGTGATTTCAGCTTGAAGCTTGTCAGCTGATCTGGTCAGTAGAACAGGTTGATCCCCTCCCACAATAAGACACTGGAAAAAACAAAATCCGAAAGTGTCATACCCGGTAAGCCAATACTGGCTTTCTGGTGAAAACAGCAGAATTCCATCTAGGCCGGCTTTATCAAGGGCTCTAGCCAAGGCCTTGTGACGACGTGTAAATTCCTTATCTGAAAAATGTAACATATTCTCTTCTCAAGATACGATTACTGATGCATTCAATCCAAAACAGGGTTCTTTTTGATGGAAACTCCTTCTATTGGAAAAAAACCAAGACTCCTTCTGATAGGTACATAAGTCAATAATTTCAACTTGATTTATGCCTTCTTTAACAAATAGAGTGCGGCTTAAACCAACTAAATCAAAAAGGTATGAATGAGCGGTTAATTTTCTGAAGCAACTTGCACTTTCGGGGATATTGTTAACAAACAACTCTCTTAAATCATTTCCAAATTCATAATTTGCCCTACTGATGGAAGGTCCTATTACAACCCGAATATCCTGGAGGTCAGACCCCAAAGTTGTCATTTCATGTATTACTGACTTAATAATCCCCTTTAGAGTACCCTTCCACCCTGCATGTATTGCACCTGTTATGCCAGACTTGGGGTCTGATAAAAAAATTGGCTGGCAATCAGCGGTTAAAATCCCAAGTCCTAATCCCTTCTTCCTTGTGACCATCCCATCAGCTTCGAAAGTGGGTGAATTATTGTTTTCGAGAACAATTACCCGAGAAGTGTGTTTCTGATTAAGGAAAACCAAATCACCTTGTGCAATCCCAAGCGTTTTACCTACCAAAGATCTGTTCTTCAGCACATTTTCGCTATCATCGCTTGAATTTAGCCCGCAATTTAAACTCGTGAATTCATTTTTTGAAACCCCTCCTTTTCTGGTAAAGAAACCATGTTTATTGGGTTCAAGGGAATTTGAAGAAATATAACTTGGAGGCATTACATGATCCCTTGTGGAACAGGTCCCTTGCTAGAATAAATGGCCATTACCTTGAATAGAGTTCCCATCTGATCTGGTGAAACTAACCTGTCAATGGCTTTTTGATGGGATTCCAGTTCGGTACCTGTAAGGTTGGCTGCCAGGATATCTGCTCTTTCATGGATTCCCAGATTTGTCAGAAACTCGCCCTGTCCTATCAAAGGAGAAACAGAGATGCCTTCCACTTCTTTGGCTAAAGCCCCAAAATCAACATGGGAAGTTAAATCAGTCCAACCTGGATTTTTCAGTGGATCGGCGTAGCTGTTATTTTCTAAAGCCTGGAAGGTGTCACCTAAAGAATAGTGTTCGCCATAGTCAATAATCAAAAATACACCCCCATACTCCTTAATTTTATCAACAATATCATCTACAAAGGTTTGGGCATTTGGTCTGACTTCAACGAAATCTCCCTCCTTGGTATTGTCTAACTTTGACTCCAATGGTTTAAATTTCAATTCCTTGGACAGTACAAAATGCAATTCGCTCCCCAATCTCCCTACCAAACGCTCTTTCCAATATTGTTTTCCTCTCACAAACTGCCTGATAGGCAAGGCATCGAAGAATTCATTTGCCAATGCAAATACTGGTAGATCAGGAAGATTTTCCAACGAAGCTATCCATGTTGGCTGGAAGTCATGTAATCTTTTTCTTTGGTGATCCTTAAGCGAGGTGCTTTTTTCAAGTAAAAACAAACTGCAAGAATCGAGAAAATCCGGAACTATCCGAGAGCTTCTTAACAAGTCTGACATCAAGGTTCCCCTTCCCGGACCCAACTCCAATAAGGTAAAAGATTTATAATGCCCACAATCTATCCAGTATTGAGCGAAAAAAAGACCAATTAATTCTCCAAACACCTGTGATATTTCAGGAGCTGTTGTAAACGCCCCTTGTTGTCCTATCGGGTTTTTACTGTTGTAATACCCATGCTCGTTATCAAAGAGAGCCATCTCCATGTATTGACCTATTGTTAGAGGGCCCCTTGAGTCGATTTCATTTAATATTTTATTTTTTAAGGGAAGCATGGTTTCTTTTTTGGATAAAGAAAATTAATCCCAGACCGACAATTACCATAGGAAAACTGAGTAATTGCCCCATTGTTATCCCACCCCAATCCGAAAATTGGATGATAAATCCGAGTGGATTGCCTTCTGATACAAATTGAGGGTCGGGTTCCCGAAAGAATTCTACAAATACCCTCGCTAATCCGTAGCCAGCGAAAAACAAGCCGGATGTTCGCCAAGGGACTTTGAAATAACCCTTTCTATAGACAAGATAGGATAGGACTAGACAAAGTAGAAAGCCCTCCAATAATGCTTCATAGAGTTGGGAAGGATGACGGGAACAAGCTCCCACCCAGGTTTCTGGACAAATTGCAGCTGGACCCTCTGGAAATATAACTCCCCAACTGACATCGGTGGGACGGCCAAATAGTTCCATGTTGATAAAATTTGCTATCCTGCCAAGAAAGAGCCCAGGGGTTACGGTAATGGAAATTGTATCGGAAACACTACCAAGAGGAGAATTGGTTTTTTTGCAAAATAATATTGTAGCAAGGATTAACCCTACAAACGCTCCGTGGAAGGACATACCCCCACTCCAGATTTTAAATATCTCGATAGGATTATCCAAAAAATATCCAAAATTATAGAATATTACATACCCCAACCGCCCCCCTATGATGACACCTATTATTATCCAGGTCAGTAACTGCTCAGGTTGTGCTGGTGTAAGTGGCGGTTTGTCATTTGGCCATAAATTCGGCCTTTTCATAAAGTGAACGAACCATCGCCAGCCCAAAAGAAAGCCGATTATATAAGAAAGGGCATACCACCTTATTGCTAAGGTTAACCCACCGATTTCAACTGAAATTAGGTCGGGATTAATGTATGGTAAAACGATTGAAGTAGGCATTCTTGATTATATCTGGGAACTGATATATTTTTTTATCCACTTGAGATTTTTTAGATAAAGTAATTTTAGGGTATTTTTTTTTACCATCAATAAGATATCGGTTTATTTAATACTTATTGAACAATAAGAAGGAAATTTCATGCAAACCAGGAAAACCATTTTTGAGGATTTGGCCAAACTGATGACGAATGCTGCTGGTGTGGCACAGGATGCAACAAAAGAATTTGAAACCACAGTGAGCAGTTTGGTAGAAAGGATTCTTGCTAGGCAGGGGCTAGTTAACAGAGAAGAATTCGATGCAGTTCGCTTAATGGCCATCAAGGCAAGAGAGGAAAACCTAGAACTGAAAGCCAAGATCACCGAATTGGAAGAAAAAATATCTTCAACAAAAGAGAAATCATAGTTTCCTTCAAAACATAAGAGGAAATATTCTTGCGAGGATCACAGGTTTTTTATCCAGATTCATTTTAATTAGATATCAAGGCTTTGGAGATATATGAGTCAATCTCCTTAACCTGTTCGGGGAGAACCCTAAGACCGAGTTTTGACCTTCGCCAAAGGAAATCCTCTGCACAGCGAACCCATTCCTTAGCAATAACCCAATCAAGTTCAGTCGAAGTAATAGTTGATCCAAAATCCCTACCCAGATCCTCAATGGCTTTGGTACCGTTAAGCATGATTCTGGCATCGGTTCCATAAGCCCGAACCAGCCTTGTTGCCCATTCTTCAGTCAGAAATCCAAACTGATTTTTCAATTCTTCTAACAATTTATGTACTTGGTGATACGGAAAGTCACCACCCGGAAGGGGGAAACCATGTGTCCATGGTTTAGACTTGTTCTCTAAAATAGGAACTATTTTGTCAACAACAGTTTCAGACAGTTTGCGATGGGTGGTAAGTTTTCCCCCCAAGACATTGATAATTGGTGAGCCATTAGTATCACTCTGTTCAATCTTGTAATCTCTAGTAATCTTGGATGCTGAGGTTGAACCATCATCCAATAATGGCCTTACTCCCGAATAGGTCCAAACAATGTCAGATTCGGAGAGTGGGAATTTAAAATATTGGGTGGCTGCCGTTAACAGGTAATTCTTTTCAGAGTCGGTACAGTAAGGTTTGGTCTTGATATCCCCATGGTTTTGGTCGGTTGTCCCTACCAGGGTGAAATTTGTCTCATAAGGAATGGCAAAAATAATACGACTATCAGACCCTTGAAAAATATAGCACTTTTCATGGTCAAATAACTGCTTTGTTACAATATGGCTTCCTCTAACCAATCGAATTCGTTTTTGGTAATGTTCCGGTTTTGTCATGGCAATTACAGTTTCAGCCCATGGTCCAGCCGCATTGATTAGAATTTTGGCTTTAACAGATTCCAGTTTTCCCGAATTACTCAACTCAACTTCCCATTCTCCCCCTCTCGCAGTGGCCTTTAAGACCTTTGTACCAGTCATAATGTTTGCACCCCGATCATGTGCGTCTCTGGCATTTAGAACCACCAAGCGAGCATCATCAACCCAACAATCTGAATACTCAAAGGCTTTCCTGAATGTGTCCTTGAGAGGTTTCCCGGATGGGTCATGGGTTAAATCCACAGATCTTGTACCAGGTAATATCTGGCCATCAGCCAAGTAATCGTAAAGCGCCAACCCCAACCTGATCAACCACGACGGGCGTTTTCCCTTCATCCAGGGAAACAGGTTGGCCAGAAGTTTCGAGGCAGGGGTATTCTCTTCGAATCGCATATCAGGATGAAGGGGTAAGACAAAGCGAAGGGGCCTGGCAATATGTGGCATGGCCTTTAGCAAAACCTCCCGTTCTTTAAGTGATTCCTTTACCAGTCTGAATTCAAATTGCTCAAGGTACCTTAACCCCCCATGAATGAGTTTGGTCGAAGCACTTGAGGTACCGGATGCAAGATCATTCATTTCTACCAAAGCAACTTTCATACCTCGGCCTGAAGCATCCCGGGCAATGCCACACCCATTGATTCCTCCGCCGATAATTAAAATATCATAAATTTCTGGGTTAGCAGTCATCAATTGCTCTCTGTCAGCTAAACTTGCAGGCTAATTATCTTGGTGTTTGCCTTCTCGGCAGAATCCAGGAATTCACCTGGAGGGGCCCGGTCGGTAACAAAATAATCCAGTTCAGAAATATCACAAATTCGAACGGGGGCATTGATATCAAATTTGGAACCATCACAGACCAGAATACGGGTTCGAGAATTCTTCAATATGGCTCGGGCGACAGCAACCTCCCTTTGGTCAAAATCAAGAATTGATCCGTCACTATCCAGGGCTGATGAACCAATAATTGCAAAGTCCACCTTATAACGAGCAAAAAACTCTACCGCATCATCTCCTACGACTGCCCCATCATCCTGTCGAACAAGTCCTCCAGCTAGAACCAAATCCTGGTTGGTGGTTCCAGCCAGGAGATTAATAATGTTGATGTTATTGGTAAATACCATCAGGCCTGAATGGCCAATAAGGGCCCGAGCCACCTGTTCGGTTGTGGTCCCGATATTTAGTGACACAGAACAATCATTTGGGATCAATGAAGCTGCCCTTTCACCAATAGCCTCCTTTTCCATGGTGAAAAGTTTACGCCTCTTCAGATAAGCACGATTGGTCACACCCCTTGTCCGGATGGCACCTCCATGGGTTCTCTTAAGAATCCCACGTTCAGACAATTCATTGAGGTCTAGCCGAATGGTTTGGGTTGTTACATTGAACTGTTCTGCCAAATCATCTACCCAGACTGAACCTTGGGAATTGACTATTTCAGATATTTTTTGTCGCCGAAGTTCTAATTCCATATACAATCACCTGCTAAGATTTCTATGTTTGGTTAGAATAAATAGCAAGAAAAAATATTCGTTTGACTTTCATTTATATGTTTTTAATAAGAAAAATTTGAGAAGTTTCTCTATAAACAAATATAAGGAGATATAAATGTCTAAAATTTTTATTACCACAATTGTGGTATTGACATTATCAATCTGGAGTTTTGCTGCCCGTGCTGACATGGATGCAGCAAAAAAATGGGTTGATGAAGAATTTCAGCCTTCGGTCTTAAGTCAAGATGAACAGATGGCCGAAATGGAATGGTTCATAAATGCTGCCGAACCATTTGCCGGTATGGAAATCAATGTTTTGTCGGAAGGAATTCCAACCCACTCCTATGAATCCGAGGTCCTGACCAAGGCTTTTGAAGAAATCACTGGTATTAAGGTTAACCATCAAATCCTCGGGGAAGGTGAGGTTGTCCAAGCAGTCCAGACGCAGATGCAGACAGGCCGAAATCTTTATGATGGATATGTAAATGATTCAGATTTGATCGGTACTCATTCAAGATTACAGTTGGCTTATAACCTGACGGAATTGATGGGTAGTGAATGGGCTGCTACAACGTCCCCCACACTTGATCTTGATGATTTCATGGGAATTCAGTTTACAACTGGACCTGATGGTAACCTCTATCAGTTGCCAGACCAGCAATTTGCTAATTTGTACTGGTTTCGTAAGGACTGGTTTGATCGGGAGGACATACAGGCTGCCTTTAAGGAAAAATATGGTTATGACCTTGGTGTCCCTGTAAACTGGTCCGCCTATGAAGATATCGCCGAGTTTTTCTCAAATGATGTCCAGGAAGTTGATGGTGTTCGGATATATGGCCATATGGATTATGGTAAGCGAGCCCCGGATCTTGGTTGGAGAATGACTGATGCCTGGTTGTCAATGGCTGGTGCAGGTTCAATCGGTGAGCCAAATGGTATACCGGTTGATGAGTGGGGAATTCGTATGGAGGCAGGAACCTGTAATCCGGTCGGAGCCTCAGTATCAAGAGGTGGTGCTGCTAACGGCCCTGCTGCAGTTTATGCCATTCGGAAATGGGATGAATGGCTCCGAAACTATGCCCCTCCAGGTGCAGCATCTTATGATTTCTATCAGTCCCTGCCAGCTTTGAGCCAAGGTAATGTAGCCCAGCAGATTTTCTGGTATACGGCATTCACGGCTGATATGGTAAAACCACTGGAGGAAGGTAACAATACTGTGGATGCTGATGGCAATCCACTTTGGAGAATGGCTCCTTCTCCACATGGACCCTATTGGGAAGAAGGGCAAAAGGTTGGATATCAGGATGTCGGATCTTGGACATTCCTTAAATCCACTCCTTCCGAACGGGCTCAAGCTGCCTGGCTGTATGCCCAGTTTGTAACCTCAAAAACGGTTGATACCAAGAAAAGCCATGTTGGTCTGACTTTCATTCGGGACAGTTCAGTAAATCATGAAAGCTTTACCGAAAGAGCTTCAAAACTTGGCGGTTTGGTTGAGTTTTATCGTTCCCCCGATCGAGTACGGTGGTCCCCAACTGGAATTAATGTACCCGACTATCCCAAATTGGCCCAAATCTGGTGGCAGCAAATTGGTGATGTTAATTCTGGTGCTTTCACGCCCCAGGAAGCAATGGATCGGCTGGCAGGGGAAATGGACACAACCATGGCAAGGATGCAGGCAGCTGATGAAGGTGCAGGCGTTTATGGAGGTTGTGGGCCTCGACTTAATGAGGAAAGTGACCCTGATTACTGGCTTAATCAGCCGGGTTCACCCAAGGCCAAACTTGACAATGAGAAACCACAAGGCAAGACGGTGAATTATGATGATTTGATCGTTCGCTGGCAGTCTCAATAAAATTAATGGTGCGGGGTGTCGAAAGAACACCCCCACCAAACGCTTGGTGAAGGAATGCTTGAACTGCGAGAGGTGACTAAACGGGTTGGCAAGGTGGATCACATCAAGTCGACTACGTTAACCCTTAAACCAGGGTATTTTAATGTTCTTCTTGGGGCAACAGGGTCAGGAAAGACATCATTGATCAAGTTAATGGCAGGCCTTGATCCGGTTCACAGGGGAAAAATTTTTCTTGGTGGCAAGGATGTTACCCTTGAAAGTACTCAAAAAAGAAATGTCAGTCTTGTTCATCAATTTTTTGTAAATTATCCCCATATGAATGTGTTTGAAAATATTGCTTCTCCACTACGAGTTGCCAGAAAGACTGAATCTGAAATAAAGGAAAAGGTAGAAGAAGCTGCCGATTTGTTACAATTAGGACCAATGCTTTCTCGTTTCCCTGGTGAACTTTCAGGGGGGCAACAGCAACGAACGGCCTTGGCCAGAGCCATTGCCAAGGAAAGCCGGGTGGTTTTCCTTGATGAACCACTTGCCAATCTAGATTATAAACTACGTGAAGAATTGCGGGAACAGTTACCAGGATTGTTCAAGGATCGAGGATGTGTAGTTGTTTATGCCACCTCAGAACCTGAAGAAGCCTTGATGTTGGGCGGCAAAACTGCTTTGATTGATGATGGTCGGGTAACTCAGTTTGGTACAACTTCGGAGATTTATCGGAATCCCCAAAACTTTGCTGCAGCAAAAGTGTTTTCCAACCCGCCAATAAATGCTGTCAGAATAACCAAGGCAGGAGAAAATGCTGAACTTGACGGAGAAGTAACATGGAAGCTAAATGGTCCATCCCTTGACCTTCCCGACGGGCATTATACCATGGCAATACACCCTCACCAGATTTCCCCCTTTCGACAAAGAGAATCGGATGCTGAGCTGAGGGGGCAAGTATTGGTTACAGAACTGACTGGATCCGAATCCAGTGCCCATTTTCAATTTGCTGGTAACATATGGGTTTCCCTTGCTTCAGGAATACATCCCTATAGTGTAGGTGAACCACATAATTTTTATTTAAATCCTGCAAATTGTTATTTCTTTACTCCAGACGGAAATCGGGCGGTCACAAGTGGCACAGATTAAACTCGCCAATCTAAAACACAGTTATTATCCTGAACCACAAGAGCCAGAGGATTTTGCGCTGAAGGAGATTGATATAACCTGGAGTGATGGTGGAGCTTATGCTTTGTTGGGTCCATCAGGGTGTGGAAAAACAACACTCTTAAACATAATCTCTGGATTGCTTACTCCTTCCAATGGGGAGGTACTGTTTGATGGCAAGGATGTTACTGCAGAACCCCCAGACCGTCGCAATATTGCTCAGGTCTTCCAGTTTCCGGTGATCTACGATACCATGACAGTTTGGGACAATCTTGCCTTTCCCTTGAAAAATCGTGGGGCAGATAAGAGTGAGATCGAAAGACGTGTGCTGGAGATTTCCGAGATGCTTGAAGTTACCCCTTTGCTGAAATATAGGGCGGCAGGCTTAAGCCCTGAAAACAAGCAGAAAATTTCCTTGGGTAGGGGGCTCGTCAGAGAAGATGTGAATGTGGTCATGTTCGATGAGCCTCTTACAGTCATTGATCCACATCTAAAGTGGCAATTACGGTCAAAACTGAAGGAATTGCACCAGCGGGTTGAAGTAACGATGATCTATGTAACCCATGATCAAACCGAAGCCTTGACCTTTGCTGATGAGGTTGTTGTCATGAATGATGGCGAGGTTGTACAGGTAGGTACTCCTGTCGAACTATTTGAACGGCCACAACACACTTTTGTTGGCCACTTCATCGGCTCTCCGGGTATGAACATTATTCCTTGTGAGGCGGAGGGGACAAAAGCAAGGTTCAGTGGCTTCGAAGTAGCTATTGAGGGCCCCGTAGTTAACCGGGATGGGAGTCTGGAAATTGGAATTCGACCCGAATATATTTCGCTTGAGGAAGAAGGAATCCCAGCCATTTTGACCAAGGTTTTAGACGCTGGCCGCCATTATGTGATCAGCGCAATGGTAGGGAAAATCGAGATCAAGGCAACAATTACTGAAACTCCACCTGAACCCAATACACAAGTTAATCTTAAATTTAATCCTGACAAAACCCGTGTGTATTGCAATGGCCGACTCGCCACCGAGGTTCAGAAATGAGAACAGTTAATCAAAGAGCCTGGTTTTTTGTGTTGCCAGTTCTGTTCCTGGTAACATTCAATGCTCTTGTTCCAATGATGACAGTGGTCAACTATTCGGTTCAGGAGACATTTGGTAACAATCAGTTCTTTTGGCAAGGTCTTGACTGGTTCGAACAGATATTACGCTCTGATCGTTTTCATGCGGCCCTTGGCAGACAGTTCTTGTTTACAGCAACAATCCTTGCCATTGAAGTCCCCTTGGGAATAATTATCGCTCTTTCGATGCCACGCAAGGGATTCTGGGTACCTGTTTGTTTGGTTCTTATGTCCTTACCCATGCTGATTCCCTGGAATGTCGTTGGAGCCATGTGGAATATCTTTACCCTCCCTAAGATAGGAATGCTTGGTTATTTCATGAATGATGTACTGGGTATTGCCTATGATATGACCCAGGATCCATTGGCGGCTTGGATCACTGTGGTTGTAATGGATGTATGGCATTGGACTTCCTTGGTTGTATTGCTTTGTTATGCAGGCCTGGTTTCCATTCCTGATGCGTTCTATCAGGCTGCAAAAATTGATGGAGCTTCACCATGGTCAGTTTTTCGTTACATTCAATTACCCAAAATGAAGACTGTATTGACCATAGCAATCCTTTTGCGGTTCATGGACAGTTTCAATATTTATACCGAACCGTTTGTGCTTACGGGAGGGGGACCAGGGAATTCTACAACCCTGCTGTCCATAGATCTTGTAAAAATCGCTTTAGGGCAGTTTGATTTGGGCCCAGCTGCAGCGATGAGCCTGATTTACTTTGCCATCACACTTCTCGTTAGTTGGGTCTTTTATACATTGATGACCAAGGATGATAGACAATGAAAAAAAGCAGTATCATCCCGATTGTTTATATAATATTCCTTCTTCTGCCGATTTATTGGTTGCTAACCATGAGTTTTAAAACAACCAATGAAATCCTTTCCGGTTTTTCACTTTTCCCCCAGACATTTACCCTCGACAACTACATCACGATCTTCACTGACCCAACTTGGTATTGGGGCTATTTGAATTCCATTTTTTATGTATCTATAAATACCATTCTGTCAGTGACTGTGGCCTTGCCAGCGGCATATGCCTTTTCGCGCTACCGTTTTCTGGGAGATAAGCAATTGTTCTTTTGGTTGTTGACAAACCGGATGGCACCGGCCGCTGTTTTTGCTCTACCATTTTTTCAACTTTATTCCTCAATTCAATTGTTTGATACGCACCTCGCCGTTGCATTGGCACATACTCTGTTCAATGTTCCGCTTGCGGTTTGGATACTTGAAGGGTTCATGCGGGGTATACCCAAAGAACTTGATGAAACAGCATATGTTGACGGTTATGGTTTCCCTCGTTTCTTTCTTAAAATATTCTTGCCAAACATCAAGGCAGGGGTAGGTGTAGCGGCCTTTTTCTGCTTCATGTTTTCCTGGGTTGAAATGTTATTGGCAAAAACCCTTACTGCCGTTGAAGCCAAACCGATAGCAGCTGTGATGACCAGAACGGCTTCAAGCGCTGGTTATGAACTTGGGTTACTTGCCGCTGCTGGTGCACTCACGATAATTCCTGGCGCCATAGTCATATGGTTTGTACGAAACTACATCGCTCGTGGTTTCGCCCTTGGTAGGGTATGATATGCGTTTTTTGACACTGATCCTGTTATTTCCTGGCGTTGCTTGGGGTCAAGCCAAATCAGGGTGGGGGAATGTAGGAACTAAAGAAGAGCAAGGATTCTCATGGACCCAACCACTCTGGCCAGATTTGTGGATGGCCTGGACACCTGCAACTTTTGCTTTTTTTGTTGGTATCCTTTCAGCCATTGCCATAATTGGATTACTTGAAATCTTCTTTTTCCGGGATGGTATTGAACGCAAAGGCATTTTTGGCCTTACCACCACATTGGGAGATAGGCTTTTTATTACTCTATTGGGATCCGCCTACATTTTTCTTGCTTGGCTTGGGTTATTTGGACAACCTATCTGGATTCCCATCATTTTAGCCCTTGCCTGGGGGATGTTTGTTTTCGTAAGGGTTTAAATTGGAATCAATAATTGAGACTATTTTGGGTTGATAGAACCAAAGCAAAAAACTGTACCTGGTTCATCCTATCTCTAGGGTTTTCACCTACGACAAATTCAGATTGGTACCTGTTTTTAGGATATAATCAAGTCACTTACAAAGGGCCTTTATCTCAAAATAATCTAGCATCAGATTACTGAAATTCTGAAACATTACGGGTAAAGTTTTGAAATAACCTTTACTTTACTTTGGGGGTTGATTAATATAGACCCAAAATAAGACAATAACTGAACCAAGACAAAATAATAACCAAATCTTGGTCAATAAAACCGTTGAGCAGTACATATGGCAGAGTTGACAACCGGAGTCAGTTCCGGAATATCCCACCCAATAAGTTTTTTGGAATCCTTGGCTAAAGCTAACGAGTGGAGTTTTAACAGGGTAGATGAAGACCTAATCATCGTACATTTCGAAAGTTCCTGGCGGATACTTTCGATAACCGTGTCCTTATCCCATTTTGATAAGGCACTCAAATTGACATGCAGTTTTGACCTTAACCCAAGAAAAGGTAGGGAATTGATGTTATATCAATTGATCAACCAGATTAATCAAAAATGTCCCGCTGGAGCATTTACAATTGATCAATCTGAAGGAAAGGTGGTTTACCGAAACAGTGCCTTGTTGAGTGAAAAAAGCGAACTGAATTGGAAGCACCTAAATTACATTTTTAATGAGGCTGTCGAAAACTGTGAGAAATACTACCCTTCATTCCAGTTGGTCAATTTTGGAAAATCAGCACCAAAGGAAGCACTGGACATTGTTATTTCAGATGTCCAGGGTACTGCTTGATCAGACAACTTTTTTACTATGGAGATAAAATCACTCATTTTGATAGGTTGCGGGAAGATGGGTTCCGCACTTCTGAGTGGTTGGCTGGATCAAGGCCTTTCCAAAAAAGCAATAAAAGTTATTGAACCCTTTCCCAATACATGGCTTCAGTCCTTGGATATACCCCTGAATCCTTCTCTAGAAGACGAAAATCCGGAATTTTGTGTTGTTGCCGTAAAACCCCAACTGATAGATGTAGCATTGAATCATATTAAGGAATTGGGAAATCGGAAGACAATTTTCGTCTCCATTGTGGCCGGCACGAGATTTCAGAAATTTGAAACAATTTTGGGGGATAATACTCCAGTTGTCAGGGCCATGCCAAATACTCCCGCAGCCATCGGAAAGGGTATTTCCGCTCTGGCTGGCAACCACAATGTAAATTCTGTAGATCTGGACAAGGCAGAAATGTTATTAACTGCGGTAGGAGAAACTGTCCGGTTGGAAAGTGAAGAACTCCTTGATGTAGTAACAGCGGTCTCGGGCTCTGGTCCCGCCTATGTCTTCAATTTAATTGAAACAATGACGAAAGCTGCAATAGACGAGGGGTTATCCGAGGAAGTTGCAGAAAAATTGGTGATATCGACAATCATAGGGGCAGGTATATTGGCTAAGCGGTCGGAAGAATCTCCAGCGCAACTGCGACAAAATGTAACATCACCAAAAGGCACCACGGAGGCTGCATTGCGCTATTTGATGGATAGGGAAAAGGGGTTGGAGAGCCTTATTGGTCAAACGATCAATGCAGCTGTCAAAAGAAGCAGGGAGTTAGGAACAGGAAATGTCTGAAATTACCTTTGATGACTTTTTGAAAGTGGATATTCGGGTAGGGCAAATTGTAAAAGCCGAACCTTATCCCGAAGCCAGAAAACCTGCCTATAAACTGTGGGTGGATTTAGGGCCAGAAATTGGCCAGAAAAAAAGTTCAGCCCAAATAACTGCAAATTATACTCTGGAAGAACTTGTTGGCAAAAAGATCTTGGCTGTTGTTAACTTTCCACCAAGACAGATAGGTAAATTCATGTCAGAAATTCTGGTTCTTGGCGTTCCAGATAAACATAATGAAGTAATCCTGATTACACCGGACAAAAGTGTATCAAATGGAGGGAGATTGTATTGATGACCAAACCCAAAGTAATGCTGACAAGAATCTTGCCAGAAAAGGTAATGGATGAAGCCAACAAACTATTCGATCTCACGGTCAGAGATACAGTAATTCCAATGACTGAAGAGGAAGCAATCCATAGTTTGGAAGACTATGATGCAGTTGTCCCAACCCTTGGGGATGACTTTAATGCCAGTGTCTACCCGACAGTCAAGAACCTCCGTTGTAAAATACTGGCTAATTTTGGTGCAGGGTATAACCATATTGATGTTTCTGCAGCTGAAGAGAATAGTGTTGTTGTTACCAATACTCCCGGAGCGGTTACAGATGCCACAGCTGATATTGGGATGTCCCTCATTTTGATGACGGCACGACGAACCGGCGAGGGAGAAAGAGTCGTAAGAGCCAAACAATGGACCGGCTGGAAACCCACGGAGATGCTTGGAGCCCATGTTACAGGTAAAACCCTTGGTATTATAGGTATGGGAAATATTGGCAGGGCAATAGCCAAAAGGTGTCAGGCTGGTTTTGGCATGAAAGTTATATTCTTTAATCGGTCAAGGGTTGCTGACCCCGGGGTCGAAGCCGCCCAATTGGACTCCGCAGAGGAAGTGGTTTCGCAAGCAAATTTTGTTGTAATTGCAGTCCGCGGTGGGCCCGAATCATATCACCTGGTTGATAAGGATCTACTTGATTCGATGCGTAAGGATGGGATTTTGATCAATATCTCACGAGGAGATGTGGTCGATGAGAAGGCCTTGATAGATGCTTTGGCCAGAAATCAAATTGCTGGGGCCGGTTTGGATGTTTATGAATTTGAACCCGAAGTGCCAGATGAATTGATAGCCATGGAAAATGTTGTTCTCTTACCTCACCTGGGGACTTCTGTCCTTGAAGTTAGGGAGGATATGGGGATGATGGTGATTGAAAACCTCAAGGGCTTTTTTGCCGACGGCAATCCACCAAATAGAGTTGTATAGACAAACAGGTTTTTCAAAAACCTTGGATGGGGCGAACCCCCATCTCACTTCGCTTTTGTGCATTCAAGGCCAGGGAAAGTGAATAGGAAGCAGAAGCTGTTGTGTAATAGGGAACCCCATATGCTATTGCTTCGGTCCTGATTGTTTTGCTGTCCCTGATTGTCCTGATACTATCAGTAGTATTCATGATCAGTACAATTTGTTCATCTTTTATCAGATCCAGGATATTGGGTTTCCCTTCGTAGACTTTATTGGCCCTTTCGCATTCAATGCCATTGGCATGAAAAAAGCTGATGTTCCCTTGGTAGCGATCACGGTATACCCAAGCCCAATCAAGGTTTCCGCAGTCTTAAGGAATTGGTCTGTTTTATCGGAATCCTTAACGGAAATAAATACCTTGCCTGTCGTATTGATATTGTTTCCGGCACTTAACTGGGCCTTGAAATAGGCACTTTCAAAATTATCATCCAGACCCATTACCTCGCCAGTGGATTTCATTTCCGGGCCAAGAAGGCCATCAACACCTGGGAATCGTTTAAAAGGGAATACAGCTTCCTTGACGGCGATGTGCCCATTATTTGGGATATCAAGATCAAACGATGTAAGTTTCTCACCAGCCATAACCCTGGCTGCAATTGATGCAACGGGTTTTCCAATTACCTTGGCGACAAAAGGGACAGTACGTGAGGCCCGGGGATTGACTTCCAGCAAATATACTTTTTTTCCTTGGACAGCGTATTGGACGTTCATCAACCCTTTTACCTTGAGGGCTACGGCCAGGCGTTCAGTTTGAACCTTAAGCTGATCAATGATTTCTTGTTTCAAGGTATGTGGTGGCAGAGAACAGGCACTGTCTCCAGAATGAATGCCGGCCAACTCGATATGTTCCATAACACCTGCAATATAGACGCTTTCTTCATCAGCAATGGCATCAACATCAACTTCAATAGCATCAGGTAAAAACTTATCAATCAAAACCGGGTTCTTTCCAGAAGCAATAATTGCCTGCTGCATATAGACTTCAAGCTGTTCGGTACTTCCGACAATTTCCATTGCTCTTCCCCCCAGTACGTAGGAAGGTCTGATAACAACCGGGTAGCCAATTCTGGTAGCAATGTCACGAGCCTGCTCCAGACCAAATGCTGTACCGTTGTCGGGCTGGGTAAGACCCAATTCCTGAATGAGGTTTTTAAACTGTTCCCTGTCTTCTGCCAGGTCAATGGCATGGGGAGAAGTTCCAAGTATGGGGAAGCCTGCCATTTCTAGGTCATTGGCCAGTTTCAAGGGAGTTTGGCCTCCGAGTTGAACGATAACACCCTCAATTTTACCATTCATATTTTCTTTACGAAGGATTTCCAGGACATTTTCCAACCTTAATGGTTCAAAATACAACCTGTCGGAAGTGTCATAGTCAGTAGACACCGTTTCCGGGTTGCAGTTTATCATTATTGTTTCAAATCCAACCTTGCCAAGGGCCATACAAGCATGACAACAGCAATAATCAAATTCTATACCTTGACCTATTCTGTTGGGACCACCTCCGAGAACCACAATTTTTGTCTTATCAGTCGGCCAGCTTTCACATTCTGGTTCACCAAAAGATTTTTCCTCGTAGGTGGCATAGAGATAGGGTGTTTGGGAATCGAATTCGGCTGCACAAGTATCAATCCTCTTGAATACCGGATGGATGCCTAACTCCTGTCGACGGTTTCGAATCGTTTGTTCTTCGTAGCCTAAAAGATGTGCAATTCGGCCATCAGAAAAACCCATTATTTTTAAATTTCTGAATGTTGGTTCATCTTTGGGCAAGCCGTCCTTGATCAGGACTTTCTCAGCCTCGATAATTTCCCTGATGCGACCAAGGAACCAGGGATCATACTGGGTTATTTGGTGGATTCTATCATCCGAAAATCCATGGCGCATTGCTTGAGCAATTATAAGTAACCTGTCTGGAGAAAATTTGGAAAGTGCGGATACAATATCTTCTTCATCAGGATTTAGGTTATCGCTGGTTTCCGTATTAACCCCAACAATGTCAATTTCGTCAAATCCATGTAAACCAGTTTCCAATCCCATCAGGGCCTTTTGGATGCTTTCATGGAAAGTTCTCCCGATGGCCATAACCTCTCCTACTGATTTCATGGCAGTATTTAATTCGGGTTTGGCTTCGGGGAATTTCTCAAAGGAAAATCGCGGAATTTTGGTAACCACATAATCAATGGTCGGTTCAAATGATGCTGGTGTGACGCCTGTTATTTCGTTATCCAGTTCATCAAGGGTATAACCCACCGCCAATTTGGCCGCTACTTTGGCAATCGGGAAACCTGTTGCCTTGGAAGCAAGGGCTGAAGATCTGGAAACCCTGGGGTTCATCTCGATGATTACCATCCGACCATTGTGGGGGTTAATTGCCCATTGAACGTTTGATCCCCCCGTTTCAACTCCGATTTCTCGCAATACGGCCAAGGAACCATTTCGCATTCGCTGGTATTCCTTGTCGGTGAGGGTCAAGGCTGGGGCAACAGTAACCGAATCACCCGTGTGGACACCCATCGGGTCTACATTCTCGATGGAGCATACAATTATGGCATTATCCTTTCTATCTCTGACAACCTCCATTTCGTATTCTTTCCACCCTAGAAGGCTTTCATCAATCAGTATTTGATGAATTGGCGAAGCATTCAGCCCATTTTGGCAGATTTCCTCAAATTCCCTTTTGTTATAAGCGATTCCCCCACCGGTTCCTCCCAAGGTAAATGCCGGGCGGATTATTGCTGGTAAGCCAATTCCATCAAGCGATTTCAGGGCTTCCTCAAGGCTGTTCGCTATCTGGGATTTGGGGCTCTCCAAGCCAATTTTATCCATAGATTGTCGAAATAAATTTCGATCCTCAGCCTTACTGATTGCATCCTGGCTCGCTCCAATGAGCTCAATGCCATGTTTATCAAGAACACCAGTTTCATAAAGCTCAAGGGAGAGGTTTAAGGCTGTTTGACCTCCCATGGTTGGGAGTAAGGCATCAGGCTTTTCCTTTACAATAATCTTGGTAAGGAATTCCTTGGTGAGGGGTTCAATATAAGTGGCATCGGCTAGTTCTGGGTCCGTCATGATGGTTGCCGGATTTGAATTTACCAAAACTATTCGGAATCCTTCTTCCTTCAGGGCCTTGCAGGCTTGAGCACCAGAATAGTCAAACTCACATGCTTGTCCTATGATGATAGGACCTGCTCCAATAATCATGATGGAGGATATGTCGGTTCTTTTAGGCATAAGGAATTATAGCAGTAAGAAATAAGAAATACCGATGGGAAATTAATGCCATGGACTGGCAGGATTTAATAATAATCGAAGGCAAAACCAAGATTATTGGTAAAGGTAATCTCTTGTAATTGGAACAATATCGTTTTTTTTGCTCAACTGTATCTGAAAAACAGCCAATCCACCATGGCGGAATGACATTTCGCACATGATGAGGTAAAATCTCCACATCCGGCAAAACCGATCGTCGTAAATTTCCCTTATCCGAGTAATGTTTTTCATAAATCTTTCATACCAATGGGCAAGTGTCTCAGCATAATGCACTCGAAGGAACTCGATATCATTGACCATAAGCCCTTCTTTTTCAATTGCTACCATGGTTTCTGAAAGGGCTGGAACGTATCCACCAGGGAAAATGTATTTAGCCAGCCAGGGATTGGTACCGGAGGGCGGTGCAGACCTCCCGATCGTGTGCACCAGGGCAACTCCATCCTCCTTAAGCAAGTTTCGAACTGATCTGAAATATTCACGGTAATGAGGTGTGCCAACATGTTCAAACATGCCAACGGAGACAATTCTATCGAATTTCGCTTTTACCGTACGATAATCCATCAAAGAAAAATCAACCCGGTCCGATAAACCTTCTTCTCGAGCCCTGCGGTTAGATATTTTATGCTGCTCGGTTGATAAGGTGATACCCTGAACCTTGACCCCATAATCCTTGGCCAAGGTGATACCAAGTCCGCCCCAGCCACTTCCAATATCCAGGATGCTCATTTCGGGGTCAATTAAAAGCTTTTTTGCAATATGGTCTTTTTTTGCAATTTGGGCTTCCTCAAGAGAGATATCTGGAGAGGTGAAATAAGCACAGCTATACTGCTTGTCTTCATCCAGGAAAAGATCATACAACTCATCAGTTAAATCATAGTGATGTTGGATATTCCTTTTTGCCTTAAGTTTATTGTTGAATTGGGTAAAAGGCCGGATACATTTCATGATCAGACTGATGATCCGAGGTACGGGGGAATTTTCAAAATGGAAAAAATTGTTAAAAATCAATTCTCCCAATCCCTTTAAATCATCACCTTCAATGGTAAGCCCCTCATCCATATAACTCTCGCCAAAAGCCAAATAAGGATTTAAGCACAGGTTGCGTAAGGACCTTTCATTGGTAATTTTGATTTTAATGGGATCGCCACTGTTTTCACCAACAAGGAAGATTTCACCTCCTGGAAGTTCAACAGAAAGTCGACCTTTTTTGATGGTACTTCTAAGGAAAAAGCGAAACCACCTATCCCACATTTGTTACAATCTCCTTAATTCGATATTTCAGTTTGGGGTTAATTGAAATTTAATTCTGTCCCCCCTTTTCAATTATGGCACCTCCCTTTAACAATAATTAAAATAATTTCCAACCTATGAAAAGGTAAAATCAATTACTGCAAATTTCGAAATTTTTGGTTCCAAAACGATTATTCGAACGCATAAGGGACTTGAAGACAATCAAAGGGGCCGTAATGAATAATGATAAATTTTTAAATGGACGAGTTGCTTTTGTAACTGGGGGATTAACAGGTCAAGGCCTGGCTATTGCCAAATCATTGGCTAGCCATGGAGCAAATGTTCTTGCTGGATCGTATATCAAAGAGCATTTAACGAGCTTTGTGGATGCCTCTCATTATCCAAGTAGTTCTGAAATGTCAGGTATCAAAAAACAACTGGCAAAATATGGTACTGACATTGTTGTCTCCCATCTTGATGTTAGAGAACAAGCTCATATTGACCACATAGTAGATCTTGCTGTAAAGCGTTTTGGGAAAATAGATATATTGGTAAATGCTGCTGGAATAACGGTTGAACAGGGCGTTTGTGACCATCCTGAGGAACTCTGGCAAAAAGTAATATCTACAAATCTTACCGGCCCTTTCAGAACCATCAGATCATGTTTACCGTTAATGATAAAAAATCGGTGGGGAAGAATTATCAATCTTGGCTCTACAGCAGCATCAGTTGGCTGGGCCCATAATCCCGCTTATTGTTCATCCAAGGCTGGACTTCTTGGTTTAACAAGATGTGTCGCTCTTGAGGGGGCTCCACACAATGTTACTTGTGTTATGATTTCTCCAACTTGGGTTGAAACAGAACTTATGAGGCAAAATTTAAACCAAATTGCTGCAAATGAAGGTAAGGAAAGAGATCACGGTGCATTAAAAAAGGAAATTATTTCAAAGAATCCACAAGGAAGAATGATTCAACCAAATGAAATTGCATCTTTGGCTGCTCACCTTTGCAGAAACGATTCAATGGGAATAACAGGAGAAAATATTCAGGTAACTGGTGGAGCCCTTTGGTAAATAATTATTTTTTGTTGGAAAATTTACCTTTTTTTGAAAACTTTCTATACATTGAAACATTGAACAAAAATTGGAATTATTAATAAGGAGGCTGAAATGTTTTCCCAAAAAATCTCGAAAGTGGTCTTGTCCATTCTTGTTGCTGGTGGATTTTTTCTCTCAACCCTACAGGTAAATTCAGAAGACCTTGGAGACGTTGATTCTCCAATCAAACTGGCAATTAATGAGTGGACAGGCCAACATGTTTCCACCCATATAGCCGGTCAATTGCTTGAAAAGCTAGGATATTCAGTTGAATATGTTAATGCTGGGAACTATCCGCAATTCCAAGCATTGGCAGATGGTGACATTCACGCCACAATGGAAGGGTGGACCAATAACCTTGGGGATATTTACCCGGTTAAAAAAGCTGAAGGCACTATCGTAGATATTGGCCCACTAGGGTTGGATGCAGGTGAAGGCTGGGTGTACTTGAAATTCATGGAAGACATGTGTCCGGGTCTACCAGCATGGGAAGCAATGAATGAGTGTGCAGAAAATCTGGTGACTCCCGAAACTCTTCCTATGGGCAGGTTCATAGCATATCCAGCCGATTGGGGGAATAGGTCTGAGTTGATAATCGATGCCCTCGATTTGAACTACAAAGCCGTACCAGGTGGCACGGAAGGCGCTATGGTAGCTGAAATCAAAGCTGCTGACGCTGCCCAAAAGCCAATTTTCATGATGTTTTGGCAACCCCATTATGTTTTTGCTGAAATAGGGGAAACAGGGTGGGTTGAATTACCAGCTTACGAAGAAGGTTGTGATACTGACCCCGCTTGGGGAATGAATCCAGATGCAACTCATGATTGTGGAGTATTCAAACCCGAGACCATGAAAATTGCCTGGTCAGGTTTCCAGGAACGATGGCCAGCTGCCTGGAAGTTACTCTCCGCCTATCAACTTGATAATGCTTCCCAGGAAGCGATGATGTTTCAAATAGATGTTGATGGAGCAGATATCGTTGAGGTAACTGGCAAATGGCTAGAGGACAATGAAGACAGATGGAGTTCATGGGTATCCTCTGCAATGGGAGGGTAATCCCTGGTCCAGGGCCTTACCAAAGGTAGGCTCTTGAATTCAAATTTGAAAATCAAAGCAGAGGGCATGATTTGATGCCTTCTGCCGATTCCGTGAAATTAAGTTGTGAAGGCCTTTGGAAGGTTTATGGAAACCATCCAGAACAATATTTTACGGAAGGTATTGACAGTATCAATGTTGGAGAAAAACTTCATCAGTTAAGAGATGGCGGCAATATAGTTGCCTGCGGTGACGTCAAGTTTGACATTACTGCCGGATCAATATTTATCATAATGGGCCTTTCCGGTTCAGGCAAATCAACCGTTTTGAGGTGTTTATCCCGTTTGGTTGAACCTACTTTCGGTCGAGTGAAATTGGACGGAATTGATCTGTTAAATCAAGGTCCAAAAGAAATGATTGAGATTCGGCGTCATAAGATGGGGATGGTTTTCCAGAATTTTGGTCTTCTTCCACATCTAAATGTCCTGGAAAACGTTGCCTTTCCGCTTAAGGCTCAGGGCAAATCAAAAAAGGAAAGATTGGCCAGGGCGAATCATATGATCGATCTTGTCGGTTTGGAAGGAAGAGAATCATCCTATCCCCATCAATTATCAGGTGGCCAGCAACAGAGAGTGGGAATTGCCAGATCTCTGGCTGCCGAACCTGAGGTATGGTTTCTTGATGAGCCTTTCTCTGCTCTGGATCCATTAATCAGAACTCAAATGCAGGATGAATTCCTTCGTTTACAAAGGCAATTGAATAAAACTATCGTTTTTGTAACCCATGATTTTCATGAAGCACTGAGGTTGGCGGATAACATTTGTATAATGAAAGATGGGCAGGTGGTTCAGATAGGTACCCCCAGTGAAATTGTTCTTGCGCCTGCTGATGAATATGTCGAAAAATTCACCGGAGAAGTTCCCTTGTGGAAAATCATTGAAGCCCAATCCATCATGGATCCGCCTGATGGCAAGGTTTCAGATCGACCCTCGGTCAAACCCGATACTCTTCTTGAAGAGGTGATGCGATTGTTTGATGGCAAGACCGAGGAAGTTCAAATTGTTAATGAGTCAGGGGAATGTTGTGGTGTTTTGACACCGGTTAGTATTATCAGGGCACTTTATCGGGACGAAAAGAAGGATAGCTGATCAAATCCGAACAGGATTTACTTCGGTTAAGTAAATTACAGTGTTTGCAGAAAAGAGATTATTGCCGATTTTGTGGGGCGGTGTTCTATTTTTATCAGCAATCGTAATGGTCTTGGGAACAGACCTTGAATGGTTGATCGTTTTCCCGGAATCCCTCCATGTTCCCATAGACGAATACCTAGACTGGGTCATGCTTGGCTTTGTTGATCTTTTCAAGTGGCTATTCAGAATCTTAAGTCGTGTTCTGGAGTGGCCCATGAGGGGGGTTCAAGGATTTTTGGGTTGGCTTCCCTGGTTAACCTTTGCTTCCCTGGCTACCTTTATTGCTTGGCAAGGGGGAGGAAGAAAGACTGGAATTCTTACGCTTGTGCTGCTCTTGTATATCGTAATTGTAGGTTATTGGTATGAAGGCATAAATACCCTCTCGTTAGTAATAATTTGTATTCCATTGGCTGTATTGTTTGGTTTTGTGCTTGGTGTATGGGGTCATAAATCTCCCAAGGCAAATGTTGTTATTCAGACAGCACTTGACTTTATGCAGACGATACCTGCCTTTGCCTATCTCATACCAATATTGCTATTGTTTGGGTTCGGACCTGTCGTTGGGCTTATCGCCAGTGTTATCTTTGCAATACCTCCCATGGTACGAAATACGATCCTGGGATTAAATAGAGTTCCACCAGAGATTAGAGAATCAGGTACAATGTCTGGTTGTACACCTAGGCAAAGATTTTGGTGGGTAGAAGTTCCAACTGCCTTTCCCCAGATGTTGATAGGCGTTAATCAGACAACCATGGCTGCATTGGGAATGGTCATTATTGCAGCAATTATTGGTGGATTTGAAGATATTGGCTGGGAGGTCCTGGGGAGATTGAGAAAGGCCCAATTTGGCCAGAGTATTCTGGCAGGTATGGTCATTGTTTGCCTGGCAATAATTTTAGACCGGGTAACACTGGCCTACGCAAAAAGGCAGCTTCCTACGGAAAGCCATTCCGGGTTAAGGTTAATAGAATTTGTCATTGGGTTTATTGGTATTGCTCTGGTTTCCTATTTCATAGCAATCATTATCGAACCCTTTAAGGTTTGGCCGAAAACCCTGGAATTCTATCCGGCGGATGCCATGAATACACTTGTATTCAATATCATTGCCAATTTTGGGGATATCCTGGAAACCTCAAAAAATCAGATGCAATATTTTGTTCTTCTACCGGTAAAACTTGGATTTATCAGATCAATTTTTCCGATCACCTGGGGCTTTGCACTAACACCAGCAATTATTGGGATTTATTGGTTTATAATTTTTATGGGGTCTCTATCTGCACTTTATTTTCGAAACTGGAAATTAAGTGTGGCAATCCCGTTAATCGCGGGCATTCTCTATTTTGGTATAACAGGCGTGTCCTGGGTAGTATATCTGACTGTTCTACCCCTGTTTGCTTATTCCCTTGGAGGATTTAGAGTTACATTATTTGTTACCGGTTCGCTAATCTTTCTAATGGTGTCAGGCATTTGGGTACCTGCTCTTATTTCAATTTATCTTTGTTTCGTGGCGGTAGCAATTTGCCTTATATTCGGTGGCTTGATAGGAATTTGGGCTTCAACATCCGACCGGGTTTCGGCCATAATCCGACCCATCAATGATACCTTGCAGACCTTACCCCAATTTGTCCTACTCATTCCAGCGGTTATGTTCTTCCGGGTTGGAGATTTTACGGCTTTATTGGCTATTGTCGCCTATGCAATTGTTCCAATGATAAGATATACGGAACAAGGCTTGAGAACCGTATCTCCGACGGCAATTGAAGCTGGTGTAACGAGTGGTTGTACTCCCTCCCAAATATTTTGGCAAATCAAACTAAATCTTGCTCTTCCCCAGATATTGGTAGGGATCAATCAAACCACACTTTTTGGGCTAAATATGTTGGTTATCGCGGCTCTGGTAGGAACAACAGGCCTGGGTCAGCAAATTTATCTGGCTTTAAGCAAGGTAGATGCAGGAGGTGGAATAGTGGCTGGACTTGGTATGGCTCTTATTGCCATGTCGGCCGATCGCATGATGAAGGCGTACATAAAAAAAAGAACAAGTTAATTACCTTCTTTTTTCTTCCATTTACAAAAAAGTTACCTAATCCTTGTGATTGATGAAACAAAGAATTCAGAAGCGAACTAATTCATTGATAAATTGGGTAGTATGAGATGCCGATAGCCCGACCTTTGGTAGCAGGTATTGATGCTGGCGGTACAATGACAGATACCATTTTGGTGGATGAATTCGGAACATTCACCATAGGCAAGGCTGCCACAACCCCAAAACTTGAATCCATCGGATTTCTTGAATCAGCAATCGAAGCATCTGATTATCGGGGTTTATCAATCCAAGCAATGTTTGCGAGTGTAGAGGTTGTCCTTTATACAGGTACCGGGATGCTGAATGTACTGCTCTCCCGGACAGGTAGAAACATAGGTCTCATCACGACCAAGGGGATTGAGGACATGGTTCTGATGGGTAGAGGTTTGCAATCCTGGGGAGATTATTCCTATGCTGATCGGTTGCACGCTGTTACCCATCATCATCCGACTCCGCTGGTTACAAGAAGGAATACCCTGGGAGTAACTGGCAGAATTGATCATATGGGTGATGAAATCATTCCCCTGTATGAACACGAAGTAGAACAAGCTGTAAATACCCTATTGGATAGGGAAGTGGAGGTTATCTGTATCTGCTTTCTATTTTCCCAGGTCAATTCCTCCCATGAGAGCTTGGCAGAAGAGATTGCCCGCTCAATCATTACTCGTCGAAAAGCCACCACCGAATTGTTGTGCAGCAATCAGGTTAGACCAGTAATCAGGGAGCAATCAAGGTTGAATTCACTGTTGATTGAGGCCTACGCTACGGGTGGAGGCAGAAAACAATTAAAAAGTATTGAAAAAGTGGCCAGGGAAAATGGCTATAGGTTTGGGGTTCAAACTCTTCAGTCATTTGGTGGCCTGACTTCCATTAATCATCCCAATCTTCATGAAACGATGATTTCCGGCCCAATAGGGGGTGTACTTGGGGCCAGATACATTAGTCAGATTATCGAAAATGATTCGCTCGTGGTTTCAGATCTTGGTGGCACCAGTTTTGATATGGGCATCATATCAAAGGGCCAAATCAGGATTGATCAGGAGCCTTTGATAGGGAGATTCAAGTTAAATCTGCCCCTGATTGCCATGGATACCATTGGTGCTGGAGCTGGCATGCATGTCAAGGTAGATCCCTTGACAAGGAAAGTGAGTTTGGGTCCTGAAAGTGCAGGCTCCGAACCGGGACCTATTTGTTTTGGTAAGGGAAATCTTATACCGACAATTTGTGATTGCAATGCCATTTTAGGAAGATTGAATCCTGACTATTTTCTAGGTGGTAAGGTTAAATTGAATGTTGATCTGGCCTATGAAAATTTCAAGAAAAGCTGTGCTGATGTTCTCGGTTTAAGTAATGTTTACGATGTAGCTGAGGGCATGATTAACATGTTGGATTCGGAGGCAGGTATTGCGCTTAGAAGGATGCTGTCAGCCCAGGGAATACATCCTTCTGAGTATACACTGTTGTCCTACGGTGGTTCTGGCCCCTTGCATCTTGGTGGTTATAGCCGAGGGATTGGTTTCAAGGATATCATTACCTTTCAATTTGCAGCGGCTTTTTCGGCCTTTGGGTGTACTACCGCAGACTATCAAAAACGATTTAGCCAATCAGTGCATTTGGACATACCCATTAATTCCAGAACAGTTGAAACCGAAGATATCATCGTAACAATCAATGATATTTGGGAGCGCTTGAGGAAGACAGCACTCGACCAAATGGTTTCCGAAGGCCATCCCAAAGAAAAGGTTGGGTTTCAACCATTTCTCCTCATGCGCTATACGGGACAACTTGAGGATGTAGAGGTTTATTCCCCGATAGACAGGGTCAGGAATGAAGAGGATCTCAATCTGGTCGTCTCGACCTTCAGGAATATCTATAAAAGTATCAATCGAAGCGTATCGGATTATGGCCAAAACAGTGTTTCGGTAATGGAAATGGGCATGATAGCATCTGTCGAAAAAATCAAACCCCGACTAATTAAATCCAAGTTGGGTAAATCCAAACCCCCAAACAAGGCTTTCAAGGGACATCGGGATGTCTATTTTGATGGCAACTGGGCCAAAACCTCCCTTTGGGAGATGGATGACATTCTCCCAGGTAACGAAATCAAGGGCCCTGCTATTATTGAACATCCTGCGACAACTCTTGTTATTCATCCCGGGGATCAAGTTGTCATGGATGAATGGTCAATGCTCCATTACCGGCACCACCAGGGTAGTTGATAAATGACTGAGACCGTTTCCACCTTTAGCTTGCGAAATCGCCTGGAAGAAAGTGAAGATCTTCTAACTGAGACAGGTTGTTATGATGGCATAACTACGCTGGAGTGTAGAGATCAGGATCCCCTGAAATTTGAGACAATCCACATGAAATTGCGGGCAGGGTGTGTATCTGCCAGAGAAATTGCCCGGCGAATTTCAGCCTCTCCCGGGGTACGTGAAGTGGGTGAAATGGTAGCTGCCATTTATACACCTGAAGGAGATGCTATTGCGATCTCGAATGGGATTATGGTTCATGTCCACACGATGAGTCGGTTCATCAAGTGGATGATCAAAAATGATTACGAGGATGATCCTGGCATCAATCCCGGTGATATTTTTGCCAATAATGATGCTTTTATCGGAACTGTTCAGGTTCCGGATGTTATGGATGTTGTGCCAATTTTCCATGAAGGAACCCTCGTCGGTTGGGCCGGGGCTGTATGCCATGAATTGGAGGCTGGAGGAATAACTCCAGGCGGTGATGTTGCCTTGGCCCAGGAACGATTTGGCGAAGGTTTGTTCATCTGTGCTGAAAAAATTGGATTAAACGATAAAATTCGTAGGGATTATGTCATACGATGTGAACGTAATCTTCGGATGCCCATATATTGGATTCTGGATGAGCAAGCCAAGGTTGCTGCCTGTTTTTCGATGCGAGAAAGAGTGTTGGAACTGATTGAAGAGATCGGAGTCGATTTTTACCAAAAAATCACTAAGGAATTTATTGAGGAAGGGAGAAGAACCCAATTAGCAAGGGTTCGGCAGCTGACAGTGCCTGGAACTTACAAGTCCAATACGTTTTATGGTCATGTTACCAAAGGGAAACCAGGCTTTCAGCCACTTGGTGACCCTGATTGGCTATATTCGATCCCAATGAAAATGGATATCCAGTTGGATGGGAAAATCATATTAGATTTTGAAGGTGCACAACCTTGGGGCTACCATTCCATGAACTGTACACCGGCAGGTATGGATGGGGGTATGTTTGTTACCCTTACCCAGCATATGAATTTTGAAGGTTTGGTTAATGATGGTGCATGGTTAGCTACTAAATTGAAATTACCAAAAGGTACATGGACCAATCCAGATAGTGAATTTTGCGCAACAGCAACCTCTTGGGCATTATTATTACCGGCCTTCGGTTCCTTTCAAAGGATGTTATCACGTGGATTTTTGGCCCGTGGATTTTTGGAAGAAGTATTTGTCGGTCAGGTCAACAGCCCCATGATAGAAATGGGGGGCACCAGCCAGTACGGCAAGCCGTTTGGTATCGCTCACTTTGAATGTGCTGCGGCTGGTTCTGGTGCATTGGCCATCAAGGATGGGCTTGATACCGCCTATGTAGGGTGGAATCCAGAATCAGATATGGGAAATATTGAAATTTGGGAATTGGACATGCCCATGGTTTATTTGGGTAGATCAATTCTGCCAAATTCCGGTGGTGCAGGGAAATACCGTGGCGGCAATGCCTTTATGTCAACCTGGGTCATCAATAAATCACCCGAAGTTAGAATTGTTACTTCAGAACACTCCTCACGGGTGTTTGACAATGCTGGAATGTGTGGCGGATATCCTGCACCAACTTGTCAGAAACACAGGGTAGTCAGGAATTCCAATATTTATGAAAGGGCAGACAAGCGAAAGCCGCTTGCCCATTCGACCGGCCTAAGTCAGGATGAGTTGGAATTAAACTTTCAGGGTAACCATCAAGTTATCGAAGGTCCACATATTACGGCACCGATGAAAGAGGGAGATATATTCACTCATTCCTATAATGGTGGAGGCGGGTATGGTGACCCGCTCGAAAGGGACCCGATCCTTGTTCTGGATGATATTTTGCAGGGACAATCTTCCCAGATTCATGGGGAGAAGGTCCATGGTGTAAGGTTTTCAGGTACCCAAGAAAATGAAAATCTGGCGATTGATCTTCCAAAGACATTGGAGGCTAGAAAGCAATTGAGATCTGAAAGGCTTCGAAAGGCTGTCCCAGTGGCTGATTGGTTTGATGCTGAAATATCAAAAGTAATGAAGGGTTCTTTTTCACCAGAAGTCGTGAAAATGTATCGTGCCGCAATGAATCTCTCTGAGACCTTTGCTGAGGAGTACAGAGAATTTTGGCAACTTGACGATAGATTTACCTTCGAAGAGCCAGAGAAGGAGGATGTTCACTATGGGTAACCACCAAATGGAAGAATATAAACTTCTGGTTGATGGGTTATTGCCCTGGCCTCAAACTAAAAACCTGATGAGTTCCTACAAGGATAAGGACAGGTTTTTCAAAATCCTGGAAATTTACCAGGATAAGGTGAAGTGGAAGGATAGAATCCTCTTGCCGATAGGAGAGCATCTTTTCATCGTGCAAAAAAACAATCAGCAAATCGTGAAATGTACCTGTGGCTATGAATTCGGTGATTATAAGCAGAACTGGAAACTTCAATCGGCAATTCTGGTCAGAAATCAACAGGAGGATCTAGAAAGAATCTACCCCCACTCCGATGTCTGTGATCCTTCCTGGATGGAAATAAGGGAATTCATTTGCCCTGGTTGTGGTACCTTGCTGGAAGTTGAGGCATGTTCGCCTGGTTATCCCATTACTTTTGATTTTTGCCCCGATCTGGAAGGGTTTTATCAAGATTGGCTTGAATCCCCCATCCCGTCAGAGTAAGCCCCTCTAAGAGCCTGTTCCATAAGTCCAGAAAGTAGCAAACGGTCTTGAATTCGTGTATGGTACGATCTCCAATTAAGGGCATCTCTTTGTTACCATTTTCTGAGATCCCCTAATTTTCAAAAGTCAGTTTTTTAAATTTTCTATCCTTTTGAAGGATAGTTTTTTTGTAAAATTTTTATCATTCCGGTCATTTTTTGACCAAATTTACCCTTGCAAGACACCATTACACACACCTCGCTCTTAATTTGGACTATCTGGACATAATCCGCCCTATAACGACTCCTCAACACTCTCCAGAATACTTTCCAGTCAACGTAAACCACTTGGCCGCGTTTGCCCGAGTAGGACTTCGCCGTCCTTTGCAATTGGCAAGGGCCATATGTGCGAGTGCTTCAAGCCTGAGGATATTAGCCTGTAATTCGGGAAGTGTCAGCATTCCCCCGATTGCAGCAATGGGTTTGTGCAAATCACAATTACTGAATGCCGAACGGAATCTCCGTAGATCTATACTCATATTTTAATCAATCCCCTCTTTTACCAGTTCAAAATGAGGTGTGGTTTGCAGGTGGTTAAAGGAACACAAAAAAACTTTGCTCAATCCCGTATTCAATAATACCTATAAAAAAATAAGGACTCTTATGGGCCAAAATAGCAATCATTTTTGAATAGCTGATTGTTTTTATTCATAACAAATTTATTCTCCTTTTTTATTGATTACGCAAGATTACGGGTAGAGTGCCAGATGCTGCATTTCTCACAATGTAGAGATACCACTAGACTGTAGCACCAAACTCTTATCCGGTTCGGTTGCTGACCCACAAGCCAACTCCCTGACCCCAATCCCACATTCGTGGCGACAGCACTCCGGGAAGTCAAACCTATCTATAATTACGTTACCATTGCTGGCGAACCCATTCCATAAGCGGTTGGCTTGTCCCGGTTTCCTCCACAACTGCGTCCAGTTGATAGTGGAAACTCTTTGTTTCAGCGGTTTCAAGTGATTATCGCTTCTTCCGGCACCTCTCCCTTGGTAGCTAACTTCCACAGGGCTACTAGCAACTTTCGAGCCCGAGCTACGATCATTCATCCCGGTTTCAGCAAACTCATCCCGCCACCAATTTTCTTCCTCAAAAAAGATTTCAGCTATATGCTCGGGATTGACATAGCTTATATCCTGCGCTCCCATGTGGATACTCCGAAATTCTTCCATGGTCAGATCCCCGTTCGTATAGCGGATAAATCCTCTTGCCCATGCTGCTTGGTCTTCCTCATTTTTGACGATTTCAGCATCGGTCCAGATTCCCGGTGCTTCTTCTGGATTAAGCGACCTTGTGGCAATGCGGGCCAATTCATCTTCACTAATGTTGTGCGTCACCAGGTATTTGGGTCAAGCCTTTATCAATTCCTTTTTATTCATCGCTAATCTTTCTGAAATTCATGTCATTCTAAAACTTACAGGACCTGCTGTTGCTGACTTTCGGTCTGCATGTGCAAATGTCAAAATTTATTTTAAGGTAAGGGATTTTGAGCCAGTAATTATCTCAGGTTCCCAACCCCGTAATTAACCTTTTCGCTTGAATAATCATTCAGGTAAGATTACAATTGCTGATATTCTATTTTCAGAGTTTTCAATGTCCTCAATCAATACCTCACACGGTACTCACTTGGATCAGGTTACCAATCATAAGGGATTCGCCCTGCCTGATGGTAATGGTCGCCGCGGAGCACGGGATAAGATCAAAAGGCCGAACAAAGAAACCCTGGTCGCGATGGCTGAACTTGAAATCGGCAATTGCACGGATTTCGATTCGATTGAGGATTTGATGGCTGATCTGAATGCGGAGGATTAAGCGGAGTAGCAGATTCAAGAAGGATTTCAAGCGCATCAAGGCTCAACCGAGGCACAGTAAGGATATTGATGAGCTGCTGGAAAAGACCCTGAACCTGCTTACCATCAATAAAGCCCTCCCGGAATCTTTCAGGGATCACAAGTTAATCGGCCCGTTCAAAGGCAATAGAGAATGTCATCTCAAACTTGATTTGCTCCTCATCTATCTCCAATCTAGTTATTGGGAAGATGACAATGAAGGAACTGAACTATATCTGATACGAATCGGATCTCATAATGAATTGTTCGATTAGGTCACGCCCTACAAGGTGGGCGATTGCCTGAAACTACCCGTGGCGTGAATGAAGTTTATCATGTTGGGGTTAATCTAGACCGTAGCTTGGAAGCAAAAATTGATCCACAGATGAATCTTGTTACGCAGATACTCCATACCCTGGTTGCCTCCGATGAATAGGTGGAGCCGCTGGTATCCGTTTCCTGACCCGGGATCAGGGGGTTACTTGTTTGCGCCTTTCGGTCCAGGTGTATATGAGTTGCGAAATCAATCTTCCGGTAAATTGGTCTATTGCGGCCAATAAAAAAGCGTGACCATGAGGATGACTTCGCTCTTGCCCAATAGATCAGGAAGCCGGGCCAATATTTCGTTGCAACACTTCGTGCACAACAATCTTACAGATATTGAATATCGCACCAAAGCGTGCGCTGACAAAGAGGCTGCAACAAAGGAGGAGAAGAAAATGCACGGAAATTACGAATATATCTATTAAGCATCAATCAAGTACAACCACCACCTATCTGCATCAGCTGATGCTTTCCTACCTGACGGCTGAACAGCGCGCCAGTGATATGTCCGGGTTATAATGGCAGGGTGATAGCTGTTATGGCCATGTGGTCCAAAGAGCCGACACGAGACTCAGTATTGTGCCATGAAGGTCTATGGCGATCCTGAATGCTGACAGCTTGTCGATTCTTGATACGCCGAATTACCTGTGATAATGGGGAGATAGGCATAAAATGTTAACCAATACGACTTATGATTCAGGCTCTAAGACGGAAGAAATTTATACTCTGTTATTGAAAACCAGCAAATTACCATAAATTGATTACTCCATATAAAGATTAGGAAGGTAACACCGGGAAACAACCTGATGTTGCCCTTATTGGAAATACGGTTGGTTCTCCATTTTGTTTGATAAATCCCTCGGTCAGAACTTACTTAATTGGTTCTGGGTTGAGAACATGACCTAGAAATACAAATTGGAACAACTGAAGTTTTCACGAGGATTGGATGCATAAATATCGTACGCATACATGTGCCGAATTAAACAGTAACCATAAAATGGAAAAGGTCCGTCTTTCTGGATGGGTTCACCGAATTAGGGATCATGGTGGAGTGCTGTTTATTGATTTGCGTGACCACTATGGAATAACACAGGTATTGGCTGACCCGGACAGTGAAGTCTTTTCTCAAGTGGAACAATTAAAAGCAGAATTTGTCATTTGCATAGAAGGAGAAGTCAGGCTCAGAGAACCCGAACTCGTAAACGATAAAATTTCAACCGGTGAGATAGAGGTTTTCATTAGGAAACTGGAAATACTCGGGGCAGCAGAGGAGCTTCCGCTACCGGTTTTCGGCGAGCCTGAATATCCTGAGGAAACGCGCCTGAAATATCGCTTTATTGATTTAAGACGCCAGCAGTTGCACGACCGTATAGTGCTCCGTTCCAAGGTTATTTCCTGGATCCGCAACAGGATGGAAGGGCAGGGGTTTATGGATTTCCAAACCCCAATTCTTACCGCCTCTTCACCCGAAGGGGCCAGAGATTTTCTAGTACCATCACGTCTTCATCCGGGTAATTTCTATGCCCTCCCACAAGCTCCCCAGCAGTTCAAACAATTGATCATGATTGCCGGTTTTGATCGGTATTATCAAATCTCACCCTGTTTTCGTGATGAAGACCCCAGAGCCGATCGATCGCCGGGTGAATTTTATCAACTTGATGTTGAAATGAGTTTTGCCACCCAGGAGGATGTGTTTAAGGAAATTGAACCTGTTATGAGAGGAGTGTTTGAGGAGTTTGGCGGAGGCAAGCCCGTAACCAAAGAATTTCCGCAACTTACCTACAAGGAAGCAATGCTTTCCTACGGGACAGACAAACCGGATTTAAGAAACCCCATTAAAATGCAGATTGTAAGTGAGCATTTTGAAGGATCCGGGTTTCGAATTTTTGCCAATTTATTAAAGGTCAAGGGCAATGAAATCAGAGCTATACCAGCTCCAGGAGGGGGTAGTCGAAGATTCTGTGATCGCATGAATTCTTTTGCCCAAAGCCAGGGATTACCGGGAATGGGATATATCTTTTGGCGGGTTGAAGAAGGTAGCGTTGTTGGGGCAGGGCCATTGGCTAATAATATTGGCCCCGAAAGAACAGAGAATATCAGGCTACAGCTTGGGCTTGATGCTGGTGATTCAGCATTTTTTCTTGGTGGAAAGCCTTCTAGCTTTGTAAATGTTGCTTCCAGGGCCAGGGATGTCATTGCAAATGAATTGAACCTGATTGATACAGACAGATTTGAACTTTGCTGGATTAAGGATTTTCCTCTTTTTGAAAGAGATGAAGAGACCGGCGAACTTGATTTTTCTCACAATCCTTTTTCCATGCCACAAGGAGAATTGGAATCCTTGCTATCCAAAGATCCGCTGGATGTTCTGGGGTATCAATATGATATTGTATGCAATGGCGTAGAGTTATCCTCCGGAGCAGTTCGAAATCATAAGTTGGCAATACTCTACAAGGTTTTTGAAATCGTAGGGTACGATAAAGATTTTGTTGACACCAATTTTAGTGGAATGGTTAATGCCTTTAGATATGGTGCTCCACCCCATGCCGGGATTGCACCGGGGATTGACCGAATCATTATGTTGTTGACCAATCAGGAAAATATCCGCGAAGTCATTTTGTTTCCACTAAATCAAAGAGCAGAAGATCTAATGCTGGGGGCACCATCAGCACCAACAAACGAAGCGTTAAGGGATCTTGGATTGAGGATTGTAAAAAAGTAAGTCGCTTGGACTTTTCAAAACTCTTAACGAAAGATATTAGTCGCAAGTGAACTGTATTTTTCAATCTTGTAATAATTTTCTTAGGCAATTTTCACATTAATGTCTTTTCAAAGGGACTTTTATTTGGAAAAAGTGGATATTGAGGGAAGAAAATTCCTGGATTAGATTGCTGATAGGAAAGGTGATACTAACCCAAGTTTTATTGATCCAAATGCCTTCCAGGATTTGAATTCCTACAACTTATAAAGGATTACTTGTGGATATTGGTTCCGGTCAGAGAATTCCTGAACTATGTGCTCTTTTTGTTGCATTAATTTGGGGGTTGGGGTGGATACCCGTTCGCTATCTGAACCAGATTGGGTATGAAGGAATATGGGGTGGAAATGCTTTAAATATAGCAACTGCCATAGCCCTGTTGGTTTATGTTGGTCTCGTTTCAGGGTTCACAAAAACATCCTTAAAAAGTTCTGTTGGTGCTTTCATAGTTGGGTTTGGGGCTGCGTCCTTTTTTATCGCGGTTTCCTTCACAGATGTAGCTAATACAGTTCTATTATTTTATCTGTCTCCAGCTTGGAGTACCATTATTGAGTGCCTGTTCCTGGGGCGTAAATGGCGATGGCCCAGTCTAGTGGCAATCGGCTCATCACTATTTGGTATTATTCTGGTTTTCAATGGGTTCCCCTCCTTTGATTCCATAAATTTTGGAGATGTGTTGGCCCTTGTTTCCGGTCTTTGTTGGTCAATTGGAATAGCTTTTTTGTTCACTACCCCCACCAAGGGTAGGGAGTTTCCACAACTGGCATTGATTGCCATGGTAGGGTCAATGCTAATTGGTTTAATTATAGCCGTGGTGGGGGGACCAGAGTTGGGAAAATTTCCCGATCTGGATACATTGATTGCCCATGGTTATGTGCCCTTACTGATCGGGGCTTTATATTATGCACCCCTAATTGCCTTATCCCTTTGGACTTCTTCCCTGATTGCCCCAGCATTAATGTGCTTTCTACTTTCAATGGAAATTTTGTCCGGCATAGGGTCAAGTTTTCTCTTGTTGGATGAGCCCTTTGGTCTGAACAAGTTTGTAGGGACAATTTTCATTATTTTAGGAGCTATAGTTGAATTTCTGATTCCAAACAGAATTACCAAAAAGGAAATGCTGAAGGAATAATCCCCCTCTCCTGCATATTCCCCTGTATCAAAGGAAATCAGATCATTTATAGGATGTATTTTGTGGATATTTTGGTGTATAGGAAAATGTATTTACCGAACCTTATGTGGATAAAATAATGTCGGAGTTATTAAAGGATAACAATCTTTCCAAGTTTTATGGTGGATGGGCACGAGCACCAGAAGAGTCGCTTTCTCTACGGGCAGAAACCTATTGCCAACCAGAGATATTGGAAATTGAAAAAAGAGCAATTTTTGCCCAAACATGGCAATGGGTTTGCCATGCTGAGAAGTTAGCAAAACCTGGTTCTTATGTAACAACTAAAATTCGGGACTACCCAATCCTGATTTGCCGGGATCTAAATGGGGAGCTCAGGGCATTCTATAATGTATGCAAACATAGGGGACATGAACTGTTGAAGGGCGAGGGTTTGACGAAAAGAGTGGTGTGTCCCTATCATGCCTGGACCTATACCTTGGAGGGACAACTTGTTCGAGCACCTCATACCGATGGTTTGAAGAATTTCCTGGTGAAGGATATTTGCCTTGATTCTGTTCAGGTTGAGGAATTTTGCAGCTTTGTTTTCGTTAATCTTGATCCTAATGCAACTTCCCTGTCCGAACAATCAGGCTCACTTGGAGAGGAAATCAACTTTTGGGCTCCTGATTTGGCCAATCTGACCTTTTCCCATCGGCTTACCTATAATATTAAATCGAATTGGAAGAATGTTGTGGATAACTTTCTTGAGTGCTACCATTGTCCGGTTGCGCACAAGGATTTTTGTACCTTGGTAGATATGGATACCTATAGGGTAACCACCCACGGAATTTGGTCGAGCCATATGGCAGAGGCAGGTAAATCGGCAAATTCTGCCTATTCGGTCTCGGAGGCGACTGTTAAGGACCATGCCGTATGGTGGTTATGGCCGAATACCTGTTTAATGAGATATCCTGGCAGGGGTAACTTTATCGTTATGCATATCATACCTCTTGATGTTGATAATACGTATGAAACCTATGATTTCTTTTTTGAAACCGCCGACCCCACGGAATCAGAGCTCGAAGCAATCAATTATATTGATGAAGTCCTACAGGTAGAAGATATTGCCTTGGTGGAAAGTGTCCAGCGAGGAATGTCCACACCCGCGTTCACTCAAGGTAGAATTGTTCATGACCCTGGGGGATCAGGTAAATCTGAACATGCTGTTCATCACTTTCACGGTCTGATTCTAGATTCCTATAGAAAATGGGAATCCAATGGGAGATAGACTTGCTAGAAAAAAAGCCATAGTCACTGGTGGAGCCGGTGGAATTGGTACGGCTATTTGTCGAAGGTTCGAGGAGGAAGGGGCTGAAGTAATATCCTTGGATATTGCCCTTGGCAATCAAGGGAACTGGGCAGGACTTCAGGTGGATATAACCAATCAGAATGATCTTCAGGCTATTTTTGCTAAAATTAGTGATCAATGGGACCGGGTAGATGTTGTGGTTAATGCCGCAGGTATTGAAATTGAAAAGACCATTGAGGAAACCTCGCTTGAAGAATGGAACAGAATATTTGCAATAAATGTAACCGGTACTTTCCTTGTATCAAAATTTAGCCTTCCTCTCCTTAGACAATCTGGGAAAGGGAACATTATCAATTTTGGTTCTTATGATGGATTTATTGCCGATCCCAAACTTGCAGCCTATTGTGCTACCAAAGGTGCCGTTCATGCTTTGACCAAGGCCATGGCATGTGATCACGGTCCTGAAGGGATCAGGGTTAACGCCATTTGCCCCGGCTTTGTTGATACCCCGATGTTGGAAAGTTTTGTTGGAGAAAATGGCAATATCCAGGATTTAAAAAAACATATAGAAAAATTGCATCCGACAGGCACCATGGGTCAACCTGAGGATATTGCAGGTTTGGTTGTCTGGTTGGCTTCTGATGAAGCCAGATATGCCTCGGGGCAGTTATGGATTATGGATGGTGGACTCACGGCTCAGGTTCAACAAATGAATTTGTAGCTATTCCATTACCTTGCTTTGCATTAATCCTGAAAATTAGTAACTTTTAGACTTTAAGATTTACACTATTTAGGTAGCCATGACCAATCACAGCAACCAACCATTGGACTTTCTACTGGCCAGGAGATCACGCCCTTTTTTAATGCTAAGGGAACCGGTTCCATCAAAAGAAGAATTACATACTATTTTGACGGCAGCAGCCAGAAGCCCTGACCATGGTAAATTGGAACCTTGGCGATTTATTGTTCTGGAAAAACCAGCCATGCCAAGATTGGCAAAAATCCTTCGGGAGAGGGGAGAGGTTCTTGGGAAAGCTCCTTCCTTGCTAAATAAGGCTTGTGAGGTGTTCTCCGTGGCAAATTTAATAGTCACAGTGGTTTCGAAACCAAATAAAGAAGCAAAGATCCCCTTGATTGAACAAACACTTTCAGCGGGTGCTGTTTGCCTATCCTTGTTGAATGCTGCCCTAGCTGCAGGGTGGGGAGCGAATTGGTTAACTGGATTTGGAGCCCATGATGAAGAATTCAGAACCAAAGCTTTGGGATTGTCCCCGGATGAGTTTGTTGCTGGATTTATACATTTAGGAACTTCAGCTTCCATACCCCCTGACCGGCCAAGACCAGATGTTGATATGATTACTACTTGGGTAAATAAATGAAGGCATCCAAAACCTTTTGTAGCAAATGTTTGGGAAATCTAGTGGGTCAATAAAGTAATCATTTTTTATTACACCTGAATTTATATTCGTAATGCTTTTTCTCCTTATTTATCAATAAATCTGTGAATTGTTTGCGATTAATACTGACTTGCTTTTTTCTGTTTTTGGGGACAACAACTTTGCCACTGTTTGCCCAACAGCAGTGTGCTTTATTGGATGTGGTTTACTATGAAACAGCCACTGCAGCTGACATAAGCCTTTGTATTCAAACCGGTTCCGATCCCAAAACCGGTGACCCTGATGGTAATACACCCCTGCACTATGCTTCTGCACTAGGTACTTCTCCAAAAATTATTGCTACACTTATTAACCATGGTGCTGATATTGAGGCCCAGAATCGTGGTAGTAGGACACCTTTGCATTATGCAGCAAGATATAGTATTTCATCAGAAATCATCTCTACACTTATCAGCAATGGCGCCGATATTGAAGCCCGGGATAGTGAAGATGGGACTCCTCTACACGTAGCAGCTAAATTTAATAAATCTCAAGAAATCATCTCTACGCTTATCAGCAATGGTGCTGATATTGAGGCCCGGACCAAAATTAGTTTGACCCCACTTCATGTAGCAGTAATATATAGTGAGTCCTCAGAAATCGTCTCTACACTTATCAGCAATGGTGCTGATATTGAGTCAAAGCAAATTGATAGTTGGACATCCCTTCACCTTGCTGCAGCAACAAATGAATTCACAGGAATACTTACAACACTTTTAAAGTACGGTGCCGATTTTGAGGCTAGGGATATTTATGGTTGGACCCCCCTTCATATAGCTGCAAAGTATAATGCATCACCAGAAATTATCGCTGCCCTCATTAATGGTGCCCTTCTTAACGCAGCGGACAGATATGGCTGGACTTTCATTCAAGATGCTACAGATTTAAGTGATTTCTTAGGAATTTTATCTACCCTAGTGAATCGTGACCTTGTTAATGCTAGGGACGATGAAGGCTTGACCCCCCTTCACGTAGCTGCAAAGTATAATGCATCACCAGAAATCATCACTGCACTAATAAGCAATGGTGCCATGATTGATGCCTTGGACAATGAAGGCTTGACCCCTCTTCATGTAGCTGCAATGTATAATTCATCCCCAGAAATCATCACTGCACTAATAAGCAATGGTGCCATGATTGATGCCTTGGACGGTTTAAGTAGAAGAACCTCCCTTCACCTTGCTACAATGTATAATTCATCCCCAGAAATAATCACTACACTAATAAGCAATGGTGCTGATATTGAGGCCAAGACTGAAGATGGCTTAACACCCCTTCACCTTGCTGCAGAAAATGATGTATCCCCCGAAACGGTTGCAGTTCTCTTAAGCAATGGTGCTGATATTGAGGCCAAGGCTGAAGATAACTTGACACCCCTTCACCTTGCTGCAGCATTTAGTAAATCACCAGAAATTATTTCAGCTTTGATAGAATTTGGAGCTGATATAGAAGCCAAGGCCATCGTTGGTTTTACCCCTCTTCATTATGCTTCTATTTATGGTGTATCTCCCGAAAAGATCGCAATCCTCCTAAGCAATGGTGCTGATATTGAGGCCAAGACTGAAGATGGCTTAACACCCCTTCATAGTGCTGTAGCATTCAGTAAATCACCAGAAATTATTTCAGCTTTGATTAAATCTGGAGCTGATATAGAAACCAAAGATGAAGATGGTTTGACCCCTCTTCATACTGCTGCAGGAAATGATGTATCCCCCGAAACGATTACAATCCTCCTAAGCAATGGTGCTGATATTGAGGCCAAGGCCATCTTTGGTTTGACCCCTCTTCATTATGTTTCTATTTTTGGTAAATCTCCCGAAACGGTTGCAGTCCTCCTAAGCAATGGTGCTGATATAGAAGCCAAGAATGAAGATGGTATGACACCCCTTCATAGTGCTGCAGCACTCAGTAATTCACCAGAAATTATTTCAGCTTTGATTGAATTTGGAGCTGATATAGAAGCCAAAGATGATAATGGGTATATTCCATATGATTACCTCCTTAATAATCCCAATTACAGTGAATAGGGCAAGATTTATTGGTTATAATTAAAGGGAAAATTCTGATCCAAGTCTATAAAAGATATATTAATCTTCTAATCGAATCCTTGCTGGTGGCTCAGTGTCTCATGGTTATGTGGCGGAATGGGCAGCGAGTCAGAACCCAAATAGGATAAGAGTTTGGTGCCACATTTAAGTGATATTTTTGTATTGGGAGAAAAGCAGCAATTGGTACTCAATCTGGCAATTTACGATCGAAAAAAATGAATTAAGAATAATTTCAACCCAGCATTACAAAAATTGATTGATAAATTGTTCCATTTGATTTCCAAATGTTTACTCCGCTGAACTACACAGCAAATTTTCATTAAGTACCTTCAAATCTTCTGCGATAGGTTCCACTTTCAAACTGGTTACCGGCAACTTGCGTCTTAGCAAGTCATGGAATGATGGGACACCCTTTTCTAGATCAGAAAAGATGACCTGGTCATAGGCCGAGGATTTAGTTGCTTCACTAACCCAAACTGACAACATCATATCTTCTTCTGAGGTTTCACGGTCAATTCTACCACTAAGATACCTGGCAATTTTCATTTCCCTGGATTCTTGCGGATGATGAAAAACGCCTCCTCTCTGCAAGGTAACGGTAGGTGTTTGGGGAATTTCCTGGTAAAAAATTACACAGTCGGGATAGAAACCAAAAACCAGGTTAGGAAAAATACCGATATACAACCAGACATTTCGGTTTGATTCTGGCAGTTCGGTATTTTCTGGCAATACATTTAGGTAATTCCTAACACTCCAATGTTTTTTTGGACCGGGAGTAAATCTTCCAACAGACCTGCTTGTTTCCCCAACCATGGGTTCATCATGGTAGTCGTTACCATAAAGGTCATTCAATGCTGGATGAGCTTGAGGAACATGATAGCCTTCATTATCCACATCCCGGACAGCTTTCCAATTTGCCTCGATTCTATCCGTCAGCCGGCTCTTTGGGCAAGCCACCATTCGGTCTAATCCATAAGGTTGTATCTCCTTGGTGTGCCTTTCCATTAATGTTGCGATTGATGCCTGATTTCCAGGTTTGAACCGAATGAAGATCAGACCATTCCAGATTTCAAGCTCAAGTTTTTTCAATCCCAAGCGCGAATAGTCTACTTTTGGAAAGCTGTCTCTTTTTGCGATTCCTCGTAAGGTTCCATCTAGATTGTAGGTCCATCCATGAAAGGGACAGACAAGAACTTTATTACATTGGCCTCTTTTACTGGAAACTACTCTTGACCCTCGGTGGCGACATAGATTGTGAAAAGCATGAATCCTGTTTTCAAAATCCCGGATTACAAACCCTCGCTCGGTTCCAATATCATATGCAACAAATTCCCCTGGTTGTGATATCTCATTTACATGGCAGACAAACTGCCAATGTGAATAGAATAATTCCTCCAGTTCAAGGGCGAAGAGATTTGGGGAGAAATAGGTCCAGCCGGGAAGCCCCTCGCATTCAGCGATTGTGTTTGGTCTAGTTTGAGCTTTGTGTGTATTCATCAACCAACTTTGATATTATATTTTAGTTGGGGTTCCAACCTTCATTTTGCAGTTCCGAATTAACCTTTTCGATAGCTTTACCAAGTTTATTTACAATTTCATCAACCTGATTTTTGCTAATGGTTAGTCCTGGAGACATTATGTTTAAGTGTCCCACCGGCCGAACAAGTAGACCAAGTTCTTCGGCGGCATCAGAAATTCTCTTTCCAATTTGAACCTCTTCCGGAAAGCACTCCTTGGTTTCCTTGCTCATAACGTTTTCTACACATCGCATTAGGCCAATACCTCGAACGTCGCCAACCAAGGGCAGGTCCCTGAGTCTCTCCAGTTGTTTACCAAAATAAACTCCAATCTCCTGGACATGAGAAAGTATATTTTCTCTCTCGATAATCTCAATGTTTTTCAGTGCTGCTACACAACATACAGGGTGACCAGAATAGGTAAAACCATGTGGGAAATATCCGTTGCCCTGACCCTCTGAAATCACTTGATGTACCCGGTCTGAGTAAATCATGGCCGAGATTGGAAGGTATCCTGAAGATAATCCCTTGGCCGAGGTAATTATATCGGGTATAAAATCAAACACACTTTCGGAGGCAAACCAATGCCCCAACCGGCCGAAACCAGTTACAACCTCATCAGAGATATAAAGGATATCATGTGCCCGGCAAATTTCCCTGAAACGCTTCAAATATCCTTTTGGCGGAACTAGTACACCTCCAGCCCCCATGACAGGTTCCGCGATGAACCCACCAACCTTATCGGGTCCGATTTCCTTAATTTTATTTTCGAATTCCTCGACCAAAAAGTCGCAATATTCGTCCTCATTCATTCCATCAGGTGCACGGTATATGTCGGGTCCAGAAATATGATGAATGATATCTGTAATGAAACGGAATTGGGAGGTCCGGTCAGTTTTTTTCCTTCCCAAGGACATCGCGGCATAGGTAGAACCATGGTAGGCCTGATGCCTTGCTATTACGTGGATTTTTTCCGATTTTCCCTGGCATCCCTGATAGTAATGTACGAGTCGAAACGCTGAATCTACTGCTGTCGAACCGCCTGTTGCAAAATGAACCCGATTTAAATCACCTGGTGCAAGTGAGGCTATTTTTGCCGACAATCTAGCAGCAGGTTCATTTGACATGTCAGTGAAGATTGATGAATAAGCCAGCTTTTTAACTTGCTCGGCAATGGCATTAGCCATTTCCTCATTGCCCAGACCGATATTAGTACACCACAGGCCACCGATGGCATCCAAATATGTTTGCCCGTTACTATCTTTGATATTGTTACCTTCACCACTTTCAATAATCAAAGCGCCTTTTTCCTTGAATGAAGGAAATTCAGTGAAAGGGTGGAGGTTGTGCCTCAAGTCTTGCTCCCAAATCTGCTTGGAAGCATCATTAACGAGTTCTGGCATAAATTCTCCAGTGAAAAATTGATTTTGGGGATTGTTTTTAGCAGGTATTTTCAGAAATACCTAACTGAAATGTTATGAAGTTCTGCCCTCAACCCAAACTGCTTTTTTGGGTTGAGGTTAATTATTTCAGATTTAGCCGGCCGAAGCACATTCGATAAAACTATCGGCAACATTAGAAATCAAATTCAAATATAAATCTGGTTCGGGTTCAAATCCTGCACCAGTTGGGTCTATTTCATAAACGATGATTTCTGCTCCGGATACCACTGTATTCAGCAAATCGTCTTCAAACAAGGGTTCTGAAAAGGCACAGGAAACTTCCACTTCAGAAATTTTATCAACAAGCTGGCGGATATGTCTTGCTCCCGGCGCTGCACCACTTTGGTCCGTAATTATGCCTATCGCCGTTAAGCCATAGCGATTTTCAAAATATTGGAAGGCGTCATGAAACACAATAAACCTTGGCTCAATATTATGCAGGCGAGCCTTGATTTCCTGATCAAGTTCATTGATTTTTGCCTTGGCAATTTTAGCGTTGGAAAGATAGACCTCCTTATTATCTGGATCCTCAGAAATCATAACATCGGTAATAATATCAATCCACGCTAAGGCGATGTAAGGATCAAGCCAGGCATGAGGGTCAAAATCACCTTCATGACTGTGGTCATGCCCACTGCTTTTTTTCTCCTCGCCATGGTCATCATCGTCGTCATGGCCTTCTTCTTCGTTCTCGTCTCCATGGTCATCTTCATCTTCAAAAAAGGAACCAAGGTCCCTTATAGGGAGAAGTTGGTCTTCAACTTCCTCAAGGAGTGAAATTTCTTGGGTGCCCGGTGGTAATTCCTCGAACAATTTTTCAAATGAAGGTAGAATGACCGGTCCTGTCCAAAATATGATATCGGAATCTACCACCATCCTGACTTCAGAGGGGCGCATTGAATAGTCATGAGGCGAAACGTTTCGTGAGATAATCAATTCCGAGGTTCCAAGATCACCTAATACCATGTTAACCAATGAATGTACCGGTTTAATATCGGAAACGACATTTGGTGATTCTGCTTCGGCTGTCGGAACAAAGGTCAATGTTAACACAAACAGCAAGCAGTGATAGAAAAAGCGCTGAAATGAAATAGAAAAAAGGGCTTCTTTCTTTTCACAATAATTTAATTTTCTTAGGGTCATAATTCTTAACCTTTACTTCGACTAAAATTGTAAAATATGCGCCTTGAATAAAACAGCCCCTAATTTTACTAGCAAGAGGAAATTATAGAAGTAAGTTTTTCTAAGAAATATTAAATTCAAATAAAATTCATTATTTCTGATTAATAAGAGACCAAGTTTGGGGAAGTAGAATTGTTAGATGATTTTATTATAAGGTCAGCTTTGGGAGGATTGGCTGTTGCCTTGGCAGCAGGTCCCTTGGGGTGCTTTGTTGTTTGGCGCAAAATGTCCTATTACGGCGATGCGACTTCACATTCAGCGGTATTGGGAATTTCACTTTCACTTTATTTTAGTGTTTCACTTTTTCTAGGGGTCTTTTTGATGGCACTGCTTGCATCATTATTTGTTACCCTGTTTGTTAACAAATATTATAGTGCTGATACAATCCTAGGTGTTTTTTCTCATTCAACCCTGGCATTTGGGTTAATAGCAGTAAACGTCTTGCCAGCCCAGAACGTTAATTTGGAATCCTATTTATTTGGCCAGTTGTTAGCCATAACGAAAGTAGACTTGGTTTATATCTGGAGTGGTGCCTTGCTAATACTGGGGATAATAATGTTCCGATGGAAGCAGCTCCTGATTTCAACTGTGTGTGAGGATTTAACCATTGCTTCAGGGTTAAACCCAAAGTGGGAACAATGGATACTAAACCTGGGACTGGCTATACTTGTTGCAGTTGCGGTAAAAGTGGTAGGAATACTACTGGTTACAGCCATGTTGATAATTCCGCCCGCAGCTTCTCGCCCATTGGTTCGTCAACCAAGCGCAATGGTATTTATTTCGGCCATTATCGGGTGCCTGTCAGTTGTATTGGGTCTCATGTTATCATTGTATATTGATACACCTACAGGGCCATCAATTATTTCAGTCGCAGCAATCTTATTTATCCTAAGTTGGATAGCGGTGTTTATATACAAGGGGACCAAGCTGTCCCAGTATTTCAGTTCAAAGTAGGTAGCAGCGAACTTGGTCACCACACCATAAGTTCATATATCATTGGATATACGTAAGTGTCAGATTAATCTGCCGGACAAGGGTTTTCAATTATCAATAGACCTGGCAATCAGTTCTTTCATAATTTCGTTTGAGCCCCCGTAAATCATCTGAACCCGAGAATCTGCATAAAGTCGAGCTATTGGGTAATCAAGCATATAGCCATAGCCTCCATGGAGCTGTAAACATTCATTGATTATTTGGTTTTGAGTTTCACTGCCCCAGTATTTTGCCATGGAAGCTGTTGCAGCATCCAACTCATTGTTCTCAATTCTTTGAATACAATCATTGACAAAAGTTCTCAGGAGTTCGGCTTTCGTCTTAGCTTCCGCCAATTTGAACCTGGTGTTTTGAAGGTCCATTAGTCTTTTGCCAAAGGCCTTTCTTTCTTGAACATAACTGATAGTCTGTTCAAGAGCGAGATCAATTGTTCCCAAGGCTGTTATACCTATCAGAAGCCTTTCCCATGGCAATTGATTCATCAGTTGATAAAACCCTTGCCCCTCCTCTTCGCCCAACAGGTTGGTTCTGGGAACCATAACGTTATCAAAGAAAAGTTCTGCAGTATCATTTCCTCTCTGCCCCAACTTGTTCATCCGTGGACCTCTCCTGAAACCTTGTAAATCATTGGTGTCTACTAGAATTAGGGAAACTCCCTTGGCCCCTTTGGCTAGATCGGTTTTGGTTGTTAAAATAATAAGGTCCGCGGATCCGCCATTTGTAATAAATGTTTTTGAACCATTGATGAGGTAATGGTTCCCTTTTTGCTCGGCTTGCGTTTTTATTGATTGAACATCTGAACCGCAATCAGGTTCAGTCATGGCTAAAGCTCCTATTGATTGGCCAGAAACCAACCGTGGTAACCAGTATGATTTTTGATCGAATGATCCATAATTAACCAGATAATGGATTACAATTGATTGAATTCCATAACCCCAGCTACCATCACCAACCTTGCCTTGTTCATAAAGTGCAATTGAATCGAAACCAAAGGAACCACCACTTCCATCATATTCCTCTGGAACGGAACCACCCATGATACCAAGTTTACCAGCTTTCAACCAAAATTCCCGATCAACCATACCATCTGATTCAAATCGCTGCATTTCGGGAACCAGATTATCAGCATAAAATCGTTGTACTGCATCTGAAAACATGGAATGTTCTTCCTGATTCCAGCTCGAGGTTGGGGTAAAAAGGGTCATAATTGTTTGTTTCCTAATGGTAGGTTCTTGTAAGCAGAGATTTAAGCTGGAACTTTATTCGAAATATATTGAGCAAACTCGTAATTCGGCCTTTCCAAATGAGAAAGGGGTCCAGGGTTGGGAAAATCTGATAGCATTCCTGCATAGACCCTTTCGGTACATCCCTTGTCCTCTTCATTTACTTCGTCAAGGAGTATTCTTAATTCCTCAAAATGTTTTTGGTTCTCGGGACTGGAAGCAAACTCCTTGGACATCCCCCCACCAAAATAAATTCTTACCCTGCCAGGTGCCTGCGGATAGAGTGAAAGGTACCAGAAATAACCTGGAGTCAAGGTAATTAACCAGCTGGGATAGATAGCAAGAAGGTAAGTCATATACCTTCGTTCACCTTGTAGTGAGGTATTATCAGGGTGAGCGACTGATAGGGTAAATTCCTCCTGTTTTTGCAGAGTGTGGTAGTTAAATGCCTCGAAACCTTCTGGGCATTCAACTTCATCCACTTTCGACAAACCGCCGATTGTAGCAGCATGGCAGACTGGTAGGTGGTAGCTTTCCATGAAATTTTCGGCCAAAACCTTCCAATTCGTATTCCATTCAAAAGATTCAAAGAAAGCCTGTTTATAGTTTCCCATATCATAATCAGCTATCATCGATTCCATTTTGGCAAGTTTTTTGGCTACAGGTTCAACATTAGGGTTTAGGGAGACAAGAACCCATCCCAACCATTCCTCGCATCTGATTTCAGGTAACCGGATTTTTTTTCTGTCAAAGACCTTGTTTCTGGTCATCGCTGGTGCTCCACGCAAACTACCATCAAGATTATAGGTCCATCCATGATAGGGGCAAACTATCCTTTGGGTATTGCCACAACCCTCCAGCAGTTTGGACATTCTATGTCGACAGACATTGGCCTGGGCTCGTAAGTTGCCAGTTTTATCCCTGATAACCATTATTGGTTGTCCAGCCAGATCAAGGGTAATAAAATCACCAGGATTTGGTAGGCCGTCCGATCGACCGACACAAAACCATTCCTTGGCAAAAATGTTGGATATTTCCTTATCTAGGAAATTTTGTGAGGTGTAAACGCTTTTGGGCATGGCATAGGCAGATTCAAACGGCTGAAACGCTACAGAACGCAACTCATTTGCCGGATCAATAGAATTAGCTAATTTTTCCATTTCGGTTCTCCAAGTGAAGGGTCATACCCCATAACCATAGCTGAAAAACAAAATCTAGGTATTAATTTCTGGGTTTTAAGTAATACCACTTCCTTATCATTAAACAGTAATTCCCGCTTAAATTTTATTTCGCCATAAACAGGGCGTTTACAAAGTTAGTAAAATTTATTTTTCGTAAACAGCTTGCAATCACTTTTTGCCAAATTGCCATGATTCTCATATTATTGGAACCAATAACAATTGTTTTCAATAATAACATTTTCGAGCAGTATCATGTACCAGAAACTCCGTCGGTATGTTTCAATGCCAGGCCTTCTGTCAACCGTTGGCAAGGTTTTCGACACCGTTCCAGACCCAATCAACAACCGAGGTTTCACCCTCCGAGATTGTCTGATGTCAGGTTTGGCGGTGTATCATGTCAAATCACCCTCCCTCCTGGACTTTGACCAAAAAACCCGGGGTAAGGATGCCGACCCCACAGTGGTCCATAATCTCAAGACCCTCTTTGGCGTCAAGAAGGCGCCGTCCGACACTTGCTTGCGCGAACGACTGGACCCGGTTGACCCCAGCCATTTCCGTGACGCCTTCAAGGCGGTCTTCACCAATTTCCAACGAAGCAAGGGGCTGGAACATTTCACGGTCTTGGGCGATCATTATCTCATGGCTCTTGATGGCACCGGTTATTACAGCTCCAACAAGGTGTGTTGCTCCTCCTGTTGTGTCAAGACGTATCGCAACGGCACCAAATCCTATTATCATCAGATGATGGCCGGTGCTCTGGTTCATCCAACAATCAAGACCGTCATTCCGTTTGCCCCGGAAATGATCACCCGTAAGGATGGGGAGGCTAAGAACGATTGTGAACGCAATGCCGCCAAACGGTTTATCACCGCTTTCCGAGAAGATCACCCCTATCTCAAGACCATTGTCGTGGAAGACGGGCTGGCTTCCAATGCGCCCCATATCAGACACTTGCAGAAGCATGATCTACGCTTTATCCTGGGGGCCAGAGAAGGTGACCACAAAGCCTTATATAACTGGGTTGACACCCATCCGGATACCCAAGCCCTGAGCCGAAGGGAACGAACCAGTAAAGGGGTGATTACCCATCAGTTCCGCTGGCTCAATAACGTCCCCCTGAACGACAGCAATGTCAACCTGGAGGTCAATGTCCTCTTCTATTCCGAAACCAAGCCCATTGGCAAGAAACAAGACAATGAAGTCAAGACGACCAAATGGGGCTGGGTTTCTGATCTTCCTCTCAATGAAACAACGGTGATGCCTATGATGCGAGCTGCCAGATCGCGCTGGCGGATAGAAAACGAAAATATAAAAATTCTGAAGTCCGAAGCCGGAAATGGTTATCGGCTGGAGCACAGCTATGGTCATGGAAAGTACAATCTTGCCAGTGTGATGGCCAATTTATGCCTGCTGGATTTTCTGGTGGAACAGGTGGTTGCACAGTGTTGCGGCCTGTTTCAGCAGGCACTCAAAAAGAAGAAACGCAAGAAATATCTATGGGAAGCGATGCGAATGTTGTTTACCCTTGTTAAAATCAATAGTTGGGAAACCTATTACCGCCTGTTAATCGAACCACGCCAGATGATTGAAGGGGAGATGCTTCTTCGTGATCCTTAGCAAAGCAACCATGTCACCGTAAGTGTTCCACCGGATATTCAGAATAAATAACATCAGAAGAAAAGATAATGGGGGTAAAAACTCTTCGGTATCGCTTGCCAACTTGGTGGAGGGAGCTTATAAGGAACAGAATTGGCCATTGGGCTAAAAATTAGCGGGAACTACTGATCATTAAACCAAAATATTCAAACTTCAATTTTTTCATTGATTTTGATGAATTCCACCTGATTTGGACTTAAAAATCTCCGAGGCTGAAGGGCACCTAATGCGTGCCGAAATCAAACACTCTCAAAATAGCCACTTAGGTTAAAGGCCAAAAGTAGGGTATCAAATAACTTGCAACCAACCCCAAGATGATATTTAAGGGCAAACCTATTTTCAGGAAATCTTTGAATTCATACCCTCCGGGTCCATAAACCAGGGTATTTGTTTGATAACCTATTGGTGTGGCGAAACTGGCTGAAGCAGATATCATTACAGCAACCACTAATCCTCTCGGATCAATACCCAAACTCATTCCAACGCCTATTGCAACAGGGGTAACGATTATTGCAACGGCATTGTTGGAAACCATTTCTGTCAGGATGGAAGTGATAATATAGATACCCCAAACCATAAAAAACGGATGGAGACCTATTAAAAGAGGGCTAATGAATCCATCTAACAGTCCAACTGCACCTGACAATTCCATTGCTTTTCCAATTCCAAGCATGGACCAGATTAAAACCATCAACCTGCCATCAGCAAAAGAGAAAGCTTCTTCTGGATCAATACATCGGGTAATTAAAACCACTGCGACACCTAGAATCCCCAGAAGGGCTATGGGAGCAATACCCAAGGCAGCAAGTACAACGATCATTGCTAAAGAGGCAACGGCAATTGGTGCTTTGTTTCTTCTATAAGGCAATGTTGAGGGTTTGGTAATTTCAATGAGGTTTTGGTCCTTGGACATCCGATTCATGTCTTCAATGGCACCTTCGATTAAAAGAGTGTCTCCAACTCTAAGCACGATATCAGAAAACTCCGAAATGTTATGTTCTGTAGGGCGATGAAGGGCTATGGGGTAGATGTTATAATTCTGTTGTAGATTCAATTCACCCAATGTTTTGCCTATCATTCTGCATCCCGGGGAAATCAATGCTTCAAGCGTCTGTGATTGTTTAGATGACACCTTTCTTACAGAAGACCGGATTTCTTCCATTTTTTCTCTTGAAGATGAGGTGTCTTCATTCGTTTTGGAAGTTTTGATTAGATCCCCACCTCCGAATACATCTTCCAATTCAGTTGCCTGGGTACGCAATACCAGACGGTCACCAGCTTTTAATTCCAAGGTATTTATTTGATCTTTGAAAGAGATATTGTCCCTTAAAATATCAACAATTCTAATTCCTCTTTTTCGAAAAAAATCTGCTCCACCACTAATCTGTCCGATTAATGAACTTTCTCTTGGCAATATGACCTCAACGAAAAATTTCATGGTTGTTCGGTCACGAAGTAATTCGGAGAGAGATTCGCGATCAGGCAAGAGTCTTGGAGCAAAAATCAACAGGTAAACAAATCCGACTGCTACCAAAACCAAAGCAAGAGGAGTAATTTCAAAGAGAGTAAAAGGTTCCAAGCCATTATTTCGAGCCACCCCGTCTACGAGGAGATTGGTTGACGTACCAATCAAGGTACAAACCCCGCCCAATATTGAAACATATGAAAGGGGAATAAGGAGTTTGGAAGAGGAGGTTCCCAGTTCCTTGGCAACCTGGATTACAATCGGAATCATCAATACTACGACTGGTGTGTTGTTCATGAAGGCGGATGAAAAAACTACCAAACAAGCAAGCATTCCTATGGTCAATACCGGGTACCTTTTGCTTCCACGGAGGACAAAAAAGGTTATTGATGACAAAGCTCCAGTGCGTACAAGAGCACCGGATAAGATAAACATTGCAACGATTGTCCAGGGTGCCGGGTTGGCAAAAACCTGCAAAGCGTCTTCAAATGGAAGAATACCTAACACCAGAAGGACAGACGCTCCTCCCAAAGCCGTAACTTCGACTGGCAAAAACTGCTTTACAAAGAATAGAAACATGACTATCACGACACCCCCTACAAAAAGGGAAGGGCCGTAGATTGTTATGAATTCCATCTGAAAACCTTCAATTGTTTCTAAATTGCAAAATGATTATATCGAATTACCCATTCTAGCAAAGATTAGCACAATTTGGTGTGGACTCCTTGCCGATAAGATCCTTCCTCACCACTATTACTTTAGTTTTCAGGAGCTAAAGATCACAAATCAGGGTCGAAATCATAGAGCCATTCGTGCTCAGGAGAATTGGCAAACCGCCATTTTCTAATCGGACCAGCCATAACATTCAGGTAGTACATTTCATACCCGAATGGGGTGCCACAAGGGTGATGACCCTTTGGAACAAGTACTACATCATGGTCCTTGACACAAATGGTTTCGTCTAGCTCGCCATCATCGGTAAATACTCTTTGAAAGCCGAATCCCTGTGGTGGATTTAACCTGTGGTAGTAAGTTTCCTCCAGGTAGGTAATATTCGGATAATCATCAACATCATGCCTATGGGGTGGATAGGATGACCAATTCCCCTGGGGAGTGAATACTTCTGTTACCAACAAGCTGTCAGCTACGTCCTGGTCTTCCATGGCGATGTTGTTGATCTCCCTGCGATTAGAGCCTTTGCCTCTGACCAGTTGATTTACTTCCCCAGGACCAATGACCTTCGGCTTCCGGCCGATTTTGCCAGGGGCAAGACAAATACCGATGATACAATCAGTATCTGCCATACCTTGCCATTGATGTTGGGGTGGTACATATAGCGAGTGCGGTGGTATTTTTTCAAAGACATTCATGCGGTCACCAAAAACACCAAAAGTGGGATAATCATTAACTTTCAGTTCTATCTTGCCTTCGATGACAACTACTATTGCTTCGTCATCACCGGTGGCCTCCTTGATTTTGTCTCCCTTCTGTAGGTTGTAGACACCAAACCCAACATATTTCCAATTGGCGATAGAGGGGGTAATGTCATGAATTTTCCCATGATTGTGTATTGGTCTCCTCAGAAGGTGTGACATAGCTTGTTTCTTTCCATAATTTTGCGTGGATATTCCCAATGAGTACTATTAGTAGTAGGTATTAATCTCAATCCAATCCGTGATTTGTATTTCAGCTTCCGAATTGGTGATCTTTCCAGTTAGCCAGTTGACCCAAATTTCCCCCAAATCTGCCCCTGTGATGATTCTTCCTGTTGCATGGCCTGCAGGGTCAATTGGTGCATTGGGGTCGTGATAAACTAATTTATCAGGATCATCGGTGATGGCTAAAATTCCCTGTGTGAAAAGGTCTTTACCATGTATAAATCTATCAATACCATACAAATCAAGGTTTTGATGACAATTCAAAATCCAATAGTCTGGAAATATCCCGTAATCATAAATACAGTTTATTATTTCAACACAGCGTTTGGTATTTCCTTCGGTTTTTGTACCAAAATCCAACTCCAAAGCAAGACTCTGGCGGTTTTTTCTGGTATGACGTAATAGCCGATTTAAGTTATGTAGGATAGTTTCAAATTCAGCTTTTGAACTAGGTTCAATTGATACCTTGACCTTAACTGTAATTTCCAAAGGCCATTCTGAGAGATCAACAAAATCATCCTCCACCTCAAGTAAAGGTCCACTTCCCAGAATTCCAATAGATTTCGCCAAAAACAATCGCTTTCCGGTTATTTCATCAATCAGTGAACGTTTTTGGGAAGCTGGTAAAATAACTCCGCAGGGCGGATATAGATCCTTTGCAGCAATTATTGATTTGACAATGATTCTCTTGAACTGTTCTTCCTTTTCTTGGAGCGAATCATAACCACTGGCAAGTTGTGAATTAATTTGCAGATCTTCCAATGAGACAATAGTTAAATACATCCAGTTGGATCGGCGATTCGTTGACCAATGAATTTGTTCTAGTTCGAAATTCTTTCTTAAGGACTTTGTATGGGACCCATACCTGAGAAAATAATGTAGCTCTAACATAGATGGATAGGAAGGAGTACACCCATGCCTTGAAACTGCCAAAGCACCACAGGCATTGGCAAATTGGAGTGACGTTGGTAAATCCTCGTCACTCAACCAACCTTTGAGGAACCCTGCCATGAAACCATCTCCGGCCCCAAGGACATTAAAGACTTCAACATTAAATCCATGGCCCGTTATACCTTCCTGAATATGATCAGGTATTTCCTCCTCAAAGGCTACGGCTCCCATTGGACCCATCTTGCAGACCAAAATAGCCTTGGTATGTTTCCGAACATTTCTAAGAGCAGTAATGGTATCGCCTGATCCCCCGGCAATATGGAATTCCTCTTCGGTTCCAACGATGAGATCAAATATCCCGACAGTAGATTGGATTATCTCAGTCACATCATTTGAAGCAACAAATCGATTCTCGCCTTCGTCATGGCCTCCCAATCCCCACAGATTAGGGCGATAGTCAATATCCAATACTGTTTTGCTACCTGTCTCTTTGGCTAGACGCAAGGCTTTCTTGACAGCGGCAGCAGTTTTTGGGTTGGAAAGGTGGGTGCCCGTCGCACAAAGACATTTTGCTTGGGCGATAAATTCAGGATCAATATCTTCTTCGGTCAATCCCATATCAGCACAATTTTCTCGATAAAAAATCAGGGGGAAACTGTTTTCATCTTTGATCCCAAGCAAGACCAGAGCTGTCAATCTCTCTGGATCAGTTTTAACGGCAGTGACATCTACCCCTTCCCTGATCAACTCCTCCCGGATGAACCTACCCATATGTTCATCCCCAACTTTTGTAATGAGGGCAGTTTGGAGTCCTAATCTGGCACCGCCCGCCGCGATATTTGTAGGCGATCCACCTATATATTTTTTAAAGGATCCCATATCTTCCAGGCGACCTCCTATTTGTTCGCCATACAAGTCAACGGAGGAGCGCCCGATAGTAATTAAATCAAGGGTTTTATCCATGCTATATTGAACTCCAGGTACTCAAAAATATAAAATCTGCAGTATATATATCCGCCATGACTAACTCAACAGGAAAGAAAGCAGTTGCTGTTGAATACCAGAAGTCTAAAGCTGTTCGACTTTGCAATGTTGACAAATCATTCGGTTCAACCAAGGCCCTCAAAGGACTTGATTTAGCTTTGGAAACTGGTGAGATTCATGCTCTGCTTGGCCCAAATGGTGCCGGCAAAACAACAGCCATTGGGATTATGACCGGAATAAGGAAAGCCGATTCAGGTACAGTTTCCATATTGGGAGGAGATCCCAGGTGTAAAACCATCAGACAACGGATTGGTCTTACTCCCCAAGAATCTGGTTTTCCTAATAATTTGCGTGTTGCTGAAATCATTCGTCTAGTGCGGTCTCACTTTTCTGAACCATTGTCCAACGCAGAATTGTTTACCAGATTTTCGTTGGAAAAACTAATGGAGAAGCAAGCTGGCGGTCTCAGCGGTGGCCAGAAAAGAGCTTTGGCAGTAGCTCTCTCTTTTGTTGGAAATCCAGACTTGGTGTTTTTGGACGAACCCACGACAGGTCTTGATGTGGCAACCCGGCAAAATATTTGGAAGGCTATTCTGGATTATCGTGAAACGGGTGGCACAGTAGTATTAACCACCCATTATATAGAGGAAGCTGAAGCTTTGGCCTCAAGGGTTGCAGTTATCCACCAGGGTAAGGAGTTGGTCAATGGTACTCTTGATCAAATTCGAGATCTGGTTGGTAATAGCCGTGTTAGTTTCAGGGGGAAAGTTCCTGCTTCACTTGAAGGAGCAACTCATTTTGAACAGAAAGGAGATAGGGTAATCGTTATAACCAAGGATTCGGATAGGGTAGTCAGGTCGATGGTTGAAAAGGGGATCAAGTTTCAAGGCCTTCAGATAAGACCAGCCAATCTGGAAGAGGCCTTTTTTACCCTGATAGAGAACAGTGAGCAGAAATGATCCTTTACGAGTATTTTAAAACTTATCTGTTAGGATTGATCAGGACTCCAAGTTATTCGCTGGTCACTATTTTTGTACCTTCTGTCATTTTTGTTATCCTGGGGGTCACTTTTTCTGATAGTCGTCAGGAAGCCAATTATACCTTGGGATCATTTTGCGTATTCTCCACTTTGGGGGTAGCGTTCTTTCAATTTGGCGTAGGGATCGCCAATGATCGAGAATCTCCATGGGAGAAATATGCCAGGGTTTTACCTGTTCACCCGTTAGTCAGATTGTTTGCAACGGTCCTTGCTTCTTTGGTTTTTGTTGCTGCTTCAATTGGCATCCTGATTATTGTTGCCTTCCTGACAACAGATATTGGCATGCCTGCCAATTCCTGGATCAAATTGCTTTTGAGTGTGTTCGTTGGTGTGTTTCCCCTCGCTGCAATGGGATTGACCATTGGGTATTGGAGTTCCCCCAAAGGGGCTTTACCGATAGCCAACCTGCTTTACATCATTCTGGCTTTTCTTGGTGGAATATTTTTCCATCCGAGCTTGATGCCGGATTTTCTGAATTCAATCTCCCTGTCTACGCCGGTGAGACACATAGTAAATTTAGCCCAAGCAGGAATTAGGGGAGAATCCTGGTCAATTCAGCCGTTTTTGGTTTTACTGGGATATTCGATAGTTTTCTTGTTTCTGGCAGCGATAGGATATCGAAGAGATGAAGGAATCAAATATGGTTAGGTTTAACATATTTACTGAAACATTTATGAACACCTTTCGTTATCACTTTATTTAGATTTGCAGTGACCGAGGCCTTGTCTGGATTGTGGTTTTTTCTTTGTTGCTGATATACGAAAATATCCCATAAATGAACTGCTTCACAGTCCGGTTGACGAGTTCCAGATAATTTCCAGGGATTACGATAATGTCCAAGGGGCATTCAGCTAGCCACTGAGCGTTTTACTCAAACACCAACCCTTTTTCAGTTTTCTTTCTAGATTAAATTTTATCGTTTCTGATACCAAATTTGATCATATTTTACGGGTAAGAGGAAATTTTCAGTTTGAAAATCTGCTATATTGGCTTATTCTTGTATTGTTATCAAAATTTTGGAAACGATTTATGTCAACCCTTACAGATATCCAAGCACAAGGGAATATTGGAAATATTGACCTTGTCGTCCCAATTGATAAGGTCAAAAAAATCCTAGATGGCATATCCAACCAGGCAAATATCTCGTTTGGAATGGTTTTGCTGTATCCTCGTTTATGGATGGAACTAGTAAGGTTAAACAAAAATTTATCCCGATTTGAACAGAAAATCCCAATGATGAAATTTGAATCTCCTGAAGAGCAAAAAATAGCAGAAATTCTTCCAGAGAAGTTCCTTAATTTGTCCGAGATATTATTTAGATGTGCTGATTTAATACAAACGGTTTCCGAGAACTCAAATTGGAGAATTTTTCAATATATTAATAAAAAATTCTTTGATCTCATGGAGGATATTGCTTGTTCCCTTGAAGACTATGCAGAAATTTTGGTCTTGGTCTCGAATAAAGGTTTTTTGAAAGAAATTCAAAGGGAGTTCGAAGCTGTCGAGAACAAATCCCAAAGTCACTAAGCAAGTCAGATACACACAGAGATTTAATAAACACCTTAAAAAAGTTAAAAAAAAGTATCGTGAAATTCCCTATATACTGGATGTGTTTTTCAGTGAATTAAAACAGGAATACCCTCACAAAAGCCAAATCAGCAAAAAAATAATGTTTGTTGATGATCAGCCAATTTATTACCATAGGTTGGGTATAAATAAGAGAATTGGCAAGAGGGGTGGATTAAGGGTTGTCTATGCTTGCAGGGATGGGATTATCTGGGGTTTGTTTATAAATGCAAAGGGTGACAAGGCAAACTTTACTGCCAAGGATTTGAAAGATATAGAAGAAGATTTCAAAAATCCGGAATTGCCCTAGTTTGCAATTACAAAGATGACTTTAGAATCAGGGGAAATCTACCCATTAGGTGATTGTCTGCAACTTCCTGCCGATGTGAGTATCAGTTCTCAGAAGTTAATACTTATAATTTGAAAAACGGGAAACGGGAAATAACAGGGAAGTAGCAGTTTACAACATAGTATCAGGCATGGTGCCTTGCCGAAACAACACCTCTATCTTTTCGATTGATGAGAACTTTGAAACTCCTGATGGGAGGTTTACTGTTCGATCTTGAGATAATGGGAGACAGCCTCCACCAAGGCAAGAAAGTTAAATCTCAGTCACCACTTTTCCCCAACAACAGGGATCGTTGTTTTTGATCATTGAAACTAGTCAAAAATTCAGGGAGGCGGCATCGGTAATGGGTGTTTACCTAATTTATTGAATACAAACTAAAGTCTAGAAGCTCAATCAAAACCGAGAAAACTTGTAAATTCATCCAGGTCCACACGGGGTGTTTTGAAATTGTTCACCGGATTATCAGGATCTGAAAAACCCATGGCAATTCCGCAAACCACGATTTCCTCATCAGCAAGGTTTAAATGCTCATGGACCAGATCACCATAATTTGCCAAGGCACCGATACCACAACTAGACAAGCCCTCGGTTTCAGCCCCAATCAGCAGGTTTTGAATAGCCATTCCAAGATCCATAAAGCACCCCTTGCCCATACGCTTGTCAATGCTGACAACAATTCCCACTGGTGCACCAAAAAAGCGATAATTTTCCTCAAACTGCTTTTTCCTGGCTTTAATGTCTCTTTTGGCAATATTAAGGGCATCATATAAGCCAAAGCCAGTTTCTCTTTTCCGGGCCAGCAGGTGATCTGGAAGTGGAGTTGGGAAATAGGAATACTCAGAAACACTCGGTCGCCCATTCCGGATAGCCTGAATTAAGGTATCCGATAATTCCTTCAAAGCATCGGAGGTAAGAGCAGTAAACCGACCAGGCTGTAAATTTGCCCCACTTGGAGCACTTCTTGCCAGTTGTAAAACTCTTTCAATGGTTGATTTTGGTACGGAGTCGGTCAGGAAACCACGAATTGATCTCCTTGCCGAAAGAAGTTCCTGAAGGTCTGTCTTAGCCATTCCGAGAAATCATCGATTCTGGTCTGTATTTACACAACAACATGATGATCATCCCGGAAATCACAGCCTTTATCAAGTCTCCTGGAATAAAAACCATGACCAAATAAAGGATTTCGATAAAGGTTTGATCCAATACGAGGAACATGCCAATTATACCCGTGGTGTAAACGACCAAAATACCGCCAATTACCGAAGCAATTAAACCGATTACAAAAGGATGTATTCCCCTGAATCGTTCCATAATCAGGCCACTTACAAATGCACCTATGGGCCAACCGATCAGAAAACCTGCCGAAGGGGAAAAAAACAGTCCCAATCCACCCCGTCCACCGGCAAGCAAGGGTACTCCCAAAGCAATCAGAACAATCAACAAGAGGCTGGCAAGGCCTCCTCGCCAACTGCCTAAAATACAACCACCAAGCATTACTCCAAGCGTTTGAGCCGTAATTGGAACGCCAAAGCCCAAAGATATTATGGGGATAAAACCCAAGGCAGCCGTAAGGGCTGCAAAAAGGGCGATATAAGCAATATTTCTTTCCATTAATGGTCCAGTTAGTTAGAGTTTGGGCGTCGAGCCTTAATCGCTTCAGCTATATGGTCTGCATCATCAAGGGCTGAACAAACCAAAGGAAAAACTATTCTCCAACTAGGCCTTTTCAAGGACCGACTCCGCCAAGACAGATTCAATCGTTTACCAATGTCCAGAAGATTGGGAACCGATCTGATCATCAAGCCAAAAGTCAATCCCAAGAAGGAAAGATCCAATCCAATTCTCTGTAGAGGCCTTACCAACCTCTCAATCAAAGCAATCATTTCATCTAATCGTGAGGTCATAGTAACCAAATTAGCCAGACAAATTACGATTATAAATTTCAGCAAAAGAACCATGCCTGCCAGGATAGATTCCGTAACAACATGCCAAATCATTATAAACACAATAAAGGGAATGAGTGGTGAAAGATTTCTGATGGCCATCTTCAGGAATTTCACACCTGGTATCAGATTCAGGATAAGGGTCACCAGGAATAGGGTAATCAGAATCAGTGTGTTCTCCAATTGGTAGACAATAACCGTGATTAAGGAGAGTAGGACAAGTTTCAGTACTACAGGAACATTGTGGTAAGGGGTCTTAATTGGAGAATTCAAATTTAACATCATTATCTCCAATTCGATACATTTCCTTTTTAAATTCTTCCAATACCATGGAAGGTTCTCCATTGAGGACAATTTTTCCACCCTCAAGCCAAAGCACTTGATCAAAATCAGTTAAGGTTAGGGGGTCATGCGATATCAACAGGATTGTTTGATCAAGAGTTGCCAGAAATCGACTTAGAATTCTGACCGTAGGTATATCTGGCCCGGTAAAAGGTTCATCCAAAATAATCACTGAGGGTTGCATTGCTAGGACCGATAACAGGCAAACCAAATGCTTTTGGCCTTCTGAGAGGCTGGATACGGGTCTTTCGGCCCAATGGGATTTCCCAAAATTCTCTAATACCTTCAAGGCTAATTCAAGGGATGCTTTTTTAGAATATCCGATACTGTTCAGGCCAAACGAAAGTTCTTGGGATACAGTCGGAAAAATAATCTGGTGATCAGGATTTTGAAATACCATCCCTACAGTTTTTATGGCGTTCTTTCGGTCTAAATAAACATCAATATCATTGACCGATATTTCACCACAAGTGGGCTTGATCAACCCTCCTATCAATTTGGCCAGGGTCGATTTCCCCGAACCATTACGACCAACTATACCGACCCTTTTTTCAGTAAGTTCAAGGTTAAGGTTATCAATAATTGTTCTATCGTTCACCTGGTATTGGACGTTATGTAAGGAAATTTTGTTCTGGATCATGTCTCGTATCAAAATTTCCTATGTGGATGAACAAGCAAGGTATCTTTTCCTTACAGGTTAGTATGAATGTGATTTCTATATTCCATTTGGTGCATCTATACCTAGATTAGCGACTTTTTTCTGATTCATCACAAAAAGTTCCATTGTATTTATCCACATTGCCCTGAAAAATCATTTCGAGATGATCGATCAATCGCTAACTGTTAAATAAATCTTGGAAAACTTGTTATAAGAACAATTCGAAAGGAATAATCAAGATTAAAGCACTGGTGTTAATCAAACAGAAATATTTTAACAGATTATCCTATCCAAGAAGTTACTACAGATTGTGGGTTCCTATGAGATTGAGTTAACTGAGTTTGCCATGGGCGATGTAGTAAAAAATCCAACCTGAAACAACTTTTCTCTACACGTGAGGAGATTACAGATGAGACAAAGATAGGTCTTATTTCATTAATAGGAATTTTGGGTTGTGGAATTATCTCCCTAGCGAAATTCATTTGGTTCGGAACCGTTTTCACTTATATTCCACACGACAAACTGCTTACCCCACAAGAAACAGCAATATCTATAACTTGTTGGTTTATATTGGGATGGTACAGTTATTGGTTCCATTTCCTCATTTCAGTGCAAAACAAGAAACAAAAACGCAAGAAGAATTTCCAGAAGCGCTGGAGAATGGCCCAGGAAAACGAGTAAGGCAATAAATATACTCAAAGGGAAGAACGATTGAATATTTTCATATTCTCTTAGCTAGGTTCACGTATTGGCAGGATTAAACTTGATAAAATTGATACACCCTTTACTTAAATCAGCATCCTTGCTGGATACTTGTTTCACTTAAATCACTAGGAAATAAGATTTCACCAAGAAAGAAATTACATGTATTTGCTACCAAAAAAGAAAAATGATGAAACTAAAACCCAGAAGATCAGCCCTCTATATTCCATGCCTGAATGAAAGAGCAATCAACAAAGCTCGAACCCTTGAGGCAGATTTGCTGTTATTTGATCTAGAGGATTCCATAGCCCCAATTTCCAAGGAAGAAGCCAGAATTAAGATCGTTGAAGAATTGAATAGAGGGGGTTTTGGTTCCCGGGAATTGGTTTTGCGAATTAATGGTGAACAGACTCCTTTTTGGCAAGACGACCTCAAGGTTTTGCAAAGATGCTCCCCAGATGGTGTTTTGATCCCAAAGATAAATGATGGTGCGGATGTGGAACGTACTTCATCAGCGATACTGGAGTATTCCAGAAATCCTGATTTGGTGATTTGGTTAATGATTGAAACTCCAGGTTCGATCACAAATATTAATGAAATTGGGTTGAAAAAGGGACCTCTGAAGAATCTTCAGGGTTTTGTAATTGGAACCAATGATCTGGTTAAAGATTCTGGGGTGATTGCTGGCGAAAACAGAAAGTATCTGATCCCATGGTTAATGTCAGTCGTAGCTACAGCCAAAGCTTACGGGCTTGATGTGATTGATGGAGTGTTTAATAACATTGCTGATCAGGAAGGATTCCTGACCGAGGCCAGAAGTGGCCGGGAAATGGGGATGAGTGGGAAGTCCTTGATTCATCCCAGCCAGATCAATCCAACGAACAAGGTGTTTTCGCCCAGTAATGAAGAGATACAAGAGGCTCAAAAAATTGTTGAAGCCTTTGCCTCAAAGGAAGCCGAGGGGAAAGGAGTAATTGTAGTTGATGGTTCGATGGTGGAGAGACTGCACCTCGAAATGGCTAAGGCAGTATTGGCAAAATCTCAATCAGTCAATCAGCCATAGGTATTGGAAAATGGCAGGATTTTGATATTTTGAGTTTGGTTTCGCTTAAATTACGCAAATCGGCTGAATTTTTTGGGTCACAATTTGTAGTATGAACAACAAAGTATTTTCTTGGAGAAGTTAGAGAATGGAACATAAGACAGTACGATTGACGGTTTCGCAAGCAATCGTCAAATATCTATGTAACCAATACACTGAAATTGATGGGAAAAAAGTTCCTTTATTTGCTGGAGTTTTTGCCATTTTTGGACACGGTAATGTTACGTGTCTTGGTGAGGCACTAGAGAAAGTAAAGGACAAATTGCCAACGTGGCGTGGCCAAAATGAACAGGCCATGGCCTTGGCAGCAATTGCTTATGCCAAAACCAAAAAGCGAAAGCAGTTGATGATCGCCACTAGTTCCATAGGACCCGGGGCAACAAACATGGTGACCGCTGCCGCTGTTGCACATGCAAACAGATTGCCTGTACTAATTATGTCTGGAGATATTTTTGATAACCGAAGGCCTGATCCAGTATTGCAGCAAGTTGAAAATTTTAATTCACCAACCGTATCGGTCAATGATTCCTTCAAGCCTGTAACCAGGTATTGGGACAGAATAACACATCCCGAGCAAATTATTCCCACTTTTCCCCAGGCCATTGCCACCATGCTTGATCCAGCTGATTGTGGTCCGGCGTTTATCGGATTGTGTCAGGATACCCAGGAGATTGCATTTGACTATCCAGAGGAATTTTTCCGTGAGGTTATCCACAAAATACCTCGCCCGAGGCCTGACCAAAGAAGCATAAAGGATGCAGTGAAACTTATCCAGAGTTCAAAAAACCCCATTATCATTTCAGGTGGTGGCGTAAAATACTCTGGTGCAGAGGATGAGCTAGGAGCTTTGGCAATTAATAGAGACATTCCAGTAACAGAAACTATAGCTGGCAAGGGAACCTTTACCCATGAACATCCAGCGCATATTGGACCTATCGGGGTAGTTGGCTCGAGTTCAGCCAATAATATTGCTGCCAAAGCAGATCTTGTAATTGCGGTTGGTACTCGATTACAGGATTTCACCACTGGATCCTGGACAGTTTTTAGCAAGGCCACCAAATTTCTTGCCATCAATACCGCGAGATGGGATGCCAACAAGCACCAGGCATTGCCTGTCATAGGGGATGCCAAGGAATCCATAAATGAGATTGATTCCTTGCTTGGTAATTGGAAGTCAACAGAGGGATGGTTATCCCAGGGGAAAGATGAGTTTGCCGAATGGAACCAGCTTTTGGATGATCTCCAGAAACCAACAAACGCACCTGTACCCACTTATGCCCAAGTAGTTGGTATGGTTAACAATTTTGCTGGTAAAAATGACCGGATGGTAACCGCAGCTGGTGGTTTGCCAGGAGAATTGTCAAAGGGTTGGCGAGTCAAGGCACCGAATACTTTTGACTGCGAGTTTGGTTTCTCCTGTATGGGGTATGAAGTTGCTGGTGGGTGGGGTACCGCCATGGCACTTGATGATTCCCTACCCATCGTCATGGTAGGAGATGGTTCGTACCTGATGATGAATTCAGATATATATTCTTCGGTTTTGACCGGCCATAAAATGATTGTTGTTGTCTGTGACAATGGGGGTTTTGCGGTCATTAACCGGCTTCAAAACTACAAAGGGGGAAAATCTTTCAATAATCAGATTGAAGATTGCAAGGTCGTGGAACCCTTTTATGTTGATTTTGCCAAACACGCAGAATCCATGGGGGCTCTGGCTCGAACCGTCAATGGACTAGGCGATTTGCAATCTGCCCTTGAGTGGGCCAGAACAACTGACCGAACCACCGTAATTTCCATAAAAACAGATGCTTATCAGTGGACTCCTGGTGATGCTTTCTGGGATCTTGGCGTTCCCGAAGTTAGTGATCGCCCTGAAGTCCTAGAAGCAAGAAAGGAACAGGAAAACATAAGAAGTAAGCAAAGAATTGGGGTTTAATCGTGGATGCTAGATTAGGAATTGCCCCCATTGCCTGGTCCAATGATGACCTACCTGAATTGGGGGGTGATACACCCTTGGAAACCTGTTTGGATGATGCCTCAAAAGCAGGTTTTACAGGTGTTGAGACTGGTGGCAAATTTCCATCAACCAGTAAGGAATTAGGCCCAATTCTGGATCATTTTAACCTTGACCTCTGTGGAGGTTGGTATTCCGGCACACTCCTGGTTACTGATTTGGAAAAAGAAAAAGACAAGGTCATCTCACAACTTGAATTGTTCAGGGACCTCAAAGCACCATGCTTGGTATATGGTGAAACTGCTCATACGATCCAAAACATCCAATCTGTTCCCTTAGATCGAAAAATCAGGCTTGATGAGGATCAAATACGGGATTATGGCAAAAAAATGACTGCCTTTTGTGAATGGTGTAAGGGTGAGGGTATGATCATTGCCTTCCATCATCATATGGGTACGGCAATTGAAACCCTATCAGAGTTAAACTTGTTGATGAACTACACCGGGGAAGTAGTAGAATTACTTTTTGACCCCGGGCATATGGCTTTTTCCGGGGGTGACATTTATGCGGTTATTGACAATCATGCTGCCAGGATCCGTCATGTTCATACCAAGGATGTCAGACAAAACGTACTTGATACACTTGACTGGACGAAGGACAGTTTTCTTGACGCGGTATTAAAAGGGGTCTTTACTGTTCCAGGGGACGGGGCACTTGATTTCGGTAAAATCATTCACCGGCTTGCTGATGCTGGATATGAGGGGTGGTTTGTGGTTGAAGCAGAACAGGACCCAGCCCAAGCACCGCCATATGAATATGCCCAAATAGGTTACGGAACTCTTGAACCCATTATTAGAAATGAAGGGTATAACTTGATCGGGAGGAATAATGAACAGACTTGATGGGAAAATAGCCATTGTTACTGGCAGTACCCAAGGTCTTGGAAAGGCTATTGCTGGACAATTTGCTGAAAGTGGCGTAGCCGGTTTGATTACTTGTGGACGGCGTGAGAATCAAGGCTTGGAAGTGGCTCAGGAGATTTCAGAATTTTCGGGAGTTCCAGTTAAGTTTATCAAGGGTGACTTGGGGTGTGTTGAAGACTGTCGTCACATTGTCAAATCTGCTGATAGTGAATATGGTCGCATTGATATTCTGGTTAATGCAGCAGCCATCACCGATAGGGGTAATTTACTGGATACATCACCAGAATTTTTTGACAAGATGTTTGCTGTAAATGTCCGTGGACCCTTTTTTCTGATGCAGGAAACTGTCAAAATTATGATCCGTGAGGAAATAAAAGGTTCAATCGTCAACATCGGGTCCATGTCAGCCCAGGCGGGTCAGCCATTTATTATTGCCTATTGCTCTTCTAAAGGAGCTCTTGCTACATTAACCAGAAATGCAGCATATTCATTGCTACACAATCAAATCAGGGTCAATCAACTGAATATCGGATGGATGGCCTCAGATGGCGAGGATGCCATCCAAAGAAAATATCATGGTGCTGATGATGGCTGGTTGGAAGAAGCCTCGCAAAAACTACCAGTGGGACGATTGATTGATCCCAAGGAGGTTGCTCGGGCAGTTACATTTCTGGCATCAGGAGACTCAGGGTTAATGACTGGATCAGTGGTTAATTTTGATCAATCCATATGGGGGGCTTACGATTCACCTCCCAGTTCAGGAAAACCTCTAGGGTAATTATGCTCTGATTCAGAAATCATTGTTTGTGCTGGTTGAATTTGTGAGTATGTCAAGGGCAAACCAGAGGCTAGGGTATCCTTCGCTACATATGTCACAGACATGTTGGTAGATTTGAAGAGATGTCAGTATTATTGATGCTTAATTCGTTCACCAATACCGATCCAACCCGAAACCAACAAAATTATTGAATTAAAACTTTGACATAAATAAAATTTGAAAAAAAAATCTAAATATTATAAATAACCCTGCCTATTATTTGATAGTTGGATCATAAGATCCGATTAATGTTTATTGGAGGAACAATGAAAAAATTAATTCTATCTTTCACTGCGTTTCTGCTTGTTGCAGGTTCTGCAATGGCAGAGAGGTATATTATGGTAACCCACACCCAAGGAACTGATCCCTTTTGGCCAGTTGTTGAAAAAGGTGGTAGGGACGCTGCCGAAGCACTCGGCGTCGAATTTGAATATCGGTTTGCACCTAGCGGTGATATGGCGGATATGGCCAGATTGATTGAGGCTGGTGTAGCAACAAATCCCGACGGGTTGGTTGTTTCCCTGCCAGACCCAGATGCTTTGGGTAATGCAATCAGAGCTGCAGCTGACGCTGGTATTCCAGTTGTAACAATTAACTCCGGCTTGGAATCATCCAAGGATGTCGGTGCAATTATGCATGTTGGACAACCGGAAAGACTCGCAGGTGAGAAAGCTGGTGAACGTGCCATGGCCGAAGGTGTAACAAATGGTCTTTGCCTTAATCAGGAAGCATTTAACACCGCCTTGGTAGATCGTTGTACCGGATATTTTGATGCAATGGGTAAGGATCTCAATATGATTGATGTTTCCAATGACGTGGCCCAAATAAAAACAAGAACAGCTGCTGCATTGCAAGCTGATGCATCAATTGATGGTCTTCTGGCAATCGGACCACATGTGTGCGAAGCTGCTGCTGAAGCCGTGGCCGATATAGGTGCTGAAATTCATCTTGCTTGTTTTGATATGACACCTGGTGTTATCAATCTAATCAAAGATGGAAAAGCATCATTCACCATAGACCAGCAACAAAGGCTGCAAGGTTATATGCCGATTGTTGTTCTTCACCTCTACAACGCAAACGCCGGTATGTTACCTGGTAGTGATATCCCATCTGGTCCTGGCTTTGTCGATGCTTCCAACGCATCAGCAGTAGAAGCTCAGGCTGGGGTAAACAGATAACAACGTACTTCACTTAAGTAGATAAATAAAGAGGAAAGGGAGTACATCCCTTTCCTCGTTAAAGGTAAAAAGTCTTAGGTTTTCAGGAATTTTAAGAGAATATAAATGCAGGCAGATAGAAAAGAATCCGATAGACAGGTAAGTCAGGGCACATTAAGAAGGTTTATTAGAAGACCTGAAATAGGTGCCTTCTCTGGCATGGTGGTTATTCTGCTTTTTCTGGCATTTGTTGCTGGAGATGTAGTTTATAACCCCTTGGGAATAAAAAACAACCTCGCGATTATTGCCCAGCTTGGAATTATTGCAATTGGTGCTTGTTTGCTTATGATTGCCGGTGAATTCGACCTTTCCATTGGTTCAATGATTGGCTTTGCAGGCATGTCAATGGCCATGATGTTGAAATGGGGATTACCCTTTGGACTAGGTGAAGCAACGCCATTGATGGCGTTTATTCTAACTTTGTGTATGACCCTGTTTATTGGATGGTTAATTGGCAATATTGTTGTCCGGTCAGGATTATCATCATTTATTGTAACGCTCGCGTTCCTATTTATCCTCAGAGGTCTAACGGAGGTTAGCTTCCGGGAATTCAATGAGGGATCAACTCAGATATCAGGCTTGCCGGATTTCAAGGAGACTGACTTCTTTGCCTATCTCTTCGGTGGTGAAACATTCAAATGGTTTTTCACACTGCTTTACGAAATGGGCTTGAACCTGAACCGCTTGGGCAACCAGTGGGTAACAGGTCTTGATGCCAAGGTAGCATGGTGGATATGCATAGCCATTATTACTTACATTGTCTTATCAAGAACCCAGCTTGGTAACTGGATTTATGCTACGGGTGACAATAAGGAAAGTGCCAGAGCCAACGGTGTTCCAGTTAATCAGGTAAAAATAGGCCTGTTTATGTTTACAGCCTTTTGTGCAACTGTATTTGCTGCCTGTCAGGTTTTTGATACAAATACGGCCGATGCCGCCAAGGGTAACCTAAAGGAACTGGAAGCCATTGCCGCCGCTGTTGTTGGTGGAACTGTAATGACAGGAGGTTTTGGCTCTATTGTCGGGGTTATATTTGGAGCAGTTATATTTGGTTTGGTACAAAACTCTGTATTCTACATATCTTGGATTGATGGATCTTATTACCGGGTTTTCCTGGGGACAGTGCTATTGATAGCTGCCTTTGCCAACGAAAATATACGAAAACGAATAACTGGAGGCATTTGATATGGTAGATTCTACTACACCTTTGGTTAAACTGAGGGGTATCGTCAAGAAATTCGGACCCTTTGTAGCCCTCAACGGGGTTGATATGGATATCTATCCCGGTGAAGTACACGCACTACTTGGGGATAATGGTGCTGGTAAATCAACCCTCATCAAAGTTTTATCTGGTGTTCACCAACCAAGTGAGGGTGAAATTATTGTAGAGGGGAAACCAGTTGAATTCCGCTCACCAAGGGATTCATCAGCTGCCGGAATTGGTACGGTATATCAGGACTTGGCCCTGAACCAACTGATGTCTGTTTCCCGTAACTTTTTTATGGGACGAGAGATATATAAGGGTCCAGCACCCTTTGGCATGATGCGATTGCAGGAAATGGATGTTATTACTCATGATGAGATGATCAAGATTGGGATAGATATTTCCGATCCCCACCAAGCTGTGGGTACAATGTCAGGTGGTCAAAAACAAACCTTGGCCATTGCACGGGCTATATATTTTGGGGCCAAAGTACTTATACTTGATGAACCTACGTCTGCCCTAGGGCAAAGACAGCAAATGGAAGTGCTGAAAACAATCAAAAGAGTCAGGGCTTTGGGTGATATTGCCATTATATTTATTACCCATAATGAAATTCATTCCAAACTCATTGCCGACCGCTATACGTTCCTTTCACTCGGTGAGGTTATTGGTTCTGGTACCAGGGAGAGTTTAGCCGGGGACGACATCCGCAGATTGATGGCTGGTGGAGCTGAAATGGCTGATCTGGAGCAGGAATTAGGCAAAATCTAAACTTCCGTATTTTTTCGTAATGTTCATCTTGTTGGCTTAAGCCAACTTACCGGTCGGTCCAAATTAAATGGTAAATAATTGCCATAATTGAGTAATTGACCGTCTAGTAGAGTTATTTGAAGGTTAAATTGAGACGAGTTTATACTTGGGCCGCCAAACCAGCTACCAGAACACTGACCGTTGCCGACCTACAGGCAAACAAGGGTAAGGTAAAGTGGACTCAAATCACGGCTAACACTCCAGAGGAGGCAATAGCTGCTGACCAGGCAGGGTTAGACATGATAATCTGTAATTCTGTTAATACGGGTTCGGTGCGTTCAGCCAATACACCACAGTTTCTCACAGCATCAATTGGACTCCCGGATTTTGCAACAGAAAATGATATTCTCGGTGAAGCATTCAGGTGCCTTGCACTTGGTGCAGATGCGATTATGACAGCCCGGGGTATGCACATTGTTTCAATTCTTGCCAAAGAAGATATACCAGTCATGGGTCATCTGGGACTGGTTCCGCGTAAATCCACCTGGAAGGGAGGTTTGAGGGCAGTTGGAAAAACTGGTGAAGAGGCATTTGAACTTCTACAGGCATTCAAAAGACTTGAAGAAGCTGGCGGGATACTAGTGGAGGCTGAGGTTATTCCTGGCCGAATCATGAAGGAAATTTCACAGCGAACTGATCTGATCACGGTATCCTTGGGTTCTGGAAACGGGGGAGATGTCGATTACCTGTTTATGGAGGATGTCTGTGGTGACTCCGAAAATCCTCCCAATCATGCCAGAGCCTTTGGTGATTTAAAGGCAATACGGAATCAACTTGCCGAAGAAAGGGTTAATTCCCTTATTGCTTTCCGCAAAGCAATAGAGAATGGAACTTTTCCAGGAGCTGAAGAGACAGCAGTAATTTCAGATGATGAATTTTACGACTTTCTCAACCGCGTAAATAAAGGTTGATTTGAAAATTCCTTTATTTATGCTGTCCATGAATCCCTTGGGTTATTGATAATCCCAAAAATTGGTGATTCATTGAAGGAAGTTATAGTTGCGGGATTATTGATCTCAGAGAAATATATCATCTGTGGTGTAAACTTATTGAAGGGAGACGAATATGGAAATGCCCTCTTCCAATGTTTCAATAATCAATGATAAAGACAGATTGATAGGTTTGTTTAATCTGATTTTGTCGCCAGATTCAATAATATCTGATCCATTTGAGACCAAAGCTTATGAATGTGATGGTTTAACCGCGTATAAGTGTCCGCCATTAGCTGTTTTACTACCCAAAACAACCGAGGAAGTTTCCGCAATCCTTGCGTTATGTCATAAAGAAAAAATCCCTGTGATTCCAAGGGGAGCAGGGACTTCCCTATCAGGTGGTGCTCTTCCCACAAGCGACAGTGTAATTTTGGGGACCTCCAGATTAACCAGAATTTTAGATCTGGATATTGAGAATAGAATGGTTAGGGTTCAATCCGGAATAACCAATCTTGCAGTTACTGCTGCTGTTGAAGAAGAGGGATTCTTTTATGCACCTGATCCCTCAAGCCAGTTGGTTTGTACCATCGCAGGAAATATTGCCATGAATTCTGGTGGGGCTCATTGCCTGAAATATGGGGTAACCACGAATAACCTTCTGGGTTTGAAGGTTGTCCTGATGGATGGAACGGTTTTAGAATTGGGGGGTGAGTACCTTGATTCAGGGGGACTGGATTTGGTTGGGGTGGTGTGTGGCTCAGAGGGTCAGCTTGGGATAGTAACCGAAGCCGTTCTGAAGATTATACCGAAACCGGAAGGGGCCCGACCAATATTGTTGGGTTTCGATTCAAATGTCATAGCTGGCAATTGTGTTTCGGACATTATAGGGGCCGGTATACTACCCGTTGCAATTGAGTTTATGGATCGTTTGTGCATTCAGGCTTGCGAAGATTTTGTGGGTGCAGGGTACCCGGACGTTGAAGCTCTGCTCATAGTGGAAGTAGAAGGTTCCGAACAGGAGATAGATGAACAACTTGCCAATATTAAGGAGATAGCTTCTCGTCACAATCCAGTCGCTATGAGGGAAAGTAAATCGGAAGATGAGTCACAATTGATCTGGTTAGGTAGAAAATCGGCATTCGGTGCAATGGGCAGAATCAACGATTACATATGTCTTGATGGAACAATCCCCGTATCCCGATTACCGGACATGTTGGCAGGTATTACTTCCCTGTCAGAAAAGTACGGGTTACCTGTCGCCAATGTTTTTCATGCCGGTGATGGTAATCTTCATCCATTGATCCTCTTCAATGCGAATCAAAAGGGCGAGTTGCAAAAGTGCGAAAGTCTAGGTGCGGATATATTGAACTTATGTGTTGAATTAGGGGGTTGTCTAAGTGGAGAGCATGGAGTTGGTGTAGAAAAAAGAGACCTGATGTTGAACCAATTCACCAAAGATGATCTCGAAATTCAAATGAAAATCAAAGATGTGTTCGATCCCAACTGGTTGCTTAACCCTGCAAAAGTATTTCCATTGGATCTTTCGATGGAGCGAAGGCTAAGTTGAAACCACAAAGCGAATCTGATCTTTCCGAACTGATTTCAGGAAGAACAACCCCCCTTATTCCTTGTGGTGGGGGAACCCGTCCAATAGGTTTACCTAGTGAAGGAGAGAGGTTATCCCTGAAAAACCTAAACAGGATTACCCAGTACGAACCAGGTGCACTTACCTTGGTTGCGGAAGCCGGAACCACTCTTAAAACAATTTTCGGTGAACTGAAAGAAAAAGGCCAAATGCTTCCCTTTGAACCTGTTGATTACCGAGAATTGCTTGGCACCAGTGGGGAACCAACAATCGGCGGTATGGTTGCCACCAATTCATCTGGGCCTAGGAGGGTGAAAGTAGGTGGCTGTCGGGACTTTGTAATTGGCCTTAGATTTGTCGATGGTGCCGGGAATACAATAAAAACCGGAGGGCGGGTAATGAAAAATGTAACCGGCTATGATCTCACCAAATTACTAACTGGTAGTTTTGGAACACTTGGCATTATCACTGAAGTTGCCTTGAAGGTATTACCTGCCCCAGAACATGCGGCGGTTATCTTGATTGAAGGGTTATCCGAAATTAAAGCATTAGAACTGTTAAATCGATCCTTGAATTCCCCCTTTGAAGTATCTGGGGCAGCTCACTTATGTACTGGAATTGATGGAGATCCAGTAACCATGGTTCGAGTGGAAGGTTTCTATTCATCTGTTAAATATCGAGCTGGCGAACTTGCAAAATTGTTTAAGGATTTTGGTTCACTTACAATTGAATCTGATCCTGAGCGTACAAAGGCAGGATGGAAATATATCAGGGATGTGGGACCCTTTCACAGCAAGGAAGGGGATGTATGGAGGGTTTCAACCAAACCAACCTTAGCACATTCATTAGTCAATGATTTGAGGGAAAATATCGAAATCGAAGTATTTTACGATTGGGCTGGAAGTTTGATTTGGGTGTTGGTTCCTGAAGGTACAAATTTACGAGATTATCTTGAGGGTCTGAAGGGTCATGCTACCCTTGTGAGGGCAAGTGATGAGACCAAATCCCGAATGCAGGTGTTCCCCCAACAAGGTTTCATGGTCCAGGAACTCAAGAAAAAATTAAAACACCAGTTTGATCCCAACAATATCCTGAACCAGGGGATGGTGTTATGATTGTAACTGCCGTACGTGCTCTGATAAAAATATAGGCCTTTGATTTAATGGAAACCAAGTTCTCTGAACAACAGCTTGCAAACCCTCCGATAAAAAGGGCAAATGAAATCCTCAGGACCTGTGTTCATTGTGGATTTTGTCTTGCTACTTGTCCAACTTACCAGATACTTGGAGATGAGCTGGACAGTCCTAGGGGAAGGATTTACCTGATAAAGGATATGCTGGAATCCCAAAGACCCGCCGATGAAAAGACTGTCAAACACATTGATAGATGTCTTTCCTGTCTGGCCTGCATGAGCACCTGCCCGTCAGATGTTCATTACATGCACCTGGTTGACTATGCCCGAGAATATATTGAGGAAACTTACAAACGACCCCTTACCGACCGAGTACTTAGGAAAGTTCTGAAAATATTGATGACCAATCAAAAATTATTTGGTTTGAGTTTGGTTTTTTCTAGGTTGGCTACCCCCTTTGCACCCCTGATGCCTGACAAGAGATTAAGGGCAATGTTAAGTTTAACCCCTCCCAGGACCAAGAAAGCAGAAGAATACATCAGGGGTGAAGCTTTCCTTCCCAAGGAGGACAAGAAATATCGAGTGGCCCTATTGATGGGTTGTGTGCAGCAGGCAATTAATCCAGCAATCAATCAAGCCACCATAAATTTGTTAACCAGATTAGGTTGTGAAGTTGTTGTACCTGCTTATGACTGTTGTGGAGCATTGCCACACCATATGGGATCAAAGGAAGAATGTTCTCATCTGGCTTTAGGGGTCATTAATGCCCTCAACAAGGAAATTGATGGGGGTGGTCTGGATGCCATTATCATCAATACAAGTGGATGTGGGACAACGATCAGGGATTATGGGTATATGTTCCAAAATCACCCCTCCCAACTAGAAGCTGAAAGAGTTTCAGAACTGGCTCTGGATATAACGGAATTCATAGACAAAATTGGGTTTCCTTACCAGGAAGACGTGTCGGTCAGGGTAGGGTACCATGCCGCCTGTTCACTCCAACATGGCCAAGGCGTAAAAACCATTCCAAAGGATCTGTTGAAGAAAGCCGGGTTTGAGGTTATGGAACCTTTGGACAGTCATCTTTGCTGTGGCTCAGCTGGAACCTACAATATGCTTCAGCCGGATATTTCAGATGAACTTAGAGCCAGAAAGGTAGCCACCTTGGAAGCCAAGAATCCCGATATCATAGCTACAGGCAATATTGGATGCATGGTTCAACTTTCAGTTGGAACCAAAATAAAGGTAGTACACACTGTTGAGCTATTGGATTGGATATCTACACCAACCACTTCACCCAAGTCCCTGGCTTCGCTAAAAGCCGATTTCGATTGCTGAGATCATTGTAATTTCGGTTCTGGAAACTCTTGAAAAACCGCTTCCCTGCCCTATATCAGGGTTATCAGAGCCGTAAGGTCTGGTAACTTAGCCGCCCGTTCAATTGAAGGGCACAAAATGAAAATCGCTCAACTGGAGGATTATGTCATGACAACATATGATTTGTCACCCCTTTACCAAACAACTGTAGGTTTCGATCGTTTCCAGGATATTCTGGACAAGGTCTTTGCCCAGGATGTTGTTTCAACAGGATACCCCCCTTATAACATCGAAAAGACATCAGACGAGAGCTATGTGATTTCTATCGCTGCTGCTGGGTTTACAAGTAAGGAACTTGAAATTGAGGTTCGTGAAAACAAACTCATCGTAACCGGCAAGAAATCATCCGACGATGCCAAACGTGTTTTCCTTCACAAAGGAATTGGCCAAAGAAGTTTCCAGAGGAAATTTCAGTTGGCAGACCACGTAAAAGTCGTTTCAGCTGATTTCTCCGATGGAATGCTGAACATTTCCCTGGAAAGGGAAATTCCTGAGGCCTATAAGCCCAGGAAAATTTCTATCAGTAATGGACATGGAAACGGGTCCACAATTGTTAATGAAAAAGCCGTCGAAATAGAAGGCTAAACCAATAAAAAATTAACCCTCGGTACGATTAAGAATACCGAGGGTTTTTTATTTCTCTTGCTTACCAAAATCCCCTCATTATCGAAGTAGGCTCGAACTTCCCATTAACCAAAGTGGAAAAAATTCATGGCCAAGTTTTACAATTTGGCTATTCAAGTGGATTATATTCTAACAGAGTGGAACGTCCAATTATTGCTAGAACGGTCAAGGACATTTCCATGCCATAGGCATCAGTGAGTTTCAAAGGTTTACCCAGTCGAAAATTCACTGGTTGCTGTAGCCCGTCTTCTATAGCGATATTATCTGCATATAGATACGTACGTTCACTTTTATCAAGTTTCGGGTTAAGCCGACCCTTGAGACCTGGTATATATCCAGTGGCATTTGGGAATATTATTGAGCCTCCTGATGAATTCTTCCTGAGGTCAATTAGTAGGCCTTCCTGATTTGGTACCCAATGATTTATTAATTCGCCCTTGTACCCTTGCTTTGCTGCATATACGGTCATCGGAAGGTTTGTTGTGTAAAGTTGTAAAACAGCTTCACCAGTTTCATCGGTTAATGCTCGTTGCCAGGTCTTATTTGGGAACAGTGCGAGTATTTCGACACCATCCAAAGGACCACCCCCAGAGTGAACAGAAATTGTTGATGGGGAAGGTTTAAATTCAAGTTTTGTCGCTGGAATATTCAGTAAGAGGTTTGACTTATCAATCAGTTTATATGAAGGTATTACACCAGTTGCTTCAAAAGTTCTTCTTTTGATAATTGATACGCCATCCCCCCTCCTTTCCATCAAATACTTACGATCAATTACCTCAGAAAGATCACCAACAGGCATCCTTCCAAGGACAGATGCAATTACTTCGTTCCTAGTTGAATGGGTTATATCCAAACTTTCTATCGTCATCCCATTGCGAAGACTCCCGGGGGAGTCAATCTCAAGATGTTCTTTGAACAATGATATTCTAATTCGTTTTTTATTCAAAGAATAGTCTCGGTGAACTACCGCATTAACAATCGCTTCAAAAACTGCTGCAATGTTATACTCAGGTACCTCCTCACGCTCAGGTACCTTACGGGCTGCAATTCTCATATTTCGTTTTATAAATTTCACCGCATGGTCAATCTGGACGCTAAGAGGGCCAACAATTTCTTGAGCATCTAATTGACCTGAAGAACAATCATGCCCTCGATAGTGAGTTGCCATAATCGTAGCTTGTGGCAACCATTCATTGGGTGCTTCAGTACATAACAATATTCCTGCAACAGTAGCCCGGCTTATATCGGTCTTGTCCACTGCAATCAGGCGAAGATTCATAAGCCCTTGATGGGGGTCGGATGCATTAGTTGCACTTAAGAGAGGTTCCCAAAGTTTTGGATTAAATGTTTTAAAACCTGTATTTGGAATAATTTGCAAGTCGTAACTCAAGAATCTGCTTTGTTCCCTGTTCTGAGCTAAACTTAAGCGTTCATCTCCCTCAAGCTTCCTTTTGGTAGTACCAACACGGATATAAGCACTTCTACCCCTTTCATGAACTGCATAGCCCATCAACACCTCAGCTAGTACATACGCTTTCCCATCAAGTGCACGGTGGTAGACTCTGATATTAATAGGAGGTTTAATGATGTCTTTAGCTACTACAACTAATAATAAATTTAAGGATGCCAATTGGTCGAAATTCATACCCTGAATTCTTCCTTGGTCAGTCACACCATATAGAATTACTCCCCCGCCGGCATTAGCAAAAGCCGTCAATTCATCTGCAAGAACCTTCTGTGAGGGGTTTGCTAGATGGTTACCCGTGAATTCAACTTGCTTGAATCCCCAAGTTTCATCCTCACCCAAACGCAAGCGTTTTCGGATTTCAGCATCACTGAATTTCATAGGCCGCTTCTTATTCAATGAATTTTGTAAAGGGATTTCAGATAGACAAACACTGAGCAGTTTTTACAGAAGGTAAAATCAAAGTAAAATTTAATCATTTTGGAAAAAAATCTTTTATTGTAGATAGCAATATTCATAAAATTACCTTTGACCTTTCACTTGGTGATTTTATCATAGATGCAATATCCAGGTAAAACTTATCATCTTTAGAATACGTAAACAGTATTTACCCATGAATTTGGAGATTTAATGTTAAAATCTGTTGTAAATTATTTGGAATGATCAGGGTACCAATGCCAAGAATTCCTCAAAGGATTCTTTAATTCAAACCGAATTTATTGCATTGCAAAGTATCTTACTTTTCTGATTAACATTAGACTTGCCCCAAGGGTGGTACTTTTTCTAGCCAGATTGTTGAGAATTTTGTAGCTATTTGAACTCTAAAATAACCAGCCATCATCCACATATCGTTGTATATGAGATGCTTCTGTATCGATTTGGCTGTTCAACCAAGTCGTTCTGAAATCATCAAATGACCGCCTAAGATGACCATCCTGTTCGGTTCTACAACAATAGAGAAAAGAAAATTTCTATCGCTACAGTCAACATTCGCAAACTCAGTTTCGGATAGATTTTCCAATTCTATTCCGGTTCGCAGATACCGACCTTCGGCATCAACACTTCTAGTTGAGCCTACTCATACTGCTACTACCAGCACTAGCAGAAATACAGCATCCCACCTCCAAACATTTTGAAGGGAAGTGGAAATCCCATCATCCGTCTGAGGAGGTTCATACGGCTTGATTGCTTCGTGGAATTATTTTTAAAATATTGACAAGGATCTCAAAATGCCTTGATTATTGTAGCTAGATACTTGCTGTAAGCAATGACTGAATACCTGTCAAAAAAGGAAGTGATTCAGGATTAATATGGAGATTGAATCTGCTAGTCAAAAATGGTTATTAGTTCCTGGGCAAGGTGAATTATACCAAATTGCCCAAGAACCTCACTAAAATGCATCGAAGCAACAAGATTTATTGCCCCAAGTAGAATACTCATGTGTAGGTCAGACGAACCACTATGAATAAAAGAAATTAAGAATCAATTTAAATCTAAATCGACGCAATTAAGCCTACAGTTTTTGCTCAATCAGATACTGATACAAACGTATTTCATTTCCAGGTAATCATCAATACCATGGCGTGATCCCTCACGGCCTATACCGGATTGCTTGACCCCACCAAAGGGAGCAGATTCTGTTGAGAAAATACCAGTATTCACTCCAACTATTCCATACTCCAAGGCTTCGGCTACCTTCCAAACTCTGGATACATCCTTGGTATAAAAATAAGATGCCAAACCGTGAATGGAATCATTGGCCAATTCGACAACTTCTTCATCAGAACTGAATTTGAAAAGTGGAGCAAGAGGTCCAAAGGTTTCATCATAAGCCACCACCATGTTCTGTGTAACATCAGCAATAACCGTTGGTTCAAACCAGTAACCTCCTAATTCTGAAGGATTCCCACCAGTCAGTACCCGCGCGCCTTTATTCAGGGCATCCTCTATGTGTGATTTTACCTTTTCCACTGCAGCTTGATTGATTAATGGCCCGGTATTGACGCCATCTTCGAAACCATCACCCAGAACGAGAGACTTGGTTGCCTCGGCAAGTTTCTTCGAGAATTCGTCGTATACGCCTTCCTGAACGTAAATTCTGTTGGCACATACACAAGTCTGGCCATTGTTTCGATATTTACTAATCATGGCTCCCTGTACGGCAGCATCCACATCAGCATCATCAAATACGATAAATGGTGCATTACCACCAAGTTCCATTGAAACTTTCTTGATCTGGTCACCTGCTTGTCGCATCAAAATTCGACCAACTTCGGTAGATCCTGTAAAGGTAATTTTCCTGATAATGGGGTTTGAGCAGAACTCTTCACCAATTTCCCGAGATTTGGTCGAAGGTACCACAGAAAAGACGCCTTTCGGAACTCCGGCTCTTTCGGCAAGTACAGCCATTGAGAGGGCAGAAAGAGGTGTTTCACTTGCTGGCCTACAAACAATGGAGCAGCCGACTGCCAAGGCAGGAGCCACTTTTCTTGCGATCATTGCGTTGGGGAAGTTCCAAGGAGTAATTGAAGCAACAACCCCAACAGGCTGTTTCATAACTACCAGTTTTTTATCAGTTTGATGGCCAGGGATAGTTTCTCCGTAAACCCGCTTGCCTTCTTCTGCGAACCATTGAATAAAGGAAGAGCCATATAAAATCTCACCTTTGGCTTCAGCAAAAGGCTTGCCCATTTCAGCTGTCAGGATAGAGGCAAGATCATCTGCATTTTCCATGGCTAGGTCATACCACCGATACAGAATCTCCGATCTTTCCTTGGCTGTTCTGGCGGCCCACTCCTTTTGGGCTTTTTCAGCCGCGTTAATGGCTCTTTTTGCTTCAGCTACCCCTAGATCAGGTATGGAAACAATAACATCCCCTCTAGCGGGGTTGGTAATTTCAAAGGTTGCACCATTGTCGGCATCAACCCACTCTCCGTTAATGTATGCTTTGGTAGCAAGGAGCGTTGGATCTTTCAGGATCGAGACCAGGTTTGTATGATCAAGCATTTTATCTTCCTCAAATTTGATTATTCTCTAACTCAATTTTTGTTCCTCTACCCCAAAATACAAGGGAATACAGGCAAAAATGTTTAGTGATTAGACTCTTGACACCAATTTTATCAATTAGGTGGTAAGGTAAGGGAACTATTTTCAACCAAGAAATTAATTGCAAATCAATTGGGTCGTTGACCCAATCAAAGGAAAGTTAGTTCCTGAAATGAACCTTCACGGTAAAAGGGTAAACGATTTATTGTTGATCCTTGATCAATATTGGATTTAACAAAAAGAATAACATTTCGGGTAATGGGAGGAATATCAAGGGCCAGTGCTTCATCTACACTAATCCACCTCAGATCCGAAAGCTCGTCCGAAGCATTCCTGAAATTGTTGAATTGGTTGGTATTTAAATTGTCGTTTATCTTAAAAAGGAAAAACCTTGTATCAAACCTCCTCGACATTCCATGTGGTGTAATGGCTCGCAAAATAAATGCAATGGAAAGATTACTGAAATCACCATTTCTTATCTGTATTCCAGTTTCTTCTTCCAACTCACGGAGAGCACAATTCAGTAGGGGACCGCCCAGTTTTGTCTCAGCTTGAAGCGAAAGTTTTTCAAAATTCGCTACTTGGTTATTTGATGAGAAGGATGTCTCGTAGTCTATGGGTTCTAAAGCACCCCCGGGAAATACATACATGTTGGGCATAAATATGGCATTTTCACTCCTTTTGCCCATTAGGACTTTTGGCGTATTTGTATCAAGTTGAAGCAAAATTACACTTGCGGCATCCTTGATTTCCTGTGGAGAATTCATTGTCCCAGGAAGGAGAAAAGGACAGGAGAAAAGTATTCAGAACAGCCTCGTTGGAGATTGCTTTGAATTTTAACCATAGCGTCCATCACCCCATCTACCAAATATATCAATATCCTCTATTCCCAAATTACCATATATTAAAACCAGACAAATAATTAACCATACGATGGTTGTCAAAAGAGTTGTCCACAAGGCTTTTGATTTAAGCCTAGCATTTGTTGGAGCTGAATGAGGCGTTCCAATTTCTATCTTACCATCTTCCTTTTGGGTTTTTATCCGTCTGGGAAGAAATAAGAAAAAACACAAGACCCATAATATGGCGTAAAGGACCACGGCTCCTGCTATTGACATCGGCTAACCTTCTTCAAATTCCACCAGGGTCCCCAGGCAATCCTTCGGATGGAGAAAGATGACGGGTTTGCCGTGGGCTCCTATTTTGGGTGGCCCCAGGACTTTCAACCCTTCCTCCTTGACCTTCCTCAATGATTTTTCCACATTATCTACTTCTAGGCATAAATGATGGATTCCACCTGAAGGGTTTTTTTCGAGGAAAGAAGCTATGGGACTGTTTTCGCCAAGAGGTTCCAAAAGTTCTATTTTGGTGTTTGGTAATTCAACAAAGACAACCGAAACTCCGTGCTCAGGAATAGGAGTGGGTTCGGATACCTGACCGCCAAAAACAACATTATAAAGCCTGGTAGCTTTTTTGAGGTCCGGAACAGCAATGGCTATATGGTTTAAAGCACCGATCATTTCCTATCCTTGATTTTCTTTTCAATTAATTTCAACGCCAATTCCATGGTAACATCCTTGGTGTTTATGTTCTTGGGAATTGAGGCGTTGATCCGGTTCCACTTAACATACGGTCCAAATTTCCCAGTTTTTACTTCCACTGCCCCTTTTTTCTGGGGATGCTCTCCTAAATTTATTTGAATTGATTTACTTGCCTTGGTGTTGATAAGATCAATGGCTACTTCAAGGGTTAGGGACTCTGGATCCATTCTTTTGGGAAGTGAGGCATTTACGCCATTCCATTTAAGGTACGGTCCAAACCTTCCAGCATGCAAACTGATCCCTCCTCCCTCCGGATGTTGTCCCAGATTACCGGGTACTGATTCAGTGGGTTCGGATAATAGACTGACTGCCCGGTTGATGCCTATTTCAAATACTTCCTGGGGGTTACTTGTATCAAGATTGGTATATTTATTTTCAAACTTCAGGTAGGGTCCATAAGGTCCAATCCCAGCTGTAATTTCTTTGCCATTTTCAGGATGCAAACCCACTAGCCGTGGTAAGGAAAATAACTTCAACGCCAGATCAAGATTCAAATCCTCATCCTTGATATTTTTTGGAATTCCGGCTCTTTTGGGCTTTTTCTTTGTTTTCGATTCCTCTTGAATTTCAAAAAAGCTGCCGAACCGACCTGATTTCAACAGTATCATTTTTCCGGTTTCGGGGTCTTGCCCGATTTCATTGGAATTCGGTACAAAGCCGGGCTTTCCATATTCGAAGGGCTGATTAAATTTACAGATTGGGCAGGAAAAGTAAGGAGCGGTATTCTTGAATATCCGTAGCGCAAGTTTGCCCTCTTTACACTCAGGGTTTGGGCAGGCTAAAATATGTTTCGATTCCGACCCGTTCGCCAGAATTTGTGGGGCAACAACCTCGGCAACACTATCGATAACTTGTTTAATTTGTTGATTGCTAACACTTTCCACTTTTGGAGAAAAGTCTTTCCAGAAGTTTGTTAGGACATTGTCCTTGTTTTCTCTTCCTCCTGATACATCATCAAGAAGGTTCTCCATTTCTGCCGTAAATCCATATTCGACATATTTGGGGAAATAGGTTTGTAAAAAGGCCACCACTACTCTCCCGGAAGCGGTGGGTTGTAACTTGTTCGATCGAGGGACAGGAATGACATAACCTCGATCAACCAGGGTTGAGATAATTGAAGAATAGGTGGAGGGTCTTCCAATTCCGTAATCAACCATGGCCTTTACAAGGGAAGCCTCTGAATATCTGCTTGGTGGTTGGGTCGTATTTTCTTTTACTGATGTTTCCTCCAGATTGATTTTATCTCCTTTGAATAAAACAGGCAAATCAGGATTTACAAAACTTTCTTCTGTATCAGAAGCTTTGGCATCATCTCCCCGACTTTCCTCGTAAACTTTCTTAAAACCATCAAAAAGCTGTACTTTCCCAGAGGCCGATAACTCAAGACCAGGGTTTTCTGATTTTATCAGCACCTTGGTATTTTTTACAAGATTCGATTTCATTTGAGAGGCAATGGCTCTCTTCCAAATCAGATCGTATAAATCAACTTCCTTTTTAGAAAAAGAAATCCCCTGGGATATTAAATCTTGTGCACTATGAATAAGTCGGGAAGGGCGAATACATTCGTGCGCTTCCTGCGAATTTTTTGCCTTTTGCTTGTAAACCCTTTCCTTTGGTGCAAGATACTTGCTACCAAATATATTGGTTATCGCTGATCGGCACTCCTTTATAGCAGCTGGTGCCATGTTGATAGCATCTGTTCGCATATATGTTATATGCCCGGCTTCATACAGTTTTTGGGCCAATCGCATAGTTTCTGACGATTTTGTCCTCAACTTCCTATTTGCTTCTTGCTGGAGAGTTGCAGTAGTAAATGGTGGAGGAGGGGACAATGCCATATCTTTGCTGGTGACAGAACCAATTGCATAGTTTTTTAAACCCTGAAGGACTTTTTCAGCGTCCAAAGCATTTTCAGAACTGTCAAAACCGGCTTTACCCAATTTCTTTCCACCAAAAACTGTGAGATTGGCACGGAATTGTTTTTTCTCTGCATTCAGGAAGGTAGCTGAAATTGTCCAGTAATCCCTACTTTGGAATTGCTCAATTTTTTGTTCTCTTTCAGAAACCAACCTTAGGCATACAGATTGAACCCTTCCTGCAGAGGACCCGCAGGGCAGTTTTGTCCATAGTATAGGGGACAGGTTAAAACCCACCAAAAAGTCCAAGGTTCTTCTGGCAAGGTAGGCATCAACCAAATCCATATCAATTTGCCTTGGATCATTCAGTGCTGCCTGAACACTTTCCTTGGTTATGGAGGTAAAGGAAATTCGATTCTTTTGATTGGAAGAGATGTTCTTGAATTTTTGTTTTAGAATTTCTTCCAAGTGCCAACTGATGGCCTCACCTTCTCTGTCAGGATCAGTGGCTAAAATTAGATTTGGATCTTTCTGGAGAGCCGATGTTATGGCACTCAAATGCTTTCTTGCTCGAGGTTCAATTTCCCAAATTGGTTTAAAATTGTTATTGGGATCAACCGCTTCTTTCTTGGGTTTAAAGTCTCTAATGTGCCCGAATGAAGCTAAAACCTTAAAGTCCTTTCCCAGGTATTTTTCTATTGTCTTGGCCTTGGCAGGGGATTCTACCACTACTACCGGCATAGTTTCTCCAACTGGCTCATAATTTTTTCTTACCAATAATAATTTTCATGAACAAGATAATAATGAAAAGCTATTACTGACATGAAAATGGATTGCATCTGAGTTAATAGTATAATTTCAGAAAAGGATTGCACTACCAAATTTGTAATGCCTTAATTTCGTTGTGGATAATTTGATAAAGGCACATTTTAAAAAAATACAATAAAATTTTTTTTGCAGGAAAGGTCTTAAATGGGAAAACATGGTTATGAAAAGGGGGATTTGAATCTTCCATTTGTCGGAATTTCTACCTTTGGAAAATATCCTCACCAGAAACAAATCTCCGATAGGGAATTTGACCTTGCATTTATTGGAGCTCCCTTTGACATGGGGACACAATACAGATCAGGTGCCCGATTTGGCCCCCGATCTGTAAGGGAAGCTTCCACGCTGTTTTCTTTTGGCCATGCTGGGGCTTATGACCACGAAGATAAAAAAACCTATCTTGATCCAAAAAAAGTCAGGATTGTTGATCTGGGGGATGCAGACATCATCCACACTGATACAATCTCAAGCCATAAAAACATTGAAAAAATTGTTAAGTATGCCCTTGCCAAAGGGGCAATTCCAGTTACCGTGGGTGGTGATCACTCAATCAATATACCTTGTATTCGTGCCTTCACTGGTCAAGAACCCATGCATTTAATCCAGATTGATGCTCATTTGGATTTTGTTGACGAAAGGCATGGGGTCAGATTTGGGCATGGAAATCCCATGAGGAGAGCGATTGAACATGATTATATTACTGGATTGACTCAAATCGGCATTAGAAATGTTTCTTCGACAGCCAGGGAAGGCTATGAGGAAGCCCTGAAAATGGGTTCCGAGATAATTTCAGTTCGGCAAGCCCGAACAATGGGTAATGATGAACTCCTAAATACAATACCCGATGGTAGCAACTATTATGTTACAATTGATATAGATGCATTTGATCCTTCTATAGCACCCGGAACAGGAACTCCAAGTCATGGGGGTTTTCTGTATTATGAGGTTCTGGAATTTCTTGATGGATTGACCAAAAAAGGTAAGGTCCGTGGAGTTGATCTCGTTGAAGTCGCCCCAGATTATGATCCTACGGGTTCAACCGCAATCCTGGCAGCTCAAATCCTGATGAATTTTATTGGACGAATTCTGCACAATGGCAAATAAAACGGTGTTGCTACGCAATTAGTTTTTCAACCTGAAAGCTTCCTCAAGGACCGAAATGTCAATCTTGCTCATTTCTAACATCTTGTTATGGACTCTGTCGGCAGCTTCACGGTCTGGATCATTGAGCAATTGAATGAGTCTTCCCGGGATAATTTGCCAAGATATACCATAACGATCCTCCAGCCAGCCACACATACTTTCTTTGCCACCATTGGCAATAAGAGATGTCCATAAACTGTCAGTTTCCTCCTGATTCTCAGTAGATACATAAATTGAAACTGCCGGTGAATGTTTGAACTCACTTCTAGCATTGAGAATCATGTAACTGCTATCACCAAGAGAGAATTCTATGACGATTGGGGGTTGTTGAGGGTCTGGGCTGAATGTTGACGTGATCTCACTGTTTGGAAGAAGCGAAACATAGAACTCCGCTGCTTCAACACCGTTTCCTGGAAACCATAGACACGTACGAACTTTCGGATCAATTTGCAAAAAGATTACTCCTGTTTGGGATCATGTTTTTCTTAGGACCCACCGCCGCCAATCGTTAATCCTCCAATTAGTATGGAAGGTTGGCCGACGCAGACCGGAACCCACTGTCCATCCTTGCCACAAGATCCAATACCGGGATCTAGCGACATATCGTTACCTATGGCCTTAATCTTTTTTAGAACAGAAGGACCATCCCCGATCAGGGTTGCATTTTTAATGGGTTCTTTTCTTTTGCCATTCTTAACCCGATAGGCCTCAACGCAAGAAAAAACAAATTTACCGCTTGTTATGTCAACCTGACCACCACCAAAACCTACGGCGTGGATTCCATCCTTCAGGCTGGCTACGATATCATCAGGGTCATTATCACCAGATAGCATATAAGTATTTGTCATACGCGGCATGGGCGTATGGGCATAGGATTGTCGCCGGCCATTTCCGGTAGACTTCGTCCCCATCAACCTGCCATTTTGCCGGTCCTGCATGTAACCCACAAGAATACCATCGTCAATTAAAGTTGTGGCTTGGCTCGGGGTTCCTTCATCATCTATCGAAATAGATCCTCTTTTGTCCGGCAAGGTTCCATCATCAAGGACTGTTACCCCTTTGGAAGCGATTCTTTTGCCCATCAACCCGGCAAATGCAGATGTCTTTTTGCGATTGAAATCACCCTCCAATCCATGACCTATGGCTTCGTGAAGAAGTATTCCCGGCCATCCAGGGCTCAAAACAACATCCTTGATTCCAGCAGGAGCAATTTGTGCTTCTAGATTTACATTGGCTATCCTGTAGGCCTCATCAACCAAGGCTTTCCATGCATTAGGTTCAATGAGGTCATGTGCCACAAACCGGCCGCCTTGACCTGCAAAACCGGATTCTCGGTGGCCGCCTGATTCGACTATTACCGAAACCGCCAATCGCGACATTGGCCGGCTGTCCCTGATCAGTTTTCCCTCAGGCGTCAGGATTTCGATTTCCTGAAAAGATGTACCCAGGTTTACGGATACCTGAACAACTTTTCGACTAATGTCACGGGCATAAGAATTTATTTCTTTCAACAAGGAGACCTTCTCGGCAAAAGCAGTGGCCTCCAGGGGGCTTATGTCACCATATAGTTTCTTGTTTGTAGGTTTTGGGCCACTGTCCAAATGACCTTGTCCATTTTGGGTTACAACTTTGAGCGATTCAGACGCATTTTCCAGGGCCTGCCTAGTCAATTCGTTTGAGTGGGAGAATCCCGTGGTTGTGCCATTGACAACTCGCAAGCCAAAACCTTCAACCGAGTTATACCCGGCCTCTTTTATCCTGCCATCATCCAAAACCAGTGTTTCACCTTTGGATCGCTCTAGAAACAACTCGCCATCATCACCACCCTGGACAGTTGACTGAAGTAATTTCAGTGATTGGTGGTAATCAAGATTGGTTTCAAATGGTCGGAATGGTAAATTCAAGGTAGCCTGAAAAATTTATGAAATTTAATTTAAAATAAAATTCTGTAGTTTATATAATGCGCAAAGGTAAAGAATTAGTGATTGACGATTAGCATATATATTATCCTTGTTAGCTTTAGGGGTAATAGATAGGATTTATTTTAAGGAATTCCTGATGAACCATTTGAAAAGACTTAAGTATTACCTTTTAGGCTTTTTTGTATTTGGACTAACCTCACCAGCCAGGGGAGTAGATGTAGACCAGGATTTGGAAATAATTGGTGTACCGATTCCTGACGGGATCAATTTTCAACCCTCTGTAACTGAGGTGGCCAAAGATGCAATTTGGCTTGATAATATTCTTCTGGTTCTCAGTACCTTAATCGTGGCTTTTGTCCTGGGACTACTATTATATGTAATTATCAGGTTTAACGCTTCGAGCAATAAAACTCCTTCCCAAGTAACCCACAATACCCCTCTCGAAATTATATGGACTCTTATTCCTGTTGTGATTTTAGTCGCCATAGGAGTCATTTCGCTTCCGATACTCTTCAAGCAGCAGATCATTCCAGAAGGAGAAGTTACCATCAAGGCAACAGGTAACCAATGGTATTGGACTTATGATTACATGGATCATGATTTTGCTTTCGACAGTTTCATGCTTGATAAGAGCGCTCTCGAAGATTTCGGATATACCAAAGACGAGTTTATGTTGGCTACTGATCAGCCAGTTGTAATACCTGTGAATAAGACCGTCGTTGTATATGTAACCGCTTCTGATGTAATTCATGCCTGGACTGTTCCAGCTTTTGGAGTCAAGCAGGATGGGGTTCCTGGCAGGTTGGCCGGGCTATGGTTCAAGGCTGAAAAGGAAGGTATCTACTTTGGCCAGTGTTCAGAACTTTGTGGCAAAGATCATACCTACATGCCAATTACGGTCAAGGTTGTCAGTCAAGAAACATATGATGACTGGATTCAAAGGGCTATTACAGAATTTGCGGAAGTAGAGGATAATGATGAGATCCTTTACGCATCAATTCCCTGAATTTAAAACTGAACGATTTTGATCATTGAAATAGGATAACTCTTCAATGGTTCAGATTTGGTGATATAAACTGATGAACGAGACTGTAGTAATTGCCAAAACCCCAGAGGTCAGGATCAGCGAGGTCATTACCTTGCTGAAACCCCGGGTGATGTCCTTGGTTATTTTTACTTCCTTTATTGGTATGATCATAGCCCCTGTAAGTATCCATCCCATTTTGGCCTTTGCCTCGCTGATTTTCATTGCCATCGGAGCAGGTGGATCAGGGGCTTTGAATATGTGGTGGGACGAAGATATTGATCGGTTGATGAAAAGGACTAGAAATCGGCCTGTTCCAGCCGGAACGGTTACAGCAGATGATGCTCGGTTGCTTGGCCTTTGGTGTTCGGGGTTTGCGGTATTTATGTTGGCTCTGACAGCCAATTTTCTGGCTGCTGGTATTCTGGCTTTTACAATATTCTTTTATGTGGTGGTATATACCATGTATCTGAAAAGAAGAACCTCCCAAAACATAGTGATCGGTGGAGCAGCCGGAGCTTTCCCACCATTGATCGGGTGGGCTGTAGCGACCAATGGCCTTGCACTTGAACCAATTTTACTCTTTCTTCTTATCTTTTTGTGGACCCCACCTCATTTTTGGGCATTGGCCTTGGTGACCAAAGAAGATTATGCCGTGGCAAAGGTTCCTATGTTGACGGTAACCAAAGGCGAACAGGTCACCAGAAAAAACATATTCTGGTATTCCCTGTCCTTAATTCCAATAGGATTTATGATTGCGTTCAGTTCCATTGGAGGTCCCTTGACTTTGGGATTGGTTGTCGTACTGAACATCTTGTTGGTACTGGGCTCATACCAGGTACTGGTAAGAGACGCCGAAGTTTCCCAGCGGGATAATTACTTAAAGGAAAAGGGACTGTTCAAGTTATCCATCTGGTATCTTTTCGTATTGTTCGCTGGATTGGGTGTGGAATCAATGCTCCAAAATCTTTATGATCCAATTCTGTTTTGGCCGGAGTTGTTCTGATGTCCATTTCCAAAGAGCATGAATTACATTCAAGAAGGAAATCCAGAAATCTTTTCGTTTCTCTTGCCTTGGTGGCATTTGTGTTTCTGGTCTTTGCCATAACGATTGCCAAACTTCAAAACGGACAACTCCTTGAGGGATTTGATCATTCCTATAGGTCATCATTAATCAAGGCAGGTGAATGACAGCCCAACAAAACAGGAATACTCTTTTGAAATTGATGGGAGTAATCGCTCTCATGGGGGTGTTAGTGATTGTTTCCGTTCCATTATATGATTGGTTTTGTCGGGTCACCGGTTTTGGCGGCACACCGCTTCAGTCCGATATCAATCGTGAGGAAATACTGACCCAAACAATCAATGTCAGGTTTGATGCTTCGCTGGAACGCAACATGCCCTGGGAATTCAAGGCAGCTGAAAACCTGGTGACTGTAAATCTGGGCGAAAGCAAGACCATATACTATATAGCCCATAACCCAACTGATAATCCAATAACTGGTTCGGCAACCTTTAATGTTTTTCCTTTTACGGGTGGTGAATATTTTGTAAAATTGCAGTGTTTTTGCTTTATAGAACAAGAATTGGCACCAGGTGAAAGTAAGGAAATGCCAGTTGTATTTTATGTTGATCCGGAAATCCTTAACGATCCGGAAACCAAGAATTTGGAAAGTATTACTCTTTCCTATACATTTCACAAAGTTGAGGATAAGACCTCTACCTAACCTAGTCAGGAATGAAAAAAATGGCACACACAAAAGAACATGACTATCACATAATTGAACCATCAGTCTGGCCCTTTTTAGGTGCCGTGGGTGGGTTCATAATGTTGGTAGGTGCAGTCCTGTTTTTCAATGATTACGGGCCTTGGATCATGATGATTGGCATGGTTCTTATTGCTTATGTCATGATTGCTTGGTGGGGAGATGTCATTAGAGAGGCCCAAACAGGCGATCACACTCCAACTGTAAGAATAGGCTTGCGATATGGCTTTATTCTTTTCGTCATGTCAGAAATCATGTTTTTCGCAGCCTGGTTCTGGAATTTCTTCAAACATGCCATGTACCCAATGGAAGAGGGCACAGGTGGTGTTTGGCCGCCAGTCGGGATTGAAACATTTGATCCTTGGCATCTACCCCTGATCAATACATTGATTTTGCTTCTCTCGGGTGCTGCCGCAACTTGGGCACACCACGCCATTGCCCATGAAAACAACCGCAAGGATTTGATTTGGGGGTTGATTTATGCCATTATTCTGGGGGTTGCCTTCACCTTTTTTCAAGCTTACGAATACAGTCATGCAGCTTTTGCCTATTCGGGCAACATCTATGGAGCTACCTTTTTCATGGCCACCGGTTTCCATGGGGCCCATGTCATTATTGGGACAGCATTCCTGACGGTTTGTTTATTCAGGGCTCTCAAGGGACATTTTACACCGGAAGCCCATATAGGATTTGAAACAGCAGCTTGGTATTGGCATTTTGTTGATGTTGTCTGGTTGTTTTTGTTTGCAGCTGTTTACATTTGGGGTGGTTAGGGATTTCGATCTGGTTTGAACCTTACTAAAACCCGGTTTGGGATGCACAATCACGGTGCAAATGTCTATTTCTGTTAATTTCGGCAAGTTCGCCTTTCCACTCCTATTCGGTTTGGTCGGGAGTATCATGCTTGTCAGTTTGGGAGTATGGCAAGTCCAGAGACTTGAGTGGAAAAGGGCTATTCTCAATGAGATTGCCCTAAAAATCCATGCCGAACATGTCCCACTGCCAGCATATTCCAATGAGGCAACTGATAATTTTTTGCCTGTTTATGTAGAGGGGACGGTTGGAGAACAGTCTCTCTACTTTTTGACCAGCCAGAGAAGTTGGGGACCTGGCTATCGAGTCATTTCGCCATTGGCAATGGAAAACCGGGTTATTTTGCTGGACCGGGGGTTTATTCCAGCCCATCTGAAGGAAAACCATGGCAATCCCGATTATACAGAAGCGGAAGGGAACCTGCTTTGGCCGAATGAGTGGGATGAAATTTTTACGCCTGAACCTGAAAATGATATCTGGTTTGCTCGGGAACTGGAGCGAATGTCCATGGTTTTGGGAACGGAACCATTGATGGTGGTATCAAAATCAACTACCAATGAAGACCCAAACATCACTCCCTGGCCTGTAACAACCGAGGGTATTCCCAATGATCATCTGCAATATGCTATCACCTGGTTTAGTTTGGCCATAATCTGGATAATATTATCAGCCTATTGGATATTGCGGATATCCAGAAATCCACGGGTCCAAAATGAGGGTTAATTTTTGAAGTGAAATATATTTCTACCAGGGGAAAAGCACCATCGCTTGATTTTGAAGGTGTTCTGTTATCAGGTCTTGCGCCCGATGGGGGACTTTATGTCCCAGAACATTGGCCCCAAATCAGTTTGGAGCAAATGGAGAACCTCAAGGGATCATCCTACGTTGATACTGCCTTCACCATAATCAAGCCCTTTACCTGTTCAACCTTTTCAGATGAAACTCTTCTAAGTTTGCTAAGGGAAGCCTATGGCAATATCAACCATGATGCCAAATGTCCTCTGGTTCAGCTAGGAGACAATCTCTTCCTTTGCGAACTTTTCCATGGGCCTACTTTGGCCTTCAAGGATTTTGCTCTCCAGCTGGTAAGCAGAATGTTTGATAATGTTCTAACCCGATTGAATGAACGATGTGTCATTATCGGTGCCACAAGCGGGGACACAGGTTCTTCAGCCATTGAGGCATTCAAGGGACTTGATGCCGTGGACGTATTCATTTTGTATCCCAAGGGGAAAGTCTCTGAAATTCAAAGAAAACAGATGACAACTCCGTCTGAAGATAATGTCCAGGCAATTGAGGTTGAAGGTAACTTTGATGATTGCCAGGCATTAGTTAAAGCACTTTTCGGTGATGCTTCCTTTCGGCAAAGTGTCAATTTGGCAGCCATAAATTCAATTAATTGGGCCAGAATAGTTGCCCAGATCGTGTATTACTATTATTCAGCTATTACCTTGGGAGCCCCGCAAAGGGAAGTGAATTTTGTTGTTCCTACCGGGAATTTTGGCGATGTTTATGCAGGCTATTGTGCCAGATCCATGGGATTGCCAATAAAGCAACTAGTCATAGCTACCAACCAAAACGATATCTTGTATCGGACTTTAAATTCGGGACAGTATCGACTGGAAGAAGTCATTCCCTCCATTAGCCCCTCCATGGATATTCAGGTGAGTTCCAACTTTGAAAGGGTATTGTTTGATGCTGGTGGTCAAAACAGCCAGGTCATTGTAGAAAAGATGCAGGATCTGAACCAGGGTAGTTTTGAGCTCAGTGATGATGAACAAGCTTATCTGCAATCACATTTCCTGGCGGGACGTTGTTCGGAGGATGAAACCCAGGAAGAAATTCACAATACTTATAAGGGTTCGGGACAAATAATCTGTCCGCATACTGCTGTCGGCGTAAAAATCGCCAGGAGCCTAAATCAGGATTCCAAGGAACCAGTTATTTCCCTGGCCACAGCTCATCCTGCCAAATTCCCAGAGGCAGTCCAAGACGCTTGTGGTGTAACCCCAGCCTTGCCTGAATTTCTGGCAAAAAAGATTGATCGACCGGAAAGAATTGTTGAAATGGAAAACTCAGCCGAAAAACTCAAAAATTATATCCGTACAAGGAGCCCCAAATGAAGGCCCGCCTAACCACCTTGCCGAACGGTTTCCGTGTTGCCAGCGATCATATGCCAGGCTTAAGGTCTTCTGCCCTCGCGATTTATGTCCTGGCTGGAAGCAGAAACGAAAGGGAAGACCAAAATGGTGTTGCCCATTTTCTCGAGCATATGGCTTTCAAGGGAACCAAGACCAGGTCGGCTATTCAGATTGCCCAGTCGATTGAAGATGTAGGTGGTTTTCTAAATGCCTATACCAGCCAGGATAGGACAGCTTATTTCATCAGGATACTGGAAGAAGATGTGCCATTTGGAATTGAACTTTTAGCAGATATTTTATTGAATTCTGTTTACAATTCCGGCGAGATGGAGAAAGAACGAAATGTGATTCTCAATGAAATCCGGCAATACAAGGATTACCCCGAAGAAATGGTTTTCGAGGGCTTGCAAAGGACCATCTATCCACACCAGCCCCTTGGGAGACCAATATTGGGCTCCTCCAAACTAGTGGGATCATATCAAAGAAATAACCTGTTGGAGTTTGTAGATCAATATTATCGGCCCCAAAACATGATATTGGCAGCTGCAGGTGCAGTGAATCATGAAGCTATGGTTGAAATGGCTGAAAAATATTTTGGACATCTCCAGCAGGAACCATGTGAAAGTTATGTCAGAGGCAATTATCAGAATGGTGAATACCGGGAAGAAAAAGATATTGAGCAGGTACAAATGGTCTTGGCCTGCGAATCTCCACCGATAAACCATGATCTAGAAGCAGCTACCAATATTTATACCCGGATTTTGGGGGGAGGTTCATCTTCTCGGCTTTTTGTTGAAGCAAGGGAGAAAAGGGGATTATGCTATTCAATTTCTGCACAGGTAAATTCCCAACCTGATACTGGGCTGTTTGTCGTCCATTCCTCAACCGGAGAAAATGAAATTGAAGAGTTATGTTATTGTTGTGCTCGTGAAATTGCCCGATTACAAAATGATATTGAGGAAGCAGAAGTAAAGCGGGCCAAGGCCCAGATCAAATCGGCTATTCTGATGGGGTTTGAGAATCCATCCAATCGTGTGGAGAGGATGGGATTTATGCTTCATCATTTTGGGAAAATCCTAACTATAGACGAAACTATAGAAAAATATGAAAATGTAACTGTGGATAAAGTTCAGGAATCTTCACATTATCTCCTGGCTGGGCAGGAATTTAGCCTGGCTCTTTTTGGACGGATTAATAACGCACCATCAAGAAAAGATATAATCGGCAAGTTGAAATTGTGATTTTATTCAACACGGGTAGTCCGCAGCTCTATACTGAACGGTTAACCCTAAGGCCTCCACAAAATAGGGATCATGAAGAGTGGGCACAATTAAGGGAAACCAGCCAGAATTTCCTGAAACCATGGGAGCCCCTTTGGGAAGAGGATCATCTGTCCCGATCGTCTTTTAACAATCGGGTAAAATGGGCAAGAAAATCAATCGTCGCCCAAACAGCCTTTCCCTTTATGCTGATAAAGGAAAATACAATTATCGGTGCCATAACCCTGGATCATGTCAGGGGGGCACCATCCAGATCTGGAATTGTCGGGTTTTGGGTAGGTAAGGAGTATGCCCGCAACGGGTATATGAAAGAGGCACTTGAAGCGGTTGTACATTTTGCCTTCGAGGAAATCAATATAAGTCGAATTGAAGCTTCCTGCCTCCCTACCAATAAGGCTTCAAGGGGATTACTGGAAGTATCAGGGTTTAAATATGAAGGAATTGCCCAAAGTTATCTAGAAATTGCCGGAAAGTGGCAAAATCATGTGATTTATGCCAATTTGAGGAGTGATAGGCGAGGTACAGCAATATAGATGGCAAATCCTGTTCGGGGCAAAATCAGCAAGCTAAAAGAAAGACTGAATCCCCAACTTTTTTCAGAATTTTCAGACCATTATCAATCGGAGCCAAGGGGCTTGTTTACCTGCCCCGAAGGGATACTTCTGGTTCCAACCACGACCCATGAAGTTTCCGAGATAGTTACCAACTGCAATTCATTAGGAATTCCTGTTATTCCATTCGGGGGTGGTACTGGCTTGGTTGGTGGTCAGATTTACACTGGACCAGAAATTCCAGCTGTAATAAGCCTCCACAAATTGAATCGGTTAAGAGAAATTTCAACGTCAGATCATACTGTTACTGTCGAAGCTGGCTGTATCCTGCAAAACCTTCAGGAGGAAGTCGAGAAAGCCGGTTGCTTATTTCCCCTTTCCATTGCTTCGAAAGGGTCTTGCCAGATTGGCGGAAATCTGGCAACCAATGCAGGAGGAGTTCATGTCATTCGTTATGGTAATGCCAGGGATCTCTGTCTTGGAATTGAGGTTGTCCTGCCAGATGGTTCAATAATGAACACCCTCAATAGGTTGCATAAAGACAATCATGGGCTGGATTTGAATAACCTGATGATCGGTTCAGAGGGGACATTAGGAATAATTACTGCCGCTACTATGAAAATTTTTCCAAGGCCGATAGAAGAAGCTGCAGCTATCCTCAGTGTCCCCGACCTTACCAAGACAATCGAATTACTAAACTTATTCAAAGAGAATTTTGGTGGGTTGATTTCGGCCTTTGAGCTAATCAGCGAAACAAGTTTTAAATTCGTACGGGATACAGGACTTGTTTCAAATCTTCCCTTCCAGACACTTCCCAAATGGTCAGTGTTGGTGGATTTGGGATCAGAATTCAAAATGGATCTGAATGATAGGCTTTTGGAAGTCGCCGGTCAGGCTCTGGAAAAAAATATGATATTGGATGGTGTTTTTGCTCATTCGGAACAACAGCGATTGGATTTTTGGAACCTACGTGAACTAATACCTGAAGCCAACCGTATTATAGGAGCTGTTGTTTCCAATGACATTTCCGTTCCGATATCCAGGATTCCGATTTTTATTGAGAAAGCAAATGCTGAAATTGCCAAAATTGGTGGACTAACAACCAATTGCTTTGGCCATATTGGCGATGGCAATCTTCACTATAATGTTTTTGATCTGGCTAAAAGGAACAAAGACAATCCTGCACTGAAGAGCAAAATAAGAGATACTGTTTATACCTTGGTAAATGATCTTGAAGGTTCAACTTCGGCAGAACATGGCACGGGCAGGTTAAGGATCAATGAACTGGAAAGATTTGGTGATAAGGCCTACGTCGATTTAATTAGGAAAATCAAACAGTCCTTCGATCCTGACAATATTATGAACCCTGGGGCTCTAATCCCTTGGAAATAATTCTCATTGCAAGAAAATAGATTTCAGCCGAACAAGGATTTAAAGGGTCCTACACACTGAAGAAAGCCATCCATGAAAGTTCCATTATCAGGTCGATAAACACTTTCCAGGGATATCACACCATCATAGCCATCCTTCTTCAGGGCAGTAGCAATTGGGGCAAATAAATCTCCGAGCTGACCTTCACCCATTGGCTTGATTTCAAGGGTAGCTTGTGGGGTATTTACGACCAGGTCTTTAATGTGGATATGACCAATATAACCATCCCGTACAAGCTCATAGCCATCAGGATAGGCAAGCTCATGACACCAGCAGTTGTTACCAGGATCCCATAAAACCTTGAGGTGACTCTTGGCATCCAATTCATCAATCAGGCGTCGGGCAGTGTAATTGGAATTAACCATTATCCCGTTGCCGGTTTCGACAACCAGTTGAATATTCTCGGCCTGGGCCAATTCAACGGCAGGAGCAATCAACGGCAGGGTGGCATCCCAGGCTCCCTTAGCCACATTCCATTGTTCGGCTCCATTTTTCCCCCAAAGGATTTGCTCCTTTTTTGGGGTCATGATCCTTACTAGTGGAGAATTCAATTCCTTTGCCATGGCAATGACTCGTTTGAGAGAATCCATATGCCGGGTATGGAGATCATCGCCTGGTATGTTGGCAACAGTCAGCCCATTGAATATATGTCTTGATAGGCATGATACAGGCTTGCCATGACCTTCCAGCAAACTCTTTATGTCTTTAATTTCTTTTCTGGTTTGATCGCCAACTTCCTTGTCCCCAACGAATTGCAACTCGGCAAAGGTAAGCCCATAGTCATCCATTACCGAAAGGGCCATGGTAAGGTCACGGCTGATGCCGTCGCAAATCACCCCAAGTTTCATGGTCTAATTCCTCTAACGATGCAGTTCAGAACCAATGATTTCTTCTATCAGGCGAGTAATTATCCAGTTATCTCCATCCGGAAATTTTGCTTTTCCGGCTTTAAACAGTTGGTAAGCAGTGGATGCTGAATGCATTGGTACTCCAAGCTCCTCAGCCAAATTCATGCTTATACTCAAATCCTTGTTCATGGTATCAATATGACTGCCTGTCCCCACGAATTTACGATCAATGATATTTTCCAGGGAGTTGTTAACTATGGCACACCCTACAGGCGAGGAAGACAAAACATTATACAGGACTTCGCCCTTGATTCCAGCTTTGGCAGCAAGGGCTGCGGCTTCAAATGTTGCGGTGAAGACAGGACCTATCAGAGCTTGCAGACAGGCCTTTACACTTTGCCCATCTCCGGGATTGTTTCCAACCCTGTGGATAACCTTTGAAATAGCTTCCATTACTGGTTGATACTTATCCAGGACATCATTTTTGCCAGATGCCATAAGAGTTAAAGTACCTCCTTGCGCGCCTGGGAAACCACCAGAAACAGGGCTGTCAATCAGATCAAGCTGTGTATTGGCTAGTTTTTCGCCAATGGCCTTGGCTTCTGTTGGTTCAATAGTTGCCGTTAGAATAATCACTCCACCAGAAGGCATGGTTTCGACAAGTCCCTCTGATCCAAAAATGACTGATTCAGCCTGCGGTCCATTCATGACCATTACAAAAACGGCTTCTGAATTCTGACCAACCGCGGAAACATTCTTAGCCGATTTGCACCCTATTTCAGAAAGTGCATCAATCTTCTGATGATCAAGATCATATACAGTTGTTTGGAAGCCATTCTTTAATAGGTTCCTTGCTATCCCCGAGCCCATGTTCCCGAGCCCAACAACTCCAGTTCGAAACATAAAAATATCCAAATTATCTAGGTATGCTTAGCCCCATAAATAAGAAAAACCATGGTAAGAACAATTAGGAATGGATAAAATGTCCTAATAAATTTATAGCCAGGTAAATTACTTGGAATATCTATACAATGGCCACAACCAGTTTAGTCCATCCATTAACCCCTCAAAGGGTCTGGAAATGACTCGAAATTTTCCACCTATAGGAAATTTTCTTTCCCATAAATTATTTTTTGTTATTATCTTAATGGAAACAACAAAGCGTTAATCTTGATCATGGAATTTTGAGGGTAATGTCGACTAGTATTAAAAGCGGATAATTCTTGATAGCTATTTCATTGTTGAAAACCATAAGTATGAGTGTAATCTAAGAGGTTGGGATGAGTGCAATGGTTGCCACGGATATAAGTAAGCAAAACCAAATGCTGGGCATGAGCACCATTGCATTTGTATTTTGTTTTGCTGTCTGGACAATTTTCTCAATCATTGGTGTCAGGATCAAGCAGGAACTTGGTCTTTCTGATACCCAGTTCGGTCTCCTTGTCGCCACCCCTGTCCTGACTGGTTCAATTAGTCGAATTTTTCTTGGAATCTGGACAGACCAGTATGGTGGCCGCAGGGTATTCGCTCTGGTCATGGCCGCCTCCGCCATCGCCACCTGGCTTCTGTCAACAGTGAATACCTATCCAATGTTTTTGCTTGCCGCACTCGGTGTTGGACTTGCTGGAGGTTCTTTCGCTGTAGGTATAGCTTACGTTTCAAAATGGTATTCAGCCGAACATCAGGGAAGTGCCCTGGGAATTTTTGGTGTGGGTAATGTTGGTGCTGCGGTTACCAACTTTGGAGCACCCTTCCTATTGGTAGCAGTTGGGTGGCAGGCAACTGCCCAAGTCTATTCGATTGCTCTATTGGCTATGGCAGTTATATTCTATTTCTTTACCAAGGAGGATCCAGTAACGGCCGCACGTAAGGCCCGTGGAGAAAAACCTCGTTCGGCTTGGATGGAACTGGAGCCGCTACGGAAGTTGCAGGTATGGCGTTTTGCCCTCTACTATTTTTTCGTATTTGGTGCATTTGTCGCCTTGGCACTTTGGCTTCCACGCTATCTGGTAGGGGTTTATGGGCTTGATATTCAAACTGCAGGAATGATAGCAGCGGCTTATTCCGTTCCTGCATCCATTTTTAGGGCCTATGGTGGACACCTCTCGGACAAGAGAGGTGCAAGAAGTGTAATGTACTGGACGTTCGGGGTCTCGGTGTTGCTTTGCTTCATGTTGTCTTATCCCAAAACCGATTATGTTATTCATGGCATTGAGGGTCCCATCATCTTTTCGACAAGTATGGGGCTTGTTCCGTTTGTAATTGCAATCTTCGTCTTGGGTTTCTTCATGTCTCTCGGTAAGGCTGCCGTCTACAAACATATTCCAGTTTATTACCCTGATCACATTGGTTCAGTTGGTGGTCTCGTCGGCATGATTGGTGGCCTGGGTGGGTTTATTTTGCCGATTTCGTTCGGAGTTTTGCTTGACCTTACCGGTATTTGGACAAGTTGTTTTGCCCTGTTATTTGGCATCGTCCTGGTAGCCTTGTTATGGATGCATTTTTCAGTGCGTGCGATGGAAAGGCGAGCCCTGTCCGACAATATCGAATCACTACCTGAATTACCCGAAATGCAGTCTGTTCATGGACCAGAACAGAAAGGCGCACTTTCAGGTGTTCTCAAGGAGTGGCAGCCTGGTCCAATCGAAGAATGGACGCCTGAAGATGAACAATTCTGGCAAGAAAAGGGACACAAGATTGCCAACCGCAATCTTTGGATATCTATACCAGCCCTTCTGCTTGCCTTCTCAGTCTGGATGGTTTGGAGTGTCGTGGTAGCAAAACTGCCATCAATCGGTTTTGCATATACTACCGATCAGTTATTCTGGTTGGCCGCAATACCAGGGGTATCGGGGGCGACGCTTCGAATTTTTTATTCCTTTATGGTTCCGATCTTCGGTGGAAGGCTCTGGACAACCCTGACCACTGCCTCCCTTCTTATACCGGCTTTCGGTATCGGGTATGCCGTACAGAATCCCCATACTCCCTATTTTATCTTCCTCGTTCTGGCCCTGTTATGTGGTCTGGGAGGTGGTAATTTTGCCTCATCAATGGCCAATATCACTTATTTCTACCCGAAGAAGGAAAAAGGCCATGCTCTTGCCATGAATGCTGGTCTAGGAAACCTCGGTGTTTCCGTCATGCAATTTCTCGTACCAATTGTTATTTCAACTGGGGCATTTGTTATATTTTCCGGGGAAGGGCAAGCAACGAGTGATGGGTCAATGTTGTGGTTGCAAAATGCAGGTTTTGTGTGGGTTCCATTCCTGATGGCTTCGACAGCGCTTGCCTGGTTCGGTATGAATGATTTAATGACGGCAAGAGCCTCCTTCGCTGATCAAGCCGTTATTTTCTCGCGATTCCATAACTGGGTGATGTGTTGGTTGTACACAGGTACATTTGGTTCCTTCATCGGATATTCAGCGGGCTTTCCATTGTTGATGAAGACCCAGTTTCCAGCTGTTGATGCTCTTTCCTTTGCCTTTCTGGGACCGTTGGTGGGTGCCCTCAGCCGAGCTGGAACCGGATGGGTTTCGGACCGCTATGGTGGTGGAAGAGTTACTTTCTGGACCTTCATTGGGATGATAGCTGCGGTTGCAGGCGTTCTTTACTTCCTTTCTATCAAGGAAGAACCCGGGGCCTTTTGGGGTTTCTTTGCCTGTTTCATGGTGCTGTTTTTACTGACCGGTGTCGGCAATGCTTCTACCTTCCAGATGATCCCAACCATTATGCGACAGGAAGTACAAAGATTAATGCCGGATCTTGATGCTCCAGCCAAGTTAAAACAAGCCGAACGTGAGAGTGCTGCTATTGTGGCTTTTACTTCCGCAATTGCTGCCTACGGTGCTTTTTTTATTCCCAAATCCTATGGAACCTCAATCAGTCTGACTGGCGGGCCGCAAGCGGCATTGTGGGGTTTCTTGGTATTCTATGCAATCTGCGTAGTCGTAACATGGTACTTTTACACGCGTAAAAGTGCCTCTGTACCCTGCTAAGACCTAAAGAAAGTGTAGTTGACATGTCACTAATTCTTGATCGCCTAAATTTCCTGGCTCGAAAAAACACCGGGACATTTGCTGACGGGCACGGTGTAACAACGAATGAAAACCGAGATTGGGAGAATTCCTATAGGAATCGTTGGCAACACGACAAGATTGTTCGTTCAACCCATGGCGCAAACTGTACCGGGTCCTGTTCCTGGAAGATCTATGTGAAGGGGGGTATTGTTACCTGGGAAACCCAGCAGACTGATTATCCACGAACCCGTCCAGACCTGCCCAATCATGAACCACGTGGCTGCTCACGTGGAGCAAGTTACTCCTGGTACATGTATTCCGCGAACCGAGTAAAATATCCTTTGATCAGATCAAGGTTGCTCAAACTATGGCGCAAGGAACGCGAGACAAAAACGCCTGTTGAGGCCTGGAAAGCAATCCAGAGCGATCCATCAAAACGAAACGATTATATCAAAATTCGAGGACTAGGCGGGTTCGTTAGGGCAGATTGGGACGAAGTTAATGAGATCATAGCTGCATCCAATGCGTATACAGCCAAAAAATGGGGTCCTGATCGAGTAATTGGATTTTCGCCAATACCAGCCATGTCAATGGTTTCATATGCTGCAGGATCACGTTACCTCTCACTTCTGGGCGGAACTTGCATGTCATTTTACGACTGGTACTGTGACCTGCCACCAGCCTCACCCATGACTTGGGGAGAACAGACCGATGTACCAGAATCAGCCGATTGGTATAATTCAGGATTTTTAATTCTATGGGGCTCAAATGTTCCCCAAACACGTACCCCCGATGCCCATTTCTATACGGAAGTCCGCTACAAGGGGACCAAATCTGTGGTGGTCTCACCTGATTATTCCGAAGCAGCTAAATTTTCAGATCTGTGGCTTAACCCCAGACAAGGTACAGATGCTGCTCTAGCCATGGCGATGGGGCATGTAATCCTGCGCGAATTTCACCTTGATCGGCAAGCGGGATATTTTGAAGATTATTGTCGGCGTTATACCGACATGCCCATGCTGGTGCGATTGGTAAAGAAGGATGGTAATTATGTCCCGGATCGACTGCTTCGTGCCTCAGATTTCAGTAATGATCTTGGCGAAAGTAACAATCCTGAATGGAAAACCATTGTAATTGATGGTGAATCGGGAAATGTCACAACACCTCAGGGTTCAATCGGTTTTCGTTGGGGAGAAGAAGGTAAATGGAATCTTGAGTCAAAAGATGGGCAGGGACAAAACATTAAACCGGTCATGAGTCTCATTAAGGAAGGGGATCATGATGAAATTGCCTCTGTTGCCTTCCCTTATTTTGGCAATCGGGAACACGACCATTTCAAAGGTACGGATCATGACAGCGTCCTTTTACGCAATATCCCAGCCAAGCTGTTGGCATTGGCAGAGGGCGAAACGCTGGTTGCTACGGTTTTCGATCTTTTTATAGCCAATTACGGGCTGGATAGAGGGCTTGGTGACAACAGCTGTGCTTCCTCCTATGACGAAAACCAACCATATACACCGGCATGGGCAGAAGAAATCACCGGTGTTCCCCGTGATCATATAATCACTGTTGCGCGTGAATTTGCTTCCAATGCCGAGAAAACCAATGGTCGTTCCATGGTAATTCTTGGGGCCGGTATCAACCACTGGTACCACATGGATATGAACTACCGGGGAATTATCAATCTTTTGGTTATGTGTGGTTGTATCGGTCAGTCAGGCGGTGGCTGGAGCCATTATGTCGGACAGGAAAAACTACGACCACAGACTGGTTGGCTACCGCTGGCCTTCGCCCTGGATTGGAATCGTCCGCCTCGTCAGATGAATTCGACTTCATTTTTCTACGCCCATACTGACCAGTGGCGCTATGAAACCCTCAAAATCGAGGAGATTCTTTCCCCAACTGCACCGAACGGCAAGTGGGACGGAACCCCAATTGATTATAATATTCAATCAGAACGTATGGGATGGCTTCCCTCAGCACCTCAGTTGGAAACCAACCCGCTTGAAATTGCCGCAGCTGCGGAAGAGGCTGGTAAAGAGGTCAAGGATTATATTGTTGAGAATCTGAAGGATGGTAATCTCAAACTGTCGTGCGAAGATCCTGACAAGGAAGTTAATTGGCCTCGCAATCTTTTTGTCTGGCGCTCAAATCTGCTTGGCTCTTCGGGGAAGGGACATGAGTATTTCTTGAAGCATTTGTTGGGTACCAACCATGGAGTTTTGCGGGAAGACCTTGGGGCAGAGGGGTGCCAGGAAGCAACTGAGGTTGTTTGGCACAGTAAAGCACCTCAAGGCAAACTTGATTTGCTTGTAACCATTGATTTTCGTATGTCGACTACCTGCGTCTATTCCGATATTGTCCTGCCGACCGCAACATGGTATGAGAAAAATGATCTCAACACCTCAGATATGCACCCCTTCATTCATCCGCTGACCAGCGCTGCCGACCCGGCTTGGGAAGCTCGAAGTGACTGGGACATTTTCAAGGGAATAGCCAAGAAGTTTTCAGAAATAGCACCAGAGGTTCTTGGTGTCGAAAAAGATGTTGTTCTGGTACCAATTCTGCATGATACTCCTGGTGAGTTGGCTCAACCTTTAGACGTTCTGGACTGGAAAAAAGGCACAACAGATCCCATTCCTGGCAAGACCATGCCTTCACTTGCCGTCGTTGAGCGTGATTATCCCAACCTGTACAAGCGTTTCACTGCACTTGGACCGCTTTTGGACAAGCTCGGCAATGGTGGAAAGGGGATATCCTGGAATACTGAAGACGAAATTGATCTGCTTTGTGACCTCAATGGTACAGTAACTGAAGAGGGACCAACCAAGGGACGTCCTCGCATTGAAAGTGATATTGATGCCTCAGAAGTTATCCTTTCTTTGGCACCGGAAACCAATGGCCATGTTGCAGTCAAGGCATGGGAGGCCCTATCTGAACGTACAGGTCGAGATCACAGCCACCTGGCTTTACCAAAAGAAGATGAGAAAATTCGATTCCATGATATTGTTGCCCAGCCACGCAAGATCATTTCTTCACCAACATGGTCTGGCCTTGAATCTGAAAAGGTTTGCTATAATGCAGGCTATACCAATGTTCATGAATTGATTCCCTGGAGAACCTTGACGGGTCGCCAGCAACTTTACCAGGACCATCTTTGGATGCGGGCATTTGGGGAGGGATTCTGTGTCTATCGACCGCCGATTGATACCAAGGCAATAAATCCGGTTATCGAGGCAAAATCGAATGGTCGGCCACAAGTGGTGTTGAACTTTATAACCCCGCACCAGAAGTGGGGAATTCACTCAACCTACACCGACAACCTGCTGATGTTGACACTTAATCGCGGTGGGCCCGTGGTGTGGATTTCAGAAGTGGATGCCAAAGACGCAGATATAGTCGACAATGATTGGGTTGAAGTTTTCAATGCCAACGGGGCAATTACTGCACGTGCAGTCGTTTCCCAACGAATGAAACAAGGTACAATCTACATGTACCATGCCCAGGAAAAGATTGTGAATACACCAGGGTCAAATGTAACAGGCCAACGTGGTGGGATTCACAATTCAGTAACACGAGCAATTACCAAGCCAACCCACATGATTGGCGGTTATGCACAACAATCCTATGGGTTCAATTATTATGGTACAGTGGGTTCAAATCGTGATGAATTTGTTGTTGTCCACAAGCTTGATGAGGTGGACTGGATGGAGAAACCATACAGCACAACTACTGCACAATCGGAGGTAGTAAAATGAAGATACGTGCGCAAATCGGAATGGTGCTCAACCTAGACAAGTGTATAGGTTGCCATACATGCTCGGTGACATGCAAGAACGTCTGGACTAATCGTGAGGGGGTAGAATATGCCTGGTTTAACAATGTCGAGACCAAACCAGGAATCGGTTATCCCAAGGAGTGGGAGAACCAGAAAAAGTGGAACGGAGGATGGACACGGAAGTCCAACGGCCGAATTGAACCGAAGATGGGATCAAAATGGCGTATACTTGCCAAGATTTTTGGGAACCCTGATCTACCTGAAATAGACGATTACTACGAGCCATTCGACTTTGATTATGGCCACCTTCAAACAGCTGGGGAAAGCCAGGCAACACCTACGGCCAGGCCTCGATCGCTGATCAGTGGTGAGCGCATGGAGAAAATTGAATGGGGACCTAATTGGGAAGAAATTCTGGGAGGCGAGTTCTCCAAACGTTCGGCCGATTACAATTTCAAGGACATTGAAAAAGAGATTTATGGTGAATTCGAAAACACCTTTATGATGTACCTGCCAAGATTATGTGAACACTGTTTGAATCCGACCTGTGTTGCTGCCTGCCCCTCTGGTGCAATCTACAAGCGTGAAGATGACGGTATTGTTTTGATTGACCAGGAAACCTGTCGAGGTTGGCGTATGTGCGTCTCGGGTTGCCCATACAAGAAAATCTATTACAATTGGTCCTCAGGCAAATCCGAAAAATGTGTGTTTTGTTACCCGCGTATTGAGGCTGGTCAACCGACAGTCTGCTCGGAAACCTGCGTTGGACGTATTCGCTATCTGGGTGTAATTCTTTACGACGCCGATCGTATCGCTGAGGCCGCATCTACGCCAGATGAACAGGACCTTTATGAAGAACAGCTCAAGGTATTTCTTGATCCCGAAGATCCAGAAGTAATTGTTCAGGCACGGAAAGATGGAATTCCTGAGGATTGGCTTAAAGCAGCCGTGAGGTCACCGGTCTACAAGATGGCCATGGATTGGAAAGTTGCCTTTCCCCTACATCCTGAATACCGAACCTTGCCGATGGTTTGGTACATACCACCGCTATCGCCACTGCAGTCGGCTGCCGAGGCAGGTAAAATCGGCTGGGAAGATGGACTTCCTGATGTACGGTCCATGCGTATTCCGGTCCGTTATCTTTCAAACCTCTTGACCGCAGGTAAAGATGAACCAGTTATTGCTGCCCTTGAACGCATGCTTGCCATGCGGGCTTACATGCGGTCCAAGTCAGTCGAGGGAGTCATTGATGAGGCTATTGCCGAAAGAGTTGGACTGACGGGTGCCATGATTGAGGATATGTATCATATCATGGCTATTGCCAACTATGAAGACCGCTTTGTTATTCCTACCACCCACCGTGAGGTTACCGAGGATGCTTATGACGTAAGAGGTTCATGCGGATTTACCTTTGGTAACGGTTGTTCGGGTGGGTCAACCGAGCAGGATCTGTTTGGTGGAAAGCGGCCTCGTACTGTTCAGACTCCAACTGATCTTTTCAAGGAGAGGGTATGACCGGTACAGTATTCAAAGTAGCATCTCTACTTCTTTCATACCCCTCAAAAGAATTGCATGAGGCTATGCCTGAGATCAGGCAAGCTGTAGAGGCAATCCCGCTAAATAAATCCATAAAGGAATCCTTGTGTAGTCTAGCCAATGATATCGGCCAACGCAATATCTATGATGCGCAGGAACGTTATGTGTTTCTCTTTGATCGTACCCGGTCGTTGTCCTTGCATCTCTTTGAGCATGTACATGGTGAGAGTCGTGATCGAGGGCAGGCTATGGTCGACCTGTTGGCTATGTACGAGGAAGATGGTTTTGACATAGAGGCCAAGGAATTACCTGACTATTTACCAATGTTCCTGGAATATCTTTCAACCAAACCACTTGCCGAAGCAATTTCCCTTCTTGGGCAGATATCACATATAATTGCGGTCCTTCGTGAAAGGCTAACAGCACGAAAATCTGTCTACGTAAATGTTTTCACAGCCTTGGAATCATTGGCTAATCTCAAGCCTGACTCCAAACTGGTAAATGACCTCCTTAAGATACCAGATGATGACCCGGCCGATCTTGAGGCGCTTGATGAAATCTGGGAAGAGGAGGTAGTAACATTTGGCGGAAATGCAGGTGAAGATAACTGTGGTTTGGGGCGTATGAAAAAGCAGTATCGAGCTGCTCGTCGTAAGCCTCAAGGAGCAGTTCAATTGCCAAACACGGAGAATTCTAACCATGTCTGATTTCCTGAACACACTTCTATTCGGAATTTATCCCTACATCGCCCTTGCCGTGATGATTGTAGGTACAATAATCCGTTATGATCGTGATCCCTATACCTGGAGGTCAGGGTCGTCTCAGTTGCTTCGTCGTAAGCAACTTATCTGGGGATCAGTTCTGTTTCATGTTGGGGTTCTCATTATCTTTTTCGGTCATCTGTTTGGTTTGCTTACTCCAATTGCCTTTTTTGACATGATAGGTATCAGCCATGGTGCGAAGCAGTTGATGGCAATTGTTCTGGGAGGAGTAGCTGGCGTAATGGCCATTATTGGTGCAACCCTTCTGGTTCATCGTCGGCTTTTTGATGCTCGTGTACGGGCAGCATCAACCTTTTCTGATACTATGATAATTATCCTGTTGTGGTTACAACTAATGCTGGGTCTATTGACGATCCCGATTTCAATGCAACATCTGGATGGGCATGAAATGGTGAAGTTCATGACCTGGGCCCAAGGAATCTTCACATTTAATGGTGCGGCACCGAGTTATGTTGCCGAAGCTTCTATTATTTTCAAACTGCATCTGTTTTTGGGCTTGACGATCTTCCTCCTCTTTCCATTCACACGACTTGTCCACATGTTGAGTGCCCCCATTCATTATTTGTGGCGACCTGGTTATCAGGTTGTTCGTGAACGAAATCAGCGAACTTCCACCCATCGAACTCCACCAGCTTGATAAGTAATGATAATTCCTAATTTGAAGCCTCATCCTTCCGGGGTACCAGATGCAAAGCATCCCAAGGAAACCAAAGCTGATATTGGTTTTTCCCTGAAGGAGGTCAGTGTCAATAATGTTGCCATTCCCGAGCACAAAATCATGGCGGAAGCACAAAATCATCCGGCATCAAGTCCCGGAAGAGCTTTAAGAGCAGCTGCCGAAGCGTTGGTAATAAGAGAGTTACTTTGGCAGGAAGCCAATCATCTGGGCCTTTCTGCAACCCCGGAAAAAGATAATGAGGGAAGGTTAGAAACCGAAAGTGATGCCGCTATCAGGGTATTGATTGAACAGGAAATAACAGTACCCACAGCTACACCAGATGTATGCCGACTTTACTATGACAGACATCCTGAGAAATTCAGTACGCCAACCCTTTTTGAAGCACGCCATATCTTGATTGCAGCTCCAGAATCTGACAAGACCAGACGGAGAGAAGCACAAACACGTGCTGAAGAAATTTGTCGGGTTCTGCAAGAGAAGCCAGAGTTATTTTCATCTATGGCCAAAGAGCATTCCGAATGTTCTTCACGAGACCAGGGTGGAAACCTGGGTCAATTATCCCCCGGTAGTACAGTTGCCGAGTTTGAAAAAGCCGTAGCAGAAATGCAGGAAGGCGAAATTACACAGATCCCGGTAGCAAGCCGGTTTGGCTTTCATGTAATTGCTTTGGATCGCTGCATTGAGGGCAAAACACTTCCATATGAAATGGTTAGCGATCGTATTGCTGGTTGGCTTGAGGCTTCAGCTTGGTCCAAGGCAGTTTCGCAATATATCTCAATACTAGTAGGACGTGCTGAAATTCGTGGCATTACCCTAAAGGGAACTCAAAGCCCATTGGTTCAATAATTTTCTGTTGTCAATAGCGAAAAAAATTACCCAATTATTACGGGTAAACGGATCACTATTTTTCTTAATATCGAAATAATATTAAAAAACAACATTAGTCGCCGGATTTCGGGATGTAATTTGATCAGGAACCTGGCCGCCTGATCACCGGCCAAATCGGCATCATAGCTACACCAGATGGGTGTCGGCGGAACCAGATCAATAATCCAGGGGGGAGCTGTGACCATCCCGGCGGTGGAGATGATATATTGGGATTGAGTAAAGTCCCTGAGAGCACAAACCGACAGGACATCAATCGCACTTTCAACCAACACCACTATGAAAGGTACTGGACTATGTCGGGCAAAATGAATGCAATCTGTCTGAATCCTACCTGGATTCAGCGGCTTGCCATGGTCGCAAACTACAACCCAAATTAAGATGCACGGGCCGCGAGTACCAAATTGAGCCGTGCGTTCTCAGATATCATAAATGCCCATTGAAAATTTGCTCCTTCGAGCGTAGGAGGGTGCAAGAAGGCGCAATTAGCGGATTGCCTTTAACTCTCCGATTTGGCTCAATCACTCTCCCTAGCACCAATTTACCAAGATTGCTTGCAACAACAATGTAGTTTTAGGCGAATGCATTTGAGTTTAATCAGCGGCAGTGGCTTCAATCTCGAACATGAGTGGAGGGATGGCTAGCCTGGTAACGCCCACCACTGTCATTGGCGGCGAAGCATTGAGCGGCCCGAAGCGCGTACCGAGTAGATCGAAGTTCTTCATCGCTTCGTCCAAATCTGTAGCGTAGATGGTGAGCCGTAATATGTTGGCAAGTCCCATTTCGGCAGCACTCAAGACGGCTTCAAGGTTGTCAAGGGCGAGTGCCATCTGGCCCCGCATGTCCCCTGGGTGCTGTGGATTTCCTTCTGCATCGACAGACGTTTGACCAGCACAGATCAACTGCCTTCCAGATCCTTCAATTATTTCGGCTTGATTGTATCCAAATTTCGTGGACCAATCCCATGGGTTAACCGGGGTCCTTTTCATTGCTTTATTCTCCTTACAAAATTTGTTCTTTTAGAGCTTATTCCATAGGTCTGTGTGGTGGGAAGAAGAATTCGATTTGTCCGGTGAATGAGAATTTTATTCCACCGGCAACTTCAGACAATCACCAGCACGGTAGGGATTGATCTTGCTGAGCTTGTTGAGGGTGGCAATCTCCAGCCATCTGTCGGGACCGCTCAGGGCCTTCACGGCGATAATGCTCAAGCGGGTGTCGGCCCGTTGGACCCGATAGACCCTTCTTGACCGGCTGGTTGGGATCAGTTCCATGTTCAAGTTAACAGGGATTTCGTCACCTGTCTGGGGATTATTAGAAGTGCTTACCGAATTAAAGTTCTATCGACCATCTCGCACTATGGTGTTGATGGTATCTGATGACAATAAAGAACTTCTCAACTTGCTCCTTGAGATTTCGAACAAAGTAGCTCTATTCCGTAGCCTCCGACCGGGAGGAGCAACAATATCTATTTGTTTGTCAATTGTTTCTTTTCTTGCCAAATTAACCGCTTGATTTAAGTCAGTATCAGCTGAAATGATCAAGGCACGATCAAATCTGTCTTTACAGGCATCAGCCAAAAGGTGTGCTCCAATATTTACATCAGTTTCCTTTTCCTCAGGCTTAGAAAAATCACTATTACACTCTGGGCACTCGAATGTTTTCCACTTAAAGTTTCCTGCAATGAATTGAACACCCTCAGCTTTTAAAGCAGTAACATACCGTTGGTGTCGCCGATAGGTAGCTTCGTTCCATGTGAAATAGGCTGAAAAATACTTCACAACAGTTACGGTTTCATTTTTGCGAACCAATTTTTCCGACAGGACCCAAAGATCCACCCATTGCAAACGATTATTCTGGAGATCCTTAATCGCATAGTAGAGATTAAATCCATCTACATATACTGAAACTTTTTTTTGCAAAAGTTAATACCCCATAAATAAAAGGCCGCCTTAACGGGCGGCCTATCCGAAGCCGCGAACAACTCCGGTTGGATATACTCTATATAAACAGCAGGTCCCCAAATGTCAATTTATTGTTTACAATGTTAAACAAAAATATCTGATTTACTTCTCCGCCGGCTTCAGAATACCTTCATGCAGAACCCGGTAAATCTTGTCCTCTTTGGTGATGTTGGGATTTTCTTCCAGATAATCAAAAAGGATTTTTTTATCTGTATTCCTTGCTCTGATATTGGCCCCATTGATAATGAGTTCTGCTATGATTGCTGTAGATTGATTCCACATGGCGGCTTTGTGAAGGGGTGTGCGACCAAACTCGTCCCGTGCTTCAATATTAGCACCGTTTCTTATGATCTCAGTGATGACTTCCCAGGAATCACTATACCAAGCAGCCATATGTTGGGGGCGCCATTTTCATTTCTTGTTGTAAGGTCGGTTCTGTCTTTTTTACAGGGGATGATGTCATCCACTGTAGCCGTTTCATAAAATTCCCAACTGAATAAATCACAATTCTGTTGAGCTAGTAATGTCGAAGGAATAACTACTAGCAACAGCAAAAGGCAATTCTACAATGTATCGAATCGTGGCATTATTGGCGTTTCACTAGACTTTCAAAAAAGTCATTTTGAAGTTGTTTTTTCCAATCCTGCAAATTAGCAGGATCAGTTTTCGAATTGATTTTATGTCGGGAATTACTGTGAATGAAGCAGTGTATTTACAAAGATTTGTACCTGGTAGCTTGTAATACTATAACCCTATTCATGAGGTAATTTCAGGCATTCACCGCTATTTATGACCACACTACCATCATTCATTTTGTAATGATCCCTAAAGTGCTTATTCCAATATCCCTCAGACCCCCACCTGTGCATTCCCCTACTTTGGCCAAGGTATTCGCTCTCGCTTTTTAAAATGTTTACCAATTCGCCATGCGTACCGGGCATTGTCCTAGCAAAAGTTACAAGTTTTTCTGCCATAGTCATATTAAATCCTTTTTTATACACCTTTTGCCGGCATAATATTTTATATCAACATTCCTATTACCCCCTATAACAAATCATGTCGCAATATCAAAAACACACCCTCGCCGACATGAAATTAATTCTTGATCAAAAAAAAAATATATTCATATAGTATATCTTGAATATACAGTCATGAATATTCAAATTGATTGAGAGAGCATTAAACATGGCACTATACATTCGAAATGAAGAGGTGAATGCACTAGCTGAAAAGGTCAAGGAAACTATAGGAGCTAGAAATAAAACTGAAGCTGTGCGTATAGCTTTGCAATTGCAACTTGAGGTGGAGCAGAAGAAAAAGCCGTTATTGGAACAAATGAAGGAGATTCAAGCCAAGGTCAAGGAGTTGGGTGATCTTGATCCTAATTTCGATATGAAGAAATTCTCTGATGAAATGTGGGAGATTGACTGATTTTCATTGATGCTTCAGCTATTGTAGCAGTTCTAAACTGTGAACCGGAATATGAAGTGCTAATTTGGCGTATCGAAAACGACAAAAACAAACGCTATGTTTCACCTCTGGTCAGGTTTGAGGCTGTTGCTGCCTTGGCTCGGTCCCGTTCAGGAAGTTTGCGACCAACTTCAGAGCAGTTCAGACTAGCCGAGGAAATTATCAATGATTTCTGCGACCGAGTTGAAGCACAAGACATTTCTATCACGCCCCAAATCGGCCAAATTGCCATGCAGGTAGCCCGCAGATATGGGAAATTTGTTGGCCACGAGGCTGACCTGAATTTCGGGGATTGCTTCACCTATGCTTGTGCCTCAGCCAAAAATGCCAGTATTGTCTATAAGGGGAATGATTTTTCCAAGACAGATCTGGCATGATTACTGAACAGTCAACACATTCTTGCCAATTTAGGCTTTGATCGTAGAAACTTATTGTTGTTTCTTTATCTGATCCTTCTGCAGTGAAATACTCCGGTAAACTTCCCTGGTAATCGTATCCCTCTCAAGTATGAAAAACTCACCGCAGGGAGTATGAACCCAAATTTCGGCAGTTTTTCCTCGCGGAGATTGGTAGAAATAAAGATAATCAGCCCATTGGGTGTCTGATACTTCCTCTGCTGGCTCAGGACGGGGTTTCCCTGCCTCTGTCAGGAAATGACACTCGGTCTCGTTTCTCTTCCCACAAAAGGGACATTCAAATATCTGCATAAAGATTCCTAATGAGCAATTCCAGATCCTGTGGCTTCATCAATTAATTTTCCGGTTGTAAACCTGCCAAGATCAAAGGGCTCACTAATATAGTGATGCTCGTCCTTGGCAATTAGATGGGCCAGCAACCACCCACCAGCAGGAATTGCTTTGAATCCGCCTGTACCCCAACCACAATTAATATATACACCTGGTGTGTTAATTGGACCAATCAGGGGTGAACTGTCTGGCACAACATCGACTACACCTGCCCATTGTCGTAACATTTTTAATTGTCCAAAGGAGGGGAACATTTCCAATAATCCGGAGACAACCGTTTCCTGGGTTGGCAAGTTTCCTCTTTGGGTATGTGTTGGTATCCTGTCCAATCCGCCACCAAAGACAATTTCACCTTTATCTGATTGCAGAACATAGGTTCCAGTACCCAGAGAAAGGACAACAACATCAAGACAAGGTTTGATGGGTTCAGTTACAAAAGCCTGTAGGGCATAATCAAGGATTGGCAAATTCTGGCCCAGTTTTCCTACCAGAAAGGGGGTTGCACCAGCTGCTGTTATACCAATTCTATCAGCCTTGATTTCCCCTCTGGATGTAGTTACTCCTTTGACCTCGCCAGCTTCTAGGATGAAATCCTCAACCATACAATTTTCAATTATATCCACCCCGTAATTATCAGCTGCTCTGGCATAACCCCAAGCCACTGCGTCATGTCTGGCAACGCCTCCTCGACCTTGCCATATGCCTCCATGACATTTGTATCTGGCATCCTCCTTTTTGTTCCATAAAGGTAATTTTTCCTGGACCTGACGGGCTGATAACAACTCACCATCCACACCATTGAGAATCATGGCGTTGGCTATACGATTACAAATCTCCATTTGCGTAGGAGTATGAGCCACCATCAGCATGCCCCGTTGGCTGAACATTATATTAAAATTGAGTTCCTTGGCGAGGTTTTCATAAAGCCTAAGGGAAAGATCATAAAGGGCTACAGATTCCGGGTAGAAGTAATTTGACCTGATGGTGGTGGTATTCCTACCGGTATTACCAAGGCCGATGGGTCCTTTCTCAAGTATTGCCACATTGTTAATACCATGGTTTTTGGCCAGATAATAGGCTGTGGATAAGCCATGTCCGCCACCACCAATAATAATCACATCATAGGATGTTTTTGGCTTGGCCTTTCGCCAGGCAGGTTTCCAGGAGGGGTTCTTTTGTAGCCCTTTTGTTATCAGCGTACCAATTGAATAATTATGGGAATTATATAGTTTGGTTGACAAGGTCACCCTCCCTATCCTTTTCACGGGTTGTCGGAGTGGCCAAGGCCAACGCTCCTCGCCGTGCAGCAGCCCCAATTCCAGAGGCCAGAATGTTGCGGGCTGCATTCAGATCCGCATGATCGGCATGGCCACAGGCCACACATTTGAAACGGCGTCCCTTTCGGAACTCCTTATTCACCTCTTGGCAGGCATGGCAGGTCTGGCTGGTAAAGGCCGGGTTGATCCCGATCACTTCCCGGCACTTGTACCCAAGCATCTGCACCAGACTGGTCCAGCCGGTATTCAGGATCTCGCGGTTCAACCCGCTCTTGGCCTTCACATTCTTGCCGGGATCTTCCACCGTTCCTTTGGCTGACTTCGTCATGCCTTTGGTGTTCAGTCGCTCAACCACGACCGTGCCGGCCAGCCGGCTGATCTCTTTGGACACATGATGGTGCCAGTTCTTGCGCCGGTTGGCCTTTTTCCGCATCAGGCGAAGATGCCGATGCCTGAGTTTCTGCTGCCGGCTCGACCCTTTCTTCTTCCGCGCCATCGCCCGTTGATTGCGCTTGATTCTGGTTTCCAGCCGGGCGATCTTCGGTTGCTCCAGCAAAAGCGTGGTGTTGGTACTGCTAACAACCGCCACCTGCCCGACATTCATGTCCAGACCGGCCACAACGCCATTGTCCACCAGCTCCTCCACCTCGACCTTGTAGCAGATGGTTACCTGCCAGCGATCGGCACTGATCTTTCTGATGACCGCCTTGACCGGCCGGCCATCAGGCCAGAGATTGGCACCCTTTCGCTGGAGCCGATACCAGCCCATGCGGGGAATATAGAGTCTGTTCTCCCGAATTCTCACCTGTTCGGGTATGGTAAAGGACGGCATGGCTTGCCCACGTTTCTTGAAACGGGGCAACCCACCACCCGTGAAGGCCCTCTCCCAGGCTTCGGCCTGGTATTTCAGGACCGAACGGGTGATGCCGGCATGATAGTCCTTGAGCCAAGGAACGTCCCGTCTTAATTGCGTAAACCGTTTCTGAAGGGAGAATTGCGATACCGAAGGCGGGTCTTCGCCTTTGGCCTTCGCTTCGTCATACGCTTCCTTTTGTCGCCCCAGCATTTCATTCCAGACAAAGCGACAGGCTCCGGCCTGCGCGGCCAGTTTTCTGGCCTTGGTACTATTGCCGGGGAGTAGCCGATAGGCAATGTTGCGATGGACGGTGGAAGGGGGCATGGGTCGAGATCTATCCTTGCTATACTATGTCAGTAGTTATCTTCTTCTGGCGGTACTGTCAACTAAAATACATAATTCCCATAATTATCCATGGGCAATATCAGCTAACTGGAAATGCTCCTCCCTCAGCCGTTCTCTTGGCGATGAGCTCCTCCATTTCGGCCTTGCGATCCAAATTGATTTTTGGGGGCTCAAAGTTGGCAACGATCTCCTGCCATTTATCCAGAGCCCTATGGCTGGCATCCTTGGCACCATTCTCAGTCCATGAACCAAAGTTTGACCAATCAGCAATCAAGGGTTCATAAAAAGCGGACTGATACCGGTCCATGGTGTGTTGGCATCCAAAAAAGTGCCCACCTGGTTCTACTTCCTGTAAAGCTCTCATGCCGAGATCATCCTCTTCCTGTGGTGTCGGATTACAAAGCTCAGCAATGATTTGAACAACTTCCAGGTCAGTGATAAGTTTTTCAAAGGAAACTGTTAATCCCCCTTCAATCCAACCAGCAGAATGTACCACCATAGTAGAACCGGCAAAAATACAACTCCAAAGCCCCATTTGAGTTTCATTCGCTGCTTGGGCATCATTAATGTTGGCTGATGACCCGGCCGCGCATCGCCAGGGAAGGCCAACTTTTCTTGCCAACTGGCCAGAGCCCAGATTTGCCTGGAATTGCTCAGGTGTTCCAAAAGCTGGTGCCCCGGATTTCATATCAACATTCGAAGCAAAGGCTCCATAACAAACTGGAGCACCCGGATTATTGAGTTGAGCTAAAGCCAAACCGGCAAGGCATTCAGCATGACTTAACGTCAAGGCACCAGCAACAGAAGCCGGTGCCATTGCTCCCATCATGCAAAAGGGGGTTACCACAGTCATTTGGCCAAAGCTTGAAAAATCCAATATCCCCTGAGCCATAGGTATGTCCAGAACCCTCGGGGAGTTGGTGTTAATGATTGTATAGCACCAGGGCTCAGCCTGAAACTCTTCATCAGACAGACCTCTGAAATTCTTGAGAATTTCAAAGGTATCCATGGTTTGGGGTGAACCACGGGCGTAAGCACTCGGGAATTTATCTGAAAGTGTTAACTGGGTTTCAATAACGCTGTAATGTCGTAGATTGGTAGGAATATCCTGCGCTTCAACGAGAGGATTAACCATATGAAGGGCATCAAAGTACTGGGTCAGCATTACCAATTCCCGGTAATCGGCAAGGCTGGAAGGCCTCCGACCTCTCTTTAAATCGGTCGCATGAGGAGCCCCGGCTCCAGGTAGGAAAGCCAAAGCACCTAACTTCATTTCAAGATCCCGGTCAGGAGCCCCAGCCCGCAAGCGGAATCTTGGAGGTGCGGTTTTGAGAGAATTGGTAATAATATCCCGGCCGATCCTTACCATACCGGTATCTGCATCAACCAAAGCTCCACCTTTTTTATAAACTTTACTTGCTTCGGGTAGGAGGACCTTGATACCCATCTCTTCCAGGACATGCAGAGCATTGTTATGGATATCTTCTATCCGATCTTCGGTAAAAGCATTGACTGGTGGGAAGGGATTTTTGAGTTTCTTGTAATTCGGTTTCCTAGGTCCTCCTCCCAATAAAGGATTTCGTGGCCTTCTTTTACGAGTAGCAGTTTTTTTCGACATTTATGCTCGCATGGCTTGACCTGATGGGTCATATGGTGAACTGGGTATAACCTTGGCTGGTCGTTCAACTCCGACAACATGAACAGTAAGTTCCGTACCGGGTTTGGAAAATCCCGGTTCCACCAACGCCATGGCCAGAGATTTGTTGATCGTATGCCCATACCCGCCTGAAGTGATAAATCCAACCCTGGTATTACCTTGCCATATGGGTTCGTAACCACTTGCATCGGCATCAAGAGCGTCAATTTCTATGGTAACCAAAACCATTGGAGGTGAATTCTCCTCTTTTTCTTCCAGTGCTTTTGTCCGTCCAACAAAATCAGTTTTGTTCCAATCAATCCAACGATCCATTCCAGTCATGCCAGGTGTGTAGGCTTGCGTAAATTCCGTGCTCCAGATACCAAAGCTCTTTTCCAGTCTTAAGGACAGGAGGGCATTATACCCATATTCAACCATTCCTTCAGGTTTACCCGCTTCAAGCAAGGTATTTCGCAAGGTTTCGTGGCAGGAGGCAGGACAATTGATTTCAAAACCCATTTCTCCTGCAACGGAGATTCGAGCAACCTTGGCCCTGGTCAAACCAATATCCATTTCTCGACAGGACATAAAAGGAAAACTGTCATTTGACAAATCATTGTCTGTTACCTTTTGGACAATTTTACGGGCATTGGGTCCGGATACGGAAAATCCCAGCATTTCATCAGAAATATCCCTTATGACAACCCCTTCGGTTAGGTAGTTATTAAACCATCGCAAATGCCAGGCCCGCAGGTAATAACTACCCATTATCCACCAAGTTCCATCTCCCCAGTTAAACAGGGTCAAATCGCCTTTCAACTTGCCTTGTGGGGCAAGCATTGGGGCAAGCTTGATCTTGCCAGGGGATGGTAACCTCGAAGCCATAATTCGATCTAGCCATTGTTTGGCATTGACACCCGTCACTTCAAAGCGGGAAAACCCACTGATATCCAACAAGCCCGAATTATTTCGGACGGCATGGCATTCCTCCTTTACAATGGGGAAGGCATTTGACCTCTTTAATGTAGGCTGTTCCTCAAAACCCTTAGGAGCAAAATAGATGGGAATTTCCAGACCATAGCTTACTCCCCATCGAGCACCATCTTCGGTCATTCCAGCGTAGGAAGGTGTTTTGGAGAGTGGTCGACCGGCAGGAAGTTGCTCATTGGGATAGGTCATGACAAATCGACGGGTATAAAACTGTCCGGTTGTTTGCTTTATATACTCCTTGTTTTCGGCATATCTGCCATATCTGGCAATATCCATGCCGAAAACATCCGCTTCGGGTTCACCATAGATCATCCATTCCGCCAGAGATTTTCCAACTCCCCCTCCTTGCAGGAAACCAGCCATTACTGCACAGGCACTCCAGTACCCCTTGACTCCACGAATTGGTCCAACAAGTGGATTCCCATCTGGTGAGAAGGTAAAAGCACCACAAACCCAGTTTTTTACCCCAGCATTTTGTAAGACTGGGTACCGATTAAAACCCAATTCCAATTCGTGCTCAATGCGATCCAAATCCTCTTCAAGGAGTTCCATACCATAGTCCCATGGTGCCCCATCCATCATCCAATGCTCATGGTTGATCTCATATATTCCCAGCAGCATTCCATTTTGATCCTGCCGCATATAGGTAAAACCTTCCAGATCAACGACCAATGGTAATTCATGATCCAATGCTGCGACCTCAGGAATTGTTTCCGTAAGCAAATAATGGTGTGCCAAGGGAGAAACGGGGAGTTCAATCCCTGCCATTCTTCCAACCTGCTTGGCCCATAATCCTGCTGCATTGACAACATGTTCGCAGGTTATGGTTCCTTTTTCAGTTACAACCTGCCATCCTTCCGAAACAGGATTCAACTCCATAACCCTATTGCCTTCAATTACATCAGCACCATACTTTTTTGCTGCCTTGGCATAAGCCTGAACAGTTCCAGTCGTATCAATATATCCTTCACGGTCAGCCCAAAGTCCTCCCAAAATACCCTCAGTCGACATTATAGGACAAAGTGTACCAGCCTCTTCTGGGGTTACCAAGCGGACATCTTCTATTCCCATGGTCTGGAATATCCGGTAGGCACTTTGAAGCCATTCCCATCTGTCCTGGGTTCCAGCCAACGTTAAACCACCAGTCATGTGCATGCCCACAGAATGGCCAGATTCCTTTTCAATTTCCGAGAGAAGATCAATGGTATAGGCTTGCAAAGAAGCTATATTTGGATCTGCGTTGAGTGCATGAAACCCACCGGCAGCATGCCAGCTTGAACCAGCTGCAAGAACCGATCTTTCCAGCAGGGCTACATCTTGCCATCCGAATTTAGCCAAATGATATAGGACCGAGCAACCAACTACGCCTCCACCAATGACAACAACCCTGTAATGTGATTTCATTCTAATCCTCTCAGCTTTTCAACGAAACCATGCTCAAACGACTAAATCCTACATACTAAAATATTTCAATTGATAGTAGTTATAAATCGCCAATACCACAATAACCAGGGAACCTCCTGCGATTGCCAGCCTAGTCGGCTCTTCCCCTAATACCAACCAGACTAACAAGGGAGCCAGTATAGCTTCCAATAGAATGATTAAAGCGACTTCGGGTGCCGGAAGATATCTCGGACCCATAGCCATCAAACTTGTTGCTACTGGTATGAAGAATGCCCCTAGAATAAGAACATAGATCATATCCCTGGGATTTAGAAAACTAACATCAGCAAAGATGAATAAGGCACTAGCCAGCAATATGTGGGCCATACCAGCGGCTGGTACCATGGAAAATGCTTTGGCCTTGCGGGCAACAGTATGTTTGATGGCAATCATGACGGCTACCAATAAAGCCGCCAGATCGCCCCAAATGGCATCAGTTCTGATAGTGAGTGACCCGCTGGTAATGAATCCAATTCCCACCATTGATAGGGCAATGGCCCAAACCAAGCGGGAATTCAATGGCTCTCTCAATAATATCCTGCTGGCAATGGCTGCAAACATGGGTGAGGTGCTAATTATGAACAGTGTATTTGCAACCGACGTTGTTCGAATGGCATACACAAACAAAACGGAAGCAACAGCAAGAAGAAAAATATAGGCATAACCAGCCCATCCCGCCCTGGAAATCTCTTTAATGGGGTTATTACGCTGTACTATAACCAGAAACAGGATAATAGACGAACCCGCCAGCAAAGATCGCCAAAAGGTAAGGTTTAAAGTTGATGTCTGGATAATTTTGATAAAAAGGCTATCCGGTACAAATGAGATTACTGCTATCAGGATTATGATTAAGCCTTTAGATCGTTCACTTAACTCCATGTTGCAAACAAATCCAAGGGAAGTTCAATCAAGTTAAGCATTATGGTGAACAACTTATGACCCTTTAGGGGAAGATTGGACCCGTTTCATTATGGTTGACAACTTTTCTGTTACCTTTTGGGATCTCATTGGTGGAGGGGTTAATATAGAATAATCTAGGACCCTGTCACATCCCTTGGAGCAAGGAGGTCTCTCTGTCCCAATCAAATCGGGAATTTTGAGAATTAGTTCACTGGCCCTCATGGTATTTTTTTGCAAAACGCCAAGTAACTTTTCGATGTCAATTTCTCCATGGTTCGGATGCCAACAATCATAATCAGTTACCATGGCAATGGTTGAGTAACAAATTTCAGCTTCTCGGGCCAATTTTGCTTCGGGCATGTTGGTCATACCAATCACATCACATTTCCAAACATCCCTGTATAGCCTGGATTCGCTCAAAGTAGAAAATTGTGGCCCTTCCATGGCTAGATAGGTTCCCTTGGGGTGGGTATTTACTCCAATTGCTTCAGAAGCTGATTTGCAGACAGTTGCTAGTCTTTGGCATACCGGATAGGCCATGGAGACATGGGCCACGCATCCTGGACCGAAAAATGATTTTTCTCTGTTTACAGTCCTGTCAATAAATTGGTCAACGATGACAAAATCTCCCGGTTCCATTTCGTCACGGAAAGAACCACATGCGGAAATGGAGATTATATCAGTTACCCCAAGTTGCTTGAGGGCATCTATATTTGCACGGTAGGGGACACTTGTGGGTGAATGGACATGACCTCGACCATGGCGTGGTAGGAATTTAAACTCCACACCGTTGATTTCACCAGCTAGGATGGCGTCTGAAGGATCTCCCCAGGGTGTTTCAACTTCAATCCATTTTTGATTTTTCAGAATGTCTATTTCATAAAGACCGGATCCACCAATTACTCCAATAACAGGGGTATTCATTCAGTTATCCTTTCGTAACAATTAACTGGTAATGATTTGTCGACAAAATAAAGCCGGATGACTATCTTAGCAAGAATGTATATTCAACCTTTGCGATTTATGTTGGTCAATATTAGGTAATCCATTCCATCCGGCCATGAAAAGAATACTCTTACCACAAACCGCTTTGATTATTTTCCCAATTAAATTTTGACATTTGCACATTGACGGCGAAATTTACAGTAAAGTAAATTATTCTGATGTTAATGAAGGATGTTAGATTGTGAAATTTGAAAGGGAAGAACCTGGAGATTTATCCGAAATCGAAGTATTGCTTGACAATGCTTTTGGTTTAGGCCGTACAAATCTTTCATCGTATCAATTAAGGGTTGGAAACCAGCCGATTGACGAATTGTCATTGGTTGCACGAGAGGATACTGGTCCTATAGTTGGATCTATAAGATTCTGGCCCGTGAAGGTAGGGCAAACAAGAACAAAAGTTCTTCTCCTAGGTCCCATAGCTGTACATACTATCTATCAAGGAGAAGGTATTGGCTCCTATTTGATTAAGTTGGGAGTTTCTAAGGCTCGTGATTTGGGTTGGGAGGCTATTCTTCTGGTTGGCGATGAACCCTATTATGCCAGATTTGGTTTTTCAGTGATCAATACGGTTGAGTTTCCACCACCAACTGACCCAAACAGAGTATTGTGCCTTGAGACAGGTAAAGAAGTCAGGGGATTGCTAAAAGGAAAAGTAAGAAATCCAGCTAAAACTGCTAGCGGTGAGATTAAGAAGCCATCACCCTAAAAAAGAAACAAAAACAAGTGACAAACGCCTTCCCATCATTGCGAAAGAGGCCCTGGGCGATCCCGAATGGTGTCACTACCGGTTGTATATTCCCCCACTGCCTCCTGCAGGCGCACAGGGGATCCTACATCCTGGGCGTTGATGGCCCTGGTGGTTTCGGCTTCGGTGGAGGCCTCGACGGCGGGACAGGAACGATGATCTCCTTCTTCAACAGGGCATTGAGATGCGGAAGTCCACTGGTTTCGGCCATCTCATAGATCTTCGGCAGGCGACTGGCCTTCAGCCCTGGCAGAATCATGGATTGAGCGATTGGGCGTGGACCACCTTCAGCCTGTAAATCCAGAATGGTGGCCTCGTAGGCATCCAGCTCGTCATCGTAGGTTAGTTGCCACATCTCCCTAGCCCCCAGTTTTTTGTAGTGGGCCGGTTTCCGGGCATCAAAGTGGGTTACCTCGGCCTCAACCACCAGATCCGGTGGGTTTTGACCCACATAAGTTTTGGCCGCCTTTATACCTCGCTTCCGTGCGGTATAAAATCCTTCGGCCTTCTGGCCAATGTAAAAGGAGGCATCAGCCTCAACCTCAATCTTGTCAGGGCCGTTTTTGCCCGAACCTCCTGGTATTTTCCAACGTGTTCCGCGACGATCAACAGTCGGGCAATTGAGAATCATGCCGGCGACCATGACAATCTTGTCAGCGGCGGCAGCAGCCCCTTCGTGGGTGGTGCCCGGACTCATCCAGGTGATGACCCCCGCGCTGGCGTCGATCATCACCCGCTTGCCGAGTTTGTTCCAGTCATAGTCCCAGTTGATGGCCTCCCGCATGATGGCTGGCACCTTGATGCGGTAGAACTCCGAACCCAGTGGGCCGATGATGCTTTCTGTCTCCAGGCTGGTTCCCATGCTTTAATTCCTTAAACCATTCAATAATTTCATTTCCACTTTATCATATGGTGCCGAAGGAATGAATTAAAATTATTCCCGGGGACATCCCGCCCCTCCCAGCCGTGAAATAATTAAAAATGGTAACCTATTCCGCCGGCAGTTTGAGACAATCACCCACCCGGTAGGGGTTCTCCTTGCTGAGCCCATTCAATCTGGCAATCTCCGGCCAGCGAGACTGTGAAAGTATTTGAGGAAAATTCAAATTTCAAAAACTTCTAATATTTTATTCTTAAAATGAGAGCTTAACATTTAAGAAAAGTGAATAATTTAATCGGTTTATATGTAATTTTCTATTCAATTTATTCCTGTTAGTAATACTTTCACAATCTCTTTCGCGGGGATCCGCCAACCCCTTACTCTCAACCTCCAGGAAAGTCTTCCTCCATTCCCTATCATTTTCAATCCCATGCAGATGCTTGTATTCAGGAGCAGTGCAGTACCGTTGCCAGTTACGGGGCATACCCCCATAGGCGGTCCAGAGAGTCAGAAAGCGGCGTGGATCAACCATTATTCCCTGCTTGGCAGCCATCGTCATGACGGTTTCCAATCTCTAGGGTTGAACATGAACGGTGGCCCCTGTACGGCCATACAGCGGTTGATCTGGGCAGAACAAACCATCAAATTTCTGCTGGTGAGACCCCATCAGAACCAGCTTGCCAGGATTCTTATATATACCTTGACACCCTCCGGCCTCATCAATCACCTGCTTGACATAGGAAGCCAGCCCCAAATCCCGGGCTAGGTGGAACTCATCAAGTACTACCACCGCCCCAGCCTTCAGCAATGTCGCTAGTACCTCTTTGAACCAAATACGGTCATGATACAGAGAAGTTCGTATTGGCAACTTGACCTCAAAATTCTGGAGACCAGCCTTTTCAGCCTCCAATTGAAGGCTATTATTTACTTCTTTCACCCCATCAATGATCGCCTCTGGCGAGGGCGGCCCATCGCTGTACATAGTCGGATCGGGTAGTTCATAAAGGATAAACGGTACATCAGCAGGTGTGTACTCTTTCATTTGCTTCAACAAATGGGTCTTGCCAACTCCCCGCCGACCTCGTACCCGGAGGGAATGGAAGTGTCGAGTGCTCTGTGCGGTACCAAGTTCCAGCCCGTTCTGGAGTTCAGCAATCTCCTTCCTCCTCCCATAAAATCGCCAGTCTTTCATAAGGGTCCCTCTCGCAGAGCAATTTTTTTCGTTCAAATCCCGGTGTCAGTTATCACTTTGGTTGTGTAAGTCATTCACACCGGTGTTCTGATGGCCACATTTAGAATTCTAGGACCTGAATGGCCGCACTGGAGGTTTGGGCTTGGTCTCTGTCAGGAGAAGAAATTAGGGATGTTACAACATGTACGGGAAGAGTGGTCTAAATTTAAACCGATTGAAAAACAAGATTTGTAAACCGAGGCTTACAATTGAATTATAAGAAGTCACATTTGTATTGAAAATAGAGGAATTGAAGTACCCCCCCCTTTGATGGTTGAATGTCTATATCATCAAAGTTCCAGTGTTTGAGCGTCGATAATCAAGAAACCAAGTTCTTTGTCTTGAAATAAATCAGCGACTCAGAGGCTTACTAAAAGGTAAAGGAAGTAAACTGGCCACAACTAGTGGCTTGAAAGAAATTTATAAATTACACCAAGTCAAGTTACCGCACTTGTACATTTGTCCATAATCAATTTGATACCTTCATCAAAAGTAGTTTTCCCCTCTGCTCTGGCGGAATCAATTTGCGATTTGATTTCTTCCAAATCTACTTGTCTGAGATAATGCTTTACCTTACCCAGACTAGCGGACCTGATTGAGAAGGATTGAACCCCCATTGCTGCAAGGCATATGGCTATTTCAGGCCTTCCGGCATCTTCCCCGCAATAACTCACCTTCGTGTTGTTTTCCAAGCAGCGGTTACAAATATATTCGATAAAAAACAGGTAACTAAGATATAGGGCATGGTAGCGGCTACGAACTCTTTCATTTTGGCGATCAGCAGCAAAGAAAAACTGTTTCAGATCATTGCCACCAATGGAAATAAAATCCGTAGATTTATAGAATTCATCAGGAGCAAAAGCCAAGGAAGGGGTTTCTAACATGGCTCCGATTTCAATTTCTTCAGGTATAACCTTACCGAGCTTTTTTAACCGATTTATCTGCTTGAAACAAAGCTCTCTGGCTTTGGTAAATTCATCATAACTCGATACCATGGGGAACATGATGCTTAGGGGTCTTCCCTTTGCCCCATAAATTAAGGCCTGTGTCTGCATTTGTAACAATGCCGGTCTATCAAGGGAAATCCTTATTGCTCGCCACCCCATTGCTGGATTGGGTTCCTCTTCTCTCTTTATATAAGGAACCATCTTGTCTGAGCCGATATCAACCGTTCGAAAAATGACTCTCTTACCTCCAGCAGAATCAAGGACCTTTGAATATTGGCTGGCCAATTCACCCCTTGTCGGGATTTTATTGGAATCCAAAAATCGTAATTCCGTTCGGAATAAACCTACACCTTCAGCCCCAGATCTTTCCAGATTAGGAAGTTCGGCCATTAGTCCGGCATTAATATAAAGCCTTATATTTTTACCATCCCTCGTAAGGGCGGGAAGAGTTCTGATTTTAGCATAAGTGGCTTTGACAGTTTCAGCCATTTCAATCCTGTTATGGATTGAAGATGACACAAATTCATCTGGTCTGAGATGAACAGATTCATTTTCACCATCTATAAAGATGATATCATCATTCAGTGCTTCAGTTGTTACGCCCTTTACATGAATAATCAGGGGGATGGCCATGGCTCTTGCAATTATTGTAGCATGCGAACCTACTGAACCTTCTTCCAGAACAATACCCTTTAATTTTCTTCCATATTCCAGAAGTTCTCCAGGTCCTATATTTCTGGCAACAAGGATAGGATTTTCTGGAATATCATCCTTGATATTTCTTCCTTGACCAGTAAGAATCCTTAGGAGACGATTGAAGAGATCATCTAGATCATGAAACCTGTCACGAAGGTAGGCATCGGATGACTTTTCCATGCGGGCCCGAGCTTCTGATTGCTCTTTTTCAACCGATGCTTCTGCCGACAATCCTGTCGCAATGTTCCCTTCCATCCTATTTATCCAACCGGATGAATTGGCAAACATCCTGTAGGTTTCAAGAATCTCGCGTTGTTCTATTGAAATTGAATGTTGGGTCTGGGAGTCCAATAGGAAATCAACTGTACCCCTAAGTTCCAATATCGCGCTGTTTAGACGGGATAATTCTTTTTTGGGATTATCAGTTACCGGGTTTGTAATAACAACCCTTGGTTCATGCAAAAGGGCACGACCTTCAGCAAAACCTTCATGGGCAACAAAACCTTTGTAGGTTGCCGGTTGGGTATGAAGGGCAGATAAGGCTTTGCCTTCACCCGTAATTATTCCGGTTTCTCTCATCTCAGCCAACACTGTGGCAACAACAGCCAGTGTATTAACTTCACTTAGGTGAAATTTTCGTGCTTCTTTGGTTTGAACCACCAAAACACCGAGTGTTTGTCCCAGCCTTTGGATTGGTACCCCCAAGAAAGAGGAGAACCGCTCCTCACCAGTTTCTGCCATGTAACGGAAACCCTTTTCTGCTGGGGCATTTGGAGTATTTACCGGCTCAGAAAGTCTGGAAACTTTGCCTACCAAGCCCTCAGTAACCCTTAAACGGGTAACATGAACAGCTTCAGGATTCAATCCCTTGGTAGCACAGAGTTCAAGGGTTTTTGAATCTCTATGGAGATAAATGGAGCAGACATCCGCTCCCATTGACATGGCAACAATTTCTGCAATCTGGTTTAGGCGCTCTTGACCATCGCCGGCACTGGCTAACGCGTCATTTAGCCTGAGAAGTAATTGCTGGGAAGATATTTCTGCTGCTTGGTCGTTCATTATTTCGTTGAAATTCTATTTGTGTGCAGTTCAAATTTATCATGGAGTGCTTGCACTGCCAATTCCATGTACTTTCTGTCCACGAGGACAGAAATTTTAATTTCCGATGTCGAAATGACTTTTATATTAATTCCTTCATTGGCTAAAATAGAAAACATCTTGGCAGCTACGCCTGATTGGGACCGCATACCAATTCCAACGACTGATACCTTACATACTTCCAGATCTTGTACGACATCACGAAAATTAACCAGATTCTTTTCCTTGGCCTTCAGCAAGGCCTCTTCTGCAGTACCTGCCTGGTCAATTGGGCAGGAAAAAGTAATATCGGTTCGACCACTTTCCGAAATATTTTGGACAATCATATCAACATTGACCCCTTTATTTGATAGGGCACCAAATATTGAGGCAGCAATCCCAGGGCGGTCAGCAACTGAAATAATTGATATTTTTGCTTCATCACGGGAATGAGCAACACCTGAAATTGTTCTATTTTCCATTTTCTCATCCTCATTACAGACCAGAGTGCCAGGTTTTCTAGAAAAACTTGATCGGACATATACAGGAACCTGGTGTGCCATAGCCATTTCAACTGATCTGGTTTGCAAGACCTTGGCTCCTAGAGAGGCCAGTTCAAGCATCTCATCATAGGCAATCCTGTTTAGTTTTCTTGCTTTAAATACAATTCTTGGGTCCGCCGTATAAATACCATCAACGTCGGTAAATATATCACACCGTTCACATTTGAATTTTGCAGCAAAAGCTACAGCGGTCAGGTCTGACCCTCCACGACCGAGGGTTGTTATGCGATTTTCGTCACTAATTCCCTGGAATCCAGCAACAACTGCCACTTTCAAGCCCTCTTCAAACTTGGCATTAAGGTTTGCTGTGGAAATCTCATTTATTCGGGCGGAGCTATGGGAAGAAGAGGTCGTAATAGGTACCTGCCATCCTTGCCAACTCCGGGCTGGTATTTTCATGTCCTGTAAGATTAGGGCGAAGATGCCCGAAGTAACATTTTCACCCGAAGAAACTACCGCATCATACTCTCTGGCATCAAAAAATGGGGATACTGAGTTTACCAATTCAACCAACTTATTGGTTTCACCAGCCATTGCTGAAACAATAACAATGACTTCATTACCCCTTTCGACTTCTTCTTTGACATAAGAAGCAGCTACACGCATACGTTCAGGGTTAGCAACAGAAGTACCACCAAATTTCATTACAATTTTGGCCACAACAATCTCTTAACTTGTTACCCAATTAATATACACACTATTGTTTGCTGAATTTCTATTCATAGTCTTTTTGTTCAATATCTGGAATCAACTAAATTTTAGCTCATTTGTATTAGTCAGATGAAACGGTGAGGAAAATTACCCAAACAATCAGGTTGTTTAGAGCAATTTGGAAAAGCTTTAGTTGGTATCTGTAATTATAGGCCAAGGTAGAGGTAAAACCGGAATACCTTCATCTACGAGTTCCTTGGCTTCTTTGAGGGACGCCTCGCCATGAATTGACTTTTTCTTTGTATCGCTCTGATACATCAATCGAGCTTGCTCAACGAACTTTTTCCCAACATACTCGGAGTTTTTTTCTATTTCTTTTTTCATTTTCTGAAGTGTTTCTTCGTACTTTGACAATGGCTCTTGAAGGTCAATTTTTTTCGTTTTTTCCAGTGCCATGCATTCCTTTGTGGTAGATTTCTCTTTAGCCACAATGTTTGGTGCCATGATATTCTTGTTGATCTGTGTTGAGTCGCACATTGGGCAAGTAAGCAATCCCTTGGAATTTAATGTTTCAAAAGCCTTGTTGGATTCAAACCAGCTATCAAAAATGTGGTTTTTATCGCATGACAAAGAAAACTTAATCATTTAACCCTCACCAAAACATATTAGACCTGAAACAGGGAAATTAATTCCAGACAAATCCAAACATTAATCTAGTTTATTCATCAATACTGGAAACTTGCAATGAAATAGTTTCAAAGCCAATTTTTTTCAACCAATGCATCACTAAGCTGGTAATGCTAAACTCGAAATGTCCTTCTAAAATGTATCACTTTGATCGCCGATTGTATTAAATTTCTATCCTCCAGAAGTTATTCTTGATGTCAAAAAATGAAACCGCGGTGGTGAAGGTCAGAATCTACCGGCGGAATAAGTTGGTTTTTTCTAAGCTACTCTAAGCTACCAGGGTGGTGGATATTGACAAGTGTGGGTCAAAGGGCCATAGTCATGGTATGGAGTTTGAATGGGACAGCAACAAAAATCGTGTCATTCGTGCCTGTCGAGATTTTGATTTCACTTATGCTACCAGGGTCTTTGCCGACCCACAGCGAATTGTTGAACCTGATGATCGTTTTCACTATAGTGAACAGCGTTACCGTGTATACGGTATGATTGAAGGTAGGGTCTATGTGATTGTTTATACATTGCGAGGTTCCATTCATCGCATTATTACAGCATGGAAAGCCAACGAAAGGGAGATAAGATACTATGTCTACAATTCGAATCAAGGTTGATCCAGACGATCCTTCCACCTTCCCCAAGGGATATATAAACTATGCGGCGGTGGATGCCACGACAGAGGAAGATATTGCTCGCCACAAAAAGGAGGATGAGGCTGAGGCCTTGCAGGAAATGGCCCGGTATACACGGCAGTTACGCCGTAAGATGAACCTCAGTCAGAAAGAACTTGCTCGCCGTATCAATGTATCGCCCGAGACCATCCGCAACTGGGAACAGGGCAAACGATATCCGACTGGGGCGGCGCGTGCTCTGTTACATGTGCTCCACAAGGAACCCGATATAGTATTACGCATACTTGCCTGAAGTTTACGGAAGTTTTTCTGAAAGTAATCAAAAGGTTGATCGGGGTTTTTCAACTGCTCATCATCAAGCACAAATCCTTTTGTATAAATTCAGTAAGATTTTGGGTAGCCAAAATTCGTAAACGAGTAGCGACATGGCTTTTTATCCTGTATCCAAAGGAAATAATTATGCCTTGGTTGTAGTAATCAAACGGGCGTATTACTTGGCGACTTCCCTCAATTTGAACTTTAAAATATTGTTTTACAGTTACCTACTGTTGGAGTTCACTTTCTTCATAAATTGACTTGATGGTGCCTTGCGTTCTGTTTGGAACTTTGAAAAAGGTCAGCCATCATTTGTTAAATCGGCCATACAGATTCATCTTCAAACTGCACATCCAACTTCAATTTGTCATCCTCAGCCTGGTAAATCAGAAACTGCCCTTTAATATTCTCCAATCCGTGTTTATCAATATTTGTCGGTGAATCATTTCTTGAATTCTTAGGCATTTATTTCTTCCTCCATCAAACCTTTGAGTATTCAGTTGTGGGAGATCGTCAGTTACTTACATCTCTCTTCCAACATCAAAGAGACTATTCGTATCAAACAGTAATTCCCGTTAAGCCATAACTTGCTTATGGTAATGAAAAATTGGCATTGAGATATAATTAACGGATAAATAAATTAATTGATAACGGATAAATGGTGATAGGTAAGAAAGAATTGATAAGAACATGCAAGCAAAACCAATCACGATACAAGGGTATTATCCCAGACATATGATGAAGTTGCTTGAAAGAGCACTGGAATCATTCAGAGTCATCAATATCATTGGCCCACGGCAGGTTGGTAAAACCACATTGGTACGAAACCTCTTCCAAAAGGGTGAATATATAACTTTGGACAGGAAAGATATTTTATTAGGAATTAATGAAGACCCCTTAGAGCAGTTGAGAATACTGAAGGCAAGAGCCGAAGACGAACCAGTCATCATTGATGAAATTCAACGGTCACAAAACCTTTCCCTTGCAATTAAGATCATCGTCGATGAAGACCAGCGCAAGGGACAATTCATCCTTACAGGTTCATCCAATATCTTTGCACGGAGGAGTGTTCCGGATTCACTACCGGGACGGGTTGTACAGATGTACCTCTGGCCATTGACAGTGGCTGAAATCAGTAGCAAACAACCAAGCCAGTTGCTGGACTGGACCCTACAGAAATCCCCCTCATTACTCCAAATCAAACATCTAGAGGTGTTAACCCGATATAAATATATCAAGTTCATTTTGGAGGGTGGTTTTCCTGAACCTAGAGAGCTGGAAATTCAGGAACGACAAAAACTCTTACGAAACTATTTGAAGAATATCGTGGATAGAGATGTATGTGAAGTTTACCCACTTAGGAAGATGGATAAATTCCGCAAGCTAATCAATCAGATTGCAACCCGGACAGCACAGGAAATAAATCGCTCAGAACTTGCAAAAATTATTGGGGTAAAGTGGGAAACTATAGAGAACTACCTTGATGTGATGAAACAGTTGTCACTTGTGGCCCAGGTTGACGCATGGGCCTCAAGCGAAGCAAAACAAGAAATTAAGCAACCAAAATTTCATTTTGTTGACACAGGGATGAATTGTGCGCTTCGTCGTTTTAATGAAAGTTCGTTCGACCTTGGAAGCCCCCACGCGACAAAGCTAGGGTCTTTACTGGAGTCCTTTGTGTTCAATGAGATACTCAGAATGCTTCCTTATCAATCAAATGATTTTCGCTTGTACCATTGGAGAAGCGTTGATCGGCGGGAAATTGATATCATTGCTGAATATGGAGGTCAGCTTACTGGCATTGAGGTGAAGGCAGCCAGCACTGTCAATCATGGCGATTTCAAACATCTGAAATGGTTTGCCAAGGAAGGGCCCGGCAAATCACGACAATTCAAGGGAATTGTATTTTACCTTGGTGATATGCAACTCAGTTTCGGTGATAATTGCTTTGCCCTACCAGTAAGTGCACTTTGGGCAGAATATGATATTTAATCTGGAATCCCGTTCTAAGTTGAACTGACTTCATCCTTTAGACTACCTCAAAACATGTCTAAATGAATAATGAAAGTAAATCTGTAACTATTCAGGTAGTATTAGGGCAGATAAGTTTAGTTTCATCTGCCAAACAAAGATTTATTGGAACTATGATATGTTAAGTGTCGGGAACTGGTTGCACGGGTGTAAGCTGTTCAATCAGAACATCCGTCTTTGTTCCCAGAGTGTCAAGTGCATTCCAGCCCTGCAAAATAACTTTTTATCCAGGTTCAGGGTTTCTCGGGTTAATTCCTTTAAACTAGGTAGATTATTTGTGGCCAAGCAACTTCTTTGACATTAAATAGTAGTAAGTTATTTACGGTAGAGGTATCATGCAAAATATCGATAAAATATTGAAGGTACGAATTCAGGAGCAACTTGCCCCGGCCAAGATTGTCGAGGTGATTTCCGAAGAGGCCGAGGATCATGATGGTGATCCAATCCTTCGTATTGAGGTGATATTCCAGGCAGAAAATAATTATCTTGATCCGAAGAAAATACTTGGCTTGCCAAGGTGCTTGCACCAACCTCTCCATAAGGAATACAATAGTCAACGTTATCCGGTTTTTTCTTTCATGACTCCAGAAGAAGCCGAATTTGCAACCGCGTGATTTCATCACCACTGCCAGAATACTGGCAAGTGAAGATAGCCAGGGAAAACCCCGGCAAACGATACTCAAAATGGCCGTGAGTACAACCTATTATGCGATGTTTAATGCCCTTTGCAGTAATTGTGCCGATAGCCTTATTGGCCGAACCCGAAAAAATAGAAGCCAACGGGGCTTGGCAACAGGTCTATCGAACTGTCGAACATGGCTTTGCCAAGAAACAGTGTTTAGGAATGATATAAAATGCTTCCCTGATGACATACAGGAATTTGCCAAAAAGTTTGTGGATCTACAAGAAATACGTCACAAGGCAGATTATGATCCCCACTACAGCATTTCACGTTCTACTGTCCTATTTGCAATTGACACTGCAGAAATAGCAATCAAGCAGTTGGAAAGTGCAGATCGCAAGGACTTAAAGGAATTTGCCGTTTGGACGGTTATGAAAAAGCGGGCGGCATAGAGGGGTTTCGTACCTAATCCCCATTTGGGTGGGCCCTAGCCCATGAAAGTGTACATAATGTTAAGTTAGGAATGTGGAATGAATGACCTGAAACCTGATGGTAAGTAATCCAGCCTTCCTCAAGGAATTTTCACTAGGACCACCAAGGGCACTTATCAGACCAGGGCCTTCCTAGTAGTTTTGAGGCTAAAAGCCAAATACCCACTAACAACAGGGTTCAGGCTATTTTGAAAGGTCTGGTAGGTTTTTGATAGGTGAGATAACAGGGGACTATCATGTGGAGATTGCCAATACCGCCATGTCATTCTTGAGCCAGATCTCTTTCAAAAATGGAAATATATGGCTTGGACCCCGCACTAGTAATGCAGGTACACTATTAGTTTCAGATCAACCCAAAGAAGCGTTCGAAAAAAGCACCTAGTTTTTCCAGAACAGTTTGCTTCTTCACTGCATGACTGTTCGATTTATTGAAACGTGAAACAGGTGGTAGAATCTTTGTTATAGCAGTACCTGTGACAACTATGCCACCATCCCTGAAAGCATTGTCTACAAAGGATTTGGTCTCTTCTGAATTTAGTCCTTCTTCCTTAATAATACGATCAAGTTCCTCTTTTTTCTTGGCGGTAACAAAGGTGTGCCATGCAGCGTCAATCGTGTCATTAATTGAAACTGAATCCACAAATTGTTCAATGAGGTCTTTCTTGCTACGCAAACTGGGGCTAGAGCTTACAGCCCGTGATATCTTAGCTTTAATTTCCTTATCTTCCCCTGACCCTTTTTTCGTCAGATATTGCTCAACAAGCATTAGGATATAATTTACATTGATCTCGACCTGCTTTACCAACTCAATCTCAAATACCACATCGTCGTTTACAGACTCTTTTTCGGCATCGGTATTTTTTCGGTATTCGTAATGTAGATCCAAATACATACTCTGATAATCCTGGAACTCACGATCACTCAGGATTTCATTGTCGACAAAATCATCAAACGCTGTTAGGATATTCTTCAGCCTTAGAATCGCTCCAAATATCTTGATAAAAGTTTTTTGCTCTTCTTCACCAATGATTATTTGACCAACTGGGAAGGTGGTAACAAGTTCCTCAATTTGCTTTTGATAAGAGTCGAAATAGTCAGCAAATGGTTTAAGAAGCACAATACCTTTGGCATCCTTATTTCCGAATAGGGCAAGTGCATCATTTGTTTGCATTTCGAGATCTCGGAAAGTAATTATGTTTCCGTAGGTCTTGACTGAGTTGAGTATACGATTGGTACGAGAAAAAGCCTGGACAAGACCGTGGGTTCGAAGATTCTTGTCTATCCATAGAGTATTGAGTGTTGTTGCGTCGAATCCGGTCAAGAACATGTTGACTACAATCACCAGATCCAGTTCACGATTTTTCAGTCTTAACGACAAATCCTTGTAGTAGTTCTGAAATTTATCAGACGATGTATCAAAACTGGTCCCAAACAGGTCATTATAATCTTTGATAGCATCTTCCAGGAAATCCCTTGAGCTTTGGTCCAATCTTCCTGTTTCAAATTCCTCCTCGTTCAGTAGCCCATCAACTTCCTCTTCGTTTGCAGCAAAGCTGAAGATTACTCCAACCTTTAGTTGTTGGTCAGAGGGTAATCCTTTTTGCTGTTCGAGGAATTCTGCATAATATCGCTTTGCAGCCTCAATTGAAGAAGTAGCGAATAGTGAGTTAAAACCCTTCAAGCGCTTTCCCGAATGACTGTAACTAGCATTACGTTTGGTTTTCTGATCAAAGTGCTCACGGATATATTTCACGACTTGGGTGATACGTTCCGGGGCCATTAAAGCCCTTTCGGTATCAATGGCTGAAACTTCTTTGTTATCAATATCTGGTGACAATTTGATTGTGTTGATATAATCAATACGGAAGGGTAGGACATTCCTGTCATTTATTGCATCAACTATAGTGTAGGTATGTAGCCTATCGCCAAAAGCCTGTTCGGTGGTTCGAATCTTTGGGTTTCCATGATTACCAGCGTTGTCTGCAAAAATTGGTGTGCCGGTAAAACCGAAGAGGTGGTAGCGTTTGAAATTTCGTGTAATGTCAATATGCATGTCCCCAAATTGACTTCTGTGACACTCATCAAAAATTAATACCACATGATCATCGTAGGCTGGATGTTTTTTATTTATTGCCACAAACCGGCTTAGCTTCTGAATGGTGGTAATTATGATACGGGCATTAGGATCTTCCAGTTGTTTTTGAAGAACAGCAGTCGATCTATTGGAATTGGCAGACCCTTTTTCAAATCGCTCATATTCCTGCATTGTCTGGTAATCCAGATCTTTACGGTCAACAACAAACAAAACCTTGTTAATAAACGGTAGGTTTCGTGCCAATTGAGCTGCTTTGAAACTAGTCAATGTTTTTCCGCTTCCGGTGGTGTGCCAGATATAACCTCCAGCGGTTGATTTCCCCAGTTGCTTATGGTTAGTACTGGTAGCTATCCGTTGCAGAATCTGTTCTGCAGCCACTATTTGATAGGGCCTCATGACCATTAGCTTGCGGTCAACATCAAATACACAGTAACGGGTCAATATATTGAGTAGAGTATGTTTGGCAAAGAAGGTTTTGGTGAAGTCGTTCAGTTCAGCAATGTGTTGATTCTTTGCATCTGCCCACCAACTGGTAAATGCAAAACTGTTTGATGTCTTGTGACGTGAGCGTTTATTCTTGACTTCAGATAGATGCCCATCACGTACGGTATTGCTATAATATTTGGTCAGCGTACCATTGCTGATAACAAACAACTGAACATATTCAAAAAGTCCGGTACCTGACCAGAAACTGTCTCTTTGGTATCGATTTATCTGATTAAAAGCTTCACGAATTGCCACTCCTCGTCGCTTGAGTTCCACGTGGACCATAGGTAAGCCATTGACCAAAACAGTTACATCATAACGATTGGTTCGCCTTCCTTCAGCTTCATATTGGTTAATAACCTGCAAACAATTGTTGTGGATACTTTGTTTGTCGATAAGGTGAACGTTTTTGGTGGTACCGTCTTCCCGATTTAGAATCTGGATAAAATCTTCTTGAATACGTCCCGTTTTCTCAATGATTCCATCACTGACCTTAGCAATTTTGGTTCTGAAGAATTTATCCCATTCAGTATCGGTAAATTTGAAGCTATTCAGTTTCTCCAACTGATATCGGAGGTTGGAGATCAGTTCATTTTCAGAGATGATTGGTAAGTATTCATAAGCTTGTGATTGTAACTGTTCAATGAAGGCCTTTTCCAGTTGAGCCTCAGACTGAAAGGCTGTTTTCCTGGTGTCATCAGGTAAATATTCAGCAACAACAGTACTTTCGTTGGATAATGCTATAGCCTCGTAGCGGTTGGGGTTTAATTCTCCCCTATTATTATTTTTTATTGCCAATGATCAATTTAGCTAAAATCTACTTATTCTTCTGAAATAAGTTTTTTCAACTCATCACCACTTTTCTTGACTACTTTCCCATCTTCCCAAAAGACAGCATATTGTCCTAACCGCCATTTTCTTTCCAAGTCTCTTCTTACAGCTTGACGAAGCGCCTCTAAGTGTTGTAGTGCTTCTTGTGATGGGGAGTTTGTTTCAATGATGTTCATTTACTAAGTTTCTCAAGAATCTGGTAACTTCGGTTATCAACAATATAGCGGTAATCACCTCGCTGTTCAAATACTAGATTGGGTTTATTTTTATCATTCATATAGCAAGTGCATTGGTCTACGATATAACTATAATTGTTCAATAGAAGGTTAAGGCTTCTAGGAAATCTTCTCATGATATCCTTAGTCGGTATGTTATGCCCTCCTTTATTAACCCGTTCTGTCACCCGATTAATTGATATCTCGACATTTGGGAGTGCAAGATAAAACAAATTTATTTGCCAACTTTCAGCTTTAAGTCGATCAATAAGTCGTAAGTAGGCTCTCCCTGAAAGAGTGGTTTCGAAAGCAAAATCACTACGAGCATCAATACATTTCTCTATTTCGTTAAGAAATAAGCGACTTGCAGTAAGCAGATTCTTTTCAGGGGAGAACGGAGATATTCCTGCAGCTATCAAATCTGCATTAATGTATTGAGAGCTGTTTGTAAGTTTTGGTAAATAATCTAATGCGAAAGTAGTTTTTCCGGCACCATTTGGGCCAGCTAAAATCCAACAGGTTGGCATCAAGCAGCTTCCTTGAATGTGAGAAGCTTATCCCGATAATATTCATATTGTTGGCGGCGAGCCTTGATTTCAGCGGGTAGTCCTATGGAAAGGTCGTTAACGAGTGCGTCGAACTTATCAAGAATTGCAACGATTTTTTGTTGGACTTTGAGAGGGGGAAAGGGGATAATCAATTTTGCGAGATCTTTTCCATAAACGTGAGGTACCCCAGATCCTTTCTTTTTACCGTGAATAAATTCCTGTTTGCTTTTGAGAAAGTAATACACAAACTTTGAAAGTAATAATTCTTTGTCTGGATTTACAGAGAATGAGTCCGATAGAAATACTGGCGAAGTCCAATAACTAACGAATCCTGCATAAGCTCCTGAGCCGGATATTGCTATTGTCTCTCCGTCCCTATTAGGTTTATTGTGATAATAGGAGGGCTTCTTACCTCCACCTATCACCGGAACCGTTCCATCTTCAATGTCCTTTTTTGTGATCATCGTACCACGTTTAAATTGGCAAATTTTGCCCAAGGGCATCTGTTTTACCCCCCCCTCATGGACATATCTTCAAAATCCAAGAGCTTGTTTCGGTAGTAGTCATATTGTTGCTTACGTGCCTCTAATTCTGCCTCTAATTCTGCCTCTAATTCGTTAAAAGTATCTAGGATCCGAACGATTTCTTGCTGAACCGTAATTGGAGGGATAGGAATCTTTATTTTTGCGAGGTTTTTAGCTGATACATCAATAACTTTTGTACCTGTTGCATATTTCCTTTTTTCAATGAAAAAAGTCGGAGTCTGCATGAAATAAGCGATGTATCTAGGATCTTGGCTATGTTTCAACACAGTTGCATGACCACCAGTGACAATTTGGTCATTCCCAAGCCATGCTACCGCCTTACAAACTCCTTCAATATCTTCACTAGTGTTGGTAATAATAAGATCTCCTGGGTTAACTTTGGCCAGTTTTTGTGCGTTTTCTTTTGATACGCATGATATCGTTTCCTTCGTCCAAGTATCGAATTTTGTGTATATTTGCCCATAATGGATACATCCGACACCAGAATCTACAAATTCAGATTTTGGCATTCCGTTGCCTCTAACTAACTCCCCTAGACTACCAAGTGGTCTAATTTCTATTCCGTCAGGGCATTTTTCTGAAATTAGCCGTTCAATTGAGTTCATTTCTCTGTCCCGTCCAGATCAGCAACTATAGTATCAATCTTTGTCCTGAGTACCGTTTGTCTTGAAACAATGCGGTTAATTTCAGCGTTTAGTATCTTAATATCTATAACTTCGCTTTTGTCCTCCGGTTCAACATAGGAAGATACCGCAATATTATAGTCATTTTCAGCGATCTTATCGTTGTTTACAAGTTGTACGAAGTATTCAATATCCTGACGAGTGGTAAATGCATCTATGATTTTTTGCTGTTGCTCAGGTAAAAGTTTGTTCTTATTTCCACTACGGACAAATTCGTTTGTTGCGTCGATAAACAGTATAGCGTTGTCAAGTTTGGATTTCTTCAACACAATTATACAGGTAGCTATGCTCGTACCAAAGAAGAGGTCTGGAGGTAATTGTATTACAGCATCAACGTAATTATTGTCGATCAAGTATTTGCGAATTTTTTGCTCGGTACCTCCACGGTAAAGTACTCCAGGGAATTCAACAATGGCTGCCGTACCATTAACTGCTAGCCAAGACAGAATGTGCATGGTGAAAGCAAGATCAGCTTTACCTTTGGGAGCAAGTACTCCTGCCGGTGCGTAGCGAGGATCATTGATCAACAAGGGATTATCTTTTCCTTCCCATTTAGTGGAATAAGGTGGGTTGGAGACAATAGCTTCAAAAGGTTCATCGTCCATATGCGCAGGATTAGTCAGTGTATCATCGTGGGCGATGTCAAATTTCTCAAAATTAACATCGTGCAAGAACATGTTTATTCGACAAAGATTATAAGTGGTCAGATTGATTTCCTGTCCAAAGAAACCTTGGCGAACATTGTCGTGACCTAAAACCTTGGCAAATTTTAGCAGCAACGAGCCGGAACCGCAGGCAGGATCGTAAACTTTGTTGACTTCACTTTTACCTACCACTGTGATACGAGCCAACAGTTCTGAGACTTCCTGAGGGGTGAAAAACTCACCCCCAGATTTCCCGGCAGTTGAAGCGTACATTGTCATCAGATATTCATAGGCATCCCCGAACAGGTCAATCGTGTTGCTTGAAAACCCACCCTCATTACTTAACGGTAGATCACCGATGGCATCAAGCAATTTAACCAATTTTTCATTACGCTTGGCTACCGTGGGTCCAAGTTTGTTACTGTTAACATCAAGATCATCGAAAAGTCCCTTTATGGCATCCTCACTCTCTGCGCCACGGGCTGAACCTTCGATATTAACAAATATCCGGCTTAGAGTTTCGTTGAGGTTAGCATCATGGCGTGCACGCTCTCTCAAATTAGCAAAAAGTTCAGAAGGCAGAATATAGAATCCTTTTTCTTGCACAGTCTCAATGCGCCCTCCTTCAGCATCGGAATCTTTCATTTTTGTATAATCGAAATCCAATACTCCTGCTCTGTGTTCCTGCTCATTGAGATAGGAAGTTAGGTTTTCAGAGATAAAACGGTAGAACAACATGCCTAGTACGTATGTCTTGAAGTCCCAGCCATCTACGCTACCACGAAGATCATTTGCAATACGCCAGATCGTCTTGTGGAGTTCTGAACGTTCCGTTTCTTTATTATTATTCATTAATGTTGATCCAGTCGTACTATTATTGTTGAATGACTTTCGATTGGGGCATGAATTTTCCTATTTTTGATGTAAGATAGATATACTCGAAATCAAATTTACTCACATTGGTTTCCTTACCTGAAGAATTTTTTGATATTGTAAATGTGATTTCTATTTATTTGTTTGGAGATTCTTATGGGCCAAAATAGCAATCATTATTTTTGAATATCTTATTTTTTATACTCATAACACATTTTTTCTCCATTATTATTGATTGTGCAAGTTTCGGGGTAGAGTACCAAATGTTGCATTATTCCCAATGCAGGGATACCACTTGATTATGGTGCCAAACACTTATTCGGTTCGGTTGCTGACTCGTAAACCAGCTCCCACCTTCGTGTCGACAGTGATGCCTTGTCGCCTGTCTGCGCTCCCTCGGTAGAGGAGGAAGACCGACGGCGACTGATCCGTGAACGTGATAGTCTTGCTGCGGATTGTCAACAGTGCTTCAAACGGATCAAGAGACTGTTGTAGTTGCACAGGAAATTTGACCTTCAGTCAAAAGACTGTGATTTAATTTCTCGTTTGATTGGAACTCCTAGACAAGATTGGTAAACACATAGCCATCGTTGAAAGCCAACCGAATGAAATGGTCAAGGCTGGTAAGAAAGCTACCCCAGGGACAGTTAAGAATATGGCCGCCACCTTGATTAAAAGTATGTAGCATCGGTAACAATGATGCAACCATGTTGGCCATAAAGACGTTCAGTTGTTACTTTCAGAACTAACGTCAACTTGGTAGCTGGGCCGGTCTTACGACAGTTTCCTGGGGCAGTAGTACGGTTGATCATGATCAGGGAAAATTGAGCGTTAATCAAGATGACATTTAAATGGCGCGACAGTAGAAACGATAATTTTGGCTTTTTCTTGTGATATTAATTCAAGATCAGTGTGACTTAAGTTAAGGGAAAGGTTTTCCATGTCTCTTCAGTACATGGTCTCGCATTCAACAAAATCTCCCCAAAAGGCCGGTTTTTTAGTTTATTCAAATGGCCTTTTTTCTTTCCCCTGAAAAAATTTTCAAAAATAATACCGGAAATTTCACGACATTTGCCAACACCAACAAAAACCTTTCCTTTTTCTATTGTGGTTTATTTTTTCTTGTGCAGCACCGGCATAGGTGATAACTTTCAACAGTGTGTTAGCAAACTCCCTTAATCAATTACTTCCTGTAAAATCTGTGGAAAAATCAACATTTGGTGGTTGAATTGATGCCATGTAGTTGATTCCACAAAATTGTCCAGATGTTCTTGTGCCCCTTTAATTTTCACCTTTAAGGGCTTGTATTTGGCAAATGCCGTGCCTTTCGCTACTACTTTGTTTTGTTGATATTCCTTTACACTGACTCGTATTGGTTCACTAATTGTGTCAGGAGGTCTATCGGTCTTATTTTTGCTTTCATTGCTTGTTTCAGTGTTAGTTCCGGCCACAGAACCTTGCTTAGTGTTTTTGTTAGGTTGTTTGCGTTTAGTTCCCCGAACAGTTCGTTTATTGCCGCGTCCACTCCGGCCTGGCTGCCTTTGGCTACTCGATGGCGGTTCTCTTCCAGAGAAAGTATCACCGAGGGAGTCATCTGTTCTGGTTCCTTCAGGAGTTTCTTGAATTGTTTTTCTATCGCCATCCCCAGCCATGGATCCTTCGGATTCCACCCTAGTTGCAGTTTCAAATTCTGTTTCATAATTAATTCATTCCAACAATTCCATCAATTCGTCAACCAAGTAATGGCATCTTCTCTGGTAATTAACTTATCAGGATCACTCGGTTTCCAGGTTTTCTGATAAACAATTACACGATTGTCAAAACTTGTTCAATATTTCTGTTATATCTTTGACCTATTAATCGGAACTCATACATGAAACAGCCCTGTTTCTGCCAATTTGCTAAAATAGGTCTTACTGTTGAATATCACGATTATGCCTACATTTTTTTCAACACGTTTATTTATTCAAGATGAATGTAAATTAGATATGTCGGCAAAATTAAATTATTGGCATCAATGGAACCATTTCGCCAATATTCGGCCGCTATGTTTGATGCTAGAAATAGGTTCCTAATTTATCGACTATGGATTGTAGATAATAATTCAGTTGTAATGTTTTTTACATTGAGTGAACCATCCAAGCACTTCGAAACAGAATACTGAAGGCACCAATTCAGTTTATTACAGTTGAGTGGAAAACTTGCTAATGGATTGTGTAACATTGAAAAATCATGATCAATCGTATCCTCATTTTCGTCATTATTAATTTTAACGTGAAAGTAGGATACTGACGAATGAAGTATAGCAGAACAGAAACTATACTTTTCATTAAGAAAATTATTTTTTGAGACTAATGAATCATTCGATTTTCTGATCTTGTCCTCCCGTTTGAAGTACGGTTTGCTGTGTGATTTGTTTGATTTATTGAATTCAACGGCCAAGTCACCAATTGGCAGGAAACCTTGAAGATAAATCGGTAATTTATTATACGGTTCGTTATCAAAGTATCGTGAGTTGATAGCGAGTATGAATCCATCCTCAGGTCCAATTATTCCTGCTTTGCGAGACTTGTCGTATTGTTTTCTTTTGTTGGTAAGCGCATTTGTATATCGAAGAGTAATTTTACTAATATCTGGGGTGACTAATCCAGTCTTCCATCTAGGCACCTTATCTTCTCCTGAACCGCGAGTAGGTGCTACAGCCTCAATCCAAAATTTTTCTCTCCAAGTTGGACAAAGAAATCAGGACCCTGTGAGCATCCAATCTCAATATCCATGCCCCGTTCCCGCATAGCACGAAACAAGTACATCTCCCAAAAGACCTGGAGCAATTGCTCCTTTGCATTATTCAAAGTTAAATTCTTTCTCTTGGGACAGATATACCTACTATAATATTCCCACAAATTTTCAATGTAACGCTTGGTGTCCTTCACTTGTGGCTTTTGATCATCCCTAATAATTTGGTAGTTTTTTTTACAATGGTTTGTATCACTAAAAAAATTTTCCATTTTTGTAATCCCTAATGCTTAAAAGCTAAAGCCCTAGGGGGGATGATAATCAACCAACCCACTTTTGTTTGTTTTCGTAGGGCTTCCAATTTATTGGACCAGTTAAATCAAAATAAAATAATCTCATGTGGACCAATCTAAATACACCATTTACTTTCCCACTAAAATCCCACAGTTCAACATTTTTTCAAAAAAATGATTCACTTCATTCAACTGCTTGAATTGGTATATGGTTTTTTGTATACCAGAGAATATATCCAAAAAATATGGATGCATTTTTTATGGAAACATCAATCAATTTAGAACCACTTAGACAAACCTTTACCCTGAAGGAAAGGATATATCAGGTTTTGCGAGAGGCCATCTTGGAGATGGATATTTACAGCAAAGATACTGATTTGCGGTTGGATGAACGGAAAATTGCTCAGCAATTGGGTATATCCCGAACTCCTGTTCGAGAAGCCTTGGTTCGATTGGAAAATGAAAACCTAATTGAGATCAGAGCTCGTATCGGAGTTTTTGTAAAAAAGAGAAACATTGAAGAGGTGGCAGAGCTGGTGATTGTATGGGCTGCGATAGAGAGTATGGCTGCCCGATTGGCTTGTGGGAATGTGACTGAGGAGGAAGTAAAAGAACTCGAAATGATAGGTGTTAAGGACACATCAATGAGCCAGGATGTTTATTCCGAAGCCAATATTATGTTCCATCGAAAAATACTGGAACTATCGAAATGTAAAATGCTTAAGAAAATCGGTGAGGATATCTTTGCCCAAATTGAACCAGCACGCAGACACGCAATGCGCGACCCATCCCGGACTGAGCAATCTATTTCAGATCACGCAGAAATTGTAAATGCCATTCACTCTAACCAGCCTGAACATGCCGCCAATTTAGTCAGGGAACACACCTTGCGACTGGAAAAATATATCAGAAAGACTTGGAAAAATTTAGATACAGAAAATATTTAATTTGTGGAAAATCAAATGACAGCAGACTCCAAAACAGCCCATGATACTTTAGCAAAGAAAAGCTCTGATACCAGCATTGTATCAGGTGGGCATTTAGTAGCGAAAGCCCTGCGTAATGAGGGCGTGGATACCATATTCACCTTATGTGGTGGGCATATCATTGATATATATGATGGTTGTATTGATGAAGGTATCAGAATTGTAGATGTCCGGCATGAGCAGACAGCAGCTCATGCGGCTGATGGCTATGCTCGCCAGACAGGAAAATTGGGTTGTGTGGTAACAACTGCCGGACCTGGTTGTACAAATGCCGTAACCGGCGTTGCAACCGCCTTTCGATCTGAAAGTCCAATATTGCATATTGGTGGTCAATCCTCCCTTACCCAGCATAAAATGGGCTCATTACAGGATTTGCCTCATGTTGACATGATGACCCCCATTACCAAATTTGCCTCAGGGGTATTTTCAACCGAACGAATTGCCGACATGATTTCCATGGCGGCTAGAGAGTGTTTTACAGGAGCTTATGGTCCCAGTTATCTGGAAATTCCCAGAGATATTTTGGATGCCGAAATACCATTAAGTCAGGCCAGAATTCCAGAACCTGGAAGCTATCGTGGTTCTGTGAGGTCAATCGGAGATCCGGATGATATCGAAAGGATGGCAGATATTCTGGTCAATGCCGAAAAGCCAGCTGTACTGTTCGGGCAACAGGTCTGGGCTTCGAATTCTCACCAGGAATGTATTGATTTCGTCAAGGCGCTTGAAATCCCAGCCTATATGAATGGGGCAGCCCGAGGTATGATGAAACAAAGTGATCCCCATTGCTTTGACCGAACAAGGTCTGATGCCTTCAAGGGTGCTGATGTTATATTGATTGTCGGGACCCCCTTTGATTTTCGAATGGGTTATGGCAAAAGAATAACTGCTCCTACACTCCTGCAGATAGATCTTGACTATCGTACTGTTGGCAAAAACAGGGATATTTCCTTGGGTATTGCCGGTCATCCAGGCGCTATTCTGTCGGCAGTTGCCAATGCTTCCACCGGAAGAATGAAAGAGAGTACAAAACAACAAAGAAAACAGTGGTTGGCTAGCCTTAGAGAAATTGAAAAGACCAAGCTGGAGAGAGTAATGCCTTTGTTTCTTTCAGATCAGTCGCCAATACATCCTTACAGGCTGGCTTGGGAAATCAATGAGTTCCTTGATGAGAACACCATTTATATTGGTGATGGCGGTGATGTTGTTACGATTTCCGCCCAAGCAGTCAGACCTCGAAACCCCGGTCAATGGATGGACCCTGGTGCTCTTGGTTCACTGGGTGTTGGAACCGGATTTTCAATGGCTGCCAAACTGGCCCATCCGGACAAGGAAGTCGTTTGCCTTTATGGCGACGGATCATTTGGCATGACTTCTTTTGATATGGAGACTTCACAAAGATTTGGAGCACCATATTTGGCAATTGTCGGGAACAATTCAGCCATGAACCAGATTAGGTATGGTCAGATAACCAAATATGGCCAAAACAGGGGGGATATTGGCAACAAGCTTGGCGATGTCCCATTTGGAAAATTTGGTGAAATGATAGGAGGTTATGGGGAAGAGGTCAGGGAAGCTTCCGAACTTCAACCTGCCTTGCAAAGAGCCAGAGAAGCAATTCATAAAACAGGTAAGTGTGCAGTGGTCAATGTGTGGATAGATCCAAACGAATATGCCCCTGGTACCAAAGCACAAACAATGTACAAATAACATTAACAGTCGAATTTGTCGGGGAGATATCATTCTATGAAAGCGCTTGAAGGTATAAAGATCCTGGATTTCACGCATGTTCAATCGGGACCAACCTGTACTCAGTTACTTGCTTGGTTTGGTGCCGATGTTATCAAGGTTGAAAGGCCAGGGGTGGGAGATGCAACCAGGAAACAGTTGGTAGATGTACCTGGGGCAGATAGTTTGTATTTTACCATGCTTAACCACAATAAGCGTTCCATAACCTTGAACACCAAGAATGAGGTCGGCAAAGAAGTATTAACAAGACTCATAAGGGAATGTGATGTTCTTGTAGAAAATTTTGCACCTGGTGCTTTGGACCGAATGGGTTTTGGTTGGGAAACCATTCAGCAAATCAATCCTAAAATGATTATGGCTTCGGTCAAGGGATTTGGCCCAGGTAAGTTTGAGGATTGTAAAGTATACGAAAATGTTGCTCAATGTGCCGGAGGATCCGCTTCAACAACTGGGTTTAATGATGATGTCCCGCTGGTTACTGGAGCCCAAATCGGCGATTCCGGTACAGGGCTCCACCTGGCTCTTGGCATTTGTGTTGCTCTTATCCAAAGACAAACAACCGGTAAAGGGCAAAAGATCCTTGCTCCTATGCAGGATGGAGTTTTAAATCTCTGCCGTGTAAAATTACGGGACCAGCAAAGGTTGGAGAAGGGCCCCTTAGAAGAATATTCCCAATTCGGGAAAGGGATACCATTCGGAGATGCAACACCCCGTGCCGGCAATGATTCCGGCGGAGGTCAACCAGGAAGAATACTTAAATGCAAAGGTTGGGAGAATGATCCCAATGCCTATACCTACTTTATTACGCAAGCAGCTGTCTGGACCAAAATCTGTGATCTGATAGGCAAACCAGAATGGAAGGATGATCCAGAATTCGCAACTCCACCGGCAAGGCTTCCAAAACTGGATTTTATTTTTGATACAATTGAACAATGGACCCTCACCAAAACAAAGTTTGAGGTTATGGAAGAATGCAATCCGCTTGATATCCCAGTGGGGCCAATCCTATCAATGAAAGAACTCGCTGAGGATGAAGGTCTAAGGAAGACCGGTACAATAGTTGAAGTTGATCATCCCGAAAGAGGCAAGTATTTGACGGTTGGTTGTCCAATCAAATTATCTGATAGCCCCGTGGAGGTGGTAAGGTCTCCCTTGTTGGGGGAGCATACTGACGAAGTTTTAGCTGATGTATTGGGATATAGTGGTGAAGAACTGAAAAGAATTGAAGAATCAGGTGCAGTTGGTTAATTGGCTTGCAAGAATTTTCTGGTTGATAACATTGGGACTTAGGTAATGAAAATAATTGTGATGGGGCAGCAGGCTTTTGGAAAAGCTGCTTTGGAGAAAATTCTAGCCGATGGCAATGATGAAATTGTCGCAGTATATTGTGCCCCTGATAAACCTAACAGGCCCATGGACCCTTTAAAGGAAACCGCATTGGAAAAGGGAATTCCTGTCTACCAACCAGCGAATTACAAGGCTGCAGATACCTTGGCTCAAATGAGAGATTTAAATGCCGATCTAATGATAATGGCATATGTAACTCTTTTTGTTCCTGAGGAAGCCAGAGATATTCCCAGAATGGGATCCATCTGCTTTCATCCCTCTCTACTCCCCTTACATCGGGGGCCAAGTTCCATCAACTGGCCTATAATTTGGGGATCTGAAAAAACTGGATTTTCTTGGTTTTATCCGACAGATGGCTTGGATGAGGGTGATATTCTACTGCAATGGGAATGCCCGATTGGTCCAGATGATACTTTGGGAGATGTATATTTTAAAAAGATATTTCCTGCGGCAATTGATTCAGTTTCAAAAGTATGTAATCTTTATCGAGAAGGTAATCCTCCTAGGTCCGCTCAGGATGAGTCGAAAGCCACTTATGAATCCTGGTGTACCAGGAAGGATGCTGAAATAGATTGGGATAAACCTGCCCAACAAGTGTACAATTTAATTAGGGGAACAAATCCCCAACCAGGAGCATGGACCAGTGTAGATGGTGAAGTATTAAAGATTTATGATGCCGAACTGGTCGATAAAGCGGATGGTGAAATTGGGAAGGTTGTTGCCATCGACGAAAATGGTTTTGTCGTAATGGCAAACGGAGGAGGTATATTGATCAAGCGAGTTCGCCCAGTAGATAGCGGAAAAATACTAGCAGGCGATTGGTTAAAAAACACCGGTTCGGGGATTGGTACCCCGATTGGAAAATAACAGGGAATTTTTATGAACACAGATATTGATATTGCACGTCAGGCCAAGAAAAAGCCCATTCAGGAAATTGGGGCAAAACTTGGTATAACATCGGAAAGTTTAATTCCATTTGGGCATGATAAAGCCAAGATTTCCTCCAGTTACCTCGATTCCATCAAGAATAATAAGGATGGTAAGCTAATCTTGGTCACTGCTATCAATCCAACTCCAGCAGGTGAGGGTAAAACGACAACAACTGTTGGTTTGGGAGATGGGTTGAATAAAATAGGTAAAAAGGCGGCAATATGCATTCGTGAAGCTTCTCTTGGACCTTGTTTTGGCATGAAGGGTGGTGCTGCCGGCGGTGGGTATGCACAAGTTGTGCCCATGGAGGATATGAATCTCCATTTCACTGGAGATTTCCATGCGATAACATCCGCTCATAATCTTCTTTCGGCCATGATTGACAACCATATCTATTGGGGTAATGCTCAGGGTATTGATATCCGAAGAGTGGCTTGGAAAAGAGTTCTGGATATGAATGATCGGGCTCTTAGGCAAATAACATGCAGTTTAGGGGGAGTCGCGAACGGGTATCCACGGGAAGCTGGTTTTGATATAACAGTTGCTTCAGAAGTAATGGCAGTCCTATGTCTGGCGACAAGCCTGGAAGATTTACAGGAGCGTCTGGGTCGGATGATTGTAGCTTACCGTCGAGATCGGTCACCGGTTTATTGCAGAGATATCAAGGCTGATGGGGCCATGACCGTTCTACTGCAACAAGCCGTTCAACCAAACTTGGTCCAAACTCTGGAAAACAATCCTGCTTTTGTCCATGGCGGGCCGTTTGCCAATATTGCTCATGGTTGTAATTCTGTCATTGCTACCACATCGGCCCTGAAAATAGCCGATTATGTTGTCACAGAAGCTGGTTTCGGGGCCGATCTTGGTGCTGAAAAGTTTATGAACATCAAATGCAGACAGGCTGGCCTTTCGCCAGAGGCAGTTGTTATTGTTGCTACGATCAGGGCCTTGAAAATGAATGGTGGCGTAAGCAAGAACGACCTTGGTCCTGAAAATGTTGCGGCTGTCCAAAAGGGTTGTGTAAATCTTGGTAGGCATATTGAAAATATGCGTAAGTTTGGAGTACCAGCCATCGTAGCGATCAATCATTTTGTAACTGATACAGATGCAGAGGTCAAAGTTGTTAAGGATTATGTTGAATCCATGGGATCTGAAGCTGTGCTTTGCCAGCATTGGGCCAAAGGTTCAGAGGGGACAACTGACTTGGCTGAAAAGGTTGTTGAAATTATTGAAGGAGGTAAGGCAAGCTACAAGCCTCTTTATTCAGACGAAATGGATCTACTGGATAAAATTAACACAATTGCCAAAGAAATTTATCGTGCTGATGGAGTTTCTGTGGATAAAAAGATTGTTGATCAATTAAAGCAATGGGAGGAAGCAGGTTATGGTAATCTCCCGATTTGTATGGCCAAGACGCAATACAGTTTTTCCACTGATCCAAATGAAAGAGGTGCTCCAACCGGACATACGATCCCAGTCAGGGAAGTCAGGTTATCGGCTGGAGCAGGGTTTATTGTAGCCATTTGTGGTGCGATTATGACAATGCCCGGTTTGCCTAGTGTACCGGCTGCTGAGGCAATTCACGTTGATGATGAAGGTCAGGTCCAGGGTTTGTTCTAGGTAACTTGAAAAAGCCAGTGGGGAGATCAAAGGATTTAATTCTGTTGAGGAAAAAAAATATATTATCTAAGACCATTGCGTCGAAGAACGTTTAGATATTGTGGAAATAAATGTAATATGCAGGTATTTCCATATTTTATCCAGACCCTGATTATCAGGGTTTGATTAGACCGCGATGAAATTACGATTTTGTCGCAAATTAAGAGGAGAAAACAATGATAATTGTTAGAAAACTTGCTTTTGGAGTGATAGCCCTTTTGGCATCCCTAGTGGTAGGTGCAGCTCATGCCCAATTTGAGCCTACCAAGCCAATTGACTTCGTCATTATGGCCGGTAAGGGTGGAGGAGCAGATAAAATGGCTCGCTTGATGCAATCAATTGTTGAAAAAGAAGGTCTGGCAGCGAGACCTCTCGTACCGGTGAACAAATCCGGTGGTTCAGGCGCCGAAGCACTGGTTGCACTGAATTCAGCTACTGATCCAGATCATACCATTATGGTAACCCTGAATTCCTTTTTCACAACCCCACTACGACAGCCCGGGTTGGGAATTGATATTATGACCTTTGCTCCGATTGGTCGTATGGCCGAAGATACATTCGTACTGTGGGTCCACAAGAACGAAGGAGTTAATTCCTTTGAAGAGTTTCTGGCCGAGGCCAAAGCTCGTGGTTCTGACTGGGTAATGGGTGGAACAGGTTCTGCTCAGGAAGATCAAATCATTACTGATTTTCTTAATGACACCTTTGGTTTGGAAATTAAATATATCCCCTACAAGGGTGGCGGAGCTGTTGCCAAGGATCTGGCTGGTGAGCAGATCGATTCATCTGTGAACAATCCTTCCGAAGCACTGGGCTTCTATGAGTCTGGCGATGTAATTCCATTGGTAGCCTTTACGAGTGAAAGACTGCCTATGTTCCCGGACGTCCCGACTCTGGCTGAAGCAGGTGAAGATTTCGCTTACTATATGCAGCGAGCTGTTGTGGGAGCCCCAGGAATGTCTGATGAGGCCCTGGCCTATTATACTGACCTCTTTGCCCAGGTTTATGATTCTGCCGAGTGGCAGCAGTACAAATCTGATAAGTCCTTACTTGGAGAGTATACCTCAGGTGGTGATTTGGAAGATTATTGGCAGGTTCAGCGAGATAGGCATGAAGTTATCCTGAAGGCCTCAGGCGCAATACAATAAACTAATCTCTAGGGATTATAGTTAAGAATTAGCTGGGGGAAGAATGAGAATAGCAGAGCTTGTTACTGCTTTTGCTATAGCATTCTTCTCCCTCTATCTTATGTGGGAAAGTGGTGAAGGTCCTTCTTGGGACCCAAACGCTGTTCGATTTGCCAACATAGGGATAAACGTAAATAATGAGGGCCCCGGTAGTGGGTTTTGGCCATTTTGGCTTTCTCTTGCTATGTTTATTTGCTCGGTTATGGTCGGAGTAAACTGGTTTCGCCGAAGATCCGTACCCTCACAATCAGACGAAAGATACCTTGATACCTATGGGGTAAAAATGTTTGCCCTGGTAGGCGGTGGATTGGTCGCCTTTTTGTTCTTAATTGGCTTAATTGGCTTTTATGGGGCGATTCCCATTTTCCTGTTTTATTATATTTATTTCCTTGGAAAGCATCCTTGGTGGTTGGCAGTTTTAATCAGTATCAGTGTGGCTGTATTTTGCTTCTTTTTCTTTGATGTGGCCATGAGAATTGTATTACCCAAAGGTGCACTGGAACCTTTGTTTATCCCCCTTTATGAAATTTTCTTGTAAACCAAGTAAGGCCCCCGCAATGAAAATTAGTCATTCATTATTGTAAGAATTTTAATGGAAGTTCTCTCTCTTTTACTTGATGGTGTCTGGGCTGCGCTCCAGCCGACCAACCTTGGGCTGGCCTTTCTTGGCGTGGTTATTGGGCTGTTTGTCGGAGCCATGCCCGGATTGGGGTCAGTTAATGGGGTTGCCATCTTGCTTCCCTTTACCTTTGTCATCCAGGAGATGACAGGGTCAATTTCATCTCCGATGATCTTCCTGGCAGCCATTTATTACGGTGCCATGTATGGAGGTGCAATTTCTTCAATTACATTAGGGATTCCAGGGGCTTCTACGGCGGTTGCCACGACCTTCGATGGTCGGCCAATGGCTTTGGGTGGCCATGCTGAAAAGGCTTTGGTTATAGCGGCCATTGCTTCCTTTGTAGGAGGAACACTTTCAAATATCATCTTTACAGGGGCTGCACCCTTGCTGGCTTCGGTTGCCTTGAAATTCGGTAATCCGGAAATTTTTGCCCTTATGCTACTGGCCTTTGCAACCTTCATTGGTCTGGGCGGTGATGATATTCCGAAAACCATAATTTCCATTTGTTTCGGGTTGATTATGTCTGCCGTTGGGTTTGATATAATTTCTGGTGCACCAAGGTTATTGCTATTTGATTCCACCCAATGGTTCAGTCGGGGAATACAATTTCTGGTTTTGGCGATTGGTGTATATGGCATCGGCGAAATGCTTTGGACCATTAATTCCAGTCGGGACTCATTAAAGATGACTGAAGCCAACATAACGTTGGCAAGGGTTTGGAAGGCTCTGAAGGCTTTCCCTGAAGCATGGCGAGGAACAACCATTGGATCCTTTCTAGGCTTTTTTGTTGGAATTTTGCCGGCCGCTGGGGCAACCCCTGGTTCCCTGATGGCCTATGGTGTCACCAAAATGGTTTCAAAAAATCAGGAGGAGTTCGGCACGGGCAGGGCCGATGGAGTAGCAGCACCTGAAGCAGCAAACAACTCAGCCTCAACAGGAGCCATGCTTCCCATGATGACCCTCGGCATCCCAGGGTCACCGACAACGGCTGTATTACTTGCAGGAATGGTTATTTGGGGTTTGCAACCAGGCCCTCTATTGTTTTCAGAACAGCCTGAATTTGTCTGGCCCTTGATTGGATCATTTTATATTTCCAACGTAATTGCCGTGGTGGTCAATTTGGCCTGTATTCCGTTGTTTCTCAAGGTATTAAGGATGCCATTTTCCATTTTGGCACCACTGATTTTTGTCTTGTCCGTTGTGGGGACCTACGCAGCCTATCAAAACATTTATGATGTGTGGCTAATGCTTATATTTGGTATTGGAGCCTTTTTATTGAGGATTCTGGATTATCCTTTGGCTCCTGCGGTTCTAGCAATAGTTCTTGGTCCCATAGCAGAACCAAAACTTCGACAATCCCTTTTGTTATCTGATGGCAGTTGGTGGATTTTTCTCGAAAGGCCAATTTCAGGACCAATCACAATTGCTGCAATAATCTTGCTTTTGTTACCCCTTTATGGTTTCATCAGAAAGAAAATAAGGGCTTCCAGGGCCTCATAGAATTCATCTCTCCAGAAAACTTATCCACATAAATCATTATGTGGAATGAAATAGTTTCTTTGAAGTTTCACCACTATCCCTGATCATAACAGGGGGGATAGCTATGAATAGAATTGAACATGTAAAATCAAGCCATTGGATTGGCTGGTTCCTGCTTTTGACAGTTTTTCCTAACTGCAATGTACAAGGAATGGATTCAACCAGTGTCGTTGGGGTAAATGCAATCCCAATTCCGTCTGTAAATTCAATTCTTGGTAGTGCAGAAAACAACAAGCTCTGCAGCTATAAGTCGAACGACAAGAAAATCCATTGTCTGAGTAACTTGGAGGGTAAAAAGGAATATAAGGTCTCAGCAATAAGAAGCCCAACTTTTCCCAGATTTCAAGCTCGAAAGATTGGAAGTATTAGTGTACAGAATAATTCAATGTATGGTTTCATTTCGCCTATTACCTATAAAAGGGTGGGGCAGGATACTATCGCCTGTAAGCTGGCGTTGGCGTTCAAGCAAACAGGTATGGCAGTAGTCTGGATTTGGTTTGATGAAATCAGATTTGATGGTAGAAATCATCGGGCTTTCCTTGATACTAATGGTGATAGTTTAATTGACAGAACACTAGTTGGTCAATGGAATGGGAATCTTTATGGGAGTAAAAAATGGTGGACTCCTGACCCTTTTGATGGGAAGTATTCCAACGAGGAAAGGGAGTTCACAAACAGACCAGAATTTGGAACCTTTAAAGGCAAAGCAAGAGGATGTGGTGTTGAAAGCGTTAAGGTTGCAACATTAGTAGCCATAAATTAGGAAAATTATGAAGGGTAAAATTTCTTGAGTTGCAGAGGGAAACTTATCGTTTTCGTACCAATGGTATTTTTACTGGCCGTTTATCGGTAAAAGTTTCCGGATTCTTTGGCTTGCCACCAGTTTCGTGCCAAAATTTAGTACCGCCCAATCTAATCCATAGAGGAAAGATAAGAATCAACCCGCAGAAAAAACCTCCCAAATGAGCAAAGGTGGCAACATTATGTGAAAGAAAGGATCCTGTGTATACATCCCAAATTTCCAGCGAGACCCAAGCACCCAAAACAAACCAGGCGCTAAGAGGAAATACTCTGAAAAAAATTATCAACCAGAAAAAGAAATCGATTTTGGCTTTGGGAAATAAGAGAAAATAACCACCAACAACACCACTGATAGCTCCAGAAGCACCGATTAATGGTGTCTCCAGCCCACCAAAAATCACGCAAGAAAATATATGGATTAAATCGGCACTGATCATGCAGATAAGGTAAAACAGCAAATAACGAAAATGTCCCAGCACATCTTCCAAATTGTCCCCAAAGAGATAAAGGACCAGCATATTGTAGAAAAGATGCTTGAAATCAGCATGTAGAAAACCGGAGGTGATGAGTGTTTCCAGTCTGCTTAGAGATATTACATCAATGGGGTAAAGAGCATAAGTATAAAAAAGGTTCAAATAATTCTGCCCATCATAGGCTAGGAAAACCAAAATATTTATCGCAATGAGCGAGTAATTTATAAAGGGGAACCTTTTCGAAGGATTGTGATCACGAAACGGAAGGACAAGAAACATTCGTTTTAGTACTATTGAATAGAAACAGGAATTTAGTTTCAACGGAATCTATAGCTTTGCAGGTGTAATTACTGAAATACATTACCTATTTTCTAAGAAAGATATAAAAACAAGGAGTGAACATATGGGTTTCCTTAAGTCCCTAGAGGTTTGTTTTGTAAACTATTTTACTTTTTCAGGGCGAGCTTCAAAGCGAGAATATTGGTGGTTTGCATTATTTAATTTCATTGTAGTGGGGTTAGGTGGGTCCGAATCATTACTTTTTCTCGCATTTATTTTTCCAGGCTTTGCTGTAGGAAGTCGTAGGCTTCATGACACTGGGAAAAGTGGTTGGTGGCAATTGCTATGGGTTATTCCCATTGTCGGCTGGCTTATTTTGATATTATTCCTTATCGCAGACCCTGAAAAAGGAGCGAACAAATATGGACCTCCTTTGGATGATGATGGTGAAGTCGATATATCTGACAGTCAGATGGTAGAATCCAATACTGAGACTTGATTGCCAAGGAAATATAAAAAAGGAACTCCATTCAGTTGGTATAAATGCCCATTGTGTAATGTGGGGTTCCAACAATATTTTATTTGATTCAAATTAAGGTTTAATCGACTCAAAAATTCTGGATCAAAATATTTTCAATAGTTATTTGGGATAGCATGGGTTTTATTACATCAATCAAAGTTTGCTTCTCAAAGTTCTTTACCTTTTCCGGGCGAGGTTCAAGGAGAGAGTATTGGTGGTTTGCGTTTTTCGCATTAATTGTATTTGTTTTTACAGCACCATATCACCAATTTTCATTCCCGGTTTGGTTCGTCCTATTTTTTCCTGGTTTGGCTGCTGGAAGCCGCAGGCTTCATGACACTGGGAAAAGTGGTTGGTGGCAACTAATTTGGTTAATTCCCTTGATTGGATGGATTATTTTATTGTTGCTCCTAATCGGCAAACCTGAAGAAGGACCAAATAAATATGGACTACCTTTGAATGCAGATGGTATGGTTGATGAAGACAATCAGGATACAAATAATCTAAGGAAAATTGATTACAAAAAATGAAATAAGCCTGGTTCCTGATTGTCGCTAAATAGTTGAATATGATCTTCCTGAAATGGCCTTTTCAGATATCAAAAGTGGTAATTAAGGCCCAAAAATAGGCGATCATTATCAGCGATTTTGTTATACGGAAGTTTCTTTCCCTTAAAATATAAGAGAACTCCACCATACAATTCGACTGAATCGTTAAGATCATACGTTACCTGAGTACGTGCAAGGCCACCATTATCCCCGATGGGGGTAGGAGCCATTGCTGCCATTGTCAGGTCAAGTGAATCGTTCAGGAATGTCCTGCCTATACGAAATGCTATAGCCGATTCATTTTCTTTCCTACTATCAGGTTGTGCTGTCAATCTGTTATCAAAATCAGAAATGTGGCTGGATGTTACCTCAAAGGCAAGAGTGGTATCTACAATTCCGGAATACTCAATCCCTGCCAGAGCGGTAAATTTTTGAAAATCCCTATCTGGAACATTCGAAAAGCGAAGGTCTTTGTGAACTGCGATTTCTCCTTTTATTAGCCAGCTTCCAACAACGAGGTTGGCTGCAGACCCGAACATGGTTATACGTTGATGTTTGCGTTTTGGCCCATCTTGTCCCAATTCTATATATGGATTCCGGTTCAAGAGGCGAGCGGTATAAAAAGACAGGTCCCACCCAGAAAATGTGCCGGTAAGAGCAAATGCAATATCAGGTTTACCAAACTGACCTCCCGGATATTCTCGCGGTGGAAGCGGTACAGGACCGAAATAGTAATCGCTACCTGGCTCAGGTGTCATGTCAAATCGACGTTCAGGAACCAAAATTAAACTTGAGGACCATGGTCCAGAATAAAGGTCGAAACGTGCCATGGATACAGGTAGACGTAAATCTTTGATATCGGTCAATCCAGGATTGCGATAATCAACAGGATTCAGTATGTCAGTGATACGAAACTGATCGGAACGGCCCCAAACCACGATCTGCCGTCCAAAGGTCAAATCAATCGAATCCGTCAAGGGACCTTGAATAAATGCTTCACCAAGTTCCAACTCATAATCAGAAGTATTTGCAACCATGGAAGTCCTACCTGGCGAAGTCTGTTTTGGGTGAATTGGATCAAGAACGAAATGACCTGTGAGGAGTACTCGAAAATCGTTGGCAAGTTTAGATTCGAGTTCCAAATCAAGGCGGGTGCTAACTGAAGACAATCCCCGATGATCAATTTCACCGGTGGCTGGAGCCTCATGGGAAAAATTCACAATAAACTTCTGCCTGATGGAACCGCTTAGTCTAACCGATGGGGTGTCACCTTCTATAATGGCAGGGGGTTCGGTGACAGTTATTGGAGTTTCATTTGAGATATCAAATTCACCCAATATATCATCCAGATCTGACAATTCTGAGCCAATAGGATCTATTTCTGGTTCACTTTGCTCGTTTTCGTACTCTTCGTTATCAAAGCCCCCAAGAGCATCTTCCAGTGAAATTTCCCCAAAACAGGGGTATGCCAATACACTTAATGCCAGAATTACCAAACACTGAGGACGTATCATAAACCCTTTTCAAGTCGGCGTTGGGTAAAAATGCCCTCATCAAGCTCTTGATTGTACCGAACATTACCGAAGCTCATGATAGTTCGATGAATGGTTTCTTTACCTTCTACCGTACGCATGTCCAATTCAGTTCCAGTCCAGATACCATCAATTTCCTGCAATTTGGCAATATCAAGATATTTGAGTTTCCCATCAGTTCGCCAATGTACTGCCCGGACAACCATGTCCAGCTCAGGGTGAACAAACAGGACAGATTTTGAATATCCATATCGTTCTTCCACCTCATTTGAGACTGGAATGGCTTCAATAAGCCAAGTCATTTCTCCCCTGACCTCTTTCTCTCCTAAAACTTTGAAATTCCATTCATCAAGTATTCGCCTTGTCATGTCTGCATATGAAAAATCGGATCCCATGAAGGGTTGTGATTTATCCGAGCTGGCTATTCGTTTGGTCTTGTATAGTTCTGGTAGATAAATCCATTGATCATTGTCACGACTTGGGTCTTGATAGTCGTAAGTCAGAAACCCGGTATTTCTTACATTCGCTGGTTCCAGGAAGAAGAGCAGTTGCCTGACGGTTGATCCCTCGTCCTTGCGGAAGCTTTGTAACTTTCGTTGCCGCTCATGGCCGTTTTTATCAATCAGTGTCATGGTGATGTTGTCAGTCCTATGGTCACCATCATCACGAGCATCAACCCTGGCCATGATATCAAAACCGGAATCGGCTGCATGCACATTTAAGGGATTCAAAAACAGCAGGAAAAATCCAACAACAATTTTCAGCATTAACCTCATCATTCCTTTCCTTCTGTTGATCCCTTACTTCTGACTGTCTTGCCATAACGCAGACTCATCAACGCAGGTGCCAGCACGAAGTCTGCGACAAGTGCTAACAGTATAGTAATACCAGTCAATAAACCAAATTGGATAAAATTATTCATGCTGGCAAAACAGAATATGAAAAAGCCAGCTGAAAGAATAACCGATGTTGTCAACATGGCCCGACCAGAAGTTTGCAGTGTCTTACGTACAGCAAGTTCCACATCCCCGGTTTTCTCTAGGTAACGATGGAAGTGGTGCATGAAATGTATGGTGTCGTCGACTGCAAGTCCTATGGCAATTGAGGCAACCAGCATTGTAAATAAATTGAGAGGAATGCCAGTGACCTGCATCAGGGCAAGGGTAATAGCGATGGGCGCTAAATTGGGGATCATGCTGAACAAACCGCTGCCAATTCGTCCAATCAGTAGTATCATCATCAGAGTTATAGCCCCAAATGCTATCGTGTAACTTTTGGCAGTGGTATAAATGGCGGCTTCCAATGTTCGACTGAACAGACTCATCATGCCTGTTACCTCAATGGTTGCAGTATCTGCAAAAGAATCCTCAAATTTGTTACTTACAATGTTGATAAAGGGTGCATATTCTAAGGTGTCCCGCCAAGGTACACGTAAACTCAAACGAGCAATGCGAAAGCTCGAATCAACAAGATCCTCTACATCGTCTGAGCCTGAATTTTCAAAAAGTATAAATTCTTGGGGGATCAAACGTTCATTTTCTGGTATGCGGTAAAATTCAGGGCGGTTCTCATTCAAAGCTTGATGTATCTCCTTCAGAAGACCTGCAATCGACAATGTGCTACCAACGGTAATTCCCCCAATGGGTGAATCTTCGATTTCCTGCGACAGACGATCAATTTTGATCAGCGTTTCGCGATCATGCAAACCATTTTCGATTTTGGTATCAATTACGACTTCAAGTGAAACAGATCCTCCCATGTTTTGATCAACCGATTCAGTTGCTTGTCGAATAGGCCATTCGCTTGGTAACCACGATAGAATATCATGGGAAAAACGGAGTTGGCCTGCAATTAACAGGCTTATTACCAATATAAAGGCAGATAGAGAACAAATCGGTTTAGCATGCCTGACGCTCCAGGAAGCAATGTTTGCCAACGCCTGTCCAATAAAATCATTATTTCTATCGCCATCAGGTGAGGCTTTAGCTTTTCCTGCTGGAAGAACCGCTAGCCCAGCAGGAAGAAGTAACAGGGTATAAATCAGGGCTAGAATAATGCCAATCGCAGAAAATTTCCCCAATTCGGCAATTGGTGCTACTTCGGCCAAGGAAAAGGACCCGAGGCCAACAGCAGTTGTTAGGCTGGTTAGCAGAATCGGCAGACCGGCATGTCCCAAGGCACTTGCAATAGCTTGGTGGTCTCGTTCACCACTAGCTCTTTTTTGTTGCCAGATTTCCAGCAAATGAATGGCAGCGCCAACTCCAACTGCCAGAAGGAATGATGGAAGTATGATGGTAGGAAGTTTAACAGAAGTACCCAAATGACCCATTATTCCCACAGTGGAAACTAATGCCAGGAGTACGACTGCAAGAGGTAAAACAACCGCACCAACCACGCGAAAGACAATCAGTAGCAATACAAGGATCAAAGCAACCACCAACAAGATGAATGTTCGTACATCGTCCTGCATAGCCAGTTTGAGCGTATCAGTTACAGCTGGGGTTCCGGCTACCATTACTTCAAACCCATCTTGACTGAACTGGTCTGTTATTTCATCAATTTCCAAAACAAGTTGGTGAATTTCTTCATCAGTCAATTTATTGCTGTTATTTGGCTCAGCCTCAGTGTCATCAAATAGGGAAAGGGCATCATCAACAGCAATTCCCCCTTGACTGGAAAATCTGTCAAGTTCAACTACTATGGTAGTTACATCGCCATCGGCAGAGATCAACCTGTTGTGATAAAGGGGGTTAGCAAGTACCCGATTCCTTAAATCTGCCAGTTCAGATTCATTTGCCGGTAAATTTTTTAGTAGATCATCGACAATCAATCTATCACCTTCACCACGCGTTTCCCGTATATTGATTAAGGAAGTTACGGATGCGATATGAGGTACACTCTCCTCAATCACAAGGTGAAGGTTTTGAAGCCGGGTCAGGAAGTCTAGAGTAAAGATTTCATCGCCATGAACTGCTATGATGATTACATCGTCACGGCCAAATTGTTCTCTAAACTCTTCATATCGTACTAGCACAGGATCATCAGGATAAAGAAAGGATTCGTTGGATGTATCAACCGTAATATTTCGAAGCCCGCTTGCAGCAAGGGCCGAAAAGAGAAATACTCCTAGAATTACAAGGAATCTATAACGGCAAATGTGTAGTGCAAACTGTTCGAACCCCAATTCAAGGTGTTTTTTGATTGTACCAGCCATACTTACAATTTATCCAAAACTTTTTCTTATTTGAGTTGGTCACTGCCAGTTCAATAGGTGGTGGTAACTTGCTCAAATATTTCTACTTAAAGCATAGACAAAAGAAATATCAAAGTACAAAGAAAGCCAAATTGAGTTTCAAAATTTTTCCTACCTGTGAGGAAATTTATTTATTTTAAACTTGAAAAATTTGTGTATTAGCTATATAAGGCTACTTCTTTTATTAGGAGAAAAATTAAAGTAATGAGCGACAATTTACAAAATCCTCTAACCTATATTGTTTTTGAAGAAGAGGGAAAGTACGTTGCTGTATGTCTTGAACACTGGATAGGGGCTCAGGGCGATACGAAGCAACAGGCTGAAAACAATTTGTGCATAAATTACAGGGCAGAACTTGATTACTCTGTAAAACTAACTGGAAAACCTTTTATGGATATTCCACCAGCGCCAAAAGAATATCAAGATATGGTTAAATCTGGAGTATACAGTCGGACAATTCATGACAAATTTAGTCAGCAAACTGAAATGGCTGCCTAATAATTGTGGCTGCATATCCATTTCAACAATTTCCAAAATTAGAAGAATTTTGTGACTGGTTTAAAAAAGATCAAGGTGGGTCTGTAGAGTATATTAATACTGTGTGGGGGAAAGCAATTTTATTGAAAATTCCTAGTACTCAAAAGTATGTTTTTATTGAATCTGAAATGGGAACTTTGACTCCTAGCACATTGAAACGAATAGAAACACGACTAGATATTACTACCCCATGGACTTTCTAGCAATTTCCTATTATTAATAGGATTTTATCTCCTCATTTTTTCATTTATTAAGTAAGATTCAGCAAATTCTGCTGTCTCTTGGGCAAAATATGGAGCTAATAATTTAGGCTCGTCTGATTCAGAATGACTCCCAACCCAAGCTAGCAAGGCCAGCCTTCGTAACATTACAAAACCATCTATCATATTCTCATCACTTTTCGAAATTGATTGAACTTCACGATATCCTTCCAACCATTCCTGTTTGAAGTCTTCCAGCCTGGGGTGGTTCTCGATAAAGGATACTGAAGCTGCGAAATCATAAAGAAACCAACCGAAGCCACAATCATCAAAATCAATCAGGGTTAGTTGATTTCTGTTTAGTAATATGTTTGCTAGCCTCATATCAGCATGGATCAAGCCATAATTCTGACTAGATTTGCCAAAGGCGGAAATGCTCCGGATAAGGCTTTTTTCTGCTCTGGTAAGTATTGAGGAAATTTCTGCCGTAATTCCAGGAGCATCCTGCCATTTTCCCCAGACGGGATTTTCTCCCAGGATGGTATCCAAATTCCAATGCTGACGGTAAAATCCAGTAGGTCTGGACCATCGACGAACCTGCTCGTGAAGAGTCGCAGCCATTTGGCCTAAGATATGAAATAATTCAATATGATCCTGGTCTTCCTGAGGATGGTATCCTTCAACAAATTCAAACATCACCAGATTAACCACATCCCCAGTTTTTTGGGATCTGATTTTCTGAATCCTGGCTCCATTTTTGCCTCTGATAGCCGAAGGGATTGCCATAAGATTTTCTGACTGGAGTTTATCAAGCCAGTCCAACTCGCTCTCAATTTCTATGTCAGTCCGGTATCCTGGCCTGTGAACCCTAAGTATGGATTTATAAATACCACTTACCTCCAGCAGGTAAGTTAGGTTTTCAGAAACATTGATTAATCGTATAGTTATATTCTCAGGCAAATCCCACAACGTTGTGGACTTGGCAAGAATGGTCTCTGGTAGAATATTGACAGGCATATATTATACCCTGCTTGAGGGATTTAGTTTTCCCCCGCAAACCTGTTCTTCCAAAGTTCAGAATCTTCTTTGGAAATTTTATTGAAAATAATTTCTGGAACTACAAACTCCTGACCTTCCTGGAGAGAAGTTAGGGCCGTATCCATGTTTTCAGGCCATTTGGGCTTATCGCCTGATTTGAATGTCCCAAGAAGTTTCTCTGAAGCATCAGGAATAAATGGTGAAGAGATATTGCCGAAGAACCTGATAAGGTTCAATGAATAGTTCAGCATCGTTGCTGCTCGGTTTTTGTCGGTCTTGATGGCAACCCAAGGGGCAGCTTCCTGAATATATTCATTACCCAGTGCCCAAATCTTCCGCAAGGATTGTGAAGCCTTGCGGATTTCAATATCATCCATAAAGCCCTGGTAATCGCTCAAATTCTGTTCGATATTTGCAGTGTATTTTTGTTCCAGTCCTGTCCATCCAAAATTACCAGGAACCTTTGAACCAAAATGGGAAGAACAAAACTTGGTAACTCTTGAGACAAAATTCCCTAGTACATTGGCCAGGTCGGTGTTAACGCCCTCACAAAAATTATCCCAGGTAAACTCACTGTCGGAGTATTCTGGAATATGAGATAATAACCACCATCGCCAATAATCCGATGGAAGGATTTCCAGGGCCTGATCCATAAAAATGCCCCTTCCAAGGCTGGTGGAAAACTGTCCGCCATCATAATTCAGATAATTGAAGGCTTTTATCTTATCGACCAACTTCCATGGCTCATTTGATCCCATAATGGTTACAGGGAAGGAAAGAGTGTGGAATGGGACATTATCCTTACCCATGAATTGAATGTACCTTACATCTGAGGCACCTTTGTCCGTTCGCCACCACCGTTCCCAATCCGCATCAGATTTGCCATTGGCATCGGCCCATTCAGCAGTAGCAGAAATATACTCGATTGGGGCATCAAACCAGACATAAAAGACCTTGCCTTCCATTCCAGGCCAAGGATCCTTGCCCTTTCTAACAGGTATTCCCCAATCCAAATCCCTGGTAATTCCTCGGTCCTGTAATCCCTCATCATCGTGCAGCCACTTTTTTGCTATTGATGTGGTCAGGATCGGCCAGTCCTTTTTTGAATCGATCCATTCTTCAAGCTGTTTGCGAAATAAAGATTGTCTCAGGTAAAGGTGTTTGGTTTTTCGAACTTCCAATTCAGTTGAACCGGAAATTGCCGATCGTGGCTCTATCAAATCTGTCGGGTCCAATTGCTTGGTACAATTTTCGCATTGGTCCCCACGGGCATTTTCATAGTGACAATTTGGGCAAATACCTTGCACATAACGATCAGGAAGAAAGCGTTCATCGGTAAAGGAGTAAATCTGTTCCTCTTCAACTTCGGAAACAAACCCATTCTTATCCAATTGTCCAGCGAAATGCTGGGTTAATACATGGTTTCTTTTGCTGGATGATCGCCCAAAGTAATCAAAAGATAATCGAAATTCTTTTGCCAGATTCTTCTGTACCTCGTACATTTCCTGGCAATATTCAGCCACGGGCATGTTGGCCTTGGCAGCTGCAAGTTCAGCTGGTGTCCCGTGTTCATCGGTGGCACAGATAAACATTACTTCATTACCCCTTAGGCGCATATATCGGGCATAGAGGTCTGAGGGCAACTGACTCCCGACAAGATTGCCCAAATGTTTTATTCCATTGATGTATGGAATTGCTGAGGTTATTAAAATTCTATTCATTTGGAGGGAATTGCTTACTCAAACCTTGGAAGTTATTTCTTTTCTTTACTCTTTTTCCTGGGTTTCCTCAATAATCTTCCAATCAGGAAACTGGTCCTGGGGGTATAGACATAGTTTGCTCTGGTTTCGGGGGTTGGTCTTATTTTCATTCGGACCAAACCAAAACCAACTAGGATCACATGAAACAGGGCTATGATGGTAAACATAGCATTCACGCCGAACTCTGCAATGAATCCAGAAATAATATAGGGGCTGAGTATGGCTCCAAGGGCGAAGTAAAATAAAAGTGAAGCACTCACTTCAACCATTTGATCCGGAGTTGCATGATCATTTGCCAGGGCAGCTGAGACAGAATAAATCGGGAAAGTAAAAAAACCTAATATTACTGTTGCTATATAGATGCTGCCAGGGAAGTAGTTAGGCATAAAGATAGTCAAGGCACAGGCCAAAGTTGCTAAAAATGATAGAAGGATGAGTACATTTCGTCGATCAACTTTGTCAGCAATCCAACCTATGGGAAATTGTGCTATTGCCCCTCCAAGTAAGAATGAAGCAAGAAAGACTCCCATTTCAAAATTATTGAGACCACTTTGCGTACCATAAATTGGCCCAACCATCCTAAATCCTGCCGAAGTAATTCCAGATACTATCACCCCAGCTGTTGCCATGGGTGATATTTGGTAAGCCAATTTCGGCTTCAACCTTAGTTTTTCCTGGGTTTTCGGAGCTGGAATTCGAGTTAAGGCCAGAGGCAATAGAGATGCACAACAGATAATGGCAATCAAGTTATAGGTGATGTAGTGGGCCGGATTTAGCCACGCAATTAGAATTTGAGCCGCAATACCGCCACACATATCAACTGATCGGTAAAGACGAAGGGATTTACCTCTGTCCTGATTTTGGGTCTTGGCCTGAATCCATCCCTCAATGACAGTAAAACATCCCGCAACACACAAGCCAGAAAGAATCCTCATTGCTGCCCATGCATAGGGATCAATATACATCATGTGAAGGAGGATGCCAATCGTACCAAGAGAAGCAAAAACAGCAAAGGCCCTGGAGTGACTGATTTGGCTTATCAATCTGGGAGCCCACCAGCAACCGATGAAAAATCCAACAAAGTGTGAGGATCCCAACAATCCGATTTCAGTGGTTGTAAATTCCAGTTGATAACCTGACAGGACATCTAGAGGTCCAAGGATTCCAGAACTGAGCTGAAGTAGTACAACTGATACCAGGAGCGATGAAAATGAAACAATCAAAGTCATGGGAGAATTTAAAAACCAGTCATAATTTTGATGGTTTCATGTCCTAATCATATGCCCTTGCAAATGGTTCTAAACCTTTTGGACGGGACTCATTTGTTATGGGTTTGATTTTGCCTCGGTTTTTGAGTTTTCAAGGGGGCAGATTAAATTAAGCTAGCCATTTTCAACCGCGAGTTTAATAAGTTGGGATTGTCAGGATTCCACGGCGGCAGGGTAGAGTTCATTAACCAGTTTTTGAATAATTGAATTTACAAAACCGACCTCCTTTCCCTCAGGAAAAAATGATTTGGTAATTTCGATATATTCATTGAGGATTACTTTTACTGGCGTTTCATTTAACATCATCTCAGCGCAGTTCGCCCGGAAAATAGCTCTAATGGTTGGATCAATTTTTTCCATGGACCAGTTGTCTGGTAATTGTGCATGAATTATCTTGTCTATTTTTTGTTGATTATCGACGGCTACTAGTAGAAGAGTTTCAAAAAACTTCATGTTTGATGGGGGCAGTTTGACCTCATCAATCATTTCACCAAATTTGTTTTCAATGAAATCCCAGGCCACATAATCCATTCCTTGCTTGCTGGCTTCCATTTGAAACAAGGCTTGAACTGTATTTAAACGAGCAATCCGTTTGGCCAAAGTACGTTTGGGTAACTGTTCTTGATCACTCATTTGTTGGACTCTTTGTTTGGGGTTTAAGTAAGTTACTTAGGAAATAATGTCTTCAGATTGAATTGCACCCTGTTGCAATAAAATCAATCGCAGGGCTGCTTCAACAGCTTCCCCTCCCTTGTTTCCTTCTTGCGGATTTGCCCTTGCCAGTGCCTGCGAGGTGTTTTCAACTGTAATGATTCCATTGCCAATGCATAAGCCATTAACCCCAAGATCCATTATCCCTCGAGCAGATTCCTGGGCCACAATTTCAAAATGGATGGTTTCCCCCCGAATGACACATCCCAATGCGACATAACCGTCAAATGAATTACTTTCTGAGGTTGAGGCCAATTTTATTGCCGGAGGTATCTCCAATGCACCTGGTACTTCAATAACCTTATAATTTATCCCACCTGCTCTGAGCTTTGATATTGCTCCCTCCAATAGCAGGGAGGTGATTTCCTTATAAAATGGCGCAATCACCAATAGTAATGATAATTTTATCCCGGATTGCGCAATTAAGGGTAGGGAAGAACCTCCAAATTGATCATTTCTTTCCATCAGGTCTTGTCCCAGATAGCCTCTGTACCCTCAATGGATATGCCATGACCCTCAATACCTACTATTCGTGTAGTCGGAGAGTTTGTAAGCAATATCAATCGCCTTATGTTCAGTGTTCCCAGGATTTGTGCACCAATACCGTATTGCCTCAATGTTTGTGGGGCTTCTGTTGTACTCACATTGATTTTCATCCCGGATTCCCGAAGTAGAACTATTACTCCTCTTCCTTCCTCGGCAATTTTCTTCATCACTTGGGGGATCAGATCATTTCGAAAAGGGGAAATTGCCAAATTATCAGCCAAGGGGTTGAGAGCATGCATTCGAACCCATACAGGTTTGCCGTCAGCAGGATCTCCCTTGGTAAGGACTATATGCTGGGATCCCTGGGTTTCATCCTCAAAAATACGCATCAGCCATTCACCGCCGAATTGAGATTTTACGGAACTCACCGAGACCTGGTGGACAAGGTTATCATGACGAAGCCGATAGGCGATAAGGTCGGATATTGTACCAACCTTTATGTTATGCTTCTTGGAAAATTTTATCAGGTCAGGCATACGTGCCATCGTGCCATCCCCATTCAGAATCTCACAGATGACTGCGGAGGGATTTAAACCTGCAAGACGAGCAATATCAACACTGGCTTCAGTATGACCGGCCCGGACAAGAACACCTCCCTTTTGTGACCTTAGTGGAAAGATATGTCCCGGAGTTGCTATATCGGAGGGTGTTGAAACAGGATTTATGGCCACCAGGACAGTTCGTGCCCGATCATGCGCAGAGATACCTGTGGTAACACCCTCTTTGGCCTCAATTGAAATGGTAAATGCTGTTTCATGCCTGGAGGAATTGTCAGCGGCCATGAGTTTCAGACCTAAATCCTCTATCTTCTTGGCCGTTAAGGCAAGACAAATCAAACCCCGGCCGTGGGTCGCCATAAAATTAATCGCCTCTGGGGTAGCCATTTGGGCTGGAATTACCAAATCCCCTTCGTTTTCACGGTCCTCATGATCAGCAAGAATGAACATTCGTCCATTCCGTGCTTCTTCCAGTATTTCTTCGACTGGTGAAATATCTTTGCTAAAATTTTCAGGAGACATGGCTATACCTTTGGGATAGGATCCTGGCTACATAGCGTGCAATGGGGTCTATTTCAATATTCACCATGTCTCCTTTGACCCTTTCTTTGAATGAGGTAACTTCCAAAGTATGTGGAATGAGGTTTACTGAAAAACTATCATTACCCACCTCGTTTATGGTCAACGAAACACCGTTAAGCGCCACGGACCCCTTGGGCACAACAAATGGAGCCAATTCCGATGATAAACTGAATACGACTTCCCTGCTTTCGCCAACGGGTTTGATGGCAAGAATCTCAACCATCCCATCAATGTGGCCTAATACAATGTGTCCTCCAAGCTCATCCCCAACACTAAGGGATCTTTCCAGATTAAGGATTGTTCCTGCCGACCAATTGGCCACGGTCGTTTTTGCTTTTGTCTCATCTGATACTTGAACCTTGAACCAGGGAGATTTTTCGCCACCCAAATCTACTACGGTAAGACAAATCCCTTCACAACAGATAGAATCTCCGATATTGGGGGGATCACCAGCAAGTTCATACCCTATGCGTATTGATAACTCACCTCGCTGATCCTTTTCCAAAACCGTCCCCAAGTGGGTTACAATTCCAGTGAACATAATCTTCCTTCTATTTGCCAGTAAATTTAAAGTTTATAACACATTAATGGCAGAATATAACCTGCAATTTCATGTAGAAATCGGTATCCAATGACAAACTGCATCACCACCTACCCGGTAAATCCTATCCAAACTGAAATTGGGAGCAATTTTTACCAAATCAAGATCAAGAGGACCTACTGAAGACAAAGAATTGGCACCCAAGGACTTCCCGGCAAAGAAGCTGATAAATTCATCAACTAGATTATCAGCAAAAAGTGAAGCAGCTATTTTGGGACCTCCCTCACAGAAAACTCTGGTCAATCCCAAGGCACCAATGTTCATAAATACATCTCGCAGATCCAGATAACCTTCATCAGTTGTATTGCAGGAAATTAATTTTGCCTTTCTGGTATCCCATGCCTCCATTCTTTGCTCGTCCACCCCTGTTTTATGGCATATCCATGTCGGGATGTCCGGTGATGTTTGAGCCAGTTTTGATTTCAATGAGAGTGACAGGTTGGTATCAAGAATAATTCTGATTGGTTTATGATTAATTCCCAACCCTCTGGGCGTTAACATGGGGTCATCAATTTCGGCAGTTCCTCTACCCACCAGTACGGCATCATGCTTGGCCCTTAGCAGGTGGACACGATTTCTGGCTTCCTGGCTGGTAATCCACTTGCTATCACCACTTTTGGTCGCGACCTTACCATCAAAGGATGCTGCTAATTTCAAGGTTATTTTAGGTCGTCTTGCCTTCCTGGACAGGATAAAACCCTGATGATCATATTGCGCAATATCTTCCAGACAGGGAGCAGTAATTTCAATACCATGTGTGCGTAAACTTTCATGACCTTGACCGGCGACTCTGGGGTCAGGATCAACGAGTGCATAACAGACTTTGGTAACTCCAGCCTTGATTAGCGCATCCGTGCAGGGTGGTGTTTGTCCCTGAAAACAACAGGGCTCAAGCGTAATATAGGCCGTTGCGCCACGGGCTTGCTCCCCGGCCTGTTTTAGAGCCACAATCTCGGCATGCGGTCTTCCACCCGATTGGGTATAGCCCCTGCCAACAATGATATTGTCCCTCACCAGCACACACCCAACCGATGGGTTGGGCCAAGTCAATCCTTGACCTCTTTTTCCTAGCTCAAGAGCAATTCGAATAAATTGGTGGTCCGTGGTGGTCGGTTTAACCACTTCAAAACTCTTTTGATGGGTGCAATTTGGCTATGAAAGATTCGAAATCTTCGGTGTTTTGAAAGTCCATATACACACTTGCAAACCTAATATAGGCAACCTTGTCAATGGTAGCCAGCGAATCCATAACATATTTGCCAATGAGGGTAGTGGATATCTCCCTTTCCCCCAGTTGCTCCAATCGACGAATTACACCGGAAACCAATTGATCGATTTTATCTCTCTCCAAAGGTCTTTTTCTCAGGGCCAATGTTATTGATCGTCGTAATTTGCTACGGTCAAAATCCTGAAAATCCCCATTCGACTTTTTGACCGAAAAATCCTGGAATTGCACTCGCTCGTAGGTTGTCCATTTTCCGCCGCAGATCTTGCAAAGCCTTCGCCTTCGTGTTGCACTCTCATTTTCCACTGGGCGAGAATCTGTAACCTGGGTATTTGGATTGTTACAATATGGACATCTCATTCTAGGGGTTTCTTTCTATTAGGGCCCCATGTTACCACACTAGCCAAAAAATACTAATCCTCAAGGAAAGGGCGAAGTTTCTTGCTTCGGCTGGGATGTTTCAATTTTCGAAGGGCCTTGGCCTCAATTTGTCGAATTCGTTCTCTGGTGACCTGAAATACCTGCCCAACCTCCTCGAGGGTATGGTCGGTTGATACTCCAATTCCAAACCGTAGCCTGAGGACTTTTTCCTCTCTATCCGACAAACCTGCCAACACTCTGCCGGTTGTTTCCTTCAGATTTGATTGAATTGCACTTTCAAGCGGAAGTATGGCCTGTTGGTCCTCAATAAAATCACCCAATTTGCTATCATCTTCATCACCGATTGGTGTTTCTAGGCTGATTGGTTCCTTGGCAATCTTCATTACCTTCCGGACCTTGTCCAGAGGCATATGTAGCTTTTCAGCCAATTCCTCTGGAGTAGCTTCCCGCTTCAATTCATGATGAAGCTGGCGACTAGTCCTTCGCAATTTATTGATCGTTTCAATCATATGAACGGGTATACGGATTGTTTTGGCCTGATCTGCGATTGATCGGGTAATGGCCTGACGAACCCACCAGGTTGCATAGGTCGAGAATTTGTAACCTCGGCGATATTCAAACTTATCCACAGCTTTCATCAGGCCTATGTTACCTTCCTGGATCAAATCCAATAGCTGCAATCCCCTGTTGGTGTATTTTTTGGAAATGGAAATTACCAACCTCAAATTGGATTCAACCATTTCTTTTTTGGCCAACTGGGCTTCTCTTTCACCTTTATTTACCCGTCCTATCAACGAAAGGAACTCGTTGTCAAAAAATAATGGAGCAGTAGCTGAAATTTTTCCTCCTTCCAAAATATAATCTCTGGATAGAGGAAGCCCGGTTCCCATTTTTAACCCTACGGTTTTGGTTACTTCAATTAAGCCATTTTGGGTCTCAAGGATTTCTTTTTCGAACTTTTCAACAAATTCTTTCCAACCACGTTCAGGTTTATTTCGTATTGAATTAACCCATTTGAGATTAACTTCATTTCCCAACCAATTATCCAGAAAATCCCGTCGATTTATTCTTGCCCTTGTGGAAAGTCGTAAAATCTCATTTTGAAGTTTTAGTCTCCGGTTGTTTATCCCCTTGATTTGATCAATTAGGGCCTCAATCCTTTTCTGGTTAAAATGGAGTGATTGAGCTAATGTTATCAGAGCATCTCGTTCCCTGATATATCGTGCCTCCTGTCTGCTGGTAAAGCGTTGGGATTCGCCCACCTCTTTCAAAATCCTCTTGTTTTTAATTTCCTCGAATGAATATAATCTTTTGGTAATCTCCCGAAGCTTGTTAAGTACAGGTTCACGAACCAAATCTTCCAGCTCTGCAACAGAATGATTATCCTTGTTTTCTTCTTCGCCTTCCAAACCCTCCTCAATTATACTCATCAGTGAATTGTCTTCGGCTATTGGTTTGATATCAATATTAGGATCTTCATTTGGTAGAGGGGGTTTCAAACTATCAAAAGTTGTTTTTACATCAATTACATCGGCGATTTCTATGGATGAAGATTCAATTCTTTCCTTCCAGGAAGCAACTTCAAAAATGGTTATCGGCATTTCTGGAAGCATGCCAATGACAAGGGACCTTTTGTCCGGATACAAACTTCCATGAGAATTGAACCAGGATTCTGGAAACCTGTCCCTAAATTCCTTGCGATGCAATCCAACCTGAGTTGAAGCCTTAAATATCCTCTGCCTTATTGAGTTGACAATCGTAATCAGGGTCATTTTCTGGTTCAAATGAGACCATCGTTTGCCCTTTTTTTCTGATCCGGCCTTCCGCCAATCATTATTGATGGGGAGATTAAGGATAAAATCCTTTAATTCATGCGGCTTGAGTTTTACTCTAGGGGCAAATTGATTAATTTCTTCTTCGAATGATGCTATGGCCTTGGCAAGGTTTTGAAATCGGGGATTTAACAATTCTGCGAAATCAACCGTGAGAGGCAGATTTTCCAGGGTTTTGAAAAATTTCTCCCGTTTTGGAAAATATTCACTGGTGTGGATTGAAATATCCTTGGTTTTTGTATGGTTGGGGAGACCATTGAAATCAGAAATCAGTACGTTTCCTATATCCTCATATAGGGCAATCAGCTCTTCAAAAATCGCGAGGCAGTTTTCCCGGATCAGACGTTCTTTCTTTTTGTGATGAATCTTCTTCTCAGTAAATTCAATTGCACCTTTTTGGACCAGATAGTTGAAGGTGTCCTCTGTCTCCAGAATATCCGAATATTTTATTTCCTTGGAAATAACCCTTTGCAGTTGATCAATAAGCGGCTTGAGCATGAAGGGACATTTTTTTAATTGAGCAATCCCTTTTTCATCTGAAGTAAAATCAATTCTTGCCGAAAGCTTGCCAGCGTCGAAATAAGATTCCATCAGATCTGTAGATTCGTGATAGGAAGCACCAGTTAAATTACATGTCGAGATAAGACTACTTTCCAGTTCGTCAAAATTATCATCCAGTCGGGCAAGAAAATTTTCCCAATTACGACCTATTTTGGGGGTGAGATATTTTAGCCAATCCTGGTTGTAAGCAGTTGAATAAATGATCTCGCGAAAGGCCTGTAATTCAATCTTTTCCTGTTTGGCAATAACCAGAATTTCCTTATCAATCTTTTGAAAGGTTTTATGGGTATCACAAACCTTGTTGACCAGTACAGAAATTAAGGGGTCGTTCATTTTTACCTTGGAACAACTGTTTTTTAATTCCTCCTGACAGGCCTTGAGTTTTGCAACCTTTGATTTGTTGAAAGTTTTTTCAGGATCAAGAAGGGAAATAATTCTGTCGGAATTTAGTAGTGAATAAGTTTCAAATTTGTTGCTTAGATTGAATATTACTCTTCGGACGTGATCAGCAGTAAATTCCTCAAAATCCGGTTCTTTGGGTTTTTGAATATCTTGGAATGTTGCATCAAGATCTATAACATCGCGTAGAGATGCCGTTCCTGAAAGGATTTCATCGAACCAAATGGCTATGGCGGTGAATGTAAGTGGGCTTGTTCCCAAGGCCGCAATTAATTCCTTTCGACCAGCCTCAATTCTTTTTGCAATGGCTATTTCACCTTCGCGGGACAGTAACTCGACTGTACCCATATCACGAAAATACAGTCTGACGGGGTCATTGGTTCGATCAATGGGTAAGGTTGGCGTCGAAATCGTGACAATTTCTCTTGATTTGCTTTCCTGGGTACCGGGTACTTCCTCCAGATAATCAAATTCATACTGAAAATTATCATCAGGTTCCTGGAATTCCTCTAGGCCGGCTAGGTCACTGTCAAACAAAAGGGAATCATTTAGATCGGTCTGGGTATTCGGCAAGGCTAATCCCAGGGCTTCTCTTATCTTGATTTCAGCATAGACGGAAAAAGTTTCCTGGTCATATTCACAGGTGTCCAGGGCCTCTTCGAGGGCGATATTTGCCAAGTTAATGATTTCTGAAGTGTTGGGATTTATCAGTTTGCTCTCTTTGATCAACCGGTCGACCAAGGGTTTCATCTTGATGCCGAGCTTGCGTTTGCTTTCGACCAGTGCCTGCGAGGCTTGTTCTATTTGAATAAATATGTCACGAAACTCATCAAAATCCAAGCCAACAGCATCATAGATATTGACATATTTGGTTCGTGCATCTTCAAATTCTTTTTTCTCCCGGGTTAATAAATCCTGCCACTTTTTAGGGATATCCTCCTTTTCTGAATACAGAGGATTGATGGCAATTTCCTTACCCTTCCAAAACATTTTAAACTCGCTGGGGCGTAATTTATGTTTCTCAACAACCTTTATTACAGCCGATTCAACTTCCAGTAGCTTTTGATGTTGATCTTCCAAATGAGTTATGATTTTGCTGATAACCGTATGATTAAGTGATATTCTGGCAGCGATCACACCAATTTCATCTCGTTCTCGGTGAAGCCTTTTGGCCTGAGCCTTGGTATACCTAATGGAGGTTCCCTCTAAATACTTGAAACGGCGGTTAACCAAGATCTGAAACCCATCGTATTTTCGCATGAATTTCTTCATATCCCTGGCCAGGGACTTCTTGGCTTGATCATTCAATAAATTATTCTCAGTTGGATTATGGTAGTGAATGATTTTATGCTGAAACGGATTGTTTTTGTATTTTCGGGCATGGAAGTTGAAATGATGTCTTAGACTGGAATATTGTAAGTCGACAATGGTTTCCCATTGGATTTCATCAACCTTTAATAGGTCATTAAACTTGGCCAACATCTTGAAAGCAAAGGGAGATGTATAAATAGCCCTTGTTAAATCATTCATGGCCAAGGCTATCTGTTGGGTGAGTTTATGCTCTTCTTCTGGTGAAATATCGGAATCATCCTCTTCTTCAATCTCACCACGGGATTTCAAGTTGTCATTTTCAGACACTGGAGAAGGGTAAGCCCCATTTCTAGAAAATTGACCCGGAGAATTATTGGTACCATCAATTAATTCAATCCCCTTTTCTTCAAGAAATGTCAGGGCTTTTTCAGTTTTTTCTTCGCAGTTAAAATGGGACAGGAGGAAATTCTTCACCTCATGGAGATTCAGGTTTCCATCCTTATCCGAATGGACCGAAATTTCTTGGAGAATCTCTGCCCAGTCATCGGAATCGGGGTTATCAAATATTGGTGTTCCGTCGCCGTTTTTTAGTAATTCGGTAAAATCTTCATTTTCAAATTCATCACTCGAATTGATTGCCATAGAAAATTCCGTTGTTGTTGACTATTAGGGGGAGATTGGGCAGCCTGTCCTCCATACTTTGGCGGGTGTCCTCTTTTCGGTTAAATAAATAACCATAGGTCTAATTGTTATTGGAGCACTAGCCTCAAGGCACATTACAAGTAATAGATAGTTTTTTAGAATCAATTTTCAAAGATGCCCGAAGGGGAATTTCTATTGGTCAAAAACAGAAAACTATTGGAGAGGGGATTTTGTCAGAATTCAATAGGGCTTATTCACCGACAAGGTTTTGTAAGTCAATATAGTCTTTTTTGGAAATTCGATGCGAGTTATCCATAACCATCTCGTTTTCATTCGGAGGATTAGTAACTTCGGCAGTTTTGACCGCCTTGGTATCTTTGGAAAAGGTGTTTCCCTTGGGTAACACAGAGGCAATTATCTCCTCCAGGCGTTCCCTGTCCTCTTTTTGTTCACTACTCCCAGAATCGGAAGATACTTTTCCCTGGTCCAAAACATTACTTTCGATCTTATCCTGTTTCTGGTTTGCATCCTTGAGTAAGTTCAAAAGCTCATTATTGAGCTCCTTTCCGGTAGGATTTCTAATTTCCTCAACGAGGTTTCTCTGGTGCTGTAGATTCTGCAAACGTTCCAAAGTGGATTGAAAAAGAACCTTTGCTTCCTTGCTCAAGTTAGGATCAGAAATTTCCGGAAGGATGGTTATTTCCTTTAAGTTCAACAGTTCTAATATTTCCTGCGAAAACTCACTTTGCTTTAATTTATCCAAAAGACTTTGGCTGGGTAAGGTAAGGGGTTCTGGGAGACTTAATAAATAGGACCTGATACCATTCAATTCATTTGTATAAAAATCATAGGATTCCAGCTCTTCAATGGAACTTTCAACTATTTCTGGATGGTGCAAACATAGGGAAATCAATAAAGCTTCATGGAGAAAAAACTCGGAGTCTTTATTCAATTTTCCTGGTGGGGTTAGAGTTTCTTTAACTTTTTTCGACAGGTTGCTGGGTTCCAGTTTCCTGTTCCCTTGTTTCCTGGACTGAGTACGAACATACGCATTAAAGTACCATTTATCCAGATCTTGATTATAAAGCTTACGGACAACGGAATGTTGAATTTGGTTTATTTTGCCAGTCAGCGTGTCCTTGAGCAAGGTTCTTGAGTTCAGGGTATCAAATCTTTTGCCATATGTTTCCGATGCACACATATATTCAAAAAGTTCCAAGGATTGATTAAGACAATCCCTCATACCTGTAACCCCTCTTTTTCTAATCATATCATCCGGGTCAAGGCCATCTGGCAAGGAACAAAACCGTAAAGATCTACCTGGTGATAGAGAAGGGAGGGCAATGTCAACAATTCTTTTGGCGGCTCGAATACCTGCTTCATCACCATCCATGGCAAAAATGGGTAATGGAGACAAACGCCATAACTGGGCCAAATGTTCTTGTGTTACTGCGGTGCCAAGAGGAGCTACCGTGGCAGTAAAACCTGCTTGATGAAGTGCTATGACGTCCATGTATCCTTCGGCAACAAGGAGAGGGTTTTCCTTACCTATCGAAGAAGAAGCATTATGTAAATTATAAAGAATGAGCCCCTTGTTAAAAATCTGGGTATTGGGGGAATTTAGATATTTCGCCGGTACCTTGGGGTCCATGGCCCTTCCACCAAAAGCGATAATTCGAGCCCTACTGTCCTGAATGGGAAAAATTATCCTGTCCCGGAAGGTGGTATATATCCCATTCCCATTATCCCTCGGTTTAGCTAAACCAGCCTCGATTATCTGCTCATTGGTGTATCCTGTATCGTTAAGAATTTTGATTAATTCCATATTATTGGGGGCATATCCAATGCCAAAATCCTTGACAATCGAGGGCTTTAATCCCCTGGATTTAAGATAATCCTTCGATGTTCTGCCAACTTTAGAATTTAACTGCTCCTGATAGTGACGAGCAGCAATTTCATGAATTATAACTAAATGATTAACTTTTTTTGCCTGTTCCTTTTCCTTACCAGTGGGTTCCGGAATGGGCAGGTTAGCCTCAGCGGCTAGAAACTTTACCGAATCGGCAAAACTCATACCCCTGCTTTTTTGGAGGAAAGTATAGACATTTCCTTTTTCTTGACAGGAAAAACAATAGTAAGTACCCCTGGATTCAGTTGCGTGAAAAGAGGGGGTTTTTTCTGAATGGAAAGGGCAACAGGCCCAGAAATCCCCCTTGGCAGCCTTGGTTTTTTTTGAATCCCAAGTAACAAACTTTCCCAAAATTCGGGAAATTGAGGTTACCCTGTTCAGTTCATCAATAAATTCTGGAGGAAAAGCCATGCTCTAATTATGAACAATTTTCGAATTATTCAAAATTAATTGTTTTGAATTTTTACCTTTTGGCTCAGTTCATTGGTCTGACGGTCATAAATCAGCAATTCATTATCGGAAGTTAAGATCAAATACCAGTCTTTGGCCTGGGTAAAGGCTTCAATCTCGGCTCCTTGGGGGAGGTTAATTTGTTCGGGAAGAGGGGATAAAGCAGAAGAATCGCCGATTGAATTAAATCGGTAAACAAACATACCAACAATTGTTAAAAAACCTATTATTAAGGTAACAGTAAGAACTGCTACCAGAATTTTTAACCATTTCAATCCTGTTGGCTCAGAAGGGTTATCAGGAGAATTATTCATGAATGATGATCCTAAAACTTTTTCGTTTCAATTAGGAGAGGGTCCTCCGACAAGATTGGATAGGACCCTGACAAGCCTCCTCCCCGAGGAACTTGAAATAAGCAGGTCCCGGGTAAGCAAGTTAATTAAAGAGGGTTATGTATCTTTGCAAGGAAAAGCAATTACAATTCCTAAAACCCTGGTTCACCAGGATCAGACCCTGGTCATAAAAGTCCCTGAAACAAGTGCAAACCATATCAAGCCCGAGAATATTCCATTGGATATTGTCCATGAAGATGCTGAAATCATCGTTATCAACAAACCAGCAGGATTGGTGGTTCACCCTGGTGCAGGAAATCCTACCGGGACCTTGGTAAATGCTCTGGTTTTTCATTTTGGCTTAAACCTGTCACGGAATAGGGATCAAATACGACCTGGTATTGTTCACAGGCTGGACAAAGATACGACGGGGTTAATGGTTGTTGCCAAGACTGACCGGGCCATGCATTCCCTTACCAAACAATTTTGGTCCCGTACGGCGAAACGGATTTACCATGCTCTGATTAAAGGAGTTCCAACAATACCCGCGTTACTTGTTAAGAATTTGAACTGTCTTGAATTTGAACAAGAAGAGATATTTCGGATATTTCCAAATATTGGTCGTCATCCAAACAATCGAAGAAAATTCACTGCTTTGAGTTCGGGAGGGAAAAAGGCCATAACCCGGTTTCAGGTTATTGAGATATTTCAGGAAAGGTCGCTATCTCTAGTCAAATGCTGGCTAAAAACAGGAAGAACCCACCAGATTAGGGTTCATATGGACTATATTGGACACCCCATAATCGGCGATCAGCTCTATGGGCAAGGCCAACAAAATATAAATTTTCCAAAATCAAGTATTGATGAGGCTGTAAGTGGCTTTACCCGGCAGGCCCTTCATGCAGGCCAATTGGAACTTATGCATCCCAAAACAAGGGAACACATGGTTTTTAAAATCGGTTTGCCCGATGATTTGGAGCAGTTGATTTCCAAAATCCGATAAGATGAAAGAATACTTCAACCTAACCATAGTGAGTGTTTGAGTGTTTGCATTTACAACTTCGAAAGTTGTTTTTTCCACAATGCAAGTGAATTCCTACTTGGGAATAACAAAACTATAGCAATTGGTACTTTTCTAATTAATCGCTGTGTGAAAGAAGGAACGGTTGCTCACTTCATCTACAACAAGAACTCAGTAATATTTCGATAATTTAGGTAAGTCGTCTGTTAGTTCGTAGTATTGGCCCTTATCGCTTACATAGATGTGTTTGCCCTCCACCAGATCGTCAGATTGGTCAAGGGTTCCAGCCATAATGGTGACCTCGTCACTGTCTTTAGCTTGCCAAAACAAGCTAGTGTCTGCCCGAGAATGATTTAATTGTTCCCAAACCCCTTGCAATAGGGGTTTTGATATGCGAATCTTCTTTCAAGATCAGTTCTAAAATATGTTTTTTCCCAAAATAAGGCCTGATCTTATCCAAAAGTAACACTTCTTCGAGCGATGAGACAATGCGACATACGATCAAACCACTCCGCGAACTTGGTGACATTGACATAGCAAATATTAATCTGGATTACAAATCGAGAGATGACACCCCAGCCATCTTGATCGGTCTTCAACATCTTTATACTGACCAGTCTCTGCGGGAACGACTTTTTACTCTCCTGGAGGAAGGATTGGTTACCAATGCCAATCACAAGTTGGGCCGGCCGGGGATGGATTTGTGGCAGATTCTGGTTATGGGAGTAGTGATGCAGGGACTGGGTTGTGATTTTGACCGTCTGCAGGATTTGGTCAATCACCATAGTGCTGTTCGCCAGTTTCTTGGTCATGCTGACATCTGGGATAAAACCACTTATTCCCACCAGACGATTGTTGATAATGTCACCCTGTTGACGCCAGAGTTATTGGCCGCGGTTGGCAAGCTGATTGTCGATAGTGGTCACAAAGTGTCAAAAAAAAAGCTTGGCGCAACGTTGCACGGGCGGTGTGATTCCTTTGTCGTGGAAACGGATGTTCATTATCCGACTGATGTCAATCTGTTATGGGATGCGATGCGTTGTCTTCTTCGTGAGATTGGTCATGAGGCCAGCGCTTCTGATCTTGGTGGGTGGCGTCAATGGAAACATTTGAGGGCTTCGGTCAAGCAGAAGTTTCATGCGGTGCGAAAGACCAGGCGAGCCAGTGTGGATGATGTCAAGGCTTATCTTGGCCAGTGTGATGATCTTGTCGCCAGGGCCGAAGAGACTTTGGTCGCGTTGCGTGCTGTGGGTGTAACCAAAGACAAGGTCTTAGTGGCCATTGCCAATTATCTTCGTCATGCCCACCGTCAGATTGATCAGATTGGCCGTCGCTTGCTGCAGGGCGAAACGATACCCACCGCTGAAAAGGTCTATTCAATTTTTGAGGAGCACACCCGCTGGATCTCCAAAGGCAAGGCCGGGGTTCCGGTTGAATTAGGTGTACCGGTCTGCGTCCTGGAAGATGATTGTGGTTTTATCCTGCATCACCGGATCATGTGGAAAGGGAGTGATGTTGATCATGCCCAACCAATGGTTGAGGAAACCCAGTTCCTTTTCCCGTCCCTTCGGGCTTGCAGTTTTGACCGTGGCTTTCACAGTCCGGCCAATCGGGTTCGTCTGGATGAACTTCTTGCGGAGAATGTTCTACCTCGGAAGGGTCGTTGGTCGAAGGCTGACCGGGAACGGGAAAGTGGGAGCAAGTTTGTTGCCATGCGGAAGAAACATCCGGGGATAGAATCGAAGATCAATGGCCTTGAGCATCATGGTCTGGCCCGTGTTCGCGCGTATGGAGCTGATGGGTTTGAGCGTGTGGTAGCCTTGTCAGTGGTTGCGTCCAATATTCATCATTTGGGTCGTTTGTTACGTAGGAAGAAGAAAGAGGATCTGAAAAGATTACTACTGCCGGACAAACGACCACGCCTGGCGGCCTGACGAAACCAACTGCAACAAAACCCAAATAATCGTCCCCAAAAAGACGGCCAGGGGAGGTCTGTCTTGAGTTGGGAAAGATCGGATAATTTGTGGAAAAAGTTGTTCAAAAAGTCGTTTTTTTGTGAAAAACCAAGCTCAAATCTGAAAATTTTTGTTTGGAAAATGAATCTGGGAAAATGTATTTATGGCAATTTGCCAAAAATCAGGTATTTTCTGGGCAGACACAAGCTAGAACCACAACACCTGCAGAATCCACGGTGAGCATAATCCGAGGAGGCAAACCATTCAAGGTTCTTATCGGCCTCAATGACTAGTTCTTTCTTTGCTATAGTAAGGCCAGCAAGGAAGTGTCCACTAATCCTTCGACATTGGCTGCAATGGCAATATGTGATGGACCGTTTTGGTGACGTGACAAGATAACGAACATCTCCACAGAGACATCCACCAGTTTTTTCAAGTGTGTTTTCAGTACTCATTAATTACTCTGTATAATTTATTATGGTTAATCTGAATTCATGGCGTAATCTGTAGCACTTTCTGGTCAGTAAGGAATAATTTCATGAATTAAGAATCCTCACAAAGATTATAGCTAATATTCATCAATGATAATTTAGCGCTCCCAATTTATTTGCAAATTAATTGCGAACCCAAGTCATATTATTGACAGACAAATTAATTTTACCTCAATCATTATGTTGTAAAATTACAACATTTTCAATAATCCTTTCGTTGCACATATAAATACTTGCCATAACCAAAAAGTTTTGCTATTGTGCAGCATTCAATTTTATCAACAACAAAATGGTGTCTTTCCTAAGGGACTGACCCCTGCTTCTATTGGAGTAACCAGGAAATTCGCTAAAGTAGATTAAGGGCAGTAAGAAAATGGCATCCTATAAAAGTTTACCCGTACCATCGCAAGATAGTGGTCTTCGCCAATACTTGGTAGAAGTACACAAATATCCTATGCTGACGCATGAGGAAGAGTACAAACTGGCTAAAGCATTGATTGATGAGGGCGATATTAATTCTGCCCATAAATTGGTGACTTCGCATTTGAGATTGGCATCAAAAATTGCCCTGAATTATAGAGGTTATGGCTTGCCACTGGTCGACCTGATTTCGGAAGCTAACATTGGTCTCATGCAAGCTGTAAAAAGATTTGATCCAGAGAAGGGGTTCCGATTGGCAACTTATGCCGGTTGGTGGATTAGAGCCCAGGTCCAGGATTTTATCCTGCGAACCTGGAGTCTGGTGAAACTCGGTACGACCACTTCCCAAAAGAAATTGTTTTTCAATCTTCGCAAGGCTCGGGAATTGATTGGGGTTGTTGATAGTAACAACCTGAAGCCAAGGGAAATACAAAAAATTGCCGAGATGATGAGTGTCAGTGAAAAGGAAGTCATTCAAATGAATGACCGCCTCTCAGCACAGGATTCTTCATTAAACGCAACCATCTCCTTTGACGATTCAACAACTGAACGTCAGGATATGCTGGTTGACCCCAATGCAGACCAGGAAACAGCATATGCTGAAAAGGACGAATTTGATTTCAGAAAAAATCTTTTGTACGATTCTCTTGACGTACTGAAGGAAAGAGAGAAGGATATCTTCATCAAAAGGCGCTTGACCGAACCTACGGTTACTCTTGAAATCCTGTCCCAGGCTTATGGTGTAAGTCGTGAAAGAATTCGACAAATCGAATGCAGGGCTTTTGAAAAGGTTACCAAGAGAGTAAAGGAATTAAGAGCAGACAGGATGCAAGATATCCTCTAATTGAGAATTTCTGGAGCCATTTCTTCCAACTGATCAATATAATTCTTGATCACGGACAATCCTGTTTCCCAAAAACCTGGTTCTGAAATATCAATCCCAAAGGGTTCCAGAATTTCATTGTAAGGTCTGGAACCTCCTGCTTCCAGCATAGCAATGTATTTTTGTTCGAAGCCTTTGAACTGGCCCTTGTAAATGCCAAACAGGGCCAGTGAAAGTAACTGCCCAAACGAATACGCATAAACGTAAAATGGCACATGAACAAAATGTGGAATGTAAGTCCAAAAACTTTCATATTCTTCATTGACCTTGAAAGCAGGACCCAGACATTCGGTTTGTGTTTCCAACCAAATATGTCCTATTTCCTTCGAAGTTAATTCTCCATTCCTCCTTTGGTGGTGCAGCCTGGTTTCAAATTCATAAAAGCTCATTTGACGGATAACGGTGTTAATCATGTCATCAAGTTTGTCAGCAATAAGAGCAAATTTTTCCTTTTTGTTGGAGGTTTTTTTCAGGAGGGATTCGAAAGTAAGCATTTCTCCGAAAACACTGGCTGTTTCTGCAAGGGTCAAGGGAGTGTCACTTAGAATTTCTCCTTGCTTTCGAGCAAGTAATTGATGGACACCATGACCTAATTCATGAGCCAAAACCATAACATCCCGGCTTCGATGTTGGTAATTCAGCAAGATGTAGGGATGGGCATCAGTAACCGTGGGGTGACAAAACCCTCCACCTGATTTTCCTTCCCTGACAGGTACATCTATCCAATTATTATCGAAAAATTGTTTAGATAAACCCGCAAATTGGGGGCTGAAACCAGTAAATGCATCCAAAACCGTTTCCACGGCATCATCCCAGGAAACCTTGTTCTGAGTAACCATGGGTAAGGGTGCAACCCGGTCCCAATATTGCAATCGCTTCAATTCCAACAACTCAGACTTCAATTGGTAAAACCTATGTGAGATGGTTGGATAGGACTGAACCACAGATTTCTGCAAGGCCTCAACCACCTTATCTTCAACCTCATTACTCAGGTGTCGTGAAGATTGGGGCGTTGGAAACTTTCTCCACGTGTCCTCGACTTCTTTTCCTTTTATCAGAGTGTTCGTTATAAGAGAAAACAGGTTTGACCTCTTCTGAAATTGTTCTGAAAGAGCATAAAAGGCCTTTTTTCTTTTTTTTCTCTTGCCTGACTGCAACATGGCCAGAGTTTGTTCTAAGGTAAATACTTTGCTCCCAACAGTGCATTTTATTGTGGATATCGAAACATCAAATAATCGCACCCAGGAGGTAGTTAAAATGGAATTATCCTTGGAGAATTTTTCTAACTCAAGTGACAAAACATGAGGTTTGAATTTTTGACAACTCAAAAGATATTGCTTGTATTCTGCAAGATCTGGGCTAGTGGTAAGCATGGTTTGAAGCAATGTCTCAGGTATCAGAGAAATTTGATTTTCATAAAATACCAGCCGTGCCGCCCAGGAAAGGTACCTTGCTTCACAATCTCCATAGAATTTCCCAATTTCAGGGTCATTCAGATTGGTCTGATGAAGTAGATATGCGAAGGACATGATGCGGTTTTGCTTAAGCCTGATCGCTTCAAATTCTTGCAAGCTTTGATACAGGATTACAGGATCCTTATTGGTTTCAATCTTCCCCTGATATTTGTTCTCAAAATCTTCACATATGGTATCCAGTAGATTTAGGTCATCACTTAACTTATCGGATTCCTTACTTTCATAAAGATCTCCTAAATCCCATTCTGGCAAGGAACTTTCATTTTTTCTCTCAAGAGCATCCTCAACTGAACTAAAATTTGGGCTCATAGTATAATTCCTAAATCTTTTGATATTATGGGGCTAATGGTCTAAGTCGTTTTGCCTGAGCCATTTAATCAATGCCTTGTCGGGTGATGAGATTTCTTCAATGGAAGTATAGTAGTAATCCTCCCAATTATTCTCGGGAAGGCCGGTAAAAAGCATGAGATTTAAAGGATAGGTTTCACTATCCGTACATCTTCTGAAATCATCCCTGAACAAAAAAGTGGGTTTGTTCAAGGCAATGGCCATTCCTAACTCGACCATAACACCTTCATCTGGTGGGCATCCATTAACGACTGCAAATGTTCCATCGCTATCGCGTACATCTCTAAAGTCTGCTTGGCCAACCTTATATGCCCAGCCACTTTTTGAGAAGTCAATTTGGTTGTTTCGTGCAAAGGGTTCCCAAACTTCCACTCCAAGGTCCTCAAGCACTTCCTGAATTACCGGAAGTAAGGTGGTTTTTTGTTGGAGAGAAAATCCATAGGGGTTCGCAAGGTAAAGGGATTTTGACATTTTCTTTTTTCCTTTAAGTTGAATGAGAACTATCAAGAAGATTGTTTTGACGTATTAGGAGATTGATTACCACTCTGAATATCAACTTGTATAAAAAAATTCTTGTAAACGAAGGTCCATAGTGAAAATTCACACTGTTCCTAGGCCACAAATCAAGTACCGAGCAAGTTCTGAAGTGTCTTTTATTAATATCTGAAATCGAACCGATATTCGAGGCAACACCAGAATTGAAAAGTTGTTTGGAAACCAATTTCGGCAAACGGGATACAATGTTGGCTAGACGATTCCCAGGTGGATCAATGCGAATAGTCGCATCGAGGGCCCCCAGAAATCTCCGCAGATTGACCGCCAGAATTTTGTTGCTGGATGAAATTGACGGAATGGAAATAACTTCGGAAGGTGATCCCATTACCCTAGCCGAAAGACGGACGCTTTCTTTCCGAGACCGAAAAATTGTCCTTGGATCAACGCCAGTATTTACCGAAACGAGTCCAGTTCTCCGGGCTTATCGCCAGAGCGATCAACGAATTTTCGAAGTGCCTTGCCCTGAATGTGAAAAATTTAATGAAATATTATGGGAAAATATTGTTTGGGATGCAGGGCAACCAGAAACAACCCGGTATAAATGCCCGAATTGTGAAGGTGAGATCAACGAGGTTCATAAATCCAAAATGGTGAAAAATGGTCGATGGAGGGCAACCAAACCAGAAATCAAATCCCACGCAGGTTTTAGAATGAACGCACTTATTAGCCCCTTGCATAATGCCCGATGGGAGGTTCTAGTTGGCGAGTTCCTGGAAGCCAAGAAATCACCTGAAACACACCAAACATTTGTCAATACGATTTTGGGGCAAGGTTGGTCGGGCGGAGGTGAGGAAATCAATGTTGCCGAGTTGGAAGCCAGGGCGGAAGCATTTTCAATTGACAACATACCTCAAGAAGTTTGCTGGTTGACTTGTGGGGTTGATGTGCAGATTGACCGCCTGGAATTGGTTGTTGTTGGTTGGGACCGGGACAATAATTTATTTGTTCTTGACCAGGATGTTATTTTCGGTGATCCGCACGAATCAGCCCCTTGGCAGTTTTTGGATGGTTTTCTTAACCAGAAATGGGATCACCCCCTTGGGGGCGAAATCGGTATTGATGCGATTGGGATTGATGCAGGTGACGGGAATATGATGGGGGAAGTTCTTGACTTTACCCAACCAAGACGCACCAGGAGGGTATTTGCCTTTAAGGGCCAAGCTGGTAATCGACCAGTGACCAACAGCTCAAAGGCAGCTGACGGCCGATTGTTGTTTATTGTCGGGGTTGATAACCTTAAAAGCCGTATTCATTCCCTTATTGCCGGGCAATCGGGTATTCGTTTCAGTGATACCCTGGAAGGGCGGTTTTATGAGGAGCTGGGTTCTGAAAAGAGGCAAGTTCGATACAAGCAAGGGAGACCAATACTTGAATGGATTCGCATCGGCAACCGCAGGGCGGAAAGTTTGGATTGCCTGGTTTATGCGATGGCAGTTCGAAACCTGATTTTTGGCGATCCAGCCAAACGGGAGATTGAATTAAGGGCTATTCAGTCGAGCAAGAAACCAACCCCCAAACAGAAAATTCGTTCAAACTGGATGGCCAGATAAAGCAAGGTTTACATATATCAACCCGATTGAATCATATCCCCTCGAATAGCTCAAAATGCTTTTCTAAATATTGCTCATATAGGTCAAATATCTCGTCAAGTAGAGTATCATAGTCCTCACAATCGAGCGGATTTTGACAATCCGGCCGTAAAATAACCTGGAGGCGTTTCTCATCCAGGGGTATAACATTTGAAGCCAGTTCCTCCAACACCGAGCAAACCCCTATAACCGCATGATAGTAATCATGTTTAAAGTGTCTCTTTGTCGGCAAACCGGCGCACTCGCCGGCATATTGTCTTATTTTTTTCAAACTATCAATTGTGGTGTATTCGAGATCTTGATATATCGGGCACCGTTTCTTAAAACCATGAGGGATGGCCCGCTTACAGTAATCGGTGAAGACCCCTAGTTTGTATTTTTCAAGATACAAAAGAGGAAGCTCGATCCAGCTTCCCAACTCGGCTTGAAACACACTTTCATAAATATGGAAGTCCTCCCCTGCTGGGTAGTTGGGATAAAGATCAATAAGGGCCAGGGTTCGAAAGAAATATTTCAGGGCTTCGTCAATGTTGGTTCTTGTCAATGAGCTATCAAATTTCCCATCCGAGCTTAAATATTTCCCTATGAAATAATTGGCCGGGATGTAGTTATGATCATCGGCCAGGGTATAGAGTTCCGGTAGTCCCTCATTGTCCTTGCCCTGGATGACAAGGCAACTTGCATACATGGAACGGTTAGAGATAGAGTCCGGGTCCCTGCGGTATTCCGCCTCGGAGAAATCGGTGCAGACCCGGTTACCTCGCTCGTATAGTTCAGCCCAGGCCGAACCCGGCAAGACAGCAAGCAATAACAGGCCAAGAATTGCATAAATAAAATTGGTCATTTTTCCTCTCTATTCCAGATTCGCAATTGAGGATATTATTTCCATTGCCCTCTATCGGCAAATGACAGAGTGGTTTTTTTGCTGGTTTGCCCGATTATGGGTTAATTACAGCAATTTTTGTAATTAATACAGATAATAAATTTTTTCTTTAAATAATTGATTTATCAAATAATATCCCTTAAATTCTGATCATTAATTTTTTTTTAAGGTTTAATTCGATGCATTTCAGATTTTCACCTACGCAAATAGTCCGGGCCTTTTGCGATTGTTTCCAGATTCCGGAAAAAGATTTCTATCCACTTCGCCAGATGATTGTTAACATGGTCAACAATTGTGAGTTGGGGTTTAGGGATGATAGGGGCAAGTTCCCCAAATTCAGCAAGGACACCGCTTCGGATTTGGCTCTTTTTCTTTTTTCAAAAACACAATTAGAGGTGACAAAACTTCATATTGCCCAACACTATCATAGCGAAGGGGGATCAACCTCAATTTATGACCTGACCGGAATCGAGCATAGAGTTAGCCAGGAATATCCTTGGCTTGGCTGGATGCTGGAAATTGCCGAAACCTTGCATAAAGTTGAATCCGAATCGCAACCCCCAAGACTTGTTAGGGGTTTCAATATTGGGATACGTCACCGCAATCAACCCCCCAGAAATGACCATATAATAATTAGTGCGACTTCCCTGGGCCTTTGGTGGTTGCCTGATTTTTGGCATCATTTGGAAAGCGAAAAGCAATGAAGTTTTTCCCCTTTCGTTCATTTCTGTTTTCCAGGGAGGGGGCTAATGGCAATGGAGCGGTGCCCTCCCTGAAAAACAGATTTTTCAAGCGGTCAATAGATGCCTCAAGTGGGGCCAGACGGACGGAATCCCTTGGCCGATTCCTGGAACCCAATTCCGAAATTGCCAATGCAGTTGAAAGGGTTAGATCAAGGGCCCGATATTTGGCGGTCAATGATCCGCAAATTAAATCAGGACTGGAAAATTGGGTTGCCGAATGTGTCGGCACTGGACTACGCCCGTCACCAGTTGTTGACGAATCAAACCGAACCCGGATTTTAGAAAATTGGGATGCCTGGGAAAACCAATGCGATTTTCAGGGGCTAACCAATTTCAGCGGTTTATTGTCGCAAATAGTCACCTCAACTCGCAGGGATGGGGAAAGTTTAATTTTGATGCACGAAAGCGAGTCCGGACTACAACTTGAACATTTGGACTCGGCCCGGTTGGATTTGGCCAAGACAATGAACACCAGAGGCGGAATAATTGTCAACGGAATCGAATTTAACAACCAGAGCGGTCAACGAATTGCCTACTGGTTGAAACCTCGACTGGATAATGTTTTCTCTTTGGGCGGTGCGGAATCAATTCGGTTTCCAGCCCGAATTATAATCCATTGTTTTGAACCTCAATTCGCTGGACAAATAAGAGGATTATCCGCCTTGGCCAGTGCGATACTCCCGGCTAGTGATCTGCAAACCCTCCACGATGCCCAGCGACGGGCGGCCTTAATTTCTAGTATGATTGCCGCTTTTATTTCTGATCCCACAGCTGACGCAATCAACCTCGATGCCGATTCCGAAGGTTTTGAAAGTTGGGAGCCGGGTTCGGTTCTCCGAGTTGGGGGAAGTGATGTCAAGTTTAGCAATCATCAACAAAATTCCGAGATTGGCGAATTTACTTCAATTCATAGTCGCCAGGTTGCTTCAGGTGTTGGAGTGCCGAGTTGGTTACTCGATGGCGATATGAAGGCGGTTAATTATTCCTCGGCCCGCAGTGCCTTGTTGCCGTTTCGCAGACGGATTGAGCAATTCAGGTCGGCTATACTGATTCCCCAGGTGCTGACCAGAATTTGGAATCGCTGGGCCGGGATTGAATTTGCCATTGATAACTTGAACACAATTCCAAATGCGAATTGGATTGCCCCGGCCTGGACGCAAGTTGACCCAGAGAAAGCCACCAAGTCAATTATTGCCCAACTGGAAGCTGGATTGATTGACCGCAGGACGGCAATAACTCAATTATTCGGCACCAGGGCAGAACAAATAATAGCCGAGCTGGATAATGCTTCAATCGAAGACAATGAAAGTAACGGCCAGATTTTGAGGTTAATAAATAATAATGCCTGAATTGTTAAAACGCTTTGCCAATACAAGCCCGGCAACTATCAACACCCAAACCAGAACGGTTGAAGCTGTAATTGCCACTGATACCCCAATTCTCCGAAGGGATACCAGGGGCGAATTTGTCGAGATATTGTTACCCGGTGGCCTTGCCCTGGAAACGGCCAGAGACAAACCAATTCTTGATAGCCATAAACAGGATAGCATTAACGCCCTTTTGGGTCGTATTACCCAGGTTAGAATTAGTGAGGGTCAAGTTATTGCCGAGTTGAAGTTTTCCAGCTCGGCCGATGTATCGCCCGTTTTTGAAAAAATAGCCGATGGCACGATTAAGGCGGTGTCGGTCGGTTATGAAGTCCTGGAACGACAAACAGGAAATCAAAACGGGAGGCGAATAGTTGAAGTTAGAAGGTGGCGAATTGGTGAGGTTTCCCTCGTTTCAATTCCAGCCGACAGCAATACGGGTTTTAGATCAAAGAATAGAGGTAAGAAGAAAATGGAGACTGAATTAAACTTAAACGATGATGGTTTGGAGACCAGAAGCAAGACCAAGGGAATATCCGGGGAAACGGACCGAACCCAAATTCGGGCCTTGGCTAGAAACCTGGAAATCGAGCCGGAAATTGCCGACAAACTGATTGATTCAGGGGCAACCCTGGAAGTGGCCAAGGCACAATTCTTTGATGTCTTGCAAACCAGAAACGGGCCGAAGATCGAGATAACCCAAACCCAGGACGATCCCAAGACCTTTGAACGCAGAGTCGGGAAAGCCCTTTCGGTGCGAATGGGATTGACCCTTGACGAAAAGGACAAGGAGTCCGGAGCGGTCAAGGAATTAATGACCAGGTCAATCGGTGAAATAGCCATTGAATACCTGAATAAGGCTGGTGAGGATGTGAGGGGAACGACTCCGGCCAATGTCTTTGAAAAGAGATCGGCCTCGTTGACCAGTTCGGATTTTCCTAAATTATTGGAAAGTGCCGGGCAAGGGGTTTTGATGGCAGCATTTCGAGGGGCCGAGTCCGGACTCAAGCAAGTTGCCACCAGACGGGATTTGAGTGATTTTTGCCCCCAGGATGCAATTCGTTTAAGTGAGATGGGGCGATTGCAACCCTTGGCCGAGGATGGCGAAATTGTCGCCAGTTCCAGGGACGAATCTTCTGAAAGTCTGCACAGGTGATAGAGGTAAACGGAATTTCTTGCCAAATTCAACCCTTTACCTAGCTTCCATAAAATAAACCAATGTAGGGATTCATTTGATCCTTAAGTCTATTTTGGACTTTTTTCCGTTGCACCCTGGATAACGGATGCAGGAATAAAAATCACCATAGCGACCATTCCGAAGGATAAGCCAACCTTCTGTGCAGGACGGGCAGGAAGAATATACAGAACCACAGCTACATTTCATTTGACCTTCAACCTCCTGGTCTAAGACAGGCAGGTCTTTTTTGCACTGTGAGCAAGTCTTGATAGTTGTTTCACAAAAATTTGCATTCTCGCATTCAAAACGCTGATCTGCCCATTTGTTTTTTCCAAGGATCAACCTGCCACCACACTTCCCACAGTTCTTGCTTGCTATGACTGTTTTACCCAAGACAACGGTTCCGTACTCTGGTGCTTCTAGTTCGCGAATAAACGATGAGGGGCTTTTTTGGTCTGCCAGCAAAGTCAAACTAATTTTTGCTCTTGTTAGTGCCACATAAAGCAATCTTCTTTCTTCTGCATGAGAAAACCCTTCAGAATCTGGTAGAACAATATCCAATAGGGGATCATCAACGATTTCTGATGGAAAACCCCACTTGCCTGATGAAACCTCAAGTACAATCACATGGTCAGCTTCCAACCCTTTGGATCTATGGATTGTCATGAATTCAAGTTTAATATCGGCGTGGAATCTTTTTAGTTCTTCGAAATTATCTGGTATCAGGTGTTTATATCGAGCCAACAAAAAAACGGTTATTTCACCACCATCAAAATGTTGTTGTACGATGCGGTTTAGTGTTTCCTTTAGGGCCTTGTCTTTTGTATCTATTGAGTGATAAACAATAAATATGGAAGATTGTTCGGTCTGCTTTGAAGGTATGATTTGTTTTTCAATCTGGTAAGGATTCTTTTGAATAAAGCTTTGAGCCGGCTTGGCAATTTTGTCTACACTTCTGAACGTTTTGGCAAGATCAATCAAGCTGTGGATGTCAGTGTGGTCATCAAATTCACCACCAAATTGATTGCCAAAGTTCCGCATCAAGTGGATATCTGACCCATTAAACCTGTAGATTGATTGCCAATCATCACCAACACCGAAGATCCTGGCATCTTCATGCTGGTTTTTTAGCTCTAATAGGAGATTACCGCACCCCTTGGCAATATCTTGAAACTCATCGACTAAAATATGTTTGTATGGACTCTTGTATTTTCCTTCCTGCAAATGAGTGGTTGCAAGCAGTATCATGTCCTCAAAATCAATTCTGTTATCCAGCCTCTTTTCGTAAGATTCAAATAATGGTTCAAAAATCTTGAGAAACGCTGTCCCCCGGGCAACATTATTTGATTGATTTACCTTTAGTTGGCATTCCTTGATTGACAGGGATGAACTCTTATACAATCGCAGGAAGGAAGCCAGTATTTCTGAGAATTGATCAATCGCCCCAAATTCTTTAAGCGATTCAAACATCTTATTGATGGGAATAGGTTTTGGGGTGGCATAAGGTGCCAATTTTTCAGCTAGATTCTTGAGTAAAACTCCCTCACTTTGCTCGTAACTGTAGGTTTCAATTAATGTTGTACCATTTTGTTCATGGACGTTACGTTTCCATTCCATTTGCTCCAAATAGTTCTTGCGGTTCATATATGGAGCTGTGGTTAGGATATCCTGTCCATTGTGTACCGCCTTGCGTACACCGAAATGTTCAATGTAGATCCCACTTGATACCAACCTAAAATCAGGTTTGTAAAGAGTATTCTGACTATCGGGGGCTTTGAATTCGTAATTTGGTTCGTATTCATATTCAATTTCATTCTGATAAAGCCAATTTGCTATCAGTAACTCTTCGTAGCTTCGAACTTTATCTCCCTTCAATGTACGAAGTTCCCTTCTGGATTTGAAATATCTGTTAATGGTATTGAGATATTGGTAATACTCATCAAGTGAATTAAAGTCCCACTCGCTTTTGTAGGGCAGATAAAGCTCCTCAAACCATTTTCGAAGAATAGTTTCAATCCCTGGTCGTTTTGCTACATCCTCTACAAGGATGGTTTGGATGAGTTTATGGAACTTTTTATCATCTTCAGCATAGTCTGCCAATGCCGGAGGATTTTCTTCAACATCCTTGAGGATACTATTCCCTAGTGAATGGAAGGTAAAAACTGATACATTAATATTGCATTTTTCAAGGATACGTTCTCGTAACTCATCAGCTGCTTTTTTTCCGTAGGTTATCAGGAGAATTTCCTCTGGTTTTCTAATTTCCTCCTGAATCAGATAAATCGCTTTGGTGGTGATTACACTTGTCTTGCCCGAGCCAGCACCAGCAAGAACCAAGGTTGAATCTTCATCTGTAACAATCGCAAGCCTTTGTTCATGAGTTAGTGGATAGTTTCCAATTTGGTCAAAATAATCAGCTTTGTCTTTAAACTCATTCCTTATAAAGGTTTGAATTGCTTTTTTCCTTAGTTTTGAGGGGTTTAAGGCAAGTTGTTCAATTTTATCGAATTTTTTCTTGTCATCTAGCTCAATCAAATGGGCGGGTATATCTTGGGGAAGTCGTGAAAATAATGCTCGTGATCTGGCAACATAGGGTTTGAGTAAACAGGCTGAGGGATACCTGCGAGGGTTTTTCAATGAGTCATATACTTTGCAGAGTAAAGAGATTTCAGATTTTTCAGACTGAATCAGCGCTTTATAGTAGTTCTGCCATTCTTTGTTGACTTGGCTGGAAAAGGTTAATGCTAATTGGTAATTTATGGGCCCAACCTGGATTTTGGCACCATTTCTTTTGGTGAATACAAGAAATGAAAATCCAAAAATTTTCTTGATGTAAACCCCTTTGGAAAATTCATTAAAATTGAAACGGAGGTGTATTTTCTTTGTCTGAAAAATAATGCTATCTGCACTTAGAACAACTCTCCTATAGCCTCTGCAAAAGAGGTGAATAAAGGCATGAATAAATCCAGAATGATTGATGCTGGCTAGTTCAGTGATGTTGGGGTTATTGTGCTCTGACACTCAACCATGGGCTTTCTTTTTTTACATGAGTTAAAAACATTGGTTTATTCTTTACGGGTTCGTTTTCAAGTAATCCAAGGTAACTCCATGATGAGGAAAACCGCTGATAACCCCTTATAAAGATTAAAATATAGCTATCGACGACAAGTGCATTTAAAAAAAATTGATAATGAGTATAAAGGGATATTAGGGATGTTGTAATTCACCTTAATTTATTAGACAAACCCTAGATGGGAAGGTCTGAGCTTTAATATTAGGGGTGGTTCTGAAAATCTAGGGTGATATAATATCAAATTAAAATGTGCAAAATGCAAATTGGTACTTATCAATTGGTTGAAGACAAAGACTGTTCTATCATTACCTTAAGTTTAAGCAGAAATTGTGATCATGTTTATGAGCGGTATAATTACTTCGTCAAGAGTAATGAATATATTATTGACTCGAGTTACTAGGTTTTCGAAAGCCAGTTTGTACTTTTCTCCCTGCTAGGTTGAAGGCCTCGGAATAATGATCTCAAATTGGCAGAAGATTAAAAATTTTGTTCGAGGGAATACGGATTTCAAGTCCCTACTCAAGGGGCTATTGAAAAATGGGACCAAAAACCCCAGCCGGAAAGTTTCCTTCACCATAGCAATAATTTCACTTGGGGCAAAATTAACCAAGGTCGATGGTCATGTGACCAAGGACGAAATAAAAGCCTTCAGGGAAATCTTCCAACTCCCCAAATCAGAACAAAAAAATGCTGCAAGAGTTTTCAACTCGGCCAGCAAAAGCACCGTGGGGTATGAATATTATGCTGTGGAGATAAGAAAATTGTTAGGTACAGGGTCTCCTCTTTTGGAAGATATCATGGAGGGGTTGATTTATATTGCACGGGCAGATGGTGAGATCAGTTTTCAAGAAAGACGCTTTCTTATTAGGGTAAATGCTCTCTTTGGACTTCCCAGGAGGAAATTCAGATACAAGTTAAATTTCCATGATGGCGATGACAGTATTGATCCCTACAAGGTTTTAGGGGTAAGGGAAGATATGCCATTATCCGAAATCAGGCGTAAATGGAGAGACCTGGTGCTGAAAAGTCATCCTGATGTCCTAGTTGCCAGAGGAGTGCCAGAGGAAGCAATCAGGCTTTCAGAGTTACAACTTTCGAGGTATAATTTGGCCTGGAAGAAGATTCAGGAAGAAAAACAATTTGCTCCTACCTAACATTCTTGGGAACAATGGTTTGAACTTGTTTCTGAAAATCTGATGCTTCGCTACCTGCTATCCCGTATTAGTTCCCTGGTAATAAGTTTGGCAGTAGCAAGCTTTATTATCTTTTTTGTTATAGAAATTATTCCCGGAGACCCGGCTTCCTTTATGCTGGGTCTCACTGCTTCACCAGAAACCATAGCCGCCCTGAAAGCAGAACTGGGATTGGACCAGAGACCCATAGCCAGATATTTGAATTGGGTATCTGGTTTGGTGGTAGGGGATTTTGGCATTTCCTACACTTATAAAGTCCCTATCTCAGATCTTGTACTGGATCGGATAAAGGTTTCGCTTCCACTTGCAATATATGCCCTTATTTTATCAACTTCGATTGCTTTCCCAGTAGGTTTGATTGCTGCATCAAAAAGAGGTGGAAAAGCAGATTTTGGCATTATGGGATTTACCCAATTGGGGATTGCAGTCCCCAATTTTTGGTTTGCCATGCTGTTGGTTCTTTTTTTTGCAATCAATCTGCGTTGGTTCTCTGCCGGGGGATTTTCGGGATGGGATGCTGGATTCTGGTACGGTATAAAATCTTTAACCCTTCCTGCTATTGCTTTGGCATTAACCCAAGCTTCTATTCTAGCTCGAGTCATGCGTTCATCTTTGATTGATACCCTATCGCAGGACTATATCAGAACAGCAAGGGCTAAAGGTCTTTCCCAAAGAAGGGTATTAATAAAGCATGCCCTTAGAAATGCAATGATACCGGTACTAACAATTCTCGGCTTGCAGTTCTCATTCCTTCTTGCAGGGGCAATAATTATCGAAAATGTATTCTTTCTACCCGGGTTGGGGAGATTAATCTTTCAGGCAATCGTACAAAGAGACCTTATTGTCGTTGAAAGTGTAGTCATGCTCATGGTTTTTGCTGTTATCGTGGTGAACTTCCTTGTGGATCTGACCTATGCCATGGTAGACCCTAGATTAAGGAGGGGAGGATGAGAATTCCTACCCAATTGCTGTTTGGGGCATTCCTATCAGTCTTCTTCCTAGCATTGGCACTACTTTCCCTGGTTTGGACACCATTTCCGGTGGAAATACTCAATATTCCCTCAAAACTAAAATCCCCTGACTGGGAGTACCTTCTTGGGACCGATCATTTTGGGAGGGATATTTTATCCATGTTAATGGTGGGTGCCCGAACATCAATCAGTGTTGCTTTGGTGGCAGTTGGTATTGGTATGCTGGTAGGTGTTCCCTTGGGGCTGGCAGCAGCTGCTAACCGGGGGAGCCTGTTCGATGATTTGATTATGCGTAGCAACGACCTTGTATTTGCTTTTCCGTCATTGGTAATTGCGATTTTAATTACAGCCGTTTTTGGACCGTCAGCCTTCAACGCCATTTTAGCAATTGGAATATTCAATATTCCGGTTTTTGCCCGTGTTTCTCGAGGTGCTGCGTTAAGTCTGTGGACATTAGAGTTTATTTTGGCAGCCCGGGTTGCGGGAAAAGACAAGGCAAGGATATCGGTTGAACATATCTTACCCAACATCGTCAACTTGTTATTGGTTCAGGGCACAATTCAGTTTTCACTGGGAATTTTGGCTGAGGCAGGGCTTTCCTATATTGGATTAGGAGCTCAACCGCCAACACCTAGCTGGGGACGAATGCTTGCTGATGCCCAAACCCTGATTTATACTAATCCCAGGCTGGCCTATATCCCTGGATTGGCAATAGTTGCCATGGTTTTGGGCCTGAATATGTTGGGAGACGGGTTAAGAGATTACCTTGATCCACGCTTGAGGAAAGTAAGAAAATGACATTACTTTCCGTTAGTAATCTCAATGTATCAATTAATGATGAAGAGATATTAAAAAATGTAGAATTCAACATTGACCTTGGTGAAGTGTTTGGTTTTGTTGGAGAATCTGGTTCAGGTAAATCAATGACTGCCCTTGCCTTGATGAATCTATTGCCAAAAGGCTCGGAACGTATGGGTAAAGCAGATTTTGAAGGAAAAAATTTGTTTGACCTTTCAGAAAAGGAAATGTGCTCAATCCGTGGCAAGGATATTGGCATGATTTTCCAAGAGCCCATGACCGCGTTAAATCCCGTGATGACCATTGGCAATCAAGTAGCAGAAACCCTGATAATACATGGCGGATATTCACGCTCTGAAGCCATGCCAATAGCAAAGGAAAAATTGGCTAGGGTCGAGATGCCAGCCACCAGATTCTCACCGGACCTATATCCCCATGAAATCTCAGGAGGACAAAGGCAAAGAGTATGCATTGCACTGGCTATAGCCTTGCGACCTAAAATACTTATTGCTGATGAACCTACTACGGCACTGGATGTATCGACCCAAGCCCAAATTTTGGATCTGTTAAAACTTCTCGTGAATGAAGAACAAATGTCATTGCTATTTATTACCCATGATCTGGCAGTAATTGCCAGAATGGCTGACAAGGTCGCCGTAATGCAAAAGGGAAGAATCGTTGAAATGGGACAAACCAGGGATTTGTTCCAAGAGATGAAACATGATTACACCAAAAAACTGTTTGCGGCTTCAAACTATATCCCTGACACAAAAATCAAAACAAAGGGCCGTAATTTTCTAGAGGTAACCGAGGTGGTGAGGTCATATAAACTGCCTAATAGGGGGATATTCAATAAAAAAAATTACAATATCGCAATAAAGGGAGTTAGTTTTTCCATAAAGAAAGGGGAAAGCATTGGATTGGTTGGTGAATCCGGCTGCGGTAAGTCTACTCTTTCCCGAACTATACTGGGTCTGGATCCCCTTCAGAATGGTCGTATTACTGTTGATGGGGTAGAGGTCAATTCAGGCAAAAGAATGCCCCATTCACTAAGGCGAAAAATGCAGATCGTATTTCAGGACCCATTTGGTTCATTCAATCCCAGGCAAAAAGTCGGGCGGCTGGTTGCGGAACCATTCTATTTGCTAGAAAACACCATTAGTTCAAGCGAGCAAAGAGAAAGAGTTGTTTCAGCCTTGCTTGAAGTCGGCCTCCAGGAATCTGATGTTGATAAGTATATCCACGAATTTTCGGGTGGACAAAGACAAAGGATTGCCATAGCCAGAGCCATGGTTATCAATCCTGATCTGGTTATCCTGGATGAGGCAGTTTCTGCCCTTGATGTTTCGATCAGGGCGCAGATATTGGATTTGTTAAACGATTTGCAGGCTCAACATAACCTGACCTACTTGTTTATCAGCCACGACTTGACTGTCGTCAGGGCCGTGACAGACCGAGTCCTTGTTATGCAAGGAGGTAAGATTATAGAAGAAGGCCGAACAGATGAAATTTTTGATTTTCCTACACAGGAATATACCAAGAAATTACTTGAGGCCGCCCCCAGAATACCTCAAGAGTGGGTTCCTTCCGAAATTTCAAGGGATATAATGTAAGGGGTACCACCCGAGGAAAACCCGGGTGGTAATGATATATTATTCTTCCCAATAGACTTGGGTCAAGTCATTAGCCTGGGTAGGAGAGTTTTCCCACAACCCAACAATCTTGGCATTGGCCACACCAAGTTTGGCTAACTGAAATAAAAACCCATTGACATAATCATTGGCAATGATCTGCTGGGCTTTCTGCGATAACGCACTCCTTTCAGCCGGGTCGGTAGCGAGATTCAACTGAGCCATAACATCCTGAAATTCCTTACTGTCATACTGGAAGTAGTAATCCGGTCGTGCATAAATATTGATGTCATTGGGTTCGGTATGGCTTACTATGGTCAGATCATAATCCTTATTTCTGAAGACCTGTTCCAACCATTGCCCCCAATCCAAATTGGAAACCTCGGTATCAATACCTACTGCTCTGAGTTGAGCTGCAATGATTTCACCACCCCTTCGGGCATATGAAGGTGGCGGCAGGGCCATTCTAAGCGTTAACCCATCAGAATACCCTGCTTCTGCTAACAGGGATTTTGACAATTCTTGGTCGAAGGCAGAATTGGAAGTCAAATCAAGGTAATCAGGATTGTGAGGTGCAAAATGGGTTCCGATAGGTGTTCCATAACCAAACATGGCACCATCAATAATTTCCTGTCGATTAATGGCATGAGCTATGGCTTTCCTTACCCTGACATCAGAAAGGATTTCACTTTTGTTGTTGGTGGAAAGGATGGTTTCACCTTCCGATGAACCGATGATCACATTATATCGGGGATCGGATTCAAACTGGACCAATGTTTCAGGGCTGGGGAAAGCTGGGAAAGCGTCAATATCACCTGCCATCAAAGCACCGAATGCCGCAGTTGGATCTGAGATAAACTTAAAGGTTGCAGATTCCAGTGCTACCGGTTCTCCCCAGTAATCGGGGTTCCTCACTATGGTTATCTGGTCACCTTCCCGCCTTTCCTGGAACATAAACGGACCGGTACCTACTGGCTTGACCCCAGCATTATCAGCTGTTGCGGGATCAAGAATGATGGCATCCCCCCAAGCCATATTTGTTGGAAAAGAGCCGTTTGGATTGTTCAGGGTTACCTGTACGGTAGTCGCATCTATGACGTCAACATTGCTGATGCCTGCAAATAAAGCCTTCTGGGCATTGGTAGAATTCTCAGCTCGTGCCCGATCAAGGGAAAATTTTACATCGCTGGCATCAAAAGCTGTGCCATCATGGAAAGTAACTCCAGACCTCAGATGAAAGGTGTAAACCAGTCCATCATCAGAAATGTCCCAGCTCTCAGCTAGTCCAGGTAGAATTGAGCCATCAGGAGCATAACGGGTCAATCCCTCAAAAATATTGGCATAGACCACTTCGTCTATTGCCGCCGCAGCTCCACCCGTGGGGTCAAGGTGAGGCGGTTCCAATTGCATCCCAATTGTAATTGATTTTTCGGTAGCTTTCAGGGGACCTACAAATCCCATTACTAAGGTAAGACTAGCCAAAACTATAGAAACAAATCGATAGTATCTCATTTATTTTTCCTCCTATTAGGTTTCTGAATTACTGATTGTGCAGCAAGTCATAAGTTGTACAAGCCATCACTTTGGCACTGTCAATCATATCCTGTATTCCGACCCACTCATCTGGTTGATGAGCCAAATCCAATATTCCTGGTCCATAAGCAATACAGTTTTTTAATTTTCCAATTCGGTCAATATGTTTTTGATCATAAGTTCCAGGAGAAATAACATAATCTGGTGATTCACCCAATACTTCCTCAATAGATTTGTGAACGGACTTCACAATTGGTGCACTCCTTTCGGTAATCACCGAAGGAACACTGAACATATCGGTAACTGAATACTCAAAGTCGGGTCTTTTGTCCTTAATACCCTCCAACATGTTGGCAATTTCGGATTTCACAACATCTATTGATTCCTCAGGTAGAAATCTTCTATCAATCCGGATTCTACATCTATCGGGTACACATGGAGCAGAATACCCTGAGTAGACATTATCCTGTTCTTTTTCACCCCCATGGATTGAGTTAAGATTCATTGTGGATTGGCGTGCACCTTCAGGAACAATGGGGTAGTTGGTTTTTTTGGAAGCAAGCAAGGGGTAAAGGAAATCCTCCATTTCCTGAATTACTGCTCCCATATGCCTTATGGCACAGTCTCCCAAAAAAGGCATTGAACCGTGGGCAATTCTACCCTTGGTTTCTATTTCGGCCCACCATACCCCACGGTGCCCCAAGCAGATTCGGTTTTTATTCAATGGTTCGGGTATAATGACATGTTGAACCTTCGAAGGTGAAAACCTCCCTTGTTCGGCCAACCAGGCAACCCCACTATAACCACCCGATTCCTCATCAGCTGTACCAGAGATTTCAATGGCCCCAGAAAATTCAGGGCAAATGGCAAGAAAACTTTCAACAGCAATAATTGATGCTGCAAGGCCTCCTTTCATATCGCACGTACCACGCCCAAAGATTTTGCCATCTTCAATTTCACCTCCGAAAGGATCCTTGGTCCAATTTTCTCCTACGTGTACTACATCGGTATGTGAATTGAAATGAATACAATCTCCAGGATAGCGACCCTCAATACGGCCAATAATGTTCCATCGTGGATATTTGTCACTATCTCCTATCGCCCCTTTGGCTCTCACCAGTTCCGTCTGAAACCCGGAACCCTCCAATCTTGTCTTAAGATATTCACATATTTCCAGATAATTCGCTCCGGGAGGATTAAGAGTTGGCAATGCAACCAATTCTTGAGTTAGATTAATTAGGTCATCCCTCCGTTGATTGACCTCAGCAAATAATCTCTCTTTAATGTGCATAATTATTGTATATTTATTCCATTGCGAAAACAGGAGTAAACCAGCACCGCATATCTAATACAAGGATAAAGTCCTTATAGAATAATTATTAACGAAGTTGGGTTTACTACAAAAACTGGACCAGGTCTAATTTTTTGATGAAGGATAGGCTAATGAAATATATCAAATACTTTCTGGTAGTTGTTTTTCTTTTGATTGTCTTCCTTTTTGTTCACTATACCCTCCCATCCAAAGACATAGTAAGAATAGTAGGTACGGAAGTTGTCAGAACCGAGGTCGGTAGTAATCCAATTTTTTGGGTACGGGGAGGGACCGGTGACACATTGAATCGTGATATTAGATTTATCAATGGTGCGGAGTTCGGCACTGAAAAGGATAAGGTTTATCGCAATGAAGATACAGGATGGAGATGGCCTCCCTATCTGAAGTTCGACAGTGGAGACATCCAAGCCCAGGCCCAGAGATTGGCTGGAGAAAATATAGAAAGAGTTTTAATCAATCACTATGGAATTCGTAGCCGAACCTTTTCGATTTATCCTAACGTTACCAGTATCAGAGAATTGAACCCGGGTGAAACAGAGCCATTAAATTGGCTAAGATATATTGGATTTGGGATCGTCATAGTCTTACTTCTGGTTTTTTGGCGGTTATGGAGACTTTGCTCTCTTTGGATGGTTGATCGCTATCAGGGAATAAAGTTCAGGATTTTAAAAAAGTAACCCGTTTCTCCTTCAGGAATTATTGCAATTTGAAATAATCCTTAATGGATTGAGCAAACATTTCAATGTCATCGTCATCTATACCTAAGTGAGTTACGAAACGAAAAGCAGGTTTTTTCCCCGTAACCAGAAACCCATTTGATTTTAGGTGGTTTAGTAAAGGTTGATGATCTACTGGTTTGGGTTCAAAAAAAACCATGTTTGTATTTTGAGAAACCTTGATCCCTGGCCTGTCATTTAGGTCAGAAAGTAAACTAGCCAGTTTTTTTGCTCGACCGTGGTCTTCGACAAGCCTTTCTATATTATTGTTCAATGCGTATAAACCTGCTGCAGCCAAATATCCAGATTGGCGCATCCCACCACCAAGGATTTTACGGTTTCGTCTAATGGATCTTTCTAGTTTGGCTGGACCTGCAAGCATAGTTCCGGCCGGTGCTCCCAAGCCTTTTGAAAGACAAACGGATACTGTATCAGCAATATCGGCAATTTCAATTGGGTTGATATCCAATTCCATGGCAGCATTAAACAATCGGGCACCATCAAGATGTATATTCAATCCCAGTTCTCTGGCTCTTTCAGCATTCTCCTTTAATGTAGACAAAGGTATGGCGGACCCATTGACAGTATTTTCCAGACATAATAATTTTGTCTCAGGAAAATGGGGGTCATCAGGTTTTACATGGTCTGCAATACTTTCAGTTCTGATGGAACCATCTTTCTCGGTTGGTAAAGGAGTAAATGACACACCTCCCAAAACAGAGGCACCACCGGCTTCAAAAACATAGGTGTGATAAATATTTCCGACCAAAAGTTCATTACCACGACTGCAATGGGCCAAGATTGCCGAGAGATTGGATTGAGTACCAGAAGGAAAAAATACACTCATATCTTTCCCAAGCTTCTCAGCAAATCTTTTTTCCAACTCGTTTACGGTGGGATCATCACCGTAGACATCATCCCCAACTACTGTATTTGACATTGCCTGGAGCATCTCTTCGGTGGGTTGGGTTACTGTATCACTCCTGAAATCTCCCTTTAAGGAATTTTTTCTTTGCTTGGTATTGCCTGAATTTTCATACATACGATTAGCCATTTAATTATAATTTATTTAGGATTAGGTTTGTTTCCCTGTACAATAGGAATCAATTCAATTGTCTTGTTTTATCAGATTTTTAATTTAGCTATTTGTCAAGCAGTTCAAAAAACCTAAATTTTTAGTAAGCGTGTTTCCTTGAACGTGGAAGAAGTAACATTTTAGTCAATTGATACCTTTGCCAACTGTGGTAAGTATAGGGTTATCCTGAATAAGAAAAAAAGCATTATTTACATTTTAAATATCGGAGATTTCAGATGAAAAAGATAGGAGTCATACTGGCAGGCGTTTCAGTATTTGCATTAGCCGCGTGCGAATTGGATGATCAAACCGTAAGTACCTTGGGCGGTGCAGCCATAGGTGCAGGTTTGGGAGCGGCTGTTTCAAGTGATGAAGATAAAGAGAAAGGTGCCTTGGTTGGTGCCGGGCTAGGTGCAATAATTGGGCAATCCTTGGCAAAGCAAAGTGCCGCGAATTCAGCAAACGAGCAAGCAGCCACCCAGACAAATAATCAGCAGGGCCAATCCCGTTATGATGGTGTTTTAGCTGCGCACAACTTTGCCTTACAGACCGCTTTGGAAAATGGCGCACCTGAAAGATGGAGATATCAGGGTGCAAGTGGAACCATCTATCCAACCAATACTTGGGTAGAGTATGGATTAAGGTGTCGGGGTTTTGATTCCGTTTGGAACGATCAAGGTCAAACCGGTACCAATAGTGGCAATGCATGTCGCCAGCCCAACGGTTTCTGGAAGCAAAATTAATCGGGAAAAATAAATCCTCCTGAGGAGGATCGAATTGGATTGCTGGGGAGATATGATTCCCAGCAATCTGAATTATTATGTAATTAAGCAGCCAGATCCTTGGCCTTGGATTTTTTCCGTAAAAGACTATCCGAAATAACACCCTTAGCTTCAAGAATTGAGATTTGTTTAACGGCAGCAACTTCCTTGGTTAATCGACCGTAGGCTTCCTCAAACAGTTGTCTCTCTGAGTAAGATTGATCTTTGGTAGGATCATGTCGATTTAAATCCCGAACAACTTCTGACAGCTTAATGATACACCCGGAATTAATTTTCTGGTCATATTCCATGGCACGTCTGGACCACATTGATTTTTTTACCTTGGCCCGACCTGTTAACAGTCCCAATGCCTTGGTAAGTTCTTCATCGCTGACGAGATTTCTTAAACCAACTTCTGGTACCCTTTTAGTAGGAATACGGAGAGTAAGTCCTTCACTTTCAAAATGAATGACAAACATCTCTTCCCTTGATCCACCGATAGTTTGAGAAACAATACTGTTTATCTGACCAACACCATGGGAGGGATAAACTACCTTCTCTCCTACGATAAAACCTAATGCTTTCCTCTTTCGTCTCATTATCAAATCCTGTTCATCCAAAACTGAATTCTGCTGAGGAAAGACTGACTAAAATTGTAAGCAACAGGTATGTCACCATAAACTTCTAAATAAAAGACAACCATACCCTAACCATGATTGGAAGGAAGCAAGACTACTAGATATGGAGTCAATTAGTTTAAGTCAGTTTTTGTTCTCCTAAGGGACCCGAGATGAAATTCCGGACTGAAATGTCGGTTATTCCCCGTAAGGGATCCAGATGTTTTTAACCTCTACAGAATGTTTTAAAAATTCTATGCCATAAATTGGTATCTGACTATACCAGCATTTCAAACTTTTTTCAAGTAACCAAACACGCTTTAAATTACCAGCAGACAATTTATTCACCATGGCATATTGTGATAGGCAACCTGCGTACCAAATGGCATTTATGTCATCATGCTCGACCACAGTCTTTACCAAATCCTTATGAACCCCGGTAATTAGGTTAATCACCCCTGCCGGCACATCAGAGGTATCAATTATTTGTGTAAAGTCCGTACTGGATAGAGGACTTGCTTCTGACGGTATTGCTATGCATCTGTTTCCCATGGAAATCAGAGAAGCAACCATTGATACAAAACCCAATAGTGGGAATCGATTAGGACACACGACCCCAACAATACCCAATGGCTCGTTTAGTGCCATTACCGTTTTTTTGTTCGGTACACTATGAATTCTACCATCGAATTTGTCAGCCCAGGAAGCAAAGTAGAAAAGAATTTCAATGGAAGTACGAACTTCTAGCAAGGCTTCATCGGGATTACATAAAGTTTGTAATTCTATACGGTTGGCAAATTCTTCTTCCCTCATGGCAAGATTTTCTGCCATAAAGTACAGGATTTGAGACCGATTATAAGCCGAGGCATGTTTCCAGGATTTTGCCGCATGGGCAGCCTCCACAGCATTCCTAATGTCTTTTCTGTTTCCTTTGCCAACCCTGCCAACAATTTGTCCCTTGGGATTTGCAACTTCTAGCGAGTAACCACTGTCTGGTCTGACTTTCTTACCGCCAATATACATTTTGGGAGTTTGATCAATCGGGGGTATGGAAACTTCCTTTGGAGGATATTCTGCTTCTTTAGGATTGAATAATTTTGGCAATTTTTGTGGTTTTGGTTTGGTATAATGGGAAATACCCTCCCAGCCACCTTCACGACCAAATCCAGATTCTTTATAGCCTCCAAACCCGGCAGCAGCATCAAAATCATTGGTTGAATTAATCCAAACCACGCCGCTATCGAGTTCGTGAGCTATTTCCAACGCCGTATTTATGTTTTCACTCCAAACTGAAGCTGCCAAACCATATCTCGAATTATTGGCCAGGCTGATTGCTTCCTCATATGTTCGGAAAGTCATGCTCACAAGAACTGGGCCAAAAATTTCCTCCCTCATCAGGACAGAGCTTGGAGTTAATCCGGTTACCAAAGTCGGTGGATAGAAAAACCCCTCCTTTGGGAGTAGGATATCTGGTTGATATATCAGTCCTTTTTCTTCCTCTCCCAGGGCAACCATTTTGCTTATGTTATTTCTTTGTCCCTTGCTGATAATTGAGCCGATATCGGTGGATTTATCAAGTGGAGAGCCTACTCGCAAGGTATCCATTCTTTTCCTGACCTTTGCCAGGAAGGTTTCAGCGATTGATTCTTGAACCAATAACCTGGACCCCGCACAACATACTTCACCCTGATTTAACCAAATTGCATCAACAATACCTTCGACAGCCGAATCGAGGTCAGCATCACTACACACGATGAATGGAGATTTGCCACCCAACTCAAGGGTTAAGGATTTGTCCTCCTCTGCAGTCAGGTGCCGGATTCTTTTCCCAACAGAAGTTGATCCCGTAAAAGCAATTTTCTGGACATCGGGGTGCCTAACAAGGTGTTCACCGGTTTTGCCATCACCGGTAATAATATTTACAACCCCGGGAGGTAGGTTGATTTCGGATAGTATTTGGGCAAAAAATAGTGCGGTCAGAGGAGTATGCTCCGAAGGCTTGAGGACAACTGTATTGCCTAGAGCAATGGCAGGAGCAACCTTCCAGGACAACATTAGCAGTGGGAAATTCCAAGGAATTATTTGACCACAAACACCATAGGGTACCCTGTCAGAGATTTCAGTATCTCCCAATTGAGCCATCCCAGCGTGAAAATAGAAATGTCTTGCTACCAGAGGTATATCAATATCCCTGGTTTCCCTGATTGGTTTCCCGTTATCCAGAGTTTCCAAAACGGCCAATAACCGAGCATGCTTTTGAATGGATCGGGCAATGGCATAAAGGTATTTTGCTCTTTGGTAACCCCCCAATTCGTACCAACTCTTTTGTGCATTCTGGGCAACTTCTACTGCCTGATAAACATCTTTTTTGGTACCGGTCGATATACTTGCGAGTTTTTCTCCTGTGGCAGGGTTATATGTTGTAAAATGGCTTGGTTTGGTGGATTGCCGAAACTCTCCACTAATATAATGACCAAAGGATTTGTCCATTTTGGCCAACCATTGGTCAACCTCTGTACGGCTTTCCGGGGCAGGGCCATAATCCATGGTTTCAATAATGTTCAAAACGTCCATCAGATCTATCCTTGAGGATGTCGATAGGAAGCTGAATATCTTCCCGTAGCCAGATGTTCTAATTGTCTCTCAATATCGTTTAATAGGCTGGAAGCACCAAACCGAAAAAGATCAGGTGCCAGCCATCGGTTGCCAAGTTCTTCCTTGATCATCATGAGGTATTGCAAGCTTTCCTTTGCTTTGGAAATACCCCCAGCTGGCTTAAAGCCTACCCGATAGCCAGTAAGTTCAAAATAGCTTCTGATGGCCCTCATCATTACCAGGGAAACGGACAGGGTAGCGTTTACGGGTTCCTTGCCAGTGGAGGTTTTGATAAAATCCGCACCGGCCATCATACAAACCATTGAGGCCTTGGCGATATTTCTGAGAGTTACCAATTCTCCTGTGGCAAGTATGACTTTTATTTTTGCTGAATTGCAAGCTTCCTTGAACAATCGGATTTCATCGTAAAGGGTTTCCCAATCCTCAGTCAGAACATGTCTCCTTGAAATCACAACATCTATTTCATGAGCTCCTTCGGCCACAGATTCCCGGATCTCGGCAATACGTAGGTTAAATGGGGTTAACCCTGCTGGAAAACCCGTTGATACCGCTGCAACAGGAATGTCTGTTCCCCTTAAGGCGTTTAGTGTGGGGGAAATCATTTCATGGTAAACACATACGGCACCCACTCTTAACGGATATTCTTCGATATTGAGGCTTTGTAGAATTTCTTTGGAAACCGGATTTTGAGCTTTGGCTGCAAGTCGAATCACCCTACCGGGAGTATCATCACCAGAAAGAGTAGTTAAATCCATCAACGCTATGGCTTTTAGCAACCAGGCTGTCTGCCAATGAGCCTTAACCGTTCGCCTTTTTTGTAGAGTATTGGTTCTTCGTTTAACAGCTGAACTGTTGGCCTGGATCTCTGAAATCAATCCCAGATCCAAATCCATCCCGGGATTTTGTATCGGCACAGCAACTAATTGGTCTGGGGTAGAACTTTTCGTGTTTGGAAATACAGCATGTTGACCAGCCAAGGACTGTGTCTCCTTGAAAAGTTCTTTATTCAATTTAAACCAGAAAAGTTAAATTTAGACTGCCCCTAAATTGTTCTCTCCACCATGAGCTTCTTTACCTCGGCAATGGCTTTGGCTGGGTTTAACCCCTTTGGACAGGTCTTCGAACAGTTAAGTATGGTGTGACAACGATATAGTCTGAAGGGATCTTCCAACTCATCTAGTCTTTTACCGGCACCTTCATCCCGACTGTCAATTAACCATCGGTAAGCATGCAATAAGGCAGCAGGACCAAGATAGCGGTCACCATTCCACCAATAACTTGGACAGGAAGTTGAACAACAGGCACACATGACGCATTCATATAGACCATCAAGTTTCTTTCTGTCCTCTGGCGACTGTTTCCATTCATTTCCAGGTTCTGATGTCTGGGTAGATAACCATGGCATTACCGAAGCGTGTTGAGCATAAAAATGTGTCAAATCTGGCACTAGATCCTTTACAACTTCCATATGGGGAAGGGGATAAATTTTGATATCTCCCTTGATTTCATTGACATCCTTAATGCAGGCCAGGGTATTTTCCCCATCAATATTCATCGCACATGAACCACAGATGCCTTCACGGCATGATCTTCGAAAAGTAAGTGTTGGATCAATTTCATTCTTGATTTTAATGATGGCATCCAAAACCATTGGGCCACAATCTTGCAAATCTAAATGATACGTATCCATACGAGGATTATCGGCAGTGTCAGGATCCCAACGATAAACCTTGAATTTCTTTATATTACCGGACGATTCAGGTTTCGGCCATTCCTTACCAACTTTGATCCTGGAATTTTTCGGTAATCTCAATTCAACCATTTTTTGTTACTCTTTTCTGTATTTTATTAACAAGACCCGGGAGTAATATTTGAAGAAGCCCCTTTCCTACTTCCGAACAAAGTAGAGGATTCAAAATTAATTGAAACGGATCTAATAATTTCCCCTTTGGAGTTAATTCCCATTTCGGCTTCACCACTTTGCTTAACTTTTGGTTTATCAGGTTGATCACACAAATGTTCTCGAATACTTTTGTCTGAAGGTTTTGGTGAAGTACAACCAATTAGGATTGCTGCCAATCCACCGATCAAAATTAAGTGTTTCACTTTAGTAAACCCTTTTTTTCGGAGCAACTATAGCAGGATCTATCCCACCATCTTCCGGTGAAAACAGAAATTCTGAGTGAACGGGCCGATAGGACATTTCTACATCCGTTTTGTTAACTCTGGCAAGGCTATGGACTCGCCAATTCTTGTCATTTCTATCGGGATAATCCTCGTGGGCATGAGCTCCACGACTTTCTTTTCTTTCATACGCAGACTTTACTGTTGCTAGGGAACATGCCATAAGATTTTCCAGCTCAAGTGTTTCCATAAGATCTGAGTTCCAGATCATGGATTGATCAGTTACCTTAATATCATCTAGGTATGAACCTATCTTTTTTATCTCCTCCACCCCTTTTGCAAGGGTAGCATCACTGCGGAATACAGCAGCATATTCTTGCATGGCTTTTTGCATCATCAAGCGGATTTCTGCTGTTGGAACTTCGCCATTCGAATGTCTGGTTTTGTCAAACTTATCGACGATTGCTTCCACAGCGTTGGAATCACCTTCCGGGATAGCTCCTCCAGGTGTTAGAACCTGACCGGTTCTTATGGCCGAAGCTCGACCGAATACAACCAAGTCAGTTAATGAATTCGAGCCCAGTCGATTTGCTCCATGCACAGATGCACTGGCGGCTTCTCCCACCGCCATTAACCCGGGTTGAATTGCATCAGGATCAGTTTCTGTCGGGTTGATTACTTCTCCCCAATAATTGGTCGGTATCCCGCCCATGTTATAATGAACGGTTGGAATAACCGGAATAGGCTGCCTGGTAACATCGACACCGGCAAATACTTTGGCGGATTCTGATATCCCTGGCAATCGTTCTGCCAATATTTCTGGTGGGAGATGATTGAGGTGCAGTAAAATATGATCCTTTTCAGGTCCTACACCCCGTCCTTCCCTAATTTCAAGAGTCATACATCTTGAAACAACATCCCTGCTGGCAAGATCTTTGTAGGTTGGGGCATATCGTTCCATAAATCGCTCACCCTCAGAATTTGTCAGGTAACCACCTTCACCACGGGCTCCTTCAGTAATCAAAACGCCTGCACCATAAATGCCGGTTGGATGAAACTGGACGAATTCCATATCCTGGAGGGGAAGATTGGCTCTAGCAACCAAACCATTGCCATCACCTGTACAAGTATGGGCTGAGGTTGCCGAAAAATATGATCGACCATAACCGCCAGTTGCAAGGACTACCATCTTGGCTGAAAACTTGTGGAGTTGGCCGTTCTCCAGGTCCCAGGCCATTATTCCCTGGCAGACACCATCATCGGAAAAGATCAGATCAAGGGCAAAATATTCAATAAAAAATTCGGCCTTTTTTTTCAGCGACTGTCCATATAGGGTATGAAGTATCGCATGGCCTGTTCTGTCTGCTGCAGCACAAGTTCTCTGAACTGGAGGGCCCTCGCCAAATTTGGTTGTATGGCCTCCAAAAGGTCTTTGGTATATTTTTCCATCAGCAGTACGGCTAAATGGAACGCCATAATGTTCCAGCTCATAGATGGCCCTAGGAGCTTCCCTGGCAAGGTATTCCATAGCATCACTATCACCTAACCAATCAGAACCCTTAACGGTATCATAGAGGTGCCATTTCCAACCATCCGGTCCCATGTTTCCCAAGGATGCTGCGATTCCTCCCTGGGCAGCCACCGTATGCGACCTTGTTGGGAACACCTTGGTTATACATGCTGTACGAAATCCATTTTCAACCATTCCCAAGGTTGATCTGAGGCCTGCCCCACCGGCACCGACAACTACCACATCGTAGGAATGATTTACTATATTATATGATGGCATTGATTTCCTCTATCCAACAAATCCAAAAGCAATTCGTGCTATTGAAATCACTCCTACTATCATCAAACCCCAGCAAAACAGGGAATTGGAAACTATAAAAATGACTTTCCAGGTTTTGGCATGGACATAATCTTCAATGACAACCTGTAACCCAAGCCTTAGGTGGAAAAAGGCAACAATCAAAAAGAGAATTGCAACTACGGCATTTCCCAAATTGGAATAGGTCTCAATAAAATTTTGATAACCTGATCCCAAAGTGGGAATAAATGTATAGACAAACAGCAAGGACAAAGGAAGTAAAGCAACCGCTGATAGGCGTTGCATCCACCAATGATGGGTTCCTTCCTTGGAGGAACCAAGGCCTTCAACTTTCCTGAAATTCGTTTGAAAACCCATTGAAACTCACCAAATATAGATCAATGCCAGAGAAAGAACTGTCAAAATAGCAGCTCCTGTTAAGCCTAGCAAAGCTGATGTCGTGACATTCTTTTCATTAAAGGTTAGTCCAACATCCCAAAACAAGTGCCGAATTCCATTACAGAAATGAAACCAAAAGCCAACGAGACAGGCCAACATAACCAAGTCCCCAATGACCGAAGTAACGACACAGGTCACAAATTCATAATAGTTTTCTGAAATGGCTGCAGCAAAAAACCACCAAACAATAAGGAACCCACCCGCTGCCAATCCAACACCGGTAACGCGATGCATAATCGACATGATTGCATTCAGGGGCCACTTATAAATTGTAGCATGTGGTGAAAGAGGTCGACCAGGACCAGGTTTATTCATTTTGTTCAATTGCTAATACTTCAAATTAAGCGTTATGTTTAACTATCAGGTTAATTTCTTCAAGAAAATTAATTCATGAGCAGTAGTTCCCGCTAATTTTTAGCCCAAAGGCCAATTTTGTTCCTTATAAGCTCCCTCAACCAAGTTGGCAAGAGATACCGAAGAGTTTCTACTCCCATGGTCTTTTATTCTGATGCTATTTATTCTGAATATCCGGTGGAACACTTACGGTGACATGGTTGCTTCGCTAAGGGTCACCAATAAGTAGTTCCCCTTCAATCATCCGACGCGGTTCGATCAACAAGCGGTAAAAGGTTTCCCAACTGTTGATTTTAACCAGCGTAAACAACATCCGCATCGCTTCCCATAGATATTTCTTGCGTTTCTGTTTTTTGAGTGCCTGCTGAAACAAGCCGCAACAATGTGCAACCACCTGTTCCACCAGAAAATCCAGCAGGCATAAATTGGCCATCACACTGGCGAGATTGTACTTTCCATGGCCGTAACTGTGCTCCAGCCGATAACCATCAGCTTCGGATTTCAGAACTTTGAAATTTTCGTTTTCTATCCGCCAGCGCGACCTGGCGGCTCGCATCATAGGCATCACCGTTGTTTCATTGAGAGGAAGATCAGAAACCCAGCCCCATTTGGTCGTCCTGACTTCATTGTCTTGTTTCTTGCCAACCGGCTTGGTTTCGGTATAGAAGAGGACATTGACCTCCAGGTTGAAATTGCTGTCGTTCAGGGGGACGTTATTGAGCCAGCGGAACTGATGGGTAATCACCCCTTTATTGGTTCGTTCCCTTCTGGTCATGGCTTGGGTATCCGGATGGGTGTCAACCCAGTCATATAAGGCTTTGTGATCACCTTCTCTGGCCCCCAGGATGAAGCGCAGGTCATGCTTCTGCAAGTGTCTGATATGGGGTGCATTGGAAGCTAGGCCGTCTTCCACGACAATCGTCTTGAGATGGGGGTGATCTTCGCGGAAGGCGGTGATAAACCGTTTGGCAGCATTCCGTTCACAATCGTTCTTATGCTCTCCATCCTGCCTGGTGATCATTTCCGGTGCAAAAGGAATGACGGTCTTGGTCGTTGGATGAACCAGAGCACCGCCAAACATCTGATGGGAATAGGATTTGGTTCCATTGCGATGGTTCTTGACAAGACAGGAGGAGCAACACACCTTGTTGGAACTGTAATAGCCGGTCCCATCAAGGGACATGAGATAATGGTCATCCAAGACCGTGAAATGCTCCAGCCCCTTGCTTCGTTGGAAATTGGTGAAGACCGCCTTGAAGGCTTCACGGAAATGTTTGGGATCAACCGGGTCCAGTCTTTCGCGCAGACAAGTGTCGGACGGTGCCTTCTTGACACCAAAAAGGGTCTTGAGGTTAGACACAATCGTCGGGTTGGCATTTTCGCCCCGGGTTTTTTGGTCAAAGTCCAGGAGGGAGGGGGACTTGACGTGATACACCGCCAAACCTGACATCAGACAATCCTGGAGGGTAAACCCTCGGTTGATGATTGGGTCTGGAATGGTGTCGAAAACCTTGCGGACTGTCGACAATAAACCGGGCATTGAAACATGCCGACGGAGTTTCTGATACATGATACTGCTCAAAATGTTATTATTGAAAAATATTGTTATTGGTTCCAATAATATGAGAATCATGTCAATTTGGCAAAAAGTGAGTGAAGGGTGCTTACGAAAAATAAATTTTGCTAACTTCGTAAACGCCCTATTTATGGGGTAATTAAATTTAAGCGGGAATTACTGATTCATGAGTGCTATATCTAGCCTCCCCGATACCCCTAATTTTGTGACCTGATTAGAAATATCGTCTAAACATGGCTGAATTTTCTTGGAAATTTAAACCGGCATCAAACACCAATAGTCAAGATCAAGTACAACTTCTTTATCGTACTTACCTGCCTGGTCCCTAAGCGTTCCAACCTGGCCCTTGGAAACTACAGATCTAATTCTGATTGCCCCCATTCCTTTTTTCTGAAAATCATACAGGTCAATAATTTCTGACCATGCCCTGATGGTATCACCTGCATAGCAGGGATTAGCATGCGATCCTGCATTTATTGCTACAACACATTGAGCATTAGCCAAACCATTAAAGCTCAAAGCCCGGGCCATTGAGATCAAATGGCCTCCATAAATCAACCTTTTACCGTTTTTATTGTAAGTGGCATCAAAATGGACTTTTGCAGTGTTTTGCCACAACCGAGTTGCCATCATATGTTCAGCCTCTTCCAAGGTCATTCCATCCACATGGTCAATTGTTTCACCAGGTGTGTAATCACCCAAAAGGAATCTTCCCCCAGCTGGTTTTATATCATAATTGGAAAAATCCAGGCCTTCTGGAATTGGCAATGATGTAGGAGAAACCTCAATTTGGTACTCTGGAATTATTGGATGTTCAAGGTAAATTTCATTTGTTTTCTTCAAAACCATCACCCATCGGATGTATTCAAGAACGATTTCTTCTTTCTGGTTAAAACCAGTCGTCTTTAACCATACGATACCACTCTTGCGATTTGAGTTTTCTTTAAGCCCAATAATTTCAGATTCACTTCGAAGAGTATCGCCAGCATCGACAAAACGAGAAAATCGAACCTCAGCATAGCCCAGGTTGGCAACAGCATTAAGGGAAATATCAGGTACAGTTTTACCGAAGACAATATGGAAAACCATCATGTCGTTTATAGGTGCTTCATTCAAACCACAGCTTTGAGCAAATTGATCAGAGGAATAAAGGGAACTTCTAACCGGATAGAGGGCTAGGTAAAGGGCTTTATCCCCATCAGTTACAGTTCTGGGAGTTGAATGGTAGATTTTCTGTCCAATCTGAAAATCCTCAAAATAGTTTCCCAGATTTGTCTTGGATGACCAGTTTGTCATTAATTTGCCTTTGAATAGAAAAAGCCTGAAGCATAGGGCAATAAACCCGATTGTGGTTGTAATCTTCAGCTGTCAAACAAGAAATAGGATGTTGTAATGAATTTCAAAGCCTAGCTCATGCCATAGAGTTCCCTGAATGTCTCTTGTTTGATTGGTATTCTGGTTGTCCAAAATTTACCCTTAATTGATCCCCACAGTCAAGAAAAAGCCCTTTCAGTGTACGAATCATCTCTACGAAGTTTTGACCAAAATTTTTTAGAGGTTATTATACCTGCTTAATATCAACCTGTTTTTAATTTTAATCTGCATTTCAATTAAGGCCGTGAAGTTTGGTCGTGATTCTAGCAAATGACTGGTTTGCTGAATGCTTGTTCTTGATGAATGACAGTTGTAAAGTGATTGAACATTTCTCAAAAGGGAGAAGACATGGAAAATTCAGAAACCAAAACTGAAGCAGCGCAAAGATTTGATCCTTTGCCAAACTCATGTATGCCTACCGATTTTGCAATCTCGCTTGATGAATATCGCAAGGGCGGGACAGAAATGTTTTTGCGGGGCCGAAAGGAATCGAAACGCCTTCACCCGATGCGGGGTTTTGAGGAAACCTATACAGACATTGTAGATTACATCGTACGGATTACACATCGCATATGGGAGCAAAAAGACATCGGTTATATTTACGATACTTACAGTCATGATTGCAGGGTATGGGATGATGTCGGGCTCCAGTACGGCCGAGATAAAATAGTTGCCGACACAATCCACACCAACAATGCCTTCCCAGACATTAGGCTTGTCGCAGATGAGGTTATTTGGGCCGGAGATGAAACTAGAGGATTTCACACGTCTCACAGGACCATGATCCTGGGAACAAACACCGGCTACAGCCGTTTTGGTAGCCCCACTGGCAAACCGATCAGGTTATTCTGTATTGCCAACTGTGTTTCAAGAGATAACGAAATTTATCTTGAACATGTTCAATATGACACCGCAGGCATGCTTAAGCAATTGGGTACAGATCCAGTCGCTTGCGCCAAAGAGATAATGGCCAACAGAGATGACAGTCCCTTTGCGCCGAATTTTATGGCTAGTGAACCTCAACGTACTGGAGGGCAAAACAAACCTCCAATCCTTAAAATCCCGAATGTAATAGAGGACATTGAAGAATTTGTTCAGGCAAGTTTTCATGCAATCTGGAATCGCCGAAATCTTTCAGTTCTCGACCAGATTTACTCGCCATCAATAGTTTATGAAGGAGCTACAGGAAGAGTTTACCGGGGGATCGGCCAAATAAAATCATTTATATTGTCCATATTGGCTATGTTTCCCAACCTGGCCTTGACTGTGGATGATCTATATTGGATGGGGAACCCAAAGGAGGGTTTTTTGGTTTCTGTCCGTTGGGGGGCGGTTGGTGCACACAGAGGAAATGGTCCCTATGGTCAACCTTCTGGTAAGGAAGTGCATCTTTGGGGTATAACCCAATGGCATATTAAGGATAATAAGGTTCAAAAGGAATGGACTATATTTAATGAATTTGGAATAATCATGCAGATTATGGGTTAATTTTGACTAAACAAGGAGGAGATTATGTCTAGAATAAAAACAGTTTTTGTGGCAACTATTATCGCTATCTTGCCAGCCTTTGGGTATGCACAATGCAACGTGAATGGAAGTGGGGAGGTGAATGTACTTTCCAATTTTTTCGATGCCCTAGAGATTCTTGCCAATAAAATGGAGGAATGTGAAAGTGATGATCTCAAAATAGATGCCAAGCTTACAACGACGCATCAGGAAGAAAGAGAAGTTGCTTTCGCTGCTTCAACATCACCTTATGATCTCTCTGCTGTGGCTAATTTTTCCATAACATCCCATCAGGCTAACGGTGAATTACTACCTCTGAATGACCTTGTCGAAAAATATCGCGATCAAGGACAGATTGAGGATCAGATGCTCATTCGTTTCGGTGATGACATAATGGCTGTTGCTTTCATGGCAAATGCCCAGGTTCTGTTCTATCGAACCGATATTTTGGCCAAGCACAATCTTGATGTCCCGACAACCTGGGATGAGTTGTTTGCGGCTGCTGAAGTCCTGATGAATGATGACGAAATTGATTACCCCTACGGAGCTGCATTTGGAGGTCCGGGCAATTGGGAAAGAGGAAATGAATTTGTAAACATCTTTGTCTCCAATGGAGGCCAATTATTTGATCCTGCAACCTCAGAAGCTACCTTTAATAGTCCTGAAGGAATCGAGGCTTTGGAGATTATGGGGCGGTTAACACAGTACATGTCACCTAATGCGCTTTCGCATGATTTTGGTAATGTCAACCAACAGTTGAGCCAGGGTGAGATTGCCATGGCAATTCAGTGGCAAAATGAGGTTATCGGAGTTGAAGATCCCAATGAAAGTATTGTTGTTGGTAAAATTGGTTTAGCTCCAGCTCCTGCGGCAAAAGAAGGTGGTGCACCGTCGTCCTTATTCTGGTGGGACGGATATGTCATCCCAAAGAATCTTGACGGCGATCCCGATCTTGCTTTTCAAGTAATGCTTCATGCTTTGAGCCCGGAAGTGGTTGAAAATAACAACGATGCGGCATTATGGTTGCGGTCCAATTATCAAAGTAACCAATTTACCCAATCGGTAAACGATACGGTAATGCTTGGGGCTCCACCATTTCCTATGAATCCACAATCAGGGCTGGCTCATTCGGCTATTGGAAACAATATCGGCGATTTTCTGGCTGGTAAGGAAAGTGCTGCCCAATCCTTGGCAGATGCCGAAGCTGAATATGCGAAGTCGGCTCGGGACGCTGGTTACCTTAACTAAGTAACAATCACTTGGGGAAGGAAACTTCCCCAAGTACTTTTACATAAGTACCTACCAATGAAAGCCAAGACTTTCCTGGCGTTTGTAGCCCCATCTGTGGCTTCAATGCTATTGTTGATCGCCTTGCCTTTGGTAAGTGTTATTTTTCTATCGGTCTACCAATCCTATGTCAAAACTGAACTGAGGGAGATAACCACAGAGGTTCCCTTGTTTGGAGGAGCAACCAGAGAAGTAACTCGAACCGTTCCCCAACCGGTGTTGGACGAAAATGGGGACACAATATTCATCTGGGAGTATGTCGGGGGCAGAAATCTTAAAGAAGCATCCGAAATTGAGGGTGTTGCGAATGCGTTTCAGGGCCCATTTCCTGAAGATGCTGGACTAGGTGGAAAGCTTTCACAGGTATATAAGCGTATCTCAAACTATGATTTTTGGAGTGCCCTTGAGTTTACCCTTCTGTATACCTTTTTTACGACCCCGGCTATCCTGATTATAGGCCTAGGTGTAGCATTGGCCGTCAATAGAGTTACCCAGAAATTGAGGGGCTCCCTGGTTTTCATTACCCTCTTGCCGATGATTGTAACCCCGATAGTATCGTCATCGGCAATCTTTTGGATGTTTTTGGACAATGGGATTGTTTCGGTGATTTTGAAACAATTGGGATTTGGGCAAATCTATTTTCTTTCAAGCCAGATATCCACCAGGATTCTCATTATCCTATATGGAATCTGGTTTGCTGCCCCATTTGCATTCATAATTCTATATGCTGGGCTCCAAACCATGCCAAGAGATCCACTCGAATCAGCCATGATAGACGGAGCGAATGCCTGGCAGAGGCTCAGATATGTCATCATTCCTCACCTGACACCCTTACTAGCCGTAATCACCATGATCCACGTTATGGATGCCTATCGGGTTTTTGAGCCAATCCTTGTATTTGGAACCTCGGTTTATGCAAATTCGGTGCAGTATCTCACCTATTTTGTTCTGGGTGTTCAGGATAACATACATAAAGCCGCGGCGTACTCGATACTGACTATTATTGGTGTGGTGATCCTGCTTATTCCCATACTTCGTCATACATTCAAAGAACAAAAGGCAATCAGTTGAAAACGCGAAGCTCATTTTGGGTTAAGGCCATCACCAATAGTGGCTTGGGATTGTGGTTGTTCATAGCCTTATTTCCATTTTTCTGGATGTTTTTGATTTCTTTGCGAGCACCGGTCGATGCTTTTTCTTCAAATCCTACTCTTTTTGCTCCGGTAACTTTCAAGCATTATTTTCATGTTTGGTTTGTTGATGAGTTTTGGCGTTACGGTATCAATACAGTGATCGTAACCTTTGCTACGGTTGCTGTATCACTAACTGTTGGATGCTTGGCCGGATATGCTCTAGCCCGCTATGGTGGCCGGATGGGTTTTTGGCTCCTTGTGGCGGCTCTAGTTTTCAGGGCTCTACCGCATGTCGTGTTATTGACAGCCTATAAGCCCATATTCTATGAGATGGGTTTATGGAGTCGCTATGAGATTTTGATTATCGTTCTTGTAGCCATTAATCAACCGTTCACGATTTGGATGTTAAGGGCTTTTTTTCGTAGCATCCCCAAGGAACTTGATGAGGCTGCAATGATTGATGGGTGTACCCGCTGGAAGGCCTTTCGTCTGGTCATTATTCCCGTGATGTGGCCAGGTGTAATTACGGCGGGTTTGTTTTCGTTCATACTGGCCTATAATGATTTTCTGATTGCCAGCCAGCTTATGAGTGGAGATATGACTACGATGACGGCTGCTCTAGGGAATTACATGGGTCAAAATCGAAGTATGGAAAGATTAATGCATGGAATTGCTGGCTCAGTGTCAGTAACAATTCCATTGCTGTTTTTAGTTTTGCTTTTTCAAAAGCAAATTGTTGAAGGAATGACTGCAGGAGCAGTGAAGGGGTAGATTATGTCTCGTGATTACAATTTAAGGCTGGTACAGGAAATGTATAAAGCGCTGAATCAGCAAGATATTGATGCTCATGATCAGTATTGGCATGAGGATATGATTTGGCATGGTCCACTGGGTTTTGGTTCAATTCATGGTTTGGATGGCTTCAAAAACCAGTTATTGAGGCCGTTTTACAAAGCCTTTCCTGATTACCACGCCAAAAATGATATTGAGTTTGCTGACGAAAATTGGGTAGCTGCAACCGGTTTTGTTACTGCAACTCATAAGGGTCCATATCTAGGTTTGCCAGCCACAGGTAAGCCTATACGGATGCGATTTTCTGATTTCTGGTCAGTACGGGATGGTAAACTCAGCGAGAATTGGGTCATAATTGATCATGTCGATGTGTTTCAGCAACTTGGGTTTGATGTTTTGGGTATCCTGGCACAAACCTACAAGCAATAAGTTGTGGTATATCTTAGGGGGTAAATAACGGCCATGAGTGATTATCAGGAGATAAAGCAACTTGTCAGGGAATATTACAAAGAACTTGATGCCTGTTCCAAAGGAGGGGTGTCTGCAGTGTTGTCGAAATACATGCATTCTGATTACCATTGGCGAGGAATGCATCCCTTCAATGAGTTGCATGGAGTTGATGAGGTCAGTGAGATATTTTGGGAACCCTTCAGGAATGCTATAGGGCCTATTCAACGCCGTCCTGACATTTTTTTTGCTGGAAAAAATGACATCCTGCCCTACGGGGGCGAATGGGTCTGTTGCATGGGACATCTCCTGGGTCTTTTTGATCAAAGTTGGCTGGGAATACCGCCCAATAAAAAAATGACTTTCTTACGGTTTGTAGAGTTTAATGAAGTAAAAGACGGCAAAATTGCTCAAACGGCCATGTTTTTTGATATTCCTGCCATAATGAAGCAAGTTGGGATTGACCCTTTTCCCAGCGAAACGGGGGCATGGTTTCTTACCCCAGGCCCTTTCACTCATGATGGCTTGCTTTATTCCAAAAGTGATCCTAATGAATCCACGAAGACCTTGAAGTTGATCAATCGCATGATTGATGACTTGGTAGATTCTGATCTTGAATCCCCACAGGATGAATTACGGGAGACCTGGCATGAAGATATGATCTGGTTTGGACCTGCTGGCATTGGGGCTGCCTACACAATTCCAAGATACCAGGATCAACATCAGGGTCCCTTTAGTGAGGGTTTGGCTGATATCAAATTCCTGGGACATATTGCCAGATTTTCAGAAGATAAATTTGGTGGCTTTTTTGGCTGGCCTAACCTTTCCATGCGACCTACTGGTGGTTTTATGGGATTTCCGGGAAGTGATAAAACAGCTCATATGAGGGTAGTTGATCTTTACCATCGAGAAGGAGATTTACTGGCTGAAAACTGGATTTTTATTGATATGCTGTATTTTCTTCATGAACTTGGTTTGGATGTGCTTGACCGAACAAAGAGAATTTACGGCTAAGATTTTCTGGAACTTCCCCAATTTGTAATTCAGGGTTAATTATTCGCTGTATTTCCTCTTAATCATCATACCCTCGTTATCAAAATTCTCTCTGTGGTTAAGTGATCGTCCAATTGTAATTAAAGAGCCGTCCAAATGTAAGGTTCTAGGGAGTCCAATTGAAAATAAGTATTCGGCTAAATGAAAACTTCCTGCCGTCTAATTGCTCTAACAGATATTTCTCAAAAGGTATATTGGGAGATATTCTGTCTATTTCTTGGGAATGAACATGTGAATCCGTATTTTGGTTATCCACAATAAAATATTTTTGTGTGATTTAATGAGTTTTAATCAAATCAAACAAACCTAAATTCTAACAATCCTACCAGATAAATTTTATCCGCTAGTAAGATTCAACAAGTATAATTACCCCAGACAGAGGGGAGTTGGAGTTTAGAATGAGTTTTTATGAAGCCAAGGAAGCAAAAGCAAGACTTAACCGTAGCGAATTAGCTGTACCAGGTAGCCAGCCGAAGTTCTTTGAGAAGGCTCTGAAATCTCCTGCTGATGTTATTTTCCTAGATTTGGAGGATGCCGTAGCTCCAGATCAAAAAGCCCAGGCCAGAAAGAATATCATTGAAGCTCTGAATGATCTTGACTGGAGTTCGAAATCTGTATCAGTCAGAATAAATGGTCTGGATACTCACTGGATGTATCGGGATATAGTGGATGTTGTCGAACAGGCTGGTCAGTTTATCGATTTGATAATGATTCCCAAGGTAGGCACAAGTTCTGATGTATATGCCTTGGATATGCTGGCTACTCAAATTGAAACGGCAAAAGGATTTAAGAACCGCATTGGGTTCGAACTTATTATTGAAACTGCATTGGGGATGCAGAATTTGTCGCAGATAGCTGGTGCTTCTGCTCGAAACGAAAGTCTTCATTTCGGGGTAGCTGATTATGCTGCCTCAACGCAAGCCAGAACAACCAATATTGGTGGTCCAAATCCGAATTATGTCATTTTGACGGATCCTATTAAGATGGATGCCAGAGAAGAACATTGGGGAGATATGTGGCACTATGCTTTGTCAAAGATGGTTGTTGTTGCCAGGGCTAACGGGTTACGACCAATTGATGGCCCTTTTGGAGATTATTCGGACCCCGAAGGATATAAAGCAGCAGCCTTCAGGGCTTCTGCATTAGGTTGTGAGGGTAAATGGGCTATTCATCCCAGCCAGATTATTTTGGCTAATGAAGTCATGAGCCCTTCTGAAGAAGAAATTGCAAAGGCCAGAAAAATAGTTGCAGCCATGACCAAGGCTGAGGAAGAAGGCAAAGGAGCGGTTTCCCTTGATGGCAAGTTAATTGATTATGCTTCCATCAGACAGGCGGAGGCTTTATTGAGTAAACTTGCCTGAATACACGAAAAATACTTCACTTGAAACAAGAACTCGTTTAATTGACTAGAAATTCTACACGAGTATTATCTGAAAATCACATTTAACAATGGGGGCATTTTATGGCTAGATCCAAAATTTCGTTAATCGGAGCTGGCCAAATTGGCGGTACCTTGGCCAATTTGGTTGCAATGGAGGAATTAGGCGATGTAGCAATTTTTGATATTGTTGATGGGATACCGCAAGGGAAGGCTCTGGATATTGCTGAAAGTTGCCCGGTAATCAAGTCTGATATCAGCTTGGTTGGAAATAATGATTATAGTTGTATCGCAGATTCAGATGTTTGTATTGTAACTGCTGGTGTCCCACGGAAACCAGGGATGTCAAGAGATGACCTTCTGGGTATTAACCTAAAGGTTATGAAAGCGGTTGGTGAGGGTATTGCTGAATATGCACCCAATGCTTTTGTAATATGTATTACCAACCCCCTGGATGCCATGGTTTGGGCTCTAAGACATTATTCTGGATTATCGCCCAATATGGTTGTAGGAATGGCTGGTATTTTGGATTCAGCTCGTTTCCGTCATTTCCTTTCCCTGGAATTCGGTGTTTCAATGAAAGATATAACTACCTTTGTTTTGGGCGGACATGGTGATACAATGGTACCCTTGGCCAGGTATTCCACCGTGGCAGGGATCCCTTTGCCAGACTTGGTAGAAATGGGATGGACCACGCAGGAAAAATTGGATCAGATCATCCAGCGTACCAGGGATGGTGGTGCTGAAATAGTCAATTTATTAGGTTCAGGCTCAGCATTTTATGCTCCGGCAGCTTCGGCCATAGAAATGGCCAAATCCTACTTGAAGGATCAAAAACGAGTTCTCCCCTGTGCAGCTTATCTCGAAGGTAGCTATGGGTTGGATGGCCTATATGTCGGTGTACCGGTAGTAATTGGTAGTGGGGGTGTTGAAAGAGTTATTGAAATCAACATGAACGAGGAGGAGAATAATTTATTCATGAAGTCAGTGACAGCAGTCAAAAACCTTTTGAATGCCTGTTGTTCAATTGATCCTGAATTAGTCAACTAAACCAAGGGGTTTTGAAGATTGTTTCACACTTGCTCATAATGATTACCTATCTCTCTATTTTAATGGCACGTTAGAAAGTCAATTTCGCCCTGAACTAAAATTAAGGAATATTATAATATGAACATCCATGAATATCAGGCTAAAGAGTTGCTTAGATCCCATGGGGCACCAGTTGCAGATGGGAGGGCAGTTCTAAGAGCCGAGGATGCCAAAACTGCTGCTGCCGAGTTGGATGGTCCCGTTTGGGTTGTCAAGGCACAAATCCATGCGGGGGGCAGGGGTAAAGGAACATTTAAGCAAGTTGATGCCGGGTCTGGTGGAGGAGTGCGGATTACGAGATCAGTTGAAGCCGCTGCCATTGAAGCCAGAAGAATGCTTGGCCGGACCCTAGTAACTCACCAAACGGGTCCAGCTGGAAAACAGGTTAACCGAATTTATATCGAAGATGGCGCCGAAATAGACCGGGAACTTTATCTGGCAATCCTACTGGATAGGGTTACTTCCCAAATTTCCTTCGTTTGTTCAACCGAAGGAGGAATGGATATCGAGGATGTTGCGACAAATGAACCAGAAAAAATTGTAACTTTCCGAATTGACCCTGCTACTGGAATTCAGGGTTATCATGGTCGCAGAGCTGCGGCAGCCCTAGGTTTGGGTGGCAAATCAATCAGGCAGTGTGTCAAGCTAATCCAATGCCTGTACGGGTTATTTCTCGAAAAGGATGCAGAACTTCTGGAAATCAATCCCCTGATAGTTACCAAGAGCGGCGATTTGAAATGCCTTGATTGTAAAATGGGATTTGATTCCAATGCTCTTTATAGAAATTCTTCCGTGTTGGCCCTCCGCGACGAATCCGAAGAAGATCCCAAGGAACTGGAAGCGTCAAAATACGATTTGAATTATATTGCCCTGGACGGTGAAATCGGTTGCATGGTTAATGGAGCTGGTTTGGCCATGGCAACCATGGACATCATCAAGCTTTACGGTTCAGAACCTGCTAACTTTCTGGATGTTGGAGGTGGAGCTTCCAAGGAAAAAGTTGTAGAAGCTTTCAAGATTATCACCTCGGACCCGAAGGTGAAGGGGATTCTGGTGAATATATTTGGCGGGATTATGAGATGTGATATTATTGCCAATGGAATTGTTGAAGCCGTAAAAGATGTAGGTCTGGAGGTTCCTTTGGTCGTAAGACTTGAGGGAACGAATGTCGAGAAGGGCAATTCAATTATCGCTGAGAGCGGTTTGAATGTCATTGCAGCTAGCAATCTTGGCGATGCTGCTCAAAAGATAGTGGACGCTGTAAAATAAGTTATCCCTGATAAATGATATTTTAAAGAAAGTGATTTAATAAATGGCAGTTCTGGTTAACCAAAACACTAAAGTAATTTGCCAAGGTTTTACAGGTTCCCAAGGAACATTCCATTCCGAACAGGCTATCGCTTACGGAACCAGGATGGTTGGAGGTGTAACTCCTGGAAAAGGTGGAGGTGAGCATCTTGACCTTCCCGTATTTGATACGGTCCATGAAGCAAAAGAAAGCACTGATGCCGATGCAACAGCAATCTATGTACCACCACCTTTTGCTGCTGATGCCATCCTGGAAGCCATTGATGCAGAAATCGAACTTATAGTCTGTATTACCGAAGGGATACCGGTACTTGATATGATTCCAGTAAAAAGGGCTCTTCAAGGCTCGAAGTCACGATTGATTGGACCCAATTGCCCAGGAGTTATTACTCCAGGAGAATGTAAAATTGGAATTATGCCCGGTCATATCCATAAAAGAGGTTCCGTTGGGGTTGTTTCCAGATCAGGTACATTAACTTATGAAGCCGTCAAGCAAACTACCGATATCGGATTGGGGCAATCGACTTGTATTGGCATTGGGGGAGATCCGATAAAAGGCACGGAACACATTGACGCCTTGGAACTTTTTCTTGCTGATGATGAAACAGAATCAATAATAATGATCGGTGAAATTGGTGGTAGCGCTGAAGAGGAAGCCGCACAGTTTATTGCTGATGAAGCCTTGAAGGGAAGAAAAAAACCCATCGCTGGTTTTGTAGCGGGTCTTACTGCCCCACCAGGAAGAAGAATGGGGCACGCCGGCGCAGTGATATCTGGAGGCAAAGGAGGCGCTGCTGATAAAATCGAAGCCATGAAAAAGGCAGGAATTGTTATTGCAGATAGCCCCGCAACCCTGGGTGAAGCCGTGTTAGAGGCAATAAAGGGTTAGCTGAATTATTAATTAATTCCAAACGATTTTGGAGACATTATGGCCGAAAAAATTTCCAACAAAGATTTGCATTCTACGAGTTTCTTGTCAGGAGGAAATGCCGAATACATTGAATTACTTCAAAGGAAATATAATACCAACCCAGACTCAGTCGACAGCACTTGGCGAGAATATTTCAATGCCATAGGTTCCAATGAAAGTCCAAATGGGGCACGTCCTTCCTGGGCCAAGTCAAATTGGCCCCATATCCCCAGAACAGAAAATTTATCAGCCTTGGATGGTCAATGGCATGCGGAGATAGAAGAATTCGGCCATAGCATTGAAGCCAAACTCCGAGCAAAAATTGCCTCCGGGGGAATGTTGGGGATTTCTGAGACGGAAATCCATCAGAAAGTACTTGATTCCATTCGGGCTCTAATGGTCATCAGGGCATATAGGATTAGGGGCCATCGTATAGCTACCCTGGACCCTCTTGGGCTCCATCACCATGCACCACATTCAGAACTTGATCCAGCCAATTATGGATTCACTGACGAGGATTTGGATCGTCCAATTTTCATTGACAATGTCCTTGGGCTTGAAACCGCTTCCATGCGCCAGATAATTGAGTTGGTCAGGCGAACCTACTGCGGGACCTTTGCTCTTCAATACATGCATATTTCTGATCCTGAACAATCCAGTTGGCTGAAAGAGAGAATTGAAGGTTATGGCAAGGAAATTCAATTTACCTCAGAGGGTAGGCGAGCAATTCTTCACAAGTTGGTTGAAGCAGAAGGTCTGGAGCAGTTTTTTCATGTGAAGTATACCGGAACAAAGAGGTTTGGTATTGATGGCGGTGAATCTCTTATCCCTGCCATGGAGCAAATTATTAAACGTGGGGGTTCCTTGGGTGTAAGGGAAATCGTCATAGGTATGCCACACCGGGGTCGTCTGAATGTTCTGGCCAGTGTCATGGGCAAGCCTTACAGGGCAATTTTGCACGAATTCCATGGGGGAAGTTACAAGCCAGAGGAAATTGAAGGTTCGGGTGATGTAAAATATCATTTGGGTGCGTCCTCTGACCGGGAATTTGACGGAAATAGTGTTCATTTGTCCCTTACGGCCAATCCATCCCACCTAGAAGCTGTCAACCCGGTAGTACTTGGCAAGGTCAGAGCCAAGCAGGACCAGCTTAACGACCACGACCGTACTCGCGTTTTATCGATTTTGCTCCACGGTGATGCAGCATTTGCCGGTCAGGGTATTGTTGCCGAATGTTTTGGCTTGTCTGGACTGGACGGGCACGAAACCGGAGGGACCATCCATTTTGTCGTAAACAACCAGATTGGATTTACAACTGCACCATTCTACTCAAGATCTTCCCCATACCCGACAGATATTGGAATGATGACAGAAGCACCAATTTTTCATGTCAATGGTGATGACCCCGAGGCTGTTGTACATGCTGCCAAGGTAGCCACGGAGTTTCGTCAAAAATTCCACAAGGATGCCATCATTGATATGTTCTGTTATCGAAGGTTTGGTCACAATGAGGGCGATGATCCCATGTTTACCCAACCCAGAATGTATCGGAATATTAAGAAACATGAAACAACACTGGAGTTATATTCCAAAAAACTGCGACAAGAGGGTCTGGTTCCAGAAAGTGAAATTCTTGAAATGAAAACCAAATTCCGGGAAAAACTGGAAAATGAGTTGGAGCTGGCCAATGCCTATCGTCCAAATGAAGCCGATTGGCTTGATGGAAGATGGGCTCATCTTCGAACCCTGCCAGAACAGTATGAACGGGGTCGGACAGGTATTACCCCCGAAGTTATTCAGAAAATTGGGAATGGATTGGCGAATTATCCCAATGAATTGAATATCCATCCCACCTTGAAGAGAATCCTTGCTGGCAGGAAAAAAGTTTTTACATCCGGTGAAGGTTGTGACTGGGCTATTGGAGAAGCTTTGGCTTTCGGCAGTTTGTTGCTTGAAGGATATCCCGTCAGACTTTCTGGCCAAGATAGTACCAGGGGAACTTTCAGCCAACGGCATCTGGCTTTTATTGATCAGGAATCCGAGGAGAAATACTACCCTTTGAATCACTTGGATGAAGAACAGAAGAAACTGCAAGTAATTGATTCAATGCTTTCCGAATTTGCCGTTCTGGGTTATGAATATGGTTATTCATTAACCGAACCCAATGCCTTGGTGTTGTGGGAAGCCCAGTTTGGAGACTTTGCCAACGGAGCACAAATAATTTTTGATCAATTCGTTGCTCCTGGTGAAAGGAAATGGTTGCGGATGTCAGGGTTGGTGGTCCTCCTACCTCATGGATTTGAGGGGCAAGGGCCTGAACACTCATCGGCTCGTTTGGAAAGGTTTCTACAACTTTCGGCCGAAGATAACTGGATCGTAGCCAATTGCACAACCCCGGCCAACTACTTCCATATTTTAAGGAGGCAATTGCACCGTGAATTCCGCAAACCGCTCATTATGATGACCCCAAAGTCCTTGCTAAGGCATAAGTTAGCTGTTTCCAAACTGGAAGATTTTTACGAGGGGACCACATTCCACAGGGTGCTTTGGGATGATGCCCAAAAGGGAAATTCCGATAATACTTTGGTCGCGGATAGCAAGATCAGGAAAGTTGTTCTCTGTAGTGGGAAAGTTTATTATGATCTTCTTGAGGAAAGAGACAAGAGAGAGATAAAAGATATTTACCTATTTAGGGTTGAACAGTTGTATCCATTCCCAGCGAGAAGTTTGATTACCGAATTAGGAAGGTTCAAGCGGGCAGAAATGGTCTGGTGTCAGGAAGAACCCAAAAATCAGGGAAGCTGGTCGTTTATAGAGCCCAATATGGAGTGGGTCCTTAACCATATAAAGGCCAAAACCAAGCGGGTGCAGTATGTTGGACGACAGGCTTCAGCTTCGCCAGCCACTGGCTTGCTGGAACAGCACCGCAAAGAACAGAGCGAATTAATTGATAAAGCCTTAGAATAGGGATTAGAAACATGTCCATTGAAATTCGGGTACCAACTCTCGGCGAAAGTATTTCAGAAGCCACTGTCGGTAACTGGTATAAAGCGGCCGGTGATGTCGTGGAACAAGACGAGGTTGTTTGTGACCTTGATACTGAAAAGGTTGCCATAGAGGTACGTTCCCCCAAAAGCGGTGTATTAAGTGAAATCGTAGCCGAAAAGGGAGTAGACGTATCTGTTGATGCCCTTTTGGCAGTGTTGAGCGAAGGAATTCCCGAAGGTGCAGCCAAACCTGTTGCTGCAAAAGAAAGCACCGCCAAGGCACCTGAACCCAAACCCGAAGTACAACCAAAGAAAGAAAAGGCGCCTGAAGATGCTCCTTCGGCCAAAAAGATGATGGCTGAAAAAGGAATTAGTAGGGATCAGGTTTCCGGTTCTGGCAAAGACGCGCGCATAATGAAGCATGACGTGATAAATTTCACTGATCTTTCTTCAATGACTAGCCAGCAATCCGTTGAACCAGTTGGTCAACTTGAAGAACGTATTCCAATGTCACGTTTGCGGCAGACCATAGCCAGCAGGTTAAAATCCGCGCAGAATACGGCAGCAATTTTAACAACCTACAATGAAGTGGACATGACTGAGATCATGCGACTTCGGCAACAGTACAAGGAAGATTTTAGCCAAAAATTTGGCATTAAACTGGGCTTCATGTCATTCTTTGTAAAAGCTTGTTCCAATGCCCTCCTGGAAGTACCGGAAGTCAACGGGGAAATTGATGGGACTGATATTATTTTCCGCAAATATGTCAACATGGGGATTGCCGTAGGTACACCTACTGGTTTGGTCGTTCCGGTTATCAAAAATACCCAGGATATGAGTTTCGGCGAAATTGAACTGACCATTGCTGCTTTCGGCAAGAAGGCCAGGGACGGAAAATTAACCCTGGATGATATGCATGGTGGGACCTTTTCAATTTCAAATGGAGGAATTTATGGGTCCCTGATGTCATCACCCATATTAAATCCCCCGCAGTCAGGCATTCTGGGGATGCACAAAATACAGGAAAGGCCCGTAGTCATTGAAGGCAAAATAGAAATCCGGCCCATGATGTATCTTGCTCTTTCATATGACCACCGTATTGTCGATGGTAAGGGAGCAGTCACATTTTTGGTCAGGGTTAAGGAAGCTCTTGAAGATCCAAGGCGAATGTTACTTGAAATTTAAACGATCCCAATCAAATGGGATGAAGTTACTTGGATTTTATGGGCTGAAACGATTTCACCAATTAACGATAGTAGAATTTGAATAAGGGAATACAGTGGCCGTTTACGATTTGATTGTTATTGGAGGAGGTCCGGGTGGATATGTTTGTGCTATCCGTGCCGGTCAATTAGGCCTTTCGGTCGCTTGTGTAGAAAGTAGAGAAACGCTCGGAGGGACATGTCTCAATGTAGGATGTATACCTTCCAAGGCTCTCTTGCATGCTTCCCACCTTTACCACGAAGCAACTCATAATTTCTCCAAAGTGGGAATTATAGCTGATTCTCCCTCTATTGATTGGGAAAAAATGCTTGCCTACAAGCAATCAACGATTGACGGAAATACAGGTGGCATTGAGTTCCTGTTCAAAAAGAACAAAGTTGACTGGTTAAAGGGTAAAGGAGAAATTGTTGAGCCTGGAAAAGTTCAAGTAGGGGATCAAACTTACCAAACCAAGAACATTGTAATCGCAACTGGTTCGGAACCTAGTTCCCTTAAAGGTGTTGAAGTTGACGAGCAAACAGTTGTCACTTCTACAGGTGCCTTGGAATTAACCGCCATTCCCGAGAATTTGGTCATTATCGGAGCTGGGGTTATTGGCCTTGAATTGGGTTCCGTTTATGCAAGACTTGGATCAAAGGTCACAGTACTGGAATATTTGGATGGCATCACTCCGGGGATGGATTTAGAAGTAGCCAAAACACTTCAAAGATTGTTGAAAAGACAAGGCCTGGCTTTCAAACTGGGGGTAGAAGTAACTTCAGTCACGAAGGAAGATAAAGGTAATAAAGTCAGTTTTAATGTCAGAAAGTCCGGAAAAGAAGAATCCATCCAGGCAGATATTGTTCTGCTTTCTACCGGAAGAAGACCTTATACGGAAGGTCTGGGTTTGGATAAACTTGGTATCAACCTTACCAAACAAGGTCAAATTGAAGTCGATTCTAGTTTCCAAACCGAGGTAAAGGGAATTTATGCCATTGGGGATGTGGTACCAGGTCCCATGCTGGCTCATAAAGCCGAGGATGAGGGTGTTGCCGTAGCAGAGGAAATTGCTGGCAACAAGGGTTATGTAAACCATGATGTCATTCCATCTGTGATATATACCCAGCCGGAAATAGCTGTCGTAGGTAAAACCGAAGAACAGCTGAAAGAAGCCGGTGAGAAATACAAGGTCGGGAAATTTACTTTCCAGGGTAATGCCCGGGCCAAATCAATATTTCAGGCAAGTGGCTTTGTAAAAATGCTTGCCGACAAGGAAACTGATAAGGTTCTGGGGTGTCATATAATTGGACCTTCAGCATCAGATTTAATACAGGAAGTCTGTCTGGCCTTGGAGTTTGGAGCCTCGGCCGAGGATATCGCCTTGACCTGCCATGGCCATCCCACCTATTCTGAAGCTGTGAAAGAAGCGGCACTAGCATGTGGTGACGGCGCTATTCATGCCTAGTATTTCAGAATAGTTTTTCTACCTAATTATAACTCAACTACGCTCAAACTAAATTAAGGGGTAATTCAATGCCAAAGGAAATATGGGGTTCAAAACATCTTTGTGAAAACTGTGGTACTAAGTTTTATGACCTCCAGCGTTCCCCGGTCGAGTGTCCAGAATGTGGAGACCATTTGGAAGTATTTTTCAAAGAAACTCAAAATAATATTCCAGATGACCAGGAACGGGGTGTTATTGACATAAGCCTTGACGACAGCACCGAAGAGTCAGTAAAGAGTGATTCTGATGACGATATTGAAGACGATGTAGATGATATATTGGACAATGACGAAGATACAGTTTCCTTGGATGAAATAAAAAATATTACTACTGAAAACACTGATTGAGCAATCAGCGATTGAATTGGTAAAAATTTTTGAAACCCACTTTACAAATTTTCAAAATCCTCTATTAAATGTTCCTGATGGTTCCCCAGAAGTCATAAGACTGGGATTAATAGGGAATACGGTGAGGTGTAACCAGTAGGTGCCAAAGCCGTAACTGCCCCCGCAACTGTAAGTGAAAATAGCCCTTGTGGAAACCACTGACCTAGGTTGGGAAGGTACAAGGAAGTAAAACACGCAAGTCAGGAGACCTGCCATCAAAGTTTGTCTTCCGGACGGGGTGGGCCGGGGTGGGCCGACAGTATTATTGGACTACCGATAATCCTCCCATCCCTCTCTCCTAAGGAATAAATCCGCCCTGAAAAGGGTTGAACAGTAAATGCTGGAGCTTACGAGGATTTTCTCGGGTTTCATAAAGTTGGATTAATTTAATGATATCTGCAAAGCTAGAAGTAAATAATCTGAGTTGGGGCCTCTTTCGTCAAACCCCAATTATCAATAACATTAATTTTGATGCCAAACCAGGTGAAATAATTGGGGTCATCGGACCTAATGGTGCAGGCAAGACAAGCCTTTTACGCCTGATATTCAGGTATCTAAAACCTACTTCAGGATCCATTCTGGTTGATGATAAAGATATCTGGAAAATGGATCCCAAGATTGTTGCCCAAAAGATATCGGCTGTTTTACAGGAAAGTACTGTCAATTTTTCTCTTACCGTAGCGGAAATCGTAAGTTTGGGGCGATTACCCTACCAGAGTAAAATAAATTTTGGCAAATATCGTGATGAAGAATTGGTTTGGGAAACTATTGAAAAAATGGAACTCAAGCATTTGGCCCATCGTCAAATCCACACCTTGTCAGGAGGAGAAAGACAAAGAGTCATGATTGCCCGAGCCTTGGTACAAAACCCAGAGATACTTATTCTGGATGAACCTACCAACCACCTGGATATCAAGAATCAACTAGAAATTTTATCTCTAATCGAAAATTTGGGCATTACTATCATTTGCAGTTTGCATGATTTGAATCTGGCTGCTGGGTTTGTCCACAAGGTGTTGGCCTTATCCAAAGGATCCATGGTTGGTTTTGGAACACCTGAAGAAATTCTGTCAAAGGAGTTGATATCTAGTACATTTTCGGTTGCAACGAGCAAGCATCTATTGCCACCCTTGAATACGCCCCATTATTCTTTCCATCTTTAATTGGAGTGAAAAGTAGTGTCTCGTATACTGTTTTCTATACTCATCTGGATAATTGCCTCTCCTGCTTTTACCTACCCTGTTTCAATTGATAGTTGCAATAGAACAGTAACTTTTGAGAACTCTCCGCAAAGGGCTGTATCGAATGATACAAATATTACAGAAATGATGCTTGTATTAGGCTTGCAAGACAACATGGTTGGATATAGTGGGATAGATGACAAGGGTCAAATTCATCCAGACCTTCAAGCCTCCATAGCCAATCTGCAACAGATTTCTCCTGAAAAGGCAACGGTCGAGGATCTTCTTGGTGTTAATGCCGATTTTTATTTTGCTGGTTGGAATTACGGCTTGAAAGTCAATGGTGATGTTACACCCCACCGATTGGAGCGGTTTGGTATTCAGGTCTATGAACTTACAGAATCCTGTATTCATCTTGGTCCCAGGCCAGAGATTTCCCTTGAGGATATGTACCAGGATTTAATTACACTTGGAAAAATCTTTGGTATTGATGATAAGGCCAAATCGTTAGTACAGGAATTTAAGGACGAGGTAGCTTCCTTTCTTGCAACCCTTGATATTACCAATGAACCCCTACGGGTATTCGTCTATGACAGTGGAGAAGAGAACCCTTTTACGGCTGGGAAATATGCCATGCCTAATGCCTTGATAAAGGCAGCTGGTGGCAGGAATATTTTTGATGATCTTGAAAAAAGCTGGACTACGGTAGGTTGGGAAGGTGTTATTGATCGGAATCCAGAAATAATCATAATTGTAAATTATGGGCAGGTTAGTGCTGAACAAAAAAGACAGTTTATGCTAACTCACCCAGCATTCCAGGATATTGATGCAATAAGAAATGATCGTTTTGTTGTATTGGAGTACAACGAAGCAACACCCGGACCACGGAATATTGAGGCCTTGAAAAAATTGGCGGCAGCTTTCTGGAACCCCACTTGAACTAACATATTGATCCAGAAACCATTTGTGATGCATCTCAATCCGTTACTGGTATTTTTTCTTTTCCTGGGGATACTACTCGTTTCGCTCTTGTTATCACTCTCCCTTGGGGGTGTTTCTGTTCCCTTAGGAGATGTTTGGAGGATCCTGGTTGGTTCAATTTTTTTCAATGAGATTGATCCAACCATCTCGAAAGGCCACCAGGCCATTGTCTGGGAGTTAAGGTTTCCTCGAAGCCTACTTGCGGCAATTGTAGGGTCTGGGTTAGCAATTGTTGGCGTTACTCTCCAATCTTTGACAAGGAATTACCTTGCTGACCCCCATTTATTGGGCATATCAGCCGGTGGTGCTTTTGGGGCTATTCTGGCTCTATTACATGTAGGATTTATCTTTGGTCAGATAACCGTACCTTTATTTGCTTTCTTGGGGGCCGTGATGGCTACTGGTCTTGTGCTGTGGTTATCGATTGTTACACACTCTTTTTCTGCATCTCGCTTAGTATTGATTGGAGTTGCCGTTTCATTTGTGGTCATGGCTTTTTCCAATGTGCTGATTTTCCTTGGCGATTCCAGGGCAACACACACGGTCGTCTTTTGGATGTTAGGCGGTTTTGGTATCGCTACCTGGAATGTTATCCCGATAACCTTGCTTGCCCTCCTAATCTGCTTCGTTTATTTCATGTTTAATTCGGGCAATCTGAATGCCATGACGGTTGGAGATGAAACAGCCTCAACCATGGGTATTCCCGTATTTAGATTCAGATTAGTTGCCTTTGTGGTTGGGGCATTCCTTACAGGGGTCTTGGTCGCCTATTCCGGGGTCATTGGGTTCGTGGGCTTAATGGTTCCTCATATTGCCCGTTTTCTTGTCGGTGGAAACAATATCAGGGTATTGCCAATTTCTGCCATGATCGGTGCCGTATTTCTTTTATTGTGCGATATGCTGTCTCGAACTCTATTTGCACCGCAGGAGATACCTGTGGGAATTGTTACAGGTCTGATTGGTGGTGTGTTTTTTATTTGGTTGTTAGCAAATAAACGAGGCTAGAAATGGAAGTTGGCAAGTTCCAATTTGTCGAAGTGGAAACGAAATTGCACAAAAGTATGATGAAACCTTATAACTTTTTCTAGTTTGTATGCCTTACCGGGCAGTTGACGCCTAGTGTTGGAGTTCTATCGAATGGAAGATACCTTACAACCCGATGACCAAGCATTTATTTCGGTACGACAAAACCAATCTATCAGAGGGACAAAGGTAAGCAAGCTTTACGGCAAGAAAACTGATCAGAGTATGGTATTTTATCCAGATCTTCAGCAGGTTGGTATTCTTTTTCCTACCTGTAGCCTGATTATTTCAATAATATCCTGCATGATGGAATTTAATTCATAATCTTTGGGAGTGTAAATTGCTGCAAGTCCTAATTTTGTCAATTTAGCCTGATCTTCATCAGGAATGATCCCACCCAAAATTATTGGGATATTTCCACCGCCTTTATCATTTAGTTTGTCAATCACTTCTTCCACAAGTGACAAGTGGGACCCTGACAAAATGGACAATCCAATTAAGTGGACTTCTTCCTTCAAGGCGGTTTCCACAATTTCATCAACGGTGTATCTAATTCCTGTATAGACAATTTTCATACCAATATCCCGAGCTCGAAAAGCAATTTGCTCGGCCCCATTGGAATGACCATCAAGACCAGGTTTGCCAATTAGTATCTTTATTCTGGTACCGAGTTCTTCTGAAACCCTATCAACCTCGCTTCTGAGTTCGTCTAATCCTTCAGTTCTATTTGAAGGTTTGCTGGAAATTCCAAGCGGTCCTCGATAGTTGCCGTATATCTCGCGAAGTGTCTGGGCCCATTCCCCAGTGGTTACACCGGCTTCGGCAGCCTTGATTGATACAGGCATTATGTTTTCGCCAACTCGTGCTGAACTAGCCAAGTCATTCAATGCCTTTGATACAGCATGATTGTCTCGGGAATTTCGCCATTCTATCAGGGAAGAGATTTGAACATCCTCTGCCGTTTCCTTGGGAGTCAGGAATACATCATCACCAGCGATTAGAGGAGAGGGCTCACTCTCCACAAATTTATTCACCCCAACAAGCGTAGTTTCGCCTGATTCAATTTTTCTTACTCTTTCGGCATTGCTTTCCACAAGCCGCCGTTTCATATGTTCGATGGATTTAATAGCTCCACCCATGGTCATAATTTGCTTCAATTCCGCCAGGGCCTTGGTTTTGATTTCTTCAACCTTCTTTTCTATTTCAGGATTCCCATCAAAAAGATCCTCGAACTCCAATAGATCGGTTTCATAAGCAAGGATCTGCTGCATCCTGAGAGACCATTGTTGATCCCAGGGTCGAGGTAACCCCAAAGCCTCATTCCAGGCTGGAAGCTGGACTGCACGAGCCCGTGCGTTCTTGGAAAGGGTTACGGCAAGTAATTCCAATAATATTCGGTACACATTGTTTTCGGGTTGTTGTTCCGTAAGACCTAAACTGTTTACCTGGACTCCGTACCGGAAGCGTCTGAATTTTTGTTCCTCAACCTTGTATCTGTTTAGGCAAATATCATCCCAGAGTTCAACGAATGCCCGAATTTTGCAGGTTTCAGTGATGAATTTTATTCCCGCATTAAGAAAAAAAGATATCCGGCCTACTATTTGGGGAAAGTCTTCTGGCGATACCTGAGGTTGGATTTCATCCAGAACAGCTATGGCTGTTGCCAAAGCATACGCAAGTTCCTGAACTGGGGTCGCTCCAGCTTCCTGTAGATGATAAGAACACACATTCATCGGATTCCATTTGGGTATATTTTCAAAACAATAGGTTGCTACATCGCCCATTAATTTCAAAGATTCATCGGGTGGAAAAATGAATGTTCCCCTGCTGAGATATTCTTTTACCAGGTCATTTTGTACCGTTCCCCTTAATATGGCTGGATCGGTATTTTGTTCCTTAGCCAAAGCGATATACAGTGCCAGTAACCAGGGAGCAGTTGCATTGATGGTCATTGAGGTATTCATTCGTGACAACGGGATGCCTTCAAAAAGTGTCCTGATATCTCCAAGGTGACAAATGGGTACGCCGACTTTCCCGACTTCGCCCTTTGATATAATATGGTCGCTGTCATATCCGGTTTGGGTAGGGAGATCAAAGGCAATAGATAAACCCGTCTGTCCCTTAGTCAAATTTGCTTTATAGAGTGTATTCGAATCCTTGGCTGAGGAATGACCTGAATAGGTTCTGATTATCCAGGGAGTATCTCGTTTTGTCATGTTTGCTTTGTCCATTTTAATTTGGATTAAAAATAACAAAAATTAATTAATTCTGCATTGCAGCATTATAATAAATATTAATTCCAAACAAATTTCTACCGCTAAATGTATTCCTTAGGAAAAATTTTGTTATAAATTCAGTAAAAAAGGAGTTCTGATTGGCCCATTTATTTCCAGATAACCTAACTTCTGCCTTGGCATCCATGGAAATTCCAGCCAAGGTCATTGCCGGTTGTACCGACTTTTATCCAAGTTTGGAAGTTGGCCATCTACCCAACAGAATTGTTGATGTCAGCAAGGTAAGTGAAATGGTGGGGATAACCAAAAATTCCCCGGGGTGGAGAATTGGTGGATCAACAACCTGGACTGAGATAATAGGTTACCCTTTCCCCCCTGCCTTTGATGGCCTAAAGGCAGCTGCGCGAGAAGTTGGGTCAATCCAGATTCAAAATTCCGGAACCATTGCCGGTAATATTTGCAATGCCTCACCGGCAGCTGATGGAGTTCCTCCTTTACTTGCTTTGGATGCTATGGTTGAGATTCAATCTGCAAATTCCAAGCGATTACTAAATCTAGATGAATTTATTCTGGGGGCGAGAAAGGTTGATCTTGCAGCAAATGAATTGGTTACGGCAATTTGGATACCTGAAATCCGAAATAACACTACCAGTTCATTTCTAAAATTGGGAAGTAGAAAATATCTTGTAATCTCAATTGCCATGGTAGCGGTAACCCTTTCCATTTCACCAAAGGGGCTGATTGAATTCGTAAATATTTCGATTGGCTCATGTTCACCTGTAGCAAAGAGATTGCCTGAATTGGAAGTTAAATTAACTGGGCTAAATGCTTACAATTTGTTGGAAAAAATCCCTGTTGAGAAGCAGGATTTAACCGTATTGTCGCCGATAACAGACATCAGGGGTACTTCTGAATACCGCCTAACTGCAGTAATTGAGTTATGCCAAAGTGCGATACGAGATGCTATTAATAGTTGCCTGGGGGTCAAATGAATGAAATAAACCAATTCTATTCAGGTGAGGACCTAGGTTTTACCCTGAACAGCAAGGAAGTTTTTGTTACTAATGTTCAACCTGCAGAAAGGCTTTCTGAAAGTCTTAGGGAAAGATTGCTCATCAGGGATGTAAAGATTGGGTGTAATGCTGGAGATTGTGGAGCCTGTTCGGTAATTATTGATGGGGAAATCGTTTGTTCTTGCTTAACACCAACCCGGCAGGTCGAAGGTAAAACCATTCTGACTTCTCAAGGGATAGTCAATGGAACTGAATTAGGTAAAAGCCTTTCGCAGTCATTCCAGAAACATGGGGCTGCACAATGTGGTATTTGTACCCCTGGTATGGTTGTTTCAGCCTACAGGCTTTTACAAAAGGAAAATAATCCAACAGAACAAATGGTCATGGATTACTTGGGTGGTGTGCTTTGCAGATGTACCGGGTACCGAAATATCATTGCTGGTGTTCTTGATGTAAACGGCCATAATTCGGAATCAAAGGATACATTCACCAGCTTTCCAACTATGGGAGAACGTGAAAGGCAGTTAGACGGAAAGGAAAAGATTTCGGGACTTTTACAATATGGTGATGATATCGCTCCGCCCTATTCATTGGTGGTAAAAGTAATTCGTTCCCCATTTCATCAAGCCAGATTCCATTTTGGTGATCTGGAAGGATTTGTTGAAGACAATCCGGATGTAGAGGCACTCCTGACCTACAAGGATATTCCCGGAGATAATTATTTTGGTATTTTTCCCGGTTTTATTGATCAGCCGGTTTTTGCCAAAGAGGTGACTAGATTCAAGGGAGAAGCAGTCGCCGCGATTGTTGGCTACCCAGAGTTTATCAATACTTTCGCAATTGAAAATTTTCCAGTGACATGGAAGGAGTTATCTCCAATATTGGATATGGATAATGCCGAACGGGATGATACCCATATGATCTTACCAGGTAGATCAAGAAATGTTCTTTGCAGTGGTTTTGTGAAAAGGGGAGATCATGAGCATGGCATTCAGAGTTCTGAGTTTGTAGGTGAGGGTGAGTTTACCACATCATTTGTTGAACATGCCTATATTGAACCTGAAGCAGGATATTCCTTTATGGATGGGGACAAATTGGTCATCCATGCCTGTACCCAGTCGACTTTTATGGATCTGGAAGCTCTCCAATTAATTCTGGGTTTGGATCGAACGAAAATAAGGGTTGTTCCCACAGCAGTTGGAGGAGCCTTTGGATCAAAACTAGATTTGTCGGTCCAACCATATTTGGCCCTTGCTACATTTAAAACAGGCCAACCAGTTAGAATGGCCTATACCAGGCAGGAATCATTTTTATCAACGACTAAAAGGCATCCTGGCAGGATTTCCATTAGAGTAGGCATTGATGGTGAGGGTTTCATTCAGGGTATTCACTTTAAGGGAAAGTTTAATACTGGTTCATATTCCTCTTGGGGTCCAGCAGTGGTGAGTCGTGTGCCGATACATGCTTCTGGGCCTTATTATGTGCCTAATTATCTAGCCGAGACAAAGGCGATTCTAACCAATTCGCCTCCCTCTGGTGCCTTTCGGGGATTTGGAGTTCCGCAAGCTACTGCAGCCTTGGAAACATTATTAGACGAGATTGCATTTAAGGTTGGCCTGGACCCCTTAGAGTTCCGAATTAAAAACGCTCTTGTTAATGGTAAGCCTAATGGTTGCGGACAAATTTTTACCAGTGGAGTGGGAATTAAACCTTGTTTGGAAAAATTGCGGCCATATTGGGTAAAAGAGAAGGAAAGTATCAAGGAATTTAATGAAGCCCAAAATGGGACACATTTAGTACGAGGGATTGGAGTGGCTTCGGGATGGTACGGTTGTGGAAATACGGCGCTCTCAAATCCTTCAACAATTAAAGCCGGAATAAAGGCCAATGGTACCGTGTATCTAAATCAGGGGGCAGTTGATATTGGGCAAGGCTCAAACACTGTGATTCCACAAATTTTTGGTGAAGCATTTGGAGTACAAAATGTTTCATTCAAACTGATTTTTGCTGATACTGACTTAACCCCTGATGCAGGAAAAACCTCAGGTTCAAGACAAACTTTTGTCTCCGGGAATGCTGCCAGGCTTTGCGGAATCGCCCTAAAAAAGCAAATTACCCGACAACTAAATGTTTCAGAAGATGCAAAGCTACATATTGAGGGTTCGCTAGTAAGTGCAATTGATGAGCCCAATGAACCAAAATTAGATTTGGCTACCTTACCACAGGATAAGGAAGGTTTCGTATATAAGGCTATGGAGACTTATGATCCACCAACGGTTACACTAGATTCAAATGGTCAGGGAGAACCTTATGCCCAATACGGCTATACTGCTCAAATGGCCGTTGTTGAAGTTAACCAAAAATTGGGGAAGGTAAGAGTTGTAAAAATAGTTGCCGCCCATGATGTTGGTAAAGCCATTAATCCCATGTTGATAGAAGGGCAAGTTCACGGAGGAGTTGTACAGGGTCTAGGAATGGCCTTGATGGAAGAATTTATTCCAGGCAAAACTGACAATCTTCATGATTACCTTATTCCAACCATTGGTGATATACCTGAAATTGAAACAATCATAGTAGAAGTCCCTGACTCCAGGGGACCTTATGGCGCCAAAGGATTAGGGGAACATGTTCTTATCCCGACCCCACCAGCAATACTCAACGGGATTTATGATGCCACGGGCGTTCAAATCAGAAAAATCCCAGCCACTCCCGATCGGGTCCTTAAAGCTCTTATGGATAAAAATAATGAACAATAAACATCCTACCCGCCCGGAAAAAATAAGGTGTGATGCCTGTCCTGTAATGTGTTACATCAGCGATGGAAGAGCAGGAGCTTGTGATAGATATGCCAATCATGGAGGTAATCTGGTTAGGCTTGATCCCTTGACAGTCGTTGAAAATATTCAGGAGAATAGTGGCAGTACGGTACCTTTCCTTGATGCAAGCGGGGGTAATGAATGGGACGGAGATATGATACAATCCAAGCGTCCTTTTGTTACCGCCATAGGTGCTGGCACCACCTATCCTGATTATAAACCGGCACCATTTATTGTCAGTCAAGAGGTTGAAGGTGTGGATATGGTTACCGTCGTAACTGAAGGTATTTTCAGCTATTGTGGTGCCAAGGTAAAAATAGATACTGACCGATACATAGGCACAGAAAAGGCCACAGTCTTTGCCAAGTCAGAACCGATTGGTCATGTTACAACCAGTGAATATGGCTCAAAAATGCTGTCTTTAGGTGGGGTAGAACATCTTACCGGAGGAAGCAAACAGGAAGGTCGGATTACCTGCGATAGCCTTTTACGGTTATGTAACCGTGAGCGGGTTGAGATATCGATTGACGGTGGAGCAGAAATGATCATTCAGGCAGGGGAACCTCCCATTATTGATGGCGAACCTGAGAACCTGATGAGGGTTGGGTGTGGGTCTGCAGCCATTGGAATGTTTGCCAAGCAATGGTCGCCACATGTTGATGAGGTAATCGTGGTTGATGATCACATAACCGGGGTCTTGACCGAGCATGAAGGCGGCAAGCAATTGAATATGAAACCAACTGGTATCAGGGTAGCAGGTAGAAAGTCTACTCCAGGCCGATATTTCAAGGTAGCCCAACCGGGAACCGGTTGGGGAGGCACTAACATCACTGAACCGCTAAGTATAATCAAAGCGATAAATCCCAAAATAGCATGGGAAGGGTTACGGCTTCTGATGGTTTCAACTACTGGTGAACAGTGGGCATATTTTGAGTTGGATAGGAACTTGGAACCCCGAGAAATAGAAATACCGGCAGAATTAAAAGTAACTACTGAGAGGATTGCAGAAAATTGTGAACCCTCCCTTTGTTCTGTTTTGTTCATGGGTGGTGCAGGAGGTTCCCTCAGAGCTGGTGTTACCGAAAATCCAGTTCATTTGACCAGATCAGTGAAATCCTCACTGACAAATGTAACATGTGGTGGAGCCAAGGCCTATGTTTGGCCTGGGGGAGGAATAACATTCATGGTAGATGTTTCCGAGATGCCAGATAATTCATTTGGTTATGTTCCGACACCAGCATTAGTGGCCCCAATTGAATTTACCTTGAGTTTAAAGGATTTCAAAGATCTTGGGGGGCATCAGGAATATGTCCAACCGATTGAAAGCGTACTTAGTTCAGATATCAGGTTGGTCTAGACTCTGGTTGTTTTTACCAGCAAGAAAATAGTTTCTGTGATGACGATGACCGCAACCATGATAGGTGGAGACAGGCTTCATCTACAGCATGGTCCAATTGATCTCATAATCAAGGCGGAAGCAAATAATATAAAAGGTATGAGGAAAGCTTATTCCATAGCAAAGGAGAGATTTGAAAGTGTTCTTGATGAGTTGGTTTCGGAACTCCCTTTTCTTAAATCCCCGATTACAAGTAGCTATAACCCGCCGCAAGGTAAAATTGCCAGAAGAATGTATGATTCGGTATGGCAATATTCCCAAAAGGTCTTTGTTACTCCAATGGCAGCTGTGGCAGGTGCTGTTGCTGATGAAATACTTACCTGCATGGTTGATGGGACCTCTCTCAGAAGAGTATATGTCAATAATGGCGGGGATATCAGTATATATTTGAGCAAGGGAGAAAAATACACCTTGGATATAAATCAATTGAACAACACCAAATTAGGTCAAATTGAGTTATTTGAAGGTGGAGGCATTGGTGGAGTAGCTACCAGTGGTAAAGGTGGAAGGAGTTTGTCCATGGGAATAGCTGATTCTGTTACTGTTCTTGCCGTAAATGCTAGTGATGCAGATATTGGTGCTACGTTGATTGCCAATCATGTTGATATCCCAGGACATCATGGTATTACCAGAAAGCCAGCCGACGAAATTGTTGATGATTCAGATTTGGGTGATCTGGAAGTAGTAATATCCTGTGTTGATTTGGTATCTAAAGATGTTGAATTAGCTTTAGATAGAGGACATCACTTTGCAGTGGAGCTTTTGAATGAAGGTAAGATTATCTCTGCAGCAATGTTTTTACAGAGTTCTGCCAGGATAGTAGGCAAACCCTTAAATCAGTTAACTAGTCAAACAAATCTGGTGGAGTAGGAGAATGAAAGCCAAAATCAGAAAAATTGCTGTCGTTGTTGAGGAAACTCACTCGGAAATGGGTATTGAGGTTACTCCACCCACACGGAAAGTAGCAGCAATTGCTGTAATATCAAATCCGCTTGCAGGGCAATACAAGGAAGACCTGAAGGACTTGGTGGACATAGGTGAAGAATTAGGAGGTTTGCTTGGAGCAAGGTGTGTAAATGCGCTGGGAATTAAACCTGAAGAAGCTGAAAGTTATGGAAAATCAGCCATGGTTGGCGAGTTTGGTGAACTCGAACATGCGGCTGCTATTCTACATCCTAAACTGGGAGCTCCCTTACGCAAGGAAGTTTCTCGTGGTGCTGCTTTAGTTCCTTCAACCAAAAAAATGGGTGGAATGGGACAATCCTTGGATATCCCCCTTGGACATAAGGATGCAGCCTATGTAAGATCTCATTTTGATGGCATGGAAGTTAGGTTATGTGATGCTCCCAAAGGTGATGAGATTATGGTTGCAGTGGCAGTAACCGATAGTGGTCGACCTTTTCCAAGAGTAGGGGGGCTTGAAGCCAAGGATGCCAAGGGTGAAGATGGGCTTAGGTAACTATAATGAAACTGAATTTTATTGTTAATTTCAGTTAAGTCATAAATTTTGAGGTCATTGTCTAAGTTAGTAACCTCTAAAGCATTTGAAAATTTAGTTAACTTTTCGTTAATCAGACATTTTATCGTGAACGGATAAAGTACCTTAAGAATCTATGTAAGGTAAATCCTCACTAATCACCCTTTATAGTCAGTTACACATTGGGGTTTTATGCCCAATGCCAAAATCGGGCACCCGCCGTTTCTACCGGCATCAAGTCGGTTAAGAAGTTTGTCCATATAAGTGGTTGATGCACCGAACTTTCTGTATACATCATTACTGCCTTCGTCTCCGCTCTTTGTGAGTACTTTTCCTAGATTGCGAAAGAATTTAATGTCAAGGCTATTTCCTCTGGTCAACAAAATGCCAACATCAATTGCACCCGCCGCATGGAAGGCCGAAAATGCATACAAATCGCGGTCATACGTCTGATCTTTGCTGTTCCATTCAAGATCGAACGCCACTTTTCCACAAACAAAATCAATACTATGACCAGAAAGGTGACCTTTCCGAATGTAATCTCGTAGGATCTTGTTTCCTGTTGGTGACAAGAGCTTCACATGAAGGTCAGCAACAATCCGAGTTTCCTGCCAATCTGATTCTGCAAAAAGCTCTTCAACGTGTTTTGCAACCAAGCCCTTGCTGCCACCTGGCATTCGGATCATCCTAGTAGTGATTTCAAAGTTCTCTAAGATTTCAACAATCTTCTTGAATTGATTTTTGAAGTTTTGTGATAATATCGTCGCTGCACCTCTATAGCTATAGATTTCAAATTTATCACGGATAACATCAGAAAACACTTCATCAATCACGGACCTTTCATCAGAAACGCTACTACTCATTGGGTTGCAACAACATTTGCTGAGTTATAGGAATAAGTAGGCCAATCAGGTTGATAGTCTTGCTTGGCCTGATTTCCCCATACCGTCCAACCGTCACGCTGACCACGTCCGAACAGTTCGAGGTACGGACCCCAACTGCAGGCTTCGATAATGTCGTATTGCTCGTCAGGCTTACGGGAATGTTCGCGTTTTCGGGTTGCAATAAAGTTGATCTGGCTACGACCCGGTGCAAGAGTTCTGGCCTTCTTGCCACGTACCCCGAATAGTACCAACTCTGTCACGTTACGAAAGTAGAAGCCGACGCCTCGCCCATCTGGTCCTCCATCCTTTCTAATTTTATGCCAAATCAGGTTAGTTTTGTATTCAAACCCCCATGCCTCAAGTATACGAAGACCATCAGGTAACATAGCATTTGGGCACCACAAATAGCAATGAGCAGTGCTCTTCAAATATTTTTCTACTGGTAGTGAAGCTATCTCTTCGAGCGAAAGTGTATCGTACCGATTCAGTCTTCGATGCTCTGGTGCGACCTTTCCTGTTCGGTTATTGAATCTCCAAGGTGGATCAGCGAGGATAGTTCCGAAACTATTACCATCCAATTCTCGGTCCAAGTCATTAGCGACACTCATATTCATACCTCCGAAGTAGCCTTGTTATCTGTGGCAAGTAGCATGCAGATATTATGATTGTATGCTTTTCTTGGTTCCATGCCTACTAATTATTCTATCCTATTAATGTTCAACAATAACGGCCTAGATTCGAGCCGTCAAGCAAAATGTACCCCAATGTATTAAACTCAAATATTGCCTTGTAAATGAATAAAATATTACAAAACCAGTTGCAAATAGATTAGATAGCCAAATCCTGCAAAGATTGAGCCAGCAAAACCCAAAACCAGATACCAAATAAACAGATTGCGTTTCACAAGTGCAAAAACAGCCATTGAGGCTGGAAGACTACTTACTCCTCCGGCAATCATAAAGGTCAAAGCGCCAGGTAAAGACATCCCCATATCAACAAGCCCTCCAACCATAGGGATTGCAGCATATCCATTTAGATAGGCAGGAACACCTACGGCAGCTGCGGTTGGAATTAACCACCATTCGCTGTTGGCTCCAAGATAGTTACCAACAAATTCTGGTGGGATATAGGCAACCATCAGGCTTTCGATCAAAAATGCCAGGGTTAACCATTTAAATAGAAACCAGCCTGTTGTTTTTGATTCAGAAACAAAGGAAGTTCTCCTTTCGTCATCTTTCCAAAAGGTCCAGACAATTTTCTTGTTATTCATGCTGGGACTACAGCAACCGCTAAATCCAGAAATGGCTTCCACTCGTAGTGGATTTGAAAATAACCCGCGATCCACCAAAGCCTGGGTGGCAAAGCCCGAACCCAATCCAAGTACTATCGCTACTACTGTTTTCACCACAGAAAATTCAATACCCAGAACTGCTGACAACAGGACAAACATTTCAGGGTCCATCAAAGGTGATGAAATCCAAAAGGCCATTACTGGTGCAAGCGGAACTCCTGCTTGTAACAAGCCAGCAATCAAGGGAATTACTGTACAGGAACAAAAAGGCGAAAGACCTCCAAAGATGGCTGCTGCAACAATCATTTTTTGGGTGTGTCCGGCAAATACTGTTGCTATTTGTTGATCCAAACCCGTGGCCTTGGCCCCTGCAGCTACAACAAGTGACACCACCAGAAAGGGAAAGATAAACCCAAGTGAGCCAAGTAAGAACCTGATACTTTCCAATACCTGATCAGAATCAAAAAGGGCAACTCCAAGAAAAATAATGATGAAGGCTAAGACAACCTTATCCATAGATATGGAATAATTTGTCAATAGGATTTTTGCTTCTCTAATTGTCATTTATTATTTTCCAGAGGGAGTCACGACAAAATCTAACTATAAAAATCATTAATTCAGCATAGGTATTTCAACTCAAAAAATGTTGAAATAAGCAACCAATCATTTTAACCCATTACGAATCTCAATTTAGATACTACACGAATACCCTGAAACCATTGGGCTTTCACGACCAAACCCATCTTTAACATCAGAGGAAAAGAATAATAATATCCAACTTGTTCTGTTATATAGAAATGGATCGTTCTTCCATGCTATCAAGTTTTGAAATCAAATATCCAATCAATAAACAATTTGTGGTAATTTATTTGCTGGGGGTGTGTTTCTACTCCTTTGTGATCTGACAATCCCATCAATGATTGTCATTCCTACACCTGGTAGATTTCCCTGTTCTACCGAAGCGAAAAGGGTATCGCCTGGGGAGTGCTGGGCCTGATCCATCAAGACAAAATCAGCACAATAACCTTTTTCCATTAATCCTACGTCCAAATCTCTGTTCCTAGCAGTGTTGCCAGTGCCAAAACAAAATGCTACTTCTGCCGGAACATTTCCAAAACTGGATAAAAGAGCAATCATTCTTAAGATTCCAAGGGGTTGTACCCCAGATCCCGCCGGGCCATCAGTACCTAAAATGATACGATCAAGTTGCTTAAGTTCCCTTGCAGTATTAAGTGTTAAAACGGCAGCACGTTCATTACCATTGTGGACAATTTCCAGGCTTCTTTGGCAAGATTCACACAGACAAACAATTTGATCATCCGGCAAGGCTGAATGACCACCGTTAATGTGACCAATCACATCTGTATCTGCTTCTAATACAATATCTTTGTCTATTAGGCCCGAACCAGGGATAGAGGGGCCACCGGTGTGAATTGTGCTTTGAATTCCATATTTTCTTGCCCATTTGACCATTTTTTTGGCGGTAGGACCATCTTTCACTGATCCCAAGCCAATTTCACCCAAAAGTTTAACACCGGATTCCGATAATTCCTTAAAATCCTCTTCCTCCATACCATGCTCAATAACTGGAGCCCCAGCGAGAACCTTTACACCAGAAGGTCGAAAGTTTTCATACCACCTTTGAGCAGCAATGGCCATGGCTTTAAGACCAACGATGTCTTTTGGTCTGCCTGGCATATGGACTTCACCAGCAGAAATCAGAGTGGTTACTCCACCATTAAGGGTTGAATCAATCCAGTGAAGTTGTTGCTGCCTTGGTGTATAGTCTCCAACAACAGGATGAATGTGGCTGTCAATCAAGCCTGGTGAGATAGTTACTCCGTTGGCATCAATCAATTGGGTTGGATTTTCGGTATTCAAATCTTTCTTATACCCAAAATCCGCTATTTTGCCTCCGATACAAACAATACAATCGCCATCAACAATTGGTTGTTCGATCTTACCAGTAAGGATCATACCGATGTTTTTAATGACCAACTTATCTTTTGATGTATCCATTTTATTTCTCAATTTCATTATCCATTCTTGAAGATCAAGGCTACTTCCCTAAGTCATTACTACTACAAATATGCCACAGCTTGGGCAAAGTATTTTTCTATAATAAGAAAATTTACCTTCAGTTGTTGTGGTCAATTTCCAGGTTTCTGAGAAACCATCATTTCCGAAGAATTGAGATTGGAGACATTTCTGTAATGGTTGCTGTTGATACAAATAACACCCAACAGATTTCCATACCAAAGGGGGTTTTCTGTGAGAGGGTAGTGTCTGTTGAGCATTATACTGACAGGTTATTCATGTTCAGGATAACTCGACCGGTTTCCTTCCGCTTTCGGTCAGGAGAGTTTGTAATGATTGGGCTTCCTAACTCCGACAAGCCTATTTACAGAGCTTACTCAATTGCTTGTCCCAGTTGGGATGAAGAATTGGAATTTTATTCAATCAAGGTTCCAGATGGGCCTTTAACCAAGGATTTGCAGAAAATCAAAATTGAGGCCAAAATCTTAATGCGTCCCAAACCTACTGGAACGCTGGTAAATGATGCACTTATTGATGGCCAAAATCTATATTTGCTTTCGACAGGTACTGGGATTGCACCTTTTGCCTCTATAATAAGAGATCCTGAGACCTATGAGAAATTTGAAACCATTATATTAACCCATACCTGCAGGGAAGTTGCTGAACTTGCTTATGGTAAAAAACTGCACAATCTGACCCTCGAAGATCCATTGGTTGGTGAAGAGGCAAGGAACCAGTTGATTTATTACCCGACGGTTACTCAAGAAGAATTTTCAACAAAGGGGAGGATTACCGATCTGGTCCAATCGGGAAAATTTTTTTCAGATATAAATTTACCAGATCTTGATCCCAAAAGGGATAGAGGTATGATTTGTGGCTCAATGGGCTTTCTCAAGGATATGAAAGATATTTTCCTTGATAGGGGTTTTATTGAGGGCTCCAACAGTTCGCCGGCTGATTTTGTTGTAGAAAGAGCTTTTGTAGGCTAAGTTTATTTTCTTACTCGAAATATAAAAATTATTGCACCGCAGCAATAAATTACTATGTATAATTTTCCTTTTTGGAAATCATAGTAATTTTGAGAAATATTATGCAACAAACTCTAGAAATTGGTGATCACTCCCACGGTGAAATAAAAGATCTTTATCAAATGGGTGAAATCCCACCTCTGGGGCATGTGCCAAAATCAATGTATGCCTGGGTAATCCGTCGGGAAAGACAGGGAGTTCCTGTGGATGCCATGAAGGTAGAGGTTGTAGATGTTCCTCAGATAGACAGCCATGAAGTTTTGGTTTTGGTGATGGCTGCGGGTGTAAATTACAATGGAGTTTGGGCTGGGCTTGGGACGCCCATTTCCATGTTTGATGTTCATAAGGCTGAATACCATATTGCCGGGTCGGACGCGTCTGGAATAGTCTGGGCCGTTGGTGATAAGGTCAAACGTTGGAAAGTAGGGGATGAGGTAGTCATTCATTGCAATCAGGATGATGGGGATGATGAAGAATGCAACGGTGGGGACCCCATGTTCTCTCCCACACAAAGGATTTGGGGATACGAAACCCCAGATGGTTCCTTTGCTCAATTTACTCGAGTTCAATCACAACAGTTAATGAAAAGACCCAAGCATCTGACTTGGGAAGAATGCGCCTGTTATACACTGACCCTGGCAACTGCCTATCGCATGCTATTTGGTCATCGGCCACATATTCTACGTCCGGGTCAAAATGTCCTCGTCTGGGGATCATCAGGAGGTTTGGGGTCATATGCCATTCAGTTGATAAATACAGCTGGAGCAAATGCCATTGGTATCATCTCTGACGAAAGCAAAAGAGAATTCGTCCTAGACCTTGGAGCCAAGGGAGTAATTAACCGAAAAGATTTCAACTGTTGGGGGCAATTACCCAAGGTCAATTCACCGGAGTATAAAGAATGGTTCTCTGAAACCAGAAAATTTGGGAAAGCAATTTGGGATATCACCGGTAAGGGTAAGAATGTTGATATCGTATTTGAGCATCCTGGTGAGGCTACATTTCCAATATCTACCTTCGTTGTGAAAAGAGGTGGTATGGTTGTAATCTGTGCAGGCACTTCAGGGTATAACCTAACCATGGATGCACGATATGTCTGGATGCACCAAAAAAGAATTCAGGGTTCTCATTTTGCCAATCTCAAGCAAGCCAGCCAGGCAAACCAATTGGTTTTGGAAAAGAGAATTGATCCTTGCATGTCAGAAGTGTTTGCCTGGGATCAAATTCCTGAGGCACACATGAAAATGTATCGCAATGAGCATAAACCCGGCAACATGGCAGTAATGATAAGTGCACCTTATCCGGGGCTTAGAACTTTTGAGGATGTAATTGAGGCTGGACAACTTGCCTTGGTAGATTAAGAAAAAGTTCAAATAGCTGCTTTTGGCTTTGATTGTGGACTCAATTTATAGATTTTACACCATTGGCTTAACTTCTTCAGAGTTTAGTATAATTTCTGATGAAATCAGTTATCACTTTGAAGAGTGATTCTTTTTGTGAATTAAAAATGGTTTCAGCCATTCAAACCTTTAGCTGGTATGGATTTCTGATCGGTGAATAGGGTGAATTTGCATATCCACCTTAAACACCTAATTGCCTTGTATTTCTAACCGTTTCTAAATTTTACGAAAATTTTTATTCACAATATTTTAACTAAATGCTACATTAAATTTGTTTTGTCGGTACCCTTGCTCAATGAAAATATCCCTACACTGGATAGTTGTGTGGCGGGCCCGAAGCTTATTCCCTTAATTTAATCGTTAAAGATTCTTGCACAGATCTAATTCTGTTTGAATTTCGACTTTGATCAGTTTGCAGGATCTATCGTCCCCATTCCCATTTTCTTTGAATAGCCCACGCACAATAATCTGCGATTTGAAGGTATGGGGTAGCAACTGAGAGTGAAGTATTTTGCCATTTTTTGCGATGAATTGTTAGTTGCAAAACATGCTTGAATTTTTTGATTTCTCTGGGCTAGGATATAAACCATTAATCAAATAAAATTGTAGTAATCAAAAATCTGTTTAAAAAGCATGATTATTCGTTGGAAATGGTAATGAAAGTTGCTGACTATGTAATAATTGGGTCAGGTAGTTCAGGTTCTGCCTTGACGTACCGATTGGCTGAGAACTCCAAGGATAAAATAATTGTCCTGGAGTTTGGTGGATCCGACTTTGGGCCATTTATAAACATGCCGGCAGCTTTGTCATACCCGATGAATATGAAGCGGTATGATTGGGGTTATTTTACCGAACCTGAAATCTATCTTAATGGCAGAAGTATTGCCGCACCGAGAGGGAAGGTGATTGGAGGTTCTTCTTCCATAAACGGAATGGTTTATGTCCGGGGGCATGCTCGAGATTTTGATAATTGGGCCCAAATGGGAGCTACCGGATGGTCCTACCAGGATGTTGTTCCCTATTTCCGAAGGATGGAAAATTGGCATGATTGTGGTTCTGGTGGCGACCCTTCCCTACGAGGGAAAGATGGGCCTCTCCATGTTACCAGGGGGGCACGAAAAAACCCTTTGATTGGTGCTTTTGAAAAGGCTGGGGAACAGGCGGGTTTTCAAGCAACCGAGGATTATAACGGGTTCAAGCAGGAAGGGTTTGGACCGATGGAACAAACTATATGGCAGGGTAAACGGTGGTCAGCGGCTTCCGCCTATCTAAAGCCCGCCCTACAAAAATTAAATGTTGAATTGGTTAAGTGTTTTGCCCGTAAAATAATTTTTGAGGGTAAAAAAGCCGTTGGAGTTGAAGTTAGTATTGGTCAAAGAATAGAAGTTATCCGCGCAAACAAGGAAATCATAGTTTCTGCATCGTCATTCAATTCTCCCAAACTCCTTCTTTTGTCTGGCATAGGTCCTGCTAAAGAATTATCAGAATTAGGTATTGAGGTCCTTGCTGATAGGTCTGGGGTTGGTAGCAACTTGATGGATCATCCCGAAGTTTATGTCCAGCAGGCATGCAAACAAAACGTGTCTCTGTATAAATACTGGAATTGGTCGGCTAAACTCAAAGCAGGTATTCAGTGGACCTTATTTCGAACAGGGGTTGGAACTTCCAATCATTTTGAGAGCTGTGCGTTTATAAGATCATCACCTGGGGTAGAGTATCCCGATATCCAGATGCATTTCCTTCCCATTGCCATCAGATATGATGGGCAGGCTACGTCAGAAGGACACGGATATCAAATTCATATTGGCCCGATGAGGTGTTCATCAAGAGGGAAAGTCTCACTTAGGGATAACAATCCCCAATCGCCACCCAAGATCCATTTTAACTACCTGTCTGAACAGAAGGATGTGCTGGATTTCAGAAAATGTGTGGCTGTTGCCCGAGAGATATTTGCTCAACCTGCTTTTGACCCCTTCCGAGGAAAAGAAATACAGCCCGGTGAAAATGTTACTTCTGATGACGAAATTGATCATTTTGTCAGAGAACACCTGGAGAGTGCTTATCATCCAGCAGGAACCTGTCGTATGGGAAATGAAAACGACAAATCAGCGGTAGTGGATCCTCACTGCAGGGTAATTGGTGTAGAAAACCTCAGAGTTATTGACAGTTCTATTTTCCCTCAGCTAACCTATGGAAACACAAATGGTCCCTCAATAATGGTTGGCGAAAAAGCTGCTGATATTATACTGGGACAATCGCTTCCGCCAAATGAGAACGCCAAGGTTTGGATAAATCCAAACTGGGAAACAAGCGACAGATAGAATTAAATTGGTTAACATGAATCAACTCGTTTCATCCATTGATCCTTCCGCACCTGAATTTAATGAAAACAGGGAGACCATGGCTACCTTCATTCAGGATTTGCGACAGTTGAATTCAAAGGTGCAGGCCGGAGGTGGTAAAAGTGCCATGGCAAGGCACAGGAGAAGGAACAAATTGCCGGTCAGGGAAAGGGTAAACCTACTCCTTGATGAAGGTACCCCATTTTTAGAACTTTCACCTTTGGCTGCTCATAAGGTGTACGAGGAAGAAGTCCCTTCTGCCGGCCTGGTTTCAGGTATTGGTTTGGTTGAGGGAAGGCACTGTATTATCATTGCCAATGATGCTACGGTAAAAGGTGGAACCTATTACCCGCTAACGGTAAAAAAACATCTGAGAGCTCAGGAAATAGCTCTCCAGAACAATCTTCCTTGTATTTACCTGGTGGATTCGGGAGGAGCAAATTTACCACATCAGGACGAAGTATTTCCAGACAGAGATCATTTCGGGAGGATATTTTATAACCAGGCCACCATGTCAGCCAAGGGGATACCCCAGATTGCTGCAGTGATGGGGTCCTGTACAGCTGGAGGTGCCTATGTACCAGCCATGGCAGAAGAGAGCATTATTGTAAAAGGTAATGGCACGATTTTTCTGGGTGGTCCTCCTCTGGTAAAAGCCGCAACAGGTGAAGTTGTTTCAGCCGAGGAGTTGGGTGGAGGTGAAGTTCACTCAAGAATATCTGGTGTAGCAGATCATTTGGCTGAAGACGATATCGATGCCATTGCGAAAATCCGTAGAATTATATCCAACCTTGAGGAAAAATCAGTTTCGAATTCTTCATCAGAACCTGATTGTCCAAAATATGACCCATTTGAGTTAAATGGCATAATTCCTTCGGATCTGAGGAAATCCTTTGATATCAAGGAAGTTATCACCCGAATTGTTGATGGGTCAGAGTTTGATGAGTTCAAGGAACTATATGGCACAACTTTGATTTGTGGTTTTGCCAACATCCATGGAATAAAGGTAGGAATACTGGCAAATAATGGCATTCTATTCTCGGAATCAGCTCTTAAGGGTACTCATTTTATTGAAATTTGTTGCAAAAGAAACATCCCATTAGTGTTTTTACAGAATATCTCTGGGTTTATGGTTGGTAAATCCTATGAGGCTGGGGGTATTGCCAAAGATGGAGCAAAGCTTGTAACTGCTGTTTCATGTGCACAAGTACCTAAAATTACCGTAATCGTAGGTGGATCCTTTGGTGCAGGGAACTACGGTATGTGTGGTCGAGCATTCAATCCAAGTTTTCTCTTCACCTGGCCGAATGCCAGAATATCAGTCATGGGGGGTGAGCAAGCTGCCAGTGTGCTTGCCACAATAAGAAGAGACAAGATTGAAGGAGCCGGTCAATCATGGAGCAAAGAGGAAGAAGAAAGTTTCAAACAACCCATAAGGGATAAATTTGAGCGAGAAGGCCACCCCTATTACGCTACAGCTAGGCTGTGGGATGATGGTATTATTGAGCCCAAGGATACTAGAATGGTTTTGGGACTTACCCTTGCAGTGACAAAGGGGGCAACTCAAGTGAAAACTGAATTTGGTGTTTTCAGGATGTAGATAACAACTCTAATGAAGATTCAGAAGTTTTGATAAAAAAGGTATTGATAGCCAATCGAGGTGAAATTGCCTGCCGAATATTCCGAACCTGTAATAGATTGGGCATAAGGACGGTAGGTATTTATTCTCCCAGCGACCGAAATTCCCTGCACCTAACTCTGGCCGATGAAACTTATTGTGTCGGCCCCGGTGATGTTGGTGAGGGTTACCTGAACGCCGATGGTATTATTGAAATCACTCGGAAAACCAACACCGAAGCCATTCACCCAGGCTATGGATTCCTATCAGAAAATCATGTTTTTGCTCAAAAATGCAGGGATAATAAAATTGTATTTATTGGTCCAACTCCCGAAGTGATCAAATCCATGGGATTAAAAAACGAAGCCAAACAAATTATGGCCAAGGCAGGGATTCCCGTAATAAGTGGATTTAATCTCCAAGACCAGGATCTGGCTTCATTCTTATCTTCAGCAGAAAAGATTGGATACCCTGTTATACTGAAAGCAATAGCAGGTGGTGGGGGCAGGGGGATGCGGGTCGTGCAATCTGAAGATGAAATGAAGGTGGCCCTTGATTCTGCCAAAAGGGAAGGTCTTTCTTTCTTCGGGGATGAGAAATTGATTATTGAAAAATATATCAAATCCGCCCGCCATATTGAGGTACAAATCCTTGGTGACAATTATGGCAACGTAGTACACCTGTTTGAAAGGGAATGCTCACTTCAAAGGAGGCACCAAAAGGTAATTGAGGAAGCTCCAGCTCTTAGCCTTCGACAATCTGTCAGAGAAAAGCTTTTTGAGGCATCAATAACTGGTGGAAAAGCCATAGGATATTCTGGGGTAGGTACCTTTGAATTTTTAGTCGAGCCAGATGGCCAATTTTGGTTTCTGGAAATGAATACCCGGATACAGGTTGAACATCCTGTCACCGAGTATATTACCGGACTGGATATTGTAGAACTTCAATTAATGGTTTCCTCGGGTGAAAAATTACCAAAATACTTCAAGACTATCCCATCAAAGGGACATGCCGTTGAAGCAAGGCTTTATCTGGAGAATGCTGATTTTACCCCTAGCTTTGGTAAGATTTATCATTTGGGATTACCTGCAGAAAGTGAAAACCTGAGAATTGATCAAGGAGTCCGAGAAGGCGATGAAGTAACCTTAAATTATGACCCGATGATTGCCAAGATGATTGCCTATGGCTCGACCAGGGACCAGGCACTCAAGAGTATCAGTAAGGGATTAAGGTCTTTAAGAATAGCAGGCCCATCAACAAATGAGGAATTTCTTGTTTCTCTTGTGAATAACCCCATGGTTAAGGCAGGCAAATTTGATACTCGATTCATTGAAAAAAATTTACCAGAACTGGTACCTAACCGAAGTGTCCCCCAAAAGGTTTTGGGTATTTCGGCTTATGCTTTGATGATAAAATCCAGATATTCATCGCAAGGTTATTCACCTTGGTTTGATAATTCTGGATGGCGATTGGGATCCTCCATAGGAAGAGAGCTAAAGGTTTTGTATGAAAATCAGTCATGGCGGTTTACCTTGGAAGGCGATGTCCTGACAATTTCAGGATCCGATACTTCCTCTACAGTTGAGGGTTTTTGGTCAAGTAATCGGGATTTTCAAGGTATCATTGACGGGGATGATTATAACTTGGAGGTCTATGGCGAAGGTGATGATTACACTGTATTTGTCGCAGGTCAAAAACTTAGATTAAAACGAATATCTAATCTTCAAGCAACACGGAAGATCAATAAGCAATCTGGAACCTTGATTTCACCAATGCCTGGGATAATTGTCAATGTTCTGGTTGAAAAAGGGGATAAAATAACATCCGGCACACCATTATTGGTACTTGAAGCCATGAAAACGGAACATGTTATTCGCTCACCACATGCTGGAAAAGTAGGAGAAATTTACTTTTCCCAAGGCGATCAGGTTTCAGAGGGTGTTGAACTTCTAAATATCCAGAAATGAGGGAATGTGAATTGGGCTATAATTGGGGACAAGCTATTAGTTTGTCAGCCTGCATTTGGCAACAATACCGACATGACAGCAATAATGATAGCGGTGGCCGCGGCAATCATTCCAATAAACCAGCGAGTGTTGGCGGTGTCACGCTTGGCAATGTCTTCACGTAATCGAGCACCATCTTCGCGTAACCGGGCACTGTCTTCACGTAACTTGGCACTGCCTTCCCTTATATCCGCCTGTACGAGTTTCCATCCCTTGTCATAACGCTCATTCATTGAAACCATACGTTCCTCCAATACAGCAACCTGGCGAACAATATTAACATACTCGCTCGGTTCCTTCATTGCGGTCTACACTATCCTAAATATTATTTATTGGTGATTGAAATCATATATCATTGTTCTTAGTAAAAGCAAGTTCTTTGCTACCCTGAATTTCTCCCAGCCCCCATTCAGTAAAATAAAAAACTATCCCTGATATTATATTCGAGCAGCAGTTTCAGACAGTCTCTGACACTATAGGGTTAACGGCACCAAGATTGTCGAGCAGGGTCCATCTCCAGCCAGCGCTCTGGACCACCCTGGGACTTCTCGGTACGATACTGAACATCCTGTTGGTTGGTTTGACGAGCATAATAGGGAGAAAATAACCTTCTGTTCATTTGAAGTTTTGTCTCAATTTGCCGGTACCGGGTAAAAAGGGACCATTATAACCTCCTTGACCCGGCCCTTTAAAACAGGCAAAAATTAGATGCTATACAAATGTATAATGCAGTTTATAACTTCAATAATTCGGTAGAAACCCCGATGGCTATTTGCCAGGGGTGTTTACCTAATTCCCGGTCCCCAATTGGGCATTTGACCTTGTCCAGAGACTCTTGGGAAAGTCCTAAACTCACTAATCTTTGCTGGAATCGAGACCATTTTGTCTTTGAACCAATTAATCCCAGATAGGAAAAATCCTTCCGTAGCAATCCTTCCATTATTTTGAGGTCAAGATCATGGGAATGGGTGAGGACCAGAAATAACCCGTCTTGCGGTGCGTATTTTGTCAGTTGCTCAGGATTTGGAGCGACTATTTTATTGACACCTTCTGGAATCTGCTTTGGGAACCGCTCCTCGTGAAAATCTATCCAGGTAATTTCAATTGAGGGCAGGTTGGAAACAAGTCCTACGATGGCTGTACCCACATGACCCGAACCAAAAATCCATAATTGCTTTTTCTTTTCTATTAATGTCTCAGACAACCACCCTTTCGTAATAACTGAAAGTCCTTCAGACTGTGTGTACTTATAGGTTTCTTTGGTACCAGCACCTTTTTCAATTGGTCTTGAGTAAACTGACTGGTTTAAATTTTTTTCCTTAATTGACTTCAGCAAGTCCTTGTTGAAGTACTCAAGGACAAACTTTATGTGCCCCCCACAACACTGCCCAAGGCCAGGCCCAAGCGGTTGAGAAATAATATGGGGATTTTGATTTCCATCGGCTAATCTGTTTCGACATATGTTGAGTATTTTATACTCCAAGGCTCCTCCACCAATGGTTCCTTGCTGGCCTTTATCCCAAACCAACATCCGGGTACCAGTTTCGCGAGGAGTAGAACCTTTGGTAGAAACTATCAGAACCCGGATTATCTCCTTATGAACTGAAACATGATTTTCAATTTCTTCTAGATTGAAGGTCAAAGGGCACCTGATAATTTTGGGTTAAAGTCTTCAGAATTCTTTCCGGGGTTGCCGGTGCATCAAGTGAGGGATAGGAATCAGTTACAGATGCTATTGCATTTGAGATAGCTAGGAATACCGATATCCCCAACATCAAAGGTGGTTCTCCTACGGCTTTGGAATTGAAGATCGTTTCTTCCCGGTTCCAACCCTTCTCCCAAAGTTTTACGCGTAAATCAATGGGTCTATCCCGGCAAGCAGGTATTTTGTAGGTTGAAGGTGCGTGGGTTTGCAGAAAACCTTTGTTGTCCCAATAAAGTTCCTCCGTTGTTAACCAACCATAACCTTGAACAAAACCACCTTCAACCTGACCAAGATCAATTGCCGGATTTACTGAATTTCCTACATCATGGATAATGTCCGCTCGCAGCAACCTGTTTTCGCCGGTAAGAACATCGATTAATACTTCAGAAACCGCAGCACCATATGCAAAGTAAAAGAATGGTCGACCCCTGCCAATTTTTCGGTCCCAATGTAATTTAGGAGTTGAATAAAAGCCTGTTGCCGAAAGTGAGACCCTGTTCAAATAGGCATCATTAATGACTTCCTTGAAGCCATAAGTTTCATTTTGTACTTTGAACTCACCATGTTCAAAACGTACATTTTCGGGAAGTGTTTGATGCCTTTCGGCTAAAAACTCGTTCAAACGTTTAATAATTTTTTCACAGGCAATCTTTGTTGCCATGCCGTTAATATCTGTTCCTGAAGATGCAGCTGTTGCCGATGTATTGGGGACCTTATCGGTATCCGCCGGGGTTATTCTTACTGAATTGACCGGTTGGCCAAAGGTATTAGCTGCTATTTGTGCTATCTTGATCATGAGACCTTGGCCCATCTCAGTACCACCATGGTTCAAATGGATGGACCCATCCCTATAAACATGTACAAGAGACCCCGCCTGATTTAAATGCGTAAGAGTAAATGAGATTCCGAATTTAACGGGGGTAAGGGCGATACCTCTTTTCAATAAGGAATGTTGTTTATTCCATTCATTGATTTCCTGTCGCCGAGCCTTATAGTCTGATATCAAAACCAATTCATCGACTATGTCGTCAATAATGCAGTCTTGAACTTCCATGCCATAATGGGTTTTTTGGAAGGAACCAGAATTGGGCGAGTTATAGAAATTCTTTTTCCTGACATCCAAGGGATCCATATTCAGGTCATGGGCAATATGATCTATGACCCTTTCTATTCCTACCATTCCTTGCGGTCCACCGAAACCACGAAAGGCAGTAGCTGATTGGGTATTAGTTTTCAATCGATAGGAAGAAATTTTCGAAGCAGGTAGGAAATAGGCGTTGTCTGAATGGAGCATGGCGCGGTCAGCAACGGGTAGGGACAAGTCCAAGGACCATCCACATCGAACATATTGATCAATAACGACCCCATTGATCTTCCCCGTGGGATCAAAACCTACTTGGTACTTGATTCGGCAATCGTGCCGCTTGCCTGTGATCAGAAAATCATCATCCCGGTCATAACGAAATCGGCATGGCTTGCCTGTTAGCCTGGCAGCAATAGCACAGGCACAAGACACAGCATTCGCTTGGCTTTCCTTGCCCCCAAATCCGCCACCCATTCGCCTGACTTCAACCCTTACATTATTCATCGGAACGCCAAGGGTATCAGCTACTTTGTGCTGAACTTCGGATGGGTGTTGGGTGGAGGAGTAAACCAGCATTCCTCCATTTTCCTGTGGGATGGCCATGGCAACTTGACCTTCAAGGTAAAAATGCTCCTGCCCACCAATTTCGATTACTCCGGAGAGTATTTTTGATGAGGTCTCGATTGCTCTTTCAGGGTCGCCATTTTTATAAACCAAGGGGTCTTCAAACAAACTGGCAGCCTCTAGTGCTTCATCAATGGTTAAAAGAGGTTCAAGTTCTTCAAAATCTATGTAGGCTTTTCGAGCAGCTTTTCTGGCATTCAGGTTGGTATCGGCAACAACTATGAATATCGGCTGGCCAATATGCTCAACGATGTCCTTTGCCAATAGGGGCTCCCAATATGGGGAAGGTGAAACATCGTTGGATGCAGGCAGGTCTGAAGATAAAAGTACCTTAACCACGCCTTTGGATCGCTTGACGGGTTCAAGATCAATTGATTTTATTTTTCCCCTTGCAATCTTCGAGAGGCCGAAAGCAAGATGGAGTGTTCCCTCTGTCGAGGCCAAATCGTCGATATATTGGGCTTCGCCAGTGACATGAAGTTTGGCAGAATCGTGATGAATATCTGGTTTAGCCTTATAAGCTGTCATTTAATTCACCTGATAATGATCAATTGATGAAAATCCAGACCTTCGAATTCTTTCAAAGTAAAATTTCAACAGAAGGTTCTTGGCTATTTGTATTCTGTAATCGCTTGAAGCTCTCATATCCGTTATTGGTTGAAAATCTTTCTCCAGAATTTCAATTGCCTCCTGAATTGTTGCAAGGTTCAGGGTTTTGCCTAGCAGAAAAGCTTCGGTTTCTGTTGCCCTTTTTGGTATTGCCGCCAATCCACCATAAGCAATTCTGACATTTTGGACAATTTGGTGATCCAATTCCAATAGAAAGCAACCACAAACAGCTGATATATCCTGGTCCCTTCGTTTTGAAATTTTGTAGCTTCTGAACCACTTATGGTGCAAGGGGATTTCAATACCTTCGACGAATTCGCCCGATTCTCTATCCTGAACGCCATAATCCACAAAGAAATCCTCGAGAGGTATCCTTCGTCTGGTTGATTTTTTTCTGAGTATTAGGGTTGAAGAAAGGGCAATGAGTGCTGGGGGCAAATCACCAATGGGCGAACCGTTGGCAATATTCCCTCCTACCGTAGCCGAATTACGGATTTGTACGGAGCCAAAGCGATTTAGCAACACACTGAGGGAAGGATAATATTTTGAAATGATCTCATCAAATTTGGTTAGGGTCGTTGTTGCCCCAACCGTAAGGGTCTTGCCACTGATTTTTATTTTTTTGAGTTCAGGTATATCAGAAATATAGCAAGGAGATTGTAATGATTTCAGCTCTTTCGTAACCCAAAGTCCCACATCAGTTCCCCCTGCTATCAGGGTTGCATCCGGATGGTTTGCATACCATTCAGAGAATTCTTCAATGTTATCAGGGATAAGATCAAATTTACCCTGGCTGACAGACGGTTTGTCATCAATTTTCAATTCAGAGCGTTCAAACCAATCCGGTTTGGGTTTCTGCAAACTCTCGTTTCCAGCGTTGATGATTGGATCATAACCTGTACATCTGCAGAGGTTGCCTGCCAAAATTGTATCTAGATCCCTGCTGTAACCATTGGTGTGGGCTGAAACTAGAGACATGACAATTCCTGGGGTACAGAACCCACATTGATTCCCATTGTATTTTATCATTGCTTCCTGGACCGGGTGGAGATTCCCATCCGGACTAGAGACCCCCTCGATGGTACGAATTGATTTGTTGTGCAATTGCGGCAGAAACAAAATACAGGAGTTTACAGCGGCATGAACCAGCCTGTTCTCCTCGATTGATTCAATTATTACTGTACAGGCTCCACAATCACCCTCATTACAACCTTCCTTTGTGCCCTTGAGAGAAGCATTTTCCCTCAGCCAATCCAGTAAAGTTGTACTTCCCGTGGGGTCTTCTACAGAAACCTGTTGACCATTGATAAAAAAATTTATTTTCGACATCAATCCCTATCTTTAAAGGAAATTACGCAAACCTTCCACTTTTGATTTTAAGTGCTACGTTTTTTCTTTTTGATTTTGTAGTTAGAATTCAAGTTCTATGTCAATTGCATTTTTAAATTGAATTCAAGGTTAAAACCAAAATCCTTGATTTCAATAACGCATTTTGAAAGTCAAAAAGTTTAGGTCCAAATGCCGTTCCTGGTAATTCAAAGACTTGAGGTAGACATCAAGTAATGATTTCTGATTCCAAATTTGTTCACCTCAGGGTCCACAGTAAATATTCTATCCTTGAGGGTATCCTTGAAGTCAATCAGATAAGCAGTGTCTGTCGAGAATTGGATATGCCGGCTGTGGCACTTACCGATACCAGCAACATGTTTGCAGCATTGGAGTTTGCCAAATGTTGTTCTGGAAATGGTATTCAACCAATTCATGGGATCCAGATTCCTTTGAAAATCAGGGAGAATCATCTAAACCCACAAGATCCCGCTGATACTGCCTCCATCATAGTTCTGGCTAAAAATAAAACAGGATATCAAAACCTGTTGAAACTCAATTCCAATATGTATCTAGACCAAGGTAAAGTTATACCGCACGTGACACTTAAGGAATTAAAAACATTCCAAGAGGGATTAATCTGCTTGACAGGGGGTAGTGAGGGACCACCAGGACTGTTTTTGAGTGATGGTTCATATTTCGAAGCCAAGAAGATTGTGTCAAAACTCACTGATATTTTTTCATCAGGTGTGTACCAAGAAATCCAACGGCATTCATTTGAAGATTCGACCTGTAGCAAAAATGAATTGAATACTGAAGCCGGGTTGATTGATATAGCCTATGAATTGGGACTTCCTTTGGTTGCAACCAACAACGTTTTCCTGGCAAAAAAGGAAGATTATGAGCCTGTGGATATGTTGTTCTACATCAAGAATGGAGGCTTTGAGACTCAAAAGGATCCAAGGAGGATATTAACACCCGAGCATTACTTAAAATCACAAGATGAAATGGCGGAATTGTTTCAGGATTTACCTGAGGCAATTGATAGTACGGTCGAGATTGCCAGGAGATGCAGTTATCATTCCCAAACACATTCCCCCATGCTGCCAAGATTTTGTGATGATGAAAATCAGGAATTAAAGAAAAAAACCCTGGATGGATTAAAGAAAAGAATCGAAACCATCGAATTGGCAGATTCCGAAGAAGTCTATTACCAACGGCTGGAATACGAATTGGGGGTCATCAGCAATACAAATTTCGCGGGCTATTTTCTTATTGTTGCTGATTTTGTGGGGTGGGCAAAAGATAATGGCATCCCAGTGGGCCCCGGAAGGGGTTCTGGTGCGGGTTCACTAGTGGCCTATGCTCTCAATATCACTACCCTAGACCCTATCAGGTATTCACTACTGTTCGAGCGATTTCTGAATACAGAGCGGCTTTCTTTTCCAGACTTCGATATCGATTTTTGCTCGGAAAAAAGAGATGATGTCCTGGGATATGTTACTTCAAGGTATGGTGAGGGTAGAGTAGCCCAGATTGTTACTTTTGGTAGCCTCGGTGCCAAGAATGCAATAAGGGATTTTGGCCGTATTCTCAGGGTTCCAAGACACCTTCTTAATCTTTGGGCTTCGGAAATCGACCCTAGAATGTCCTTCAAGGAACAAAGGAAGGGTAATGAACTCCTGACTGCTGCTGAGAAAAGCAACCCGTATTTCAAAAAGATGTTTGATCTAATAGAAGTTGTAGAGGGCATTCCGAGAAACACCAGTCGTCACCCTGGGGGGATAGTAATCAGTAATAAACCCATGCTGGAAACAGTCCCTCTTTATCATGATAGGAAACAGGGTCTCCCGGTTACCCAATTTGACCTGAAGTGGGTTGAAGAGGCGGGTTTGGTTAAGATGGATTTCTTGGGGGTCAAGACTTTGACGGTCATCTATAAAACCCTGGAAAAACTTTCCAAAAGAGGGTTGGATATAGATATCGACAATATTTCCCTCGAAGATGAAAAGACCTTTGACCTATATGCCAATGGAAAAACCATGGGGGTATTTCAGGTTGAAGGGGTTGGGATGACCAATGCCCTCAAGTTAATGAAACCCACCAGATTTGAGGACATTATTGCGATGGTAGCGCTTTACCGTCCTGGTCCCATGGAAATTATCGGGGATTTCTGTGCCGTAAAGAACGGTACAAAAAAGGCCCAAAAACTACATGATTCTATTGATTACATCCTGGAGGAGACCAACGGTTTTATCGTTTACCAGGAGCAGGTGATGGAAATCGTAAGGCAGATGGCTGGATATTCCCTGGGTAGGGCTGACGTGGTCAGAAGAATCATGGGGAAGAAAATCCCTGCTGAAATGGAACAGGAGAAACCCAAGTTTTTCCAAGGTGCCAAGGAAAAAGAAGTACCCCAAGCAACAGTAGAAAAAGTTTGGGATCAACTGGAAGCCTTTGCCCATTATGGCTTTAACAAATCCCATGCTGCCGTTTATGCCCTAGTTAGTTACCAAACTGCTTGGCTGAAGGCCAACCACCATTTGGAATATATGGCTTCGGTAATGACCATGGATTTAAATGATGTGGACAAGATAGCAGGCTATGTAATGGACCTGGATAAATCCGGTGTAGGTATCGTTGTCCCTGATATCAACCAGTCCCAATTAGATTTTGAAGTAAAGGATGGGAAAATTGTCTACTCCCTAGCAGCTATCAAAAGTGTAGGGATTGATGTTGCCAGAAAAATTGAAGAAGTCAGGGGGGATGAACCATTCAAGGATATGTTTGATTTTGCCGAGAGGGTTGATTTGTCAACAATTTCCAAAAGTGCCTATGAAAACATAGTACGTGCAGGAGGTTTTGATTGTCTGGATCGTAATCGACAGAAGTTAATCAAAAATTTCGATACTCTTTCAACTTATGCCAAATCACAAAACAAAAGCATCAAGCACCAAAGCCTGTTCGACGACCTGATTGACATGCCCAAACCGGACTTACGGCCATTTAAGGATTGGGGTGATACCCAAAGGTTAGCAGAGGAACAGATTTCGGTTGGATTTTACCTCAGTGAGCATCCGGTAACCAGATATAAGAAAAAAATTGCTTCTGATATAATCACTCCAATTTCGACTATTCTGGACTGGCTGGATCGTTCTTTTGACAATTTTGGTAAAAAGAGAGAAATCAAGATAGCAGGAATTATTTCCAAGGTTACCAAACGAAATACCCACAACGGTAGCCAAATGGCTTTCATAAAATTTTCTGATGATACTGGCGAAATTGAGATTTTCCTTTCCCCGGAGTTTTATGCCATGAATAATACGATGATGGTCGAAAACGTCCTGGTTTATGCTAATGTTGAAGTCGAGAAATACAAAGACCAGATAAGGATTTCCACCTACAAGATTTCACCCCTGGAGGATTTAATCAAAACCCATCCCATAACTGTCAAAATTCATTTTGACAAGGATTCAGTTCCTGGCCAGGTAAAGAGGATTTTGGAAGAAAACACCGAGGGATTACCCAATTACCAATGGTCAAGGGTTGTTTTTTCACCCTTTTGTAAGGAAATAAGGGATGACTATTCTATTGAAATCGCAAGAGCCTATAAATTGAATAAAAAAGTTAAACAGGCTATAAAAAGCTTGGAAGGAGTAATTAAAGTCTCACCTATGGATTAATGTACAAGGCTGATCTGGAAATAAGTATAGCCATCCACAGCTCCCTTTGGAGTAGTAAGGTACATCATACTAAGACTTTAACCTGAAATTTACCACCAATATCCGGAATTTTTCTATGGTTTCTAAATCCAAAAACCAAAAAGCAGCACGGCCAAAAGCGGAAACACCTCAGGGGTTTCAGGATTATTTTGGGGAGGCACATCAAATCCGGTTACAAATGATGAATACGATAGGAGAAGTATTCAACAAGTTTGGATTTGAACCGTTGGAAACTCCGGCAATTGAGTATTTGGATACCCTAGGGAAGTTTCTTCCAGACTTGGATCGTCCTAATGAAGGGGTTTTTGCTTGGAAGGAGGACGAAAAGTGGCTTTCCCTCCGTTATGATATGACCGCACCCCTTGCCCGGGTAGCAGCCCAATACAGGAACACCTTACCCACTCCTTACCGGCGATACGCTATGGGGCCGGTCTGGCGGAACGAAAAACCCGGACCGGGTCGGTTTCGACAATTCTACCAATGTGATGCAGATACTGTGGGATCCAATAGCATGGCCGCAGATGCCGAAATGGCCGTAATGACTTCTGAAATCCTTGATGCCTTGGGAATTGGTACAGATGATTACATTATAAAACTAAACAATCGGAAAATCTTGGATGGAATCCTTGTTGTGGCTGGTATTTTGGATGAGAGTGATATTGAAGCTAGTGCCAAAGCCAAAGGAGTAATCTTTCGGGCCATGGATAAAATGGAGAGGTTAGGGTCGAAAGGAGTTCGATTGTTATTGGGTGAGGGAAGGTTGGATGAAAGTGGTGATTTCACCAAGGGGGCTGGTTTAAGCAAAAACCAAATAGATCCCATCATGAATTTTCTAGAACTTGGTGGTCAATCAAATGAGGATATTCTTAATTCCCTGAGAGATCTGGTTGCTGATACAGATGTGGGATCTGAAGGAGTATATGAGCTGAATGAAATTCTGGATAATATCAACTCCCAAAGCAACAACATGGAAAATTTTATAATTGATACATCCATTGTACGAGGTTTGGATTATTATACCGGGCCTGTCCTAGAGGCTGAACTTACATTCGAAGTATTTGATTCTAAGGGGAGGCCCAGAAGATTTGGATCTGTCGCCGGAGGTGGTCGGTATGACGATCTGGTTAAGCGGTTTACTGGTCAAAGGATTCCAGCCACGGGTGTATCCATAGGTGTTGATAGGCTTATCGCTGCTCTGGAATTAAATAAATCGAAAGTGGATAGGGTTCTAGGGCCAGTTTTGGTTACTGTTATGGACCGCCATCGAATGGTAGATTACCAAAAAATAGTGGCTGAACTGCGTAAGGAAGGAATCAAGTCTGAAGTTTTTTTGGGGAATGCCAGGAATTTTGGCAAGCAGTTGAAATATGCTGATAACAGGAAATGCCCCCTAGCCATTATCCAAGGTGAAGAAGAAAGAAATCGAGGCGTCATTTTGATCAAGGATCTTGAACTTGGTGCGATTATTTCAGAAACTGCATCCAAGGAAGAGTGGAAATCAAGAGATTGGCAACTGGAAGTAACGACCGATGATCTCGTTCCCAAAATCAAAGAGATGCTTGCCAGAAAGAATTCATAGCCCTTCGCTACTCATTTAACGTTGGTATGGTTCAAAAGTAATTTTGAATTCGTCATAGCTATGTTTTTCAAATAGCCTGATAACATTGTCTACACTTCCCGCGTTCCCTTGAAAAGGCAGATCAAGAGGGGCTTTTTTAGGAGTAAGATATCGCCAGCCCTGGAAGGGTCTTCTGGGAACTGGTTCCGTACGCACAAGCTGTTCATCGAAAACGATTGCCCAGCGTTTTATTCCTTTTGGATCAATCCTTTGGTCAAAGGCAATTACTCTTTGGCGTACGGAAATCGTGCCGTTGATAACCCAATAAAGCGACCCGCCATTTAAAATTTCTTCAAACCTCCTAGGCCTAAATCGAGTTACGTGCTCTGGTGAAGTATACACCCCACTCTTCCTTCTTTCGGTCTGCCATTCCTCTAATTCTTCTACTGTGTTTACTCCAACACACAGTTTTACGAGATTCATGGTTTTTTTCGTCATCAGACAAACAAGTTTTGGAGTACTCAAAATAAAATATAGCGACCTGTGATATTGTACAAAACACGGTACCCTTCAACAAATATACCAAACCCAAGCCACAAGAAAAATCCCTATTTCGAGATAATATCTACTCGGAATGGCAAAATCCTTCCTGGTTAACTAAATTATTCCTTGTGAAAGTTGACAATTTTGTAGGTCAACCTTACTTAACCATTCCACTTACTATTTCAGATTAACCTTGGTGTTGGTGGGTCTCGCAAGAGAATTCCTGTCGCTTGATGTTTGATATCAGGAAAGGACAACACCCTTCAGAAACCAGAAGGAAATCAGCCGTGACAAAAAGAACGACTGCCAAGTATAAAATTGACCGACGAATGGGAGAAAACATTTGGGGAAGGCCCAAATCTCCCTTTAACAAGAGAAATTATGGACCTGGCCAACATGGCCAGAGAAGAAAGGGGAAACTCTCCGATTTTGGTATCCAGTTGAGGTCTAAACAAAAACTGAAAGGGTACTACGGGGATTTAACCGAAAAACAATTCCGTCGAACCTATGGTGAAGCAGAACGTTTGAAGGGTGATACGGGCGAAAATCTTATTGGTCTACTGGAAAGACGCCTTGATGCCGTAGTATACAGAGCAAAATTTGTAGTAACAATGTTTGCTGCAAGACAGTTTATCAATCACGGCCATGTTCTGGTCAATGGCAAGAGAGTCAATATACCTTCTTACAGGGTTAATGAAGGTGACGAGATTGAAGTCAGAGAGAAATCAAAACAGCTGATAATCGTTGGCGATGCCATTGATAACCCGGAAAGGGGAATTCCAGAATATCTGGAAGTTGATACTGATAACATGAAGGCTAAGTTTGTCAGGGTTCCCCAATTGAAGGATGTACCATATCCAACAATGATGGAACCAAATTTAGTTGTTGAATATTACGCCAAAAACTAAAATAACCTCTCCCTATCATAGGGTTTAAATTCCTTTACCCTTTTTTGTTGGGTCAGTGGTGACACTTTTCCTATGGAAAAATTCCTCTAAGGTGCCGTCCTATGGAGCGACTTAACCAGTTGATTTAGGGTTCATTGGAACAAAGGTTTAATTTTGAATAAATTGCTGTTGGCCGAGGCCAGGAAGTTACCTTTCTGGAAGCAGCCTGTATTTTTGCTGATTTTAATGGCAACAGCTCTTCCACTGTCGTTTTCAACCTGGAATGCCCTCCTGAACAATTTTGTTGTTGAGGTTGGCAATTTCGATGGGGTAAAAATCGGATGGCTTCATACCGTTAGGGAAATTCCAGGGTTTTTAGCTGTTGGTGTCATCTTCCTGCTGATCTTTTTTCGAGAACAGTTTCTAGGATTGTTTTCGTTGGCACTGATGGCGCTTGGAGTCGCTGTTGTAGCTTGGTTTCCCAGTTATCAGGGTATCCTGTTCACAACCATGATCAGTTCCATTGGTTTCCACTATTATGAGACAGTCAATCAATCCTTGCAGTTACAATGGATTGAAAAGGATAAAGCACCACAAACCATAGGCTGGCTGATTTCCATTGGCTCAGCGGCTTCCTTGGTGGCTTATCTTTTTGTTATTGCTGGTTGGAAACTTTTGGACTTTACCTACAACAGTATTTACCTGATTTCAGGGGGAATCACTTTAATCCTGGTCATTTATTGCTTCTTGGCTTTCCCACGTTTTGAAACACCCAATCCCCAAAAGGCCCAAATGGTCCTAAGGAAAAGATACTGGTTGTATTATGCACTTCAGTTCATGTCGGGTGCACGAAGACAGATATTCATGGTCTTTGCTGCCTTCATGATGGTCGAAAAGTTTGGTTTTGAAGTGCATGAGGTAACCTCCCTTTTTATCATCAACTTTATAGCGAATATTATCTTCGCTCCCATCATGGGCAAGGCTGTCCACATTTTTGGTGAAAGAAATACCCTCGTCTTTGAATATATTGGATTAACGATGGTATTTTTGGCTTATGGAGGGATTTACTATTTTGGTTGGGGTGTTCTTATTGCAGGGTTTCTGTTTGTCGTAGACAATGTGCTCTTTGCCCTTGCTTTTGCCTTACAGACTTATTTCCAAAAAATTTGTGATCCTGCTGATATTGCACCTACCGCAGCAGTTGCTTTCACCATCAATCATATAGCAGCGGTTTTTCTGCCAGCCTTACTTGGCTATATCTGGATTGTCTCGCCACAATTAGTATTCATCGTTGCTGCTGCCATGGCTGTGATTTCATTAGGTCTATCCCTGTTAATACCTAGGAATCCAACACCCGGAAACGAAACAATTCTCAATTTATTGTGATGTTGGAATTAAGAATATGGTTTATAATTACTGGCATCAGTAACACTCAAACGTGGATAAATGAGAGGTAACATGTTCTCCTTATTTAAAAAATCAGATTTGCCAAACAGAGCAGATTCACTTAGCGGCCGACCGACAGCTATCCCAACAGCCGAAAAGCACTTTGTTACAGGTCGGCCATTGAAAGGTCCTTTTCCTGCGGGAACGAAAATGGCCCTGCTTGGCATGGGCTGTTTTTGGGGAGTTGAACGTTTGTATTGGGGATTGGAGGGAGTCTGGGTAACTTCTGTTGGTTATGCGGGAGGCTTTACCCCAAATCCGACTTACCAGGAGGTCTGTTCTGGTATGACTGGCCATAACGAAGTTGTCAGGATTACATACATGCCAGACATTATCAGTTTTTCGGAGCTACTTAAAATCTTTTGGGAAAGCCATAACCCAACTCAGGGAATGAGACAGGGAAATGATGTAGGTACTCAATACAGGTCGGGGGTTTATTATTTTGATGCTGAACAGCAACAAATTGCTGAAGAATCAAAGGAAGCTTACCAGAGAATTCTTGCATCTAGTAGATTGGGAACCATAACCACCGAGGTTGTCGAAGCACCAGAATATTATTTTGCCGAAGACTATCACCAGCAATATCTGGCGAAAAATCCAGGCGGTTATTGTGGGCTCCGCGGAACCGGCCTTACCTGTCCAATCAATTAAGGTTTCCCTTGACGTCTAATGGTTCTAAGCAAACCTGCATTTCCGTAATTACTTCGCTTTACGGAGGGCAAAAAGCGTACGAGGTTACCCAAGCACTTGAGAGAATTGAGCCTGAACCCATTGGGGTAGCAACCATTGAGATTGACGAAAAATCAAATCTGTGGGAGGTTTCGGCTTATTTCAACTCACAACCTGATTCCATAGCGATTTCCCTCATTGAAGCAATTTTCAGCCTCAAACCTTTTCAGGTCTCCCAATTACCTGAAACAGATTGGGTGGCCAAGGTAAATAGAGATTTGGTACCGGTTAGAGCTGGGAACTTCTGGGTTTATCTGAATCAGGACCCAGATGAGGCACCAGCTGGTACCATCCCTATTAGGATTGCATCTTCGATGGCGTTTGGAACTGGGCATCATGGTACTACCCAAGGGTGTTTGGACATGTTGGAAAGAGTGGCTGCTGAACACCCGGAATTCAAGTCAATTGCCGATATTGGATGTGGAACAGGGATATTGTCTATGGCAGCCTTTCACTTGTGGGGTAGGAAAATACTAGCTAGTGACATTGATGAGGTTGCTGTGGAAGTAACACTCGAAAACACCAGTGCAAATCAAATGGAAAACCAGATAATTTGTACGGTTGCAGAGGGGTTTAATCATTCCCTACATAAGGAAATGGCACCATTTGATCTTGTAATTGCCAATATACTCCTGAAACCACTGGTAAGCTTGGCACCTGATATTAACAGGTATCTTGGGAAAGGAGGGTTGGCAATTCTGTCTGGAATTATGCTCAATCAAGAAAACGCACTAACAACCAGCTATTTAGAGCATGGTTTTCAGTTGAAGGACAAGATAATCCAAGAAGATTGGGTTACCCTGCTGCTGTCGAAAGGATAGGATAAATGTCTCTAATCAGAAGATACAACTTTTTGAGTTTGAGAACCTAGTCCTTCGATTCCAAGTTTTATGGTTTGCCCCGGTTTCAGGAAAACTGGCGGCTTGAGACCTAGACCAACTCCAGGAGGAGTTCCGGTTGGAATAATATCTCCAGGTTGAAGGGACATAAATCTGGAAATATAACTTACCAGTGTTGTTACTCCAAAAATCATGGTTGCGGTACTTCCATCTTGACGTCGTAGGTCATCTACATCAAGCCACATTTTTAGGTTTTGAGGGTCTGGAACTTCATCCTTGGTAACCATCCATGGACCAATCGGAGCAAAAGTATCACAGCTTTTCCCCTTGATCCATTGACCACCCTTTTCAATTTGAAACTCTCGTTCGGAAACATCGTTAACAATGCAATACCCTGCAACATAATCCAGAGCATTGTCCTCACTCACATATTTGGCTTCTCTGGAAATCACGATACCAAGCTCTACTTCCCAATCAGTTTTGGTTGAGCCCCTGGGGATGATCACATTATCATTTGGACCATTGATGGCAGAGGTTGCTTTGCCAAACAGGATGGGTTCCTTTGGTATGGGATTGCCGGTTTCCTCTGCATGGTCTGAGTAATTAAGACCGACACAAATCAACTTGCCTACTTCACCAACGCAAGGTCCAATTCGAGTGTCTGCCGGTATTAGGGGCAATGAATTTATATCCATCCTGTCAGACCAGGATAAATCATTGAGAGTAGTACCAGTAATATCAGGAATAATCGAAGAAAGATCTCGGTACTTTCCTTTATCGTCCAGGATGGCTGGTATTTCCATACCCACAGGGCCTAATCTCGCTAGTTTCATAATTCCATATCTTTCTAATTTGTAAATCGGTAAATGTGGCGACTACATCATAATACCGCCATCAATATTATAAAATTGGCCAGTAATGTAGGATGCTCTATCGGAAAGGAGAAAAATAACCATACCGGCTACTTCTTCCGCTGTACCCAATCGTTGCATCGGTTGTCGCAACTCAAAGAAATCTCTTGCCTGCTGATAACTTCCCATCTTTTTACCAAGTTCCTCACACCTTTTTCGCCAAGATGGCGTATCCACAGTTCCAGGGCAAACGGCATTGCAACGAATATCATGGTTAATAAAATCACATGCAACAGATTTGGTCAAGCCGAGTATGGCGGCTTTGGACGAACCATAAGCCAATCTGTGTGGGAAACCCTTCAGCGAAGATAAGACCGAGGAAATATTTACAATTGAGCCACCGCCATTCTGGATCATTTTGGGTACAGCAACTCTCAAAATAAAGAACATGCTATCAACATTAACAGCAAAAGATTTCTTCCAGGACTCTAGGTCACAATCCAGGAGACCTCCATGGTGAACATAACCTGCTACATTGGCAATGCCATCGAAGGGTTCAGAGGTGTTTACCATTCGGTTGATACTTACCTGATCTGTCACATCAAGTTCTATTGTAGAGATATTTTCCGCAGCAATTTTGTCCAACTCTGCTTTGTTTATATCCACTGCAGTAACTCTTGCTCCCTCTTGGACAGCTTCGAGTGCAACAGCTTTACCTATCCCGGCAGCAGCAGCCGTTACCAATATAGATTTGCCTTCAAGAGTACCAGTCATATTTCGTCCACTAAACTAAATTGATGCATGTGCTTGTTATTTCAGAACTTATGCCTTGTAGCAACGATTTCATATATTTGTAAATATTATGATTTAAAACATGGAATTTTTTGAGGGTAGCATTTGTTAACTGCAACTAAACCCGTGGAGTAATTTTCATAGGGTAAGGCATCTTGTGGGTAGAGGATCAACTTGATTGAGGCGTTATGGTGAGAACTCGATTCCGAAACTGCGAGCCATATCATGAATATCGACCGCCTCGAACCCTGCTTCCTTGTGTTTGGCCCTCTGTTCTGCCGAAAAGGAGGTTGCGAAAAGTTGGCGGGTAAAACTACCCGTGCTGAGCCATATGGCATCTTCATGGCTGCTAGTTCCAAGATCCTTGATAAAGTGATCCTGATATTTTTTAACTTCAGCAGGGTCATGCTTATTGCCATTACGCTTAGCGCTCCCCAGCCAGACTTTAGGGTTGGGATCATCCTTGGTGGTAGCAAAAACATCAATGTCCCCCTTGAGTCCCGAGCGACGCAAATTGGTCCTTGTACAGGTGACACCTTTTTGTTCAGCCAACCAGGCAGCTGCTAACTGTTCCAGTGCCTGCCCTTCCAGTGTTTTTAGCCGGTGAACAAGTATGTCGGAAGCCAGTATATTCCTGTCCCTGAAGGAGTCCTTTACCTGTTTTGCGAGTCCTTTCGGAGACAAGCTCGGTCTGACTACCTCGGGAAAGACGTGAGTCTGAAAGAGCGTATTATTGCCGGTCATTTTCCACCTGTACTTGCCCGTCTCAAGAAAAGGTAAAGTAGGTGCTAGCAAATCAAGTCGCTCAACCAGTTTTCGAAGGCTTTGGTCCCTAGTCGGTGACGTGCGGAGATATTCCGGCATTTCGCCGATTTCGGCTCCAGTGTGCGGACTACGTGATCCGATCCACAGCATCAGTTCACGCTCTTCGTTTACCAGTTGAATCCATGTCTTGGCATCCCACCGTTCACGCGGGTCATCAACTAGCAGGGTGCCCTCGGTTTCAAGGAAAGATACTCGCCACTCCTCCTCATCCGTTATATCATGCAAATGTGCAAAACTGTCTCCTCGGAAGTACCTCTCCCAGTTGCGGGGCATCCCATCATAGGCCGTCCAAAGTGTTAGAAACTTGCCGGGTGAAGCCAAGATTCCCTGCTCGGCAGCCATTGCCAGTACTGTTTTTAATCTCCAGGGTCTAAGAACGATAGTATTATCCAAGCGACCGAACAGGGGTTGATCGCTCTGGAACATATCATCAATTTTCTGCTGGTGGGACCCCATCAGAACCAGTTTGCCTGGTGTGTTTTCTCGAGATCGGACCGACTCATCAATAACTTGTTTGATATAAGAATCCAGCCCCCAATCACGGGCCAGATGGAACTTATCAAGTACCACCACCGCTCCGGTCTGTAGTAATCCTCGTACATAAGCCTTGAACCTGAGATAGTCATTGGGCCATTCTTGATATTCAGGGACTGTCTTCACATTAGTGAGCCCGGCTTCATTGGCGGCCACAATCAACCCCTGTAATGTTGCCGTAACTGATGTCCCATTACTGCCAGGTGTTGATAACTCATAAATGACTAGAGGTGTATTTGACGGAGCATATTCTTTCATCTGGATAAGCAACTTGGTCTTACCCACTCCCCGCGGACCCCGAACCCGTAAGGCCTGGAAGAGGCGATTGCTTTTTGGATTAGAAAAGTCCAATCCGTTCTGGAGTTTGGATATCTGCTTCTTGCGCCCGTAAAATGGCCATTTTTTCATAAATTGCTCTCTCTGTTTCCAGTGTCGTATTTTCAGTTAAGATCAACGGTTTGCCACTTTGTACCATTACATCACTTTTGTAAGCGCTTGGCACCCATCACAAATGTTATCTTTAGATGTGGATTGCATCGACTATAGGAACTAATAATCGTTACATTCTTTAATCAGCAATGATTTCTAAAAAAGAAAATAGTTGGAACATGAATACGAAATTAGGTCTTTTGGAACGAGTGGAACTTAGATCCATTTGGGAAAACGAAGAAAAGCACTTTACGCCCTGGTTGGCAGAGGAAGACAACATTTCATTGCTCTCCGAAACCTTGGGCATGAATCTTGTGGTGGAGGCCCTGGAAAAACAAGTAGGCCCATTCCGTGCAGATATACTTTGTAAGGATATTTATTCTGAAAATTGGGTACTGATCGAAAATCAATTAGAAAAGACTGACCATCTACATCTAGGCCAATTGCTAACTTATGCGGCTGGCCTTCAAGCTGTAACCATTATTTGGGTTGCTTCTGAGTTTAGAGATGATCATCGAGCAGCTTTGGATTGGTTGAATGAAATAACGGATGATAAATTCCAGTTTTTTGGTCTCGAAGTTGAAGTATGGAAAATAGGTGATAGTCCAGCGGCACCAAAATTCAATATAAATTCAAAACCGAATGAATGGTCCAGACAAACTGGAAAAGCGGCACGCTTGATAAATAATGAAGATCCAACTGAAACGAAACGTTTCCAATTGGAATATTGGGTACAGTTAAGCGACTTATTATACTCCCAGACAGGATTGAGACCTCAAAAACCAGTCCCTAGAAATTGGTTAATCATGGCAGTTGGAAGGTCTGGTGTTCATATGGCTGGACTTGTTAACAACCGGGAAAACACTCTAGCTGTAGAACTTGTTTTGAGTGGTAAAAACGGACATCATTTTATCAACAATTATATTCACAAAAGGATGATATTGAGAGTGAATTAAACCTAAATTTAACCTGGAGGAAGTTACCTGAAAACGAAGTAAGTCGCATCATGTATTTTCGGGAAAATTCAGATCTTAATGAAAGGGACCATTGGAAAGAATACCTTGATTGGCATAAGGATATCCTTGTCAAATTTGATAAAGTATTTCGAAGAAGAGTTAAAAATTTGGAAAGTGGCAGTTAAGTGATTATAGGCGAGCTTCAATTTCGTCTTGATTAGGCGGATTACACCCGCTCCGGGTACAATTTATAGCTGCTGCAACTGTACAGTATTGAAGCATCTTCCCAATTTGCTTTTCATCCAAATTCTGAAGCATCTCCTTAGATGAGATTCCCTGATTTAACAGCCAAGATAAAATCGTTCCCATTAAGGTATCCCCGGCTCCCACGGTATCCATCACTTTTACCTTTGGCACCTGTTCAGAAATATGATGGTTCCTTGTGAACAGAGTACATCCTGAAGCCCCTGAGGTAACAATGATCATTCTGTCTTTTTGATTGAGCATTTTACTTGCAAATTGCTCAGGAGTGGTTCCTGGAGCCAGGAACTCAAGGTCCTCATTGCTGAGTTTGATGATACTGGCCAAATCAAACAATTGGTCCATTGTTCGAAGCCATTTATCTTTATCACCAATCAGATTGGTTCTGACATTCGGATCAATTGTCAGTATCAATTTGTCTACCATCTCCCCTGCAAGGGAAACAATCCTGTCGGAGGCAGGAGATTCTATAAGTGAAATCGACCCTACATGGAGAAAACTTCCTGGTAGAAGGTTTTCATTGCTTATAACAGGATTCAGGTTTTTATTGGTCGAGTTTTCATTAAAGAAAGCGTATCTTGGCTCACCCATCTCATAGCTCACAAAAGCAAGGGTGGTCGGTAAGTTACTTCGCTCTATGAGTGAACAATTGACATTGTTATCTTGTAAATGGGTCAGCAATTGATCGCCAAAAAGATCATTTGAGAAATTACCAAGAAAGTAAGTCTCACAGCCCGTTCTAGCTGCTGCCAGCGCCACGTTATAGGGCGACCCACCTGGTTTCGGTAAAAATGCTACTTCTCCCTGCTGGTCATCATGGGGTACAAAGTCAATCAGGGCTTCTCCAGTGATATATAAAGGCATAGATATTCTAACTATTGATAATGTTTTTTAGGCTAAATCCTATTTGGCGGCCTTAATTGTTTCGGTGGCTTCCTTGACAGCCTGCTCGGTCATCTCAAAGTCCTCTTCTGATAATACCAGACTGGGATATAGCTTGGTAGGAGTTTTGAGCAAACCAAATTCTCTTAGCATCCTATTGAATAATAGGTTTCTTGAACTGTTCGAGAAATAGACATCACGATAGTTCTTCACCTTGGAATCAGTAAAGACAATATCAAAGAGGGTAGGGTGGCCAACAACTTGATAAGGTAACCCAGTTGCATCCAAATATTTTCTATAAATGTTTGTGATCCTATTACCGTATGAATACAACAAATCATAGGATCCCTGTCTACGAAGGATTTCCAGAGTTTTCAGCCCCGCTATGCTAGCTATGGGGTTTCCAGATAATGTACCCATCATCATTAACCATTTATCATCGCCTACAATGGATTTGTCAAAATGGTCCATAATATCTTTTTTGCCAGTAATTGCTGCAAGAGGGAAACCGCCACCAATGATCTTTCCCAAGGTGCATAAATCAGGAACAACTCCGTAGACCTCCTGAGCACCACCATAAGCAAAACGAAAGCCGGTTACTATTTCGTCAAAAATGAGTAATGCCTCGTGTTGGTTACAAAGTTCCCTGACAGTTTCCAGAAAACCCTCTTCAGGAGGGATTATTCTTTGCAAGGGTTCCATAAAAACTGCAGCAACTTCCCCTTCATATTCGGCAAGGAGACTTTCAAGAAAAGTGGGATCATTAAATGGTGCAACCAATGTATCCTGCCGGATTGATTCTGGAATTCCAGCACTGTCGGGTACAGCTTGTGGAAAGTTGGCAAGTTTCGTTGGAGCCAAACTCATCTGGGCTTCCGAACCCATACCGTGATAACCACCTTCAAACTTGATTATTTTATTTCTACCCGTGTAGGCTCGTGCCAACCTGACCGCATACATATCTGCTTCGGACCCTGAGGATAAAAATCGAACCTGTTCAGCACAAGCAACAGCATTGATGATTTCTTCAGCCAGTTCCAACGACCATGGATTGTTGGCCATGAAGGTTGTGCCATTATCAAGGTTGGCAGCAACTTCCTCAATCACTTCTGGATAAGAATGCCCTAAAATCAGGGGACCCGAACCCATTAAGTAATCCAGGTATTCCTTTCCGTCCTGATCCCAAACCCTGCTTCCTTGGCCCTTGGTTATGAAAACTTCAGCATCAAAGTTGCCGAGGGAACCTGCCGGGAAAGCTTTCTTCGCTCTTTCAAGGATAGAATTTTCCATAATACTAATGGTTTTGCCGCTTGAGTTAATGGACGTTGATTTGTTACTTCAAGGTGAAAGTATTAATTCACCCGTAGATCTTCAAGAATCATATCACTTGCCTTCTCACCAATCATTATGGCTGCAGCATTGGTATTTCCAGAAACGATTTCAGGCATGATAGAACAATCCACAACCCGCAATCCATCAACACCTTTAACCCGCAGCCGTTCATCAACCACAGCGTCTTCACCAGGTCCCATCTTACAGGTACCAGTCGGATGAAATATAGTGGTCGATGTATCCCTGACCCAATTCAGTATCTCATCATAGGACTTAACTTCATTCCCGGGCTGGTACTCACTTGAAATTTTCTCCTTCAAAGGCGAGTGGGTTGCAATGTTTCGGGCAATTTTCACACCGTCCACTATGGTTCTGCAATCATTTTCGGTAGCAAGATAATTAGGATGGATTTCCGGGTAAACCATCGGGTTGGTAGATTTCAGCCTTATTTCACCTTTACTCTCTGGACGTAACTGGCAAACAGAAGAGGTGAAAGCTGAGAAGGGGTGCACGCCCTTGCCAACACTGTCAGCGGACCAAGGTTGAACATGGAATTGGATATCTGGTGTACCAACATGATCGCCAGTTCGTATAAATCCGTTTGCTAAACTTGCGGCCATAGTCATCGCTCCGGTTCGAGAGGTGACGTATTGCCACAACATCCCCATTTTTGCAATGAGGCTGTTGGCTTCGTCATTAAGCGTATGTTCGTTACACTTGAAAACAACTCTGGCCTGTAGGTGATCCTGAAGGTTTTTTCCAACCGCCTTAAGATCCTTCTTAACTTCTATACCAACTTCTTGAAGTTGCTCACCATCACCAATTCCGGATAACATGAGCAAATGCGGCGACCCAATGGCTCCGGCGGAGAGAATTACTTCCTTGCGGACTTTGATCTCTTTTTCTGTTCCCGAACCATCACGATAGAAAAATCCCTTGGCCTGGCCATCCGAAAAATTCAGTTTCGTAGCTTGGGCCTTGGTTATGATTTTAAGGTTGGGCCTTCCCCTGGCGGGATTCAGAAAAGCAACAGCGGCACTACACCGTCGGCCATTTCTTGTTGTAATTTGAAAGTAACCAACACCTTCCTGCTGGGCTCCATTGTAATCATCATTGAATTTATAACCGCTGGCTTCCGCTGCTTTTACCCAGGCATCGCAAATTGGACGATAGAATGGCATTTTGGATACACTTAAAGGACCAGAATCCCCTCGAATTTCATCCCCTCCACCTTCATAGGTTTCCGCTTTCCTGAAATAGGGCAGGACATCATCCCAGTCCCAACCGGCATTGCCCATTTGTCGCCACCGGGTGTAATCTTCTGGTTGTCCTCTTACGTATAACAGACCGTTCAGGGAGGATGACCCTCCCAAAACCCTGCCACGAGGCCAATCAATTTTACGGCCGTTAACTCCAGGGTCAGGTTCAGTGGAGAAACACCAGTCAACGCTTGGGTTATGCATGGTTCTGAAATAACCGATGGGTATATGAATCCAGGGATTCCAATCCCTGCCACCAGCCTCAAGCAAAACAACTTTGTTGTTGGGATTTGTACTCAGCCTATTAGCCAGAACACAGCCAGCCGAGCCCCCGCCAATTATGGCGAAGTCAAATTCGTCAGCCATTAATAACCCAAATCCTAATTACCATAAATGAGCTCAGGTAACCAAAGAGCCAACTGTGGGAAGATAAAGACCAAAACCAATCCTATCATCTGGATTACCAAGAATTGGAGCATTCCCTTATAGATATCCACAAGGTCCCAACTAGGTACCACTCCCTTAAGAAAATAGGCAGATAGGGCTACAGGTGGACTTAACCATGCAGTTTGTAAATTAACTGCCACCAGAATACCAAACCATGTCAGGTTCACATCAAGTTCAACCAGAGCAGGGATAAGTATGGGGATAATAATCAGAACTATCGGGACCCATTCAAGTGGCCATCCCAACAGAAAGATTAACGCCATGATAATTATGAGGATCATTGTTTCAGAAAGTTCCATGGTTAAAAGGAACTCGGTCAACATGGTTGGTGTTCCCAACCTTGAAAATACTGCACCGAAGAAATTTGATGCCGCAACTAGAAACAGGATTAGTACCGAAATCTCCAAAGTTTTTAACAGAGCATCATAAAATTTTGACCAAGTCAATTTTCTGTAGCAAAGAGCAAGAATTATTGCCCCTGTGGCTCCACACCCTGCACCTTCAGTGGGGGTCGCCCACCCAAAAAGGATTGAACCCAGTGAGAAAGCTACGAGCCCTGATGGTGGAACCAGACCGATAAAAAATTCATACCAGAGATCAGAGAAATAAAAGCCAGCCGGTTTGACCTTCTTGACCCACTTGGCAACTAAAATCATAATGGCACCCCACCCTAGAGGTATGATGAGCCACGCAAGTGGGAACAGACCCCCAAGTGAGCCTGAAAGAGACATGAAGAAAAGAACAAATAAAACCACAATCGAAAAGATTACCGCTAATGACTCAAGCCAGTAATAGGGAGATGTTTCCGGCTGTTCTTCAACGGGGAGGATTGGCCCTAAATCTGGATTCATCCAGCACCGGATCATGGCATAGGCAGCGTACAGAGAGGCCAAAAGAATGCCAGGGATTATAGCTGCCGAAAAAAGGTCAGTAACAGGAACTTCAAGTATGGGACCCATTACCACCAACATGATTGAAGGTGGAATTAAAATACCAAGAGTACCACCTGCAGTAATTGTTCCGGCTGCCAGCTGTGTATCATAACCGGAACGATTCATGGTTTTTGAGGCCATTATACCGAGGATGGTCACTGAAGCACCAACTATCCCCGTAGCAGCAGCAAAAATAGTCGAAACAAATAAAACAGCTAGATAAAGTGCACCCCGGGTTCTGGACAACATTAGCTGGACAGAGGAAAACAACCTTTCCATTAAACCAGCCTGCTCCATGACGATACCCATAAATACGAACAACGGTACAGCCGCCAGAGTTTGCTCAAGCATGACGGAATTGAATTGAAGGGTTTGTAAATAGAAAACGAGGGTACCACCAAATCCCCAGGCCCCGAAAACAAATCCCAGGAAAATCAAGGTAAAGGAAATTGGGAAGCCTACAAAAATGGCAAATAGCATAACCCCAATCATGATTACCCCAACGAATTCAGTAGGAATACTGGCCAAACCAGTTGATGAAACAACAGAGGACCACCAATCCCCAAGGGGCATTATTGCCGGGTAGAAGGCACTGAGGAAGATACAAAGCAACCCTATGGCATAAATGGGTAATACCCTAAAGTATTTCTTTGCCCGCTCCTCTCCCATGTCGTGAAAGGACCTTAAAATTTCGGCCACTCCCTGCAGTAAAAGAAAGAAAGCACCTACTGGCATGGCAGTTCGAGCGGGAGCTAAGGGAGCCATCAGGGTGGTATCCATCGTCCTTTCCCATTTGACCCATGCACTGATGGTGTAATCTAGCGAGACCCAGAAGAAGAAAAGTATCGCAGGAAAGTAAAATAGCAGATATAAGGAAGCATCAACAGTTGCCTGGCTTTTTTTTGTCCAGTTTCGGTACAGAAAATCCGCCCGGATATGAACACCACGCATTAGAACATAACCGGCCCCAAGCATAAATAATGCCCCAGCAATCATTCTACTTGTGTCGTAAGCCCATATTGTTGGTGCAATAAAGAGTTTCCTGGCGACGACTTCGTAGGCCATCGCAAATATGATAGGGACAAGTAATAGACAGGTAAAACGACCCACCCAGTTATTGGTGATATCTATTGTGGCAACAATCTTGCTCATCCATTGAGGCATATCTTCTGGAGTTTCACCAGCAACAAAACTTCTACCTTCGGCGATTAATTCATCACCGATCACCAGATCATCTGGATCAGGTTCCTTAGCCATTATCTAATCTTTCAATTGAAAGTACGCAGTCCACCTGAAATATTTGTGCCAGGTGGCTACGCGAAATTTAGGTACGGCGGGATAAGATAATCCCGCCGTAAAATCTTTAAACTATTTTAAAGAATCAGCAAATGCCTTACCAAGTTGAGCATTCGAGGATTGTGCCCCGGCCCAGAATGGTACAGCAATTGTTGCGAACTCTCTCTGACTGTTCCAAACTTCTGCAAAGAACTCATTCTCTTCAGCGTTTTTCTCAAGCGAAGCGCGAGCTGCATTCATATAGGCTGGGAAATAATCAGCCGGTGTATCATGCAGGATGACCCCATGTTCCTCAGTAAGTTCTTTCAATGCCTTACCATTTTCATAGATCCTGTAGGACATGGCTTTGCTCAAAGAAGCATTGGCAGCGACCTCAAGGGCTTTCTTCTGATGATCCGTCAAAGCATCATAAACATCACCATTGATGTAAAGGTCAGCATTAACAACTACCTGGTGTAGACCTTGAAGATAATAATGCTTCAGGACTTTCTGGAAACCAAAGACACTGTCAGGCTTTGGACAACACCATTCAGCTGCATCAATGGTACCACTTTCAAGGGCTGGAAGAATATCTCCACCACCCATTGCTACAGAGGCAACACCAATATCTTTGTAGGTCTGACCAGGAATTCCGGGAGGAGTCCTGAATCGGTACTTCCTGAAATCATCCATAGAATTAATGGGTTCCTTGAACCAACCTAAAGCTTCTGGACCAACCGGCTGGAGCATAAATCCTTTAATATTTACACCCATTTCATCCCAAAGCTGGTCATAAAGCTCTTTCCCGCCACCATATTGAAACCAGGAAAGGAAAGCGATATTATCAATACCGACACCTGCCCCAGCAACGGGAGAACCGAACAGCATTGCAGCTGGATGTTTACCAGACCAATAATGGGTCCAGGCGAAACCACCTTCGATCAATCCTTTATCCACGGCATCAAGAGTTTCAGCAACGCCGACAACGGCTCCCGCAGGTAGAACTTCAATTTGAACTTCCCCATTGGTTAAAGCAGCAACATCAGCGGCAAATTCATTCAGCATATGAACTTCATCTGCTTGTGCCGGAATAACAGATTGAACCCTAATTGTTACTTCAGAATAAACTGAGGTAGCCAATAAGACTAAACAACCAATTCCTACTGTAAGGGATTTGGCAATTGACTTACTAATATTCATAGTAATCCTCCTAAAATTACCTTCAAATGAAATTCTCGACATTTAAACCAGCGAAGGCATGACTGATCTACAATACAATGTATTTGTCGAGTTAATGGGGATATAATATTCCCAGTTAAAACCAAAAAACCATCAATAAGCAATTTATACTAACCCTGCCAAGTGAATTAACTCCAACCCACCCTCATACATCAGGTCAAACGACAGATAAATGAGGAACAGTAAGCCGACATAAGCCAGTATGGGGAAGCGGGTAAGTATTTTCATTATTACAGTTGCACAGAGGGCCATAATGGCAATGGCCAAGGCAATACCAAACACCATTAAGACAATCTCATCCTTGGCAATAGCAACAATGGCCAACACATTATCAAGAGACATGGATACATCCGCGACGGTTATCACGATCATTGCCTTTTTTAATTGTCCCAACGGAGTTTCTTTCTCTATGGCGACTTGATCGCTGGTCACTTGAGGTGATTGGGAATGCCCCCTGATATCTTTGTAGAAACGCCAACATACCCAACAGAGTAGCAAGCCACCAAAGAATAGAATTCCAGGTATTTGCAAAAGGTATGAGGCCATGACGGCGAATACTATCCTCAGGATGGCAGCCATGGCTAACCCCAGGATAATTGCAATTTTGCGATATTTCTGATCGACCCCCGCAGCAGCCATCCCTATGACTAACGCGTTGTCCCCTGAAAGGATGATATCCGCAAAGATAATCTGCGGTATCATTATCATGTAATCGATCAATAGATGGTTCCCGTCGGTAAGATACTAAATCGAATAGAAAAAATCCAGAAGCAGATTTACAAACCGACTCTAGATCATTAAACATTATAATTATGATACAAAAAAGAGACAAAAAGTCCCAAAAATGAATTATTGAAACAAATCATTTTTTTCAAGTACCATTATTTTTTATTAAAGGCAAATGCGAAAACCCTCAAAGATCCCAACTTCCTATAGGATGATTAAAATTATTGAAGTTGTCGGGAAGTCTGGAAATGCCCTGACCCAGGCAGAGATAAATAGACAAATTAATCTACCCAAGCAGAGTCTCCACCGACTTTGTGAAAGGCTTCTTCAAGAGGGGTACTTGGTCAAGGAAGAAAACAATCGATTAGCACCTGGAGAGAGACTAAAGGCACTTGCACGTAGTATCTTTCTAGATTCTGATCAAAAAATTGTCAGACATCAAATTCTCCATAGTGCGGCCCAGAAAATTGGCGAAACGATCAATCTGGTTATTCCTGAAACCAAAGGGATGATATACATAGACAGGGTAGAAACTGATTGGCCTTTGCGAATTCAACTTCCTATTGGATCAAACGTACCTTTTCATTGTACTGCCAGTGGTAAAACCTACCTGTCAAAATTACCTGCCAAGGAACAAAGAATATTGGCTTCGAACCTAGAATTGTCCCAACTTACAAACAATACCATATGTACCACTGATGATCTGATCAAGGAGTTGGATGTTGTATCCAAGCAAGGGTTTGCGTTGGATTTGGAGGAATTCATACCCGGAATGGTGGCAGCTGCAGTGCCAATTTCTGATATGAATGGAAAATATATTGCTTCCCTTGCCTTTCATGGTCCAACTCAAAGGCTTTCACTTGAGGAGTTGCTTGAGAAAAAGGAATTTCTATTTGATAGTGCAAAACAGTTGCAAGAAGTCTTGGCATAACCCTTATCAGTTTTACAAGAAAAGTCGTAATTAAAATTAAAAGCCTAACTTAATGGATTTCTTGGTGAATATCCTGTATTGTGGGGATTAACAAATACACTTGATAGACCAAACAGGTGGTAAAGTAAGGTCCATCAAAAAAAAGGCAAATCCAAAGCATGAATAATAAATCTGCACCTTCGAATAAGGGGACCCGCAGTACTCCAAGTGGAAATAAATCTGCACCTTCGAATAAGGGGACCCGCAGTGCTCCAAGTGGGAAGAGTTCAAAGTTAAGCAGTGTAACAGATACGGTAAAACCGCAGCGGCCAGTGGGGCCGAAAAAGATTTGAACAAATGGAAACTAGTAATGTTAGAAAATCTTGATGACCCAACCTACGATCTTCTCTTTTCTATTCGGAGGTCGGTTCGTTATCATAAGCACCGTCGTCGGTTTTATGAAGCTTGGAATACACTTACTATCACTGTTGCATTGATTGGAGGATCAAGTTCAGTAGTGATTGCAGTAGGAGATTTATGGCCTAATTATCTGCCATTAATACCTGCTGTTGTTACAATTGTTGCTATTATTGATTTGGCAGTAGGCACATCGGTAAGAAAGGCAGGTCATCATGGAGAATTGGCATGGCGATTCATACAATTAGAAAAAGCCGTACCGATTGATATAAGTCTATCAAAAGAGGAAATTGAGAAGGTCAAAAAGGAAAGATTGGAGATTGAAGCAAGCGAGCCTTCAATCATGCGTCTTCTAGACGTCATGTGCCATTATGAGATATTAAAATCTTATGGTCATGAAAAATCCCTTCCAAAAGTTCCCTTCTTGCGTCGCTTTATGATACATTTTTTTAGCCAGACATCCTATGCTAGGTCACTTCCCGCGATTTAAGAGGTTGGCATGTTAAAAGGGTCAAGTATTCAGTAAAATTAGACAAGGCTAGGTTAAAGATATACGACAATGTTCCCGAAATGTGATTTATCCATGAATCTTGCTTGAGCTTGTTTAAAGTCCTTTAAAGGAAACTTCTCGGCAAGCAGGGGCTTTATTTCCTTTCTTTCAATATATCCTACCAGGTTTCGAAAGGTTCCTGGTGGAACGATGGTTGCTCCAACTAGAGTTAGATCCTTGAGATAAAAGGTACGTAGATCAAATTCGACCATTGGTCCAGCTATAGCGCCTGAGCAAACATAACGACCACCGTGATTGAGTACTTCCAGCAATTGGGGCCACATTGTACCTCCTACCACATCAGCAACAACAGAAACGCCTTTGCCAGAACTCAATTCCAGAACTCGTTCACATAAATTACCAGATTCTCGAAATAGAATTTCATTGGGCATAACCTTTTTGACCTGATCGGCTTTGCCTATACTAGATAAAGCAATGGTCGTTGCATTCCGGCGGTTAGCCAATTGGATCAAAGCTGAACCAACTCCTCCCGAAGCACCTGTAATCAATACGATATCACCCTCCTTTACTTTGGCTCTATCCAGCATGTTTTCGGCAGTAACACTTGAAGTGGCAAAGGTGGCAAGTTCTATTAGAGAATAATCCGATTGTACCGGATGGACAGCATTAGCTGGAACCTTGGTGTATTCAGCAAACCCACCATCAATTTCACTGCCAAGATATCCTACTACCTTGTATCTTTCAGGATGTTCCAACGGCCTTATCCAAGGGTCGACCATTACGGTTTCTCCAAGTAAATGTTTAAATTGGCTTCCCTTAACGTCAACAACCTTCCCGGCAATATCTGCGCCCTGAATTCTAGGGAATTGCAGTGATGTTCCACCCCAACCACCATCATCGGGACCCAAATTATCAGGGCTTTGGTTATTGTCCCCTGGGTTTGAATCTTTGGAATACCAACCCACTCTGGTGTTCACATCAGTATTGTTTAAACCACAAGCCCCCACCTTGATCAGGACTTCCCCCTCCGAAAGGGTAGGGGTCGGGATGTCCTCTCGCCATTCTAATTTGTCCATCCCGCCATGACCAGTCAGAAGGATTCCTTTCATTTTCATATATTATGCCTTTCGTGGGTTACATTTTTTGTAATGAATTCTGTGGATCATATGGTGGTTTGTTCAGAATTGATGCTTTTCTCATTTCATTCATAATTCTGACCTCAAACCTGGTTTCATTTGTATCGTAATCGGGATTAACAAAACCGAATGCAAGCAATTTTTTTACCCTGTGCCCAAATCCAATGGAACTGATTGACCCAACTTGTTTACCTGATGAATAAATTGCTTCACCTCCATTGCCGTCAGTTTCCCCATCATCTTCAATTTCTAAATGAACACACTGGTATCTTGGAGTGCTGTTTAAGGTTGCGAAGTTACCAACAAATTTATGGTTAAAATCAACAAATCTCATCTGGCCGGCCTCGGCAAGAGTAACCTCATTGGTCAATTCATTTGCACCCAAATACCCTTTTTCCAATCGCATGGAGTTCATTGCAAAGGAGCCATATAATTGCAGGCCATGCGTTTGTCCCTTAGCAAAGATTGCCTTGAAGGAATTCCTGATTTCAGATCTTGGTCCATGCAACTCCCAGCCTAATTCTCCAGCATATGACATTCTGAATGCCCAGAGTTTTGATTCGCTGATTTCAATTTCACGAATAGACCACCAGGGAAATTCAGAATTGGAAAGAGAATAATCGGTAACATCTGACAGGATCATACGTGAAAATGGTCCATTGACCTTTAAAGCTCCCCATGCATCAGATAAATTACGGATGTTTACTTGTTCAGAACCTCTGGCAAGATGTAAAATATCCAGCAGCCTTTGTTCAAAGAAAGCTGCACAAACGAGGTAATACCTGTTTTCAGCAAGGCAGAATACGGTTGTTTCCAATTCTATTCGACCGGCTTTATTCAATAGATGGGTTAGTCTCATTTTGCCGGGTTCAGGCAATTGGTTGGGAAACAATCGGGTTAAAAATAGAATGGTGTTTTTTCCCGATACCTCTACCTTGGCAAACGCTGAAATATCCATCAATCCAGCCCGTTTCTGAACTGCATTTACTTCATTTGCAATAATTTCGTGGACCTGGCTGCGTCGAAAGCTGTAGATATCTATTGGTACCTGATTTTGAGGTGCAAACCATCTGGGTCTTTCGTGGCCATAGACTTCTTCGAAGACGGCATTTCTATCTTTCAGAAAGTCATAAATCGCTGAAGGCCGAACTGGCCTTGCTTCCAGCCGATTATAATTCGGAAACGGAACTTCGTGCCGAAGGATGTAATCTTCCTTGGCCTTGACCACCTGGTAGTTGTTTGAAGCAAATGAACCAAACCTCCGCGGGTCAAACTCACGCATGTTGATTTCGGTTTCACCATGAACCATCATTCTTGCCAGTTCTCTGGTTAAGGCCGGTCCCCATCCAATTCCAATCTGGGTTCCACAGCAACACCAATAGTTTTTAAGTTTAGGGGCCGGCCCAATTAAGGGATTTCCATCAGGGGGATGGCTTATTGCACCGTGTACGACTCGACGTATTCCAAGATTTGCTAAAATAGGAATTCTGTTGAAGGCATTTTCCAACCATGGAAAAACTCGATCATAATCAGGTCCAAATAACTCGTTTTCAGCTTTCCATGGACAACCTTTTATCCACACAGGGTTAGGATTTAACTTTTCGTATATGCCAATCAAGCCTGCTTTTTGTTCCATGCGAAAATAACCGGATATCTCACGGTCATCCCGGATAACAGGAAGTTCAGTTTCCAAACTCTTGAACTCAGGTACCTGTTCAGTTACAAAATAATGATGACTCATTGATGTTGCTGGAAGGTTGTAGCCTGTCCATGCAGCAATTTGCTTAGCATAAGTCCCACCGGCATTGATCACATGTTTGCAGGTTATTGAACCATTGGGTGTGGTAACCAGCCACTCACCAGACCCCGCTCTTGATATATCAGTAACCTGAGTTCGACGAAATATTTTAACGCCCTGTTTTTTAGCTCCGGTGGCAAGGGCTTGCGTGACATTTGAAGGGTCCACATGGCCATCACCAGGGGTGTGCAGAGCAGACTGTACTCCATTCAAATTATAAAAGGGATGTAATTTGGCAATCTCTGTTGGCTTTAAGAGTTCCATTTGAAACCCCAATCCTTTCCCTACAGACATGGATTGTAATTGCCAATCGACTTCATCGCTTGTATACGCCAATCGCAGGGAGCCGCAACCATGCCAACTCACTTTCATTCCTGTTTCTACTTCAAGAATCCTGGAATAAAGGTCGATATTGTAACCTACGCATTTACCAAGGGAATAGCTTGAGGTAGAGTGGGTGATTTGACCTGCTGCATGCCAGGTTGACCCGCTGGTCAATTCGGCTTTTTCCAACAGAACAACATCTTGCATGCCTTCCTTGGGGAGGTGGTAGGCTAAACCGCAGCCCATTATACCCCCACCGATGATTACCGCTTCCGCATGTGTCGGTATTTCCATTAATGTCTCAAAAACAATTGACCAATTATATTACATTTGTATCTTTTATTATTAGAAATAAAACAAATGGTTAAAAAAATTGAATTAAACGATTTGCTGGTTGATATTCAATCAGTTGGCGAAAATTTTCCACCTGAATTGCAAAAAGTTGCCAAGTTTGTGCTGGAAAATCCCCAGGTGATTGGATTTTCTTCTATCCGTGATCTGGCCAAGTTGGCCAAGGTCAATCACAGCACAATAGTCAGATTTGCCAAGATAAATGGATTTTCCACCTTTTCTGAATTTCGTGAAGTTTTTCGTCCCCAGCTGAATACTGATGATAAGGGTTCTTTATGTAATCGTGCTAATGTAGAAAATTACCGCAGTAAGGGTATACAGGGGACAAAATCTGGTGCCAATTGTACTTCCATTTCTGACTTGGAAGTTTTGAATTCTCCCGAAATGCACAGTCTGATCCATACAGCCGCTAATAATATTTTAAGAACCAAAACATGTTTTGTCTTAGGGGTAGGAATTGCCAACACAGTTGCAAGAAACTTTACCTATCTGGCCGGAATGATTGCACCGGGCTTTATATCTTTACCTTCCGGGGGTGATTTGCCAATTGATGTTTTGGGGCGAGGTACCAAAGAAGATATTCTGATCGCCATGACCTTCAAACCATACCGAAAGGAAGTCATTGATGCAGTGAAATTTGCCAATTCTCTTGGTATACCCATAATTGCTATCTCGGACTCACCAGCTTGTCCGATCATGTCAAAGGCAAAAATAAGATTTGTTGTTCCAACGAGTTCTCCACATTTTTTTCCTTCAATGGTACCGGTAACTGCTTTATTTGAACTTCTGCTAAGTTATTTGATTTCTGAAATTGGTGATGAGGCAATTATTGATTTAAGGAAATTTCACAGTCGCAGACATTCGTTTGGGATCTATGTTGAGGAAGCTGATGAACATAAAAACTGACATTCATTATGCTCTTGCGGCCAAATTCTATACCAGCAGGGATATTTTTGAAAAGGAGAAGGAGACTCTTTTAAGCAAAACCTGGTTGTTCACTTGCCATGAAAGTGAAATCCCGAATATTGGTGATTACTATACCCTTGAACTAAACGGCGAAAGCCTTTTTGTTATTCGTGGTCAGGACAGGCAGATAAGAACTTTCTTCAATGTATGCCAGCACCGTGCTCACCAACTGGTCCAGGGGAAAGGAAATTGTCGGTCAATTGTATGTCCTTACCATTCCTGGACATATGAATTGGAGGGAAGGCTAAGATCTGGACCAAATCTGGGTTCAATTCGTCATTTGGATAGAACCAGGATTTGCCTCCAAAAAGTTAAAACTGAAAATTTTCACGGGTTTATATTTGTTAATTTTGATGCTAATGCCTCCGAGATGGAAGAGTGGTTTCCCGGAGTAAGGCAATCGCTGGCGAAATATGTTCCAGATTTGAACCTTCTCAAACCAATGATGTGGGTCGAAATTCCCGAGAAATGCAATTGGAAAACGTCCGTAGAAAACCATTCGGAGTGTTACCATTGTCAAATTAATCATAAGGCCTTCTCGGAAGGTGTGATTGATCCTTCTACCTATGATATCCAGCCAGATGGATATTGCCTTCGGCATACGACCCGTATGAATAGCTTTGATGCGATGACTTACAGTGTAGATCTATCAGTTCCTCATGCCACTGACTATGCCACCTTCTTTTTGTGGCCAATGTTTGCCTTTCAGGTATATCCCGGGAACCTACTCAATACTTATCACTGGCGATCCCATGATGTTGATAATTGTACTGTTTGGAGGGGTTGGTTTTCCATTGATGGAGAACATGATGAAGTGATAAGCAATCTGGCAGTTCAGGATAGAGAAACTACCGTGGCTGAAGATATTACCTTGGTTGAAAGTGTTGGCAGGGGATTGAAAAGCAGAGGGTACAAGCCTGGCCCGTTGGTCGTAGACCCTGCTTGCGGGGTTAATTCCGAACACTCGATAATGCACATTCAGAGATGGATTAGGGAAGGGATTGATCTTTAGGGTTATACAAAGTGGGATTGTGACAACCACTCGCTAGCCCACATGATATTACACAATCATATTTTGGAAGTAAAAATTTAGGTAAAAAATAATGGATGAAGAATTTTTTGACAAAGGTTTGGCCGCAAGAAAAAATACTCTTGGGGAAGAGTATGTAAATAAGAGTTTGCAGCAGGCAGATGAATTCAACCTTCCTTTCCAAAAGGCTATGACAGCTTGGTGTTGGGGATTTGGTTGGGGTGATGAAACCATAGATCCAAAGACCAGAAGCATGATGAATTTGGCCATGATCGGGGCTTTGGGAAAAATGACCGAATGGGAAATTCACCTCAGGGGAGCTCTGAATAACGGAGTATCGGTGGAAGAAGTTAGAGCAATAATCCATATCGTCGGGATATATTGTGGAGTCCCTCAGGCACTGGAGTGTTTTCGGTCAGCTAGAAAGGTATTGGAGGCGGAAGGTAAACTATAATCCCAATGAAAGTGTTTGGTTCTTAATATTTCTCTTGCCAGGTTGGCAACGAATCATTTTCTTCTGGTGTTGCGTTGAACACACCTCGAGCAATTGCTCGAGACACTGTTTTGGCAGCTGCATCACTTATCTCGAAAACGGCTGCATCAGGATCGGCAACCGCCTTCGTTCCGCTAGATGCGGCAAATAACAGATCACCATCGAAAATTGTGTGGGCGGGAACGATTGCTCTGGCAATCCCATCGTGAGCTGCTATGGCTATTCTGGTCAATTGAGCTTGGTCTAGTTTGGCATCTGTCGCAACTATCCCTATCGTGGTATTGCCAAAGTTCTCAGAAGTATCGCCCTGAAGGGAAGGAGTCCAATCTGGTTTGATTTCTGTGGTTGTTCCCAAGCCACCGAACTCATCCCCAAATTCCCAGAACGCAGCCCAAAAATTTCTCTCTTCGTATTGAGTCGTTGAGCCAAGAGAATTAACCGCCATCAACGCTCCGACCGTATAGCCGGACTCTAATTTTAGTGAAGCGGTACCCAGGCCACCTTTTAGGTTGTTGGTTGTGGCTCCGGTCCCAGCTCCAACACTTCCAATCTTGAAATCTATAGCAACATTTTCCAAAGCCTCTTTACCCAGATTGGCATAAGGGTTTGAGGTCCAACTCTTCTGACCACCATTTAATAGATCAAATAAAATAGCGCTTGGAATGATAGGAACTCTAACGTCGCCTACGGGGAATCCCCTCCCCTGATGGGATAATAAATCTCCTACTCCAGTGGCAGCATCCAAGCCAAAAGCCGACCCGCCTGACAGAACCAGGCAATCAACCTTTTTAACTAACCTGTCTGGTGCGAGTAAATCGGTTTCCCTAGTGCCGGGTGCTCCACCCATTACATGAACGGCAGCAACAAATGGTCTTTCACCGTAGAATACTGTAACACCGGACTTGATGTGGTTATCAGTAGAATTCCCAACCAGGAAACCCGAAATATCCGTAATTGAATTTCTAGCCCCGGGATTCAATTTGATACCCTTTCAATACGTATATTTATCGTGCTTATTCTAGAATGAATGGAAACTGCGAGATTTCTTGTGGGACAAACCTCTAAAGCAATTCAATTTCAACAAAGGTAAAATCAAATGAATTGGTGTTTACGATATTATGCTCTACCCCTTTTTGTCGGAAGTAGGACTTCCCTGCTTCAAGATTTGATATTGTTGTTGAATCATCAGAATTGATTGCGGTTAACTCACCAGTAGTTAAAGGTACCACAATGTAATCGAATTCATGAATGTGGAAGCCAGTGGATTCACCAGGTTTAAATTTCCATTTGGTAACATTTATTTTGGAATTCCTAATTTGGGGGGTGCTAGTGGCTAGCTTCTCATCTGTTTGCATTGGTTTCTTTCTGTCCTAGAAATTCACGAATAAGTAGAGTATCCGGTTATTCACAAATCGTTTACAAATTCCTAAACAATCATGAAAATTGAGATTAATATCAACTAAGAATTCTAATCAATCCGAAGTATCATATTTTTTCTATTAATATATTATCCTTTAGAAGTATTCTTAATTATGGAAAATTTGTGAAAATAATTGGTATTGATCCAGGTTTGACCAAAACCGGATGGGGGATTATTGAGAGCAGGGGGCAAAATTACACCTACATTGATTGCGGGGTTATATCTCCCAGGGAAACTGATTTAGCAAAAAAATTGTTGGCGATTTTCACTAAATTAACAGCTGTAATTGAAAATTTTAATCCTGAAACTGCTGCTGTGGAAAAAACTTTTGTAAATAAAGATGGAGCAAATTCGCTCAAACTTGGTTATGCAGGCGCCATGGCCTTGTTGGCTCCAACAAAAGCAGGGTTGGAAGTAAGCCAATATGCCCCAAACACGATAAAAAATGCCGTGGTGGGAGTAGGGCATGCAACCAAGGATCAAGTTGAGTACATGGTAAGAATGCAATTAAAGGGGTTCCAGAATAAAGGGGCTGATAGTACAGATGCCTTGGCAATCGCCTTAACCCATTCATTGCTAATTCCCCAAATGACAATCGAAAAATCTATTCAATTGTAATGGTTATAGCACTTTGATTGGTAAAATTTCAGGCATAATCGATTTCATCGGCTCTGACTTTGTGTTGCTTAATGTGAATGGGGTTGGCTATGAGGTTTATTGTTCCAACAACACCTTGAACTCATTACCATCACCTGGCAAACAAATAACTTTGTTTACCGACCTTCTTGTAAGGCAGGATCTTCTCCAGCTAACCGGGTTCAAACATCTAAATGAAAGATCATTTTACCGTGAATTATTGACAGTACAGGGTGTGGGAAAAAAAGGTGCACTTTCTATTGTGGACACGATCGGTGTACCAGCTTCCATCCGAGCGATTTCTATGGATGATTGGCGCCCATTTAAATCCGCACCCACGATAGGGCCAAAAATTGCACAAAGGATAGTTATCGAACTCAAACCCAAATTAAGCAAATTATTGATATTGGGTGGGGAGAATGTTGAATCCTCCGATGCAACTGATCAACCGAGTGACAATATTAAAATAACAAAGCAGTCCGAAGAATATAACAAGGAGGTACAGATCAGAACAGAAGCTCTTTCAGCATTAGTTAAACTGGGGTATTCGGAAAGTGTTTCAGCAGCAGTACTAACCCAAATAATTCTGGACTCGGAAGATTTTACCACTGAGAGTCTGATCAGAGATGCCTTACAACGTTTGTCTTCACTTTAGGAATTAAGCAGTTTTATGGCAGAAAATACCTCCGCAATTACGCCTGAAAACATTCCGACAGATAATGATCATGCACTGAGACCCAGAAAACTCAAGGAGTTTATTGGCCATGATGAGCTAAGATATAATTTGGGGGTTTTTATTAAGAGTGCGAGTATCCAATCAAAACCGATGGCACATACCCTGTTTTATGGACCTCCTGGTTTGGGTAAAACCACCTTGGCACAGATCATTGCCAGAGAAATGGATGTTAACTTTTCAATGACTTCGGGTCCTGTCCTGGCCAAGGCAGGTGACCTGGCGGCCATTTTGACCAAGCTGGATACACACGATGTGTTGTTTATAGACGAAATACACCGTTTGCATCCTATAGTTGAAGAAATTCTCTATCCGGCAATGGAAGATTATGCGCTCGACCTGGTTGTAGGGTCTGGACCCGCTGCCAGGACCGTTCGGATTGAGTTAAATCAATTCACGCTTATCGGCGCAACCACTAGGCTGGGATTATTGACAACACCACTTAGAGATCGTTTCGGCATCCATATGAGGTTGGAGTTTTACTCAGCCGAGGAATTGCTGAAAATTGTAACCCGATCAGCCCAGGTTTTAAAAATTGAAATAGAGGAAGCAGGGGCTATGGAAATTTCTCAAAGGTCTCGAGGTACCCCCCGGGTTGCCAACAGACTCTTAAGCCGCGTGATTGACTTTGCCATTGTTGAGAATGATGGGAGAATCTCCCATGAGGTGGCGAACAAGGCATTGGACAGGTTAGGAGTAGATCACCTAGGGTTGGATTCCAATGATCGGAAATACCTTAATATTGTAGCTGACCATTATGGAGGTGGTCCAGTTGGAATTGAAACCATTTCAGCAGCAATGTCGGAGGTAAAGGACACAATTGAGGATGTGGTTGAACCCTATTTGATGCAGGCGGGCTTTATTAGTAGAACACCTAGAGGACGGACAATAACGAACTTGGCCTGGAAGCATTTAGATAAAAAACCCCCCAGCGCTGTAAATGACTTGTTTAGTGGTGCCAGCAGTGAAACATGAGGAGGTATATCGGGTTTATTATGAAGATGTGGATTATGCAGGTATCGTTTACTACGCCAACTATTTCAAATTCATTGAAAGGGCCCGAACTGAGATGCTCAGGGATAGAGGGATTACCCATACTAATTTGCGAAACCTTCTCAATGTCGGTTTTGTTGTGAAGAAGGTTTCTGCTGATTTTATTGCACCGTTAAAATTCGATGATCTAGTAAAGGTTCAGTCTGAAATAACTCGATTGACCCAAGTCCGTGTAGAAATTAACCAGATCATACTATCCAGACACGTAAAATTGTTCGAAGCGGATGTTACCATTGCGTGTACGGATAGTAATGGGCATCTTGTAAAAATACCTAATGTTATACATGAACGGCTCAAGGTACATCCCTTCAAAACCGATGAGAGAGTATCAACGCTTCCAATTTAGTTGAAATTTATGAAAAGGAGAAAATCAATGAAGGCAACAAACTTATCCACAATGAAATTACATAATTGTTATTGCCATTTTCACTATTCTTTAATATAAGTTAAAATCACAAAGAAGACCTCCCCAAATAGGTGGCTAAATGATTTAGGGCAGTAATTATGGAAATGGAGTTAATCTCGGCATCAGAAGGCCTTGATTTTAGCTTGTTGAATCTCTTCCTCCTAGCAGGATTTGTGGTTCAGAGCGTCATGGTATTACTTATCTTGGCCTCAATAATTTGCTGGGCAATTATTTTTCAAAAACTTTTGTATTTTGGAAAGGTAAAAAACCAGACCCTAGCTTTTGAAAGCGCTTTCTGGTCAGAGGATTCCGTTGAAGAACTGTATGAAGGAATAAAAAGGAATCCTGTTGGGGCCTTACAACGGATTTTTTGTGCAGCTATGGATGAATGGGAAAAATCTCATAGCAATTCAGGCAGGTTAATAGCAGGAGCATCCTCACGAATTGATCGTTCGATGAGTAATGCAGTCAATAACGAAATCAATTATCTTTCCAGAGGATTGGATTTTCTTGCAACCGTTGGGTCAACTGCACCTTTTGTTGGTTTATTTGGAACGGTGTGGGGGATAATGAATGTATTTTCCGAAATTGGCATCCAGGAAAATACTAACCTGGCAGTGATTGCACCTGGAATTGGCGAGGCATTGGCCGCTACGGCATTAGGGTTGTTAGCGGCAATTCCAGCTGTGGTATTCTACAATAACCTATCAACCAAGGCCAATAGCCTTGCAGCAAGGTTTGATGATTTTGCTGATGAATTTTCCACAATTGTTTCGAGGGAAATCGAACAGTTGGATCAACGTGAAGAATAAAAGAATATGGCTCTCTCCATAAACAAGGTCGGTAGGCATTCCCGGCGGCAGAAAAGCATTATTCACAAACCCATGTCGGAAATAAATGTTACCCCTTTCGTGGATGTTGTTTTGGTTCTTCTGATTATCTTTATTGTAGCTGCACCCTTACTAACCGTAGGTGTTCAGGTCCAACTACCAGAAACGGCAGCTACTCCGTTGAGCGATAGTGGAGAGGAACCTTTGACCTTATCAATTACAGCCGAAGGTCAGGTTTCAATCAACAAAACTGAATATTCCAATACTGAGCTGATACCAAAACTCAGGTCCATATTGGCAGAAAGAACCTCTGATAAAATTTTTCTTAGAGGGGATAAGGAAGCTCGCTATGAAATTATTATGCAAGTAATGGGTGCACTAAACAATGCTGGATTTAGAAACATATCACTTGTAACTGATGGTGGGGGTCCCACTTTTGATACACTGAATTAAGTTTAATGGTGAGGGCTGGTGAAATCTGGGTTTGCTCTTTCAATATTAGGACACTCTCTTGTATTATTTTTTTTGGTTGGGGCAGAGCTATTTCGTTCCCCGAGGTTTATCAACCCCACCGAAGATATAATAAGTATAGAATTGATTTCTGAAGTGGAACTTAATCGGGACAATATTTTGTCGGAATCAAATGTTGTGCCATCCGACTTGGATCAAATTCTTGAAACAGAAGATAACCTACAGGACATTCCTGAATTTGTTCAGCCTATTATTCCCGATTTGAATGTGCAAACGGAAGTACCAGAAATTCCAACCAACAGTCAAATATTACTTCCTGACATTCCCCAACCCATAGAACCTCCAGGTATAAAAATAGGAGTACCAGAGGGTGTTGCCGAGAGCATAGTATTAAAAGATACTATCCCTCTTCCAAAGGCTGCAGATTTCAAATTGCCGGAAATTCCAAAGGTTACATCTGAATACAACCCAATTGAAAGACCGGAACTAAAAGTGGCTGATATTACCCAGGAAGCCACTGTGCCAAGTGAAGATGCGAAGGTTGATGAAAATCCAGAACCTATTGAAGAAAGTTCAGCCAAGGAAGCCTCGACGCCAGTTGTTGTTACAGAGGCAAATAAAGCTGAGGAACCTACTGTTCCTCTTACCGGGCAGGAAACTTCCAGGGATCTTTTAGCCTTGGGTTCGCCTACGAGTCGTCCCCAAGAGTTTACAACACCTGATGACATTGACATAAGTGAACTTATCTCTAAAATAGTTGAAGATGGTAACCCCAACGAAATCATTCAGGATACACCCAAGCCGGAACCTGTTAAAAGACAGACTTTGACTCGGGGTGAAATTGAAAGATTAACATTCTTGATTGAACAAAACTGGAATGTGGGAGCACTCTCTTCGGAAGCTAAAAGAATAACGTTAACAGTAAGAATATTTATGGACACAAAGGGTAAACCCATTAATATAGAGTTACAAGGTCAAACTGGTGGAACAACAAATGGAACTGCCGTTGAAACTGCTTTTGATGTAGCCAGGAGGGCCATCACAAAAGGTTTGGAAAATGGGCATGACCTTCCCATTGAAAAATATGATTTGTGGAAAGAAGTTATTTATACATTTAATCCTGAAAATATAAGGAACAGATAGGAATGCGTTTAGCCATTAAGGTTCTTTCGATTATCGGATTCACCGGTTTTTTGGGGGTCCAAGGAATTGCCCAGTCAGATGATGGTCCCCTCCAAATCGAGATTAATGAGGGAATTATTCAACTTTTCCCAGTTGCAGCTCCACAGTTCATTGCTGAGAGCTCTGAAGCCGAAAAGTGGTCAAAGGAAATAACCGATTTGATTTTATCCAATTTAGACCGGACTGGATTGTTCAGGATCGTTCCTGAAGATTCCCACATAGGAAAAATTACCAATTTTGACTCTCCAATCCAGTTTTCAGATTGGAAGGCCATAAATGTTGATGTTCTCTTAACTGGTTCTGTTACCCTTGGTACTGATGGTAATTTGGTAGTAAAATTCAGGTTACATGATATATTTGCCCAATCCACCCTTGGGCAGGGTGTGCAATATAGGGGCCAGGTGAATAACTGGCGGCGGTTGGCACATAAAATCTCTGATGAAGTTTATTCTCGAATTACCGGGGAGGGTCGATATTTTGATACCATGATTGCCTTTATTTCGGAGTTTGGAGCCAAGACTGAACGAACAAAACGTTTGACTATAATGGACTATGATGGCGCCAATGTAAGATACTTGACCGATGGAACGAATTTGGTGTTGGCACCAAGATTTTCTCCAAATGGGGATGAGTTAATCTACACCTCCTATCAAACAGGCAAACCCAGTGTTTACCGCTTGAATCTTAGGAATGGAAATTCAAACCGAGTTTTGGATACACCCGACATGACATTCTCGCCCAGATTTTCACCAGATGGGAAAAGAGTTATTTTTTCTCGAACCACAAGGGGTAATACCGACATTTTTGAAACCAACCTTACGTCTAACGAATCCCAACGACTAACAAGAAACAGAGCAATTGATACCGCTCCAAGCTATTCGCCTGATGGCAAGAGTATTGCCTTCGAATCTGATAGAAGTGGGTCACCCCAAATCTACACTATGAACCTAAACGATAGGAATATTTCGAGAATTAGCTTTAGGGATGGCAATTATGGTACTCCAGTTTGGTCCCCAAGAGGCGATTTCATTGCGTTTACCAAACAGGTAGGAAGTGTTTTTCATGTTGGGGTAATGTTAACTGATGGGTCAGAGGAAAGACTTTTATCAAGGTCATTTTTAGATGAAGGTCCGACTTGGGCACCAAACGGAAGGGTGCTGTTGTTTTTTAGAGAAGAACCAGGGGAAAGAGGGGGTCCGGCACTCTATTCGGTAGATGTTACTGGAAGAAATTTGAAAAAATTGGATACCCCCAATTTTGCCTCGGATCCATCATGGTCACCTCTTAGGTAAATATAATTTATTTGTTTATGGAGTTTAAAATGAAGTTATTGAGAGTAATGAGTATAATTGCCTGTGCACTTCTTGTCGCAGGTTGTGGTACAAATACGGTTACCAGGAGTGGTGCATATTCGAATGGAGCAGGAGATGGTTCATCCGATGGTGACAGCTTTACTGGAATGGATGATGGGGTCATTGATACCGAGAGTGAATTTGCGTATTTTTCCAAGGAATACTTTGATTATGAAATTGGCGACAGAGTCTTTTTTGCTTTGAATGAAAGTGCTCTTTCCGACGAAGCCAAGGATATTTTGACAAAACAGGCTGATTGGTTGGCACAAAACCCTGATTCCACTGTTATAATTGAAGGGCATGCCGATGAAAGAGGTACCAGAGAGTATAACCTTGCTCTAGGTGCCAGGAGATCCGAAGCTGTCAGAACCTTTTTGCTGCAACAAGGAATAGGTGCTGTCAGAATGTCAACGGTAAGCTACGGTAAGGAAAGACCCTTTGCCGCCTGTTCAGATGAAACATGCTGGTCCAAAAACCGAAGGGTAGTTTCACAAATCGAAGAAACTACAGGTACCTGAATTGAAATTTGCCAAGTTTGTATTTCCGTACCTGCTCGTCCCTATATTTTTTTGGGGGGTGGGATCAACCTCAGGTTGGTCCCAGGAGCAGGAGGAAACTCTTGATCCAGTTGTAAAAGAAAGATTGGCAGATATTCGGATTGAACTTCAGAATCTTGATTTCAAATTACAGGTTCTTCGATGGGAGTTGGTACAATCAGAAAATCAGATAGATGAACAATTCTTTAATTCTGATACTGTCCTTGGCCGCCTTGATGAAATTGAAGCCGAAATCAGGGAAAATCTGAATAAGATTGAACTCATTGAATATAAAATCAACAATGAAGTTTCTCGGGTAACCATCCATCTTCAGGATATTGAACAAAGAGTAGGTAGAATTGAAAGTGGGGAATTTGCAATCCCTGTAAATCAATCATCAGCAGGGTTAGATAACTTCAAAATCCCTGATGAACCCCAGGAAGGTATCCAATTGGAGGATATTGAAGAGGAAGATATTTTGTTCAATAAGGGGTTAAATCTTTTTGTGGAAAATGAGTTTGAACAGGCGATAGAAGAGTTTGAAAAATTGATTGAGCTCTATCCCGATAATGATCTTATGGCTGACACCTATTTTTATCTTGGCGAAGCCCAGACCAAACTTGAGAAGTGGAAGGAAGCCAGTGAGGCGTTTCTGAAAAGTTTCCTTGAGGATAATTCAGGACCAAGAGCTCCTTTAACCCTTCTTAGATTGGGCCAGGTGTTCGTATCGTGGGAACGAATTGAGGAAGCTTGCCAAATGTTCAATGCGGTCATTGAACGCTTCCCCAATACGATTGAGGCTCAAAACTCCAAAAACTACACAAGCCGTTTCGAATGTAATGGGTCATCTTCAAACTGAGCAAGTTTTTCAATCCTTTGACACCCTTTTTTCTTTTTCTAAACAGGATGTAGCCGTTGCGGTATCTGGTGGGAGCGACTCCATGGGGTTGCTCCTTTTGCTATCAGATTGGTGCAAAAGCAAGGATCTGAACCTAAAGGTGGTAACCGTAAACCATCAATTAAGGGAAAGTGCACAAAAAGAGTGTGAATTTGTCGAGGGAGTGGCAAAAGATTTGGGGTGGAAACATCAAACCCTTTACTGGAAGAACCAAACACAGTTTGGAAATTTATCCAAGAAGGCCCGTGAGGGGAGATATCAATTAATGTCCGAATGGGGAGCATCCTTAGGAATAGATGAATTTTTTCTAGGACATACCCAAAACGACCAAGCTGAAACAGTTCTCATGGAACTGAAGAGAAAAGCAGGTGTTGACGGATTGTCAGCCATGCCAAATACCATAAAGAGGTTTGGAGTCACCTGGATTAGACCCATGTTGGATTTTTCCCGGTGTGATATCCAGGATTACCTTAGAGCCAATAATCAGGAATGGATAGAGGATCCATCCAATGAGGACTGTAGCCGAACAAGGATTAAAATAAGAAAAATCCTTCCGGTACTTGAGGATGCAGGAATAACAGTCGATAGCCTAGCCACGGTGGCCTCTAATTTACAGAAAACCAGGGAGGTTCTACAGAAGTTAATCCAGCAAAAAGCAGAGGAAGTAATTTCAGTATCCAAGGTAGGTGAATATGTGTTTCATGAGGATTATTGGGGCTTGCCAGAAGAAATTCGGGGGAAGTTGTTCGCAAGGGTTGTTCAGTTTCTTGCCAATGACGATTATAAGCCCCGACAATCTGCGGTTAATAATTGCCTGATAAGAGTAAAAAAAGTGGGAAGCGCAACTATAAACAATTTCGTAATCCAAAAAGATGGTAACAATTGTGTTAGAATTTTCAGAGATCCAAAGAAAATAAGAGGGTTTGTGCATGGTAACCAGTTCTGGGACAACCGTTGGAGAGTTGTAAAGAAACCTAAAATGAATGTACGCTTGGGGAATCTAGCTTCTAAGGGGCTCAATCAGTTGAACATGCCCAAGGACAAGGAGTTCACAACGGGTGGCCTCTTGTCTTCACCTGCCCTTTGGAGTGAGGAAGGCAAGTTGATTGAAACAGTATTTAATGATTTTGGAACATCTACCGTTTTCAAGGATACCAAAAATAAGGCAGCTTTTCTGCTTTTCCTTGAGGGTAATTGAAAAGAGTCAGGAAAATGTTATTTTCTAGACAGGGACTGAACACCATTATCTGATACCATTTTCTACCAAGGAAACCAAGAAAATATGGCCAAAAAGAATTACCCTTTTGGGAATATTAAGAATCTTTTGTTTTGGGTTGTTTTAATTATTCTGATTGTCGCTCTATTTAACGTATTTACCAACGGGCAATCAGTTAATACAACGAGAAATGTCTCCTTTACCTCATTCTTGAATGAAGTTGAAGAGAGCAATGTTGTATCAGTCGTTATAGACGGAGAAAATCTAACGGCAATTCATGATACCGGAGAGCGGTTCAAGACGATTATTCCTCAAGGGTTTGATATCACCTCATTACTAATGGAATATGAGGTGACGATTGAAGCTCAACCACAAGAACCAAGCGGTTTGATGGCATTTATTGGTCCTTTCCTTCCGATTTTGCTTTTGATAGGGTTCTGGATATTCCTAATGAACCGGATTCAGGGCGGTGGTCGCGGCGGGGCCATGGGTTTTGGCAGATCCAAAGCCAAATTGCTTACAGAACGCCAGGGCAAGGTTACCTTCAAGGACGTTGCTGGAATTGATGAGGCAAAAGAAGAGTTAGAAGAAATTGTTGAGTTTCTTCGTGACCCACCAAAATATTCCCGATTAGGCGGTAAAATTCCCAAAGGAGCATTATTGGTTGGTCCACCTGGTACAGGTAAAACCCTTCTTGCCAGGGCTATTGCCGGTGAGGCAGGTGTTCCTTTCTTTTCAATTTCTGGATCAGATTTTGTTGAAATGTTTGTTGGTGTTGGTGCATCCCGGGTTCGGGATATGTTTGAACAATCAAAGAAAAGTTCACCTTGTATCGTATTTATTGACGAAATAGATGCCGTGGGTCGATCCAGAGGAGTCGGCTATGGCGGAGGAAATGACGAACGTGAACAGACGCTTAACCAGTTGTTGGTTGAAATGGACGGTTTTGAAGCCAATGAAGGTGTAATTATCATTGCTGCCACCAACCGGCCCGATGTTCTGGATCCAGCACTTTTACGCCCTGGGCGGTTTGACCGTCAAGTTCATGTTCCCAATCCTGATATTATAGGACGAGAGAAAATTCTTGAAGTTCATGCCAGAGAAGTAACCCTTGGTCCTGATGTAGACTTTAGGATAATTGCCAGAGGCACGCCTGGATTTTCGGGAGCAGACTTGGCCAATCTGGTTAATGAAGCAGCTCTCCTTGCTGCGAGGGTTGGTCGTAAATTCGTTGCCATGATCGATTTTGAAAACTCCAAGGATAAAGTCATGATGGGATCAGAGAGACGTTCCATGGTTATGACAGAGGACGAAAAGAAGCTCACTGCCTACCATGAAGCCGGTCATGCGATAGTAGGATTGAATGTACCAGAGCATGACCCCATTCACAAGGCAACAATTATACCGAGAGGAAGAGCTTTGGGTCTTGTTTTGGCTTTACCGGAGAGGGACCATCTTTCGGTAAATATAACCAGATATCGATCAAAGATTGCGATGGCAATGGGAGGTAAAGTAGCCGAGGAACTGGTGTTTGGTTCTGAAAATGTTACGTCAGGTGCAGCCTCCGATATCAAGCAGGTTTCCCAGATAGCTCGAGCGATGGTTACCCAGTTCGGAATGTCGGAGAAATTGGGTAACATTGATTATGCCAATGAACAGCAATCCTTCCTTGGACCCTATTCCGGCCAGGTTTCGACCAGTCAGAACACACTTGACATCATTGATGCCGAGGTTCGAAGATTGGTGGAGGAAGGGTATGAAACGGCAAAGAAGATTCTTACGGCTAAAAGGGAAGATCTAGAAAGACTGGCTAAAGGGCTTCTTGAGTACGAAACCTTGACCGGTACCGACATTTCCAAAATTATAGCAGGAGAATCCTTGAACAGAGATGAAGAGGAAACTCCGAAAGATGATACTCAAAAGCCCATCTTTACAATTCCGACAACCTCAAGGAACAGACGTCGGAGGCAACCAAATCTAACGGAAGCTGAGGTTTGATTTTGGAATTGTGGGAAATTTTGATAGCTAGGAGATTGGTTTCATGACAGGGGGGTTCCTTATTGGGTTATTGCTCGTTCTCCTAATGCTCTACCTACAGAGGAAACAATCACAGGGAGGTCCTGGTGGAATTTTCGGTTATGGAAAATCCCGTGCAAGGCTTCTGACCGAGGATAATGTGAAAGTTACCTTCCAGGACGTCGCAGGAATTGATGAAGCCAAGGAAGAACTTGAAGAGATTGTAGATTTTCTCAAGAACCCCTCAGTTTTTTCCCGACTGGGAGGTAAAATACCGAAAGGTGCCCTTTTGATCGGACCTCCGGGTACAGGTAAAACCCTGTTGGCCAAGGCCATAGCCGGGGAAGCCAATGTACCATTCTACACGATATCTGGTTCTGACTTTGTTGAAATGTTTGTTGGGGTTGGAGCTTCCAGGGTTCGGGACATGTTCCAGCAGGCCAAGAAAAATGCGCCTTGTATCGTATTTATAGATGAAATCGATGCAGTAGGTCGCTCCAGAGGTATAGGAATTGGTGGTGGTAATGACGAAAGAGAACAGACCCTGAACCAACTTCTGGTAGAGATGGATGGTTTTGAAATGAATGACGGGGTTGTCATTATAGCCGCTACCAACCGGCCAGATGTGTTGGATAAGGCCCTCTTACGCCCTGGTCGTTTTGACCGCCAGATAGTAGTACCGCCACCTGATATTGTTGGTCGGGAAAAAATTCTGCAGGTCCATGCCCGGAAAGTCGCATTAGGTGCTGATGTAGATTTAAAGGTCATTGCACGAGGTACACCCGGTTTCTCAGGTGCTGATCTAGCCAATCTGGTCAATGAAGCGGCCTTGATAGCCGCAAGAATTCGCCGCAATTTCGTGTCCATGGTAGATTTTGAGAATGCCAAGGACAAGGTAATGATGGGCTCAGAAAGAAGATCAATGGTAATGACAGACGAAGAGAAACGTCTGACAGCTTATCATGAAGCAGGTCATGCCGTTGTTGGTTTGAACGTGCCGCAACATGACCCCATACATAAGGCAACGATTATTCCCAGGGGTCGAGCCCTTGGATTGGTCTTGAGTCTACCTGAACGGGACCAACTTACAGTAACCCTTACCAAATACAAGTCCAAAATAGCCATGGCTATGGGGGGAAGGGTTGCTGAGGAAATTATATTCGGGGCAGAGAATATCACTTCGGGTGCTGCTTCTGATATCCAGCAAGCCACCCAGTTGGCCACAGCAATGGTAACCCAATACGGCATGTCTGACAAATTGGGAAAAATCGATTATTCAACCGAACAGGATACCTATTTGGGCAAGATGAATTCAGGGAGAACAATTAGCCCTGAAACCCAGGAAATCATTGATGCCGAAGTAAGAAGATTGGTTGATGAAGGGTATCAAAAAGCCAAGAGCATTCTTACCAAAAAACGAAAAGACCTTGAAAGTTTGGCTCAGGGCTTGCTAGAGTATGAAACCTTGACTGGCGATGAGATTACCAAGGTCATTGAGGGGAAAAAACCCGCACCTATTGTAACAAAGGTTAAAGAAACCAAGGTTCTTCCGATACGTCAACCGGGTTCAAATATAGCTGCGGTCCCCAAAGTAAAGAAATCCTAACTTGAAAATCATGGAGCAGGTGGTATTTACCTGTTTTCAGTTTTCAGGTCCAAAGGGGTGTATTTAGTTAAATGACCATATTTTCAAATCCAGGTTATACCGGTTGTCTCCTCTGGATAGGAAATGTTACTGACAGGCAAAAAACCATTAAATCCCAACCAATTCAGACCGGGAAGTTGGATTTTGGTGGATTGCTGGGCGATTCTCATTACGGTACAACCAGACCAGCCTGTGTGCGGGTTGAGGATTTATATCCAGAAGGCACTCCGATTAGGAATACCAGACAGATTTCAATAGTTTCTGGGGAGGAACTGGACCTGATTGCCCAAGATATGGGTTTGGAGAAAGTAGAACCTGAATTGGTTGGAGCAAACCTGGTTATTGAAGGCATTCCCGATTTTACTCTGCTTCCACCTTCATCACGACTGCAATTTCCATCCGGGGCAACCGTTACTGTTGATATGATAAATTTGCCATGCAATTTTCCTGCACGGGAAATTGAGAAAGTATATCCAGGAAAAGGGAAGCATTTTAAAGCTTCAGCCCTTGAAAGAAGAGGGGTAACTGCTTGGGTTGAACGGGAAGGGGATATTTCGGTTGGAGATAAAGTGAGATGCTTTGTTCCTACCCAGCGGGCTTGGTTAGCTAATCAATAGACAATTTTTAACTTACAGGAATTTAATGACTGCAGAAATCATTGATGGCAAAAATTTTGCCAAAAAACTAAGGGCAAGAATTACAACCAAAGTAGCTGAAATTCGACAAACCCAAGGGGACGTGCCCGGACTAGCTGTTATCCTGGTAGGTCAGGATCCGGCTAGTGAGGTATATGTTCGAAACAAAGCCCGTCAAACTTCAGAAGTTGGGATGGAATCCTTTAAATATATACTTGATGCAGATGTACCAGAAAAAACCCTATTGGATTTAATAGCCGACGTAAATGGCAATGACTTGATTCATGGTCTGTTGGTTCAACTTCCCTTACCCGATCATATTGACTCTGAACTGGTAATCAATTCAATCTCTCCTCAAAAAGATGTTGATGGTTTTCATATTTCTAATGTTGGATTACTGTCCACAGGGCAAAAATCCATGGTTCCCTGCACACCATTGGGGTGCAAATTAATGCTGTTGGACCATCACGGCTCCTTGGCAGGTATGAATGCAGTTGTGGTCGGAAGATCAAATATTGTTGGCAAGCCAATGGCTAACCTCCTTTTACAGGAACATTGTACAGTAACCATTGCCCATAGCCGTACAAGGGATTTGTCGGCAGTATGTAGGGAAGCTGACATATTGGTAGCAGCAGTAGGAAGGCCGAATTTTGTCCAAGGTAGTTGGATAAAGCCTGGTGCCACGGTAATTGATGTTGGTATAAATAGAATAGACAATCCTGACCCCAAGGTATCAAAACCAAAACTTGTTGGTGATGTGAATTTTGAAGAGGCAGTAAAGATTGCTGGTGCCATCACGCCTGTACCTGGAGGCGTAGGCCCAATGACAATTGCTTGCTTATTGGCCAATACTGTAACTTCATACTGTCGTTCAAAGGGTTTACAAGAACCTAATTGGGCAGAAAATTGACCTGATCACTGGGTTTTTGCTAGAATTTCAAAATCTGCAATACTTGGAACTGAAACCTTACTGAATTAATTTACATCCCAGAGTTGAAAACCCTTCTACAAAGTCTCATCTTTGGTCTTGAAATAATAGGATGTAAGGCGAGTTGGCGGAGTGGTTACGCAGCGGTCTGCAACACCGTGGACACCGGTTCGATTCCGGTACTCGCCTCCAAGTTTCCAGGTTGATAAATCAAAGCGATTTTTCCTTCAACCCTTTTAACCGAGCTTTTACCAATTGGTCGCCTTCTTCTGAACCGTCATGAAAGGTTCCAAACCATTTATCCAATGGCACTGATCCATCAGCATAGTTCACCTCAAAATATTTGTGATGGAGATAATGGGCAAAACAATGGGTTTCGATCAACTTTTCATTGTCAACAACTAATTTGTCAAAACCGACATGGCCTGGGGTTGGGGACATTGCCAAATGTAACATATGATTAATTACGTGGACTGGATGGGAAGGCACAATCCAGTGTATAAGCACTCCAGAGAAATAAAGAAGGTGTTCTACCGGGTGCATAGATAACCCAGACCAGGGACCCAGGTTGGAATTGGCATGGTGTACTTTATGCACTGTGCGATAAAGCGGTGGCCAATGGATGAGCCTGTGTATGCAGTAAAAATGAACTTCTCTGAAAAGTGGAAGGAATAAGAAAATAGAAAAAAACAGCAAGGGATTTGAGTCCAGGGTCAAATATGGGATAAACCCATTAGCCATCATCCACAAGGTAAAAACTTCAAAAGCAGTCCAGATTGGTAACCCACTACCAAAACACCAAATTAAATTATCAACAGTCTGATTCCTGAAAAGAAAGCCTGAATTATCGGTTTCTGGCCATTTTGGATTGTATTTGAATGTGGTTCCCTGGTTTCTTTTCACATAAAACCAAAGATGGAAGGCCCCATACCACAATAACATAATAACGCCATTGCGTAGGGTGACATATGCTATCCAATTGAAGGAAAAGTCCCTCATTGAATCCATAGGTGGAGTGAAATAGGTCCATACGAGAACCGCTACCAAGGCATACAAGAAATTCCATGGGAAAATATATCCATCCCATTGAAAAAACCATTTGAACAGTTGCAAAGGCTTTGTTGGCCAGCTGAATAATGGTCCATAGTCTACTTGTTTGAAGGGCCTCCAGTGTCCTCTTCTGTTTCTGCTTCCAAACTGATTTTCATCAACCATAACAGTTCAACTTACCTTTTACTTCACTCATAAATTTTTTAAAAGTTGTTCGATCTGTATTTACTTTGGAAACCCAGTAAGCAATACCCCATATTATTAATCATATGGTAGTGTATACAGCAATTTCTGACCAATTGATACCTACACCACCACTCATATGATTCTCCCAACAAAATTTGATTATAGCACCATTTTAAATATAAGGCTTGTTGTAAAAACTATACCTGATGACATCACTGGTGTCTTGTGATATAGCGGGCCATCAAACCCTATAAAGGATCAGAGTTTTCAAATGAAAATATTGTCATTCTTAAATCTAAGGAGAAAACATGTCCGGCCGTACGTCTAATACTCACGTTATCGGTCCTTTGGGGTCGGAGTTCTGGCAGATCAGGGTATCACCGGAAGCAGTCCTGCATATGGCTGAAAGGAAAATTGACTGGCGGGTTTTTGGCAGGAGGATGCTAATTGATGCTCGGGCTGGGATCATCTCTTGGATAAATCCGTCTGGTCCACATGTAGGGCTGGCAGAAGCGACTGATGACATTGTGAAGGAGGCAGAGCAATTCTTGAAAGGTCGAGTCAGGGGCATGCGAGATATGCGCTGGCGGAAGCCGGAAGATCCCAGGAATACTGGAGTGGAAGCCGATGCGTCATTTTACATAGGAGACAAGGCCGAACATTGGTACACCACTGCTCGTGAGCAGGGGATGGCCGGTGTGCAGGTGTATGAACTTAGGACACCGGCCGATCTCATTATTGAGGTCGAAATTACCAATCTTGACGAGGACAAGCCGTCTCGCTATGCAAAACTTGGGGTGCGTGAGATGTGGCAGGTAAACCTCCCCAAGAACCAGGATATGGACCAAATAAGGGTTACAATTCTTGACCTGCAAGCCAATGGCGGGCCACGAAAGGTAGAGCAGTCCCAAGTACTACCTGGCCTAACTACTACCAACCTTCCCGAGGTCTATCGAGTGGCTTGGTATGGCACTCGTGAGGAGCTTCAGTCCGTACTTGAGAAGGAGTTGGTCATCAGTGAACAGATAAAGAAAAAAGAACCACTTGGGGATGGGCCACAGATGTAGGCTGTTTCCTTTACCGGTTTGAAAATTGGATACCTTAATTCATTAGACCATTAGGGGAACATTAATCGGGAATTGTCCTAAAATTCGCAAGATTGGGGTGTTACCATTATCATTGCTGGGCGGCCAGAGACTGTTGGCATTCAGATTTTACTATTACATTAAATTTTTTTAGCCCCAAAAACAAAATGTCTTTTGATAAAATTGACAATGTGTAATTCTGAAAACCTTCAAGTTTTGCCTTTACAACACACATTGTATCCAATTGATATATCCCAAAAACAGGAGTTTAAATGAGTTTAAAGCTTTGGTCCCCATCCCGTGAAAGGCAGATGAATTCCATATTGGCTGATTTTATGAAATCCATTGGAGTTGGGTATAGTAAACACCTATTGGACTACGACGAATTATGGCAATTCTCTGTTCAAAATAATGAAAAATTCTGGGATGAGACGTGGAAATATTGTGGAATTGTTGGGGACAAAGGGCATATCGTACTCGAACCTAGCGATCATTTGAAAAATACCCGATTTTTTCCTGATAGTTACCTCAATTATGCCGAAAACCTGCTCATTCAAACAGGCTCTTCGCCAGCAATCATTTTCCACGGAGAAAATGGAATAGTCAGGGAGATTTCGTGGGATTCCTTACGGAACATGGTTGCCAAGGTCAGAAATACCTTAGTTGAAGAAGGAATAGGCGAAGGAGATGTTGTTGGAGGAATAGTCACCAATTCCCCGGAAGCGGTAATTACTATGCTTGCAGTAGCTTCTTTAGGAGCTGTGTGGTCCAGTTGCTCGCCTGATTTTGGGGTAAATGGGATTTTGGACAGGTTTGAACAAATAGAACCAAAAATCATTTTTGGTGTAGAGGGGTATTTTTATAACGGAAAATGGTTCGAGACTGGCAACAAATGTAGGCAGGTAGCAGGGAAAATAGCATCAACGGAACGAGTAATCTTGATTCCTTATGATGGAGTCTCGTTTGTAGATAGTAAAAACCTGGAGGAAAATACCGCTTGGAACAAAATTCTAGCTTCGCAAGGTTCATCCAAAATTTCATTCAACCGAGTTAACTTTAACTCCCCTCTTTTCATCATGTTTTCCTCTGGAACGACCGGGAAACCAAAATGTATAGTGCACTCGGTAGGCGGTACCTTACTTCAACATCGCAAGGAACATTGTTTTCAATGTGATATACGTGCAAACGATAGGATGTTGTTTTTCACAACTTGTGGCTGGATGATGTGGAATTGGTTGGTAAGTTCACTTGCCTGTAAAGCTACAATAGTTTTGTATGATGGTTCTCCCATGCATCCAACCGTCGAGCGTATGGGAGACATAATTGAGGAAAGTAAGCTCACGCAATTTGGTGCATCAGCAAAATATTTTGATGGTTGCTTGAAAGCGAATTACAATCCATCACGAAAAAATGATTTTAATTCACTTAGGTCAGTTTTTTCCACGGGTTCCCCATTATCAGGTGATGCGTTTGATTACGTTTATTCCCATTGGAAGAGTGACGTTTGTTTGGCTTCAATTGCGGGTGGGACAGATATCATTGGTTGTTTTGTCGGTGGAAGTCCAATCAGTCCAGTTTATAGGGGGCAATGTCAAAAAAGGCTTCTGGGTATGGATGTAAGAGTTTTTGATGAAAACGGAAATGCTTTGAACAACTCCCCCGGCGAGCTGGTTTGTACTTCACCTCATCCCACAATCCCACTTTATTTCATGAATGATAAGGAAGGTAGAAAGTTTGAGGAAGCCTACTTCACCAAGTTTGAAGGAGTTTGGCATCACGGTGATTGGGTAGAGCTCACTAAAGAGGGAGGAATGATCTTCCATGGACGTTCAGATGCAACCTTGAATCCTAGTGGGGTTAGAATTGGAACCTCGGAAATCTATCGTCCAGTTGAACAAATACCTGAGATAATTGAAGCCCTTGTTGTTGCCAGGGATATCGATTCTGATGTTGAGTTGGTTTTGTTTGTCAGACTTCAAAATGATATTTCTCTGACAGACGATTTAGTCAGAAAAATTAAGGGTCAGATAAGAACAAATGCCTCCCCACGGCATGTTCCCAAGAAAGTAATTCAGGTTTCAGACCTACCCCGAACCAGATCAGGTAAGCTTGTCGAAATAGCAGTTCGGGATATAATTCATGGGAATGAAGTAAAAAATATGGAGGCCATTGCAAATCCTGAGGCACTCCTTCAATTCAAAAACATGAAAGAACTAAACTGATTTAGTTATTTGTAGAAAGGCTGATCAGGGGTGGTGGGCGACCCTGGAATCGAGCCAGGCATGGGTCTCCCAGGTGGAGTTCATTAATAAGTCTAAATAAACATTCGATTAGGACAAGTGGTACTTATAGGATACAATTAATTGAGAATGGTGCCTATTACCAGCACCAGATTTATATCGTTGTAAACAGTTTCTTTTTTTGGATAGTTGATTATAAATTCCATTTACCAATTATCCTCAAATCTTGAAAAAGGTAATGAAAGAAAATAATGCAGAATCTACTTGATGAACTAACTGAGTTGCTCCAGGTTGAGCAGTCTTTTATTTCTGATGGAGGGGGGGGAGAGAGATCTTGAAAAATGCGGTTATTGAAGCTGCATTAAATATGGATCCAAGACTTTTAAATCTATTAGTGGAATCTGATACTCTCAAGGGGCATTTTTTTACCAAAGTTAAGGAATACCTAGTTTTTGACAAGGTAAAATTTCAAACCTTTGTCTCAAACAAAGCCTTTCTACCTGACAGTTACACAGCTTTCAGAAACCGTATTGGTCTAATGGACAGGAGCGGTGATTATCTAAGCCAGTCAACCGATGTTGTATTAGCTTGGCCCTACAAGGATTGCATCCTAGAAGGAGGTATGACAAAAGAGGAGCAGGGCCATGATGAAGTGTTTTGGAACACCACACTAGCCCCGGATGACATTACCCGCTTATTTGAGCCCAAGGTACTTACTGGTTGGGAGCGTTGGGATACTGATGCAGTGGCGACTGGACAGGCCAAGCCCGTAGGAACAATTTCTAAGGACGACAACCTATTAATCAAGGGCAATAATCTGCTAGTATTACATTCGCTGAAAAAGCAATATACTAGCAAGATCAAGTTAATTTACATTGACCCTCCTTACAATACTGAAAACGATAGCTTCAGGTATAATGATCGGTTTAATCGTTCTTCCTGGCTCACGTTCATGCGTAACCGTTTGGAGGTTTCTAGACAATTACTTACACAAGATGGATTATTCTGGATATCTCTTTCAGATAAGGAAGCACATTATTGTAAAGTGTTAATGGATGAAATTTTTGGTGAGGAGAATTTTGTCGCAGACATCATTTGGAACTCTACCAAATCTGTTACTAATACTGCTTTAATCTCTGATGCACATACACATCTATTATTATATGCAAAAGATAAACATGTTATAAAAGGAAATAGAACTGAGTTTAGGTTAGAGGCTGATGTTAGTAACTTTAAGAATCCAGATAATGACCCTAGGGGAAAGTGGGTTGCAGATCCTTTTCAAGTCGAGGGGGTTAGGAAAAACCAGTTATATGAAATTGTTAACCCCAATACAGGAAAAACATATATACCAAATAAAGGCTGCAGTTGGAAAAACGAGAAGAAAGTATTTGATGAGTTATTGAAAGATAACAGGATAGTATTTGGTAAGACAGGAGATGCTGGACCACAAAGAAAAAGGTTTTGGTCAGAAGCGTGTGAACGCGGTAGAGTGACAACAACCCTGTGGAAAGACTTACCAACAACAACGAATGGAACCCAACATCTATCAAAAATATTTGGTGAAAAAGTATTTAATAATCCAAAACCAGAAGGATTATTGGCCAAAATTATACAACTTTCAACTAATGTCGGAGATCTTGTATTGGACTATCATGTAGGCAGTGGAACTACAATAACTACATCCCTAAAAATGAAGAGGAAGTTTATAGGGATTGAGCAAATGGATTATATCAAAGATCTGACTGCTACTCGGATAAAAAAAGTCATTGAAGGGGAACAGGGTGGCATTTCAAAAACTGTTTCGTGGCAGGGTGGCGGATCATTTGTCTATACAGAACTAGCTGATTTAAACTCAGTTTTTTTCAAGCATATAGAGAATGCATCTGATTTAACTACTTTGAAATCTATTTATGGTGATATGAAGTTCACTGGTTTTTTTCGGTTTGATCTTGAGCTAAATGACTTTGACACTAATGAATTTGTGACTTTAGAACTAGACGAAGCAAAGCAGTTGTTGATGGATTGTCTAGATGCCAATCAACTCTATGTCAATCTTGGCTCACTTGGAGATATGGATTTAGATATTTCGGACGGTGACGCATCTGCAACTCGTATATTCTATGGGCTTGAAGGTTGAGCCTAATCCTGAATGAATTTCTGACAACGCTACAGGAGATTTAATAAATAATGCAGAATCTACTTGATGAACTAACTGAGTTGCTCCAGGTTGAGCAGTCTTTTATTTCTGATGGAGGGGGGGGAGAGAGATCTTGAAAAATGCGGTTATTGAAGCTGCATTAAATATGGATCCAAGACTTTTAAATCTATTAGTGGAATCTGATACTCTCAAGGGGCATTTTTTTACCAAAGTTAAGGAATACCTAGTTTTTGACAAGGTAAAATTTCAAACCTTTGTCTCAAACAAAGCCTTTCTACCTGACAGTTACACAGCTTTCAGAAACCGTATTGGTCTAATGGACAGGAGCGGTGGTTATCTAAGCCAGTCAACCGATGTTGTATTAGCTTGGCCCTACAAGGATTGCATCCTAGAAGGAGGTATGACAAAAGAGGAGCAGGGCCATGATGAAGTGTTTTGGAACACCACACTAGCCCCGGATGACATTACCCGCTTATTTGAGCCCAAGGTACTTACTGGTTGGGAGCGTTGGGATGGAGAAGCCATAACTAAGGGGGAACCAAAACATGTGGATAAATTCACAGAAGATGAAAACTTACTAATTAAGGGTAACAATCTACTTGCACTCTATTCACTAAAAGCAAGGTATGAGAGGAGATTTGACTGTATCTACATAGATCCGCCTTACAACCCTCCTTCTAACTCGAATACATTCCTATACAATAATAGATTCAACCATTCATCTTGGCTTACTTTTATGAAGAATCGCCTCGAAGTTGCTAGACAACTTTTAAGAAGTGATGGATCAATGATAGTTGCAATTGACGAGAATGAACTTTTCTACTTAGGGGTACTATTGAACGAAGTGTTTCCCAATCATGAAATACACTGTATCTCAATTGTACACAATCCCCGGGGAGTGCAAGGAGCCAACTTTTCCTATATCAATGAATATGCCCTTTTTGTTATCCCAAAAGATATAAAAGTTATAGGAAATCGGAAAATTTCTGAGAAAGAGATAGTTTGGTCTAACTTTCGCAACTGGGGTACTGAAAGCAAAAGAATTGATGCCAAAAACTGCTTTTATTCAGTTAAGGTTAAGAATGGAGATATTGTCGGATTTGGGGAAGTTCTACCAAGAGACTCACATCCCAACCAAACAAAATTAATAAGCGATGGTATTTATGATGTATATCCGATCGACCGGAGCGGAGTAGAACGTAAATGGCGGTACGCAAGACAATCAGTCGAAAAAATTCAACACCTTCTTCGGGCTGTATGGCGCAAAAATCGCTACGAAATTGAGATAGGTAAGGATTTCGGAATGATACGAACAGTATGGCAAGATAGTCGATATGACGCCAATGAGTATGGGTCTCAGCTCCTAAAAGAGTTAGTTCCTGATAGTGACTTTACATTCCCTAAATCATTGTGGACAGTTCACGATTGTTTAAAGGCAATAGTAGGTGATAAAGAAGATGCCAAAATCCTAGATTTTTTTGCCGGTAGTGGCACAACTGGACATGCTGTTTTGGAAATGAATAAGTCTGATGGTGGAAAACGCACCTTTGTAATGATTGAACAACTAGATTGTGTTCAAACCTGTACTAAACAGCGTATCCTAAAGGTTATTGAACGCTATAATTTGAATACGGGCTTTGTGTACACTGAACTCGCAAATTTTAACTCAACCATTGTTCAACGTATAAAAGAAGCACCAGACAAAAGAGCATTGCAAATTATCTATTCCGAAATGCAAACCACCGGAATTCCACGGTTTGACCTTAAACTAGAGTGTTTTGATACAGACATATTTGAAACTTTGAAACTAGACGACGCCAAACAGGTTTTGGTGTCATGCCTTGATGCCAATCATCTCTATGTCAATCTCGGTTCTCTGGGAGATACAGAATTTGAAATTTCGGAAAAGGACGCATCAGCAACTTGTATATTCTATGGGCTAAGAAAATGAGCCAGACTCTGTCCCAGAAGTATGATGCCTTGAAAGAATTTGGCCATCTAGATAAGAATATCCCTATGAACATCAAAGATAATCTTGCCCAGAAAATCAATCTTCGCCCCTATCAGGAAGATGCAATTGCACGATTTCTGCATTTCATGAAAAAGTTTCCAAAGAAACCTCCCTACCCACATCTCCTGTTTCACATGGCGACAGGTAGTGGCAAGACTGTAATGATGGCAGCACTAATCCTTGACCTTTACTGGCGGGGATACCGCAACTTTATGTTCTTTGTAAATTCCACCCAAATCATTGAGAAGACCAAGGAAAATTTCCTTAATCCAGCCTCTGCTAAATTTTTGTTTGCACCACAGATCACCATTAATAACAAGCCAGTGATGATTAGGTCAGTGGAGACATTTAATTCAGTAAGTAATGATGCAATTAATATCCATTTCACGACTATCCAAAGACTACACACCAGGATACAGAACCCACAAGAAAATTCTATAACCATTGAGGATTTCCGAGATTACAGAACGGTAATGATCTCAGATGAGGCACATCACCTTAACGCTGAAACGAAGAATAAACTGAATGAAACGGAGAAAGTTGCAAATACAAGTTGGGAGGGTACGGTTACGGAAATATTCCAGCAGAACTCCGAAAATATTCTATTGGAATTTACAGCTACAGCAGATCTAGAACATGTGGCAATTCGGAAAAAGTATCACGATAAATTACTGTTTGACTATCCTCTGCGACAATTCCGAGAAGACGAGTACTCCAAGGAAATTGTTTTGAGGCAAGCGCATCTGCCGCCAGAAGTACGGATGAAACAGGCAGTGGTTCTCAGCCAGTATCGTCGTAAAGTGGCTGAAGCACACGGTATTCGCTGTAAACCAGTAATTCTCATGAAATCTAGAACCATACCGGAATCCAATGCAAATGAAGAGAAGTTCAGGACAATGATCGCTGGTTTGGATGGTGTGGATTTGGAGACACTAATTGCTGCCTCCCAAAATGATGAAGCCATTTTGCAGGCATTTTCCTATGTTATAGATGAACGAAGGATGGGGGTAGATGAATTTGCACTTGAAATTCAGGGTGATTTCTCCTCTGAAAAGATCGTCAACGTCAACAATCTGAAGGATCTTGAAAAGCGGCAGATTGAACTGAACACACTTGAAGAAGCATCGAACGAATTGCGTGTCATATTTGCTGTCGATAAGTTGAATGAAGGCTGGGATGTTCTAAATCTATTTGACATTGTACGTCTTTACAACACACGGGACGGCAAGGATAACAAGGTAGGTAAAACAACTATGGCTGAAGCCCAGCTGATTGGCCGCGGTGCTCGTTATTTTCCTTTCACTACACAGGACCAACTTGATGTTGCCCCAGAAAAGCGAAAATTTGATCGCAATGTTGAGCATCCGTTAAGAATTCTTGAAGAATTGTATTACCACTGTTTCCATAATCCTAGATATATTAATGAAATCAGCAACGCCCTTAAGGAAACCGGGATGTGGGATGAGAATGAATCGAAAAGAGAATTGAAACTAAAGAAAAGTTTCAGGCAATCCCACCTCTACAACAAGGGATATGTTTGGGTTAATGAAAGGGTTAAAAACAAGCGGGAAAATGTATCTGGACTGGCTGACTACAAAATAGAAAAGTTTTTTTCATATCCCCTCCTGTTAACAGGAGTAGTAGCTGAGAATTCAGTTTTCGGTCAGAACCTCCAAAGGACATTACAACGAACTAAAATAAATACTGATACTCGTCGATTTAAAGTTACAGATTTTGGTAAGAATATTTTGAGGTTTGCTTTGGATTCGAATAAATTTTTTCACTTTGCTAATCTGAGAACCTACTTTCCCAAACTTACCGGAATATCAATGTTTATGGAATCAGAAGCGTATCTTGGAGCCGTGACAGTAAAAGTGGAAGGCCTAGTACAGGATCTTGATAATCTGACATCCCACCAGAAGCTTGCAATAACCCAGGATATCTTGCAGAAAATTGAAAACAGTGTTAGGAAGGAGGCCGTTGAGTATGTTGGAACAGAAAAATTTTCCTATTACAAAATCAGTAATCTATTTACAGACAGAATCATAAAATTAAAGGTTGAAGGCGAAGCAGGCCGTGGCTGGAAGGAAAGCCAGATTGACGGGCTAAATTGGATTGACCTAGAAGCCGAGGATTGGCATGCATACGAGGACTGTTTCGGAACAGATCAAGAAAAACTATTTGTAAAATACCTGTATGATCATAAAGCCCAATTACAAGAGGTTTATAAAGATTTCTATCTTCTTCGGAACGAGAAAGCTTTAAAAATTTACGCGTTTGAAGACGGTCAGCCATTTGAGCCCGATTATGTACTTTTCCTCAGAAGGAAGGACGAGAATAAGGCAACAATTCTCCAATTATTTATTGAACCCAAAATGGAAAAATCAATGGAAAATGAACGCTGGAAGGAGTTTTTTCTGAAAGAAATCAGGCAGAAAGTTGAGATGGATACAATTATTCAGGGGAAGGATTATACCGTTTTGGGGTTACCTTTTTTTAATGAAATTGGACCTGCCAATACAAATTTTCAGGAAGCATTCAATGTTTTTCTTTCTGACAAATCTCCGAAATAGAACTATGATTGAGGATCTCAAAGTATCAATGAGTTTCTTGCCTGATCTACTTGGGTTATTTACTTTCGTAGGAAGTTAAAACTCTTTTTGATCTTGATCATATCCGTGACTTATTTTTACTGTCCAAAAGGGTTTGTAGAGACTTTTTTCAGGCAAACAGAGTTTTTGGTAAAGGATTATCAAAATTTATTCAATAATCCCAAAAATTATAATTGATTTATTGGGTTCATTTTCTGATCGATTTGGAATTTTGGAGAATGGTTGACTTGAGGTGGTGGGCGACCCTGGAATCGAACCAGGCATGGGTCTCCCCGGCGGAGTTACAGTCCGCTGCCGCACCTTGCAGCCCGTCGCCCTAAATAAAGGTGGTTACCTTATTGATTATTTAAGGTAACTATTTCAAGGCATCAAGCAGAAAAAATTCTTATGTTCTCGAATAACAACACTGGTGAAATGAGGTAATTTTTGGCCAAAAACTCCAAAGGTATGAAATCCCCCAGAAGGTATTGGATGTACGGATACCATCCTGTTAAAGCAGCTTTACTTAACCAGAGCAGGGTCATCCATCGTTTGGTACTGACCCAGAATGCCGCCAATAGATTGGCTAGAGATATAGGCTCCATTGATCACCTTAATCCAGAAATCCGAGTAACAAAATATTTTACTGAATTATTTGGGTCTGATACCACCCACCAAGGATTTGCTTTGGAATTGTTACCCCTTGAGGAGAGGGGGCTAGAAAGTTTAGATTTATTGAATAGCCCAGGTCAGCCAATTGTTATATTGGATCAAGTTACAGACCCGCAAAATATAGGGGCCATATTACGTTCAGCAGAGGCATTTTATTGCAAGGCCATAATTACCACTAGCAGAAACGCTCCGGGTGAAACTGGAGCATTGGCCAAAACTTCTTCAGGGGCAATCGAACGCATACCAATAATTAGGGTAACCAACCTTACTGTTGCTATGGCCAAGTTAAAAGAAAAGGGGTTTTGGTTAATTGGCTTGGATCTCCTGGGAGAAAATGAACTAGAGACAGTATTACAAGAGACCACTGATGTAAAAATTGGTTTTGTAATGGGGGCAGAAGGAAAGGGGTTACGGGATTCTGTAAAGAAGAAATGCGATTATTTAGCCCATATTACCATAAACAATTCGATCAATTCACTAAATGTATCAATCGCGACCTCAATTTGCCTTTATTCCGCTTTCAGAATTAGGAATACAAAATAAATTAGGCTGTAACCAATGGTGAATTAGGTATTGTGGGTAATCGTAACTTTGAGAAGAATCAAACAAATAGTTCTAATTCCTAAAACAATATTCCAATTTCATATAAAATAGTTCCAAAATTATTAAAATTTTAGGATAATTTACCACTAGATTATTATATTTTTCTGTAAAACTACATTTTTAAAAAATCATAATTAAAACAACTCTTCATAGAATTAATTTCAAGTAGGAAAGAAAAATGAGTGAAAACCCAACTTATGGATTTGATACCTTACAAATTCATGCTGGAGCCTCCCCTGACCCTGCAACTGGTGCAAGGCAAACTCCGATTTATCAGACAACCGCCTATGTTTTCAGAGATGCAGAACATGCTGCGGCCTTGTTTAATCTTCAGGAAGTAGGTTTCATCTATTCCCGATTAACCAACCCCACTGTTGGAGTACTTCAGGAAAGAATAGCTACCTTAGAGGGTGGAGCCGGTGCTGTTTGCTGTTCTTCTGGACATGGTGCCCAAATCATGGCTCTTTTCCCCCTAATGGGACCCGGGTTGAATATTGTTACTTCCAATCGACTTTATGGTGGTACAGTTACCCAGTTCACCCGTACAATACAGCGATTTGGTTGGGAAGCACGATTTGTGGATACTGAAAACCTGGATGAGGTTAAAGGGGCAATAGATGAAAACACCCGGGCCATGTTCTGTGAATCCATAGCCAATCCAGGTGGATATATAACCGATATGGAAGCCTTGGCCAAGATTTCAGATGATGCAAACATACCTTTAATTGTGGATAATACCTCGGCTACACCCTACCTCTGTCGCCCCATTGACTTTGGAGCAACATTGGTAGTCCATTCCCTTACCAAGTACCTTACAGGAAACGGAACTGTTACTGGAGGTGCTATAGTTGATTCAGGCAAGTTTGATTGGTCTGTTGACGGCAAGTTTCCTTCTCTGGCAGCGCCTGAACCCGCTTACCATGGTTTGAATTTCTACGAAGCCTTAGGTTCGATGGCATTTACTTTCCATGGTATCGCCGTTGGTTTAAGAGACTTGGGAATGACCATGAATCCGCAGGGGGCCCATTATACCTTGTTAGGTATAGAAACACTTTCCCTTAGGATGGATAAGCATGTTTCTAATGCTATAAAGGTTGCCGAATGGTTAGAAAAGGACAGTAGGGTTAACTACGTTACTTATGCCGGATTACCTTCTTCTCCCTCTTACGATAGGATTGAAAAATATTGCCCCAAGGGTGCCGGGTCGTTATTTACCTTTTCATTAAAAGGTGGGTACGATGCATGTGTAAAGTTGGTCGATAGCTTGGAATTATTCAGTCATGTTGCAAACCTGGGAGATGCGAGATCCATAGTAACCCATTCCGCCTCAACAACCCATAGGCAACTTACTCCTGAACTACAGAAAGCAGCTGGAGCCACTCCAGATGTAGTACGGCTCTCCATCGGTATTGAAGATCCTGATGATTTGATTGCTGATCTGGATCAGGCGCTAACCAAAGCACACGCTTAATCATTAAATTTTCTTCCGGCCACTTGTCTTTCCAAGTGGCCGGAAAACCCCAGCCTAATTCAATTCAACCACTTTTCCTGGGTTCAGGATATTTGTTGGATCCAGGGTTCGTTTGATACTAGCCATTAATCGCCATGCTTCGCCGTGCTGGTCTTGCATATACTTCATTTTTCCCATCCCAATACCATGTTCACCTGTAATAGTTCCGCCGAGTTTCAAACTCCGAGCGTTTAATCTCGCTGAAATCTCCATGGCAATGGCCATTTCCTCGGGATTGTCTGGATCAAGAAGTAAAGCAGTGTGAAAGTTACCATCACCAACATGACCAACAATAGGCCCTTCCAATGGACTATTCTCTATATCTTCGACAGTTTCCAGAATTGCCTCGGATAGCTTTGAGATTGGTACACAGGAATCGGTTGTTAAAACCTTGCATCCTGGTCGAAGAGCTTTTGCTGCATAATAGGAGTTATGCCTAGCCTTCCAAAGTTGGTTTCGGTCTTCAGTTTTCGTTGCCCATTTGTAATCACTCCCGCCAAAATCGGAAATAATTTCGCCAACAGTTTCTGCTTGTTCCTTAACACCAGTATTTGAACCATGAAACTCAAGGAACAGGTGGGGAGTTTCCGGTAAATTGAAATTCTTGTCCCATAAATTCAACCCACGGATCATGGCTGAATCAACCAACTCGATCCTGGCTATTGGGATTCCCATTTGGATAATGGAGATTACAGAATTTACCGCTGGTTCTATTTCCTCAAAAGCACAAACTGCAGCTGAAATTGCTTCGGGTTGCCCCTGCAATTTCAAGGTAATTTCAGTAATAATCCCGAGAGTACCTTCAGAACCTATAAAGAGGGAAGTTAGATCATAGCCAGCAGAATCTTTCTTGGCTTTTGTTCCAGTCCTTATAATTTTTCCATCAGCCAGCACTACCTCCAAGGCCAACACGTTATCCTTCATGGTTCCATAGCGAACTGCCGTTGTACCTGAAGCTCTGGTTGATGCCATCCCTCCTAAGGTTGCATTTGCTCCTGGGTCAATTGGAAAGAATAACCCGGTTGTTCGGAGTTCCTGATTTAACTCCTCACGAGTTATGCCAGGCTGGATTACGACATTAAGGTCCTCATCATTAACCTCAATAATCTTATTCATGTTGCTAAAGTCGATGGTTATCCCGCCTTTTACAGCCAGGGAATGACCTTCAAGCGATGTTCCGACACCCCAAGGAATAACTGGGCAATTTTCTTCATTGCAAATGGTAATGATTTGCGAAACTTCCTCTTTGTTTTCAGGAAAAACTACTCCGTCTGGGAGAATAACTGGAAAATATGATTCATCCGAACCATGACCCTCCAAAATTGATTTATTTGTGGTGAAACGTTCACCAAACAATCCTGCCAATTTAGATTTAGCATTTTCAATGAACATAGTTGCTCCCAAAGCAGGTGAAATAAAGTCTCTTTCTTAATAGAAGAGGCAAATGCTTTCTTCCTAGAAAAGAAATAATTTGGTTGTTTTCGGTCCCTTTAATATACTTACTTGATAAGGTTTAGGAAATCCAATGATCCCAAATTTGGCACTCAAATTCAGTTATTCCATGGTTCATCTTTTTCATCGAAAGAAGGGTGGGGTTTGGTTTCTGCTGGATTCAATCCAGCATGGTGAACCCGACTTGAACCAAAAGATGAAGAAGTTGAAACGAAATGCAATTCAACTTGGCGAAGCAAACTTGGCAACCACTCTGGTGTTACCAACAAACGAGATGAGATTTTTCAGTGCTGAAATTGGGCAGAACCCAGGCAAATTGACAAACCAAAAGTTAAATAATTACCTGAAACAGATTACAAATGAACCACTCAAAGAGTCCTCATTCGATTGGTATTTTGAAAACGGCCGGCTACATTTTGCGCTTATTCAAACAACAATTAAGGATAAGGCCTTGGAGTTTGCAAAAAAGTACGGTTTTAATCCAAACCTTGTCGTAGGTGTATCTCAAAACAAGACTTACGGAAGAGTTGCTGTATTTGAAAAATATTCCAACGGTTCAACCGAAGAAAAAAACCTCATACAAGACACTTCACAATTTGAAATGGTTGCTGTAAAACTGCCTAAAACCGCTTCCAGGAAATATGGTTAGCTTAAAGATAATTAGGTGTAAGAAGGTAACAAAAGAAAGATCAAAGTGAAAATTTCCGATTTTCTTGCACCACTTATCAGACCATTTGGTTTATCAAATCCCAAAAGGTTATTTCCTGGTTTGAGGGGAAGGCCTAAGGGTCTTTCCAGGATAAATAAAATTGATCTTCAGAGCATTAGAATGAGGCCAGGAACCTTGGCTCGCCCCAGGGGTTCATCCACGAAACAAAAGAGAGAATATATTACTGGAGGATTCTCGGTTGAAAACGATGTTCTGAATTTGGATTTCTATAATTTAATTGGCGTGTTTGGTCCTCCAGAGGACAGGGAAGCCCTATTACTAAACCCGAATGGAAGGATTACACGGTTGAAGGTCGGCAGTCGATTTGCCAGGGGCAGGGTGATCGCCATAGGTAAAGATGAAATGATCTATATCAGAGACAACAAAAATTATGTCCTCAGAATGAATAATTGAGACCAGGAAATCAAATTCTGGGTAAAGTACCAGTGCAGTTTTCAAATCGCCTATTGTAATCAGTTAAACAAGGTAGATTTGAGAGTTGGTTTGCAAATTTCGAAGTCGGATAATAAGTTGATGATTTTCGTATCTAAAGAGTAATTTCATACGACAGGATTGGGTAAGATTGATGAGCTACAAAGAGGTTTACGAAGCCTGGAAAAATGATCCGGAATCCTTTTGGCTAGATTTGTGCAAAGGTATTGAGTGGGACAAGAAACCCTCAAGGGCATTATTTCCAAAGAAAAAACCATTTTACAGCTGGTTTGATGATGGGATGGTAAATACCTGCTGGAATGCAGTTGATCGTCATGTCATTGCAGGAAGAGGAAATCAACCAGCCTTGATTTACGACAGCCCTGTTACAGGAGTTAAATCCAAAACAACTTATGCCGAATTACTTTCTCAAGTGTCAAGAGTTGCTGGGGCACTCGAAAAACTGGGTGTAGAAAAAGGAGACAGGGTTGTCATCTACATGCCAATGATTCCAGAGGCAGTAGTTGCCATGTTGGCCTGTAGCCGCATTGGGGCTATCCATTCAGTCGTTTTTGGTGGATTTGCCGCTAGGGAATTGGCTGTCAGGATAGACGATGCCAAACCAAAATGTATATTATCGGCCTCTTGTGGAATTGAACCAAATCGCTTGGTTGAGTACAAACCACTTTTGGATGAAGCGTTTGAGTTAGCAAGTTTTAAGCCACAAAGCTGTGTGATTTTCCAAAGAGAACAATGTCCGGCCAAATTAATCGAAGGAAGAGATTACGATTGGAATGAATTGACCGCTACGGCCACCCCAAGTGAATGTATTCCCCTCCCCGGAAATCATCCTTTGTATATATTGTACACGTCTGGAACAACGGGCCAGCCTAAAGGGGTTATTCGACCTAGTGGTGGGCATCTTGTTGTCCTTAACTGGACCATGAAGAATTTTTATGGCGTTGATCCAGGGGAAGTGTTTTGGGCTGCTTCCGATGTTGGATGGGTGGTAGGGCATTCCTATATTTGTTATGCCCCGTTAATTCATGGTAATACGTCGGTAATTTACGAAGGTAAACCAGTTGGAACCCCTGATGCAGGGGCATTTTGGCGAGTAATTTCAGAATACAAGGTAAGTACCTTGTTTACTGCCCCAACCGCATTCAGAGCAATAAAGAGGGTTGATCCCAATGCTGAGTTACTGGCTGATTACGATTTGTCATCTTTTAAAACCCTATTTCTGGCAGGTGAAAGGGCTGACCCAGATACCCTTCTTTGGGCAGAGAAGCATTTGAAGGTTCCAGTAATTGATCATTGGTGGCAAACCGAGACAGGTTGGCCAATAACTGGTAATCCAATTGGAATCGAATTACTACCAATTAAACATGGATCTTCCTTTGTCCCCATGCCTGGATATGATATTCAAATTCTTGACAATGAAGGCAATGAACTCCAGCGCGGTGAACTTGGCTCAATTACGGTTAAATTGCCACTACCACCAGGTAACTTCCCGACCCTATGGAATGCTGATCAAAGGTATATTGAAAGTTATCTTGAGGAGTTCCCCGGCTATTATAATACCGGCGATGCGGGGTATATGGACGAGAACGGATATGTCTATATCATGGCCAGAACGGACGATGTGATTAATGTCGCCGGCCATAGATTGTCGACAGGTGGATTAGAAGAAGTTATTGCCAGTCATCCAGATGTAGCTGAATGTGCAGTAATCGGTGCGGCAGATAAACTGAAAGGGCAATTGCCTTTGGGTTTTGTGTGTTTGAACTCTGGATCTGAGGAGAGAAAAGACCAAGTCATACCTGAATGCATCCAGTTGATCCGAGAAAAAATTGGTCCAGTAGCTGCATTTAAGCAAGCGGTAGTTGTCGATCGTTTGCCCAAAACAAGATCAGGCAAGATTTTGCGAGGAATAATGGTAAAAATTGCCAACGGTGAAACCTTTAAATCACCAGCTACTATCGATGATCCAGTGATTTTAGATGAAATTTCGGAGAAATTGGCAACCATAGGATATCCCAAGGGCCAAACCTGAGTAAGTTATTTTATCCAGCCAGGATATTAGAGAAAAGAGGAGAGCGAGGTGGAAGAAAATCTGACCGTAGTTGACCACCCTTTGATTCAGCATAAACTAACCTTGATAAGAAAAAAAGAGACTTCTTCATCAGAGTTCAGAAGGTTACTCAAGGAAGTGTCAATGTTGTTGGCGTATGAGATCACACGAGATCTTCCGGTTGGTAAAAAGTCAATTGAAACACCTTTGATGCCCATGCAAGCACCTACTTTGGTTGGTAAAAAGCTTGCCCTGGTTTCTATTTTGCGAGCAGGAAATGGGCTTTTGGAGGGAGTGTTAGAGTTAATTCCATCGGCCAGAGTTGGTTATATCGGCTTATATCGGAATGAAGAAACTCTGAAGCCAGTAGAATATTATTTCAAGGTACCTTCTGATATTGATCAAAGGTTGGTGATATTATTAGATCCTATGCTGGCAACTGGGCACTCCGCTGCCTTTGCCGTTTCAAGATTAAAGGAAGAGGGTGCCAAAAATATTAGATTTGTATGCCTGGTAGCAGCCCCAGAAGGTTTCAAGGTCATGCGGGAAATGCATCCAGATATACAGGTAATTACAGCTTCGCTTGACACCAAATTAAATGAAATCGGTTATATACTACCTGGTTTGGGTGATGCAGGTGACAGGTTATATGGAACCAAGTGAATCCAGTGAGCATTGACGTGGATTATAGACCTGTTTCCCCACTGCAAATGAATCCTACCTGGATTTCATTTTCTCCAAAACCGCCAATTCATTTGGAGATTGGTTTTCTGGTATGTATGCCAGGCATTTTGTTTGCCATTCTCTAACTCGAAAAATGAATTAGTTTACCAAAACACAACTTTCTATTTTTGAATAGCACAAATAGTAATATAGATTGTGCTTGAAGAGCATTCTGAATCACTATATTCGGTGGTTTCTTTGTTTTTAGGAGGCAGACATATGAACTTGGAATACTGGGCTCTTGGAATTTCGGTAACAGTAACATTGGCTTTGATTACATTTGCATATAAATATGGCAAATGGCAGGGAGAAGTCGATAGCGACCGAAAAAGGATCAGTAAATTTATTGAAGAAATTCGCAAAGATGTAAAGGATCTTCTTGGAAGATTACCACCTTCCCCAACGACCAGTGCAAGTCCAATTCAACTTACAGATCTTGGAGAACGAATATCAAAAAAATAGATGCCAAGGCTTGGGCAAAGAAGGTTGCCAATGAAATGGTTAACCAAACTAAAGGTATGGATGCATTTAATATCCAGGAAGTATCTTTTAATAAAGCCAAAAATTTTAAACCAAATGAACAACTTCTACATAATATGCGAGAAGTAGCGTTTCAGGAAGGTATAAATCTTGATGGCGTAAGAGACGTTCTCGGAGTGGAATTGAGAGATCGTTTGCTTGTTATTCACGGCAAGATAAAAGATGCCCTGGACAGATAATAATTACCAAATACTAAGCTTACCAGTCTTTAGAAATTAATACCCCTTGGAATTTCTAGTGGGGAAACAGGAAATTCAAACCCGTATTGAATCCAGGGCACTAAATTTCTGGAGATAAGGTACCAACTTTATTTCCATTGATCCAAACGTCCCTGATAGCTTTACTATTCCCCATCATTATTGTGGGAAACAATTTATCCCATATGTCTTCTGAAGTTTCTACCCTCTGAGATATTACCTCATCTGAATTTAAATCTATGGCTATGATGTCTGCTTCCATGCTGATTTTAAGATTGCCAATGGAGTTCTCCAGATGGAGCGATTGGGCATTCCCCACTGTAGCCAGCCAAAAAAGTTGGGAAGGGTGTAAGGAATGACCACCAAGTTGACCTACTTCGTAGGCTGAGGCCATTACACGAAACATTGAGAAGGATGAACCACCTCCCGTGTCAGTCGCCAAGCCAATTTGTTGACCTTCCGACTTTCTTTCCCAAAGTTTGAATAAACCGGAACCAATGAACAGATTTGAAGTTGGGCAGTGAATTAATCTTCCTCCAGCCTCCCTTATTCTGACCAATTCATTCTCGGTCAGGTGGATACAATGACCATAAAGGCCATGTTCACCAAGAAGATTGAATTGTTCATAGACATTCAAATAATCCTTGCTATTCGGGTAAAGTGATTTAACCCAGGCGATTTCTTCCAATTGTTCCGAAAGATGTGTCTGCATCAGACAATCAGGATGTTCTCTCCATAATGCACCTAATGCTTCAAGTTGTTCTGCCGATGAGGTTGGGGCAAATCTCGGTGAAATGACATATGATAAACGAGCTTTATTATGCCATTTCGCAATTAACTTCTTTGAATCATCATAACTTGAATTGGCTGTATCAAGGAGGTCTGGGGGAGCATTTCGGTCCATGCAAGTTTTACCTGCCATGATTCGCATACCCCTCTTTTGAGCACTCTCAAAAATGGCATCAACACTTGCGGGATGTGTGGTACAAAAGGTACTAACCGTAGTAATTCCATTTTCCAATAGAGTATCCAGGTAAAAATCTGCCGTTTGTTCGGCATAATCTTTATCACCAAACTTTTCCTCTTCCGGGAAGGTATATTTATTCAACCACTCAATTAATCGGGCCCCCCAACTGGCGATAATTCTGGTTTGAGGGTAGTGCGCATGGGTATCTATCAACCCAGCTGTCAGGAGGCAATCCTTGTAATTGTAGGTGGGGACTTCAGGATATTTGGCTAAAAGGTCTTGGCTATTACCCAAATCAACAATTTTCCCATCGACAATATAAATTCCACCACTGGAATTATAGTCAGTAGCCCTTTGGAAAGGTACTTCAAAAGGATCTTCGCTGAATCCCAGGGTTTGACCAAGTAATAATTTCTTCCTACTCATTTGGTATTTCATATTTATTTTTTTTCACTTTGGTACAATATCATAAGCTAGAAGTAAGAAGCCCCATGAATTATCGTACCCCAAGATAACCTGAAGCCTGGTTTGATAGATAATTTAAGTCCCTGATTATGTCGTAGGAGGGAAAAATGGAAGAAAATATTACCAATCAAGAAACCTCATATGAGTTGACCTCTGAATTGGCCGAATCAGTTCTTGCTGCTATTGAAACCGGAGATAGAACACTCCTGAAAAAGCTGTTTGAAGATATCCATGAAGCCGATATTGCCGATTTGCTTGAGCAATTTGATGCCGAAACAAGGGAATCACTGGTAACTCTTTGGGGGACGGATTTTGATTTGGAGGTTCTCTCGGAAGTAGAAGAGAAAATCCGGGATGAAATTGTTTCACTTCTCCATCCGAAACAAATCGCCAGTTCGGTTGGAGACCTCGAATCCGATGATATTGTAGATATCGTCGAAGATCTGGAAGAAAAGCAGCAGGGTATATTTCTTGGTGCTTTGGAGAAGTCCGATCTTGCTGCTGTGCAGATGTCTCTCAACTACCCCGAAGATACCGCCGGAAGGTTGATGCAAAGGAAATTTGTAATGCTTCCCGAAGGTTGGAATGTTGGCCAGGCCATAGACAAAATCAGAAGTTCTGAGGACTTGCCGGAAGAATTTTATCATATTCTGGTGGTTTCGCCCAAAATAGTACCATTATACCAGGTTTCCTTGGGCCGATTGATGGCTTCCAATCGAAGCGTTGAACTTGAGGCTATTGCAGATGATGATTTTCGAACATTCCCGGTACTTGTGGATCAACACGACGTGGCTTACGCCTTCAACCAGTACCATATAATATCCGCTCCGGTCGTCGACGAAAACGGTCGTGTTGTTGGAGTTATCACTATAGATGATGCAATGGCTGTTCTTGATGAGGAGGCTGAAGAAGATTTGATGAGGCTGGCAGGAGTTGGAGACGAAAGCCTTACTGATCGGGTTTTTGGTATTACCCGTCAAAGATTCCCCTGGTTATTGATCAATCTGGGGACAGCCATTTTAGCTTCCCTGGTAATTTCACAATTTACTGAAACGATCGAAACCATTGTTGCTCTGGCAGTTCTGATGCCAATTGTTGCCTCCATGGGTGGTAACGCTGGAACACAGTCTTTAACTGTCGCGGTTAGAGCTTTGGCAACCAAAGATTTAACAGGATTGAATTCTGTTAGGGTCATAAAGAGGGAGGTTTGGGTTGGTCTAATTAACGGAATCATTTTTGCTGTCATTATTGGAGGAGTAGGTTTTCTTTGGTTTGGTGATTCAAATTTGGGAATTGTTTTGGGGCTGGCCATGATAGTTAACATGGTGGTAGCCGGGCTTTCTGGAATTTTAATTCCAGTGGCTTTGGAAAAAGTAGAAATAGACCCGGCGGTAGCATCCAGTGTTTTCGTTACCACTGTAACGGATGTAATCGGCTTTTTTGCCTTTCTTGGATTAGCTACTGCAGTTCTTTTATGAGGATAATTATTCGGGAACTTACTTGGTTGCCAATAAAGCCAGGACCTCACCAGCTGCATCAGTGATTTTGGTTCCTGGACCAAAAACTGCTTTGACTCCAGCATCAAAGAGGAATTGATGATCTTGTTTTGGGATAACCCCACCGCAGATTACGATTTTATCACCTGCTCCCTCACGCCTTAAGGCTTCAATAAGTTTGGGTGCGAGTGTGGTGTGCCCGGCAGCTTGTGAACTGACACCTATAACATGGACATCGTTATCAATGGCATCTCTGGCGGCTTCATCAGGCGTTTGGAAAAGAGGTCCAATATCCACATCAAATCCTAGATCAGCAAAAGCTGTGGCAATAACCCTGGCTCCTCTATCATGGCCGTCTTGACCCATTTTGGTAACCAAAATACGTGGTCTTCGACCTTCATCCCTGGCAAATTCATTGACCTTATTCTGAATTGCCTGGAAATCCTTATCCTCTTTTAGGGCATGTCCGTAAACACCGGTAAGTGTATTTGGATTAGCAAAATGTCTGCCAAAAACCTCTTCCATGGCTAGGGAGATTTCTCCAACGGTGGCTCTCTCCCTGGATGCCTCGATTGCTGCCGATAGAATATTTTCATTGCCGGTGGCGGCCTCTTTCACTCTCAAGAGCGCTTGTTGGCATTTCTCATTATTTCTGGAAGTTTTGATTTTTGTCAATTTTGCAACCTGTTCATCTCGAACTTTCTGATTTTCAATCATCCTGATGTCCATATCCTCCTCTTCCTGTGGAAGATATTTGTTTACCCCAACGATGACTTCCTCACCCGTATCAATCATGGCTTGTCGACGGGCAGCTGTTTCCTCAATTCTCAATTTGGGCAAACCAGAATTAATGGCCTTTACCATGCCACCCATTTCATCTACCTCATCAAGCAGAGCCCATGCCTTGTCTATTATTTCATTGGTCAAAGATTCCACAAAATAGGATCCAGCCAATGGATCAACAGTATTTGTAACACCCATTTCCTCCTGGAGAATTAGCTGGGTATTCCTGGCAATCCGTGCCGAAAACTCTGTCGGCAAAGCGATCGCTTCGTCCAGGGCATTGGTATGGAGTGATTGAGTTCCTCCCAACACGGCGGCCAAGGCTTCATAGGAAGTTCTGACTACATTGTTATAGGGATCCTGTGCTTGCAAGCTAACACCACTGGTTTGACAATGGGTTCGCAACATTTTGGAGCGGGGATTTTGGGGGTTAAATTCGGACATTATCCTGTGCCATAGTACTCGTGCTGCTCGCAACTTGGCAATTTCCATGAAGAAATTCATTCCGATGGCGAAGAAAAAGGATAGTCTTCCAGCAAACCCATCAACGTCGAGACCCCGTGATATAGCTGCCCTTACATACTCCCTGCCATCGGCTAAAGTATAGGCAAGTTCCTGTACGATATTCGCACCGGCCTCCTGCATGTGATACCCGGAAATGGAAATGGAATTGAATTTAGGCATTTCAGTGCTGGTAAAGGCAATAATATCACCCACTATCCTCATTGACGGTTCAGGCGGGTAGATATAGGTATTTCGTACCATGAACTCCTTCAAAATATCGTTTTGAATAGTTCCAGATAGTTGTTCGAGGGGAACTCCCTGTTCTTCTCCTGTAACAATAAAATTGGCCAATATAGGGATCACTGCACCATTCATGGTCATTGAGACTGAGACTTTATCCAATGGAATTCCATTAAATAAAATCTTCATGTCTTCAACTGAATCTATTGCCACCCCGGCCTTGCCAACATCTCCCTCTACCCTTGGATGGTCACTGTCATAGCCTCGATGCGTAGCCAGATCAAAAGCAACTGAAATCCCCTGTTGGCCTCCATCAAGGGCTTTTCGATAGAAAGAATTTGATTCCTCTGCAGTAGAAAACCCTGCATACTGTCTAATGGTCCATGGTCTACCCGTATACATGGTAGCTCTTGGGCCTCTCAGGAAAGGTTCATCCCCAGGAAGGGAATCAAGATATGGGCTATCCTTTATGTCCTGCTGGGTGTATAGTGGTTTAACGACGATATCTTCAAGCGAAACCTTCTGCAGGTCTTTTGGATCGCGACCTCGTAATTCCTTTTGGGCTTTTTGTTCCCATCCACTTAAATTTTTTGTCATTCGATTTACCGGACCTAAATTGTTATCAAATTATCTTTCAATAGCTGAGTCTTTAGCCCTTTTGTAGGAAAGTGACCTAAGTTTACTGAATTCTTCTATAATTCAACATATATTATAGAGGCCACTGTATTAGAAGAATTTCTTGTTCTTGCGTTCAGTTCACTTGTTAATTTGAAATTTTTATACGATCGATTTATTAAAATGAAGACAAAACCCTTACTCTTTCTGGCTTTGGTTATCGGATTGCTATTACCACTTGGGGCAATAGGTCAGAACGATACCGAAGCCAAACTGGAAATAACCGATCTAACTTTAGAGGAGAATGTTGGACTCACCATTGAAGAATTTCTTTGGCAAAAAAGAGTGTTCATAATTTTTTCAAATTCTCCCTTTGATCCCAACTTCATTGAGCAAGTTGGTTTTTTGGAGCAGGGTGTTGGAGAACTGTTGGAAAGGGAAGTTGTCGTTTTAATTGATTCTAGTCCAGAAGTGGAGAGTGCCATTCGAACTGAATTGCGGCCTAGGGGTTTTGCCATAATTTTAATTGGTAAGGATGGGATAATCTATCTGAGAAAACCGACAACATGGAATGTCAGGGAAATCAGCAACACAATTGACAAATTCCCCATAAGACAGCAGGAACTCAGGTCAAGAAACTAACTGGCAAGGCTCTAAGCAAATCTGCCTATTCAAACTCAAGGATTACCTGATCGACAGTAAGAGAACTACCTGGCGATACGGTAATGGATTTAATAGTTCCTTGCTGACTAGCCTTCAGGACATTTTCCATTTTCATGGCCTCTACTGTACATAAAGGTTGACCATCTTCAACCTTGTCACCAACTGAAACCAGGATTTCAGTTATTAAGCCTGGCATAGGACAGAGGAGAAACTTACTGGTATCAGGAAGTTCTTTTTCTTTCATCAGGGAACTTAGTTCCTGTTGCCTTCTTGTTCGGACCAGAACATCCAGTGTAGCGCCACGATATTCTATACGGTATCCTTCAAAGATGGGTTTTACCCTCAACAGCATAAGGTCGCCTGAAATATTGAATTCTGCAAGGCTTTGTCCGGGGGTCCAGTCAGAGGTTATCTCTAATTTCTTGCCATGATTCAGTTTTACTCGACAACCAGTTTCAAATGGGTCGAGGGCAAGGTTAATCTCTTCCTTATTTATTTTTACCGTCCATTCATTGCCTACTCTCCTAACATGGTGATCAATACGGCCTGAAATCTTTGTTCGTCTGATTTCAGCGAAGCGATGCATCATGGCAACACAGGCAGCTATTTTTTCAAGTGTCTGCTGAGAATGAACAACGCCGGCGAATCCTTCGGTAAATTCTTCCTCAATAAAGCCCGTAGTAATGTCACCACTGATGAATTTAGGATGGTCAAATACAGCTGAAAGGAAAGAAATATTACAGGCAATTCCTTCAATTTCGAAGGAATCAAGCGCCTTTCGCATGGTCTTGATAGCAGATTCCCGATCGCTGGACCATGTACAAAGTTTGGCGATCATGGGATCATAATGGACACTTATCTCACCGCCTTCAAAAACCCCGGTATCATTCCTGATGGCATTTGAACCATCATGAAACTCCGCCGGAGGATGGTATTTGGTAATTCGGCCGATTGATGGAAGAAAATTTCTTCTGGGATCCTCGGCGTATACCCTTGATTCGAAGGCCCAACCGTTGATCATGACTTGGTCCTGGGAAAGAGAAAGTTTTTCGCCGTAGGCTATTTGGATCATCTCCTTGACCAGGTCCACTCCGGTTGTCAGTTCAGTTACAGGGTGTTCGACCTGCAGTCGGGTATTCATTTCGAGGAAGTAGAAATTTTGGTCACTATCTACAATAAACTCGACCGTTCCAGCCGAAAAGTAATCCACAGCTTGGGCCAGTTTGACGGCCTGATTCCCCATGGATTCTCTTGTTTTTTTGTCAAGGAATGGTGAGGGTGCCTCTTCAATCACTTTTTGATTTCTTCGCTGGATGGAGCATTCTCTTTCGTTCAGGTAAACGTAATTCCCAAATTTGTCACCCAGGATTTGAATCTCAATATGGCGAGGTGAGGTAATAAATTTCTCAATGAGTATTCTATCATCGCCAAACGAGCTTGAAGCTTCATTACGGGATGATTGGAAACCTTCGGCAACGCCTGCTTCGTCCCAAGCGATTCGCATCCCCTTACCACCACCTCCGGCAGAAGCTTTGATCATTACGGGAAAGCCGATTTCCCGTGAGATTTCCAGTGCGTGCTCGGGGGAGTTGATTTCCCCAAGGAAACCGGGAACTGTAGAAACGCCGGATTCATGGGCTATCTTTTTGGAGGCAATTTTATCACCCATAGCCTCAATTGCTTTGACGGGTGGTCCAATAAAGGCAATACCCGCTTCTTCCAACTTTTGTGCAAAAAGGGAATTTTCAGAAAGAAACCCATAGCCAGGATGGACAGCATCCGCACCTGTTTTGTTTATGGCCTCAATAATATTGTCACTCAGAATATAGGATTGGTTAACAGGGGGAGGGCCGATCAATACAGCTTCATCGGCCATTTGGACGTGCAAGGATTTTTTATCTGCTTCCGAATATACTGCTATTGTTTTTATACCAAGGGATTTTGCCGATTTAATTACTCGACAGGCGATTTCACCCCGGTTTGCTATTAGAATTTTTTCAAACAATTTTCTTTGCCTTTATAAAACTGGATAATCGAATTAAAGGGGGATGTTGTCGTGTTTCTTCCATGGGTTTTGGGATTTTTTATTTCTTAAGGTTGCAAAAGCCCGACACACCCGAAGCCTGGTTGAATGAGGCATGATCACTTCATCAATAAAACCTTTTTCAGCAGCGACGAATGGGTTTGCAAATCGATTTTCATATTCTTCAGTTCGTTTCTTGACAAGTTCGCTATCATTGATTTCAGACCGATATAAAATTTCGACGGCCCCCTTTGCTCCCATGACAGCTATTTGGGCACTAGGCCAGGCATAATTGAAATCTCCCCGAAGATGTTTTGATGACATAACGTCATAAGCGCCACCATAGGCTTTTCGGGTAATTACAGTTACCTTGGGGACGGTAGCCTCGCCAAAGGCAAAGAGTAGTTTTGCACCATGGACAATAATCCCTCCATATTCCTGGGAGGTTCCTGGTAAAAAGCCAGGGACATCAACTAGCGTTAAAATGGGAATGTCAAAAGAATCACAAAATCTGACAAACCTTGCCGCCTTCCTGGAACTGTCAATATCAAGACACCCAGCCAAGACCATTGGTTGATTTGCTACCACGCCTACGGTGGAACCTTCCAGCCTGATGAATCCTGTAATAATGTTCTGGGCAAAATTTTCCTTGACTTCGAACAAATCTCCTTCATCGGCAATTTTTATTATCAATTCCTTCATATCATAAGGAACGTTGGGATTTTCAGGGGCAAGTGTGTCCAAGGAATGTTCAAGCCGTTTGGGGTCATCAAAAAATGGGCGTGTGGGTGGTTTATCCCTATTGTTTAAGGGAAGAAAGTCAAAAAACCTTCTGACTTCGGCCAAGGTTTCAACATCATTGGCATAGGCCCCATCTGCAACAGAAGACTTGGTAGTATGTGTTGTTGCGCCTCCCAATTCCTCCGCTGTGATAATTTCATTCGTAACTGTCTTGACGACATCAGGTCCAGTAACAAACATATATGAGGAGTCCTGCACCATGAAAATAAAGTCAGTCATGGCCGGAGAATATACGGCTCCACCAGCACAAGGGCCCATGATAACACTGATTTGAGGAATTACTCCTGAGGCCAAAATGTTTCTCTGAAACACTTCAGCATATCCCGCCAAGGAAGCAACGCCTTCCTGTATCCTGGCTCCACCAGAATCATTTAACCCTATTACTGGCGCACCGTTCTGGACGGCCATATCCATGATCTTACAAATCTTTGCTGCGTGGGTTTCCGAGAGGGATCCACCAAAAACAGTAAAATCCTGGCTGAAGACGTATACCAATCGTCCATTTATTGTACCCCAACCAGTTACGACCCCATCACCGGAATATTTTGTCTGTTCCATGCCAAAGTCTGCACACCTATGGGTTACAAACATATCAAATTCTTCGAATGAATCCTCATCCACTAAAAGCTCAATTCTTTCTCGGGCGGTTAGTTTTCCTTTATTGTGCTGGGCTTCAATTCTTTTTTTGCCACCTCCAGTCCTGGCTTCAATCCGGCGTCTTTCCAATTCTGAAATTATATCGTTCATTAAATTGCCTTAGTTCAAATTCAAATTGAGTATCTTTATTGCTATTTGTTAAGAAGCAAAGTTTAAAGCAATCAGTTTATATTTTAAACCGTAGAGTTTCTAGGTTGAGGTAAGGGAGCACGGATTTGCTCTGGCAAATCCAAAGATTTTTTGTGACAGATTCGGTATTATCAAAATTCCTAGACCGGAATACACCACCCCATATTTCAACACTGATCATTTTATCGGGACTTCCAGCCCTTTCGATGACATTGTTTCTTCCGTCCCTTCCAAATATGACCGAGTATTTTCAAACTGATTACCGAGTCATGCAGCTTTCGGTAGCTACCTATTTACTATTTAATGCTGTTTTACAGGTCGTGGTAGGTCCCATATCCGATTTTTTTGGCCGCAGGTTAATAGTTCTTTGGAGCATAGTTTTTTTTCTAATTGCCACCTTCGGTTGCATGTTTGCCCCCAATGTAGAAGTTTTTCTATTCTTTCGCATGTGTCAAGCAGTGATTGTAACTGGAATGGTACTCTCCAGGGCAATTGTCCGAGATCTCTATCCTGCCAGACAGGCAGCTTCCATGATAGGGTATGTTACCATGGGAATGGCTGTTGCACCCATGTTGGGTCCGATGATCGGAGGATTTTTGGATGAAGCCTTCGGTTGGAAGGCGAGTTTTTCTCTTTTTCTGATTATCGGAGGGATAACCCTGGCGATGTCCTACTTTGATCTAGGAGAAACATTACCTGCAAGAAAGAAAAATATCTGGTCCCAGTTCAAAGAATATCCAGAACTTTTTCAATCACACCGATTCTGGGGCTATTGCTTTGTTGCGGCCTTTTCATCAGGAGTGTTTTTTGCCTACCTGGGAGGTGCTCCGTTTATAGGTTCTGAGATATTTGGCTTAGAACCAGGGACTTTAGGATTTTATTTTGGTTTAACTGCCTTTGGCTACATGAGTGGGAATTTCTTTTCAGGAAAGTGGTCAGTAAGGGTGGGAATAAACAAGATGATTATTATTGGCTGCTTTATAACACTTATTGGACCAATAGGCCCAATTTTGGCTACTTATGCCGGGTCCACACATCCACTTAGTTTCTTTGGGTTTGCAATACTCATGGGAGTTGGGAATGGTTTAATTATGCCCAACGCTACAGCTGGGATGCTTTCAGTAAGACCTCACCTTGCCGGTACAGCAGCCGGAATTGGGGGAGCCATAATGATTGGTATTGGGTCAGGTTTGTCGGCGTTGGCTGGATCGTTACTGACGACCGAATCAGGTCCATATCCTCTTTACTATATTATGCTGTTTTGTGTTATCATGGGGCTGATTTGTGGATGGTATGTAGTCTTACGTAGCCGGACACCCTAATAAATGCATAATTTGCCGGTATAGCCTATCAAGGAGCTCTTTTACTTTTCCTTCTAAGGTAATATACTGCTTCTCGCCACGCCAGAAAAGTAACCGAGCCGATTATGATAGTCCCTCCAAAAACAACCCATAAATCTATTGGTTCGCCAAAAAACAGGGTGCCTAACATTGTAGCCCAAACAAGTTGTAGAAAGGTAACTGGTTGGGTTGCGCTAACTGGTGCACTGTAAAATGCTTTGGTCATGGTATAATGACCAGCTGTAGCAAATAAAGCTACCAGAAACAACCAAAAGATCTGTTCAATAGTTGGAGGAATCCAGACAACTGCTGCTATTGGAAATAATCCTACTGTTACCGTGATGGATAACATGGTTATGATCATACCAGCATTCAAACGCCCAGTAACCTTTTTAGCAATTAAATAGGATACAGTAAATGAAACAACTGTTCCCATCATTGCGATGTGACCAGGGGACAATTCTCTGAAGCCAGGACGAAGGATCAATAAGGTGCCAATCAGAGCAACGAATATGGCCAACATTCTTCGAATGGTCATGGATTCACCTAAAATGAGGATTGCTGCTAGGGAAAGGAATACCGGGGTAAGGTAATTAAGGGATGTGACTTCAGCAATGGTAATTTCTGTCATCGCATAAAACCAGCAAATGACCCCTACAGTATGAAAAATCCCTCTGATCCCAAACAATACATATTCTTCCCTGGTAAACCTTGTTTGAAAGAACTCCTTCAGTAGCGGGATAATAAATACCAAGCCCAGAAGATACCTCAGAAAAGCAGATTGAGCAGGTGGGACATCCGTCCCTAAATATTTAACAATGGCCGTAACACCGACAAAGTTGAGGCCAGAAACAACCATCCAGAAAACCCCTACCAAGGTTCCGGATTTACTGATGGTGGATAATTTTATCACTAGCCAGAACCCTTACTACATAAAACTGGTTGATCAAACAGTATACGGGGACTTTTGGTGATATCGGGGTTAGGAAAAATTCAGCGAATCATATACCTAGAAAAAAATCATCATCCAACTCGGTGATTTTTTTTCTGATCATTGCATTAGCTTGTCTTATAGCCTCTTCCTTTGGATAGGTATATTCTACCTGATTTTGATTCCAACTTGGATACAATTCAAAACGGTCTTCGTATTCAATAACATCTACCCTAAAATTGTATTTACCTCCTCCAACAGTGAATTTACTTTTTATCTGTTCGGTCATGAATATCGCCCCAAATTTCTAGTTGATCAACCTGTTCTATTGATTCATTGGTTTTTCCCAGCAAATTTCCCCACTCTTGGTACCAACTGAATAAACACCCTACATTTTTTCAAAGTTGATCGAAAAATTCTTCAGGAATATCGAAATTGGTGGTTACTCTTTGGATATCATCATCATCTTCCAAAGTATCAATTAACCTGATTACTTTTCTTGCATTTTCCAGTTCCAAAATGGTCGTGGTTGAGGGTTTCCAGATAAGTTTTGTTGATACCGTTTCACCCAAGGTATTTTCCATTTCGGATGAGACTGAGGCGAGGTCCGTATCAGAAGTATAAATGATATGGCCATCTTCGCTTGTTTCCACATCTTCTGCACCCGCCTCTGTTGCAACTTCGAAGACAAGGTCTTCGTCTCCTACCTCTGGAGAGAAAACAATTTCACCCTTTCGTTCAAACATGAAACTAACCGCTCCTGTTTCTGCCAGGTTACCTCCAAGTTTACCAAATGTGGACCTTACAAACGAGGCCGTACGATTCCTGTTATCGGTTAGTGCTTCAACGATGACAGCGACACCGGCTGGGCCATAACCTTCATACCTGACTTCTTCCAATGATTCAGAATCACCACCCACAGCTTTGGTAATGGCTCTTTCTATCACATCCTTGGGAACAGAATTGCTCTTCGCTTCCTTGACTGCCAAGCGTAGTCTGGGGTTCTTTTCGGGGTCTGGGTCGCCCATCTTGGCAGCAACCGTAATTTCTCGGGATAACTTTGAAAAAAGCTTGGACCGTGTTGCATCTTGTCGCCCTTTACGGTGTTGAATGTTAGCCCATTTTGAATGACCTGCCATTATTTCTCTCCATCGTTTGGGTTGGGTAACCTACTCAGTGCCTTCTAAAATTTGAACTATCAAGTAATTTAAATGGGATTTAAACCTACTATTCAAAGTTGGCAGAGAACGAATTAATTTTTACCCATTCAATTTCCATTACAAACTTCTGATATTGATCGCTGTAGTTACTTATATATAAGTTTTATTTTGGTAAGGGCTTAAACCATTAGCTGGAAGCTGATGGGTCTTTTTGTATGGATAAGTTATAACTTTTGATTGTTATCATCAAATTTCGAAGTTGTTCATAACTAAACTGCATTAAGTGCAGTTTTATCAATTTGAGGTAAGTGGTTTTATGAAGTGAACCAAGTGAGTTTGGAAGTATGGCGACTGAAGGTTATATCTGAAGTATGTGAGAGAAAGCCATTCAGGTTGGGATTCCTAATACTGTATAGTACTATAAACCATGGAAACCGTCCCCAATATAATTTTCTATGAGTAGATTGATTTATGAATAAATCCAGAACAGTTCTTAAAATTGAAGGAAATGATTCTTTCGATTTTTTACAAGGTTTAGTTACAAACGATGTTGCTAAAGCTAACAAATCACTGGTATATGCTGCCTTGTTGACCCCGCAAGGTAAATTTCTTGTGGATTTCTTTATTTTCCAATCAGAGGAAACTTGGTTTCTGGATGTTAATTCACAGTCAGCAGATAGACTCCTTAAGCTATTAACTTTCTACAGATTACGTTCAAAGGTAACCATCAAGAAAACGGATATACTTTTTACTCGAGGGTTGGGGGAGGCACCTGATGGAGGTTATCCTGACCCAAGACATCCTGCCTTGGGTTGGAGAGTTTATACTGGTACTTCTAATCCTTCCGAGGAGGTCGATTGGGATCAAATCAGGGTCAAGTACTGTATCCCAGAATCATTAATCGAATTAATCCCGGAAAATACCTTCATTTTGGAAGCAGGGTTTGAAAGGTTAAATGGCGTTGATTTCAAGAAAGGATGTTTCATTGGCCAGGAAGTAACAGCTAGAATGAGACACAAAACCAACCTCCAGAAGGGCCTGGCTAGAGTGGAGATTGATGGTGAAGTACCCATAGGAACAGAGATTCAATCAGATAAAAGACCCGTGGGATACGTATTTACCCAAAGCAATGGTTATGCGATAGCACAACTGAGGTATAGGCAGATACAAAACGGAAAATTAAAGGCAGGTGATGTAGTAGTACACTTGGACCCAGAATTTCAAAATTCTATCCAAAATGACCCTGGACTAAATCTCTGAAACTTTCAAATCCCTTGAAACCGGAGCCAATTAGCCCTCCAGCCTTGTTCAATGGAGCTGTTAATCCGCCAGATTCAGTCAAAAATAGCTTGGAGGGGGCTATATCTATGGGATTTATCTCTGGTGCGATTATCCCATCAATTATGCCAGAAGCCAGATTTATCAAATCTAGGGAAGGTGTCCCTGTAGATTTTATTTCAGCAAAGGAATTGATTAATCTAGCTAAATCCTGAGGATGGCTCTTTCCCTCTCCAAAACGAAAGTCAATGGCTACAACAAAATCCTCAACCTTCTGAATCGGGGCAACTCGAAGTTTCACCTGACGGGCATAAGCCCCATCACCTTTTATTACCTTATATAATTCGTTACGACAGGGGTAGTAAATCACACCAATAACGGTTTCAACTTTATATTGCAATCCAAGGGATATTACCCAGTTCGAGTTTCCTCTGGTAAAATTTTGTAAACCGGAAATTGGATTGACTAACCATTTTCGGGTGTTATCCTTACCCACCACTTCACCTGTCAAGGTACTTTCGATGCTGTAGTCTGGCCTACCCTCGGTTAGTTCATCGACCAATTTGTAATTGGCTCTTATTAAGGCTTTGCGGGTTAGCTTGCCAGCTCCTTCCAGGGAAGATTGTAATCTTTGTATTTCCTCAAAGTCTCTATGAAGAATATCCCCTGCTGAAAGAACAGCTTTTGTCATTAAATTAAGGTTGGCAGAATGGTCTGGCATGGCTAATAGCCTTATAAATTTTGAATCTTAGGAACAACTAAAAAGCAAGCTACAATGCCAAGTAGAGTTAAACTCAAGTTATCACATTTCACTAAACTGATAAACATATAATGTAATGGGGATTGCCATGGAACAAGGGGTGGGTTCAGTTTATTCTTTTAGTAAGGACATTAAAAGCTTGACCGGATTGCAAATCATCCAGGGAATGAAGGAGGGTTTGTTTCCTGCACCACCGATAGCCAAACTTTTGAATTTTGCCCTACACCGTGTCGCCGAGGGAAAGGTGGTTTTTAAAGGTAAACCCTTGAAGAACTGCACCAATCCAATGGGAAGTGTCCACGGTGGTTGGTATGGAACGATTCTGGACAGTGCCATGGCTTGTTCAATAATTACAGGTCTCCCACCAGGGAAACAATTTACGACCTTGGAATTCAAAATAAACCTAATTCGATCAATACCCATTAATTCAGAAGTATTTGCCGAGGGAAATATTATCCACCAAGGCAAAACGACTGCCGTAGCAGAAGCTAAAATCTATGATTCTTCTGACCAAATCTATTCTTTGGGTACGTCTTCAGGAATAATATTTGAGCCCAAGTAATTTATTCTCGGTCCAGTTGCTAAACCCTCTCTGAAAATTCAATTGTTTCAGTATTCACTGCAACTTCGGTTCCTTCTGAAATATAAGGGGGTATCATTATCTTGATCCCATTATTCAAGACCGCAGGCTTAAAGCTGTTTGCTACTGTTTGTCCGGAAATTACAGGTTCAGTTTCAACAACTGTACAAGTTACTTTCTGGGGAAGTTTAATCCCCAGAATTTCCTCTTCGAAAAATTCTGCCGTAACAATCATGCCTTCTTGCAGAAAGGATAACTTGTCACCAAGAAGTGATGCAGGCGCATAAGTTTGATCATAGGTTACAACATCCATAAGGATTAGGGATTCTTCCTCAGAATACAGATATTGTTGTTCCTTTTGCTCCAATCTTACTTTGTCCACCTTATCGGCAGACCGGAATCTTTCATTTAGTTTGGAACCATTTCTTAAATTTCTCAGTTCTACCTGGGCAAATGCTCCCCCTTTGCCGGGTTTTACATGCTCAATTTTAACTGCCGACCAAAGTCCTCCCTTATGTTCCAGAACATTTCCAGGTCGGATTTCATTTCCATTAATTTTTGGCATAAGATGTCTCATTTTTTTTGCAAAATTATTTTGTATCTGGTATACCAGAGTTAAGAATTGGTTTCAATTCAAGAAAAAAATCAAAAATCAGGACCAAATATAAATTCACCTTAGCGGGAATTGAATTCACCTGAAACACAAAAATAACTAACTCAAAGGCAGACAAAATAAATGGCAAATTATGATGAGACAGCTTTCAATTTGGAGCAGGGGGCTAGGTCAAGAAAGCTATTTGCAGCAGTAGTGCTAGCTGCATTGGATGATGCAATTTCAGATAATTTGCGATTTGGTAATGGCCCAGAAATTATAGCCAGGTGGGCAAGGTCGAAGGATGGTAAGGAAATCTTGACCTGTGCAGGAATTAACCCCAGTGAACGTGTCGTAAGGGGTTTAATGAACTTTGTATCCAAAGGGGTCAGAACCAGTGTCGCTTTATCAAGGGATGAGGCAGAGAAAAATAATCCTCGAGCCAAAGCTGCCTAAAAGGAATTCTTCTAGTAACTTCTTGAGGGTGAATTGAAATTCTTCAATTTCTAACGGCACACCATCAAAATCAAATTCTGACTGTGTTGCCTACCTGGATGGATATCGTTTAGAGTGATCATAAACCGATACCACCCTAATTAGTCCTCAAAACCCTCATTCTACCTAATTCGGTGTGAAGGATTATTCTTTCCAGTTGGAAATAATTTTCCTCGGAAGGTGAAGGGCGGTAGTAAAGTTCAAACTGGAAATCCGGTTCTAACATCTCTTCTTCGGAATACCCTGATTTTCTTACATATTGTGATTCGCATATATACTTTCCGGACCGTAAAGGTGATGGTTCACCAATAATTACTTCCGCCACTTTTTCTTCATCTGCCAAAGTATAGGAAAACCCACACATATCCTCTTCAAGTGTATCACGCATCACTACGAAAAAACCTGATAGATAATCAATTCCAGAATCAGTTTGATGGGTTCCTTCCCGATGGATGACTTTACCGTCTTTATATTCCAGTGATTTTGTTGTTGTTACCCCTTTTCTGGTACTTTCGAGGTGATAACTCGAGGGGATTACAGTTTTATCCACAATCTTCCCCTTTATCCTAGCTTTGAATTTCATTTTACCAAAAACATTCCCAACTCCTGTGGAACCAATAAGGGAAGTTGCTGCATAAAAATCGCCCCTTGTTTTTGATGCCAATATCATATAGCCAATTCTAACCCCAAGCAGACTAATGTAGAAATCAGCCCTCTCTTCTCGGATTTCACTACTGACAGTGGCTTCTGCCCCAAGAAAAATCATCAACACAATTGTAATAAAAATTTTTTTCATATGGCGTGTAAATTTGAATAGAAATCGTAAGAAACTTATTATAGCACTATATTTAGTGCTTAATGTGGGTACCAAACCTATACCAATAATATATTTTTATATCGGGGAGTACTAATAACTATGGAAATAGACATCGACCAGATCGCTCAACAAATCCAAAACAATGATAGAAGGGTTTTTGCCAAAGCGATTACATTGGTCGAAAGTAGTAATGAGGGTCATCAGCAATTATCCCTGCAATTATTCCAAAAGTTAAGAGAGGGTACTCCACCTCAATCTATTCGACTAGGTATAACCGGTACTCCCGGCGTAGGCAAATCAACATTTATTGATAAACTTGGCCTAGACCTTGTTAACAAGGGGCTTAGAATCGCAGTTTTGGCAGTTGATCCCTCCTCACAAATAACCGGTGGATCAATACTTGGTGACAAAACCCGAATGGCAGAATTGTCCAAACATAAATCTGCTTACATACGCCCCTTACCAACCGGGCCATTTAATAGTGGAGGTGTGTCCCGCAGAACTCCTGAGATTGTTCATTTGTGTGAGTTGGCTGGTTTCGATGTTGTTATAGTTGAAACTACAGGAGTTGGACAGACTGATTACCAGGTATCTCTGATGTCCGATGTTTTTGTCCTCTTGATTTCTCCCGGTGGTGGGGATGAGTTGCAAGGAATTAAAAGGGGAATTCTCGAAAAGGTAGATATGGTGCTGGTAAATAAGTCAGATGGTGATCTTTTGCCCTTGGCCAGGCAAACCAAATCAGAATACCAGGCAGCTTTACATTTATTCCGGCAGCGAGCTTTCGACCCAAAAGGGTATCCCAAAGTAAATTTGTTATCAGCATTTTCAGGTACGGGTATTGAAAACAGTTGGCAAGATATTATTAATCTATGCAACTGGAGGAAGGATAATGGAACGTGGGATTCCATTCGCCGGGACCAGGATGTTGAAAGGTTTCAATTCGAAATTAGACAAGAGGTTTTGGGTTTACTCTCCGCAAATCCTTCTATAGAAAATTTTGTATCAGAATTAAAGAGAGAGGTAATTCAAGGAAAGGAACTTCCAATCCAGGCTGCATTGAAGGTTGGTAATTTTTTGAAAAAAAATTTGATTTAACCCTATTTGTTAGCACTGGAACAGGGACAACACCTTGAAGAAAAATACCTTATTGGGAAAGTAGGTTGATTATGTCTAGGGTATGTGAGTTAACTGGAAAAAAAGTTATGGTTGGTAACAACGTAAGCCATGCCAACAATAAGACCAAAAGAAGATTTTACCCCAATCTGAATGCTGTTACATTAACTTCTGATGGATTGGACCGTTCCTTCAAGTTTAAGGTCTCAGCAGCAGCTTTGAGGAGTGTGGACCATAAGGGAGGGTTGGATAAATTCCTTGCAAAGGCCAAGGATGAGAACCTTTCTCCCCAAGCCCTGAAAATAAAAAAGAATTTGGCAAAATTAAAGAAACAAACCGAAGAAACAGCTGTTGAGGTTGAACCTTCATAAAACTGTCAACGAATCAGATTAATTTGAGTGGATGGAACTGATTTACAATTAATTTAAGAATGTGCAGCGGTTCCAAATTTGGTTTCTTTCTATATAACTTAGTAAAATACCTAAGTTAACTTACTTTTGTATGGTACTCCGGTTCTCGTTTTGAAAATAAATTTGAACCTCCTTTTATACTACCCAGATAATTTAGGGTATTCTCAAAATTGACCGCTCCCACAAACAATTCACACATTAGGAATTTCTCTATCGTGGCTCATATAGACCACGGTAAAAGTACCTTGGCCGATAGGTTGATGGAATTTACCAGTACGGTTAGCAAGAGAAATTTGAAGGATCAAATGCTTGATTCCATGGATATCGAAAGAGAGCGTGGGATCACCATCAAGGCAAATACAGTCCGCTTGGAATACAAGGCCAAAGACCAGAAAAACTACATACTGAACCTAATTGATACGCCAGGTCATGTTGATTTTTCCTACGAAGTTTCACGATCAATGAAATCAGTTGAAGGATCACTGCTTGTGGTTGATGCCTCCCAGGGAGTGGAAGCCCAGACCCTGGCTAATGTCTATCAGGCCCTTGAAGCCGATCATGAAATCATCCCGGTTTTGAATAAAATCGACCTTCCAGCAGCTGATTCCGATCGAGTGAGGCAGCAAATTGAGGAGGTTATTGGCATTGATGCTAGTGGAGCGCTCGAAATCTCGGCCAAAACGGGCAAGGGAGTCATGGATGTATTGGAAGCCATAGTGCATCAACTCCCTGCACCTGAGGGTGATATTAAGTCACCTTTGAAGGCACTGTTGGTTGATAGTTGGTACAATCCCTTTCTCGGAGTGGTTGTGCTGGTCAGAGTATTTGATGGGAATCTTACCAAGGGAGACCGGATCAAGATGATCTCCTCAGAGGCTTCTTATCAGGTAGATCGAATCGGTATATTTAAACCAGAAATGGAAGATACCACCCAATTGAATTCTGGCGAGATTGGCTTTTTTACGGCCTCAATAAAAAGAGTAAGCGATACCATTGTCGGAGATACAATCACCCATCAAAAAAGACCTTGCGACAAACCTATCGAAGGTATGAAACCCTCCCAACCAGTGGTTTATTGTGGATTATATCCGATGGAAGCTGGTGAGTTTAATAGCCTGAAGGATGCTATTGAAAAGATTTCACTGAATGATTCTTCCTTTACCAGTGAAACCGAGGCTTCGACTGCCCTTGGTTTTGGCTTTCGGTGTGGATTTCTTGGCCTGCTACATCTAGAGGTAATCAGGGAAAGGCTGGAGAGAGAATATTCGCTTGATCTGATCGTAACCGCTCCTTCGGTCATTTACCACGTGTATCTGAAGAAAGGTGGAATGGTAGAAATTTATAACCCTGTGGATTTACCGGATCCTACTGATATCGACCGAATTGAAGAACCTCGTATCATGGCAACGATCCTTGCCCCCGATCAATATGTGGGAGAGATTTTAAGTCTGTGTCATGCTAGAAGAGGAATTCAGCATGAGCTTTCCTTCGTGGAAAGTAGGGCCATGATCAGGTTTGATCTGCCCTTGAATGAAGTCGTCTTTGACTTTCATGATCGGCTGAAATCAGTTTCCCGGGGTTATGCTTCCTTTGATTATACAATTTCAGGATATTCAGCTGATAATCTGGTCAAGCTCCAGATACTGGTGAACAGTGAACCAGTGGATGCCCTGGCCATAATGGTTCATCGAACCAATTGTGAAACCAGGGGCCGGCTAATGTGTGAGAAACTGAAGGAACTCATTCCACGGCACCTCTTTAAAATTCCCATACAGGCGGCTATTGGTGGAAAAGTTGTTGCCAGGGAAACAATAGCCGCCCTGCGTAAAGATGTAACTGCCAAGTGTTATGGGGGAGATATCACCAGGAAGAAGAAACTGTTGGAGAAACAAAAGGCTGGTAAAAAGAAAATGCGTCAATTTGGTCGGGTAGACATACCACAACAAGCCTTTATCAATGCCCTTAAAGTCAATACCGATTAGGGTATGGCCTAAATTTATCGCTTTGAAATTTTTCCCAGCAAGTAACTGTTTGAATTACGATCAAGATAAGATTCTTGTTCACTTCTCTCAATTATGTCGATATCGGCATAACTGGGAGAAATCCAGGTCGAAATAATTGAAAAAATAACAAGAAGGAAACTAATTTCACCTATTTGGCTAAACGAGAACTAGATGATTCAGCCAGTTGGCGGGAGATTTATTTAATCAAACAACATTCACCCAGATCAGAAAATCATGAACGTGCCTGCTTGTTTCTGCCGGATGTTTAAATCCGGTACCCCAAAGTGGAAAAGTTCAATTTCGAGATAACCCTCATTCGGTAAAATACGCAATTGTTTGTTTGAGACAAATACCCTAATGACAGCCCAGGAAAATAACAAGTCTGAACATTACAAAACCAATGGAGTTTTAAATGAAGCCACTAGCAGATTCTAGTGAAGTGTATAATCACCTGGTGCTCAATTCCAAGAAGGATTGGGTAAGTAGTCTTCTTGCTTTTGCCAGGGTTGAAGAACAACGTTTTGAATGGATGGAACACCAAAAAGAATCAACTGGTTCGAAACCGACAGTGGAAGAAATTTAGAAATGGTATGCTCAACAGCCAGAAATTGTCTTGATTAGAGCCCGAACCGATGCCCAAAATGCTTTGATAGGTTTCACTGAAGAGGCCATATCCTCAGCAATACAAAAAGATAGAGAAAATTTTCGTAAGAGTACTGTGATTAATGAAATACAAAAAATTGGTAATTTTTGGCCACAATTCGCTAAAAATCTGGTCTATTCTTTAATCAATTCTTTTGTATTTACTTTATTTACCATAGCTGTTATATTTTTTCTTCTAAGCTTTATGAATAATTTTTCTTTGACAGAAATGATTAAGGTTTTAATTCAGGAAAGTTAAGACGATATGACTAAGCGCCCCAAAATTGTAGTTAAACAGCGCCCGAGCAAGTGTGTTGCCGATGCTGTCGCAAAAGTGATACAGAATCCAAATAATAGTAAAACTGCCAAAATTGCTGCCGGTCGAGGGTTAGCCCACCGGCCTAATCATGTTTTGTTTGACTCCAATATTCGAATACCTCTCAGTAGAAATTAGGCAACTCTAGCAGCACGATCTGGAGCCAATGGTCTCTATGATCTGGAATAATTGGTAGGTTTTCAGCTTACCATCCCCGTGTTTCCAAGCCTGTTATGACGAGTTCGCTTGCCCGGAAAATGAGAGCAAATGCGAGAATTGTGCCTCTGGCTATACTGGCAAGAATGGCTGGAATCAAAGCCTCACCAAAGTTGTCCGGGAAATTCAAGACCCCAAGTTATTTATCATATTAAGTTGTCAATAAATTGAGGTTTTTTCTCTTGCCCATTAATTTTGCCTAAGGCGTCGTGCTTGGCCTATGGGTTCAATTTGATCAGTAGCAGGAAGACAATACAAATCTTCAGTTTGTAAATTATTCCAGTTGGAAAGAACTCTTTTGGCAGATTGAACCATTCTTACCTCTCAGGTTTGAACGAGATATTTGGAACTACTTGGCTTGGAGTGTAACCAATCAAAGTGCCGAACGTTTGCTGGAGTTGATCAGTCATAAACCCGACGGTACCTTGTGAGGAGCCCTTTTGAATTTGCCTGAAACCCACCTATAATCCAACCAATAGGAGTATTATATTGTTTAATACCAATTAACTGGGTACATACTCTGCTGATAATCGATAGGAGGAGACCAATCTGGATCATGGAAAACGAAAAGCCTCTAGCATTCATTAACCCACCAACCTTGAAGAGGTATTTCTTTACCTTACTCTCCCTGGTACTGGCTATTTTACTGCTCTACGAGGGTTTAGCGTTTTTTATTGTATCTGGTGAACGATTGGGGTTTGTTCTGGTTGGACTTTTTCTTTTGGGATTAACCTACCTGTTTTATTCCAATACTGGGAAATCATTGATTCTCTACGAAGACCGATTGGTTTCAACTGATGGTGAACTTCTCTTTGAGGTTAACAACGTTGCCTCAATCGAAAACGGTCTGTTTTCATTCAAACCAAGCAATGGAGTCCTTTTCTATCTCAAGGAACCAATGTCCTTTAAATGGAAACTAGGCTTATGGTGGCGCTTCGGTAAAAGGGTCGGTATTGGTGGCTGTACTCAAAAAAGTTCAATCAACTTTGCTGTTGAGGTCATCAAATCCAACTCAAAATTGTAAATTGGATACTTCAGAACTCAGAAAGTCACCTTGGGTTTGAATTACAATCCTTTGGAAGCGTAACTTGCTGCGACCCTCTCAATCGCAACGAGGTAGGCTGCGGTCCGGAGGTTATCAACATCATCACGGCTGTTCCAAATTTTACTGATGGCCTGATATCCCAGCCGCATTGAGTCATCCAATCCTGACCGAACAAGTTCCATTTCACCTGCACCTTGTAAAAATCGATCAATAAACGATTCGGAAAACTTTATGTTCATCGAAGTATTTTTGAACATATTATTCAATTCTTCGACCAAAAGGCGGCTACGATGTTCTTCCTGCCTTCGTTGCATCCGACCAAATCTGATATGGCTCAGGTTTTTGACCCACTCAAAATAAGATACGATAACACCTCCGGCATTAGCATACATGTCAGGAATGACAACAATTCCTTTATCATTGAGAATATCATCAGCTGGTGCTGTTATTGGCCCATTGGCAGCTTCAGCTATCAGTTTGGCCTTTATATTGTGAGCGTTTTTTGTCGTGATTACTCCCTCAATGGCGGCTGGAATCAAAATATCACAATCCCCTTCCAACAATGAGTATCCATTTTCAATATAATTTGCCCTGGGATAATTCTTCACACCGCCGGTAGCTTGAATGTGTTGAAAAACATCATCAATATCTAGACCATCGGCCTGGTAAAGGGCACCATCCCTTTCAATCAATCCGACAACATCGGCCCCATCTTCTGTCGAAAGAAAAAGCCCGGCGTGGTAGCCTACATTTCCTAGCCCCTGCAAAATTACTTTTTTGCCGCTTAAAGTACCTGATAAGTTAGCCTTTTTTACATCATCAGGATGGCGAAAAAACTCCTGCAAGGCATATTGGACGCCCCGACCCGTTGCCTCAAGCCTTCCAGCTATACCTCCAGCATTAAGGGGTTTGCCTGTAACACACGCTCTCGCATTAATATCTGTGGTATTCATCCGGCTATACTGATCAGAAATCCAGGCCATTTCCCGCTGGCTAGTGCCCATATCTGGTGCAGGAACGTTTTGGCTAGGATTAATCAAATCCCGTTTGATTAATTCATAGGCAAATCTACGGGTAATCTGCTCAAGTTCTTCGGTTGTGTAATCTTTAGGGTCAATACACAGGCCACCCTTTGAGCCACCATACGGAACTTCCACCATGGCGCATTTGTACGTCATCAAGGAAGCCAATGCTTCTACTTCATCCTGGTTGACATGAGGACTATACCTTATGCCTCCCTTAACTGGTTCCATATGTTCTGAGTGGACACTACGATAACCTGTGAATGTTTCTATCTTGTCTCCAAGTCTTACCCCAAAGCGGACAGTATAGGTACTGTTACATACCCTAATTTTTTCTTCCAACCCAGGAGGTAGATCCAAAAGGCTTGCAGCCTTTTCAAAACTTAATTCTACCGATTTCAGAAACGATGGGTCACCAGTGGACATATTCTTTCTCCCATATCACTTCGCCAAACATTCAATCCATTAAACGAAGATTGTACAACAAATAGCTTTTTCAATTAGCTAGTTATAAACATTGGTTGGACAGAGATTCAAGGAATACTTAAACATTGGGGAGAATTTAAGGGATGGTATGTCCTCCCTGGAAATGGTACCGCCTACTGGATTCGAACCAGTGACCTCTAGAGCCACAATCTAGCGCTCTCCCGCCTGAGCTAAGGCGGCACAAAAGGAAAGATAATTTAAAAACCTCTGTTTTCAACAAAGCATTTGGCAATAGCGACCAAGACTTCATGATTTGAGACTCAATTTATGGCGTGGTGGTTCAATATTAAATTAACAAAATCAATTCTCTGGATCATTACTTTGGTAAAAAAGTAAATCTATTGGACCTCGAGTTCTCCCTATAATGATGTAGTCTTTCTCCGGCATTTACTGCAAATTTTGTAATTATTGCCTTTCTCCTTGCAGGTGGCAAAACCAACTCAGAACCAAATCTTATAATTTCGGCTCCAAATTCGTCTGCAACTATCAACCCGGTATCTTCAGGTAATATTTCTTGGGTAAATCTACGGTCGACGGCAAAAAAGAATCTGTCGCAAAACGGCAGGTAATTTTGCCACTTATGATCAGAAATATAATCAACCCTTGATGACTTACACTCTATGATCCAAATTTGACCCTTGGCATTAATACCGATAACATCAACCCGAAGACCATCCTTGGGGACAAACTCCTCCAAATAACTTAACCCCCTGTCTCTTAGGTGCTTCCCCACACCCTTGGCCAATTTTTGTCCTGGTGTGGGAATTGATAGCATGAGATTATTTCTCTGAAGAGCAAAGGGTAGGGTAGTTTGAAAATTTGGTTTTTGTAAATTTCCAGAGAAAACCTTTAATTACTGAACACAAGGATTAGTGATTTAAATTAATTTGAGTTTGTTTTGTCAGTTAAAATACACGACGCTAAAGGTGAATTACGAAAATTTGCTAAAAGCAACAGAAGCAAGGTTTATTCTGTTGAATCTGAAAAAGTCGCTCAAAACAAGTTACTTGAGTACATTCTCCAACAATTACCCAATACCAAATTTGTTGCCAGTTATTGTCCGATCCAGAGTGAAATTAGCCCAACGAGGGCTATCAGAAAATTGGAGGCATTGGGATACCCCATATGTCTTCCTGTCGTTTGGCAAAAGAACCAGCCACTTAAATTTAAAACTTGGGAGGTAAACGACAAATTGGTTGAGGGTGATTATGGTGTATCCATACCATCTAGTGGAGATTGGGTACTTCCAGGACTAATAGTTGTACCACTCCTGGCTTTTGATGAAAAGGGATACAGACTTGGATATGGTGGTGGCTATTATGATCGTACTTTGGAGCAACTGAAAAAGGAAAAAAAGGTTAAAGCCGTCGGTTTGGCATTTTCGGGCCAGTTTTACTCGGATATCCCGACGAATGATTATGACCATAAACTTGATTCCATTATAACGGAAAAGGGTATTACTGAATTTGATTAAATCAACAAAAGGATAATTTAAATGCGAATACTATTTTTAGGAGATGTGTTCGGAAGAAATGCACGCGAGACTGTAGCCTCTTCCCTAAGAGAAATTAGAGAGGAGTTAGGGCTTGATTTTGTAGTTGTAAATGGGGAAAACGCAACACAGGGGAAAGGAATCAATCCGAAGCATGCTGAAGACCTCCTGAAGTCAGGAATTGACTGTATGACGCTTGGAGATCATGCGTTTGATCAGCGGAGTTTGCTTAGTACCCTGGATTCAAATCCCAACATATTGAGGCCCCTGAATTTGGGTCGAGGACTTCCAGGGAAGGGCTTTGGCATATTTAAAACCGAAAAAGGTAAAAAGGTTTTGGTCATTACCGCTCTTGGACAGGTTTTTATGAAGCAGCCCTTTGATAACCCCATAAGGTTTGTTGAGGATGTATTGGCAAAGTACCCATTGGCAAAGAGTGTCGATGCCATTGTCATTGATTTTCATTGTGAAGCGACATCCGAAAAGATGATAGCAGGTCGATTGTGGGATGGAAGAGTTTCTTTGGTTGCAGGCACGCACACTCATATTCCAACCACCGATGCCAGAATTCTACCAGGTGGAACTGGCTATATTACCGATGTCGGAATGTGTGGTGATTACGATTCTATAATTGGGATGCATCCAACTGTGCCAATGGAACGATTTTCAGCAGGTTTCTCCAAAGGAAAAATGATCCCTGCTAACAACAAAGTCACCTTATGTGGTGTGGTAATTGAAACCGATGATAAGGTAGGGTTACCTATATCCATCAAACAGTTTTTGCGAGGTGGAATCCTTGGTGAGTGATTTGATTCATGAGTGCACCTCTCTCGATAATCATTCCAACTTATAATTCTGAAAGGGAACTGCCTGAAACGGTTGCCTCCTTATTCGAGGGTTTACAGGAGAGCTTGATCAAAGAGTTGGTGATTTGTGATTCCACCCAGAGTAATTCAGTTGAAATTATTGCTGACAAATTAGGTGCTGTTTATTTGAAATCAGCCAAGGGAAGGGGGAACCAATTAAAAGAAGGTGCATTTAAGTCGACCGGCGAATGGATGTTGTTCCTTCATGCAGATACGCACCTTGATAATGGGTGGAATAAAGTTGTTTCAAATTTCATTACTAGCCATCCTGATCGTGCTGGGTATTTTCGATTGAAATTTAGACACCATGGATTTTTCCCGAGTATGGTAGCCAGATGGGCAAACCTGAGATCGGTTCTATTTGATCTGCCCTATGGTGATCAAGGATTACTTATATCCAGGTCCCTCTACGAGCAAAGTGGTGGATTTCGGTCTATCCCACTGATGGAGGATGTTGACATTTGCCGAAAATTGAAGGGGAAACTCATAATGATGAATGGGCTAGCATCGACAAGTGCCCGGAGACAGATAACAAAAGGTTGGATAAAAAGTGGGTTTGGCAACCTTTGGATTTTGACCCAGTACTACTTTGGAAAATCTCCCAACGAGCTCTTCAAAAAATATTATTAGCTGGGTATCGGTTAAGCACCTATAATCTGACTATTTTAAAGGGCTGAATATAACCCTACCATAGCAACTGATTCGGGATGACATTCCTCTTCTAAACTTTTCCCGGGGCTAGGACAATGATATTGTCAGCATTTTTACTGTGCCGAACCCATGTGCAGTGCCCACGCTTTCAGATTCCAAAGTTAGTTCGGGTGAAATATTCTGCACTTACGATAGACGAGCTTTACCTAATCGTGTTAGTAATTTCCCTTCCGAAATCTACTTACCACTTAAAAGTAAATACTAAATTTCATTTGTAAGTTTCAATAAATCACCATACACCTAAATTTGTTAGCATTTATTATTGACACATTTGAATAGCTAGTTTGTTTACTTGGCTAACGTTTACTCCAAGTCAAACCCACACATAGGAATAGTTTCATGAGCAAATTTTTTGGCAGACATCATATTGCAATACCGGGTCCTTCAATAATGCCTGACAGGGTAATTCGGGCCATCAACAGACCTGCCCCGGATATTTATGATCCTGAGTTAGCCGAAATGGTGTATGGAGTTATCAATGATCTCAAAATTATTGCAGGAACAAGCGGTTATGCAACCATATACATTTGCAACGGTCATGGTGTATGGGAAGGATCAATAGCCAACCTCTTCAGTAGAGGTGATAAGGTGTTGGTATTGGCCACTGGAATTTTTGGTTCTGGATGGGGAGGTTTTGCCAAGGCATTGGGTATTGCAGTAGAAACCATGGATTTTGGCAAAAGAAACCCTGTGGATACGGATAGGTTAGTCGCAAGACTAGTCCAGGACAAACAGCATGAAATTAAGGCCATCCTTGTGGTTCATGTTGACACATCCACATCGGTCAGAAATGATATTAAGGATATTGCCCGGGCAATTAAAAGCCTTGATCATCCCGCATTACTCGCCGTTGATTGTATTGCCAGCTTAGGATGTGATAATTTTTGCATGGATGATTGGCAGGTGGATGTGATGGTATCTGGTAGCCAAAAGGGTTTAATGACACCTCCTGGCCTTGGATTCATTTATTTTAATGAGCGAGCCCGAGAAGTAGGTAAAAAGGCAAAACTTCGAACCCCTTACTGGGATTGGGAAAGGAGAGTTAATCCAGAGGAGTTTTACCAGCTTTTCTGTGGAACGGCTCCCACTCACCACCTTTTTGCCCTCAGGGAAGCCTTGGACATGATCGTTCATGAGGAGGGGTTGGAACAGGTTTACAAGAGACATGCCGTCATGGCTGAAGCAATCTGGGCAGCTTTTGACACTTGGAGTTCAGAAGGTCAGGTGGAAATGAATATCAGTGATAAAAATCATCGAAGCCATTCTGTTTCGACAATCAAGATGAAATCTCCAAATGGAAAATTGTTGAGGAAATGGACCCAGGAGTATTCAGGCCTTACCTTGGGGATAGGTTTGGGCATGGAAACCGAACAGGATCCAAATTCAACCGGGTATTTCCGAATAGGGCATATGGGACACTTGAATCCGAACATGATTTTAGGTCTTCTTGGATCCATTGAAGCAGGTTTTGACCACTTGAAAATCAGAAGAGGTAAAGGGGCTATAGAGGCAGCAGCCAAGGTTATAGCAAATGCCTAGCAACACGAAGGCTAAGCTCTCAGCTTTAGTAATTATGCTAAATTATTTCCTCGGTATAGAGGTTTGCGGTGGCCCTGATCCCTTAAGTACAGGCGCTTGACGTTGGATATAAGGTTCGAGTAAAAATTAGCTATAACAAATTTTGTATCCCGTTCACAGCAGCATTAGTGTTTAGGATTTTTTCCTCCAGTTTTAGCAAATTTTCTCTGGTTTCTTCTACTACCTCTGGAGGAGCCTTGGCAACAAAGCCCTCATTACTAAGTCTAGTTTTCAGCATTGAAATTTCTTTCTTAAGTGATTCTCTGGTTTCGATGAGCCGCTTTTTTTCAAGTTTTAGGTTAATTACCCCACCAAGGGGAAGAGAAATAGCTCCTCCTCCTTCAACATTTATAACAAAGGATTCGTTATCTAAGTTGATGGATTCAAATTCAGGGTTTCTTTTGTCGACAAGAGGTTTTGTTCTTGCCATCCTCTCAAAAAAATCTTGGTATTTTTCAAGGATTTCATACCTCTTGTCGGTCATGATATGTACATTCAATGGAATAATTGCACTTGGTGGAACACGCAACAGACTCTTTCCAGATCGAATAATTCGTATAATCCCAATAATCCATTCCACTTCGGAAGTTGCCTTTGCTTTCTCGTATTCCTTGACAGCTAGTTGTGGCCAATCGGTATGAATGATTCTCGTATCTTCATTATACAACTCACCCCACAGTTCCTCGGTTTCAAATGGAATGATAGGGTGTAGTAAAACCAGGGACTGCTTATATACCCAAGCCAAAGTTGACTTGGTTTCAGCAACTAGTTCTGGATCCTCTGACTTTAGAAGGGTTTTGCTGAATTCCAGATACCAGTCACATAACTTACCCCATACAAAAGCATAAAGAATATTGGCAGCATCGTTAAAACGATAGTTATTGAGGGCATTATCAACCTTTTCTTGGGTTTTTGCTATCTCCCCGATTATCCAGGAGTTGATCTCATTCGTTGCATTCCGAGGGTCAAATTGCGGACCAATTTGGCAATCATTCAATTGGAGGAACCTGCCAGCATTCCATATTTTTGTACAAAAATTCCTGTAACCGACAACTCTACCTTCAGATAGTTTAAGATCCCTCCCCATTACGGCCATTGAGGTCAGGGTAAACCGAACGGAATCAGCTCCATATTTTTCTATGAGTTCAATCGGGTCAATCACATTACCTAGTGATTTCGACATCTTCTTGCCAAATTTATCCCTGACCAGGGCATGGACATAAATATCAGAGAAGGGGATATCGTTCACCAAGGCAAGTTGCATCATCATCATTCGTGCTACCCAGAAGAATATGATATCAAACCCTGTTACCAGAACATTTGTAGGGAAATATCTTTCCAGCTCAGGAGTTGCCTCAGGCCATCCCAAGGTACCAATAGGCCAAATTCCCGATGAGAACCAGGTATCAAGAACATCTTGGTCTCTAGACAGTGATTTGCCTTTAGCCATTTTTTTGGCTTCATCTTCGGAAATGGCACAATACTGATTGCCTTCTTCATCATACCAAATTGGAATCTGATGTCCCCACCAAAGCTGACGGGAAATACACCAGGGTTCAATATTCTCTAACCAACTGAAATAAATTTTTTCATATTGCTTGGGGTGTATTCGAGTTCGGCCAGTTTTAACAGCCTCAATTGCTGGACCGACTATTTTTTTGGTATCAAGGAACCATTGATCAGTCAGATATGGCTCAATAGGTATTTTAGATCTATCGCCATGAGGAACTGTATGCTTTTCAGTCTGGACATCATCCAGCAGACCATTTTCAGCCATTAACTTGACAATTATTTTTCGGGCTTCAAAACGATCTAACCCGTCAAGCTCCAGGGTACATTCGGGAATATCAAGATTCCCCAGGAAATCGTCATTGGCATTTAAAAACATCTTTCCCTTAGAGGTCATGACATTAATGGCTGGTAAATTTGTTCGCTTGCCCACCTCCCAGTCGTTGAAATCATGTGCGGGAGTGATTTTTACTGCCCCTGTACCTTTTGTCGGATCGGCATAGGAATCTGCAACAATCCTGATTCTCCTCCCAACCAAAGGCAAAATGACATCTTTGCCAATTAGATGGGTGTATCTTGAATCTTCAGGATGAACGGCAACACCAGTATCACCCAGCATGGTTTCTGGTCGCGTGGTAGCGACAACAAGGTAATTCCTTGTTTCGAAACTGACAGGATTCTCACTTTCATCAAACTCAACGGGATAATTAAAGGATTCACCATCAGCCAAGGGGTATCGAAAATACCACATCTTTCCTTCAACCTCGACCTGTTCAACTTCTAGGTCAGAGATGGCAGTTTCGAAATGTGGATCCCAGTTTACCAGTCGTTTACCTTTGTAAATCAACTTTTGGTTATAGAGTTCGATAAAGACTTTCAAAACCGCATCATGAAATCCCTTATCCATGGTAAATCGATTTCTTGACCAATCACAGGAAGCTCCAATTCGTTTGAGCTGGTGGATGATTTTGCCCCCGGATTGTTCTTTCCAGTCCCAGACTTTTTCTAAAAACCTTTCTCTTCCAAGTTGATCCCTTGAAGGTAATCCTGCTTCCTCCAATTGCCTTTCGACAACCATCTGGGTAGCTATTCCTGCATGATCCTGACCGGGTTGCCATAAAACATCAAATCCCTTCATCCGGTGCCAGCGGATTAAAATGTCCTGAAGGGTATTGTTAAAGGCATGTCCCATATGCAGAGCACCGGTAACATTCGGGGGAGGAATCATGATACAGAAGGAAGGAAAATCTTTCCGGGCATTTGCACCAGCACTGAATGCACCGCTATTTTCCCACATGGAGTATATTCGTGGTTCAACTTCGCTGGGTTCAAACTTCGATTTCATGGTAAAACAATATTAAATTCGGGTGAATTCTCGTTAAATATTCGATTTGGGGTACTGGCTAATTTTTCTGGGAAATGTATATAACCCTTAAATAAGTTATTTCCACATTTCTCTATATTCATATTGCAACAAATTTCTTTTTATTGTTATTGTCTTGTTCGTTGTTCACTGAACAATAGTTTGGTACAAATTTTCCGTTAATTTCAAGAATGTGAGTTCATCAATGTCAAAATTTGGGGTTAGTCAAGGTGTTAAGCGAAGGGAAGATTCGCGATTTCTAAAGGGTGAGGGTAGGTATGTTGATGACCTGAAACCAGAAGGAAGCCTGTTTGCGCATTTTTTCCTTTCTCCTGTAGCACATGCCAGGATAATTGCACTTGATGCTTCAGAAGCAAAGGCATCTCCTGGTGTTGTAGCTGTCTACACTGCCGAGGATCTAATCAATGGTGGTATGAAAAATCGAATGATCGTCGAATTGTTGGTAATGAAGGGAGTAAAGATCCCTGACCCGGCACGGCCAATCCTTGCTGAGGGAAAGGTAAGATTTGTTGGAGAGCCCCTTGCCATTGTAATTGCTGAGACAATTAATCAGGCCAAGGACGCAGCTGAATTGATTGAGTTTGATTTCGAAGAATTAGATGCCCAACTTTCCCTTACCCCTGGCGGTATAGAATTGCATGAGGAAGCCCCAGAAAACATTGCTTTTAATTGGTCTAAGGGTGACAAGGAACAGGTAGATAAAATCTTTCATGAAGCTTCCCATGTTGTTTCCTTACAAGTCGAGGATAACAGGGTAATCGCGAATTCGATTGAACCCAGAGGATGTTATGCTGAATGGGAGAACAACAAACTTCATATGTGCATGAATGGACAAGGTGTTTGGGTTGGAAAGGGTGAACTTTCGCAACTTCTTGGATTACCAGAAGACAATGTAAGAGTTACCACCCCGGATGTTGGTGGCGGGTTTGGAATGAAGGGGTTTAATTATCCAGAAAATTTTGCGGTTGCTCAATCAACAAAAATGCTGGGAAAAAAGATTCATTGGATGGGAACCCGCTCAGAAGCGATGTTGAATGACAATGGCGGGAGAGACCTTACCTCAAGAGTGGAAGCCGCCTTTGATGACGATTACAGAATGATTGGCTATCGTGTTATCACACACTGCAACATGGGTGCATACAATTCCTACTTTGGTCAATATATTCAGACAGATTTGTTCAGGAAGGTGATCTCAGGGGTTTATGACATACCCAATATTTATTTTGAGGTTACAGGAATTTTTACAAATACGGCCCCGGTTGATGCTTACCGGGGGGCTGGAAGACCAGAAGGCATATTTGCCATGGAACGGCTGATTGATCATGCTTCCCGTGAATTGGGAATCGATTCAATCGAACTCCGTCGTCGTAATTTTATAAAACCAAATCAGTTTCCTTACAAAAATTTTGCTAGGGAAACGGTTGATGTAGGTAACTTTGACAAAGTGATGGATCGGGCTGTGGTAGAAGCCGATATACCTGGATTTGAACAGAGGAAAGAGGAATCCCAGAAAGCCAGTAAATTAAGGGGGCTGGGGATCTGTTATTACATTGAAACCATACTTGGTGATCCCTGCGAAACGACAAGATTGGAGTTTTGTGAAGATGGCATGGTCAATGTCTATGTCGGAACACAATCAAATGGCCAGGGCCATGAAACAGCTTATTCACAGATTCTTCACGAACGTTCCGGGATTCCTTTTGAGAATATCAGGATTATCCAAGGAGACAGTGATTTGATTAAAACAGGTGGAGGTACCGGTGGTTCAAGGTCAGTTACGACCCAAGGGACCTCCATCAACGGCACTGCAGATAAAATGATTGCCAAATTTAAGCCATTTGTGGCTGAAGAGATGGTTACAGAAGAAAATTTGATTGATTTCGAAGAAGGTGCATTCAAAGATCGAAAGTCCAATAAGTTTCTTGGCATTATGGAGGCTGGCGCTCTCGCTTTATCAAAACAACGGGAAGACTTAGTTACAACAGAAGTTACCACTGAAATCAGTGACAAATCCTTCCCGAATGGTGCTCATATCTGTGAAGTTGAGGTTGACCCTGAAACAGGATACACCAGTGTTGTGAAATATACAGTTGTGGATGATCTCGGTGTGATTATCAATCCCGTGTTGGCATCAGGGCAAGTCCATGGTGGGGTTGTACAAGGTATAGGTCAGATTTTAACGGAACATGTTGGTTTTGATGAGAATGGGCAATTACTCACTGGAACTTTCATGGATTATGGTATGCCTAGAGCAGATAATGTCCCGTTCATAGAGTTTTATTCTGAACCAACCCCATCCATCAACAATCCTATTGGCATGAAGGGATGTGGTGAAGCTGGAACAATTGGTGCCTTGGCTGCGGTTGCAAACGCTGTGCAGGATGCTTTGTGGGAAAAAGGAATTAAAGAAGTCCAAGCTCCCCTGACTCCCACCAGGGTATGGGATTTACTCCATCAAAATTCCAATTAGGGGTTTGGTGTTTCTTCCTTAGTTTTAAGAGCCGTCAGTTTCTGTTTCTAATCCTGGGTCCAAACCAAGATAGTCCATTGTCAACACACCGATCTTGGACAGGAGGGTGAATTGGGCCAGATCTCTTTCGATTATAGCTTCCACCAGTTGAGTCTGGGCTGAAAGCAACTCCTGTTCTGCTTCCAGAACGTCCAGGGTAGACTTCGTACCCAAAGATTCTTCTACCCTGGTACCTTGAAGTGCCAGTTCAGAATAATCCTGCTGTTGAAGATAAACGTCAATCAACGAATCGGTGATCTCATACATATGCCAGGCATTGATTATTTCATTTTCCTGTAATTTCGCCTCTTGTTTTAAATCGATTCTGATTTTTTGAAGATTTTGTTCTGATTGCCGTAATGCTGAGGATAATCTCCCACCGGTATAAAGAGGAATTGAGGTTTGTATTCCAATAGTCAGATTATTCCTTGGAGTTTCATTAAAATTTCTAAAATTTTGATTAGAGGAAGCACTTCCTCGCAAATTGATCGCTGGTTTGGATACCTGGACCTTAACCAATTCTCTTTGGTGCTGAGCAATTATTACGGCCAATTTAGCAAGCGCTAGAGAAGGATTATACTGGTTGGCCAACTCTATGGCGCTTGCAATATCTTTGGGTATTTCAAAGTTAAATTGTGAGGTGGCTAAATTAATTGGATACCTACCTACAGCAAGGTGAAAACGTTCATTTGCAATATCAACCTGACCTTCTCGAGTTTTGACATTACCCTTGGCTGCTGCAATACGTGCCACAACCAAACTTAATTCGGTACGTGAGATGTTGCCTAGTTCGAAACGGTTTGTTGCAGCCTCCAACTGCGATTCCAAACTCTTTAGATTATTCCTCTCAAGGTCAAGCAGATTATTTGCTTTGAGGACCTCTTGATAGGAGTTACCGCACCCATCAAAACCATCTGTTCGACCTGTGTTCGATTCAAAGCAGCAACCTGCTTGCTGATTTTTTCAATTTCAACTGAAATATCGTTGGCCCCAAAATCGGTCAGCGCATACTCGGATAATAACTCAATATTGCCACCCAGAGAATTGTCCTGTTGGTTGTTGGCATTATTGGCCTGGTAAGTGGTACCTAAATTCAGTGTTAGGCTTGGTCGAGATTTTGCAGTGGTTTGAGCAATATTTTCATCTTGGATGGCCAGAAGGTAATCTGACCCCTTCAATAATTCGCTGTTATTGTAGGCAGAAATCAGGACTTCTTCCAGAGTATCAGATTGAGCCATTTGTGGTGGTCCAAGCAGGTAAAGCAGTATTGCTCCAACCGAAATAAAGCTTTTAAGTGGTATTAGTCTAGGAAACTGCATTTTTATTCTGAAAGGTCTTGTTGTTATTAGAAGACAAACTCCCCAGTCTTTTCAAATCCTGGAAGAATTGGGGCTTCGGCATCAAAGGCGGTTTGCCAATCTACCCCACTAGGCTTGTTAATACCAATTCTACATTTGCCACCGTTCTCTGTAATTACGATAGCTCCTATTCTTCCACCCAATTTCACCTGGTCAAGAATAGCTGGAGGCAAGGTTTCAATACATCCTTGGACGGTAATCACATCATAGGGCCCATATCGCGGCATTCCTTCCGATAAAACCCCATGCACCGGAACTACATTATCAACTGAGTGCAAGGAAAAGATATTTTCTGCTTCGTTGGAAAATTCCTCGTTTTCTTCCAGGGAGATAACTGCTTCTGCCACGCTAGCAATTATTGCCGAGGAATAGCCTAGTCCTGAACCTATATCCAAAACCAGCTCATCTAATCGAATCGCCAGGGTATCGAGCATCTTTGCCAAAATTCTAGGGTCAAGTAAAAATCGGCCATTGCCAATGCCGAGGTGGTCACCCAGGTAAGCCAATTCCTTTTTTTGCTCGGGAACATAATCCTCTCTTGGGATGGCAAGCATGGCTTGAATAATTGGAAAACTGGTTACATCTGATGGCCTAACTTGGCAATCAACCATATTTCTTCTTCTGTTTTTGAAATTAGTCGGCAAAACAACACTCCACCAGGAATAATCCTTGTAAAAGCAATGGTATATCGTTTTTCATTTGAATTTCAAAACTTTCGGTTTTGATAAAACCAGCTATTGATCCTATACCAGGAAAATTTTGGAGCGGAAGATGGGATTCGAACCCACGGCCCTAACCTTGGCAAGGTTATGCTCTACCCCTGAGCTACTTCCGCATAATTCCCATTAAAGAGATGTTTTAGGTTACCTAATTTACATATTGATTAGCTTCAAGCAAATACTGAGAAATTTTATTGGTCAAATAAGCATAATATTTTGAGTTTGTATCAATAACCTAGCCGAATCTCTCTGTTGTCATTCTGGAAATTCTCAGTGTCCAACAATGAAAAATAATTTCTATTTTATGACTTATCCTAATTCAGGTTAAATCTTTTCCAAATTCTCTGGGGACCAACAAAGTTTGGCAAGTTCAATATAAAGTGCCTGTCGGCGATCAAGATCTGCCTTCTTGAATTCATTCAGGGGAGTAAAGGAAAGATTTGTTTGGTCTCTAAATTTCCGAAAACCTGGTTTGTTCTTGTAGGCGATGGGGTGTAGGGATTGAGCTAGCAGATTTTGTTTCGAGTAGTGTTCAACCTTTTGCTCAAAAGTCATATCACTGTAGCTTGCATTGTCTGGGCCCGGTAACAGTAATAGCCCTCCGATCCTATTGCGATAGGCCACGAAATCTTCTGGATGGCCAAATTCATCATCGAATCGTTCTGGACGATTTGCCCAAATATGTTCAATCTGATAGCCGCCCCTTTTAGCTGACCGCTTGGTATACTCTGGATAACGTGATACTACACCTGATCTTACCTCTAGATATTCAGTCAGGCGAGCCAATATTCGATGTATTACAGCTTTATTGTTCCCACGCAGTCTAAAGGTTTCTTCGGTATTGAAGTCAATGTATCCATCGGCTTCTGCTCCTTCGGGTGACAGACGACGGATTAGTTCGATTCTGAGTTCTTCTAAGTTCATTTTCCGAATCGCTTTCATTATTAGAAAGGCTCGATACTGCATTGTTGAGTGGTCAATAGCTTTAAAGTTCCATATCCGCCGAACTAGCATAATTTCGACAAAGGTAGCAACCAATTGCATTTTCTTTTTTACTATAACCTCACTATCATCAACCTTTAACGGGGCAAGCATCATGGGGTACTGTAGGGTGAAACTATTTTGTGCGTTGAAATAAATTGAACTAAAGTCAATGTTGTAATTCTCAGCAGCATGACGGGCTTGGCTGTAAGCGTTGGCGTAAAAATTAAAATCCTTTGAAATAAATTCCTTGAACTTACTGCTGGTAGTCAGTTTAACACGATCCTTGTTTTCTCTTATCCAGCGGTGGAATTCAGTGCCAAGCCTATCAAAATCTTCGGGTTTAGCTTTTGCTTTACGTTCCCTTATTTTATCAGCATATTGGCTACGAAGCCATGCTTTTATACAACCGGCAACCTCGTCTTTTCCTAGTGAAAGAAGATTTGTCGTCAACTGCTTCCAGGTATCGTTTACTGATGCCCGATTATCATTTTCATTGATATTGGCAAGAAGGTAGCCTTTTAACATGTCAGTAGGGGTCAAGGATAGACCTCGGTCGTTCATCGTTTCGAAAATTGTGTAGGCTTCATCATCTGAGAATGCCGTAATCTCGACCAGCATGACATTCTCAGTTAACCAATCAAGAAAGTAGGGGAGAGCAGTTTCACTTGAAAGATCCTGGGGGAAGAGATCCGTGATGTCATGGTAACGGTTAATCAGATTCTGGATAGAAGTGGATTTACCCATAGGATCAGGATTGTTACCATCAACTAATTCTTGGAGACAATCGTTCCTTTCCTCAATATCCAAGTTGAAGGATTTGCTTCCAAACCTAGTTGAATAAACTAAGCTGGTGATCTCGACCTTATGTTCTGGAGGGAAATCTTTCTGGATATTTTCAAGGTAAATTAGGAGAAGGGTAAGCGAAGTTAATCGCTGCTGCCCATCAACGATATAATGGTCTCCATTTTTGCTTGAGATGATTACCGAACCAAGAAAGTATTGTCCATAGTTAGCAACGTCCTTGCGATCGTGTGAGGATTGGTAGTGTATCAGAAATTGGTTAGTAAGGTCCTCTATGAGTTCCCTAACTTGCTTGGTTTCCCACTTATAATCTCGCTGGTAGTAGTCGATTTTAAACTTTTGTCCCAACAAGGATTTCACTGATTTGTCTTCACCTCTAATTCTGCTCATCGTTTCAATTTACTCCTTATATTTTGGAACATGTTTTCAGAATCCGACAATGGATTTTAATTTCTATTGGTTATTCCTACTCGATAATTTCAGGACCACTATCCGCTTCAGATCTGGATTTTTTTTGTTTCTGCCGAATATTCAATATGACCACAACGCTGGAAAAAGCCATCGCCCAATAAATGAATCCTTTGTTGATATGAAGACCAAAGCCATCAGCAGTTAGAAATACCCCGATAAGCACGAGGAAGCAAAGCCCCAGTGTTTTTAGCGAGGGATACCTGTCAATAAAGTTGGAAACTCCCTCAGCTGAAATCAACATGACAATAATTGCCACTACAATTGCAGCAACCATAATCCAGACACTTTCAACCAATCCGATAGCCGTTAAAACTGAATCAATAGAAAATACAACATCAAGAACTGCAATCTGGAGGATGACTGCTATTGAACTCACTCCCTTAACAGAGTAGGTTCGATTGGTTTCTTCCAGGGCAATAATCTCCTTGGACCCTTTTAGAATCAAGAAAGACCCACCGGCTATAAGAATGATATCCCTCCAACTCAGCATTAAGTCGAGGCCAAGAAAGGAAGAAAAGGTGATCACATCTTGGGTAAGTGTTGTAAGCCAGGTAATCGAAAAGAGAAAAGCTATTCTGAAAACCAATGCCAGTCCCAAACCAATTACTCTGACCCGACGTCTTTTTTCCTTTGGCAATTTGGATGCGGCAATAGAAATAAAAAGCACATTGTCTATTCCAAGGATGATTTCTATTGCACAAAGAGACAGAAATCCAAAGATGATTGGAAGGAATTCATACATTTTTTTTAACTTGCTTTAATTGGAGATTAAGGTGAAGTATTTCAGTGATATTTAGCCAGATTTATGAAAACTAAACTAATTCGAACTACCTTCCAAATAGTAACAAACGAAAAAATATACAATTTCAAAGCTACTGTTAGATGGGAACGAAAAAGCTTAGCGTGTGACAAGCATTTTAATTATTAATTTATAGTCTTAACGACTTAATGAACGGATATAATGACGAACCAGGAATATCTCGAAGGGTTAAACGAAGCACAACTTGAAGCGGTCCAGTATTTAGATGGTCCCTTATTGATTGTAGCAGGGGCTGGAACCGGAAAAACCCGAACATTGGTGACAAGATTAGCTCATCTGATAAACTTGGGCTTGGCTCGACCATATGAAATTCTGGCAGTTACCTTTACAAATAAGGCTGCCAACGAATTGAAACAAAGAATTCAAGTGTTGACTGGCATTGATCCCCTTGAACTCTCTTGGGTAGGGACCTTCCATTCAATGGCAGCTAAAATATTAAAAATGGAAGCTGAACGGGTGGGACTTACCAGTAATTTCACAATTATTGATGACAACGATCAGAACAAGATCATTAAAGGTTTGCTTAAAGCAAAAAAAATTGATGCAGACGATATACCCCCCAGGATGCTCATTGGTCATATCAACCGTTGGAAAAATGATGCGAAGGGACCATCCAACCTAACAAAATCGGAAAAAGAATTGTTCAAAGGTCGAGCTGAACAGCTCTACCAATCATACCAAAAGGAATTGTTGCAATCTAATTGTGTGGATTTTGGAGATTTGTTGCTTCATGTGGTCAAACTTTTTTCCACACAAGAATTTGCTCTGAAAATTTACCAAGACAAATTTTATTACATAATGGTGGATGAGTATCAGGATACCAATATTTGTCAGTATCAGATGCTGAGGCTTCTTACCCAAAGAAATAAAAACATTTGTTGCGTAGGGGATGATGATCAGGCCATCTATAGTTGGCGAGGAGCTCGACCCCAAATCATGCTGAATTTTACCGAACATTTTACTGACGCAAAATTAGTCAAGCTTGAAGAGAATTATCGGTCAACCAAACATATCCTTGGGGCTGGTGTTGGTCTCATCCAACAAAATATCTTACGCCACGATAAATCACTTAAAGTGGGATTGCCTAATACGGATAATCCCAACAAAGTAAGAGTGCACAAATTCAATGAACTTTATGATGAAGCCAGATTCATTGGGCAAAACATAAGAAAGTTGAACACCCAAAGGATCAATGGCAGAAAATTCAGCTATTCTGAAATTGCAGTAGCAGCTAGAACTTGGGCCGAGACGGCTGATATTGAGGAAGTATTTATTGAATCAAATATACCTTACAGAGTTATTGGTGGTCCAAAGTTCTTTGATCGCAAGGAGATCAAGGATATCATAGGATACCTAAAGGTTAGTCACAACCCGCTGGATAATTTCAGTTTTTCCAGGATAATCAACACCCCCACAAGAGGTATCGGTAAAGTTACTTATGAAAAGATTAGTGTTTATGCCTCTAACCATAATATTTCTCATCTTGAAGCAGCTAGAAAACTAGTTTCCGATAAGGGCCTTGGTACAGCCACACTAACTAAATTAAAGAATTTTCTTACCTTGCTGGAAGGATGGTCTAACAAGCTGAGTGATAAGGACCTGCTCTTGGAGAATTCAATCAGAACAATGGTAACTGATATCAAGTTTAGAGACTACCTGATGAAAAATTATCCTGAGAATTACGAGGAAAGGTCAGAAAATGTGGACAAGTTGTCTGATATGGCCGGACGTTATGAAACATTGGGTAATTTTGTAGAACAGGCGGGATTAATGAATGCCGGAGAAGATCAAGAGGAGCAATCTAAAGACCAGGTTTCATTAATGACATTGCATGCTTGCAAGGGGTCAGAATATCCTGCTGTATACCTAATTGGATGGTATGAGGGTGGACTTCCGTTAAACCGAGTAATAGAAGAAAGATATCAGGACATTTCCCCATCAACATATCAACTAGCCATGTCATTATTATACAACCCTCCAAAGAGTTCCTTTGAAAGAAGGAGGCTTCAGGATTTTGCCAAGATTGTCCTTGGTGAAAGGCAAGAACAAAATTATGGCAAAGATAATATTGGTAAGAAATTAGCTGACCTGATCCTGAAAAACGGGCTTACTAAAATTACTCAAGAGGAAGAAAATCTGGCTAAAAAGATTACCTCCTCGGAAGAAATTGAAGAAGAAAGGAGGTTAGCACATGTCGGTATTACCAGGGCAAAAGAACTTTGTATCATCACCTATAACCAGGTGAATAGATTTCGAGGACAGGTATTTTCTGGCCTACCTCCATCCAGATTTATCAAAGAACTGCCTGGCAAGGATATTGAGCATTTTGAAAAGGAGAGATTGCTATCCCAAAGTTCAGTAGGATATCACTCCCAGCAAAATAAAAAAGAACTTTCCCAAGAGATAAGAAAATTTTTGCCTAAGCAGTCAAAAAGCAAGAGTATTTCCGAAGGGGTACGGGTTTCCCACAATACTTTTGGTAAAGGAACTGTCTTAGCCACCAGTAATAACCGATTGTTGATTAAGTTCGATAGCAAGCAGGAAAAATTAATTCTGAACGATTTTGTTAAGCTAATCGAATAATTTGGGTTGGTGGAAAACGGAAACACCCAAGAGGGTGTTTCCGCCAAGGAGGAAATTATTTTTTGAAACAAGTTTCACGGGTAAGGGATCGAATATTGTACCTGTTAAGTCCAATATCTTCCAGTTCCCTGTCAGAAATAAACGATAGTTCTTTCATGGTTTTTTTGTAAATTTTATATTGGTTCCATTTCTTATCAAGGGCCTTCTTGTAGGTCCCCAGGAAATTGAACAAATTTACATTGGGTATAGATACGTTATCAAGAACAGCCATTTTTTATTCCTTTCGAATTTAGAGATTATCGTGGATAATTTTCGTGAGGAATATTGTTATTAATGAAACCAACTCAACACCATGATTTAGCAATCCCAAGTTGCAATGGTAGCAATGCTTTATTTGCTCGGTCTGCATCTGTTGGTCATTCTGGAAATAGTTGATTTGTTGCAATATGTATGATTTGGTCACCAGATTACTTCGTGGGATTGAAATGAAATGAGCATATCAAAAGAAACCGTTCTAAACGAACTTGCCCGGATTACTATTCCCGAGGGGAATATAGTTGAGTTGAATATGGTTAAGGCTCTTGTGATAGAACAGGGAAACATCAGTTTTGTCCTTGAGGTTCCACCGGAAAAGGGCAAGAGAATGGAACCGGTGCGGGAATCAGCTGTTCGGATTTTAGAGAAACTTCCAGGAGTGAACCGAGTTTCTGTTGTAATGACAGCCCATTCAGGCAAGGAAGCCAAAACCGCTTCAAAGGGTCCACCACCAGACCTTCGCTTGGGTGGCCATCCGCAAGCTGAAAGCAATTTGGCCAACCTTGAGGGTGTAAAAAAAATAGTTGCAATTGCCTCAGGGAAGGGCGGTGTAGGCAAATCTACAGTCTCACTTAATTTAGCAGTTTCCCTAGTTAAACTAGGGTATAAGGTTGGTTTGCTTGATGCTGATATTCATGGACCTTCTTTGCCCATAATGACAGGTGTATCGTCCAAACCTTATTCACCGGATGGTAAAACCATAATCCCACTGGAGGCTTTTGGTATTAAGGTGATGTCCATCGGTTTCTTACTTCCAAAAGAAGAGGCTGTAATCTGGCGAGGTCCGATGCTTATGGGGGCTTTGCAGCAAATGCTACAACAGGTAAAATGGGGAGATTTGGATATCATTCTTGTTGACTTGCCGCCTGGAACAGGAGATGTTCAATTGACGCTTTGTCAAAGATTTCCGTTAAGTGGATCTATTATTGTCTGCACTCCACAGGACCTTGCATTGGCAGATGCTAGACGGGCCATAACCATGTTTCAAAAACTCAATTCGCCGATATTGGGTATTGTTGAGAATATGGCTTATTATATGTGTCCAAAATGCCACAATAAGGATTATGTTTTTGGCAGAAATGGTGCCCGCCAGGAAGCCCGACAACTTGGAGTACCCTTCCTTGGTGAAATACCCCTGGAGATATCCATAAGGGAGGGTGGCGACAGTGGAAATCCAATTGCCTTAATACCAGGGGAAACAGCTGATATCTTTGCTTTGATCGGCGAACTGATAATTTAATTCAATTTCTATTTTTAAAACTCATTTTTTCTGAAGAAAAAAACGAGTTTTGATTACATTTTTGAAGAAAAATTAGGATAAATCAATATATAGATTAAAATCTACTATTTGATCAATATATAGATTATTAGGTGGTATATTTTGGCTTTTAATCCCATAAAAAACCAGTAATATCCAAATTACCCTAACCTTTTCTAGTTGAGTGGTATGTTGTCATGGCAAGTGGCATTGAGGTAGGCGCAGGTGAGTTACGAATAGAAACCAATACTGGGGAGGGGGAATTAGGGGTAGTCGTTCTAAGCAAAAAATAACAGGTCCGACTGCCCCGTAATATGAAAAATTAGTAGGGTAATTGCATTGTTGACAATTTTTCGTGGAGAGAGTACCCATAAAATGGATCAAAAAGGTAGGGTCTCAATTCCAGCGGATTACCGCAGGATTATTATTGAAGAAAATGCCAAGGTTGGCAAAGAATTGGATCAAAACACCTTGGTAATAGTTTTTGGAGACAATAGGCAACACCACCTTGAATGCTATCCGTTGACTCTCTCGCAAGAAATTCATGAAAACATAAAATCTAAATTTCCCCGGGGGACACCAAAAAGAGAATTTCTTGATAACTTTTTTGAAACCAAGTCGATTGCCGTTCAAATAGATCCTAATGGCAGAATGTTATTGCCACAAAATGTCAGAGCCAAGGCCAATCTGGGTTCCAATGTCTGTTTTGCAGGTAAGGGTGAGAGTTTTCAGATTTGGAACCCTGATATGTATTCTCAAAAACAAATGGAATTGGAAGCGATGTTCAGGGATGATGAAATTATTTCCAACCCTCTGGTTTTACTTGAATGAAAAAGGAAAATGTCAAAAGACCCAGATCAATTGGAGAGTTCTGGTACTCACATACCAGTACTTCTAAGGGAATTTATGCAAGAAGTTTCCCCAATTGAAGGATATTGGCTTGATGGAACATTTGGTGCTGGAGGATATACAAAGGCTTTAATTGAAGCAGGTGCAAAGAAAGTTATTGCCTTTGATTGCGACCCTGAAGCCTATAACCGATATTGCAATCTTCCAAAGGAAATCAGAGAAAGCACCACTTTTATAGCAAACTGGTTTGGTGATTTTGATCACATTAAGGATATCCAGAATTACTTGCCCTTGGACGGTGTAGTTTTTGACCTTGGGGTATCATCCTTGCAGTTCGACCGGAACGAGCGGGGATTCTCACTGAACAAGGATGGACCCCTGGATATGAGAATGTCCCAAAAGGGTGTCTCAGCAGCAGATCTGGTAAATCAGTATTCTGAATCCCAGTTGGCTGATTTGTTTTTCCTGTTTGGTGAAGAAAGAGCTGCAAGAAAAATTGCCAAAGGTATTGTTAATGAGAGGCAGAACAGACCGATTGAATCGACCCTTCAACTGGCTGACCTCATTAAACGGCTTGCTCCTGGAACGGGTAAAGGGAAAATACATCCCGCAACCAAAAGTTTCATGGCTTTGAGAATAGTTGTTAACAGGGAACTGGAACAATTGGAGGCAGGCTTGCATGCAGCAGCCAGAGTATTGAGGAAAGGGGGAAAATTAGCGATCATTACATTTAACTCATTGGAAGATAGAATTGTTAAGAATTTTCTAAATCCAAAAAGAGATAACAACCGATATTTCCCACAAGAACAACAAAAACAACATCCCTTCAGGTTAAAGAACAACAAACCGATCAATCCTACTAAGGAAGAAATTGCCCACAACCCCCGAGCTCGCTCTGCAAAATTAAGAGTTGGGACAAGAAACGAGCTGCAGGAAGAACTTACGATTGCCTCCATGGTACCCAAGTTGACGGATAAATTTGTGTAGAAATGAAGTGGCCTGCTTTTCTTATCTGGTTGTTTTTGACTGCTTTGTTGGGTTTTGGAACAAATGTTGTCAATTTGCAAACCAGTGAAATCAGAAGGGAAGTGAATCGATTAAGTGAAATTAAGGAATTGAATAATGAAAAGTTAAAGATTTTGGAGGTTCAATGGGCCCATCTAACCAATCCGGATTTTATTCGAAAATTAACAGAGGAAAATTTTGATCGTCTGTGGCTGGTTGCTGGGACCAATCTAAACTATGGCAGTATTGATGATTTATCTTATTTTCCAGAGTCTCAGAATGAGAATCAATAAGCATTAAGTCGAGCACAAAACAACCTACAAATGGTAGGCCTGAAAGACAACAATAAAAAGGGTAGGTAAGCAAGGAAATGAATTTCTGGGTAGGTATTAAGAAAAGATTTTTCGGAATGGATCCCGTTTCGGCTAGATCCACCCGATTAAAATTTTTGATTGTTTTTATTCTCATGGCTTTCATGGCTGTGGGAACACGAATGGCGTATTTTGCCTTTGATACCAATCCTCAATCCCGGATTGATCGACCGGATAGCTCCAAACTGGTTTTTTCCAGGGGAGATATTCTTGATAGAAATGGTGTTTTGTTGGCATCCAACCTTCCAGCCCATGCAATCTATTCACACCCTAGGGAGATCGAAAAGAACAAGATTGATGATTTTCTTGATGCTCTAGAAGAAATCGAACCTCCGATCAGGTTTGACCGTGAAAGGATAAAACAAAGGCTGATGTCCGATAAATCCTTTGTTTGGGTGATTAAAAAAATATCTGCTGATCAAAGCCAGCAAGTTAATAGAATTTCTATCAAAGGTATTTATACGGGTGAAAGGGAAGTCAGGGTTTATCCCAACGGCAGGTTGGCAGCTCATATCCTAGGGGGAACATCCTATGGTGAAGAGCATGTTGATAAAGCTGAAATTATTGGTGTTGCTGGAGTTGAGAAATATTTCAATGAGCTATTGAATCAAGATGACATAAATAGGGCAAACCTAGCTCTTTCTATTGATATTAGAGCCCAACAAATCCTTACTGAAATGCTGAGATTGGGTATCGATAGGTTTGATGCTAAAGGGGGAAGTGCTGTTTTGATGAATGTCCATACTGGTGAAATCATTTCGCTCGTTTCCTTACCTGATTTCGACCCCAACCGGAGGGTTGATTTCAACGTCACTGATCCCAAAGAACACAATCCGCTTTTCAATATGGTTACACAGGGTACCTACGAGCTAGGGTCTACTTTCAAAATTTTTTCTGCGGCCATGGCATTACATGAGAATTTTGTCGAAAAAGATTCCATGATCTCGACTCTTCCAATTCAGATAAGGCATAAGCAATTCAGCGATAAGAAAAGCCATACCGAAATGACCGTAATGGAAGCCATTGCACGAAGCAAGAATACGGCATCAATTAGAATGGCCATGGGAGTTGGCAACGAGGCCCAAAGGAAATTCCTTATGGATTTAGGGTTTGGTAAAGAAAGTGGAATTCAATTGCATGAATCTGCCACACCTTCCGTTCCAGAGATGAACAAATGGAACAATATAACCTTGGCAACTATTTCCTTTGGGCATGGCATTTCTGTAACGCCTCTTCATTTGGCAAATGCATATGCGATTTTGGTTAACGGGGGATATGAAATAAAACCTACCATACTTCGGGCCAATGGTATTGAGGAAGGGAAAAGAATTATTTCTCCTGAAACTTCAAGAGATGTGGTTTCGCTATTGCTGAATGTTGTGGATAATGGGACTGCTAGAGATACCAGAATTGACGGGTATCTTATTGGAGGGAAAACAGGAACATCAGAAAAGGTAGGTACAGATGGAGAATATTTGGAAGATAAAAACTTTGTTATCTTTGCCTCAGTTTTTTCCGGAAAAAAACCCAACTATTCCCTTGTTGTAATGTTAGACGAGGCATCTTCTGGAGATGGATCAGAATATCAACGACAAGCCGGTAATACGGTTGTCCCCTTAACTGGTGAGATGATCGCTAGATTGGGGCCAGTTTTAGGGGTCATTCCTGAAAACCAACTTCCTGAAGAAATAACTTTGGCTGCGAATTGATGAATATCCAGTGTTCGGAGGATAAAAAATTTGAATTCTCCCTGGAGGATTTGGGCCTGGCAGAAAATAAAAATCTGAAAGTAAAGGGTTTGGCTGTTGAAAGTGGCAAGGTAAAGGAAGGTTTCCTTTTTGCGGCTTTTTCTGGGTCCAATACTCATGGTGCAAATTATATTCCCCAAGCCTTATCTAGAGGGGCAGTAGCAATCCTGACCGATAAAGAGGGAATGCAAATAGCCGAAACAAATGGTGTGGATGGGTCAACTTACTTTATTGTTGCTCTTGACCCAAGGCGCTTGTTAGCACAAGCCTCAGCCAGTTTTTTTGGCAATATTCCAGAAAATTTGGTTGCTGTCACGGGTACGAATGGTAAAACATCAGTTGCCTCAATGTGCCGACAGATCTGGGAAGAAATAGGTTTACCGGCTGTAAATATCGGCACAACCGGGATCGAAGGTGCTTATTCGTCAGCTCTAAAACACACCACCCCGGACCCTTTATCGCTTCACTACCATTTAAGCCTCATTTCGCAGGAAAGTATTTCTCATGTTGCCTTGGAAGCGTCCTCCCATGGTCTCAAACAAAGGAGGTTGGATGGAGTTAAATTTAAAGCTGCAGCATTTACCAACTTAACAAGAGAACATCTTGATTACCATTCCTCAATGGAGGAATATTTTGCCTCTAAGGCAACACTATTCGAAAGGAATCTTAATTCCAATGGTATCGCGGTGATATGTATCGATAGCGATTGGGGTAAGAAACTATTTACAATTACGCAAGCAAGAAAGATTAAAACAATCACAGTTGGTAGGGATAATGCAGATCTTTGTCTCCTAGAACAAAGATTTATGAAGACAGGCCAGGAGATCATGTTCGAATGGGAAGACCAGAAATATGAGGTGTATCTGCCGTTAATCGGTGAATTTCAGGCTCTGAATGTCCTGACAGCTTCAGGATTGATTATAGGTTCTGGGATAGACCCAAATGAAGTATTTAAGGCTTTGGATAAATTGAAGCCAGTACCAGGTAGAATGGAACAGGTGGCGAAAAAAGAAAATGGGGGTATAGTATTTGTTGATTACTCCCATACTCCAGATGCGCTGAAATTAGCATTGAAATCCTTAAAACTTCACTTTATGGGAAAAATCCGAGTTGTGTTTGGTGCAGGTGGTGATCGAGATAAGGGAAAAAGAATAATGATGGGGTCTGCCGCCAAAAGCAATGCTGATATGGTTTATGTAACTGACGATAATCCCAGAACAGAAAACCCAGCTGAAATTCGCAAGGAAGTGGTGTTGGGATGCCCTGAGGCCGTTGAAATCGGGGATCGATCAGTGGCCATTATGCAGGCTGTCCATGATTTGGAATCTGGTGAAGCCCTGCTCATTGCTGGTAAGGGACATGAGCAGGTCCAAATAGTTGGGACCACAGAAATACCTTTTTCAGATTCCGAACAGGCAAGTATTGCAGCCCGCATTAGTGATGGGAAAAACCCGGGATGATTTGGAGTTCTAAAGAAGCTGAATTTGCTACCAAGGGAAGTTCTACCTCACCTTGGGTCGCTCAAGGTGTATCCATAGATTCTAGAACTACTTCCAAGGGGGACCTGTTCGTTGCCCTTTCAGATAGAAGAGATGGTCATGATTTCATTGAAATGGCTTTTAAAGCTGGGGCTTCAGCAGCACTGGTATCAAGGATTCCCGACAATTTTTCAGGGAATAAACCTCTTCTAATTGTCCAATCAGTACAACAGGCCCTAGAAGACCTTGCCCGTTATAGAAGAAATGAGACCAAGGCAAAATGTATTGCGATCACAGGTTCAGTGGGTAAAACCACCACCAAGGAATTACTCAAATTTGTGTTGGTCAAACAAGGTAAGACCCACGCTGCCGAGCAAAGTTTCAATAATCACTGGGGAGTTCCTTTAACCTTGGCTCGGATGCCAAAGGATACACAATATGGAATATTTGAAGTTGGCATGAATGCACCGGGTGAAATCCTCCCCCTCAGCAAGATGATTCAGCCCCATGTCGGGATTGTCACTTCAGTAGGGGCAGCCCATTTGGCTGCCTTTAAGGACATAAATGCCATAGCAAGAGAAAAATCTCAAATTTTTGGGGGGCTAACCGACCAAGGAACCGCAATAATTAATGGTGATCTTGAAACCACTTCAATTCTTGAGGAAACAGCAAGAAAACGGGAAGCTAATATCATTAAATTCGGCTACACTTCAGAAGCCCATTTTCAAATTAAGGAAGTACAGTATATTCCAGGAGGTACGCAGTTTAAATTTTTGGTGAATGGATCCGAAGTTATTTCTAAAATTTCAGCAAGAGGTGAACATTTTACCTTGAATGCAATGTCTGTTCTGGCTGCTGTCAAGGAAGTTGGTGGCAATGAAGTTACAGCTTCCCTAGACTTGACCTTCTGGAAGCCGCAAGATGGTAGGGGAGCTTTAAGAAAAATTAATTTGGATAGTGCTGATGATAGTTTTTCCTTTGATCTTCTAGATGATAGTTATAACGCAAACCCAGTGTCTCTATTGGCTGGGTTGAAGGTTCTGGCCTCGCTGGAAGGTTATAAAAGAAAAGTCGCAATCCTGAGCGATATGTTGGAATTAGGCCCAGAAAGTCCGAAAATCCATTCTACTTTGGCTGGTAATCCCCTCTGCAAGTCGGTAACAAAATTTCATTGTATCGGTCCATTGATGAAAAATTTTTATTCCAATCTCCCCCAGGAAAAAAGAGGTTTTTGGGTAGAAACCGCGGATGAAATCTCGTCAAGGGTGAAGGAGATTGTTTCGGTAGGAGACGTGGTGTTGGTCAAAGGGTCAAAGGGTTCCAGGGCTTCAGATGTTGTCCAGAAAATTAAACTTCTCCACCGACCAAGTTAGCTGAAGATAGGGTCAAATATGTTTGAATTGTTAGCTCAATTGTCTGATGGAGGAGATTTCTTCAATCTTTTCAGGTATATTACATTTCGGGCTAGTGGGGCATTAATGACCTCAATCTTGATAGGCTTTCTGTTTGGCCCTCCCATGATCAGATATCTCAAGAGAATCCAACCTCATGGCCAACCAATAAGGGAAATTGGCCCCGACCACCAATCTAAATCAGGAACCCCAACCATGGGAGGGATGTTAATCATCGGTGCCGTGGTAATATCAACGTTACTTTGGGCCAAACTAGATAATATGTACGTCTGGATCGCTCTAATTACTACTTTGCTCCTTTCCTTGGTCGGTATGATTGATGACTGGGCAAAACTCAAGAAAAAAACCCATAAGGGGTCATCAGGAAAAAAGAGGTTTGGGGTAGAAATAATAATTGGGTGTATCGTGGGCTACGTTGCCATGCTTGTTCATCCAGGAGAATTATCAGGCATGTTAGCCTTCCCAATTTTCAAAGATTGGTTGATGAATTTAGGTATCTTTTTCATACCTTTCGCGGCTTTTGTAATTGTTGGTTCTGCAAATGCCGTCAATCTTACCGATGGACTCGATGGTTTGGCTATTGTTCCAATAATGATTGCGGCTGGTACCCTGGGTATCCTTTCCTATGCAGTTGGCAGGATTGACTTTACTGAATATTTGGATGTCCATTACGTCCCTGGGACTGGTGAACTTTTGGTATTTACATCAAGTATTATTGGTGCTGGGTTGGGATTTCTCTGGTATAATGCACCACCAGCAGCAGTTTTCATGGGAGATACGGGGTCATTGGGATTAGGTGGTGCTGTTGGAACCATAGCCGTATTAACCAAGCATGAAATTGTATTTGCCGTAATTGGTGGGTTGTTTGTCGTTGAAGCCTTGAGCGTTATAATTCAAGTCCTGTATTACCGAAAGACAAAGAAAAGAATTTTTGCCATGGCCCCTATCCACCATCATTTTGAAAAGAGGGGTTGGGGAGAACCGCAAATTGTTATCCGTTTTTGGATAATTGCCCTTATCCTAGCCCTGATTGGCCTAGCTTCCCTGAAAGTCAGATAGGTGATAAAAGCAACCGGGGTTAAGGGACAAAAGATTGCTGTCCTCGGTTTGGGTCGGACAGGATTAGCTACCTACCATTCCCTGAAGGAAGGAGAGGCAGATGTTTTCCCTTGGGATGAGGCTGAACATTCCCGCGAATTTGCCCGGAAGAACAATATTAAACTGGTAGATATCACTCAGGAAAGCATTTGGGATAAAAATCATATATCACGGTTGATTGTTTCACCTGGTATTCCACACCTGTATCCAGAACCACATCCCACTGTCCAAATAGCCATGAATAAAGGAATTCCTGTGGATAATGATATTGGATTGTTCTTCCAGTTCCTTGCCCATTACAAAAAAAACAACTTTCGAAAAGGATTTCCAAAGGTCGTTACAGTAACAGGAACCAACGGCAAATCAACTACGGCAGCCTTAATCAATCATGTTTTGGGTTCCCATGGATTTGTCAGTGCTGTTGCAGGTAATATTGGAATAGCTGTTCTGGGATTAGGAGACCTTGAGGATCTGACTCACATTATACTTGAGGTCTCTTCTTACCAACTCGAAGTGGCCAGTTTATTACATCCGGATGTAGCTATTTTTTTGAATCTTGATGAAGACCATTTGGACAGGCACCATGGATTAGGAGGATATTTTGCTGCGAAGAGAAGGTTGTTTGGAAGTGATAACCTTGAATTGGCGATAGTTGGAATTGATGAGTCTGAAGGAATGTTTTTGGCTAACAGCATTATATCTAGGGATAATGGGACACGTTTGGCTCGAATTTCAAACAATAGCTCTATAAAACTTCCCGGGCATGGTATCATTGGTTCGAATAAGCAACTTGCTGAGTTTTCTTCTTCAAAGAAAATTGGTTCGTATACTTTAGACAAAAATCCAAGCCTGATGGGCAACCATAACCTCCAAAATGCATCAGCAGCATATTTAGCCTGTTGTCATTTGAATGTACCTGGGGAAAAGGTAATTGACTATTTCAATTTATTCCAAGGGTTGCCCCATCGGAGTCAGGTTGTCGCCATAAAGAATGAAGTTACCTATATCAATGATTCCAAAGCAACGAATGTCAAGAGCACAACCAAGGCTCTTGAATCCCATGCAAGAATACATTGGATCGCCGGTGGATTGGAAAAGGATGGCGGTGTAAAGGCTCTCAAAAGCTCGCTTTCCAACGTTGTGCAAGCTTACTTTTTTGGTTATTCAGCAAAAACATTTGCCTTGGAATTGGGACATATACCTCATTCTGTTTTCAAAACACTACCGGAGGCGATAGGGGCGGCTTCAGAAAATGCTCGACCTGGAGATACTGTCCTATTGGCCCCTGCTGCTGCAAGTTTTGATCAATACAGTGATTTTGAGGAAAGGGGTTTTCATTTTATCAATGAAGTAAGCCGGATAAAATAACTTGAAATTTTCTCTAATTTGATTTAATGAAATCCTTGGGTCAATAAGGCCGAGTGACCAAAAAAGAATCCTTTAAGGATCAATTGGTAAATAAAGAGCAGTACCATGACAACTTTAACCCACACGTGGGAGGAGACAACTCCATCTGAGGCGTATATTATGAATTGGTGGCGAGAAGTAGACAAATTGTCTATCGCCGCAGTTCTAGCCCTTTTTACAATAGGAATTATTTTGAGCTTATCCTCAACGCCACCCTTGGCGGAAAGGAATGAAGTTCCATCCATGTATTACGTAATTCGCCATTCTGTTTTTGGCATTGCGGGTATTTCAATCATGATTTTGATTTCCATGCTAAAGCCAAAGGAAGCACTTAGGATTGGGTGTTGGATCTTTGTCATATCTTTCATATTATTGGCTTTGCTACCATTCATCGGAACAGGCTTTGATAAGGGTTCAAAACGTTGGTTGAGCCTAGGTTTCGCTTCATTGCAACCCTCAGAATTTCTTAAACCTGGACTAATTATTTTCTCAGCCTGGTTATTCCGCGTTTCTTTTGAAAACAAGAGCAATTTCGGGATTTATCTTTCCCTGTCCATGACAATGGCATGCTGTTTAATTCTTGTTCTACAACCTGATTTTGGTCAAGCTGGTCTGGTTTTTATTGGCTGGTCGGTCATATACTTCACTGCTGGAGCCCCAATCTTGCTTCTGCTATTAACAGGAAGTGTCTTTATTGGCGGTGTAATCCTTGCCTATATTTATTCATCCCACTTTGCCAGTCGTATCGATTCTTTTGTTGGTTCTCTCCTGGAGTCAGGTACAAGCCGTGATCAGGTTGGAATAAGTTTTGAAGCAATTCAAAACGGTAGTTTTTTTGGTACTGGGGTTGGGGAAGGAAACTATAAATGGAACCTTCCAGATGGGCACACCGACTTTATAATAGCAATTGCCGCTGAAGAATATGGACTGGTATTGGTACTGGCAATTATTGTTCTCTACTTTTTTATTGGATTTCGAGCCCTCATTCGACTGAATAAGGCCAAGGATAATTTTATCTGGTTAGCTGGGGCTGGTCTGGTGATAAATGTAGTTATACAGACATTTATTAACTTGGCTGTTGCTGCAAAGCTTTTCCCTCCCACAGGAATGACATTGCCTCTAATTTCCTATGGTGGTTCTTCCATGTTGGCAATTGGAATTACTTTGGGTTTGTTGTTCTGCTTCACCAGAATTCAGGGGGAAAATGAGAGGAAGATTACATTCCGTTGAGACACCGGGCACCTAGCTGAATGTCCAAGGCATCAAAACCACATATCCTAATCGTAACTGGTGGGACAGGAGGGCATGTATTTCCTGCCCAGGCTTTGTCAGAGGAGTTGGTTGTCAGAGGTTGGCGGGTTAAGGTCTGGATCGATCAAAGAGTTGAATCATTGGCTAGGAATTTTCCAGATGAAATACAATGGGAAGTAATTCCATCAAAGCCCTTTGCACAAAGTAATTTCTTTGCCAAATTGGTGGTACCCTTGATTTTGTTGTGGGGTTTATTGATTGTTCTTGGAAAAATTCTAAGGGACAGGCCAGTTAGGGCAGTGGGTTTTGGCAGTTATGCTACCTTTGCCCCATTATTAGGAGGAATTATTCTAGGCGTGCCTTGTATTATTCATGAACAAAATGGAAATATGGGGGTGGTAAACAGAATTTTTTCAAAAAGAGTCAGGCTAGTTGCAAGCGGTTCCTATACTCCTCAATTTCCTCCAAAAACAAATTGGATATTTACCGGAAATCCCCTTCGTAAGGAGGTTATTTCCAAGTTGGAGCTGTCGTATAGTTTTCCACAAAAAGATAAGATAACTGTTTTGATTTTTGGTGGTAGCCAAGGGGCAAGGATTTTTGATCACATCATACCAGAATCGGTTTCAGGATTACCTGAGGACCTTCTTAAAAGATTAAAAATTTATCAACAGGTCCGGGATGAGAACATTCCAAATGTCGACAAGATATATAAGAAATTGAATATGGATTACGAAATCAAGCCATTTTTCGAGAATATACCTGAATTGATGGCTAGTTCACAATTGATCATATCACGCTCGGGAGCCTCATCAATTGCTGAAATTACAGCAATGGGTTTGCCTTCGATTCTTGTTCCATTCGCAGCAGCTACCAACGATCACCAGACAATTAACTCTCAAGTACTGGAAAAAGCAGGGGCTACTATAGTACTCAAGGAGAATAATCTGGATCCAGCCATAATGGCCGATGCTATAAGTAAAATATTGTCGAATCCTGAAAAGGCCAACCAAATGGCAGCCGCCAGTAAAAAATTAGGTGTATCAGATGCTGCCAAAAGATTGGCGGATGTGATTGAAAATTTGGGGAGTGGAGAAAAAATTTGAACCGTACGACGAAATTCTCAACTCTGGTTGGCACAATACACTTTATCGGTATTGGCGGGATAGGGATGTCTGGGATAGCCGAAGTCCTTTTGACATTGGGTTATTCAGTCCAGGGAAGTGATATAAATGATTCAAATATTGCTCGCAGATTAAGTAAACTTGGTGCAAAAATCTTCCTAGGGCATTCCCAGGAAAATGTTATTGGATGTGCTGCCGTTGTCGTTTCCTCAGCGATATCATCCAGCAATCCTGAATTGGTTCAGGCTAGGGAAATGGGACTTCCTATTGTGAGAAGAGCAGAAATGCTTGCTGAATTGATGAGATTTAGGTCCAACATTGCGGTAGCAGGGACCCATGGAAAAACAACCACAACAACCCTAGTCGCAACACTTCTGGAAGAGGGGGGATTTGATCCGACAGTAATAAATGGGGGAATAATCAAGGCTTATGGGTCCAATGTCCGAAAAGGTGAAGGAGATTGGATGGTTGTTGAGGCTGATGAAAGTGATGGTACTTTTTTAAAACTTCCTGCCACAATTGCCATAGTTACCAACATTGATCCTGAACATATGGATCATTACGGATCATTCGAAAAGTTACGAAATGCATTTGATTCGTTTGTATCCAATGTTCCATTTTATGGTTTTGCCGTATGCTGTATAGACCATCCAGAGGTGCAGGCGATGGTCGGCCGAATAACTGATAGAAGGATCATAACCTATGGCTCTACCAACCAAGCTGATGTCCAGGTGAAATTCCTAGGGTTTGAAAATGGTTTATCTAATTTTGAGGTCTATTTTCACCTTGGTGGTGGTCCCAAGGGGGTATTCCAGCTGCCGATGGTAGGTGATCATAATGTTTCGAATGCTGTATCCGCGATTACCGTTGCCTGGCAATTGGGTATGGATTTGAACAGCATCAATAAGGCCCTTAAAGAATTCAAGGGTGTCAATCGAAGATTTACCCAGGTAGGATTTTTCAACGGTGCGGAAATAATTGATGATTATGGTCACCACCCGGTGGAAATAGAGGCGGTCCTGAAAGCAGCCCGGCAAAAAACCAAGGGACGGATTATTGCAATTCACCAACCTCATCGGTTTAGCAGGCTAAATAATCTTTTCAATGAATTCTGTCGATGTTTCAATCTGGCAGACAAAGTAGTCATCACCGATATTTACCCGGCTGGTGAAACTCCAATTGAAGGGGTAAATAATGATGCATTGGTAGAAGGTCTAATCCAGCATGGGCACAAGAATGCTCAGACGATTGGTGGGTTGGAAGATTTGACCTCACTAGTAAAGCAGGAAACCAGTCCAGGGGACATTGTGATTTTCCTAGGGGCAGGAAATATTTCTGAATGGGCCTATGCTCTTCACGAACATCTTGCGACAAGTACCAACAAAAACATCCAAAACAATGAAGCCAGAATTATTTAAAGATTCATCAGAGCTTGATTACCAGGGAGTTCTGAAGCACGACTGTTCCTTGGGATCCAGAAGTTGGTTAGGGGTTGGTGGCAAATGTGATTGGTTATACCAGCCAAAAGATATTTCGGATTTAGCGGCCTTTATTAAGAATGTTGATGCCAGCATTCCCTATTTTGTCTTGGGGGCAGGGTCTAATCTAATAATCAGAGACGGGGGTTACCGAGGGTTGGTAATCAGGCTAGGTAGAGAGTTTTCTCACATTAGATGCGAAGAAAATCGAGTATATGTCGGTGCCTTTACCAAGGATTCCCAAGTAGCAGTTGCAGCTGCAGAAAACGGTATTGATTTGACCTTTTTCAGAACCATTCCTGGTACAATTGGTGGTGCCGTTCGAATGAATGCCGGATGTTACGGTTCTTACGTGGCAGATCATCTGGTAAGGGCGTCTATTGTAACTCGGAATGGCGATGTCAAATGGATTGAAAGGGAGGAGCTGAGTTTATCTTACCGGGCAAGTAGGCTTCCAGAAAATGCAATCATTGTAGAAGTGGTATTGGAAGGCGAAAAAGGTGATCCTAAAGCGTTGCTGGCAAGGATTGAAACCTATTTGGAAAAACGGAATTTGACTCAGCCGACTGGCTTAAAAACAGCAGGTTCCACCTTCAGAAATCCAACAGGCTTTTCTTCTTCGTTTGACGAGAATGAAGATTCAGACCTGTTGGCTTGGAAATTGATCAGTAAGGCAGGTCTTCGGGGGACACGAATTGGGGATGCACAAGTATCAAACAAGCATCCGAATTTTCTTGTAAATCTGGGTAATGCAACAGCTACCCAGATCGAAAACCTGGGAGAGTTGGTTCGTCGGGAAGTTTATAAAAAGAAGGGGATAATTTTGGAGTGGGAGGTTATCCGGTTTGGAGAATTGTGTCATCCAACCATGAACGATGGTTTCCAAAAACAGTGAACGAGTTATGAAAAGCCAGGAATTCAAGAAAGTCGCAATGGTTATGGGGGGATTTTCTGCTGAAAGAGAAGTTTCCCTGGTTACAGGCAAAATGTGTAGCCTTGCTCTGAAGGGTGAAGGGTTTGAGGTTATAGAAATTGATGCTAGTTTTGATCTGGCTAATAAACTATTGGAAGCGAAACCTGATGTCATATTCAATGCTCTGCACGGTCGTTGGGGAGAGGATGGTTGTGCACAGGGAATATTTGAATGGTTACAAATCCCTTACACTCATTCTGGGATCCATGCGTCCGCACAATCTATGGATAAGCTTAAGGCAAAAGAGGTTTTTGAAGCAAACAAACTTCCTACCCCTCGAAGTTTAAAAATTCCAAAAAATGAAGTATTGAAACACTTGCCGTTCAATCCGCCATTCGTCGTTAAACCTGTTAGGGATGGGTCTTCAGTAGGAGTAGAGATAATTCATACAGAAATCCCCCCGTCGTTGTTAGGCAAGACATTTGAAGTCGATTACATGATTGAAGAATATATTCCAGGTAGGGAATTAACCGTAAGCGTACTTGATAAAAAATCTTTAACGGTTACCGAAATCATTACCAAGGGTTTTTATGATTACAGTGCCAAATATACCGAGAATGGTTCTTTTCACGAAGTTCCAGCAAATATACCAGATGCAGTTTTTGAGGCCTGCCTTGAATATTCTGAAATTGCTCATCATGCATTGGGATGTGAAGGGTTAACTCGAACTGATTTTCGCTGGGATGATACCAAGGGGTTGGAGGGTTTGGTGCTTTTGGAAACAAATACGCAACCCGGAATGACGCAAACATCCCTATCGCCTGAGCAAGCCAACCTATTTGGTATGGATCTCGGAAAGTTATGTAGAAAACTCATCGAGTTAGCAAGTTGCAACAAGTAGGAAAAATATTTCTTGGTTTAGAAAAGTGATAAATTACCTCAAGATAGTTTTCCATCATCAATACACGCGAATAACCTTTAACTATGTTTTACCGCTCATTGTTGCAGGCGGATTTATTTTTGTGTGGTTCAAGTTTTTTCCACCAGATCCAGATTTCTGGAAAGAACCCTTTTCTGAAATCACCAGGTGGGGAGGTGAGCAGTCATTAAAAATTACTGATGTGAAAGTCATTGGAGCAACGGAGGTTTTAGACACTCAAATTTCACTCTACTTGACTGAAGAACTTAGAAAGATCAACCTCGATTCGCTAAGCCTGGACCTAAATAAAATAAAACGAGGGATTAATTTTATTCCGTCTGTAACCGATGTTGAATTGGCTATTGAAAAAAATGGGGTTCTGAAAGTAGTAGTTGAGGAAAGAATACCTCAAATTCTTTGGTATGATAATGAACAATTCCATCTTTTGGACAAGGACGGTTTGGCATTAGATACTGTTACTAACCGAAATGCTTATCCTGATTTCTTTGTGATTGCTGGTAAAGACGCTGATAACAGGGTCGAGGAGGCTTTGGAAATTTTCTCGGTTTCAGAGAAGATAAATCACCACATTAGAGGGCTGGTTTGGATAGGTGAGCGACGATGGAATATTGTTCTGGATAAGGGGAGATTGGTCAAGCTTCCTGAAAATGAGCCAATTGAGGCCATGAAAAAGCTAAAGATACTTGATGAAAAGGAAAGTCTGCTTTCAAGGGAGGTTTCGATACTTGACCTTAGAATTCCCAACCAGATCTATGTTAGATATTACAGGAACGATGAAGAAACAGAGGGAGAATAATGGGGGAGCAGTTTGAATTTCAAAAAAAGATGCGGGAACACCAAAATAATGCCCGAACAAAAGGATTCCTCAATGTATTGGATATAGGTTCCTTAAAAATATCATCTGCCCTTGTTCAAGTAGGAGATACCAACACTGAAAGAGTCATACCAAAGGCAGGATTGTTTTCACACAACCTTGGTTGTAGAGTTCTAGGATTTGATTACTCAGGTTCAGATGGAATTGAGGATGGGGTTATAACTAACCCTGATCAGGCTTCACTTGCCATTGCAAAGTCCTTACACAACACTTCTCGAATTGCTGGACAAAAGTCAAACGAGGTAGTTATCGGTTTCTCGGGATTAACACAGTCTTCTAGAATTTACAAAGGTAGTGTTGAATTACATGGCAACCAAGTTACCGAAAGGCATATAGAAAAAGCAATTTTGAACTGTAATATCCCCACCAAGATCAATGGGCAGGAGTATATTCATGCCCAACCAGTAAATTTTGCTATTGATCATCGAGGTGGGATACTTGATCCAAGGGGACATTCTGGAAATAGGCTTACGGTAGACATCCATGCTGTCACTATAAAAACAGAAGCGCTGGAAAGTTTATTGAAAACCCTAACAATTGCCAGGCTGAATATTGCAGGCATCGTGTCCTCTGCCTATGCGTCAGGATTGTCTACACTTGTGGAAAATGAGTTGGAACTAGGTTCAGTCATTGTTGATATAGGGCATGGAGTTACCAACCTTGCCGGGTTTATGAAACATCATATGCTTTTTACTGATTCATTTAACATAGGTGGCGAGTTGGTTACATCTGATATTGTTGAAGCCTTCGGCATTTCTGGTGGTTATGCCGAGCGATTAAAAATTTTAAATGGTGGTGTATCAGCTACTTCAAGGGATGATAGAATTCAATTTGATACACAGAATGATCATCCTAATGCCCCTAAGATAACAAGATCGGATTTGATAAGTGTCATTCGACCGAGGGTTGAGGAAATACTTGAAGAAGTAAGTCTCTCCTTGAACGATTTCGGGTGGGGGATAGGAGGATCTCAACCAATAGTTTTTACAGGTGGAGGAAGTTTGCTTGCTGGATTTGATGATTTGGTAAGAATTAAATTTGGTCAGGGGATTCGAGTTGGACGTCCGGTTCAGTTAACAGGGTATCCAAGTAAAAAAGCAGAATCTTCCTTTTCGTCCTTGGTAGGGCTGTGCATTCTTGTTTCCCAACCTCAGGATGAAGTATGGGATTTTACAAGCCTTGAGGGCCAGACAACCGGTTTCCCATGGGAAAAAATGGAAGAGTTTCTACCGTTGTTCAGTTCTGAATGGTTACGAAAAAGCAACAACTACCTAAAAAATATATTTCAATAACATTATTTTTGACAAATACCGCATAAAAGTATAAAAAGTACGGTTAGAGCAAAAAATAAAACAAGGTACAGACTAATGACTCTCACTTCAGTAAGGGTAGAGGTTAGAGATAACCGGTACCCGAAAATTGTGGTCCTCGGTGTTGGCGGCGGCGGTGGAAATGCTGTCAAAAACATGACTCGTAAAGAGTTAAAAGGAGTTGAATTTGTAATAGCCAATACTGATGCCCAGGCATTAATGGATTGCTCCGGGGGTATTGATTGTATCCAATTGGGTGAAGAAACCACGCAAGGATTAGGAGCTGGGGCCAATCCCGAAATTGGTAAATCTGCGGCCGAAGAGACCACCGAGGAAATCAAGGAAATTCTTAAAGGTGTGCATTTGTGCTTCATCACTGCTGGTATGGGTGGCGGTACTGGAACAGGTGCAAGTCCAATCATCGCCAAAATTGCCAGAGAACTAGGTGTACTTACTGTAGGTGTTGTAACGAAACCCTTCTTCTTTGAAGGGACGAGGAGAATGGAGGTTGCGGAAAAAGGAATTAGTGAATTAGAAGCAATTGTAAACACCCTTTTAGTTATTCCCAATCAAAATTTATTCTCCATATCAAATGATAATACCACCACACTAAAGGCATTCGAACTAGCCGATGATGTACTTTATCACGGTGTAAAGAGCATCACCGACCTAATGGTCAGACCCGGGTTGATAAATCTGGACTTTGCTGATGTGGATTCAGTTCTTAAGTTTCCTGGACGTGCAATGATGGGAGTCGGTTCATCTGATCCAAAAATGGAGAATGAAAGCCGTGGACGAATTGCAGCACTTAACGCAATGAATAATCAGCTCCTAGAGGAAACGAATCTTCAAAATGCAAAAGGTGTTCTTATCAATATCGTTGGAGGTGAGGACCAAACATTGTTTGATTTGAGTGCTGCTTCTGAAGAAATTAGGAAGTGTGTGAGTGAAGATGTTCATGTAATTGTTGGAACAACCCATGATCCAGAATATACCGGTAAAATAAGTGTTTCCCTTGTTGCTACCGGGTTGGCAAGTTTAGAAGGGTCTTCTTCATCCACATATCAGGGTCCAGAAATTGTTACGGAAGAAAATTGGGAGCCTGAACCTACAATGCATGAATCAATTGAAGATTCATCAACTGGTGAATGGCTAGAAGAAGAATTCGAACAGACCGCTGAGCCTCTGGTTGCCAAGGAGGAGTTGCCCCAAGAAGCAAATTTTGATACGAGTGAACCTTTTGCCGATGAAAATGTTGAAGTGAACACTGTATCAGAAAGGACTCTGCATTCTTTCACTGCGCCCAAGAGGGTGTCGCATCAAGAAATAGATGAGACCTTGCAACAAGATTTTGAGAATAATCAGGAAGAGTTGAATCTTGGATATAAAGATGTCGTTAGGTCCATGCAGAACGATGATGAGACCTCGGAGGAATTTCCTCAATCTCAACCGGAAGAAAAGAAAGATAAGAATTTTAAATTTGGTTTCCTTGGCAGAAGGGAAAAGCCAGTGGAAAAGCTTAAGGTTCCTGCTTTTATCAGGCGACAGGCAAATTGAATTTGAAATAGATTGAAACAACTTTTTGATCAACTCCCTGATCAATCGGGGAGGTTAAAAACCTCCCCCTTTTTTTTCCAATCCGTACATTCATAATTATACTTGGTTTGGAAAGGAGGCCGACCTGAATTAATATTTTCCATTAATTTGTGGGTATATATTCAGGTATGGTTGCAGAACAATTCACATTTTGCTTGATAACCGGTTTTTGCCATTTGCTCCGGTTTGAGCAATCCAAGTTAAAAATCCCCTATTTGATTTGTTTGAAAATTAAAGTAAAAGCAACATGAGGATATAACTCTATGGGCACCATAATTGGCATAATCTTACGGCGAATAGTTTTTGGAATACTAACCCTTTTTGTTGTTTCCTTACTGATTTTTGCTTCAGTGAATATGCTTCCTGGAGATTTCGCCCAAGCAATTCTAGGTCAAGGTGCTACACCTGAAGCTGTAGAAGCTATCAGGGAAGATCTTGGTTTAAACAAACATCCTGTCCAAAGATACCTCGATTGGCTTGGGGGAATAGTCAGAGGAGATTTCGGGGTAAGTTTTGCCCAGGCGAATTTCGCTGAATATGGAGGCACCTCGGTAGAATTGGGTGGTATTGCTTCGGTTGCTGACCAACTTGCACCCAGATTCAAAAACACCATGTTTCTGGCCAGCGTATCCGCAGCAATTTCTGTTCCCCTATCGGTTATGTTGGGTATTCTTGCTGCCCTCTATTCAAATTCGGTTTTTGACCGGGCGATCAACATTTCCACTCTGTCTTCAATTTCATCACCAGAATTTTTCCTAGCTTATATCCTGATTTTATTCCTAGCTGTTTTGAACCCAATGTTTCCTTCTCTTTCCAATGTTTATGAGGGTATGAGCTTCTGGGAAAAATTGGATCGAACAATGTTACCAGCCCTGACCTTAACCCTGATCGTTACGGCTCATATGATGAGAATGACCAGGGCTGCAATCATTAATCTGATGGCATCACCATATATCGAAATGGCACGATTGAAGGGAACCGCACCGCTGATGATTATTGTTCGTCATGCCCTTCCTAATTCTCTTGCACCAATTATCAACGTGATTGCCTTGAATTTGGCCTATTTGATCACTGGTGTGGTGGTCGTTGAGGTCGTATTTGTTTATCCAGGGATCGGTCAGTTGTTCGTAGACAGTGTCAAAGTTCGGGATATACCAATAGTCCAGGCTTGCTGTCTGATTTTTGCTGCCTCATATATCCTACTAAATCTTTTGGCTGATATCATGACAATCATATCAAACCCCAGATTAAGGCATCCAAAGTAAAGAGATAAAATGATATTAATTTACCTTGTTATCTGGCTTGTAGGGATTTTTGCCATTGGGTGGTTGTTCAGGTGGTGCGGACAGATAATTAACTGGCCTAAAGATGAGTGGAACATATATTTTCGGGATATGCCCTACATGGTTGGGGTCGGTTTTGTCTTTGGCGTTTCCCTCATTCTATTTACCCTATACGTTTACTTTTTCTTGCAGACAAAGTTCTTCGTTTGGGGTGTTCAGGTTTTAGTAATTTGTGGATTGGCAGGATATGTTTTTCGATTCCTCGGTCGAAGAATTGGTACTGATAATTCAAAAAAACTATTCAGGTCCATGCCGGTTACTGCTGCCTTCGGTATTCTCACCGTGGCCCTTTATGCCATACTAGCCATCTTTGCAGATTTTATTGCTCCATATGAGCAGGATGAGATATTTGAAGTCATTAATGTCTTGCCGGGAGGAAATCCTGAACTTGGAGGTGATCCAAGATTTCTTCTGGGGACCGATCAATTGGGAAGAGATCTGCTAACCAGGTTGATTTACGGTGCTCAGAATACCGTTGGCATTGCTTTTGCCACAACAGTATTCTCTTTTTTGATCGGAATTACGGGTGGTTTTCTTGCTGCGACATTGGGTGGATGGGTTGACCAGGTTCTATCCAGAGCTGTAGATGCCTTGATGGCAATTCCCCAATTGATCTTTGCTTTGTTATTAATGACAATTGCCACTGCTTGGGCAGGATCCAACAAGGTTTTGATCATGGTATATATGGTAGTGATCATTGCTGTTTTGGACAGTACCCGGGTTTACAGGCTTTCGAGGGCTGTCGGATTGAACATTGTCGTGATGGATTATATTGAAGCGGCCAAGGTGAGAGGCGAGACCCTAAGGTATTTACTTTTCAGAGAAATACTGCCAAATTCCATGGCACCCCTTCTAGCCGAGTTCGGCTTGCGGTTCTGTTTTGTCTTCCTGACAATTTCAGCCTTATCCTTCCTTGGTATTGGTATCCAACCGCCCCTGGCTGATTGGGGAACCATGGTACGAGATTTGGCCCAATTTATTAATTTTGCTTCTTTCAGCCCTCTTACTGCAACGCTACCATTATTGGCAGCAGGTGCAATTGCCCTTCTCACCGTAGCTGTAAATTTTATTGTTGATTGGGTTTTGCACAAGAGCTCTGGTCTTAAAGGATAAAAATGGACGATCAGAATCTTGTTATTGTCAAGGACCTGAAAATTGAAGGTCTGGTAGATGAAAATTGGATCCAGATTGTCAACGGTGTTGATCTTCACCTGAAGAAAGGTGAAGTACTAGGTCTCATCGGTGAATCAGGAGCTGGCAAATCTACCATCGGATTGGCGGCGATGGGGTTTACCAGAGAGGGATGTCGAATTTCAGGTGGCGAAATTTATTTCGATGGAATTGATCTGGTTAAGGCGGATGCAAGAACCAAGAGGTCTCTGCTGGGTAAAAGAATTGCTTATGTGGCCCAATCAGCTGCGGCCGGATTTAATCCTGCCATCAAGATAATTGATCAACATACTGAAGGTCCTGTTCAACACAAGGTCATGTCCGTCCAGGAATCCCGTAAGGACGCGATGGAATTGTACCGTAAACTCCAGCTCCCAAGCCCTAATGAAATTGGTTTCAGGTATCCCCATCAGGTTTCAGGTGGACAGCTTCAAAGAGCAATGACTGCCATGGCCATGTCTTGTCATCCAGATTTGATTGTGTTTGATGAGCCAACTACGGCACTTGATGTTACAACACAAATCGAAGTTTTATCAGCCATCAGGGATATCGTTGATCAGTTTGACACCGCTGCCATTTACATAACGCATGATCTGGCTGTGGTAGCACAAATGGCAGACCGGATAAAGGTGCTGTTAAAAGGAGACCAGATTGAAGAGGCAGAAACAGAAACCATGTTATCTGATCCTCAAGAAGAATATACCAAGTCACTTTGGGCGGTCAGAACCTTCAAGCGCCCCCCCAAGCCCAATGTTTCCACAGGTTCAACTCCGATAGTTTCCCTAAAGGGAGTTGATGCAAGTTATGGCAAGACACCAGTATTGGAAAATGTTAGTTTTGATATTTTTCCCGGAAGAACTGTGGCTGTCGTGGGTGAATCCGGTTCCGGGAAATCCACTGCTGCCAGGTGTATCGTCGGATTATTACCGCCTTCTTCAGGCGAGATTTGTTTTAATGGCACTCCCTTACCCTCGCACTATAAAAAACGCCCAAAACAGGATCTTCAAAAAATCCAGATGATTTATCAGATGGCTGATACGGCTTTGAACCCAAGAAAATCAATCTATGAGATAATTGGTCGACCGGTTGAGTTCTTTCTGGGATTGAAGGGCAAGGAAAAAAGAAAAAGGGTTGAAGAACTAATGGAACAGATAGAAATGGACCCGGCAACCTATATTGATCGATTGCCCTCTGAATTATCAGGAGGACAAAAACAAAGAATAGGTATAGCCAGGGCATTGGCTTCTGAACCCTCATTTATCATCTGTGACGAGGTAACTTCTGCTCTTGATCAATTGGTTGCTGAAGGAATTCTGAAACTGTTGGCCAATCTTCAGGATAGTTTCAATCTTTCCTACATGTTCATTACCCATGATTTGGCTACCGTCCGAGCTATTGCCGATGAGGTTGTAGTAATGAAGAATGGAGAGGTGGTTGAGCAAGGGTTAAAGGAAAGTATGTTCCAACCACCACACCATCCATATACAGAATTGCTTTTGAGTTCAGTACCAGAAATGGACCCCACCTGGTTGGATAAGCTATTAGATTCGAGAAAAGTTGACAAGGTTAAGGAAAAAATTTAACCATGTCCCCATATCCCTACCAGTGAGAGTGGTAGGAAAATCAGTTAAGGAGGATTTATGAAATTGGATATTAGTCGAAGAGGAGCGTTAAAGGCTGGAGGGGCTTTGGTGGCTGCTTCTGCTATTGCGCCTCAGCTATTGCAAGCTCAACCCCAAAGAGCGGGTGACCTAAAAGTTGGTGCTGGTGGAGCGAATACCTCAGACAGTTGGGACGCTAGGACACATTCGGATTTGTTCATGCAAATGGCATGTATGGGTTCAGTATTTGATTGTTTAACCGAAATTGCTGCTGATGGAACACTAGTTGGTGAACTTGCCGAAAGTTGGGAGCCGGGTTCTGCTGATGGTGATGTGTGGATCTTTAATTTAAGGCAGGGTGTAACCTTTCATAACGGCAAGGACTTTGGACCTGAAGATGTAATTGAATCACTTCAGCTACACGTAGCTGAGGGGGCTAAATCTGCTGCAAAACCAATTGTTGAGCAGATTTCTAATATGGAAATTACTGGTGCCAATCAGGTTACTTTAACCCTCAAGGGTGGTAATGCCAGTTTCCCGACTATGTTGGCAGACTATCATATTGTCATGTATCCAGCCGGTATGGTCGAAGATGCCATGCTGAATGGTATTGGCACGGGTATTTACAAGGTTGAAACCTTTGACCCCGGCGTAAGGTTCCTTGGTTCAAGGGTTGATGGCCATTACAAAGATGGTAGAGCGGGCTGGTTCAACAGTTTGGAAATGATCGCCATCAATGATGGAACAGCAAGGATGAATGCCCTCCTTACCGGCCAGGTTGATGCAATCAACAGGATTGATGTAAAAACAGAATCACTGTTGAGGGCCAATCCAAACATTGAGATTTTTGAAGTAACTGGCAATCAGCACTACACTTTCCCGATGTTGACAAATATTCCACCGCTTGATGACGTAAATGTGAGGAAAGCTTTGAAGTATGCGATTGACCGCCAGGAAATGGTGGACAAAATACTTCGTGGTCATGGCAGGGTATCCTATGACAATCCTATTGGTCCAGCCAATACATATTTTCATGAAGGGTTGGAGCCCCTGGTTTATGATCCAGACAAGTCAAAGTACTATCTGAAGCAAGCCGGAATGGATTCCCTTGATATTGACCTGAGTGCATCTGATGCAGCCTTTGTAGGTGCTGTTGACGCGGCACAATTATACCAAGCCACAGCCAAGGCTGCCAATATCAATATCAATGTTGTGCAGGAAGCGGCAGATGGTTACTGGTCAAATGTTTGGCTGAAAAAACCTTGGTGTGCTTGCTACTGGTCTGGTAGATCAACCGAAGATTGGACCTTTTCCACAGCTTACGAGCTAGGTGTACCATGGAATGACACACATTGGGAAAATGCCAGGTTCCAGGAATTGCTATTGTTAGGAAGGAAGGAAATTGATCCTGACAAGAGCAGAGAGATCTACTATGAAATGCAGTCTCTGATCTCACAGGAAGGTGGTACAATCGTTCCCATGTACGCGAATTATGTTGATGCTGCATCGACAAAATTGGCCCACGGATCTGATATTGGCAACGTGTATCAGATGGATACAGCCAGAATTGGTGAAAGATGGTGGATGGCTTAGAGCCCCTCCCTAATCCAATATAAGAAATGCCCCCTTGCAAGGGGGCATTTTTATTGGACTACCCAATTCAAGCAATTTCTCATGTTGCGACATTGAACTTGGTATGTTGGTGCATTTAAGTCCGTAAGAACTCATCCATCAAAAATTCCACAACTTTTTTTGAAGCCTCGGAGTTGGACAAACCTTTCGCAAGGGCATCCTGGTAAACTTTTCTTTGGCGGTCGCTGGAACTCCCATTCTTGGAAATATCTCTGATTCTGACCAAATAATCCTCACAGGATAATTCTGTCGCATCAAACCATAATAGATCAATCAACTCTTCAGTAAGATCTTCAAAAGGTACCAGTTTATTTATACCAAGATCAATTAAATCACCGGAAACACCATATCGTTGAGCTTTCCATCTGTTTTCGGTTATCAGAGTTCGGGGATATGGTCGCCAGGTTTGGTTGGAGGCCCGCAATCGGAAGAGATAGGCAATTAACGATTGATAGGTAGCAACAAGTGCCATGGTGTCCCGCAAGGAGCTACAGATATCCGTAATCCTTTCTTCAAGAGTCGGGAATTTTGCCGAGGGTCTTATATCCCACCAAAGCTTACTTGAATCTTCCATACATTGGGTGGAAACCAGGGTATTTACCATATCCGTATAACTTGAATAAGAATGCAGGGTTTCTGGTAATCCTGTTCGGGGTAAGGAATCAAACACTGCAACTCGGTAGGATGAAAATGACGTATCCTCACCTTCCCAAAAGGGCGAGGAACAGGATAGGGTCAGCAAATGAGGAAGAAAGTAAAGAGCTTGATTCATGAGATCAATGCGCAATTCCTCATCCTCAATTTCAATATGAATATGCATGCCACATATTAGTAACCGTCTGGCAGTAAAGCCTAGATCGGAAGTGAGGGCATTGTACCTCTCTTTGGGGGTATGGGATTGATCTTTCCAAGTGGCAAATGGATGGGTAGAGGAAGCAATCGGGGCATATCCAAATTCCTTGCAAACCTGGGATATAATTGTTCTTAGTGTAAGGAGTTCTTTGGCACTATCAACCACATTTGCATTAGGCTTTGTTCCAACTTCTACTTGGCATTGTAGATATTCGTTTACAACCTGCCCTTGGATCTCAGATTGGCAAACCTCCATAAATTTAGGATCAGGCTTACGGATCAAATCCTTGGTTTCAGGATCTACAATTAGATATTCTTCTTCGATTCCTAATCTAAAGGAAGGTCTTTGGGCCATAATATGGTCTCATATTCTAGAAAGATAGTACACTGAGGGGAGGTAAAATTTCATTTTATGAATTTTACTTCGAACAAGTCCTTTGATTGTAACAAGAATTAAGTAGGGGGGCTCAGACTGTTCAGGAACCTAGTGAGTTGTCATGAAGACATTTGAAATTTGAATAAACTGGCAGTCCCTAGGGGAATCGAACCCCTCTCTCCAGGTTGAAAACCTGATATCCTAACCGATAGACGAAGGGACCGCTAATTCTAACCTATTTATTAAATGGACTCCTTCCATTCAAGATATTTCTCAAAATTTTCTATACGGGAGTTGCCGCATCCTCAACTAAAATTGTTGGAATGGTTTTGCCACTTCTGACGAAACTGGTTAGGGTTCCAACAACATGGATTTTATTTTTCCGAGAACCTAACAAAAATCTTACCAGAGGTGATGAATCAGTATTTGGAAGAAACCCTTCTAATTGGACGCCAAATTCATCCTCCAGTAGGAGTTTGTATTGTCCATTTCCAAGATTAATTCTGGACTTGATGATTTGATTGGCAAAACCGTAACGCGGTTTGGGTGATTTGATACCAAAGGGTTCAAGCTGGGATAACTTTTTTAGCAATGATATAGTAACTCCCTGAGAGGACAAAAGGCCGTCAATGTACACGGGAAAAGATTCCTTCCAAGATGCTCTTTGGAAATATAGCTCAGTAATCACCCGCTCAATAAAGGTTTTGATATTCTGGGGTAATAATTCAAGTATGACTCGCATGGAATTTCCTCCGCCAACATCGACAATCCCATCGTTTAAGCTATTGGCTACAATTATTCCCAGGTTTATCCCTGGAACTGACTGACCTATGGCAATAACCTTGGAACCCACATAAGTCATCAGTATGGTAGGCCTGTTGGTGCTTTGATTAATCTTGGAAACTATTTTTTCCAATACACTGAGGGGGCAGGCTTCATGAAAAGCCCAAACCAGCGGAGCCTCAGGATCTTTATCGCGAATTATAACATGGAATTTTTCAATATATTCACTGACCAGATCATTTGAGGTTTGGTACAGTTCATTTAATTGACTAGAAATTTCAGAGGCTCTACCCTTGGAAGTAGAGGTTAACAGGTCCAATCCCAATTGGCTTTGTTGGACTACCTCTCCTGCACAAATTCGCTCTCCCAATTGAAAAGCTAACTGGGAAGACGAAATAGGTTTTCTCAGGGGGAGAATATCAAGTAATTCTCTAAGGGCGATATTCTCTCTCTTTTGAATCCTTTCCAAACCATTCTTTACAAATGCACGGTTCAATTTAATCATGGGAAGGTGGTCCGACACCGTTCCCAGAGCTACAAGGTCCATAAATGGATACAAATCAACGGCCTGTTGATTGTTTTTCCTGAATAAACGATTGGTAGCAACCATCAGAAGAAAAAAAAGACCTGATGTTCCCAGGTAGGAGAAATCGGGGCACTCATCAAACCGATTGGAATTGATCAAGGCAAAGACTTTGGGGAGGTTTTCAACACTGATCAGATCATCGATTACAATTACGTCAGTACCGTTAACCCATTCAGCCTTAAACTCAATATTAGTGCCGCAACCCAGGCAAATGATAATATCATTGGATTTCGCCAATTCTTCAAAGTGTTTCCTTGTAGGGAAAAAACCTTCAAGTTCCTTTTCAATACCCAGATGATTGATTCCTTTGGCGTAATGAGAAAACCATTTGATTAAGTTGACTAATGAACAAATGGACCCCATCCTCCCATTTGTAATCACTGCAAATTTTTCCCTTGCAATAATCCCCTTGAAAATCCTATGGGCTGCCTTATCCAAGTCTATTAAGGTACTTGGATCAAACATTACATTTTTCAGCTTGGGATAAAGAAAGGTCTCTACTTCATCCGGTTCCAGATTCATTCTGGATAGGGATCGGGCAATAATGTCATCTATATTGCAAAGCTGTTTCAAATGAAGAGATCTCTTGTCCTGTTCAGGGGTTAGACCTAACCACATTCGTTTGGTACAGGAACTTCTTATCCCTAAAAAAGCATGTGGATTATTAAATTCAGGGTTATTCAACATACCCAATTGTATAATTTTTACTTCAAATATGAACTTGCGATTTCAAAAATCCTATAATTTTTGCAGTAGTTCCCGCTAATTTTTAGCCCAAAGGCCAATTCTGTTCCTTATAAGCTCCCTCCACCAAGTTGGCAAGCGATACCGAAGAGTTTTTACCCCCATTATCTTTTCTTCTGATGTGATTTATTCTGAATATCCGGTGGAACACTTACGGTGACATGGTTGCTTTGCTAAGGATCACGAAGAAGCATCTCCCCTTCAATCATCTGGCGTGGTTCGATTAACAGGCGGTAATAGGTTTCCCAACTATTGATTTTAACAAGGGTAAACAACATTCGCATCGCTTCCCATAGATATTTCTTGCGTTTCTTCTTTTTGAGTGCCTGCTGAAACAGGCCGCAACACTGTGCAACCACCTGTTCCACCAGAAAATCCAGCAGGCATAAATTGGCCATCACACTGGCAAGATTGTACTTTCCATGACCATAGCTGTGCTCCAGCCGATAACCATTTCCGGCTTCGGACTTCAGAATTTTTATATTTTCGTTTTCTATCCGCCAGCGCGATCTGGCAGCTCGCATCATAGGCATCACCGTTGTTTCATTGAGAGGAAGATCAGAAACCCAGCCCCATTTGGTCGTCTTGACTTCATTGTCTTGTTTCTTGCCAATGGGCTTGGTTTCGGAATAGAAGAGGACATTGACCTCCAGGTTGACATTGCTGTCGTTCAGGGGGACGTTATTGAGCCAGCGGAACTGATGGGTAATCACCCCTTTACTGGTTCGTTCCCTTCGGCTCAGGGCTTGGGTATCCGGATGGGTGTCAACCCAGTTATATAAGGCTTTGTGGTCACCTTCTCTGGCCCCCAGGATAAAGCGTAGATCATGCTTCTGCAAGTGTCTGATATGGGGCGCATTGGAAGCCAGCCCGTCTTCCACGACAATGGTCTTGAGATGCGGGTGATCTTCTCGGAAGGCGGTGATAAACCGTTTGGCGGCATTCCGTTCACAATCGTTCTTAGCCTCCCCATCCTTACGGGTGATCATTTCCGGGGCAAACGGAATGACGGTCTTGATTGTTGGATGAACCAGAGCACCGGCCATCATCTGATGATAATAGGATTTGGTGCCGTTGCGATACGTCTTGACACAACAGGAGGAGCAACACACCTTGTTGGAGCTGTAATAACCGGTGCCATCAAGAGCCATGAGATAATGATCGCCCAAGACCGTGAAATGTTCCAGCCCCTTGCTTCGTTGGAAATTGGTGAAGACCGCCTTGAAGGCTTCACGGAAATGGCTGGGGTCAACCGGATCCAGTCGTTCGCGCAGACAAGTGTCGGAAGGCGCCTTCTTGACACCAAAAAGGGTTTTAAGGTTATATACAACCGTCGGGTCGGCATCCTTACCCCGGGTTTTTTGGTCAAAGTCCAGGAGGGAGGGTGATTTGACATGATACACCGCCAAACCTGACATCAGACAATCTCGGAGGGTGAAACCTCGGTTGTTGATTGGGTCTGGAACGGTGTCGAAAACCTTGCCAACGGTTGACAGAAGGCCTGGCATTGAAACATACCGACGGAGTTTCTGGTACATGATACTGCTCGAAAATGTTATTATTGAAAACAATTGTTATTGGTTCCAATAATATGAGAATCATGGCAATTTGGCAAAAAGTGATTGCAAGCTGTTTACGAAAAATAAATTTTACTAACTTTGTAAACGCCCTGTTTATGGCGAAATAAAATTTAAGCGGGAATTACTGTAATTTTTGAAAGATTTTAAGATCTCAAAGCATGTCTTCAATCAAATGTAGAAATCAAAATTTCAACTCTCTGTAGGGAGTTAATTGATACAGGAATTGTTCAGGATTTTGGTAGGAAAGGGCTTTATTCCATTGGGGTGCTTTGGGCTTAAGCTGAACTTCACAAATAAAATTAGAATGTAATTTGCTCCAATCCTCCTTTGCAAGGGGAGACAGGGCTATTCCAGTGGATTTTCAAACTGTTCCATTTATGGGAACACTCTAATTCAGTCGCACCTCCAGCAGTTCAAATACCTTGCTCTGAAGTGCCGTTGGCTGGGTTGCCATCGTTATACTCCCTTCATCCGTCGGAAACTGTGAACCGGTAAACCCTCCACAGTTTTCTTGCTAGCCGCCTTCTTTTTGGCATTGGGCGAAACAACACTTTTGGCCACCGGCAAGCCCTTCTTCTCTTTGGCACATGACATGTCATGCGAGACCGTTACTGCTATGCCGAACTCTCATTTACCAGTTCTCGAATCAAAGAACTTATATTTGCTACCGTATTGGTTGGTAATGGTTTCAATATAATAGGCCATGGGTGGTGTGTCATTATCGTTACCTATGGGAACAAAATATCATGATAAGAGAATTGGTAGAGGGGTATTGCCTTGTTATGATGGGGCTTTAAGGAGCTATGGGGTCTGTGAAGTTAAGCTTAAATCGGATGAGTATAAACCATTCTTCGCCTAGACCCGGTTTTAGAACGTAGCAGAATCGTATCGGTTTCCAGATACCCTGGCAATTTTTTGATTCCTCTGAGAAGCGATCCGTCTGTAACTCCTGTTGCCGAGAAGATAATATCTGACTGAACCAATTCCTCCAGACTATAAATCCTATCAAGATTTGTGATGTTCATTTTCCTGGCTTTCGCTTTTTCTGTTTCGTTCCGAAAAACTAGTCTTCCAAATATCTGGCCCCCGAGACATTTCAAAGCAGCCGCTGCCAGTACACCCTCTGGAGCGCCACCAATACCCATATAAACATCAATGCCTGTAATTTCCGGTTCCGAACAATGCATAATCGCGGCCACATCCCCATCAGTTATTAGCCGGACCGCCACCCCTAAACTTCGAAGTTCGTCAATTAAGCCTTCATGTCTTGGCCGATCAAGGACACAGGAAGTAATGTCCCTGGGGGTACATCCCTTATACTTGGCAAGTGAATTGATAATTTCCGAAGGGTTTAATTCCAGTGAAACCAAATCCTTGGGATAGGCAGGCCCTATCGCCAGTTTCTCCATATACACATCCGGGGATTTTAAAATGGAACCCTTTGGCCCCATGGCTATTACAGTCAGGGCATTCGGTAAATCCTTGGCAGTTAATGTTGTTCCCTCGAGTGGATCAAGGGCGATATCGACCTCTGGTCCTTTACCTGTACCAACACTTTCGCCGATAAATAACATTGGAGCTTCATCTCTTTCACCTTCACCAATGACCACCTCACCGGAAATATCCAGTAAATTCAACTGCTTGCGCATGGCATCTACAGCAGCCTGATCGGCAATTTTTTCATTACCCCTTCCGATTTGATCAGCTGAAGCTAAAGCAGCCGCTTCAGTTACTCTCGCCAGACCGAGTGATAGCATTCGGTCCTTGAATTGAGACATTAGATTCATGGTACTATTTACCCTATCAACCAAAAAATGAGAGTGAAAATCACTCGATTTCTTCTATTCTAATGGCAAAAGGGTCCTCTAGGGATACATCTGAGGACCTGATTTCACTAAGAGCCAGGTTCAGGTTCTTGCGATTGGTCTTATGGGTAACTATGATAACCGGAGCTGCTTCGGTTGCATGACCGTATTGCCTCATACGGTTAATTGAAATTCCAGCATTACCGAGTGATGTTGCTATTTTGGCCAAGACCCCAGGTTCGTCCTTCAATAGGAGCCTGAGGTAATAGGGCACTTCAACGGCTGACTTACAGGGTTGAGCCATTTTAAGAGTATTAGCCCTTTGCCCAAACATTGGAATCCTTATACCCCTTGCAAGTTCTATCAGATCAGATAGAACAGAAGATGCTGTCGGGCCTCCGCCAGCACCTGGTCCTTGGAGATAAATTGTTCCTACAAAGTCACCTTCAAAAACTACAAGGTTGGTTGCATCTTCAATTTGTCCCAACGGTGATTTCTCTGGTACCAGACAAGGTTGGGTTCTTTGTTCAAGACCATTTTCAGTAAATTTAGAGATACCCAACAATTTGATTCGGAAACCCATATCCTTAGCCTGCTCAATATCGCCGAAGGAAATTCTTTCAATTCCCTCAATTTCCATATTGTCGAAATCAACCTTTGTACCAAAGGCGATTGAACTGAGTAGAGCAAGTTTATGCCCAGCATCAATACCACCCACATCCAAAGAAGGGTCGGCTTCAAGGTATCCCAGCTTTTGAGCTTCCTCAAATACCGTCCTGTAAGGCAGTTTTTCCTTTTCCATTTTTGTAAGAATATAGTTGCAGGTACCATTCATCACGCCCAAAATCCGGTTTACTTGATTACCGGCGAGACTTTCAGTAAGGGATTTGACGACAGGGATACCTCCCGCAACAGCGGCTTCAAAACGGATACAGCTACTGTGTTCATCAGCTAATTCTGCAAGTTCCTGACCATGGTGGGCCAACATGGCCTTATTCGCGGTTACGACATCTTTACCGCTTCTTAAAGCTGCCCTAGCAGATTCTAAAGCTATTCCTTCGGACCCACCTATCAATTCTACAAAAACATCAATATCTGGCCTTTGGGCCATTTCAACCGGGTTATCTTCCCAACAAAATCGAGAAAGATCCAAATCTCGGTCCTTATCCCTATTTCGGGCTGACACAGTTGTTACAGTTATATTTTTCCCTGATTTTGTTCTGATGCTGGCTTGATTTTGAAGGAGCATGCTGACAACCCCCTGACCAACCGTCCCCAAACCGGCAATACCAATTTTTAAATCTGCATCCACAAGCTGCTCCAAAATTTTACAATTCTTTGTGTACCCTAGGGATTATCGTTTTCGCTTGCCTTAGGATCCTCAGGGGGATCAAAATCTGCTACAGGTAATATGTCTGCAGTTTTATCCTGATTCACCGTACTACCAATGCGCTTTTCAATTTCGATTATTTCCTTGGATGGTGGTATGCATCCTGACAGAACCGCCAACAAGAAGAATGAGGTTAACAACCCCAAAATAGAATAATTCATTATTGTTTACCTGTACTGCACCAAATTTATGGATTTAAGCTTGGTAAATTGGATACTTTGCACAAAGTTTCTGGACGTCCTTCCTGACCTCATCTTCAATCATTACATTTCCTTCCAAGCCGTGTTTTGCCAAACCAGCAAGAGTTTTGAGGATAAGTTTACCTACCATTTCGAAGTCATTACTCTTGAAACCTCTTGAGGTACAGGCTGGTGTACCTAGCCTTATACCAGAAGTTATGGTTGGTTTCTCAGTATCAAAAGGAATGCCATTCTTGTTGCAAGTTATATTAGCTCTTTCCAGAGAAACTTCTGCCTCGACACCTTTTATACCCATCGGTCTAAGATCAACAAGCATTACATGAGTATCAGTTCCGCCTGTAACGATATCCACTCCACCATCCAGCAATGTTTCGGCCAAAACTTTGGCGTTCGTAACCACCTGCTTAGAATAAGTGACAAATTCGGGTTTCAAGGCCTCGCCAAATGCTACAGCCTTTGCTGCAATAACATGCATCAGAGGTCCTCCCTGAATTCCTGGAAATACAGCAGAATTCACTTTCTTGATAATTTCCTGGCTATTGGTAAATACAGCTCCGCCCCTTGGTCCTCTTAAAGTTTTGTGTGTTGTTGTTGTTGCCACATCAGCAAAAGGAAAAGGAGAGGGGTGTACCTTGGCAGCCACCAGACCGGCAAAATGGGCCATATCAACCATAAAGAGAGCGCCAACTTCATCACATATTGTTCTAAATTTCTTGAAATCGATAATTCTTGGAATGGCTGATCCCCCGGCAATGATTAATTTGGGTTTTTCTTGATGAGCCAAAGTTCTGATCTCATCAAAATCAATCAGGAAGTTATCTCTCCTTACCCCATATTGAATTGCATTGAACCATTTACCTGATTGATTGGGCTTGGCACCGTGGGTCAAGTGGCCACCAGAAGCCAGATTCATACCCAAAAAGGTATCACCTGGGGCAAGAAGGGCATTGAATACAGCCTGATTTGCTTGGCTACCGGAGTGAGGTTGTACATTGGCAAATTGGCACTCAAAGAGTTCGCATGACCTGTCGATAGCAAGCTTTTCTGCAATATCAACAAATTCGCATCCACCATAATATCGTCGATTTACATACCCTTCTGCATATTTGTTGGTTAATACCGATCCTTGAGCAGCTAATACAGATGGGTTGACTATATTTTCTGAGGCAATTAGTTCAATCTGGTTTTGCTGTCTGTTGAGCTCTTCATTAATCGCGTGATTTATTTGTGGATCATTTTTCTCCAGCAAATTTTCCTGCAATGACAATAGGTTTATATTCATAAAGGGCCTCCGGTAATGAAATATATCATTAGCTTTTATCTCAATTCATCTCTATTTCAAAAGGGTTTCATTTCCATGTACGATAGAAAATTGATTTCATTTACCTATATCGTGACAGTTCATTTAGTAAACAAGAATTACCATAAAAGAATGGTATAGGGCGTAGAATTAACTTGGAAAGTAACAACCAACATAAAATTTTATGTCTATGACCAAGTTAAATAAGATTTGTTTCCTGGCCAGTTCGGCCAAGAGTGCCCAAACTTCCCTAAGTCGTTTTGAGAAAAAGTTTGGGAAATGCCCGTTGGACAAAGCGGATGTTATCGTTGCTTTGGGTGGAGATGGTTTCATGCTTCAGACTCTTCATCAAACCAGGGACATGGTTCTTCCAGTATATGGTATGAATAGGGGATCCGCCGGTTTCTTGATGAATGAATATCAAGAGGAGAATCTTACTGACCGACTATCAGCCGCGGAAGAAGAAGAAATTAACCCGTTAAGAATGAATACTCTGGATGATAGTGGAGTGCATCACATTGAACTGGCAATAAATGAGGTATCACTGTTTAGGGCAGGCCCTCAGGCTATCAAACTACAAATATTGGTTGATGATAAGGTCAGAATGGAAGAATTGGTTTGTGATGGAGCACTCTTGGCTACACCAGCAGGTTCAACAGCTTATAACTATTCTGCTCACGGACCGATCCTTCCTATTGGTTCAGATGTTCTAGCACTTACTGCTATGGCTGCATTTCGTCCTAGAAGGTGGCGAGGAGCGTTATTACCGAGCTCAGCTCAGGTTGAATTCAATGTGTTGGAGCACAAAAAACGCCCCTGTAGAGCTGATGCTGATGGCAAAACGGCCTTCAATGTAGTTTCAGTATCCGTAGAAAGTGATCCTACGATTAAGCATAAGATTTTATTTGATCCGGGACATGGATTGCAGGAAAGAATAATTCGCGAACAATTTTATTGATGGAGTCCAGAAGAAGGGTGGTTTGCTTTGAATAGTAAGGCTATAAACCTTATCTTCCTACTTCATAGGAAATAAAGAAATAACATATTGAAATTTGAAATGGCGCTTTCAGCAAGAATACAAATAATCTGGTGGGGTATTACCCTAACAATCATATTTCTTATCCTCTATATCCTGGGGGATATCCTGCTACCGTTTATTGTTGGTATGGCCCTGGCGTATTTGTTAGACCCATTCGTGGATAGGTTTGAGCGGCTGGGGTTAAATCGAGCAATTTCAACAGGGATAGTTTCGGTTCTATCCTTTCTAATCTTGGGTTCAGCAGTTGTGATTTTTGTGCCTCTATTAGGAGTACAATTCAGAGAGCTTTTTGGCCTCCTTCCAGCCACCCTGGAATCACTTCTCGACATTCTCAAGGTCCTTTTTCCTGATATCATCAGTGAAGATTCACAAATTGGTATTTCTCTAAACAAATTTCTTGGGTTCTTCCAAAGCTATACCAACGAGATAGTGACCGGGATTTATGGTTCATTTAACGTAGCTTGGCAGGCAGGAACTTTTTTGATTATTGTTCCGGTTGTTTTGATCTACACCTTGGCCGACTGGGATGTCATGGTTGCCAAGGTTGATTCTCTTTTACCTGTTGATCATAAAGATACAATTAGAGAATTGGCCAAAGAGGTTGATTTTATCTTATCAAGTTTTATCCGTGGGCAACTGACAATTTGTCTAATCCTCGGTTTGTTTTACGGGATTTCCCTATACTTTGTGGGTTTAAAAGCAGGACTGATAATAGGATTTATCGCGGGGTTGATTTCCTTCATTCCCTTTTTGGGTTCTATCCTAGGTGGTATCCTTTCAATCGGATTGGCCTTGTTCCAATTCTGGGATAATCCCCTGTATATTGGATTGGTAACCCTGATATTTGTATTGGGGCAAATTCTTGATGGTAATGTATTAACTCCTAGAATTGTGGGTAAATCAGTAGGGCTTCATCCGGTATGGATTCTCTTTTCGCTATCAGCCTTCGGGTTTTTGTTTGGGTTTGTTGGATTGATGGTTGCTGTACCAATGGCAGCAATTATCGGGGTGTTTTTAAGATTTGGCATAAAGCAATATTTGGATGGGGTACTTTACCTAGGGAAAATAGGCAAACAGGGCAAGCAGAAAGGTGAATAGCACTCAGATTTTAAATATTGATTTTGAACCCTCTTATAGTCAGGCTGATTTTATAGTTGCTGGTTCTAATTCAAATTTATGGGAATTATTGCAAAATACCCAGAATTGGCCTGATAATCGGTTTATTCTGGTAGGTCCCAGATCTTCGGGGAAAACCCACTTGGCCAAGGTCTGGGAATTGAACAACAATGCGTACTATTTCGAAGCAAAGGAGTTTTCAGCTGAAGAGTACTCTAAATTTCCTTCCACCCAATCAATCATAGTAGAAAATCTTGAGCAACTATGTGGAAATAGAGAGAAGGAAGAGGACTTATACCAACTTTGTAATTCGGTCTCCAATGAATCAAGGAAGTTATTGATAACTTCTACGGTGGACCCGAAGGAACTCAGCTTTGAGATGCCTGACTTAAGGAGCAGACTATTAGGTAGCAGGGTAGGTAAAATTAATCAACCGGATGCAAAACTACTTTCAATCCTGTACAGGAAGTTATTTTCAGATAAGCAGATTTCATTTACATCGGATTTAATTCAATATCTGGTCAAAAATAGTGAAAGATCCTTTGCCGCAGCACACCAAATGGTAGAAAAACTTGATAAAATGTCGCTCATTAAACAAAGGCCTGTTAGCAAGAAAATGATTAGAGAGTTAATTCCCGAAGCTGTTACAAAAAAAACAACAGATAAAGGTAAAATTGTTTTGTCGAATTCAAACGAGAAGACTTCGGATTTCTTGAACGCTGAATTTCCAGAATCTGTTGAGGTTCCCAAATCGGAAATAGAGGGGCCAAAAAAGTATTTTAATAGAGAGCTATCATGGCTGAATTTCAACTGGCGCGTACTTGAGGAAGCTCAAAATCCCGCCGTTCCTCTACTGGAAAGGGTCAGATTCCTTTCGATTTCTGCGACAAATTTTGATGAGTTTTATTCGGTTAGAGTTGCCGGCTTAATGGAGTTGGCTAGTACAGGTAATTATCCACCAGGTGCCGATGGCCGCCTTCCTTCAGAACAACTTGTTGAAATCGAAAGGGATTCACGAAAGCTATTATCAGCCCAGATTGATACCTGGAATCTGATTCGGGAGGAAATGGAAGAGGTTGGTATTCTGATTCTCGAAAGAGATCAACTTACCAACGAGGACAAGAAACACCTTGATATTACATTCATTAACGAGGTTTTCCCTGTCTTAACTCCCCTGGCGATTGACCCCGCCCATCCATTCCCATTTATTCCGAATGCTGGTTTTACAATTGCGATTCGTCTGGAAAGGGCTGAGGACAAAAAACAGCTTAGTGCCTTACTCCCTATACCAGTTCAGATTAACCGTTTCGTCTCATTACCTGATGGTAAAAAGAGCGAAAAGAGATTTATTCCCTTGGAAGAGTTACTACTGGAAAAGGTTCACTTTATTTTTCCAGGCTATCAGGTAGTGGAAAATTGCATATTCAGGGTATTGAGGGATAGTGACCTTGAGATTGAGGAGGAAGCCGAGGATTTGGTCCGCGAGTTTGAGACAGCTTTGAAAAGAAGGAGGAGAGGCGAAGTAATTCAAGTATCCATTACCCAAGGCTCATATGGTGAGTTGAGGAAAAAAGTCCTGGCAGAGCTACGGTTTTCGGAAGAAAAAATTACCGAAGTTCCCGGGATGATTGGTATGGCTGACCTTAGTGAACTGGTTTTGGATGATCGTCAAGATTTATTGTGGCCGAAATTCACGCCAAGAGTTCCAGAAAGGGTTCAAGAGCATAACGATGACATATTTTTTGCTGTCAAAAGAAAGGATATGTTATTACACCACCCCTACGAAACCTTCGATATGGTTATTCGGTTTATCAGGCAGGCCGCGAATGACCCCAATGTGGTTGCAATAAAACAGACCCTGTACCGCACCTCCTATGAAAGCCCGATAGTGGCCGCATTATGTGAGGCAGCAGAGAATGGTAAATCGGTTACTGCCCTGGTTGAACTTAAAGCCAGATTTGATGAGGCAGCAAACATCAGACAGTCGAGAGCGCTTGAAAGGGCAGGTGCACATGTTGTTTATGGCTTTATCAATCTTAAAACGCATGCCAAAGTATCTTCGGTAATCCGTCGGGAAGGCAATCAATTGGTAACCTATACACATTTTGGAACTGGCAATTATCACCCGATTACGGCAAGGGTCTATACCGATGTAAGTTTGTTTACTTGTGACCAGGCATTGGGGAGAGATGGTACAAAACTGTTTAACTACGTATCTGGTTATGCAGTCCCTGATACCCTGGAGAGTTTGTCAATTTCGCCCTTTAATTTGCGGGAAACCTTACAATCATTGATCACAACTGAAACCAATAATGCCCGAAAGGGCAAACCGGCACAGATATGGGCCAAGATGAATGCCCTGATTGATCCCCTGGTTATCGATTCTCTTTATGAAGCTAGCCAAGCGGGTGTAAAAATTAGTTTGATCGTACGAGGTATTTGCGGCTTAAGACCAGGTATCAAAGGATTATCCGAAAATATTCGTGTAAAATCAATTGTTGGAAGATTTCTTGAACATTCTCGCCTCTTTTGTTTTTCTAATGGCCACCATCTTCCTTCCAACAAGGCACGTATATTTATTTCATCTGCTGATTGGATGGAACGCAACCTTGACCGAAGAGTCGAAACCCTGGTTGAAATCAAGAATGACACAGTAAGAGACCAGATAATGAGCCAAATTATTGCTGCTAACCTTTCTGATCAGGAGCAAAGTTGGGTTTTGCAACCTTACGGCAACTATATCCGCTCAGAAGATAACGGAAAAGACAATCAATTTAATTGCCACTTCTTTTTCATGGAAAACCCATCCCTTTCTGGCCGAGGTTCGGCTGGGGCAAAAAAGGAAATCAGGTTGGTAGGGTCCAAGGATTAATGGATTATATCAACACAAAGAGACTTAATGAGTCTTAGTTTTGTATTCATCAGTAATTTCAGATACCGGTAGGCCAATTTTTCAGGACCCTGTTGTTGAGCGGGTCAGGCGAGTGGCTGTGATTGATGTGGGCTCTAATTCGGTCAGAATGGTCGTTTTCGATGGTGCAGCCCGATCACCAGCCTATTTTTATAATGAAAAGGTGTTATGTGGATTGGGCGCTTCCCTAGCAAAAACAGGCAAACTGGACCCAAAGGGTAAAAAAAGAGCTCTATCGGCCATAGGCAGGTTTGTAACCATTGCTGAAATGATGAACGTTTCTGACCTTGTTGGGGTTGCAACAGCTGCCCTTAGAGATGCTAGTGATGGCCAAGAATTTGCTTCCATAATACTAGAGGAAACTGGATTGGAATTACCCATAGCAAGTGGTGCTCATGAAGCAAATCTAGCTGCAAATGGAGTCATTTTAGGCTGGCCCGAAGCCAATGGTCTGGTTTCAGATATCGGAGGGGTTTCGATGGAACTTGCCGATGTTAACAATGGAAAAGTGGGACTTTGTGAAACCTCTTCCTTGGGCCCCCTGGTACTTGAAAGATTGGATTTGAACCAAGAATCACTTGAAGATCGTGTCTGGAATGAAATTTCCGGTTTACGTTCACGGTTTGCAAGAAACTATAATACAATTTACCTTGTTGGTGGATCCTGGCGAGCAATAGCCAAGTTGGATATGTTTAGAAGAAATTATCCCCTGAAGGTCCTGAATGAATACAAATCAACCCCGAAAGAATATCTTAAAACTCTTGAATGGGCAGGAAGCCAAAGTGCAGAACACCTCCAAGATAAAACGAAAATATCCTTTGAGCGGTTAAAACATATTCCTAAGGCAGGGCTTGTTCTAAAATTACTGATAAATGGTTTCCAGCCAAAAGAAATCGCAATTTCATCCAATGGAATTAGGGAGGGATTGCTTTATTTGAGAATGCCAAAGAAACTTCAGGATTCTGATCCGCTGTTGGAAGCCTGCTCATTTTCGGAATATAGTTCGGCAAGATTACCAGGTTATGGGAACTATCTGTATGAATTTATCCTTCCCTTGTTCAAGAAATATACAAGTGACAAGAAGAGGCTTATTCGGGCAGCCTGCTTATTACATGATGTGAGTTGGAGAGCTCATCCGGATTACCGGGCAATCATTTGTTTTGAAAATGCCACGAGAGCCAATTTGGGAGGGTTGGATCACCCGGGAAGGGTATTCATGGCACTCTCATTATTTCACAGGTACAAAAATCAAAATGAATATGGCGAATTCCAAAATCTTCTTTCCCTACTAGAACCAGAAGAAATTCGACTTGCCGAGATTGTTGGCAAAGCCATGAGATTGGGAGCAATGCTGTTGGTTGTTTCGCCTGAAGGATTGACAAAACTAAAGTTCAAACCCAAAAAAAACAATCTTGTCCTTTTTTTACCAGAGAGATTGAGAAGTATAACTGGTGAAGTAGTGAATACACGATTTAAAGCCTTGGCCACTGCAATGGATTGTGAGGCAGAATACCAGATAGAAGAAACAACAGCTTAGCTGTAAAATACCCGAGGATAAATTATGCGAATGACAAGATATTTTTTGCCTGTTCTGAGGGAAGTACCTTCTGAAGCGCAAATCACCAGCCACAAATTGATGCTTAGAGCTGGCATGATCAAACAGGCGGTATCAGGAATTTACTCATGGATGCCCCTTGGCCTGAAGGTTCTTCAAAAGATTGAAAGAATTGTAATTGAAGAGCAGGAAAGGGCAGGACATTTACCCCTTTTAATGCCGACCATACAGCCCGCTTCCTTGTGGAAAAAGTCAGGGAGATATGATGATTATGGTGAGGAAATGCTTAGGATTAGGGATAGGCATAATCGGGATTTACTCTATGGTCCTACCAATGAGGAGCTTATCACCGAAATTTTTTCCAGCCATGTCAAATCATACCGTGATCTTCCCTTGACTCTTTTTCATATCCAGTGGAAATTCAGGGATGAAATGCGTCCGAGATTTGGTGTCATGCGAGGCCGGGAATTTCTGATGAAGGATGGTTACAATTTTGACATTGATATGAAGGCTGCTATCCACTCCTATAACCGCCATATGGTAAGTTACCTGAAAACCTATGAAAGGTTGGGGCTGAAGGCTATACCGATGCGGGCCGATACCGGACCCATTGGGGGAAAATACAGCCATGAGTTTCTAGTTTTGGCTGATACCGGCGAATCTGAAGTTTTTTTCGATAAAAGAATACTGGATTTCAATTTTGGTATTTCAAAAGTCAATTTTGAAGATATTGACGAATGTCAGAAAATTGTCGATAAATGGACTACTCCCTATGCGAGGACCGACGAAACCCATAATCCCGAAACCTTTGAACGTGAAGTCCCCAAAGAATTTCAAGGAGTATCAAAGGCCATTGAAGTAGGTCAGATATTCTACTTTGGAACCAAGTATTCTGATCCAATGGGAGCTCTGGTAACCAATTCAGAGGGGAAACAGGTTCCCGTTCATATGGGATCTCATGGTATTGGCGTATCCAGGTTGGCTGGGGCGATTATTGAGGCATTCCATGATGAGAAAGGAATAAAATGGCCGGTTTCTGTAGCTCCCTACAAGGTGGGAATAGTCAACACTGTTATGGGAGACCAAGTATCTTGTGAAGTATCTGAAAAGATTTATTCAGAATTATCCAATGTAGGCCTGGAAACAATCTATGATGACAGGGATGAGCGAGCTGGGTCTAAATTTACAACCATGGAACTTATTGGGATACCATGGCGAATAACCGTTGGTCCAAGAGGTTTGAAAAAAGGCATGGTTGAATTAACCAACAGGCACACAAGTAAAAGTGAAGAGGTCCCAACAGACAACATTGTTTCCGTTCTATTGGAAACAGTTTAACCTTCGCCACTTAAATTTGGTCGCCCCTGGCTAGTAAGGAAATGAAAATTGCTTGAAAGAACCAAACCGTTTGCCCCTTTCGAGTGGATGATAGCCTTACGATATCTTAAATCAAAAAGGAGTCAGGGTGGGGTAAGTGGCATGACCTTGATTTCTTTTCTAAGCATCACTATCGCAGTTTTTGCCTTGGTTGCTACCTTTGCTGTCAGAACTGGGTTTCGGGTTGAATTTGTCCAAACGGTTCTCGGTGCTAATCCACATACGACTATATACTCTAGCCAATATATTGATGAACAAGGGGAGAGGTCGGCATTAATCGCTGATTTTGAAGAAATTGGGCAACGAGTAGTATCGATAGAAGGTGTTGAAAATGTTGTCCCTCTAATTAGCTCTCGATTGCTTATTAGCTCCGGTCCAAATAACACCGGGGTTGAACTTTTGGGGTTATCCATTGAGGATATTCGGAAAGTTCCCTTGGTAAATAACCCTGTCAATCATTTTGGTGATTTGGATGATTTAAACTTTGGAATCGCCATTGCATCAGGAGTTGCTCGAAATCTTGGAGTTCGGGTTGGAGATTCCGTAAGACTTATTTCACCAGATGGAGTTAAAACTGCCTTTGGAGTTTCACCCCGAATTAACAGTTATCAAATTGTTTATATTTTTGAGGTAGGGAGGTACGATATTGATAATACCAGGGTTTACCTGTCATTTGTCGAGGCTCAAAAATTTTTAAACAGAGAGGGGTTTGCGGATGAATTGGCGGTATTTGTAAAGGATCCTGAAAGTGTTGAAGCCTTGGAACCTAAGATCATTGAAATGGCCGGAGATGGTTTTTTTACCTGGTCATGGAAGGATTCATCCAGATCAATCCTGAGAGCCCTTCGGATGGAAGACAATCTGATGTTTATAGTTATGTCAATTTTGGTCCTTGTAGCCTCATTTAACATCGTATCTGGACTAATCATGCTGGTAAAAAACAAGTCCAGCAGTATAGGAATATTAAGGTCTGTAGGTTTGACCCAAGGTTCAATCATGCGGATTTTCTTTCTTTTTGGGGCTGTGATTGGAACAGCTGGTACAATAGTCGGTGTCATCCTTGGTTGTCTGTTTGCCATTTACATAGATCCAATTTTTGAGGCTGTAAATTACCTAGTCGGTGGCGATGTCTGGGACCCATCCGTTAGATTCCTTTCCTCGGTACCAGCCAAAATAGAATTTGTGGATGTTTTATCTGCGGTAATCCTCTCCTTGGTCCTAACCTATGGAGTAACTTTTTTTCCAGCACGTAGAGCGGCCAAAATGTATCCGGGTGAAGCAATTAGGTATGAGTAGTTTGGTGCTTTCTGCGAAAGGGATAAAAAAGACCTATAATTTGGGGAAACCTAATGAGGTGCTGGTACTCAATGAGTTGGACCTAGCCATGAATAAAGGGGAAATAGTTGGTTTGCTTGCCCCCTCCGGTGCTGGCAAATCCACTCTGCTCTTTATTCTGGGTTTATTGGAATCATTTGAAAAGGGAACACTGGAAATATGTGGAATTAATGTAACCAAGGCTTCAGACCCCGTCAGAACCCAGGTCAGAAGAAAGGAAGTTGGGATTGTATACCAATTCCATCATCTGTTACCTGAATTCAATTCAATTGAAAATGTAATGATTCCGCAGTTTGCAAATGGCATATCAAAAACGCAAGCCTACCGCCGGGCCAGTCAATTACTGGAAAGTGTTGGGTTGGGAGAGAGAATTAACCATCGACCTTCGGAATTGTCTGGGGGAGAACAGCAAAGGGTTTCCATATGTCGTTCTCTGGTTAATTCTCCCAATGTTTTGCTGGCTGATGAACCAACAGGAAACCTGGATACCGATAACTCACAACAGGTTTTTGACTTAATTAAGGATCTGGTAAATCGTACCGGTGTGGCCGCATTGGTTGCCACCCATAACCTGAACCTTGCCAAGCAAATGGATCGGGTTGTTCGTTTGGAAAATGGGGCGCTGGTCGACTAAGTTCAGCCACAGGAATTTTGTAATTCTATCCATTCAGTGTCTTCCAACAGCTGGGGAGATATGCCTTCCAGTAAATTTTCTCCGGTGAATAATTCTGGATCCATCCCTTCAGAAATGAGGTTGATTGAAAATGGCTCCGGTGAAATGTTTGCCTCCTGAAATTTCTGGTAAAGGACATCCTCTGGTACATAAACCGAGGAAGGTCTTGCCAGGTCAGCCGCAAAGGTTTGAAATATATAGGGAGATATTTCCCTGCCTAGCAATAATCTTATGGAGGTTAATAGCCCGGCCGATTCAAGAAAGGTAGTCAGGGAGTCTTTGATAAGGTCTCTTTCATTCGCCAGGAGAAGGTATCCTGCAAAAATTTCTGGTTTGTCATCATAAAGTTGAAACTGTGAACCATTGATGAGCAATATGCCGCCTGGCAGGGCCGTCGCACTAGGTATTCCGCCAGTTATCACCCTGATATCATTCGTTGTTTCCGGGAAAAGTCGATCTTCCAGCTTATCCAGAATTGACTCATCAACCAGGCAAGGAGCATTGCCTTGTTCAAGTATATTGGCATAGAGGGTTTCACCGATTTCAAGCCTCTTTGGTCCGACAATTGATCTGCCAATATTTTGCCCGATATAATCCGAGTAATAGTAGGCGATACCTACCAATATCAGGATAAAGGCGATGAATTTACCAAAGAATTTCCAGAAGTTGCTTTTCGGTCTTTCCTCAACTGGACCATCAACCTGCACCAGGTTTCGAATGGCTTTAACCATGAGATCATCATTGATCAAGATGAATTCATTCCCGGAGGCGTCCGGTGAAAAACAGTAAAAATACTCACTGGACGGCTGTTCAATGATGGTATCCAAGGACCAATGCCTCAAAACGGTTCCTTCACCGTCCGAGGACAGGAATGTCAGTGTTTCACTGCCGTATTTGACAATGACTGGTTGCTTGGTCGTCGTATCAGGTGATTGCCATAACCCCTCGCACTCAAGGATTTCATATCCCGGGAAAGCAATCATAAAGTCTAGTCCTGATCAATCCAGCATTAAATCTAAGTTGAATTTAGTATCCTTAGGAAGTTTTCAGTTGTTCACGTAATTGAAACTTCTGGATTTTTCCCGTGGCTGTTTTAGGCAGTTCACCAAATCCAACTCCCTTGGGAATTTTAAATCCAGCAAGGTATTCACGGCAAAAACCAATAATTTCCTCTGGGGAAGGGTTTTCGTTTGGCTTGAGCTCAATAAAGGCAAAGGGAACTTCACCCCATTTGGGATCTGGTTTGGCGACCACCGCACAAAGGAGGACAGAGGGGTGTTTCATAATTATCCCCTCAACCTCAACAGAGGAAACATTTTCACCGCCCGAGATTATTATATCTTTGGCGCGGTCGGTGATTTGAATGTAATTATCTGGAAATTGTACAGCAATATCCCCAGAAGCAAATTTACCGCCTTCAAAGGAATCTTTGGTTGCCCCTGGATTACGATAATATCCTTTCATGACTGAATTGCCCCGGATAAATATTTCGCCCGTTGTTATGCCATCTCTATTGACCGGTGCTTGAGTTTCTGGATTCAAAACCTCAACATACTCCATATGTGGGAAAGCAACACCTTGGCGTGCCTTAATCACGGACTTTTCGTCCGGTTCCAGTTGGTCCCATTCACCGTCTTGCCAAACACATTCGGTAATATGGCCAAAAGTTTCGGTTAATCCATAAACCTGAGTTACATTCAAGTTTAAAGCCTCAACGGCCTGTAATGTGGCTGCTGCCGGTGGAGCACCAGCTGTAAATACTTCTACCCTGTGATTGATTTTTCTTTTTTCGCTCTCAGGGGCATTGGCAAGCATATTCAATACGATGGGTGCACCCCCAAAATGAGTAATTCCTTCATCAGAGATCAGCGAAAAAATAACTTTCGCCGAAATATCTCTACAACAGAAAACGGTGCCTCCCAGGAGGGGCATCATCCAACTGTGATTCCAACCATTACAATGAAATAAGGGAACAATGGCCAAGAACTTTGGATAAAGCGTCAATCTCCAACTTATTACTGTTCCCATGGTCATCAGGTATGCACCCCGGTGCTGGTAAACGACTCCTTTGGGTTTGCCGGTAGTACCAGATGTATAATTCAGGGAGATGCTTTCCCATTCATCTTCTGGAAAAACCCAACTGAATTCAGGATCACCAGAAGCAACCAATTTTTCATATTCTGTGTACTTGGAACTTGCATTAAATTCTGAAAATTCGTCATTAGCTTCAATGATTATTGGAGCATTTTCTCCAGCTTCGGTAACGACTTCTTCTACTACTGGAAGGAACTGACTATCGACTATTACAAGTTTCGGGTTGGCATGACCTACAATGTAACCAATTGTTCCCTTGTCCAGTCTTACATTGATTGTATTTAACACTGCTCCACAAGCAGGAACCGCAAAATGAGCCTCTACTTGCGGAATTGTATTTGGAAGGATGGTCGAAACCACATCGCCTGGTTTGATTCCCAACTTGGTTAAGCCCGAAGCAAGCCGAGAGACTCTTTCAGCATATTGTTTGTAATTATATCGGCGAGTCCCATAAACCAATGCTTCACGTTCAGGATAAACAAGTTTGGCCCGACTAAGGTGGGAAAGTGGGGTTAGAGGTACAAAATTTGCCTGACAGCGATCCAGACCACTTTCATCTTCCAACCATCCCATAGAATCTTCTCCGAAATATACGCTACCTTACCCAATACTAAATCATATCAGGAAAAAATATCAATCAAAACAGATGAATTAGCACAATTTTATACAGGATTTTCATAAAAGGTTTGATTGTTCTTTTGCATTTTTTGAAGAATGTTTGGGGCACCAAACCTAGTTCCAAATTGATCCTTCAAACAGGAACAAAGATTGATGGTTTGATCAATGCCCTGGCTATCCACCCAGGAAAATGGTCCACCAGACCAAGGAGCAAAACCCCAACCGAATATAGCTCCTACATCACCTTCCTTGATATCAACCAAGACATCCTCCTCAAGGGCTTTTATTGCTTCCACAACCTGAATGAGCAGAAGTCTGTTTTTCACCGTCTTTATCAATGGTTGCTTTGATATTTGGGGAAAGTGTTCACTAAGGCCCTTCCACAAGCCAAGCCTTTTACCTTTGGTATCGTAATCATAAAAACCAGCTTTGGATTTCCGACCCAACCTACCAATTCCAGCTAACTTAAACACAACACGGTCAGCATCATTTTCAATATATTTGTCGCCTAAAGCCGCGCTTGAAGCTTTGGCAATATGTACAGCCAGTTCAAGTGAAGTTTCATCAATGAGTTGTAATGGTCCCAGCGGCATCCCAATTTGCTTGGCGGCATTTTCGATCAAAGCAGGATGATAACCCTCGCCGATCATGGAGACGCCTTCATTAATATAGGGAATAATGCATCTGTTCGCATAAAAGAACCGCGAATCGTTTACAACAATAGGTGTTTTTCGAAGTTTCCTAACCAAATCAAAAGCTTGGGCAACTGCTTGATCATCAGTTTGTTTCCCTTTGATAATTTCAACCAAGGCCATCCTTTGGACTGGGCTAAAGAAATGAATTCCCACGAACCTCTCTGGTGTGGATACCGATTTCGATAAACTAGAAATCGGCAGGGTAGAAGTATTGGAGGCAATCAAGCAATCATTGGAAACGATATTGGAAACTTGCCTGAAAATTTCTGATTTTATCGCAGGGTCCTCAAAAACAGCCTCGATTACAAATTTACATTCCCTTAAAGCCTTCATTTCAGTAGTAAAGGAAATCTGTGCAAGGATGGCATCGGCTTTGTGTTGAGATAACCTTCCCCTAGCCACTTCTCTTTCCAGGTTGCTCTTGATCTTATTTTTGCCTTTATTCAGGGCCGTTTCATCTTTATCAATCAAGGTAACAGCCAACCCACTTTGGGCTGCCACCTGAGCAATTCCTGATCCCATCATGCCAGAACCGATAACACCAAGATTTTGAAGCTCCAATGGGGGGATCCCCTGTGGTCTTCTATGCCCTTTTTCCAAAAGCTTCTTGTTAACGAAAATGGTATTAATCATGGCAGATGATGAAGGGTTAACCAATACTTTTGTAAACCATTTGGCTTCATTGCTGATCGCTTGATCAAAAGGGAGCATTAAACCTTCATAAATTGTAGAAATAGCCGCTTGTGCAGCTGGATAGAGGCACTGAGTCTCCCCGGAGATCATGGCACTTGCTCCAGCAAAAGTCAGGAACCCTTGTCGGTCATAGGGGCTGCCTCCGGGTATTCGGAATCCCTGTTTATCCCAAGGTTTGATGATATCTTCCGAAGTTGCTGAAAGAACCCATTCTTTTGCCCTCGAAAGCAATTCTTCTGGAGGAACGACCTCATCTACGAGTCCTGCATCCAAAGCATCCCTTGGGTTAGGGGTCTTGCCTTTAAGGATAAATGGTGCAGCAGCCATAACCCCCAACCTTCTTGACAGGCGAGTTGTCCCACCACCACCTGGAAAAATACCAACCAGAATTTCTGGCAGTCCAATCCTTGCCTTGGGATTATCAGCACAAATCATTCTGTGAGTACTGATGGCAATTTCATAACCAATACCGACTGAAGTTCCATTCAAGGCAATGGCTACTGGTTTGCCAACTTTACCCTTCTTGGGATCACCTCCGGCCAGTTCAATATTTCGCAATATTTTGTGGATCGTCATGATCCCATTAAACACATCAAGGTCAGATGATGAATTATCCTTCATCGCTCCCAATACTTTGAGATCCATTCCCCCTGTAAAAGTGTCTTTCCCACTGGCCAGGACAATACCTTTAACCTTGGGATCTTGTATGGCCTTGTTCATGAGGGTATCAAGCTCGTGAAAACCTTCCCAGGACATTAGATTCATTTGTTTGCCTGGGCAATCCCAGGTTATTGTTGCAACCCCTGATTGGTCCAAATCAAAATAAAAATCAGCCATTAAACAATGTTCCTAAAGAATTTCAATAATTGTTGTAACACCCATTCCACCTGCCACACACAATGTTGCCAGGCCAAGGGAATTGTTTGATCTTTCAAGCTCATCCAGCAAAGTCCCAAGAATTATAGCCCCAGTTGCACCCAACGGGTGTCCCATGGCGATTGCTCCGCCATTGACGTTAACTGTCTCAGGATCAATATCGAAATACTGCATAAATCTTAATGGAACGGAGGAAAAAGCTTCGTTAACTTCAAAAAGATCAATATCCTTGATGCTCAAGGAGGCTTGTTGCAGAGCCTTTTCAGTGGCAGGTATCGGACCAGTCAGCATAATAGTAGGCTCGGATCCAGATTTTGCTGTTGAAATTACCTTGGCACGTGGGGTTAAATTATTGATTTTACCAAACTCCTTGGAACCAATCAATAGTGCGGCAGCCCCATCAACTATGCCAGAAGAATTTCCTGCATGGTGAACATGATTGATAGTCTCAAATTGAGGGTACTTCAATAATGCAACCTTATCAAAACCTGGCATTACCTGACCCATAGTCTGAAAGGATGGTTCAAGTTGTCCAAGAGTGGCGAGGTTTGTATCAGGCCTAAGGTGTTCATCCTTTTCCAACAATGTTGCCCCAACGTCATCAATTACCGGGGTCAAGGATTTTTCAAAACGATTTTCTTTCCAAGCTGTATTGGCCCGAAATTGAGATTCTACAGCATAGTGATCACAATCCAATCGTGAGAATCCGTATTTCGTTGCAATCAAATCTGCTGAAACACCTTGGGGAATAATGGAATGATCCATGGCCAGGGTAGGGTCGACAATCATAGCAGCACCATCCGAACCCATAGGAACCCGGCTCAGCATTTCGACCCCACCAGCGATATAACCTATGCCGGCATTTCCCTTTATCTGGTTTGAAGCAAGATTGGCTGCTTCCAGACCACTGGCACAGAAACGATTTATGGCTAGACCTGGTATACTATTGTCAAGTTCTGAATAAAGAACTACTGATCGTGCCAGACAACCACCTTGTTCGCCAATTTGGGTTACATTCCCCCAGATAAGATCGTCTATGGTTGAAGGGTCAACCCTGTTACGGTCCAATAGCTTGTTAAGAACGTAGGCTGATAACCAGACTGATGTTACCTCATGTAGAGCTCCATCCTTTTTTCCTTTTCCCCTAGGTGTCCGGACAGAGTCATAAATAAAGGATTCCATAAGAAAAAATTCCTTAATATTGTCAATTTATAATTGGTGTGGGTTAATCACTTAGGGCTTTCTTGGCATCAAATCGTAAGGATGTTGCCATCCTTTTTGCGAAGAAATATTTGCTAACCAGCGATCAATGTTTGGCCATTCTTTTCGATCAAATCCAAAAGGTTCAGGGTAATACAAGTATCCACAGCATGCTAAATCGGCTAAGGATATATTTTGTCCTACAACCCAATCATTTTCACCCAACCTTTGTTCCAATACCTTAAGAGAAACTCGTAGCCGTGCTCTATGCCAGTCAATGACCTCCCAGGGCCGTTTGTCTTCTGGGAGAAAATTAGCCAGGAACCTTGTTGTTCCAGCCACGGAGGACATTTTATGGTTATCCCAGAATATCCAACGGAGGACTTCTATTTTTTCATCTGGCGTATCGCCAACGAATTTTCCTGTAATTGAAGCGATATAATTTTGAATTGCCCCAGATTGGGACAGTTTTATATCCCTACCTACCAGAACTGGTGCTTCCCCCATGGAGTTGATTTGTTTGTACTGCGGGGTCCGGGTTTCGCCATTAAAAAAATCTACAAAAATTGGTTTCCAGGGTACTCCTGCAAGTGCCATTGTCAAAGCAGCTTTATACGAATTCCCGCTTTCACCAAAACAGTATAGTTTTAAGGGTTCTTTGCTTGTTTCCATCCTTTATTCCTTTGCTGTTCTAGTGTCCCGGCCTGCATTGAGAAACTTATTTTCCCTAGATGAAATTACAATAATCTAAAATACAATTTTGTGGATAAGATTATGTTCCCAAATCTATAATGTTTACCCCTAATATTGGGCAAAATTCTGCAGAGCAGAATGAGCTATTGGCTTTGATTTGGATTAGGGTTATGAACGCTCATTTAATAGAGCAAAACTTAATTCAAAAAGTCAGGTAACAGAAAATAAAATCCATAAGCAAGCATGAGAGCAGGTACAGCTGATACGATGGTAGCCCAAAAAGCAACCTTGGGATTTATGGCAATTGCCGGAAATAAGGCATCACCATCATTGGAAATGGCATTACCCATTAAAGCTGCAAAGGGTATAACCCCGTTGATATAAAGAGCAGTTACGAGAACTTGAGGTCCGCAACCTGGAATAAATCCCACAATAACTCCGGCTAAAGGGAGTAAGGGAGTTACGATTTGAAATAATTCATTTATGTCCAAAGGAGTGAAAGCAACCAGGTATTCATAAAGAAGATATGCACCGATAACCCAAATTGAAATAAAACTAGTTTCCACAGACATTCTGGTAATGGGAGTGTCTTTGGGGTTTGACATGGCTTTTACCGGTGAAAAAGTCCAAATATAAAGGCCTACAAACGTACCTACTAAGGAAACAACCAAAGGTAAGACGCCAAACGTAGTATAGAGATCAACTTGGAATAATTGACAAACCCCTAGAAACAAGCCCGGGATAGAACATACCAAAAAAATAAAATGCGGCCATTGGGTTTTCCCAATGCGAGGTATCAAATTTGAAATGGCAACACTGGTTTGGGTCTGAAAAGCAGGAATCCATCTATCAACTATCCAACCAAACAAGATGGCCACCACAAAGGAAACAGGCAGAATTACAGCGGCGGCATCTGGTCGGGTTGCTATCAATAGGAAGGCTGCATCCCCCATCGTTGCAATTAAAGTGGCTACAACCGCCCCGAAACTAGCATGTCCAGATGAATAGGCGGCAACCACAACTACAGCACCTCCGCAACCAGGTGTAACTCCCAAGAGGGAAGCAAGTGGAATTTGGAAAGTTCTGGATCGTTTCAATATCTCGCCAATATTGAAATGAAATATCCGTTCGGCTCCATAAATTAACAGCAAGGTTGCCGCTACAAATACACTGACTTGGGTATAGGCATCAACAATCATTTCCCTGGTTAATTGGCCCAAATGACCTGGCCAAAGAGTAAGGACAATCAATAACAAGGCTACAAGAGGACGTTTGGACCCTCTAGGAAATGTGCTCCTTAATGACTTCCTAAAGGAATAATTGTTCGTAAAATGTGTTTGCCTGGTGAAATTCATCGAAATTGCAATTGAGAATCATTATCAAAAACACAATGTAAAGCATCAACTCCAATTTATCAAGTTATCTCTAATAAAAAAGAAATTCTTTCTTACATCTCCTGAATGATACGGAATCCGACAGATTTAGTTGAGGCCAACAAGTTTATCCAACGACTTCCTTTCTCCAAGGCATTGAACATGAGGGTCGATGAAATCGGGGAGAGCAGGGCGGTGATGTCCGTCCCTTATGATTTACTGATCATCGGTAACCCAGCGACAGGGGTAATTCATGGAGGAGCTGTCACTGCATTGATGGATACCTGTTGTGGATTGGCTGTATTGACCCATCCAGCTGTAAATACCTCCATGGCTACATTAAACCTAAAAGTTGATTATATGCGACCTGCCTATCCAGGGCAGCAAGTCTCTGCTGAGGCGGAGTGCTACAATGTAACCAGAACTGTTGCATTTGTTAGGGTCATTGCCTTTGATGAGGACAAGAACAGGCCTGTCGCAACAGCCCACGCAACCTTTACTTTGAATTAATAATGAATCGGCTGTACACAGAAAATTTTAGGGATCAAGTGCTGAATAAAAAAGTAATTGAAGGTATTCCATATTTAAGATTTTTAGGGATCCGATTGGATGTTCGAGGTGATGAGTTAACGGTAATACTACCTTATAATAGGCATTTTATTGGCAATCCTGATATCCCTGCTCTTCATGGCGGGGTAACAGCGTCCCTCCTGGAAATTACCGCCACAGTGGATTTATGCTTAAAAAGGCTTGCTTTGGATATTAAAAATGGAGATAAACCCCTAGAGCCCCAAGAAATAGTTTTACCCAAGACAATATCATTTTCAGTTGATTACCTCCGAGGGGGCGCTCCAAAAGATTCATTTGCCAAGGCCAAGATTAATCGAATGGGTAGAAGATATGCCTCAGTTCAGGTGGAAGCCTGGCAGGATGAAAGAACCAGATTGTTTGCTCAGGGTACAGGCCATTTTCTACTGATTTAAATTATGGCTGGTTCTACAACGGGTGAAATTACACACCGACGAATTCTAAAAATTGCAATCCCCATTTTGCTATCAAATGCGACCGTTCCTATCCTGGGAGCTGTCGATACAGGGGTTATTGGTCAATTAGGGGAAGCCGCTCCAATAGGAGCGGTGGGGCTTGGTTCAATAATTATTACAACGATTTACGGTCTCTTTGGGTTCCTCAGGATGGGTACCTCTGGCTTGGCCAGTCAGGAAAGGGGAAAAGGGGATGATTATGAATTATCAATGATAATTTTCAGGTCGTTGCTCATTGGTCTTACACTTGGGGTATTGGTGATGGCCCTTCATTTCCAAATATTGAACCTGGCTATCAAAATAGTACCAGCATCTCCAGAAGTTGAAGAGTTAACCGAAATTTATTTCAAGATCAGAATTTTATCAGCACCAGCAGCTATAGCCATCTATGGAATTACCGGTTGGTTGATAGCCTTGGAAAGAACCCGATCAGTACTGGTACTTCAACTGACCATGAACGGTTTGAATGTAATTCTTGATGTAATTTTTGTGTTAGGCTTGGGCTACGGCGTAGAAGGTGTTGCGTTTGCCACTTTAATTGCCGAGTGGTTTGCATTGGGTTTAGGTCTTTATCTTTGTAGGGAAGCCTTGTGGATAAAGTTCTGGGCCGAAATGCACAGGATATTTGATCAAAAAAAATTTAAAAGGATGGTTTCTGTAAATACCGATATCCTCATCAGGTCATTATTCCTTGGAATAGCTCTTGTCTCTTTTTTATTTATATCCTCGGACTTTGGTGATGTTACCTTGGCTGCTAACCAGATTCTTCTCCAATTTCTCTTTTTTACGGCGTTTGCTCTTGATGGTTTTGCCTTTTCATCAGAAGCTTTGGTTGGTCAAGCAATTGGCGCAGGAAATAAGCCAGCCTTACGTAAATCATCCGTTTTAACAAGTGCTTGGGGAATGATAACGGCTTGTTTGGTTACTGTAGTTTTTGCCTTATTGGGTCCATTCATTATTACTATCATGACTACAGAACCCATGGTTCGTATGGAGGCCATGAATTACTTATGGTGGGTGGTATTTGTGCCGATTATCGGTGGGCCTTCATGGTTTCTTGATGGAATTTTCATTGGGGCAACCAAAACGAAGGAAATGAGAAATGGCATGATAATTTCGTTTATTTTCTACCTTGCCACACTGGTCATAACGGTTCCAACACTGGGTAACGCAGGATTATGGGTAGCCCTTTATATTTTGTTTATTCTCCGAGCAATTACCCTAACCATAAAATATCCGGCTCTGGAAAGAATGGCAAAATAGGAATTATTTAGGCTAACCACTTCTGGTGGTCAGTTCCTACCGCTTCGGTTACATTTGAATAGCCATCCTTTTCTAGGAATTGACTTAATCCATTGCTAATCTGTTGAATAATTCCAGTACCCTGATAACAGAGGGATGTATAGAGCTGAAGTGCTGAAGCTCCAGCTTTTATTTTGGTATAGGCATCCTCGGCGGAAGTAATCCCCCCAACGCCGATTATGGGAACTTCCCCGTTGGTTTGTGCATAAACCCTTGCCAAGGTTCTAGTTGAAATTTCAAATAGGAATGGGCCGGTTAGTCCTCCTTTTTCCTGATATATAGGGTTGGGTGATTCCGGTCTGGTAATGGTTGAATTGGTGGCAATAAAACCATCAACCCCTTCACTTAGTGAAACTGAGACAATTTCTTCCAGCTGGCTTCTTTCATAGTCTGGGGATAGTTTCAAGAATACTGGTTTTTCCAACCTACAATCGCTTTGCTTGTCGGAAATTTTTTTCAAAAGTGTGGATAAGTTTTCGGGTGTGCCCAAGTCGAAATGTATATTTATGTTCGGACAAGAAATATTCAGAGCAAAGTAATCTGCATAAGGTCCACATATTGTGATTACTTCCAGAAAATCTTGGATGGGATCATTTGAATTTTTGTTGTAACCAATACTTAAACCGACAACTCCCGTACCTGACCTTTGTTTCAACTTGTTGCCAATCACCTCAGCGCCATGATTATTCAATCCCAGCCTGTTGATAAGTTCTTGAGAGGAAGAAATCCTGAACAGCCTTGGTTTGTCGTTGCCTTCTTGGGGGTAGGGTGTTACCGTTCCCACTTCAAGAAAAGAAATTCCAGTTTTAAATAAACCTTTGATTGAAGTTCCGTTTTTATCCAAGCCGGAAGGAATCCCCATGGGATTATCCAATGGGATATTGCCCAAACGGGTTTGTAGGTTGTTATGTGTTATTTTAGTTGACACAAACGGGAATAAGCCCAATTCAGTCAACTTGTGGGAAACATTCCTAGAGAACTCGGCAGGAAATAATTCGAGGATTGATATTGATAATTTTTCTAATTCTAGCAAAGGTTAGCCTAAATCAGAAGGTTAAATATTATTAGCAAAATGAATACATTCGGTTCACTTGATATTAACATTAGTTACTTGGTGTTAAATAACCAGAATTAATTGGGAGTTACTTTGAATAACCTTGATACCAAATTTCCTGCGATCGCAGATCTAAGAAAATTGGCTAAAAGAAAAATACCCTATTTTGCCTTTGAGTATCTTGATAGCGGTACCGGAAGCGAATATGGAGTTAAGGAGAACAGATACCGGTTGGATCAGATCAGGTTTTTGCCCGAAATTTTGCACGGTAAAATAGACTATGATTTGACTCAAGATTTTATGGGTAAATCCTACCCATTACCCATTGGGATTGCGCCTGTTGGCATGTCGGGCTTAATATGGCCTGGTGCTGAAAAAATTCTCGCTTCCAGGGCCCAAAAAGCAAATATCCCATTTTGCCTTTCAACGGTAGCTGCTGCCCTTCCTGAAGATGTTGCTCCAATGATTGGTGACAATGGTTGGTTCCAACTGTATGTTCCTTACAGTGGAGAAGTCAGAAGAGACATTCTGAATCGGGTGAGAGATGCTGGTTTTAGGAAATTAGTGGTTACCGTTGATGTACCAGAACAATCACGACGAGAACGACAAAGGCGAGCAGGGCTTGTTTATCCTCCCAAAATTACTCTGGCCCATATTGTTTCAGCCCTAGTTTGTCCCCATTGGAGTTTTGCTCGGATCCAGGAAGGTATGCCTAGGTTGAAGCTATTGGAAAGTTATGATCGAGGAGAAAACCAAAGTAAAGATGGTAGTACGACAGCCGGTTCACTTTATCGGGGGAATATAGATTGGCCTACAATTGGCCATATCAGGGATGAATGGAAGGGCGATTTATTAGTAAAGGGTGTTATGATACCTGAGGATGCCTTGAGGTTGAAAGATTTGGGGATTGATGGAATTTGGGTATCCAACCATTCGGGTAGACAGTTTGAAGGTGGGCCAGCACCAATTGAGCAGCTTCCCAAAGTAAGGGAAATCTTAGGTGAGGATTTCCCAATCATTTATGATTCTGGAATCACGGGGGGGCTAGATATAATCAGGGCTCTGGCATCAGGTGCAGATTTTGTTTTCCTGGGGAGGGCCTTTCACTATGCAGTTAGTGCCTTACAAGGAAACGGTGTAGACCACCTTCTTCATATTTTGGCTGAGGACATGAAATCCAACATGGGTCAAATAGGAGCCAAGAACATAGATGAAATTAAGTCCAAGAAGATATTATTGAGAGGCAGGCCTTCCTACACTTAGCCTGAATCCAATAACGTTCGCTCCTATTTTATGTGAGATTGTGTTAGGTCAAGTAAAATCACATCAACGGTGATTAGCCGAAATATTTTTTGGAAACCTTCGCTCCACAATCGAGACTGTGAAAGTATTTGATTTTCATTATTTCGGGGGCTTTACCCAGACCTTCAAATCAAGGTTGTTTTGACCTCGCTTCAGAGTAAAAACAAGGTTAAATTTCACCAATAATTATCACAAAGTCACTTTCATCCAAAAATCCTTGCTTTCAGGGTCATTTTGACCCAAAAACACAAAAAACATACTCTTTCCCAGAAAAAATCACATACGTATCCCTTGAAGTTCTCTTCTAGCCCTACAATACGCAACAAAAGCCCCCACACCAATCTCATTCAAGACCCGTTTGAAATTGTAACACAACGTCATCAGGTTCAACTCACCACGGCACTTGGCCAGACCACGCATCAGGAAATAATTGATCCCAGCCCAACATTTGAGGGTTCCAAAAGGATGTTCAACCAAAGACCCACGCTGACGCATGACCCCTGCACCCTTGGCCATCCGCTGACGATGGCGATCCATCACAGCTTCATGTTCCCAACGTCTAATAAGACGATAGGTCTTGCTCGGCGCCAGACAATGTTCTTTGCGAGGACATGCACCACACACCTTGGCACTCAAACGATAAGTCAAATAACGCTTGCCTTTATGAGTATGTTTGCCAGCACTGGGAGTTAACTTCTGGCCCGCCGGACAGACATAGGTATCAGTCGTTTTATCGTACTGGAAATCATCACGCCCAAAACGACCATCCAAGCCCTTGTGGGAGGCCTGTTTCGGTAAGGGTACATACATCGCCATTCCCTTCTCTTCGCACGCTTTCAAATGTTCGCCATTCGCATAACCGGTATCCGCCAGACCAACCAAATCCTTGCTGCCTGTCGCCTCCTGGGCTTTTGTCATCATCGGTGCCAGCTGCTGGGTATCATTGCCATCCTGCACCAGATCAACCGCCACAATCAGCTTGGCTTCATCATCCACCGCAATCTGGCCATTATAACCAACTACACTTTTCCCCCGCTTGCTTAACAGGCGAGCATCCGGATCAACCTCCGAAAGCTGTTTCTCACCACTGGCTTGCAAACGTTCCTGCCAAGCCTTCTTCTGCTCACAACGAGCCACTAAAGCAGCCATCTTGGCAACCAGGTCAGGATCAGACAAGTCTCCCTCAGCATCGGTGTCATCTGCTTCGGCCAACGCCTCAAAGTAAGCCGCAATCTTGCTATCCAGATGAGAAATCTCACGGGCAAGTTCACTCTTGGTATGAACAGTGGCACCATTGGCACTGGCCTTCAAAAAAGTCCCGTCAACAGCGACCCGACGACCTCCAATCAAGGACAAGTCCCGACAAACCTGGACAAACTCACGGTTGACATTCCGCAAGGCCACAAGGTTGTTCTTGCGAAAATCGGAAATGGTCTTGTAAGTCGGTCTCGCTCCCTGACACAACCACATCACTTCGACATTACACCGGGTTGCCTTTTCCAGAGCACGGGAACTACGAATTTTGTTTTGATAGCCATAGATATAGAGCTTCAATAGTACTGCCGGATCATAGGGAGGTTGGCCTGAACCAGACCATGCCTCGGCATGTCCAAACCCCATCTCGCTCAAAGCAAGCGTCTGGACAAATGCATCAATTGCCCGGACCGGATTGTCCGGGGCAACATAATCATTCAAACTCGGTGGTAACAACTGAACCGCCGTGCGGGGCTGAAGTTCCTGGTACCGTCGTTTTGACATTGTTAATCCTAAATTGAAAAAAGTGATTTATTGTTCAGAAGCAGTGAATCAGAGATGATGCACGAAGACAAGAGGGAAAAGGGGTGATTGTTGAAAAAATATTCAGGGGAATGGAAAAGGGTTGATAGACCAGGATAAACGTGACTGAAAGGAGTGGGGTCAGGCTATAAAAACTGCAAAAATATTACTCAATAAAGGGTTGATTTGAATACTTTCACAGTCTCAATCGTTGGGAGGATAATTATACCTTGCTATAGGTGCCATTGTGTTGTTTACGCTTCGACGGCGTAAACTTCCCATTTCTATTCGTATTCACTGTTAAGTAAATCTTGACATAATTCTCTAATCTTACCTTGTCCTATCCGAGGTATATATAGATTTATCGTCCAAAAAGGTGGTTTGATAACTGATCGGTGCTTGACCATTCCTAACTTATTGTTTGTGTGGTAACCTTCCCAATAATGACGGAGTAATTAGAGGGCAATCTCTGATACTCCTTATTCTTTTTATGGCGGTGTTGGGGGAATCAATGAAGCAGAAACTTGCATGTTAGTGTCAACATGATTGCAAATGTCCGAGTAGGTAATTCTTGACTTAAACTGAAGCCTTTCATATATTCCAAAACGAGGATGTTAAGGTGTAATGCCCTAATACAGCATCCTACAATCCGTTAGGATAAGCTATGAGCAACTCAATTCCCGAAGAGGCTACTACCTCTGTTGACTACGGAAATATTGACCTTCCTCCATCGTACGTGGATAACGTTCAGGACACTGAAAGAGAGCCGCTCCATAATAATTTTGTTCAAGATATACTTGAGAATGACCTTGAACCAATTACTGTTTCACAGGTTCCGTATGAAGGGGGGCAACTGGTTGCAAAGAAACCGATTATGCTAACCCCAACCCTTTCAGAAGATAAGCAATTCTTTGTGATAGATGACGAAACCCTCGGGATTTCTCTGAGCGCGTTTACCCGTTGTGAGTTGATAGAATATTTATATGAGAATATTGCGTTTCTCTGGAAGGAGTACGCACAGGAGCATGATTATAAAATGACGGATAGTGCACAAGTTCTTAAGAGACGTTTGCTTAAAGTGTTTGATGAACAGAATTAATGCAGGTTATTAGGGATAAACGTAAGATTAAGAAAGCTTTGTTAAAAAAGGGTTTTGAAAAAGAGGAAAGCACCCACCATACATACTTCGTTTTCTACACCAAAGATGGTATTAAGACAAACGTGAATACCCACGTAAGCCGTGGAAGGGACACCAAAGATCTTTCTTATCATTTACTTGACCAAATGGCAAAGCAATGCATTCTGTCAAACAAAGATTTTCGCAAACTAATCAACTGTTCGCTTACCCAAATGGAATATGAGAATTTGGTGTTTAAAAACAACGATGAACCCCTTCCTTCCGGTCATCGGATGTAGACTGTTCCATAATGAATTGATTCAATCTTATGGTTCTCATCAATTCCATGCTTCAACCAGTTCTTTCAAGGGCTTGGTCCACCGAAATAAAATTATTCCGTGATCAATAATGGAAATTTAAGTATTGAATCGCAGTGACTTGATCAGGTTTCCTTTAAGCATCCAAGGGAAATAAACCTTCACTGATTTACTCATGATCAAAACCAGGTGATGGTTAATCATAGCCACAAGTCGGGAAAAAGCATTTTACCGATAAAATTTTCTCAAGCGAATAGGTGAAATTATTAAGAATCGGTCACTTTCAATTTGTTGGCCAGGCTTTAGGTCCTGCATGTTGCATTGTCGAGGAGTTTACGTTTTGCCTTCGTAAACTGAACTTGACTTTTGGTCAGAAAGACCTTACCAGGTTTTCCGGGGATTAAATCTCGGTTCTTGAAATCAGCCATGAGATCATCGTCATCCGTATTGAGAAGCCGAGCTCCAGAGACTCTTGCAAGGGCCAGCACATGAAGATCGTTAGACTTATAATCATCCCTTGGTTTCAGCTTTTTCTTTTCTTTCTTTACTTTAAAATCTGAAATGCTTTTTGAGGTGCCGCTTTTGATGGACTCTAGATACCATTTTCTGAATTTAGATGTTCCGAACAACTCCTTTTTAAGTTTTCCCCCTACTACCAGATTGAGTTTTCCATTATCGATATATTTCCGTAAAACTGTTGCGGCAACAAAGCCCTTTTGGGGCTCACTGAACATCAACCCCACAACACTAGTGTCGACAATTACACACACTTCAGATGCCCAATGATCTGTTTACTTCATTACGAAAGAATTTGCGATAGCTAGATGGCGGATCAAGAATATTTCCCTCTTCATCAATTCGGATATTATGAATTTGGACATCATCAGCGGTTCTTTCAAAGTAGAGAATTGAGACATCCTCCGGCTTGATACCGTATTTTTGATCACGAACATCCATTCGAACCCGGTCAATTAAGTGGTCACTGTGAGTTTCAACTAAAATTTGTCTCTTCGTAGCGACATTACACAACATAGAACCAAGACCGGCCTGTGCACTGGGATGTAAGTGCAACTCTGGTTGTTGCAACATGAGCATGAACGACTCAACCATCTTGGTGAGGACATAAATTATAGGAAGTATCTGGCTAACCCCATATCCAACATCAATGAGATTACGCCACTGTCCATTGCCGTCACCTGAGGTCTTTCTGACCTGGATCTGAAAGGGATCACTGCTAAGATCATCCCCTAGTCGGCGAATATTGATCTCGTCAAACATTCCGGTCTTTTGTCCAATCGATTCCATAGCATTTTTTAAAGTTTCCCATTGCTCGACATCAGAATGAGCAAGTTCGGCAAGGAGCGCAGGTACAGCCTTCCCTTCAGGATCAAGCCGTGCTGTGTCAGGATCATAAGTTCTGAGAGGCTTTGACCGCACAGGTGCATTCGCCCAAGGTATTACAGAAAAATTACTATTTTCGTATCTTTGACCTAGTAAGGTAAAGGGATTAACTATCAATTCAGTTAACTCATTCATGTCCTCATCGTTTAACGGTGAATCGCCGTTAGCATAAGACTTTTTGTTACTGAGATATGCATAAAATGAAATCACGCCCCAAATTTCGTGATCCCTGATTCTTGCAAACTCTAGATTCAAATTATCAGATAGATCCAAATTATATTTTTCAACTATATTTGGAGTTATAAAATCAGCCGTTACTTTACCTTCCGAACGTGAAAAAGAAACAGATGCAGTTGAATTTTTGATAAGTAGCCTGCTGACTTCTGGGCGAACGTTTCCTTGCCTGATTTTTACTTCTGAAGTGAAATCACCGATGGTAAATCCTCCAGAAAATTCTTGTTCTAATCCCCCATTATTCACTGATTGATGCACCACTTCTCGAAATGTACCGAGATCAAAAAGCTCATCCTTAAATCTCGGTAACTTTTCCTCTAAAACAACAGCACGCCACAATATCCTTAACATGGCTAAAAGTGACGTCTTGCCTGTGCTGTTATCACCAACCAGAAGAGTTAGAGGCGCAAGACGAGCAGTCTGACGCTCACGGAAACATCGAAAATTTTCGATAGTCACCTCATCCATTTTATGCTCTCCATAAAGGCTACGTTCAGACAGAGAACATATCGACTAATTGGACAAGTGGTAATAATGTAGCTAAGACTAACCATTTTAGATTTCTCGTCGCCCGCTCGGGTAGTTGATAAGTCCATATCCGGAATTTAAGTTTCAATTTCTAATAAGATAGTCGTTGATTGTTAATGATACGACAACCAATCCTTGTATGGAAACCTGATTTGATTGACAAAATAGAAGTTGATTGAATTTTAGTGTTATACATAATTCCTTAGTTGATTAACGGTTATATTTAAGCAATATGCTAGGTTAAGATATAGGTCAATCAGGACACTTACTAATTAACATAACGAACTATGAAAGAGTAATGATAATTAGTAGTTCATTTATTTCCATCTGATTTGAAAGGCTAGTCAACCAAAATTCCCAAGATATCTGTATTGAATTACAATAAAATTTGCGTAATGAATTTTTAACTGATAGGTGTGAAACTTCAATTTTTGAGATTGGGAGTTCTTAAGAAATGGAGGGGAGAATGGATGTTGAAGCCGATAGGGACTTGCAAGTAGTTAGGCAATCAGTTGACGGTGCCAAAGGGTTGCCTAATAACCACTACGTTGATCAGGATACCTATGAAGAAGAAAGGGAAGTACTATTATTCAATAATTGGGCTGGCCTCGGACTAGGAACAGATATACCCAATCCTGGAGATGTTTCTCCGGTCAATTTTGCTGGTTTACCTTTGTTGATGGTTCGAAACCATGAAGGTGATATACAGGTTTTCCAAAATACCTGCCGCCACCGTGGTATGATATTGGTGGAAAAGAATTGTAATTTAAGAGGTACCATCCGTTGTCCATATCATAGTTGGAGTTACAATCTGGATGGATCTTTGCGGGCGACCCCGCATGTCGGTGGTCCGGGCATGAACATCAATAAACATATAGTCAGAGAAGACTTGGGCTTAATTAAGATAAACACCTTTGTGTGGCGAGATGTTGTGTTTGTCAATGTTTCTGGCAAAGCACCTCCATTCAGGGAATATGCTTCAAAGCTTCTGAAAAGATGGCATGAACATGAACAACCCATGTTTCATGGTGGTCCTGCATCGGGCTTTAATTTCGATGTTGCCTGCAATTGGAAACTGGCCGTAGAAAATTATTGCGAAAGCTATCACTTGCCATGGATACATCCCGGTTTGAACAGCTATTCCAGATTGGAGGATCATTATCATATTGAGGAACCAGGTCATTTTGCTGGTCAAGGAACCCTGGTATATCGACAAATAGTAGGTGATCAGGGTGAAAGATTTCCTGATTTTGACAATTTAAGCGAGTTCTGGGGCACCGGTGCCGAGTATATTGTTTTGTTTCCCAATGTTATGTTGGCAACACAAAGAGACCATGGATATGCCATTATTCTCCTCCCACAAGGACCAGATAGAACCATTGAGCGTAACGAGATTTACTATAGTTTTGATCCTGAGTCCAGGCCAGACTTGAAAGCGTTAATCGACAGGAATGCAGAACAGTGGCGAGGGGTTCTGGAGGAAGATCTATTTGTAGTGGAGGGGATGCAGAAGGGCAGACATGGGATCTTTTTCGATGGTGGAAAATTTTCTCCTGTAATGGATAGCCCTACTCATGTGTTCCATAAATGGGTTGGCGATAAATTGCATTCCAGCCGTTATGGAACGACCTGAACTAAGCCAGGATCAGGCTTTTGACTACCCCTGAATTTGAAAAATATAATCAAATTGTTCTGGATCTGTTTAATGCAGAAAGATTTGAGGAACTAGCTAAACTGTATCTCGAATGGGGCAAAAGGTTATTGGCCCTTGAGAAGGTTGATGAGGGCTGTTTTTTTCTTACTCAAGGCTATATTCTTGCCCTTGAGGAAGGTATGGGTGAAGCAGTGGAAATGCATCGAATTCTAGAAACTCATGCAAGAGAAATTTAGTCTTGGTATGGGCAGTAAAAAAATCAAGACTAGGAAATTATTGCGGTTGAAATTTGCCATAATGACCATAAGTTTTCTTGGAAAATCAAGCGGGTGTAGCTCAATGCTGATAGCCTCGGCCTAAATTGGGATTAGAAGATAAATTTTCTGATTGATTTTATGCGGGTGTAGCTCAATGGTAGAGCAGCAGCCTTCCAAGCTGAATACGTGGGTTCGATTCCCATCACCCGCTCCAAATCTCCAAATTCGGTAGTTAACCATAAACAAGAATTCCAATAATTCAGTCAAGCCTCTGGTCAAGTTGTTCCATTTTTTGGAACCCTACAGACTACAGGGGATACTTACTCTGGTAATCCTTGTCATTACCGCAACGATAACCCTGATACTTCCAATATTTATCAGACAGTTTATTGATGGGTTCGCAACAGCAGATTTGGCAAGAATAAACCAGATCGGTATTTTTGCGTTTATTGGTACCTTACTTTTTGGCTTGGGGACATCTCTCAGATATACTTTGGTCACAAGGCTAGGTGAACAAGTCGTAGCGGATATACGCAAAGAATTGTTTTCTCATACCGTCAGGATGAGTCAAAGTTTTTATGAAAATCTAATGACCGGAGAGATTCTATCCAGGCTCAACACCGATACCACATTGGTTCTAACCGTTATTAGTTCTTCAGTATCAGTTTCGCTGAGAAGTACACTCCTGTTAATCGGAGGTTTAATTCTGATGTTGGTTACCAGTTTCAAACTAACCCTGATTACCATTGTTCTAGTTCCTTTTGTCCTCATCCCTGTTTTGTTTCTAACCAGACAGCTCAGAAACCTTACCAAGGAAAATCAGGATAGAATTGCTGAAGGGTCAGGAAATGTTTCCGAGGCACTGAATTCTACCAATGCCATACAGGCCAATAACCATGAAGATTTAAGCATCCAGAATTTTGCTGACATCATGGATCGATATATTCAATCTGCCAATCGAAGAATATTTATCCGTGGGTTAATGACGTTGGTAATTATCACTCTGGCATTTACGGCGGTTGGAGTAGTGATTTATGTCGGGACCCTGGATATGTTGAACGGGAGAATCACCCCGGGAGAACTAACCCAATTCGTGATTTATGCCGTCCTGGTTGGGGGATCAGTTTCAGTTCTTTCGGAAGTTTGGGGAGAATTGGTCAGGGCTGCCGGGGCCACGGAAAGGCTTTTTGAAATTCTAGAGGTTAGAGATACGGTTGAGGATCCTCCCAACCCGGTAGTATTACCTGTTCCAATAAAAGGTAAAATCGAATTTAGAAATGTTAGTTTTCAGTACCAGAACCGTCCTGAGATATCGGTTTTGAATAATGTATCATTTTCTGTCAAACCAAATGAAACTATCGCCATTGTTGGCCCCTCCGGGGCAGGTAAAACTTCAACATTCCAACTTCTACTCAGGTTTTTTGATCCACAAAAGGGAAAGATCCTTATTGATGATGTCGACATTAAGCAGTTAACAAAGAAGGATCTTCGCGATTGCCTGGCTTTGGTTCCCCAGGATCCAGTGGTGTTTTCAGATACTGCGAGGGAGAATATTCGGTTTGGTAGGACTGAAGCAACAGATGAAGAAGTTATCCAAGCTGCAATTTCGGGTGTAGCAGATGAATTTTTAAGCGAATTCCCAAAAGGATACGATACCCTTTTAGGAGAAAGGGGAATGTTACTTTCTGGTGGTCAAAAGCAAAGAATAGCTATTTCCAGAGCCATATTGAGGGCTTCCCCGATTCTATTGCTTGATGAGGCCACCTCCTCATTGGATTCAGCGAGTGAAGTTGCAGTGCAAAAAGCCTTGGGCCACATGGCAACCAAAACAACGACAATCGTAATCGCCCATAGGTTAGCTACGGTAAAACAGGCAGATCGAATATTGGTTTTTGATAAGGGAAAAATTGTAGCCGAAGGTACCCATAGTCAATTAGTTTCTGAAGGAGGCTTATATTCCAAATTGGCAGAACTACAGTTTGTTTGATCCAAGGGTATCTACCATGGAAAACAATAATATATTTTGAACTAGCAGTATGCTAAAACATAAACTGGATTTGGCTTCAAAATTAAAAAATAATAGTCGTTGGACAATGATTGGAGGTTTCTGTGTTTATTGACCTTGAAGGAAAAAATTCCATTGAACAAAATATGCCTTGGGAGAATGTTGAAAATCCTTCAACTATTTTCGAGGCCTTAAGCAATACCCGGAATAGTTACGGAAGAAAGCCGGCCGTTTCATTTCAAATATTAGCTGATCCCAAATCTCATGCAGAAACCTTGACCTGGAATGAAGTCTTTCGAAGGGTTTGCCAAACAGCAAACTTTTTTCATTCTTTGGGAATCGGTAAAGAGGATGTCGTTGCTTTTCTACTCCCCAACAGTAATGAAACGATTTTTACCCTATTGGGTGGAATGATTGCAGGCAAGGTTAATCCAATAAATCCTCTGTTAAGTGCATCCCAAATTGCTGGCATCCTGAAATCATCTAATGCTAAGGTATTGGTAACCCTGAAATCGTTTCCCAAAACCAATGTAGCCCAACTTGCGCATGAGGCTGCTGCTGAATGTCCCAATATCAAGCATATTGTTGAAATAGATCTACTACGATACCTAAAACCCCCCAAAGCTTGGATCGCTGGTTTATTGCGACCTAAATCAACGTATCCACAAGGGATTGAAGTACACAATTTTTATCAGGGAATTAGCAATCAGAATGGCGAAGGTTTAGACTTTGAAGATAAACCTGAGGACAGGGTCGCGGCCCTATTTCATACTGGAGGTACAACCGGGCTTCCCAAGTTGGCCCAGCATAAGCAATCCGGGATGATCTACAATGGATGGTGTGGCAAGGTAATTGGCATAACTTCCGAAGAAGTAATAATTTGTCCTTTGCCACTATTCCATGTTTTTGCTGCTTATCCCATCCTTATGTCGGGAATTAGAACGGGTGCCCATACGGTATTCCCCACTCCTGCCGGGTATCGAGGTGATAAGGTTTTTGACTTCTTCTGGGACATGATAGAAAAGTGGCAGGTTACTTTTATGATAACTGTCCCGACGGCCTTAGCAGTCCTGATGCAAAAACCGGTAAAGGCAGATATTTCCTCCCTCCGCTCGGCCATTTGTGGCTCCGCTCCTCTACCCACCGAATTGTTCAATAAATTCGAGAGTATAACCGGGGTAAATATTATGGAAGGTTATGGCCTTACCGAGGCTACCTGTATTGTTTCTGTAAATCCACCGGATGGAGTCAAGAAAATAGGATCGGTAGGATTGCCATTCCCCTATACGGATGTCAGGATCCTTGATTGTGATGATCAAGGAAGAATCATCGAAGAATGTGAAACAAATGCAATCGGTGAAATTTGTATCTCGGCACCTGGTGTTTTTGTTGGCAACACTTACACCGATAGTGATAAGAATAAAGGCCTATACACTGACGGAAACTGGATAAGAACAGGTGATTTGGGAAAAATTGATGAAGACGGATATGTTTGGATAACCGGTAGATCAAAAGACCTGATAATTCGTGGTGGACAAAATGTTGATCCGGCAATAATCGAAGAAACTCTCGCGGGGCATGAATCCGTAGCCTTTGTAGGTGCCATCGGTCAGCCAGATATAAAACTTGGCGAGGTTCCTTGTGTATATGTTGAATTGATAGAAGGTGCCACCACTACACCAGAAGAATTATTGAGATATTCAAGAGGCAATATTACCGATAAATTAGCCCTTCCCGTAAGCGTTGACGTATTAGAGGCACTTCCCAAAACTGCGGTAGGTAAGGTATTTAAACCAGACCTAAGGAAAATGGCCATAAATAGGGTATTGCAGGAGCGGTTCAGTAAGGAAGATATTAAGGTAGATATTTCTACAGAAGAAGAACCAAAAATTGGACTTGTTACTTGTATCTATGGTGATTGGGATAATGAACAGAGGGAAAAGATACAACGAATATTAAATGAATACCCTTTGACATGGAGATTTTCTATTGGTGATAAAGAAAAACCACATGAAAGCCCTGGTGCCGCAGGGGAGGATTGAACTCCCGACCTCAGCCTTACCAAGGATGCGCTCTACCACTGAGCTACTGCGGCATTGGTTTGAATAAAAACTTATTTTTTCTTATTCACAACAATATTCAGAATAAGTAGCAAAGAATTTATAAATTTAAACGAACTTTCATGAATTTGAGTTATTTCAAGATAGAAATACCTAAATTTAAGTTAAGGTTCTTATCCATTTAACTAACAAAGAATGTGGATAAACCACAGAATTAGAAGAGTACAGTTATTTCTATAAAATATCAGTCAGATTATCCAATTTCCACGAGGAATTCGGCTAGTTTCACCAAGAAAGAAGTTGTAATTATGCCAAGTTCCAGAGAAAGCCAGAGTAATTCTGCTTAAATTCATTTTGGAAGTATGTATAGTTGGGTTTTAACGGTAAAAACTCCTGACTGGAATATCATATTGCAAATTGCAAAATGGTATCCTTACAATTGAGAAAATGCTTAGTTAGAAATGATGATTTGTGAGAATTAAACCCAAACTGAATAATGCAAAAGAGTAGTAATAGTAATTCCTCTGCCAAACAGTCTCCGCCTGAAGATCATAGGAAGGAACGGTTGAAATCTGCTTTGAAAAAAAACCTTCTGAGAAGAAAGGGAAAAAAGGAGGAGGAACTAAATCAAAAACGAGGAATTGAATGAATAGAGCAGTTAGATGGATTCAATAATTATCGAGGGTGGGGTTCCATTAACTGGTAAGGTAAATATTTCGGGAGCAAAAAATTCATGTCTTGCCTTAATGGCTTCCGCAATACTTACAGAATCCCCTTTGAATCTTACCAATGTCCCCAACCTTTCGGATATTGCCACGATGTCGTTGCTCCTCAATTCCTTGGGGATTGAGGTACAGAATTGCCCCAAAAAAAGAAGTGTTACCTTGGTAGCCCAAAATATAAGCAACTATAAAGCCGATTATGACATTGTCAGGAAGATGCGAGCGTCATTTTTGGTACTTGGGCCATTATTGGCTCGGGAGGGGATTGCAAAAGTTTCCCTGCCGGGCGGTTGTGCGATAGGAGCACGGGCAGTTGATCTGCATTTAGAGGCTCTTAGAAAACTTGGTTCAGTTCTTGAATTGGAAAACGGTTATGTGATTGCATCCGCACCACGAGGGCTCGTCGGAGCTGAAATCAACTTTCCTTTCAAATCCGTTGGTGCGACCGAGAATACAATTATGGCGGCTACCCTTGCCAAGGGAACAACGATAATTAGGAATGCAGCACAAGAGCCCGAAATAGGCGACCTGATTAATAGCCTTAGAATGATGGGGGCTCAAATTTCAGGTAAAGGTAGCTCGACAATTGAGATCGAAGGAAAAGATAGTTTAAATGGATCAACCCATAAGGTCATATCCGATCGGATTGAATTTGGAACATATCTTTTAGCTGCAGTAATAACCAAAGGGAAAATTGCTTTAATAGGTGGGCAGGATATCCTGAATAAGGAATTTATGAATAAGATTGAAGAGATGGGAGTAAGTTATGAAATTACTACCGAGGGCTTGATGGTTGACTGTTCTGACATACACCTAAAACCGATTAAATTTACAACTGAACCATATCCTGGTTTTCCGACTGATCTACAAGCGCAAATGATGGCTACCTTAACCTTGGCTGATGGGGTCAGTAAAATTGATGAGAGAATTTTTGAAAATAGGTTTATGCATGTGCCGGAGTTGACTCGTATGGGGGCAAATATCAAATTGGATGGTACCCGGGCAATAGTTGAAGGCGTGGACCATCTTGTTGGTGCCCCTGTTATGGCAACAGATTTACGAGCATCCGTAGCCTTGGTTATAGCTGGTTTGGCTGCTAGAGGAATATCCAAAATCAGTAGGGTTTATCATTTGGACCGTGGTTATGAGGATATTGAAAAAAAATTGGCACAATGTGGAGCACAAATTAAAAGAGTACAATCATGAATAAGTCAGATGCCCAATACGAAGAAACCCTCAATGATGAACCGCTAAAGGTAAGGGCTGAAGACCAAGAGGATCTTACGGTCATATCATCCCACTTGCAAGATGCAGTCTTCCTACAACAGGATATAAGTCATGATAAGGAAAAAAGGGAACTAGCCATACTTCTAAACAGGGTCCGCTGGGAACTTACCAAGGGTAATGACGGTTCCCAATCCCCTGTCGAGAGGGTTAGATCTCTTCTCCTAATAAAAGATGTATTGGAATTCAGCTTTTTCCTTCCTGAAACGAAGGGATCAAATATCCCCTTGTCCCTCTTGGTTATCGAATTTAAACCGGGTCAGGACGGTGCAGGAAGAATTTCCTGCCGATTGGCAGGTCATTGGGATATCCATGCATCAGTGGAATGCATCAATATGTATCTGACAGATGTAACCAAGCCCTATCTGGCACCCTCCAGAAAAATACCATCCCATCCGGAGTAACCCAGGTGGCGCAATATTTTCACCTTGACCGACCACATCAGGTGTCTCGGTTTAGGCGATTGCTCAAAGGAGATGTGTCTCTTTCCAATACAACCAGCGAGGTTGTAAATCGGATAATTTCCAGGATTAGGTCAGAAAAGGACAAAGCTCTAATCGGGTATACAGGTGAGTTTGACGGTGTGGAGTTAAATCCTGAGGATATTACAGTTTCTGAGGAGGAAATCGAGAATTCCTTAAAGCAACTTGGAAACAGGCATAAAGATATAATCAAGGCCTCATTTGAACGTCTTTGGAAGTTCCATGAAAAACAGATGCCAGAAAACCTGATCTGGAAGGATGAGGATGAAGTAACTCTCGGCTGGTTGTGGCAACCGATCCAATCTTGCGGTCTTTATGTGCCAGGCGGAACTGCAACCTATCCTTCTTCAGTTCTTATGATGGGAATCCCTGCCAAACTAGCGGGGGTAAATTCAATTTCTTTAACAGTTCCACCTTCCAATGCTTTAGATCCTCATTTGTTATACGCAGCCAGTTTAGTTTCTGTAAACTCAATTTATAGGGTTGGGGGTGCTCAAGCGATAGCTTCGCTAGCTTACGGAACAGAGTCTGTAGCCGCAGTAGACAAGATAGTAGGTCCTGGAAACAGTTTTGTCAGTGAGGCAAAGAGGCAGGTATTTGGCCAGGTAGGTATTGATATGGTAGCTGGTCCGACCGAAGTCGTTGTGATTAGTGACAACAGTTCTCGACCCGAATGGATTGCCGCAGATTTAATTGCTCAGGCTGAGCATGACCCGCTTTCAAGGTCAATATTGATTTCAAACTGTGAGGATTTTGTATCAAGAGTATTTTCAGAAGTTGAGAGACAGGCAAATTTGCTTCCAAGAAAAGACATTATCCTGCAAAGCTGGGAAAATTATGGGGCAGGTGTCGTAGTTGATAGTATTGAACAGGGAATTGAAATATCTAATGAAATAGCACCAGAGCATCTTCAGCTAACTATGAAAGACCCAAAAAAATATCTCAGTCAGATTAAAAATGCAGGATCAATATTCTTAGGAAACTGGACACCAGAGGTTTTGGGAGATTACATTGGCGGTCCAAACCATGTTTTGCCAACTTCAGGAACGGCAAGGTTTTTTTCTGGTCTTTCGGTTTGGGATTTTATGAAAAGAAGTACAGTATTAGGTGTTCCCGAAAAGGCATTTGGTAAATTGGGACCTACGGCCCAAAGCATGGCTGAAAATGAACATCTAGAAGGGCATGCAAACTCCATCAGGATTAGGATGAACGAAATAGACGGTAATTCCAATGGATAACAGGAACTACCTTTCCAAGATTGAAATTGATACAAACAATCTGCCATTGGTTTCGCCAGAAATCGAACAGGAAAGAAAAGTCGCAATATTCGATTTATTGGAACAAAATTCATTCCAGCTGGAGAAAAGAGGTGAACAGCAACCTCCTGCGGGCCCCTATGAACTCTTTGTTGGAGATCAGAATGGCAGAGTTGTTTTCAGAATCTGTACCGAAGATGGAGAACCGATCACTGAGATTCATTTGTCGTTAACTCCCCTGAAAGAAACAATCAGGGCATATTTCAAAATTTGTGACCTTTACTTTGATGCGGTAAAACAACATTCGAGAGCTAGAATTGAAACCATCGACATGGCCAGGAGAGGCGTTCATGACGAAGGTGCGGCTTTGCTACAGGAAAGACTAGAAGGAAAGGTAAGCATGGATAAAGCTACATCACGCAGGCTTTTTACCTTGGTTTGTGTCCTCCAGGCCCAAAGATAATGGAGGGTAAGGATGGTGCCTAATTTACCATCCTCAGTTCTTTTTTGTTGTGACCAAAACTCAATCAGATCTCCTATGGCTGAAGGAATTATGAAGAAACTCTTTGGAACAAGGATTTACGTTCAATCAGCTGGAGTTATTGATGATCAGGAAATTGATGGATTTGCCATTGCAGTTTGCCAGGAAATAGGTGTGGAACTTAGCAATCACCGGTCCCGTTCCATGGAACAAATGGAAGATTGGGGAGATGATATGGCAAGTTTTGAACTTGTTATCGCTTTAACCCCGGCGGCTCAAAGGCTAGCTTTGGAACGAACACGTTATATTTCCCTTGAGGTAGAATATTGGCCTACCTTGGATCCCTCCGGAATGGGGGGAAAAAGAAATCAGAAGCTTGAATATTACCGCCAGACCAGAGATCAGATCTACAACCAAATAGAGCGGAGATTTTCAACCTGAATATTCCCATTTCGAAATAATCAATCTGGTAGGAGTGGTGCCGGAAAAAATACTTTCATGCGAAGCAAGTTAAGACAGGCTGGATAAGACAATTACTACTTTCTGGAAACAATAGTAGAGGCTAAAGTACAAATGATTGAAGGAGAATAAGTTCAAACATAATAGCCATGAATTTCAATTTTATTGACTGTCCAAAACTTAACGTCTATATTTGTATGCATAAGGAAAATTGTTTAGGAGGGTATAATGATGCCCAGCCAACATGTTGTACCAAGAGATGGAAAATGGGCTATCCGAAGATCTGGGTCGACAAAAGTTACCAAGAAGTTTGATAGGCAGCAGGATGCAATTAGGGAAGGCCGCAAAATTGCTCGGAACCAAGGTGCCGATCTATATATCCACGGTCGTGACGGTCAAATCTGGGATATAAACTCCTATGGACAGGACCCACATCCACCCAAGGGATAATTTTTGGCCTCATCAGATTTTAATAGAAGTGTATTCGTCAATTGTCCATTTGATAACGAATTTAAGTCGATTCTTAAATCAATCTTGTTCTGCCTTATCCGGTTTGGGTTAAAACCTCGGATCGCCTCGGAAAGTTTTGATTCAGGTGAGATCCGCTTGAAAAAGATTATAGAACTAATAATCAATTCAAAATACTCAATCCATGATTTAAGCCGGTGTCAATCCTCTGGACCCGATGAGTTCTACCGGATGAACATGCCATTTGAACTCGGGCTAGATTATGGATGTAAGGAATTTGGGGGTAGTCCTTTTGATCAAAAAAGAATTTTGGTGCTTGAGGAAGAGAAACATCGATACCAGAAAGCATTATCCGACATGGCCGGACATGATATTAAAGCACATGAAGGTGACTATAACATTGCAGTTAGCACGGTTCGTAACTGGATTTGGGGTTTGGGTGGATTTGAACAGATCGGGGCAGATAAGGTAATTGCCGATTATGAAGATTTTCTTAAATGGAACGCTAGAGAATTACAAAAACGTGGGTTCTCCCTGGAAGATATTGCTGACCTTGAGACCAACGAGTTACTTCATATGATGGACCGATGGATGTCCCAAAATTACAAACTTTCAGAGATATAATTCACCCTTTCAAAATTTAGTAATGTAATGAGATTCATTTTGGTACGGTTAGTACCTGAGAAAAGTTATTACATCTAGAGCGGGTAATAAAGGGAGGGATGGAGCAATAATTTCCTGCTGGAAATCATTATAGGAGCTAATGTAAAACTAAGTTGATGTGAAGTATTCTAAGGCGAGTGCCCAAATGATAATCCGATTATAACTTGATTCGGGCCTGAAAATCCCTAATATTTCAAGTTCCCTTTGTGGAAGTATATTTTGATTTGATTTACAATATGAGGTTAGATGCCAAAGGAAGAAATGTTGGAATTTCCTGGAGTGGTTACTGAGTTATTACCAAATGCTACATTCCGGGTTGTTTTAGATAACGGGCACCAGATTATTGCCCATACCGCTGGAAAAATGAGAAAGAACCGGATTAGAGTCCTTGCCGGCGATAAGGTTCAGGTAGAGATGACTCCCTATGATCTTACCAAAGGCAGGATCAACTACCGTTTCAAATAACAAAGGGCGGTTTATACTTGCTTCGGCCAGTCCTCGTCGTTTAGAACTGCTGGAAAGGCTGGGATTTCCCCCAGATAAGGTAAAATACCCAAATATTGATGAGGTATTTAGGCCAGGAGAATTACCAAGAAATTTCGTCCTCCGCATGGCAGATGAAAAGGCACGTATCTTTTCACTAAAAAATAATGATGTTCTGCTTGCAGCAGATACGATTGTATCCTTGGGTCGTAGAATAATTGGCAAACCAACTTCCAAAGATAATGCCAAGGAAATTCTTGAGCTGCTTTCTGGAAGACGCCACAAGGTTATTTCTGCGATAGTCGTCAGAAAGAACAACAAGACTAGTTCCAAGGTAGTAGAAACTGTCCTCAAGATGAAAAGAATGACCTCAACAGAAATTGAGGAATATATTGCTTCTGAAGAATGGCAAGGAAAAGCTGGTGGCTATGGAATTCAGGGAAGAGCAGAACAATTTATTCCCTGGATCCGTGGGTCTTATTCCAATGTTGTAGGACTCCCCCTTTATGAAACAAAGAATCTTTTGGTTGCACATGGGTTAAGGGCAGTAAAGGGCTAAAACCAATATGAATGACTTTCTCTATCATGCCCAGAATAAGGAAGGTATAAAGTTATCTGCCTGGGTAAAGAGGGGAGAGCTGAAAGATTTATATCTTTGTGATTCCAAAAATGGAGTTTTTGTTCCTGAATCTATTTTTTGGGGTAAGGTTCAAAAGGCCCTACCTGGAACAGGTGGTTACTTTATTACTCTACCGGAGAACAGGGTTGGATTTCTGAGGAACTCTCCTCCCCTTAAAGAAGGAAATATAATACTTGTTCAAACTAGCAGTTATCCACAACCAGGTAAACAAATCCCCCTTCAATCAAAAATTGTAATTAAAGGCAAGGGGGTAATTATAACTCCCGGTACTCCTGGAATTAACATTTCCAAAGCTATTGCTGATTCAAAAAAAAGAAAGGAGTTGTATTCTCTGGTTGAAACAGTTGTTACCAGGGAAAGTTTGGAAAAAGAAAATGTTGGATTGATTTTACGGACATCCTGTCTGAGTGATGATCACCAAATTAAGGCAGAGATCGAGGAATTAATGAACTCCTACAGGAGAATATTCCTATCTGGCAAACCCAATAAACCTACTCTTGTAGCTACTGGCCCATCAATCCATGCAAGAGCTGAAAGAGACTGGCAGCCCGAAGAAAAATTCAAAATTCAGGATGTCGGGGAAGATATTGATGAATTTGGCTTATGGGATTTGATAATCGAAAATATAGGGGATGTTGTCGTTCTGGAAAATAAGGCTAATTTGTATATCGAAAAAACCCAGGCCATGATCGTAATTGATGTGAACAGTGGTGGAATAAAATCCAAGGCATCGGCCAAGAGTATTTCCTTGCAAGCTGCAGAGGTTATTCCAAGGGAATTAAGAATTCGTGGTTTTGGGGGAAAAGTCATCATTGACTTCCCGTCCATGAACCAATCTGACAAGAATGATGTGGAAAAATGCTTATCCTTGGCATTTAAGAAAGACAACGTTCCTACCAAATTGGCAGGTTGGACCAAGTTAGGTAACTTTGAGCTTCAAAGAAAAAGAGATCGAATACCAGTCAATGAGATATTGAAAATATGAACTGTCCCATTTGTCAGAAAAAATCCTTGTCAGACTACCAACCGTTTTGTTCCAAGAGATGTGCAGATATTGATCTTGGTAATTGGCTGGATGGAAAATATGTTTTATCAGGTGATAAAGACTTGGAAAGTGAGAATGAAGCAATAAATGTACCCCCACTTTCAGATAGATAACCAAATTTTGGTTACTCTATGGACAACACCAAGTAATTAGTTTACAAGGTTAGTTTTTGTAGGATGCCTAGGTAGCTCAGGGGTAGAGCAGTGGACTGAAAATCCTCGTGTCGGTGGTTCGATTCCGCCCCTAGGCACCATCCTTTATTCCCTATAATTACCTGATTGTATCCCAGCATGGTTGATTTCAAGAGAACCAAAGATTTTTTCTATATTCCGGAGAACTTAACCTATCTCTGTGGGAATTCCCTTGGACCGCTACCAAAGGAGTTGCCCGTAAACATTGCTTCCCAAATAGCCGATGAATGGGGAGAAATGTTAATTGGTGGATGGAACAGTGCAGGTTGGATGGAATTGTCTATCCAAATTGGCAATAAGTTAGGTGGACTCATAGGAGCTCCTGCTGGATCTACAATATTGGGAGATACGCTCTCCATAAAAGTTTTTCAGGCCCTGGGTGCCGCATTGAAGTTAAATCCCAAGCGAAAAGTAATTTTGACGGATTCGGGTAACTTCCCTTCGGATATCTACGTTGCTCAAGGGTTGGCTTCCTTTATGAGCCAAGGTTATGAGGTAAAAATTGTCAATCACCAGGATTTAGCCAATGAGTTGAACGATAAGATTGCAGTAATGCTGCTTACCGAGGTAGATTATAAAACAGGTGCTCGCCATGATATGGCCAAATTAACCGAACAAGCAAAGGCCAAGGGCATCTTGACCATTTGGGACTTGGCCCATTCTGTTGGTGCTTTCCCAGTAAACATACAAAGGTCCGGCGCCGATTTTGCCATAGGTTGTACCTATAAATACTTAAATGGGGGTCCAGGGGCTCCTGCATTTATCTATGTTGACCCAAACCTGGTTTCTCAAATTCAATCACCAATTACGGGATGGTTAGGTCATGCACAACCTTTTCAATTTTCACTTGACTATGATCCTGCTCCTACAATCAATAGATTAATGGTAGGTACACCCCCAGTAATCGGGCTTATGGCACTGAATTTTGCCCTTGGAATTTGGGACGGAATTGCCGTTGAAGAAGTCCACACCAAGTCCATGGAATTGTCAGAGAAATTTATTGAGGGTGTCAGATCCAATTGCCCAGAAATAACTGTGATATCTCCAGAGAATCCTATGGGTAGAGGCAGTCATGTTGCTTTGGAGCATCCTGAAGGATATTCGATTGTCAGGTTTTTGATTGAAAATTCCGTCATTTGTGATTTTCGTGAACCCAGCCATTTAAGGTTTGGGATAGCTCCACTTTATAACAATGCTCAGGATATACACCGAGCAGTGGAGGTCCTGACTATGGCCCTTGAATATCAACCGTGGAAATATGATCGCTATCAAACAAGGAAATTTGTAACCTGAAGAAAGAAGGGTTGTCCCTAACCCAAAGCATAGTCACCTTTTTCTTCTACGATTGTTCGGTTTAGCCCTTGGTTTATGTGGCAATTTGGGTTTACGAGGTTTCTCCTGAGATATGAAAGGGAGGTCAGATTCCTTAAACCCCATTTGTAGCAATTCTCCAATAAATGACTTGAAGTTGATTTCCTGAACTTCGTTTTTCCCGAGGGTGGACAAACTTAAGGGGCCATAGGAAATACGAATCAAACGATTTACCTCCAAACCAACATAATTCAGGGCTCGTCGAACTTCCCTGTTTTTCCCTTCCTTTAGAGTGATTGTTAACCAGGAATTTGATTTACTTACCGTGTCAATGGATATGGCCATTGGCATAAATTTATCTTTGCCAACAGTAATTCCCTTGGAGAGAGGTGCCAATCTATTCTCAGTGGGTTTGCCTCGAACTCTAACACGATAGGTTCTATCAAAGCTGTTAGCAGGTAACTCAAGGAACCTCTTCAAGTCGCCATTATTCGTAAGGAGTAGCAACCCTTCGGAATTAATATCTAGCCTGCCAACAGAGATTACCTTGGGTAAATTGGCTGGTAGGTTGGCAAATACTGTCGGACGGTCCTTATCATCCTTGGTTGAGGTTATCACTCCATTGGGTTTATAATATTTCCAAATTCTGGCTTTCTGAATTTTGGGTACCGGTTTGTCATCAAATAATACCCGATCTCCAGTGGAAATTTGTTGGGCGAGGTTTGTGACTACTATGCCATTAGCCTTGACCCGTCCCTCCATGATCAGTTTTTCGCTTTCTCGACGGGATGCTATGCCCGCTCCTGCCAAGTATTTGGCAATCCGCATTTGAATTTTTCCTTTTAACTGGAGAAAAGTATATTCCGCTACTATTTCAATATCAGTATCAATCAGGAGATTTGCAATTGTTTCAATCCTACATGAACAATGCCTTGGAAACTGCCAAAACAGGTTTGACCAAAGGTGAGATTCCTGTGGGGGCAGTAATTGTATCTTCTGAAGGGAAGGTAATAGTCTCAAAATATAACATGGTTAGAAAATTGAATGATCCAACTGCCCATGCCGAAATACTGGCAATCCGGCAGGCAAGTGATATTTTAGGTACTGACAAACTGGTTGGGTGTTCGATCTATGTTACTCTTGAACCCTGTTCAATGTGTGCAAGTGCAATCTCACTTGCTAGGATTTCAAAGTTATATTTTGGTGCCTATGACAAGAAAACAGGTGGTGTGGAACATGGGGCAAGAATATTTTCCTGGCCCCAAACTCATCACAAACCAGAAATATACGGTGGGTTGATGGCCACCGAATGTGGAGAAATATTAAAAACTTTCTTTAACGACAGAAGGTAAAATGGATCCTGAAGAGAGAAAGGGGCCAGAAAGAGCAAAATGGACAGCTTAAATACTTATGTGGATGGTTATTGTGAACGGGTTGCACCAGGTTTATTTGATGAGCCCTTAAATGCAGTTACCAATCTGGCCTTTATTATCGCTGCTTTACTGGTATGGAATTATATAAAGGGCAAGAACCCACCCCCAATATCGATTACCCTTACTGTCTTATTAGGCCTGATAGGGGTAGGGTCGGGATTATTTCATACTTTTGCGACGGTGTGGGGAGCGATTGCTGATGTTCTCTTTATCGCGATTTTTGTCGTAATATATATTTACGGTGCGAATAAATATTTTCTCTACCTGAAGACAGTTTATTCGTTACTGTTAACTGTTGGAGTCTTTTTTCTCCTTTTCCCATTAGGAATTGCAATTGAGTTCCTTTTTCCCTTTATAGGTGGGTCATCAACTTATGCCAGTATTGCTTCGATAATTTTTATTTATGGTTTCTGGCTGCTTAAATCGCACAAAGATGTCGGCGTAAAGTTGTTAATCGGTGCTGTAATCCTATCTATCTCAATTGGGTTCAGAATTATTGATCTGCCTTATTGTGAGATTAATCCAATAGGTACACATTGGTTATGGCATGTTTTGAATGCTTTGATGCTGTCGTGGATGATCCTGACTATCAATAATAAGATACTTCTTGACGAAAAAGAAAACAAATTGGGCTAATATAAGTTATGGGACTAAGTTTGGATGAGGCTAGGAAGGTAGCCCATCTTGCTCGAATTCATGTTGAAGAAAGCGAACTTCCGGGAATAGCAAGAGAACTTTCCATCATTTTGGAATTTATGGAGCAACTGAATGAAGTTGACATTGATGGCATCGAACCGATGACATCAGTTACTCCCATGAAACTTAAACTCAGGCATGATATTGTTTCAACAGGTGGAGACAAGGACCTCGTTTTATCGAATGCACCCTTGCCGGAGCAAGGATTTTTTTCTGTCCCCAAGGTGGTCGAGTAAATGGGACTATCAGCCCTGACAATATCTGAGGCTAGTGCTCTTTTAAAAAAAGGGGAAATTACTTCAGTTGAGTTATCACAATCCTGTTTGAATGAAATTGAAACTTCCCAGAAGTTAAATGCCTTCAGCTGGTTTGATGCTAATCTCGTTATCGACCAAGCCAAAGCAGCTGATAAAAAAATCACCAATGGCAATAATTCTCCTCTTTGTGGTATCCCCATTGGGATAAAAGATCTCTTTTGTGTTAAGGGAAGTCCAACCCAGGCAGCATCAAAAATTTTACAAGGGTTTAGGCCAGAGTACGAATCTACCGTAACACAAAAACTTAAGGATGCAGGTTCAGTATTTCTCGGTAAGCTCAATATGGATGAATTTGCCATGGGTTCTTCGACGGAGAATACGGTTTATAACCCGGTAGCTAGCCCTTGGCGTATAAAAGATTCTGATAAACCCTTAACAGCAGGAGGATCATCTGGCGGTTCCGCAGCGGCTGTAGCTGCCGATCTTTGTCTGGGGGCTTTGGGAACGGATACTGGCGGATCAATCAGGCAACCTGCTGCGTTTACGGGTATTGTGGGTATGAAACCCACTTACGGCAGGTGTTCCCGGTGGGGAATTGTTGCCTTTGCCTCTTCACTAGACCAGGCTGGACCTTTTGCCCGATCGGTAAAGGATGTCGCATTGATCCTGGAAGTTATAGCCGGTTATGACCCAAAGGATTCAACCAGTTATGATGGGGCTGTCCCCCAATATAGTAGTTTTCTCACAGGTGATATTCGTGGCAAGAAGATCGGAATTCCAAAAGAATACCGGTTGGAAGGGATGCCTGAAGAAATCCTAGCTATTTGGGAAGAAGGAAAAGCGATACTTAAAGATGCCGGTGCAACAATTGTTGATATTTCATTGCCTCACACGAAATATGCATTACCTACTTATTATGTAATTGCACCAGCCGAAGCATCTTCAAATCTGGCTAGATATGATGGTGTCAGGTATGGCTACAGGGCTTCAATGGATGCCAATACCAATATTGTGGATATGTACAAAAGGACCCGGGGAGAGGGTTTTGGACCCGAAGTGAAAAGACGCGTTATGATAGGAACCTATGTTCTCTCGCAAGGATTTTACGAGGCTTATTATTTGAGAGCTCAAAAAATCAGAACATTAATAAAAAAGGATTTTGAAGATGTGTTTAGTTTGGGTGTGGATGCAATTTTAACTCCAACAACACCCAGTTCAGCCTTTGCCCTAGGGGAAATCGGTGATGATGACCCGATTAAAATGTATCTTAACGACGTGTTTACGGTAACGGTTAATTTGGCTGGCCTTCCTGGTATTTCTGTTCCGGCCCGGTTAGATTCCAAGGGTCTTCCTCTCGGCTTGCAATTAATAGGTAAACCATGGGGCGAAGGGGACCTCTTGAACCTTGCCCAATCAATTGAAAGCAATGTTCAATTTAATTTCAAACCTCAAAGATGGTGGTAATTTGGAGAATTAACTCATGAATGGTTTCAACATAAAGTTTTTTGCCATAGTTTCTTTAACCTTGTTACTAATTTCTTGTACGGAAGAACTGCCACTAGAAGATTCTCCGGCAGAACAAGTTCAAGCACCAATCGTCCCAACAGATGAGTTAAATGAGGAGCCGACTTCAGAAGAAATTTCGCAACAGATTGTCAATGAAATTGAACAAGTTCTGAAGCCCGAGGATCAGGAAGAATCTACAGTAACTGTTCCGGTGGATCCAGTTGAGACAGAGGAAACCGAATTAACAGAAGTTTCTGATGCCATTGTGGATGAGGGTGCTACATCCGAAGCAACCCGCAATGAAGATACAGATGTCTCTGATACAGTACCTGAAGCACAGGAAACAGAGGTGGCTACAACTGAGAGCGATGTTGAGGAGCAATCGGATACAGAACAACCAACAGGTACTGTCGAGGTTAAACTTACCCCAGAGCCAAGAGAGTTTGATGAATTTGGTCGAAGCGTTTCCGACGAGCAGGATTTTGCCGCTGTAGCACAACGGGAAACGATTGAATCCGACAGTCAGAGGATTAAGGAGATTGAGGAAAAGCTAGTGATTTATGATCCTATAGATCATCCTGACAAAGAAGGTCAGACCGACGTTGTATCATTTGCCTTAAATACCAAGCATACCCCTGGAACCGTATTGTTTCGAAGAAATACTCTGTTTTTCAATCGTGATAAATACTTGGAAAGATGTGAGTCTTATATTGACAGTGAAGCGGCTCAACAGGCATTTCTTGATGCTGGCGGACCCGAGGTTGACGATTTGAATTTAGACCCGGACGGAGATGGATTTGCCTGCTCCTGGAATCCAGAAAAATATCGTCTCGTTCTGCAATGATTCCCTCCAAGGAAGTTAAACCGGTTTGGCTTCCTTCTCCAAATTTCAACACCCGAAGGAATAATCTTAAACCCCAATTTATAGTTATTCACTATACAGCTATGGACTCATGTGAGTTGGCTATCGAACGCTTGCTCTCGCCAGTGCATGAAGTTTCTTGTCATTATTTGATTTCTGAGAAGGGCAAGGTCTATCAGTTGGTCGAAGAGGACATGAGAGCATGGCATGCCGGAGCTGGTGAATGGAGGGGACTTGATGATATTAATTCACGGTCGTTAGGTATTGAGCTTGCCAATAAAGGAAATCATCCTTTTTCCCTACCACAAATTTACTCCTTGGAGATAATCATATTGCAACTGATGAAAAGATGGGGAATACCACTTCACAACATCATCGGACATTCAGATATGGCTATCGGTAGGAAATCTGATCCTGGGCGGAAGTTCGATTGGCGAGGGTTGGCCTTGAATAACCTTGCCATTTGGCCGAAACAGGAGATTTCGGAATCTGTAAACCTTTCCGAATTCCTATCACTAGCCAAGGATTTCGGCTATGCCCTCCCTGATGAAGCATCCCTGGAAGCTTCAACAATTTCATTGCTAGATTGTTTTAGGGCTCGATTTAGACCTTGGGCTACTGGAGAATTGAATGAGTTTGATTTGGGTTGTTTACGAGACCTGGTTAATTCATTAGGGTGATCTTGGTAGAACTGAAATAAGAAATAATTGAAAAAACCTCAATCTAACCTTATTTTTAATCAGCGGAAAACCGGATAGCTGCATGATTATTTCATGAGGAAAGTCCGGACTCCACAAAGCATGGTGCCGGGTAACGCCCGGCTGGGGCAACCCAAGGGACAGCGCCACAGAGAAGAGACCGCCAATTTTGCCTGTTCGGCTTATTGGCAAGGGTGAAACGGAGGTGTAAGAGACCCCCACGTTTTTGGTAACAAAAATGGTACGGCAAGCCCCACCAGGAGCAATGCCAAGTAGAACTGTAAGCAATTAATGCAGGGGTGCTTTGACCTTACAGTTAGGGTAGGCAGCTAGAGATGAAGGGTAATCTTTGTTTTAGATGAATGGCTATCAATGAGTGCAAACTCGGAACAGAATCCGGCTTATAGGTTTTCCGCTTTTTAACTGTGTATATGTTGACTAGGTAAATTATTTACCTAAATCTAATCCTTCTATCTCCAGGATAGAAATTTGATAAATAGGGAAGGATGATGTTCTGATGGCCAAGCCAGCAACAATTAAAATTCGACTAAACTCAACCGCTGATACGGGCCATTTTTACGTTACCAAAAAGAATGCTCGTACCATGACAGAAAAGATGAGGGTAAAGAAGTATGACCCTGTAGCGCGGAAGCATGTGGAATATAAAGAAGGAAAAATTAAGTAACCTCATCCCTTACTTATCCCTTTAGAATATTCCCCCTCAATATCTCTGACCAGAATTAACAAGCCTTTGTAAATTTATACACAGACCATACTGTACTGTGATCAAATTTACTTTGGGAATAGGTCGCTTCTCAAATCAAGAGAATTTCAACCTCTTATCTCAGTACTTCCAACATTGTCCAGGAGAAACATGGCGTCATGTATGTTAGGACGATAATTTAATATCTTGACTTAAAACAAGCCGGTTCTTGAACCATTCAGCGAGTTCCTCGAAACTTGTTTTCCCAATGGCGACATTAACGATAATAGCTGCAACCTCTTTGTTACTTTCATTGAGTTTATAACCACTTTTATTTACTAACAACTCCACTAATAAGAGTGCTGTACGCTTGTTCCCATCTACGAAACCGTGATTTGAAACTATGGCGTGTACAAGTGCCGCAGCCTTCCAATGTATATCAGGAAAATACCCATTGTATGGACGATTAAGTGCCGACCTTAAAGCGTTTTCATTTAAGATCCCAGGTGCCCCTCCAAATTGAAGTGCTTTATCATGACCCCTGATAGCGTCTTCCCAAGTGACGCGATACTGCTGACTAACTATTGGCCAGAATCTCCAAGGCAGTTTTACGCCTCACCGCTATCTCATCAATAATTTCTGCAGATGTCCTTGATGAAATAGTTCCTGCCTTGTTACACTGATTTTTCGTTTCTTTAGCTGGCTTCATAACTTTGCCCCTGGTATTGGGTCGTTTTTGGCCTTGCTCCTCATGATGGCGTAGGTTTTCCATTTCCAATATTCCATGGTTAGTTATAATACGAAATCTTATTGCTATCCTATATTAGGTAGCCACAATTTCCAAAATTAAAATAAAATAATTAAGGATTCTTAATTATTCGTCTGCCAATTAAGAATTTAATATCCAATTTATTGCTGGAAACGTGGATTATTCCCTTTGCCCGAAGAGGTGAAGCAAAAGCAGAAACATATTCAGGAAATTCAGATACAGGCTTAATGATCCCATTATTGCAGATTTCTGCAACCAAATCTCGTTGCCTCGTGTGGCATACTGGAGATAATCATTTTTAATCCGTTGGGTATCATAGGCTGTCAGCCCCGCAAATATCAAAACACCAAGGACAGAAATTGCAAAACTTAAACCTGGGAGTTGAAAAAACAAATTGACTAATGAAGCAAGAATAATGCCAATCACTCCCATAATCAAAAATGATCCCCATCCACTAATGTCCTTTTTTGTGGTATAACCCCAAATACTGAGACTTGCAAAAGCAATTGCCGTGACCAGGAAAGTGTGGGCAATTGAATAGCCCGTGTAGGCAAGGAAAATGTAAGAAATCGAGAGCCCCATTAAACCTGAAAAGATCCAGAAAGTTGTTTGCGCTGATGATGCAGACATTTTGTTAATTCTTGCACTGAGGAGAAAAACTACTCCCAAGGGCGCCAACATAACAACCCACTGCAAAGGTGTTGAATAGATTAGCGTCATCAAAGCTAAACTTTCGCTGGCCAGGTAGGCAACGGCACCAGTAATCGCCATGGCCCCTGCCATATAGGCATAGACCTTATTCATGTGGGCCCTTAGACCTGCATCTATTTGTGCCTGTGTTGTACCGACTGGGTTAACAGCTTGAAACCGATCCATAATGTTCCTCTTACCAAGTTTACAGATGTAAATTATTAATGAATATTTTGGAATTCCGAAGGAAAATTTCAAGTACAGAAATGGTTGATGATTCCCCTAATTCTATTGTTTAGTGGAGTTTGGGGTACAATAATCTGTGAAATAAAAGTTAGATGGTTCAATTTATCTCTGGGATACGAACAACAACCTTGCCAACAGCCTTTCTTGATTTGAGTTTTTCAAGTGCCAAATTGGCGTCCTCAAGTGGAAAAATATCCTTTACCAATGGTTTAATTCGACCTTGCTCAAACCAGTCGAGCAATTCCTTTAATCCCTCTTTAACTATATCGGGGCCAAACTTCATATAACCTCCCCAATAGCAGCCTATAACGGTCAGGTTCTTTACCAGAAGGATATTGGCAGGGATTGATGGTATATCTCCCGAAGCAAAACCGATTGGAATTATTCTTCCCTCTGGGTTGGTCGCTCTTAAAGCCAACTTAAATAATTCCCCTCCCACAGGATCATATACGACATCGGCTCCTCCCAAGGATTTAACCTTTGCCAACAGATCTTCCGTTCTGGTATTTACCAAATGATCAGCACCAGAACTTCTGGCTTCCTGAAGCTTATTATCATCACTAGCCGCTGCTATGACCTTTGCCCCCAACAAGTGACCAAGTTCAACAGCTGTTCTGCCGACCCCTCCTGAAGCTCCCAGAACCAACAGGTTTTCATTTGAAGTTAATTTTGCCCGGTGTGATAAAGCAAGATGGGAAGTGCCATAGGCTACCAGAAAACCAGCTGCCTCTACATCAGACATGCTTTTGGAAATACTAAGGCAATGGTTTTGGGGCAGGGTGGTATATTCAGCCAAGCCACCATAACTTCCAAATCCAACCACCCGGTCTCCAATTTCAAACCCATCGCTATCAGGGCCTAAATCAGAAACAAAACCACAAACCTCCATACCAGGGGTAAATGGCAGTTCTGGTCTTTCCTGATACTTGCCTTCACAAATCAGTATATCAGCAAAATTTATTCCGACCGCCTCCACTTTGATTTGTATCTCATTTCTTTGTGGCAAGGGGATAGGAACATCCACGAGTTCCAACCTTTGACCTAGGTCTTGTAATTGCATTGCCTGCATAATTCATCCCAAATTTAAAGTTTGAATAAAATAGAAAATTAAGTTTCCTTAGCCAGTTACCAATTATCAGGCCACAAAGAAGGACAGTATTTTATCTAAAGCCAAGTCCCTATACAGTTTAGATTCCATCAAAATTTCATGCTTGGTGTTAGGTATGATTTCAATTGTTGTTGTGTTCCATTTTTGGCAATAAGTAAGAATTTCTTTCACATCAAGTAGTTTTTCATCAGATCCCAGGATAACTAAAGAAGGTATATCAGGAGGTGATTGGCAAAGCAGGTAATCATTCTCTCTAATGGCTTCTCTTAGCCATCTCCAGGAGGGGCCACCTACATTTAACTCAGGGTGGGTGGTAATTTGGTTTTTCAAGAAAAGAAAAATTTCTGGATCAGATGTAAGGCTATTCTTTTCTGGTGTAGATAAATGCAGATAGTTTCTTACATCCCCACCCAGTATCAATCGTTTATCAAATCCAAGTGATATGGCTAGAGAAGAGATATATTTTGCAGCCAGCATCCGAAATGTTCCGTTCAATTTCCACATCGGTCCTGTGAAGACCGATGATTTGAATACCTGGGTTTGAAGTATCGTTCGCAAACCGATACAACCTCCCATCGAATGGGATAACTGAAAAAAAGGGTGAGGCAAATCCCAACTATCTGAAGTTTCGATAACTATGTTCAAGTCCTTCTGGTAGTCGGCAAACCTTTCCACATGTCCGATATTCTGGTTTGACAACAACCTATCGGACAATCCTTGTCCGCGCCAATCATGCATGACGACTGAATAGCCATTTTGATGGAATAAAGTAGCGATGGAACAGTATTTTTCTATGTATTCCGTTCTACCAGTAAGAATAAATACCGTTCCCTTATTCCCACCCAACCAAAAGGCCGCTCTGATCCTAATCCTATCCTCGGTTAAAAGCCAAAAAGCCTGAGCATCACAGGAATCTGAAATTATTTCCTTATAGAGAGGAGCTTGTTCCATGAATTTTGTTTGAGATAATTATCTATTTAGATAGCATTAAACCTGTGTTAGTTCCTGTAACTATTGGCCAGATATTTCCCTAATTGCATTGCTATGGAAAGATCCCCTTTAATTTTCAATTCGCCATTCATGTAAATTGAAGTTGGGTTTAGACTTCCCCTCAACAGCCCTTTAAATGTATTGACTGAAGCAATTAAGGTACATTCTCGTTCCTCATCACTTACAATAACATCCTTATCCTTGAAAACAAAACAGCCAATTTCCTTAACCTCAAACTTTACCTTTGGACCAACAGAACCAAGTTCCAATTTTTTTAGTTCCTCAATTATTGCTGCTTTGGTATTCATTGAATAAATCCACGAAATCTGCTAATCATATGATATTTACCCCTTGGCTTAGGAATGCCCAATGAAATTGTCAAAAATTTTGTTTTTGCTTGGGTTTCTTTCCAGTTTATTTTTCCCTTCCTCAATAATTGGCAATGAAGCTAGAACAAACGAATTATTTGAAGCACTTCAAACCAGCAATTCCCAAGAGACTAAAATCATTGAAAGGGAAATTATATCCTTTTGGATGGATTCAGGTTCAGCAGATATAAATAATCTCCTGGGTCAATCAATTGCATATATGAACAGGGGTGATTATAACGCTTCACTTAAAATTTTGAATAATATAGTCACAGATTCACCAGGTTTTGCCGAAGGATGGAATATTCGGGCTACCATTCATTATCTCATGTTGGATTATGATCTTTCAATTAGTGATATTAATCGAACCTTGGAGCTTAATCCCAAGCATTTTGGTGCTTTGAATGGTTTGGCTATGATTTACGAGAATACCGGCAAAAAAATCAAGGCATTAGAGGCCTACGAAGCAGTGTATCGACTATCACCGAACAGGTTTGGAATTAGAAGAGCTATAGATAGGTTAAGAAAAGAACTTCTTGATAATTCAATTTAATCCCTTTTATTATAGCTATCAGCTCTCGGACCTCCATGCCACACTATTCATACAAATCCTACGTTAATGTAATTTTGGGTTCAACCAATACTGGGAAAACCCATTTTGCCATTGAAAAAATGTTAACCCACAAAACCGGGGTTATTGGGTTCCCCCTCAGATTGCTTGCCAGAGAGGTATTTGATAAAGTTGTCAAGCGGGTTGGTCCTTCCCAGGTTGCGCTTATAACTGGAGAAGAGAGGATTGTTCCCAACCGGGCTTGCTATTGGATCTGCACAACTGAGGCCATGCCGACAAAAATTGGTGCAGATTTTCTAGCTGTAGATGAAATCCAATTATGTTCAGACCTGGAGAGAGGTCATATCTTTACCGATCGGTTATTGCATGCCAGGGGGCAAAAAGAAACACTTTTTCTTGGTTCTGAAAATATCAAACAGACTATTTCTAATCTTCTCGACAACACATTCTTTGAAAGAAGGGACAGGTTTTCTTCCCTAACCTATACTGGAAAAAAGGATATTGCCCGCTTGGAGCCAAGGACTGCCATTGTTGGATTTTCCCTTGAGGATGTATATTACCAAGCGGAAATGCTCAGGAGCTTAAAAGGTGGAGCAGCTGTTGTTACTGGAGGTTTGAGTCCTAGAACCAGAAATGCCCAGGTGGATATCTATCAAAATGGGGAAGTAAATTACCTGGTGGCAACGGATGCTATCGGAATGGGGTTAAATCTTGAAATAGACCATGTTGCGTTCAGCCGGATAAGGAAATTTGATGGGCGAAGACATAGAGGGCTTACCCCTATGGAAACGGGGCAGATTGCTGGCCGGGCTGGCAGATACAAGAAAGCAGGAACCTTTGGAATCGTTAAAGGATGTGAGGAAATACCCTTACCAGTGGTGCAGGATATTGAAAACAACAGATACAGTTCGATAAAGAAAATTCAGTGGAGGAATACAGACCTCGACTACAGGTCGCTTCAAACACTTTTGAAGTCTCTTTCTGTCGCTAGTAAAAATCCAATCCTCACCTTAACCAAAGAGACTACAGATATTTTGGTCCTGAAGGAGTTAATTGCTGACGATACTATCCAGCAAGCATGCTTATCTCCTTCTGAAGTTAAGTTGTTCTGGGAAGCGTGCCAAATACCTGATTTTAGGAATGCCGGGATTAGAAACCATTCTGCCCTGGTTTCAAAAGTATTTTGGTTTCTCAAAAACGGTGATTACATTCCCGAGGACTGGCTTAACCAACAACTGGATCGGATAGACAAGACTGAAGGTGGTATCGAAAGTCTGTCAGCAAATCTCGCTTCCATACGAAATTGGACTTATGTCGCTCAAAAACCGAACTGGGTTGAAGATACCAAGTATTGGCGTGAAAGAACTCGTGGAGTCGAGGACCGGCTTTCCGACTCTTTACATCGAAAACTAACCAATAGGTTTATTGATGTGAAAGTTAGTGTATTATTAAGAAAACTCAGAAAAAAGGAGCAATTAGTGCCTGAAATAAAAGAAGATGGTGGTATTGAAATAGAGGGCCAGAATATTGGTAAGCTTGAGGGGTTTAGATTTTTCCGGAATATTGGCTCAACACCTGATGAAGAAAAGGTTTTAAAGGAAGTCACCAGTAAAGTTATCGGACCTCAATTCGACCTTCTTGCGAATAAGATAGCCAAAGCTCCCAACCCGGAATTCGATTTTACCGAGCAGGGCGGTATTATGTGGGGAACCCAGGCTGTAGGAAAACTGGTGAAGGGGGATGACCCATATGATCCCAAAGTAAGAGTTTTTGTTGATAAGATTGCCGGGGAAAAGGTCAAGGAAAAGGTTCAATCAAGGATTGAATCCTATGTCGATCAAAGGATCAAAGACGATCTGGAAAACCTGCTTAAGCTTAAAAACGATCAGACCCTGGAAGGTGAGGTGCGTGAGTTTGCCCAGCGAATTGTAGAGGAGTTTGGAATCCTTAGAAGGGATGCTGTAACCAAGGAAGTTACAAACCTGGATCAGGACAAAAGGAAATTGTTGAGGGCTTTCGGAATTAGATTTGGGCAGTTTTCGATTTTTGAGATATCTTCCATCAAACCTTATCCAACACGGTTACGGCTAGTCCTGTGGTCATTACAAAATAGTTTCCCCGAATTTCCCCCATCCCCTCCATTGGGATTAACTTCCTTGACTCAATTACCGCAAGCACCGGAAGGGTATTTTCCCAAGTGTGGCTATTTTCAAATTGGCAGTTTGGCAATCAGGGTAGATATTCTGGAGCGATTAATGAATTTAATCAGAGTTGAGGATGGCAGGAAAGGATTTGGCCCTTCTGCAGAGATGCTGTCAATTACCGGTTTGTCGCATGAGATGTTTTCTGAATTTATGAAGGGTTTGGGATACAAGGTAATTAAAGAGGAAAATTTGAAAGCTGTGGAACCCCCAACTCAGGATATCCCATCTAGTTCGCAAACAGTTGAAACAGATAACGATCAGCTAAATGGTTCCGAAGAAAGGGTCAATGCATCCGATTCAAGTCAACAAGTTGCAGAAATTACTACGATTCCAGAACAACCAGTACCGGATAGTCCAGTTCGAGTAGAAAGTAAGGATGTTAAAGCCGAAATAACCAATGATAATGATGTTTCTCTTTCGAGTACAAGCAATGAACAAACCCAAAGCGAGATCGTAACAGACGATGAAGAGAATGCGGTAAAAGAGATAGTTTATACCTATAAGTGGAGCCCAAAAAGAACTGCTCCACCCAAAAAGAAATTCTCTAATTCAAAGACAAACGACCAGTCAGAAAAAAAAGAACCATTCAAGGCCAAAAAGGGCAGAGGACCAAGGGGTAAATTCGATAAGAAAACCAATCCCAGGAATACGAATAGATCAGATTCAAAAAGGCCAAGAAACAAGAAACCATTCACCAGGAAACCTGATCCTAATCATCCCTTTGCCGCTTTGCTGGAAATTAGGGATAAATTATAAAATCCTATATCTATCCTAGTATTTTGTTTCACTAGAGACCAAATTGTGAAATCTGTTTTTTATCTTCACAAAACAGGTTGAAAGAAGTCAAATTATAAATACCTAGCCATATCCAAGTACATTATGGCGGCTTACCCTAGGCAAATATGACATACATAGTAAATGACAGTTGCATTGCTTGTAAATACACTGATTGTGTAGAAGTGTGTCCTGTGGACTGTTTTTACGAGGGTGAAAACATGTTGGTCATTCATCCCGATGAATGTATTGACTGCGGAGTGTGTGAACCTGAATGTCCGGTGGATGCTATTAGACCCGATACTGAGCCGGATACAGAGGAATGGGTTGAATTCAATCGGAAATATTCCGAAATTTGGCCAGTAATTCTGGAAAAGAAGGATGCTCCCCCAGATGCCGAGAGCCACGAGTTTGAAGAAGGTAAACTAGAAAAGTATTTTTCTGAAAAACCTGGTGAAGGCAGCTAATATAGGGACTAAATTTACTGAAATTGGCAACTTTCAACAGGCCTAAACGGTCTTGAATGATCTATGAACGTTAAATGATAGGAAATATTGCCAAAATTGCAATTACACCTTTTCTAATTCAAAGCCAATTTTCAGGATATAGGACATCTTGCCATTAAAATCTCAAATTTTTACATTCAAATTTATTCCTTTGTGAAGTTTTATCCTATCGCCAGATTTCGAAACCATCTATAAAATTTTACAACACTTGCCCCTACAACATTGCCAAAGAGACCAATGACAAGACAGACTATTCCCACAATCCAGTGAATTGAGATTAAACTGATAACCATTATTCCAATAATGGACACAATAATGACGCCGACAATACCGGCTTCAGCTAGCGGAACTCCCCAAATATGCCATACAGGTTGGTACGGTTCCTTGTATTTCACTCGGACCCCTGCTTTTTGGCATGCAATATAGATCGCCGGGTATGCTCCAGATTTGACTTCTGTCATGTAAGTAAGTTTTATCGTTTGGCCTCTCCCGAGCATAGGTACAAAATACCCACGGCTCGTAGTATAAGTTTGCCAATTTTTTTGTTGATTCAACCTTATTTTGGCAATTTCTTGAGTCTTTCCGACAACGTTCAAATCATTAATTTTGGTTGTTGCATTTACCATTTTGTTAAAAATCTTCTCAAATTCTGGACTATACTTTAAGTTCTCGACAGTCCCTTGTATAAGAGTTTGCTCGGTCATCAGAACCATATCTTGTCCACAAAAGACTTTAATTTCTAGATCTTCTAGATCTCTGATACTTCGATTTTCAACCCAGATATTACTCATGAATAGATTTTGTACTTTTTCGCCACCTACAGTCACCAAAACATCACCATGAATATTGTCAAATGCCGAAATTCCTATTCGATCATATGTCACATGGTAGGTAAGCTGGGATCGACGGTTCCCCAACAACCATATTAATAGCGTCAAGAAAAAAGTTAATAAACTGCCTACGAGTGCGCCATATAGCCAATCAAGATTAGTTACGAACATGGGAATTTCCTTTTAAGATGTTTTAAAATTCATAATCTCTTCATTCAGTATAAAATTTAATTCTTATTCCAACGCCTTTTGTAGTTCATTGACTTTTATCAAGGATGTTACTACAGGTAAGGAATTATGACCTATTTCCAAAAGTTATTCTTATTGGCAAAAAAGTAGAACAAGTACCTAAAGATAAATTTAGGTCAGTTTAATCTATACTTTGGTAAAGCCATTCTTGAAATAGCGATTCCATAAAGAACTAGGTTGTACTGAACAGAATTGGGTTGAAGGTTTTATCAAATGGAAACAATAAATACCCACCTTGAAGAAATGAAATTGTAATTAATATAATTAGATGCCCTGAGTACTAGTCTCATTAATTTTGATGTTTTGGTCAGGAAACATTTTTCTAAGTTTATCCACGAAATCTAGGGTATCCACTCCCCATTGATTAGACAAAACATAAGTCTTGCCCTTTACTTGTTTTGATTCGCCGTCTTTGCAGAAGTACCTTTCAGTTTTGGGCGTTTGACTACCTTTATCGTCAAGCATTATTAATTCACGGACTTCCTCGTCTTCCAGCAAACCCTCAAATACTCTGAGTTTTCTAGGGGGTAGCGTATTCTCAATTTTTTCAGTTCCTTCTTCAACTTGTAACAACTCAGAAAATATCTTGTACATCAAATTTCGTTTATGCAAGTTACAGAAAAGATTGCCGTCAATCGCTAAATCATACTTAGAATAGTCCTTTTTACTCTTATTTTGCTCACGTTCACTCTGCCGTTTTTTCCGGATTTGAATTTGATACTCCTCAATCTCAGGTACAGGTATGATAGTTTGAACGTCCAACAGAATACGCCCGTGGTATTTATAAGGTCGCATTCTAACGCATCGTATATCCAACCCTTGTTCATTCAACCACAACACCGATGTGGTCAACTCTTTTGAGAAATCAGCAGAGGCAAGAATAATCTGAATGTTTTGCCCAAGTTCCTGAGCATCTGTATCTTCCCAATCAAGGAATTCAACTAATTTATCCCTTGCATTTTCTTCGCTGTTGTTTCGTTTAAGATATTGTCCATAATGTTCCACTAGCATGTCGAATGTCATAGCAGAAATCATAGCTGAATAACGAATCGCTTGAAGGTCCATATATCCACCATCCGCTGTACGCTTTAATTCAATAACAACGAGATTGGCTTTCTTATCAATTCCCAATAGATCAATTCTTTTCTGGCTCCCCTCCCAGTCACTGAATTCTTCCCCTACGATAAGTGTATCTGGTGAAATAACTTCAGGTCTTAATTTTAGCAAAACCTGGAGGTCCTTACGTTCTTTAATGTCCTCTGATTCAAATGTAGTTGTTGGGACATCTGTTATTTCGTCATCATTAATTTGGTAGAGTGTCATTCTGTTTCCCTAATTTCTGATTTGCTTTCGTTCTTTTGAAATTAATATCCTAGAAAGTCCTGAAGTGAACAAATAGTTTTTGAATTGATGTTTCTATTTAAGGATTGCTTCAGTCTATTTTGTAGCAAAAAAATAAAACAAACCGACTGTTCAATCCCATTTTTTTGATTTGGCGGTTTCAAAACCTGTCTTTGAGAATGCAATTAAAATAGAGGCATAGATGTATTTCAACGAATTTATTCCTAAGCGAAAGAGCCTCATTTAGGATGAAATTGTTTACCTTATCCTTTGTCCAAGAACACTATAGTTACATTAATTTAACTTTAGGAACTTTGTTTAAACGGTGGCACTCTAGTTCTTTCAGTAGCGAACTTCCAATCCATGTGGGTTCTGACATATTCAGTGCTGGCATCTCTTGGTGGATTGTAATCCCAATGGGTTACCTTGCCTTGTTCCAAGGCCTTAAACAGCGTATGCCTTTGTTTTTGTTTGGCAATTATATCAGACTTGATCTTTTCAATGTCCCAACGGAAGGCTGCTTCATTCTCAAATTCCTTTAACAGATCAGCGTATTCTTCTTTTCCAACTAGGTTGTCCAACTCTTCAGGATCCGATTTCAGGTTATACAATAAAGGGGGGTCTCCCTCGGAACACATGAATTTATAATTCCCACGTCTGATCATGAATACCGGACTAGGGGTGAGTTCGGCACAATATTCACCAATCGCTTCCCCACCATCTTCAAAATCTCCAATGGCTAGAGGTAGTAAAGAACGGCCGTCAATCGGTTGAGCCAATTCGGGTGGGTCCATACCACCCTGTACACCAATATCAATTAGGGTAGGAAGGATATCAACCAATGAACAAACACTTTTTACCCGTCGAGGAATAATTCCCTGACCGGCCATAATTAAGGGAACTCGACCTGAGGGTTCAAAGAAGTTCATTTTATACCACAAACCTCTTTCCCCAAGCATCTCCCCATGATCAGCAGTCAGAATAATGATCGTGTTTTCAAGTTGTTCAGTTTCTTGAAGGGTCTTAACTATCATGCCAATTTGACTATCAAAATATGACATGTTGGCGTAATACCCCCTTCGGGCATTCTTGATGACCTCTTCGGTAATCTTGGGGTTATTGGATTCAATACCCTTCATTATCCTTTGGGAAAAAGGGTCAAGCTGATCATAATCAAGAATATTCTTGGGAAGGTCTATTTCAACATCAGCATAAAGGTTCCACCACTCTGGGGTTGCTACGTAAGGATCATGTGGATGGATAAAACTTGCCACCAAACAGAAGGGCCTGTCTTTGTCTTGTGCAAACTCCACTATTTTTTTTCTTGTGCTGAAGGAGACTTCCTCATCGTATTCGATTTGAAAAGTTGAAGCTGCACATCCAGCCTCAAATACTGAATCCATGTTATGGTACCAGCGATCAATGCGTTCATCAGGCAGTTCCCAATTTGGGGTCCAGGCAAAATTTGAAGGATAGATATCTGTTGTAACCCGCTCCTCAAAGCCATGTAATTGGTCTGGGCCAACAAAATGCATTTTGCCAGCGAGGCAGGTTTTATACCCCATCACCCTCAAATAATGAGAAAAAGTAAGAATTGAGGAAGGAAACTCACTAGCATTGTCATAGGCTGCTATATTCGTTACCAACTGACCAGCCATAAAGCTAAATCTTGATGGAGCACAGAGTGGGGAATTGCAATAGGCCCAATCAAATAGCGCTCCCCTTGAAGATAGGGCATCCATATGGGGTGTCTTTACAAATGGGTGGCCATAGGCTCCAGTAAATTGGGGAGCCAACTGATCGGCCATTATCAATACAATGTTGGGAGGACCCTGGTTCATTTTCTTTCCACTAGTTTTAATGCAATACTGATATGTCTACCAAACGTGCTTTACTAACATCATCCCGTAAAATACAAGACAATTGCTAACATGATGCCGATTTCGGTAAGTTGTTGGACAGTTCCCAATACATCACCGGTCTGACCCTTTAGAAGTTTTTTGGCATAAAAGTAAACTGGAAGGGTTATAAACAATCCTATAACCACCGGTATAAAACCAATTGGGCCTAGGAAAATGTAGATTGGTATGAGAGAAATTATAAAACAAAATCCAGCTGACCAAAGAGGAACTCGGCCAATTTCTGATGCCAAACCTTTTTTCCTTGCACTTGGAAGAATACTCATGAAGGGTACAACCGCTGCCCTGGAAATGACACAAACAACAACCAAAGGGCCAATGAGAAACCCGCTTTCAAAGAGAATTTTTAACAAAACCCATCTGAACAGGATAGAAATTACCAGGGCCAGGACACCAAAAGTTCCATGCCTGCTGTCATTCATTATTTCGAGTCGTTTTTCTGGCGTATTTCCACCCCACACCCCATCAAAGGTATCAGCCAATCCATCCTCATGGAAACCTCCCGTGACTAAAATCAACAGAGAAAGGATAAGCAATGAAGAGATTTCTGGTGGAATAGCCAGAGAATTTAGTACCTCAGCACATATCCCAATTATCACTCCTAGAAATCCACCAATAAGTGGCCATGCCCATACAGTTTTTCCCAAGTCAACTGAATGTTCTGAGGATTTTACGGGTATTCTCGTAAAAAGACCGAGGGAAATGGCAAGATGGGCAATGATATTTTTTGGGAGTTTTAATAAATTCATTATAGAAAATTACCCCAAAAGAACCTTAATTCTGAATTGCTTTATTTAATTCAACCGGAAAAGAAATTATCACATGAATAAGGTTTTATCTAGACCATCAGAAGAACGTAACCTTGAACAAATATTCAATGAATATTTGGAAAACCTTCCCGAACCAAATTCAGATTACATAATTGAGGCTGAAAAACGAAACAGTGAATTAACCAAACCTTCAGGGTCATTGGGGAGGCTCGAAGAACTTGCCATTTGGTATGCAGGCTGGCAGGGGGCACAAAAAAAGGACATTGCTTCTATTCTGATTGCTATTTTTGCAGGGAACCATGGGGTTGCAAACAAGGGAGTTTCAGCATTCCCCATTGAAGTTACCAAGCAGATGGTTGCTAATTTTGAGCATGGTGGGGCAGCCATAAATCAGCTTGCCAGTCTTCTTCCGTCTACTTTAAAGATTATCCCGATTGATCTGGATAAACCAACCAAGGATTTTACGCAGGATGAAGCCATGAGTAGGGAAGAATTTTCACAAGCCTTTTTCATGGGGTTTGATGCTATCCATGAAGGTTATGATCTAGTTATTCCAGGGGAGATGGGTATTAGCAATACTACCTCTGCTGCCGCCGTTTCTTCGGCCCTTTTTGGTGAAGATGCCAAGGAATGGACAGGGAAAGGTACAGGCATTAATGAGAATCAACTAAAGCAGAAGATTGAAGTTATCAGGCAAGGTTTGGATCGTCATACCAAGATGCTAGGTTCCCCACTTGAGATACTGAGATGTCTGGGTGGTTGGGAGATGGCTGCCTTGGCGGGGTCTATATTCAGTGCACGATTAAAGTCTATCCCTGTCTTGTTGGATGGATTTATTTGTACATCCGTAGCAGCAGTATTGTTCAAAATAGACCCAAGATTACTGGAACATGTAGTTGCGGGTCATTGTTCTGCGGAAAATGCCCACAATAAACTATTAAAAAAATTGAACCTCAAGCCGTTATTGGAATTAGAGATGAGGCTTGGAGAAGCATCTGGGGCTGGAGTAGCGGCACATATCCTCAGAACGGCAGTCAAATGTTATGGGGGTATGGCTACTTTTTCTGAAGCGATGGTAGCTAATAGGAAGTAAATTATTTCAGGCAACCTTAATTGGCTTTTGAAAACTCTTCCTCATCTATGATTTCGCCTTTTATTGGTGCGATATCAGTTTCCTCCACAGTTTCAGAGGTATCTTCAGTGGCTTCCTGTAGTTCTGTATCTACAACCTTAATATTATTTTGTTCTTGATTGTTTGATTCCTCGATATGAGGCAAATCCTCTTTGGGGATGCCTATGGAGGAGTCAATAGACTTATTTAAATCTCTTACCTTATTCAAAAAGGCTTGATTTTTATCCAAGGGTATATCTGGATCCCAAACAGCCGCCAATTCTCTGGTTGCCCTGCGATTGAATTTGAAAAATCCCCGAGTACGAATATGGGCTTCATCTTCAGGAATGCCCATTTTTTGTAATACATATCTCCCTGCTCGGAGAGAACTGTCAAAAGTCTCCCGGACTATTTGACTGGCACCGGCTTGGTACAGCTCAAAAACATGTTGGCGGTCTTTGGCCCTGGCAACGATAAACAAGTCTGGCCGCTTTCTTCTGGCATATTGGACAATTTCGGTAATGTGTTCCTTATTATCTATGGCGACAACCAATACTTCTGCATTTGCCAAACCAGCAGATTCAATCAGTTCTGGTCTGGTAGGATCCCCTAGAAAGGCCTTATAACCGAGGGTTCGCATAAGTTTGATAACTTGGTAATTGCTATCCAATACTGTAGTTTTATACCCATTGGCAGCTGCCATATCGTTGACAATTTCGCCAAATCTTCCCACACCCGCAATAATGATTTCACCTTGTTCCGGTATGTCTTCAGCAAGTGGGTCACCTTCTATACCTTTTTTTCTGGCAATATATTCATAGGCAATAAATAAAGCGGGTGTAAGGACCATCGACATGGTTACTACCAGGGTAAATATGTGTTCTTCACGATGAACGATAACTTCTGTCTGAGACATGAATTGCAACAGAATAAAGGCGAACTCACCTCCTTGTGCCAATCCAAATACAAATAGCCACTTATCCCGACTTCTTATTTTGAAGATCAAGGACAGGGCATAAAGGACTCCAACCTTTATGGCTATCAACCCAAAAGTTAGGACAAAGATTAACAGCAAGTTCTGATAAAGAGTAAGGAAGTTAATCCCAGAACCAACGGTGATAAAAAACAGGCCAAGAAATAACCCTTTAAAGGGTTCAATGTGGGAGCGCATTTCATGCCGAAATTCAGATGTGGCTAGAACGACCCCAGCCAAAAATGTCCCCAATGCCGGTGAAAACCCAACCAAGGTCATCAACAGTGAAGCAAAAACAACGACAAACAAGGTTGCTGCCGTGGAAATTTCAATTAACCCGGATGAGCTAATATAATGAAACATCGGCCTTACTATGAAATACCCAAAGGCAATAACCAATACGATCGAAACCAGGGTGATGCCAGCGCTACCCCATGGGGGAAGTTGCTCAATCAAGGTAAGAGCAATTCCTAGCCCCTCTTCGCTTGCAGCTGAATGTGCATCCTGAAATTCAGTTTCACCCAATATTGAGGGATTGGTTGCCAACAAGGGGATGACAATAATCATCGGAATAAATGCCACATCCTGGGTAAGAAGAACTGAGAGGGTAGACCGTCCACCTTCGGTTTGAGTCAAACCCTTCTCTGATAAGGTTTGCAAAACCATTGCAGTTGATGACAAAGAGAAAGCAAGCCCCAAGGCGATACTTTGACCGGTACTATATCCCAATACTTTACAGGCCAGAGCCAAAGCAATGGTTGTTAAAGTAATCTGTAACCCGCCAAGGCCGAGGAGTTTGGTTCGTAATTGCCAAAGCTGCTTGGGTTCGAGCTCCAAGCCGATGACAAAGAGAAGCATAATGATACCAAACTCGGCAATTCCATGTAGGTCGGAGAAACTTGAACCCAGCAGGAGGTTTATCTGTCCAATTATTATCCCGGCAATAAGGTATCCAAGAACTGATCCCAATCCCCACTTTTTGGCCAAGGGTACAGCTATAACCGCAGCAGCAAGATAAATTGTTGCCTGAAATAGAAAATTATCCATTTGCTGAACCCATCGTCCTAGGGCAAATTGCCACCATTCTAGATTGGTGCATAGCTATTTTTAATAGAAGAAATGAAACGAGCCATATACCCATTATTATTTACTAATCAGTCATACATTTCAAAAAAATTTGATAGACAGTACAATGGAATTGGATATTGCCCGAATTATTGCCTAGGAATTGATTTAATCCAGACCAATGTTCTGTTAAGGTGATTCTAGCTAATTTAAGGAATAAATGATCTAAGGAATTACTGCGTGTGAGGTTTTTCTCTACCCGAAACAGACCATTCCATTTGGGACCCTTCCCCCTGGAGAAATTAGAACGAACAACCAGTGAACCAGATCTTTCCTTGGTTCCTGCGATGTCCCCTCTCGAGTTTAATACCCAAAAGCCAGAATCAATTTCCCATGCAATAGCAAGATTTTTGGCATTACTTGATACAGTCCGTGATGGCAGCACGAATGCCATAAAGGGTGAGATACCCAACGATCCGGTGGAAAGATCAAAACATTTCAAAGCTGCAAGCTATTACTTTGATGCTTCCATGGTGGGTATAACCCAACTAAATAGTTCACATCGATTGGCTGCCCCCATCCGAAATCCCATGATTGATGGCATTCGTACAGAATTGGAAGAAGGACAACCAACTACCTATGCGGCAGGAGTCGATGCCATTTATGCCGATATCCTTGAAGCCACTAAACAGAAATACAAGGATATTTCCACCCATAAATTTGCCATCGTTTTCCTGATTGAGTTTACCAGAGAACCAAAGCCGGATGAAATGGGAGCAGAGTGGATTATTGGGACCCAGAGGGAAAGAAGTGCAATATTAACAGCAAATGTTTCCGTTGTAATTGCAAATTATCTTCGTTTGCTTGGCTATTCAGCAAGGAGTCATTCCCTTACAACCACTGAAGTTGATCTGAATAGGTTAGCGGTATCTTCCGGTCTTTGTCTTGCCAAGAATTCGCAGTTGTATAATCCGTTTGTCCAAAACAAATTTGGCCTTGCTGCGGTAACGACTGATTTGGAACTTCAGCCCGATTCACCCCTTTATGACAATGGTGATGGGCAGGGGGTATTGAGTGACAAACTAGCCTGGAGACTCGGGATAGGTACTGGCAGAAGCAAGGGTACAACCTTACCCTATAAAGATAGGGAATTCAGACTTGGTCCACATCCATTTGAGAATTTAAAAAGAGTAGATGTTCCAACGACTTTCATTGACGAAGCCAGGGTTCCAAGGTTTCCCAAAAGAGCAGATTTTTTTGCCCGAGCACTGTTTGGTGATATGGGTAAGTCAGTTCAAGAAGCCGCCAAAGGCGGGTTTTATGTTATGAAAAGCCCGATTGGAGCTTGTGCCAGAAGGGCTTTGGGAGCTCTGCTACTTCTTCAATTTGGTGAAGCAAGGTGTCCAGTAAGTGCAAGTACCAAGAGCCCTGAAGTTAATGCTGACAACATTAAGGCAGCTTGTTACTACTTATCAACAGACGCAGTTGGACTATCCCGTGCTCCAGAATGGGCCTATTACTCGCATGATTCGGGTGGGAACGAACTGAAGCCCTATCATGACAATGCCATTTCCATGTTATTTGATCAAGGTTATGACACCATGGATGGGGCTTCTGGCGATGATTGGATTTCTGTTGCCCAATCCATGCGTGCATACCTCAGGTTTTCCTTGATCGGTGGAGTAATTGCTGAACAAATCAGGAGGTTGGGGTATTCCGCCAGGGTTCATTCCGTTTTGGACAGTGAGGTCATGCAACCACCATTGTTACTGCTTTCGGGACTGGGAGAAGTAAGTCGAATTGGCGAAGTAATATTAAACCCCTTTTTAGGACCCAGATTGAAAGCTGGAGCCGTTACTACTTCGATGCCCATGGTGCACGACAAACCGATTGATTTTGGTCTGCAAAGTTTTTGCCAGTCTTGTAATAAATGTGCCAGGGAATGCCCTTCAGGAGCCATTACGGCAGGGCCCAAACTAATGTACAATGGGTATGAAATATGGAAATCCGATGCAGAAAAATGTACTCGATATCGGTTAACCAATTCAGCTGGTGGCATGTGTGGACGGTGTATGAAAACCTGCCCATGGAATCTGGAGGGTCTATTTGCTGAAGCTCCTTTCAGGTGGGTCGCCACCAATATACCCAAATTGGCCAAACCCTTAGCCAAATTGGATGATTATGTGGGTAGGGGGGATATTAACCCAATCAAGAAATGGTGGTGGGATATTGAACTTAATCGTGAAACGGGTCAATACATTTTAGCCAAGGCAACCAATGAAAGGGGACTGAACAAGGATCTTGACCTGAAATATGAAGACCAGACCCTGGCTGTGTATCCGGCTGATGAAATGCCCCAACCCTATCCCATAGTTCAACCGCTGAACAGGGAAGAAGGCATCCGGCGATACAAGCAACTCTTGACGCCAGAGGAATATCGGCAAAGAATAAAAACAGGTAATACCAAGGATTTGGCCCCTCAGCCACCAGCAATTGAAGGAGAGCCGCCTGTAATACAGGTACAGGTCAAAACAAGAGAAGATTATTCCGAGGACCAGTTCAAGGTTGAATTAACCAGAAAGGATGGTGGTGAATTACCCGAGTTTAGTGCTGGTGCGCATGTGGATGTGGTCATTGCACCCGAATTCCAAAGACAATTCTCCCTGGCAGGCGACCCTGAGGATAGCTCCAAGTATGTTCTGGGCGTTCAAAATGAGTTGGAGGGCAGGGGTGGTTCAAACCTGATGTACCGGATATTCAGAAAGGGACGAAAGACCCATATCTCACTGCCAAGGAACCATTTTGAACTTGATCGGAATGGGACCCACTATCTCCTTATGGCAGGCGGTATAGGTGTCACGCCATTAATTTCCATGGCTCATGAATTAAATCGATTGGGTAAATCTTTCATTCTTCATTACAGTACAAGAAATCATGACAAATACGCCTTTTCCGATGAGTTGAAGAAGGTGGAATGGGCCTCTTCCGTCAAATATTACTTTTCGGATTTAACTTCACGGGCCAACCTAGACCAAATAATACCTGCCCATCAACAGGGGTACCTCCTTTATGTTTGTGGAAGTGACCGGTATATGAGTGCAGTGTTAGATGAGGCAACCCAAAAGGGGTGGCCCGAAGAATGCTTGTCACAGGAGTTTTTTACTGTTCCTGAACCGCCTGAGCGAGAAAACCATCCCTTTCAATTAAGCTTGACCAAGAGTTCGATAATCGTCCCTGTATCTTCGGAGGAGAGCGCACTTGAGGCGTTGGCCAAGAAGGGAATTATAGTTGATACAAAATGTTCAGATGGTATTTGTGGCGTATGTCATGTGAACTTTTCAGAAGGTAATGTAGACCATAGAGATTATGTCCTCTCCAAGAAGGAAAGGAATGAAAAAATGCTCCTGTGTTGTTCGAGGGCAGCTTCCAAGGACGAAACCATCTCCATAGATCTATAATTTCTGCTAAGCTATTCTACTTGCTCCTGTTCATCTTCAATAAGTTTGGAGAGTGATCTTCGAAAAAGTTTCGCACCGGTATCAAGCCCAAGGTCAATGTTGGGGGATGCCTTGTTTGACATTCCTTCGTGAACTGCCACCAGAATGTCACGGTCTTCCTCAAAGGCAAGATAAGCACCCTTGTTCATCTGTTCTGATACTTCGTTGTTTTGAGGTTCAGTGTTCCGGTGTTGAAACCAGAAATAACGGGTTTTATCTTCTGTAATGGGGGTCATGAAATTGTAGGAAATATTTATGAGTGTTTCCGGTACCGGATCAGCTCCTTTGCCTCCAGTCCCCACAGGGGTATAGACAGATTTATTTACGCCAATGGCTGGGAAACACATTTCATAATGCTGAAGGCGGTCACAAGGTCCCTTGAATTTCACCAGCTCGGCATAGTAAGGAGAGGGTAATTTGCCACTTATCCACCTTGAAACGATTACACCGTTGGAAGTTTTTTCTACTTCCAGCGGTTGGTCCTCAGTTCCTGCACCGGCAAAGGTCGTAACGTGTACCCAGGCTACATGGCTGGGATCCAGAAGATTATCCACAACCCAAAGATAATTACAATCTATATCCAGGACGCCGCCATCGGTATAACCCCACAGTGGGCTTTCATAATTCTCCACAAAAAAGATCTTGTCTGGATCGACCAATTGTGGATCGCCCATCCAAATCCATAGCAACCTGTAACGATCAACGACAGGGTAGGATTTCACCTGTGCTCTTTTGGGGATGCTGCCAGGTTGGGTTGGGGCAAGTACACATTTCCCAGTACCATCAAAAGTCAGGCCATGATATCCACATTCAACGTTGTCATCGACGATTTTACCCATTGAAAGTGGAACCTTTCTATGAGGGCAGGCATTTTCCAGAGCAACGGGAGTACCGTCCTCTTTACGGTAAAACACTATATTCTCATCAAGGTACCTTTCGGCTTTCAACTCTTGGGTGTAGTCCTTGCTCCAACCAGCAACATACCAAGCATTTTTCAAAAACATATTAGATCCATATCATGCAAATTTTCGGGTTTCAATTACTCTTCAACCAAATTACTTTTACCTAAGAATCTGAACCATTCCATCATGTACTCTAGCTTCCACCATTATTAGTTTTCTTGTCGCCGGGCTACCCTTTGGTTCTCCGGTTCGGGCATCAAAAAGGCCCTGATGCAGAGGACATTCAATAGTTTTTCCATCGAAATACCCATAGCACAGATTGGCACCTTGATGTGTACATTTCGCCAAGCTAACAAAAACCCCATCAACAGTGTCATAAACAGCCAAGTCCAATGACCCGTATTTTGCCGGTGTTACATCATTTTTTTCTAAATCTGTTATGGGAAGTAAATCCTGCCATGATTTCTCTTTCATGATTGCTTTTGGTTTTCAACTTTATCTGATCTGGGTTTTATGCCAATGATTTGAGAAATGATATCCACATGGGCACCCCAATACCCCCTATTTTCAACATGAACGAACCCTTTGAGCTTGTTGTGAAGTTTCGGCAACGCATGAAATGGTATGGATGAGGCATAATGATGTTCAGCATGGTAATTCATATTCCAACACAAAAATCGCATGGGCAGGGAAACCAGGCTTGTTCGGGTATTTTCTTTCATATCGGTAATATTTGGCCTGCCCACATGTTCAGCCATCCTGATTGCCCTCATCACGGGTTCCCCGATTACAACTGGGAGCAACCAAAGCCAAATAACGCCCCACCACCCTGCAAGCCAACTACCAAGTAGAATAACCAGATAACCCAGGGTATAAAGTCGGGCTTCCCATATCACCGAAGAATATTCCTCCGGCGGTATGAATTCCTTTTCTGCCTCCGAAATACTTCCAAACGAATGACGAACCAACTCGCTGAACTTGGATTTCCAATAGGGTATTGAAGAAACGTACCAAAGGTATTTCCATAGGGAAATTGGGAGTTCTATGAGCTCAGGATCTTTCCCCAGTATTTGGGTAAAGGTATGATGGTCGCAGTGTTCGTATCTGAAAAATTTATTGGGGATAACCAAAACGAAACCACAATAGTTGCCAATAATTTCATTTAACCACCTCGTTTTAAAGGGAGTGTAATGACAGCATTCATGCTGAAGTGAAAAATGGTGGACCAAAATTATTCCATGTAGAAACATGGCTGGTACTAGCCAAACTGTTCCTAAGGAGAGCCAGACCAGAAATCCTGTAGCACAATAACTGAGGATAAAGATTAGAAGGTGAATCAATCCGGGTTTATTGGATCTTGTCATCAGTTCCTTTAAATCCTTTCTGGTAAGTACCCCTTCCTGCATGGCCTGAGTAATTGGCGTAAGTATTTCCTCAGCCACTCATATTCTCCACATTCTTATATCCATGGGATTTATCCGAAAAATTGACATGATATTCTATACAACATCTTATTGCTAATCCAGAAATTTGGTCGGCGACGGTCTAAGTTTTCAGTGAATAATGATTTTACCTTAGTCCTGCTATTCCGGTATGTGTCACTTTCGCCTCCCAATTGGAAAACTTGACTGATTTTCGTTCACCTCAGAGGGTATCACACTTTTTAAAGAACCAGGTCCTTGCGGCGCTTGAGCCATACTTGGAGACATCTTTCCATTCGAACTCTGCCTTGGCTATTTCATTTCCTGATTCCTTGTTTACATCAGACATGATGAGCTTTAACCAGGTTCCTGTGTTTTTCCGGTCAGCAACACCTCCCATGTGCTCATTAAGTAGTTTTTCCATTCTTGCTTCAGTAAAAAACATCTGAACAAACTCATCAACACCTTCTGGTTTTTTTGGAGTTACCCTGATCCTTTTCGTTTTTACCTCGGCATGGCGTTCTGTTTTCATTTTCCACAGATAGTCTCGCCAGTAAGGTGTTAAGTCACCACATGGGTAAAACACCCAACCCTCGCCTGGGCCTTCCAGATTGAACTCATCTTTGATAAAGGGGTCAATATTGCCAACCGTGTTTTCCAACTGAGTTTTAAGTTCATCTATTTGGACCTGCATACCCTCCTTATCCTTTACATCAAAGGTAGTTTCAATGTCAGTCCAGGGGAGTACCTTAATTCTTGCAGGAACCTCCCCAAACACCTTCACCAGAAGAATTTCAATTTGGGAAGGATCATCCATGAGTATATTCTCTGGATCCACGTAGGCATATATAAAGAGGTGTTTTCCGGGAATCTTGGTTACGGCATCACCCGCCTGAATACCTGGTCCAGCCCATTCACCAAAAAAAGTACCTTCGAATTGATTCAATGGCTGTTTCAATTCAGAAACGAACTCTGCATATCCGTAATTGCTGTCCTCAAGTGTTAGATCCCTTGACCTGTTCTGCGCGATCCACTTTCCGTTCTCGAATCGTAATCCGGCGTTTGTTCCATGCAGTTTTATTTTGACCTTATAGGTAACTTTGTCCAAATCAAAATGATCTGCTCTGACTACGATATCGGAAAATCTTTCGATGGATGGAAATTTCGTAAACATTTGATGTCCCGGTAAATATTTGGGGGTTTAATTGGTTTTATATATGTATGGGGACACATCAAAACAAATCCAAGGTAGTTTCAAGCAAAGGAAGGAATTTCCTGAACTCCAAAGTTGAGGACGAGGCGGCTACAGGGCAGGTTTGAATTCAAGTTCCGCAGGGAATAATAGAATTGGCTTTTATATCCATGAGATTCTTCCGAAATAGCAACATGATCATAATTTATACAATACCTAAACTTCTAATCTAGATATGCTGGACTATCGCTTTTAAACTTTCTTACTTGCTTAAACCACACTTAGTCCAAAGGGAGATAGTCGGTTTGCATTACAGGCACTGGATACTCTGCACTCTCTAAATTGTGATAAATACCCTGTATTGAATCCCTCAAAAAACAGTTTGTTGACAGATTAGAAAAAAATAAAAAAAACTAATTGAATAATGGTTAAAAGAAATTGCCCTTGTTATTACTAGGCAAAGGACCTTTCATATTCAACTAAAAACAAGTAATTGAACAGATTATGCCTAAAAACAAAAAACCTGAAATCGCCGGTCAAACCACCCCTGAAAGTGAACTGGAAGAAACCCTTGTCAAGAAACTTTACGAGGATCTAAAATACACTTACCGTCCTGATATCCGCAATCGGGAAACCTTGGAAAATAATTTCAGGGAAAAATTTGAAGCCCTTAATCAGGTTACCTTGACCGATGGAGAGTTCAACCGCATTCTAGCATCAATAGTTACCCCGGATGTATTCAAGGCTGCCAATGCCTTGAGAAATCGGGAAACATTCATACGCGACGATGGGACGCCCCTCAATTATACTCTTGTCAACATCAAGGACTGGTGCAAGAACACCTACGAAGTTGTCAATCAGTTTCAGATCAATACTGACTATAGCAAACACCGCTATGATGTCATCCTCCTGATCAATGGAATCCCCGTTGTTCAAATTGAACTCAAGAGGCCAGGCATCAGTGCCAAGCGGGCCATGGAACAGATTGTAAACTATAAGAACGATCCTGGTAATGGCTACACCCGGACGTTGCTCTGTTTTGTCCAGCTCTTTATCGTCAGCAACCGCACGGACACCTGGTACTTCACCAACAACAATACCAGACACTTTGCCTTAAATGCTCATGAACGTTATCTTCCGATATATCGGTTTGCTGACCGGGCCAACAGGAAGATAACCCGCCTGGATGAATTTGCTAGCCAGTTCCTGGCCAAGTGTACCCTTGGCCGTACCATCAGCCGTTACATGGTACTTGTCGCCACCGAAAAGAAGATTATGATGATGCGCCCATATCAGATCTATGCTGTCCAGGCTATAATCGACTGTATAGATCAGAATTGTGGAGATGGCTATATTTGGCACACGACAGGATCCGGCAAGACACTTACCTCCTTCAAGGCTTCAACCCTTTTGAAAACCAATCCAAATATCCAAAAATGTCTTTTCGTTGTTGACCGCAAGGATCTTGATCGTCAGACCCGGGAGGAATTCAACAAATTCCAGGAGAACTGTGTTGAAGAAAACACCAATACTGCAACACTAGTCCGTAGGCTCATGTCTGACAACTATGCCAACAAGGTTATCGTAACAACCATCCAGAAACTCGCCCTTGCTTTGGATGGTAACAAGTACAAGCAACAGCTTGAACCCCTTCGAGATGGACGAATGGTCTTCATCTTTGATGAATGCCACCGTTCGCAATTCGGTAAAAATCACCAGTCCATCAGGGAATTTTTTCCAAACTCCCAGTTCTTCGGTTTCACCGGCACCCCGATCTTTGATACCAATGCCAGCGTTCCACAATATGAAGGACGGGTTGCCACCTTTAAGACCACCAGTTCCCTCTTTCAGCAGGAGCTCCATAACTATACCATTACCCATGCCATCGAGGATGAGAATGTTCTTCGCTTCCATGTCGATTACTATGAGAATGAGGATACTGACGACCGCAGATACAAGCGGGCAGTGGTTGAGAAAATATTAACCAAACATAATGCTGCAACAGGTAACCGTTGTTTCAATGCATTGTTTGCTACCTCCTCAATCAATGCTGCCATTGAATACCATAGGATTTTCAAAAAAATCCAAACGGAACGAAGTCAATCCGATCCAGAATTCAACCCTCTCAGGATCGCTGCTGTTTTCTCACCACCGGCAGAGGGCAACAAGGATGTCCAGCAGATCCAGGAGGACCTCCTGCAGGAAAGGATAGACAATAAGCAGGATCCCGAAGGCAAGAAGGAAGCATTACGGATAATCATGGATGATTATAACCAGCAATTTGGTACCACTCACGACATCAATAATTTTGATATCTATTACCAGGACGTGCAGAAGCGTATCAAGGGTCAACAAATTCCCAACGGTGATCTGCCCAACAGGGGCCAAGAGAAAATCGACATCACCATAGTGTGTGATATGCTTCTAACTGGTTTTGATGCCAGATACCTCAATACGCTTTATCTCGACAAGAATCTCAGACACCATGGTTTGATCCAGGCCTTTTCCAGGACCAACAGGGTACTTAACAACACCAAACCCTTTGGAAATATTCTTGATTTCCGTGGACAACAGGAAAAAGTTGATGACGCCATCACTCTATTTTCGGGAATAATGCATGAAAAAGCCAGAGAAATATGGCTGGTCGAAGATGCTCATGTCATTATTGATCAATACAAGGCAGCTGTGGCTGGTCTTGATGAATTCATGCGTTCACAGGATCTTGAACCAATGCCCGGTCAGGCCAACAACCTGCGGGGTGATGCCGCCCGCATACAGTTCATCAACCTGTTCAGGGAGATAAAACGACTACGAACAAAGCTTGATCAGTACACTAATCTCACTAAGGAGCAGAATGAAGAAATAGAGGAAATCCGTTCCAGCAAGGACATTCAGGAATTTCAAGGAGACTACCTCACCGTTGTCGACCGGATCAAGAGGGAACAGGAAGAAACTGGTGGGGATGATGAACCAGACACCCAAGACATTGAGGAACCGGATTTCGAACTTAACCTCTTTGCATCCGCCGACATAGATTACGATTACATAATGACATTGATCGCTAACTTCACCGACCCGGACCCCCAGAAGGTCAAGATCACTCGTGAGCAGTTGATCGGCCTGATCCGGGCTGATGCCAAGTTCCTGGATGAGCGCGAGGAAATCATTGAGTACGTAACTTCACTAACGGTAGGTGAAAGTCTGAATGAAAATGATGTTAAGGAGGGTTATGAGAATTTCAAACTCGAAAAACAGGGCCGGGAACTAAAGGAGATTGCTGAAACACAAGGCCTTGAATACAAAGACCTAAGGGAATTTGTAGACACAATCCTTGAGCGAATGATTTTTGATGGAGAAAAACTTACTGATCTGATGGCACCGCTAGGCCTCGGTTGGCGTGCACGTAGAGATGGAGAACTGGCCCTCATGCGATTGTTGATTCCCTTCTTGAAAAAGAGTGCTGTAGGCCGAGACATACCTGGTCTTAACGCTTACGAGCAGGAGGTTATGAAATGAAGGGGCATAACCCTCCTCAGCTTGTGCCCAAGTTAAGATTTCCTGAGTTTCGTGAATACCCGGAATGGAAACACGACAAAATTTCTAATCTTATCCAAACACGTGTTCCACCCAAGAAACTGACTACTTCTGCATATCTAACGGATGGAAGTTATCCAGTAATCGACCAATCACAGAATTTAATCTGCGGATGGACGAATGATTACAAAGCTGTTATCAAAAGACCTCTTCCTGTCATTGTTTTTGGAGATCATACCTGTGTTCTGAAATTTATCAATCGCCCATTCGCTCAGGGAGCGGATGGAATCAAGATTTTCACAGCAAAGAAATTCATGTCAACAATATACCTTTATCACCAGTTGTTGCATAAGCCGATTGTGATGGAGCAGTACAAACGTCATTTCTCTACATTAAAAAATAAAGTTGTTTGTTTTCCTGATTCCATGTCAGGCGAGCAACAAAAAATCGCCGATTGTCTCGGTTCGCTGGACGATCTGATTGCTGCAAGCGAGCAGAAGCTCGAAGCCCTCCGGCAGCACAAACAGGGGTTGATGCAGCAGTTGTTTCCCCAGCCTGGTGAAAACGTTCCTCAGCTTCGGTTCCCTGAGTTTCAAGATGATCCTAACTGGTTAATCTCACAACTCATTGACCTTTATAAGTTCAAAAGCACAAATACTCTGGCTAGGGAAAAACTTAACTACATTTCAGGAGTAATCAAGAATATTCACTACGGTGATATACATTCGAAATTCAAGCAACTGTTTCGAGTAGGTGACGAGTATGTGCCATTTATTAATCCAGATTTATTGACTAGTAAATTTGATGATCTTGCATTTTGTGACGAAGGTGACATCATACTTGCTGATGCCTCGGAAGATATAGATGACGTTGGTAAGGCAATCGAAGTTGTATCACTTAACGGAGAGAAAGTTGTTGCAGGGACACACACCATTCTACTTAACCGTAGAGGGAACGTTCCGGTCGTTGGCTTCGGTGGACAATTATTCCGTTCCCCCAGAATTCGTGCCGAATTTAAGAAGGAAGCACAAGGAACGAAAGTATTCGGAATTTCGGCAAAACGTATTTCGACTGTTCCAATTCCCATTCCACCGACCCGCAAAGAACAACAGAAAATCGCCGATTGCCTTGGTTTACTGGACGGTCTGATTGCTGCAAGCGAGCAGAAACTCGAAACCCTCCGGCAGCATAAAAGGGGCTTGATGCAGAATCTTTTTCCTAGTCTGGTGAAGATATGAAAAACCTCCCGGAAGTTGCAACTCAAATTATAAACGACAGCAAAAATATTCAATTGATCTATGCTTTCAATTCAGTTGGAAAAACGAGGCTCTCAATTGCTTATAAAGATTTGAAAAAAAATGATGATGGAACTCATACTGGTATCTATTACAACGCCTACAGTGAAGATTTATTTTCTTGGTACAACGACATTGAGAATGATGGTACAGAAATCCGACTTAATGTTCATCATAGTAGACTGAGCCTCCTTCACAACAATTTCTCCGAACCAGATATTGAACAAAAATTGAAACCTTATAGGCCAAGGTTCAAATTCCGCTTCAATATGCATCAAGACTTGGAAAAGGGAATCAAATCAATTTCATTTTACCCAAATGATAATGTGCCAGGAGAGGTTCCAGCAATAAAAATCTCTCGTGGAGAGGAACGAATTTTTATATGGTGCTTCTTCTTAGTAATAATGGAATTGAAAGGTTGGACAGATTACCAGTATTTTTTCATTGACGATCCGGTTTCAAGTCTAGACGATCACAAAATCTTTGTTACCGCTTCAATACTTTATGACCTGATTGAGGAAAATTATAGTAGCCTGAAAATCATTATCACCACCCACCATGTCGGGTTGTTTTCTATCCTTTATGACTGGTTAAAGAAAGGTGAGAAAAGTGACAGGTATAAAAAGGAAGTAAAAGCAAGCATTCTGAGTAAAAAACAAGATCTAGTTTCATTGGAAACCCATAGAGGTGATGTTTTTCTCTATCATCTAAGAGTCTTGCAGCTTCTTGAAAAGGCTATGTCAACCAACAGTGTTCGAGCATACCACTTTGCAATGTTGCGTCAGATCTTGGAGAATGTCTCATCGTTTCTTGGCGCCGGTCAAATCAGTTATGTACTTTATTGTATTGGCTATGAAGATACGGATGAGGTTTCCCGAATAGTAAATGTTCTTACCCACAAGAACAGTTTCCGCTACGAATCCGACTATTTGGTACAGGATAACTTGGAGATGTTCGAAGACATTTACCAGAAATTGAATGAACATTTTAAATTTAAAACCCAAATGAGCTGAATATGACCAAAGAAGATAAAAGGGATTTAGGCAAGACGCTATGGAACATTGCAGATAAACTCAGGGGAGCAATGGATGCGGACGACTTCCGCGACTATATGCTGGCCTTTCTGTTTCTCCGCTACCTTTCGGGAAATTATGAACTGGCTGCTAAAAAGGAACTCGGGACAGACTATCCAGATTCAGATAGCATTGGCAATGGTGGGCGATCATCCCTGTCTGTCTGGTACAGTCAAAACCCTGACGATATAAAAGCATTCGAGAACCAGATGCAACTCAAGACACATTATATCATCCACCCGGAGCATCTTTGGACTAGCATTGCTCACATGGCCCTCACTCAGGATGGAGAGTTGCTCAACACGCTCCAGAATGGCTTTAAATACATTGAGAACGAATCCTTCCAGAGCACTTTCTCTGGACTGTTTTCAGAAATCAATCTTACTTCTGAAAAACTGGGTAAGGACTACTCGGACCGAAATGCCACACTTAGTACGATTATAGCCACGATAGATGAAGGTCTTCCAGATTTCTCAGCATCAAAGGACGATTTGGGTGATGCCTATGAATATCTGATCGGCCAGTTTGCCGCGGGATCAGGTAAAAAGGCAGGTGAATTCTACACTCCCCAGGAAATATCATCAATCCTTTCCGAAATTGTCACCCTGGACAGCCAGAATCCACAGGCTGGGAAACGAGACCGCCTTGACAGTGTGATGGATTTTGCCTGCGGATCAGGCTCTCTGCTACTTAATGTTCGCAAGCACATGGGTGAACAGGGTATCAGTAGAATCTATGGGCAGGAAAAGAACATCACCACCTACAACCTTGCCCGAATGAACATGCTGTTGCACGGTGTGAAGGATACGTCGTTTGATATCTATCATGGTGACACATTGACCAACGACTGGCCCATGCTCAATGCATCAAACCCAACCAACAAAACCTGTTTCGATGCCATTGTAGCCAATCCACCCTTCAGCTACCGATGGGATCCAGGTGAAACATTGGGAGAGGATGCGCGTTTCAGGAATTATGGGTTGGCCCCAAAATCGGCAGCGGATTTTGCCTTCCTGCTGCATGGTTTCCATTATCTGAAGGATGATGGGGTAATGACCATTATCCTGCCCCATGGCGTGTTGTTTCGTGGAGGAGTCGAGGAGAAAATTCGACAGAAACTCCTGACTGATGATCACATTGATACCGTCATCGGACTACCGGCCAAACTCTTCTATTCAACCGGCATTCCAGTCTGTATCCTTGTCCTGAAGAAATGCAAGAAGTCGGATGATGTCCTGTTCATCAATGCAGCCGAGCATTTTGAGAAAGACAAGAGACAGAACAAACTAACGGATGATCATATTAGGATGATTATTGATACCTATAAAGACCGGCCCCAGAGTATCAAGCGCTATGCCAGAAGTGTCGAAATGGCTGAGATCAGAGAAAACGGCTATAATCTAAATATCACACGTTATGTAAGTACCGCTGAGGAGGAAAAACCTGTTGACCTAGCGGAGACCCACAAGGTTGTAACTGTAGCAGAGATGAAAATTCAAGAGTCTAAAAACAAGCACAATTCTTATCTCAAGGAACTTGGGCTTCCCCCTTTGCCATAGATCTTTAACTGTAAACTGGAAAAAAATTCCTGGAACGGCTTTGGCCATCTGGCATTAATTCATAAAACCAATAACAAGGGATTATATTCTATGTCTGGAAAAAATTCAGCAAAGCAGGATCTGAAGGATCTGTTGGAAATCACTACTTACTCACAGAGTAGTGGTTTTATTGTTGGTAAAAAGGAACCTTTCGAAAATGATAACTTTACAATCAGGTCATTGGGGCGACAGTTAAACCTGAATACTGCTAAACCAACGAGGATCTTTTCTGATGGCAAGAAACTCTTATCAAGTTTCTTGGATAAGATACTAAACGGTGAGTTCAGAGAGCATAAAAATACATTCACGAATGGTGAATGGCAAGGAATTGCCTGTCAATCTTTAGCTGATGTGTTGTTAACCTACGACGAGAAAAAATTGAAGCAGGTAAAAAAAACTCCTGAAAATTTCTACTATGGGCTCAAGGAAACCATTAAGGAAAAGGTTGCTGAATTTCAGGAAAAACAGTATGTATTCGGGTGTCACCTCAGTAATATTGATCTGGAACCCTTCATTATCGGCCCGGTCCGAATTGAACCGCGATTAACATGGTTGGATAGGAGCACAAAAGAGGATAAACTTGGCTCTATTGATGTTGAGGTAATTCGGACCAAATGGTGTGGAGAAATTACTGATAAAAAACAGAATGGTAGTATTCAAACAAAAGCTATGCTTGATACCGTTGGTAAGGCAAAATATGTCTGTAGTGTTGAACTTAACCGATCCACCGGAGGTATAGCAGGTCGCTTTATTGCTCTGAGAGTTGCACGTCTGGCCCTGACAACAATAGCTCTTGGTTTCCTTACCCCTTCCAGAGCACTGGAATATATACACCTGACATGGGATGAGAAATACAACATTCAGCACCTTTATATTTACGAGCGAAATGGCAATAGTTATGAATCCAATCGGTCTTATTATCCCGGTGGAATCCAGTATCTTTCAAGGGATAAATGGGGAACTTTGCAAACGGAAATGAGTGCCACATTTGAGGCTGCCGGCAAAGTTATAGCGTGGTATGTCGAAGGAAGTAATGACCAGCCCGCCAACTTACCTAAATTGAATAACCATATTTTTTATGCCATGCTTTGGTTTAATAAGGGATGCCAAGAGGAGGATGATCAGATGGCTATTCACCACTTTATGGCATCGCTGGACTCATTGGCTGGCGGGAAAAAGGGATATGGAATAAAGCCACTCTTGGAAAATACAGGTTTCAGCGAGGATGCTATTAAAGAAATTGGTAACTTATATACACCAAATCGGAGCAGATTCGCACATGGTAACCCTGATCGCTTGGGACATGTCAGTATCAATAACAGAAGCAAAGCAGAAATTGGAGCAAGGGTTTGCCTACTGTACTGTCTTGATCGTTTTTCTCGGTATGAAGGGGATTTTGACAACCAGTTTCTCTTTTCAGAAAAAAATACGAGTTAACCTATTAATTACTGCTTGATCCCAGTTCAATCACCGTATCAAAGCATATTTGGGTAGCCTGGAAATGCCGCCCTGCTACGCCAGTTTCGCCAAACCACAAGTCATGGCGTGCCATGATAAAAGATTCCTTCCTAGTCCGTAGTTTATAACCGTTTGGGGTTGCTATTCCTACAATACGGAAAGGCCTCATCCGAAGGTCAGTTCCAGTGTCCCTGCTATCCTGATGATGTTGATTTCGGCATTATCAGAACCAAATAAAAGCCTAACTCAAACTTTGGGTAAAGTATTGAGAGTTTAAATCAACTGCTGTTAAATGAAATATATGAGAGAACGAATTTGTTAATAAATCAATGAATCATAAAAATATGTGTCACGCTTCTGTCGAAATACTAAAAAACTACAACATCATTAAAATTCAAAAGTAAATACCCATTCCAAATTTGGGCAAGTTATTTCAAAAATTTCATTTTTTTGGTAGTTGTTTTAAATCAATAGAATTTAATGAGTTGTTATTTGGCTGAAATTGACATGAAGGAAATTGAAAAGGGCTTGTACAACCTTCTGGTTAAGTGTGCCAAAATTGAAGGTCGAAAAAGGGTTTTGATTGTTCATGAAGAAGAGGATTATGGCTTTTGCGATTTAAATCTTATCGCTCATGCTAGCAGGTATTGTGAAGAACTAGGAGTAATCCCCAAAGTAGTTGAAATCCCATTTTGCCCGGAGAATCCAGCCATAAGCCCTGCCACGAAGCAAGCACTGGAGAACGCAGATGTTGTCGTTTTCCTTGCCAGATTAGCAGATCAGTTGCGATTTCAGGATTTCCCAAACTGTTCAAAGGCCATTATTAATTATGCTTCTACTACACCAACGTTGGCATCCAGTTTTGGCAAAGCAGACTATGAGGGCTTTTGTGATTTAAAAAACATCCTGGACAGTTTTTTATCCCAGGCCCAGGAAATTAAAGTTACCTGCCCCAGGGGTACCAATTTTAAAGGGTCGGGGGATTTACTTATGGGGAAAGAAGGTGATGTCCATATCATTCGTTTTCCCATGCTGGTATTTTCGCCTATTTCTTCCCATAGCTATAAGGGGAAACTAGCCATACCAGGTTTCCTGGTGGGTACGAGTTGTAACTTTTACCCCAATTATTTTTTGGAATTGGATGAAACCTTGTTTGTTATTTTTGAGGGAGATCGGTTGATAGGATTTGAGGGGAAAGCTTCCGATGTCGAAAAGGCCAATAATCATTTAGACTACGTTTCCAAGAGATACCGGTTGGACAGGAACAGGGTGTTTTCCTGGCATGCTGGAATTCATCCGGGTAACATTTATCCAGAAAGTATGAGGGCCAATCCTGCCGTCTGGTGTAGTACAATTTTTGGTAACCCAAGATTATTGCATTTTCATACATGTGGTAACCAACCTCCTGGTGAAATTTCATGGAATGTCCTTGATCCGACTATCAGAGTAGATGGAGTTGAAATCTGGTGTAAAGGTAAATTCAATCCTCAAAAATTGCCTGGAGCAAACAAAATTCTTGACCAATATCCTGAAATAAAAAAACTCTTCGATAAACCAGGAAGAGAAATTGGCTTGGATTTCTAATCGGCGGTTTGCCGAATTTCTGAACTGTCCTTGATCAAAGCCGCTATCCGATAAAACCCATGTACCATTTTTGAATAGGGAAGCAGGAGAAAGAAGCAAAGTACCGAACCTAGATGAATGGGTAGTAATATCTCGACGGCAGAAGAATTTGTAAACGCGTAAAGCAACAAACCGGTAGCACTTACAAAAAACAATAGCAATACAAAAGCCATTTCACCTCCCCAGGTAGCCTTTCGGCCTAAATGTGTATCGGCCCTTAATTTTAGCCAGGCCAATCCTCCAGTTCCAAGGCAAAGTATAATGCCACCTGGAACCCCAAATAGCTTGGGTAAGGAAAACAAGCCATATGGTGCTTCAAGGTCAAATCCATAATGGAGTATTGTTCCACTGCAGGTGGAAGCAAAACACATCAGAAATCCAAGTACCGTGGCCTGATGAAACCATTTTCTGGCGTTGGTATATTCATCTTTCTTCTCAAAATTGCAGCCATCGCCATGACCGCCGGCAAGGTTCTGCATCGCGACAATGGATTTACATGTGGATAAAATATCTACCATGTGTACCTTGCCTCCACCAATTGAAATCCAATACCTTTGAATAGAGAGATAGACAATAATCAAAGGGCCAATAAAAGAAGGTATAAAGATAGCGAGCATCGTTCCATGGGAAATGAAGGCATAAAAGCCTTCACCACTCTCAGGTCGGATGTTTAGAGCTAAATATAATAGCAAGGCTATCGTCAGGGTCACAAGTCCACCAATCATAACGCCTGAACGATCGTATAGGCTAGAAAATCCCCTAGGCCAACTGTGTCTTTTCCAAGTTTCATAACGTATTTCAGACATCACCTTGGGAATGTTCAAATTGAATTCATGTGGTTCAATATACTGGCAGGCATAATAGCAACCTCGGCAATCATGGCAAAGGTTGGCCAGTTGGGAGATTGTGCCCTCGGTGAATGATTGGTTTCGTGCAATGGCAGGAAATACCGAGCAGTAACCTTCGCAATACCGACAGGCATTGCATATTTCCAACTGTCGTTGGGCTTCATTCAAATAATCACTGGACATACTCGGCTGCCTCCCTACCAGCAATTCGGCCGAATACGGTACCAATGGTCATGCCGAAACCTGCAAGATAGCCTTGTCCCAGGATTGACCCTGCCATGATTTCTCCTGCCGCCCAAAGGTTGGATACAAGCCTATCCTGGCCTAGAACCTGTCCATTCTGGTCAATCTTGAGGCCCAAATAGGTAAAGGTCACTCCAGGTCGCAAAACATAGCCGTAAAAGGGTGGTCTCGCTATTGGTCTGGCCCAGTTGGATTTTTTGGGTTCTAACCCTTTTGTTGCAAGTTGATCCAATTCACTTGGCTTAAACTCACCCGGCTGGCAACTGTTATTGAACGATTCAACAGTTCTAACCAACTCTTCCTTCGGGAGGTTAAAATTACCGGCAATCTCCTCAATACTTTCTGCCTCTATAGGTGGATAAACAGTAGGTATGAAAAGCCCTTTGCTTGTCGAATCAATTATGGCAAACCCTACCTGGTCTGGCTGATTGGCAATCAACCTGCCCCAAATAGCGTACCTCTTTGGCCAGAGATCCTCACCCTCATCATAAAACCTCTTCCCTTCCTTATTGACAACAATAGAAAAAGGCACACAATCGATCCGGGTTACAATTCCACCATCAAATTTTGGTGCATTTCCATCTATTGCTACAGCATGGCACTGAGTAGGGTCGCCAACAGAAGGCAAGCCCTGGTCCAACAAATTCTTCAATACATCCCCACGATTATAAGGAGTTCCTCTTACCAGGAAATTCCTGGCTTGAGGGCCCCAGGCCTTGACCAACCAATCAAGGTTGGCTTCGAATCCTCCTGAAGCTACAATAATGGCCTTGGGGTAGACAGAATAGATACCCTCCTCATTTTGTAAATCCACCTGGACTATCTTGTGTTTGCAGAGCTTAAGGTGAATGGCTTGGGTATTGTATAGAAATTCAATTCCCAAACTTTGAGCCCGATTGTAATAGGCATTCAGTAAGGCCTTGCCACCCCCTAGAAAAAATGCATTGGTTCTTCCAAGTGAAAGGGTTCCCTTCAGAGGTGGTTGAAAGTAAACACCATTGGATGATTTCCACTGATAACAATCCTCTGATGATCTAATGGCTATCCTGGCCAGCTCCACATCTGTGTTCCCTTTGGTTACTTTGAGTAGATCATCCATGAATTCATCTTCGTCATATGCTTCGGAGAGATGTCCCAATGGCTTGGAATGCATGCAGCGAAAATTACGGGTATGTCGACTATTTCCTCCTCGAAGAGCCTTGGGGGCGACTTCAACCACAACAATCCTACGAGAAGTAGTTTCCCTCGCAGCCAAAGCTGAGCAAAGCCCGGCGTTGCCGCCACCTATGATTAGTATTGCAGGATCTTCAAGCATGGGTCAGGCAATCAGGTTCTATTGGTGGGTATAAAATTCATAGGAGAAAATTATCTTTTTTTAATATTTCACATTGATATAAGTTAGAAAGGTACAATTCGATACCATCAAGGGGTAATCAGCGATTTATTCATTGGATTGATTTCCGGGTTCGAATTTGGCCTTAGCCATAAGTTTTGATGAAGAAAGCTATTATCTTTAATCATCATCTGTTTGGAACAGGTTTTATTTGAGTTGTAATATTTGATCGTGGACCAGGGACCATGTATAATTATTGACTGTCGAACATATTCACTGGAATGTCTAGGTCAATGGTAATAGCTTCTCACAGCGGAACAATTTCTTCATACGGCAAAATAAAAGACATTGGAACAATGGAAAAACCACCAGGAGTATATTTCAGGTCGCTTGGGAATTCCTCCAAAAGGATCAAAGAAGCCAGAAATAACTGATTTTGGAATGATCTGGTAATTTTCAGTTGTTAAAAAAATTGTCAAAGACGGAATTCCCGGAACTAGCATTCGGTTAATGCCGATATCGGCATAAAAGTGGTAAACAACACCTCCATATATTGTGAAACTAGGAGGCTTTGATATAGTCGTCTCATAACCAAATGCTGGAGCCACAATTCTTAACAGTCTTACACAGTACACAGGTAATAATAAATAGCTCAAATAGATTACCCAAGAGCTGTGTAAAAACCCTGTTTAGGTCGCGGGTCAGGGATAATTGTTATTCATTCCTTCGGCACCATATGATATATGTGTAAATTATATTATTGAATGGTTTGAGGAATTAAAGCATGGGTACCAGTTTGGAAACTGAACATATAATTGGCCCATTGGGCTCGTCCTTTTACCGCATCAAGGTGCCGTCGGTCATGCGGGAGGCCATCAACTGGGACTTTGACTGGAACAAATTGGGCAAGCGGGTGATGATTGACGCGAAGGCGGGCATCATCTCCTGGATGTCACCCTCCACCACGCATAGTATCACGACCGAGGACACCAGGATGATTGTTATGATGGCAGCTGGCAAGGCACAAAAACTGGTGAGACCGGTCGGTGACAATCGCTGGCGACCCCCAAATGCCGACAGGAAAATCGAAGCCGATGCATCCTTTTATATCGGGGCGACGGCCGAACGTTATTATACGGCTATCCGGGATGTCGAAGATGAAGATGAAGCAGAAAAGGTGTTCTGCCAGCAAAACCCACCCGATCTGGTAGTTGAGATCGAGATAACCAATCAGGATGCGGACAAGCCGGGCATGTATGCTGACCTCGGTGTTCGCGAGATGTGGCAGATCAACCGAAGCAAGCGACAGGGTCGCAAGCTGGCAACCATCCTGGATCTCATGGCCGAGGGCGGGCCTCGGGAGATCGAGGCGTCCCTGGTACTGCCGGGGCTGAAGATCACCACCCTTCCCCAAGCCTTTCACTTGGCCCGGCATGGCCTGTTTCAGGCTCTCCAGGCTCTGCTGGAGAAGGAGCTTGTTGTGCCTGTCTCAAAGAAGACCCAAACCCAAACCACTTGAACCCTCGTCTTTCAAACCATGAATGTAAAGGGAATAGTGTCGCAGGCAAGACTTGCAGTGATGGATGATCCGGGGCGGGTGATTGTCTGAAGGTGTTCTGATACATGACTTCCCAAATTATTCAGTGGAACGATGTTTACCGCTTTTTTTGTGATAACGAACATGGAGGGGTAGGGCTTTAACCCTCTTGCCATCCCCTCAAATCATGCCAATTGTCGGGGAACCCCATTTTGCCAGGATTAACTACCAGGGCATTAATTCTGATCAATTCAACAACCTTTTTTTCCCAGTCATTATCAGGCACAATGGAAGTCAATAGGTGGTTGATCATGACAAGTGTGTTGTATAGTTTTACCCATTCACCGTTCTGATTGTCACAAGAAATAGCATCTGACAAATCCCCTGGCCTTCGGGGAAGTCCAAAGGGAACGGGGATCTTTCTGTTCCAGAGTCTGCCATGGTGGGCACAAATATTGCGGACAATACAAAGGTGATGGATAAAGGAAAATAGGACACCTTCATTAAGAGTATGGGATTTCTCGGGAATAAAGGACCTGGCAATTCTTTTTCTAGTACTTTCTTTCAGATTTTTATGAATTTGATAAGGTACCAAATGACATGAGTTCAGTTGCCATCCATACAGGTGGCAAATTGGGGGTACTGAAATTATCCCTGTAATATCTGGTAAAATCATCCTGAGATCGTCTATATTCATTCTCTAGGATTCTTTTATCACTGTGGAACTTTGTCACATCAGCATAATGTGTTTCTTGTAAATACCCGTGAGGTCCAAATTGTATAGCTATATAATTAGCCCACTCGGAGCGCAAGGCAATCTCAATGCGTTCAATTGCGTCCAGCATTAATAAACGCAATTCACGATCAAAATCATAGAGAACCTGGACATCCTCAAATTTAGTATTATCCTTGAAGAAGTGTTTACCAGAAGTTTCACCTGGCTTTTCAAAAGGCACCAAGTGAGCCCTTAGTCGGTAGTAGGAAACATGTTTCAGGAAGGTCTCTGCTTCTTGGGTATTTCCAACAACCATACCTCGTTGTTTTAGTAGTTTAACCTAGTCAGTGATAGACTTTGAAGGTTTGCTGAATCTCAAAAAGTGGAACTCTCGAAAACTGAGATAAAATAAGCAACCCGCCGATTTTTGCGCTGTCAGAAAACTGAAGAAGCGTGGCGGGTCTTATTTAGTTATAATCTAATGCAGAGGACTCCATAAGTCAACAGGAATTTTGCAAGGTGCCGAGTAAATAATACTCTAATCCTAAGCACATCCGGATATAAGTTGCTGCAACGCGCAACAGAGTATCAGTAATTTTTTATTTTACTTAATGGGGTTTGGAGTTCCCAAGTTAAAGGTTAAAAACAAATTGCCAAAAAGCAATATTTCAATCCTGGAGTGATGGGTATATACTCAGGCGGCATGATACATGATTTTACGATAAGGGAATATTCCACCTCTGTTACAAGGTACAGCGGGATAACAAGCGGCTCAGCATCATAGCGAGGAAGGTACGTTGTTATTATTGGGGGCGACCGACGGTAATTTTCGACCTGCAAGATCAGGGGTCGGTGGGCCGTAGAGAAATCTGCTCTGGTCCTGTTGCGTATTAAGTGTCTAAAGGTTTTTTTTGATCGCGGGTCAGGGAGATTATATGTCGGCATGGATAAAAATGATAGATGACAATGAAGCAGATAATGCCTTGTTGGAAACCCTGGAGTTTGCTCGAACTCCACACGGTACAGTTGATAATGTAATGAGGGTCCATTCGCTTCGTCCCCACACAATGATTGGACATCTCCAACTCTATAAGTCAGTTCTACATGATGAGAGGAATACCATGCCATTATGGTTACAGGAAACATTGGGGAGTTATGTTTCACTTTTGAATGGTTGTGATTATTCATTTGCCAATCATTGGCGTAACTCGGAAGTGCTGATTGATTCTATGGAACGAAGCAAACTGGTCAAGGAAGCTCTCATAACAAGAAAGCCAGAATTGGCTTTCCAGGGCAGGGAACTCGAAATCCTTCGTTATGCAGAAAAGTTAACCCTCAATCCGAATTCGATGGCCCAGGAGGATGTTACCAGATTAAAGCAATCAGGTTGGAGCGATGGGGAGATATTAGAAGCCAATCAGATTGTTGGTTATTTTTGTTACGCTAACAGACTACTTAATGGCCTTGGAGTATCAACAGAAGGAGATGTAATTGGATATTACTTACCAAAAGAACTTTAAGGGAAGTGGCACCTTATTTGAACCAAGGTTTAAATTGGTGGCTTGGTAAAAGTGAATTCTAGTATTCGGTGCCTGATTTGCAAAAGTATTCACTTTATTCTCTAGTCCGTAACTCCTTCACCAACCATCGGAATTGGGCTCCGGCATGGAAAAACCATGACCTAAAAAAAAGCTATGACATACTCATTATCGGCGGAGGTGGGCATGGCCTCGCAACCGCCTATTACCTGGTAAAAAATTATGGTGTATCCAATATTGCCGTCCTGGAGCGAGGTTGGCTCGGTGGCGGGAATGTAGCTCGAAACACAGTAACTATCAGATCCAATTATCTCAGACAGGAAAGCATTCCTTTTTTTGTTAAGTCAGTAGAAATGTATGAGGGCCTTTCCAAGGAACTCAACTTCAACCTCATGCACTCGAAGCGATCCATGATAGACATTATCCAGACCTATCCGAAGCTCAGGGAAATCACCAGAAAAATGTACACCATGGATATTTATGGATCCACCTACAAACCGATAAGTGTTGCTGAAATTCGGAAGAGAATACCCTCCCTGACAGGTGGAGGAAGAGATTCGCGCCTACCTATTATCGCTGGTATGGTTCATCCCGAAGGGGCTGTTAATCGACATGATGCTGTTGCTTGGGGTTACGCCAGGGCTGCGGATTCACTTGGGGTGGAAATCCATCAGAAAACGAAGGTGAATTCCCTGCTAACAAACAAGGATGGTACGGTAAAGGGGGTTTTAACTACCAAAGGAACGGTTTTGGCCGAGAAGGTTGCGGTCGCTGTTTCTGGCCATACAACACAATTGACAGATACAGTGGGGTTAAAGCTTCCCCTCAGGTCTTTCAATTTATCAGCTTTTGTTTCTGAACCAGTAAAACCAATGATTGATGTTGTTGTCAATTGTCCAGATTTAGGGGTGTATTTGTCCCAAACAGCCAAGGGTGAACTCGTAATCGGGGGTGCACCTGATCCAGGTCAATCTTTTCGAAGGGGCACCAATCAGTTGGTTTTTGAACGAACTGTAGCCGCCATGCTTGAATTGTTTCCTTCATTCAAGAAATTAAAACTGTTAAGGCAGTGGGGTGGCACAGTTGACATTGCTCCTGATGCATCACCTATTATTTCTGAAACTGAAATACCGGGTTTGTATATTACCGCGGGTTGGTGGGGAGGTTATAAGGCAATTCCGGCAGGTGGGTTGACCTTTGCCCATTTGATTGCAACAAATACGCCTCATCAGCTAACGGAATCATTTTCGCTGGATCGCTTTAAAACGCTTGATTACATCCTGGAACCAGGTACCACCACGAGGGTTTAGGAGATGTTGAGAATTGAATGCCCGTTTTGTGGGCCTAGAGATGAACGAGAATTTGAATATTGTGGGCCTTACCGAGATAGACGCCCTAGCAAGATTGACAGTTTGGCAGTACCGGAATTCCTCAACTACCTGATTGTCCCTGAAAATCCTGAAGGTGAAGCCAGGGAATTTTGGTGGCACCGCCAGGGATGTGGCGAATGGCTGCTGGTCGTCAGGGATACCAGAACCCACCAGATAATAGATACCTCAGGATTAAATGCAAAAAAATAAGTATCGATTTCCCACCGGCGGTAATATTGATCGTGAGGTACCCATTAAATTCACATTTAATGGCAAGATAATCGAAGGTTATCAAGGCGATACGGTTGCATCTGCCCTTCTATCCAAGGGGATTTATACCACCGGAAGAAGTTTCAAATATCACCGCCCCAGAGGTATATTTTCAGCAGGTATTGAGGAACCAGGCACCTTGGTTGAAATATTGGGTGAGAGAGGATTTGCTTGTGTCCCGCCCACCATGGTTTCAATTGAAGAAGGGATGAAGGTCAAGAGCATTAATTGCTGGCCAAACCCTGATTATGATTTTGCCCAAATCTTACAATTGGTTGCGCCAATAATCCCTTCTGGATTTTACTACAAGACATTTTTCCAGCCGCAATGGAAAACCTATGAACCCTTTATCAGAAAAATGGCAGGTTTGGCTGAGGTTCCAGAGATTGCTACCAAATCTTCAACTCAAAATTCACAGGATGCCCATTGTGAATTTTTGATAATCGGGGGAGGGGTTACGGGTTTAATCGCCGCATTTTTGACTGCCAAAACTGGAAAAAGGGTAATTTTGGTTGATTACCATAAGGAACTGGGAGGTAATTGGTCTATTCCTTTACCCGAAAGCTCATCCATTGAACAATGGACTATTTCATTGAGGGGTCAGTTAAGTGAGTTGCCAAATGTCAGAATCCTTACTCAAACCATGGTATGGGGATATAGAGAACAAAACCTTGTATTAGCTCACCAGACCAGAAAAAAAGAGAATAGTGAACTGTTATTGAGAATCAGATCGCAAAATGTAATTCTGGCAACTGGTTGTACTGAAAGAGGTTTGGTCTTTCCTGATAATGATCGTCCAGGAATTATGCTGGCTTCGGGTTTACTCAACTATATCAGGAAATACTCGGTTATCCCCGGTAGCAAAGTAATCCTTTATGCAAATAACAACAGCATCAAACCCTTGTTGGATACCCTCCTTAATGAGGGGAAAACAATTGCCGCAATAATTGATCCACGCAAGGAAGCGTATAAAGGTTACCAGCATTTACCGCCCACCATCAATATTTTATCTGGTTATGAAATCAAAAAAACCATTGGTCGGAAAAAAATCGGTGGAGTAGTTGTTTCTTCCATAGCTGAGGGAACTTCAGTTAATCTGAGCTGTGACTTGCTGGCAGTTTCAGGTGGTTGGAATCCAAACCTGCAATTATGGATGCAGGCAGGAGGTTCCCTTACCTATTGCAATGAAACTGCAACCTTTATCCCTGCCAATGCCCAACAAAATGTCATGGCTCTGGGAACTGCCTCTGGAAAGTTCAATTTTCCAGAGAATATTTCTGATACCATCGAAAGGGTTGCCGGCCTTATTGAGTCTTTGGGATTACAATCAGAACCCCTACCAATGCCATTACATTCCCTAGAAGAAAAATATTCCATACTTCCTCACTGGGAACCTAGAAGTTCAGATGCTGGTGCAAAATCCTTTGTGGATATGCTGAATGATGTAACTCTTGCCGATATCAAGTTGGCATTGAGGGAAGGCTATGACGATATTGAACTGGTGAAACGGTATACAACCCTTGGCATGGGATTGGATCAAGGAAAGACCGGGAACGTCAATGCCACGGGAATTATTTCCAAGGTAACTGGCCAACCCATGGATGAGGTTGGCTTAATCAAGTACCGGGCTCCTTTTGCACCAGTACCATTTGGAACTCTTGGGCAGCCTGAAGGCAAATTCGTCAAACCCTTTAGAACAACCCCGATAACCGTATGGAACCGGAAAAATGGTGCTGTTCTGTATGAAGCTGGGGCAAATTGGCAACGGCCTGGCTATTATCTGTTGCCGGGTGAATCCATGCAGGAAGCCATCAATCGGGAAGTTCTGGCCACGAGAAATGGCTTGGCAATTTATGATGGTTCACCGTTAGGTACTTTTGAAATCAAGGGTAAAGATGCGGCCAGCTTTCTGGACCTGATTTATACAATCCCGATCCATAGCATACCTCAAGGAATGGGCAGATATGGGATGATGCTAACGGAAGAGGGATTTATCCTGGACGATGGGGTCTGTTTTTGTTTAGAGAAGAATTGGTATCAGGTTTCTGTATCAACCGGCAATGCCGACCTAGTCCATCAGCATCTGGAGAAGCATCTTCGATATGATTTCCCTCACCTGGATGTAACCATTACCAATTTAACCCTGCAGTGGATGAATGCTACAGTTTGTGGCCCAAAAGCCAGAAGGTTTTTGCAGGATTTTACCTCTGATATTGATCTTGCTCCAAATGCGTTTCCATTCATGGGTATTAGAGATGGTACGTTTAACGATATTCCGGCTCGGATCGCCCGGGTTAGTTTTACGGGAGAATTATCCTTTGAAATCAATGTTCGACCCCGTGATCTCAGGAAATTATGGGAAACTTTAATCCTTCAGGGAGACCACTATGGGATTACACCGATTGGGTCAGAAACCAATCATGTTCTAAGGGTTGAAAAGGGTTTTGTTTCACTTGGGCATGAAGTTGATGGAAAAATAGACCCCATTGACTTGGGCCTTGGCTGGGTGATGGGTTCACAAAAAAAGGACTTTATAGGCAAAAAAGCGGTTGCGATAAACAGATCCTCCACCTTGCCCAGAAAAGAACTGGTTGGTTTGATTGCGAGCAATCATACAACCCAATTTGCCGAAGGGGCCCCACTGGTTACATCCGAAGACGATAAATTTGTTGAGGGTCATATAACAGCTTCCGTTTGGAGTGTCGCTAATAATAGATACGTTGCCTTGGCTCTGTTGAACAATGGTAGGAAACGAATAGCCGAAAGTGTCCAGGTTAGAAACTTGAATGGTATGGAATTGGGTCAAGTAACCGAACCTTGCTTTTATGACCCCAAAGGCAATAGATTGCGAAGCTGAAGGATATATTTGCCATGAAATTGCAACTGTTGGACCAAACTGCCTTATTTGACCTCAAATGCAGCAGGGATGTATTGTCGAATTTGGCAATACCTGGTTTTCCACCGCTTCCTGATACCCCAAATACCCGTACGGAACTCAATGGCCATGAAATTTATTGGGTTGGATACCAACATTTTCTCTTTCGTCCGAAATTTTCGGATGAGAAATTGTGGCAAAACTCCCTAAAAGAAATTGAACAGAGCGGATTCATCTCCCAATCCCTGGTATCTGATATCTACAATTTTTTTGAAATTACAGGTAATGATGTAATTGAGTATCTTGCTTCAATCACCTCCCTGGATTTGGCTAACCTGGCTAATTCCAGCTCCTGTTTTTCTCATGCCTTGGGTGTAAAAACCTTATTCATAAAGAGGGAAAGGGGGTTTGAGCTGGGATTCGATAACTGTTATCTGGAAATGGTTTGTAAACAGTTTGAGCCCTATTTTTGATTTGCCGGCACCTATGAATGTGGCAGAAAAGGAGTACTTCCAAGTTGTCCACAACAAAATTTTTTATCATGTTTTTTAGGGTTGTTTTGTTTTGATAAAACCCTTGAATTACTATATTTTATGGCAACCGAAAAGATTGATTGATCTTTAACAATTGAGGATTTTATTATGAAAAAAATTATTTTTATAGCCCTGGCTGCGATACTATCAATGAGTGTTCAGGCCAAGGCGGAGGATGTAAAACTTGGCATCCTTCTGTCCTTCACTGGACCGATTGAAGAGCTCGTTGCACCAATGGCTGACGGCGCTGAATTTGCTGTATCCGAAGTGAGTGATTCTGGTATATTTTTAGGTGGTAAAACCGTCACACCTGTAAGAGGTGATGCAACTTGTGTTGATGCTGGGGCAGCAACAGCAGCAGCGGAGAGACTCGTTACTGTCGACAAGGTTAGTGCGATTATGGGTTCTGACTGTTCGGGAACAACCGGAGCAGTTCTACAAAATGTTGCTTTGCCAAATGGAATCGTCATGATTTCACCGGCCTCCACCTCACCAGGATTTACGACACTCGAAGATGATGGCCTGTTTTTCCGTACTGCCCCCTCTGATGCCAGACAAGGTCAGTTAATGGCCGAAATTATTAAGGAGAGGGGATATAATTCAGTAGCCGTTACATTTATCAATAACGATTATGGTAAGGGTTTATCTGATAGCTTTGCCAGTAATTTTGAAGCCATGGGTGGCGAAATTACCATTAATGCTCCGCACGAAGTTGGGAAAGCCGATTACAGTGCCGAAGTAGCAGCCCTCGCTGCCGCCGGTGGCGAGGTAATGGTTGTGGCTGGCTACATTGGTGAAGGTGGCAAATCCATCGTTCGAGATTCCATAGATGCCGGTTCATTCGATACCTTTGTCTTCCCGGATGGCATGTATGGTGATGCTCTACTTGAAGATTTTGGCAACGAGTTGGATGGTTCCTTTGGTCAGGCCCCAGGTACAGATAGTCAAGGACTGGCTACCTTTGCTGAATTGGTGGCCTCTTCGGGCTTGAATGGCGAAGGTCCATTTATTGGTGAATCATATGATGCCGCCGCCTTGATCCTTTTGGCAATGCAAGCAGCCGGTTCCTCGGAAAGCAGCAAGTTGAAGGACAAGGTCATGGATGTTGCCAATGCTCCCGGTGAGGAGATTTACCCTGGTGAATTGGCCAAGGCTTTGGAAATACTGGCTAATGGTGGCGAAATAGATTATGTCGGTGCCAGCGCAGTGGAACTTATTGAACCGGGCGAATCGGCAGGTAATTACCGGGAATTCGAAGTCAGGAACGGAGCCTGGGTAACGGTCTCATTCAGATAATTTGCAACAAGATATTTGAAGAGGCAGTTTTTGTACCTGCCTCTTCATACAGGTATTTACCTTGGTTTTATCTGTCCGAAATCTAAGTAAGAAATTCGGTGAATTTACTGCGGTAGATAATGTATCTTTTGATATTGAATTGGGATCCATAACAGGACTGATCGGTCCAAATGGAGCTGGCAAGACTACCCTGTTCAATACCATCAACGGGTTCTATCCACCCACGGCTGGGCAAGTACAATTAGACAAGAAAGATATAACTGGCCTGCCGCCCCACAAATTATTTACTGAAGGGGTTTTGAGAACCTTTCAGAAAGCACATGAATTTTCGTCTCTTACTGTATGGGAAAACCTGATGGTTGTTCCTGGCAACCAACTGGGTGAAAAATTTACCCAAACCTGGATAGCCAGAAAAAGCATTTTCAAACAAGAAAAGAAAATAAGGTCCCGGGCCCAAAGGGTACTGGAGTTTCTCGAATTGGAAGAAATTGCCGATCTGCCTGCCGGCAAACTTTCGGGTGGGCAGAAAAAACTACTGGAATTAGGTCGAACCATGATGGTGGATGCCAGAATTGTCTTTCTGGATGAGGTCGGTGCAGGTGTCAACAAGACTCTCTTGAAAAAAATTGCCAAAGCCATTTTAAGTTTGAATCAGGAGCTCAATTATACCTTCTGCCTGATTGAACATGATATGGACTTCATTGGGTCATTGTGCGAACGGGTAATTTGTATGGCCGAGGGAAGAATATTGACCCAGGGATCAATGGCCGAAGTTACCAATAATGAAGATGTAATTCATGCCTACCTTGGGGCAAGGTCTAAAGAAAAGACGATTTTGTAATGGCCTATCTTGAATGTACAGGCCTGACCGCGGGATACGGTGGTGGAGATATTGTCACGGATTGCAATTTATATGCTGACCTTGGCAAGGTTTCGGCTATTGTAGGACCAAATGGGGCCGGCAAATCCACAGCAATGAAAGCCATTTTGGGCCTGGTCGATTTATCACGTGGAAGCGTTGTCCTGGAGGGCAGGGAAATTTCTCAACTGACACCCCAGGACAAGGTCGCTGAAGGGATGGCTTTTGTCCCACAGGTTGAAAATGTCTTTGCCAGTTTAACCGTGGAAGAAAATCTCGAAATGGGGGCCTTTCTGCGAAAAGATGGCATTGCTCAATCCATGCAGGAGGTTTTTGACCTCTTTCCCGTGCTGGGTGAATTTCGCCGAAAAAAGGCAGGGGATCTTTCAGGTGGGCAACGCCAACAGGTTGCAGTAGGCAGAGCTCTGATGACCAAACCCAAAATGTTAATGCTGGATGAACCATCAGCCGGGGTATCACCGATTGTTATGGATAATCTGTTTGACATGATTGTCAAGGTAGCCGACTCTGGAATTGCGGTAATGATTTGCGAGCAGAATGCCAAGCAGGCATTGGAAATAGCTGATGTTGGCTTTGTCTTGGTTCAAGGGAAGAACAGGTTTACGGATTCAGGTGATAATCTTCTGGCCAATGACCAGGTTCGTAGATCATTTTTGGGTGGATAAAGCAATTGATTGAACTTGTTAATGCTTTGACCTTACTGGCAAACTATGTCCTGGTTCCAGGTATTACTTACGGTAGTCAGTTGGGGCTAGGAGCTTTGGGGGTAACCCTTGTTTATGGGATTTTAAGATTTTCCAATTTTGCCCATGGGGATACCATGGCATTCGGAACAATGGTTACCATCCTTCTGACTTGGTGGGTTCAATCACTTGGTGTCTCAATTTATCCCATTCCAACGGCATTATTAGTATTACCCGTAGGGGTGGTTATCACTGCTATCCTGATTCTTGGAGTAGACAGAGCAGTATATTCCCATTTCAGACAAGTAAGGGCACCACCCGTCATGCTGGTGATTGCATCGGTTGGTGTGATGTTTGTCTTGCAGGGATCAATCAGGTTGATCATCGGGCCGGAGGACCAGTCGTTTGCAGATGGAGCAAGGTTCATCCTCAAGGCCAGGGAATTCAAGGAATATTTTGGTTTATCGGAAGGATTGTCGATAAAGGTAAGCCAACTCATGAGCATAGGTGTCACAGCCATTCTTGTCATTAGCCTATTTTGGTTTCTTCACCGGACAAGAACTGGCAAATCCTTGCGGGCTTATTCTGATAATCGGGACTTGGCCCAGTTGTCTGGCATCAGTCCTGACAAGGTTGTGGTTTACACCTGGGTTCTGGCAACGGCGTTGGCAACAATAGCTGGGGTCCTGTATGGGCTTGACAAAAGTTTCAAGCCATCGGTTTATTTTCAACTTCTATTACCGATTTTTGCCGCGGCAATAGTGGGTGGTCTTGGGAACCCCTTCGGTGCATTCGTCGGGGGATTTGTCGTGGCCTTTTCAGAAATTGCCATAACCTATGCCTATAAAAGGTTCTTCTATTACCTGCTTCCCGAAGAGTTGGAACCTACGACACTGCTGCAACTCCTGGGGACCGAGTACAAGTTTGCGGTTAGTTTTCTAATCCTGGTCATCGTTCTATTGATAAGACCCTCGGGAATATTTGCTGGAAAGTCTGCATGAATATTTTTTATAACAACAGGCGGGCATTTTGCTTTGGGGTCATGGCACTATTGTTATTGATCGTCGGTTTTTCCCAGAGTTGGAATCTGATGTTCCAAATCTTTAATTTGTGTCTGATTTCAGCGGTTATGGCTTTGGGAATAAATATCCAATGGGGATATGTAGGGCTATTTAATGTCGGGGTTATGGGATTTGCTGCCCTGGGCGGTCTCTCAGCGGTATTAGTTTCTGTTTCACCAGTCCAGGAAGCCTGGCAAGCTGGTGGGACCAATATTCTGCTGGCGGGAATGATTACCCTTGTGGGAGCCGGGCTTATTTTTCTGGCCCGCCTTAGACTTTCCCGCAAGATGGCGAATATTCTCACCATTTTGTTGGTAGTTCTCACCTATTTTGCGGCAAGGCATTTTTATATCCCAGGTTCCAGTGCAGTCGAAGCTGTTGACCCTGCTTTGACTGGTTTTCTAGGAGGGCTGGGCCTTCCCATTCTTTTCTCCTGGTTGGTTGGGGGAGTCGTGGCCGGTTGTGCGGCATGGTTTATCGGCAAGATAACCCTGGGGCTACGTTCAGATTATCTGGCCATTGCCACACTGGGGATTTCAGAAATTCTGATCCTTATTATCAAGAATGAGGATTGGCTTGCCCGAGGGGTAAAGAACGTAATTGGCCTTCCCAGACCGGTTGCCTACGAAAGGGACCTGCAGGCATCCGGGTGGTTCATGAATCTGGCCGAGAGCCTGGGTGCAAATTTGATTACGCTATCAAGTCTGTGGGTTAAAATCAGTTACTCACTTTTATTTCTGGGGAGTTTGGTCGTTCTCCTAATCCTGTTTGAACTTGCCTTGAAATCCCCCTGGGGAAGGATGATGAGAGCAATCCGTGATAATGAAACTTCAGCCCATGCGATGGGTAAGGATATCGTTTCCAGAAAGCTACAGGTCTTTGTACTTGGGTCAATGGTAGTGGGTATAGGCGGGGCAATGCTCACAACCCTGGATGGACAATTTACCCCGACAAGTTATCACCCCCTAAGGTTCACATTTTTGATCTGGGTCATGGTGATTGTCGGGGGGTCAGGCAATAATTGGGGTTCAATACTTGGTGGTTTTTTAATTTGGTTTGTCTGGATTGAGGCTGAACCGGTAGGGTTGTGGTTAATGGAACTGATTACTTCTGGCATGGAGGAACAAAGTTCACTCAAACAACATCTGGTTAGAAATGCAGCCCATATGAGGCTATTAACCATGGGGATAATTTTGCTCATTGTGTTGAAGTATTTCCCCAAAGGATTAATTCCTGAAGGAACAAAGTAGTGTTGTATAGAATCAGACCAACAGTTTATTTGTACTGCTCAGGAAAATATCAATCAGTCCGATGTTGAATAATCCAAAAATGGAAAAACGGGTACATATCAAAAGCTATGGCTGTCAGATGAATGTCTATGACAGTGAACGTATGGCTGAAGCTCTTGTCCCCATGGGATACAAAACTACCGAACGGGAGGATGATGCCGACCTAATCATTCTCAATACCTGTCATATCAGGGAAAAGGCGACGGAAAAGATTTATTCCGAGATCGGCCGACTAAAGCCAATCAAACAAAAAAATCCTGATCTGAAGATAACCGTTGCGGGTTGTGTTGCCCAAGCCGAGGGTGAGGAGATTATCAGGCGACAACCGATGGTTGATATTTTGGTGGGACCCCAATCCTACCATCAGTTACCTGATTTAATCAATAATTCAGCGAAAAAACCAGTTGCGCTTGATCTTGATCAGAGTGGTAAATTTGATCAGTCACACCGGGGTCATGCAAGTACTCAGAAAGTATCCTCATTCCTAACCGTACAGGAGGGGTGTGACAAATTTTGTACCTTTTGTGTCGTACCCTATACTAGAGGGCAGGAATATAGTCGACCGGTTTCGGATATCGTCACTGAAGCAAAAGCGTTGATCAAGGGTGGAGCTAAAGAATTTGTTTTACTTGGTCAGAATGTAAACGCCTATCACGGATTGGACAAGGACAATCGAAGTTGGAGTTTGGCCGACCTGATTTGGAAGTTGGGCGAATTGCCTGGATTGGAACGGATTAGATTTGTTACCTCTCATCCCAATGAGATGACATTGGATTTGATCACTGCCTTTCGGGATTGTCCAAAATTGATGCCATACCTTCATTTGCCGATACAATCCGGCTCGGATAAGATTTTAAAACTAATGAACAGAAAACATACGCAGGCAGAGTATGTGGAAATTATTTCGCAACTCAGGGAATATCGACCCGATATTGCTATTTCAGGTGATTTTATTGTTGGGTTCCCCGGTGAAACGGAAGAAGATTTTCAGCAAACCCTGAACATTGTCGAGCAAATAGGATTTATCAAATCATTTTCCTTTAAATATTCACCCCGACCAGGAACACCCGCAGCTGAGCGAGTACAGGTCGATCCAGGTACTCAAATGGAAAGGTTAAATCGACTGCAGGCATTGTTGTCGGAAAACCAATTAAAGGAACAAAAAAAATATTTGGGCCAAAATTGTCAGGTCCTTTTTGAAAAGGAAGGAAGATTTACAGGTCAGTTGGTTGGCAAGAGTGAGCATTTTCAAGTTGTTTATGGCCAAGTTCCACAGGAGTGGATAGGGAGGGTTGGTACCATGAATATTATTGATGCTAATATCAATTCCCTCCAAGGGGAATTAGTGTCCTAAAAAATTTGTTAAATTTATATTAGATAGTTAATAGGCTTGCTGGTTAAGCAATTTTGTATCACCTTTTTGTGGGAGAATGAATGGGAGAAACAGTAAAATTCAACCTGGATGGTAAGGAGGTTGAAGCAAAGGCAGGTGAAACCATTTGGGATGTTGCTTTCCACAATGGTCATGAAATCCCTCACCTATGTCATTCAGGTGAAATTGGCTACCGACCCGATGGCAATTGTCGGGCTTGCATGGTGGAAATCGAGGGGGAAAGAACTCTGGCTGCCTCCTGTGTTCGAAAACCCACTGCAAACATGGTGGTTAAATCAACGAACCCCAGATCAGTCAGGGCCCGTAAAATGGTTATGGAGCTTCTTTTGGCCGATCAACCTGACATTGAAGCAGCGCACGACAAGTCTTCCCACTTGTACAAAACAGCCGAATATCAGGACATCACTGTCTCCAGGTTTCCTCGAATTGAATCAGAACTGGTCGTTGCAACCGATGGGTCGCATTCTGCCATGCGGGTGAATTTGGATGCCTGCATTCATTGTAGCCTTTGTGCAAGAGCTTGTAGGGAAGTTCAAGTAAATGATGTTATTGGGATGGCCGGACGAGGTCGCACATCCCAGATCGTATTTGATTTTGCAGATCCCATGGGGAATTCAACTTGTGTGGCTTGCGGTGAATGCGTACAGGCTTGTCCCACGGGAGCATTAATGCCAGCCACGGTCCTGGATGAAAACGAAATTGGCGACAGTAGAGGGTATCAAAAAGAGGTAACCAGCGTATGCCCATTTTGTGGAGTGGGGTGTCAGGTATCTCTTAAGGTTGACAATAATCAAATCAAATATGTTGATGGCCACATGGGTCCAGCCAATGAACAAAGGTTGTGTATCAAGGGAAGGTTTGGTTATGATTACATTTCCCATCCCCATCGGTTGACAAGGCCATTGATCAGAAGGGATGATGCTCCCGCCAAGGGGCTGAATGTTGATCCGGGAAATTTTGCTGATTTTTTCAGGGAGGCTTCCTGGGAGGAAGCCTTGGACCTAACCGCCAACAATTTCATTAACATGAAGGGTGAATTTGGTGGCCAGGCCATTGCTGGGTTTGGCTCAGCAAAATGTACAAATGAAGAAGCGTACCTGTTTCAAAAACTCATCCGACAGGGCTTGGGCCATAACAATGTTGACCATTGTACCAGACTCTGCCATGCATCGTCTGTTTCTGCTTTGATGGAAAATATTGGGTCAGGTGCAGTTACAGCAACCTTTAATGAGATTGAAAATGCTGATGTTGCGATAATAATCGGTGCGAACCCGATCGAAAACCATCCGGTTGCCGCCACTTACTTTAAGCAGTTTGCCAAGCGAGGGGGAACGCTCATTCTCATGGACCCCCGAGGAAGTGAGTTGAAGCGTTATGCAGAATACAACCTAAATTTCCAACCCGGTACTGATGTTGCCATGCTGAATGCGATCATGCATACTATTTTGGAAGAGGATTTGTATGACCAGGATTACATTGGCAAATTCACCAAGAATTGGAATGCCCTGAAAGATCATCTGTCGGACTTTTCACCTGAGAAAATGGAAGATATCTGTAAGATTGATGCAGCGACCCTGCGAGAGGTAGCCCGGGTTTTTGCCAAGGGTAGGGCAGGTATGATTTTTTGGGGAATGGGTATTTCACAACATATTCACGGCACAGACAATTCCAGATGCTTGATCTCCCTTGCCTTAATGTGCGGCCATGTCGGAAAACCAGGTACCGGATTACATCCCCTACGAGGGCAGAACAATGTCCAAGGTGCATCTGACGCCGGTTTAATTCCTATGTTCCTTCCGGATTATCAGGGAGTCGAGAATGATTTGGTAAGATCCAAATTTCGGGAAGTTTGGGCTTCAGATGATTTCTCTGCCAAACCAGGATTAACTGTCACTGAGATAATTGAAGCAATCCACCAAGGGGAAATAAAAGGGATGTACATTCTTGGAGAGAATCCTGCAATGTCAGACCCAGATGTTATTCACGCCCGTCATGCGCTTGAAAAATTGGATTTTCTGGTTGTGCAGGATATCTTTCTCACTGAAACGGCGAATTATGCCGATGTCATATTACCAGCAGCAGCTTTTGCCGAGAAAAATGGTACTGTAACCAATACCAACCGACAGGTTCAGATGGGCAGGAAGGCAGTAGAATCACCTGGTGATGCCCAGGAGGATTGGTGGATAACCAACGAAATCGGTAAAAAAATGGGTTTGAACTGGACCTATACCCACCCATCGGAAATTTTTGCCGAAATGAAACTAACCATGCAATCATTGAACAATATTTCGTGGCCACGACTGGAGGAACAGAATTCCGTAACTTACCCGTGTTTAAGCCCCGAGGATCCTGGACAATCCATCGTCTTCGGGGATGGTTTTCCAACCAGGGACGGTTTGGCTAGTTTTGCCCCAGCACGCATTATTCCACCCGATGAGATCCCCGACCATGATTATCCAATGATTCTAATAACTGGACGACAATTGGAGCATTGGCATACAGGGTCCATGACCAGACGATCAAGAGTATTGGATGCGATGGAACCCGAGGCAGTTTGTTCGATCCATCCAAAAACTCTCAGAAAGATTGGTGCTAGAGCTGGTGAACGCTTAAGACTTACAACCAGAAGGGGACATATTGATATTATGGCGCGGGAAGATCGAAACATTCCCGTTAACTCGGTATTTGTACCCTTTGCTTTTGTTGAAGCTGCTGGCAATATCCTGACAAATTCAGCAGTTGATCCTTATGGGAAAATACCTGAGTTCAAATTCTCGGCAGCGAAAATAGAAGTTCCCGAAGGAATGGAGGTTTAGAAAAAATGCCGACTAATATTCACCGGTAATTTTTACTAAGATAAAACTAAAATGACCGAGAACGAACTCCTTACCATCCCTGATCTACTTGATAGAAATGTCCTGAAGTATGGCGATAAAATCGCCAACAGGGAAAAAGAATTTGGTATTTGGCAAAGCTGGACCTGGGCAGAAGTCGCCGAAGAAGTTGAGGAAATCGCCCTGGGCTATCTTTCGCTTGGTATCAAGGAAGGAGATCATCTTGCAGTCTTGGGTCGCAATCGGCCAAAATTATACTGGTCAATGGTGGCAGCCCAAATGGTGGGTGCAGTACCTGTGCCTATTTATCAGGATGCCGTCGGCGATGAGATAGGTTATGTATTGGGACATTGCGAAGCGGTCATTGCGGTTGCTGGCGATCAGGAGCAGGTCGATAAAATCATTGAACAACAGGATAAGTGCAAATCACTGCAGCAGATTATTTACCTGGATCCGAAAGGGTTAAGGAAATATGATCACTCGAAATTGCATTCCTTTGCCTCGGTCCACGAAAACCTGGAAGCTAACAGAACCAAATATGGCAAGGAACTGGAAGAAAGACGAAAGAGCCTGCAGCCGCAAGATATTTGTGTCATGCTTTACACCTCGGGCACAACCGGTAATCCGAAGGGAGTTGTTCTGAGCCATGAGAATATAATATCTGCTGCACGGTCTTCTTCAGAGTTTGATTCCCTTTCACAGAACGAAACCGCTTTAGCCTATCTTCCCATGGCGTGGGTCGGCGATTTCATCTTTTCGATAGGCCAAGCCTATTGGGCGGGTTTCTGTGTGAGTTGTCCTGAATCCTCCCAAACCATGATGCATGACCTGCGGGAAATTGGTCCAAGCTATTTTTTTGCCCCTCCACGGGTTTTTGAATCATTACTCACAACCTGCATGATCCGTATTGAGGATGCTGGGCGAATAAAAAGAAACATGTTCCATTATTTCATGAAACATGCCCGTAAGGTCGGTGTTCCAATTATGACGGGTGAAAAAGTTTCTTTTCCTAACTCCCTCCTTTTTTGGCTCGGTGAGTTTTTCGTTTATGGTCCACTTCGGAATGTTCTGGGCTTGTCCAGGGTAAAAGTAGGTTATACCGCCGGTGAAGCAATCGGTCCGGAGATTTTTGACTTCTATCGGTCAATAGGAATCAATCTGAAACAACTTTACGGCCAAACAGAAGCCTCGGTCTTTATTACGCAACAGCCAGATGGTCAGGTTGAAGCTGATACTGTAGGTGTACCAAGTCCTGGGGTAGAGGTAAAGATTGATGACACCGGGGAAATTTATTACCGCTCCCCAGGTACCTTCATCGAATATTACAAGAATCCTGAGGCGACCAGATCAACAAAGGATGCGGATGGATGGGTTGCTACTGGTGATGCAGGATTTTTTGATGACAATAATGGCCATCTCAAGATTATTGATCGCGCTAAAGATGTTGGCAAAATGGCCAATGGCCAACTTTTTGCCCCAAAATATGTTGAGAATAAACTCAAGTTCTTCCCTGAAATTCTGGAAACAGTCGTTTTTGGCAACAACAGGGACTATTGTACAGCGCTTGTTAACATTGACCTCGTTTCCGTCGGCAACTGGGCTGAAAGGAATAATGTTGTCTACAGTTCTTATCAGGAATTAGCGGGACACGCCAAAATTTATCAGATGATTCATGACTATATTTTACAGGTCAACGAGGATCTGTCCCAGGATAAAAATCTTTCCGGGTGCAAGATAAAGAGATTTCTTATATTACACAAGGAACTGGATGCAGATGATGGTGAATTAACAAGAACTCGCAAAGTCAGGAGAAGGGTTATCGAGGATAAATACAGCGACCTGGTTTCGGCTTTATACAGCGGTTCTGAGGAAATTCCCACTACCTCGGAGGTCACTTATGAGGATGGACGAAAAGGGTCAATATCCGCTACCCTCAAAATACGTGATGTTTAAGGACTGATATTACCAATGGGTATGGCAGAAGTGGTCAATAAAGGTGACACCTTGATGGATATTGTCAACATTACCCTCCGTTTTGGGGGCGTGCAGGCATTGGCCAATGTGTCGTTCAATATCAGACAGGGCGAAATCAGGGCAATTATCGGCCCCAATGGTGCTGGTAAATCCTCAATGCTGAATGTTATTAACGGGTTTTATACCCCTCAGGAGGGCGAAATCTGGTTTCAGGGCAAACTAAGGCCGCATTTGAAACCCCATCAGATTGCTTATCAAAGAATTGCAAGGACTTTCCAGAACATTGCCTTATTTGAAGGTATGTCTGTCCTGGACAACATTATGACTGGACGGATGATTTACATGAAAGCCGGGTTAATACCCCAGTTGGTTTGGTGGGGTAGGGCTGAACGCGAAGAAACCGAAAATCGCAAGATTGTTGAAGAAATCATTGATTTTCTTGAAATTCAGGCAATCAGGAAAACCCCGGTTGGTATGCTCCCTTATGGCTTGCAAAAAAGAGTCGAGTTGGGCAGAGCTCTGGCCGCCGACCCGCAACTCCTTTTACTTGACGAACCAATGGCCGGCATGAATAACGAGGAAAAAGAAGATATGTGCCGGTTTATCATTGATGTTAATGAGGAATTGGGAACGACTATCGCTTTGATTGAGCATGATATGGGAGTCGTCATGGATTTGGCTGACCGTGTAGTCGTTATTGATCATGGTGAAAAAATAGCGGATGGATTACCAGGTGAAGTTCGCAATGATAAAAATGTTATTGATGCTTATTTGGGTGTATCCCATTAGATTTAGGTTTTATTATGCAGACCCTGCTTTACGCTCTTGAAGTTTCCCTGAATGGATTTATGACCGGTATACTATATGCCTTGGTTGCCTTGGGATTTGTTCTGATATTCAAGGCCTCGGGTGTTTTTAACTATGCCCAGGGGGTTATGGTCTTGTTTGCTGCCCTCACACTGGTAGGACTGCAACAGGGAATTGTGCCATTTGAACATCTGATCAATAACCTTCTAGGGACGAATATTCATGGTTTTGGTTGGAACTTGCCGACATTCCTGGCCATTATCCTGACCTTGATATCAATGCTTTTACTTGCCTGGTTGGTGGAAAGATTAATTCTTAAACATCTGGTAAATCAAAATCCAGTCATTCTATTTATGGCCACCATAGGTTTGGCCTATTTTCTGGAAGGATTTGGTGACCTCATGTGGGGCGCCGATGTAAAGAAGCTGGATATTGGCATTCCCTTGGGAATTTCAGAAACTGTTGAAAACACCACCTATGAGTGGTTCGGTTATGGTTTTTTCATTGACCGATTGGACATTACGGCGGCTATTGTAGCAACATTGTTGGTAATTGGACTTACCATATTTTCGCAATATTCAAAAACGGGCAGAGCCTTGCGAGCAGTTGCAGATGACCACCAGGCGGCTCTTTCTGTCGGTATTTCCCTGCGGAGGATTTGGGTCATCGTCTGGAGCATTGCAGGTCTGGTTGCTCTCATCGCAGGTATTTTCTGGGGTTCAAAGTCAGGGGTGCAGTTTTCGCTTTCCCTGGTGGCCTTGAAGGCTTTACCGGTTCTTATGCTGGGCGGATTGACTTCAATTCCTGGTGCAATTGTAGGCGGGTTATTGATTGGGGTCGGGGAAAAGCTTTTTGAATTCATGGTGGGTCCCATGATTGGTGGGGCCACCGAAAACTGGTTTGCTTATGTTGTTGCACTGGTGTTTCTCCTTTTCAGACCGCAGGGTTTGTTCGGTGAAAAGATCATTGAGAGGGTTTAGTTGTGTTTTATCGTGAAGTAGGCGAATTTAATACATCCTATCCTCAGGATAGCCAGACCTTCGGGATAGGATTGGACAGGTATGGTTATTACCTTATTATTGTAATAGCTTTTCTCCTGATCCCCCTCCTGATAAATGATTACTGGGCCAGTGCTGTATTTGTACCATTCCTGGTGTGGGCCATTGCCGCCATTGGTCTGAATATATTGACCGGGAATTGTGGGCAGATTTCTCTCGGAACAGGTGGGTTCATGGCTGTTGGGGCCTATTCCTGCTACAAATTGATGACCAGTTTTCCAGACCTTAACATTATTTTCTGCATCCTGCTTTCCGGTGTGATTACTGCAGGAGTAGGGATCTTATTTGGTATCCCATCTTTGCGGATAAAGGGATTTTACCTTGCTGTAGCGACCCTGGCATCGCAGTTTTTCCTGGTATGGTTGTTCAACAGGGTTCCCTGGTTTTATAATTATTCGGCCTCGGGTCAAATCTCGACCCCTGAAAGATCTGTCTTCGGTATCCTGGTTACAGGTCCAAATGTTCAACCATGGGCCCAATATATGATATGCCTGGTTTTTGCCTTTGGATTAGCCTGGGGAGCCAGGAATCTAACGAGAGGTAGCCTGGGCAGAAGTTGGATGGCCACTAGAGATATGGATATTGCAGCTGAAATTATCGGGGTTAATTTATTGAAAGCAAAACTCTCGGCTTTTGCCATTTCTTCGTTCTATATCGGTATAGCCGGGGCTTTGTTCTTTTCTGTGTATTTAGGTGCGGTTGAAGCCACTGAGGCATTTGGAATAAATCAGTCCTTTTTGGTTTTATTCATGATAATTATCGGGGGGCTTGGTTCAATCCTTGGCTCATTTATAGGGGCAGCCTTTATGGTCTTGTTCCCAGTTTTGCTAAAAAATGTCCTGGTTGGTTGGTGGGAATGGGATGCAGCCCTGGCAACTCATTTAGAATTTATTTCAGTTGGGTTCCTAATTATAGTATTCTTAATTTTTGAACCTCACGGATTGGCACAATTATGGCGTCTTATGAAACAGAAACTCAGACTTTGGCCTTATCCGCACTGAGGTGAGAAGATTTTGTTAGCAACTACCTAAATTTGGAGGAAAAAATGAAGGTAAAAAATATTGTTATTGGTTTAGCAACCATTATTTCCCTGGCAGCTCCACCTGCCTTGGCAGAATTGGTGGTACCATGGCTCAGTTATAGGACAGGACCTTACTCTGCCAGTGGGATTCCTACTGCTGATGGCTTTGCTGACTACTTTACCCTCTTGAATGAACGAGACGGGGGTATCGGCGGCGTTAAAGTTAGAATTCTTGAGTGTGAGACAGGTTATAACACTCAAAAAGGTGTTGAGTGCTATGAGTCCACAAAGGGCGAGGGAGCTTTGGTATACGCACCTCTTTCAACTGGTATTACTTATCAACTTATTCCGAAAGCTTCGGTTGATCAAATTCCAATTCATTCAATGGGATATGGACGAACCTCTGCCAAGAATGGCAGTGTTTTTGAATGGGTCTTCAATTTCCCAGCCAATTACTGGGATGGAGCCTCCATTGCGATAAATCATATTCTTGATTTGAATGGTGGTGATATTGCGGGTAAGAAAATTGCTCTTGTCTACCATAATTCAGCCTATGGTAAGGAACCGATCAAGACTTTGGAAAAACTGTCTGAGAAACATGGCTATGAACTTTCCACTATTCCAGTTGATCATCCCGGGTTGGAACAAAAATCCCAATGGCTGGAAATCAGAAGGGCTCAAATGGATTATATCCTGATGTGGGGTTGGGGGGTCATGAATTCCGTCGCCATTCAGGAGGCTGCCAATATACGTTTCCCCATGGAGAACTTTATTGGAGTTTGGTGGTCAGGTTCAGAAAATGATGTTTTGCCTGCCGGAGAAAGAGCCCATAATTACAAGGCATTGGCCTTGCATGGTGTGGGAACTGGTTTCCCTCTATATGGTGACCTTCAACAATACGTCTTTGATGCGGGTCTTGCCGCGGGCGACGGTACCAGTGCTGGTCATGTCCTCTACAATCGGGGAGCCTATGGTGCAGCTCTAATTGCGGAAGCAATTAAAACTGCTCAGGCAATGCACGGCGTTGGTGATATTACTCCGGTCATGATGCGAGATGGTCTGGAAAACCTTGTAGTTACGGAAGAAGTGTTGGCAGGTTTGGGATTACCGGGTTTTGCTCCGCCTTTCGAAGTTACATGTGAAAACCATGGTGGCGAAGGATTGGCTATGGTCCAGCAATGGGATGCAGAAGCCCAGGAGTGGAATATCATTACCGATTTGCTCAGTTCTGATCAGGAAGTGATCAATGAGTTGATCATAGAAGATTCTACACAGTATGCTCAAGAAAACAACATCACCCCAAGGTGTTAATCAATCTGAATACCTGGGCCTAACAAGGCCCAGGTAATACCCCGATCCAACAATAAAATTACATGAACAAAGAACAAAATTCGCCAGATACTCTGCTTGTTGTCAATAACATAGAGGTCATTTACAACAGGGTTATTTTGGTGTTGAAGGGTGTCAGCCTTTCGGTTCCGGAACGAGGTATCGTAGCGCTACTAGGTGGAAATGGGGCCGGTAAAACAACGACCCTCAAGGCAATTTCGAATTTGTTGCATTCGGAAAGAGGAGAAGTAACCAAGGGCAGCATAACCTATCGAGGTGACATTGTTCAGGACCTTACCCCTTCTGAGTTGGTTCGACGCGGAGTAATTCAGGTGATGGAGGGTAGGCACTGTTTCGAGCACCTGACCATAGAAGAGAATCTTTTGACAGGGGCTTTCACTCGGAATGATGGAAATTCTGAAATCAAGGATGATCTTGAAAAGGTCTTTGAGTACTTTCCCAAATTGAAGGAAAGAAGAAAATCCCAAGCCGGATACACTTCCGGGGGTGAACAGCAAATGTGTGCGATCGGTCGCGCCCTGATGTCAAAACCGGAAACGATCCTATTGGATGAGCCTTCCATGGGGCTGGCTCCACAACTGGTTGAAGAAATTTTTGAAATTGTCAAGAATTTGAATGAAAAGGAGAAAGTCAGTTTTCTCCTGGCCGAGCAAAATACCAATATGGCCCTAAAGTATTCCAACTATGGTTATATCCTGGAATCAGGACGTATCGTTATGGACGGGCCGTCCCAGGATTTAAGAGAGAATCCAGATATCAAGGAATTCTATTTGGGAATGTCTGAAGCTGGCAGAAAATCCTTCCGGGATACCAGAAGCTACCGCAGAAGGAAAAGATGGCTGGGGTAAAGAAAATCGAAAGAGTAAATTGTCGAACCCCGACCGCAGGTAAAAGCGGTACTACAAGGATTCCCAAATGGAAATTTGATTGTATCAGAAGAGCCATTTTGACGGGTCTGAACGAAGATCAAATTCCCTTTTCCGAGTTGACAGAAAATGTCAGAAAACGCCTTTCTCCTGGTGAACTAAATGAAATGGGTCCATTGGGGTGGCATACTACGTCGGTAAAACTTGAACTGGAAGTCAGGGGAGAAATTAAAAGATTGCCGCAGAAGGGCAAACAAATATTGGTCTTGGGAGATAAGATTTGAATTACTACGATCGTAAGGAAACAAGGTCTTCAGATGAAAGGGCTAACGACTATAACAAGGCTTTTCCTGAACTGGTTAGGATGGCTTGTACAAAATCAAAGGGGTATTCCGACCTTTACAAGGAAATAGACTTGCAGGAACTCAAATCTACTGAAGATTTAGCAATGTTGCCAGTCTTAAGGAAATCCGATCTTCAACAATACCAAAGCACTAATCTTCCCTTCGGAGGTTTTACAACCCTCGAGCCAGGTGAAATGGATTATATCTTTCAATCTCCGGGGCCAATTTATGAACCAGGAAGTGTTAAACCTGATTGGTGGAGGATTGCTAGATTTCTCCATGCCTGTGGTTTGGATAAGAACGATATTGTCCAGAACTGTTTTTCCTATCATTTAACTCCCGCCGGGCATATCTTTGAAAATGGGGCCAAGGCTTTAGGCGCAACCATCGTACCTGCCGGAACAGGCAATACCGAATTTCAGGTTCTGATCGCCAAAAATGTTGGAGTTACCTCATATGCAGGTACACCAGATTATTTGAAAATAATTTTGGACAAGGCTCAGGATATGGGAATTGAGCTCCCAAAATTGACCAAGGCCGGGGTAGGGGGTGGACCTTTATTCCCATCCTTAAGAAAAGAATACCAGGATCGTGGAATATCCTGTCTGCAAAATTATGCAACGGCCGAAGCTGGAAATATTGCTTATGAAACAATTCCTGACGATGGAATGATCATTGATGAAGATGTAATGGTCGAAATAGTACGTCCAGGTTCAGGTACCCAAATAAAAGTTGGAGAAATTGGTGAGGTGCTGGTTACCGTCTTCAATCCCGATTTTCCCTTGATCCGCTTTGCCACTGGCGATCTTTCTTCCTTGATGAATGGCCAGAGTGCTTGTGGTAGGACCAATATGCGGATTTCAGGCTGGAAGGGTCGGGCCGATCAAACAACCAAAGTCCGGGGGATGTTTATCAAGCCTGAACAAATGGAGGAGTTTCTTCGAAGAAATAGGGAAGTATCCAAATCCCGGGCAATTGTAAGCCGGCAAAATGAAACAGACAGGTTACTTGTTCAATTGGAGACTGAACACAAACAGTTGGACAAGTTTCAGAACTCCCTCCAAGAAATTCTGAACTTGCGAGTAGAAATTGAAGTTATGGGGAAGGGAACTTTACCTAACGATGGAAAAGTAATTGATGATCAAAGGGAATTCGGTTAAATCAAAGGGAGCTTCAACCCTGACGAGCTTTGAATCTGCGTTGATGTTTATTGATCACATATACCCTGCCTTTTCTTCTGACCACCCGGCATTGCTGGTGCCTGGCTTTCAAGGAGCGGAGTGAATTTTTAACCTTCATTTTCTCTCTCTTTTCAATTGTTCCATCTGGTGGGCGCGACTGGGTTCGAACCAGTGACCCCTACGATGTCAACGTAGTGCTCTACCACTGAGCTACGCGCCCAATCTAATGACAAATTAATTTTATCGGGCTTGGCGAATATAAGGATTGAGGGTTAAACATTCAATAATTCTTGACCAGTTGGTACTTTATATTTTTTATAGCGAATAGTTTTCAGACTAGATTTATGGATTTTCCCAGTGGCTATTAACCTTAATCCCAAGAAAAAACTGGGCAAATTCAAGAAATTTGTTAGGAAGAAAATTCATTCCCTGGTTAAATCCAGGCCCAAAGACCCTAATATCGAGAACCAGATTGTGGTCAAGGATCTCCTTCAACCCCTTGATCAGAAGGAATGGCAACAAAAGTTTTCAGAACTGAATATTGAATCGCCGCTCCAGGATTCACTGAAATTCAAAGCCAAGCTTGAGATTGGGGAGAAAGCATTTACCATTCTTCGTTTAAAAACGCTGTCAGAAGATGTTTGGGATAGTGCGGGAGTTGGTTTGGCCGGAGCAAAAGTCGCAAGCACACTCGGGGCGACAGGTTTTTTTGGCACGACAGGCATTCTCGGTTTGTTGGGAATAGGGACCGCAGCTACGCCATTGACAGTAATTATCGCAGCTGGAGTTGTTTCAGGCTTGGGGTGGAGGCTATTTCGAGGCTATCTGAGATCATTAAGTGAGGATAAAATCATATTTATCCCCAAATATTTGAATACCCCACTTGATATCCTGTCGGTAGGAATCTTTGATCTGCTAGCAACTTTGGCCCTAAAGGTAGCCAAGGCGGATGGTATGATTAATAGTTTGGAATTCGATAAAATTGTTGAGTACTTTGTAAACCAATGGGGTTACGATCAGAAATTTGTCGAAGCCGGAATAGCTTATTTTTATGTTGAGCTGGATAAGTTTGATACTGAAAAAACCGCGCAGGAATTTGCTGTGTATTTGCAAGAAAATCCAGATTGCAATTTTAAGGCGATCAGCACAGGAACGATTAATTTTCTGGAGGACTTAGCTTCTGTAGAAGAGTTTGGCTCCGCGAGCAAAACGGAAGAGATTCAGAAAATAAAAGAAATTTTTGCTAACAAAAACTCATATTTTAAAAAGTTTATGGCTCAGATTACACCAGCCAAGGATTTGAAAGGGTATTTGAAAATTTTAAAAAGGCAAAATAAGGATAACAGTTAAATTCCCTTAATCCGGGGCTATAAGTAATTGACCCTTTAGGTCTTGGCCAATTCCTCTTCACCAAACTTTGCAATGATCGCAAGTGTTTTCCGGACATCGTCCCAGGTTGTATTGTGATTGATGATGCATAGACGGAGGGCGAATTTATTGTCGACAAGCGTTGAAGAGATTACCGCATTGTCCTCCCAGAACACCCTGGCAAGAACCGTCCGGTTGATTTGGTCCAGGCTCTCTTCATCTGAATCCCCAACTTCCGGGTTGATCCGAAAGCAAACGATCCCAAGGGAAACAGGAGTTAATAATTCCAGAACAGGACTTTTTGTTACATACACACCTGCTCGGTCGGCAAAATCCATACTGTTTTCCACCGCCTGGCGAAAAGCAGCTATGCCGAAGGTCTGAATTGACATCCATATTTTCAATGCCCTGAATGAGCGGCTGAGTTGTAGGCTTCGATCTGAGAAGTTTGGATGGTTAGAACCCCAAATGGTATCTTGGAGAACATCATGATGAACAGCAAAGGCTTTCTCCAACGTACGAATATCTTTCACCATTAGTCCTCCCACCTCGTAGGGTTGGAAGAGCCATTTGTGACCATCAAGACCGATTGAATCTGCTTGTTCGATCCCTCGCATGAGTTCCTTGCCTCTGCTCGTAAGCATTGCGAAACCGCCATAGGCGGCATCAACATGAAGCCAGATTCCTTCAACCGAACAATAGGCTGCCATCTCTTCAAGTGGATCAATCGCACCATTACTTGTTGCCCCCGCATTGGCACAAATGGCAATTGGATTGAAGCCTGCGGCACGATCATCGGAAACTGACTGAACCAAGGAGGTCAAATCCAGACGAAAATTCTTGTCAATTGGAATCTTGCGTATGCATTCCGGGTGTACACCCACAATCCTGGCCGCACGGATCTGTGCACTGTGGCTCTGGTTGCTCATGTATACCGTCGCTTTTTCTGGATTGCCGGCCGATTCTCTTGCTGCAACAAATGCATTAACTGCTGCAGCAGAACCCCCACTCAACAATATTCCCCCTGCGCTCTCCGGATAACCAAGCCAACTCCTGAACCATTCAAGAACCACAAGTTCTAACTGTGTCGGACCACTTGCCGTCAACCAAGTTGCAATATTGGCATTGTATGCGGCTACAATGAATTCAGCTAATACGCCGGGCCAGGTAGGTGAGGAGGGCACAAAAGCAAAATTTCGGGGGTGATCAAGACGCATGGCGTAAGGGAGTACATCATTTAATGCCCGTTCAATAACTTCCATTGCAGATTGACCAGTTTCGGGTGGTTCTTCCAACAACCGGCCTTCAAGTTCCTGCTGAAAGTCTCCATCCCATGCATCTTCTCCAGGCAGTTTCTCGATTCTCTTGATTAGGAGTTCTGCTGTCTGGTGTGCCAGGTTGAGCATTTCTTCAGGCGACATTTGCAGTTCACCGCTAAAGCCAGGTTCGGAAAAAGTGTCCTTCTTCCCGTTATCTACAGGATTAGTTTCCTTATTTTCAGTTTCTTTAATGCTCATCGCTCATCTAATAATCATAGTTTTGCCAACGGACAGAATTTGAAGGTTTAATCAAATGATTGGATAACATATCCATTATTTTAGTTTAACATACAATCCCACACTTGACAAAAATCTACCAATGGTGGTTAAAAAAGATGGATTGGGAGTCCAGTGTTGTATGAAAAGGGAAGATGGTTGAGATGCCTTAAAACGGAGAAGTCGGTTTTGTGGATGTCTATTCAGTCACCTATCGGATAGTGTCTTGTATCCTCAGAAAGGGCAACCAAAGAGGTCCTAATACGTCGCATGTATTCCTTCACTTCCATCGGACGTTTACGAGCTGTACCTGCAGCAAGGACATCAATAATGGCAATAAAGACTAATCGTGAAGCTGATGGTTTGTAGATATCTTGGTCTTCTGGAATATCAATCTCAATTGATACATCTGTTAAATTTGAGAGCGGTGTATTGGGCTTGGTAAGACTGATAGATTTGGCTCCATACTGTCTAGCAATGGTAATGCTATCTATAAGTTCGGCTGGTTGACCACTTGCGGATATGGCAACTATAACATCACCTTCAGACATTGTTGAAGCAAGCATTCGTTGGAAATAACCATCTGAATGCGCACTTGTGGGGACTCCCAATCGAAAAAACCGATTTGCACCTTCCCGGGCAACATTGGATGACCCACCCCCAACGCCGATGAATGAAATTCTTTGTGCATCAGCCAACACCAAGACAGCCTGTTGTAAGGAATCACTGTCAAGTTGTGAACGTACTAGGTTAAGCGTGTCCACAAGTGAACCAAATACCTGCATAACGATTTGTTCAGATTCTGAATCCGTTCGGCTTGGACCGCCAAGATATTGTAGGCTAATTGTTACACTCTGGGCCAACCTAATGTTGAAATCTCGGAATCCATCACAACCCACAGTCTGACAAAATCGATTAACTGTAGCCACCGAAACATCAGCCTCTTCGGCTATTTCATTCTGTTTGAGATGGGCAGCTCTTTCCAGATTCGTAAGCACAAAATTGGCGACCCTTTGTTCCCGCTTGGGGAATTTCCCATCCAACTTTCGCATCTGGGAAATTATATCGATTATCTTGGTCATGGATATGGAGTATACCCTTGTCGATTATTCAGGTTTATAGGCAACAACATCCATTTCAACTTTTACATCAACCATGAGCATGGATTGGACAGTTGAACGTGCGGGCGGATTTTTGCTGAAATGGCGTTCAAACACGGCATTAAAGCTGGAAAAATCGCGTGGATCATCCAGCCAGGCGTTTACTTTAACGACATGTTCCAACCCACAATCAGCAGTATCAAGAACTGTACCAATATTTTTTATGACTTGTTCAGTTTGCTCAACAATTCCGCCAATTACGATCTCACCATCCACCACAGGAACCTGACCAGAAACAAATACGAAATCTCCTGCCCGAACCACCTTAGCAAACGGGCGCTGTGTACCACCTGCGGCATCGTCAGCCATATCAAAACGAGTAATACCGTTCTTCATGATAGTGTTTACCTATTTTAATGTAAGTTACTTACACAAGGTAATACATTCCCTGGAACTAGTCAACATAATGCAAAATCATCAACTTTGTGTTTACGCTTATTTACAAGACTTGAATCTGAAAGGTTTAAATTGTCTGATTTGGAAAACTTTTAAAGTTTACTAAAGATCCACCAACCTTCGAAATGTAACAAACTTACAAAAATGTAGAGAATCTGTTATGTTTGTAATATACTTACATTTTAGGAATGGGGTAATTTTTATAGGAGGCTACAATGAGTTACAGAAACAAGTCGTATATAACAGTTGCCGTGGGTGAGGTTCACTTTGTTGCTTGTCTCCAATCCAAAAGATGTCAGGAAATAAATAAATTTTCCAGGGAATATAATGGATCTGGGAATTTCTTCAAACCTAAATGAAATGACAGGAAAAGGTCATCCACATGTTTATGACTTCAAAATCTCAAATAATTATTAGGATCACTTGATGGGTCAAAAACGTGTTTTCCTAGGGTCAATTGCAACTGAAACCAATACCTTTTCGCCGTTACGTGCTGGTTTGCATGATTTCAAGGATAGCTTTTATGCATCCCCTGGCAAACATCCTTCTACACCTACACTCTGTAGTGCAATATATCCAGCTGCCAGGGTGAAGGCTGGTGAACATGAATGGACTTTGATTGAAGGTACGGCAACTTGGGCAGAGCCAGGTGGTATTGTCAACCAAAATACCTGGGAATTTCTTCGCGACCAACTCTTGGAAGAACTCAAAATTGCTCTGCCGGTAGACATAATCCTGCTTGGACTTCATGGCGCTATGGTATCACAAGAATGCCTGGACTGTGAAGGGGAATTGCTTGAGGCCGTTCGTGAGACTGCTGGCACGGATGCTATTGTCGGGGTAACATTCGATCCACATAGTCATTTAACAGATAAACAGATAAAGAACATAAATTTGATCACGGTATTTAAAGAATTTCCCCATATCGACTTCGTCGAAACAGCCGAAAATCTGATTAATCTGGTTAATCGTACTGTGGCCAGAAAAATAAAACCGGTTATCTCGACATTCGATTGTAGGTTTATTGATTTATTTCCTACAAGCCAAGAACCCATGCGTAGCTTTGTTGACAAGATAAAAAAGATTGAAGGTACTCGTAACATCCTTTCTATATCCGTCATCCATGGCTTTATGGCGGGTGATGTTCCAGACCTTGGTACCAAAATTATTGTTATTACCGATAATGCAAAGTACGAGGGTGATGAACTGGCAAGAAATCTCGGCCTAGAGTTATTCTCAATGAGGGGTAAGACACGACCAGATATGATTTCACTAGGTGAAGCATTGGACCAGGTTCAAGCAAAGAATGGTCGCCCGATTGTGATCGCAGATGTTTGGGACAATCCAGGGGGTGGTGTACCTGGAGATTCAACTATTATATTGCAAGAGATGATCCGCCGGAAGGTATTAAATGCTGCATTAGCGACAATATGGGACCCAATTGCAGTACGGACATGCATGTCAGCAGGTGAAAATACGGAAATCCAGCTTCGTTTTGGAGGAAAAATATCACAAGCAGGAGGAGCTCCCATAGATGCCAATGTCACAGTTCGTCGAATTATGGCCAACGCAGTGCAGAGTTTTGGGGATAGTGCTGTATCACTTGGTGATAGTGTCTGGATCAACGTCGAGGGAATAGATGTCATCCTCAACACTGTACGTAGTCAAGTTTTTAATCCAGATATTTTCTCAAATTTCGGAATTGTTCCAACTAAAAAAAACATGCTTGTTGTGAAATCCACTAATCATTTCCATGATGCTTTTTCGGAAATTGCCTCCGAAATTTTATATGTCGCGATTGATGGACTGTATCCGAGTAATCCAACAACTAACGGCTATCGCAATTTGAGCAGACAACTCTGGCCTCTTAACAAAAATCCACATGATTATTAATCATGAAACTGGATTCGCAATGATGATGCTAATACAGTGTCATTTTCTGCCAAAAAGGTGCCAATGACCTTAGCACTAAGGGGGAAGGGCTTAATGTTGGGTTTGTTGCGCAAAGATAAATGCAAGGTCAATATGTGCTTATAAATTATGAAGATAAATTTCATCCCACCCACCTGTATGATTAGCGTGCAAACAATGCCTTTGAGAACCAGAATTATATAACTGCAAGCTGCATAAACGTAATTTATACACCGATCAAAAAGAAAGGATTGTTCGAACTCTATGATCTGGGGTAGGCCTAATTGTCGACAAAATTTCTGCTACCAGGTTAACAACAATTTTTTATGAGGGATTCGGTTTTGCTCGATATTATGGGATTAACCCATTAAATGAGGTCCACCTATGGTTAACTGGAAATCGATTTACACATTTGCTTGGGATTTAGCTGAGCAGGGCATTGATACTTCAATCGCAGAGTTTAGGGGCCTTGGACTCAACACTGTAACCATTGCAGGTAGTTACCACTCCGGGAAGTTCCTTAGCCCTCGTTCTTCATCACCTGTCGTATTTCCAGAAGATGGAACAGTGTATTTTCACCCTGATCCATCTTGCTACGGTAAAATCAAACCAATTCCAAATTCAATTCTTGCCTCCAGGGATATCCTTGGTGAATTGGTACGGAAGTCTAAAATTGCGGTCAATGTTTGGCTTGTTTTACTTCACAACACAAAACAAGGCGAAAGAAATCTGAAGGATTGTGTTACAAATGCTTTTGGTGACAAATATGTTTACAATCTATGTCCATCCTCTCCACACTCAAGGGAATATGCCGTAGGACTTGCAACCGATGTTTCCACCAACTATCCGATTGTAGGGGTTTCTATCGAGTCGCCAGGATTTACCCCTTTTGTTCATGGGTTTCATCATGAATTCAATTTGATTCAATCCAATCAATGGCTTGAAAACCTGCTAGGATTATGCTTCTGCGAAAATTGTCTGAATGGTGCTGCTAAAAACGGTATTGATGCCACTAGGTTGCAAGGACGGGTCAAGAGTTGGATACACGATTATCTTGCCAGTGAAATTGACTTTCCTGAAGACATGGCTGAAAGCTTTTGGCTGGCCGATATGGCGACTGATAGTGAATTGTTGGCCTTCATGGCATGGAGGTGTCTAGTGGTTACATCGCTTGTTAGCGAAATCAGGGCGGCTGTTGCAAGTCATATTTCTGTTGCGGTCATTCCATCGGTAGGTCGACCGACCGCAAATGCATGGTATGAAGGCAGCAATTTAGCAGATCTTCGAGAAATAGCGGGCCACTTGGAAATTTGTCTCTATGAACCAAATTCACATCGAGCGGTAGCAGATTTTGTCGATGTCCGCCGACGGCTTGGAACTGCTGATGGGCTTAGGTGCATCATTAGACCATCTGCTCCTGACCTAAATTCTCCTAGTGAAGTTCGTGCCACAGTTTCGTTTATCGCAGGACAAGGTGTAGATGGTATCAGTTTTTACAATTGGGGATTCCTTCGTAAGCACAATCTTCGCTCTATTTCCGAAGCACTGAAACATATTGAAACCCAAGGGTAGCCCCTTGCTACCAACTTATTGACAGCAACGCAGCTGGTAAAAGGCAACTTACAGCAGGCTTGTTCCTATTGACCGGTTGTTTTGATATTTTATGTTGATTAAGCCATGCCATTATGCTGTTTGCGAACTGTCAGTATGAATATTCATCTAAATTATTAAACATTGGCACGAAACAGGCTTGATAGATTGGCCAGGTATTCTCCTTCTGATTATCTGATGTGTAAATGATAGTTGGTTACATGATGCCGTTAATGGACAATATGGCTTAAATACTTCACCCAACCTCAAATCAATTATGTAATAAAATTACATTTTTTGTTGATTTATAAAACATAATGTAATAAAATTACATTTTGATTGTATATGGACATTTATTAGAAGTAAGGAGACAGCCATGAACTTCAGAAATTTATTGAACTCGACGATTACCATCGGGACATTAACAATAACGGCGATAATCGGAATTTGGGCTTTGCCAGCAATTGGTAGTGGTCAAGCATCTGGTGACATTACCATGATAAAAGGTCCGCATTCAGCTGATGAAGCTAAGTTCGAAGCCATGATTATTGAAGATTTCAAGGCAGTGGAACCAGGGGTTAATGTTACCTTCACCACGTATGACTGGGCCAACATGAATGCCGAACTTACGGCGGGGTTTGCTAGTGGGAACCCTGCTGATGTGCTTTATTTAGTGGATCTTATCTACCCGAATTATGCGCAACAAGGTGCACTTCTGGATATGACAGATTTGGTTAATTCTGCAGAATGGTCTGATGAAAGGGCGCTAATTCCAGCATTTGCCTGGAATCTTGCCGAACAAGGTGACGGGACATGGGGAGTTCCAGTTCTCGGTGCGGTTTATAACATTTTTATCAATAAAGACCTTCTTGCCGAGGCAGGAGTATTGGAAACATGGAATAATTCCTACGCCGACATGATGGATGCAGCGAAAAAGACAACTGGTGACGGTGTTTACGGATTTTCTGTTCGTACCAGAACAGGAGACTTCGCCTTTTGGGATTGGTTGCCATATGTACATAACGCAGGTGCAGACCTGTTGAATGACGATTGGACCGGTTGCGGTCTTTGGGGTGCGGAGGCAGCAACACAGTTCCTGATTGACATGCATTCAGCTGGAGTAACTCCACCGATTGGTGCTATGTCCACACAAGAGCAATTTGACCTTTTCAAGGGAGGCAAGATTGCAATTTATCATGGGGAAACGCCCCAGATAGGTGAGCTGAATGCAAATCACCCAGGTTTCGATTGGGATGTCGCTTATGCACCTCCTGGGGAACAAGGGCAAACGGTCATGGGTAATTTCGGAATATTAAGTATGGCTAGCGCTAGTCCCAATAAGGATGCGGCCTGGCAATTCATTAAGCATTGGGCATCCGGACCCCAGGTTGGTCGGTTTGCTGAACAGGTAAATTTACAGGTAGTCCGCGAAGATATAATTCCTGAAATGTTCGCCGATAATGCGGCTATGCGGAAGGTTCAGCAGGAGTTTGTTCCCCGTGTCCAAGGCATTCAACCCCATCCGCAAATATTGAAAATACTTCTATCAATCTGGCCAGTTGCCGAGCAAGCCTACCGAGGTGAAATGACTGGTGAAGAGACCATTGAGCGCATGTGTGCTATAACGGATGATATTATCGGTTAAGGTATTCAAATTTTGGGGTCTCCTTCGGGGACCCCATAGTCTTGTGAAAGAAAAATAGTCAACAACATAAATCATAGGCGGTTACGCCGAAGATATTTAATACGCCGGAACTTAACGGCCTATTTATTTCTTGCTCCCGCACTGATATTTTTCGGGATATTTCTGGTTTGGCCAGGATTGACGCTGTTTATTCAAACCTTCCAAACTGGAGGAGTAATGTCACCGGCAGTTTTCATTGGAATAAATAATTGGGAAAATACATTTTTTGACCCACTGGTATTAAAGACAATCTGGAACACAATTCGCTACTGCTTAATTGCAATTCCTGTAGTTTTTGTAGTGGCAATGCTGATTGCTTTGGCCTTGAGTTCGATAAATATCGGGCAAACGACCTTCAAGACAATCATATACTACCCTACTTTGCAGCCAATATTGATAGCTGCGCTCATGTTCACATTTGTATTGCACCAGGATTTTGGTGTTCTAAACATCATAATGCGAGCAATCACCGGCAAACCCGTGAATTTTCTTGGCGATGAAACTCTTGCAATGCCAACCATCGCGATGGTTGAGGTTTGGAAGGGTATGGGGTTCTGGGCATTGCTGTTTTTGGCTGGGATACAGAATCTACCCCGTGACTTGTATCATGCAGCTGAGCTTGATGGTGCAGGACCTTTCCGGCGTTTCTTCCAACTTACCTTGCCCTTGCTAAAACCGACTTTTTTCTTTTCGGTGATTTTCGCCACAATTGTAAACCTACAAGTGTTTGATTCAATTTTTATTCTTACGGATGGTGGTCCCTTCCACTCAACTGCATCAACAACATGGTATATTTACCGAAGTTTGTTTACATTCAACGAGCCCGGGTACGGTGCAACACTTTCGTTTGTTCTGGTCCTGGTAGTTCTGATACTAACAGCTTTGCAATCTTATGCCTTCCAGGATAGAAATTAATGCAGCGACTGTTCGGTAGGAAAAGGAACGCTGTTTCATTACAACCGACCCTCCCTATGGTCTCAGTATCGTACGGAATATTGTTGATTGCTGCAATCGTATCAATTGTTCCTTTTTTGTATATTTTGTCGACATCGATCAAAGATACGCGTTCGCTATTCAACTATCCACCTGATTGGATCCCTGATCAAATTTTCTGGGGAAATTATGTAAAATTATTTCAGGAAACGTCTTTCCTCAATTGGACATTGAATACATTTGCCATTGGGCTGACAATTACCATTATGAAGCTGGTTATTGATGCTATGGCTGCATATTCGCTGGCTAAACTCCATTTTGTTGGAAAACGCCTGATTACTTCAACCTTGCTAATGGCCGTAGCCATCCCTGTTGCCGCTCTTATCATCCCCCTTTTTTTCATAGTTCGTGATATGGGTCTGTTGAATACTTACTGGGCACTAATATTGCCTGCTTTGGCAAATCCACTTGGTATTTTTTTGCTACGAAGTTTTATCGTATCGTTACCAGACGACCTAATTTACTCAGCCAGGTTGGATGGTGCAAGTGAATTGAAAATTTTTACTCAGATGATTTTGCCCTTGATCAGTTCCGGGCTTGTGGTTCATGCAATATTTACATTCATGTTACAGTATACAAATTTCCTGTGGCCTCTGGTGGCAATCCAGACCGAGTCCAAACAGGTGCTTACTGTTGGTATTTCCAGTTTAAAATCGAACTTCGTTATTGACTGGGGGCTTATTTCTGCCGCATCTTTACTGGCAACCATACCGATTACGCTATTGTTCCTTGCCTTACAGCGGTTCTTTTTGGCCCAAAGTTTGTCCAGTGCCCTAAAAGGTTGACCATGGAAGAAGTTGCAATAGAATTTCGGTCTGTTCGCAAAGAATTTGGTGACTTTGTGGCCATTCAGAATCTTGACTTGGCTATGCCTCAGCGGGAGTTTCTGGTTTTATTGGGGCCGTCCGGCTGTGGTAAGAGTACGATACTCAAATTATTGGCAGGCATTGAAGACCCAACCTCAGGTGAAATTTTTGTCAACGGTGAACTTGTGAACTACTTGCTTCCAAGAGACCGCAACGTAGCCATGGTTTTTCAGAACTATGCACTTTATCCTCATATGACTGTGGCCCAGAACATTGCATACCCATTAAAAGCCAGAAGAGGGACATCAGGGAATAGGGCGGCGATAGCCGAGAAAGTCCAACAAGCAGCGGAGTTGGTTGAAATCACGGATCAGCTTGACAAACGACCATCTGCCTTATCTGGAGGCCAACGTCAAAGAGTGGCTCTTGCCCGAGCATTGGTAAGAGATCCAGAGGTGTTTGTAATGGATGAGCCTCTGTCCAACTTGGACGCACAATTGCGGGATACCATGCGATATCATTTGATTACGCTCCATCGAAGAGTAGGAAAAGCCACGATTTATGTTACTCACGATCAACATGAGGCCATGACTATGGCCGACAGGATTGTAGTCTTGAATGAAGGTAGTGTACAACAAATCGGAACTCCCTTTGAAGTATTCAACTCGCCTGTAAACACATTCGTTGCTGGCTTTGTGGGGCATCCAAGAATGAATCTCGTTCCAGGTTTATCACTTGGTGGTAATACCGTACAGGCTGGGTCATTTACCTTGGAGACCAATTGTAATTCAGGCGAAAAAGGCACTCCTGTAATTGTTGGACTTCGACCAACTGATGCAAAACCTGAAGCCGGATCAAATAGTATTGCCGGTACAGTTTCAGCCTGTGAATTTACCGGTACTGACACGATCGTGACCCTTTCAACAGATACTTTGGATGGTCTTCGTTTTCGACAAATTGATCAGTCTTCTAATTTGGTAGGGGGTACTACAATTTTTTCATATGCGCCAGAACATGTGCATGTTTTCAACCAGGATGGGCAGAGAATAGTTTAAGTGGAGAAGTTATTAGAGCCTGAATCATAAGTCACATTGCTTGGCATTTTAAGCCAATACCCCCATTTTCACGGGCGATTCGACGCATCAAGAAGCGACATGCGGCCAGCGTTGACCAGCCTAATGAACTTGCCAGACTTCCCTCGTAATCTTTGGCCAAACGACGACATCTGCCCATCCAAGCGAAGGTACGCTCGACGATCCATCTTTGAAAAAGCACTTGAAACCCCGTGCCCTCCTTTGGTAGTCTGACAATCGTAAGGTCTGGACTGACCGTCAGCTCTTGCAACTTCGCCGCAAGTTTGGACCCCCGATAGCCACCATCAGCCCAGAGTTTGGTAATGGTCGGTGATGACGCCACCACCCGGAGAATTAAGTCCAAGGCACCATCACGATCCTGGACATCCGCAGGATGGATCGACATGACGAGTGGTGACCCGGCCGTATCCGTCATAATATGACGCTTGCGCCCATTGATTTTCTTGCCCGCATCATAACCCCTCGGACCACCACTTTCCGTGGTCTTGACGCTTTGGCTATCAATGATTGCCGCACTCGGTTCCTCGGACCGGCCGGCCAACCGTCTTGCTTGGGTGCGCAAATAAGTCAACATGGTGGTCAATACCCCACTTCGAGACCAGGTGTAAAAATAATTCTGGACCGTCGAAAATGGTGGATAGCAATCGGGAATAACGCGCCACTGACAACCGGTGGCCAGCATGTACTAGATGGCATTAAAGACCTCGCGCAAGCAGGTTTTACGTGGTCGTCCCATACACCCCTGGGTGGGAAGAAAAGTTTCTATCACTTCCCACTCCTCATCGGTCACATCACATTGCATATAATTGTCAACTCGCTTATATTTAACTCGATCGGCCTTGTCCCACGGCATGGCATACCTCCTTTTTTGGTTAATATTTGAAGGTGTAACATACACGTATGCAAGGCCGATTTCTACCTCATAGACTTATGGAACAGGCTCTTAGAAAAGAATTGCCAATATTTTCACTTGAAGCCCCAGATCCTTTATAGGGTTTGACGGCCTACTATATCACAAGACATCAATGATGCTATCAGGTATAGTTTTTTCAACAAGCCATATATATAATGACGCTATAATCAAAATACGGTGATCAAGGCAACTGTGACTGGTGTAGAACTGCTTTTGCACCACGACATCTCAGAACTCTGTGAAAAAATATTTGGGTAGTATCAGCCGGCGCCCCAGGATTCCTCTTGATTATTTGCTAGGTTTAGGTATATACATAAACCATGGTAACTATTGTCTGGGATGAGCCGAAACGGCAGACTAATCTGTCTCGGCACGGGTTGGATTTTCTGACCTGGACGAATGGTTCTTCCTTGGTGCCGTGACGGTTCCCGCCAAGGAAAACCGTCATATGGCCATTGGGCGTTTGAATGAAGGAACCATTGCCGTGGTCTTCACTGTTCTAGGAACAGAAGGCGTTTCGGTGATCTCCATGCGTCCTGCAAGCCGCAAGGAAAGGAGGTTACTATGACTGGCAAGAAGCAGACAGCAATTTCTAACACTGAGGAAGCTCGCATCCAGAAGATGATCGCATCTGACCCTGACAGTCCTGAACTGACAGATGACCAGATCGCTGCAGCCAAACCATTTCCTGCGGCGTTCCCCGAGCTTGCCCAGAAGATGCGCAAGAACGTCGGCGGTCGCCCCAAATCGGCTTCGCCGAAGGTGCCCGTGTCAATCCGACTGGATCAGGATATTGTCGCAAAATTCAAGGCAACTGGCCCGGGTTGGCAAAGCCGTATCAATGAAGTGTTGCGGAAATCTGCGTGCACTGACAGTAGCACCTGACCGACCCCATAAGGCCCCACCGGAAGGTTTCAAAGAATTGCCAATATTTGCCAGGGAAGATAAATCCATACATGAAACCATGAGGAAGAAGGTTTCAAATTATAGCTTCATCAATTCTCAATATGGGGAGGAGATTATACCAAATGATGGATGCTGTTAGGTTCCAATCCTACAAAGTGTTTAAGTCAGGAAATCAATAGGTCATTTCTTTTCATCAATAATTGATGCAAGGAATAAATGTTCGCTAATTCAGGGATATCCCTTTTCGTAATGCATTTGGTCCAAATTTCTTTCGCAGCTCATCGGATACTCTCTCGACACTTGCTTGTGTAATCGTATCTGCATCCAAATCCATTGATTGGGAAATTAATGGCGCTTGAGCTTCACTTTCCAATCCACTAAGAGCAATTCCCAACAATCTGAATGGTGCCAAACTCACCATAGGGACTAGCAGGTTTTTGACGACAGGAAATATCTGGGTTGCTAGATTTGTTGGGACAGTGAGTGAGGCTTGTCTGGTATGGATTTTGTGATTGTGTTGTTTTAGCTTCAGGGTAACAGTTTTTCCAATCAAACCCTTGTTTTTTGCTCGGTCTGTAACTTTTTCAGTTAATCTCCAGGCATATCCCTCCAGCCTTTTGTAATCAGAAATGTCCTGGCTGAAAGTATTCTCGTTGGAAATGCTTTTGATGGCCCTTGTTACTTTTGTGGTCCGATCATCCTTCCCCCTGGCCAAATGCCATAACCGGGTACCAAATTTTCCAAATTTGTCTTCCAGAGCCTGCTGACTCTCCTTTTGTAAGTCCTTAAAAGTATAAAAACCTTCCTTATCCAACTTTTTCTGGAAAGCCTTGCCAACCCCAGGAATTATCGAAAGGGGTTTATTCCCCAGTACACTGTTGATATCCTTGGGGCCAATCATAGAAAACCCCTTCGGCTTTTCCAGGTCTGAGGCTATCTTGGCTAAGAATTTGTTAATTGAAAGGCCAACAGAACAAGTGATACCTATTTGATGTTCGATCCGATTAACCATTTTTATCAACAGTTGAGCCGGAGGCGATTTGTGAAGCCGCATTGTACCAGAAAAATCCAAAAAAGCTTCATCAACAGAAACTGTTTCAACTTGTGGAGTCAATTCTTTCATCAGTGCCACAATTTCCTTGGAAACTGCCGAATATACCCCTGGTCTTGGTCTTACAACTACAGCATCCGGACAAATATTAATGGCTTGAAACATGGGCATGGCAGAATGAACACCTTTTATTCTTGCAATATAACAAGCGGTTGAAACGACTCCCCTTTTTCCACCACCAATAATTACCGGCTTATCCCGTAACTCAGGGAAATCCCTTTTTTCAACTGAAGCAAAGAAGGCATCACAATCGACATGGGCAATGTTAAGTTCGGCTAATTCAGGGTGTGAAATTATTATTGGTGAGCCACAATATGTACAGGTATCTACCCCTTCGAACATTTGTTCACAATTTCGGCAGAGGGATACCATGTTCGGCAATCTTTAATTTAAATCAGATAGGGTCGAGTTTATCTCATCTATACAAGCCAGCGGGTCGAGCGATTGGGTAATTGCCCTTCCGATAACCAAATAATTTGAGCCATTCAAAATGGCTTCCCTTGGGCTTTGGGTCCTTTTCTGGTCATTCTTCAAAGAATTCAATGGTCTGATTCCAGGCGTCACAATCAGTTTCGACTTTCCACATTCTAAATTTCGAATTAATTTTACTTCCAGGGGAGATGATATAACTCCATCCGCACCCGCCTCAAAGGCGATTTCTGCTCTCATTCTAACCAAATCTGCCAATTCGCCTTTATGGTACAAGGCTTGATCAAGATCTTTCCGGTCAAGCGATGTTAGAATGGTTACAGCTAATATTTTCGTTGAAGATTCTCCTCGCCCTTTTACCGCAGCTTCAACAACATAAGGGTCACCATGAACCGTCAAAAAATCGAATTGGAAATCAGACAATGCCCTAACTGACTTTTCAACCGTATTTCGAATATCAAACAGTTTCAGATCAAGAAAGACCCTTTTCTCAAATTTTTCTTTTAATTCTTTGCAAAATTCTAACCCGCCATTGGCCAGCATTATTTGCCCGACCTTATAAAACCCAATGGCAGAGCCCAACTTTTCCACCATTTTTCTAGCCTCATCGGGGTGGGCATAATCAAGAGCTACAATGAGACGGTTATCCATTTCCAGAAAATCATAATAATGATGAACAAAATCACCCGATGAACAGAGAAAGTTTAATAATTATTAAGGCCAAGTTTTATTTATAGTTTTTATAAATTTAATTCTCCTCTGGCGAAAAGAATATCTTATTTTAGATTTTCCAATTCAGATAATGGAGAATTTATTTGATTGTCTAGCTGGGGCAGGTGGTTATCCTCAAGGAAAACTTAGTCAGGAAAGTGGAAGATGTTTTTTGATATAATAATTAAGGGTATAAATCTACCTAATGGGAAAAGGTCTGATATTGCTATTTCGGGGTCTGAAATTGCCGCCATAGAGCCTAATATCCAAGCCAATGCCCATAATACCCTTACCTTTGAGGGGTGTTTGCTTTCGCCACCCTTCGTTGACCCCCATTTTCATATGGATGCAACCCTCTCACAAGGAATTCCTCGCGCAAATAAATCAGGAACTCTGCTCGAAGGAATTGAGCTTTGGGGAGAGTTGAAGGAAATACTTACTCACGAGGAAGTAAAAAAGCGTGCCTTGCAGTATTGTGACTGGGCTGTTTCAATGGGATTGCTGGCCATCAGAACACATGTTGATGTTTGTGACGATCGTTTGTTGGCAGTTGAAGCATTAAAGGAAGTACAAAAAGAAGTTTCACCCTATTTGGATTTACAACTTGTTGCATTTCCCCAGGATGGGTTTTATCGATCAAAAAACGCTAAGGAAAATACCATCAGGGCCCTAGATTTAGGGGTAGACGTAGTTGGGGGAATTCCTCACTTTGAACGTACCATGGAAGAAGGCCGACGATCTGTTTCTGAACTTTGTGGCATTGCAGCCGAAAGGGGATTGCCGGTAGATATGCATTGTGACGAGACCGATGATCCCAATTCCAGACACATTGAACAACTCGCTTTTGAAACACAAAAACTGGGACTAGAGGGAAGGGTAACCGGTTCTCACCTTACTTCTATGCATTCCATGGACAATTATTACGTATCAAAATTACTACCCCTGATTGCTGAGGTAGAAATTTCTGTGATTTCGAACCCGCTTATCAACATTACGATCCAGGGCCGTCATGATACGTATCCAAAAAGAAGAGGATTAACCCGTGTCCCTGAAATGTTAGATTATGGTATCCGGGTAGGGTGGGGTCAGGATTGTGTCCTTGACCCTTGGTACTCATTAGGATCAGCAGATATGCTGGATGTGGCCTTTATGGGTATTCATGTAGCTCAAATGACTAGTCAGGCCGAAATGAACAAATGTTATGAAATGGTTACCATTGACAACGCCAGGATAATGGAATTGGAGGATTATGGCTTGGCACCTGGGAAGAGAGCCAGTTTTGTTATTCTTGATGCTTCCGACCCCGTTGAAGCCATACGTTTAAGGGCAGATAGGCTAATGGTTGTCTCGAAAGGCAACATTGTTGCCAAACGAGAAAAAAACCTAACTGATCTTGTTCTTACGGATCGTCCAAATGTCGTTGAACGAAAAAGAAGTTAAATCAAGCGCCAGCTCATCTGTTCGAAGCCTGAAGCAAATTTGGTTTGGAAACCTTCCTTAATATTTTGAATTTACCGGTTTAAGTTCAATTTTTGGCCACAACCCATTAATATGGTCCTGACTTATTGGGGCTTAGTGATCTTTTGGCATGGCATGGGTCTTGAAAAAATTATTTGACCTCCAACATTTTTTATACCCCTACCCCTTAAATCTCTCGCAATTTTACTAGGAGGAATCGTCAATGGATGGAAACAATCTTAGTCAAGGAACCTTAAATGCGTTACAGAAGGCCCTTCAAATTGCCAAAGCCTCAAATCACCAGTTTGTAGATTCGCTTCATTTACTAGAGGGTTTGCTTTGTGAACCACAAGGCCTTGCAAAAAGCCTAATCCAGAAGGTTGGTGGTGATTTGAATTCCATAAAACATTCTTATTCCAGAGAAATGGAATCCGTGCCCAAAGTATTAGGTGTAGGCCCCAGTTTAGGAAATGAGGGGTCTAAAATTCTGAATAGAGCCGAAAAACTTGCTGACCAGTTCGGAGATAAGTTTATTGCCCTGGATATTTTGTTTTTGGCCCTAGCCAGTGAGCCTTCCTTGACAAGAAATCTGTTGAAAGAAGCTGGGATTAACTCAGACGTCCTAAAACTTGAAATTGAAAAAATACGCAAAGGAAGAAATGTGGATAGTCCGACAGGTGAGAAGAACTTTGAAGCCCTGGAGAAATATTGCCTGGATTTAACTGAACGAGCAAGACAGGGCAAGATAGATCCGATTATAGGCAGGGATGAAGAAATTCGTCGAACCATGCAGGTTCTAAGTAGGAGAACAAAAAACAATCCCGTTCTAATCGGGAATCCCGGAGTAGGTAAAACGGCAATTGTTGAAGGATTAGCCCTTCGAGTAATAAAGGGAGATGTGCCCGAGAGTCTTCGAGACAAGCGCTTATTGGCCTTGGATATTGGTTCCCTGGTGGCTGGAACGGGGGTTAGGGGCGAATTTGAAGAAAGGATGAAGGCTGTTTTAAAAGAAATTACTGACGCAGCCTCGGAGGTCATTCTTTTTGTTGATGAATTACATACCCTAATTGGTGCTGGTCAAGCCGAGGGATCTGTGGATGCCTCCAACCTGATGAAACCTGCCTTGGCAAGGGGAGAACTACATTGTGTCGGTGCAACCACCCTGGATGAATTCAGAAAGTATGTGGAAAAAGATGCAGCATTGACACGGCGTTTCCAGACGGTTTACATCAATGAACCCACAGTGGAAGATACAATTTCCATCCTGAGGGGTATTAAGGAAAAATATGAACTTCACCATGGGGTTGGTATATCAGACAGTGCTCTAGTATCTGCAGCCGTACTTTCCAACCGGTACATTACGGACAGAAATCTTCCCGACAAGGCAATTGATTTAATTGATGAGGCAGCCAGCAGGATGCGGATGGAAATCGATTCAAAACCCGAAGAGTTGGATAATTTGGATCGGGAAATCCTTCAAAAGCAGATTGAAGTGGAAGCTTTAAAAAAGGAAGAAGATAAAAGTTCCAAGGAACGGTTGGACATTATTCAGGAGGAATTGATTGAACTGATAGAAAAATCCTCGGTTTTGTCAACAAAATGGCAGCTGGAGAGAGACAAACTATCCAAGGCAAGAAAGATCAAGGAAGAACTTGATGATGCCAGGATTGAATTGGAGAGAGTAAAAAGGGAAGGGGATCTCGCCCGGGCTGGTGAGCTTAGTTACGGAATTATACCTAGGCTGGAAAAAGAGCAAAAAGAAATCAGTGATAACTATGAAACAAAGTATTTAGAGGAGAAAGTATCATCAGAAAGAGTCGCCTTGGTCGTTGAGAAATGGACAGGAATTCCTGTAGCAAAAATGCTTGAGGGAGAAAAGGATAAACTCCTTAGAATGGAAAGTGAGCTTGCTAAGAGGATTGTTTCCCAAAAGAAGGCTGTAAGGGCTGTCTCCCATGCAGTTAGAAGATCACGCTCGGGATTAAGCGATCCTAACCGACCTATCGGATCATTTTTATTTTTGGGACCCACAGGGGTAGGAAAAACCGAGTTATGCAAGGCACTGGCCGAGTTTATTTTTGACCATGAATCGGCAATGGTTAGAGTTGATATGTCGGAGTATATGGAAAAACATTCTGTCGCAAGATTGATTGGATCCCCTCCAGGCTACGTGGGTTATGAGGAAGGTAGAACCCTGACTGAAGCGGTCCGGCGAAGACCTTATCAAGTAATTTTGTTTGATGAAATTGAAAAGGCTCATCCGGAAGTGTTCAATATTTTTCTTCAGGTGCTTGATGATGGAATACTAACTGATGGGCAAGGCAGGAGGGTTGATTTCAAACAATCTTTGATTGTCTTCACGTCCAACCTTGGTACGGCAGAACTTTCTGAACTGGGTGTGAATTATTCCCGGCAAACAGCCGAAGAGGTAGCTATGAATGCTGTCAGAAGGAATTTAAGGCCAGAATTTATCAACCGTTTGGATGAGATCATTCTTTTTGACAAACTCAGCATGGAAGACATGGAGCAAATAGTAGAAATCCAACTTAAAGGCCTTGAGAAGAGACTCAAGGACAGGAAAATCAACATGATTTTAAAGCAAGAGTTCAAAGTTTGGCTAGCCAAAGAAGGTTATGATTCTGTATATGGCGCCAGACCCTTAAGGAGGGTTATTCAAAAACACCTTCAAAATAAGCTTGCCGAGGCCTTGCTTGATGGTTCCATTGCGGAAGGGAGTGTTGTGGAAATTTCCCACGATAATTTATTGGGAGTAGTGTTTAATGGTGTTTCTGTTGAAAAGGAAGAGGGAAGCCAGGTTACATTTCACTAATGTTGGAATTGTAACATTTCTTTGAACAAAACCAGATATACCTTTACTTGAGGATAGGTATAATAAGGGGAAATTTTTGGGAGTTTGTTAATATGGTTAAATTTCGTTCTGAGTATTCTTATGCCGATGTAACATCAAAATCGAATTGGTTAAATCGAAGAAAACTTATTATTGGTGGTACCGGGGCATTGCTAGCAGGTACCCAAGCAAGTAAGCTTATGGCTCTTCAGGGTTTTCCTTCACCGGGTTCCAGCCAATATTCAACCGATCAGGAGCCCAATTCTTTGGAGGATATTACCACCTACAATAATTTTTATGAATTTGGGACAAGAAAAGGGGACCCTGCCAAAAACGCCCATATGCTGACGACAGAACCGTGGACTGTTGCCGTTGATGGTTTATGTGAAAACCCAGGAAACCATTCAGTTGAGGACCTGGTTGCCAAATATCCAATAGAAGAGAGAATTTACCGGTTGCGTTGTGTCGAGGCCTGGTCAATGGTTGTTCCCTGGATTGGCTTTGAACTTAACAAATTAATTGAAGACAGCCAACCCTCAAGCAATGCAAATTATGTGGCCTTTGAAACCTTGGAACGTCCCGAGGAAATGGTTGGCCAGCGATCAGGTCTTTTGGACTGGCCGTATAGAGAAGGTTTGCGTATGGATGAGGCCATGAACCCCCTTACTATCCTAAGTGTAGGGCTTTACGGGGAAGTGCTGCCAAACCAGAATGGGGCACCAATTAGATTGGTTGTTCCCTGGAAGTACGGATTCAAGTCCATCAAGTCGATTGTGAGAATTACCTTTACGGAAGAAATGCCTCTTACAAGTTGGTGGGATCAAAATCCCAGGGAGTATGGATTTTATTCCAATGTTAACCCCAATGTAAGTCATCCGAGATGGTCCCAGGCTTCTGAACGGGTTATCGGTACTGGTTTGTTTGCCAAGAAGGTACCTACCCTAATGTTTAACGGGTATGAAGAACATGTCGCCCATCTTTATGAAGGTATGGATTTGGCTGAGAACTATTGATCCAAGCAGATTGATAGTCCCGAACTTTCAGACTTTTTTTCTTCGTTCAGACTTTCTTTGAGTAGATAAGTTTTGGGGTGATTAATTTTGGCATATTCTCAGCGT
>OY764222.1:2095000-3230466 GCA_963668325.1 Paracoccaceae bacterium
ATGGAAGACAAGACGCCAGTTTTGTCGGAGCCACCCTTGAGATACCACCCTTGACATTCTTGTTGTCTAACCGCGGTCCGTTATCCGGACCCGGGACCGTGCGTGGTGGGTAGTTTGACTGGGGCGGTCACCTCCTAAAGAGTAACGGAGGTGTGCGAAGGTGGGCTCAGAGCGGTCGGAAATCGCTCGAAGAGTGCAATGGCAAAAGCCCGCTTGACTGCGAGACTGACAAGTCGAGCAGAGACGAAAGTCGGCCATAGTGATCCGGTGGTTCCGAGTGGAAGGGCCATCGCTCAACGGATAAAAGGTACTCCGGGGATAACAGGCTAATGGTGCCCAAGAGTTCATATCGACGGCACCGTTTGGCACCTCGATGTCGGCTCATCTCATCCTGGGGCTGAAGCAGGTTCCAAGGGTATGGCTGTTCGCCATTTAAAGAGGTACGTGAGCTGGGTTTAGAACGTCGTGAGACAGTTCGGTCCCTATCTGCCGTGGGTGTAGGAAACTTGAGAGGAGCTGTCCCTAGTACGAGAGGACCGGGATGGACGCACCACTGGTGGATCTGTTGTGGCGCCAGCCGCAGTGCAGAGTAGCTATGTGCGGAACGGATAACCGCTGAAAGCATCTAAGCGGGAAGCCACCCTCAAAACAAGGTTTCCCCGAAGGACGGTGGGAGACTACCACATGATAGGTCGGAGGTGTAAGTGCAGCAATGCATTCAGCTGACCGATACTAATAGTCCGTTCGGCTTGATTATGATCCAGAAAAAGCTGGGTAAACTTGGAAAGTGTTTTCTTTTGGTTTGGTGGTTATAGCGCGAGTGAAACACCAGATTCCATTCCGAACTCATCGGTTAAGCACCGTTGCGCCGATTGTACTGCGTCTTAAGGCGTGGGAGAGTAGGTCGCTGCCAAACTTAAAGAAAACATTGTTTGTTGCTTTTGCAGTTCAAAAGATTATAGTTTGTTTTGTTCTAACGCGGGGTGGAGCAGTCTGGTAGCTCATCAGGCTCATAACCTGAAGGCCGCAGGTTCAAATCCTGCCCCCGCAACCAAACAGAAGATAGGATAAAGCAAAGTATTATGAAGATTCAACCAGAAATTTCAACTTGCTCCATTGTCTTGTTGGGGCAGTTCAATCCTGCTATATTTCAACCAGAATGGCTTAAGGCCATGAATATTGAGTCCGAAAATACTAATCCTGAAAGCGATTTGATTATTCACAATGAGATAGCTAATTTTTCTATCGATACACGTAGTTATTTAGTTCAACCAACCCGGTTTAAAATTGCAACTGACACTGCTCCATGGGTAAGGATCTTGGATATAACCTATAAAATATTCACAGAACATCTGAATGGTACTCCGATACGGGCTTTTGGCGTAAATTTTGAAGTACACTTCAAACTGAGGAGTTTTGAATCAAGGACCAAGCTTGGTAGAATATTGGCACCGATTGAACCATGGGAAAAATTTGGTGCTGAAATGGACACAGAAGAGAAAGAAATGACGGGTGGACTTTGGAGTTTAACTATGAAGAAAAAGGCACAAAATATAAGTGGAAGTACTAGAGAAACTTACGTAAAGATAGAACCATCTGTTAGGATAAAGGATAACAAAGGTGTTTATATGAATGTCAATGCTCATCATCAGTTAACTGACCTGCCTGAAGGGTATGGAAGTGAACTAGGTATAACTTTACTCTCTAAGCGCTTTGATTCTTCCATGGTAGAGGCCAATACGATCATAGATGCAATGATGAAAAAGGGGTTAAGCATATGCTAGGGAATAATCAACAACTTGATTCTTCCGACCAAAAAAAGTGGTCTGACCACCCAGATAATACGCTTAGTAATGACGAAGAGTATTTGAAACAAAACAAAATAAATTCTCCAAAAATCGAAGAAAAAAATAACAACAATTCTGATGTTTGGACTATTTTATCTCAAATTAATCGTAGTTCGAAGCAAAGCCAAGATATTGTTACCCTTTATGATGAAATTCCAGAAAGGAACACAGCTAGACCGAAAAGAACATTAACCCCAACAGCAGAGTGGGAAGGCTATGTAGAAAGCATTTCAGATCACGAGTTTACGGCCAAAATGGTTTATTTGAATTCAAATTCATCAATACCAACTGATATTGCTACTTTTTCAATAGATGAAGTTAGCGAAGATGACTGGCAATTGCTAATTAAGGGTGCCATTTTTCGCTGGATAATAGGGTATGAGCGTTTAAGTTCTGGCCAGGTACGTAAAGTATCAGAATTGTACTTCCGTAGACTTCCAGTCCATTCTGAAAAAGATTACAAAAGGTCTCTCAATAAAGCAAAAAATCTTATTGCTTCAATCAAATTGATTAATGAAACCGAAACCCGATGAGATAGAGGTTTCAGTATTTGGTCCTGGATACGGTGAATGTATTGTTGTTCATGTAGGATCTGGTAAATGGGCAATTATTGATTCTTGTTTAGATGATCAAGGAAAACCAATTTCTCTGTCTTATTTGCAGCAATTGGGTGTTTCCGTTGAGACTGATGTAATTTCAATCAGTGCAAGCCATTGGCATGATGATCATGTAAAAGGGTTGGCAGAAACGATCGAAATATGCCGAAATGCAAAGTTTTCCTCAGGTTCTGCCATGCTTGAAGAAGAGTTTCTTGCCTTCCTATGTGATAATGAAATCCAACAAGTTCAGAAACTTGATAAAGGGGGTACAGAGCTTCATAGATGTATAGAAATATTGATCAATACTGGAAGAAGTTTAAAACCACTTTCCGAGGATACAATAATCTTTGAATATGATCCAAATGAAATGGCTCATGGATTACATGTGGAATTGAGAGCACTTTCCCCATCTGGTAAACAGTTTGCAGAATCAATTCAACATTTTGCTAAATTGAATAAGGAAAGTAAGGGGCAACCAAGGGGAAGGATAAATAAACCTTCACGAAATGATCTTTCGGTTGCTATGATATTCTCTATTGGAGAACAAACGGTATTATTTGGGGCTGATTTAGAACAGGATAAAGACACTCAAAAAGGTTGGAATGCTATATTATCTAACCGGAGAGGTAGATTGCCCTCAAATATCTTTAAAATCCCTCATCATGGATCATCAAATGCTCACAATAGTAATGTTTGGAGGGAGATGATAAAAAAACAATCTTGGTCAGTAGTTACCCCGTTTAAGAATGGGAGTACAACACTTCCTATGGACACAGATGTAACAAGAATAAAGAAGTATTCCCAAAATTGCTTTATAACTAGTTCTAAGCCTTCACAAATAAAGAAAAGATATAATCAAGAAACAATTAAACTGTTTAAGTCGATGGGTCCAAAGTTAATTCCATCGATTTTTTCAGAGGGGCGAGTAACCTTCCGATGGAACGCTAATGATATCAGACCCGTAGTTGAATTATCTGGAACTGCGAAGGCGCTATAGAAGCCATGAAATTAAATGCTTGAGTTACAGGGGATTTAAGGCAAATTGGTTTCGTTGAGGTCAATAATTAACTAGAAATATTAGGAAAATTAAATTTATTTGTATACCCTCCAAGTATTCGTAGCCACATGCTAGTATAAAACCCCAGGAAATTAGATGACAAAAACCGTAGCCCAATTATTAGTAACATCACTGATTAAGAATAAGATTGATCAACTATACTGTTTGCCGGGCGTCCAAAACGATCCTTTTTTCAATACGCTCTACGATTACACAGACGACATTACTCCCATAGTAACCCGCCATGAACAGGGGGCTGCCTATATGGCTACTGGTGCAGCCTTGGCCACCGGTAAAATTCAGGCATTTTGTGTTGTACCTGGTCCTGGATTCTTAAATACCACAGCCGCATTAAGTACTGCTTTAGCTGTGAATGCTCCCGTTTTAGGTATTATTGGACAAATTCCCCTGGATGCCATTGACAAGGGCCATGGCCTTTTACATGAAATTCCAAATCAATTGGGGATATTAAAGAGCCTTACCAAGTTTGCTGATCGGATTACTGGGGGCAACAATGCTAGGGAGGTGTTGGATAAAGCGGTCAACTCCATAACAACCGGAAGGCCCCAACCCTCTGGCGTTGAAATCCCAGTTGATGTTTGGGATAAGGTAGTAAAGGATAGCAAAGAAGCGAACTCTTATTCCCAATGCCAAACCTTGGACTATGATAAGATTTTAAGGGCCAGGGAAATATTGACTCAGGCCAAGGCACCAATGATAGTAGTGGGCAGTGGTGCACAGAATCACAGTTTGCATATAATCAAACTTATGAAGATGCTTTCAGCTCCAGTAGTGTCTTATCGGACCGGTCAGGGAGTGGTACCTGCGGATCACCCCTTGAAAATAAATTTACCTATTGGATATGATTTATGGCCTGATGTTGATGTTGTTCTTGGATTGGGAACCAGGCTTCAAAGCGAAGTGTATGATTGGGGTCAAGACAATAATCTGAAGGTTATTCACATTGATATAGATGGAAGCCAACTAAACAGAAGTGCCAAAGCAGATTTGGCAATCAATGCGGATTTAGGCCTAGCGCTACCTGAATTAATTAATGCTCTTAAGGGAAGGGAAGTCAGTAGGGTGGATTGGCTAAAGAAAGTCAAGGAGGCTTCCAAAGTCAGGTGGAAAGAAATCAGGCACAAATTAGCACTCCAAATTGCTTACCTGGAAGCTATAAGAGAAGCACTGCCCAAAGAGGGTATTTTTGTGGATGAGTTGACCCAAGTGGGTTATGTTTCCCGCTTTGCCTATCAAGCCTTTCTTCCCAGAACCTATATTTCTACTGGCTATCAAGGAAGTTTAGGCTATGGTTTTCCAACCGCGTTGGGAGTTGCTCATGCAAGAAGGGATGTGCCCGTTGTAGCCATTGCCGGTGATGGAGGTGCTTTATTAGGGTTAAGCGAGCTGGCCACAGCCGTAAAATACAATATTCCGCTGACAACAATAATATTTAATGATAACGCCTATGGAAATATCAGGCATTTTCAAAGGGCTGAGTATGGTGGTCGAATGATTGCCACTGATCTCACTAGTCCAGATTTTGTGAAATATGCTGATGCTTTCGGTGTTATCGGCCTACGGGCAAATACCCCTGGGGAATTAAAGAAAGTGCTGGGACAGGCTATCAAACTTGATGAACCTTGTATAATCGAAGTGCCAGTGGGTGAATTTCCCAGCCCTTGGGATTTTCTTGTATATCCCAAGAACAGGGGTGTTTAGCAAATACATGCTGCTCTTGAAATTTTGCCTAATATTTAATCCCTGATACTTGTTTATAGCTTAATCCCTACTAGTTTTGGGTATTATGAAACTACCCTTCAGAAAATCAAAAGACAAAACTCCCGCAAAGAAAAAATCCCGAAGAATAAGATTACCCTTTAGGAAATCCAGACCAGTTGTTTCTGTGATCAGACTAGAAGGAATTATTCTTTCAGGTGGAAGAATGCGGCAATCCCAACTTTCTGATGAAAGTGTGGCACCATTCATTGAAAAGGCCTTCACAAGAGGTAAACCGGTTGCTATCGCCTTGATAATCAACTCACCGGGAGGCTCGCCAGTTCAAAGTTCCCTGATTGCCAGCCGGATAATTCGACTGTCCAAGGAAAAGGAAATTCCAGTATTTACTTTTGTTGAGGACGTTGCTGCTTCGGGTGGATATTGGTTGGCGGCAATTGGCGACGAGATTTATGCCGATGAAAACTCCATTGTCGGCTCGATTGGTGTAATATCCTCCTCATTCGGTTTTCAGGACCTTTTGAACAAAGTGGGTATTGAAAGGAGAATACATACTTCAGGTGAAGATAAAAATATCCTGGACCCCTTTCTCCCCGAAGATCCTGAAGATGTAGAAAAACTAAAGGAAATCCAGCAAGAGATTCATCAAAACTTTATTTCTTATGTATCTGAAAGAAGAAAAGATAAGGTTCAGGAGGAACTCGCCTTTACTGGAAGGTTCTGGACAGGAAAGAAAGCCATTGAAATTGGTTTGGTTGATCATATTGGGCATATGGTTCCAGTGATGAAGGAAAAGTTTGGGGATAAGATCAAATTTAATTCTTATGCCAAGAAAAAGAAATTTTTGTCTTCACTTGGAGCACAAATGAGCAGTTCATTGCTTGATGGCATGAAAGAAAACTCCTTGTGGGGAAAATTCAATCTCTAGGCTTCTAGTTTTAATCATTTCTAGAAAAGAGATTAATCCTTTAGAAAACCGCTGGGTTTTGATTTGATGCCCTTATTATCTTACTAGAAACTCCAGCCAGTGATTACCCGATTCCTGCCCGGTCGAGAGCTGATAGTTACAAATACTATTGTGCTATTGGCGGTGTAATTGAAGCACCCTTGGAAAAGCAGTTCATTCCAAATACCTGATCAGGTTGCAGGTTACGAATGTAACTCCACACATCTCTCTTGTTTAGTTGCCTATGGTTAACTTGGCTAAAATCAATGAGGGCTGCAGAATTGCCCAGATTTTATCGTCATAAACCCGTTGCTTTCCAAACTCCCATATCTATCCGAGATGGGAAAACCTAAGGTGTTGAAAAATAAAACCCCAAAAAAAGAATGTTTCTATTAGAAAAAAGAATTACACTTTGGGGTAAATTCTAATTTGAAGTTTATGGTGTGGTGAAACATGAATACTAAAGGCAGAAACCAGGCAGCCTTAGTGACTGGTGGAGCTATAAGGTTAGGCAAGGAAATAGCTGTTGCCTTGGCAAAAAGAGGTTTTGATATAGCTGTTCACTATAATACTTCAAAAAAGGAAGCTGAATCGGTTGCTGAAACCCTGTCATCCTTCGGAATAAAGGTAGTTTTATTGCAAGCAAACCTACTTAATCATGAAGAAACTGTAAGTTTGATTGATACTGCCAAGGATGGTTTGGGAAATCCCCTTAATCTATTGGTAAACAATGCCTCATTTTTTCAAAATGATTCTATAGATTCAGCCTCTCTGACAAGTTGGGATAAGCATTTTTCTTCAAATTTAAGAGCTCCCTTCTTTCTAACGCAGGCCTTTGCCCGGCAAGTTCCAAAGGAAAAGATGGATGAAAATGGCGAACCAATTGCCCAAGGTTTAGTAGTCAATATGGTTGATCAAAGAGTTCTCAAGCCCACATCGCAATTTGCTACTTATACCCTCGCTAAAATGGGGCTATGGTCATTTACTCAAACTGCTGCAATTGCTTTGGCCCCAAGGATAAGAGTCAATGCCATTGGTCCTGGTCCGACAATCAAAACGGATTTTCAAACAGAAGAGCATTTTTCGAGGCAACGGTCCAATACTATATTGAGGAGAGGGTCAAATCCTCGGGATATAGTTGGGGCATTAAATTATTTTATTGATTCCCCCTCGGTAACCGGCCAGTTAATTTGTACGGATAGTGGCCAACATTTAACCTGGAATCCCAAATTCTGGGGTGAAGATTATGGATAGTACATAGCCCAAAAGGGAGTAAATTATTCAATTGAGGAGCCAGATATACAATCTAACTATCTAGCATGGAAACTGACAACCAAATTTCATAATATCGTTTCTGACTTGGTTGAGATTGTAGTGGTGTTCAGAATAGATACTGTAGCCCCACCGAACCGGAGTAGGTGAAGTTGTCACTACCAATTCCCGCTGTGGAGATATTAGCGTCAAAGATGAGGTCTTTTCGGTTCCACGAAATACCTACATCCAACAAAGGTAAGGTTTTGGGACCTTCCGATTCAAACTCTTCGCTATTAACCATTACTTTTGTATTGCCATTCATCAAGTGTCTTAAGCCCACTGACCCATACAATTTCATGGATTCATTTCCTGAGGGAATTTCAGATTCAAAATTCAATCCTGCACCTGCTTCAAGGATGCTAGTTTCTGCAAAAGATATATGAGATTCAACCCGGTCAACAAATTCATTGTCAAAAATTGACTCCGTTCGGCTTATCCATGCTTTGGCTGTTAAAGCTAAAGGTGAATCCAGGGCTATTCGTGTACCTGCCTCAATCCCGAAGGAAAGCACTTTACCATCAACATCATTGGCCAGATTGCTTCTATTATCTGAAGAGATATCAAGGCTGTAGAAAGTAGCTGCACCATTTACTTTTCCATATAAATTGTTTTCTCCCTCCCAAATGAATACAACCTCAGATCCGTAGCCATCAGCTTCGATTATACCCCCCCCCATAGGGGAAAATACATTTACAGAGCCGGAAACCTTACGTAAGGCCAAGCACCCGATAATATCATCCGTCAACCTAGAATTCCCACCTACAGCCAACTCTTGACGAGTGAAATCAAAACCTGCACCAAGTGTTGCACTGGAAGGTTGGTAGCTGCCTTGTCCACCAGTGAATTGACCCCAAGTCTGATATTCAGATGATTGGTTTGGAGTAGATAAGTTATGATCGCATGAAGAACCTTCAGCCAATCGGATCAAGGAAGCCGGTAAAATTTCGTATACTGCTGTACGGGGAGCTATTACTTTTATGAAGTCGTCTGCGGAAAAATCACGATCTGCAATGATATCATTTGATCTGGGAGAAAAAGTCCAAGGATCCATGCTTCGGTCTGTAATCATTAGCCCGTCAGTCCTGATCTTTATATCGTAAACCCCATTTGGAGCCCTTGCATCTGTAATGACACCTGTTCGACCGTCATGTAATAATACTCCATTGACTACAATAGTTGTTTCGCCACCGTCATTTATGATCCAGCCATCCCCAATAACTTCAACAACATCCCGTTCATCAAGGACTATATCCACAGATAATTTGGGCATGGTAGTAGTATTTCCCGGGTTGTCTCCCGTAGCCAGGATTGCAATGCGTGACCTGGCGTCAACACTTCCTGTTGTCCCGATATTTACCTTGCCGCCACCAGCAAGAAAAATACCTGTTTCGGCAGAGATTTGCCCGTTTATGGTTATAAAGTTCCGACGAAATCCATCGTCATCAATCGAAGCTACGAATTGAGCGGATCCATCTGCAGCCAGCCTACCAATGCGTGCTCCAACCGAACCTGCTCCACGAGCATCTATATTACCAGTTACTATATTAATCATACGATTTTCATCAGTGCCGGTATGCAAGGCATATATTCCGTGTGAATCTGCACCATTGGTGGTGATTTTATGATTACTTCCAGCAACAATCGAAATATTACCTGTTCCTCGGTGTTCCCCATAGATACCATGAGAGTTGGTACCTTGGGTTTCTATGGTACCACCCAAGGTTGTCACCATGATATTACCTTCGGATAATATCTGGGCCATGATACCGCGGGCTAAGGTACTACCATAATTTAAATATTCACCAGTAGATTTGGTCTCAATCTCGGTATTCCGAAGAAAAATAATGACATTACCATTACTTCCATCAGATTGAATGCCATAAATTCCATTGCTGAATGCACCCCCAGTAGTGATTTTACTGTTATCCACCATTATGATAGATACATCGCCCTTCCTATTCCTGTTCCAGCCAAGAACACCATGATTTGTTTGAATTCCATTGGTTTCTAAGACTAACCCCTCACCATATATTCGTATACCACCTTCTCCGATTCCAGAACATTTCATAGCATCAATTTCGGGGGGACATGTTTTTTGGCCATTGGCAACAATACCATACGAATTACTTGCACCAAAGGTTCGGATAGTAACTTTCTCACCATTCATTAACTTCCTAACATCAATGATTATGTTTCCATTTGCCTGGTGATAACTGCTAATACCAAAAGCACCTAAACCGGTTGTCGCAATCGTTCCACCTCGAACGTCAATCCTGATATCACCATGACTCCTGTTATCTTCTGTACGATGCCAAGTTACTATTCCGTGGGCCAATTCTCCATTAGTTAGGATATCTACATTTTTTGTCTTTATGGCGATATCTCTTGAAAACGAACGGCTAAGGGCACGTTCCTGTTGATCAGCATCCACTACTTGTGTATAACTGCCTACACCTCCAAAAATACCCCGAGAATAATTTCACTTTATAACAATTTCAGCATCAGAGACCGTAATATCGACCGTACCAATCCCTTCGTGCCAACCAATTATGCCGTGTGTTACCATAGTTTGGTATTCGTCACTATCAACAAAATTGGTCGTTATATCGGCAGTCTCTGCATCTTTCCCCAAGAAATTAATTTTTATTTCACCTTCGCCCTGGTGTAAACTACTTACCCCTGGGGATTTACTACCATCAGTCGAGATTGTCGTATCTACGAGATCAACAAGGATATCTCCTTTACCTCCATGCTTTATCCTTACTCCAGAGATACCCTCACCATTCGTTTCAATAGTCGTATCTTGAATATTCAAGTTGATGTCTTGCGTAGAAGTTTCGCTATATTCACATGAAATTGCTTGGCCAAGTACGGGATTGCCTGCACAAATCTCTTGTGAATACGATTGTCCTGGAATATTGGCACCTGCCAACAATGGCAAGAACACGTAGATATTCTTGAGGGACATCGTATAATATAAAATATGCTAATGAGAGTATAAGCACATTATATATTATTTTTGATAAAATGAAATTCGGTAAAATTCTGGCTACTAAACAACTTTGGTTGTTAACTAATCTTTATAATAAATATTATAAATCCAGTAATTAGAGCATTTCTTCCCAATAGATTGATGAATTTGAAATTCAAATATTATTACCAACCTCAATTTCAATTTTGTTCTGTGTTCAAAGTTATATTATCTATATTCATAAAATAATCTTATAGGCTTGAACAATCATTATTGGACATCTTGTTAAAGGTTAAGTTACCAATTTGAAGAAAGGCCTATCCTTTACTCTTGCCGGTTTGTATTCCAAAAATGATAAGGCAGAAAACAATAATGAATATGCCCTATTTTTGTTCAGTGGTAGTAGAATTATGAAATGACACAATTGAAAATTGGATTTACTCAGTTTCATAAAATAGCTATGCCTAATAAAATTTTGGATTGGGGAAGATGACTAACCCTACTGATTACCAAATTGGGTTGAGGGGAGTGGAGTGTATCAGGCATTATGTCAATATGCTGGATGGCAGCCCTGGTGTTTACCGGATGCTGGGTGCCAAGGGTGAGGTATTGTATGTTGGCAAAGCCAAGCATCTAAGGAATAGGGTTAGGAATTATCTCAACCCCAAGGCACAGGGAAGAAGAATCGAAAGAATGATTTCTTTCACTGCCTCCATGATGTTTTTGACAACAAAAACAGAAACCGAGGCTCTCCTACTTGAGCAAAATCTGATCAAGCAATTAAAACCCCAGTTTAATGTTCTCCTGCGGGACGATAAGAGTTTCCCAACAATATACATTTCAACTGATCACCCTTTTCCCCAAATTAGAAAGCATCGAGGGAAAAGAGAACAAACAGGCAAACATTTTGGACCGTTTGCCTCCGCTTCAGCGGTAAACAGGACAATCAATCAATTGCAAAAGGTTTTCCTGATCAGGAATTGTTCTGATTCAATCTTTAACAATAGAACCCGACCCTGTTTACAATACCAGATCAAAAGATGCTCTGCCCCTTGTGTCGGCCTTATTGAAGAAAATACCTATATTGATCTAGTCAATGATGCGCAAAGTTTTTTACGCGGAAAAACCTCAAAAATTCAACAAAATCTGGCTTCAAAAATGGATTTGGCTGCCAAGTCTTTGGAATTTGAAAAAGCAGCGGCACTCCGGGATAGAATACAGGCTTTAACTCAGGTTCAATCAGTTCAGGGGATCAATCCCCAGACAGTTTCTGAAGCCGACGTGATCGGGTTATATTTGGAGAATGGCAAGGCTTGTGTCCAGGTCTTTTTCATAAGATCGCATCAAAATTGGGGTAACAAGTCATTTTTTCCAAATACCGGGGAGGGAGCAGAAGGGGATGAGATACTCAAGGCTTTTCTGGGACAATTTTATGCTAATAAGCATCCCCCCAAGGAAATACTACTCTCTCATCCAATAGAGGATTTTACTCCCATGGTGGCTCTACTCAGTGATATAAGGGGGAAGAAAGTCAAGCTAACTATTCCCAAAAGAGGAGAGAAAGCCCTCTTGATTGAGAATGCCGTCAGAAATGCCAGGGAATCTCTAAATAGAAAAGTGTCTGAAGTAGCAAGTCAAATACTCTTGTTTGAAAGCCTAGCAAAAAAGATAGGCATGGAAGATATTCCCGAAATCATTGAGGTATATGATAATTCCCACACCCATGGATCATACCAGTATGGAACCATGATAACTGTTGGGAAGGAAGGGTTTCTCAAATCCTCCTATCGAAAATACAAAATAAAAGATGACCAAATATCGCCTGGGGATGACTATGGCATGATGCGGGAAGTATTCACCCGAAGATTTCAGCGATTGGTCGAAGAAGATCCAGAGAAAACCAGCATAGTATGGCCCAATCTTATAATTGTTGATGGGGGGCAAGGCCAATTGACGGTTGCCAAAGAAATTCTTGAAAACTTTGGCCTCAATGAAATCTGTGTTATCAGTGTTTCAAAAGGCCCAAACCGAAAACAGGATACGGAAACCATTCATCTAGCTGATTCTGCCAAGATTAAACTGGAGAAAAATGATTCACTGCTATTTTTTATTCAAAGGATCAGGGATGAAGCGCATAGGTTCGCTATTGGTACTCATCGGGCGGCCAGAAGAAAAACAATTAGAAGTTCGTCCCTGGATGCAGTTCCAGGTGTTGGGGCAGGAAGAAAACATGCATTGTTAAATCATTTTGGTTCGGCCAAGGAAATAAAGAAAGCAGGAATAGACGATTTGAAAGTTGTTCGTGGTATATCAGAAAGTCTCGCTCAAAAAATTCATTCCCACTTTCACGAACCCAATTAATCCTTAAATGACAGGTTCCTCATGACAATAACGTTTCCTACCCTGTTGAGTATTTTTCGATTATTTGCAGGTTTTGTGATTCTGTTTGGCTTCCTGGTTCTTCCCAGACCCGCGGCAGATATTTTAGCCTTTGGATTGTTTGTTTGTGCTTCTATAAGTGATTTTGTTGATGGTTATTTAGCAAGAAAACTGAACTTGGTTTCAGAATTGGGCAAGGTCCTAGATTCAATTGCGGATAAAATCATCGTCATTATCGCCTGGGTAATCGTCCTTGCCTTTTTTGAGTTCAATTCTTGGATAATCCTCCCCATTGGGATTATCATTTTTCGAGAACTGTTTATTTCAGGCTTAAGGGAATATCTGGCGTCAAAAAGCCTAAATCTAGGAGTAACCTTTTTAGCCAAGCTGAAAACCACCCTACAAATGATAACCATCTCCTTAATTTTTTTTACAGGAATTATCTTACATGGTGGAAATGTTCACCCTTCCTATTTATTAAGGCCAATTGGTGATTCGGAGATGCCACTGATTGAAGTGGTATGTATAGTTCTTATTTGGTTATCTGCGGCACATACACTTTATACAGGGTGGGTGTATTTCAAAACCGCTCTGGGGTTAATTGGAACTGAGAACAATGGTTAAGGTATTGTATTTTTCCTGGATAAGGGAACGAATTGGGGTATCTATGGAAACGATTGAATCCGATGCAACAAGGGTAAGCGAGTTAATACAGGAACTAAAATCCAAAGGAGAAAGGTACACTTTGGCCTTTGCCAAGACCTCTACAATTTGTGTGGCAGTGGACCAGGAACTGGGTGATCTGAATTCTGATATTACCGGGGCTAGTGAGATTGCTTTCTTCCCGCCAATGACAGGAGGGTAGGGTGAAAATATCCGTGCAGGATAAACCATTTTCCTTGGCAAAAGAATTGGCAAAATTTTCAACCCAGAACGAAGGGGCTGGGGCAATCGTCAATTTTGTCGGAAAAGTTCGAAGCGATACAGAAAACCCCCTAAGCCATATGTTAATTGAGCATTATGCTGGTATGACTGATAAAGCCATCAGGCAATTTGTCGAAGAAGCTCTTAGCCGATGGAAATTAATTGATTGCCTTGTTATCCACAGATTTGGCAAATTAAGGCCCGGCGAGGAAATTGTTTTGGTTGCCACGTCGTCAAGACACAGAATTGAAGCCTTTGAGGCGGCCGAATTCCTTATGGATTATTTGAAATCTAGAGCACCATTTTGGAAGAAGGAGGTTTCAAAAAAGGGAGAGCAATGGGTTCAAAATAAGGAAGCTGATGAGGTCTCATTAGAAAAATGGGGTTAATACGGAAAATCAGTCTCTAAGGCCATTCGATTGAAGACGAAGAACATAGGAACCCGGAAATGCCATCGGAAAAATTTACGGCCAGAGCACAGATTCTCATCCACAAACCAAGGGTCGAGGTATTCAATGCCTTTATTGATCCTGTTACCATGAGCAAGTTTTGGTTTAGGAGAAACGATCAGGGCTTGCGTGAAGGCCAGACAATGTTTTGGTACGTAGGTGAAGCAACCGATGTACCCGAAATTGAAGTTTATGTAAAGTCCATTGTCCCACCTTCTCAAATCATTATTGAGTGGGGACACGATAACCAGTTTACTACAGTATCATGGGCTTTGGATGAACATAATCCAGATGAAACTCGCCTTGTGATTGAGGAGTCTGGGTTCACCGGATCAAGGGAAGAGGTTGTTTCGCAAGCACTGGATTCAACCAGTGGCTTCAACCAGGTTATCGTTGCGTTAAAGGCCCTTCTCGAACATAACGTGATAATTAATGTCGTTAAAGACCATATTTAGCAGCATCCCCAAGAAATATTACCAATACACAAGTAACCATCAAGTTGATCAATTTATTCGGTTTGGTTGTAACTTTTTGCCTTATCTTCATCATACCACCAGAGGGACAATTCTCCGAGTTCATATGGAGGTAAATTGTCTGGATAGGAATAATAATTCCGATAGGCAACTTTATGCGTACCCGAATACCAGGCCGGAACCCAAATATGTAAAGCCCGCAAGACTCTGTCCATGGCCTTTACTGCAACCGTCAGCTCATCTCGGGTCTTTGCTCTCTCAATTGCATCTAACAGTGCATCTATGGCTGGGTTGGCTACCCCAGAGATGTTATAGCTCCCTGGTAATTCTGCACTAGCCGATCCAAAAATTGATCGCATCTCGGGTCCAGGTGTCAGGGAAAAGGAATATCTCCGTGACGTTATGTCGAAATCAAAATTTTTCTCCAAAAGCTGGATTTGAGCCGGGTCCGGAGAAAACAAGGAGGCTTCAATTCCCAGTGCATTCAGGTTTTCAATAAAGGGAGTAAGAATACGAGATGAGGATTCACCGGAAGACAAAAATTTGATTTCAAGCTTTTCGCCCTTGGCATTTATCCTCTGCCCTTCCTCAAGAATCCAACCGGCCTCATCCAGCAATGCACTTGCCTTTCGTAAAATCCTACGATCAGCAAGTTTATCAGGGTTGGATTGAGGTGGTGAGTAGGCGATCTCGGTGAAAACTGTAGCAGGAATTTGTCCCCGAAGGGGATTCAAAAGTTCAAGTTCCTCGTCGGTCGGTAAGCCGACAGCCTGTAGGCTGGAATTCTCCCAAAAACTGTCAGTACGTTGATAAGCTCCGAAAAAAAGCGTTTTGTTGGACCATTCAAAATTAAACGCCAGGGCAATTGCCTCACGTACTCGGGGGTCTGAAAATATCTCTCGCCGAAGGTTAAGCCAATAACCTTGGGCACCAGAAGGTTGACCATCGGGGATAACATCCCGTACTATCCGGCCACTTTCTATTTCAGGAAAATTGTAACCTGTTGCCCAGAGTTTTGAGTAATATTCAACCCGGAGGTCGTAATCTCCACCCTTGAAACCCTCAAAGGCAGTAGTGTAGTCTGCATAATAGACTAAATTGATGGTATCAAAGTTGTATCTCCCCTTGTTGACGGGTAAATTGGCTGCCCAATAATCATCCCGACGGCTAAACAAGGCAAATTGCCCTGCCTCGGCCCTCTCAACGACATATGGACCGGATGCCACAATCGGATCCAGGGAAGATTCGTTAAAATCCCGATTGTCAAAATGGGCTTTAGAAAAAACTGGTAATGACCCAGCTATCGAGGGGAGGTCTCGTGTTTGGCTGCCTTCCATGAAGGTAAACTTGACTCTGGAATTACTTAGGGCTTCGGCCTGTTCAATATTTTCATAGCTAATCCGATAAGTAGGATTTCCATGTGCCTTTAGAGTTTCAAAAGAGTATACTACGTCTTCGGCTGTTACTGGGCTACCATCAGAAAATCGAGCTTCTTTCCGAAGGTCAAATATAACCCAATTCCGGCTGGGGAAGGGATAGGTGATTGATTCTGCCAGGAGGCCATATCTGGAATCCGGCTCGTCGTCAGATTCTGCCATCAAGGTATCAAAGGTTAAATCCAGGTAATCCAGACGATTGCCTTTGACAATAAAGGGATTTAAACTGTCAAACGTACCAAACCCCCACACTGACATGTTTCCGCCCTTAGGAGCATTTGCATTTACATAGTCAAAATGCTCAAAAGATTCTGGGTATTTGAGGTCACCAAATACCGAAATTCCATGCGAGGTAATGATAGTGTCTTCGGAACCAGTTGCTGCTAATGGATGGGAAATGCTCAAACTGAGCGCTAACAATGCGCAACCAAGTTTCAGGCAATAGTTATGGTTCAGCGTAGGAATACGCATGAAAGTGTTAATAAGGCTTCGATGTTTCATTGCATCCTCGACTGATACTTACTTAGATTGGCGCTATATTTGATTGTGAACTGTTCAAAGGATTTCTTATTCTATTTTTCAGAGGGTATATCTCCCAAGTAAATTTTTGGTGAAGGTAATTCTAATTTTCCTGTGATTTACCTTCCCTTAACTGCTGTTCCAGGTAAAAAATCTTATCTTGGTAATTTCGGTGAGTTTTCAAAAAGTCGTTGTTTTCCTCTTTAAGCCTGTTAATTTCTTCCTGCCATCGTTCTTCTTGCTGGTTATAATGATCTACCAGCTCATTGTTTTTATGGAGAGTTTGGTACAGTTCATGGTTAATTTCCTTGATGAGTTTGTCATCTCCTGATCTATTACCAAAAAAATAGGCATAAATGACCGATCCAAACCATCCCAAACAGAACATCAATCCCAAAATAAGGGATAAAATTATAATCAATTCAAATCGTTCCATAATATTTCAGTTGATAATGAAATTACTTCTTGGCGAGGGATGCATTATTCCTATACCGGCCTCTAATTTTCCTGATCAGTTGCAAGAAGGTTGATTACTATCCTCCGATTCAATTCGCGCCCGGCTTTAGTTCTATTACTAGCAATTGGATTACTTTCTCCATAGCCTTTGGCCACAATATTGCCAGTTGGTACCCCCTCGAGTTCCAAGGCAAAAAGAACAGCCTCTGCCCGTTTAGAACTAAGCTCTAGGTTCATTTTTTCCCTACCTTGATTATCAGTGTGTCCACCTATTTCCCAAGGCAAATGGCTACAATTTCGTATAATTTTTGCGAGTTCAACAATAATGTCCCTGGTCTGATTGTTTATTTCTATGGAGCCAGAATCAAAAGTAATTTTTTTATCTGATAATACCTGCTCAACACCGGTCTCACATTGCTCGGTTGAAAGGAGTTTTTCAAGGAGGATATTCTTATCCACCTCAATATCGAGAACATAGTCTTCGATACTAAATTCAGAATTTAGATACTGGACTAAAGCATCGCGACTAGCTTCAGTTGAAACTTTCCCAGTAAGATAAATTCCCTCTTCAGGGAAAACCAAATCACCTGAATCCAGGTACACAAGGGATTTTATCCCATTAGTTATCAAATTCAAATCCGATAAGTCACTACTCTGCTTTATTTCGGTGAAATCATCAATCTCATCTTGTAATAAATACAAAGAAATAATCTCAAAGATCAAAGATTTGATTGAATTATCTGGGATCGTTCCAAAAATGGTGATCTTGTTATTTACATCTTTGGAAATTCTAAGAAATTCCGGGTTTATCGCATCTGATGAGTCAGTTTTGCTAAGAATTTGAACATTAAAGTCTTCTCCCGGGAAATTGTTAAGAGTCTCTTCCAAGGCTATGCGTTCCTGATCAGGTAAATCGGTTTCACTCAAAATATAAACCGATAAATCAGAGACTCTAAGAAAAACCGGGTTTGTATCCGATAAGTGTTTAAGTAATTGAACAATTAAATCACTCCAACCCACGAAGGGTGTTCCAAGGGAGATTTGACAGGAAAATTGCTGATTTGGACTTATACTTGATAATATCGAATAAATTCTATTTTGACTTTCCTTATCTTCAACATGACAGTATTCCAGGTGAGAATTTTCATTATCAAGAAAGATCCCAAATTTATAAGGCTTGACAAGAGGTAGAGGGAAAGTAAGGTTGATGTTCAAATCTACTGTGTCAGGTTTTTCAGCCTGTAATTGGATTGAAATTAAATCCACCTGGTCTTGAGAGGCTAGGTGGGATGTAACACTTACGGACTGGCCAACTATACTAACCACCCCGTCAGGTACTTGACTAAACACTTTTGTTCCAAACTCGACTACCGAATTGAACTCAGGTGATTCGTTATCAGTTTTCAGGGTACTGAAATCTTTTATCGTTTTTCCGGGCTGTAGACCTTTCAACAGGTCGAGAGTTGTTGACCTTTGATCCTGGTTTGAAAAGGAACCAAAAATAAATACTGCATCATTCTTGGCATACAGCTGAAGGTCCAAAGATTGTTTGGGTGTATAGGAGGTTTCGGGTTCTTGAATATTGTTGATAATTCCATCAGGATCAAAATTAAGGTTTGCCAACGATATTACACCCAAGTAATCGATTTGATTGGGCGGATTCCCTGAAAGTTCTACTTTTGTCCCATTTGACTTGACTTCCAGCCATTCAAACGAAAAATCCTTAGTGAGATTCTGAAATTTGGTTAAGGTCCGATATTCGATATACGATACGGTGAGGTAGGTAAACCCAGACATTGCTATCAGGACAATAGTCGCAAGCAATAGAAGAAATCTATTTTGGTTTTTGAAAACCCAGTTTTCAGAAAATTTTTCCAGGCTTAAATCTGAAGGAAAAGTGAGGATTGTTTTCATAAAAATGAGGTTATTAATAAGCCAGCAACAATTATCAATCCAGCATCTTTATTTGCACGAAATAGGATCAAACAAACTTCAGGTGAGTCTAAATCCAACCTTTTTACCTGCCATCCCAAATGACAACCAAAGAGGATAATGGAAATTATCGCAACAGTTATCTTTGAAAACCCTCCATCAACGATTAATCCCATACCGACAGCACCAGTTAAAAACATTACAGTTCCGATCAAGAAACAAATTAACCATCCCTTGGTGGTTCTTCCAAATAACAATCCTGTTGATTTTATACCAGTAAGCTTGTCGTCCCTCGTATCTTGATGTGAATAAATAGTATCGTAGAACAGTGTCCAAAAAATTCCTGAGATGTATAACAAAAGTGCTGGTAATCCCAAGGAGCCCATATGAGCCGACCAGCCCAATAAAGCCCCCCAGTTAAATGCCAGCCCCAAGAAAAATTGAGGCCACCAGGTAAATCTCTTGGCAAATGGGTAAATTACTGCCGGTAAAATAGAGAGAATCCCAAGCAAAATGGAAAATGGGTTGAAAGTCAACAGGATGAGCCCGGCCAAAATTGCTTGGATAATTAGCCAAAAAAGGGCATTTTTACGAGATAACCTCCCTGATGGCAAAGGCCTTGATTTGGTTCTTGCAACCTTGGCATCCATTTTGTGGTCCATGAGGTCGTTCCAGGTACATCCGGCCCCCCTCATGAGAATTGCCCCAATTCCAAAGGCCAAAAATAGCCAAATGTCATAAAGGGATATTTGTCGCGAAAATGTAGTCGCCAGGAATAGCCCCCACCAGCAGGGGATTAACAAGAGCCAAGTTCCAATAGGGCGATCCCATCTGGCAATCTGCATGTAAGGAAGAGCCCAACCAGGAGAGAATTTATATACCCAACTGTCTGCCTGGGCATCGGAAACTCTTTCCATTTCATACCTGGTCATTGGTAAATATTTTTCTCAAACCTAATATATGAGCTATGTCATTCCGAAAAAACAGGGCCAGACTATTTGTTGATTTTTCCCTCTCAAAAGGAAAAAGAGCCGAAATAATCGGTCAACAGTTTCATTACTTACGAAACGTATTACGAATAAGGACAAGCCAAACCGTTTCTCTTTTTAATGGTGTCGAAGGCGAATGGAAGGGAATAGTATCGGATGTTGGAACAAAAAAGATTGTAATTCATTGTGAAGAGCAAACAAAGAAACAAAATCACCCGCCTGATTTCTGGTATCTATTTGCACCCTTGAAGAAATCCCGGTTGGATTTTGCCGTGGAAAAGGTAACTGAGATAGGTGTCTCCAGAATTTTGCCAGTGGCCACTGAGTACACACAAATTACAAGGATTTCTCCCAAACGTCTTCAAGCGATTGCAATGGAGGCGACTGAACAATGTGGCGGTCTTATGGTACCAACGGTCGAACCGCTTAAATCTTTGACAGAGATCCTTAGCGGATGGCCGAAGGATAGAGTTTTGATCTATTGTGATGAACAGGCACCCTTCAAAAAGGAATTACCATCGGTTAAGGGCAAGACCAGGAAATTAGCCATTTTAATAGGCCCAGAGGGTGGTTTTTCACCAGAGGAGAGAGATTTGATTAGGTCCCTTGATCAATCATACGCCTTCTCTTTGGGCAAGCGAATTTTAAGAGCAGAAACTGCCGCTGTTGCCGCGTTTTCACTTATAAACTGGTATTTTGGCAATTGATTTCATGGCCAGTGTTCGACCTCCAAAACCTTCTCCGCCCAAAAAGATATTTCTTTATGCCAATCCCAGTTGGTTTGATTTGTCAAAAAAAGATTTACTTTACACTTTCATATAAATGTGAGGTTCGTTTGTTAATCGTTACTCTATTCGGAGAAGTGAATTAAATGTCCATTCCCCAGCAAGGCAACAAGGTAATTGAAAATTACCAGGACCTTGTCAAGTATCTCGAGGATGGGTGTAAGCCCAAAAGTCAATGGCGTATTGGCACAGAACACGAAAAATTTGGTTTTGTTCTTAAAGACAAAAGTCCCTTACCCTATCAAGGAGAATGCTCAATTCTATCGGTGTTGGAGGGTTTAAGAGACGAGTTTGACTGGCAACCCGTTTACGAGGGAGAAAACCTGATTGGATTAAACAAGGGGGGAGCAAATATTTCCCTTGAGCCTGGTGGTCAAATCGAGCTTTCAGGTGCACCCTTGGAAACACTCCATGAAACCTGCGATGAAGTGAACAACCATTTAAAGGAGGTTCGTTCGATAGGTGACCGAATAGGTGCAGGATTTATGGGCATAGGAGCAGCCCCTGAGTGGATGCATGAGCAAATGCCTGTATTGCCCAAGGGCAGATACCAACTGATGACCGACTATATGAGGAAGGTTGGTCAGTTGGGTGTTCAAATGATGTATAGAACTTGTACGGTCCAGGTCAATCTGGATTTCAGCTCTGAATCTGATATGATAAAGAAGCTGAGAGTTGCTCTGGCTCTGCAACCAATAGCAACTGCCTTTTTTGCGAATTCACCCTTTTTTGAAGGAAAGTTCACCAACCATTTGAGTTGGAGAAGTCGAGTTTGGCGAGATTTGGATCCAGATAGAACAGGTATGCTGCCTTTTGTTTTTGATGAGGGGTTTGGTTTTGAAGCATGGGCAGAATATGCTTTGGATGTTCCCATGTATTTTGTTTTCAGGGACAACAAATACCTTGATGCCAGAGGATTGTCCTTTCGGGACTTTCTAAAGGGCAAGTTACCAATACTTCCGGGTGAACTCCCTTTGGATTCTGATTGGGGTGATCATTTGACGACCATATTTCCCGAAGCCAGAATCAAAAAATTTATTGAAATGAGAGGGGCTGATGGTGGTGCTTGGGGAAAACTATGTGCGCTTCCCGCCTTTTGGGTAGGGCTTCTTTATGATCAGAATGCCCTGGATGAAGCATGGGAGTTGGTAAAAGATTTCGATGACGAAACTCGGGAAGGGCTAAGGGTTGCAAGTTCTCGGCTTGGGTTTGAAGGTTGTGTAGGTGACATCAAAATACTGGATTTGGCTCGAAAGGTCCTTGTCATTGCTGATGAAGGGCTCAAGGCAAGAGCAAGATTTTCGTCTAATCAACAACTGGTGGATGAAAGGCATTTCCTAAACTCACTTTGGGATAGTTTGGATCTCAAAAAGACACCGGCAGAGGAGTTGCTTGAGAAATATAATGGCATTTGGCGGGGTAAGTTGGACCCAATTTATGAGGAATGCAGTTATTAGGTCTTGGTCGCCATTAGTATTACTCTCTATCCAAAAGCCTTTTCTAGAATTTTATTTTGGCTTCATTACCTGCCAGGAGTCTTTTCAGATTCGAATGATGCCTGAACCAAACCATAACAATCAGAATGCCTGACAAGTAAAGGTAGTCGGTCAAGCCAAATAATATTAGTCCGATGGGGAAAGCCCAAACGGCAACAAGTGCTGATAGGGAAGCAATCCTGGACAGGACGGCACAAGCAAGCCATACAAGAGCACAAATTATCCCACAGGGAAATGAGATGCCGAAGACAATTCCAAAAAAAGTAGCAACTCCCTTGCCACCTTTGAAACGGTGCCAGATAGGATATAGATGACCCATAAATGAGACCAGGGCCACGACCTGAATTTGTATCGGTTCGGTAAGGATGAAAATTGCAACCAATACAGGAATCAAGCCTTTGACAAAATCCAGCAGGAGCGTAAGACCCGCAGCCCAATAATTGCCTGTTCGCAAAACATTGGTAGTTCCTATGTTGCCCGATCCCATCTCTCGGAGGTTACCTAGGTGGAATAATCTGGCGAGGATGATGCCAAAGGAAATCGATCCGAGTAAATACGAAAGTAGGGTTAGGAGCAGGAATATTACCGTGGAAAGGCTCTCCAGTTCAAGCATCTTCGTCTCGGCTGTATACGATCTGACCGCCAACGATGGTTTTTAATACTCTCCCCTGGAGTGTTTGCCCATCAAAAGGGGTATTTTTGGATTTCGACGCCAAGGTAGTTCTATCCAGAATAAAGGGATAATCTGGGTCAAACAAAACAAAATCTGCTTGATATCCCTTTGCCATTCTCCCCGAGTTCAATCCAAACCTACTTGACGGATTGGAGGAAAGAACCTTGAAAATCTGGGGAAGGTCCAGCTCATCAGAATGATATAATCGCAAGGAGGCAGGGAGAAGAGTTTGCAGACCAACAGCACCGCTGGCTGCCAGGTCAAAAGGTTTGCGTTTCGATTCCTCATCTTGTGGGGTATGCATTGAACAGACAATTGAAATAACCCCTTTTTTCAGCCCCTCCAGGACCTGTTGTCGGTCATCTTCCGACCGCAAGGGAGGTTTTATCTTGAAGAAGGTTCTATAGTCCCCAACATCCAAATCATTAAGGGTCAGATGATGGATGGAAATTCCGGCCGAAACATTTTGCCCGTTATGTAGGGATTGTTCCATTACTTGTAGACCTGCACGGGTTGTCACCTGATCGGCATGGTAATTTGCCTTAGTCATTTCAACAAGGGAGAGGTCTCTTTCAAGTCCGATTCTTTCGGCAATGGGAGAAACTCCTGATAGACCCTTCAAAGTAGCAAACTTTCCCGAAGTGGCTGATGTTCCCTTGGATAGCCAGGGATCTTGCGGATGGCCTATGACCAGAGTGTTATTTTGCGAGCAATATTCCAGGCAATTGGCCATGACTCTGGAATTGGTAATGAAGGAATCACAGTCGGAAAAGCCAACAGCCCCAGCATCAAGAAGCAGGGAGACCTCAGTCATTTCTTCCCCCAATCTGTGCTTGGTCAGTGTTGCCATGGGATAAATTGGAATATTGGTTGCTGATTTTGCCCTTCTGGTAAAAAACTCAAGGGTTTCCGGATTGTCAATGGGGGGTGAGGTATCTGGTCTGGAAATCATGGAGGTAACTCCTCCCCTGGAGGCAGCCAAACCTGCCGTACGGAAGCTTTCCTTATGCCTTTCACCTGGTTCACCTATCTTTACCCCGAAATCAACTATGCCTGGAGCAAGGTAGTTACCCACACAATCAATCAAGGAACAATTTTCTGGTGGGGTAATTCTGCTTTTGCTTACTTCAAGGATTTGGGCCCCTGCAACAGCTACTTCACCCCAAAAAACCTTCCCCTCTTCGGGGTCAACAATTTTTGCATTCTGGTAAATCTGCACTCTTCAGTTCCGAAGTTTCTTAATCCTGGGTATTTTTACAAAGGAGACACATAACAGCCATTCTGGTAGCAACACCAAACTCAACCTGATTTTGAATCACCGAGCGGTTGATATCATCGGCCAGGTTCCCGTCTATTTCGGTTCCCCTGTTCATCGGTCCAGGATGCATGACGATGGCATCTTTCTTGGCTGATTTCAATTTTTCAAAATTCAATCCGTAAGTCATGTAATATTCCCTGACCGAAGGGATAAGTGCTCCAGCCATTCTTTCCTTCTGTAAGCGGAGCATCATCACAACATCAACATCATGCAAGCCTTGTTCCAGGTCATGATAAATTTCTACACCCAATTCCTCAATTTGAGCTGGCATAAGGGTTTTGGGCCCTACCAACCTTATTAAATTCCCTTTCTTCCCTAGTAATAAAATGTTTGATCTGGCTACTCGTGAATGCTTGATATCTCCACATATGGCAATTTTTAAACCGGAAAGCGCTTTTTTGGTTCGTTGTATGGTTAAGGCATCCAAAAGGGCCTGGGTTGGATGTTCATGGGTTCCATCACCAGCATTGATTACTGAGCAGTGGACCTTATCAGCCAAAAGATTTGCTGCCCCAGAACTAGGGTGACGAATGACCAGAATATCAGGTTGCATGGCATTGAGAGTCAAGGCAGTGTCTATCAGGGTTTCACCTTTACCGACCGAGCTTGTCTCCACTCCCAAATTCATCACATCGGCACCAAGCCTCTTGCCGGCAAGTTCAAAACTTGCCTGGGTCCTGGTAGAGTTTTCGAAAAAAATATTGATTTGGGTCTTACCCTCCAATTCCCTGGACTGTTTGATCGATTGGCGGTTAAGATCTACAAATTCATTAGCCCGATCAAGTATGGTATCAATTTCCTGAATGGAAAGGGTTTCTATTCCTAAGAGGTGTTTGATAATATCATTCCTTCAAGGCTACTATCCAATTGGAAGAAATTTCCTAAAATTTGATTTTAGAATTTCAAGCAGAAATTGGTAGTTATATTTGAATACAAGCGATAAATTTGAAGGTATGTATAAACAGAAATTAGGCTTACAAAACAAATTATGAGTGCCCAGGACAAAATCGATATCCTCAAATGGCAAATTGAAATGGGGATTGATGAATTCATAGGAGAAAAACCTGTGAATCATTTTCAAAGAGAAAACCCGGAAGAAAAACAGATTGCTTTAAAAGAAGATACCAAAATCAAGGAAGAACCCCAGCAAAGTCATATTTCTCCACAAGTAAATCAACCAGATGCCATGCATCCTGATGATCCAGTCAAAGATGCTATAAACTTAGTTTCCAAGGTCCAGACTCTTGAAGACCTAAAAGAGGCGATGTTAGAATTTCACCATTGCCCCTACCGCAAAACTTCAAGGAACCTGGTCTTTTCTGATGGAAATCCTGATGCATGGATTATGATAGTTGGTGAGGCTCCAGGTAACGAGGAGGATATCAAGGGCAAACCTTTTGTAGGGAGGTCTGGTCAGCTTCTGGACAAGATTTTTTTTGAAGCAGGAATTTCCAGGTCAAATTCCCAATCACAGAATTCGTTTTATATAACCAACTCAATAAACTGGAGACCCCCAGCCAATCGCAACCCAACAAGCCAAGAAATAGAAATGTTTCGGCCGTTTATCTGGAAACATATTGAGTTGATAAACCCCAAAATACTGGTCCTAACTGGTAACATTGCCTGCACATCTATATTAAAACAACAGGGGATCACCAAATTGCGAGGTAAATGGTTAAAGATAGAAGATATGGATGTGATGCCGACGGTTCATCCTGCTTTCTTGCTAAGAAATCCAACCTTTAAACAACACATATGGCAAGATGTCCTGGCAATAAGGAAAAAATTGGGAGAACTGGAACGGAATGAATAACCTTAATACACCAACCTTTCTACCAGTCAATATCGCTGTTTTAACAATTTCTGATACGCGTTCCATTAGTGATGACAAGTCTGGTAAAGTCTTGGAAAAAAGAGCTTGCCAGGAAGGGCACAATGTAGTGTTGCGAGAAGTAATTCCCGATGACTTGGCTTTAATCAGAGACAAGCTTTTAGAATTGGCCAAAAATTCAGAAGTTGATGTTGTGATAACAACCGGGGGGACGGGATTAACAGGAAGGGATGTTTCGGTCGAAGCTCATAGAAGTATTTATGAGAAGGAAATTACGGGCTTTTCGGCCTTATTCACCATGCTATCCTACAATAAAATTGGTGCATCGGCTATTCAATCAAGAGCTTGTGCAGGCGTATATTCAGGGACTTATTATTTTGCGGTGCCTGGTTCACCAAATGCCTGCAAGGATGCTTGGGATGGGATACTGAGATCCCAACTGGATCTACGGAATCTTCCATGTAACCTGGTTGAGATTATGCCTCGATTGGAAGAGCATAAGAAATAAATCCTTCGTTGTGTTCAGATCCGGAAGCTTAACACCCCTGTATTTCGTAAGTTTTGTTTGCCGTAATGATGGTTAACAATATTTTGGATGGATCAAGCTTTATATTGGTCCCCTCCAGAATTTCATATTTTGAAGAAATTATCCGGTTTTCCTCCACATCCGTGGTTTTTTCCGGTTTAAAGAAAAACACTGGATCAACAGAGCTTTCATAAATAGCAAGAAAAGACTCGCTTAAATCAAGAAAGGAAGAATCGATACGAGTTGTAATTGTGGTTGGTTCATTTTCGTAATCAATCTGACAATTTATCTCATCCCGATGAATTGAAGATGCATAGGTTTCGGGCTTGCTCATTAATGAAGAGTGTAACAAAGGAGAATTTTTTTCTCTTGTTGGGAATAGATCAAAAGCAATAACTTCATTAACTGGAATACAAACTTCCTTGCAGATCCCCAAATAAATGGTTCCAACCCCCTTGATTGGCAATTCAGCAACTTGAGGATGGATTTCAAGGGGGAAAACAACCCGGTCAGTATATCCAATGGATTCTTCACCTGCCATGTTAACTATCGTTGGGTTAGGCCAATGAATAATGGCATCCTGGAAATTGTATTTTTCTTCCCAGGTTATCGACATTGGAAAGCCGGTATTACCGGTCTTTCGCCAATAGGTCTTCCATCCTTCAAGTAATTGTATATCAATACCAAAATAGTGAACCTCAATGCCGTTTTTTACTTCTCTCCAGCCATGAAGAGTATTTATGGCAAACAAATCTTCAGGTATTCCAGAGAGGTTAAAGAAATTATCATTTCCAGAATCTTCTGATGTATAGGATAAAGAGGGGTTCAAAAAACCAACTAATAGCAGTAAGTAAACTAACCTGCTAAAGGTAACCTTAAAAAATTTAAGTTTAGCCATATTCATAGTTTTTAACATTTTGTAAATTTATACTCTCCAAATGATTAGGTTTGAAATTCCATTCAAGTTTGAAGGCAAGAAAATGGAGGAAGTCCAGGTTTCAGGTTCAACTACACCCCCTGCATATTACTTGGCTGGAAAATTGTTAATTGCTATGCCCTCCATGGAAGATCCTTATTTTGAAAATAGTGTTATCCTGATTCTGGACCATGATGAAACCAAGGCTGTAGGAATAGTAATCAACAAACCTGCGGGCTTTATCCAGTTTGGTAAACAGGTAGGAGAAGGCAAAACAGAAGTATGGGACAATTTACAGATTCCTGTATATTTCGGTGGACCAGTTGATAGTGAACTGGCAATGATCGTTCATACATGTGATATTACTGATTATGAATCCTCACAAGTAATTAATGAACACTTTTGTGTGACCAGCAGCCTTCATATCCTGGAGGATATTTCCAAAGGCGAAGGTCCTGACAAAAGACTGTTTTCATTAGGTTATGCAAGTTGGTCACCAGGACAGCTTGAACACGAATTACAGGAAAATGTATGGCTCATTGGAGATGGTTCCAGTGATTTGGTGTTTAATACTACTGCCCAAGACATGTGGTCAACCGCCATCCAATCTCTGGGAATAGATCCTAGTTTGCTTTCTTTGAAGGGCGGGTCGGCGTAATCTGCTGTTCAAAGTAAGCTAAGCTTTTTTCGAAGCACGTTCTAATCTGTCGTTGATAGATATTCCCAACCCAATATTGGGGATCGGAGAAACTGCAATTTTCTTATGTTTTGAGGATTTTGCCTTCTGGTCGGCCTGCCTTAACATTTTGTAAAGATTTTTTGCTGCTTCTACTAAGTCACCATCCTCTGAAAGATTTAAATCAGCTCCCTTCGTTTCCCCGAAACCTATCAATAATTCATAGGGTTCTTTCTTTTGGCAATTGATTCGAATTGGCATATCAGGCGAATAATGACGAAATTTCGAACCAGGTGAGGGGACCTTAACTCCATCCAGCGAAGTCGTAACTTTCAATTCTGACAACTCTGAACTGATTTTTTCCATGGGAATAATGCCTAGTCGCAAAATCTGAAGGTTGGGGGGTTCATACATCAAAATTGTGGATTCCAACCCCATTGAGCAATCACTACCGTCGATAATTGCCTCAATTTTACCATCAAGGTCAGCTAACACATGTGAAGGGGAGGTCGGACTAATTTTTCCTGAAAGATTTGCCGATGGGCCGACAATAGGCTTCCCCAATAATTCAATTAGATCCAGGATGATCGGATTGGTAGGAACTCGAATGGCAATGTAACCAGAATTGGCTGTAACGCTGTCTGGTATTTTAGAAGATACCTTTTGGGGAAGGATCAGGGTCAAAGGACCGGGCCAAAATCTATTGGCCAGATGATAGGAAATGTCATCAAATACAGCTAATTCTGAGGCCATCCCAACATCCTTCACGTGCACAATTAAAGGGTTGGATGGCGGTCGTTCCTTGACCTTATACACCTTGGAAATGGCTTCTGGATTATGGGCATCAGCCCCAAGGCCATAAACGGTTTCAGTTGGGAAAGCTACTAATCCCCCATTTTTCAGTATCCTGGTAGCTTTAACAAGTGATTTCTTCGTAGGCGGTAGTAGAAGTGTTTTCATTTAGGATTACTTATTTAAGGATTGATTCAGGTAAAAATATATGGAATTAAACTGATTTATTAGGTTGGATAGATAATATCATTTAACAATGAGCATCCGATGGCAAAAGGGCAAATAACATGGGTTTTAAAGCGCCCGTAGAAGAGTACAGATTTCTATTCAATGAAATTCTTGATTTGGATGCCCTTTTAGAGTCTGGAAAATTTGGGGAGACTGATTCCGAAGACATAGACCTATTTCTTGAAGCAATGGCAATAATAACCGAAGAAACTATTGTCCCGCTTCAAAGGGCTGGGGACAAGCATCCAGCAGAACTAGTGAATGGAATTGTTAGAACTTCGCCCGGATTTGGTGATGGTTATAATTTGTTGACTGAATTAGGTTTGGTTGGGGTATCAGCTGATCCACAATATGGTGGGATGGGATTACCCAAACTTGTCCAAAATGCCCTAAATGAATTTGTTAATGGTGCCTGCATCTCCTTGGGGTTGAATCCCCTCCTAACACAAGGCCAAATAGAAGCTCTTGAGCTGTTTGCCTCAGAGGAAATCAAAGAACTTGTTATTCCCAAACTTATTGCAGGCGAATGGTATGGTACCATGAACATTACTGAACCACAGGCTGGATCTGATGTTGGGGGTATAAAAACAAAAGCTAGACTCCTGGATTCTGGGGATTACGAAATAACAGGGCAAAAAATATTCATCAGCTGGGCGGACGCAGATTTTGCCGAAAATGTTTGCCATCTGGTGCTGGCTAGACTGCCAGAATCTCCCAAAGGTTCAACAGGGCTTTCTCTATTCCTGGTTCCGAAATTTCAACAGGGCAGGGATGGTAAATATCAAAAAAGAAACAATATCCAAATTCTATCTCTAGAAAAAAAATTAGGTTTGCATGGCTCCCCAACTGCGGTGGTTAGTTTTGATCAAGCCTTTGGAAAATTAATTGGCCTCCCAAATGAAGGGTTGAAGGCCATGTTTGCAATGATGAACAGTGCAAGATTGGGGGTTGGATCTCAGGGAGTTGGAGTTGCAGAAGCTGCCTTACAAAATGCCGAAAACTATGCCAGGGAAAGAAATCAAGGCATAGACAAAAGTAGTGGCGGGCCTTTATCAATAAGCCATTACCCAGATATTAAGCGAATGTTGGCTTTAATGAAGGCACAAATCTTTGTTGCCAGGGCAATCTGTTCCTATTGTGCCTATTCACTCGACATGGCAAATATTTCAGGTGATCAAAAATGGGTGAATCGGGCAGGACTATTAACCCCAATCGCAAAATTTATGGGGTCTGAATCCGGTGTCGAAGTATCTTTGGCAAATATAAAAATCCATGGCGGGGTCGGGTATATAGAAGATACTGGAGTTTCCCAGTATTTAAGGGATTCAATTGTTACGACCATCTATGAAGGTACCAATGGAATTCAGGCCAAAGATCTCATACTGAGAAAAATTGGCAAGAATGGTGAAACAGTCCATTCGTTAGTCGATGAAATCATTGAGGCAACTACTTCCAGTCAAGCAAAGGAAATTAAATTTACTTCACAGATTGTTGAGACTGCGCAGAAAGTAAAAGAGGTTACCAATTGGCTAGTCAAGCAACCAAAGCAGTCGTCTCGACTGGCTGGAGCTCAAGCATATATCAAATCCCTTGGCCTTTTACTGGGTGCTTATTTTTACTTTTTGGGTACAATTCAACCTCAAAGCAATAAGAAAACCAAGGCTATTGCTGCAGTTTTCTTCAATAGGGTTTTTCCACAAGCACAAATTCTTTGTGAAGAGGTAATGGTTGGTGAAACCGACCTTAATGCATTGAGTCTTGATTAGAAATTACCTTCCAGAGGATTTTGATGACCATAAAGTTTCCCTTTTCCCAAAAGCCCCAAGGTTATAATCCAGTCTTGATTGATGATGGTATACTTTGGTTCAGATTACCTCTACCCATGGCCCTTGACCATGTGAATGTTTTTGCATTTGAGGAAGAAAATGGGTGGACAATAATTGATACAGGATTCCATACCAAAAAGGGAGTTGAAATCTGGAAACAAATTATATTGAATCACCTTCAATCCAAACCCATCACCAGAATCATAGTTACCCATTATCACCCTGATCACATTGGGATGGCAGGTTGGTTCAAGTCAGAGTTTAACTCGGAAATCGTTACAACCCGGATATCCTGGTTATTTGCTCGTATGTTGGTATTGGATGTTCAGGAATACCATACCCAGGAATCAATATCATACTTCCAGAAAGCTGGATTGATTAAAGAGGCATTGGAGGAGAAAAAGAAAACCCGACCATTTAATTTTGCTGATGTGGTCCACCAAATCCCTCCTGGTTTCACCAGAATATCGGAGGGTGATTTAATTCCCATAGGAAAACGAAACTGGCGAGTTAAAATAGGTAATGGTCATGCTCCTTCGCATGCTACTTTTTGGTCAGAAGATGGAAGTATGTGTATTGGTGGGGATCAGTTTCTTCCGGAAATAACTCCAAATATTGGGGTATATGCTTCTGAACCAGATGCTAATCCTTTAAAGGATTGGCTGGATTCTTGTCATAAGTTTTATGAGTGTACAAATAATGAAACCCTTATATTGACCGGACATAAGGCCCCATTCATGGGAGTCAAGGAACGTCTGGAAGAACTTATAAAGCACCACAGTGATTGCCTGACTAACTTGGTGTCTATACTGGACCAGCCAAAAACAGCAATTGATTGCTTTGAAATTTTGTTTGGAAGAAGGATTCCTGAAAGGGAATTCGGGTTAGCAACAGCGGAAGCTTATGCACATCTGAATTATTTATGGCATGAAGAAAAAATAATCAGGAAGATTGACAAATCAGGGGCTTATAAGTGGCAATTAACTTGATTCGATTTCTGGCAATATAGAGTAGTCAAAACCTATACCAAGATAATTGATATTGAAATTATTCTCTGATTCATTGACTATTTTATAGCAAATTCATTCGCTAGAAAAATTGCTGCACGGCAAAACGTCTAAATAATTTTCACTTTGAAATATCTTCAAATTTTCTCTCATCCTGCCCATTGCTTTGTGGATTGCAGACCCAAACAATATTCTTCAAAAAATGGAAATTGGTAGTACTTCCCTCAGAATTGCAAGTGGGGAAAACAGACATATGACCCCCCCCAATGGTTATCAGACCCTCAGATTCTAAAAACAACGACTATAATATGAGGCTTATACAAGGAGTGATTTACCCGAATTTCAGAAGTATATTTTTAACCTCACGATGGAATAATCCAGGAAAATAAAACTATTTGGTAGTTTCATGGAAGAGTGTTAACCCAATAATAGAATCAATTATACATGGAATTAATATGATGAAGGGAGTAAAGTGACGAGTACTCAAGCGATTAAATTCTATCCGTGTTTTGAGGTTAATGCAAAAATAGAATTTGTAATTTTTGTAATTTTTTCTGGAGGAATTGATGGTCACCAGAACGAAAAATCACTTGCCCCATAAAAGGAGATTGGCACAATGAATTTACCTTCAGTTGAACCAGTAGCAATAGTGGGCATGGCGTGTCGATTTCCAGGTGCAAAAACCATTCCAGAATTTTGGGAACTGCTCGAATCTGGTGGAAACTCCGTCGCTGAAGTTGTACCGGGTACTGGAAATTGGCGAGTGGATGAACTCTTCTCGGGTATTACTGAATGGGGCAGTGCTTGCCGATATTGTGCTTATGTTGATGAAATCGATCAGTTCGATGCCAGTTTTTTTCGGATTTCGCCAATCGAAGCTCATTATTTGGACCCGCAACAACGGATGATGTTAGAGACTTCCTGGTTGGCCCTTGAAGATGCTGGAATTAATCCAGAAAGTTTGAAAGGCAGCCGGACCGGGGTTTACACCGGGATCAGCAACGACGAGTACCGGATGTTGGTCTTAGATTATGCCAAGCCAGTCGAACCAGCTTCCTGTCTTTACGCACTTAGTGGGACCAATTTGAATAGTACGAGTGGGCGTGTTTCTTATGTGTTGGGCCTGATGGGGCCTACCAAAGCAGTTGATGCGGCTTGTGCATCTTCACTGTTATCAGTTCATGATGCGGTTGCCGACCTTCAACAGGACAAGGCTGACCTAGCCCTCGCTGGTGGAGTGCAAGCTATTTTGAATGGTAGAATATTTAAACTCCGTGCAGATGCGATGATGTTGTCGGCTGATGGGCAAAGCAAGGCATTCGATGCTTCAGCCAATGGTTATGTCAGGGGTGAAGGTTGTGGCATAGTTGTTCTAAAGAGACTAAGTGAGGCTGAAAGAGATGGAGATCGTATTTGGGCGGTAATTCGGGGCTCGGCAGTCAATCACGGAGGGGCAAGCAGTGGTTTTACAGTTCCCAATACCCCAGCTTTGGAGCAGGTGATTGAATCTGCTCTTGCGCAAGCAGGAATCGCGGCATCAGAAATTGATTATCTGGAGGCTCATGGAACAGGGACTTCAGTTGGTGACCCAATTGAGATCAATGCTATTGCCTCTGTTTATGGCAAGGGTCGAAAGTCTGTCCAGCCACTTTTGGTTGGTTCAGTTAAGACCAATGTTGGACATCTGGAATCAGCAGCCGGGATTGCTGGTCTAATCAAGGCGGCCCTGGTGTTGGAAAGGGGAGTAATCCCTAAACATCTTCATTTTCAGAACCCTAATCCAAGTGTTGAGTGGGATCGACTACCCCTTAAAGTGACTTCCTCCCAGATGGACTTGCCCCTTCGTAATGGGCGGCCCCGTCGGGCCGGAGTTAATTCACTCGGTATATCAGGTACCAATGCTCACATAATTGTCGAGGAATACAATAAATCTGCAAGAATCCCTTACGATAGGGGGCAGTTAGCCGGGTCGGGAAAAACCATACCCGTTAGCCTACCAGCATCCTTTGATAACCTTACTTTACTAGAAGTAGGGGCTCAGAAACGTCCCATTCGACTTTTGCCACTATCAGGAAAATCTGGAAAAGCCCTACGACAGCTTGCTGAACAGTACCTCGCATGGCTCGTCCGACATGAGGAAGACCAACACGAAATGGAACCTTTGTTATCGGATATGGCGTGGACTGCCAGTATAGGAAGATGTCATTTTGATTACCGTGAGGGACTTCTTTTTCACAATGCCGACTCATTACAGAAACAGCTCCAGGGCTTGATTGCGAATTATGAGGATAAAAAAGAAATTTCTCCAACCAAATTGGCATTTGTTTATACTGGAATGGGAAGCCAGTGGGCTGGGATGGGTGCATCCCTCTACCAAAGTGAATCGGTTGTTCGGGCAGTGCTTGATCGCTGTGAGGAGGTCTTCCAAAAGTTAAGGGGGACTTCATTATTAGATGTTATGTTTGCTCGTAAAGGCAGTATAGGGAACTTAGAAGACACAGCTTGGGAACTACCGGCTCTCTATGCTTTGGAGTGCTCACTTACTGCTCAATGGGCTAGTTTGGGGATCAGGCCTGATGTAGTACTAGGCCATAGTGTTGGGGAATTGGCAGCTGCTCATGTAGCAGGAGTTTATGGCTTGGAAGATGGTATGAGGTTCGCCGTGACTCGAGGTATCCTCATGTCTCAAATCGGACCTGGGGCTATGGCTGCGGTTTTCTCTACTCCAAACCGTCTGGCTTCAATTATCGAGGAATTTAACGCAAATTCAGCAGGAGTCGGTCTTTGTATCTCGGCATATAATGGCAGCCATCAAGTAGTGAGTGGTACGATTGCAGACATTGAAAGCATCACCAAACTTTTGGAGAATGAGGATGTACAAACAAGGCGTCTGAACACAAAAATAGCATTTCACAGTCCGCTTGTGGAGCCGGTTCTGGACCCTCTTGAAGCTTTCCTGGATGAAGTGGAAATCAAGCCTAATACACTCAATTTAGTCAGTAGCCTGACAGGTCGAGTGGTCAAGAAGAACAAGTTATTAGATGGAACGTACTGGCGAAACCATGCAAGAGAGGCCGTATCATTTGTCCGCAGTATCAAGTCCTTGGCAGAACTCGATGTGGATTTGGTCATGGAGGTAGGACCACGTCCGATTCTGGGGACAATGGCTGTTGCGGCTTGGCCTGATACTGTCAAGGAACCGGCCGTTATTTCGAGTATGTGCCCTCCAACCAAGGATACCAATTCGACAACTGATGATGACGGCTTCATGGCGGGTGTTGCAAAAGCATATAAGGCAGGTCTCCCGATTAATTTTGAGGGTCTTTATACTGGAGAAGAGCGTCAGCGTATCTCAATTCCGAACTATCCTTTCCAGCGAGAACGGTATTGGCTGGATACAAAAAGGGATCGGCGTTGGCAAGCTGGCCATCCATTGTTGGGCAACAGGCACGAATCTGCCAGCGGAGAGGTTGTCTACGAGAAGGAGTTTTTTCCTTCAGATCCTGAATGGATGGGAGATCATCGTGTGTTCGGAAGGGTTATTGCTCCAGGTGCATTATACGGTGCCATGGCAGCAACTGCTCAATTCCTTGATGGTGAAGGAATCGCTATTGTCGACGATATGCAATTGCATAATGCCTTGCTATTTCCTCAAGAAGATAATGACGAAAATGCTACCGAAACAGGTCGAAGGGTACAGCTCGTTATAGACTGGCCTGAAAGTTCTGGTACCAGGCATGCTCAGATATACAGCAAGGAAAGTGAAGAGAATTGGACCACTCACGTGGAATACAGCATATTATCAGGAACACCGATTATACCTCGTGGAGAGGGCATATCCCTCAATAATCTGAAAGCCTTTCTGAATCCAGTTGATGTTCAGGGTTATTATCGTGCCCGTGCGGCCACAGGCATTGATCTTGGGCCATCTTTTCGAACTTTGGAGAGGCTCTGGTCTGGGCCAGGAGAAGCCATGGGCGAGATATCATTGCCAATTCTCCCCGGTCAGCACAATCTTGAGGTTCATCCTCTCTTGCTGGATGGTTGTTTTCAGGTGGTTGCGGCAGCACGCAATCCAGGTGGTGAGGAGGGTAAAATTACCTATCTGCCCTTTGGATGGGAGAGGTTTTGGTTAACAACACGACTGCCAAGAAATTTATTCTGCCACGTACGGATGAACGAGATTTCCCGTAGAACTGAAACCGATCAACCACCAGAGGTGATGAGTGGAGAATTACACATTTATGACTCTGCCGGTAATTTGGTTGGCGGGATTGACGGTTATACTGTGAAACGTGCGACACCTGGTGCATTGTTCTCTCCTCTGGAAGGTGTGGATGAACTCCTCTATGAAATTGTTTGGCGTGAGGCTGCACTGGCACCAGGAATAACACCAGCAGATTTCTTTCCAACTCCACAATTAGTAGCTGCTGGCTCGGGTTTGCTTTCGGAGTATTTGGTTGAAGAAGGTGTCTCACGTGAAGACAGGAGTGCTCTTTTGGGCGATCTGGAACAGTGGGCTCGATCTCGTGCCCTAGCCTCCTTGGAACAGTTAGGGTGGAAGCGTGAAGTAGGTACGATACTGGATGTCGAGGATCTACGGAATAATCTAGGGGTTGGAGAAGAACATCATCGTTTGTTTCATCGAATGCTGGAAATGCTGACTAAATCAGGGATATTGGAAGAAATTGAGAACGAATTTGAGGTAAGGATCGGATCCAACGATCCTTTGCCAGTTAATTTTCCTGATGATTTAGATGGTATCGTTACCAAATTGAGTGAGCAATATCCTCATGGTACAATCGAAATTGGACTGTTTGGCCGATGCGGTACTGCCCTGAATGAAGTGCTTTGTGGCAAGGCTGATCCTCTGACGCTTTTGTTCAGTAGTGGAGAACCAACCCCAGGTGATATGTATTTAAAAGCTCCAATTGCACGTGCAGCTAACAGGATTTTAAAGGAAACCGTACGTTCACTGGTAGCTGGGTTGCCCGAGGGCAAACGATTGCGGGTGATAGAAATCGGTGCGGGAACTGGATCGGCAACAGCAGCTATCCTACCAGAACTACCGGAAGGTCGTTTCGACTATATGTATACTGATATTTCTGCGGGCTTCTTTGCCGAAGCAGAAACCCGTTTTGGCGATGGCAATGGTGCGATAAGATATTGTCCCCTCGATATAGAGAAAGATCCGGTTAATCAGGGCTTTGCTGCTAATTCCTATGACCTGCTTATTGCTTCAAATGTACTGCATGCTACTCGCTACCTTGAGGAAACTCTTGCCAATTGCCTGAAACTCCTTGCACCGTCTGGCCAATTGGTTGCCCTGGAGAACCTTATTGGTCAGGGTTGGTTGGATCTGACTTTCGGACAGCTTGATGGCTGGTGGCGATTTGCTGATGATTATCGTCCCCACCATGCCCTGGCAAGTCCTACAGTATGGCGACGTGTACTTATGGATGTTGGTTTTGCGGATGTAGCAGTCCTTGGAGTCGACGAGTCTGACCCGGACGAGATATTAGATAAAGGGGTTATTGTTGCCCAAGGACCGGCTGAAATTTTGGAAGCTCCTGGCACCTGGGTTTTGGTACCTGATGAAAACGGATTAGCTGTACAACTTGCCAACGAAATGGCAAGGCGCAACCAAACAATCATTTTGACGGAGAATAACCAGTCTGATGCCTTAAAGGATCTAACCTCTGATAAGAGGGTTAAAAGTACTCCCTTGGAAATTGAAAATCGTGCTTCCTGGAATTTGCTGATAAAAAACCTTCCGCTAGATATACCCTTCCGGGGCATCGTCCATCTTATGGCACTTGATGGTCATGGACCAGAGGCAACTACCGAGGAAATTGGCCAGAATATTAAACGGGTAGGTTCAAGTGCTTTGGCCATGGTTCAGGGTATGTCAGATGCTGATGCAAAACCTGAAAATGGTGTCTGGTTTCTGACCAGCGGTGCCCAGGTCCTGGAACGAGAGTTTGGTGGCGAACTAACAGGTTCCGTCCTATGGGGTTTCGGGAAAACAGTTGGGCTTGAAGCAATGGATCTGAAACCAAGGATGATTGATCTGGACCCTGCAGTTAGGGATTCAGTATCAGATATAATTAATGAGTTGATGTTTCCTGATAAGGAAAACCATATAGCCTACCGGTCAGGACGACGTCAGGTAGCTCGCCTGGTTCGGAAGGAGGAAACGGTAGAACGTCTTACCTTGCCTGATGATTCGGCTTGGGTTTTGGCACCAGACCCCAGCGGTGTTTTCGAGAGACCTTGTATCAAACCCTTGCCAAAGCGCCCATTGGAACCAAAAGAGGTTCGTATAGCAGTTGAGGCTACCGGACTAAACTTTTGGGATGTATTTCGTTCTTTGGGTTTCATTGATGAAGGTGAACTTGGCCTGGAAATGTGTGGGCATGTTATTGAGGTCGGTTCCGAAGTGGCAACCGTTGCCATCGGGGATCATGTAACCGGACTTGGAAATGGTGCATTTGCTTTAGAAATGATTACCCGGGAAGAACTGGTAGCACCAGCACCAGAAGGGTTTACAGTATCAGAACTTGCTACAATACCTAGCGCCTATGTCTCGGCGGAACTATCATACGAGCTGTCTGGTTTGGAACAGGGCGATCGAGTTTTGATTCACGCTGGTACAGGGGGGTTCGGACTGGCTGCTATACAGCTGGCGCAAGCTGCTGGGGCAGAAGTTTTTGCAACAACAAGTCTACCTAAACAGGAGTATCTCCGTTCAGTCGGAGTAAAACACATTTTCGATAGCCGGCAGACAGCATTTGGTGAAGAGATTCTTAAAGTTACTGGAGGTTCTGGCGTAGATGTGGTTTTGAACAGTCTTACTAGTGAAGGCTTTATCGATGCGAGTTTGTCCTGCCTTGCTAAAGGTGGAAGGTTTATAGAATTAGCCAGAAGAGATATCCTGAGTGAAGAAGAAATGGCCGAGATGCGCCCAGATGTTACCTACGCTATTCTTGAGTTGGATGTTCTGAAGATAACAGATCCGGATTGGGTTGGCCGAGTTCTTAAAAAGGTAATGAGGCAACTTGCAGCAGGTAAGCTAAAACCAATAATTCACAGCAGGTGGCCATTGGCCGAAGCAGGGGCAGCCTTAAGTTACATGAGGTCAACTCGGCACATTGGAAAAATTGTTCTGACGACTCCGCCATTAATTGGCGGTCATTTAAGGCATGACAGAACCTACTTGGTAACTGGTGGACTTGGTGGAATTGGATGCGCGGTTGCTGATTGGCTAGCTAAAAATGGTGCCGGGACAATTGTATTAAATGGTCGGCGACCTCCAAATCAGGAAGTAGATAATTTTATCGATTCTTTGCGCGATGGCGGGTTGTCGGTGCAAGTTGAACTGGCCGATATGACTGATTCAATCCAAGTGCATGAAATGTTTACTCGAATCAAGGATGAATTGCCACCGCTGGGTGGAGTGATCCACAGCGTTGGAGTATTGTCTGATAGTACCTTGACAAATCAGAGTTGGGAGAGGTTTGAAACAGTTCTCTATCCAAAAATATTAGGGGCTTGGCAATTACACCAGGCAACGGCTGACCTAGATCTTGATTTTTTCATTCTGTTTTCTAGCCGGGTTGGCGTAATGGGCAACCCGGGTCAGGCAAACCATGCTGCGGCCAATGCTTTCCTTGATCAACTTGCCAGGCACCGTCGGGCACGGGGTTTGCCTGGTCAAGCGATTGCTTGGGGTGCATGGTCCGAGATCGGGGAAGCAGCCGAACAGTTCGATCGGATTGAACGGCAAATAGCAGCACGTGGTGGTCGATGGTTTACCCCACAACAGGGTATAAAGGCGTTTGAACAGCTGATTCACGAAGATGTTACGAATTCTGTTGTAATGGCCATGGATTGGTCAGTTTTGGAGGAGATCATCGAGGAAAAGCCACCATTACTAGAGGATCTCCTTACTTCTGGTTCTGATACTGATTCCGAGAAACATTCCTCGGCTGAGGATATTATTTCCCGTATCATTGAAACACCATTAGCAGAACGTGAAGGACTGTTAATATCTTTCCTGCAGCATGAATTGCAGGCCGTATTAAGGTTGCCCTCTAAACCTGAACCTACAATTGGGTTCTTTGATTTGGGTATGGACTCACTTATGGCCGTTGAACTGCGTAATAGGTTGAACAGAGCACTTGCCGATTCATACACAGCATCAAACACAGTAGTATTTGATTACCCTGATATAACAGTTCTTGCACGACATTTAGTCGAAGAACTCGGAGAAGTCGGTCCTGTTACCCCGCCAGAGCCAAAAACTGCTAAACCAACGACACCAAAGCAGGGCGAAGAACAGATTGCCATCGTCGGTATAGGCTGCCGGTTTCCTGGAGCACCAGATATTAACGCTTACTGGAAACTTCTGGATAACGGAATTGATGCTGTGACCAATGGGCGTCAGGATGCCAGTTCGTGGAACGGAATACTTGGAGATCCAGCTGCCAAGGAAAATATCTTCCGTTGGGGTGGCTTCGTTGAAGGACTTGATCTGTTTGATGCAGAATTTTTTGGCATCAGACCCATTGAAGCACGTAAGATGGACCCAAGGCAAAGGATGTTGCTGGAAACAAGTTGGCAAGCACTTGAGGACGCTGGAATCGCTCCTTGCTTGCTCAAGGGAACACGTACAGGTGTTTATGTCGGCTTGGGTGGAAGTGAATATCGAGATTTGGTTTTTACAGGTGCTCAAGAGGATAATTTCCTTGGTACTGCACCAAGCGTTGCTATCGGAAGAGTTGCCTATACCTTGGGGATAATGGGTCCAGCCTTGGCGTTGGACATGACATGTGCATCTTCTCTTGTTGCCGTTCACCAGGCTGCTGCAAGTCTTAGGATAAGGGAAGTGGACATTGCTTTGGCTGGTGGTGTGCAAGCTGTACTTTCACCCCGAATTACCAAGTACATGGAGGATTTAGGTATGCTGTCGAAGATTGGTCGATGCCAGACTTTCGATAGATCAGCGGATGGATTCGTTCGTGGTGAAGGTTGCGGTGTTATCGTGCTGAAGCGTTTAACCGATGCAATTGCAGACGGTGACCACATCTGGGGTTTGGTAAAAGGTAGCGCTGTTAATCAAAATGGGGCAAGCGCTTCTCTTACAATACCGAATGGAATGGCGCAGGAACAGGTAATTCAGGACGCTATAACACAAGCTGGAATCATTCCTACCGAGGTGGATTATTTGGAGGTACATGCAACTGGATCACAACTTGGAGATCCAATTGAGGTTCGTGCCGCAGGTACTGTGTATGGCAAGGAACGGTCAGAAGATCAACCACTCCTAATAGGAACGGTAAAGACCAACATTGGTCATCTTGAATCGGCCGCTGGAATTGCCGGGCTAATAAAAGTTCTCTTGGCAATGAAGCATGGGGTAATTCCAAAACATCTGCATTTCAATAAACCAAATCAACAGATTCCATGGGATGAGTTTCCGGTACAGGTTACCTCAAAGAAAATGGCCTGGCCTCTAAGCAATAATCGACCTCCCAGGGCAGGTGTAAGTGCATTTGCAATCTCTGGAGCGAACGCACACATGGTTGTCGAGGGCTATGAAACGCCTTCTTCACCAGCGAATAAAGAAGCTATAGGAGGTTCTATTGCTGGTTTGGCAAAACAAGTTGAAGTTCCCTTGCCAGATTCGGTTCCAAAAATTTCATCTGAGGGGGATCATAGCCGATTGATGCGAATGTTACCACTTTCGGGCAAATCAGACAGCGCGCTTCGGGAACTTGCTAAGCTATATCTTGCTTGGCTTGACGATCAAACCCTTACCAATGGTGATGTGTCCAAGGAGACACTTGCGAATTTGGCTTGGTCAGCAAGCATTGGACGAAACCATTTTTCGCACCGTGCCGGCCTTTTGTTCAAGGACAGTGAATCTCTAAAGAAGAAGCTGGAGTCGTTATTGAAATCTGATTGTAGCAAGGGTTCCCAAATGGGTACCAGAATAGCATTTGGTTATTCCGACGAAAACAGTTCCTGGATAGGTATGGGAGAAGAACTCTATGAGAAAGAACCTGTTGTCAAGGCAGTACTTGATAACCTGGATAGTATCCTTCTGAAGGAACGAAATATTTCCATGCTAAGCGTCATGTTTGGCCAAACTCCTGGTCTTGACCAACCGACCTGGTCGCAACCTGCCGTATATGCACTCGAATGTGCATTAACCCACTATTGGTCAAGCATTGGCATCCAGCCAAGTGTTGTCTTTGGGAAGGGGTTGGGTGAGATTTCAGCCTTACATGCTGCAGGAGTACTTTCGCTCGAGGATGGATTGTATCTGGCTGTACAAAGAGGATCGATTTCAGAACAATTACGAGGCAATAGTAATCCTGGTAAAGCAGTGTTGGAGGATTTTGAAACGACATTTGGGAATGTTAGCATTAAACCGCCGTCCCTTTCGCTGGTGAGTGAGGTGACTGGTCGCTTGGTTGGTCAAAATGATACACTTGATGCTTTATACTGGCAACATCAGTTTTGTAATCCCAAGGGATTTAAAGAGTGCTTGCAAACTCTGGCAGAGCTGGAAATCAATGTAATCGTGGAAGTTGGTCCAGATACTGACCTACAGTCTGGATTGCCAGGTAAATGGCCAAATTCATCGAAGGATGTGGGTCCACCTCAAATTTTGCCCAGTCTAAGCCGATCATCGGAAGGCCGGGAATTATTACTTGAATCTGTTGCGAACCTTTATGAATCTGGAATTACGCCAGAGTTTAGTGGACTATTTGCAGATGAAAAGAGATATCGAATATCCCTACCAGGTTATCCATTTCAGCGACAACGGTTCTGGTTTGATATGGATTGATGGGCAAACAAATTTCCGGCTTTGGAAAAACAATATTATATTGGTACAGATAGATCTATTTCTTGTGCATCCAATTAGACTCAAGTAATGTAGTATTAATAAGTTAGTACTCAATATTTAGAAATGTGAAAGGGTGTATTATGAGTTCCATTGAAGATCAAGTAGCAGGTCTGGCTTCAAAATTATTGAATATTGATAGTTCAGCACTTGATTCGAATGTTAGTGATTTGGGTGTAAATTCGATGGATGCAGTTGCTTTCCTGAAAGCAGTTAACAGCGAATTTGGAACTAGTATTTCGGCAGATGATGCAGCAAAATTCAATTCATTACGAGATTTGATTGATTATTTAGGCTGACCGGTCGAATTTCAAACGGTTCAATTGGGTGATTTCCTCTTATCACCAGTTTCCACAAGCTCAAAATAAAAAAAGGCATAAAATTTGGACAAAGGAGTCTATTGGCTCCTTTTGTTTACCTGAGGCTCTATGAGAGATTCAAATTATGTAATTTTGAATTCCGGCTCGAATACAGATAGTTGGTTTAGAGAACTAAGTCAGTTCCGGGATGTGATCGTTTTTCATGTTGATCTCGTAGCCAGGGATGGGTGCGTATCAGGTGCCTTACAATGGCTTGATCGAAATGAACATAGTCGCTTGCGAAGGTATCATTTTGACAGATCACGGATTGAATTTGGCCTGTGCCGTTCTGCCTTGCGCCAGATAGTTTGTAACTTCATGGGTTGTGACAATGAACAACTTTCCTTTGTTACAAATGAACATGGGAAGCCCATACCATTAATAGATGGTTTAACTGCATCAATCAGTGTCAACGTAAGTCACAGCGGCAAACATGGAATAGTGGGAATTGCCCCTCATGGAAAGCTTGGCATTGACATTGAAATTCCAGTTCAAAGAAAGGACCTCGAAGGAATCAGTAAAATGGTATTTACACCAAAAGAACAATCTGAATTGGAAAAAGTAAGTGGTATTGAAAAGATAGATCTGTTTTACAAACTTTGGACCCTTAAGGAAGCTCTGATAAAAGCCGTTGGCACAGGATTTTCCTTGAATCCAAGCAGATTTGAGATACCCTCAGATTTAAGAAAAGGTGCAATGAAGGGTGCATTTAAATTTCCCCATTTACCTCATATCAATTGGACTCTTGATTGCCTAGAAGGCAAGGATTTTATTGCTTCAATAGCCTATGCAAGAGTTATTTCATAAGCAGGCAATGAATTCTGGTGAAATTTTTTTCATAGTAAGAATTAAATCGAAGAAACTCTTTCTTTTTTCCATAGTTCTAGTCCAAGAAATAAAGGTTGGTACATAATGCTAGATTTGTTCATTTAGGAATGAATACCAAAACAAAAGTCTGGGAGATTCCCGAGCCCCTTGCTCGTCATGAAGTAACCATGGATGATGGTACTAAATTATACCTTCGTCGCCATGGCAAATCTAATGGCCAACGGCTTGTTTTGTGCCACGGTAATGGGCTTGCAATAGATCTTTACTATCCATTTTGGTCCCTACTTCTTAACGATTTTGACATTATTGTATATGATTTAAGGAATCATGGGTGGAGCAACATAAGCGATCAAAAAAACCATAATCTACCGTCATTTGTTAGCGATCATGACAATGTACTTGCAGCGATTGATACTCATTTTGGCAATAAACCCAAAGTAGGAATATATCATTCGATCTCGGCACTTTCGGCTATGCTTTCGCCAACCAACGGTAGGGAGTTTGAAGCACGGATACTCTTTGATCCACCTGTGTGCAAACCTGACGATTACCCGCTGGAATACGATATTGTGACTCGTCGAGTAGCCGAGATGACCAAGCGACGAGTCGAATGGATTGCAAGCATAGAAGAATATATTGATGTACTTGATTTTTTACCTGCGTTCGATCGTTTTGTTCCAGGTTCACTTGATCTTTTTACCAGAACCACCTTTCGCAAATGTGAAGGAAAGGGTGGGTATGAACTTCGTTGCCCCCGTGATTATGAGGCGCAAATTATCTACCACGCTAGATCTTTTTCGGTAATTGTTGATTTTGATAGTATTGAATGTCCGACCAAAGTCATTGGTGCAGACCCAGTTCTACCCTATGCCTATTTACCTTCCTTTGACTTGAATAATATTCAAAGTGTAGATTATGACTTTATCCCCGAAACCACCCATTTCCTTCAGTTGGAACAACCTGAGGTTTGTGTAAATACAATGTTGAGTTTTTTAAAAAACCAAAATCTATTGAGGGTTTGATTTTAATTTTCGAAGGAAACCACCAGCAGTATCAAAAATTCTAATTCGGTTTTCAATCCGAATTAATTATTTTGATGGACGATTTGCCTTAACCTCAATTGAACCATTTTTGGGATGACTTATATCTTTAGAAACACACATGAAAAATTCCAAAATATTGCTATATTCGTAGCTGAATTTATTGTGGAATTAGAAAAAGTTTAACTCAGAAGTTAATAGGATTGTTCTCATGTCAGATTATAAACACGGTTCGATGAATGTTGAACAAAATGAAAAGGATTTTTCCACCTTTTTAAAGTTCTCCAGAAACGTCGTTATTATTTCGATATTGGTACTGATTTTCTTGGCAATCTTTAACAGCTAGACCTTGGTGTAATAGAAAACTTATACCAAATAAAATGTAGCCGGTTCCATGAAACTTACCCGTTCTAGGGAGAAATTAATTTCCCGCTAGAACTAAAATTCATTCCTCTAATTGGTCCGAGTAATAGTATCTGTTACTATTTGTTTTGTAATTGCATAGGGTTTTTGAAGTTGGATTGGATAGATGGTGGAAGATCTATTCGGGTTAATATCCTAACTAGGATAACCATCCCATTAGACACCTCATGTGTAAGTAAATTTTTTCTTGAGGTGAAAAAAAGTAATCCCTAGAGATTACCTTCCATCATGGCTCTTTTTCTAGCCAGCTTGCGGGACCTTCTAATCGCTTCTGATTTTTCCCGGGCTTTTCTTTGGGACGGCTTTTCATAATGCTGACGAAGTTTCATTTCTCGAAAAACACCTTCTCTCTGAAGTTTCTTTTTGAGAACCCTTATTGCCTGTTCAACATTATTGTCACGTACAATTACTTGCATAAATTCAAGCCACCTTTCAAACGAGAAAAAAAGATTTATGTAGCATTAATCCACCATACTGTCCAACTGAACTGAGTAGAAAAATAACTTCATAATTAAAATAAATTCAATTTTGTATTTTTAAAGGACTTGTTTGGAAAACATTTAGAAAACCTAGCCAAGGACTTACAGAGTAGGACAAGTGACTTTAGAGAATAAAACCTAACAAGGATTTCAACAGGGAAATTTTCATGGAAAATGATTTAAATGAAGCTGGGGTGAATTCACTTAAAGAAAAGCTTTTAGCTAATGCCCTGGAAATAATTCCATTTGATGGTTGGTCTAAAGCAAGTTTTGAGGCTGCCGTCGAGAAAGCCAATATTGATTTGGAGACCGGCTACAGGATATTTCCTAAGGGTGAAAGTGATCTGGCCAATTATTTTCATGAATTTGGAGATAATAAAATGCTGGAAAATCTAACCAAGACTGACCTAAGTGGATTGAGGTATAGTGAAAAAATTGCTGAAGCTGTCTGGATAAGAGTATCGGCCTTCGAAGATTATCAGGTCCATCAAATTGTTTTAAAAAAGGCACTAGCTACATTTTTGTTACCTGTAAACCTTCTTCCAGGAACCAAATTGGTATGGGATTCTGCCGACAAAATTTGGAATTTTATGGGTGATACTTCTGATGATTATAACTGGTACACCAAGAGGATGATTCTTTCCGGAATTATTTCATCGACCTTCTTGTTCTTTATCGGAGATAAAAGTGAGGGATTCGTTGATACCAGGGAATTTATAAATCGCAGGATCTCCGATGTAATGGAGTTTGAAAAGGCAAAATCCCAGGCCAAGAGTAATCCTCTTTTTCAACCCATCTTCAAAACATTGGAACGGCTTCCCAAAAGGAAAAGCCAGAGTGATTTAGATTTAAGCAAGTATCCAGGTTGGGTACCAGATGAAGAAAGTAAAGTATGACAAAGACCATGCGAGTTATTGAAATTTCTAGCTTTGGTGGACCTGACGTCCTAAAGCTTAACAAACGGGAAATACCTACTCCAAAAGGAAACCAGATATTAATTAAAAACTCTAGTGCTGGGGTAAATAGGCCAGATATATTGCAAAGATCCGGGTCTTATCATCCTCCTAAGGAGGCAAGTGATCTTCCTGGGTTGGAAAGTGCTGGTGAAATTGTCGCAGTTGGGGAAAGAGTAACTAGGTGGAATACCGGTGACAAGGTATGTGCTCTCCTTCCAGGGGGTGGTTATGCCGAATATTCAATAACCCATGAAGATCACGCTTTGGCCATTCCCCAAGGTATGGATTTCAATACAGCAGCGGCAATTTGTGAAACCTATTTTACTGTCTGGAGTAATGTTTTCATGCGAGGTGGCTTGAAGGCTGGGGAAACTTTTCTTGTTCATGGGGGAAGTTCCGGAATTGGAACCACAGCAATTCAGTTGGCGGAATTATTTGGTGCCAGGGTTTTTACAACAGTTGGAACATCAGAAAAGGCAAGGGTTTGTACTGATCTAGGAGCGGAAAAAGCTATCAACTATAAAACCCAGGATTTTGTTAAGGAAATCAGGGAAATTACTAGTGGAAAAGGTGTTGATCTTATTTTGGATATGGTAGGGGGTGATTACCTTCCAAAAAATGTAAAAATTTTGGCCAATGACGGAAGGTTAGTCCAAATTGCTTTCTTGCAGGGACCAAAAATTGAGTTGAATTTTGCCCAACTTATGGTCAGGAGATTAACTATTACTGGTAGTACACTGCGACCCCAATCTGATTTAGCCAAGGCAAAAATTGCGGCAGACCTTAGGGAAAAAGTATTTCCTTATTTCGAAACTGGACGAATTGCACCGGTAATGGATTCCATTTTTAAAATTGAAGATGTGGTGGAGGCGCATGAGAAAATGGAAACCTCCGAGCATATTGGAAAAATAGTCTTGGAAATCTAAATAAGTAGATACCTACTTTTTTGAATAATTTAAGCACCAGGATTTAAACAAAGGGCACCTTTAACTCGTAGGGGTTTATCCGGGCCAGTTATTACTATGGATATGTTATGAAACCAATAATGGCTAAAGCAACTGCCGTGTGGTTAGTTGAAAACACATCACTGACTTTTGAGCAGATTGCAAAATTTTGTGGATTACATTTGTTGGAAGTTGAAGGGATTGCCAACGAAGATGTGGCAGTTGGGATTTTAGGTATTGATCCGATAGCAGGGAATCAAATCGATAAATCTGAAATAGACAAAGGGGAAGAAGACCCAAGTTACGATCTTAAATTAAAGATTCCCCCAATGGTCAAGGATGAAAAGAAAAGAATTGGAACCAGATACACCCCAGTTGCCAAAAGACAAGATCGCCCAAGAGCTATCCTATGGTTGATCAAAAGCCACCCTGAAATTGCTGACAGTCAAATTTGCAAACTCATTGGTACGACAAAAACGACCATTGAAGCAATAAGAAATAGAACCCATTGGAACATCAGTAATATTCAACCAGTTGATCCTGTTGCTTTAGGCTTATGCAAGCAAAGTAGCTTGGATTTGGCTATCCAGAAGGCCCAACAAAAGAGAAGTTCGAATACAAGCGGCCCCCAACCTGAAGATGGTAAGACCCTTGTCCCCATTAAGGATAGTTTAAAGGATATGGTTTGATTGTTTGAGAGTTTGTTTTCTGTAGATGATAACCATCTAAAGAAATTACTTCCGTAATTTTCAGGTTTTAAATTGACGCTTCAAAACGAGCAATGATTGCTGAGGTATCAATCCAATCAGTTGGTTCTACCAACGTGTGAATTTTCTTACATTTTGGGAGAAGATCGTTATCTAATCTTCTTCAATTGTACACATCAAAGGGTGGCCATGTTCCTGGGCAAGCCTCAAAACCTGATTAGCCTTTGTTTCAGCGATTTCATGAATAAATACACCTGCCACCCCAACTCCCTTGTTATGAACGGTAAGCATGAGGTCGAATGCCCTTTCGGGTGAAAAAGAGAATACCGCCTGTAAAACGGCCACAACAAATTCCATCGGAGTATAGTCATCATTTAAAAGCAAGACCTTATACATAGGAGGTTTTTCGATTTCCTCCTTGTGTTCAGGTATGATTACGGCTGTAGTTTGATCCACAGGGGAGGAATGCTCATTTTCCGCGGATCCAAATAGGAAATTTACTTTCAAACTTTGCCCCAATTCTTTAACAATTCAACCATCTGTAAGTTATCATAATTTGAACGAGTAGACAAAAATGATTTCGACTATTGCCTTTGATGCAGATGATACTCTATGGTCCAATAATAAACATTTCAATACAACAGAATCTACCTTCAAAAGTTTATTGAAGGAATATTCGACCTCCACCGATCTAAGCACTCATTTACTTAAAGTTGAAAAGAAAAATATTGCTTTCCATGGGTTCGGAGTAAAAAGTTTTACTCTCTCAATGATTGAAACGGCAATTGAAGTTACCCAAGGCAGGGTTCCAACCAGTATTATCTCTCAGATCTTGGATCTAGGGAGAGAACTTCAAAGATATCCACTAAAACTTTACCCAGGCGTAAAGAGTTTAATTGAACAATTAAGCCAGGACTATACTCTGATTATGATAACCATGGGAGATTTATTTGATCAGGAAAGAAAAATAGCCCAGTCGGGACTAGGAAATCTTTTCGATCAAATTGAAATAGTTAGCAAGAAAACTCCTGAAATTTACAAATCAATTTTTGATAAGTACAATATTGATTATTCATCTTGTATAATGGTTGGTAATTCAGTTCGATCAGATATTCTGCCATCCATGAGGGTAGGTTCATGGGGAGTTCTTGTTTCTAATGAACCAAGTTGGGAGTATGATAATGAGGGAGAAAAGCCAATAGGCTCAGATAAATTTTTTGAAATTTCTGATTTGACTCAACTGCAACAGATTTTATTTCGAATAAGTTTGAGTAATTTATCTTGAAGAAAACGAAAAAAAATGATAGTGAACTCTTCTGATAATAAGGTCACAAACATAATAAATAGTGGCTAGAAAATATGAGCAGACAAATTACAATAATTAAAACAGCGACAGTGAGCGCTATTTTTATGGCCGTATTTGCGGCTATAATAGTAGCTGATTCAATTCTTGTCCGAGCATATGCAGCTCCCTATGCTGCTGTTGTTATGGATGCAAGAAATGGTGAGATTCTTCATTCCAGAAGTGCAAATCAAATTTTGCATCCAGCATCTCTTACCAAGATGATGACCTTATATGTCGTTTTTGAAGCGGTGGAAAATGGAGAGATATCTTTGGACAGCCGGGTCAAGATTTCTCGCAAAGCCGCCTCAGAGCCTCCATCCAAATTATACTTGCAAGCAGGTTCCAGAGTTCGCTTGAGGTATCTGATAAGAGGTGCAGCTGTCAGGTCTGCCAATGATGCATCGACTGCTCTTGCGGAAGCTATTGAAGGAAGTCTGGAAGCATTTACAGACCGTATGAACAGAACAGCAAAACTTATGGGTATGAATAATACCCATTTCAAAAATGCTAATGGTTTAACCCAAAAGGGCCATTATTCCACAGCCAGGGATATGACCATTCTTGGACGGCATATCGTTTACGACTATCCTGATTATTATAATTTGTTTTCCCGGAAATACACGGATGTGGGGGGTACAACAGTCTATAATACCAACCGGAGGTTTTTAACCAACTATAGTGGAGCAGATGGTATAAAAACCGGTTATACCCAGGCGGCTGGGTTCAATCTGGTAGCTTCTGCACGTCGAGGAAACGTGCGGATAATTACTACCGTATTTGGTGGCAAGTCCACCACCTCAAGAAACGAACAGGTGGCCAAGCTTATGGATTTGGGCTTTGCACGAGCCAATGCCAGTGTAAAGTTGGTTAAACCAAAAGTTCCACCATATGGAAAATATTTCCTCAATGGAAAGGTTTTAGCTGAGGTATCCTCACCCACGCTTAGACCTGACCTTTTAGTTGAGAATGTTGATGAGCCAAACCAGGATGAGTTGACTGAAGAAATTTTTGCTAGCCTGGATCAATCTACCCAGCCAGAAATTATCGAATTGGGGGGAGCTTCCGATCAGTTATCAATTGATGGTCGTGAATGGGATAGTTATTTACCCTCAGCACGTCCAAGGGAACTTACCTTGCTCAAGGGAACGAATTTAATGGGGAAGCATTCTGGAGTTGTATTGGGCACCTATTGGTCCAAGAGCTTGGCCAATGGTAGAGCCAGAAGATTGGAGTTTATGGTTCCTTCAGAATTATTTTCAGCCAAAAAAGTTCTTCTTGATAATGGTCGAGGCATAGTATTGAAATATATCGGAATGGAGGAGAAATCGGCCGAGAAGGTGTGCCGGATTCTTATAGCCCGCAAAGCAGAATGCCAGGTAATTTATATCCGCTAAAGCTTGATCAAATTTGATCAGAAGACCAACTCAATTGATATAGGCTGCTTCCATAAGGGATTTGGTGTATTCCGATTTGGGCGTATTAAATGTTTCCTGACCTTGAGATTTCAAATTCCGATCCCATGGGGATAGACCTCGTAAAAAAGGCACTATACCCCAATTCTTTAGGCTTTCGGAATCCCCCAAATATAGGTCAACACGGCTGAAAAAGCATTCTCTCATTTATTCAAACTCTCATTTTCCTATCTTGTAGTTACAATTAGTCGTGCATTGATGGGTTGAAGAAAACCACATTTGCTACAGTTAATTTTTCAAAACACCGGATACAATTACCTCATCGCATTAATCCAATCCTTCAGAATCAATAATTCTTAACCATGATAAATGTGGTGAAACTAACAAAATAATGCCAAGATTAACACAATATGATAACACCGTAAATTAATGCTAGTCGATAATTAGGGTTCCTATATTTCTGTCCAGAGTGATGAATCAACCCTGCTGACATATCTGGATTCTTGTGATATAGTGGATTGTGAAATTTACGATCAGAATTACCATATGAATATTTTACCATTCATCAAACCAGGGAAAAAACGTGTCAGATCGGGCATCTGAAACGCATTTTATCGGCCCGCTGGGCTCTGAGTTCTGGCAGATCCAGGTGGACCCGGAAGCGGTACCGCTTCTGGCTAGTAAAATCGACTGGAATGGGCTAGGTAGACGTGTGATGATTGACCCCATAGCCGGCATCATCTCCTGGATGTCGCCGGCAAGCACTCATGAGGATCTAGCCGAAGCAACCGACGAAATTGTAAAGGCAGCCGGACAAATCATCAAAGGTCGGGTCAGAGGTATGCGAGGAACCCGCTGGAAAAGGCCGGAGGATCCGCGGAACACTGGGCTGGAAGCTGATGCCTCCTTCTATATCGGCACGAAGGCTGAACAGTGGTACGCGGCAATACGACAGGGCTGGGACAAGGTGGAGGAGTTCGAAACCCGCACCCCACCCGATCTCGTTGTTGAAGTCGAGATTACCCATCTGGACAAGGACAAGCCGGCCCGTTATGCCCGGCTCGGTATCAGTGAGATGTGGCAGGTCACGCGCCGATCCCAGCAGGATCAGTACAGAATTGAAGTTACCATCCTTGATCTGCAGGCTCATGGTGTGTTGGTTACCACTTTATTTCAAATCGTAACGGGGTATTTTTCCCATATTATTTCAGTACCGAATTACTGGGAAACTGAATTAATTTGAACAGGTTACTTTTTTCTTTCCCCAGTAGCTAAATTTTTTCAAGTAGAGTTTCCTTTTCCCAGGAAACTCCGAACGGTCATTACCGTAGCATGCAAGTTTGTCTGACCCTCCCAGGGCCAAACTAAAACCATACTCCCAAGATCATTACAGCATAAAAAAGGAGTATTCGGGGGTTGCCCCCCGAATACTCCGGCATTATTGTGAACGTTACCACACAAACCACAATAAAGGACCCACCAGTGCAACTCATTCATCAAACCACACTTTCGGTCGACGACTATATTTATAAGCAAGCATGGCAGGAAGCAAGACTTGAGTGCTGTCCCAACACACAAAAAAGTACCTGTCAGTTCCACCGCCATGGGAGTTACCCTCGCAAAACACCCTCTAATATAAACATTACGCGCTATTACTGTCGCACCTGTCAGATGACGTTCAGCCTGTTGCCAGAGTTTATGGCAGCAAGCAAACCCGGCACCCTCCAGGCAATTGAAGAGGTTGCTCTAGCTGCTGAAGAGTGTCCAAACCTGACCGCGGCCCATAACCGTCTACGTCCCAACCATCATGGGACTTGGCGAGCCCAGCGCCGGTGGCTCAAAAGACGTATTCTTTGGGCCTCCCTGGCTCTGCATCTTGCCCGAGGTTTGTTCGCCGAGCTTTATGCCGAAGCGCCGCTGACGGTTGGAACCTTCCGGGCCAAGAAGGGGACGACCACCACGCTGCTGGTGACTTTGCGCAAGCAGTATAACAATCACCTCGAATATGTCCCCCGACCGGTTGGATTTAGATCCTGCAGCCACCCTATTGAGTCGCAAACTGGGCCCCCAACACAAGGTGGCCCCTGCTGATTTGCCGAATCGGGCCCCATTTTCCTCCGATATTTTAAAAAACAAGTCAAAAAGGAGGTTTTTACTTATGACAACATCACCAAACCGGCACCGCGAGGATGTCGCTCTCTTTCGCTATGGCCTGGTGGCCCAGATCATTGCCTGGCCAGCCGGTCCGGAAAGGAATGTCATCATTGCCAACCTGGCGGCCAAAGCTCACACCATTCCCGGTAGTAGCCGAACCCGTGTGGCTTCAGGAACACTTGTGGATTGGGTCCGCAATTATGAACACAAGGGTTATGAGGGGCTGCTGCCCAAAAAGCGCAGTGAACGGGCCCAACCACGTCGGATGCCGGCGGAAGTCAGTGAGACACTCCTGGCCATCAAACACAACACTCCCGTCTTGAGTGTTCGTCAGGTAATTGCCGAAGGCCGCCAAACTGGTGAGATTCCCCCGGATGTTCCGGTCTCGCCCTCAACGGTGCATCGTCTGTTTACCCGTGAGGGGCTGATGGTCAAGGAGGATCCTTTCCGGGGACAGGATCTGCGTCGGTTTCAATACCGCTATCCCGGTGAACTCTGGCAAGCCGATGTCATGTATGGTCCCAAAATTCCTGATGCCAAGGGGCGTCTTCGCCGGACCTATTTGCTGGCCATCCTTGATGATGCGACCAGGATCATACCCTATGCCCATTTTGCCTTCTCCGAAAAGGCCTGGGCCTTTCTTTATGTCCTGCGCGAGGCCATTACCCGTCGAGGGGTGCCAACTCGACTTTATACCGACAATGGAGCCAACTTCCGATCGAAACATTTGTCCATTGTCTGCGCCCGTCTGAACATCGCGTTACTACATGCAAGGCCGTACGCTCCACAAGGAAAAGGCAAAATTGAAAGATATTTTCGGCGGGTCAGAGATCAGCTGCTGGCACCGCTTGCCGACGATGCCATTCCCAACCTTGCAACCCTCAATGAACGGACCCGTTGCTGGATTGATAGCGACTATCACATGACACCGCATCGTGGTCTTGACAATGCCACTCCGATGGATTGTTGGGTCGCCAAGGCTGAGCATGTTCGCTATCCTGAACCACACCTTGACCTTGATCTTATGTTCCTGCACGAGGTCAGCCGCAAGGTCAACCAAGCCCACACCGTGTCGCTTGACAATCGTCAGTATGAGGTGGCACCGGAATTGGTAGGCCAAACGGTTACCTTGCGTTATGACCCGTCGGCCCCACCGGGACGGCCGCTGTTGGTTTATCATGATAACAAACCCGTTGGCGAGGCCACTCTTTTGGACCTCTTTGCCAATACCACCATTCCACGTGGTCGACCGCCCTTGCGGTTTGGCCCCAGCGATGATGAGAAGGAGGAGAAGTAATGTATAAAGTACATTTTGGCCTCAAGCACTATCCATTTGATGTGGCCCCCAAGGCGGATGAATTATTCGATTATACCGCGGCCTCGGAAACCCGTCATCGTCTACAGCATCTCCTGGAACTGCGAGGTATTGGTCTGTTGACGGCGGAGGCCGGCACTGGCAAGACCACGCTCTGCCGCCAGGTCGTGAGCCAGTTGCATCCCAACCAATATCGGGTCTGTTATGTAACCCTCTCCACAGGTTCGGTTCTCGACAGTTACAATACCATTGCCAACGCCTTTGGCCTGGACCGTTTTACCAGCCGGGCCGCGGCCTTCAAGGCCATCCAGGAGGAGGTATCCCGGCTGGTTGTTGCCGCCCGGCAATATCCGGTGCTGATTTTTGACGAAGCTCATCATTTGCATAATACCATTCTGGAGGAGTTGCGTCTGTTGACCAATTACGAGATGGATTCCGAGAAACGGTTATGTCTGCTGCTCGTTGGGCTCAGTGAATTGCGGCGACGTCTGCAACAGATGGCGACCCATGCGTCATTATCCCAACGGATTGTCATTCGGTGCAGCCTAGGCGGTCTGAGTGAAGAGGAAGTTGGTGGTTATCTCAGCCATCGGTTGCGCCTTGCCGGTTACGAGAGTGATCTGTTTGAACCGGCGGCGATTGCCGCCCTGGCCTTGGCCAGTAAGGGTGTTCCACGTATGCTGGACCGGCTGACTCATTTTGCCCTGGTTGCGGCGGCCCTGAATAAATCCCGTCTGGTAACGGCCGTTCATGTGGAAGAGGCTCTTGGTGAACTGGACCAATGAGACCTGGACCAATAAGACCATGGTCGTGCCAACAGATCACCCGGCTCAGGGACATATCCCTTGGTCGGGTGGCCGAAGCCTGCGGTTATCAGCGTGATCCAAGTGATCAAAACCGCTGGCGTCGTTCCGGCTCAGTGCTCAGCATTACCGGTAGCCAATTTTATGATCACCTCAATGGCACCGGTGGTGGCGGTGCGATTGATCTTGTCATCCATGCCAGGGGGTGCGGTTTTGGTGAAGCCCTGGCCTGGCTGAAACAATTGTCTTGCCAGGCTTATCAATCTTCGGTGGTTCCCTGTTCCCAAACAGCCAAACCAGGTGGTCGGCACGCCCCGTTGGCAGCAAGCAACACCCTCGCACCGGATTTGCAACTGGTCCCAAGGTACTGGCCCCGGGTGTGGACTTATCTTGTCGGGGACCGCCAGATTGCACCCGCGCTTGTTGCCTGGTGTCACCGGAAGCATCTTGTTGGGGCTGACCAGAGGGGCAATGCTGTTTTTATCACCCGTGATGCCAAGGCTTTACCGGTTGGGGCCGAGTTGCACGGAACCATGCCAGGGCGACCCTTCAAGGGAATGCGCCGGGGGTCCAGAAAAGCGCAAGGTGGGTTCTGGCTGGCGCGTCAGGAAGCGGGACCAACCCTGTTGGTCGAAAGTGCGATTGATGCCCTGTCGGCTTATACTCTGTCGGCGGCTATGTGCAAGGAGTGTTCCCATTTCCAATATATCATCTCCACTGCCGGTGTGGCCACAACGCTGCCCCCCTGGATTATTGATCTGGTCCCATCGGAAACCATCTGGTGTGGCTATGATGCCGATATGGCCGGTGATCAGGCCGCGGTTCTTCTGCTACAGGCACATCCCGAAATACAGCGCCTAAGACCCCAAGGGGGCAAGGACTGGAATGCTTGTCTGCAGGTGCAGCAAGACAACTGAATGATCATTTGAACAAACTACTCCCACCAATAATCGAGACCAACGGGATTACGGTGCACCAAGCAATTTGATCGACCTGCGGTGCTTGCAAACAGTTACCGGCTTAGGCCTTTGCGGGGTAAATTTGCCAGGTGGGGAATTTAACTGCTTGGAAAAGAAATGGTGGGGAAATTGATTTTATTAAAATTATTGGAGCTTCTTGAAAAGATTTGTCTCACTTCGCCCGAAATAATTTGAGAAATTCAAGTTGATTTAAATTAAAAAACAACATGGTGGACCACGCGAAGTTGGACAGTCCCGGGTGCTGCCGGGTCTTGCAATACCTAGTCTGCCCAAGACTTATCAACTGGCCATACATGGCCGGAGTAATGGCCTCCAGACTCTCCTTGACCAAGAGTTGGTCTCACCCAAGCAAGTAAAGAAATCTGAACCACTCCGAAGTGACCCTGGGATGTAGGCTGTTCCCTGATCAGGTTACCGTAAGTCACTACAGAGAGATCTCAGCATGAGGTCGTCGATCATTTACTGACGTCGGTAAAAGAGTTCCTTACCCAAACTACACGTTGGATATTGATAAGGCTTACAGTAATTCCCGCTTAAATTTTATTTCGCCATAAACAGGGCGTTTACAAAGTTAGTAAAATTTATTTTTCGTAAACAGCTTGCAATCACTTTTTGCCAAATTGCCATGATTCTCATATTATTGGAACCAATAACAATTGTTTTCAATAATAACATTTTCGAGCAGTATCATGTACCAGAAACTCCGTCGGTATGTTTCAATGCCAGGCCTTCTGTCAACCGTTGGCAAGGTTTTCGACACCGTTCCAGACCCAATCAACAACCGAGGTTTCACCCTCCGAGATTGTCTGATGTCAGGTTTGGCGGTGTATCATGTCAAATCACCCTCCCTCCTGGACTTTGACCAAAAAACCCGGGGTAAGGATGCCGACCCCACAGTGGTCCATAATCTCAAGACCCTCTTTGGCGTCAAGAAGGCGCCGTCCGACACTTGCTTGCGCGAACGACTGGACCCGGTTGACCCCAGCCATTTCCGTGACGCCTTCAAGGCGGTCTTCACCAATTTCCAACGAAGCAAGGGGCTGGAACATTTCACGGTCTTGGGCGATCATTATCTCATGGCTCTTGATGGCACCGGTTATTACAGCTCCAACAAGGTGTGTTGCTCCTCCTGTTGTGTCAAGACGTATCGCAACGGCACCAAATCCTATTATCATCAGATGATGGCCGGTGCTCTGGTTCATCCAACAATCAAGACCGTCATTCCGTTTGCCCCGGAAATGATCACCCGTAAGGATGGGGAGGCTAAGAACGATTGTGAACGGAATGCCGCCAAACGGTTTATCACCGCTTTCCGAGAAGACCACCCGCATCTCAAGACCATTGTCGTGGAAGACGGGCTGGCTTCCAATGCGCCCCATATCAGACACTTGCAGAAGCATGATCTACGCTTTATCCTGGGGGCCAGAGAAGGTGACCACAAAGCCTTATATAACTGGGTTGACACCCATCCGGATACCCAAGCCCTGAGCCGAAGGGAACGAACCAGTAAAGGGGTGATTACCCATCAGTTCCGCTGGCTCAATAACGTCCCCCTGAACGACAGCAATGTCAACCTGGAGGTCAATGTCCTCTTCTATTCCGAAACCAAGCCCATTGGCAAGAAACAAGACAATGAAGTCAAGACGACCAAATGGGGCTGGGTTTCTGATCTTCCTCTCAATGAAACAACGGTGATGCCTATGATGCGAGCTGCCAGATCGCGCTGGCGGATAGAAAACGAAAATATAAAAATTCTGAAGTCCGAAGCCGGAAATGGTTATCGGCTGGAGCACAGCTATGGTCATGGAAAGTACAATCTTGCCAGTGTGATGGCCAATTTATGCCTGCTGGATTTTCTGGTGGAACAGGTGGTTGCACAGTGTTGCGGCCTGTTTCAGCAGGCACTCAAAAAGAAGAAACGCAAGAAATATCTATGGGAAGCGATGCGAATGTTGTTTACCCTTGTTAAAATCAATAGTTGGGAAACCTATTACCGCCTGTTAATCGAACCACGCCAGATGATTGAAGGGGAGATGCTTCTTCGTGATCCTTAGCAAAGCAACCATGTCACCGTAAGTGTTCCACCGGATATTCAGAATAAATCACATCAGAAGAAAAGATAATGGGGGTAAAAACTCTTCGGTATCGCTTGCCAACTTGGTGGAGGGAGCTTATAAGGAACAGAATTGGCCTTTGGGCTAAAAATTAGCGGGAACTACTGTAAGGCTTAGAAGTTTTCAGAAAAGGGCTTTTCCAGCCAAACCAGTTGGAAAGAAAAACCTGTACAATTACATAACCTTGCCCGGTTTTCTGATTAATTTATGATGTCCCAATGAAAAAATCCTCAAATCAAAGGTCTATTCCCATGAGATCGGAGTTTGAAGCCTCAAAGTGTCACGTCAGGAGTCGGCTGAGTAGGTATGCCGGATTCTTGTCGCCCGAAAAGCAGAATGCCAAGTAATTTATATCCGCTAGGATATGATCAAATTTGATCAGAAGACCAACTCAATTGATATAGGCTGCTTCCATTAGGGATTTGGTATATTCCGATTTGGGTGCATGGAATATTTCTTCAGCAGAGCCACTTTCAACAATGTCACCCCTGTGCATGACCAATATTCGGTGTGAAAGAGATTTAACAACTCTCAAATCATGACTGATAAAAATATAGGAAAGATTTTTTTCTCGTTGAATTTGAAGTAACAAGTCGACGATTTGGGCCTGTACGGTTCTATCAAGTGCGGAAGTAGGCTCATCTAGAATCAGTAATTCTGGATTGAGGATCATTGCTCTGGCAATAGCAATACGTTGTCTTTGACCACCAGAAAATTCATGTGGATACCTTCCCATCATTTCCGGGGAGAGACCTACTTCAAGGAGAATTTTCGAAGCTAAATCGTCCACTTCTTCCTGTGACATGGATCTATGTAATCTAAGTCCCTCCGAAACGATTTGACCTACCGTCATCCTGGGAGAAAGTGATCCATACGGGTCCTGAAAAACAATCTGCATATTTTTTCGAAACTGCCGGACATTACGACTTGATAAATCACCGATCTGATTTCCCTTGATTGATATCGAACCTTCGGAAGAAACAAGTTTCAGGATAGCTAGGGCTATTGTCGTTTTGCCTGAACCTGATTCGCCAACAATACCCAGAGTTTCTCCACGTTCAATTTGAAAGTCTACAGTATTTACCGCCTTTACATGGCCGACTGTTCTCCGTAAAACACCACGTTTGATGGGAAACCAAACCTTTAAATTATCTACCATTAGGATGGGGTTATGACCTTTTGCTATGGGATCGGGTGAGCCCGATGGTTCCGCTGCCATTAGAGCCTTCGTATAAGGATGTTTTGGCGAATCAAAAACTTTTTTTCTTTTACCACTTTCGACGATGTTACCGTCCTTCATTACCAGAACCCTGTCTGCAATATTTTTTACAATATTGAGATCATGGGTAATGAACAATAACCCCATACCTTCCGATTCCTTAAGTTCTGAAAGCAGTTTCAAGATCTGCGCCTGGATGGTTACATCAAGTGCTGTAGTAGGTTCATCGGCTATTAGAAGAGAGGGATTGTTGGCAAGGGCCATAGCAATCATAATTCTTTGTCGCTGCCCGCCTGAAAATAGATGGGGATGGCATTTCAACCTGGATTCCGGATCATCAATGCCAGTTTTTTCCAGAAGCTCCAAAATTTTATTCCTAGCTTCAGTACCAACAAGATTCTGGTGAATCTTCAGACTTTCACCCACCTGCTTTTCTAATGTGTGCAGGGGGTTTAGTGAGGACATTGGTTCCTGAAAAATGAAACTGATTTCATTTCCCCTGATCTGTTGCAGAGTTTTGATGTCGGCATCAACAAGTTCCTGACCCTTGAATTTCACTGAACCCGAAACTTTTGCACTCCCCGGCAGAAGGCCAACGGTTGATAGAGCTGTAACAGATTTTCCTGAACCCGATTCACCTACTATGGCTACGGTTTCGCCTGTTTCAATTTCAAATGAAACCTTATTGACCGCTTCAATTATTTGCCCCTCCTGGGTAAAGGATATTGAGAGGTCGTTAGTTTCCAAAAGCTTCTGGTTCACTGGAATGTTTTCCTAGGATCAAAAGCATCCCTCACGCCTTCAAAAATGAATACCAGGAGGGACAGCATTATGGCAAAGGTGAAAAATGCGGTAAATCCAAGCCATGGTGCCTGAAGATTTTGCTTTGCCTGAAGGGTTAATTGGCCGAGGGAAGGAGCCGAAGAGGGTAGACCAAAACCAAGGAAATCCAAGGCCGCCAGCGATCCGATGGTTCCAGTAATAATGAAAGGTAAAAGGGTAACTGAAGCAACCATGGCATTAGGCAATAAATGCCTGAACATGATGACCAGATTTGATACTCCCATCGCCTTGGCCGCCCGGACATATTCAAAGTTTCTTGCCCTGAAGCTTTCTGCTCGGACAACACCAACCAAACTGGTCCATCCAAATAAAGTCATCAAAAATACCAGCAACCAGAAGTTCATTTGCCAAATGGCAGCAACAATAATGATGATGTATAGGGAGGGTGTGGACCCCCACAGTTCAATAATTCTTTGAAAAAACAAATCAATCAATCCACCAAAGTACCCCTGTACAGCACCAGCAGCAATTCCAATTACTGAAGTCAGAATAGTTACAACCCCTGTAAACAGTATAGAAAGTCGGAACCCATAAATTACTCTTGCCAAAACGTCTCTGGCGGTATCATCGGTTCCCAGCCAATGTTCAGAATCTGGTGCAGATGGGGCGGGTTTTCCTAAATCATCAACAGTGTCATAGGAAAAAGGAATTAGTGGCCATATCATCCATCCCTCGGATATTTGTTCGCCATTGACCAGACCATCCTTGGCATCTTCCAAAATATCCTCGGGTTCAAAGACACAATCCAGTATTCCACCGGTTTTGATCAAGCATTGAACTTCAATATCACGGTATACTGCCTCGGTTAAATACTCTCCCCCAAAATCCTTTTCGGAGTGGAATGATAGAATTGGGAAATAAAAATCCCCACGATAACTGATCAGAATCGGTTTTTCATTGGCAATAAATTCTGAAAACAGGGAGAATACAAATAGAACAATAAAGATTCGCAATGACCACACAGCTCTGCGGTTGGAATTAAAATTCTTAATCCTTCGCCGGTTGATTGGTGATAGAGCCATCAATTTTCTCTTGATTCAAAATCTATTCGAGGGTCAATCCAGACATAAGTCAAGTCCGAGATGATCCCGACTATTAGCCCAAGCAATCCAAATACAAAAAGGGTACCAAAAATAACCGGATAGTCTCGCGCCACAGCTGCTTCAAATCCCAATCTTCCCAAGCCGTCTAGAGAAAAAATGGTTTCAATGATTAGCGATCCACTAAAAAAAACTGCAACGAATATTGTTGGAAAACCAGAGATAACCACAAGCATGGCATTACGGAATATATGACCATAGAGAACCTTTCGTTCGGCCAGACCCTTGGCCCTGGCAGTCATAACGTATTGTTTGTTTATCTCTTCAAGAAAGGTGTTCTTGGTCAATAGGGTTAGAGTGGCAAAGGCTGAAATGGTAGAAGCAATGACTGGAAGCGCAATGTGCCAGAAATAATCAACAATTTTTCCAAATATCGAAAGGTCTGTAAAGTTGTCGGAAACCAATCCCCTAAGGGGAAAGATCTTAAAGTATGATCCACCAGCAAATACAACCAGGAGCAGGATAGCGAAGAGAAATCCAGGAATGGCATAGCCAATAATTACAGCGCCGGAAGTCCAGGTATCAAATTTGGTACCATCCCTAACAGCTTTTCTTACTCCCAGAGGAATAGATATCCAATAAGCAAGCAAGGTTGACCATAGTCCCAGGGAAATGGAAACAGGCATTTTCTCCAGGACAAGATCAATAACCCCTATGGATCTGAAGTAACTTTCTCCAAAATCCAACCGAACATAGTCCCAGAGCATGTTCAGAAACCTCTCTAGGGGAGGTTTGTCAAAACCGAACTGAATTTCAAGTTCTTTCAGAAACTCCTCTGGCAAACCACTGGCCCCAAGATATTTGTCATCCGAACCCAATCGTTCACTTGAGATTTCATTGCCGGTTCCTGCAAAATTGGCAAACACATCACCTTCACCCTCCATTTCAGCAAGTATTTGCTCAATTGGACCCCCTGGTACAAATTGCACCAAGGTGAAATTGATGATCATGATTCCCAAGAGAGTTGGGATAACTAAGGCCAAACGCCTTAGAATGTATGCTCCCATTTGAGTTTCAATCCGCTAGTTGCTTATGGCTCCTTGTGATATTAGATCTTGGCGCTTCTCTTCATTTGACCACCAAAAATCTAAATACCCCAAGGAAAAGGGAGGAATATTTTCTGGGTATTCGTACATGTCATAATAAGCAACAGTATGGAAATCTCGGTACCAATTAAAAACAACGATTCTCTGTTGGCGTAGAACCCTGTCCAAAGCAATGACACCTCTTTCCAACTCCTCAATGGTAAGGGCATCCAAAATGTTGGTAATAATCTCGTCAACAGCTGGATTGGCAAGACCTGTATCGTTGAATATTCCATCGACATATTCCGACCCTAGGTACTGTCTTAGAGCTCCACCCGGTTCAAAACTGATTGGAAAATTCGTGGTAATGATATCAAAATCCCGATCCTTTTCCCTTTGCCGAAGTTGGGCGGGGTCTATTTTCTGCAAATAGGCATCAATCCCCAATTGTTTAAGATTTTCAACGAAGGGTTGGATAATCCGTTCAAAGGTTGCTGATGCCGTCAGAAATTCAATTTCAAGTTGCTGCCCGTCGGCATTTTGCCGAACACCATTCTCCCCGACAACCCAACCTGCTTCATCCAACAGCCTGGAGGCAGTCCTTAAATTTTTTCGGTCAAGCCTTCTTTCGGGGTTAGACTTGGGAGAAATTACAGGTTCCTCCGTAAAAATTTCCTCGGGAAGCAGTTCTCTTAAAGGTTCCAGAACAATTAATTCTTCTGCTGTCGGCAACCCCTCTGCCTTGAGATGGCTATTCTCCCAGAAGGCATCAATCCGTCTATACAAATTATGAAATGTCGTGGCATTGGTCCACTCAAAATTAAACATCAAGGATACGGCTTCCCTAACTCTAATATCCTGAAATTTTTCCTTACGCAGATTAAAGGCAAAGCTTTGACCGTTTGGCAGGCTGCCATCGGGAATTTCGTTTTTGATTACCCAGCCTTTTTCGATAGCAGGAAAATCATATCTTGTTGCCCAGTTCTTGGAGATATTTTCGGGTCTAAAGGTGGTTTCACCAGCCTTAAATCCCTCAAAGGCTGCTTCTTGGTCGGCAAAATATTCAATCCGGATCCGATCGAAATTATTCCGACCAACCATGGCAGGGACGTTTGCACCCCAGTAATCTGGATTCCTTTTATAGACAAGTCTTTTATTTACATCCAATGTTTCTAAAACATAGGGTGCAGAACCTAATGCTGGTTCCAGTCTTGATTCGTCAAGCATAGCTCCATTATCTTCAAACCACTTCTTGGAAAAAATTGGTATTCCACCTATGAGAGAAATATCATTCCAGGTAGACCGGTCGGTGGTATTGAAGGTAAATTTTATCTTATAGGGTGAAAGAATCTCAGCAGTGGTTACCGCCTTGCCCAATTCAGCTTTGAAGGAGGCTAATCCTTCTTCTAGGAAAAGTTCATAACTGAAGAGAACATCATCAGCGGTCAGTTCAGAACCGTCTGAAAACCTGGCCTCTGGTCGGAGAATGAAAATAACCGAGCTACGATCTTCAGGATATTCTATTGTTTCAGCAATCAAGCCATAAACAGAACTTACCTCATCGGCATTATCGACCAGCAGGCTTTCAAAAAATATTGATGATAAGGCCCCGGATTGTCCTTTTCGACTATAAGGATTAATCGAATCAAAAGTACCGTAAGTTGCGATAGAAATTTCACCACCTTTGGGTGCTGAAGGATTTACATAATCAAAATGTTGGAAATCACTCGGGTATTTTAAATTGCCAAATTTCGAAATTCCATGAGAAACAATTATCTTTTGATCCTGATTACTGAAAACAACCGCTGTGCCCAATATTGTGACCAGTCCAAATATCAAAAATACCTTAATACTCTTACCTAAGTATTCCATCGTTTATTACCCTTGTTCTAATGTTTCGATAAGCCTGAATTGTAGTCATTTTGAAAGGTAACACACATCAAAATTTAGTTACCAGCCAGTATTGGTTCTTGGTCTGGGAACTGAATGGTTAGATTTAAATAAAACTAAATGCATTAACCGGAGTGGAAGCCCAAAAAGTTTCGGTTCCTGCTACGAATCTTATTTCGTAGCCTCAATCAGATAAGCAATTAGGTTAGCTCTATCCGTATCCTTCCTTAATCCTGCAAAAACCATCTTTGTACCTGGAATGTATTGTTTGGGGTTAATCAAAAATTGACCCAATTCATCAATGGTCCAAGTCCCCTCAAAATCAGCCATAGGTGAAGAATATTTGAAATCTGAAACAATGCCCACGGGTCTGTCGATAATATTAAACAGGTGTGGACCAACCGTGTTTTGTCCATCAGCCAATTTATGGCAGGCTTGGCATTTGGTGAAAACCCTTTGTCCTTTAGATGCATCAGCGGAGGCTAGCATAACTACCATATCCACCTTAGGGGCTTCTTCCTCTACAACTTCCTCAACTTCTTCCAGGGCAGCCAATTCTATCACCCCGGGGTTTTTGCTCTCTACATGATAAATTGACTCAGCAGCCCATTTGCCGAAAAGAAAAAATAGCAATGCCCCACAAAGGGCGGCCACTATTTTGGTTGAGGTCATTGTATCAATCATGAAATGTTCCAAATTTAGAAATAATTCATTCAAATCCTATGTAATGTTATTGCACCTGATTATGCAATATCTAGGAAAAATTTCTACGAAGGTTAATATAGTAAACAAGAGTGTAAGAATTGAAGAAAATTATTTCATTTCAAGGAGAATTAGGTGCTTATTCGCACCAAGCTTGCCAAATGGCACGTCCAGGTTGGGAATATTACCCCTGTATCTCCTTTGAGGATGCCATTTCTGCGGTGGTCAAAAATAAGGCTGCTGAGGCAATGCTTCCAGTGGAAAACTCTATTTATGGGAGGGTTGCTGATATCCATAAGTTACTTCCGGAATCAGGGCTTTATATAAATGATGAGGAATTTGTTAGGATTGAAATTAACCTTATGGTTATTCCTGGAACGCCCCTGGCAGATGTAAAATATGCTTATAGCCATCCAGTTCTATTGGGTCAGTGCAAAAAATTCCTGAGAGAACATGATATCATCCCCTTGACTTCGGTAGATACGGCAAGATCAGCCCGGATTGTAACCGAAAAGAATGATCCTAGTTATGCTGCTTTGGCTTCGGAATTGGCAAGTAAGATTTCCAAACTTGAAATAATCCAAAAGAACATTGAAGATGACAATTCCAACAGGACCCGTTTTGTAATTATGTCCAAGAAAAACAGGTGGGAAAGGCGGGACGAAAGAATGATGACTTCCTTTGTTTTTTCAGTTCGGAACATTCCGGCTGCCCTTTATAAGGCCATGGGAGGCTTTGCTACCAATAATGTCAATATGGTGAAGCTTGAGAGTTATATGGTTGGAGGATCATTCAACGCCACACAGTTTTTTGCAGAAATCGAAGGCCATCCTGAGGATAAGAGTGTTACACTTGCTCTTGAGGAACTAAAGTTTTTTACTGATTATTTGAAAATTATCGGCGTTTATCCGGCCCATAAGGCTAGGTTGGAAGTAAATTCCAAAAATTGAAAGGGGTGAAGGAAATTAAACCCGAAATTTCGGTTTAGAATTCTTTTGGCTTTATTTCAGGGTGGGACCCAAATTAGATTAGGTTACCTTCCAACCATTTTCTAATCAGAAATTCGGCGATTGAACCTTTTCGTGGCAGGGAAATATCATTTCTGGTTCCACCATAGATTTCCATTACCTCCTCTCTTTCAAGCCAAAGGGCATTTTCGATCTCTTTTTTCAGTGGCTTTATGTCTTCAGTCTTCGCTTCGCCTTTGCACCCGATCATCAGGGATGTTGGAAAGGGCCAAGGTTGGGATGAAACATAGCTGATATTATCCACTATTATTTCTGCTTCCTCATAAACTTCTCGCTTTACGGCAGCTTCAATTGATTCGCCCGGTTCCATAAAGCCGGCTAAAAGGGAATGCATTCTTTGAGGCCAATGGTAAGACCTGCCCAACAACAAACGGTTTTGTCGTAAAATAAGCATTATGACAACTGGGTCACACCTTGGAAAATGCTCTGCCTTACAAGCAGGGCAAACCCTTGACCAACCAGCGCTTGCTAGATTTGAGGACGAGCCACAAAATGAGCAATATTTATGCGTGAAGTGCCATCCCAATAATGCCTTGCCAGTAGCCAGCAATTCAGCAAGCAGTGATTCCTTGAGGATAGGAAGAAGCATTCTAAGATTTTGAAAATCATATTTTGGGAAATCTGGATGTTGATATTTATTCGTATCGAATAGCCTGTTCTCAATAACATTAATTGTCAGAGGAGTATTTTCCCTGGTTATATCTCCTGCGAAATACTCGATTCCTTCACACGTACCAAGAAATACCCTGTTTCCTATGGATTCTACCAATTTTTTACTTGATTCAAGAAAAACCGGGTTGGACTGCTTATCAACCAAGGGCATCCCTTTCCAAAAAAGTAACAAGCGGGATTCTTTTTGGTGGATAACATTCTCAAGAAAACCCGCATCAGAGCGCTTTTCTATATTTCTTTCAAGGTGGGAAGGGCTTGCAAAGGTAACAAAATCGTTAAGCATCATGGCCTGCATTATCTAGATTTACCTGTAGTAATCAAAGTCAGAAATTTCTGCAATCAAACTTAAATGGTTTTACCAATCCATATGATTTTACTCATTGGAATCCTTGAGAAATTTTAACTCTTGACTATTATTACCTATTGAGAGGTTGAATCAGGCGTTCATATTGCGAACCCGGTCAGGTCTGAAAGGAAGCAGCCGTAGGAATCACTGGATGGGTTGAATTTCAATCTCTCGCCTAACCCAAATCTGCAAATCGTGTGTTTTGAAAATTAATCTGAATAAGAATTGTGTATATTCAGCACTATTTTCATTAAAATAAAATCGAATGGTTTAATACAACCCTTTAAATTTGCCATAAAATATAGGAAGTTATGAGTAATTCCATCGGGAAATACCAGGTATTGGCCCGAAAATACCGGCCCACAAAATTTTCAGAAGTGATTGGTCAGGAATCATTGGTAAGGGTTATAGAAAATTCCTTTAAATCAGGAAGGATAGCTCAAGCCTTTATTCTCACAGGGGTAAGAGGTGTTGGTAAAACAACCACAGCCCGGTTATTGGCCAAAGGTATGAATTGTACCGGAAGTGATGGTTCGGGAGCAATTACTACCGAGCCATGCGATGAATGTAACCATTGTCTCGCCATTGCCAATGGCAATCACATGGATGTTCTTGAGATGGATGCTGCTTCAAGGACCGGGGTTAATGATATCAGGGAATTGCTTGAAACTGTCCAGTACCAACCAACCACAGCTCGATCCAAGGTTTATATCATAGACGAAGTACACATGCTTTCGAAGAGTGCGTTCAATGCTCTTTTAAAGACCTTGGAAGAACCCCCTGAACATGTTGTTTTTATATTTGCTACAACTGAAATTCGAATGGTGCCAGTTACAATATTATCACGGTGTCAACGTTTTGATCTTAGAAGAATAGAACCTCAGATAATGACCAAGCATCTTCAAGCAATTGCCGAGAAAGAAGGTGCTGAAGTAGATAAAGATGCCATGAAGCTATTGGTTAGATCTGCTGAGGGGTCTGTACGGGATGGCATCAGCCTTTTGGATCAATCAATTTCCTTTTCATCAGGGCAAATAACGGCAGATATTACTAGAAATATGCTAGGCTTGGTTGATCGGGGTAGAATTCTGGATTTGATTGAATTGGTATTCAAAGGTGATGCGGCCGGTGCTTTAGAGGAACTGAAGGCTCAATACAATGACGGTGCAGATCCACAGACCATTTTGTTAGATTTATCCGAAACAATTCATTTTTTGTCTGTTGTAAAAATTAATTCGCAAACTTTGGATGATCCAACCCTGTCTCCTGAAGAGAAATCTAGAGGGTTGGAACTAAGTTCCAAACTTTCCTTTCCTGTTTTGCACCGTGCCTGGCAAATGCTACTGAAAATAATACAGGAATTGTCCTTTTCTCCCGATCACATGATAGCTGCTGAAATGGCCATGATCAGGTTAACTCATGCCGCAGCATTGCCGACACCTCTAGAATTAGTGAATCAGCTTTCCAAGGGGAAAGAAGATCAGCCCGCTGCTAAGAAAGTTAATCCTGTTGAAGGAAGTAATCCAAATGCCCAAACGCTAAAAAAGGAACCTCCCCAACCGAAGTTGACCAAGGATGAAGGAAGTAAAAAGACTACTCAAGAAATCCCTGCGAAGGATATGGAAGTACCCAGCAAAGAAAAAAACAATGCCAAGCCAGAGGAAATCAATACTACGTCTCAAACACAACCTAAACAAAAGAACTTGTTGGACAATAAATTGGTAGCCAGTGTATTGGAAGCCTTTCCCGAGGCTAAAGTAGTTAAATAAACGAAAGATTATCAGAAAAAAAGTTGTAGGAATTTGTATGTTACCAGGTAAATTTAATCCGATGAAAATTGCTGAGTTAGCCAAGGCAGGTAAAGAACTAAAGAGTGAATTGTTACTTGCCAACAAGGAAATAGACGAAATGGTTATTATGGCAGAAAGTTCCTGTCAGACTGTAAAGGTGCTATGCAATGGCAACGGATTAATTAGTGAACTGATAATTGATCAGGATAAAGTGAATTCAAGCGAAGAGATAAATTTGTCTGAAGCTGCAACTGAAGCCCTAAAAAAAGTCCAATCTGAAGCTTTAATAATTTCAGCCGAAAGAAGGAGAAAAATCACTGAGAAAGTGGGCCTTCCTTCTGATTTTGATTTCAATATTTAATGGCTAGAAAAAACGAAATCCAAATCCTGGTTGATCAATTCGCTCGGTTGCCGGGATTAGGACCGAAATCATCCAAAAGGATTGTACTACACCTCATTAAAAATAGGACGCAACTTCTTGAACCTTTGGTACAGATGTTGGAGAACTTTACCGAGATTATAGGTTACTGTCCTATTTGTGGGAATGTCACCCTTCGATCAAAATGTGATATTTGCAGTGTCGATAACCGTCAGAGAGATGTTATTTGTGTTGTGGAATCCGTAATTGATTTATGGGCCTTGGAAAAGACTGAAACATACCAAGGGCAATATCATGTCCTCGGAGGGGTGTTATCAATATTCGAAGGTGTCGGACCTGATGAGCTTGGTATCCCGCAATTAATTGCCAGAGTGAAAAATGAAAACATAACAGAATTGATTCTGGCCATGAATGCTACTGTAGCAGGTCAGTCAACAACTCATTTTATTGTTGAACAATTGGAAGGTCTGGATATAAAAATTACTACCCTTGGCCGAGGTATGCCGTCTGGAGGCGAGCTTGATTATCTTGATTCAAGTACCATCACCTCAGCTCTCAATTCCCGCCAAGAGTATTGAATGGAATCTTTGACCATCTGTTATTGATCTTAAATTCCTGTTATCGAAATGACTGAAATCAAACCCACCGAAAAAAAACGTTTGGTCAGTGATTGGTTTAGCAATCTTTCTCACCAGATTTGCAAGCGGTTCGAACAATTGGAAATTGAACTACCTTCAACAGAGAAATCAAACACCAAACCAGGTAATTTTATTCATCAAAAAACTATCAGGAAGGAAACTGGTGGGGAAGATGCCGGCGGTGGAATCATGTCCAAATTGGTGAATGGTAAGGTTTTTGAAAAAGTTGGAGTAAATGTTTCTACCGTATACGGCAATCTGACCCCAAACCTGGTTGAGGTACTGAGGAAAAGAAAAACCATAGAGGAAGGTAAGTTCGGCTTTTGGGCCAGTGGAATATCCCTCGTGGCACATCTCAACCACCCCAAGGTTCCCGCTGTACACTTCAACACCAGGATGTTCGCAACAGAACAGGAAACATGGTTTGGAGGTGGGATGGATTTAAATCCATGTATTGAGAATCCAGATGATACAGAGCTCTTCCACCTAGCTTTAAAGGAAACATGCGATAAGCATGACAAAACTTATTATCGCTTGTTCAAAGAGTGGGCAGATAGATATTTTTATATTCCCCACCGAGGAAGGGCCAGAGGGGTTGGTGGAATTTTTTTTGATGATTTGGATTCAGGAAATTGGGAAAAAGACTTTTCCTTTGTAATGGATGTTGGAAAAACTTTTTTGAGCGTTTACCCGGGCATAATTATAGATCGACAAGGTGAGTATTGGACCGAAGAGGATAAGGAAAAACAATTACTTCACCGGGGGCTATATACCGAGTTCAATTTGATCTATGACCGTGGGACAAAATTTGGTTTGGAATCAGGTCACGATCCAGACGCAGTACTGATGAGTTTGCCTCCGATGGCAAAATGGCTTTGACTTCCTCAAGACAGTAGTTTTCTGCAATATTGTTACGGATTATTTCCATGGGATGAGGGTTACTCGCAATTTGAGGTGGGTAGTCTCCAATTTCTCCTTTTTTTATTGCTGTCTAGTAATTTATGTTCACCCTGATCAGCGACCTAAATTGAGGTTTGATCAGAAAGGGATTTTGAGACAGAATAATATGCACCCGTAGGGTTTTTGTAAGTTTTTGTGATAATTGCATGAAAGTGCCTTCATCCAATATAGCGCGACAATCAAGGTAATGCCGACAAAAGTTACCAGGTTGCTTATTCGTGGGGGATGCAGGTCAGATTTGGCGGCATGATACTGGTCCAACACAGCTGATGTTCCACTTCTCACGGTACAGAACTCTTAAGGGATCAGCTGAACCAGAGGAGGTTCAAAGTTCTGCCGTGGGGAAAAATTGGGTGTATAACCTATCTGCTGGGAACAGAAATATCAGGGCAAACGATTTTGTTAATAAAATCAAAGCTTCTTGAAAAATTTTGTCCCACTTCTGTCGAAATAATTTAAAAACAACACGCTCGGCAGTTTGAGGCAATCACCCACCCGGTAGGGGTTGGCCTTGCTGAGAGAGTTCAAGGCGGCAATCTCCGGCCAGCGATCGCCAGCACCCAAGGTCTTTTGGGATACGATTGATAGCCTTGTGTTGGGCCGCTGACTACATGCCCATAACAATTGCCACCTTGCCAAACCATTGTCGGGTCCAACTGGTCGGCATCAATGTAGGTGAGCATCAACTGGTGCAGATAGGAGTTGGCGTGGTTCTTGGTGTAACTGACCCAGGGGAACCCGATAACCAGCCACTAGGCTGAGAAGAGTATCACCATCCGCATAAAGGTGTTGGCTGATAAAACACATCTAACATGAATCGGCATTCACCCGCAGATATTCGTCAAGAAATTCATCAATCAATTGCGATACTGACGTCAGGATGTAATTGGAATCATTACCATGTGTTCCAGTAAAAACTGTTTCCCAGGTAGTTCCGATCCCCTCTCTCCCGGCAAACTCCAGATCAACAAGAATTTTATTTAATCCAACATCAATATTGAAGGCAACACCAACAACATGAACGGTTGCAAATATAGCTACACCAGTCCGTTCGTCGGCATACAAACGGGCGGGTCGCAAACGACTTCTTGTAGCGATTTCTACCGCTTCCTCGGTGAGATCAATCTCTGTTTTACTCGTTTGAAGGGTGACCAATAAATTAACAGGTTGGCAGCCAGTCTATAACTGGAAACGCTCGTAATCAGAAAAGTCATCTGAAGCAACCGAACCCGTCGCCATTAAGACCAGCAATAATGAAACTAAAAAAATGCGCATCCTGTGTCCTTTTATCCGGTTTAATACCTTATTTGCCCAGGAAGACAACCCTGTATGTGGGCGTTTGTACCCCGGACCCCATTCGATAAAATAAATGGGTATAGGGTTGGTTATTCTTGAGGCACTTTGAGACAATCACCTGTCAGCGCTCGGGATCGCCCAGGGCCTTTTCTTTACTGGCCCAGCGTGGGTTATTTCATGGTTGGAACGGGGTGGAAGATTTCAATGCTTTCTTTTCCTGTGAGGAAATACGACGTTCAAGTTTCTTGATATCTTCAGCAGGTGGCAAAATCTCTGGACGGATACCACGTTCAAGCAAGGTATTGCGTACGGCCAGATTATTGGTAACATGTTCACCAGAAATCTCTGTTTCTGTACTCATGCTATTTTCACGGGTATTATGAATGGTAATTTCCGTAGCAAAATCTTTAGCCTTGAGGATTATGGTTGGAGCGAAATCCGCTAGCGGCCGATTGTCGGGTACCTTCCACCGGGTTTTCATGTGCTTGGTACGCTTGCCAAATAGAGCTTCATTCCCCTTGCTACGAATTAGTGCAAAATCGCGGTTCTGGCCGGTGTGTTCAAAAATAACCTCGGAGAGTTCCTTTTCTGTTTCTGCCAGTTTTTTACGAGAAGACAGACGTTCCTGTTCCAGAATACGCTGCTCAATCAACTCAGCCCGACGGGTTTGTAGAGCAAAGTAGGTCTGGGCAAAAGCAATTTGTTCCTTGCGTGGATCACCATTCTGGGCAACAAGATAACTTGCGTAACGGGTTAGCATTACATCATCAATTTCCCGCTTGCTGCCCGAACCAAGATTGACCATTTTACTGACGCCGATAAAATGGTCAGAAACCCTATGACCACTCCCTTCGCAGGCCGCTTTGGCCTTGGCTATGACTTGCGTAAAGTTTTGCCACTTGTCATAACCCAGCAGTGATTGCAGATCTCGGGCCAACCAGTATTCAATGCCATCTTCGGTGTGTAAGGTATGACACTCGAAATTATCCGTGAGGGTGGTGATAAGTTCTGTTTTCAGGTTACTTCTGTTTTCTTTTCTGTATGGATTAATTGTGTTTTTCAGGGTGCTATCCAGTCAGTTACAATTTCTTCTATTTGTTATAGAACCTGGCCATTGTCAACCGCACTCCATGCGGTAAAATAACAAAGCAGTTATACTCTGATGCAGACTGTGGTGGCCCACATCCAGATGTTTGCTGGAATAGAGTATTATTACGAAAATCGAATCAGGCGTTTAATATTGCCAGAACTGATAAATGACCCTAAATATTTAATTTAGGTAGCGGACCAGGGAGTTTTAACTGTCTTGTCTCAAGGTATGGTATGCCTCCTATTTTTTGATTTAAATGGAGATTGTATCATATAGGAATTTAAGATCGCTTGCTACTTTATGGACTAAGCAACGGGCTAAAAAGTATTTTTCATATGTTCTCCCAGTAAGGAGGTATAAACCCGATCTCCGAAGGAAAAATAAAAATGAAACCAGTAAGACATCAGTTATACCATTCAGGAAGTATCCTGATAGCTGCAGGAGTTATCTTATTTTTTTAAGGAATTTTGATTTTATAGAAGGTAATGACGAAACAACAAATTTAATAGGGGGATGTATATTACAAGTATCGCAACATTATTGTATTGATGGATACAAGAGACTTCAGCATAATACGTGCATCCTCTGCCTTAAACTGCCAATGAAGGGTTACTGATCATTTTGTATTGTTGGTAACTGGCTACAAGAACAAATAATAATTGGAATAATCTACAAAACCATCTATTCAATAGCGACACGATACTAGTTAGTCGGCTACAACGATCAAATTGATGGCAAGACCTACCGGCGCTGGTGATTGTTTGAAGGATTTCTGATCCTTGAACGGTTGGGAAACTACAGAACAAGACAACGGTTCATCCACTTACCATATGTAGGCAGGAATTGACTTTGTTTGTGAGCGTGGTATACTCCTGACTAGACCCTAATACAGAGACATCTGAAGGCTACGGGTACAATGTCAAAGGATCAGAAAGAGGCATTAGGAAAATGCATCCGGTAATTGCTGATAAAAAAGAAGATATCGTTATAATCTGCCAGCGGTATGATGTGGCCAAGTTGGAAATTTATGGTTCAGCCGCCAGGGGAAAAGATTTCGACCCAGATAAAAGTGATGCCGATTTCCTGGTGGAATTCTTCCCTTCTAGTGAACAGGGCCTTTTTGATCGGTTTATGGGTTTGTTTTACGATTTGCGAAATGTCTTGGGTCGCAAGGTTGATCTGGGAGAGATGGGAGCCATAACCAACCCCTATCTTAAAGCATCCATTGATGAAGATCGGGAGATTGTCTTTGAAGCGTGATTCCAGATCTTGGTTGGCGGATATTAACTTGGCAGCAGTGAAAATAGAGAGTTACATCAAGGATATCGATTTTGAAGACTATACCGCAAATAGTTTAATCCAAGACGGTGTTGAACGAAATTTCATAAATATTGGGGAAGCCTTGAACCTGCTTCATAAAAACGAACCCGAACTAGCCAAGGAAATCCCCCACTTACGGAAAATCGTGGATTTCCGCAATATGTTGACCCACAGCTATTTTCGTATCAAACCAGAAACTGTATGGGGGAGCGCAGTTGATAATTTACCTGAATTGCATCATAAAATCCGGGCAATTCTTGCTGAAATAGAATAGGTGTCCCACTCTCATCAATTTGGCCAGGAATACAGGTAAGGAAAGCCTCACTGGAAGGATAACACCTGCAATGGCATGGAGGGATTTTCTATAGTCACAAGGTTCACTATACCGACATTTTTCTTTTAACCACTCCAAAAAAACCTCGTTAATCTTAGCCGCCAACCTTCCATATGAGATTTTGATACTTAATCAAAGTTATTTGAAAATGTGCCGCTTTAACGTGCTACAGAGAATTGAAAACAAACAGGCTTTATTATCTTCGGGTATACTTGTAGATAAACCCTTAATAAATTTTGAGCACCTCTAATCTTGATAAGAATTAGAGAGGCTTTCAGAAATCTCTAATTATTTTCAGCATCTGTTCAACATTTCGAATAGGTGTTGTTGGTAATATACCATGACCCAGGTTAAAAATGTGTGGGTGGTCATGGCAGGCGTTAAGAATTTCCAAGGTTCTGCCCTCTAGGTTTTTCCCACCATTATGGAGTGCTTGTGGGTCAAGGTTGCCCTGGATGCAGTTTACCGTGGGGATAATATTGTCCACATCACCAAGATTGACATTATGGTCCAGGGCAAGGCAATCCAACCCCAGAGTAGAAACGAAGCCAGGGAGTTCCATCCCAGCTCCTTTTGGAAAGGCAATTACGGGAATTCTTGGATACTTGTTTTTTAGAGCGTTGATAATTTGTTTATTAGGTGTAGTGATATATTGTTCAAAGAAATGACCCTCCAGTGTACCTGCCCAGCTATCAAAAAGCTTGATCACTTCTACACCGGCTTCAATTTGCCTGGAAAGATACTCAATGGTTGCTTTAGTCAAAAGCGAGATAATTTGGTCAAACAATTCTGGTTCATGGACCATGAATTTTTTTGTTGATACCTGACCTTTTTCACCCATACCAGCAATGAGGTAAGTTGCCACGGTCCAGGGGGAACCAGCAAATCCAATCAGGGTAACTTGGGGCGGTAAATTTGCCAATACCCTTTCTATTGTTTCATAGACAGGTTCCAGGACTTGATGGATTTCCTTTGGATTCTTTAAATTGTCTATCTGCGCTTGCATTTGTATGGGCGTAAGACGCGGTCCGATACCTTCAATGAACCTAACGTCCACGCCAAGTGCTTGCGGGAGTAAAAGTATGTCAGCAAATAGTATGGCTCCATCAAATCCAAATCGCTTGATCGGTTGAAGGGTTACTTCGCTGGCCAATTCAGGATTGTAACATAGGGAAAGAAAATCATTGGCCTGTTTTCGCAAGGATCTGTATTCAGGAAGGTATCGCCCGGCCTGTCTCATTAACCAAACCGGTGGAGGGTTGAGATTTTCACCTCTAAGTACCCTTAGAATAGGTTTGTCAAGATTACTCATTTAACCTAATTGTATGTTTTATCGCTGAATAGATTTTGTTCATCCGAAATAGTTAATGGAATCCACACATAAAAGGGAATGAAATTTCACAACTTATTATAGGATACGTTCCCGATGAGGTGCGTTCAGTTTTATATAACCAGATTTAGATTAAAGCCATGAACAACATAAAATCAATGCTAAAGATAGGTTCAAGAGGCTCCAAACTAGCATTGCTTCAGGCTGAGGAAGTAAAAAGGATACTTCTCGATTACCTTGGTTGGGAGGACCAGCAGGTTGAAATTATCAGAATAAAAACCTTGGGGGACAGAATTACAGATAGGCCTTTCAGGGAGCTGGAAGGGAAGGGGGTCTTTTGTAAGGAAATCGAGAAAGAAATATTGGAGGGTACCATTGACCTTGGGGTTCATTCCTTAAAGGATATGCCTTTTGAGCAACCGGAAGGCTTGGGCATGGCTGGTTTTCTAAAGCGAGAGACCCCATTGGATGTTCTGATTTGCCAAAGTTGTGAATCTATTGAAGCCATGCCGGCTGGTCATAAGGTAGGAACATCAAGTATCAGGCGACAAAAACAAATCCTACATGCTAATCCAGCATTATCAATAGTGGAAATCAGAGGGAATATTGATTCCAGAATCAGGAAATGGGAGGACGGAGAAGTTGATGGGATTGTGCTTGCCGCCGCTGGGTTAAACCGAATGGGCATTTGGCAAGTACCAAGATACGAAATACCAAAGGAGACTTGCCTTCCAGCCCCATCACAAGGGGTCATTGGTTTGGAAACCAGAAACGATGATTATTGGCTGAATTCAGTTCTGAAGGAAATTTCACATATTCCAACCAAAATTATGTCAACCGCGGAAAGAAACTTCATGAACACGTTGGAAGGATCTTGTGAATTACCTGTTGGTGCTCTAGCCAACTTACATGGGGCTGAAATCACCTTGATAGGAGAATTTTATTCGGAAAAGAGGGGGGAGTTGATCAGGGGAGAGAACACATCTTCCATCGCTTCCCATGCTAGTTTAGGGAAGGAATTGGCTGAATCCCTGCTAGCCAGGGAATAAGTGCTATTTCAAGTCCAGTCTTGATTATCAGGTATTTCCATTTCCTGAAGAAGTTCTGCATATTGAGCACCATGCATGTCACGGTCAAGACGGCTTCCCTGACTATAGGTCCGAGGAAAACTGATTTTCAATACGCTCAAGCTTGGCACCTCAAAAATTTCAAAATGTTCTTTTTCCACTTGGTATAGCTGGGAAAGGATCGCTGTGCTTAGAAAGTTTCTCAGCCGTTGCAAATCAGTTCGATTATTACAAAAAATATCAATTGTAACTGTAAAGGGACCGGCATTCTTCGACCGGATCTTAATGACCTTATCTCTTAGGAGTGCCATGTGATTCAAACACCTCGATTTTGAAAACTTCCATGGGGTCATCAATTTCTAATGCATGGTTTAAGCAGAACTCATAAAGAGGACCTCTTTCTGTCTCTGCCGGGGAGTAGGGGAAAGAAAACGTAGGTAGTTCTTCATTTTCTGTCAAAGGGAAATGTAGAAGATAGGGGTTGATATGCTTGGCTATTTCATTGGCCAATTCCTGGGTTTCTGTCGTTACGATACCCAGAACACCAACTTCAGTTGGTTGGGAATGTTGATTTTCCAGCGAACCCAGGGTTCCTTCTGACCCAATAAGCCGGAAATCAATAAAAAATGAGTTCGTTTCCAACGCAAACTTTTCCATGATGGATTTTTCAAGGAATAGTTTTAGCGAATTAACCCAGGTATTTATGTTTCGGACATAATGTATGTTTCGAACCAGTACCAGGCTGATTGTCTGATAGCCGGCTATTCGTACACCTTCTAACTTAACACAGTAATTTGGTGAGGGAATCCATTTACCACCTGTTACTCGGACCTTTCTATCGGAAACTGCTTCATAGGTTGCTTTTGAAACATCAAGGTGACCTCCTGGCTCATATAATATGAAGGGGTCAGAATTTTCATAGAGCATATGGGCTGATACAGAATGAGGAGTGCATTTGGCTAAAGGGTCAAGTGGTTCAATCTCAAAATAGTTTTCATGAAAATCAATCTGAATACATCCACTCAAAGGATTTGTAGAACATAAAGCACCACATTCAGCTACCTTGGCGCCATGCCAGGCAATACCCGGGGGGATACCCTTCATCAGGGGTAGGGCGGCTATTGATGCCGTATCTGTCGCTCTCCCTGCGATAATTATATCCACATTCCTGGTAAGGGCAGTTTGGATTTGTTCTGCCCCCATAAGGGCTACAATGCCGGTGCACTCCGATATAATTTTCTCAGAGATGGCAGGGGCATGCTTAAGTGGAATTAACTGCCCGGAATGAAGTGCGGATAGGATTCTTTTATTGTTTTGAGATGATTTAATAGTGCCTATTCGAATGTTCTGATTGGAGGATTCAAGCAATTGTTTGGTAATTTCAACCATCCAATCAACGGATTTATCTGCCCCACAGGTGCCTGAAGAGCCTATCACAAGAGGAATATTGGCTTGGGCACTGGCGTTTAGCAAATATCCCCACTCACCCATGGTCACTGCTCGGGAATATTTGGAATTTGCTGTACCTAAATAGAAGGGACCACTGTCGGTAGAACCTCCATCTATGGCAATTATGTCAGGATTGTTATCCAAACCCCTTTGGAGAGCTTCTTTGCTAAATTCAAGTCCCAGTACTCCCGACGGAACAAGCACTCTAATCAACTTTCAGACTCCTGGAGGAACAAATTATCAATTTGTTGGTTTGGGCTTCTTTAATAGGTTTCTTAGAAACAATGGGGCCACGAAACCACCAATGGCTGCAATCCATAGACCAATGGAAATACCTGAGGAGAAAAGATAGGTCCAATCACCTTCCGAAATAATCATGGCTCGTCGCAAATTATCTTCCATATTATTGCCAAGAAGAATTCCCAGGATTATGGGAACAGTTGGAACACCCAATTTTCTACAAAAATATCCCGCCAAGCCAAAAATAATCATCAGAACCAAATCATGACTGCTTCCAGACAAGGAATATATTCCTCCAAAGGCAACCATGGCAATGCCAGGTAAAAGTACATGTGGTGGGACTGAAAGCACCTTGACGAATAACCGAACCAATGGGACGTTCATGATCAACAATACAAAGTTGGCAATAAGCAGTGAAGCTATAAGACCCCAGACAACTTCTGGTCGTTCTTCAAACAGCAGGGGGCCAGGGGTAATATTTAGCGTCAATAAAACGGCAAGAAGTACAGCTGTAGTACCAGAACCTGGGACACCAAGAGTAAGCATGGGAACCAGGGCTCCGCCTGCGGCGGCATTGTTTCCAGCTTCTGGTGCAGCTACCCCTTTCGGATTACCTGTACCAAAGGTATCACCATCCTTGGCCCAGGTTTTTTCAGCCATATAAGCCAGAAAACTTCCCAGAGAAGCACCTGCACCTGGGAGAATACCGGCGATAAAGCCGATTACGGTACCTCTCAACATGGTAAACCCGCAGTTAACTATATCCTTTACAGGTATCGTTATCTTCTCAAGTTTGATACCCATGGCGGTATTCTTGCCATGACTTTCAATAAAAATGAATATTTCCGAAACGGCAAACAAACCAACGATGGCAACAAGAAAATCCACACCATCCATCAACGCAAGTTCACCGAAAGTCAGCCGAGGCAAGCCGGTTTGGTTATCCAAACCGATCATGGCTATACCCAAACCTATGGCTGATGCCAGGGCAGCCTTAATCTGGTTTTTCGAAGATAGACCACCAAGGGTACAGAATGCCAATAGGTACAAAGCGAAATATTCCGAGGGGCCAAACAGGTATGCTACCCTTGCCAAGAGGGGAGCCAGCAGCATCAATCCAATTGTCGCTAAAAAAGCACCAACAAAAGAAGAAACCCCAGACAGCACCAAGGCATCGGCCGCCCGACCCTTTTTTGCCATGGGGTAGCCGTCAAGGGTCGTCATAAGGGCGGGTTCGTCGCCGGGGATATTCAACAGAATGGAAGAGATTCTTCCACCGTACATTGCCCCATAGTAAACCGAAGTCATCAAAACCAATACTTCAGTTGCGTCCAAACCCAGAGAAAAAGCAAGGGGAATTAGGATTGCCACTCCGTTCGAAGGACCCAACCCAGGTAGGGAGCCAATGATTGTCCCGGCAAAACAACCAGAAACAGCAAGTAAAAGAGTAGACCAGGTTAAGGCAACTGCAAACCCCTGAGTTAGATTGGCTATCAGGTCCATGATCTATCCAAATGCATACAAGCCTAGCCCAAGTCCATAATTCAGAATCAGAAACAACCCGATTGATAAACCAACGCCGGTAATTATGGCATTCTTTAGGTTCGGTGAGATCAGATAGCTGAGGATGGTGGCAACAATGGCGGAAGGGATAATAAACCCATAAGGGCGAAGGGTAACGGCAAAGAGATACATGGCAAGAAGGGCAACAGCAATTTTACCATAAACCTTCAATTGCGGCCAATCGGTTATGGTGTCAGGAAAAATAATAATCAATATCCCACAAAGCAGGGATACACCCCCAATAATGTAGGGGAAGGTGCGGGATCCCACGGGGTCAGAAAGAAACCCCATGGGAATAAGTGATGCATGATACAGATAAAAGACGGCTATAAAAATTACGCCCAGTCCGAATATGCGATCAGCTTTCACTATTGGATAACTCCAATTTCCTTGGAAAGCATCTGAACATCAGAAATGACCCCTGCTAGGTAGTCCTGAAATTCATCACCAACCTTGGTAAAGGGAGCAAGACCTCTATCAGCCATGGCTTGGGCCCATTCCGGTGAGGCAGCAACCTGTGCCAAAGCGTTGGCCCATTTGTCATAATCCTCTTGAGAAATCCCTTTGGGAACATAGAGGCCTCTCCAGTTTACAGCAACCAGATCAACACCTTGCTCTTTTGCCGTGGGGATATCTTCAAATCCCGGGACTCTTTCATCGGTGAAAACAGCCACTACACGGACCTCACCAGCCTTAAGAAAGCCAACAACTTCGGACATATCACCAGTCATGGCTTGGGTATGCCCTCCAATGGTTTGGGTAATTGCGTCACCACCACCATCAAGACCGACATACTTTACGGACAGTACATCATCATGACCTACTTCGCCAAGTGCCATAAGAACTTTCAGGTGATCAAACCCACCTGTCGCAGACCCACCGGCAAAGGTTACCGAAGAAGAGTCGTCCATCACCGCATTGAGCAAATCCATTAGGTTCATGTAAGGCGAATCAGCAGCAACAACCAAGACTCCCGGGTCGGCACCGATTGCTCCAAGAAAGGAAACCTGATCGGAAGTCATTCCGGCATAAGCATTTTGAGCCAGTCGGGTGGCTGTAGCAGATGAAGCAGCAACGATCAAGTCACCGTCCTCATTTCTTTCGTTGACTACGTGGCCATAGGCAAGGCCACCGCCGCCGCCAGCCATATTAGTAACTTTGATCGGCTCATCAACTGCACCGATATCATACATGATTTTACCGATGGCACGGCAGGTAAAATCCCAACCTCCACCAGGGTTGGCCGGGGCAATACATTCAGCTGAATTCCCGACGCTTCCAAAACCCATCAATAGCGCAAACGAAGCGCCAATCAACTTGTTTGAAAATTTCATAATTTTTCTCCATTTGGTTTCTATCAGTGAATTAATCACGTTAGGTAATTAATTTGCTAGAAGCGAAGATTAATAACCATTTAACCAGAAAATTACAACTTCACTTCTTTAACAAAGGATTAAAAAAGGTAATTTTCTTGGTTGGATAGGAAAAATTAACTGTCCGCTGTTTTTTGGTTGATTGCATCCAACAGGCTTTTTCTCAGGTTTTCAAGCCTGGTATCCGAGATAATTTTCAGCCCAGACCTGTCTTTGACATAAAATACATCTACTGCTTGGGCACCATAGGTAGCAACAACAGATGAAACCACGGTAATCCCTTTTTTGTTCAATGTTTGAACCAGGTCATATAGCAAGCCTGATCTATCCTGCGTATCGACCTCAACAATGGTGTGAAGATCAGACCCCGCGTTATCGAAGGTAATTTCAGTAGGCACTGCAAATTTTGTTGCTTTTTTAAATCTGGTTGGCTTTTGTAGTGCATTGGGCTGGTTGAGTTTCTCATCCAGGAATGCAAAATCCGAGGTAAATTTTTGTATCTGGCTCCGTAGTCGATTTATTTTTACTTTCTCATAAGGCTTGCCATTAGTGTCCTGTAACCAAAAGGCACTGGTCAAATAGCCATCTGAAGTCATATAGGATTTAGCGTCAACAATATTCACATTTATCAATGCGAGTATTCCTGCAAATTTTGAAAAAAGATCAGGTAAATACTTTCGGACCATACAAAGTCTTGTGGCACCTCTGGTTTCGTCTTTGGTAAAGGCAAATGCTGTTTCCTCATCACTTACCTGATCAAGTAACTCAATGAATTTGATTTGTACTTCAGGAGCCAAACTTCGCCAAAAGGGATCCCCATGACGTTTAATAGCACTTTCCGAGTTTTCATGCTTCAGTTCGGCAAGTTGTGTTGAAACAATTTTCTTGGACTCTTCCACATCGAAATAGGAAGAAAAATTAACTGAACCATCGGTCATTACTGAATGTGTGAATTTGTAAAGGTCTCTTAACATCTGGGCTTTCCAATGGTTCCAAACACCTGGTCCTACCCCCATGATGTCACATACGGTAAGAACTGTTAATAATTTCAGTTTAGTCCTGTTTCCGACAATCTTGGCAAAATTGATTACGGTTTTTGGATCCCCGATATCCCTTTTTTGCGAAGTATCGGACATCAGAAGGTGATGCCTAACCAACCAAACAACAAGTTCAGTTTCCTTTTCATCAAGACCCAATCTCGGAGCTACTGTCTTCGCTAGTTCTGCTCCGATTGTAGAATGATCAGCATTCCTTCCCTTGCCAATATCGTGCAATAAAAGTGCAACATAGAGAACCTTCCTGTTCAGTCCTTTTTCTAAAATTGAGGTGGCGATGGGGAGATCCTCTTTCAGTTCACCCTTTTCCAGTTTGGCCAGAAAGGCGACACACTGGATCGTATGTTCATCCACTGTATAATGGTGATAGGAGTTGTATTGCATCAAGGCAACAATTCTATCGAACTCTGGTATAAACCTGCCTAATACTCCAACCTCGTTCATTCTTCTAAGCACACGCTCAGGGTTGCCATAATTCAGGAGCATCCTCAGGAATATTTCGTTGGTTTCAGAATCGGCAATAAATTCTTCATCAATCAAATACAGGTTTGCTGACACAAGTCGCATTGAATCAGGATGCAACAATAATCCAGTATCCAGGCCGACCTCGAATAGTCTTAGAATATTCAATCTATCATTGATATAGGTATCTGGGTCTGCAATTGACAAACGGCCATTGACTTCCTTGTACTCTGGTGGAAGATGAGATTGTAGATTGGCCCGTGCTCTCTTTAGCCAGCCTCGGAGAATTGGTTCGCGCTTTACATGCTGGGCTTCCAACTTAGTAAGGAAAATCCTGGTGAGGTCTCCCACATCAGTGGCATGGCCAAAGTAATCCTGCATAAAGAATTCAACAGCCTGACGCCCATCTCTATCCTTGTACCCAAGATTTTTTGCTATCTCAAATTGGACATCAAAATGAAGAATATCCTGGGGTCTCTTGGCCAGATCGTGTAATTCACATCGAACCGCCCAAAGAAATGATTCAGCACTGATAAATTTTTCAAATTCTTCGATTGTGAATACTTCGAGATCAATAAGTTCTTTAGTGTCTTGTATCCTATAGAGATACTTTACTATCCAAAAAAGGGTTTGCAGATCCCTTAATCCACCCTTGGCTTCCTTGACATTAGGTTCCAAAAGGTACCTGTTTCCTCCTTGTCGGGTATATCTGGATTCTCTCTCCTCCAGTTTCGCTTCAACAAAAGCTGGACCAGAGCCTTTGAACAAATCGTTCCAAAGTTTGTCGTGGAGTTGTTTTTCGGAGGATTTTGGTCCCCAAACCAACCTGCTCTCCAAGAGAGCGGTTCTAATGGTCAGGTCACCCTTGGCAAAATGGAGGCACTCTTTAATTGTTCTAACCGAATGTCCAACCTTTAAATTTAAGTCCCAAAATATGTAGAGAGCACCCTCAATAACCTTATTTTCCAGATCCCCACTGTTTTCGTTAAGCAGGAATAACAAATCAACATCGGAATGGGGAGCCATTTCACCTCGGCCATATCCACCAACACCAAATACTGAAAAATTTACCTGAGAGCCCTTGCTACCGAATAATACCTTGGTTGAGAATTCCAAAGCAATCTGAACAATACAATCTGTTATATATGAATAAGAGCGAACTGTTCTGAGGGCTGAATAAGGGTTCAGCAAATGCTCGAATCTGCTTGCCTCCCTGAGTTGGTTCTTACTTTCTGCAATTTGGTTGGCTAAGGCTTTTATTAGGTTCCTTCTGATCTCCTGAATTTCTTTTGCTTTATAATCCCCAGGAGTGAGGTAGGTCGAGAAAGCGTCTGGATCAAAAATTTCTCTAGGCTCCAGAATTAATCTACTGCCGTCTACCAACGGTATGTTTGACTCTGGACTAGAGCCGGTTTCGGCCATAGTCATAAGTAATTCCTTCGAAATTTTACTATCATAGGTACATCCAAGTTTAGCACTATATTACGGAATTTAACGTTCATTTTTCTACGCTGTATACATATGAATAATGAAATTGGTGAAATTTCAAAATAAAATATTCTAAGGAATCATTTCCCCGAACATCCATTAGCTAAATTCACAACTGGTGGAGCGGTATAATGTTAATCGCAAATGCTGTATGTTGCACAAAACATCTATAATTAGATTAGAGAAGTAAATTCAAACTACCACTGATACATTAATAACGAAATATTTAGCTATTGCTTACAACAGGGTATTAAGAACTTTATTTATAATAATTTTCCCCCTCTCTTGTAATTCATATCCCAATGGGGTATATTTGTACTGGTTATGCATACCGTTGTTGAAACACCGACTTTTACCCGGCAGGCGGCCAAGGTACTCAGTGATAAGGAGCGTCATCGACTGATTGACCTTTTGGCTGAAAATCCCTAGGTCGGCGACGTGATCCAGGCAACCGGGGGCGTACGCAAACTGCGGATACCAACATCAGGGCGTGGTAAAAGTGGTGGGTCCAGGGTGATCTATTTCTTTGGAGGTAACAGAATACCGGTTTATGCATTCTTGCTTTATACCAAGTCCGATCGGGAAGATATGAACCCGGCGGAGCGAAAGGCAGTAGTCAGGGAGGTTACAGCTCTTGCCAGGGACCTCAGAAAAAATAAAAGGTACAAAGATGACTGAATTTGGTGAAGAATTGCTCAAGGCCATCGGTGAAGCACGTGCTCATGCCAGGGGAGAAGGTCCCGGGATAGTGCACAAGCCAGTTAATCCTAGGGATGTACGCAAGGCCGTAAAGCTAACCCAGGAGCAAATGGCGCCGCTGATGGGTATGAGTCTCTCGGGCTATCGCAAATGGGAGCAAAAGCGGCGGACAGTCAGTGGTCCGGCTGAAATTCTCTTGAAGATCCTGGAACGGGAGCCGGAGTTGTTCCAACGCACAGTACTGGATGCCTGATTGGGGCAGATTGAGTAGCAATACCTTACCGGAATCTGCTACAATTCCATCCCTGGGTGACCCAATTTGTGATTGGTATCGGTAACCAATTCCTCCTCCAGAAGGGTAAAATGTCTTTCTCGTAGAGAATTGTCGGTATAAGGATGCTGTAGCCCCATTAGCTAGGCCAGAATGTCATCCAGGGATTTGTAATCCAGCTGAGCCCCCACGTATAATCTTCACCTAGCATCCAAAATTTTTCTAGTATTCAAATGTAAAATGAAAATAATGGTTTTAATAAATGGCAAGTACCCGATTAGAACTGTATTTAGACTGTGTTTTACTAGAAAAAGTGCTTGTTTGAGAATTAGCAAGGAAGATTAATTGGCTGAACGTTATCAAAGAGATATGTTGGGATACGGTAAGGACGGCTTCCCTGTCGTTTGGCCTGAGGAGGCTAGAATTGCAGTGCAATTTGTCCTCAATTATGAGGAAGGAGGAGAAAATTGCCTACTCCATGGCGACGACGCCTCCGAAGCATTCCTTTCTGAAATAATTGGAGCGTCGCCTTGGCTTGGGCAAAGGCATTGGAATATGGAATCCATCTATGAATATGGAGCACGCTCTGGCTATTGGCGATTGTATCGTACATTTACCTCGGCCAAAATACCTATAACGGTATATGGCGTGGCAACAGCCTTGGCGCGATCTCCAGAACAGGTTGTCTCCATGAAAGAGGCTGGGTGGGAAATAGCAAGCCACGGCTTGAAGTGGATTGAATATAAGGATTTTTCCCTTGCTGATGAAAGATCTCATTTGCAGGAGGCCATTGCTCTCCATGAGCGGGTGGTAGGTAGCAGACCCCTTGGTTGGTATACGGGAAGATGTTCAATGAACACGGTAAAGTTGGCTGCCGAGGAGGGAGGGTTTGAATACATTTCGGATAGTTACGCAGATGATTTGCCTTACTGGACCAATTCTAATGGGAAAAACCAGTTAATCATACCTTACACTCTGGATACAAATGACATGAGGTTTGCCACCAATCAGGGTTTCAACACCGGAGGGGATTTTTATAACTATCTCAAGGATAGTTTTGATGTTTTATACAATGAGGGTAAGGAGGGGTTTCCCAAAATGATGTCTGTCGGCTTGCATTGCCGGTTGGCTGGAAGACCAGGAAGAACATCAGGGTTGCTTCGTTTTATCGAATACATCAAGAGCAAGGACAAGGTTTGGATACCTACAAGACTGGATATTGCCAGGCATTGGGCCCAGCATTATCCTCCTCAAGGGCATTTCCAACCTTCCTTTCTGCCTAAAAAGGAGTTTGTTAAAATTTTTGGGGGTGTTATCGAACATTCCCAATGGGTTGCTGAAAAGGTTTATAACCTGGAATTAGGACCAGCCTATGATTGCCCTGAGGGGATTCACAACGCATTTTGCCAAGTGCTCGGATTAAGTTCGGATCAAGACAAGCTGACAATTTTGAACAAACATCCCCAACTCGCCGGTAAATCGGCCAAAAGTGGCAAGCTTGGTTCATCCTCAAAAGAGGAGCAAAGTTCCAGAGGATTGGATACATTAAAGGCAAATGAAGGGCAGAAACTTGAAGGTTTAAACAGTCAGTACCTGAAAAAATTTGGGTTCCCGTATATTATAGCTGTCAAGGATTATGACAAAAGGACCATTTTTCGTGAAATTGAGAAACGGATTAATCGATCCAAGGAAGTAGAATTTAAAGAAGCATGCTTTCAAGTAGAAAGAATAGCCTGGTACAGGATTAGGGAAATATTCAGTTCAAGGAGAACAGATTGAAGGGAGACTATTACAACCCAATTGGGGGCGTCCCACCTCAAACCCAATTAACCACTGACCGTGCTGTAGCGACCAATTCCTATTTGGTTATTCCGGCAAGGTCCCTAACGGATATTGTAACCAGCAACCTTCCCTATTGGGATGAAACCAGATTGTGGATACTGGCCCAACCTCAATCAGGATTTATACAGACCTTTACCCATTACTTGATGGAGGTTGAACCTGGTGGTGGGAGTGCCAACGCAGAACCCGATACAGAATGTGAGGCAGTACTATTTGTAACCGAAGGAGAGTTTGAGCTTCAAAGATTTGGCGATGAGGCCTATAACCTTGAACCAGGTAGCTATGTGTATTTACCCCCGGACGAAGAATGGTCACTAAAAAATGTCAGCGATCAGGAGGGGTGCTTTCACTGGATTCGAAAGAAGTACGAATTCATAGACGGCGTTACCCCTCCAGATATGTTTGTTATGCATGAGAAGGAAATTATTCCTGAACCAATGGCTAACTCGAACGGCACCTGGTTTACTCAACGTTTTGTTGATCCTGAGGATATTTCCCATGATATGCACGTCAATATAGTTTCCTTCCAACCTGGTGGTTCCATCCCATTTTTGGAAACTCACCCGATGGAACATGGGATCTATATATTACAGGGCAAAGGGGTGTATAATCTTAATAATGATTGGATTGAAGTCGAAGCTGGTGATTATTTGGCACTTCGGTCATTTTGTCCACAAGCCTGTTATGCAGGAGGGCCCGACCAGTTCAGATATCTCCTATACAAAAATGTAAATCGTCATCCAAAATTTTAAGCCCCGAAATTTGTAAAGAAGTTGGCTGATTAGGTACGCACGAAGAAATAATATTGAGTTTCTGAATGGAGATGGAAGGATTTGAATTAACAGCCAGTCTGATTAGTGATACAAATTTTCATGAATTCGGTGAAATCATTCAATTGAATACTGTTGAACCAAAATCAATCAACCAGGGGAAATGTCTTCGCTTCAATGATTTGGCAAATTTGGACCATGACTCTGATGGACGATTGGGTATAAGCATATTTGAATCCAGGATAAGATCCATCCCCCACAAATTTAAACTTGTGGAAAGGCATCCGCACGGTTCCCAATTTTTTTTCCCGATGGACAATGAACCATTTTTAGTCATTGTTGCCCCAGATCATGAAGGAAAACCTGGAAGACCCAAGGCGTTTATAACCAAAAAATATCAAGGGATTAATATATACCGAGGAACTTGGCATGGAGTCTTGACACCGTTCCAAGGCTCAGGTAGGTTTTGGGTCTTAGATTGGATAGGTACCAGGGTAAACCTGGAGGAATATGAGTACTCAAATTATTGGAAGGTTACCATTTAACCATAAGCAGAAATCAATGCGCTTAATTCCTCTTGACAGTTATTCTAGGAATAATTATATTTCCTTTTGAAACGCATGCTGGTTTACTAGCCTGCCTTCATTCCGAAGCCCGCACGTAGGTGCGGGCTTTCGCGTTTTAGAGCCATTGGGATTTCTATGACTTATATTGCCTATCTGGATGAGTTCGGCCACATCGGCCCATATATTAGCAAGAAACACCCAAAACACAACGACAGTCCGGTGTTCGGTCTAGCCGGCATCGTCCTGCCCGTGGATGAGGTCAGGGGGTTTACAACTTGGTTTTTTAAACGGAAGTGCGAGTTGCTGGATTTCGAAATCAATAGAGCGAATAAACACCGAGCAGAATGGGAGAAAAAGGGATCGAGTCTTTACACCGTAAAGAATGTGGAGCAATACCCTGAACTGCGCAAGGCCACCAATCGTATGTTCAACAATATCCTGGCACTTAGAGGTTTCGTGTTCTATGTGGGTATAAAGAAGACTGCCCCGCCCGATAAACACAATCCAAACAAGCTCTATCGCAGTATTCTCAGCGAGGCGATAAAGCGGCTGAACGATTTCTGCACCGACTGTAGCCCGCAGAGCAATTTTATTCTGGCACTCGACGAGCATAACCAACGCTCGGCCTTGGTCACTCAGGCATCACGCGACATGTTTGGAGGATCGGATCCACGGCGAAGTCTTATCGAACCCCCGTTTCAATTGGAAAGTCATCGGTATCAGACAATGCAGGCTGCCGATTGGATTGCCGGACTAATCGGTCGTATAAGTGCATATGAGGTGGACCCAGACAGCTTTGGTGATAATCGCATATTCAAGCGTTACTTCGAAGACCGGCTCCGGCGCTCCCAGCGACGGAGCGGCATCCGTTCACACAAGATATGAACGAACACAAGCCCTGCTTGTTGTCACTACCGATTGTATATTCCCCCAATTATACCGATATCGGCATAATTGGGGGAATATACAACAATCAATTAACATTTATTTCATTTATTACATATATTGCGTTTACATAAGAAGTATGTAAAGGAGATATTTATGAACGCTATTACTCATCGTCAGTTCCCCTCAATCGCAGAAGATGCAGCAATGGCCCGGGACTCAAGACAAGCATTGTCACGCCATTTGGATGGCTTGAAATCTCTTAAACTCAGTATCATCGGTAATAATCAAGCAGAAACCATAAAACTTCCCACAAGTGTTGGGGCACTTCTCATGGACATACTTGAGGCGATAGCAGTAGGGAAGGGGATTGCGGTTATACCTAAGAACACCGAATTAACTACTGTTCAGGCGGCTGATGTTCTGAATGTCTCTCGACCTTTCCTTATCAAGCTTTTAGAGGAAAAGAAAATTCCATATCGAATGGTTGGTAAGCACCGCCGGATCCGTATGGAGGATGTGATGGCATACAAGGGGGCAATAGATCAGGAGCGTGAAGTTGTCCTTGACCAGCTTATCGCCGATGCCCAAGATCAAGAGATGGGGTATGATGTTTGATAATTTACCATACAGTCCTTTTTGATGCCAATGTGCTCTATCCTGCATCCATGCGTGATGTTTTAATGCAGTTTGCTGCTGCCGATCTTTTCAAAGCTAAGTGGTCAGCTGACATTCATCGGGATCCTGTATTACTTGTACGTACGCGTGAACTAGTTGTTGGTTACCACTTTATTTCAAATCGTAACGGGGTATTTTTCCCATATTATTTCAGTACCGAATTACTGGGAAACTGAATTAATTTGAACAGGTTACTTTTTTCTTTCCCCAGTAGCTAAATTTTTTCAAGTAGAGTTTCCTTTTCCCAGGAAACTCCGAACGGTCATTACCGTAGCATGCAAGTTTGTCTGACCCTCCCAGGGCCAAACTAAAACCATACTCCCAAGATCATTACAGCATAAAAAAGGAGTATTCGGGGGTTGCCCCCCGAATACTCCGGCATTATTGTGAACGTTACCACACAAACCACAATAAAGGACCCACCAGTGCAACTCATTCATCAAACCACACTTTCGGTCGACGACTATATTTATAAGCAAGCATGGCAGGAAGCAAGACTTGAGTGCTGTCCCAACACACAAAAAAGTACCTGTCAGTTCCACCGCCATGGGAGTTACCCTCGCAAAACACCCTCTAATATAAACATTACGCGCTATTACTGTCGCACCTGTCAGATGACGTTCAGCCTGTTGCCAGAGTTTATGGCAGCAAGCAAACCCGGCACCCTCCAGGCAATTGAAGAGGTTGCTCTAGCTGCTGAAGAGTGTCCAAACCTGACCGCGGCCCATAACCGTCTACGTCCCAACCATCATGGGACTTGGCGAGCCCAGCGCCGGTGGCTCAAAAGACGTATTCTTTGGGCCTCCCTGGCTCTGCATCTTGCCCGAGGTTTGTTCGCCGAGCTTTATGCCGAAGCGCCGCTGACGGTTGGAACCTTCCGGGCCAAGAAGGGGACGACCACCACGCTGCTGGTGACTTTGCGCAAGCAGTATAACAATCACCTCGAATATGTCCCCCGACCGGTTGGATTTAGATCCTGCAGCCACCCTATTGAGTCGCAAACTGGGCCCCCAACACAAGGTGGCCCCTGCTGATTTGCCGAATCGGGCCCCATTTTCCTCCGATATTTTAAAAAACAAGTCAAAAAGGAGGTTTTTACTTATGACAACATCACCAAACCGGCACCGCGAGGATGTCGCTCTCTTTCGCTATGGCCTGGTGGCCCAGATCATTGCCTGGCCAGCCGGTCCGGAAAGGAATGTCATCATTGCCAACCTGGCGGCCAAAGCTCACACCATTCCCGGTAGTAGCCGAACCCGTGTGGCTTCAGGAACACTTGTGGATTGGGTCCGCAATTATGAACACAAGGGTTATGAGGGGCTGCTGCCCAAAAAGCGCAGTGAACGGGCCCAACCACGTCGGATGCCGGCGGAAGTCAGTGAGACACTCCTGGCCATCAAACACAACACTCCCGTCTTGAGTGTTCGTCAGGTAATTGCCGAAGGCCGCCAAACTGGTGAGATTCCCCCGGATGTTCCGGTCTCGCCCTCAACGGTGCATCGTCTGTTTACCCGTGAGGGGCTGATGGTCAAGGAGGATCCTTTCCGGGGACAGGATCTGCGTCGGTTTCAATACCGCTATCCCGGTGAACTCTGGCAAGCCGATGTCATGTATGGTCCCAAAATTCCTGATGCCAAGGGGCGTCTTCGCCGGACCTATTTGCTGGCCATCCTTGATGATGCGACCAGGATCATACCCTATGCCCATTTTGCCTTCTCCGAAAAGGCCTGGGCCTTTCTTTATGTCCTGCGCGAGGCCATTACCCGTCGAGGGGTGCCAACTCGACTTTATACCGACAATGGAGCCAACTTCCGATCGAAACATTTGTCCATTGTCTGCGCCCGTCTGAACATCGCGTTACTACATGCAAGGCCGTACGCTCCACAAGGAAAAGGCAAAATTGAAAGATATTTTCGGCGGGTCAGAGATCAGCTGCTGGCACCGCTTGCCGACGATGCCATTCCCAACCTTGCAACCCTCAATGAACGGACCCGTTGCTGGATTGATAGCGACTATCACATGACACCGCATCGTGGTCTTGACAATGCCACTCCGATGGATTGTTGGGTCGCCAAGGCTGAGCATGTTCGCTATCCTGAACCACACCTTGACCTTGATCTTATGTTCCTGCACGAGGTCAGCCGCAAGGTCAACCAAGCCCACACCGTGTCGCTTGACAATCGTCAGTATGAGGTGGCACCGGAATTGGTAGGCCAAACGGTTACCTTGCGTTATGACCCGTCGGCCCCACCGGGACGGCCGCTGTTGGTTTATCATGATAACAAACCCGTTGGCGAGGCCACTCTTTTGGACCTCTTTGCCAATACCACCATTCCACGTGGTCGACCGCCCTTGCGGTTTGGCCCCAGCGATGATGAGAAGGAGGAGAAGTAATGTATAAAGTACATTTTGGCCTCAAGCACTATCCATTTGATGTGGCCCCCAAGGCGGATGAATTATTCGATTATACCGCGGCCTCGGAAACCCGTCATCGTCTACAGCATCTCCTGGAACTGCGAGGTATTGGTCTGTTGACGGCGGAGGCCGGCACTGGCAAGACCACGCTCTGCCGCCAGGTCGTGAGCCAGTTGCATCCCAACCAATATCGGGTCTGTTATGTAACCCTCTCCACAGGTTCGGTTCTCGACAGTTACAATACCATTGCCAACGCCTTTGGCCTGGACCGTTTTACCAGCCGGGCCGCGGCCTTCAAGGCCATCCAGGAGGAGGTATCCCGGCTGGTTGTTGCCGCCCGGCAATATCCGGTGCTGATTTTTGACGAAGCTCATCATTTGCATAATACCATTCTGGAGGAGTTGCGTCTGTTGACCAATTACGAGATGGATTCCGAGAAACGGTTATGTCTGCTGCTCGTTGGGCTCAGTGAATTGCGGCGACGTCTGCAACAGATGGCGACCCATGCGTCATTATCCCAACGGATTGTCATTCGGTGCAGCCTAGGCGGTCTGAGTGAAGAGGAAGTTGGTGGTTATCTCAGCCATCGGTTGCGCCTTGCCGGTTACGAGAGTGATCTGTTTGAACCGGCGGCGATTGCCGCCCTGGCCTTGGCCAGTAAGGGTGTTCCACGTATGCTGGACCGGCTGACTCATTTTGCCCTGGTTGCGGCGGCCCTGAATAAATCCCGTCTGGTAACGGCCGTTCATGTGGAAGAGGCTCTTGGTGAACTGGACCAATGAGACCTGGACCAATAAGACCATGGTCGTGCCAACAGATCACCCGGCTCAGGGACATATCCCTTGGTCGGGTGGCCGAAGCCTGCGGTTATCAGCGTGATCCAAGTGATCAAAACCGCTGGCGTCGTTCCGGCTCAGTGCTCAGCATTACCGGTAGCCAATTTTATGATCACCTCAATGGCACCGGTGGTGGCGGTGCGATTGATCTTGTCATCCATGCCAGGGGGTGCGGTTTTGGTGAAGCCCTGGCCTGGCTGAAACAATTGTCTTGCCAGGCTTATCAATCTTCGGTGGTTCCCTGTTCCCAAACAGCCAAACCAGGTGGTCGGCACGCCCCGTTGGCAGCAAGCAACACCCTCGCACCGGATTTGCAACTGGTCCCAAGGTACTGGCCCCGGGTGTGGACTTATCTTGTCGGGGACCGCCAGATTGCACCCGCGCTTGTTGCCTGGTGTCACCGGAAGCATCTTGTTGGGGCTGACCAGAGGGGCAATGCTGTTTTTATCACCCGTGATGCCAAGGCTTTACCGGTTGGGGCCGAGTTGCACGGAACCATGCCAGGGCGACCCTTCAAGGGAATGCGCCGGGGGTCCAGAAAAGCGCAAGGTGGGTTCTGGCTGGCGCGTCAGGAAGCGGGACCAACCCTGTTGGTCGAAAGTGCGATTGATGCCCTGTCGGCTTATACTCTGTCGGCGGCTATGTGCAAGGAGTGTTCCCATTTCCAATATATCATCTCCACTGCCGGTGTGGCCACAACGCTGCCCCCCTGGATTATTGATCTGGTCCCATCGGAAACCATCTGGTGTGGCTATGATGCCGATATGGCCGGTGATCAGGCCGCGGTTCTTCTGCTACAGGCACATCCCGAAATACAGCGCCTAAGACCCCAAGGGGGCAAGGACTGGAATGCTTGTCTGCAGGTGCAGCAAGACAACTGAATGATCATTTGAACAAACTACTCCTACCAATAATCGAGACCAACGGGATTACGGTGCACCAAGCAATTTGATCGACCTGCGGTGCTTGCAAACAGTTACCGGCTTAGGCCTTTGCGGGGTAAATTTGCCAGGTGGGGAATTTAACTGCTTGGAAAAGAAATGGTGGGGAAATTGATTTTATTAAAATTATTGGAGCTTCTTGAAAAGATTTGTCTCACTTCGCCCGAAATAATTTGAGAAATTCAAGTTGATTTAAATTAAAAAACAACACCTGGTTGTCGGCGAGGGGGCCTCGGCGACCTATACGGTGCGATTGGCCGCGCAACCGACCGCCTCGGTTCAAATTGACATTACCATTGACCCCATCGCCCAGGCCACAGCTGTTACGGTCGATCCGGTCAGCATTGTCTTTGCAACGGATAACTGGGCTGAGGAACGCACGGTAACCATAACGGCCGATGAGGATGACAACAAGGTCAGTGAAAGCATGGGGCTGATCCATACCTATGCGGATGCTGTCCTGGCTACGGTCCGGGTGACCGTCCGGGACAATGACATTCCTCCCTCCGCCTCGGTCGGGGCGGGTCTGGTCCGTTTTGGCCGCACGGTTGGCGAACAGTCGGTTGTAGCGATTACCGACCGGCTCAGTGGCATCCGCCAGCCGGGTTTCAGCGGTAGGCTGGCCGGGCAAACACTGCCCGAGGTGCGTTGTGCTGCTGATGGTGAATTCATTCGACCCGAATCTTCCTGTGTTGTCAGCGGCCAGCAGCCTGGCTCCAATACTCCCGGGGTTGATGCCATGGCCTTTGGTTCGGCCGAGGTAACCGGTAGTGACAACAGCCTGACCCCCAACACCACCGACGAGCTTGTGGCCGGGACGGCCTTTGCCCTGACCCAGGCAATTGACACGGGTGCGCTGGTGACCCTCTGGGGCCAGGGAACCCGGTCGGGGTTCAGTGGCCGGGAGCAGGGCTATGCCATCAAGGGCCATGTCAGCGGCTTTCAGCTTGGCTTTGATTGGGCACGCCATAACCGGTTCCATGGGGTCATAATGGCGCGGAGCACCGGTGAAGCTGACTATGGTGACGCGGCAGCGAGGAACGGTGAGGTTGCGTTCGGCCTGACCTCGATTGTTCCCTATACGGGCTGGCGGGTTGATGATGATTACCTGCTCTGGGGTGGTCTGGGTTTTGGGACGGGCAACCTGACCTGGCAGGAGGTTGCCGCCGATGAAATCAGGACCGGCTTGCGCTGGCGGATGGTTGCCTTCGGGTCGGAAGGCTCCCTGCCCGAAGTGGCCGGGTTGGGCAACGCCGAGTTGCGTTGGCATACTGATGTTCTGTGGACGCAAACCGGTTCGGCCGAGGTTCCGGATTACCTGGAAGCCTTGCAGGGCAAGACCCTCCGGCACCGTATGGGCGTGACCAGTACCTGGGAGAATGTGCTGGCATCGGGTGTCATTCTGCGTCCCAGCCTGGGGGTTGCTGTACGCCGGGACAGCGGAGATGCCGAGCAGGGTCTGGGGCTGCAGGTGAGCGGTGGTCTGGAATGGCTTGACATGGCGAATGGTGTGTCCTGGCGTCTGCGTGGTCAAAAACTGCTTGCCCACAAGGATGATGCCTTTGAGAGTTGGGGTGTATCGGTGGCCCTGCTGTACGATCCCAACCCTTCCACCAGGCAGGGTTTTGCGGCCAGCCTGTCTCATGCTGTTGGCGAACCACCGGTGGGTGACAACAGTCATTTGATTCAGGCGGCGAGTCTGCCGGAAGGTGCTGCTTTCAATGCCGACCAGAACTGGACGGCGGAAATGGCTTATGGGGTAAGCCGGGGCCATGGCAAGGTCGGCAGTTCTTATGTGCAGGTGCATGGTGGCTCGAGTGATGAAACAGCCCGGCTGGGCTACCGGCTGGAGCCGGATATTGACCAGGCCCAGAACATGATGGTTGATGTGTGGACCGAACCGGCGGCGGGTGGTACCGGGGACCGGGCAACCGGCAACAGTGTCGGGGTTGATCTTGTTTCCAGATGGTGATGGGGCGGCATAAAATAAAGAAAGGCCGACCCTGAGCAAGCACCAATTCAATTAGAAATGGCAAGGTTCCCGTCAAGTCGGGACGGGGAATATACAACCGGTAGTGACACTCGGGAAGCAATTTAGGTCGCGGATCAGGAGAACTTAATAATGGTTTACTTTATGGATTGAAGGCGACTAGGTTCCTTTTACTTCAGAAAGTATAAAGTCGCGGAAGACCTTCAACTTTTTTGATTCCCTCAATTCATATGAATAGGCCAGATATAAAGGTATTTTTTCTGACTTAAAATCTGGTAGGACCTGGATTAAATCGGGAACCATTTCAGCAACATAACCTGGTAGTACTCCTATGCCCAAATTATTCTTTACCCCAAGAAACACCCCATAATAATTATTGATCATCATGTGATAGTTTACCTTCAACGAGAAAATCTTGTTGATAAATGTCTTGGCTGTAGGGGCATCCAAAGCAGTGTTTCTTTGACTGATTAGTCGATGGTTGGTCAAATCCTCTATCACTTCAGGCACACCGTTGGTCTTGGCATATTCTTTCGTCATGTACAAACCCATGAAGGTTGTCATAATCTTTTTTCTGACCAAATCCGCTTCCGATGGCTCCTTCATTCGTATGGCCACATCTGCTTCTCTCATCGGAAGATCAAGGATTCTTTCATCAAGTATTAATGTCAGGTTAAGATCAGGGTAACTTTGGAAAAATTTAGGTAATCGTGGTGATACCCATAAAGTGCCGAAACCAGTAGTTGTCGTAACTCTTAGTTCTCCTCGGGCAAGTTCCTTGAAGTCCTTGATTTCGTTGGTTGCTTTGGCCAACTGCTTATCCATTACTTCAACAGCATCAAAAAGAATTGATCCTTGTTCAGTCAGAATAGTTCCCCTCGCATGACGATGAAACAATTGGGTTGATAAATCTGATTCGAGTGAACTTATTCTCCTGCTTACAACGGATTGATGTAATTGCAGTTTTTCTCCAGCCCGATAAACAGAACCTGATTTGGCCACTTCCAGAAAAACTCTGAGCTTATCCCAATCATGCAATGGCAGACTCTGATTTGACATAAATAACTTTCAGGAATTTATTGAAATCATTTTCAATGGATTAGTGGTAGCCAAATTGTTTCAATTCATATTGATTACAATATACGATCGCAGAAGTTCCCCCATCAACGGGAAGGTCAACACCTGTTATCCATTCGCTCTTTTTGTCAATCAGAAAAAATATCACCTCTGCTACCTCCCTGGGAGTGCCTGGTCGTCCTATCCTATTTATCATTTTTGAGGCACGCTCACCAAAAGCAGATATAAAATCATTGAGGATTCTTGTCTCAATAGCAGCTGGACTGACAGAATTTATTCGAACTTCTCTTTTCTTTAACTCTTCACAGCTTGCCATGGTCCAGGCAATAACGGCCTCTTTTGATAAGTCGTATGCCCGTATATGATCCAGATTTTCCGATTTGCAAAATGAAATCAGGTCTTGGGTATCTGTAATTTGCAAGAATCTCTTTACTTGGGAGATATTAGCTTGCCAATTTGAACCGGCCTTGGAAGCAAGGTTAACAATCGAAGAACCGGGATTTAATTTGGGAATAATTATCTCTGAAATCCTCCTGAGAGCGATGAAATTAACTGTCAATATATCAAGCTCCTTTGATTCCCTTGGAGGCAAACCGGCCGAATTTATCAGAACATCATAAGGTCCATCCAATTTATGCTCAACTTCACCGAGACTGTTTAAGTCAGTAAAATCTGCCTTGATCCAGTTGGTCATTGCCATTTCTGGCTTGAGGACGTCGATTATGGTAATTTCCTCGGCAACTCGGGAAAGTAAATTACAACATTCCTTACCTATTCCATTAGAGCCACCGGTGATTAGGACTCTCATAATTACCTCCCTTGAGTTTTCTAAATATTCAAACAGGTAATTTAATCAAAAATCCTCGGATTCCATCAGTATAATTTTAAACTGCAATGTAAGAAAAAAGCAGAAATTCAAAGGTAAGTAATGGCAACTAAAATGAATTTTGAATCTGGAATTACCCGAACCCCGGTACCTTTCGAAAGTGAGACCCCAAATATTTTACCGGATTCCAGCGCCATAAATTACCCCAATTTTGAACAATTACTCTCTTATACAGCAGGTTGCAGCCCGTATTTGAATAGTTTGATGAAAACCGATCCTGAGTGGTTGGAAGGAATAGCATCCCAGGATCCAAAGGATACCCTGTCCCTCCTTTGTTCACCATTTGATATGGACAACGTTAGTAAGACAATCAAAAACCTACGGCTTAGAAAGAAAAAGATTGCTCTCCTTACAGCTCTTACCGACCTTGGGGGCATATGGAACCTTCTTGAGGTAACCGGAGCATTAACCCGATTTGCTGATTTTTCATGTCAAACCCTCCTAACATCCCTGGTTCGTGAATCCGCTTCAAAGGGGCGACTTGCATTGGATCTGGAAAGTGATCCGGAGACCATGGGTGGGATATTTATACTTGCCATGGGCAAGATGGGGGGTAGGGAACTTAACTACTCATCAGATATAGACCTGGTAGTCTTCTTTGATGAAAAGAAACACCCAGTAAAGAATTTCAATTTTGTAAAGGCCGAGTTTGTCAAAATAACCAGGAGATTTGCGAAATTGATGGGAGAAGTTTCGGCAGATGGTTATGTTTTTAGGACGGATTTAAGATTAAGACCTGACCCCTTTGTTAACCCAGTTTGTATCTCGGTCGGGGGAGCTGAAAGGTATTATGAGAGCTTTGCCCGTACCTGGGAAAGAGCTGCCTACATAAAAGCCAGACCCTGTGCAGGAGATATTGGATCTGGCCTAAACTTTTTATCGAATATAGAACCCTTTATCTGGCGATTGAACCTGGATTTCTCTGCTGTCCAGGATTCGAGTGAGATGAGGCTGAGGATCTGGGAAAACAGAGGGGCTGGAGATTTACATAATCTTCCGGGCTTCAATTTGAAATTAGGGAAGGGAGGCATAAGGGAAATTGAATTGTTTGTTCAAACATTTCAAATGGTTGCAGGTGGCAGGGATCAATCCTTGAGGGTACCTGACACTATGGGGGCTTTGGAAGCCATTAATCGCAAGGGGTGGATAGATGGCGATTCAAAACAGATTTTGAGGGAAAGCTATTTCAAACTCAGGACGTGGGAACATAGAGTTCAGATGATCAGGGATGCTCAAACACATGAAATTCCCAAAATTGAAAATGAAATCGTTCGTATGGCGGCTCTCTCAGGAGAGGATAATTTGGACAAGTTTCTGAAGGAAATAAAAACCACTCTTGAGGGGGTTCATTCCACCACAGAAACCTTCTTTGCAACAGAGAAAAATAATTCTGAAGAGTGTGATACTTCCTTTCTTGAGGAATCTGACTGGGAAACTGTGAATAACTGGCGCCAATTACCGGCATTTAGAACTGAAAGAGCAACCAAAATTTTTGCCAGGTTGCAACCCATTGTTTTTAACCGTTTGGCAAGATCCAGCCAGCCCCGGGAAGCTTTATTCCAATTTGACGGTTTTCTGCGCGGACTACCGGCGGGAGTTCAACTTTTCTCGCTTTTCGAGGCGAACCAGCATCTATTGGAACTTTTGGTTGATACTTGTGCCATGGCACCAAGATTAGCAAGTTCCCTATCCAAGAATACACAGGTTTTTGATGCCGTATTGGAGCCGGATTTCATTGTACCTTTGGAAAGTGAAGAGGTATTGGAAAAAAATCTCACTTCCAGTCTCAATAAAACTTCTGATTATGAAAGTGCATTAAGGGTGGCAAGAAGATGGAACAATGAACACCATTTTAAGGTGGGTGTACATCTCCTTAAAGGTTTTTCAGATAGCGAACAGGCAGGGAATTCCTATGCCAGACTTGCAAATACTGTTATCAAATCGTTGGTTCCTTTTGTTGTTGATCAATTTGCCAACACCTATGGCAGGCCACCAGGACGAGGATTTGTCTTCCTGGCCATGGGGTCCTTGGGGGCTGAAAGCTTAACATCCCAATCAGATCTTGATCTTATAATGATTTATGATCCCCTGGATGAAGATTACTCCAAAGGCAAGAAATCCCTGGCCTCCAAAGCATATTATGCCCGATTAACCCAAGCCATGGTCTCAGCACTTTCTTCGCAGATGGCGGAAGGAAAACTGTATGAAATCGATATGAGACTGCGACCTTCTGGAAGAAAAGGGCCAGTTGCCACTTCACTAAGGTCGTTTATACATTATCAGGAACAAAGTGCCTGGACATGGGAACATTTAGCTCTCACCAGGGCTCGTGTACTTGCTGGTTGCGAAGAGCTAGGCGAAGAAATTGAAGACTTTAGACGGCAGTTGATTATTAAGCTTGAAGATCACCATAAAATTATTCGGGACGTAATTGACATGAGGAGAAGATTGTCGGAAAACACCCCTATCGAAAAAAAGGAAAGTATCTGGGAATGTCGGCTGGGAAAAGGGAAATTATTGGATATCGAATTGCTTGCCCAAGCAGGAGCTTTGATTACAAACTGCACGGAAAGGGATATTGGGTCCCAGCTCATGGCTAGTTCAGAAAAGGGACTGATAACCACGGATGAATATGAAAAGTTATTCACGCATTATTCCCTGTTACGACAAATCATGCAAGTCGCCAGATTAACAGTCGAGGGTAACTTCAGCCCAGAGACAACAGGCCAAGGGGTAATTGAAATATTATTGCAACAAACCAAAATTGATTCCCTGGAAGCTTTGACAAGAAAGGTTCAAATCCAAACCGATAGCACCAGATCAGTTATTTCAGATTTAATTGATAATCGATGGTTAGATTTGGCAGAAAGTTAAGTGACAAATCGCAAGTTACATTATCATTCTGCTGATCCAAGGGGTTTGATTTATGAAGCTTATCAAATGGAACTCCTTGAGGAGGAACAATATAGAAGCATTTTCCTTGATTGGGCTTTAGGAATTCCTTTTGAACAGGATACCTTTGAGTTAATAAACCAACTTTTGGCGGTTTATCAGAAGGAATACCCTGATCACCCCATGACTGCCATACTGCTGGAAGGTCTTAAAGGAAATAGCAAAAAACCCAAAAGAAGACGGTCAAGGACAAGAAGAAATTCCAAGACCGAATAGGGTGGTTCAAAAACAATTGTGGTTTATAGAATCTTCTTATATGGAGGGGAGGTGTAATTTTATACAAATAAAGAATAATTTTTTATGCACTAAATTGGACAACACCATGGCCGGGAATTAGCCCCACAATCTGATTGATAATGATTTAGGAAAATCGGGAGGAGTTAATTCAGCGGTTAAATGGCAAAGTCCAGAAGAAACCGTAAGTAATATTCGGTATTTTGGATGGGAATAATTGAACCCGAAGTTTGCAATTTTTTGTGTTTTGATCGCAACACTGTCATTCACACTGAATGATTCTCTGGTAAAACTCCTCAGCCAAGATTTTCCCCTTCATCAAATTGTTTTCATCCGCACGGTAATCGCATTTACTTTAATCCTTATTTTTGTTGTGCCCCTGGAAGGGGGCTTGAACAAACTCAAAACGAAAAGACCGTTCCTACATGTGGCTCGGGGTATTGCCATTGTTGCAGCCAATGCAACTTTCTTTGCAGGTTTGGTAGTGTTACCGATTGGGACCGCCGTTGCCGTATTTTTTATAGCTCCTATGCTCATCACCTCCTTTTCGGCCATAATTTTAAAAGAGCAGGTAAATATTTACCGATGGGGAGCTTTACTGATTGGTTTTTTGGGCGTGTTGCTTATTGTCCAACCTGGAACAAGTCAATTTGACTGGTTCTATTTATTTCCAATACTTGCTGCTGTATTTTATGCAATTACAAATACCATAACGAGGCATGTGGGTATTTCTGAAAGTGCGAGTTCACTTTCGTTTTATATTCAACTTACATTTTTGTTTGTATCGACAATAGTGGGGCTTGTTTTGGGCGATGGACGATTTTACGAACCTACCCATCATCCAACCATTGGTTTTTTTACAAAAGAGTGGGTTTGGCCGACTGAACCAATTTCCTACTTCTATTTTGGATTGGGTGGATTTTGTGCCACAGTAGGTACATATTTCATTGCCCAAGCCTATAGATATGGTGAGGCTGGCTTAGTTACACCATTTGAGTATAGCGCTCTGATTTTTGCTGTATTTTGGGGGTACCTCTTCTGGAATGAGATTCCAGATCTATTATCCGGATTTGGTATGCTGTTGATTTTCGGTTCTGGAGTGTTCGCCCTTTTGCTCGAAGCCAGACCGGATGTTCGAATAGGGTTTGTAAGGATGGTTAAGAGTTATACCAAAAAAGGGAAAATTGGTCCCTTAAAATAAATCAGTTCTCAATATGTATTCTGAGAGGCTGAATAATAATTTATATTGATTAACAGTTTATGCCTAAACCCCCATTTTCAAGTGCAATTCGACACATCATGAGTCAACTTGCTACCGGTTGTGACCAGCTAAATGTGCTATCCATGCTTCGTACGTTATCAGTGGAAAAGCGATGTTATCCAAATATCCACGCAAAGGTGCAATTCTTTACTGGATGGTCAATGATCGCCTGATTCTAGAGTTTATTAATTTCGGTTAATAAATCGGTGAAGAGCAGATCACAATGAGGACATCTTTCTCGAACTTTGCCTGAGTCAATTACCTTTAATAATTCGGAGGCGTGGTCAATCTTATGATATTCACCCTTACTGGTATTTTCAGTGGCTTTGGTAAGAGATTTATAGATCGTTTCTTTGGAAACTTCTTCTAGGTTTTGATGATTCGATAAGGATTTTCGATGGAAATTATGTCCATAATATTTTTCCAAGGCCTGTGGATCAGATATTAACCAGGTTTCCATTGTTCGAACCATTAGATGGACCTTGTCTTTCTCGTTCAATTTTTCCCATCTATCACGTCTTTTTAGGTACTCAAAGGGGGGCTTCCCATTTACCTGCTCCTCTGAATCGACAAGAAGAATTGCTATGGAATATTTGCTATCAGGCTTAAAAGAAACAAATAATTTATATGCTTTATTGCGTGGTCCACAAGCAACAATTTTCAAATTATATCCCTTTTTTATTAATTCATCCTTTAAAACAACTAAGAATTCAGTCATTCCAATTCTAAGTTTATTCTTGCTGCTCTTATTGTTCCCACCCCCTTCCATATAAACCGTTAATCCCATCAAGGATTTGCTCCAAGTTCACCCATCTGCCATAGTTCCCCAAGGGAATATTCTTTAAGCCATTTCTTGAGGGAATTAGCATCAAGTCTTTGGAAAACTGTACCTGCACCCCATCTTTCGCAAGTAATTATATTTTCTGGATAGAGGTCCATTGCGGATACCAAGACATCAGAATGGGTTGTAACAATCAACTGCATTCGTTTGGATGCCTCAATGAGTAGTTCACCAATTAAAGCAACTGCATCTGGATGCAATCCTAATTCTGGTTCATCTATGCAAACTAGGGTAGGTGGCTTTGGGACTAACAGGGTAGCAATTATAGCAAGGAATCTTAATGTGCCATCAGAAATTCTTGTAGCGGGAATGGGGGTATCAAGTCCAGTTTCATGGAGAAAAAATTGAACACCACCACCACTAAGACCGGGTGTTATTCTTTTGAAATTAGGAAGAAATCTTTTCAATAATTTATTGAATCGTTCGAATGCTGAGTCATTCAAAATCAATTCACCAAGTATATGGGCTAGATTTTCACAACTAGGTAGCAAACGATCAGTGGGAAGGTCGGGGGGGTGAACTCTACGAGGTGGGGAATCACGGCCAAATGTCCAATCACGAAAAATCACCATTTCATCAAAATAATTTCCAAGCTCAAAAACTTCAGGATAGTTGAATGGATCTTTTATCTGGGATAGAATAGACTTATTTGATTCGATGTCTTTTAGAACCCTAAAATCAAGATTATCCTTTAATTTAAGACCGACAGGATGATCTGAGTCAGTTCTGATCCTTGAGTTTCCTTCGACATTATTGTAAAGTATGCCATGGGGAGAATTTATTCCCTCAAACTCAATAGATTCCCTACGTATTTCAACCCGGTTGATTACTGAATCAAAATCCAAGCAATAGACCAACGGTTTTTTTTTTCGGAATAAATGGCCAACCGATCCAAAATCTGTAATTAGTTTTAAATTTGCATATCTTGAATTTTTCGTCCCTTTCCATAACCACTCATTTATTCCCCCGCCTTTCCGTAAAGTATCTGCAAAATCTGTAGGTGCAGAACTAAGTAATTCAAACACTTCAATTAAGTTTGATTTTCCTGACCCATTAGGACCAATCAATATATTCAATGGTTTTAAATCTAAGGGCTCCATGTCTGGAGGGAAAGATAACAACCCTTGAACTGATAGTTGTTTAATAAAGCGCACTAGCTATTCCTAAAAAATTAATTTCAATTTAAAATAGGGGTTATTGGGTAATAAGGAAATAAAATTAATTTTCAGAGATTTCACAATATCGACATTTACTGAGAAATATATTTCTATAATTTGGGGTAGATCAGGAGGCTATTTATTCACAAACCAATTTTTTATTGGTTAGAACATTCTTGCATGGTACCTGAGGTTCAAAATCAATCTACGCACAAGGGGTTTCAGTTTTTCTGCTATAACATGAATATCATTTAACGCTGCTAAGGGCAGCATCGCATAGGAGACTGTGACAGTATTCAATTCTACCTCTATCCCAGTAATTTCCTGGTTTTTTTACCCTGGTCACAACCACTCCCAGTCAAGTTTATCCCGACCTTAAGTTACTTTTGTGCCAACCCTCAATCGTTAACCATAAAATTCAAAATTTTTGCATTCAGCGTCTTCATAAATTCAGGTCGATCAAATCCTTCGGGGTCCTTGGCAACAGGAATGTCTTCCTCATCGGTCAGCCATTTCGGGAACGGTGCAATGAACGCGTAATGATGACCTGGTACGGTTTGATAATCGCAAGGAATTTGCCCACATGCTGCCTCGAACAGGGGGCGGGCATGAAATTTGGGTTTGACAATGGTATCTCCTTCGATTGCGATGATCATCAGTTTGGTTAGGGAAAGCGGTGGCGTTAAATCTAAACCTTGGTAAGCTGACGCCACTAGTACTACCTTGCCGTTGACTAAGGGCGGATTACGAAATGGATCAGCAGTGTCAGGCAAGGAAACATCGTGCCGAAAGTATTGCGTCAAGCGAAAGAGTTTTCCGGGGTCTTCGCAATACGCTGCATCATTACGTTGGTGCTCATTGCAATGTTGTGCCAAACGTTCCGAAGAAAAACCCGCCCCGGCTGCAAGCAATATTGTTGCACCGCCCAGAGAATACCCCACCCCGTGTACAGTTTGTGAATCAATATGGCCGATAAAATCAGAATTCGACTCAACCGATTTGAGTGCCATGGTCAATTCGATATACCTGTGATCAAGCGCTTGTGCTGTTTGTGGCCCCCCGATCAGATAATCCGCTTCGTGCTGTGGTGCGATCACAATGTATCCCGCATCAGCCAGGAGCTGAGCAGTAAGGTAGTGATTACGATAGCGTCCACCGTGTCCGTGCGAAAACAGTAATGGTTCATATTGACCGTCTCGGAGCGGCGCATCCTTTGCAACATTCACGTCAAAAGGACCCAATCGTTGGACAGTCGTCGGTGTATCGCTTGGATACCAGACACCGAATTGCAGTTTGTCGTCTACAATCACCCGGAATCCGGCAGCTGCGGCGACCAATGGCCCAAATCCCAACACTAGCACCAGCAGAATCGCTGATGTCCATTTTGGTACGACACACCTCAAGCCGCGTTCAGTATTCGAAGGCATGTCTTACTCTTCTTCTCTTAGATTGAAACAGATGAGGAACCTACTTTAGAAAGTCGGTTAGTTTTGCGCTGCTTGAGTTTTAATTATATCAATGTTTTTTTGAAATAATGCGCTCTTAACTGAAACAAAGTTAAGATCATTGTCCCGATCAGCGATTAAAATCACTTCTTCGGGCGTTTTTCAACGGGTATGTACTCCTGATTCACCTTACCTGTGTATTTCTGCCTGGGGCGACCAATCTTCAGGGTCGGATCCACAATCATCTCCTTCCATTGCGAAATCCAGCCTACAGTTCGGGACAAGGCAAAAATTGGAGTAAACATTGAGGTGGGGAAACCAAGCGCATTCAGAATAATACCTGAATAGAAGTCCACATTAGGGTAAAGACTTCTTTGTTGAAAATACTCGTCCTGCAAGGCAATTCTTTCGAGTTCCTTGGCAACCCTCAAAAGAGGTACGTTTTTGCTGTCAACGAGATCAAGCACTGCATCAGCAGACTGCTTCATGACATGAGCCCTGGGGTCAAAATTCTTATAAACCCTGTGCCCAAATCCCATTAACCGAAAGGGGTCGCTCTTATCCTTGGCTTTTTTTAGGTATTCTGGAATTCTGTCAGGGGTACCAATCTCATGTAACATCATGAGACAAGCTTCATTCGCTCCGCCATGAGCGGGCCCCCACAGACAAGCTATCCCCGCAGCGATACAGGCAAATGGATTTGCCCCAGATGATCCTGCCAATCGAACCGTTGAGGTCGAGGCGTTTTGTTCGTGATCAGCATGGAGCATGAATATACGATCCATCGCGGTACTGATAATTTCATTATTCTTGTATTTCTCAGCAGGTACCGAGAAACACATCTTCAGGAAATTTGAGGAATAATCCAATCTGTTGCTGGGGTAAATATAAGGTTGTCCAATAGAATACTTGTAAGCCATGGCCACAATTGTGGGAAGCTTGGCAATCATTCTGACACAGGCAATTTCTCTCTGCTCGGGATCATTAATATCAATTGAGTCATGATAAAAGGCAGATAACGCCCCTACAACTCCGGTAATAATTGCCATTGGATGGGCATCCCTTCTGAATCCCCTGTAAAAGTTGATTAACTGTTCATGAACCATGGTATGCATGGTTACCCGATCTTCGAAATGTACCATCTCATCGTAAGTTGGCAATTCGCCATAAAGGAGCAGGTAACATACCTCTAGAAAGTGAGAATGTTTGGCCAGGTCCTCGATATTATAACCACGGTATTGCAAAATCCCCTTTTCGCCATCAATAAAGGTTATGTCCGATTGACAGGAGGCTGTAGAAGTAAACCCTGGGTCATAGGTAAAGACATCGGCTTCCTTATAAAGATTTCTAATGTCAATTACATCTGGACCGGCAGTAGGGGACGAAAATGGAAACTTATATGTTGTTCCGTTAATATCCATTGAAACAAATCTGTTGGCTTTTGTCATATAACCTCTGTGTAATTTAGATCAGTTGTTGAACCAAGTATCAATATTTGAAAAGGCTGTTTGTCTATATGGGTCAAAATATAGGGGCAATAGTCAACCCAATATACCAATTTAGAATAATGGGATTTGTAGTAATTAGACCGTAGTGAACAACCTGAATTCTACTTACCTATGGGGACCATAATTGTCAACTACAATTACTTTGAAAGGTTCGATTCACAGATTATCAGGGCTTTCCAGAGTAATTTTGGATGTGGCAACCAGCCTTTTTTGGCTTTCTTTCTTTCCCAACAGCATGAAAATATCAAAAACACTTGGTGACACTGTTTTGCCAACCAAGGCTGCCCGAATTGGCTGTAATACCTTACCTAAACCCAATCCCCTTTTTGTACCAAAAGCCGCAGAATATTCTTCAAGAACCTGCCTATCCCAATCGAGTTTTGACAAACCATGCATGTAATCTTCAATCTGTTTCCGGGGAGTTGATGATAGTATCTTGATACTTTTTTCATCATAACTGACCGAGGGATTAAGCAAGAATTCAAGCCCCTCCCAAATCTCCAGTAGAGTTTTTGAACGGGGCTGTATCAACGGAAGGGCTTTTTTTACTAGCTTTTCCTTACTTGGGGATATGGTAGTGGATTTATTGTTAGAAACGAATTCAGTCAATTCCTGATAAAGCTTTTCAGGCCCTAGTGTAGATAAAAAGTGGCCTGATATCTGTTTAAGCATTTTGTAATCTAATCTAGAAGGGGATTTACGTAAATCCTCCAATCGAAATTGTTCCACGGCCTGATTCATGCTAAAGAACTCATTATCGCCATGACTCCAGCCCAGGCGAGCAAGAAAATTAAATACTGCCACAGGCAGAAATCCATTTTCCTCGTAATATTCAGTTCCGGTTGCACCATCGCGCTTAGAGAGTTTCTTCCCCTGTTCGTTATGGATAAGAGGGACATGAGCAAATATTGGCAACTGCCAACCAAAGGCTTCATAAATCAATTGTTGCTTAAATGTATTGGCCATGTGATCATTCCCACGAATGATGTGGGACACTTCCATATCGTGGTCATCGACGACCACGGCAAAATTATAGGTCGGGGTTCCATCTGAACGAAGGATAATCAAATCATCAATTGTGTCATTGTTGACACTGATTTCACCAAAAACCTTATCTTGGATAATTGACTTTCCAGTTTCGGGGGTTTTCAGTCTAACCGTATAAGGTAGGTCAGGGTGCTGGTCATCGGGTTTATTTCGCCAAGGGCTGACAAAGAATGTTGAACCTCCCTTGTCCTTCAATACTTTTCTAGCAGCTGCAATTTCCTCAGGTGTAGCAAAGCATTTGTAAGCCCGGCCCAATTTTAATAACTCGAGTGCTCTCGCACGATGAATTGATTGGCGGGAGAATTGACTTACCGGAGTACCATCCCAGTCTAGGTTCAACCACTTTAAGCTGGCAAGAATTTGTCTTGTTGCTTCCTCCGTAGACCGTTCACGGTCCGTGTCTTCAATGCGAAGGAGAAACTGACCATTATTTGCTCTGGAGAAAAGCCAATTGAATAGGGCAGTTCTGGCACCCCCAATATGGAGATTGCCTGTGGGGGAGGGTGCAAATCTGGTTACTATCTTGGTTGTGGTCACTTTAGCACCTGGTGAATTAGTTATAGGTACCTGCATATATGGGTGAATATCCGCAGTTTAAGATATTTCTGACAGGAATTAAGCCCGAGAAGCTAAATAAGCTCAATATACTCTACCATTTCACCTGCTTCTCGGGGTTGATCCGACTTTGGTCTAATCAGTAGTGCATTTGAATTGAAAAAGGTTTTGAGCAATGAACTGTCTTGCCTTTCATGAACTGTAATTGTTGATTCGCCATTTGTATGTACCACAATGGCACGCATAAAATGCTCTCTGCTACCATTTCTCCCGAGTGGGTTTGCCAATAGAGCTTTTTTTCGGGGCATGCCAAGCTTGGTCAGACCCATCATGTACTGGATGGCCGGAATTAAAAAGATGTACCCACAAACCAAGGCTGAAACCGGGTTGCCAGGCAGTCCAATTAAGACTGTTGTTCCTTTGTTGCCGGCAAATAGTGGTTTGCCCGGTCGCATGGCAATTTTATAGAAAGACAATTCGAACCCATGGGTGGAAGCTACATCCTTGACCAAATCATAATCCCCAACCGAGGCTCCCCCTACAGTAACTATCAAGTCAGAATTCAAAGCAAGGTTTAGGGATGTTGAAAGGGACTGGTAATCATCCTTGGCAATTGGCAATATTCTGACTTCTGCACCGACATTCTCCAACATACCTTGAAGTCCAAAAATATTGGAGGCGACAATCTTGTTGTCGGGTACCTCTGTTTTTCCAGGCATCACCAATTCATCTCCGGTGGGAATAATCGAAACAACTGGTTTTTTTCTGACCTGAATGACCCCTGCATTCATTGCTGCTAGCAATGAAATCAAGCTTGGTTTTAGGGTCTGATGGGCTTTAACACAAAAACCCTTCTTAAAGTCACTTCCACTCGGGCGAATAAAGGGGTTGGATTCAAAGGCTTCATTAATCCTGATTGACGTTCTACGTGCTTTTACATCTTCCTGGATTATTACCTTATTAGAGCCAGGTGGAATGGGTGCACCTGTATAGATACGAAAGGCTTCACCAGGTCCAACAGCAGTTTCAGGAATTTTTGCACCAGCAGGGATGGTGCCAATGACTTCAAGTTCATTGTTCGGAAGGGCATCCTCGGTTCGAATTGCGTAGCCGTCCATGGCTGAGGTATCAAATGGAGGTTGATTTCTATCCGAACAGAAATCCTGGGCAAGGATCCGGTTGGTTGCCTTGTAAATCGAAATTTCTTCTGAGCCGGTTGGGACCAAGAGATCCTTTATTCGATTATTTGCTTCAGTGACTGAGATCATGAAGCTACAAACGTTCCTGATTTACCGCCCTCTTTATAGGCCAGACGAATATTGTTTATGGATACTTTCTTATCGACAGACTTTACCATGTCATAGATTGTCAGGGCTGCAACAGATACAGCAACTAGTGCTTCCATCTCGACACCTGTTTTTCCTACCGTGGTTACTTTTGTTTCAATTGCAATGCAAAGTGAGTCCTGTTGAGTCTGGAAATCAATTTCAATCGCAGATATCGGTATGGGATGGCACAAAGGGATGGTGGTGGACGTTTTTTTGGCGGCCATGATTCCAGCTATTCTTGCTACCCCAAAAACATCTCCCTTACCAATGTTATTGGACCTGATAAGTTCAAGAGTTTCAGAACTTACCAAAACATCCCCTTTGGCAATGGCGATCCTCTTCGTTTCATCCTTGCTTGAGATATTGACCATATGGGCTTTGCCTTGTTCATCAAAATGGGTAAATTTCTTCATTAGTTCAATTTCCTGGAAGCGGGTCCATGAGGAGAGCTCTTGTTGCGGTTATGACATCCTTTTTTCGCATGAGACTTTCACCTACCAGGAAACTTCTAATTCCATTTTCAGCTAGGTGATCTAAATTTCTCTTGGTAAACAGCCCCGATTCTGAAACTACGTGAATACTTTCTGGTATTTCCTTTATCAATGTTAGTGAGGTATCCAAGGATACATCAAAGGTCTTCAAGTTTCTGTTATTTATACCAACGAGGTTGGACTTTAACTTGAGAGCCCTTTCCAACTCATCAAAATCATGAACTTCAACAAGTACATCCATTCCCAATGTCATGGCAGTCTCTTCAAGTTCTTGTGTCAAACTATCATCAATCATGGCCAGGATTAATAAGATACAATCCGCTCCCAGCGAACGAGCCTCATATATCTGATAGGGGTCCAACATGAAATCCTTACGAAGGGTTGGTATGTTAACCGCCCTGGATATCTCCGCCAGATATTTTCCTTTGCCCTGGAAACTCGGGTAATCAGTTAGGACAGAAATACAGGTTGCCCCACCGGCCACATAGGCTTTGGCCAAATCCAGGGGATTGAAATCCTTCCTGATAATTCCCTTGGAGGGGCTAGCCTTCTTCACTTCGGCAATCAGACCATACCCCTGGTTACTTGCAGTAATCAAAGCTTTTCTGAAACCCTTGGGAGGATTTTGTTCGTGGATTAATTCCTCCAGAACACTTAACCCAAATTTGGTTTTCTGGTCTTTGATTTCCTTGATCTTGTAGGATCGTATTTTTTCAAGAATAGAGTTCACAACCCTCAACTGTTAGTAATTGCGACAAGTTGGCTTAGCTTTGCTTTAGCTGAGCCGGAATCAATACTCTCGGAAGCCATCTCAACACCTTCATTCAGGGTTTCTGCCTTACCAACAATCAACAAGGCACAGGATGTATTCAGTAAGACGGCATCTCGATATGGTGAATGGGCACCATCCAACAGCTCTGTTATGGCGGCGGCATTGACCTCTGGTGTTCCCCCCTTAATCGAATCGAGTGGATGAACAGGAAGGCCGGCCTCTTCCGGGTGAATTGTCCTTTCGTTCACTTCACCATCCATAAGTTCGGCGATATAGGTAAGCCCTGCTATGGAAACTTCATCCGTCCCATCCTCGCCATGAACAACCCAGGCGGCCGTGGTCCCTAATTCCCTAAGGGTCAGGGCCATGGGAACGATTAATTCCCTGGCAAAGGCACCGGTCAGTTGATAACCAACTTTGGCGGGGTTGGTTAAAGGCCCCAATATGTTGAAGATAGTTCGAGTTCCCAACTCCTGGCGGACGGGCATGACATGTTTCATGGCGGGGTGATGCATGGGAGCCATCATAAATCCGATGCCTGCTTTTTCAATTGCTGTATTAACAATATCGGGTCCTACCATTACATTGATGCCCAAATGGGAGAGGGCATCGGCAGCACCTGATTTGGAAGAAAGATTTCTATTTCCATGCTTGGCTACGGTAACTCCTGCGCCAGCAACAACCAAGGCGGTGGCAGTTGAAATATTCAAAGTCCCCTTGCTATCACCACCGGTTCCAACAATATCCATGGCTTTATCCGGAGCAGTGACTTCAAGGCATTTGTCACGCATAACCGATGCTGCCGCGGCAAATTCATCAATCGTTTCTCCCCGCATTTTCATGGCCATGAGCAGTCCGGCAATATGAACAGGCGAAACATTCCCATCCATTATTTCAAAAAAGGCCTTTTCAGCCTGAGCTCTGGTAAGTGGCCCTTCACAAGCCGAGGAAATCAATTTTTTAAAGGTATCCATAATTCTAAATTCAGTGGGTTAATTTCAAAAAATTATCAAGGATGCGTAGCCCCTCCTTGGTTGCAATACTTTCAGGATGGAATTGCACGCCATGTATGGGTAAACTTTCGTGGTGAAGTCCCATAATTGTACCATTTTCCAACCATCCATTGATTTTCAGACACTCTGGAAGTGTTTCTCTTTCAACAACCAGGGAGTGGTAGCGTGTCGCATAAAGGGGCAAATCCAACCCTTCAAGGATACCAGTACCGTCATGTTCTATCCGGCCTACCTTACCATGAACTATTTCATCGTTGATGATAACTCTGCCGCCAAAAGTTGTGCCAATAACTTGATGTCCCAGGCAAACCCCTAACAGAGGGATTTCTGCTTGGGCAGCCTTTTGAGTAAGGCTAATACAAACACCCGTCTTATCTGGACCACAGGGTCCGGGGGAAAGAATTATACCCGCAGGATTTAAGGAGACAACTTCCTCTGCGGTAATTTCGTTGTTTCTGTAAACCTTAACTTCGGTACCAAGTATTCCCAGATACTGAACCAGGTTATATGTAAAACTATCAAAGTTATCAATTAACACATACATCGGGATGACTCGGGGTAAGGAAGGGTTCTAACAAATTTCATTCTAGCAAGGACATAAATAAGTAATAGGAAAAAATCTATTCGTTTATATCTGGTATAAACTGGTGGGCTGCTTCAGCAGCTTTACGCAAGGCCATTGATTTTGACACAGTTTCCTCCCATTCCATTTCAGGGTCACTGTCAAAAACAACACCGCCCCCAGCCTGAATGTAGAGCTTGTTATTCTTGATGACCGAAGTCCTGAGCGCAATGCACATGTCCATGTCACCATTGGCAGAGAAATAGCCAACTCCTCCGGCATAAACGCCCCGTTTGGTATTCTCAAGCTCATCAATTATTTCCATGGCACGGACCTTTGGGGCACCTGAAACAGTTCCGGCCGGCAATCCTGCCATCAAGGCCGAGAGCGCATCTTCATCCTCTGACAATTCCCCAACAACATTCGATGCGATATGCATAACATGTGAATATCTTTCGATTACAAATTGTTCGGTTGGTTTAACTGTACCAATCTTGGAAACTCGACCAACATCGTTTCTTCCCAAATCCAATAGCATCAAATGCTCAGCAGATTCCTTCTCATCAGCAAGCAATTCTTCTGCAAGCTCCTTGTCCTCTTCTGGTGTTTTGCCCCTCGGTCTTGTCCCAGCAATAGGGCGGATGGTTATCTCATTATCAAAGACCCTTACCAAAATCTCAGGGCTGGCTCCGATAACCTGGAAATCGCCAAAATTAAAATAGAACATGAACGGGGAAGGGTTGGTTCTTCTAAGAGCTCTATAAAGAGAAATAGGTGGATAAGGAAAGTCCATTTTCCATCTTTGACTTGGTACCACCTGGAATATGTCACCTTCTCGGATGTATTTCTTGGCTTTTTCCACAACAGCCAAGAATTCATCCTTGGGAGTTTCATTTACCAATGCAGTTGATGGACCTGGTTCTGTATATTTGGATGAATAATTGAAGGTTACCCTTTGCAGTTTGTTCAAGGTTTTTTCCAAACGCTCAAAACCTTGAACATATGCTTTTTCAGCTTCAATGTTTTCATTGTACCAAACAGGGCTAACCAATATCAATTCGTCCAGCACCCCATCAAGTACGGCTACCATGGATGGTCTGAGGAGGAGAGCATCTGGTGTTCCAATCGTATCAGGATTATGCAAGGGGAGGTTTTCAACCAATCTGACCATATCATAGGATAGGTAGCCAAATAGACCAGCTGAACTAGCGGGCAGAGCCGAAGGAAGTTCAATTGCGCTTGCCTTGATCAGAGTTCTAAGTGATAAAAAAGGATCCTCATTGGTCGGTGTGTGTAAGGAAGTTTGCTCAAATCCTTCCATCCAGGATATAAACGATGAATTTCCATCACATTGCCAGATTAAATCTGGTTCCATTCCCAATATCGAATATCGGCCTCTATCTTCACCCCCTGTTACTGATTCAAGTAAAAAACAATTATCGGTATCATTGGCTAATTTCAGAAATAGCGAGACAGGAGTTTCCAGATCAGCAGGAATTTTGGTAAACAGGACTTGATTACTACCTGCTTTGTATTTTGGTAAAAACTGGTCAAGAGAAGGAGCTATCATAAGTTTCCTTCTATTGCAGTTGTGAATGAACCGAATTTAAAATTTCTTGATTGATAACGAGATCAGAATTACTGATCAAATCTACAGTATAGGAGTTGATAATATCTCTCGACAATCCGCTTTTAATTTGGGATTCAACGAATGAAAGATATCCGGTAATCTCTTCTGAGCCATTATCTGGTGGGAGTATTTCATCCAATAGAGCCAGCGCCACGCGATTATCTTCACCTTCTACGACAGTACCTTTGGCAACAGTTTCAATTTCAAATACTTCTTGTACCAATTCTTGCGGTGCATCGCGAATTGGATCTATCCTGAGAACCTCTATTTCCTGTCTTGGTTCTCCCAATCCTATAGCCCCAAATCCTGCACCACCCTCCAGGGCTAGCAAATGTTCTTCTGCAACCTGGACCTTTTGCTTACCTAATTCGTTAGCGATCCAACTTTCTTGAACCTGCTCCCTTACGCTATCAAAGGGCTGTAAAGTGGGAGGTATGGTTTGATCTAGTCGCATGGCAATGACACCGCCATTGTCAAGTTCCAGCAATTCAGGAAAACTATTTTCATCTATTTGGGCGGCAGTATTTCGGAAATTAGCAAATTCAGTAACTGGATCAGCTGAAAGGGAATTGTAATTGATGGTTTCAAGAACAAGATCTGTTTCCTGAGCCAATTCTTCGAGGGTAGCACCCGCAGCTAGTGAATCCTGGTAGGTTTCAAAATTATTCTGAATGGTCTGTACGGCTAGTTCAAGACTTCTTTGTTGTCTTATATCCTCACGAGCGTCTTCAAAAGAAGTTTCCTTTGCTGGTATTATTCCATTTATTCTGAATAAGGCAGGCCCAACGGTTGATTGAATGGGGCCAAGGATGCTTAATTCTTCGGTAGAAAAAACCAAATCGGCTTCTTCAGCAGAAAGGTCACTCCTACGAACTTCCCCTAAATCAATATCCTCAATTCGTATTCCACTGTCTATTACAATTTGATCAAAATCAGTACTCCCGGAATTTATTTCCTCCAATGCAAGAGTCGCCTCATCAGTGGTAGGGAAAACCAACCTGTCAACTATTCGGCTTTCCGGTCGATTAAATTCCTCAATTCTGGAATCATAAAATGATCGCAATTCATCGTCAGAAACTGTCAATGAAGAGGATATCATTCCTGGAGTCAGCCACGCATATGTTATCTGCTTTGTCGAAGGCAGGGTAAAATCTTCGGGGTTGTCATTGTAAAAGGTCATTAAATCGGAATCAGTAGCCTGTGGATTAGGTTGCCTTAACATGCTTTCAGTTATTTCAATCCAGCGAAATGTTCTCCGGTGGAAATTGTATTCAAGATAATTGTTCCAGAAAACTTCAGAGGGGAAGAGATCTGAGAGTAAAGAACCACTCAACAACCCCCGGGAAACATCCTTTCGAACTACTTCATCAAACTCGGACCCAGACATACCAAGATTTTGTAGGGTAAAGTCATAGGCATTTGTATCAAAGGTTCCATCAATGCCCTGAAAACTTGGTTCATTCCTGATCTGCTCAAGAACAACATTATCGCTCGCTGAAATCCCAATCTGGTACGCTTCGTTGTCCAAGGCTGCGGTTCGAGAAACAATACCAATTGCTTCACGGTCAGCACCAAGGGAAATCGCCTCGGGATAGGTGAGTTGAGTATTTATTCTGGCAGAAAGATTTCGTGTAACTTCCTGCAAGGCTTGATAATATTCATCAATTGTAATTTCTTCATCCCCAACTGAGCCGATTTTATCTGCCACACCTGAGTAATTACCAATGCCGAATCCCATTAATCCCAGGATTAATAACCCCAGGAGAATCCAAACAGGGACGTTCATGGCTTTTTTGCGGGAAATCTTTGCCATCAATTAAACTCTAGTTTTTAAATGAGTGATTTTACCTAACTATTTTATGGACATAATTCAAGGGTTTCCCTTGATTTGATAGATCAATCTACCACTCAATGGTGGTTAAATTCCATCCACTTTATCTGAAACTTGTTGTGAAGTTCAAAGAGTATTGATTTATTTTTTTGCTTCTTGGATCATTCCATCAATTATAGCGTGCATCAGAAGAAGCAGGAATAATATGTTAAGCGCAACAACACCAAAAAGAATAGAGCTCAACAGAAGATTGAAATCAATTACTTTGCCGACAAAAGGTAGAGCAAGTGGGACTATCTTGATGCTGAATATTCCTTCTGGGCTTTTGATGGCAAAGATTGTAAAAGAAATAATTGAAGTAATCGAAAAAATAGACAAATAACCGCTAAAAAGTAGGTAAGATTTTAGAATATGTGTCCCTCGCATTAACATCTTGTCATCAATTTTATTATGTAGGCTTTTTGTGTAGGAAGCATTGTATAAAATGCCAATAGAGGTCATGTTAAAACCAAACACGATAGAGAAAAACATTACAAGATTCTGTGATGTTGTAGCAGTCATTTTTGCTTCTAACAAATAGGCAACGAATGTCACCCCAATCCAGATTAGAAAAGCAATAATCTTATGAATTTTCCTAATCTGAAACTCCAATCGATTCGAGTAATTTTTGTTTGATGGTGGTCGGATTGTAGAGACCTAGGTCATCTTTGGTTGCTTCAAAGGTTACTTTCTGTGTAAAGCTATCTACATTAAACACTGTTTCAAAATTATTGTCATCCCGACCAATACAAACCAATGAATCGGCTTCATTCCTGTTTTTTAATCCGACTATTTCCTTAAATATTTTGATAAAATATTTTGTTTTTTTTACCTTGGCAAAATTAGCTTCAAGTATGAATTCTTCTGGCATCCCAAGTCCAAATAAATCATTCGGATTTTTAAAAATCTTCAAGATTTCTCCATTAGCCGTAAGTAGATTTTTTTTTGTAACAAGTTTGATTTTTTCAACAGTGTTAATCTGCTGGATAAATTCATCAGTATCCGTATAAAAATTTTTAATCACGACATCTTTTTGCAACTTTTTTTTCAGATACTCCTTGATCGCTGATTTCTGATTTCTTTTAGATAGATAAAGGGTATGGGATTTAATGCAGTAAAGGGCAAAATATTGATTAAGCGGTTCGATCTGATGGGTGCTTCTAGGATTGTTTTCTTCTATTTGATCTTTTGTATTATAGACAGTGTTACTGTAAGGTGTAGATCTGCCATATCTGGCATAAATCCAGAAAGCCCCATTTTTCAATTTCTCGATTTCAATCAGGTAATGTGTATTGTAATTGCAAAACTTTTCATTTTTCGTGGAAAATAAAGGCTCTAGATCCCCAGGAGAAGGACTTTCTTCATCAACTAGTAAATGCAAAGCAACAAATTCTATACTCATTAGCCACCCTCCTTTTAACTACGGAGAATATAAAAAAGAAAGGCTTTGTAAAAAAATTAATCACGCAATGCTGTAATTTGGTTAGATTTTACGAAATTAACTCATAGCGTATGAATATTCAATTAACTCGTCTTTAACATTGTAAATTGATTCAGCCTTTGAAAGAAATCTTTAATCTGGTTTTGGTCGATATTGGCATAGGCAATTCGAATCTGTTGGCCAAATTGTCTTACTTCATCAGCCGGGTTAGGTTGCTCAAACATGGTATCGGGCAACATCAGCATGTTTGTTTTTTGAAGAATAAGTTTAACCAACTTATCAGAAGATATGTTAAATGGATGGGTAACATAGGCAAAATATGCACCACACCCAAGAATTTTCCATTCAGGCATATCCGCAAACCCCTCCACAATAGCTCTTTTCCGTTCCAATATTTTATTCTTCTCACCTTCTACCCAAGGCAGTAGATTTCTTAATCCGTACAAGGCTCCTATTTGACCAAGTTGGTTGGGGCAGATTGAAACAGTATCAAGATGTTTTTCGACTTGGGTAAGAAAGTATTCGGAGGCAACTATTGCGCCCACCCTATGGCCGGTCAATCGGAACGCTTTTGAAAAAGAATACAGATGAACAAAATGCCTGTCCCATTCAGGGTCCTTAAACAGATCATGCAATTGGTTATCATTGGAAAGAAAATCCCTATAGGTTTCGTCAACAATAAGGATTAGGTCGTTTTGTTTGGCAAGGTGGTAAAACTGTAAGATGGTCTTCCTGGAATATTCTGCACCACAGGGGTTATTGGGCGATATTAGTAAAATTGCCTTGAGATTTTTCGAAATAAGTTTTTTTGCTCTTTCAACATCAGGCTGAAGGTCCTTCTCCAAGGTCAGTGTTATGGTGTCAATCTCCATCATGTCCAGCCACATTTTATGATTGAAATACCAAGGGGCTGCAATCATTACGGAATCTCCGGGTTTTGCCAAAGTAGCAACTGAAGCAGCAAAGGCCTGGTTGCATCCTGATGTGATAGCTACTTGGGAGGGGGTTATGTCCCCTTCATATAAGATTGACCATCTTGCTGCAATCTCTTCTCTAAGTTCAGGATTTCCCAAGACGGGTCCATAAAGGTTAGCTGATGGGTCATTTTGAAGGGCCTCCGCCAATTTACCCAACAAATCTTCATGCGGAGGGTCGACTGGAGCAGCCTGAGAAAGGTTCAACAGTTTCTGATTGGTTTCTATTCGGGTTTCCAGCAGCCACCTTCTGGCATCCATAACTGGCGGGCTGATGGTATTTATAAGATTTGGATTGAATTGGACCATTGAAAATCTGAAATAATTTCTGGAATAAAACCATGCAACATAGGAATTAATACTAGTTCTGGTAGTAATAGGTTGGTAATTGTTATTTCCTCTGAGCAGATTACTGATCAAATCTAATTGCTAAGATTCAGGGCACTGTGTCAATTAGAGTTTTTTTCAGTAAATACAAAAATATAGTAAGGGTCACAACTAGAAAGGGTATTAGTGGTGAAAACTAATAAGGATTTAAGTAATCAAGGTGTAAAACTAACTCGGGAAGAAATGCGTGCAAAAATCCCTGAAGATGCCTCGATCAGATTTCATATTGGATTAGAGAGAGGTACTCTCAAAGTTGAATTGTATGTGCCAAGGAAGGAGGATCTTCAGCAACCGCATACCCAGGATGAATGCTACATTGTAACAAAGGGGAGGGGCCAATTCGAAATGGGAACTCAAACCGTTGATTTTAAGCCTGGTGATTTCTTGTTTGTCCCGGCAGGGATTCCTCATAGATTCGTTAATTTTGGTGATGAAATGGAAACTTGGGTAATTTTTTATGGACCCCAGGGTGGTGAAGGTTAACTGGGAGTAGTTTGATGTCTAGTAACATTCAAATAGAAAAATTGGCTGTACATCACTGGGACTGTTGGAAACGTCTGTGGAGGTTATACCTGGAATTTTATGAAACCAGTAGAGAGGACGAGATTTTCCATCTTACTTTTCGCCGACTAACTGACGATACTTTTACAGATTGTGAAGGCTTTATTGCTCTTTGTAATGGTCAGGGAGTAGGGTTAGTCAATTCTCTTTACCATATTCACCTTTGGCAAGAGAAAAAGATCTGTTACCTCCAGGATTTATTTGTGGATAAGAATTTTCGCTATAAAGGGATTGGTGGCAAGCTAATATCAAGGGTTTATGACCGAACAGATGAACTGGGTTTTGAAGGAGTTTACTGGACAACTCAGGATTTTAATACTGGGGCTCGAAAATTGTATAACACCATTGGGACTTTGACTCCTTTCATCAAATATATCCGTTCATAGCATATCCAGACCTATAAAAGCTTTATTTTCGGGAACTGAATTACTCATCCATGTCAGACAACCTATAGCTGGTACTTCGTCCCCCACCTGGGTTTTGAATAAAGATTCCTCTGTCTTTCAAACCCTTAATATCGCGTAGTGCCGTATCATTGGAGCATTTGGTCATCTTGGCGTATTTGGAAGTATTCATAAACCCCTTAAACTCATCTTCCAACATGCGGTTGATAATCAAGCGTTGGCGTTCATTAACGGGGTTTTGGTTGATGGTTTCCCAAAGTTGAGCTTTAAACAGCACATTGCCAACCGTAATTTTGGCATTATCTATGGCCAGGCCAAGACAATCAAGAAACCATGAAAGCCAATTAGTGATGTTGAGCTCGGACCGTTGCTGCTTTTCAAGCTGATCATAATAATGGTTACGCTTTGCTTCAATTTGTGATGACAGGCTGTAGAAGCGAACCTGTATGCCATCAGCACGAGCTAACGCCAGATCGCCAATAGCACGAGCTATCCGACCGTTGCCATCTTCAAAGGGATGGATGGTTACAAACCACAAGTGAGCTATACCAGCCTTAATAACGGGGTCAATATCATGATCATTACCGAACCATTTAAGAAATAACTGCATTTCTGTCTCCAACCGGTCAGCACTAGGTGCTTCAAAGTGAACTTTTTTCTTGCCGTAGGGGTCGGATACAACCTGCATTGGTCCTGCGGCAATTGTGCGCCAGTTGCCAACTGTAATTCGGTGCATCCCGCTTCGTCCTGTTGGGAACAATGCCGTGTGCCAACCAAACAGGCGATCTTTGGTTAATGGTTTGGAATATTGCTGTGTGGCATCCAGCATCATCTCTACGACACCCTCGACATCTCGGCTAGCTGGAATCAAACCAGCAATATCAATTCCTAACCTACGAGCTATGGATGAACGAACCTCTTTTGGATTGAGGTTCTCACTTTCAATGGCCGATGATTTCAATACATCATTGGTCAACGTGTAAAGGTTTGCTTCGTTCTTAAGTTCAAAACCCAATCCTTCCATGCGACCAAGCAAGCGTCCTTGGCGATAGCGTATGTCAGCCAACTTGGAAGCGAGGGCTTCCACATCCCATGTAAAGTTGGGCCAATCTTGATGTTCATGTATCCACATTTTAATCACCGCATAATTTAAGGTGATTATAAGTACTAATTACCGCAAGTTCAAGACCAATCACCGCAAGCTATGCAGTGATTGGTAGATTTATTCACCGAGATAGTTTGCAGGATAGAACAAATTTTGATGATAAACAGGGTAATTTAGAATCGCAATTACTGGCCCTTGGGCACTGGTCAGTTGAAACAGATTATAGCTCGATCAAGTCAATGGCAGTGTATTGTACCCCTTTGAGTTCGAATCCTCTACACCACCCATTGTGTTGCAACAAATAATCATCCTGAAAACAACGAAATGCAAGTTTTATGTTGCAACATCTTGTGCAGGTTTGATTTCCGCTCTCAGCATATTTGCAATTATGGTAATGAAAGTACCGTACTAAACGTGCGTTCGAATCGCTGTTTGGGATTCATTGGAAACGCTATTTTTGAGCATACTCATCCAGCCAGCAGAATGGTTGACCAACTTCATCTGTTCCACAGTGCCGCATGGGACTTCCAGCGAATTTTCGCGTGAGCGATAACCGCTTTGGCAGTTGATATCCCGATTTCGGTAGGCGTAAACCCTTTAAGAGATCCGCCAAAGCTACCGACCGCTGTACATGCTGTAGAGGTGATCACAATGTTTCTCATGGAATTCCTCAAGATAAAACGTTATTGCGCTAACCAAGCGCCATCAATGTCAATTGTTGAGCCTCTGATTTCGGATGCGGCGTCAGAACAAAGATAAACAATTGCCTGGCCAATTTGTTCGGGCAGTACGAATTGCTTGGAAGGTTGCTTTTCGCCAACCATCCTATCGATCGCTGCCTCGATGGATATGCCTTCGCGCTCGGCTAATGCATCGAATTGTTTTTGCACTAAAGCGGTTTTGACCCAACCTGGGCAAATCGCATTACAGGTTATTCTCGTTTCTGCTGTTTCAAGCGCGACAACTTTGGTCAAGCCAAGCACGCCATGTTTTGCTGCCACGTAAGCCGCCTTATTCAAAGAGGCGACGTGGCCATGGACAGAAGAAATATTCACGATACGCCCCCAACCTTGGGCCCGCATAATCGGTAAAGCCGCTTGGATTGTGTGGAAATTTGACGACAAGTTTATCGCCAAGATTTGGTCCCACTTATCGCGGGGAAATTCTTCAACAGATGCAGTGTGTTGAATACCGGCATTATTGACCAAGACATCAATGGAACCAAGAACTCTGCAGCAGGTTTGCACCATCGCCTCAATTTCAACTGGTTTGGTCATATCAGCATTGTGGTAATGAACATCGACCGAATGGTCACTGCGCATTTTCTCTGTGATCGCATTAATCTCGGTAGTGTTACCCAACCCGTTCAGCAAGATGCTATATCCCTCAGCGGCCAAGGCGTTGGCGACCGCTAGACCAATCCCACTGGTTGAGCCTGTTACAATAGCAGATTTTCTTGACATTTTTTACTCCTTCGTCAATCAAGTGGTGCCAGTGTATCCATCGAATTTGGTAACCAAAGGGTAATCTCGGGGAAAAAGGTTAAGAGAATAATCACCAAGACCTCGACGATCACAAATGGGATGATGCCGCGATAGATCGTGACCATTTTAACGTCGTACTTCTTGGCAACTCCATGGATGACAAAGACGTTAATGCCGATAGGTGGGGTTATTTGACCCATCTCCATCATTATGACCATGATTACCCCGAACCAAATCGGATCAAAGCCGAGTCCGACGACCGTTGGGAATAGGACCGGCAAGGTAAGCATCATCATAGGAATGATGTTCATGACCATTCCAAGAACCAGATAGAGTAACAATATTAAGACAAAAATCACATAACGAGATACATCTAAGCCGCCCAGGAAATTGGCGAATTCACGCGGTATGTCGGTCAGCGTTACAAAGTATCCCAAAAGGCCCACACCAATGAGAATGGTAAAGATCATCGCGCTTGTTGTTGTTGCATCCAGCAGAGCACTGAAGAGCTTTTGCCGATTGAACCCGGGCGCAAACAAAGCGATCAAAAGTGCTCCGCTGGCCCCAACGCCTCCAGCCTCAGTTGGGGTCAGTATGCTAGAGTAAATGCCGCCGATGACAGCAGCAAATAGAGCTCCTACGGGCCATATGTCGAAGATTGATCGTGCAATCTGGCGGAATGTGAATTTCTCGGATTTTGATCCAAGCTTCGGGTTCATCACGCATTGCACGTAGACAGCCAGTGCAAAACCGGTGGTTAAAATAATGCCAGGAATGATCCCGGCCATGAACATCTTGCCAATCGACTGCTCTGTGATGATCCCATAGACAACGAACCCGATGCTAGGCGGGATCAAGATACCCAATGTTCCACCGGCTGCGACTGATCCAGTGGCCAAGGAATCATCGTAATTATATTTCTTCATTTCGGGGATCGACACTGATCCCATCGTGGCCGCAGCGGCAACGCTTTCACCACAGATCGCTGCGAAGCCTCCGCAACCAGCCACCGTACCTATGGCGAGGCCACCCGGTAACCTGCCAAACACTTTGATCCCGGCGTTATAAAGCTTGGCCCCAATACCGGCATGAAGGATAAGAAAGCCCATGAGCAAGAAGAACGGAATGACTGTAAAAAAGTAGTGCGCAACTGAATCGTAAGTGTTGATCTTCGAGACATTGAAAGCAACTTCCTGACCAATGAGAAACATCAGGCCAGTCAGACCAACAAATGCCATCGCAAAACCTACAGGGAAGCCAAGCAGCAGAATGGCCATCAGAAACAGGGTGTATAGAATGCCTACCGTCGTTGAACTCAAATCACCGAAGAGCACCTTCAATATTTCTGCAGAGTAAATTCCGGTGATACCGGTAATAGCAATAGCAACGAACACAACAGCAAACTTCGTTCGACTTTGAAAGTGTTGGAGTAATCCAGATAGATGCGTTAGCAACGAGATTAAAAGTGCCAGGGTTAAAAGAAATGTACCAATCGCGACGACTGAGTAAAGAACCCAATACGGCATATGAATGATGTCTGAGTATGCTTCGTCTTCAAAGGCTTCGATCGCCCGCGAGATGCTCAACCAACTCATCGAACCAAATAGGAAAGCCCCCCATATCGAGAAAACGCTTTGTAAAAAACTGTTCAAAGATGGCGACATGACAGAGGTAATCAAATCGACAGCAACATGCTGATTTTTTAGCATTGTGTAGGCAATGCTAAAAAAAGCCATAAATATCAGCATGAATGTCTGAAGTTCGATCATGCCAGATAAGGGGTTATTAAATACTAGCCGACTGAACAAATCAACGACCATGAAGATCGACATAAGCAGCGTTACAATTGCTGCCGCGTAACAAAGATACCGCGCTATGGGATCAAGGACTGAGTGGATGCCCCGTCCAAATCTTGCGAAAATATCATCAGGCAAACTGTGGTGGCCATTTACATCACTGCCACCCTGAAAATCGAGAGGATTGCCGTCTATTTCATCAGATTGGCTCATCTATCTTCTGTGCCCAAAGCACCTCATAATATTTAGTCGGGTGTACGATCCGGGCTTCTTCGAAGTTCGAGCCTGCAAGTGGAATGCAGGAACTAAGCATTCTCTCGAATCGGTTTGTGACCGAGCGGTACATACCGCTCGGTCGTACAAGTAAACTACTCCTGCCACTCGTTACCCCACCAATCGGCAGAGGTGTAGTCCATGCCTTTGAATTCGGAGGTGTATTCGCGTACTTTGGCCAGGATAGCCTCGCCGTTGATGCCTTTGTCAGCCATGGTCGCAAGCCATGCGTCATATGCAGGTTTTGCTGCTGCTACCCATTCTGCTTTTGCCTCGGTATCGAAAGTGATGATGTTATCGCCTCGTTCTTTGACTTTCTGGAGCGTTGAATTGCGGCGATTGTCGACGATCGCACCTGTGAAGTTCGTTAGCTCGTCCTCCATCGACCGGAATATTTCCTGCTGTTCGGGGGTTAGCTTGTCCCAGGTCTGCTGGCTCATTGTCATTGGGATCATGATGAATGGGCCACCGACAAGAGAGTGATTGCTAGCGAAATCCGTGACCTTCCACGTGATCATAGGTGCTGTGGGGAACCAGACACCATCAATCGCCTTACGCTGAAGGGACACATAGATGTCGGCCAACGGCAGATTTCGAGGAGTTGCACCAAGCATTTCGCTGTATGTCACTGCCGATGCCGAAAAACCACCAATTTCCAACCCTTGCAGGTCAGCCAACGTTTCTACCGGCTTAACATCCTTGTGGATGTGTAGATTGAAGAAATCAGAAACATGGAAACCAAGGGGAACAAGGCCCTCAAACTCTGCCTGAACCTCTGGGATGGTGTTGTAAAGTTTCTGGAACACGTGATTGGCTTCAACCGTGCTGTCGAATTGGAACGGCAGCGTCATCACGTGTGTGGCAGGAAACTGACTCTCTTGCGTAAAGATACCGGTCGTCACCACGAGGTCGACCAGTCCGGACTTCAGGCCATCGACGGTTTGCGGGGCCTTGACCAATGTACCCCCATGGAACCATTTGAAGGTCAACTCGCCATTGGTGCGGCGCTCAATCTCTTCAAGATACGGAATATAAACGTGTTGGACAAGGTAATGGCCTTCTGGCTCAAAGCTGCCCACTTTGATTTCTAGCGCTTGTACCATTGGGGCAAACAGCGCCGAAGCCACCGCTGCACTTGCAAGGGTTTTTAACCATTTCGTTAGTTTCATTTTCAGTTTCCTCCTTGTTTTACTGATAAAGGACTGATGCAATTGGTTTTTCTTTACACCAGCAGTGATAATGACGGACACTTTACATAAGCGCTGCCAATTCAGTCTCTAATCGCTTGATTTTCGATAGAATTTCGTTCCAACCCGGTTCCCATTCGAGATAACCAGTATCCCAACGTCCGTTCGCACCAACGAAATGAGCGAACGGGATTGCGTCTTGGTATACATCAATACCAGCAAAAATCCTGGTGTCCGCGATCATCGCGTAGGGTTTGTCGTTGACGCTCTTTGCTTCTGCGAAGCTATCAAGAATTTCAGGGATGCTGTTACCGTTGATCTGGCGGGCATGAAAGCCAAATGCGGTCATCTTGTCCTTGACCGGCTCTACAGCCATTACGTCAGAGGTCTTGCCAGTTGCCCCCAAATCATTGTTGTCGATAATCACGACAAAATTCGATAGCTTGTAATGCGCTGCGAACATGAAGGCTTCCCATACGCTTCCCTCGTGTAATTCGCCGTCAGACAACAGACAAATTATTCGTTTGTCGTTGCCTCTTTTACGTTCGCCCAAGGCGATACCTGCAGCTTGGGAAACACCTGTACCCAGTGACCCAGAGGTAATTTCAAACCCGGGTGCACCTTCAATCGGGCTTTGATCAATTGGCGAACCATCGGCACCCATCGTGCGTAGCTCGTCCATTGAATAGATGCCCATCTCGGCCATTGCAGCAAAATTGATGATCGTGTCATGGCCGTTTGAATTGATAAATCGGTCGTAAAACCAACCTTTTCCATCTTCGCGTAGCTCGTCAAAGAAGATACAAGCACCGATGTCAGAAAGAGCAACACCTTGGCCTGCATACCCCCGCGTTGCATACAAATATCAACAACATTGCGGCGCATCTTTGCAGCCCACAGCTCAATTTCTTTCAATCGAATATCATCTGCGACCATCATTGCATCGCCTCCGAAATACGTTTAGCCAATGCCTCTGGATCCAATCCAAAATGTTTACGAATATGTTTTAGCGATCCCCCTGGGGCCCAACTGTCCGGCACACCAATTCGGGTAATTCTCGGCGCACGACCCACTTTGGAAGTGATTTCACTGACCAGACCCCCAAGCCCCGTTGATATCTGATGATTCTCGACAGTCACGATTTGATCATGGGCAAAACAGTAATCAATTATTTCTTGTTCATTAACCGGCTTGATTGTCGGCACGTGTAGCAATGAGTGATCAATGCCTTGGTCTTGTAAAATATCCGAGGCATCTAGTGCCCATTGGGATGCATGACCGCAGGAAACAATTCCGATCCCGCGCCCAACGCGCAAAGGATAGGTTTTGCCCAATTCAAATTTAAAACTGGTCGGGTCCAACATCTTGGGCGTAGTCCCACGATGGCCACGTATATAAACTAGGCCTGGCGTTTCACAGGCAATTTCTAACGCTTGAGCAAGGTCTGTGACATCCATTGGATCAATCACTGTCGCATGGGGCACCGCCCGTAGCATTCCTAAATCCTCTGTCCCTTGGTGATGAATGGGTGCCGGGCTGGTTATTCCAGGGGTGAATCCCATAACAATCCCGGTATTTTTGCTGGTACCCATACAGATCACCATCTGATCGAAACACCTGCGAGAGGCATAGCTACCAAACGTAGTCGTAATTGGAATGAACCCAGTTTTGGCAAGTCCTGCGGCCACACCAACAAGATTCTGTTCTGCCATGCCTACATCAACATATTGTTCAGGGAGGTCTTTGCAGACACGATACAGATCAACGTATTGGCTTAGGTCTGCGCTCATCATTATGACGTCTTTGTTGGAAGCACACAGATCAAAGCTGATGTCATCAAATGCCGATGACACCAATTCGCGATCTTTTCTTGCTAGCAACATTTCAAACTGTCATGCTTTTCCTTAAGTTCGACTATGCATTGTCGAAACCGCTCAGGATTGTTTTGCCAATGGCGCTGCCGCTTGTTTGATGCACTAAAGCTGCACGCAGATTGTCGACACTCAACGCGCCACAATTTTTATTTGCCGTGGAAAACACCTTTCCACTTTCGACCAGATTGGCCACACGGTTCAGCAATTCGTGCTGCGTAACCATATCTTCTGTTTTGTGGATCGAACGCGCAAACATGAATTCCCAGCTAAAGGACAACGCTTTCATCTTAAGCGGGCCAATGCCTACATTTTGCGGATCATCAATGATCGCGATATGACCGCGAGGTTTAATCATCTCAACAATCGCACCGAAATGATCATCTGTATTTGTCAAGGACGCTACATAGCACGGGGCCAACCCCAAACCAGCCATTTCTTCGGAAAGATTGTTGCGATGGTTTACAATATGATCTGCGCCCATCTTTTCTACCCAACTGATTGTATCGGGTCGTGATGCCGTTGCTACGACAGTAAGCTTGGTTAATTTTTTAGCAAGCTGTACAAGGATTGAACCTACACCGCCTGCGCCACCGATCACCAAAAGTGTTTCGCCTTCGCCGCCGCCTTCGGCCACTCCCAAACTATCGAATAGCAACTCCCATGCGGTGATACTCGTCAAGGGCAACGCTGCGGCGTCTTCAAAGCTAAGATTTGACGGTTTGCGCCCAACAATACGTTCGTCCACAACTTGACGTTCAGCGTTTGAACCATCTCGTGTGAATTCACCTGCATACATAACTTCGTCTCCGACTTGGAAGCGCGTAACGTCTGAGCCAATTGCCAACACAACGCCGGCCGCATCAAAACCTAGGATGCGCGGATCCCCATCTGGGGCCGGACGATTTGCACGTACTTTGAAGTCGACTGGATTTACTGACACCCCTCGAACCTCAACCAATAGATCCATAGGACCTACCTCGGGTTCTGCTGCATCAAATAGTACAACCGCGCCATCATTGGTTACCGGCCCTTGCTCTGAATATCCTAATGCTTTCATCTGAATTTCCTTGTTGGAATAAAATTAATATGCTAATAATAGGTTAAATTTATTTATACAAGTACCTACATTTTTGTAAGTAATGAAAATCTGAGAATCAAATGGCACGAAAATACAATTGGAAAACAGGTTGCGACGTTGAGGCTACGATGAGTGTGCTTGGAGGCAGGTGGAAACCGATTTTGGTGTGTCGTCTACTGTCTGGACGAAAGCGATTCGGTGAATTGTGTCGATTGGCGCCCAATGCAACGGAACGTATGATCACCCTTCAACTGCGCGAGCTAGAGGCAGACGGAGTTATTTCACGCCATGTATTTCCCGAGGTTCCACCTCGTGTAGAATATGAGGTGACAGAATTTGGCTGTTCTTTGGCGCCGATCATTCAAGCGATGCGTGCTTGGGGTAGCGAGTTTAAGGTTCGAAAATTCGCCGAAGAATCTGTTGTTGAAAAAGTAACAGATACAAAAGAAAATTTGGAAATTGTTGCAGAGGTAACAAGTGGAACAGCCACTTAATGGTAAAATAGCCATTGTTGCAGGAGCAACAGGTGGGATTGGACGCGCAGTCGTAGAGCGTTTGGCCCAGGATGGCGCGACAGTCATCGCGGCAGGTCGTAACACCCAAAAGCTGAGCGAGTTGACCGAATTGGGGGTAAATATTTTTACCCATCAGGCGGATGTTTCCATCGAAAGCAAGGCCCGGGATCTTGTCACGCGTGCAGAACACGATTTTGGCGGCTTGGATCTATTGTTCAATGGTGCAGGTATCGTAGGAGAAAGTGCGCTGATTGAGGATCAATCTCTAGAAAATTTCAACAAAGTCATGTCGATTAATGTAAATGGCACGTTTCTTATGATGAAATATGCCATTCCAGCAATGCGTAAAAGAGGTGGCGGTGCCATCATTAACGTATCATCTGCGGCTGGTGTTCAAGGCGGTCGGGCAACTATGCCCGTTTATTGCGCCAGTAAACATGCAGTAATTGGACTAACACGCGTTGGTGCCAAGGCCCATGCCGGTGAAAATATTCGTATAAACGTCATCTGTCCGGGGCAAATTGATACCGACATGCTTGCAGCGGTTGAAAAAGACGGCTCATCCGGTGATCCAGTCGAAGACCGCAAACGCGTGATTGGCGCTATCCCTGCTGGACGATACGGTGACACAAGTGAGGTTGCTGCGCTTACAGCGTTCCTGAGTCAGGATGATGCCAAATTTATCAATGGCAGCATCTATACAATCGACGGAGCTTTCACGCCGTTTTAATCCCCAAAATCCACCTTCATAAACACAACAATATAATATAGGGACACAACATGTCATTATTTGAAATCCGCCAATACCAAGTAAATCCAGGCAAAATGGACGAATGGATCACCTTTATGGAAACGCGGGTTGTACCATATATGATCGAACGCGGCATGGTTATTCCCGCAATGTTTCAAGGACTGGAAGATAAGAACCTTCATATCTGGATCCGTCGCTTTAATGACGAAGCGCACCGCAAAAAACTGTATCAAAACGTTTACGAATCCGAAGAATGGCAAAGCAAGATTAAGCCAATTGTTCGCCGTCTTGTAGATGTTGAAAAAACTGTCGTTTACAGGATGACCGGAACGCCACATTCGAGACTGTGAAAGTATTCAAATCAACCCTTAGCTGAGCAAATTTTTACCGGTTTTCATTTCCTGATTTCAACTCATCCAGGCAAGATTAACTTGACCATTCGACCCTTGGCCTTGTTAGCTGAATATTTATTTCAAATAATGCCCCTCTACCCCTGGTTTTATTGCTTGTGTTATGATTCATTGGTGGTGAACAATAAATTCTTTTTTCAATTTAGGATAAGCAATGCCACAACGACGTTACCAGGAGGTTCTGTCCCGTAACACCGTCCAGCTGCTGCCGCCCAGTCTGGACGACTATGTCGAACCAAACCATCCGGTCCGGGCCATTGATGTGTTTGTTCAGACGCTTGCTTTGGGGAAGCTGGGGTTTGGGCATGCCGATGCATGGTCTGGCTCGGGTCAACCTCCTTATAATCCGGCCATCCTCCTGAAGTTGTATATCTATGGGTATCAGAACAAAGTCCGCAGTTCCCGTGCTCTGGAAGCAGTAGCTCGAGATAATATCAAAGTGATGTGGCTTTGTCAGGGAGCGACCCCGACTTACAAGACCATTGCCGATTTTCGCAAGAACAACCTTGCGGCCTTGCAGAATGTCAACCGTGAGTTTGTCCAGGTTTGTCGGGACTTGTCTTTGATCGGCGGGACCAAGGTTGCGGTTGACGGGACCTTTTTGAAGGCCAGTGCCAATCGTGATACTGTTCATACCAAGAGTGAACTTGTCGGTGAGATTTCTCGTCTGGATCGCAAGATTGCGGCTTACTTTGCCGAGTTGGAAGTAGCGGATGACACCGCTACTGAGGAAGACTTATCTGATCCTGACCTGGTTGCCAAGATGGCTGCTTTAGTGGCTCGTTGTGAGCAGAAGAAGGCTTTGCAGGAGCGCTTGGAAGCCAGTGGTGCGAAACAGCTTTCAGAAGTTGATCCGGATGCCCGTCTGTTGCGCAAGAATGGGAAAAGTGTGGTCGGTTATAATGGCCAGATTGCAGTGGACGATCAGGCCAAGCTGATTGTAGCGGTTGATCTTGTGCAGGACGGCAATGATAGCCAGCAGTTGGCACCGATGATGACGCAAGCCCAAGAGGCGACAGGAAGCAAGGATTTGGTTGGTCTGGCCGATACCGGTTATGCCAATGGCGAACAATTGAAGGCGTGCGAAGAGAAGGGCATGGAGATGTATGTTCCCTTACCGAAATGGGACTCCCACAAGGGTTTGAAAGGTCGTTTTGGCAGTAATGATTTTCAGTTTGATAAAACGAGTGACAGTTATCTTTGTCCGGCTGGCCAGAAGTTGGCTCATCATGGCCGCATTTGGCAAAAAAATGGCAAGCGTTATTTGACTTATCGTTCGAGTACCAAGGTGTGTGGTGCGTGTTCTCTCAAAGAGCATTGTCTACCACCGAGCGAGACCTATCGTCGGCTTCGTCGTTGGGAGCATGAAGCTGTGATGGATCGTCATCGTCAACGAATGGCCTCGGGTGAGGGGGTTATGCGTCAGCGTGGGTCTTTGGTTGAACATCCCTTTGGGACCCTCAAATGTTGGGCTGGGATCAATTATTTCCTGATGCGTGGTTTAGCAAAATGTCGTGCTGAGTTGAACCTGATGACGATGTGTTACAATTTCAAACGGGTCTTGAATGATATTGGTGTGGGGTTTTTTATAGCTTATTGTCAGGCTCGAATGGTGGTTCAAGGGGGTCGTGTGTGATTTTTTCTGGGGAGCAGTGTGTTTTTCGCGTTTTGGGGTCAAAACAGACCCTAAAATCAAGGATTTTTGGATGAAAGTGGATATGTGATGATTATAGGTAAAATTTAACCCTGTTTTTACTCTGAAGCGGGGTCAAAACAACCTTGGTTTGAAGGTCTGGGTAAAGCCATCAAATTGGCTAAAATCAAATACTTTCATAGTCTCATTCCCCACTGCGCTAATCGCCTTAACTATAGGCACAGGAAAAATCAATCAAATTGCAGGAGTTGTTTAATGGATATGAACCTAACAGGGAAAAACGCCGCTGTCGTCGGTGCAACTCGCGGCATTGGCAAAGCCATCGCCGAGTTATTGGCGGATGAAGGTTGCAATGTTTCTATATGCGCCCGAAACCAGAAAGATGTAGATGCAGGCGTTGCCAATCTAAGGGCCAAAAACGTAAACTCATTTGGTGCTGCCTTTGATGCTGCAAACGGTAATGCACAATATACATGGATCAACGAAACAGCAGATTTTTTTGGGGGTCTTGATATTCTGATCGCCAATGTAAGCGCCATGAACCTTGATGCCGATGGCGATGCTTGGCAACAAAGCTTTGATGTTGATATGATGACAACTTTTCACGGTGCCGAGGCGGCAACGCCCTTGCTCAAAAACTCTAACGCGGGCGCGATGGTCTTTATTTCGTCCATCGCGGCATTGCACACACCTGGCGGCCCAAAACCGTATGGCGCCATGAAAGCTGCAGTACTGAACTATGCCAAGGGATTGGCACGCTCTCTGGCACCCGATGGTATACGGGTAAATTCCATATCACCAGGTAATATCTATTTTGAAGATGGTGTTTGGGGCCGCGTGGAACGCAACAACCCAGAGTTTTTCAAGAAACAAATCGCAGCCAACCCGTTGGGTCGTATGGGCACCCCGCAAGAGGTCGCATCGGCCGCCGTATATTTGGCTAGTCCCGCGGCGAGCTTTGTTTCCGGTACCAATCTGATCGTTGATGGGGCGTTGACCCTAGGCGTTCAATACTAACCCAGCACAAGAAACAACCAGATAAACATCACTCCATTCTCCGGTGGACGCAGCTCGCTGTCCGGCCCGGGATGTCCAAAGTTGGTTAAAAGTGAATAGCTAGTGTTCGCCCGAAAATACCTGATTTTTAGCAAATTGCCATAATTTCATTTACCAAAATTCCTTCTCCGAACAAAAATTTTCAGATTCGATCTTGGTTTTCCACAAAAAAAAGACCTTTCGATCAACTTTTTCCACAAATTTTCTGATTTTTCCAAATTCAAAACATAGCTCCCCTGGCCGTCTTTTTGGGGACGATTATTTGGATTTTGTTGCAGGTGGTTTCGTCAGGCCGCCAGGCGCGGTCGTTTGTCCGGCAACAGCAATCTTTTCAGCTCGTCTTTCTTCTGCCTACGTAACAATCGACCCAAATGATGAATATTGCTCGCAACCACTGACAAGGCTACCACACGCTCAAAACCATCAGCTCCATACGCGCGAACCCGAGCAAGACCATGATGCTCAAGGCCATTGATCTTCGATTCTATCCCCGGATGCCAACGACGCATGGCAACAAAATTAGCACCTCTTTCCCGTTCCTTATCGGCCTTGGTGAGGTAACCCTTGCGCGGAAGGACATTGTCAGCAAGAAGCGTATCCAAACGGACCCGATTGGCCGGACTGTGAAAGCCACGGTCAAAACTGCAGGCCCGAAGGGACGGAAAACGGGCCTGTGTTTCTTCTATCATTGGTTGGGCATGATCAACATCGCTCCCTTCCCACATGATCCGGTGATGCAGGATAAAGCCACAATCATCTTCCAGGACGCAGACCGGAACACCCAATTCAACAGGAACCCCGGCCTTGCCTTTGGAGATCCAGCGGGTGTGTTCCTCAAAAATTGAATAGACCTTTTCATCGGTGGGGATCGTTTCGCCCTGCAGCAAGCGACGGTCAATCTGATCAATCTGACGGCGAGCATGACGAAGATACTTGGCAATGCCGACCAATACCTTGTCCTTGGTTATCCCCACAGCATGCAACCCAACCAATGTCTCTTCGGCTCTTGTAACAATATCATCACACTGGCCGAGATAAGCCTTTACATCCTCCACAGAAGCCCGCCTGGTTTTCCGAACCGCATGAAACTTCTTCTTGACCGAAGCCCTCAAATGCTTCCATTGACGCCACCCACCAAGATGAGCAGCGATGGCCTCACGACCAGTCTCGCGAAGAAGACAACGCATCGCATCCCATAACAGATTGACATCAGTCGGATAATGAACATCCGTTTCCACGACAAAGGAATCACACCGCCCGCACAATGTTTCGCCAAGCTTTTTTTTTGACACTTTGTGACCACTATCGACAATCAGCTTGCCAACCGCGGCCAATAACTCCGGCGTCAACAGGGTGACATTATCTACAATCGACTGGTAGGAATAAGTGGTTTTATCCCAGATGTCAGCATGACCAAGAAACTGGCGAACAGCACTATGATTATTGACCAAATCCTGGAGACGATCAAAGTCACAATCCAAACCCTGCATCACCACCCCCATCACCAGTATTTGCCACAACTCCATCCCTGGACGGCCCAACTTGTGATTGACACCGGGAACCAATCCCTCCTCCAGGAGGGTAAAAAGTTGGGCCCGCAGAGACTGGTCAGAATAAAGATGCTGGAGCCCAATCAAGATGGCTGGGGTGTCATCTCTCGATTTGAAATCCAACTCAATATTCGTTATGTCAATGTCACCAAGTTGGCGGAGTGGTTTGATCGTATGTCGCATTGCCTAATCGCTCGAAGAATTGTTGCTTTTGGATAAGATCAGGCCTTATTATGGGAAAAAACAAATTTTAAAACCGATCTTGAAAAGAGGATTCGCATATCGAATCCCCGCTTGCAAGGGGTTTGGGAATAATTATTTCATTTTCGGGCAGACACTAGCTAGGAAAGATACTGATGGCAAAACGGAGATACCTGACAAAAACCAGATTCAAACTGGCAACTGAATGCTCGACCAAGCTCTTCTACACAGGGAAAAACGAATACGCCAACCAGAACCTCGATGACAGTTTCCTACTTGCGTTGTCCGATGGTGGCTTTCAGGTGGGCGAACTGGCTAATGACTGATTCCCGCAAACAAAAACTGATTGATCTGGGGTCTGATGCGCTTGCAGATGCCTTATTAAGCCTTGCCGTCCATTCCGATGAGACGGATGACTTGATTGAACAGCTGATTGCCACCCCAAAGGAAAATGTTCAGCGTTTCAAAAAGAAGCTTTCCGGCTTGAAACATTCAGGGCGCTTTATTGACTGGCGAGGTACCGCCGGTTTTGCCCGGGAACTGGAAATGCTGTTGCTGGATTTAAAATCCGGTGTGGATGATCCGCTCACCGGCGTTAAACTGGTTGTGGCATTTTACGAGGCCGACGACACCATTTTTGAAATGTGTGATGACTCCAGCGGTAATATTGGCGCTGTGTTCCTTTATGATGCCAAAGAGCTGTTTGTGGACTATGCCTCACGCTGTTCTAACAAGGATAAAATTGCAGACATCATTCTCAAGGTAAATCAAAAGGACAATTACGGCATCCGGGATACCTTGATTGATTGTGCCGGAGAGTGCCTGCCTGAAGAGGTTATCCGCACTATGATCGCCACGCTCCAGAAATGGGTAGACAAAGAAAAGGATGAATATGGCAAACGTTATCACCTGATGCTGATTGAATCACTTGCCCGGCAGATCAAGGATGCAAAGTTGTTTGAAATGACGCGCATCGCTTCATGGGGAAAGCTAAATTCTGCAGCGCTGATTGATATTGCCCGGGTCTACCTTGAATGCGAAGATGTTGAAACAGCCCATTCATGGTTGAAGAAAATCCCGGAAGATGAAGCCTTTCGTGCATACGACCGTGATAAGCTCCTTGAGGAAATCTACCATAAGCAGGGCGATTCTGAAAAACTGACAAAACTCCTGTTCCAGAAATTCAAGTCCTATCATTCCACCGACACCCTGCAGGCGCTTCTGAATGTCATCGGTCATGACAAGCGGGAGGATGTTATCAGCGATGAAACCCGGCAAATCCTGAAAACTGACAGACTCCGGGAATCAGATGCGGAATTCCTTATTGCCGTCGGGAAAATAGATGAAGCTGAAGAATATCTCCTCAAACGTGCCAAGCAGCTTGATGGGAAACATTACGGTAGCTTGCTTTCTATGGCAGAAGCGATGGAGGCAGAAAATCGCCATCTTGTCACCAGTCTGATGTACCGCAGCCTGCTTATCTCCATTCTGGAACGTGGGTACACCAAAGCATATCCCCATGGTATTCGGTATCTGAAAAAGTTGGATAAGCTTGCGGCAAGCGTCGACGACTGGAAAGAATTTAATCATCACAAAGCTTTCAACGCGCAGATCATTAAGGACCATGGTCGCAAACGAAGCTTCTGGTCAAAATATGAGGTAAAAAAATGAACGAACGATTTTATCTGCTGAAAATACAGCTGCTAGATATCGAACCGGTAATCTAGCATCGTTTTGTAGTGCCCTCCAGCATTATGCTGGACCGGCCGCACGATGTTATTCAGATTGTCATGGGCTGGACCGACATGCATCAGCACGAATTTACCATCGGGAATAAACGATAAACGGAATACCCTGAATCGAAAGAAGACGGGCTAGTCTGCGGACGATACCGTCTTGGAGATCTAATCAAACAGAAAGGCCGCACCTTCCGTTACCTGTATGATTTCGGGGATCAATGGCATTTCCTTAAGGAGTCATAACTATCCCTTGATTTTCACCCTGTTTTTGAATTTATGTATCAAACTGTTCTATGATTGTCCCATTTATTCCGGGGTTGTTTAGAGTAACGTGGGTAAGAACGACTTGGCAGCAGCCGATAACGAATCCTGAATATTTCTGTTGCCATACGTCTACTGTTTGTGCCACTACCTTGGCGTGTGTCAGCATAAGTTCCTCAAGACCAGCCGCCATGATTGCCATGGTATGACAGAAATTCACTTTCTGGTATTCATTGTCAGGTTCCTTGTTAGCGACAAGGATATCGTTCCCGGGCCAGGTTAACATGCGGGCCATGGCGATCAGATTGAAATGGGCATAGAGTTCCTGCCGGACACCTCGCTCGGTTTGGCCTTCGGACCTGAGGCCCGACCGGCTGTCATACCGATATAGTCCCAGTTGGCGGTCTTGTAGCAGGTACCATCAAAAAGCGTGGGATCAACAAATGCTTCCTGCAAGACCGGCCGGTACTTGTATCGTTCTTGCCATTCATTGGCCAGCTGTGCTCTGACCATACTCTATACGCGTGAGGCCAGGTTCGGCACATTGACCCAAGGTGCCGTTTACCATGCCTCTTTTGAGAAATACTCCACTGTGACGCTATCAGCCGTATCATCACTGGCCAGCAAATATTGGATTTTGAGGCTATGCCATCTGGGGCAAATGAAAGTTCGTTTGTAGTTAATGGCGGAGAGACAGGGATTCGAACCCTGGGTACCCTAAGGTACAACGATTTTCGAGACCGCCCCGTTCGACCACTCCGGCACCTCTCCAGCATATTTTATGAAAGATTAAATAATCAGAGGGTTGATAAACTCAAGGATTTCAAAAAAACCTTCCCAAATAAAGATATAGGAACGATGAGTCTTTAAGAAAATTCCAGATCTTTTACCGCCGCTGTTTCAAGTTTCATAAAAGTTTAACAATTACACAATATTATCGAAACAAAGAGTCATTAAATCCAAAAGCGTTATATCACTTTATGGGTTAGGAGAATCTAATGAAAAGTTTCAATATTTTAATCGTTGCTATGATAGTCTTTCTTTTTGGGGCAATTACCGCTTCAGCAAGGGATCAGATTAGTATAGTAGGTTCTTCAACTGTATTTCCATACACTCAGGCGGTAGCTGAACAATTTTCAAACCTGACGGGCTCACCATCTCCAATCGTAGAATCAACCGGAACAGGTGGAGGTATGAAACTATTTTGCAGTGGAATAGGTGAATCATATCCTGATTTGACTGGTGCTTCTAGGGCCATGAAGAAATCAGAGTATGATCTTTGCCAGGAGAATGGTGTTAAAGACATATCAGAAGCATTGATCGGGTTTGATGGCCTCTCAATCGCCATAGCACGATCCAATGATTTTGACTGGGACCTAACTCTCGAAGAAATATTCTTGGCCCTGGCGGCCGAAGTTCCTCAGAATAGTGAGATGGTACCAAACTTTTATACTAAGTGGTCTGAAATTAATCCGAACTTACCTGATCAGGACATATTGGCCTATGGACCTCCTCCTACCTCAGGAACACGTGATGCTTTTGTTGAATTGGCCATGCATGAGGGCTGCAAGAGGCTACCATATGTTGCTGAAAATGAATTTGATAAAGATAAAAGCTGGATCTCAGAAAACTGTAGTCGAATGAGACAGGACGGTCCCTTTGTAGAAGCTGGTGAGAATGATAATCTTATTGTCCAAAGGTTAAATGCTGATCCTACTGCCTTCGGAATATTTGGCTATTCCTTCCTGTTTGAAAATCTGGATACTCTTAAGCCAGTGAAAATCAATGGAGTTCTGCCTGATTATGATACCATTGGGGACAAATCCTATCCTGTTTCCAGGCCATTGTATTTTTATACCAAGAATGCCCACAGGGGAGTAATTCCCTACCTCCAGGAGTTTATTGAAGAATATATGTCTGATGAAGCCCTTAGCCCAGATGGATATCTTGCCGAAAGAGGTTTGGTAGCATTGAGTGATGATGCAAGATACCAATTGCAAGATACCGTCATCTATGGTGAAAAAATGGATCCCAGGTAGAAAATACCTTTTCCAGAGAAACTGAAATATGACAACCCTTGCTTTTGTATTAGTAATTATTTTTGCCCTGGCAGGATGTTTGCTCAATTATCGATCAGCTGTATTGATTAGAAACAGGGGTATTAGGCTTTCCTCCATAACACTTTATCATGGGTTGTTTGCGCTTTTCCTGGTATTCTTTCCAATCCTGATCCTGATCCTGATCTGGCTGGTTCTGCAAAGACCCCTCATCGAGTTTTATATTTCACAATCGATTCTTGAGGAATACTTACTTAACGCTAGCAAGGGTGAAAAAGACTTGATTCTATCAGAAATACGATCAATTTCCGATGGTCGAGTTTTTGGTGAACCTGAAGAGTGGAAACTACGGGCAGCCGAAACGTTGGCACGGCTTCAGGATTATTCTTCCATGCTCTTGGTTGCTGTTGTTTCAGTTACCTCTGCAATATTAATTTTCATTGCAAGGGTAAAAGTCAGTGAACAATTTCGAGCACGACAGAATGTTGAAAAAATTGTTACATGGCTAATGGTCTCCTGTTCCGTAGTAGCAATCTTTACGACGATAGGAATTATTGCTTCTCTAGTCGTTGAAACCAGTAGATTCCTATCCCTGGTTCCATTTACGGAGTTTTTATTCGGTCTGAATTGGGAACCTCAGATACCAATCAGGGAAGACCAGGTGGCAGCGGAAGGCGCTTTTGGGTGGATACCTGTATTTGTTGGTACATTGGTAATTACAGGAGTAGCCTTGTTTATTTCTGTTCCCATCGGGCTAATGTCTGCCATTTACCTCAATGAGTTTGCCAATGCGAGAATAAGAGCAATCAGCAAACCAGTTCTTGAGATTTTGGCTGGTGTACCAACTATTGTTTATGGTTTCTTTGCCATTTTGGTAGTTGCCCCTGCATTCAGAAGTTTTGGTGATGCAATGGGAATATCGGTTTCGCCAAATACGGCCTTAGCTGCTGGCGGGGTTATGGGTATAATGCTTATCCCGTTTATTTCATCCTTTACTGATGATGCTCTTTCAGCTGTTCCGAAGGCCCTAAGAGATGGCTCGCTTGCTTTGGGAGCTACCCCCTCAGAAACGATGCTAAAGGTTTTATTTCCTGCGGCGATTCCTGGCATAGTAGGAGGAATATTACTTGCCGTGAGCCGAGCCATCGGGGAAACAATGATCGTGGTTATGGCTGCCGGGTTAATTGCCAAACTAACCCTCAACCCTCTGGATAGTGTTACAACAGTTACAGTTCAGATAGTTACCTTATTAATTGGGGATACTTCATTTGATAATCCCAAAACTCTGGCAGCCTTTGCTCTAGGAATGATGCTTTTCCTGGTTACTTTAATTATTAATATTTTTGCCCTTCGAATAGTGCAGAAATATCGTGAAATTTATGATTGATGCTTTCTTGATGTTAGAAATTTATAAAGACCGGTAATATGGATACAATTAATCTAGTTAAGCAAAACCTCCCTCGTAGGAATCGAAATCAAATAATTCTCAAGGGATTAGGTGTTGCAGCAATTTTATTTGCATTCCTAATGCTGGGTATTTTACTTTTTTCTTTGATTTCCAGTGGTTACAGGGCATTAACTCAAACTCATATTGAGTTCAGTGTGTACATAGACCCAGCTGTAATCAATCCTGAGAAGTTACCCCGGGGGAATTTTAATCGTGTCCTTCAGAATTCCCTTCTTGTTCACAGCGAAGAAAATTTGACCAGGTCAGAGAAAAAGCAACTAGCGAAGGTTCTGAGTAACGGTGCTCAATTCATGTTACGAGACGAAGTAGTTTCAAATCCAAGCCTGATAGGCAGTAATATTACCTTGAAAGTTCCTACATCTGACCCGTATGACCAACTAAACAAGGAACTAATTGATCGGGAAACTCCCGAAGAATTTCGGCGGCTGAAGGATAATGAGATTTTATGGTTTGATCATCTTGCTGAAAAAGATTTGATTTCCAAGCCCATCAATTGGGGGCTGATTGTAAACTCGGACAGTCGATTTCCTGAATTGGCCGGATTGAAAGGAGCCCTGATAGGCTCTTTCTGGGCTTTGCTGGTTTGTTTTCTAATTTCCTTCCCGTTGGGAATAGGAGCAGCAATATATTTGGAGGAATTTGCCCCTAAAACCAGGATTAGTAATTTCATCGAAGTCAATATCAATAATCTTGCGGCAGTACCCTCAGTTGTATTCGGATTATTGGCTTTGGCAGTTTTTATCGGCTGGCTAGGGCTTCCAAGGTCAGCCCCCCTTGTTGGAGGCATGACACTGGCACTAATGACCATGCCAACAATAATCATTGCAACCAGGGCAGCATTAAAAGCAGTTCCACCGAGTATTAGAGAAGCTGCTCTGGGGGTAGGGGCTTCCAGACAGCAAGTTGTATTTGGCCATGTCCTTCCCCTAGCCATGCCCGGTATCTTGACAGGTACGATTATTGGTCTGGCCCAGGCATTGGGGGAAACAGCACCTTTGCTCCTGATAGGAATGAATGCCTTTATCACTTCAGCTCCTGATTCGCCGCTTGCTAGTTCAACAGCACTACCAACTCAAATATTCATTTGGGCTGACAGCCCTGAAAGAGGTTTTGTTAGCAGGGCATCCGCAGCTATTTTGGTTTTGCTTACCTTTTTACTGACCATGAATGCTTTGGCAGTCTTCCTTAGAAACAGATTTGAAAGAACCTGGTAATTCATTTCTTCTAAATCGTGGATTGAGGAACAGTTTTTTAGCTAAAGTGTTGAAATTTCCTAGATAAGTTCAATATTCAACAGCGAGTTCCCATAGCAGGGTGAAGAACTTGTTTTAACTTGGAGAACTTGCAAAATACTACTTATACCCCGGATTTATTGAGGATTTCGATGGATAATTCAGAAACCCTGGAAGATGAGGAAACAAAAGCGGCTTCTGAGGAAGAAACAACTGATAATTCCTCTGAAGAGCAACAGCCGGATTTGAAAAAGATAATCAATCCGGAAATTTCGGCTGTTTTTGCCTATAATGGCAAGCAGTTCCCAGTTAAGGTCGGGGAAAGATGTAGTATTCTGGATTTGGAAGTACCTGAAATCGGGTCCGAGCTTACCGTCGACACAGTGTTGATGGGCAGTGGCGCAAAGTCAGTTTTGGGAGATCCTTATATTGCAAAAGCCAAGATCGTGCTTGAATCCAAGGGGCTCAAGACCACAAAACTGATCAGCTTCAAGAAAAGGCGTAGAAAAAGTTCATCCAAGACAACCAGAGGGTATCGGCAAAAATCAACAGTATTCATGACCAAACGTATTGAAATACCTGGTTTGCCAAATTCCTATTTTGAGTAATTTTCGTTATCATCCAATGACAAATATTAAAGGTATTAATCATGGCACATAAGAAAGCTGGGGGTTCTTCACGAAACGGTCGAGATTCGGCCGGCAGACGGCTGGGTGTAAAAAAGTTTGGTGGCGAGAAGGTAATTCCTGGCAATATACTGATTCGCCAGAGGGGTAATAAATTCTGGGCAGGTGAGGGTACTGGTACCGGCAAGGACCATACCATTTTTGCTACTGCAGAGGGTCATGTAACTTTCTCGAAGGGATATAAAGGACGTAGTTTTGTGTCCGTATCGCAAGGTTAGGCTTACTTCCTTAGCAATCCTCCCGGTTATTTCAAAAACACTCGCCCCAACCCCAACGTCAATACAACCTATTTTCTTGGGTTATAGGCTACAACCATGTAGCCTGATTTTGTATTTTATAAGAACTTAATAGTTTTACTTGCAATGCAATTCCTAGATTTAGCAAAAATTCAAGTCCGTTCGGGGTCGGGTGGCAATGGCGCAGTTAGTTTTCGAAAAGAAAAATTCGTTGAATTCGGTGGACCGGATGGAGGAAATGGAGGCAAGGGGGGAGATGTAATCATCCGAACCCAGGAAAGCCTCAACACTCTAATTGATTTTGCTCACAGAAAAAAATTCTTTGCGGGGAACGGGAAGTCAGGGAGCGGCCGACAAAGACATGGCTCGAATGGCGGAGATGTAATCCTTGAGGTACCAATCGGCACAGAAATACTTGATGAAAGCAAGACCGTATTACTCTTTGATTTGGTAAACAAGAATCAGGAAGTTACATTACTGCAGGGTGGAAGTGGGGGTTTTGGCAATTCACATTTCAAATCATCAACCAATCAAGCTCCCCGTTTTTCCAATCCCGGTAAGGAAGGCATAGAACTTACAATTTATTTGCGGTTAAAAATCTTTGCAGATGTAGGTCTGGTCGGCTTGCCCAATTCAGGCAAATCTACATTTTTAGCGGCTGTATCAAATGCCAAACCAAAAAGTGGTGACTATCCATTTACTACTCTGTATCCAAAATTGGGATTGATAAAAAGGGATGATATCGATTTCACCATTGCGGATATCCCAGGTATCATAGAGGGTTCGAGTGACGGCAAGGGATTGGGTGACAGGTTTTTAGGACATGTTGAAAGGAGTTCAATATTATTGCAACTTATTGATGTTACAAGCCCAGACCCCAAAAGAGATTTCCAGATAATCGACAATGAGTTGAAAAGGTATGGCAATGGTCTAGCCGATAAACCTAGAATCATTGCTTTAAGTAAAGTTGATCTTATTGACGATGAAAAGGAAAAAACGTTTGAAGATATGCTAGATGTAGTAAGCCCCTATAAATTGTGCTTAGTTTCGGCACTGAAGAATATAGGGCTAGGCCAATGCTTGGATGACTTGGCAAAAACCATGCTTGATGAACGTCAAAATAAAATAGAGTTACAGGAAGAAACGAGTTCCTTATGGACACCGTGAAGTCATTTCAGCAAGCTTCCAAAATAATTATTAAAATTGGTTCATCGCTCCTGATTGACAGTGAAACCAGTCAATTAAATGCTGTGTGGTTGCGAACGCTTGCCGAAGATATTGACCACCTTAAACAGCAGGGAAAGCAAGTCGTAATTGTTTCCTCCGGGTCAATAGCACTTGGCAGGAGGATATTGGCGTTTCCAGTAGGGAAATTATCCTTGGAGCAAACACAGGCCTCTGCAGCCTGCGGACAAATCAAGTTGGCTAGAATGTATGAGGAAATATTACAGCCATTTGGTCATAAAACAGCTCAGATACTTCTTACACTGGATGATAATGATAACCGCAAAAGGTTTTTGAATGCCAGAGCAACTATGTCTACTTTGCTTGCAATGGGTGTTATTCCTATTATCAATGAAAATGATACTATTGCCACCGATGAGATAAGGTATGGAGATAATGACCGTCTTGCTGCTCAGGTCTCAGTAATGGTCGGTGCAGATATTTTAGTTCTTTTTTCGGATGTTGATGGACTTTATGATAAAGACCCCAGAAAGTATCCCGAGGCTGTCCGACTAGAAACAGTTTCATCAGTTGATTCTAAAATCTTTGCAATGGCAGGTTCATCTGGAACCAACATATCCAGCGGTGGTATGAAAACCAAGTTACTAGCCGCCAGAACAGCCATGAAAGCTGGATGCGCCATGGTGATTTCCGAAGGCAAACAACAGAATCCCGTTAGAAACCTATTAAGTGGAGGAAACTGTACCTGGTTTAGACCAGAACATGGTCCACAAGTTGCACGGAAACACTGGATAGCCTCTATGAAGCCAAAAGGAAGTGTTTATATTGATGATGGAGCAGTTCAGGCTTTGCAAAATGGAAAATCCCTACTTCCAGCTGGAGTTCATAAGGTTGTTGGAGAATTTGGCCGAGGTGATGCCGTGGAGATAATTTCCAGCAAAGGCAGACGACTTGGGGCAGGGCTGATTAGATACACTAAATCAGAGAGCGAATTGATAATGGGACATAAATCAAGTGAGATAGAGAAAATTCTGGGATTCCCTGGAAGGGCTGCTTTAATCCACAGAGATGATTTGTCATGGTGATTTACATTACTGAATGAAAATGGATGGGTTTGATGGATACGATAAACCTTGTTAGAGATTTGGGACAAAAGGCTAAGGAAGCCGCAAGTTTTCTTGCGGTTGCTTCAAACGATACAAAGAACAGGGCCTTGGAAAGTGCCCGAAAAGTTATCAACAATAATCGAAGTTCAATTCTGAAAGCCAACCAGGAAGATCTAAAACTTGGTCAGGAGAAAAATCTTTCCCCAGCCATGCTTGATCGCTTGGAATTAAATCACGAAAGGCTTGATGGGCTAGAGGAATCGCTTACAAGCATATCACAACAATCTGACCCTGTAGGTAAAATACTGGCATCCTGGGATCGACCTTCTGGTTTGAGAATCAAAAGGGTATCTACACCTCTGGGGGTGATTGGGGTAATTTTTGAATCTCGACCAAATGTAACTATTGATGCATCAGCTTTATGCTTGAAATCAGGTAATGCTTCTATCCTGCGGGGTGGTTCAGACAGTTTTTATACCTCAAAGGAACTCCACAGATGCTTTATAGAAGGGATTTCACAAGAGGGTTTTCCGACGGCTAGTACGCAGTTAGTTCCAACAACAGACCGGTCAGCTGTTGGTGAAATGTTAAAACTTACAGAATTTATTGATGTGATTGTACCAAGAGGAGGACGAAACCTCGTGGGCAGAGTCCAGCAAGAGGCCAGAGTGCCTGTTTTTGCGCACCTTGAAGGAATATGCCATGTTTATGTTGATAAGGAAGCAGACCTTGAAAAGGCTCGAAGAGTGGTGGTTAATTCCAAGACCAGACGGACAGGAATTTGTGGAGCTGCCGAATGCCTTTTGATTGATCGTAATATTCCTTTTGCGACTGGAGAAATCCTTCTGAAGGATCTTTTGGCAAAAGGAGTAGAGGTAAGAACAGATGAGAAGTATTCAAAAATTGCTGGAACCGTACTGGCAGATGACCAGGATTATGGGCAGGAGTTTCTTGATAGTATAATTGCTGTTAAAACTGTATCCGGTGTGAATGAAGCCATCGAACATATCAAACGATATGGTTCAGGGCACACGGAAGCAATAATTACTGAAAACAATTCAACTGCTGAGGTGTTCTTTAATAATCTGGATTCTGCCATTCTGATGAAAAATGCTTCAACCCAGTTTGCCGATGGTGGCGAGTTTGGAATGGGGGCAGAAATAGGTATTGCGACAGGAAAAATTCATGCCCGGGGACCAGTAGGTACAGAACAATTGGTAAGTTTTAAGTACCTGGTTGAAGGTGATGGCACAATACGTCCATAAAATTTGTAGCAACTGAATGTTGCCATATCCAATTTAGTCGCCAGAGATTGGAACAAATGTTACTGCTTATCCGCTATGATAAAACGCTGTTAAAGGCATCCTTTCATAGAGATGTTGAAGGATTTTTGGGTTGGGGTTAAACGATCTGAGAATGGAGGTTATGTTCCCCAGCTTCTGATTTTTGCACAATCAAAATGAACAAATCTGGATCCTGAGTATTTCCCTACACCACCAGACCGGCAAATCTCTCCAGCCCTGGCAAGGCTATTAATAGACACACCTCGGACTCTAATATCGGCAGCCATACCCTGGGTATGAAAGGAATTCTTGGAAACCGACCAAGGAGACCTCTTTCTTAACATCTCATTAGTCTTTGTAGTCCGATAGCCACTAAGAAGCTGGATCGGCTCGTTGGTATCAATAATTTTATGTACAGCTGATAGAATATTGATATTTCTTTTATCCATCTCGGTATACTTATTCTCCCGCCAATCACGCATGAATTTGTTCAATTCAACCAACGCATCAGGGATATATTTCCCTTCTATCCAATATATAATTTTTATATTTTCATTAGTTTGGCCATTAAACATGTGGATTTGTCGATAAATCCCTGCGCCTTTGAGAAAACCGGGAGAATTTGAGTAAACAGGGGCGGCTGTAGCACAAAATAGGGCTGCGGTGCCACTACCTACTATAAATGCACGTCGGGTAAAATCGCCTTCCATTGCTATTATACCGATACCTCCCTAATCAGGTTACCATTTCGCCAAGAACGGTACTGAATTTAGTTATTGATATTGAAGAAAAATGTACTTCAAGTCTGTTTGTAGTTGGATTATTCTTATTCAAGATGAATTAGGGGTTTATTATCTTAACCCTTGCCAACTCCCTTTGCTTGCATATAGGGTAAACAAATATCATGCCCACTGCAAGTAATTTCTTAAAAAATAATTGAAAACCGTTTTCAATAATGTGTTTATCTTGTTTAGAAACAAAAAATTGGGTATAAGTAAGCCTAAAATGCATTGGGGCATCGAATGGTAAGCAATTATTTGAAATTACTCAGAATCATCCTCTTTGGAGTTATCCAAAGCGGATTTGTTGTTATGGCAACGACAATTCCGTCAAAGGGTGGGGTGGATTTTACTCTACCCACACCTCTGGAACTGGCTTTCCTAACTGAAATAGAGGGAAATTCTTCAACGGCAAGATTTTATGTTGAAAGGAATTTTGAGCCAATCTGGGTAGGAGAAAACGCAGAAAATCAGAATCGGTTAAGGGCTTTGGTTAATACGATTGGCAATTTGGAATCACATGGATTAACCAAGGATATTTTTGAATATCAATTCGACTGGGAAGGGTTTTACGATGCTAATAGCTTTCAGCAGGTGGCTGAAAATGAAATCCAGATTACCAGGATATTCCTTCGTTATGCGAAGGTTATAAACTCAGGTTACCTCAAACCCAGTGAGGTTTCAGACTTAATTGATATCAAAACTCTTGCGCCCTTACCCCCTTATTATTTGCTTAAAGGAATCACCGAAAACGATCCAGAAACCTACTTACTACAACTAGCACCGCAAAATGAAGAGTATGCTGTCCTAAGAAAAACTCTTCATAAATTACGAAATGAAATTTCTGGTGAGGGTTGGGGCGAATCTATTCTTGCCTCAGAACTGCTTCCGGGCCAGATAGGATCTGAGGTAATCAAACTCCGGAACAGGTTGATCAGAATGGGGTATTTACCAAGGAATTCCTCTGCCGAATATAGTCTAGCTTTGAAGAAAGCAGTTCAACTATTCCAACTGGACCATGGTTTAACTCCAACTGGAGTCGCAAATTTTAATACTATCGAAGCAATTAATGTATCCCCTGAAACGAAACTCGAAGCAGTAATCGTGGCACTCGAGAGAAATCGTTGGATGAACAGGTCCTTGGGTCCTTGGCATGTACTCGTGAATATACCTGAATTTAAAGCCCGATTTGTCGACCAGGATCAAATCAAATTTGAAACAAATGTTGTGGTCGGTAAAAATGAAGAAAATCTTCAAACGCCTGAATTCTCTGATGAGATGGAGTACCTTGTGGTTAACCCCATCTGGCATGTCCCAGCGTCTATTATTCTGGCAGAAATCATTCCCAGTCTAAGACAAAGTCTGGAATCAGAAGCAGCGATAATTTTTACCGACAAGCAGGGTAATCGAATCGATAGAAGTAATATTAATCTGTCCCAGTCGTTTACCAAGAAAAGCCTGAACTTTACTGCCAGGCAATTACCCGGACCTTCCAACCCGCTTGGTGGCGTTAAATTCATGTTTCCAAATACTCACAATATATATTTACATGATTCGCCAATTAGAAACCTTTTTAGCCGTGAATACAGGGCATATAGCCATGGTTGTATCAGGTTGAAGAAAGCTCATGATTTTGCCAGGTTCCTATTGTCATTGGAAGGGTTGGATTATGATGAAATTGTTGCAATATCAAAAGACCGCCGGGGAGAACAGCATGTGTGGCTTTCATCAAATATTCCTGTTCATATTACCTACAGGACTGTTTGGGTTACCCCAGATGGCAGGGTTAATTATCGCAAGGATATCTATGGTCGAGACAAACTTGTGTATCAAACTTTAACACGAAATCCAATTTTAGATTTGTACGATTTGCAAAATTATTATACGGAATTGAATTTTTGATTTCGGTTAATCTGTAAAGAATGGATTTATCTCAAAGCAAATTTACTGTTGGTGAAATTGCCAGCGCTATCGGTGCCGAGGCCCGGGGGAACATCAGTTTAACAGTAACGGGCGTGGCAAGTCCAAAGACAGCAAGTGAAAATGAATTGGCACTAGCCATGTCTGACCGTTTTCGTCCAGACCTTGCTTTCGGGAAGGCACATGCAGCTGTCCTGGGACATGGAAATGATTGGGAAAGCCTGGGTTTAAAGGCAGCAATTATCTTGATGAATCCTCGCCTCGGGCTTTCCAAACTGACAAGTTATTTCAAGAAACCAGCCTCTTTTTCCAGAGATATGCGAAGCCATTCGTTCATTTCAGAAAAGGCCATCATTGGGGAGGGGACAACAATTGGTCCTTTCACTTATATTGGACCAGATGTAATTATTGGTAATGACTGCATAATTGGCTCGCATGTTTCAATTGAGGAGGGGTCGAAAATCGGAAACGGTGGTGTTGTCTTATCAGGAGTCAGGATTGGGCAACGGATAATTATCGGTGAATATTTTATTTGTCATTACAATACTGCAATCGGTTGTGATGGCTTTTCTTATGAAACAGCTGCTGAAGGTGCGGTAGAACAAGTCAAGCAAACTTTGGGCTCGAAAGTTGATAAAATTCAGTCGAGAAATACCAAAGTATACTCCCTTGGGAACATAATCATTGGTGATGATGTTGAAATTGGGGCCTGCACAGCCATTGATAGCGGAACAATAGATTCCACAGTTATCGGCAATAGAACAAAAATAGACAATCTTGTTCATATAGCCCACAATGTCAGAATTGGAGAAGATTGCCTACTTTGCGGCCAAGTTGGTATTGCTGGGTCCGCCAAAATCGGCGACAGGGTTGTGCTCGCTGGGCAGACCGGGGTAAAGGATCACATAAAGGTGGGTAATGATGTTATTGCCGGTGGTGCAACAAAAATTTTTTCTAATGTTCCAGATGGTACAATTGTAATGGGATCACCTGCTGTTGAAATGAAGAAAAACATTGCCACATATAAAGCCATTCGAAGGTTGCCTAAACTTTTAGAAAAAGTATCTGCGATGGAGAAAAAACTCTCGGATTTGACATAAATGGGTGAATGAGTTTTATCAGGAAAATTAATGGAAAATTCGATTTATTCACAGGTTGTTGAAATAATTGCCGAACAGGCAATACTAGATGTATCTGATATTACCCCAGAGGCGAGTTTGGAAGATTTGGGTCTAGACTCCCTGGGTATCGTTGAATCTATTTTTGCCTTGGAGGAGAATTTCGGTATTCAGATTCCCTTCAACTCGAGCAATTCTGATAATAACGATCTTGATCTTTCCAGTGTCGGATCAATTATCCGCGAGATAGAAAAGCTGGTTTTAGGAAAAAATAGTTAACCCTTTATGCCTCGTGTAGCCATCACCGGCCAAGGAACCATCAATCCCTTAGGAAAATCGGTTTCAGAGACTTATGAAGCCTTCAAGAATGGGATATGTGGCATTTCGCAACTTGAAATGCAGGACATTGAAAGGCTTTCCGTAAAGATCGGTGGCCAAATAAAGGGGTTCAATCCTGAGGAACATTTTACCAGGCAGGAAATTTCCCTGTATGACCGTTACACCCAGCTAGCCTTGTTGGCTGCCAAGGAAGCCCTGAATGATTCTGGCATTATTTTTGAAGGAGAACTTTCAGAAAAATCAGGGGTTGTTCTAGGAACAGCTGGTGGTGGATTAACAACCCAGGATAATAGCTATCGTAGTGTATACGAAGAAAAAAAGAACCGCGTACACCCATTTGTTGTCCCACGTTTGATGAACAATGCCGCCGCAAGTAATGTTTCGATGGTTCATAATCTGCAAGGTCCCACCTTTTCAGTTGCTACAGCTTGTGCATCCTCAAACCATGCAATCGGTATAGCTTATCAAATGATAAGGAGTGGAATAAGCCAATGCATGGTGGCTGGTGGCAGTGAGTGCATGATTTGTTTTGGTGGTATGAAGGTATGGGAATCCTTAAGGGTTATGTCTCCAGAAAAATGTCGCCCATTTTCAAAAAACCGGAAAGGTATGGTTCTGGGTGAGGGAGCTGCCCTTTTTGTCCTGGAAGATTTAGACCATGCAAAAAACCGAGGGGCAAATATTATTGCTGAGATAGTTGGATTCTCCATGACTTCTGATGCCAAGGATATTGTTGCTCCTTCTTTGGAAGGGCCAGCGAGGGCAATAAGAGGAGCTTTGGACGATGCCCAGGTCCAACCAGAAGAAATTCAGTACATAAATTCTCATGGCACAGGAACCACCATTAATGATCGTGTTGAAACGGCCGTTATCAGAAGCGTTTTCGATGATTACGCAGATAAATTAATGATATCCTCAACCAAATCGATGCATGGACATCTCATTGGTAGTACGGGAGCAGTTGAATTATTGGCCTGTACAATGGCACTGCAAGAAGGAGTAATTGCTCCAACAATAAGTTACGAGGAATTTGATCCAGAATGCGACCTTGATGTCGTTCCCAACACAGCACGCGATGCTAAGGTTTCGGCTACTGTTTCCAATGCTTTTGCCTTTGGTGGCTTGAATGCTGTGTTAGTATTGAAATCTATTGATTGATTTCTGTCTTCAGAGAAATATCCTTTGCTCGGTATTCTTATTCCCTGATCAAATCGGGATTCTGAAGAATTTCAAAGGATCTTGTAAAACCATCAAGCGAAATACTGTACCCCAGAGGTTGGTCAGAATTATATGCGAACAAGGTCAGAACCATTTCCTGGCCATTTCTCATTTCTTCTACTTCTGAGCCAAAAAAGGCCATCCTAGCTACACAACCATTCTGCAAACAATAGTTTATTCGGTAATTCCTTTGGGGAAGAATATCGTCGACTTGAAGGAAAATACCCTGTTCAAGATTTGTTCCCAAGGGGGTTACAAGAATAGCGTTGGCACTAATCAAGGGATTGTCATCAGCAGCCGCAAAGATTTCAATAATAGCCGATTGTGTTGCACCAGTGTTATCAAAAATTGGCTGAATCATTGCACATTGAGTAACTTTGCTTTCTCGGTCAGTTGTACAGTTTACTACCCAATCGCCAATTTCCAAAAATTCCGGGACTACAGCCCCTGTAGAAAAATCATCACTATTTTGTGTTGCCTGATCCTCACTTTGCTCAACTTCAGTATTATCTTCGCTCCCAGATTGGGAATAAGCGGGTACTAACAACATACTCTTTAGAAAGACGGTAAAAAGTACAAACAATAAAGTGCTTTTCAAAAGTTTCATATTTCTTTCCTGGAGATTTGTAGTTCTTTAACAATTTTGATTTATGGGCTGATGCCCTCTGCATGATTTCACTTAGTTTATAATTAAATCAATTCCAATATCATAAAATAAGATTTACTGCCAATTCCTGGAATGCTTGGTTTCATGTTTGCTTGATTACTGATCGGTGGTATCAGCTAACCTTTGAATACGAATTTGGGTAATTCTGTTTCTAATTCGTTCTACAATCTCAATCTTGTAACCAAACAAAGAGAAATCCTCACCTTTGACAGGAATATACTTTATTTCATTTATGACTAAGCCAGCGAGGGTAACGGCCAAGTCATCCGGAAGATCCAAATTCAACATCTTATTAAGTTCTCTAACTGGCAACGAACCGTCAACCAGGAACACACCTTGACCTTCTTCCCTTATAGGTTCTGATTGTTCCTGATCATATTCATCTTCGATTTCACCAACAATTTCTTCAATTATATCTTCCAGAGTAACAAGTCCTTGGAGGGCGCCATATTCATCAACGACCAAGGCGAAATGGGTCCTTTTTTCCAAAAACTCCCTCATTAATACACCCAAGGGAGTGGTTTCTATTACAAAATACGGCTCTTTCAGGTTTGAATACCAAAACTTTCCTGGTGATAAAACTGAGTCAATATTTTCATTTTGTCCCCAGTAATTACGATAAAGGTCCTTTACATGAGCAATTTTGATTATGTTCTCTGTTTCATCCTTATAAACTGGTAAACGTGAATGAGGAGTTGTCATGCAATGGGCCAGTATTTTTTCAATTGGGTCATTGGCATTTAACATTTCGACCTCGGACCGATGTCTCATCACATCCTCAGCAGTAAGGTTAGAGAGATCCATTGCTCCAAGAACCCTTCTTTGATCTTCTTTATCGAACATACCTGTCGGTATCTCAAGTTCAATCCGACCAATTATCTCATCCTGCACATCTTCAAGACTTTCTGGTTTGAGTTGTAGAAGACCAAGAATTCGAAGGAAAAAAGTAACAAAAGATTTGATGACCACCACAATTGGCGTAAAAATGAAAATAAAGGGTGACATAAATCGGGATGCCTTTTGAGAGGCTTCCTCAGGTCGAGCGATGGAATAGGTTTTTGGAAGAACTTCAGCAAAAATCAGGATCACTGTTGTCATTACAATGGTAGTTATCAAAACCCCTGAATCATCAAATAGTAAAGTAAACAAATTAGTTGCCAAGGCAGTTGCTAAAATATTGACCAGGTTGTTTCCTACCAACACACTGCTGATCAAAGTTTCTCTATCATCAGTAATATCCAAAGCCTTTTGAGCTCCTTTGTTACCCTTTTCAGCCTGGGTTTTTAACTTCCCCCTGGAAGCTGATGTCAGTGCTGTTTCTGATCCTGAAAACAAACCGGAAAGAATAATGAGAACAATTATTGCTCCCACATTAAGCCAAATAAATGCCTGGAGATCAATAGTGGTATGGGAAAGCATCTAGACCTGTGTCAATAAAAAGGTTTCTGGGATATGAAAAAAAATATCTATAAAAAAGAATCGGTTTAGTTGTGGCTTTGTGGCCTATCAGGAGTTTTTGAATCTTTGGAAAGAGGGTGTTTGGTAAGCACGGTATTCCTTAGGTTTTCATCCACAACATGGGTATAAATTTCAGTAGTACCAATCCCTTCATGGCCCAGTAACTCCTGGATTACTTTTAAATCTGCACCATGGGTTAAAAGATGTGTGGCAAAAGTATGCCTTAAAGTATGTGGCGAAACCTTTTCAGGTGGAACTCCAGCTGAACGAGCCAAATCCTTCATAAGGTTAAACACACTCACTCTGGATAGGTGAGCATTACCCTTAGGAGAGGGAAAAAGAAATGAAGATTTTTGAAGTTTCTTCTTTTGTTTTTGATTTTCCTTGTGGTTTCTTTCTTTAAGCCACTTATTCAGGGCATTCTTTGCTTGCTGCGAAAGAGGAACGATTCTCTCCTTGGACCCCTTGCCCTGTATCATAAGAAAGTCAGGATTACCCCTTATAATAGTTAATGGTAGTCCTATCAATTCTGAAACTCTCATTCCTGACGCATACAATAGTTCCACTATGCAAAGGTTTCTGGCTTTGTCATAATCATTCCGACCATGCGATTTTGAGACTTCCAATATCTTAGTAACCTCTTGTTCAGTTAGGTTTTTGGGAAGTAATGGAGGCCTTTTGGGATTCTTCAATTTTTGCCCCGGAATATCCGGTCTAATCCCCTCATCATGTAAAAAGATAAAGAATTGCTTTATGGCAGACAATTTTCGTGCTTGGGTAGCATTGGAAAATTTCTTTCTTGCAAGCCCATTTAAATAATTGACGATATCGTCGGTATCGACGGTTTCAAATTCCTTTTTTGCTTTAGTCAGATATTTCGAAAAAGCCCCTAGATCCCTTGAATAGGCCATGGAGGTGTTTATTGAAATAGATCGCTCTGCTCTCAGCATTTCGATAAAGTTAATAATGAGTTCATCACCGAGTGTATTTTTCATTTTCAATAACCAAAATCTGAATAGCAATTTCTCTAGCCATTTGCTGGAGACCAAGAGAGGTTAATCCTGCAAGTGCCCGCCTGATTTCATTTGGGCTGGTTTGTTTTACATCCTGCAGTATGGTTAAAATATCCAGCACAACTTCACCAAATTTACCTTGTTTAGCCATTTTGCTTAATTCATCCTCAGGGGTAAGTTCAGTCAAACCTGAAATGATCCCTTGCTGTAAAGGAGTGGAGGGTGTGGCGTTTTCAAGGTTTCCGGTTCGCAGCGAATATATAAAGTTCTCTTCTCGGTTGGAGGGAGACATTAACTCCATTTCCTCCAAAGGAAATGAGTACAAGATTGCCGAGAAATAGTGATTGGGTGAAATTCGTCCAAATTCAACAATATGCGGCAATATTCTGGGAAGGTAGTATTCGGTAAAATTGACACTCAATCCTTTAGACTCCATCAATGAATAACCAAGCAAGAATAATTCCTTGATCTCAATGGTATTTTGTGCGGATATTGCATCCTCCAAGGCTTGAACAACCCTAACTCTTTCCCAAACACCATCTGTTGAGGGTGGTTTTGAATCCGTATATCCAACCAATAATGTTTCAAAGGGAAGGGAATTCGAGCGAACCAGTTTTTCGAGGGATTCTATTCTTGTTTTCCATTCCGGGCTGGAGTCCTTTAGGTGAAAAGCCAGTGAAGGTTTGATATCCTGATGGTAATTATAAAAGCCACTATCCTTCAGCATTCTGAAGAGTAGGGGGGTAAGTTGGACAAATTCCTGATTCGCTATACTAAGAGCCAGTTCAGGGAATAGGAAAATAGTAACAATTTGTTCTTCCTGAGAAGTAAAGTCCCCGATGGTTTTAGCGGCTTCAAATACCAATTCAGCGTTTTTCCATTCTCCTAACCTGACATAGCAATAGATTTGGTGTGTATACGAAGGTGCGTCTATAGTCTTGGTTCTGATACCTGAGCAAGGGATATGTTCAGTGTTGGTCAATAAGGCGATATCAAACCTACGTGCATCTAATTCCTTACCCTTACCACCTGACCTATCCATCAATTCATTGGCCTGTTCAAGTGCACCAAACTCGATTAGTTTATCAACCCTCGTCAAAAACAATTTACCTTCACCTTTCGAATTCCAGGGAGGTTTGGCTTCTGCCAGCAATATGAAATAAAATAATTTCAAGGCTGCGGGAACCAAGTTGGTTTCGATGTTGGCTATTTTACTGCGAATTGTCTCTATTTGTGAGCCAGCCCAGAGATCAATTGGAAACCCTGAAACACCACTTGGTATGAGCCCAACAGCATCAATATTAATATCTAAAAGTGGTTCTGATTTGATCTCAAATAGGATTTCCTGGTCAATAGGGGTTTCCAGGCTTAAATTCCCCCTATTTGGGGAGATAAGATCTTCTTCCTGAGCGACAAGATTAGTTTCAGCTAGGAAAAAAAAGGGAATCAGAAAGGAAAAACGGTATTTAGTCAACATTTACTTCGATGGGTACAACTAGGCTTCCCTCTGGCGGGTTTATATTGCCTAGGTAAGAATACCCAATTAATCCTCCCAAAAGTAGAAGTAAAATAAGTAATAATATTAAAATCAGCCGTCTAAACAATTTTTCCAATCCTTAAGGACTAAAAAGGGTAAATAAGGAAACTACATCGAATTCTAGGAATTAACTATATCATGGACTAAATTCAGTTGGAAATTTGGGGTTCAATTTATTACTGTTTAAGTCACCAAATCTGATTGCAAAAGGACTTGTCTTAATAATTTGATTCTCTGCTTCCATTATTTATGACCGGATGTGTCACATTAAAATTAGAACTCGGTCAGGGATATTAAATTCTCAAGTTTTTATTTGGAGTTTTATACTTGGAATCACAAGGGTTAAGCAAGCCAGTTGTATTGATTGGAATGATGGGAACAGGAAAATCCTTTCTTGGGGCACGTTTGGCACGGGCCTTTAATGTTTCATTTGTTGATACAGATGCAGTAATTGAGAAAACTCAATCAAGTTCAATTGCTGAGATTTTTTCCATACAAGGAGAAAATTATTTTCGGGATCTTGAATTTCAAACGATTAAGTCCTCTCTGGAGCAAAAGAATAGTGTTATAGCTGTGGGTGGGGGAGCTTATACTTTTCGGAGAAACCAAGAAATAATTGATACAATTGGTATCTCGGTTTGGCTAGAAGCCAGTGCTGAAATCCTCTGGCAAAGAGTCAAGGGAAATGACAAGAGACCATTATTGAAGCAGGCCAATTCTTTGTTAAAATTACGGGAATTACTTGAAATTCGAGAGAAAGATTATGCCCGAGCACAGCTAAGATTTAGGACTGACGCTGAGCTTTCAATTAATAACCTTGTTTTGATGATGAAGGATCAGATTTCTGAACATCAATTACGAAATGAACAATAAAAGAAAATCGAAAGAAACTGATTGCCATACGGTTGCAGTTGATCTTGGTGAAAGATCATACAACATTGTGATTGGGTATAATCTACTGGATAGGGCAGGTGAATTAATTGCCCCCCTATTGCCTCGTTCCAAGACTGTGATAGTTACTGATCAAAAATTATATGACAGTCATTTTCATCGACTAAGGGATAGTCTTGAACTACAAAAAGTTGACTGTGGAGTTATTGTACTGGACCAGGGAGAGGGAACAAAATCCTGGCACCACCTCGAATTCCTTGTTGAAAAACTCATTGAAGAAAAAATTGAGCGAAATGACCCTGTAATTGCCTTTGGTGGTGGAGTCATTGGAGATCTAACTGGCTTTGCTGCGTCAATTTTACGAAGAGGTGTCCCTTATATTCAAATCCCAACTACCTTGCTTGCACAGGTTGACAGTTCTGTAGGAGGGAAGACAAGTATAAATTCACGCCAGGGAAAAAATTTGGTTGGGGCTTTCTACCAACCTATCTTGGTAATGTCTGATCTTTCTGTTTTGGAAACACTATCACCAAGGGATTTTAGGGCTGGCTATGGGGAAGTCCTGAAATATGGGCTGTTGGCAGACAAGGAATTTTTTGAGTGGTTAGTACACCAGTCGCAATCAATCAAGAAATTGAATCCCGATATCATGCGCAAGATCGTAGGAAGATCCTGTGAAATCAAAGCTCAAATAGCCTCGCAAGATGAAAAAGAGAAAGAGAAAAGGGCTCTTTTGAATTTGGGCCATACTTTTGGTCATGCCTTGGAAACTGCCACGGGGTACAGTACTAAACTATTGCATGGAGAAGCCGTTGCGATCGGCTGTAGGTTAGCTTTTGAACTTTCCAAGAGGGCAGGGTACTGCACTAGTGAAGATGTCACAAGAGTAACTGATCACATGAAAGAAATGGATATGCTGCTATCTTTGGATGCTATCAAGAGTGAACTTCCCTCGGTAGATGATTTAATTGAAATTATGCACCAGGATAAAAAATCGCAAGGAGGAGTTCTAAAGTTTGTTTTGGTAAAGGGGATTGGACAATCCTTTGTGACAAGCAAGGTGGATTTGGGACTAGTTCATGAAGTCCTTGAGGATATACTGACTTAATGGGTAATCTTGCACTATTTGTCGGTATCTGCTTTAGAGTAAAGATCTGGACGTACCTAGCAAGGAACAACCACCCATCATTATCGCTCGCTACATGATGTCCTACTGAATTCCAACAATTTTAATTTGAAAACGGCTACTCTCCAAACCTAAAGCAAGGCGCACCTTCCCTTGACTCTACGAAATATCATCTCAGTCTGACAATATCCATCGCTTAGCCAGTTGCAAGGCTAGCAAGCGTGAAAAAAATCTTGCTTGGTAAAGATTACCACCAGTCATCCACAAACCGGATTGAGCGGTTTCGACCCACATATTGCGTTGTTCACCGATCCAGGGACCTGGATCCCCTTTGGTTCCAGATCCGTAGCCCCAGCAGGGACCAATACGCTTGGCAGTTTCTGGATCGATCAATGCACCAACCCAGTCGGTCATGTTACCATAGCCAGTGGCATAGATTACTGTATCAGTCGTGATTTCTTCGCCACTTGTCAAATGAACAGCGTGTCTCGAAAGATGGTTGATACCTTGCCCCGAACGGATTTGGATGCTCCCATCCATTACCATCTCTGAACCACCTACATCAATGTAGTAACCAGACGCAGTACGACGATATTTCATACCGAGACCAGTTCCGTCTTCGGCAAAATCCACTGCAAAACCGGCATCTGTTAAGTGTTGATAAAAGCTCTGACGGTCCTTACGAATGCCATCCCAAATGGCCCGATGCTTAGGTTCTAACAAACGAAGAGGGATTGAGGCCTGCAAGATATCTGCTCTATCAACTGTGATTCCCTTGGCTAAAGCTTTGACCGAATAAAGCGATCCTAAAATCCGCTCGCAATAATCTTGCTGGTTTACAATCAAAGTTGATGAACGTTGGATCATGATCGGATGTGATCCATTCAATGCCAGATCAGAGGCTATATCATGAGCAGAGTTGTTGGCTCCAACTATAACAACGGGTTTGCCAACAGATTCCTTCCCGCTTTTATAATCACTGGAATGGATCTGAAAACCGGCAAAAGTTTCTTGCCCATCAAATTTTGGTACCTTTGGAAAGCCTGAGAGTCCAAGTGCAACCACCAAATGGGTAGGCATCAGAATTTGTGTCCCGCCATTCTTGCAAATTTTGGCGTGCCAATTACCCCGCATTTCATCATAACGAGCACAAGTTAACTCAGTATTGGTCCAGATGTTGAGCGCGAGCTCTTTAGCATACTCCTCCAACCAATCCCCCATCAAATCTTTGGACGTGAAGACTGGCCAATCCTTGGGAAATGGCTTAAAAGGCATGTGGTTGTACCAGACAGGATCATGTAACACGAGACTGTCATAACGCAACCTCCACTGGTCCCCAACACATGGATATTTGTCGATGATTAGGTAGGGTACACTGAGTTCTTGCAGTTGTGCACCCAAAGCCAGCCCTGCTTGACCACCCCCCACGACAAGCACGTATGGTGAAGTCTCTTTTGTGGCTTTATCGCATTTATGCGGTAAATCATTGAGCATTGTAAATAGCGTTGTACAAAGGTCATCTTCGACATATACATAACCTCTACCCAGCCCTTCATTGGTTTGAAAGCGAAAGAAACCTTCATTGTCACATGGTTTACCTTCGAAGTGCACCCCCTCAAAACCAGTTGTTGCCCCATGATTCGAGCCAAATTGCGCGATGGCTTTACGCCCCTCAATGGTTTGTAGACTCCAACTGAAAGGTAGATAATCACGCCAAAAACCACCTTCATCAAACAACTCTGAGATGCGTGTTCCATCCCCAGTAACAACGATTTTAGCAAAGTCGGATAACCATTCTGCGGCGTGTTTCATGCCATTACATCCAATCTGCAAAAGCTGTGAGCTTATCGAGGGAAGGCGGGTGCACAAGGCCTGGAACCGAGGGTAACTCGACCCTTCCATCTTCAATGTTGATCACATCCCCACAGAGTTCAGAGCGAAGTAGGTTTTCGTTTACATCTACCTCGCAATAGGAACTCTTGCCTATGGCAGCACTGACTGAAAGAGCAGCAACCTGTCCTACGGCGGTTCCCATGAAATGTGGCCAGATTAATACATCCTCAGGCGTGGTTTCTGCTAGTTCAAGTGCACCAGAAACACCGCCCCATTTGGCTACGTCCGGTTGGAGCACTTTTAGGCCGGCTCGCGTCATGGCAAGAAAATCTTCAATTCCATAGATATTTTCCCCCGCTGCGAGTGGGATATTTGTGCTTGCAACCAGTTCTTCCCAGTCTGAATGGGGTGAGTCTGAACGTAGTGCTTCTTCGGCAAAATATGGCTCATAAGCTTCAATATTCCGCAGTGATACCTTAGCCTGTTCCAGGGTCCAGGTTTGATTGCTATCCACCATGACCCGAGACCCGATAGGGATCAGTTTGGCAGCGTTTTCAACGATTTTTGTATTACCATGTTCGGCAAAACCAATCTTGAGCTTAAAATAGGTGTGTCCCAGTTCGGCGTGAAGGGGAATTAGTCGTCCAAGGTCCTCGGCATTGATCGAGGACGCATAAGAGCATGCCCTGGTAGACTGTAGTCCCATAAACTGGGCAAATGAAACGCCCTCATGGCGCAAGGCGAGATCCCAAAGTGCCATATCAATTCCGGCCAGAATATGCTCGAATACTTGCGATTGACCTATATGGAGAAAGAAAAGGGATAAGGTCCTGCGTAACGCCTCTTGGACTTCGTGTGGTTCAGAAAAGTAAAAGCCTCGCAAATGAGTCTCTATGACATCCTCAATGATATTTGCTTTATGTGTGTTGGCCCGTGGTGGGAAATTTGCCCAGATCTCGCCCCACCCATAACAGCCTGAACTATCCTCAATCTTGACCAGGAGAGCAGGACGAGTTGGCATGGTCCCAAGTGCCATTTTTGGTGAACTAGTTCCCGATGCACGGAGTGGAAATGCCTTGATCCGTGCAATTTTAATAGTGTCCTGGAAATTCATCTCATGACGCAATTAGGCGGTATGTTTATGTTTGGTGATGTAGAAATTCACTGCCGTCGGCCCAACTGAATAGGGTAAGTGCCTGGTTTTTTTGGATGGATTATCAGAATTGACGGTTTCATAGGCTATTTTGCCGGAATCGAATTCATACTGAAGTCCATGAGTTACCCCTTCTTCTGTATCACCTGACGGGCTGCAACCGCAATAGCAGGTGCGTCTAGACCAAACTTGTTCATCAGATAAGGCGTAGTTCCACCCTCACAAAATTGATCCTTAACCCCCACACGTTTGAACGGCAGACCAATACCTTCCTCAACAAGAACTTCTGCCACAGCCGATCCAAGTCCACCAATGATGCTATGGTTCTCGGCAGTTACAATTGCACCGGTCCTAGTGGCACTTTCAATTATCAACGCCTGATCAATCGGCTTAATCGAGGCCATATCAACAACTCTTGCCTCAATACCCACTTTGGCAAGTGTATCTGCAGTTGCCAAAGATTCCTTTACACAGAGTCCTGCCGCAATGATGGTCAAATCAGTACCCTCACGCCTGATCACACCTTTACCTACCTGCAAGCTTTGGGGTACGAATTCTGGTGGAGTTGTTTCGGGGCGTTTCATGCGAAGATAGACGGGGCCGTTCCAATCAAGTGCAAGCTTGACCATGGCGGCATGATATTCAGGTCCCGAAGGCTCAAAAATAGCCATATTAGGGACAGCACGCATGATGGCGATATCCTCGATAGCCTGATGCGAAACTCCGAGCATTGTGGCGACACCGGGCAGAAAGCCCACAATTTTAACTGGTAAGTTCGGATAGGCGGCTTGCATGGTAATCTGATCAAGTACGCGTTTGGTGATAAAGGCACAAAAGGAATGGCAGAAAGGTATTTCGCCAGACCGAGCCATGCCACCAGCAATACCGATCATATTCGCTTCAGCAATACCTACGTTGTAAAACCGTTCGGGCAATTCGTCGCGGAACAGGTCGGTTTCAGTAGGGGGAACCAAATCGGCACAAAGTGCTACAATATGTGGATTGGCCTTCGCTGCCTTGACCAATGCATCCCCATAGGCTCGTGGTAATGGCTTGAACGATCGATTGATGAAATCAGCTGCCTCGAGCTGGGTCAAGGTCTCGGTCATAACAACGCCTCCAATTCAGTGCGTGCACTTGCGGCAACCTCTGGTGGAAACCGGAGTTGGTGGAACATCAGCCCTTCAAGCGAGGCAACTCCTTTGCCCATCAACGTGTTGGCCTTGATAAAGCTGGGTTTGCCTTTGGTCTCTCGTGCCAAATCATAGGCGGCAAGTAGGGCCTCAATGTCGTTGCCATCAACTTCTTGGCAAGCAAAGCCAAAGCTTTCCATCTTGTTAATTAACGGTTCAAGCGACATTACAAGATCCATAGATCCTTCCGATTGAACAAAATTATAATCAACAATAATACAGAGATTGTCGAGCCCTTGGGCTCCGGCAAACATCGCTGCTTCCCAAATTTGGCCTTCTTGCATCTCACCATCTCCGACGATCACGTAAAAGCGGTTTGTACCGCCTTGGCGCTTGGCTGCCAACGCACAGCCTACGGCCACGGACAGGCCTTGACCCAGCGAACCGCAGGTGGCCTCCACAAATGATCCCAAGCGCTCAGATGAGTTTATCTCAAGTGGTGAGCCGTCGGTGACATAGGTTGCCAAATCAGCCACATTAAAAAAGCCTCGCTCAGCGAGAGTGGCGTAGAATATCGCGGTGTTGTGGGCAGTAGTCAGGAAAATTCGATCACGATTCGGCCAAGTTGGGTCGGCCGGGTCCATAGTTGCTTCGGCAAAGTAAAGTGTGGCAAAAATATCTGCCGCCCCAAGCCCTTGTTGTACATAACCCTGACCTGACGGTGCCACCATATCTACTACATGTAGACGCAATCGCGTGGCAATATTTGTCAATTCTTGCAGATTATGTTTCACTTTCATGTTCAACCTGTGCTAGGATAAAGATATACACCTTTATACCTTTGAAGCAGAAGGATTGTCAACATGGATCTTCAATCAATGCGACGAACGGCTGTTCCCTTGCACGCAGAAGTTGCTGAAGTGCTCCGCCATCAGATACTGTCAGGTAGTCTTGTATCGGGAACTCGTCTACCCACTTTGCGTAAGTTGACCGAACAGTTGGGTGTAGCCCGGATGACTGTGGTACAAGCGATGAATACTCTTGAGGAAGAGGGGTTGATTGAAAAGCATTCCGGACGTGGAACCTTTGTCAAGGATGTGAAGCGGCCACGGAAACACACGCTTCAACTTAAAGTGGCGATTTCACAAATCTATGCCATGGTTGATCATATGGAAGTTTCAGTTCGCAAGAAATTTGCTACTATAGAAAAGACCGATGATGGTCGTTATTTCCGCTATTTGCGCCGTATCCATGCCAAATGGGGCAAGCCGTTTTGCCAAGTCGATATTAAGCTGGATGATCGAATTTTTGAAAAAGCACCCGAGCGATTCGAGGAAGAAATTGTTGTAACGGTTCTTAAAGAGCTCGGTGTTTCAATTACAAAGGCTCGACAGAATGTAACGATTTCCTATGCCGATTTTACCATGGCCGAGGCACTTGATATCAAAGTAAATTCAGCAGTGTTTCGTGTGTCAAGGGAGTTTATGGACGACAAAGGACAGCTTATTTATTCGGCGATTCTCTACTACCCGAGCGACCTTTTAGAATTTGATATGGAGTTTACTGTTGACTGACACCTCTCTTGATGTTTTAGAATAGTGGCTTGACTTTTATAATTGCACATGCAAAGATACATACATCTAGACCATTAAGGCATTTTTAAGTGATCTTGAAGCAAGGTTATCTAGAAACACTGGCCTTTAACTGGGTTAATGAAACAGTTTCGAATTCCTTCTAATGGTATGGAATTAATTTGAGGCGTTTAAAGAATGGAGAATTAACTATGAATCTAATCAAATTTGCCGTTTCTTGTTTTGCGGTTTTGTGGTTGAGTATGGGGATCGCATTAGCAGAATGGCCAGAAAAACCAATTACATATGTTGTTAGTTTTGGGGCCGGTGGAAACGCAGACATTGTCGCGCGAATGAATGCCGAAGTTCTTTCAAAGGAATTGGGTGTTCCAGTCAACGTTGTTAACAAGCCTGGCGGTGCGCATATCCCAGCGACCATGTCTGTGGCTGAAGCCCCTGCCGATGGTTATACTTTATTCAACTGGTCACCACCATCTTTCATGATTGTACCATTAACGCGTGAGACACCTTATGCCCCGCTTGAGGATTTTATTCCTATTTTTGCTGGAATATCGGCCTCAAATGCACTTTATGTACGCGGAGATAGCCCTTACAATACATTCGAAGAGTTCCTTGATGGAGCCAGGGAAAATAAACTTACCATTGGGGTAAACAATCTAGGTGCACCCCCCAACTTGTCAGCAGTCCAATTAGCAAATGAGTTTGGGTTGGAATTCAAGACATTGGCATTAAAAACTGTTCCTGCTACGATGGCAGGCTTGATCGGTGGTCAAGTAGATGTGGCTGTTGGTCAAGTTGCTTCAATCCACGCATACCAAGATGGCGAGGTGCGCCCCTTGATTATCCTTGATAATGCACGTCAGCCTTATATGGAGAAAGACTTGCCAGGTGTACGTACTGTGGGTGAAGCTTTCCCTGGTAAAGAGGCCGGTGTCTGGGTCCATGGCGGTTTAGCTGTTAAGGCTGGTACACCACAAGAGATTGTTGACAAACTGTTAGAAGCATCCAAGCCCATGGGCGAAGAAGAGTTTATCTCACAGGTTCCCAAATCTGTCGGTTACAACTGGGTGCATGGTGTAGATGAAACAACAGCCTTAATCCAAGCGGGGATTGACCTTTACTCACCAATCCTAGATGGTCTTGGCCTTCTCCACAAATAACTTGTGGTATGATCTTGGACACCGTACGATATGGGAGTATGTACGGTGTCTATGATTTGAGGTAGTAATTCATGTTCAGCCAACGAATTGCCAACACTGCATTTGCGGTTTTGGTTATTCTGGCTAGTTCCTATTTTGCTTGGGTTGCTGAAGGGTTCGAAGCGGCTGGTCTGTTGGCGAGCTCTGGTTTACCTTCAAAATTTTTCCCACAGTTGCTGCTAGGCGCCATGGCTGCCTGTGCCATCATTGTCTGTTACCTTTATGGGGTAAAGGGCGAGGCAGGTGGTGATACTGGCGAGACTGTCTTTGCCAATGCAGGGGATGCACGTCGTAGTATTTTGATGCTGACTGTCTCTGTTGTATGTTATCTCACGTGGCGTAGCTTTGGTTTTATTCCCATGGCTTTACTGCTCGGACCATTATCATTGTTGGCTATGGGGATCAAACAACCTTTGATCTATGCAACCGTTTGGATGCTCACTGGATGTATCTATATTGTCTTTACCTATCTGCTAGGGATTCAGTTGGTGTGATCTTATAATGTTAGAACCAAGCGAATTCGTGATTGCAATTGGCCTGTTGGCTGACCCCTTAACCATCACTTTGTTGATAGTGGGTATTATTCTTGGGATAATCATTGGTATCTTGCCTGGCTTGGGGCCACCTATTGCGATCGCATTGGCACTACCATTTACCTTTTATATGGAAACGGTTCCATCAATGATTCTTTTGCTAGGGATTTATTCAGCTGCAATTTACGGAGGGTCAATCTCTGCGATCGCCGTCGGCATTCCTGGTACTGGAGCAGCCATAGCGACCGTTCAAGACGGGCACAAAATGTTTAAGGATGGCAGGGGAGGTGAGGCGCTCGGTTTTTCTCTGACCGGTTCAATCATCGGAGGACTATTCAGCGTCGTCTGCCTAGTTGTGATCTCTCCTTTATTGGCAAGTCTTGCGGTCAAGTTCGGCCCACGTGAATACCTTGCTATCAGTGTATTTGGCCTCATTGTTGTGGTTCGTGTGGCGGGCAAGAGCCTGTCAAAAGGACTTCTTATGGGCACATTGGGTATTTTCCTGACCACTTGGGGTCTAGATGAGTTAAATGGTACAGAGAGGTTCACATTTGGTACATACCATCTTTATGAGGGCCTACCACTCGTACCTTTTCTAGTGGGGCTATTCGCTGTATCAGAGGTTTTGATTGGGTCAGAGCGAGCTTTGCAGAGGACCAACTTCAATATGGACAGTTTGAAGGTTAAGCTACCCAGTCTAAAAACTTTATCCGGTTTGAAAGACGTGATATTACGTTCATCAATTATTGGAACAATCATTGGAATTATTCCAGGTGAAGGAGCGGCTGTAGGTGCCTTTTTTGCCTATTCTGAGGCCAAGCGCCGCTCAAAGACGCCTGAGGCCTATGGTACCGGGATCGCAGAAGGAATTGTTGCCCCCGAGACAGCTAATAATGCAACTGTAGGCGGAGCCTTAGTACCTACATTGACTCTTGGTGTACCAGGAAGTCCAGCGGCAGCAGTATTGCTTGGTGCTTTGCTGATCCAAGGTCTTACCCCAGGGCCAAAGCTCTTTAGTGATCGTCCTGATTTGATGTATGCGATTTTTATTGGTTTGTTCTTGATCAACATTCTCATGATGTTTATTGGCCTGGTAGCAATCCGTTTTGCTGCACGACTGATCATGGTACCGACATCGGTTATTGTACCAACGGTGCTGTTATTGAGTTTTGTGGGGATTTACTCAGTCTCGTATTCATTCTTCAATGTAGGTGTGCTTTTGGGTGCTGGTATCCTTGGTTACGTGGTTCGTAAACTCGGTTATTCTATAGCTCCTTTGTCCATTGGCTTTGTTTTGGGGCCCATCCTCGAGAATTCCTTGCGCCAATCCCTGACCATTGCAGATGGATCATTTGTCGAGTTCTTTGATACACCCATTGGCCTGACGATTTACGCCGCACTAGCGTTGACAATTTTATGGGGACCAATTACTTCGCGGCTTAGGGGAAGATCAACCAAAGCATGACCCACCAACCGAACATATTAATTATCTATGCCGACCAGATGCGGTATGATGCAATGGGTTGTGCCGGTAATCCAGTGATAAAGACTGCTAATATCGACAGATTATCAAAGGAAGGTGTGCATTTTAGCGAGGCCTATACAAGTTATCCGATTTGTTGCCCATTTCGGGCTTCGGTTCTGACTGGTAAATATGCACAAGGCCACGGGATGATTCAAAATCATTTTCCATTGCGCAACGATCAAGGGTTCCTGGCCGAGTATATGCGTGATGCTGGCTATCGCACCGGCTATATCGGTAAATGGCACTTGGAAGGTGGGCCCAAACCTGGTTTTGTCCCACCTGACCGGCGCTTTGGCTTCGATCATTTCATTGGATTTAACCGCGGTCACAATTACAGATCCTCAATTTATTTTGATGATGAAGGCCAGGCTTATCACTCAGCAAGATATGAGCCAGATTATCAAACTGATCAACTGATGGAATTTATTGATGGCTCGGTCAAGGCTAAGGATAACAAGCCATTCTTAGGTTATATCAGTTATGGCCCTCCGCATTTTCCCATGGATATGCCAGATTATCTCCGCCGGATATACGACCCAGACAAAATTCCTCTTCCACCCGGTGTTCCAGACCCAGATTTACAGGCGAGGGTACAAAAACACCGAAACGAAGTGCTCTGCGGTGGCGACAAACGGTCTGGGCACAAGAGCCATGCGTCGCATGAAACCAAAGAGGTTGGAGAGGTTGAGACTGAGGCCGAAATTCGTGAGTTTATCGCTGAGTATTACGGTATGATTCATAATATTGATTGGAATGTTGGCCGTATCCTCAACCAGCTCGACGCACTTGGGGTGACCAAGGATACGGTGGTGATCTTTATGTCAGACCATGGAGATATGTGTGGGCAGCACGGGTCTTTTTGTGGAATCAAGAATCAAGCTTACCGTGCGGCTATGCATGTACCCTTGATCGTGCGTTACCCGGTACGGTTCAAGCCAAAACGGACCGAAGCCATGGTTGATGTTGGGGTAGATATGATGGCCACACTCTTTGATCTGGTGGGGATAGAAATGCCGGATGGGCGTGATAGCCAATCCTATCTGTCGGTCCTTGACGGAACAAGCGAAACAGCACGTGATTCCATATGGTACCAAGTCTTCACTCAAACTGGAGGAAACCCGCATGAATTTGCCCCCTTTGCTGAACGTGGGATCCGTACCAAAGACTGGCTCTATATGCGACGCAAGGACCACCGTGCCATGCTTTTCGATCAGCGCAATGATCGGAACGAATTAAATAATCTGGTTGATGATCCCACTTATACTCATTTAATGGATGAGTTCGATGCGAAATTAGATATGCATATGAAATCCACAGGAGATGATTGGGAGATCGCCGCCGACTTCCCTCCACCAGATTGGGTGACACATGCACAGGCTGAAGAGTATCTTCAAAAGGTGCTCCTACCAAAATCCCAAAATGTACCATGAGCGAATCATGCTGTTGAAAGATGTTGGCAGTTTTGACCCTGCACCATTTGACAAGATAAGTTATGATCTATGCCAGCGTCGTAAAAATGTGGTGATCATGAGTGCGGACCTCAGTAAATATTGCCAAGTGGTTCGTGTAAAAAACGAGTTGCCAGAGCAGCATCTTGATGTGGGCATGGCCGAGCAAAACTTGCTGTCTGTAGCTGCTGGAGTTGCTAAGTCAGGATTGATTCCGGTGGCAACCTGTTTTGCTTGTTACATTACCCGGCGAGCTTATGATCAGATGATTATCTGCATGGGCACCGGATCGGGACAGGGGACAAATCAAGCGGAAGGGCCAACCAATATCGCCATTGGCTTTACCCCTGGCATCGCCAACCCAGCTCGAATCCATCATCAAGCCGCCGAAGACCTAGGCATGGTACGTGCGATTCCCAATGCAACCGTGATTGACCCCATGGACCCGACGGATTTTCGTGCAGCCCTTAACGCCGCTGTCGATCGGCCAGGACTGACCTATATCCGTGGACATCGCGGTGTTACACCGCACTTGCTAGATGGCAAGAAATTTAACTTTAAGATTGGAAAAACCTACCCATTGAAGCAAGGTAAAGGGCTTGGGATAATCGCGACCGGTCTTGGTACCCAATGGGCGCTTGAAGCTTCAGCTTTATTGAGCGAACAAGGAGTCGATCATTCTCTCCTCCATGTGCCGACAATCAAGCCCGTAAATGATGATGAGATTGTAGATTTTTCTTTTAACCACAATCAAATTGTAACGGTGGAGAATCATCAGATTGTCACTGGGCTTGGATCATTGGTGGCAGAAATTATCTCTGACATTGGAGGAGGGCCGCCAGTCAAACGTTTTGGCCTGCCCAATCGATGGGCTCCAGGTGGAACTTTGGCTTATATCCGTGCACAACTCGGCCTTGATGCCATGACACTTGCCAAAGATATTGCGGAGTATGTACGGTGAGAAACAATCGCAGTATACTGGAATTGGAAATCATTGCTGCCAAGATCCGATGCAATGTACTCGAGATTTGTCGCCAGCGTGGAGGATATGCTGCGCAAGGGGTGGCCCTTGCAGATATTGCGGCGTGCCTTTATTTTGATGAGTTGCGTCCAGATGATAAGGGCTGGTATTATGACCGGTTTGTGTTGTCGAATGGACATGACGCGATCATGACATACAGTGCCCTGGCCGAAACTGGTCACTATACAATGGACGAATTGCGGACCTACAATGCAGATGGAACAAAAGTGGATCAAAGCCCGATTGAAGGTCAGTTAGGGTTTGAGATTACAGCAGGTTCCCTGGGTCAAGGGCCAAGCCAAGCTGCAGGGCTGGCGTGGGGCTTACGCCAACAAGGATCAGACCAGCGAGTCTATTGCCTCTTTTCCGATGGCGAACTACAAGAGGGTAATGTCTGGGAAGGGGCGATGTTCGCTGCCCACCAAAAACTTGATAATCTTTGTTTTATCGTTGACAATAACGACATGCAAGCTTCAGGTCATCCTGACGATGTGATGAGGGTTGAACCAGTACATGACAAGTTTATTGCCTTCGGTTTTCAAGTTCACCGGATCAGTGTTATGGATATAGCGGAATTGCTTGATACGTTTGAAGAGGCACGTAATACCAAGGGCAAGCCCTTTGTCGTGATCTGTGACACACGTCTGTGGGATGGGATAGATTGCCTGCAAAAAGCGTTACCGATGGCGCATTATACAGCCAAAAGTGCCGTTGATTGGGATAAAGGGTTGGACGAGATCAATGGGACATTGATTAGATTGAAGGCAGAACTGAATGGTTGATTTACCCCTGAGCGGCAAGGTCGCAGTTATTACCGGGGCAGGACGGGGTATCGGAAAAGCGATTGCACTGCGTTTTGCCAAAGAAGGTGCAGATGTCGCGCTCTGTGCGCGTTCGCAGAACGAGTTAAGCGAGGTGAATTCGATTATTAGTCGGCTCGGTCGTGTCTGTTTTTCCTTACCGATTGATATGGCCAACCCTGTCCAGGTCAAGAGCTTTTGTGATCAAATTAGTCATGAATTCGGTGCAACGGACATAATTGTCAACAATGCCGGTGCCTATCTTGAGCGTGGAGCGTTTGAAGATTCTGATCCCGACCTATGGTGGAAAACCCTGGAAGTCAATGTCCGTGGACCTTACCAGATCACCCGCCATTTGATTGCAGGAATGCATAAGGGAGGCAAGATAATCAACCTTACCTCAGGAAAAGGCTATAGTGCTGGTGCAAATAGCAGCGCCTATCATGTCTCAAAGGCTGCATTGAATATGATGACCGAGGGGTTGGCTAATGAGCTTTGGCCAAGAGACATAGATGTAAACGTTTTGGTCCCAGGGCCTACAGCCACAGCGACTTTTGACAATGCTCCCAAAGGACAAGAACGCTCACCGGAGGAAATCCTTGCACGAGATCGCAGTACTTTGCCTAAGGGACTTCCTGCATGGGAAAGAGTAAAACATCCTGATGAAGTGGCTGAATTTGCACTTTATCTTGCTACACGTCCCGTGGGTGGACCCACAGGCCAAATTTATTCTCTTGCCCGCCGTCCTCTGTAGACTTTTCATGTGCATGTCTATATGAGCAAGCCTCAGAAATGACAGGCAAATCCTCGCAAAAGCCAACCAGGAAAACCTGCTGTAGCCCCGTACGTAATGAGAATGTACGTGATGCGAGTGTCCAACCAAACACAAAGAAAAAAACACATGTAGATTTTGCATCTGTCGAGGTGCACGGTGGCATTGCCTTTTTGGGAACAAATAGCCCACAGATTCCCGACGATGGCGAGGGCCCCTTGTGTAAAAAGCGGGTAAAGCCGTTTCGAATGGGTCAGACTGTTGTGACGAATCAAGAATTCCAGCAATTTGTCAACGAGACAGGATATGAAACCGATGCAGAGCGTTTTGGTTGGGGCTTTGTCTTTTGGTCCGAAGTTTCCAAACAGGTGCCAGCTACCAAAGGTGTACATGGTGCAAGTTGGTGGCGACGTGTGGATGGTACGACATGGAAGGACATAAACGGCCCAGGAACAGAGGCTGAGGTTTGGTATCCGAATCATCCAGTTGTTCAAGTCTCGCACGCGGATGCTACGGCCTATGCCAGGTGGGCAGGTGGGCGGTTGCCGAGTGAGTTGGAATGGGAACATGCCGCTCGGGCTGGTCAGGGGGATATTCGGTTTCCCTGGGGTGATACCGAACCCGATGATTCTTACAATTTCCCTTGCAATATTTGGCAAGGTGAATTCCCATACTTCAACACAGGTGTGGATGGATGGAGAACAACCGCACCGGCAAAATCTTATCTACCGAACGCTTTTGGATTGTACAATATGATTGGCAATGTGTGGGAATGGGCAGCTGATACCTATAGGGTTAAATCACGAGAAAAACATGTACGCCGACAGATGAACCAGATGCGGGGGTTTAAGTTACTTAAAGGGGGATCATTTATTTGTCATCGCAGCTATTGTTATAGATACCGGATAGCGGCTCGAACAGGTAATTCACCGGATAGTTCTACAACCCATCAAGGGTTTCGGGTTGTGTGGGATAAGTGATGCTATTTTAGGGTAGTAAATCGTAACAAAACATTGATAGGAATAAAGGATTCGTACCGTAAGGCTTTCAAAACTATCCCTGATCCCATCAGGCAACGGCAATCTTCTCTAACAGACTGTCAGATGGTAGGTCTGGCTGTGTTTTCTTAACCCAGCTTCCTTACTGGCATTTGACCAAATGACCCGTGGTAAGAATCATAATCCTACCCTTGTCACCAATTTGAAGACCCGTTACAAGGTTACCTAGGCCACCTTCTGTACATGTTCGGGTTGATGACTGGATATGGTTGATGAATTATACAACTCGACGTATTAATCAGTTTGCACAACAAGCACTTCTGAAATATAAGTGTCCTTCTGAGTTAATTTCTTAATTTGTGGGGTAATAAGATGGTCGTATCTATTCGTGGGATAGATTTTCAGGCAAACGATAATAATGATATGGGACTGGAGTTCGTTAACCTCAGTCATAGATACGGGTTCCAGTGTCCGAACTGGCCATATTTTCGTGATGTTCAAATTGAGAGAAAACACTACATGGCCAAGTCCGGTGTCTTATCACAGACTATCACAACTACCATGCATGTCACCACGCACATAGATGCCCCGGCCCATGTCGTGCAAGGAACACCGTTTATAAATGAAGTGCCTTTACCACATTTTTTTGGATCGGGTATCGTTGTTGACATCCCGAAAAAGAAGTGGGAACAAATCACTGCGGACGACCTAGAGAAGGCTTGTGGCCATGCCATTCGGCCAAATGATGTACTGATAATCAATACCGGTTGGCACAAGCAATACGAAGATGGAGACTATTTTGCTTATTGCCCGGGGCTTGTTCCTTCAGCTGCGGATTGGATAGTTGAGAAACAAATTAAAGTGGTTGGCCATGATACCCAGGCCAATGATCATCCTCTTGCAACAGCGATTGGTCCACAACGCAATGGACCGATCCTTCCGCATTTGGAAAAGGAATATCTCGAATGGTCCGGGGGGATTCCATGGGATGAAGACTTTCCAGAGTGGGAACCTGTCCACAACAAGCTTTTTTCAAATGGTATCATGGGAATAGAAAATGTGGGGGGAGATTTGGACAGTGTTACCGGTAAACGATGCACGTTTGCATTTTTCCCCTGGAATTGGGACCGCGGCGATGGCTGTATCATTCGTTTGGTCGCAATAATGGACAAGGGTCAACAATATCGTATTGAAGCAGGAGATAATTTCTAGTGAAAGTCAAACGTTTTGCGGATGCTGAACCTTATGACGCACCGAATCATTGGGGAGTGACCGGTCTTAGGTTGCAAGGATTTGAGGATGGCGGTCCCGAAAACCAATGGGTTGGATTTTCACAGTTCCTTCCCGGAGGTGGTGCTGGTCCCGATGCAACACCTTTCGAGAAGGTTTATGTTGTCCTGGAAGGAGAGATGACTGTAACCATTGATGGAGTGGACACAATTCTTGGTCCTCTGGATAGCTGTACAATTCCACCTGGTGAAGTTCGTAAAATCGAGAATCAGACAAACCATATATGTAAAATGCTTGTTGTAATTCCCTATCCTGATGGCAAAAGGCCGGAGTAGATGCATGTCTTTAGATAACCCACTTTCACTCTTCGATGTCTCTGGAAAAGTAGCCCTGATTACGGGTGCCTCGGGTGCTTTTGGCGGGGTTGCAGCCAGATGTCTTTCGGGTGCTGGTTGCAAAGTAGTTTTGGCGGCAGGAAATGCAGAGGGAATGGACCGTGTTGCACGAGAGTGCACCGGAAAAGTTCACCAAATCAATTCGCGGCCAGATAGTGAAGAATTGTGTAATGAGCTGGTAAATAAAACAGTCAAGGTCTTCGGTCGTATAGACATACTTGTTGTCGCCTCTGGCATGAACAAGGTAGCCAAAATAGATGAGATGACGGTCAATACCTTTGAAACAGTCATGAATGCTAATGTTACCCAAAGCTGGATGATAGCCCGAGCTGTTAGCTGTCAAATGAAAGCTCAGGGTGATGGTGGAAAAATTGTTCTGATGTCTTCGGCAAGAGGTTTGCTAGGGCACCCAGCAGGTTACACGGCCTATTGTGCATCCAAGGCTGCTGTAGATGGAATTACCAAAGCCTTGGGGTGTGAACTTGGCCAAACGGGCATAACCGTCAACGCTATTGCACCTACAGTATTTCGGTCGCCCCTTACGGAATGGATGTTCGCTGATACTGAAGAAGCCAAGATTGTTCGAAAGGGATTTTTAACACGGGTTCCGAAAGGCCGCTTGGGAGAACCTGAAGATCTAGCCGGGCCCTTGCTTTTTCTATCATCCAAGGCTTCCGACTTTTATACTGGACATATTCTTTATGCAGATGGTGGTTATACGGCGGGTTAAAGTATGACAGAATTTCACCAGGTTGCAATCATTGGCGCCGGTTTGATGGGGCATGGTATTGCCTTGACCCTTGCCCGGGCAGGTCACCATGTAATGATCTATGATTCCTCGGACGAAATGCTTAAATCTGTTCGAGAAAGAATAGCGGACAGCCTTCGACTGCTTGCAGTCACAGAGGATGAGGTTACCAGGACATTAAAAAATATTGAACTCTGCGATACCATTCCCAAGGCAGTCAAGAATGCGATGTTTGTCTTTGAAGCTGCTCCAGAAAAACTGGAACTAAAACAATCTCTTTTTGAAGAAATTGAAACACAAGTATCCGACAATACCCTATTGGCTTCGAATACTTCGGTAATTCAGATCTCTAAAATCATGGGTAATCTCAGAAATAGAGACCGAGCACTTGGGACGCATTGGTGGAACCCGCCACATATGATCCCGCTTGTCGAAATTGTTAAAACTCAGTGGACTGATAACGACAAGGCACAAATCATGTTTGATCTGTTGACTAATGTCGGAAAAACCCCTGTGATGGTTGAAAAAGATGTCCCAGGATTTATCGGGAACCGACTCCAACATGCCTTATGGCGAGAAGCCATATCCCTTGTCGAAAACGGTATTTGCACCGCCGAAGCCGTTGATGATGTGGTAAAAGCCAGCTTTGGGAGACGATTGGCTGTGCTAGGTCCCCTAGAGAATGCTGATCTTATCGGGATAGAGTTGACCCAGGACATCCATAAACAGGTTCTGTACGATCTTGAAGCTACAAAAACCCCTTCGGCCCTACTCCAGGAACTTTTGGACAAAGGGCGACCCGGTATGGCGACAGGTGCCGGATTTAGATACTGGAATACGAACGATCTTGCCTCATGCAAATCCCGTGTTGCAGAGCATCTAATTAAATTGGATGCTATATTGCCAGATTAATCAAACAATAGGAGAAGAAAATGAATTTTAAAACTAGTCGAAGACAAGTCATAGGTGGATTGGCGGCCACATTAGCCACTCCAGCAATTCTTACATCTACACGAGCCTATGCCGCCAACCCGACAATTCGGGTAGGGCATGTGAGTCCAAGAACAGGTCCTTTGGCTGGATTTGCGGAAGCTGACGAATTCGTGTTGAAAGGTATCCAGGCAGCTTTTGCTGCAGGTGTTGATAACAATGGCAAGACCTATGCGGTTGAAATTATCTCGAAAGACAGTCAATCCAACCCGAACCGCGCGGCCGAGGTTGCTGTCGACCTAATTCTAGGCGAGGAGGTGGATATCATTGTTGCTGCCTCAACACCCGATACGACGAATCCGGTGGCCGATCAAGCAGAAATCAACGAAGTTCCCTGCATTACTACCGATTGCCCATGGCAACCGTATTTTTTCGGACGGAACGGCGACCCGGCAACAGGATTCCAATATACCTATCATTTCTTTTGGGGATTGGAGGATGTAATAGCAAACTTTCTAAGTTTGTGGGACCATCCGGATGTTTCCAAGTCTATTGGTGGACTGTTTCCCAATGATGCTGACGGCAATGCTTGGGGCCATCCGGAGCTCGGCTTTCCCAAGCCCTTGGCAGGGGCTGGTTTCGCATTAACTGATCCTGGACGTTATCAACCGTTGAATGATGATTTCTCGAACTACATAGCAGCCTTTAAAGAGGCCGAATGTGAAATTGTAACTGGCAACATGATACCACCTGATTTTGCGACATTTTGGGCCCAAGCTGCTCAACAGGATTTTCGACCTAAAATTGTAACCATCGGTAAGGCGTTGCTTTTCCCTTCGGTTATTGAATCGCTGGGAGATCGTGGTAACGGGCTCACCTCAGAAATTTGGTGGACACCATCACACCCCTTCAGTTCATCACTCACCGGGGAAAGTGCCATGGAATTGGCCAATGGCTATACTGCTGAAAATGGTCGACCATGGACCCAGCCCATTGGTTTCAAACATGCTTTGTTTGAAGTTGTTCGTGATGTTATCTCGCGTTCCGCAGACCTCGAAGATCCTACGGCAACTCTGGATGCAATTAAGTCAACGGATCTAGCGACTATCGTAGGAGATGTGAACTGGGCAAATGGACCTATAGCCAATGTAACCAAAACACCGCTTGTAGCTGGACAGTGGCAGAAACAGGGAGATGGATTTGAACTTGTTGTCACCACCAACTCTCACGCGCCACAAATTCCATTGGGTGGCGAATTGCACCTACTAAATTAGGTTAGCTATTGACATTTCTGTCTGTAACTGACCTGAGCAAATCATTTGGCGCTGTTGTTGTCGCCGACCAGATATGTTTTAAAGTAGAGCAGGGAGCCGCTGTTGGTATTCTTGGACCGAATGGAGCTGGTAAAACCTCTCTATTCAACCTGATTACCGGTACTCTTCGCCCCGATGGGGGTAGCATTGAGTTCAAGGAGCGTGATATTACTTCATATACCCCGGCTGCAAGGTGTAAGCAGGGTATAGCTCGATCGTTTCAAATACCTCAACCCTTCGGAGGTATGACTGTGTTTGAAAATGCTCTGGTGGGTGCCACACAAGGAGCTGGAATGCGTGGTCGGGAAGCAGAAGATCAGGCGTTGTCAGTTTTGGAAAATACTGACCTTCTACCAAAAGCTAATGTGCGGGCTGGCCACTTGACCCTGCTTGAACGCAAGCGACTTGAAATGGCCCGCGCACTATCTGCAAAGCCAACCCTGTTGCTCCTTGATGAAATAGCCGGTGGATTGACCGAGGCTGAATGTGGTGTTCTAATCGAAACAATCAAACGTGTTAATGAGGGAGGTACGACAATTATCTGGATTGAACATATTGTCCACGCATTGCTTGCTGTTGTTCAAAAATTGATCGTGATCGATTTTGGTAGAAAAATCGCGGAAGGCGATCCCAAAATCACCATGGAAAGGAAAGAAGTCAAGGAAATCTACCTGGGGATGGATCCAGATGGGTGAACCGCTCCTGTCATTGAATGAGCTGAATGCTTATTATGGGGATTTTCAAGCTCTATATGATGTCTCCCTGACGGTTGATAGAGGAGAAATCATCGCTATTATTGGGGCCAATGGCGCAGGTAAGTCCACACTTATGCGGTCGATTGCGGGATTAATCTTCAATGACCCTGCACAAATTATCTTCAAGGGCAAACCAATTGGTCGGTTAAGAGCAGACCGCATAGCCTGTTTGGGTGTTGCCTTGGTACCTGAAGGAAGACAATTGTTTCCATCACTTTCCGTGGAAGAAAACCTGATGCTAGGTGGTAAAGTAAGGCGCGAAGGTCCCTGGTCTTTGAAAAAAGTCTATGACCTGTTTCCCATACTGGAAGAACGGCGGAATATGCCGTCCACATCCCTTTCTGGTGGTCAACAACAGATGGTAGCAATTGGCAGGGCTTTGATGGCAAACCCCAATCTGATCTTGTTTGATGAAATCAGCCTTGGACTTGCGCCGGTGATCATTAAAGCAATTTACGAAATGCTTCCAAGCATTATGGCCGATGAGATGACAGCTATCATAGTCGAGCAGGACATATCGAAAGCACTGGAAGTTTCATCACGGGTTTATTGCTTGCAAGAGGGAAGGGTATCTCTAGAAGGCCACTCGGATCAAATAAGTCGGGAAGAAATTACCGCAGCCTATTTTGGAATAGCCGCGTGATCGAGTGGATCAACGCACTTGTTCAGGGGATCCTGCTCGGGGGGCTTTATGCCTTGTTTGCCGCAGGATTATCCTTGATTTTTGGGGTTATGAGGCTTGTCAACATCGCCCATGGCGACCTAATCGTGTTGGCTGCCTATCTTGGTCTGAGTACGACAATGCTCTTGGGAATTCATCCTCTTGTTGCTCTTTTGATTGTCATTCCTCTCATGGCAGGCATTGGCTATGTACTTCAGCGCGGTTTACTGAACCAAACCCTTGATGGTGATATTCTTCCGCCCCTCCTGGTGACATTCGGGCTTTCCGTCATTATTCAAAACGCTTTGCTTGAGGGATACACTGCTGACCCGCAGAAACTTTCTGGTGGAGAAATTGAAACAGCAAGCCTATTTGTTGGTGGATTAGCTGTAGGAGTTCTTCCTCTTCTGACATTCGGGATTGCCGTGGTTACCATTGCCTTCCTGCAATGGATATTCTTCAGTACCAGTATTGGTCGTGGTTTCCGTGCTGTTTCGGACAATCAGGATATAGCCCAGTTGATGGGGCTAAACAAAGCTCATGTTTTTGGATTGGCAATGGCTCTGGCACTGGTAGTGACCGCTATAGCAGGTATTTTTCTAGGAATAAGGACAAGTTTTGATCCTTCCACCGGTGGGGCAAGACTGATCTTCGGATTTGAAGCCGTTATTATCGGCGGTCTAGGTAATCTCTGGGGAACTTTGGCTGGTGGTGTTATCTTGGGCGTGGCACAGACTCTTGGTGCCAAGATTGATCCTGGTTGGCAATTGTTGGCTGGACACCTTGCATTTTTGGTTGTTTTGGCGATTCGTCCCCAAGGACTTTTCCCGAGGGTAGAGCATTGAACAGAATTGTTGTCAGTCGTATTACACCTGCGTCACGGATTGCGATGATAGTGGCTGTGATTGCTCTCATTGTTCTGGCAGCTGCGCCTTGGTGGGCTGGGCGTGCTGATATGAGGTTGATGGGAGAAATTTATCTTTACCTTTCATTGGCGTGCCTTTGGAATTTGATGGCTGGATATGCCGGACTTGTCTCAGTTGGTCAACAAGCTTACGTGGGTTTTGGCGGTTATATGCTTTTTGCCTTGACGATTTTCGGTGGATTGCCACCAATAGCTGCAGTTGTTCTGGCCGGTGTTCTTGCTGCTTTGCTGGCAGTGCCGGTCGCTACCTTGATTTTTCGCTTGAGGGGTGCATATTTCGCCATTGGTACCTGGGTAGTTGCAGAGGTATTTCGGCTGAGCTTTGCTCAAATAGGTGCTCTAGGAGGTGGCTCGGGTTCTTCGCTACCCGTAACTATTGTCAAGTCTCTGGCCGCTACAAGGTCTGGTCGTGAGACATTGAGTTATTGGCTTGCCCTGGGAGCAACTGTTATTGTTATAGGTTCCGTCTATCTGTTTCTCAGATCACGCCATGGTCTGGCTCTCACCGCGATTCGCGATAGTGAGGTGGCAGCCTCGGGTCTTGGCATCGAAATTTGGAAGACAAAGCTGATTGTCTATGTTGTTACATCGGCCTTTACAGCAATAATTGGTGGATTGATATTCCTCCAGAAGCTTCGAATTTCCCCAGATGCAGCATTTTCAGTCAATGACTGGACCGCATTTGTCATTTTCATAGTTGTGATAGGCGGAATAGGTACACTTGAAGGACCCATTATAGGTACACTGATTTTCTTTATGCTCAGAGAAACCCTGGCGGACTTTGGAACTATTTACCTGATGATCCTTGGTGCTGTAGCCATTGTCGTAATGCTCAAAGCTCCCAAAGGAGTTTGGGGGTTAATCAGAGAACGGTTTGATCTAGAGCTTTTTCCACTTAGTTATCGTGTAAGACAGAATAAAAAAGACAAGGAACTTTCATAATGGCAAAGAAAAAACCAACAATAATTACATGTGCAATTACCGGTGCGATCCATACACCCACAATGTCGGATGCATTACCCTATACTGGCGACGATATTGCCAAACAGGCAATCGAGGCTTCGGAAGCCGGAGCGTCAATTTTGCATTTGCATGCTCGAAACCCCGAAGATGGGTCACCTTCGGTAGCCACTGAGGATTTTGCTCTATTTCTACCTAGGATCAAGCAGGCAACAAATGCTGTAGTGAATATTTCAACCGGCGGGTCACTGACGCTTTCCATTCAAGACCGGGTAAAACCAGCCCATACATTCAGTCCAGAAATGTGTTCCCTGAACATGGGGTCAATTAACTTCTCGTTTCATCCCTTGGCTCAGCGTTATACCGAATGGAAATTCGACTGGGAAAAAGACTATGTGGCAGGGTCGGATGGTAATATTTTTCGTAACACATTCCGGGATATCAAAGAAGCAGCAGAGACATTAGCTCCCCACAACATTAAATTTGAGCATGAATGTTATGATGTCGGACACCTCTATAACCTGAAATTCTGTATGGATATTGGGCTGTTCAAGGCACCAATCTTTATTCAATTCGTTTTTGGCATCTTGGGAGGTATTGGCCCTGAGGTCGATAATCTTGTCTTTATGAAACGAACTGCAGATCGTCTATTTGGTGATAATTACCAATGGTCAGTACTAGGGGCTGGTGCAGCCCAGATGCCATTGGCCACAACCGCTAGTCAGATGGGTGGTAATGTTCGTGTCGGGTTGGAGGACAGTCTGTACATTCGTCGAGGTGAGTTAGCAAAGTCCAATGCGCAGCAGGTTGCTAAAATCAGGAATATTGTAGAAGATCTTGGTTCAAGAGTTGCGACACCGGATGAAGCTCGAGAGATACTAGCTCTAAAGGGCGGAGACAGAGTCAGTTTCTAAGAAAATAGTCCATGGGCCTATCAACTGTGGAAGACCAAATTTAGCTGCTTTGAAACCATAATTTCAGGACACCAAATTGTTGTAATTTCTGAAATATGCAAAATAATCTACTTAGACTTAGATTGTTATGGGAACTCTGTGAAAGCGTTAACCTGGTTCTAATGTGTTCAAACTATTTCCGTCAGTAATTAGGAAAAGAAAAAATGATTTATGTATTTAATTTTTCGTTTGAAATGATTTTAATATTTCGGATTAATTACCAGACACTTCATTTATAATCATGAGCTTTACCACCTCATAGTATAAAAAACGAGTATTGTTGAAGAATTAAAGGCCCCAATGTCAAATAATTATAGTGAAATAATTCAAAGGTTACATACTGCCCATGAAAAAACAACGGTTATGTTCGAAAGCATACCTATCCATAGAGAATTACACCAAGGTACCGAAATTGCAAATTACTGGCCTTGTATTACAGCCGCATACAGTGGACTAGAACAGACTTTAAAGTATCTACTAGCAATTCAAAAGTCATATTCAATAGAGAAGTTACTGGAGAATAAAGATTACATGACACATGATCTTTTCAGTTTGTTCAAAGAACTCGAAGATTCAACAAAAAACAAATTAGATGAATATTACAAACAATTTCAATCACTTTATTCTTATATTGATATTTTGACATTAGAAGATTTTTTTGAAGTAATTTCAGGTACTAAAGGGAATGGGTATGTATCATGGCGGTATTCATTAATTGAGTGCAAAAAAAACTTGCCAATAACCAGTGTAGAAGGAATGTTATCAATTTGGGGATTTTGTCTAGAGATTTGTGAATTCAAAATTTTCAAAAGATTTCCACCGAGGCTTATTGACAAAAAGCTAGAAAATTATTTTCGGAGTTTGTTTATCTCAGTTTATCAAATATCTGCTATTCGGTCCCAGGAAAATGGCAAACCTTTTGTTGATTATTCTACCGAATTAACAAATGAATATCAGAAACATGGAGGTCTATTAAATTTTCTTGCCCAAGAATTGTCAAGTTTTGGAAAATATGAATTACAAAACGTAAATTATAGATCAGAAGAGTTATCAGAAATAATAAAGGGTTGGATTAATAATATCATAGAAAGAAAGAAGATCTGGGGATTATCCTCAAAGTGGCTTTTTGTCCACAAAGCAATGGGTAAAATTCCGAACATCAAGAGCATCCGATTGAACCAAGAAACTAAACTATTTGAAGATATCCCATGTTAATTGGATTCAAAATATAAAATATCACCTACTGAAATTTGTAAACTCTGAGGAAATATCGATAAAAATATTAGGGAATTATATACCTAAGTGACCATTGCCAAGATTTATCTTGACTTGACTTTGGGCTTCCTTACATACCAAAAACTAGTTGCTTTGGGCTTGGCTCGGAGAACACCCCTCATTACATTTTCAGGTGTATCGTTTATAGGATCAGCCAGTTCGTTCTTAACTGGACGGCCTCTCCGCCTCTCTTTAACTTCGGATGTCTTTACTTTGGTCATAGTTTACTCTTTTCTAGAATAGAAAATTGGATAATCCCTTGCCAACACTTTTTATCCATATTATGGCTCTTGCAAGAATTGAGATGTCGTCTTGTAGTTTTCCTATTGCAGTATTGCAAGATCCACTGTTTTTTGTTTCATAATCAAAAAATCTTTATATGTGCTTCTGAAAATTCTAATATATTTGGAGGAGATTAATGGATGATATGTCAAAAACAAAATTTTCAATCGCATACGATGGCCCGGCCCTTGAGGACGGCTCAATGGATGTTCGTGAATTAGCACCAGCCTTATTTGCAGTTGGGCAGTTATTTGAAGCGGTCAGCCAGGAAATAAACGGAGATACAGCAGAGGTTAAAGTTAGCGTTCATGCAACCAGAGAAGGTTGTTTCGAAGTTCTTCTTAATTTGGATCTGGGATTTATAAGAGAAACATTAGGTTTATTAGGTGACCTTATAACAGCAAAAGACCTTGTAAAATATATAATTGGTGGAGGAGCAGCCACGGGTTCGATTGGGTTAGTTGGAGTGGTTAGGTGGTTAAAAGGAAGAAATCCAACTAATATTGAGAGTTTGGAAAATAAGAAAACCAGAATAGAAATAGATGGGGAATATATTGTAATAGAAACTAGCTATTTTGCTCTTTCCCAAAATCCTAATATTCGCCAAGCAATTGAAAAGTTAATCGCACAACCGCTTAAAACTGAAGGAATTGAAAGTGTAGAAATATCTGATGATGACAGAAAAGAGCGTGTAGAGAAAGGTGAGTATAAATACTTTGAATATCGTGATTTAAATGGAGAAATACTCCATGATAATACATTAGATAAAACTTTCTCAATTATTGCTTTAAGTTTTAACCCCAACAACAAATGGAGGCTTTCTGATGGGGTAACGACATATTCTGCAACCATAAATGACCAAGAATTTTTAGAGGAAGTGGCAAAAGACCAGAAATCATTTGCTAAAAATGACATTCTGGTTTGTAAATTTAGAATGAGGCAATTTATAGAAGGATCAAAACTAAAATCTGCTTATTCTGTTGAAAAGGTCATAGAGCATCGCCAAGCTCTACCTCCAACCCCCTTAATTCCTACCGATAAACTTTGATGGTCACTTAAGTATATAATTCCCAAATATTAGTTCGGTTGTGGAAGACTAGTAAGGAGGTCGGACATCAAATAATAGAAATTCGTTCATTATATGTACTTATTTCAAATTGGAATTATTGGTACAGGGTATTAGAAATTTCTGAATCTCTAAGAGCCTGAATCATAAGTCATATTGATTGGCATTTTATGCCAATTCCCCCATTTTCACGAGCAATTCGACGCATCAGGAATCGACATGCCGCCAGCGTAGACCAGCCTAATGAACTGTCCAGACTACGCTCGTAATCTTTCGACAAACAACGACATCGACCCATCCAGGCAAAAGTTCTTTCAACCACCCACCTCCGAAACAGCACCTGAAATCCCACACTATCCTTGGGCTTCAAAACGATCGCAAGTTCCGCACTGACACCCTCTTCGGCCAATTTTGACGGAAGCTTGGGACCACGATAACCACCATCAGCCCAGAGTCTGGTAATACGCGGAGCGGTCGTCAGCATCTTGAGGATAACTTCCGGTGCACCATCACGGTCCTGAATATCGGCCGGATGAAGGACAATGTCCAAAGGCGAGCCTTCGACATCGGTAACTATATGACGTTTGCGCCCCTTGCTCTTCTTGCCAGCATCATACCCCCTTGGACCACCGCTTGCCGTCGTTTTGACGGACTGGCTATCAATAATCGCAGCACTTGGTTTTGCTGACCGGCTAGCCAAGCGCCTTGCTTCCTGGCGCAAAAGGTCCATCATGGTCTTCAATACCCCACTACGAGACCAGCTATAAAAATAGTTCTGGATCGTCGAGAATGGTGGGTAGCAATTGGGAATAGCCCGCCACTGACAACCGGTGGCCAGCATGTACTGGATGGCATTAAAGACCGAACGCAAGCAGGTTTTACGTGGGCGGCCAATACGCCCCTGGGTAGGAAGAAACGTTTTTATCACTTCCCACTCCTCATCGGTCACATCACATTGCATATAATTGTCAACTCGCTTATATTTAACTCGATCGGCCTTGTCCCACGGCATGGTATACCTCCTTTTTTTCAGATATTTGAAGGTGTAACATACACGTATGCAAGGCCGATTTCTACCTCATAGACTTATGGAACAGGCTCTAAAGGTTCCTTTCCTTACAAGTAGGCAATCTTTTGTCGCGCTATCGCGAGTTATGGTCGGTAGAGATTAGTTTTCGAATTATCAAGATTCGACATATATTTACTGGACCGATACTCATATCGGGTAAATATTGCCCTTACCTTTATGGCTTTTAGTCTGATTCGTTATCTTGGTAATCGTCTTGATGGTTTGAAAATGACCTAGTCGCCAAAGAACCACCCTGGATGACATGGTTCATCAGCAATGTTCCTGTGCGCGTGATAGGAAGAGTGGAAGATCTGCGATACCTTCGGAAACCACTAAGGAGATTGAAACCATTTAAAAAGAGATCTGTGTAAAGTTTGGAATCAGGCCTTAATGGTAAATTGTTACTGATCAGGTATTACAGGCAAACTATAAAATTTCTAAAATAGAATTTTAGATAGTATAAATACTAAATTTAACTCAGAAAAGATGGTAAGAACTTCAATAAATTCTCCAATGGCAATAAGGAATTCGTTGGGGTTGGTCGTAGGCGCGAATATTGCCTCTGTTGAATGGGGTGATTGGTTACCAATTGAAGAGTTTATAAAAAATAATCAAAACAAAAAATGTTAAAGTTTTAAAACGTTAAGGGAGTGAGGAATGGCATCTGCAGTGAATAATAAATCAAATGGTGCCACTATCGGCTTTGAACAACAATTGTGGGAGGCCGCAGATAAAATGCGGGGCCATATGGACCCATCTGAATATAAACACGTTACACTTGGCTTGATTTTTCTGAAGTATATTTCCGATGCCTTTGAAAAGAGGTTTCAAGAACTTTTAACTGAAGCTAATGCTGGTGCTGACCCTGAAGACCCCGATGAATATCTAGCAGAAAATGTCTTCTGGGTACCTATAAAATCTCGCTGGGACAATATAAAGGCAAACGCCCGTTCTGCAAATTTTGGTAAGATTATAGATGAAGCTATGATTTCAATGGAGAAAGAAAACGTCTCTTTAAAGGGAATATTACCAAAAGAATACTCTCGGCCTGCACTTGATAAACAACTATTAGGCGATTTGGTTGATTTGATCAGTACAATAAGTATGAAAAGTCAGGGAGCGAAAGACGTCCTTGGCCGTGTGTATGAATACTTTCTTTCTCGATTTGCTAGTGCTGAAGGCAAGGGGGGTGGTGAATTTTATACACCACAGTCAGTCGTTCAATTGCTTGTTGAAATGTTGGAACCTAATAAAGGGCGTATTTATGATCCGTGCTGCGGTTCAGGTGGAATGTTTGTACAATCTGAAAAATTTGTGAAGCAGCATGGCGGCCTGATCGGTGATATATCTGTTTACGGACAAGAGTCTAATTTTACTACCTGGCGATTATGTAAGATGAATCTTGCTATTAGGGGTATTGAAGGAAATATAGGTCCAAAAAATGCTGATACTTTCCATGGTGATCTGCACAAAGATTTAAAGGCCGATTTCATAATCGCCAATCCACCATTTAACATTTCGGATTGGGGTGGGGACCGTTTGAAAGATGATATGCGATGGAAATATGGTTTGCCACCCGTTGGTAATGCTAACTTCGCATGGGTTCAACACATAATACATCACCTTGCACCTCGTGGTTTCGCAGGATTTGTTTTAGCCAATGGGTCTATGAGTTCAACATCTGGAAACGAAGGTGAAATTCGGAAAAGGTTAATCAAAGAAGGTCTTGTAGATTGTATGGTTGCTTTGCCACGACAGCTTTTTTATTCTACCCAAATACCGGTATGCTTATGGTTTCTTGCAAAAGATCGCAGCAATGATCTAATTAAACACAGTATTTACAGAGACCGCCGTGGAGAGATACTGTTCATTGATGCTCGTAGGCTTGGATTTATGGTGGATAGAACGCACCGAGACCTTGATCCTACAAAGGATATTCGTTACATTGTGGATGCCTATCACTCATGGCGTGGTGAAGAAGTAAAGCACGAGAGCTTTAAAAATGGTTATCGTGATATTGCAGGTTTTTGTAAATCAACGAAAATCGACGAAGTTAAAGAACAAGGCTATGTTCTAACTCCGGGTCGCTATGTTGGGGCAGAAGAACTCGAAAATGATGGTATTTCATTTGAAGAAAGTATAAAAATCCTACAAAATCAATTGGCTGAACAAATGATTAAATCTAGTGACTTGGACGCAGATATTCGTATTCAGTTAGCTAGGGTGGGCTATGAATTCTGACATTACTCTAAGATTTAAAGATGCCGCAACCTTGGTAGGTAAAAAAATTGATCCTGCGAATGCGGCGGGCAGGAAATATATCGGACTTAAGCATATTGAGCCTAACTCTTTAGTTCTGTCTAGCCATGGTTATGCAGAAGATGTAAAAAGTTCCAAAGCAACGTTTAAGAAAGGTGATATCCTTTTTGGTAAGCTTGGTCCTGACTATCGTAAAGTAGTTGTGGCGCCGTTTGATGGCATTTGTTCAACTGATATTTGGGTTGTCAGGGCAAAGGAAAATGTTGATCAAGCATTTTTATTTTACTGGATGTCGTCCAAAGAGTTTATAAATAAGGCCACAAAAGGTTCTGAGGGCACCATAATGCTTCGCGCGAAATGGGATTACGTAGGGCGTTTTGAAAGCCCAATTACTAACACGGAGGAACAAATTGCTATTGGGCAAATTCTAAAATCTCTAGATGATAAAATTAAATTGAATCGTAAAATGTGCGAAACGCTTGAGAAGTCAGCAACCACCTTATTCAAAAGTTGGTTTATAGATTTTGATCCCGTCAAAGCCAAAGTAGAAGGTCGAATTCCTAAAGGTATGGAAACCTACCTTCTAGACTTCTTTCCTGATCGTTTTGAGAATTCTGCCCTTGGGCCCATTCCAGCGGGTTGGATTGTAAAGAAGTTAGACTCGGAATTTGATTTAGTCATGGGACAATCTCCACCGGGAAATACCTACAGTGAAGTGAATAATGGATTGCCTTTTTTTCAGGGTACAAGAGATTTTGGATTTCGCTATACCTCAAATAGGGTTTGGTGTACTTTACCTACAAGGGTTGCAAATTCTGGAGATACATTAGTTAGTGTTCGTGCACCAGTTGGTGAAGTAAACATGGCTCCTGAGAAGTTATGTATAGGACGCGGAGTTGCCGCAGTAAGGCATAAAACAAATGCTAAATCATATACTTATTATTACATGAAATCGCTTGGAAAGAGATTTAAAGTATATGAAACTGGTGGTACTGTTTTTGGGTCTATCACAAAAAAAGACTTTTCAAAAATTAATGTGTTGAGTTCTAGATTAGAAATTTTAGATGAATTTGAAAAAATTTGTTTGCCAATTGACAACAAAATTGAACAACTTTGTTGCCAAACTTCTTCATTAGCTTTGATACGCGACAACCTTGTACCAAAACTAATTTCTGGTGAGTTGCGAGTTTAATAAGTGGTGGCTGAACATAAAGAACCTAATAGAAAATTGCTGAAGATTAGCTAAATTGAGGAACATGGTTTTGAAAAATTTCCTGCCTTTCTTCGGTTGCAAATTTATTTCTAACACTTTTTCGATCAACAATTCCAGATTTCTTTAGTAACAAGATTGTTCTAATTGTTTTACCTTGAATTATACTAGGTATTCGATTTGAACCTACTAAGAAATCAGGATTTTTTGTATCTAGTATTGTCGGGCTAAGTTAGAATTCATATGATGCTTCTCATGCACACAATCATCTGCGAAATAATTGAAGAGCCGAATAATTGAGCAAATTTTTACTTCAAGCCTCACGACAAATTTTAGAAACGGCACCAAGGGCAATAAATATTGACATTCAAATTCAGGCCATTGAAGCAGCAATTGAGCAAACGCCTACTTTGGTTTTTGATTTATCCAAATCCTTGATTGATACAGTCTGTAAAACAATTCTCGCGGATAGAGGTGTTAAATTACCTGGAACACCTAATAGTCCTAAGCTATTAAAGGAAACTCTTAAAATCTTGGATCTCCATCCTGTAGGCATTGACCATGTCCCAGATACAAAAAAAAGCCTTAAAAATACAGTGAATGGGCTGTTAACAGCTATGGGTGGTATTAGTAATTTAAGAAATAAGCAAGGCCTAATCGGCCATGGTCGAGATGGCTACGCTCCTTCTTTAGAAAATATTCAGGCGCAATTTGTGGCAGGGGCTGCAGATGCCATTGTTCATATCCTTTATCAATCTCACAAAGGATATGGTGGTAAAGAAGCTAATGTACGGATAATTTATGAAGATTATAAAAAAGAAAACGATAGAATTGATGAATCATTCGATGAGTATTCAATGATAGAGTTTGTAAATCAATTTCTACCGAGCGAAATATTGTTCAAGATGGATAAAGAGGAATATAGAAATGCTATCAATGATGTAAGGAATGAGGAGACTGAATGAGCGGAGATGTTTTTACTGAAGATGTTATAGAACAAGTTACCCTGGCGTGGTTAGAAACGTTGGGATATGAAATACTTCACGGACCAGACATCTCATTAGGGGGCAAAAATCAGCTACGAACAAATTACTCAGATAATATACTTTATGAAAAATTACGCTCTGCATTGACGGCTATAAATCCAAGTATCCCAGAAGATGTAATTGAAGGTGTTTGTGGAAAAGTAAATACAGTTACATCGCAGGATCTTTTTGAAGATAATCACATCTTTCATCGTTTTTTAGTTAATGGCATAGATGTTGAATATAAAAATACAGATGGTCGGATAACGGGAGATAAGGTCTGGTTAATTGATTTTGCAAACCCATATAAGAACGACTTTTGTGCTATAAACCAGTTTACAGTCTTTGAAAATGGACATAATCGTCGCCCGGATATTGTTGTTTATGTTAATGGTATCCCGCTAGGGGTTGTGGAATTAAAAAATGCCGTAAATAAGAATACTTCATATCATCACGCATATAACCAGCTTCAGACATATAAAAATGATATTCCGTCTCTATTTAGAACAAATGCTCTTCTAGTAATCTCAGATGGTATTGAAGCTAGATTTGGTTCATTGACTGCAAAAAAAGAACGGTTTATGCCATGGCAAACTATTGACGGAGTCAAAATAGAGCCTAAGGAGGCTGTAGGACTTGAAACTCTAATAAAAGGTCTTTTCGAAAAGGCTGTTTTTCTCGATTTAATCAATAACTTTACTGTTTTCGAAACAGATGGTGAAAAAACAATAAAAAGGATTGCAGGTTACCATCAATATCATGCTGTAAACAAAGCCGTAGAATGCACTGTTTTGGCATCTACTGAAAAGGGTGATAAACGAGCTGGAGTAATTTGGCACACCCAAGGGTCTGGCAAAAGTCTTACAATGGTATTTTTTGCCGGAAAAATAATTCAGCATAGGTCAATGGAAAACCCTACCCTAGTTATGCTCACGGATAGAAATGATTTGGACGATCAATTGTTTGGAACATTTTGTCTTGGTGAAGAACTTCTGCATCAAACACCAGTACGGGCTAAGGACCGAAAACACCTAATTGAGCTGCTCTCCAGGGCTTCCGGCGGTGTTATCTTCACTACCATACAGAAATTTTCTCCAGAAAAAGGTGAAGCCTATCCATTACTTTCTGATCGTAGGAACATTGTTGTGATTGCAGATGAAGCACACCGTAGCCAATACGATTTTATTGATGGGTTTGCCCGTCACATGCGAGATGGACTTCCTAAAGCTTCATTCATTGGTTTTACAGGAACACCGATAGAACTTTCAGATAAAGATACATACGCTGTTTTTGGTAATAACATTCATACATATGACATTCAACAAGCGGTTGAAGATGGAGCTACAGTCAGAATTTACTATGAGAGCAGGCTTGCAAAAATTGAACTAGATGAAAACGAAAGACCTCATTTAGAAGAAGACTTCCATGACGTTACTGAGGGAGAAGAAATCAAACAAAAAGAAAAATTAAAAAGCAAATGGGCTCGCTTGGAAGCTCTTGTGGGAGCAGAAAAACGGATCAACCTAATAGCACAAGATCTAGTTGAACACTTTGAGTGCAGACTTGAGGCTATGGATGGAAAAGGTATGATTGTGTGTATGAGTCGTCGTATTTGTGTAGATATGTATAACGCAATTATCAAACTTCGTCCCGAATGGCTCAATAATGACGATAAAAAAGGCGAGTTAAAAATTATTATGACAGGATCTGCAAGCGATCCTGAAGGTTATCAGCCCCATATACGGAGTAAAGCTGGTAATAGCTTATTGGCACGTAGAGCAAAAGATCCATCTGATCCTCTTAAATTGGTGATCGTTAGGGATATGTGGTTGACTGGTTTTGATGCTCCCCCAATACACACTATGTATATTGATAAGCCAATGCGAGGCCATGGCTTGATGCAAGCTATAGCCCGTGTAAATAGGGTTTTCAAGGATAAACCAGGGGGGCTTGTTGTAGATTATATTGGAATCGCTGACAATTTAAAGAAAGCACTAGCAAATTATACTAAGGGAGATCAAGGTGAGACGGGAGTACCTCAAGATGAAGCAATAGCTATCATGCTTGAAAAGTACGAACTTGTTAAGCAATTATTCTACAAATTTGATTATACCCATACAATTTATGGAACCCCAGAAGAAAGATTGCGGATTATTCCAGCTTCAATGGAACATATTCTTTCCCAAGAAAATGGTCGGGATAGATTTATGCAAGCCTCTCTAGATCTATCTAAAGCGTTTGCATTGTGTGCTGCTACAGACGAAGCTAAAGAAATAAGAGATGAAGTCGGTTTTTTCCAAAACATCCGTTCTGCTTTATTGAAATCGACAGCTGGTGGAGGTAAGGATTTAACGGACCTCAATACTTCACTTCAACAATTGGTTTCCAGAGCTGTGGCATCCACAGAAATGGTAGATATCTTTGCTGCTGCAGGACTAAAAAACCCTGATATATCAATACTATCCGATGAGTTCCTCGAAGAAGTTAAGGGTATAGAAAGTAAAAACCTAGCACTAGAAATGTTGAGAAAACTCATTAAAGACGAAATAAAAAACTGTTTTAAAAAAAATGTTGTGAAAGAGAGAAATTTTACCGAAATGCTAGAGTCTACTATCAAGAAATATCATGGTCGGTTGATTGAGACTGCCCAGGTGATTGAAGAACTCATTTATCTTGCCAAAGAAATGCGTGTAGCACAAAACAGAGGCCAAGAGCTTGGGTTGAATGATGATGAAACTGCTTTTTATGATGCTCTAGCAGACAACAAAAGTGCAAAAGATGTTTTGGGGGATAACCAATTAAAAGAAATCTCTTGCGAACTTGCGGAATCTATCAAAAAAAGCACCACAATTGATTGGACTGTAAGGGCAAGCGTGAGAGCAAAAATTAGAGTTGTGGTTAAGCGTATCCTTCGTAAATATGGCTATCCTCCAGATTTACAAGATAATGCTACTCAAACAGTTCTTGAACAGGCTGAATTACTGACCGTTGATTGGTCCCAATAGATCTTGGGTATCATTCAACAATTTTAAAGTACTCTACCGAACGAGATTATATACCTGTTAAACCGCAATTCTTGTTTCTGGTGTTTGATTATCATTGGAAAATTACAACTCAAACATTGGGCTTGCAGGATGCTCCGCCGAGTACACAGAATTGTGAACAATACTTATGGTTAAGGAAAACCGGTTTTTCAGCTTCCTTAAGCGTTTTTCCCATTTGAAACTCACTGGAATAGGGCAAAAGGGTGCATGATACGACCACCGGATGAGCAGAGTTCTTTCTTTTTATTACCATCCGGGAAGAGGAACACATTATGTCAGTCGGCTTTTTGCCTAGAATCTTCCAGCATGAAGTGGTTATTTCAGGAGTTACCTTAGCTATATCCATTTCAGGAAACAAAACCAATTGATTGGGGTCATAAGGGTCAATTTTCAAACCATTATCTGTAATAAAATGGGCAAATCCTTTACGTGATTGAGTTTCACTCTCGTCCCAATACATCCGGCCTGCTATAGCAACCTGAAAATCATTTTCAGTTAGCCAAACAAGTCCCTCAATTGCTTTCTTAAATGACCCTTTACCCCTGATAAAATCATGCTTTTCTTCTTCGAAATGGTCTAGGGAAACCCTTAATTTTATCTGCCCACCGTAATTCCGTTTCATGTTCAGCAACCCAGAAGTTATTCTTGGCCGCATCATGGGGCGCATCGCATTGGTAAGGACTAAAAGTTCGAAATCCTGGGAAAGAATATTTTCGATTATCTGCATAATCTCGAAATTCATGAAGGGTTCACCACCCGTAAGGCCAATCGTTTCAACCGGCCATTTTCGAATTTTTATTTGATCAAGGAAAGATTGAACCTCCTTGGCCGAAATATAAACCAGTCGGTCATTTTGGGGGGAGCTTTCGATATAGCAATTCTTGCAAGTTATATTACACAAGGTCCCGGTGTTAAACCAAAGGGTATCAGGTTTTACCAGGGGAACAAAGGCTCTATGTGATCCGTCAGCGGTATAGTAGGTATTAGAAAATTTGGAATTCCTATTAAACGAAGAAGGGCTAGTAACTTCTTCGACAGCGAATTCGTTTACATTATCCATAATCAAAACTACTCATCTAGGGAAAAACAAACACATGAACTAACCTTCCCACTGAGGAAAATGAGAATTACAACATTACTTGGGTAATTGAAATGAACTAAATATTAGCTCCAGTTCATATAATTTATTTATCCACTGGTATTATACTGCTTTTCTTTCTTAATCTACTGTTAAAATAGTTTGGACTTATATAATTGACAATATAACCATCTTTACATTGCAATGAAACAGAACACTTAACTATCGCTAAGTATTAAGAATAATAGGTATTCCACCTTGTACAAAATTATACCAGTAGATCCCTTTAACCTTGTCCTGTTTGGCGGGACAGGTGACCTTGCCAGAAGAGAAATTATTCCTGGGCTTTACAGGAGATTTCATGTTGGTCAAATTCCTCCAACCTCAAAAATTATTGCTGTTGCGCGGAAAAGTTATACAGAAGAAGAATTTTCAAATTTTGTTCAAAAGGCTGTAACTGATAACCTTGACCCACAGTTAATCGATCAAGACCTTCTTGCCAAATTCCTAGAACTGGTAAATTATTGTTCGCTTGATGCAAACAACAAAGACAATTGGGAATCCCTAAAACAGTCGCTAGATTTGTCATTGATCACTGCTTATTACCTTTCAGTAAGCCCCAGTATTTTTAGTAATATCGTAAACAATCTAGACCACTATGACCTAATCAGGCCGAATTCCCGGATTGTTGTCGAGAAACCTTTTGGGCATGACTTTGCTTCAGCCCAGGATTTAAATCTCAAACTAAGCAAAGTATTCAATGAAGGTCAAATCTATCGAATAGACCATTACCTCGGAAAAGAGACAGTTCAAAATCTCATGGCATTGAGATTCGGGAATGTACTTTTTGAACCACTTTGGAATTCCCAATACATTGACCACATACAAATAACCGTGGCAGAAAAGGGAGGAGTAGGGGGAAGGGGAGAATACTATGACAATTCCGGAGCAATGCGCGACATGGTTCAGAACCATTTGATGCAATTGTTGTGTCTTGTTGCGATGGAGCCACCCTCAAAATTTTCATCAGATGCCGTAAGGGATGAGAAACTAAAGGTAATCAGGTCGCTGGAACCACTACAACCAAACGACATTGTCCTAGGGCAATATGGATCCAGAGGAAATGAACCCAGTTATAAAGAAGATGTGGATAACCCCAAAAGCCCGACAGAAAGTTATATTGCCTTGAAATGCAAAATGTCGAACTGGCGGTGGGCAAACACTGCCTTTTATCTTAGAACTGGCAAAAGACTTCGTAAAAGAGTTTCCGAAATAGCTGTTGTCTTCAAGGATCTTCCTCACTCCATTTTTGAAGATCATCCCCAAATTAATGGCAATGTCCTGGCTATCAGGCTACAACCGAATGAAGGGATCAACATGACAGTAACCATCAAAGAACCTGGTCCCGGTGGTATGCGGTTAATTGAAGTTCCCCTGGATATGAGCTTTGCCAAGTCACTACAAAGCGAGTTGGGGAATCTTACCAATGCCTATGAACGATTGATTATGGATGTCATCAGGGGTAACCAAACCTTGTTTATGCGTGGGGACGAGGTGGAAGCAGCTTGGAAATGGACTGATGCTGTTATTTCCTGTTGGCAGAACAACCGGAAATCTCCACAGATTTATGATCCATACACAAGCGGACCGGAAGAAGCATACATGCTTACCAACAGGGATCAACGAAGGTGGCGGGAAATAGAGATTTGAAATTTGTCAGTTATAAAAACGAACAAGAGTGGCAAAGCGGTATAACCTCTCAAATAGTTCACGAGTTGGAAGAAGAAGCAAAACTTTCTGACACTCAAACGTTGGTTGTCCCTGGTGGAACAACACCAGGCCCAATATTTGAAGTTCTATCGAAGAGTAAACTGGATTGGTCAAATATTGTTGTTATTCCTTCAGATGAGAGATGTGTCCCCTCAAACACACCACGTTCAAATTATTATTTACTTAAGCAAACACTATTGAAGAACCGGGCAGCCAAAGCCCAAGCCATATCATTATACAATGAACAATGGGAATCATCGGATTTCCAGACGGTTAATCAAAAAATAAGTTCTAACTTGCCACTTTCAGTCTGCGTTTTGGGTATGGGAGAAGACCTCCATACGGCTTCACTATTTCCTAATTCCCCAGATTTGGTTACTGCGATTTCACTAGATTCACCGCACATAACGAAAGTATCTGTTCCCAATCAACCTGAAGAAAGAATAACCCTTTCACTTAGAGTTTTACAGGAAGCAAAGCATATCCATGTTATCTTTAAGGGACTTGCCAAAAAACAGAACTTGTTGGCCAGTTACAAAGCAACAGATCCAAGAGAAGCGCCGATCCTGTATTTTGCTTCCAAAGCCACATTTCATTACGTGGATTGATCCAAATGATCTGGCAGGAATTAAAGAAAAGGGGCAAAGCAACCTCTTCAAAAAGAATTACAACTCACTTTGAGGACGATAAAGATCGGCTATCTAAGTTTTCAATCCAATTTGATGGGCTGTATTTTGATTACTCCAAGACCAACATTGATTTATCCACAAAAAATCTCCTGATCCAGTTATCTAGCGTCAAGAATGTTGGCCAATACCGTGAACAAATGTTCGCTGGTGAAAGAATTAATTTTACTGAAAACAGATCTGTCCTACATACACTTGAACGCAATCCGACTGGTCCAGATGTGATCGTAGATGGGCAGGTCATCAATGATGAGGTTCAAAAAGCTCAAGCCAAATTCCTAACTTTTGCCGAAGCAATCAGGAAGGGCAAGATCCTAACGAGTAACTCATCCAAATTTACGGATGTAATCAATATAGGGATCGGGGGATCTGATCTCGGACCCAAAATGGTGACAAAAGCCCTTACCCCCTATGCCGATGGGCCAAGAATTCATTTCCTTTCAAACATAGATGGAGCCCAAACCTTTGATTTAACGAGCAGCCTGGATCCCACGAAGACCCTGGTTATTATTGCCTCGAAAACATTTACGACAATCGAAACAATGACCAATGCCCTTGAGGTAAAGAATTGGCTATTGAATTCTGTAGGGATTGAAAATGTGGATAAGCACCTCTGTGCCATTTCCAATGCCAGGGAAAAATGTGCTGAATGGGGAGTTAAGGAAGATAGAATCTTTACCTTCGGGGAATCGATAGGGGGTAGGTATTCTGTTTGGTCAGCTATTGGGCTTAGTGCAGCTATCGCCATTGGCCGGCGCAATTTTTGTCACTTGCTTGAAGGTGGCAAATCCCTGGATTGTCATTTTCGATCAGCCCCTACGCAAGTAAATCTTCCCATGATGCTTGCTCTGGTTGGTATCTGGCATAATCAAATTTGTGGATATTCCACCAGGGCTGTAGTTCCATATGAAGAACGGATGGAATATTTCCCAGATTACCTGCAGCAGTTGGAAATGGAATCAAATGGCAAAGTCACCAAATTCGACCAATCCGATTTAAATTTTTCCTCTGGTCCAATTATCTGGGGTGGCACCGGTACGAATGGACAACATGCATACTTTCAGCACCTCCATCAAAGTAACATTATTACCCCATGTGAGTTTTTGGTTGGTGCCATGGGGCACGAACCCGAGCTGCAAACCCATCACGATTATCTGGTTGCCAACTGCTTTGCTCAGTCCGAAGCATTAATGTGTGGAACCGTGTCTGGGAATAATTCTGTTGCAAAGAAAACACGGCCTAACTATCGGAATTTTAATGGTAATCGCCCATCAACCACGCTCATTTACAAAAAGCTTAACCCCTATGTACTTGGGCAGCTAATTGCCCTGTATGAGCATCGTGTTTTTGTAGAGGGTATAATTCTGGGGATAAACAGTTTTGATCAATGGGGAGTAGAATTAGGCAAAGGATTGGCTCAACAGATTTTCCCCTTGATTACTGATCGGAACAACACAACGAGCGGATTAAGCAACTCACTTAAAGGATTAATAGCCCAAACCCATGCCTATAGGCAAAAAATTCACTAGTGCACGATTCAATACTTAAACTTCCATTATTGATCGCAGATTAATTCTATTTCGGTGGACAGGCCGTCGAAAGAACTGGTTGAAGCATGGACAAGGTTCCTACACCAAGCCTTTTATTGGAAGTGGTTTGAGAGAAATTAATTCAGTTTCAGATAAACACAAATTAGTTTTCTATCGGTTTCTTTTTCTTCGTTGTCTCCTTTTGCCAGCTCCAGGCAAATGATTACAGTTCGGTAACATGACAACTTTGTTTAGTTCAGGAAATTCATCTACTGCATGGGGAATGGCGTTGGCATTGACGAAATGTTCCTGAAACCGTGGTTCGACAGCCGTTTCGATTTTCTCAATCTGGAAGACTGTCTCCTCAATGCTTTTTCGTGCTTCCAAGTTACACAAACCAATTCTTGCCCCTGACCCTGCAGCATTGCCTGATGAAACGACCTTATCCAATTCACAATCAGGAATCATGCCCAAAACCATTGCATGCTTGGTAGAAATATGTGACCCGAAAGCTCCGGCCAGAACAATACGATCAACTTTGTCTGAACCAAATTTATCCATTAACAATTTTGCCCCCGCATAGAGAGCAGATTTGGCAAGTTGAATAGCCCGGACGTCATTCTGGGTAACCGTAATGGGAGGGGTTCCAGCTTCAGTATCCTCATACAGGACATAGGAATAGGTTCTGCCATCAGCTATAATTCTGTCGGTAGCCAGGGTTTCAGGGGGTCCAACCAAACCCGATTGATCAATTATTCCAGCCATCCGCATCTCGGCAATGGCTTCGATTATCCCAGATCCACAAATACCATTGACACCTGTGCTTAACACAATGTCCTGGAAACCCTCTTCATCTGACCATAAATCGCTACCGATAACTTTAAATCTGGGAATTTTCGTTTCTGGGTTAATTGAAACTCTTTCAATTGATCCTGGTGATGCCCTTTGTCCTGAAGATATTTGAGCTCCTTCAAAAGCTGGTCCAGTAGGGGAAGAACAGGCCAATACCCTGGTCTTATCACCAAAAATAATTTCTGCGTTGGTTCCGACATCGACGATCAAAACCTTGTCATCAGATTTTTGTGGCTCTTCGGATAAAATAACACCGGCTGCATCGGCACCAACATGTCCGGCCACACAGGGAAATAAATAAATTGGGGTGGAATATTCTAGTGAGGATAGGCCCAGATCTGCAGCAGTCAGGCTTAAGGAAGAGGAAACCGCCAAGGCAAATGGAGCTTGGCCTAGCTCGATAGGGTCAATACCAAGCAGCAGGTGATGCATTATCGGATTACAAACAATAACGACGTCCAATACGGAATTTAACGAAACATCATTTTTGCTGGCAATGGTTTTGAAAACCGTGTTTAAACCTTCCCGAACAACTTCGGTCAGTTCCTTGTCACCTCCTGGATTCATCATTGAATAGGAGACCCTGCTCATCAAATCTTCGCCAAACCTGATTTGTGGATTCATAATTCCAGCTGAATCCAATACCGAACCATCTCTGAGATTGCATAGATGAACAGCAATGGTTGTTGAGCCCAAATCAATGGCTAGGCCAAAAATAGGGTCTTCGTTTAATCCAGCCCAAACCCTTGTTATCGTGAAGTCTTCGTACTGATGATTATTCCACAGGGCCAGGGTGATGCCAAAATTTTCCTTTCGTAAAACCGTCTGGAGAGTTCGGAGTTGGCTGGTACATATATCCACATTCTCAATGTCCCATTGGTCCTTCAAAGCCTTCTTTACTCTTTCTAGGTCCCCTTCAGGTTTATGCATATCGGGCTGTTGAACTTCGATAAAATATAGGCGGGTTGAAGGATCCATAATTACCGGGCGGGCATCCGCAGCCTTTCTTACAACCTGCTTATGAACCTGGGATTCTGGCGGCACATCAACTATAATATCGCCAAGGATCTGGGACTGGCAACCTAACCGCCGACCCTTCTTTAATCCTCTTACTCGATCATACCTCTCCTCTATCGCATTCCATTCGGAAAGTGATTCCTCCGAAGATTCAATTTGATATTTGGGAAATGACCCAAAGGAAGGTGTGATCTGACAGCGAGAACAAATACCCCGACCACCACAGACGCTATCCAAATCTACACCTAATTTTCGGGCAGCCTCCAATACAGGTGTGCCCGTGGGAAATCTTCCCCTTTTCCCGGAAGGGGAAAATACTATCAAAGGATCTGGGTTATTCACCGTTCCATTTTTCGAATTAGAAAGGGCTTAAATATGCCCCATATTATTTTCTACCCCTGCGACGGCCTCTTCGAACTCTTGAGGAGGTTGCCTCTCTATCTGCCGGGGCATTAAATTTTATCCAATTGGACCCGTTTGCGTCTCTCCCGGTTAGAAGGTTTGCGGCCCTAATGGCATCCATTTCTGTTTGTCGTGTTGGATTCATAATAGCAGAAGTTAGTCCAGAGGCTATCGCCATCGGCAGGAAAGTTGAGTTAATGGAATGTCTATTAGGAAGGCCAAACGAAATATTTGACGCGCCGCAAGTTGTATTCACATGCAATTCCTCTTGTAACCTTCGTACCAGTCGGAATACTTGATTGCCAGCACTTGCCATGGCTCCAATGGGCATTACCAGGGGGTCTACAACAATATCGTTGGAAGGTATGCCAAGATCAGAAGCTCGTTCGACGATTTTCTTGGCAACAGCAAAACGAACATCCGGGTCGGTTGAAATTCCCGAATCATCATTGGAAATTGCTACGACAGGAACATTGTACTTCTTGACCAGGGGAAGGATTTGTTCCAATCTTTCTTCTTCTCCCGTTACAGAATTGACCAAAGGTCTTCCTTCACAAACCTCCAATCCGGCAGCTAGAGCTTCAGGAACAGAACTGTCAATACATATTGGAACATCAACCAGGCCTTGAACCAACTTAATCAGTTTCCTGAGAAGGGGTGGTTCTGTCTCATTGGGATTTGGATTGGAATTGTAGACAACTCCAGCATTGACATCCAACATGTTTGCTCCGCATTCAACTTGTTGGATGGCATCCTTTTCCACAGTTGAAAAATCACCAGATTCCAATTGAACAGCCAGTAATTTTCGACCAGTTGGATTAATTCTTTCGCCGATCACACAAAATGGTTCATCAAAACCGATTACTGTTGTCCTGGTCTTTGATTCTACTATTGTTCTCTGCAACTAACCCACTCCCAAATCAAAGGTTTGTTTACCAATTTTCCTTTATCCAATTCGATGTAGCTTGGATACCCCCCAAAGGAAAAAAATGGATACCCCTTATTTGGCTATTTGTCTCCGTAGTTAAAATTTCGTTCAATTGTAGTAACACTTCGGTTGGTTCAAAGGGTTTGATTAATTTGGTTATATCCCTGGCCCTTCTTTTGAGTACCTTCAGTGAAGGGCCAACCCCACAGGCTATGGAAAATTTTATCAGAGTTTGTAATTTGGCTGGTCCAGCTATCCCCACAACTACAGGGAGATCAATACCCATTTCACCTATTCTATTTGCCCAACTAATAACAGCTTTACCATCAAAAGCAAATTGTGTGACCAGGGCAACTTTGGCATCGGTATGCTCGGCATAGTCTTTCTTAAACACCAAGGCCTTATCCACATTTGTTGTGCCGCCTTTGGTATCAATATCGGTATTTCCTTCTGGATGACCCGCGAAATGCAGTTTCTTGAAGCCAATTTTATCAAATAGACCGGTTTTCAAAAGAGATATTGAACTATCAAAATCTCCATAGATTTCCTTTGCTCCCCCGGCAAGAATCAAGGCTGAATCCACGCCCGCCTCATCACGATATTTATTTAGTATGGAATTAAGTTCATTCCTATTCCTTATGGTTCTTGCCGTGATATGAGGCATGGTCGAGAAGCCTTCATTTTTGAGTCTTTTGGCTGTGTCCAGCATATCATTGATAGGGGTACCTTCAATGTGAGCAATGTAGATTAATGTATCTTGGGGAAACAATTGAGTGAAATTGTTGATTTTTGCGGCGGTTTTAGGCATGACCTCAATGGAATAACCATTAAGAAGTTCCTTCAATCCGGGGGTAATTTTATTTTTATTCACCTAAATCAATCCTCTCCCAAAGATATCTGGCGATGAAACTACCTTAATTTGAGGTATCCCACCCGTCGCTTGTTATCAAAGCCTTCAATTTTTCATTATCAAAGCCATCTTCTATATCATTTGCAACATTCCTGGCAATTTCATCAGGAGACCCTTCTATCAAACCCATTGATGACTTCCGCCATTCAGCCAGGTAGTTGTCAGTACCAATCATACCGGTTTTCATGGCACATCGATCTATAGCCTTTTCAAATCTTTCAGAAAGTTGTACCTTGCTGGCACGACGCCCTTTACCTACAATTACTTGGGCGGGAATATCTCTCCAGTAAACGATTACAACTTCAGGCATAACAACTCCAAGTAAATATGTCTATTTGAAATAAAAATGAAACAGATTCCCAATCAAAGTGATACAAATAAGAATTTCAATGTCGACAAAAAAAGAAAAGTGAAAAAATGAGAGGGCAAAGGGAACTTCACATAAAAGTTAAAACTGCGAAGGGCAGGAAATTAAGTTCTACCCGTTGGCTAGAGAGGCAGCTAAATGATCCTTACGTTAAATTAGCCAAGGAGGAGGGGTTAAAATCCAGAGCTGCCTACAAGTTACTTCAATTGGATGATAGGTTCAATTTTTTGCAGCCGGGAAAGGTAATACTTGATTTGGGGTCAGCCCCCGGAGGTTGGTCACAGGTTGCGGCAACAAGAACCAATTCTGACAACCTAGATCCAAAGCAAAAAGCCGGCAGGGTATTAGCTTTGGATATAAATGAGATGGACCCACTACCAGGGGTTGATTTTATTCAGGCAGATATACTTTCATTTGAGTTAGAAAAGCTGGATTTGCAACAGAAAAAGGTTGATGTGGTGATGTCAGATATGGCGGCCCCATCAACAGGACACAAAAAGACGGATCACCTAAGGATAATTACGCTTTGTGAGGTGGCATTGGAAATTGCTACAGATTATCTTGCTCCAGAAGGGGTATTCGTTTCCAAGGTTCTTGAGGGTGGAGCCGGATCAGAATTGCAAAATGAACTTAAATCTAAATTTTCCAGTGTGAAGACGGTAAAACCTGATGCAAGTAGAAAAGATAGTTCTGAAAAGTATATTGTTGCTATGGGCTTTCGGGAATAAACTTAGGATTCGACAATTCTGATTGAGTTGGCGATTCGGAATTAGCAGAGTTAGGTCCATAGTAATGATTGGATTATCGTCCAATGTACGTTAGTGAGTATGTATTCGAAGTTGAGTGAAAGTGTAAGGACAAAATAAGGAAGGATTAATGACAAGAATTACTTCGAGAATGGTTGGAGAAAACAAGATCACCATATTAAATGACGGTGGTACAGAGTTTGAGTTTGACTTGTTTCCTGATACAGATGAGCAGGAATTGAAAAATCTTTTGGGGAGTGCCGAAAAAGCATCGCTATCTACTCGATTTAACGTTTGTTTGATTGAAACAAAAAAAGAAAAAATCCTTGTTGATGCCGGTGTAGGTAATGCGTTTGGACCAGTAGCCGGGTTTTTACCGGAGGCGTTTAAGGAAGCAGGTATCAAACCAGATGAAATTGAAAAGCTTGTAATTTCTCACCTTCATCCAGATCATATTTGTGGCTCTTGGGATAATGAGGGGAATCCTATTTTTCAGAATGCTGAGGTTATATTGTCAGAGACAGAATATAATTTCTGGACCAATGAAAATAATTTTGTATCAGGCGAAGAACCGCTGGCTTCCTGGTTGCCTATTGCCAAGGATTTCTTGCGGATTTATGGTGACAAAATTAGCACAAGAAATCCTTCGGGAGATATAACTTCTGGAATATCTTTCTATGATTTACCAGGCCATACGCCAGGCCATTGTGGTATAATGGTCGACTCAGATGGAGAACAGTTTTTATTTGCTTCAGATTTAATTGTAATTGAGGATATTCAACTGCATATACCTGAAGCACGCTTTGCATTTGATGTTGATAAAGAACAAGCAGCAAATACCAGGGTGACATGCCTTGATATGTTAGCAACAGATCAAATTCTATTTTCCGGTGGACATATCCATGGGCCCAAAATCTGTAATGTTGTGTCCTCATCCAAGGGATATAAGTTAGATTAGGATTAATCTGCGAAGCACCAGAAGCAATTACCTACGAATTTAAGGGATGTATTGATGGAAAAAAACAAAGCACTTGATGCTGCCATAAGCCAAATTGAGAGAAATTTTGGCAAGGGCTCAATCATGAAACTTGGCCAGGATAAAACTTCCCAAGAGGTCGAGGCAACATCAACTGGATCCCTTGGCTTGGATATAGCCCTTGGAATTGGTGGGTTACCAAAAGGAAGAATTGTAGAAGTCTATGGGCCGGAAGCTTCTGGCAAGACCACACTTACCTTGCAAGTAATTGCAGAAGAACAGAAGAAGGGCGGTATTGCAGCTTTTGTAGATGCAGAACATGCACTTGATCCTGTCTATGCCAGAAAACTGGGTGTAGATATAGATGAGTTATTGATTTCACAGCCTGACACCGGTGAGCAAGCTTTGGAAATTACCGATACCTTGATCAGGTCAGGAGCAGTATCAGTCGTAGTTATTGATTCGGTCGCCGCTCTAACTCCAAAGTCAGAATTGGAAGGGGAAATGGGTGATTCGCAAGTAGGTGTTCAAGCCCGCTTGATGAGCCAAGCAATGAGAAAGTTAACTGGCTCTATTAACCGCTCCAATTGTATGGTTATATTCATTAACCAGATTCGAATGAAAATTGGGGTCATGTTCGGTTCACCTGAGACAACAACAGGTGGCAATGCGCTTAAATTTTATTCGTCGGTAAGGCTGGATATCAGGCGAATTGGGGCAATAAAGGTCAGAGATGAGGTTGTTGGTAGTTCCACCCGTGTAAAGGTTGTAAAAAACAAACTGGCACCACCATTCAAGCAGGTCGAATTTGATATTCTTTATGGTGAAGGGATATCAAAGGGAGGTGAAATCATTGATCTAGGTGTTAAGCACGATATTGTAGAGAAATCGGGTTCCTGGTATTCGTACAATGATGAAAGAATGGCACAGGGAAGAATAAACGCAATTAATTTTTTGAAAGAGTATCCTGAAATTTCCACTGAGATTGAAAATAAAATCAGAAACGTTAGTGGACTGAAGCAGGACACTAACAAGAGTTAGATCAGTATATCTTCCCCAATAGGTGTGAGGATGCCGTAATTTCCCAAGAAAATTAACACAATAGTTTGCATAAAATTCAATTACCATGACAAGTTTAAACGAAATTCGGTCAAAATTTCTTTCCTATTTTGAAAATACTGGTCATGAAGTGGTTTCCAGTTCCCCTCTCGTACCACGTAACGATGCCACTTTAATGTTTACCAACTCGGGGATGGTCCAATTCAAGAACATTTTTACTGGATTGGAAAAAAGGAACTACTCCACCGCAGTTACAAGTCAAAAATGTGTAAGGGCAGGGGGCAAACACAATGATCTTGATAATGTGGGGTATACAGCCCGGCATCATACCTTCTTTGAGATGCTGGGGAATTTTTCCTTTGGCGAATATTTCAAGGAACAGGCAATCTTCTATACATGGGACCTGATCGTCAAGGAAATGGGGTTAAACAAGGATAGACTTCTTTGTACTGTATATCATGACGACGAGGAAGCTGTTTCCTACTGGAAAAAGATTGCTGGGTTCAGTGATGATAAGATTATTCGAATAGCTACTGCCGATAATTTCTGGTCAATGGGAAATACGGGGCCTTGTGGACCGTGTTCGGAAATATTCTATGATTATGGGGATCATGTGCCTGGAGGACCTCCTGGGTCTCCTGATGAGGATGGTGACAGGTTTGTAGAAATATGGAATTTGGTCTTCATGCAATTCGAAAGAGATGGTGCAGGTAACCTATCTCCATTGCCAAAACCTTGCATAGATACAGGAATGGGATTGGAAAGAATCGGATCAGTTCTACAGGGAAAATCCGACAATTACGAAACGGACCTGTTCAGAAAACTGATTGAGGCTTCGGCTTCGATTACATCAACTGATCCTGATGGTAAAGGTAATGTTCACCACCGAGTAATTGCTGATCACCTACGGGCAGTTTCCTTTCTAATTGCCGAGGGAGTTTTACCATCAAATGAGGGAAGGGGGTATGTTCTCAGAAGAATTCTCAGGCGTGCTATTCGCCACGTGCATTTGCTTGGATATAGAGGAAGTTTGATTCATTTACTTGTTCCTTATCTTGTCCAGGAAATGGGGCCGGCATTTCCCGAGCTAGCTCAATCCCAGTTAATGATTTCTGAAACGATAAAGGGTGAGGAAGAGAGATTTCAAAAAACTTTAGACAGAGGGTTAAAGTTGCTTTCGTCGGAATTAACCACTCTGGATTCAGGCAAACCTTTCCCGGGAGAAATTGCATTCAAGCTTTATGATACCTATGGTTTCCCACTTGATCTTACCCAGGATGCTCTTCGAGAAAAGGGGCTAAAGGTAGATGAGACGGGTTTTGAAGAAGAAATGGCCAAGCAAAAGGAGCTTGCTAGACAAAGCTGGGTAGGTTCAGGTGAGGTTGGCGAAAATGAGCTCTGGTATAAAATCCTGGATAAATGTGGTATCACAGAATTTCTGGGTTATGAAATGGATAAAACTGAGGGCCAGGTTTTAGCAATTACGGACGGTATTGAATTATTACCTCAAGCAGGGGTGAGTAAGAAAGTACAAATTGTAACCAATCAGACACCGTTCTATGCAGAGGCTGGTGGCCAGGTTGGAGACAAAGGTTATATCAGAACAGAAACTGGAAGTGCCCGAGTTTATGATACCAGGAAGCACCTTGGAGTTTTCTTTCATCATGCAGAAATTGTTAAGGGAGAAATACGCACTGATTCCATTGCAGAACTGGAAATAGATGCTGAAATTCGAAATCGTACAAAGAGCAACCATTCTGCTACACACCTATTGAACGAAGCTCTGAGGGAAATTCTAGGAGATCATGTTGTCCAGAAAGGGTCCCTGAACGATGAAAACCGACTCCGGTTTGATTTTTCTCATAATCACCCCTTGCAACTGGAAGATTTAGCCAAATTAGAAGAAATCGTTAATCACTACATTTGGCAGAATTCACCTGTCACCACTTCACTTATGAGTTTCGATGAAGCCTTGGAATTGGGCTCGCAAGCCCTTTTTGGCGAGAAATACGATGATGAGGTCAGAGTTGTTTCAATGGGCAGGGTTTCCAACTCTGGTAAGGGAAAGGATCAATCTACATTTTCAATTGAGCTTTGTGGGGGAACTCATGTCGGATCCACAGGAGAGATAGGACTTTTTGTTACTACTGGGGAATCATCTATATCTGCCGGGGTTCGTAGAATTGAAGCAATTACTGGACAAGCGGCCCGAATGTATTTAGCCAAACATGACAGGTATATGGCCGAAATAGCTTTAGGTTTAAAAGTTCACCCTGATCAGGCTGTTGACCGCGTTTTGTTTCTTCAGAATGAGCGAAATTCATTAAAAAAGGAAAATGAGCGGCTAAAGCGAGAGTTACTTACCAGGAGAGAATCGAATGTAGGGAAAACAAAACACTCACAAGGAGAATCATCTGAAAATGGTACTCAGCAATTTGAACAAGAAATTGAGCGAGGCAAAATCGTTGGAAGAATATTTTCCTCTGTTTCACCCAAGGACCTTCCGATTCTGATGGATGAAGAGAAAAGAAGAGTAGGGCAGGGAATCATTATTCTGATGACAGTGTTTGAAAACAAATGTTCTGCTGCGGTTGGGGTAACCGAAAACCTCAAAGACGATTATTCGGCAGTTGATATAATCAGAGGTATTGTTCCCCTTCTAGATGGCCAAGGTGGTGGTGGAAGAAGAGATTTTGCACGCGGTGGGGGCACCAAATGCAATAATTTGGAAAGTTTGTTTCCCGAAATTGAAAAAATTATAAGAGGTTGATATGAAAGGTTACTGGATAGCTCGTGTTGATGTTAGTGATTCCGATAGTTATGGCGAATATGCCAAATTGGCTTCCCAGGCTATTGAAGAATTCGGTGGAAAATTTCTGGCACGTGGAGGTCAGTTTATTTCCAAGGAAGGGGTTAATCGCCAAAGGAACGTGATTGTTGAATTCCCAAGTCTAGAAATTGCAGATAATTGCTACAATTCGGCTACTTATAGACGTGCACTAGATATCGCAAAAAAGTCTGCCGTCAGAGAATTTATAATTCTTGAAGGAGCATAATCAAAAAATTTTGAAGAGTTTAAGGCAATATTATTTTGCAATTATCAAACAAGGAATATAATTTCGGGCAACCTAATGTTTTAACTAAGGAGTAGCTAATGAACATTAATGCAAAATCAATTGCAGTCGCCAGTGCAGTTTGTGCTGCCTTTGTAGCTTATGCGGTTCCAGGAGTCGCTGAGGAAAAAGAAAAGTGTTACGGAGTATCACTAGCTGGGAAAAACGACTGTGCAGCCGGTCCAGGTACAACATGTGCAGGATCATCAACAGTTGATTATCAAGGAAATGCTTGGACTTTAGTTCCGGCCGGAACTTGTACTGCCATGGAACTACCAGGCGACCGTATGGGATCACTTGAGGCCTTAGATAGAGACCTTCCTTCCTAAGTAAATAAATTTTTGTGCTACAGGATTCAGGTATCTAGCTTTGACTAAATCGTTTAACATTGAATCCTGTACGCTCCCCATCAAACCCGGTGTAGGGTTTAAAAATCAGCACTTCCAAGGAATTATTGAGCATCCAGGTGATGTATCCTGGTTCGAAATCCATGCAGAAAATTATATGGGCGATGGGGGAAGACCGATTGCTCAACTCAAGAAATTACGTGAATCCTATCCTATTTCCTGCCATGGGGTTGGATTATCAATCGGAGGCGAAGACCCTCTTGATTCTGATCATTTGAATCGCCTGAAGAAACTTGTGTCATGGCTTGAGCCGGCTGTTTTTTCAGAACATTTGGCTTGGTCAACCCATGAGGGGAGTTATTTCAATGACCTCCTTCCACTTCCGTATAACGAAACCACTTTAAATAACGTTGCCAATCATATTGACCAGGTCCAGGAGATTTTGCAAAGGCCAATGCTTTTGGAAAATCCCTCAAACTATTTAGAGTTCGAAGAAAGCACTTATAGTGAAATCGATTTCGTAGCAGAAATAGCCAAACAAACCGGATGTTTCTTACTCCTGGATGTAAATAACGTTTATGTTTCTTCTGAAAACCGAGGATTTAACCCGTACGACTATCTGGATAATTATCCTTTGAATCTAGTTAGAGAGGTCCACCTTGGTGGACATGAGTTGGAGAGCGAGGAGGGTGGTCCTGATCTTCTTATTGACAACCATGCTTCAGAAGTGATTGATCCAGTCTGGGAACTCTATGAGTATCTGATTACCAAAGCCGGTCCACTCCCGACATTGATTGAATGGGATAATGATGTTCCAGATTGGGAAAAACTCTCTTCGGAAGCTTCCAAGGCAAATTTTCTTTTGTCCGAGTTAGCATCGAAAGCAGCATGAAACCATTCAATGGGGATTTCATCGAAGCTGTCCTGAAACCCGATGAACCTGTTCCTCCCAGTTTAAAAATACCACATGACAAAATTGAACGAAGGTTTTCTGTATACCGCAACAATGTCATTGCCAGTTTAATTGAAGGTTTGGAGGTATCCTTTCCTGTTATCCATAAATTGGTTGGTAATGAATTTTTTCAGGCTATGGCAGGCCTCTATGTCCGTGAATATCCTCCAGGTTCACCCTTGATGATGTTTTATGGGAAGGAAATGCCAGAGTTTCTTCAGGCTTTTCCACCTGTGCAACATCTTCCGTACCTATCTGACATTGCCATATTGGAAATCAAACTTCGAGAATCATATCACGCTGGTGACCCGGAGCCTCTTGATCCCAAAATTTTGGAAGATATTAGCCCTGAAGAACAATTAAGAACTAAATTGGTATTTAGCCCGGCGGTCAGAGTTTTTTCTTCAAATTACCCGGTGGTTAGTATTTGGGAAGCAAATACAAAAAACGGACCCAAACCTAAGGCTGGAGAAGAATTTGTTTTGATTGTTCGACCTGAATTTGATCCCTATCCGGCCAAAATATCCAAAGGGGGATATCATTTTGTAAAATCCATGATGGCTGGAAGCAATATTGGTGAGGCCTGTAATCAAACGCTCTTTCATTCGGAGGAGCTTCAATTTGATTTGGCTGATTTATTCCGACTTCTGCTGACAACGAATTCAATAAGCAAAGTTGTAAGGAGCTAGAATTTAAGATAAATGTTAAATCGAATTATTACATTGAGTTTAACCTAGGAAGGTAGTTTTATGCCACTCATCAGATTTGTTAATTGTGTTTTTGCCTGGATTGATGAACACCTTTCAAAATGGTTTTTATCATCTCTTGCCCGTCTTTATTTCGCAGGCATACTTCTGGTTTACTATCTGAATTCAGCGCTAACCAAGTTTGGTGATGGCTTGTTTTCATTTAGTGCTGGAGCTTATGTACAAATTTTCCCCAAAACCATGGAAAGTGTGGGATACAATCAAGCCGAATTGGGCTTTTTCTATGATCTAGTTGTATTCATGGGAACATACGCAGAAGTCATCCTTCCCTTGCTGATTGTTGTTGGTTTGCTAACAAGGTTGGCAGCCGTGGGAATGATTGGATTTGTTATTGTTCAAAGTATTGTGGATATTACTGGTCATGGATTGGCGGGTAAAGATGTAGGCGGATGGTTTGATGGTCCCCCAGATGCAATAATTTTTGACCAACGAGCATTATGGATTTTCTTGTTAATTGTGATTTTCCTTAAAGGTGCAGGTCCATTTTCCGTGGACAGATTACTGGTAAAGAGAAAACTTCTACCTTCCCGCTTTTAATGTAGTCCTAATTCAGAGACACCCTGAGTGTCGATCAAAACAAATAACCACCATTAAATTATTGGGACACTGGGACATTTCATTCATTGTTATTCTTTTTGTCGCTACGAAGATAGAATTTATTTTTCTTGCTAATGTGGAGTTTAGTAGTTAGCTTTAGGAAGGTTTGACAGTTACTTAGCCATTTGGTTCCAAAAGATTAGGTGATAGCAATTATTCTATTCACATTACCTAACAGACCTGCGTAAGGGTTATAGCAAGTTACGCAAATTTTAATGGAGTTTTTATGATCCGAACCCCTGTAAAACCGGAGGTTATTCGCTGGGCCCGCAAAAGATTTGGTGTTTCACAGGAAGATCTTTCAGAAAAGTTCAAGAAACTCCCTGAATGGGAGTGCGGAAGTACCCAACCAACCTTAAGGCAATTAGAAACATTTGCTCGAACTGTCCAGATTCCCGTCGGTTACATGTTCCTTTCAAAACCCTTGAAGGAAGAAATTCCCATCGAGGATTATCGTTTATTCCCCGACCAAGTTTTTCCCACTCATAGTCCGAACATGCTGGACACTATCTACACCTGCCAAAGTAGGCAGGACTGGTATCGTGTCAATATTCAAAAAGAAATGCCAATAAGTAATTTTGTGGGTAGTGTTACGATCAAGTCCTCGCCTGAAATTGTAGCAAACCAGATTCGAGATACAATTGGTTTCGATTTTAAAACCCAGCAAAAATGCAAGGACTGGACGGAGGTAATTCATCAATTTTGCTGCTGGGCTGAAAAAGCAGGGATACTTGTGATGTTAAGCGGTATTGTAAAATGCAATACCCATAGGAGACTTGATCCTGACGAATTTAAAGGTTTTGCATTAAGTGATCCCATTGCGCCACTCGTTTTTGTCAACAGTAGAAACCTAAAAGCAACCTGGGCATACCTACTCGCCCACGAAATTGCTCATATTTGGCTAGGTACCTCCGCCTTGTCAAATTTGGGTATTTTGCCTGAAAAAGAATTTAATAAAACAGAAATTTGGTGTACACAGGTTGCATTGGAACTTTTGCTACCAAAAGAAACCTTAATATCTGAACTAAATCCAAGCATGGATTTATCCAATTCGCTTCTCCTGCTATCTAAGGAATTCAAGGTTAGTACCTTAGTAATTCTCCGACGTTTACTTGACTTGGAACTGTTAACCCAAGATCAGTTTAAATCAGAGTGGGTCCCGGAATACATTCGATTAGGAAAGAATGACCCTACCATCAGTACAGGAAGAGGTGATTTTTATCAACGAACTATTAAGGGGCTTGGGAATAAATTTGCCCATGCTCTCATCAAAAGTACTCTTGAAGGAAAAACGCTGTATCGCGATGCAATTGAATTGATTGGGATTCATAATGCCGATTCCTTCAAAAAGCTTGCCCACAGGCTGGGAGTAATTTGATCGTAGATTATCTTCTTGATACAAGCATTTTTATAGGAGCCAAAAGGAGAACAGGTTACAATTTTGATAATTGCTGTGAATTTCGGATGTGGCTTGAAGTTAGAAATGCAGATAGAACCTTAGCCAGCGTTTCAAAAGTCAAGGGTAACTACTCAGGTAGTCTAAATACCCCTTGATTCTTTTTTGTCCAGATTCCAGTTGACAAATTGGCAGCATCCCTCTAACTACCGCTACCAATCGGCCAATAAATGTCGAGCAGTATAATTTTCAGTATTCATGACACGTCTTTCCAACGCCGCTTTGCGGTCTGAAGTTTCCAAGTTAAAGGAGCTGGTTGTTGACCTTACGGAAAAGCACGACCAGTTATTAATCGAGAATACTTTTTTAAAGGAACGCCTAGCGGTATATGAGCATCGTCTCAACAAGACCAGCCGTAACAGTAGCAAACCGCCTTCAAGTGATGGTTTGGGCAAACCCAAGGCCGCGGTCAAACCAGCCAAAGGCAGTCGCCCATCCGGTGGTCAAGCTGGCCATAAGGGGCATACTTTACGTCGGTCGAACAAGGTGGACCATATCCTGGATCATCGCCCGACATCTTGTGCACATTGTGGCAGCTCCTTGGCCGCTGACCAGGAAGCAATGGTAGCGAAGGTTCGCCAAGTACAGGATTTACCGGCCAGACAGCCCCTGGTGATTACTGATCATCGCGTCTTGACTTGCCAATGTGAACGTTGTGGGGAAACCACCATCGGTTCCTTTCCAACCGAGGTCAAGGCACCAGTCCAGTATGGTCCTCGTCTGCAACAACAGGTGGTGTATCTTGGGGTTGAACAACTTCTTCCCATCCGTCGCATCGGCCAGGTTATCAACACCTTTTGCGGTGCCCGGCTTTCGGAAGGGACCATTTGCAATTATATCAAATCGTTTGCCAAGCGTTTCCAGCCGGTTCATACTCATTTGGGTGACCTTGTGAAGCAGGCACCGGTCGCCCATTTCGATGAAACCGGCATGCGGGTCAAGGGTTCGCTCAACTGGTTTCATGTTGGGACCACCGAAGCCTTCTGTTATTTCTGGCTGGGCCAAAGCCGTGGTGATGTCATGACCGGGGCGCAAGGAATCGTGGTTCATGACCATTGGCCTCCTTATCAAAGTAAGATGCCCCAGGTCCAACATGCGTTTTGTTTGGCCCATCTGGCCCGTGAATGTACGGGTCTGGCGGAGATGGGTGAACAATGGACCGGCAAGATGGCCGACCTTTTCAATGATATAATGAAGGTGACCAAACCGGGCAACTCGCTATCGGCCAAGGTCGTTGCGATGATGGAGGGCCGCTTTGATCGCCTTCTGCAGGAGGGTATCACCTACCATAACCAACTTGACCCCTTGCCCAAAAAGGGCCGGGGACGACCCAAACGTCGCAAAGGCCATAATTTGGTCCACCGGTTATACAACTATCGTGAGGGAACTCTCATGTGCCTCCATAACCCGCTTGTCCCTGCCACTAATAACTTGGCGGAGCGCGATATACGGGTTTTGAAATTGAAGATGAAAATATCCGGGAGTTTTCGACAAAAAGAGGGCGCGAGGGACTTTGCGATTCTACGAAGTGTGTTGGAGACCGCCCGTAAGCAGGGTTGGAATGCACTTGCCACTCTGGGAACAAAGGCGGATGTGCTGATTGAACAGCTCGCGCCCGAGAAACCAGTTCCCAACACTTAACATGCCACCATTCCTAAACACCCTTGTTCAGTAGTTGGGATTTAATTAATCTGCTACTGATACTACCTGAGTAGTTACAGTCAAGGAAGAATTAGTAGTTGGAAACGATCAACTAGCGGCTTGGGCAACAAGGCAAGATGATGAGTTCTTTCTTAATGAAGATGACGAGGTTGTTAATTTCCAAAAAATTGTTGCTGACTCGTTAACAAATCCTACAGTTAACAACAATCAAGGGTACAGCCAATGGGCAATTAATGAATTTTTAAATTGTGCAGATCCTTGGCTTGTGGCATATGCAGGAGCTAAAGGGGGTGTAATAGTAACGCTTGAGAATTATAACCGCCCAAATAAAATCAAGATACCCATTGTCTGCAATGCTTTTAATATTGAATGTATATTTCCTAATGAAATGTTCCAACGCACAGGTGCAGACTTCGTTTTGAATAACTAATATGAGGCTTGATAGAAGAGTACCTGTATTGACCTTAGTGCATATGCCACACCACTCGTTGTGTTCCAGATACCTCCTTAGGTTGGAATAAAGTATCTTCTTGGAGCAAGAATCTGCCAATAAGTGGAACCCATTGATAAAGCCTTCTATTAGGCCCATGAAGTGACAATTAAAGGTATTGTTTAACCTGAACTTCACAAATAAAATTAGAATGCAATTTGCCCCAACCCTCCTTTACAAGGGGATTCAGGGCTATTCCAGTGGATTTTCGAACTGTTATATTTGTAGAAAGGGAGCAGAAATGCCCCTTTCAACCCGGTTCCCTGGGAGGCGTGTGAGCAAGTATTGTCGCAGGGATTACTTATGGTAATTGGTGTCGAAAAGAATGGTTTTGACCAACAAAAAGGAGGCAAAAAAACTTTTTTTACTTTGATAATCGAATCAGGTGCTAAATATTAAATTTAGTTCGCGGTTCAGGACTAATTATCTAACGTGATTAATTCACTGATAGAAATCAAATGGAGAAAAATTATGAAATTTTCAACCAAGTTAATTGGTGCTTCTTTTGCGCTTTTGATGGGTTTTGGAAGTGTCGGGAATTCAGCTGAATGTATTGCCCCGGCCAACCCTGGTGGAGGTTGGGATTTTACCTGCCGTGCCATCGGTAAAATCATGTATGACATCGGTGCAATTGATGAACCAATCACAGTTACAAACATGGCTGGAGACGGTGGTGGCCTTGCCTATGGCCACGTAGTCAACGAAAGAAGTGATGACGGTGATTTGATCGTTGCGGCTTCCTCAGTTACAGCCACTCGTCTGGCCCAAAATGCTTATGCCGGAATGACATCAGATCAGGTTTCCTTTCTTTGTCCAATCGGTGCTGACCCGGGAGTATTGGTTGTTTCCGCTGATTCACCCTACATGAATCTAATGGATTTGCTCAATGCTGTGATAGAGGATTCATCTTCTGTAACCTTTGCCGGTGGATCTGCAACTGGTGGGTCTGATCACCTGAAAGTTCTTATGGCCCTTGGCAAAGTTGGTTATGATGATGTACTGTCTGTAAAGTATGTCGGCCTTGATGGTGGTGGTGACGCAATTACCCAAACCATTAGTGGGTCTGCCCAAGCCATGACCGGTGATATGTCCGAGGTTGTTGGCTTTCTTAAGTCCGGTGATGTCCGTGTAGTGGCTGTTTTCACTGATGAAAGAGTCCCGGGATTTGAGGATATCCCCACGGCCAAAGAGCAAGGTGTTGATCTGGTAGCTGTGAACTGGCTAGGCCTCTATGTTCCCAAAGAGATTTCGCAAGAGGATTATAACAAATGGGCCAACGCTTTGGCTCAGGTTGCTGCCTCACCGGAATGGGCCCAAGCCATGGCTGATAGAGGTCTTGCTCCCTTTACCAAGGTTGGTGATGAATTTCAGGACTACCTAGCAGGGGTCATTTCTGATGTTCAGATGCTTTCCAAGGAAATTGGAGTTATCCAATAGTGAAAGCTGATCGCATATTCGGATTGGGCGTAATTTTTATAGCCGCCTTTTATCTGTATCATGCATCACTTATTCCCATGGGGTTTCTTTCTGACCCCGTGGGATCCCGAACCTTCCCCTACATTATTGGGGGTGTATCCCTACTTTGTAGGATCTTGATTATTATTTTTCCTGATACCATAACCGATTGGCTACAATTGAAGGTATATGGTAAAATAGCTGTTGCCGGTGTTGCCATCCTCCTCAGTTATCTGATCTCACCGAACATAAAGAACGCCATAATTACCGGCGTTGGATTATCTGTCGGGTTGTTTCTTATTCTGAATTATGGACTTGGGTTAGGCTTATATGCATTAGGATAGATCATGGACCTGATAGCCAATCTTACCCAGGGGTTTGCAGTTGCCTTAACCTAGTATCCCGCCTTCATTGTAATGATGGGTAGAGTGATTTCAATTTAATTCGTGCATCCTCTACCTTGAAACGCCACTCGATCGGTTTGGCTGCTCCATTCCGATTATCCTGCCAGGCTTTAACCTCTCGGATCATGCTCTCCCGGTCAGGAATACATCGTCCGAAACACTGCTTTGTAAGTACATTTATCTCAATTTCCGCCATATTGAGCCAGCTGCCATGTTTGGGCGTATGGTGAACCTCAAACCTCTGAGTTAGACGAGCAGCCTCAGCTGGTTCAAAGGCTTCATAAAGGGTTGCGAGCTTGTGGGTATTCAAATTGTCCATCACCAGGACAATGGCCTTCCCGGGAAAGTGAACATCAGCAAGGTCTTTTAAGACCATAGCAAAATCCTGCTTGGTCCGCCGGTCGGTAACCTTGACATGGCGCCAACCATCCAAGGGTGCTGACAGCATGAAAAGAGTGGCGGTCCCATTCCTTTGGTATTCGTAATCATAGTGTGCCTCCTGGCCCGGACGGACCGGTAAAGATTGGCGAGTCTCCCTGGTCTGTTGCTTGGAAGTCTCATCCAAACAGACCAGAACAGTGTCATCGTCATATACCCTCCTGTAAACCGCCAGAACAGCCTCCATCGCATGAACAAAACAGCATTGGCTTTCGGGGGAATGCACCAGCATGTCTTGCGCCAGGGTTTCAATTCGTTTGTTTTAGTGACCGGCGGACCGTCTCACGCGAAATAGTCTCGACAACTTCCAATTCGACCAGCTTATCCCCCAACAGTTGCATCGTCCAATGGGCTTGGCCCGAGGGTGGTTTCGAACAGGCCAGCATGGTCAGCTTGGCCTCACCCTCGCCGTCCAGTAGTCGCTTCTTGCGGTTGACCTGAACCTTGCGTTCCAGCGCTGCTTCCACACCTTCAAGTACGCATTGCCGTCGGACCCGTTCAGGGGTGGCAATACCAACCCCGACAATCCGGGCAATTTCAGCGTCGTTAAAACAACCGTCCGGACGGTTCTCATCCGCAAGCAACATAATATGGGCTCGTTTCCGAGATGAAACCGAACCCTTGCCACTGTCAATACGTTCTTGTAGCTTGTGCCGTTCCTCTTCCTCAAGATGAACCCGGTAAATTTTCCTGCCGGTTGTACTCATGATTATCTGCCTCCATTGAGTGCTCCCCGGAACCAGATTGATTAACATCTTCCAAGGGATATTTTTGAGTGAAACCTGGCAACCTGAGAAGGTCTGCTGCTCGTAATTGTGCTGTGGTTGACTATTTATAGGATTAAAGGCGGAAATACAAATTATTGATGGTTTAAATAAACTATCATTTCAAGGGTGTTGGAATACTAGTTGACTCTTTTACTTGCTGTTTCAGGATGCCGATCGCGAGGGTGCCCAGGAGGAGAAGGATTCACCGGTGGCCAAAAGTTTGTTTCGCCCAGTGCCAAAAAGAAGGCAGATAGCAAGAAGACTGTGGAGGGTTTACCGGTTCACAGTTTCTGGACGTTGCTGGATGATTTGGCAACCCTGGTTTTGAACACGGTTCAGCTTCCGACGGATGAAGGGAGTATAACGATGGCAACGCAGCCAACGGCACCTCAGAGCAAGGCATTTAAACTGCTGGAGGTGTGTCTGAATTAGAGTGTTCCCATAAATGGTACAGTTTGAAAATCCACTGGAATAGCCCTGAATTCCCTTGTAAAGGAGGGTTGGGGCAAATTACATTCTAATTTTATTTGTGAAGTTCAGATTAATGATCAGATGGAGTTCCATTATTTGACGGTTTATCCCTTCAAACGGTGGATTCTCTCGTGGTCGGTCCAGGTCGTGATGCATCCCGTGGTCGGCAGTCATACAGGAATTCTATCATGGAACTCCCGTCCTTTGAGGTATAGAAAGCCGACATTTTATCGTTGAATTCTTTGGCACGACCCGCCGGTACTGAAATGGCATCCCAGCCATGACTCATCAATTCACCGTTCATCATGAAGCGCCCAGTTCGCTTGTTTTCATCGAAATAAAATTGCTGTAGGGCCGCAAACAGGAAATACGCCATACCTCGCTCGCATGGATGATGTTGTTTATTAAATTATTTCGATCTGGATTTTTCACATTATTTCGACAGAAGTGGGACAAAATTTTTCAAGATGCTCTGATTTTATTTACAAAATCATTGACACTGATAGTTCTTTTCCCAGCAGATATGTTCTCCCCCCAATTCTTCCCCACGGCAGAACTTTGAACCTACTCTGGTTCAACTGATCATGCAAGAGTTTCCGTGAGAAGTGGAACGTCAGCTGTGTTGGTGCCAGTATCATGCCGACAAATCTGACCTACATCCCCCACGAATAAGCAACCTGGTAACTTGTGTCGGCATGATCCTGATGGACAATTGAAAAGTTGTTTGGAAACCAATTTCGGCCGCAGGGATACAATGTTAGCCAGACGATTCCCAGGTGGATCGATGCGGATAGTCCCGGCCAGAGCTCCCAGAAATTTGAGGCGACTAACAGCCAGGATTTTATTACTGGATGAAGTTGACGGGATGGAAATAACCACCGAGGGAGATCCCATTACCCTAGCCGAGCGAAGGACTTTATCTTTTCGAGACCGAAAAATTGTCCTTGGGTCAACGCCAGTATTTACCGAAACGAGTCCAGTATTAAGGGCTTATCGACAATCAGACCAAAGAGTTTTTGAGGTGCCTTGCCCTGAATGTGGCAAATTTAACGAAATACTATGGGAAAACATTGTTTGGGATACTGATAAACCCGAAACAGCCCGGTATAAATGCCCGAATTGTGAAGGTGAGATCAACGAGGTTCATAAATCAAAAATGGTGGAAACCGGGCGATGGAGGGCCACCAAGCCAGAAGTTCAAAATCACGCTGGTTTTAGAATGAACGCCCTAATTTCGCCACTGCATAACGCCCGATGGTCGGCCCTGATTGGTGAATTTCTAGAATCCAAAAAATCACCTGAAACATTACAAACATTCGTTAATACGATTTTGGGGCAAGGCTGGTCGGGAGGTGGTGAAGAAATTAACATTGGTAAACTGGAATCGATGGCGGAAGCATTTTCAATTGACAACATTCCCCAAGAAGTTCGCTGGTTGACTTGTGGGGTTGATATTCAGATAGACCGAATAGAATTGGTTGTTATTGGCTGGGATCGGGATAATAAAATTTTTGTGCTTGACCAGGATTCAATTTGGGGTTCACCACACGAATCGGCAGTTTGGCAATTCCTGGACACCTTTTTGACTTCAAAATGGGATCACCCCCTTGGGGGCCAAATCGGGATTGATGCGGTTGGTATCGATGCAGGTGACGGGAATACGATGTCGCAGGTGCTTGACTTTACCCAGCCAAGACGCACCAAAAGGGTATTTGCCTTTAAGGGGGCTAGTGGCAATCGACCAGTCGCCACCAAATCAAAAGCAGGTGATGGGAGATTATTGTTTATTGTTGGAGTTGACAACCTCAAAAGCCGTATTCATTCCCTGGTTGCTGGTCAATCTAGTATTCGTTTCAGCGATACCCTGGAAGGCCGATTTTATGAAGAGCTGGGGAGTGAAAAGAGACAAGTAAGGTATAAACAGGGGAGGCCGATACTTGAATGGATCAGGCTAGGCAATCGACCAGCCGAAAGTTTGGATTGCCTGGTTTATGCGATGGCAGTTCGAAATTTAATTTTTGGTGATCCAGCCAAACGGGAAATCGAGTTGAGAAACAGCCCCCAGAAACAGCAATCCCAAAAAGCCAAATTCAAAAAAGTTCGCTCAAACTGGATGGCCAGATAAAGAGGGATATGGAAAATTGCTCAAAATTATGCTAATCTTCGAAAAATGACAATCAGCCATAAAGAGAAATTAGAATGAAAATCATCTATATAATAACCGCCTTGTTTTTGGCTATCATCACGCCATTACATTCGCAAACCCTCAATATTCTTGATGGGGCTGGATATACCCCCGATCCAGATAACCCGGATCCTTACCCCCCAGATAACCCAATACCTGATACATCTTTATCAGTCGAACAAATGGAAGCATTAGACCGAGCTGGATATTTAAGAGGCGATCACACGATGATGGAATTGTGGTCCCTATACCCTCAATCTACATGTGAACGCGATGAAGATTGTGGGGTAGGTCAATTTTGCAGGGTAGTTGAAACGGTTTCTGGTCGGACTAATCCTTGGTTTCAGCGTTATTCTAGTCCTTGGCCTGATCCATTTCCATTAGAGGTGATTCCTATTCGACAATGTGTTCGGATGGATGGCCCGCTACGTTAATAATGTTCCCCGTATGCACGGGGATTAACCGGCCAGATAAATTAAGGGGTATATATGTCCCCCCTTTAATCGGGGGTACATATGTCAACCTGATTGAATCATATCCCCTCGAATAACTTTTGATGCTCTTCTAAATATTGTTTATATAATGTAATTATCTCATCAAGAAGAGTATCATAGTCCTCACAATCGAGCGGGTTTTGACAATCCGGCCGTAAAATAACCTGGAGGCGTTTCTCATCCAGGGGGATAACATTTGAAGCCAGCTCCTCCAGCAATGAGCAAACCCCGATAACCGCTTGATAGTAATCATGTTTAAAGTGTCTCTTTGGCGGCAAACCGGCGCACTCGCCGGCATATTGTCTCATTTTTTTCAAACTATCAATTGTGGTGGAATCGTAATCTTGAAATATCAGGCATGTATCCTTATAACCGTGAGCAATGGCCCGCTTACAGTATTCGGTATCGACTCCCCGTTTGTATTTTTCCAAATACAAAAGTGGAAGATCGATCCAGCTCCCCAACTCGGCTTGAAACACAGATTCATAAATGTTGAAGTCCTCCCTTGGGTAGTTGGGAACAAGATCAATAAGGGCCAGGGTTCGAAAGAAATATTTCAGGGCTTCGTCAATGTTGGTATTTGTCATTGAGCTATCAAAATTGCCATCAGTTCTTAAATAGTTCGCTATGGAATAACTTGCCGGGATGTAGTTATGGTCATCGGCCAAAGTATAGAGTTCCGGCAGCCCCTCATTGTCCTTGCCCTGAATGACAAGGCAAATTGCATAGGCGGAACGGTTATAGATAGCGTCCGGGTCCCTGCGGTATTCCGCCTCGGAGCTATCGGTACAGCCCCGGTCGCCTCGCTCGTATAATTCAGCCCAGGCCGAACCAGGCAAGACAGCAAGCAATAACAGGCCAAGAATTGCATAAATAAAATTGGTCATTTTTCCTCTCTATTTCTGATTCACCATTGAGGATATTATTTATATTGCCCTCTATTGGCAAATGACAGGGCGGTTTTTGGTGATTTTCCCAGATTTGTTGAGTCCCCTCGATACTGCAATAAAGTATTAGTAATTTCTGAAATCCGGGAAATCGACAGCTGGATCGGGGTTCTGCAGGGCCTATCAATGTATCACACTTGACTCTGCAATGATTTTATGCGAATCATGGTGCCATGTTCATTGGTACTTTTCAACTTTCATCCGACACCGCCTGTTGGTTCAGGCAGGTTTGTCAGAATTCTGAGGTTATCGGGCTGTCTCGTACAGCCCTGGCTGAGGCCTTATGCCATCGGGAACAGCTGAGTAGCCGAGCGGCGGCCCAGAAACTACTACCGAAACTGGCCGAGCATCTCAAGGTCGAATTGCCACGCACCCAGGTCGTGATGCCTGAGGCCCATCCCTTGATACCAACAGGGTTTCCAGATAAAAACATAACGGCAAGCCTGTCGGAGCTGGGTACGCTCAGCGTGGCGTGTGTTTCGGATGCTGAACGGCCGGCCTGGGAGGCGATGATGGCCAGCCATCATCCCGAAGGGTGGAGGCGTTCACCGGGTGGGCGTATCCTCTACTGGTTACGGTCGTCGCGTTATCCTCTACTGGTTACGGTCGTCGCGTTATGGTGTGCTGGGTGGTCTCAGTTTCGTCAGTGCGGGTTATCAGCTCCGCCCACGGGATGAAGTTATTGGCTGGTCACCCCAGGCCCGTCAGGCTCATATTGGCCGGGTGCTGTGCAACAATCGGTTCTTGCTGTTACCATCGGTGCGGGTCTATGGTCTGGCCTCGCGGGCTCTCCAACTGGCGACCAGTTGCATTGCCGATGATTGGGCCTATTATTATCAGCAGCGTCCATGGTTATTACAAACTTTTGTGGCCCCGGAATACAAGGGCACCTGTTATCAGTCAGCCGGCTGGATATGTTGTCCCCGGCGCTCATCAGGGCGACGCTCGGGTCTCCGGCGCAAGGTCTGGTTGCACCCGTTGGTAGACAGCTGGCAGGAGCAACTCTGTGTTGCACCGGCCCGTGTTCTGGGCCAGACTTCACAGCCGTGGTGTGAGGGTGATTGGGGGGCACGGGAATATGCCCGCTGTGCCTATCCTGATGGACGTATTCGCCGCCGGATCATGGCCATGGAGACTATGAAAGTATTTGATTTTAGCCAATTTGATGGCTTTACCCAGACCTTCAAACCAAGGTTGTTTTGACCCCGCTTCAGAGTAAAAACAGGGTTAAATTTTACCTATAATCATCACATATCCACTTTCATCCAAAAATCCTTGATTTTAGGGTCTGTTTTGACCCCAAAACGCGAAAAACACACTGCTCCCCAGAAAAAATCACACACGACCCCCTTGAACCACCATTCGAGCCTGACAATAAGCTATAAAAAACCCCACACCAATATCATTCAAGACCCGTTTGAAATTGTAACACATCGTCATCAGGTTCAACTCAGCACGACATTTTGCTAAACCACGCATCAGGAAATAATTGATCCCAGCCCAACATTTGAGGGTCCCAAAGGGATGTTCAACCAAAGACCCACGCTGACGCATAACCCCCTCACCCGAGGCCATTCGTTGACGATGACGATCCATCACAGCTTCATGCTCCCAACGACGAAGCCGACGATAGGTCTCGCTCGGTGGTAGACAATGCTCTTTGAGAGAACACGCACCACACACCTTGGTACTCGAACGATAAGTCAAATAACGCTTGCCATTTTTTTGCCAAATGCGGCCATGATGAGCCAACTTCTGGCCAGCCGGACAAAGATAACTGTCACTCGTTTTATCAAACTGAAAATCATTACTGCCAAAACGACCTTTCAAACCCTTGTGGGAGTCCCATTTCGGTAAGGGAACATACATCTCCATGCCCTTCTCTTCGCACGCCTTCAATTGTTCGCCATTGGCATAACCGGTATCGGCCAGACCAACCAAATCCTTGCTTCCTGTCGCCTCTTGGGCTTGCGTCATCATCGGTGCCAACTGCTGGCTATCATTGCCGTCCTGCACAAGATCAACCGCTACAATCAGCTTGGCCTGATCGTCCACTGCAATCTGGCCATTATAACCGACCACACTTTTCCCATTCTTGCGCAACAGACGGGCATCCGGATCAACTTCTGAAAGCTGTTTCGCACCACTGGCTTCCAAGCGCTCCTGCAAAGCCTTCTTCTGCTCACAACGAGCCACTAAAGCAGCCATCTTGGCAACCAGGTCAGGATCAGATAAGTCTTCCTCAGTAGCGGTGTCATCCGCTACTTCCAACTCGGCAAAGTAAGCCGCAATCTTGCGATCCAGACGAGAAATCTCACCGACAAGTTCACTCTTGGTATGAACAGTATCACGATTGGCACTGGCCTTCAAAAAGGTCCCGTCAACCGCAACCTTGGTCCCGCCGATCAAAGACAAGTCCCGACAAACCTGGACAAACTCACGGTTGACATTCTGCAAGGCCGCAAGGTTGTTCTTGCGAAAATCGGCAATGGTCTTGTAAGTCGGGGTCGCTCCCTGACAAAGCCACATCACTTTGATATTATCTCGAGCTACTGCTTCCAGAGCACGGGAACTGCGGACTTTGTTCTGATACCCATAGATATACAACTTCAGGAGGATGGCCGGATTATAAGGAGGTTGACCCGAGCCAGACCATGCATCGGCATGCCCAAACCCCAGCTTCCCCAAAGCAAGCGTCTGAACAAACACATCAATGGCCCGGACCGGATGGTTTGGTTCGACATAGTCGTCCAGACTGGGCGGCAGCAGCTGGACGGTGTTACGGGACAGAACCTCCTGGTAACGTCGTTGTGGCATTGCTTATCCTAAATTGAAAAAAGAATTTATTGTTCACCACCAATGAATCATAACACAAGCAATAAAACCAGGGGTAGAGGGGCATTATTTGAAATAAATATTCAGCTAACAAGGCCAAGGGTCGAATGGTCAAGTTAATCTTGCCTGGATGAGTTGAAATCAGGAAATGAAAACCGGTAAAAATTTGCTCAGCTAAGGGTTGATTTGAATACTTTCACAGTCTCCATCGAGACTGTGAAAGTATTTGAGGAAAATTCAAATTTCAAAAACTTCTAATATTTTATTCTTAAAATGAGAGCCTAACATTTAAGAAAAGTGAATAATTTAATCGGTTTATATGTAATTTTCTATTCAATTAATGCCTGTTGGTAATACTTTCACAGTCTCCATGGGCAAGGCTTGGCTGGCGGCACCTGACGCCCCTCTGCCGGCTCTTTTTCCGCGTGCGGCCGACCAACAGGCCGCGTATCGCTTATTATCGAATGAGGCTATCAAGATGGACGATATTGTTGTTTTTTAATTTAAATCAACTTGAATTTCTCAAATTATTTCGGGCGAAGTGAGACAAATCTTTTCAAGAAGCTCCAATAATTTTAATAAAATCAATTTCCCCACCATTTCTTTTCCAAGCAGTTAAATTCCCCACCTGGCAAATTTACCCCGCAAAGGCCTAAGCCGGTAACTGTTTGCAAGCACCGCAGGTCGATCAAATTGCTTGGTGCACCGTAATCCCGTTGGTCTCGATTATTGGTAGGAGTAGTTTGTTCAAATGATCATTCAGTTGTCTTGCTGCACCTGCAGACAAGCATTCCCGTTATGCCGATATCGGCATAACGAGAAATATGCCGACAACTTTATTATGCCAACAAATGTTCCCACCTCCCTTATTCATAGGGAATGTAGGTTGAATTTGTCGGCATAATTCTGGTAGCAACACAAATTTCAATATGAACAAATCAAGCCGTATTTTGTTCATGGTAAAGTTAAGTTGTCATAAATAACTTCATTTCTACCTTGAGCATGAACATAAATACAACTACAGCGAACCAAGAAACGCCAGAACATCATCATCTGGCTTATAGATTATGTAAAGCAAATTGTTATGTAAAGTCCAAAGCGCCAAGCTCCTTACCATCAGTGTCTTAAGTGCATACTACTTTACATAACAATATTCTGAATTTTCCTTTTAATTTTCTAATACAGGAGAATTCTTATGACTTTAGAACAAAAGTCGATTTCGGATTGTACTCGGCAATTCGATTCCCAAAGTCCCTACCTACCGGAGTTTCGTGAATTCTTACGGCGCTCATGTTTTGTGGAGAATACGGCTACCAGGTATCTCGGTCATGCACGACATTTTCTGATCTGGTTGCATCAATCCAAGCACGATATTCTTGACTTCAGACGTTTAGGCTGATTCCAAAAAAACGAGTTCCCATTTCATGGGGGTTTCAGCCAAAAAAAAGTGCGTTTTAAAATGTAGTGCCCTCGTGTAATTATTATACTTGACAAGCCCCGCCACCTCCCCTATATAAACCTCATGTTCATCAGACGTAAAAAAATGGCCAACAACCGAACCAAGATCCAGATCGTCAAATCGGTCCGTATCCAGGACAAGGTCCGGCAAAAAGTTCTCCGACATGTCGGGACCGCCCATGATGATAATGAACTTGCGATCTTTGAAGCGATGGCCCGGGCCATCATGAGTGAACTCGAAATCGAGGCCAAGGGTCAGCAGACCCTTTTCAATCTCAAGGAATATACCGATCTGGTCGAGGTCTCCCGCCAGGCTGAAGAGAACCCCATTCCTGATCATGTCAAGCTCAACCGCTGTCGGGAAGAAGGCCGGGCCATGGTCGGGGTTCGTGATCTTTTTGGCACACTCTATCATCGGTTGGGCTGGGATCATGTGGTTGGCTCCAGCCGCCCCGGCAGCAACCGGATGATCAGGGAAATGGTCATGGCCCGGATTACCCAGCCACTATCCAAAAGAGCCACGGTTCGGGATCTCTATGACCAGAGTGCGGTAGCACTCAATCTTGATTCGGTCTATCGCAGTATGGACTATCTGGATGAGGACCGAATTGCCGCCATTTGTGACCGGTCCATGGAAATTGCCAAAACCCTGTTGCCCGGTCCCATCACCGCGCTTTTTTATGATACCACCACCCTGTCCTTTGCCAGTGATCAGGAAGATGCATTGCGGGTCAAGGGGTTCAGCAAGGATGGCAAGCACCATCGGGTCCAAATCTTGTTGGCTCTGTTGATTACCCCGGAGGGACTACCGGTTGGGTATGAAGTCTTTCCCGGCAACCAATCGGAAGGCCAGACTTTGCTGGTGGCGCTTGATGCCCTCAAGGAGCGTTACCCTGAAGTTGAATTTACCATTGTTGCTGATGCCGCGATGATCAACAAGGATAATGAGAAGAAATTACAGGATCGCAAGATCCCCTACATTCTCGGCGCACGGATCAAGAACCTGCCCAAGGCTCTGGAAAAGGAGGTGCTGGACAGTTCGGGCTATCGCCCCTGGGGGAAGGCCGAAGGGTCCGACAACATGGCCCGTTATCGCTGTATCAAGGCCGGGGATAAGCGTCAGCTCATTGCCACCTATTCCCCCAAGCGCGCCCGCAAGGATGAGCATGAGCGGGATCGTCGGTTACACAAGCTCCTGAAACGTCTGGACAACAGCAAGCAACCGTCATCCCTGGCCAGTGGCGGGATGGCCAAGTATCTGGCGTTTCCCGCGGGCAAGGTTCAGTTGAGCGAAGAGAAGATTGCCAGGGTTGCCCAGTGGGATGGCTTGCGTGGGATCGTAACCTGGGGATGTCAGGAGCGTGATCCGCGCGAATTGGTCATGCAGTATCGGCAATTGGCCGAGATAGAAGCCTGCTTTCGGACCAACAAGCATGATCTGAAGATCCGGCCGGTCTTTCATTGGAAGGAGCGACGGATCAAGGCTCATCTGGCGCTTTGCTATATGGCCTTTTGCTGTGTCCAGCATCTGCGCTATTATTTGAAGGCTCGTGGTCATGGCATGAGTACCGATCGGATCCAACGGGCCTTGCAGGGTTTACAGATCAGTATCCTTTATGACACTACTGGTCAGGGCACCTATGGGATGCCAAGCCAGGTCTCGAGTGATGCGAGGAAGATCTATCAGACGATGGGTTTGTCGTGGAACCGGGATCCCTTTACCATACCGACAAGGAAAATATCACCGGAAGGAGAGAAGTGAACCGAAGCAGATAATGGACCCATAATCAGTTGAATCTGTCGTGACAGAAAGGGGGCAAAGTAGTGCCCCCGTTTTAAGGGTAAACCCTTATGTCATCGGGGTCCCAGCGTTTGAATGTCGGAAGTCAAGAAATATTGTCGCCTTTGCCGTTGAAGCTGCAGCCTCAACCGACACCGAGGTTTTAGCCAAGATTAGAGGCTTTGCGGTTTGATTTGGTGGGGGTGTACATATGTCAACCCATTGGTCGCCAGGACGCAAATATTGACAAATTAATGAAAATAGTTCAATATGTAGGAAATAAAATTTTTGAGGCCCCGGAGCGGGAAACTCCGAAGCCTCGAATAAATACCCTTATAAATTTAGTCAAGGAAGGGCAGTCAAATAACAAATAGCAAATTCCCCCAAGAAAATCAAGACAAAACCCAATTCAATAGTAATATCATTCACGCCCTGACCAGCAATTGGGGCTTGGAAAAAGGCCGGGCAAGATGCCCCGGTCACAATGGCAAAGACAAGAACCTAGCAGTCACGATAACGGCTAATGATGTTCTAATGTATTGTCATTCGCACCAATGCGAACATTTATAGAGCGTCAATCAGGATGGAAGTTTAAATGACTCGACAACAGCTCGGATATTATTTGATCTATTTGAGGTCATAGATTCAAATACGAGTGCCGTTTACTTTGAAAATTTGTCAGGAAAGGGCTTTTCCCAGATTTTCTTCTACCTTGTCCAAAAACCCTTCAGTAGTAAGCCAACTCTGATTTGGTCCGACAAGTAACGCCAGATCCTTGGTCATGAAACCACTTTCTACCGTGTCAATGACAGTTTTCTCCAGGGTTTTGGCAAATTTTTCCAACTGAATGTTTTCATCTAGTTTGGCTCGATGGAGCAATCCACCAGTCCAGGCAAAAACAGACGCAATAGAATTCGTTGAAGTGGGTTTACCGGCCTGGTGTTGTCTGTAATGACGTGTAACAGTCCCATGGGCAGCTTCTGATTCTACGATCTCACCATCAGGAGTCATCAACTTTGATGCCATTAATCCAAGCGAACCATAACCCTGTGCTACGGTATCAGATTGAACGTCGCCATCGTAATTCTTGCAGGCCCATACAAATCCTCCGCTCCACTTAAGAGCAGCAGCGACCATGTCATCAATTAACCGATGTTCATAAAAGATGTTCGCTTCTTTAAAGCGGTCTTCAAATTCAGTTTCATAGATTTCCTGAAATATATCCTTGAACCGACCATCATAAACCTTCATGATTGTGTTTTTTGTCGATAGGTAAACAGGCCACCCCAGCGATAAACCATAGTTTAAGGAAGCTCTAGCGAAATCCTTGATAGAATCATCAAGGTTATACATACCCATAACTACACCGGACGAAGGAGAATCAAAAACTTCCCTTTCAATTACCTGACCATCATTACCCTCGAACTTCATGGTGATTTTGCCTGCGCCAGGGAAACGAAAATCCGTTGCCCGATATTGGTCACCAAACGCATGCCGACCAATGACAATTGGTCGGGTCCAGCCTGGGATCAATCTCGGAATGTTCTTGCAAATTATTGGGCTCCTGAACACAACACCACCGAGAATGTTCCTAATGGTACCATTTGGCGACCGGTACATTCTCTTGAGATTGAATTCTTCTACTCGGGCCTCATCAGGGGTAATGGTGGCGCATTTGACACCAACCCCTACCTCCTTAATCTTATTTGCCGCATCAACAGTAATCTGGTCATCGGTTCGGTCTCTCTCCTCAATTCCCAGATCATAATAGATCAAATCTATATCCAGATAATTTAAAATGAATTTTTCGCGGATCTTTTTCCAAATGATCCGTGTCATTTCATCCCCATCAATTTCAACGACAGGGTTTACTACTTTTATACGTGACATCATGCCTCCAGTGGCCAAATGGCCTGTTGTGACTACTTTAGGAATAACACTTTTGGCTAGCTAAATTAGGTATGTACCTATTCAACCAGCCCCTTCAGAGCTTCCCGAATACCATTTCCGTAAGCTAAACTGATCTTATCGTAATGTCCAAGAGCACGGTCGATAATATCTTGCGGCACTCCGTTCATCGCTTCAGCGGTATTCTTATACAATCGTGCCCTTTGATCATCATTCATGAGGTCGTGTAACGCTCTAGGTTGTGAATAATCATCATTACCCTCTCTGTGGTCGAACCGAGACACATCTCCTGATATTTTCAAGGGCGGTTCCTTGACGCTACTGCTTTCCTTTGGCCCGTCAAACGAGTTGGGCTCATAATAAGCATCCACAGCACCGGTGCTTTGTCCAAAGAAATTCATCAAACCATCCTTATGATAGTGATGGACAGGGCATTTAGGTCGATTTACCGGTAGAGATTCATAATGGGTACCGAGCCGATATCTGTGCGCATCTGCATAAGAAAATATTCTTGATTGCAAAACTTTGTCCGGGCTAAAGCTAATACCAGGAACAATATTGGAAGGGCTGAAAGCAGCCTGTTCTATTTCAGCGAAATAGTTTTCGGGATTTCGATTTAATTCCATAATCCCGACTTCGATAAGAGGATAATCTCCGTGCGGCCAGACTTTGGTCAAATCAAAGGGGTTAAAGTTCATATCCTCAATATCATTTTCCTTGATGACCTGAATACACATTCGCCATTTGGGAAACTCACCATTTTCAATAGCACCAAACAAGGCTTCTTGATAACCTTCTCTCGTCTTTCCTACGATTTCGGCTGCTTCCTCATTGGTATAGAATTCGTGTCCTTGCATGGTTTTGAAATGGAATTTAACCCAAAACCGCTCACCATCGTTATTCCATACGCTGTATGTATGAGAACCATATCCATTCATGTGCATTGGAGAAATCGGCAATCCTCGATCAGACATCAGAATGGTCACTTGGTGAAGTGCTTCTGGTGAAAGAGACCAGTAATCCCACATGGCTGTGGGTGATCTTAAGTTAGTTTTTGGATGCCTTTTTTGAGTATGAATAAAATCAGGAAATTTATAAGGGTCTCGTAAAAAGAATACAGGAGTATTGTTTCCTACCAAATCCCAATTCCCTTCATCGCTATAGAATTTAAGGGCAAAACCACGTACATCCCTCTCGTGGTCAGCTGCACCCAATTCACCTGCAACCGTAGAGAAACGCGCAATCATTTCTGTTTGCTTGCCCACTTCAGAAAATATGGAAGCTCTGGAATATTGGGTAATATCATTGGTTATGGTTAGAGTACCAAATGCTCCCCAGCCTTTGGCATGAACAACCCTTTCTGGTATCCGTTCTCTGTTCTGGTGTGCCAATTTTTCAATTAATTGATAATCTTGAAGTAAAACAGGGCCTCGTTCTCCAGCGGTTATAGCATTTTGGTTATCCGGAACCGGAGCACCAGCTGTTGTTGTTAACGGTATATTTCGAGCCATATTAGTATTCCTCTTGGTTAGAAAAAAATATTTAATATTTTAAAGAGTGTTAGCACTTAAAAAATGGTAAAGACCTTTAACCGATTCAATTGCACCAAGCCAAAAATACTAGTGATTTAATTTTTATTATCAATGACAACATCAGACCTTTCGGTTCCAAAGATCAGGCATCCGGAAAAAGCACATAGAGAATCCCATCCAATTTTACGAAAACCAAAATGGATTAGGGTCAAAGCTCCTACTTCTGAAGGTTATAGGAAGACAAGAGATATTCTACGGGATAATAATCTGGTTACCGTTTGTGAAGAAGCTTCCTGTCCCAATGTCGGTGAATGTTGGAGTAAAAGTCACGCCACATTCATGATTATGGGAGAAATCTGTACCAGAGGTTGTACCTTTTGTAATGTTACAACGGGAAAACCAGATGAATTGGATCCCTTTGAACCAGGCCGGGCCTCTAATGCTGTCCACAAGCTTGGATTAAGGCATGTCGTTGTAACAAGTGTTGATCGGGATGACTTGAATGATGGTGGTGCTGAACATTTTGCCATGACCATCAGGGCAATTAAACACAAAAACCCGGAAACAACCATCGAAATATTGACGCCGGATTTCCTCAGGTGTAAACCAAGTGCCCTGGAAATGGTAATAAATGCCTACCCCGATATATTTAATCATAACCTGGAAACGGTTCCAGCTCTGTATCCAACCGTTCGACCAGGTGCTCGCTATTTTCATTCCTTGCAATTACTCTACCGTGCGAAGGAATTATCACCAAAGTTATTCACCAAATCCGGGATCATGGTTGGCTTGGGAGAGAAAAAAAATGAGGTTATCCAGGTTATGGACGATCTTCGATCGGCAAACGTCGACTTTATCACAATCGGGCAATACCTCCAACCGACGCCAAAGCATCATCCGATAAAGAGATTTATTACCCCAGAGGAATTCGAGACCTACGAAAGAATTGCTTATGGAAAGGGCTTTCTAATGGTTTCCTCTAGCCCATTGACAAGATCAAGTTATCATGCCGAAGAAGATTTCTTTCGACTCCGGGAAGCCAGATACAATCAAATTAAGAATTTAAATTAAATCCTTTTCAAGCTGCCGTAATCACTACACGCTGACTCCTCGAAGCACGGATTCTTACCTTTGATAACAGTTCCACAAGTCCTGATCATCGCTAGGTCGATAAACAATTTGACGTAGCAAGCAAAAATCGAAGAAACAAAACACAAGAAAAACGCTATTGCCGGTGGTATCACATCTGGTATTTTATTCGACCTAATTGGTTGGATTTTTGTAGGGATTGTTACCTGTCGGCTTTTCGCTGCAATCTATAACTAGCCGATTGGCAAAGAAGGCAATTTGGAATGAAACGAAAAACAATTCTGACTATTTTGGCTACATTAATTGTGGGGTATAGTGTATTTCAATGGCAGACAAACAACGATGAACAAGACATTGTGCTTGAGGACAACATAGAACAAGACAGCGAGTTGGTGGTTGTGAAGTTGCCGGAACGTTTCTCAGATAGCGTCATTATAGGCGAACGTATTTTTGAAGCAAAATGTGCTTCGTGTCATGGTCAAAACGCAGCAGGGCAAAAGGGTGTCGCTCCATCCCTGATACACAAAATCTATGAACCATCTCATCACGGTGATGAAAGCTTTCAACGTGCGGTAGCCCTTGGCGTTCGGGCTCACCACTGGCCATTTGGCGATATGCCACCGGTAGAAGGTCTAACCCGGGCTGAAGTCGCCACAATTATAGCCTTTGTTCGCGAGCTACAGAGGGAAAATGGAATCGACTAACCGGCCAAGCAACGAAGGAAAAAAAATGAATCGCATTTTCAATCTAATAACAATGGCCGCATTTGCTGTAGTTTTAATATCTCAGGCCCTAGCACATTCCAATATCGAAATGACTATACCAAATAATGAAGCTATTTTGGATGAAGTTCCTACTACTGTTTCCATCCATATGTCTAAAAAAACCCGTTTGACAAAAGTTGAAATGCAACACGAAAACGATAGAATTCTTGAACTCGATATCTCAAGATACAAAGGGTTCGAAAAAGAGTTCACATTACCAATAGAGCCAATGGGGGTTGGAGTTTATAGCATTTCCTGGCGTGCTCTTAGCCAGGATGGTCATCCAATTCAGGGTAAATTCACGTTTACCGTAATGGAATAGTTGCTTATGGACATCTTGAGTCTTTTTGCAATCATATCAAAGTTCACGCTCTACATAGGTTCTTTGTTTGCCTCCGGCACAGTTTTCTATTTGATATTCTTTGAAGAAAATAAAGCCCAATCTATTTTTAATGGTTGGCGAATAATTAATCTATTTGCTATTATTGGGTTGGTTTCTGCTTTGACGGGTTATGCCTTAGCAGCTGCAAGATTGACTGGTGAAATCGCTGGTGCATTTGATCCAGAAATGCTGGGTATTCTTTGGCAAACTCCTGCGGGAACCGCATTATTATTACGTGTTCTTGGATTATCCCTCATACTGTTTGGGGGTTTTGCTAGTAGATTGAGCCACAGTATAGCGGTTATTGGCTGTTTGCTAGTACTCGGGTCATTCACTCAAATTGGTCATGTAGCAGGTGTCCCGGGCTTTCTTTTTCAGATTTTACTATTCATACATTTGATTGGAATTACTCTTTGGATTGGAATTTTACTTCCCTTATATCGGTTGAGCTTAAATCCTTCACAGATTGAAACAACCGCAGAGATTGCATATCGATTTGGCCGACTAGCAGTATTTTTTGTGCCCATATTATTAATTGCGGGTGGCTGGATTGCTTTTCAGGTGGTAAATTCTTTTGAAAATTTATTGACCACGAGATACGGCCAGACTCTGCTTATCAAGGTTGCAATTGTGACAGGCCTGTTAGGCTTGGGAGCTGCCAACAAGTTACGGTTTGTTCCTGCGTTAAAGACCGGAGATTCTGATGCTCTGAAACATCTTCAATATTCAGTCCTGGTCGAGATTATGTTGGCTTTTTTCATTCTTTCTATAACTGCGGTTTTAACGAGTGTTCTCTTCTTACCGGAGGTTCACTCATGATAACTCGTTGACATTTTCTTGTGTCCACCCAATCTGGCCCTTGCAGATAATGCCATACGACTGCGGGCCGATCCAGTTGAACTTAACCTTTTATCAAACCAGCATGACCAGATTTGTAACAAGGTTTAAAGAAAATTTTGTAATGTGTTATGTTGACTTGAAATGGCTGTTCAACTCTTTAGTTTTTATGGCTTAAGAAGTTTGCTTTGATTTTTTCAGTACTGACTAATAAAGTTAACCAGTTGGTATCGTGTAAAATAGCACACATGGTGTTACATAAATTCATGAAAAGATATTGTCATCATGGAAACAAGATCTCTACAAATGAAAATAATATCCAAAAAATAATTAAAATTGCATATTTTCAGAGTAGTGGAGATGACCAAGCAGGATTTTCTTTATGCCAAAACATAGTGAAATAAGAAAATCACCTTATTCCGCCAAAGAGATGTATAATCTGGTAGCAGATATCGAATCATATCCCGAGTTCATCCCGTGGTGTTCTGGTACCAGAATTCGTTCTGTTAATGAAGAAAATGGCATAAAAGTGGTTGATGCTGATTTATTGGTCTCATTCAAAGTCTTTCATGAGAAATTCAGATCGAGGGTTGAACTTATTCCTAGTACCAAGGATATCAACATAAAGTATCTGGAAGGTCCTTTAAAATATCTGGAAAGCAAATGGCTCTTTAAGGAAGATGGCACAGGGTGTATAGTTGAATACCATGTTGATTTTGAGTTTAAATCACGAATTTTTCAGAAAATAGCAGGTTTGATTTTTCAGGAAGCAATGCAAAAAATAGTGTCGTCTTTTGAAAAAAGGGCAATTGAAATTTACCATTAACCGAATTCAACATTAGCGATATGCTGAATTCTTGTGAAACACTAATTTATCTTGAAGTAAGGAGGTAGCAAAATGCGGTTAAGTACCAAGGGTAGGTATGCAATGGTTGCAATGACCGCCTTGGCGATGACTGATAAGGATGGCTATACAAATCTGGTAAACATTTCCAAACAGCAAAAAATTTCAATTACCTATCTCGAACAGCTTTTTATGAAACTCAAGAAAGCCAAGCTGATCACAGCCTCCAGAGGTCCTAGTGGTGGATACAAATTGGCAAAGCCACCTGATGAGATCAGAATTTTGAGGATATTGGAAGCCGTTGAGGAACCAATGAACGCTCTGGAAACAGGGGCTGGAGTTTCAGGTGGCAGTTCTGGAACCAAGGCACAATCCTTGGCTAATCGGTTATGGGAAGGCCTTTCAGCCCAAGTGTATGTTTATCTTCATGGGATAAGACTCTCAGATATTATCAATAATGATTTGGTGCCTTGCCCCGCTGTACCGGATTTGCTAGGAATTTATGATAGCAATGAAAATAAGGACCTATCTTGATTGGAATGCTACTACTCCAATCAGGAGCGAAGTTCATCAAGCCATCAGGGAAGCATTAGATTATTGGGGCAATCCCTCCTCAATATACCAGGAAGGAAGAGCGGCAAAAGGCCTGATAGAGAAATCCAGGGCAACCATCGGTGATATCTGTGGTTTTCTACCCGAAGATGTCATCTTTACCTCTGGAGCTACCGAGGGAGCAGCTTTGGCACTTCAGGGAAAGGATCTAATTGCCGCAGCCATAGAGCATGATTGTGTAAAATCCTGGACGAATAATTGCTTACAGGCTGATAAAAATGGCAGGGTAGAAGTTAAATCCCCCCCTGATTCATGCCTACAGATAGCGAATGGCGAAACTGGAGTAATCCAGAAAATCCCCAATGATCTACATGTTTCTGATGGAACACAGGCTTTGGGTAAAATACCTACCCAGGAATATTTCTCACGAGTAAAGATAGCATTCATATCTGCCCATAAGATTGGCGGCCTAAAGGGGGTTGGTGCCTTGTTGAAGAAACCCGATGCAGAAATAGCTCCCCATATTAGAGGAGGTGGACAGGAGTTTGGTTTCAGATCTGGAACTGAGAATGTAATTGGAATTGCAGGATTCGCTGCGGCCTTAATAGCAGCAAATAAAGAGTTAAAGGATGGTGAATGGGAGAGGGTAAAAGAACTTAGAGATCTGTTTGAAGATACAATAATAGATAGTGTCAAAGATGTCGTAGTTTTTGGCAGGGAAACGGAAAGACTGCCAAACACAAGTTATTTTGCTGCTTCAGGTTGGAAAAGCGAACACCAAATCATAAATTTAGATCTATCTGGATTTGCAGTATCAGCTGGCTCAGCATGTTCATCAGGTAAGTTGCGTTCCAGTGGGGTTCTGGAGGCAATGGGGATACCACCTCACCTAATTTCTTCAGCTGTTAGGATTTCTTTGGGACCAACTACGGAAAAGGATGAAGTGCTTAGGTTTGCCAAATTGTGGATAAAAAAACTAAAGGACTACAGAAATTAATTCTCCCGGTTTGTTTTTGTAAGCATCGGAATTGAAAGGATAATTTGCATGGAAATGGCAAAAATAAAGGACGGTGTTGATTTGAATACCCTGGAAACGGTTAGATCCGTTGGGGGTAAATACAAGCATGGTTGGGAGACTGAAATTGAAATGGAATTTGCTCCCAAGGGCATCAATGAGGATATAGTCCGGCTTATATCACAAAAGAATAACGAACCCCAATGGATGACAGATTGGCGATTGAGCGCTTTCAGTCGATGGAAAGAAATGAAAGAACCATCCTGGGCAATGGTAAATTACCCAAAAATTGATTATCAAGATCAATATTACTATGCCAAGCCAAAGAACATGGTAAAACGACCAAAATCACTTGATGAAGTAGACCCGAGCCTTCTGGAAACCTATCAGAAATTGGGTATACCCTTAAAGGAGCAAATGGTATTAGCGGGGGTTGAAGGAGCCAATTCTACACCCGCAGATTCACGAAAAGTTGCTGTTGATGCTGTATTTGATTCAGTTTCAGTCGGAACCACCTTTCGTAAGGAACTGCAAAAAGTTGGGGTAATATTCTGTCCAATTTCCGAAGCTATTGAGGAATACCCCGAACTGGTTAAGAAATATCTTGGCTCGGTCGTACCAATTACCGATAACTTTTTTGCAACACTGAATTCAGCTGTATTTTCGGATGGATCCTTTGTCTACGTTCCACCAGGAGTTAGGTGCCCGATGGAGCTTTCAACCTATTTCAGAATCAATGCTGAAAATACCGGACAATTTGAAAGAACGCTAATCATTGCCGACGAAGGATCCTATGTCAGTTATCTGGAAGGTTGTACTGCTCCCCAGCGAGATACTACCCAATTACATGCCGCTGTCGTTGAACTTGTCGCACTCGAAGATGCCGAAATCAAGTATTCAACTGTCCAAAACTGGTATCCAGGAGATGAGGAAGGGAAGGGCGGTATATATAATTTTGTTACCAAAAGAGCAGATTGCCGAGGTGATCGGTCGCATGTTATGTGGACCCAGGTCGAAACCGGATCTGCTGTTACCTGGAAATACCCGTCCTGTATTCTTCGAGGCAAGGAATCCCAAGGGGAGTTTTATTCAATAGCAATTACTAATAATCTCCAACAGGCTGATACCGGGACAAAGATGATTCATTTGGGGGCAGGCTCCAAGTCCAGGATAGTTTCCAAGGGAATTTCAGCCGGGAAAGCCCAAAACACCTATCGGGGGCTTGTTTCAGTCCATCCAAGAGCCGGTAATTGCCGAAACTATACCCAATGTGACAGTTTGTTAATTGGTGATGGTTGCGGTGCACATACAGTCCCGTATATTGAGGTCAAGAACAACACTTCCAGGGTAGAGCACGAGGCCACCACTTCAAAGGTTGATGAAGATCAGTTGTTCTATTGCCGGCAAAGAGGAATTGATGAAGAAGCAGCCGTTGCCCTGGTTGTAAATGGCTTTTGCAAAGAAGTGTTGCAATCGCTACCCATGGAGTTTGCGATGGAGGCTCAACAATTAGTGGCAATTTCTTTGGAAGGTTCTGTTGGTTAAATCTTGACAGAATAACTCGGGAATACCACTTGAACATCGTTGAAAGACGAAATCAAGCCCGGATTCAATTATCTAAACATAAGAAATAATGATATGGCCAGTGAAGAAACAGTAATTGATATTAGTACCCTACAACCTATTGATTTTACTCCTGAAAATTCAACCAAGTTTGGTGGCAAATTTGCAGAAATGGGCAAGACCTTGGGACTTGAGGGGCTGGGCTGTCGATATTTTGTGGTAAAGCCGGGAAGAAGGGCTTTTCCATTTCATAATCACCTGGGAAATGATGAACTGTTTATCATTATGGAAGGACAAGGGATTTACCGCTACGGAGAAAAGACGAGCGAGATTTCGGCTGGCTCGGTTTGTGGAGCCCCCAGGGGAGGAAGAGCAGGAGCTCATCAGATAATCAACAATAGTAATGAAGAGTTGAAATACCTGGCCATATCCACTCTGAACGATCCAGATATTTGTGAATATCCTGATAGTAATAAAGTACTGGCCAAGGGAATTAAACCGGGCAAGGATTTCAGGACAGCTTACATGAAATACATTGGCCTAATGGGAAACCAAGTCGATTATTATCATGGTGAAGAGGATTAGGACTATCCTCAATTACATAGTTTTGTAGCAGTTTTCCCCATATACCCATATCCAGCTTGCAAATAATTAAAGGAGTAATTTTTGTTAAATATTGAAGACTTACATGCGATTCTGGAAGACGAGAACAAACCAATTCTGAAAGGAATTAATCTCAAAGTCAAACCCGGCGAAGTTCATGCCATTATGGGACCGAATGGATCTGGGAAATCAACACTTTCATATATAATTTCAGGTCGAGATGGGTATGAGGTACCAAAGGGATCTATAACATATAATGATGAGGATATCCTTGAGTTGGAACCTGAGGAAAGGGCGGCAAAGGGTGTATTTTTAGCTTTCCAGTATCCGATTGAAATTCCGGGTGTTGGCAATATGACCTTTTTGAGGACTGCCTATAATGCTTTGCAGAAAGCCAGGGATCAGGAAGAAATTTCTGCAAGTGATTTCCTCAAACTTGTTAGACAAAAAGCTTCCGAACTTAAAATTGGTCCGGATCTCCTGAAGCGTCCAGTGAATTATGGTTTTTCTGGTGGCGAGAAGAAGCGAAACGAAATCCTCCAAATGGCTGTTTTGGAACCTTCCCTTTGTGTGTTGGATGAAACCGATTCCGGTTTGGACATTGATGCGATGAAGCAGGTTGCCGAAGGAGTTAATGCCCTGCGAAGCCCGGACCGGGCTATAGTTGTTATCACTCATTACCAAAGATTATTAAATTATATCAAACCAGATATTGTCCATGTGATGGTTGATGGTAAAATTGTTCGTACCGGTGGAGCTGGACTTGCCTTGGATATTGAAAACAATGGGTATTCAAATATTCTCGATAACCTGAATTAAGGTTAGCCCTAGAGCATGATAACCCACCGAATTCAAATGAGAAATAGCAACTGATTATGTTTACTGAAGACAAGAGCGGATACAATTTTCCCAGAAGAGGGGATGAATATTGGAAGTTTACCAAACCTGATCAATTTGTTACTATTTCCGAACAGGCAACCCAAGTTCAAAATACTGGCCAAGATAAATCACCTGGTACCAATCCATCGCTAAGGAATTTTCTTCAAGGCATAGCCAACATTGAGATTGAGCTTCAGCCTGGCAAGATATTGTTTGATAGCACTGATGGTAGAATAACCAATACGCTTGAAGTCGGACAATTAAGTCAGGTTAAAGGAGAATGGTCCTGGGTTAGCGATCTTGCGGGTATTATTGAAAGCAGAATTCAAAAGCCAATACCCAGACCATTTGCAAAATTTTGTATTGATAATAGCCAGGACGGGTTTTGCTTGTGGGCCAAAGGTGAAATCACTGTCCCCATCTTTTTGAATTATGGCGAGGGCTTTACTGGTGGCAACTATTTACTTCATAACATAATCAGGGTGTCACCTGGTGCAAAATTAACCTTGGTAGAGATCGGCACCCCATGGTCAGGTATTAATCAAGTAAATGAGGTTCATGTCGAGCCAACCGGAGAATTCAACCATATCAGAGTTTCATACGAAAATCCTGAAGTTCAAAGTCTCTTCCACCAATACGCCAGGGTAGATGAAACGGCATCATTAAAATCCTTTTCGCTAAACGGAAACTCACTCCTAGCACGCAACGAGCACATAATCGAACTCCCGGAGAATAACTCCAATGCCCATGTTTCAGGCGTATTTGTAGGGAGTGGAAATGTTTCGCAGGATGATACGGTATTTGTTAGGCACGAGGGACTTAATGGAACTAGTCGACAGGTTTTTCGGAAGGTTTTAAACAATGGAGCTACTGGAGTATTTCAAGGCAAAATTCATGTCAATCCAGGGTCCCAGAAAACTGATGGCTATCAGAAGAGCCAAGCCTTGCTCCTTGATGAAAAAAGCCAGTTCCTGGTAAAACCCGAATTGGAAATTTATGCTGATGATGTTTCCTGTTCACATGGGTCTACCTGTGGCAGTATAGATGCCAACGCACTTTATTACCTTCGATCCAGGGGAATTTCAAAAGAGGAAGCGACCTCAATGCTATCGTTGGGTTTCCTAAAGGAAGTTTTGACTGAAATAGAAAACAAAGAAATTGTGGAGAGGCTTGAGGAGTTACTGACTAACCTGGTCAACGATGCCATCTGATGTCGTTACTTCAAGATACCTTGTTAACCTACGGTACACCAAGGAAAATCATTAACTCAAGATTGGTTACATCAAGCGAAGCACAGGCATTACTTTATTTGATTCTTGGTTCGGTACTACATTTCTGCGGCTCGATTCCTTTTCTTCTCAATTCTTCTGGGGAAATACCCTTAACGGTTTTTCTTTCAGCAAATTTTATAGGTGTAGTAATCTTTGCACCACTTCTATTTTATTTTTTTGCTGTATTAGGTAAATTTGGGGTTATGCTTCTAGGGTGGAGAATTAGGTGGATTCATTCAAGAGTTGCATTGTTTTGGGCCTTTTTCGCTGTGTTTCCCCTAACCATGGTAAGAGGTTTGATATCTTATATACCAATAAATTTCGGGGATTTCCTACAACTCGGTTTTTCCTTTTTAATCTTTGCCATATTTCTAACCTATTGGTTCTTAGGAATGCATGAGGCTAAAAATTTAACAGACGAAAAATGACAGCGAATTATCGACAATTGATTATTACAACCCTGAGGGACCCTAAGGGAGGGGCAAAACAAGCCCAAAAATTTTCACTCCCTAGAACTGGATTGCTAATGTTGGCGGCATTGGTTTGTCTGTTGGGCTCCATTTTTACCTCTGTGCAAATCGAATTGTTTCCAACCGATGAAACCTCAACGTTCCCGCTCGGCATGATTTCACCATTCTCAATTACGATTTACAGTTTTTTGAGTTTTGCCATTCTAATTTTGGGAACATTCCTGGTTGGCAAGATTTTCGGTGGTCAGGGGACCCTGGAAACCACTCTCTTTAACCTTACCCTTATCCAGACCATTATGGTTGGGATTCAAATATTGAATATTGTTGCAGGAATAGTACTCCCGGCATCAATTTCCAGTTGGATAGGAATTGCCGGTTTTATCTACTTTGTTTTTCTATTCTGCATCTTTGTTGCTGAATTACATAAATTCAGATCTCCACTAATGGTATTTTTAGGTTCCATTGGATTTTTCCTTATTTTGATTTTGATCTTGGGATCAGTAGTAGTTTGGTTGATGGCAAGTGTTTAATCCCCAAGAAATCGCCAGGATAAGGACGGATTTTCCTATCCTGGGTACCCAAATTAACAATAACCAACTTGTCTATCTGGACAATGGGGCCTCAGCCCAAAAACCTCAAAAGGTCATTGATACCCTCGGAAACTTCTATCAAAGTGAGTATGCCAATGTTCACAGAGGGCTTCACCACTTGTCAAATATCGCTACTGAAAAGTATGAGGAAGTAAGGGGCAAGATTGCCGGGTTTATTAATGCCAGAAGTCAAAATGAGATTGTTTATACTACCGGAACCACCGAGGGTATAAACCTGGTCGCCTATAGCTGGGCATGGCCTCGGCTACAAGCAGGTGATGAAATTATTCTGTCTGTATTGGAACACCACGCCAATATAGTGCCATGGAATTTTTTGAGGGAACGAAATGGGATTGTAATCAAGTGGGTTGAGCCAGATGAGTTTGGAAATTTAGATCCTCAGGACTTCCAAGACAAGATTACTAACAGGACAAAACTGATTTCGGTGACCCAGGTTTCGAATGTTTTAGGAACAATAGTTGATGTAAAATCAATAATTGAGATTGCTCACAGTTTTGGGGTTCCGGTATTGGTAGATGCTTCTCAATCTGCAGTTCATCAAGCCATAGACGTCCAAGAACTGGATGCAGACTTTCTTGTATTTACCGGGCACAAGGTTTATGGCCCAACTGCTTCGGGTGCTTTGTATGTTAAGGAGGATTTGCTGGAAGAGTTTATCCCCTTCAAGGGTGGTGGTGATATGATAGATGAGGTTACCAAAGATAAAATCGTTTATGCAAAACCACCAAGAATGCTAGAAGCAGGGACCCCTGCCATTGCTCAAATGATTGGTCTGGGGGCTGCTATAGAATATGTTGCAGATCTGGGGATGGATAATATCCAGGCCTATGAAAATTCCGTGAAAAATTATGCGTTGGAACGGTTTTCTGAATTGAATTGGCTAAAGTTATATGGAACCCCGAAGGACCAGGCAGCAATTTTTTCATTTACCCTGGGCGATGTGGCCCATCCTCATGACCTTTCCACCATTCTTGATCAAAGAGGAATTGCTGTCAGGGCAGGGCATCATTGTGCCCAACCCCTTATGAATTTTTTAGGAGTCAGTGCAACCTGCCGAGCCTCCTTTGCTTTATACAATACCAAGGAGGAGGTTGATAAATTGGTTGAGGGGTTAGTTCTTTGTAGAAAGTTGTTTAACTAGCCTTCTTTCTAGAATTATCTAAACAATCTCAGCTTGCTTGAAACAAAATGGAAGCCTCCACTAGTTCGTTACAAAAGGTAATTAATGGATTCCCCATTCCTGTTCTCCTTGTTGATAAGGCCATGAAGATTATTTCAGCCAACAATGAAGCAGCAAAATACTTTAATTCACCATTAGCCGGAAATTCCCTTTACCTGCTCTTTAGACAACCCGAAGTAATAGACAGTATCAACCAAGCACTTTTAGAGGGTGCGGTGAAGATTACCAAGATCAATGAGATTAGGAACGAAATTGAGACTACCCTCAAACTTATGTTTAATCCAGTTGATTTGGATTGGCAGGGAGAGCAAGGTCTAATTCTTTCTTTGGTAGATGAATCCCTCCGAGGAAGCGCTGAAGAAATGAGAAGGGACTTTGTCGCCAATGTAAGCCATGAACTCAAAACTCCGCTTACCTCATTGTTGGGATTTATTGAAACTTTAAAGAACGAGAGCTGGGAGGACCCTAGGGCCCGAACAAAATTCCTGGAGATAATGGAAAATGAAGCTTATCAGATGAATAGGCTTGTTCGTGATTTATTGTCACTTTCCAAGGTAGAAGTGATAGAAGGAGCCGAGCCTTATAGCGAAGTGAATTTGGGTGATGTCGTTGATATGGCCAAAAACTCCTTGCGACCTTTATCTCAAAAGCATCAAACCGGGATAAATCTAAAGGGCATAGAACCTGACTTGACCATTCGCGGGGACAAGGACCAGTTAGTCCAGGTATTTAAAAATCTTTTGGAAAATGCCATAAAATACGGCCCCTCGAATAATAATGTTGATGTCGAGTGTCATCAGGTGAAAGATAACATCAATTCTGATAAGGGTTTCGTAAAGGTGAACATTAAGGATTACGGAAGTGGATTTGATTCCATTCATATCCCTCGACTAACTGAAAGGTTTTACCGAATAGATAAACACCGATCGCGGGAAGTGGGAGGTACTGGGTTAGGGCTTGCCATTGTCAAGCATATTCTTAATCGCCACCGTGGCAGATTAGAAATAGATAGCGAAATTGGCAATGGGAGTGTGTTTTCGGTTATTCTTCCACTTTAATGTCCAAACTAGAAGTTGAAGAAAAATCAATGGGATGTGTAGCATTTTATTTCACAAAACCTTCAAGTTTTATTTTTACAGAAACAACTAATATTAAGCTTTAGTAGTGGCGATTTTGAATTGATTTAGTGGTACCGTTTTGATTAGAAATAAAATTACTACCAACAATGTGAATGTTTCCTATTCCGGCAAGCAGGCCTTGTTTGATGTGTCACTCGATATTCAGGATAAAACCGTAACCTCCTTAATTGGCCCCTCGGGGTGTGGAAAATCCACTTTTTTGAGGTGTATTAACCGGATGAATGATACCATACCAAATTGTAAGGTAAGTGGTAAAATTGAAATTGATGGAGAAGATATTCACAGGCGTTCTGTTGATCCCGTCCTTTTGAGGGCAAGGGTAGGAATGGTTTTTCAGAAACCAAATCCATTCCCGAAATCAATATTTGAGAATGTAGCATACGGACCAAAAATACATGGGTTGGCAACCAACAAGCAGGAACTTGAGGAAATTGTCGAAAGAGCATTGATGAATTCCGCACTTTGGGATGAGGTAAAGGATCGGCTAAAAGAACCAGGAACCGGCCTTTCGGGCGGACAACAACAAAGACTATGTATTGCTAGGGCCATAGCTACCCAACCCGAGGTTTTGCTTATGGATGAACCTTGTTCTGCCCTAGACCCCATTGCAACTTCGCAGATCGAAGATTTGATTGATCAGTTGAAGAATGATTATACTGTGGTAATTGTTACACATTCGATGTCCCAAGCAGCAAGAATTAGCCAAATGACGGCCTTCTTTCATCTGGGTTATCTAGTCGAACAAAATGCTACCAATGTAATTTTTACCAATCCCTCTGACGAAAAGACCGAAAGTTACATCACTGGTAGAATAGGGTGATAAAGGAGTTGTAAATGGAAACCAAACATATTCATTCTGCCTTTGATGATGAACTGAACCATATTACCTCCCAGCTAATGGCCATGGGAGGCATGGTAGAAAAGGCCCTGAGACTTACCAATAAATCGCTAAAACAGAAGGATACTCAGATAGCTGAAAAAGTTGTCAATGGTGATGAAGAAATTGATCTGCTTGAAGAGGCAATCACCAATTCAGCCATCGAGCTGTTGGCGTTAAGACAACCTCAGGCTAAAGACCTTCGAACCATTGTGGTTATAATGAAAATTGCAACCAATCTTGAGCGAGTAGGGGATTATACAAAAAACATTGCCAAGAGGATTGATGCGATCATCAATTATCAGGACTTTCAGGAAAAAATCTCAATTGGATCAGTCAGAAGGCTTACAAAAAACGTACAGGCTCAACTGAAGGATACTTTGGATTCCTTTATCCAGCAGGACATGGACATGGCTGATCTAGTAATTCTCAAAGACGAAGACATTGATCAGATGTACAATTCACTGTTTCGTGAACAACTAACGCATATGATGGAGGACCCCCGTAATATTTCCACCTCAATGCATCTGCTGTTTATTGCCAAGAATCTTGAACGGATCGGGGATCACCTAACTGGTATAGCTGAACAGATTATTTTCCTGGTATCGGGAGAATTGCCAAAAGATAATCGATCGAAGCTTGTGTCCACTACATTTGATGATTTACCAGGTGATTTAGATATATAAATGGAAAGAAATCTTCCGGTAGTATTGGTAGCCGAGGACAATCCATCCCATTTGGAGTTGCTTACCTACAACCTTGAGAACTCCGGGTTTAAGGTTATTAAAGCAACCAATGGCCGCGATGCATTGGACCTGACCAAGAACCATAAACCAGATATAGTTCTACTTGATTGGATGCTGCCTGAAATGTCCGGGATAGAAGTATGTACCTATTTGAGGGCTTCTAGAAATCTTCAGGATATTCCAGTAATCATCGTCTCAGCCAGAGAGGATGAGGAGGATAGGATTCATGGTCTAGAAACAGGGGCAGACGACTATATCGTAAAGCCTTTTTCTGTATCGGAATTAGTAGCTCGGGTGAGAGCGAATTTGCGGAGAACCAGACCAAGTTCTGTCGGACAAAAATTGGTTTACAAGGATATTGTCCTGGATTCTGAGCAACACAGGGTTTATCGGGATGGGAAATTGTTGAAATTAGGCCCAACCGAATTCAACTTGCTGGCAACCTTTATCGAAAAACCAGGTAGGGTTTGGTCAAGAGAACAATTGCTAGATCGAATTTGGGGCAGGGATATCTTTGTAGAAATCAGGACAGTGGATGTTCATATTGGCCGCTTGAGAAAATCCTTGGGTCAGTACGGGGGGAATGATTATTTGCGGACAATACGCGGTACAGGTTACGCCTTAGGGTAAGAAAACCTTCATTTGGCTTTCCTGATTTTCTTCTTTTTTCCAGTAAATTAACTTATAAATTTGATTTACAGGTAATTTATTGATTCGAGTTTGAGGTAGAAAATTTTAGAAACAGGTTTTTCTCGTAGGAAGTTACTTAGCCCAGCTGAGTTGAGAGAGTTAAGTCGGAAATCAGATTTTCGAGGGTTCCTGCAGTTGGGATCCCATTTTGGGGCTTTGATCCTGGCAGGGTATTTGCATGCCTTGGCTATGGGATCCTATTGGGTACTGGTTACGGGTTTCATATTAGGGGTGTTAATCAATTTCCTTTACGCGGGCCAGCATGAACTCTCCCATGCAACAGTTTTCAAAACCAGATGGCTAAACGTATTCTTTGGTAGAATCATTGGCTTTATTCAATTATTTCCGAGGGATTTTGATCAGGTGATGCATTTTGCCCATCATCAATGGACCCAGGAGTGGGAACGTGATGGAGAATTGATCAGAGAACCCTATACCCTCCGGACATATCTTCTATGGTTAGTTGGCATAACTTATTGGAGAAACCGGGTTGTAGGTATAGTAAGGCGAGCAAGAGGGATAATTATTGAACCCTATATAAGGCAGGAGGAAGAGGCGAAAATAATATTAGAATCTCGACTGCATTTATTGGGATATTTATTAATCGTTCTGTTGTTTATTTATCTTCAATCTTGGGCTGTTCTGACTTTTTGGATCATACCGATTATTGTGGGAAGGCCTGTTCATCAGCTGCAGAACACAATCGAGCATCTTGGTTTAAGTCATGAGAGTGACATTTTAAATAATACCAGGTCAACTAGAGCCAATGCAGTATTGCGATGGTTATGCTGGCAAATGCCATACCATACAGCTCACCATGCATTTCCAGGGGTTCCTTTTTGGCAATTGAAGACATTAAATGAGAAAATGGAAAAAAATGTTCCAAATATTCACCGGATGGGGTGGATCGAGTTCCAAATAGAAGTTATTCGTAAATTGGCGGCCAAATCTGAGAAAGATTATCCCATGTATGAAGTTTGGATAGTACCAAACAAAAATGGTCAAGATTACAAAATTCCAGCAGAGGGTTAAGCTTGTCCAGAAAACTTAAGGTTTACACCTCCCTATGGGCCATGAGGCCCCATGATGATACCGGCAAGATTTTGGATTTGGACAAAATTTGTGCATTGGTTGCTGAAGCTGGATATGATGGTTTAGCAATTGATTTGGGGGCAGGAGATGTAAAACTTGCCAATGATGTTTACCCGTATATTAAGAAAAGTGGTCTGACACCTTTAATCGTCGCTTTTCCCAAAACTGTAGATTCGTTGGCTGATACATTGAAAATGGCCAAGGATTTTGACTCGCCATTTGTTGATGTAATTGGCCAGGTGATGCCAATCACGATCGAGGGGATGATTCCCGTAATTCGTACATGGCTGGAAATGGCTGATAAAATTGGGATGCCAATTCAATTTGAAACCCATAGAAATTGCCTTACCAACGATCTATATCCAACACTATCTCTTTTGGATGCTATACCAGAGATGGACCTGTGTGCAGATCTTTCCCATTATGTTGTAGATCGAGAGTTCTGGTTTCCCTTGAGCAAAAGGGATCTTTCGTTGATGACACGAGTTCTTGACCGGTCACAAAGTTTCCAGGGTAGGGTTGCAAGTCGACAACAAATCCAGCTTCAACTGGATTTCCCTCAGCATCAGAAGTGGGTTAAGCTATTCCAGGATTGGTGGCATGAAGGTTTGGTTTCCTGGCGAAAAAGAAATATATCTGGTGATTGTGTATTTCTTTGTGAACTTGGACCACCGGAATATGCAATGACAGACAGGAATGGCAAGGAAATGTCAAACCGTTGGGAGGAAGCCTTGAAAATTAAGGATTGGGTAAGGGGTTATTGGAACGAGCTCGAAAATAATCAACAACCATCAATCCAAAAGGCCGATAATATATATTATGTTAAATAAATGTATATTCCGATATAATGGACATCTAAGAACATCAAATGGGTAAACTGCAATGAATTCAATACTTATTATTAATGGCCCAAATCTTAATATGCTGGGTTTGCGTGAACAATCACACTACGGTTCCCTTACCTGGGCACAAGTACAACAACTTTGCGAGGATTTGGCCAAGGAACTGGGAGTTGAGATCGAAACCAAACAGTCAAACAGTGAAGGAACAGTGGTTGATTTCATTCAGCAAGCACCAAACAAGCACCAAGGAATCATTTTAAATGCTGGTGCCTTTACCCATACCTCAATTGCCTTGGTAGACGCAATTAATGCAGTTAATCTACCTGTGGTAGAAGTTCATATGTCCAATATCTACGGACGAGAGGAATTTAGGAAACATTCCTATATTTCACCCGTCGCAATTGGTGGTGTATTTGGATTTGGACCTGATAGCTACCTTCTTGCTCTACGAGCATTGGACAAGCATCTGAAAGCCTAGAAGTTCTTACTAAGCTGATACCGGGCACCTAAATTGATTCCGTATTTCAGGATTCAACCAGTTTTACTTTCCCCAACCTGATACCTTAGGAATTCCTTTATGGTGAGGTTCTCCTTGTCGGCCACCTGCTGAACTGTAAACTCCGGATTTATAACAAATTTTTGATTAACCGGGATTTCCTCAGAAAGGAATTTCTTGATACCACCCTCAAAGATTATACTACCAATTACCTCGGAGACTGGTACTATAGGTCCACGCTATAGCAACAGACTTTAATTTGGCGGGGTAAGATCTCCAATCCTACAGAAATATTTGAGGGAAGGAAAAATGATTAATTATACTGATAATCGAATTGGGTATAAAAAATGACAGTTAATGATAATGGATTAAATTTTATTTAGTGCGCCGCTAGTGATGAAAGTCCATTCTAAGTTGCCCCCCTTCTATATTGTTGATATTTAGCATATTAGCAAAGCCATTTTTTTGTTAGATGGTATTCTAACTACCAGCCCTTAAAATTTATTTTCAAGGTTTGTGATACCTTTCTTAACTAACCTTTATATTGAGAGACTCATTTTTTTGAAGATTAATAGCTAATGGAGGAAATAGTTAGAAACGGAGGTTACAATGGCTAGAGCTGATTTATTAACCAACTTGGTTAAATTCGGTGTGAAAGGAGATAAGAACCGCTTTCGAATTGTGGCTGAAACAATTATTGCTGAAGAACGAGCTAAGCAACATACCGTTCTTGCTGACAAACTCGAAAAGCTACTTCAGTCTCCCCAACAAGAAAATATATCAATGACTAATGGATCTGTTGCTCCACATTTGCTCCAACAAATTGACAATTTACTTCATGAAATATCTCCACAAAAACTGTTGGATGAACTTATTCTTCCTGAAAAAGTTAAGCAAATCTGTTGTGAAGTGATTCAGGAGCACCACCGGACAGAATTGTTGCGTTCATACAGTCTTGAACCCCGAAACCGTATTCTGCTTATCGGCCCTCCCGGAAACGGTAAGACATCTCTGGCAGAAGCCTTTGCGGAATCATTGATGGTTCCTCTTTATTTGGTTCGGTATGAAGGTGTGGTGGGAACCTACCTGGGAGAAACAGCTGTTAGGTTGCGACGACTAATTGATCATGTCTGTACTCGTAAGTGTGTTCTTTTTTTTGATGAGTTTGAAACACTGGGTAAAGAGCGTGGAGATACCCATGAGACAGGAGAAATAAAGCGTGTGGTCAGTTCTTTGCTGATGCAAATCGATACATTACCAAGTCATGTGATGGTAATAGGAGCAACCAACCACCCTGAGCTATTGGACCGAGCCGTTTGGCGTCGCTTCCAGGTAAGGATGAATTTACCTAAACCAACACTTTCCCGCCTTGAAGAGTGGTTTGATAGTTACCAGAAAAGGATTGGTATTAGATTAGGATATACTTCGAGCACACTAGCAAAAAAACTCTATGGTATGAGTTTTGCCGAGGTGGAGGAGTTCGGAACAACACTCTTCCGCCACTATGTTTTGGAACAACCTGATGCGGATATGAAGGCCATTGTCGGACGAACTTTGAAAAATTGGGCTGCCCGTTCTGCAAAAACAGATCAAACATCGAATGGGGGTGGTTAATGGCTGAGTTGCCACTTTTATTTTTTCCAAATCATGAAGTTGCATCCAGAACTAAGAGAAAAGTTTTCCCGGGAAAACTGAACCTTCCTTCGGTAAAGAAGCAAAAGAAGCGTTTGGAACCTGTCTTTCAGAAACTTCAAGACTCTTTTGGTTCCCGGAGTGTTGAATTGCAACAAACCCCAGCTGGTATTGATCTTGAACAGGTTCTTGTTATAGAAACGGTAGGAAATTTAGAAGACTTTGGGAATGCGGTAAAAAAAATTGATGGTCTGGAATGGATGGGTGGGTTGGGGCTTGATGGTATTTTACCTGATGACGATTTCTTTAACAAAAAAGATCGAACAATAAAACTGGATGGCCGTCTATTCATGATCATGAGCAACCATGAGGCACTCAAGCAATTACTTTCACTTTGGGAAAAATATGCTGAAAATCCAGATACGATGGATTTCACAAGGGGCGAGTATCATGGGTTAGCAAAGTTTAGAGATGTTTTTCTTCACCTGAAAGATATCCGTAGATGGGGAGTTGAAGATCGGTTAGAAAATAAAGAAGTACTTGAAGAATGGACGAAAAGTATTGAAATTGAACCGTATCGCAATGTATTTTTTGAAGCTGAACTCTGGTTTAGGGGAAGTGATGATAAACGCAAGAAAAGTGAAGATATAGTAACTGAATTAATTAGGGAACTGGGAGGTAGGTTAATTTCCCAGTGTGTTATACCATCCATTGCTTACCATTCGGTTCTAGGAGAAATCTCGGCTAAGGTAGCAATGCAGATCCGTGATCAACCAGAAGTAGACCTGTTCAAATGTGAAAATATTATGTTTGTTAAACCAACAGGCCAGATGGCTATTGGTAAGGAACCGGTTCAAGATGAGATTAGTGATTACCTAGATACTGTAAATGAAAAACCTGAAGGTGACCCGGTTGTGGCAGTGTTTGATGGACTACCTCTGGAGAATCACAGCCTTCTTGCTGGGAGGTTGATAGTTGACGATCCCGATAACATTGCCTCGGAATATCCTGCCCATGATCGTCAGCACGGCACCGCTATGACCTCGTTAATTGTTAATGGAGATCTTAGTGAAAAAATTAGCCCATTAAGCCGACCTGTATATGTAAGACCGATTATGAAACCTTCTAATAGCAACAGGGGCGAGGAAGTCCCAGAAAAAGTTCTTCTTGTTGATTATATTCATCAAGCTGTTAAACGAATAATGGAGGACGAAGGGGAAGATCAGGCAGTAGCACCAACAATTAAAATAATCAATTTCTCCATTGGCGACTCTGCCAGACCTTTTATACAATTGATGAGTCCTCTTGCTCGGTTACTGGATTGGCTTAGTTCAAAATATAACATTCTGTTTATCATTAGTTCAGGAAATCATTCACAATCAATTAACACAGGAATGTCACGCAATGACTTTGAAAACTTAAACTCCAGTGACCTTGAAACTATAGTTGTACAAAAAATTTATGAAGATTCCCGAAATCGGAAATTATTATCTCCAGCTGAAAGCATAAATGGGCTGACGGTTGGTGCCCTTCACCATGATAGTTCACATGGTAGGCCGATTGGTGACTTGGTGGACGTCTTTGAATCTACTCTTCCAAGTCCAATTTCAGCATTTGGTGCCGGTTATCGAAGAGCTATAAAACCTGATCTATTGTTCTCCGGCGGTAGGGTACTTTTCAGTAAATCACCAGGATCTAGCAATATCTCCCTAAGGTTTAACAATATGAACAAAGACCCTGGAAATCAAGTGGCAACACCGAGTGATCAAGTAGGTGATTTAAGTAAAATTAAGTTCTGTCGTGGAAGTAGTAATTCAGCGGCTTTAACAAGCCGAGCGGCAGGCATCTGTTATGACTATCTTACCTCACTCTTTTTTCAACAATCCCAGGATGATGATTTCAAGACTTACGGGGTTCCGATTCTTAAGGCTATGATAGTACATGGTTGCAGTTGGGACAAGATAGGTAACAAATTGGAAGAGATATTAAAGACTGGTGGTTACAATAATCAGCAGGTAAGAAAAAGGATATCACAGTGGGCTGGATATGGAGTACCTGATATAGAAAAAGCCTTGGGATGTAATGATCAAAGAGCAACTCTTATTGGTTTTGGAGAATTAAAGGATGGTGACGCTCATGTCTTCAACCTACCATTACCACCTTCATTAAGCACCAAGCATGTATGGCGAAAATTAACTGTCACACTTGCTTGGAATTCACCAGTGGCATCAAATACACAACGTTACCGTGGAGCAAATCTTTGGTTTGACTTTGAAGATGGAATAAAATCACGGGATAAACTGAAAAGTAAACTCCGGGTGAAGGGAATTGATAGTGACCATTACGCTACGCGTAGAGGCACTATCCAACATGAAATCTTTGAAGGTAAAACAGCGATAGCTATTTCTAATGGTGATAACCTAAAGATAAAGGTGAACTGTCGTAAGGATGCTCGGAAAATTGGTGCTCCAGTAGCTTACGGTCTCGTTGTATCATTAGAGGTTGCTGAAGGTATTAATTTACCAATCTACAATGAAATTCGCACTCGGATTGCTCCTCCAGTAAAAATTCGTACATGAGTTTGAATTAGTTGAAGTACGAAATATTCTTTAAACTCCAATGCATTTTGGCATTAGACGGTTTTGCCTTCTCCGACCTGATATCTTAGGAATCCCTTTATGGTAAGGTTCTCCTTGTCGGCCACCTGTTGGACTGTAAACTCCGGGTTTATAACAAATTTTTGATTAACCAGGGTTTCTTCAGAAAGGAATTTCTTAATACCACCCTCAACGATTTTAGCGACAATTGCCTCAGGTTTACCCGTATCCAGAGCCTTTTGAGTTAGTACCTGCTTTTCTCTCTCAATTTTTTCCTGAGGCATTTCATCTGCCGAAAGAGCTAAAGGTCTGGCAGCAGCCACATGCATGGCAATTTGCTTGCCTAAATCTGACTCTTGGCCATCATAGGCAACCAGTACCCCTATTTTACCCATACCGTCTTCAACAGAAGTATGAACATAACTAGCAATGTTGGTACCACTAATTGTTCCGACTCTGCCGACGGTAATATTTTCACCTAAGGAAGCAATTTTTTCGGTGACGGCCTCCCTTATTGCCTTGCCATTAACTTCAACATTCAAAAGATCATCGACATTACTGGCTTCTAAAGCTTCTTGGCGAATAAGATCCACTAATTTACGAAATTCTACATTCTTGGCAACAAAATCTGTTTCAGAATTAACCTCGACGACGGCTCCACAGCCATTCTTGACAAAAACACCGATTAGCCCCTCGGCTGTATCTCTGGTCGATTTTTTAGCTGCTTTGGCCATTCCCTTCGATCTTAACCAGTCTATGGAAGCTTCAATATCCCCATTATTTTCTTGCAGGGCGTTTTTTGCATCCATAATCCCAGCACCAGTTCGTTGCCTTAGTTCCTTAACCATAGTTGCTGTGATAGTCATGATTATCTCCTATGAAACTTGAGTTAAATAATTGGAAGTTCCCTTCTGGAAGCTGGTAACTAAATAACGGCTTACAAAGGTTATTCCTATGATCAATGGTTTTGCTTTTGATGAAGCAAAGGAAGAAATTAAATTAAGAGTTTACCTCTGCTTTGCTTTTTTGCTCTTCTGGTTCATTCTTTTCCTCAGCGTCTTTTTCCTCAACTGCTTCGATAGTTTCTCCTGAAGGTTCACTCGGTTCCTCAACTGTTTCAACACTTTCCTCAGCACTTTTTTCTTCTTCGTTCTTTTCTTCAGCCGGAAGCATAGAGGAACCCTCTGGACCATCCGGTAAGGAACCAATATCAACCCCTACTTCACCCATCTGAGTAGTCATGCCGTCAATAACTGCTTTCGAAACCAGTTCACAGTACAGGTTAATTGATCGAATAGCATCATCATTGCCAGGTATAACGTGAGAAACTCCTTGAGGTGAACAATTGGTATCAACTACAGCTATAATAGGAATTCCTAATTTGTTGGCCTCTGCTACGGCAAGACTTTCCTTTTTTACATCAACTATAAAAATGATATCTGGAACATGTTTCATGTTCCGGATTCCTCCCAGGGAAGCCTGAAGCTTCTCTTGATCCCGTAGTAAACCCAATCGTTCTTTTTTGGTTAAGCCATCTAACCCTTCGGCAATTTTCTCATCAAGCTCATCAAGCCTGGATATGGAATTCGAAACTGTTTTCCAGTTTGTTAATGTTCCACCAAGCCATCGGTGATTAACATAATGCTGTGCACTTTCCTTGGCGGCTTTCTCTATTGGAGCCTGGGCTTGTCGCTTTGTTCCAACAAAAAGCACGCTACCACCTTTGGCTACTGTATCTTCAATAACCTTAAGTGCCTTTATAAGTAAAGGAACTGTCTGGGTAAGGTCAACGATATGAATGCCACTTTTTTTGCTATGTATATAAGGGGCCATCTGTGAATTCCACCTATGGGTTTGGTGTCCCAGGTGTACTCCAGCTTCTAATAATGTTCTAAGTGAAAAATCTGGTTTAGCCATGACAATCCTTTCCGGTTTAGACCTCGACAGGGTAAAAAATGAAGCAACCGGTGGATCCAAGTGTAAATTTCTTGAACCCCACAACCCCGTCTGTGTATTTTCAGGGGAAACCATATATTAAAGAAAATATTTATTTCAAGAAACAAACTTAGACCCAAAATGGCCCGGAAAGTAAAACCAGTAATTTGCGTAGGTTCATTTCATTGGGATGAAATCGCCCTTTCCAGCACCGTTCTTGCATTAGGAGATGATGCACCTGGGACTATCCACAAAAACCCAGGGGGTGTTGCATTCAATATAGCTAAATCCATGACTGAATTTGGTATTCCCGTTTTGCTTGGATCAATCTTGGGTAAAGACCCTGAAGGTCAGGAGTTGTTGGGAATAGCCAAAGGATTGGGAATAAAATGTGAATTGATTTATAATTCAGCCCAGAAAACCGGCAAATATCTAGCGATTGAGGACCCTAGGGGATTGGTTGCTGCCATTGCCGATTGTTCCTACTTGGAGAACAATGAAGAACAGCTGTTAGAAAAATTGATTGCCTGGAGAAAATCCAAGGCCAGTGAGACTGCTATTTCTGGACTCGTAATTGATGGCAATCTTTCAAGCAATTTTATTGAAACTCTTTTTAACTGCCCGCATTTTAACAATTATCCAGTAAAAATTGCTTCAGCGTCAAACCATAAAATTTATCGAATTAAGCAATTTGACTTTAAGATGAACCCGACATTACTGTATTTGAATTATCTTGAGGCAAGGAGATTATTAGCTGATGAAATGAGTGATGATCTGGAAAGTCAGGAATACATTCAAGCTCTTCTTACCAGGTTTGACCGGGTTATTTTAACCGATGGGGGAAACGATATTATTGACGCAGATTCCAAAGAAGTGTTTAGATTTACCCCTCAATCAATTCAGCCGAATACAATCACGGGTGCCGGAGATTATTTCATGGCAGCTCATATAGCATTGGAGCTTTTGGGATATTCCAGGAAGGCTGCCTTGCAGGAAGCATGCAATTTTGTTCGAGGTAAGATTGCCTGATCCAATGAAACTCTATCCACTACTGGATTATTCTGAACCAGTTCGGAAGGCATTGCTTGCCAAGCAACCGATTGTCGCATTGGAAACCTCAATTATTTCTCAGGGGCTCCCCTACCCTTACAACTATGAAACAGCCCTTGCACTAGAAGAAAGTGTAAAACAATATGACTGCACCCCTGCTACCATAGGTATATTGGAAGGAAGAATCAGAATTGGCTTACTACCGGATGAATTGAAATTTTTTTCTTCAAACAAGGACATTTATAAAATTAATTCGCAAGATATTCCTGTAGCGATTGCCAAAGGTTGGAATGGAGCCACTACTGTTTCTGGGACACTTGCTTGCGCCAAGCTAGCTTCTATAGAAATCCTTGCAACAGGGGGAATTGGAGGCATTCATCGGGATTATATCCAGTCGCATGATATGTCTGGGGATCTGCAGCAAATTGCCAACACCCCGGCAATAATTGTCTGTTCCGGCGTCAAGGCCATTCTGGATATACCTAGAACACTGGAAATGCTGGAATCTCTGGGAGTTATTGTCGGTACTTATGAAAATGAAGAATTCCCTGCTTTTTGGTCAAGAAACTCAGGAAATCAAACCCCTTTGAAACTTACTTCTGTGGAAGAAATCGCTACAATTTTTAGAACCACCAGGCAATTACAGCAAGCTCGAGGGTTCCTGGTGGCTAATCCTGTTCCACGTTCCTTTGAAATTCCCAGAGATGTTATTGAACCAATAATCAAGGAATCTCTAGCTAAGGCCCGGGTTCAAAAGATCAAAGGTAAGGCCTTAACACCATATTTGTTAAATTCAATTTATAATTTATCAGAAGGGAAGTCGATGACCACGAATATTGAGCTGGTTAAAAATAATGCGATTTTAGCAGCCCAAATCGCCAAGAAAGTAGCAAGTTTTTAATTTCCGATATATAATTTATAGAGTTGAAAATTTGGAATTCATAAGTGACTAAGTCAAAGAGGCGTTTTATTAAACTGAGAAGACGTAGGTCGACCTTCCTTGGACATCTTCGTGCAAATTTTCTAACTGGATTAGTAATTGTTGCGCCTGTAGCCCTGACAATCTATTTTGTCTGGACTGCGATCGGGATTATTGATTCCTGGGTCTTGCCCCTGATACCTGACAGATATATTCAATTACTCTCTCCTGAAGTAACCCTGGGTTTCAATATCAGAGGATTTGGATTAGTCATCTTCTTGGTCTTTACCCTTCTAGTTGGCTATTTCATGAAAGGGTTGATTGGGCGGACACTATTGAAATGGGGAGAGCGGTTGATTGATCGGACCCCTGTAGTTAGAACTGTCTATAACGCTCTGAAGCATATAGCTGAAACTGTTATCAACCAGTCGTCACAATCCTTTGAGCAGGCCTGTCTGATCGAATACCCTCGAAAAGGAACTTGGGCTATTGCCTTTATAGCACGACCTACCAAAGGAGAAATCAAGGATAAATTCCCAGGGGATGATAGATTACTTGGTTTATTTGTTCCAACAACCCCTAACCCAACCTCGGGTTTCTTTCTTATGGTTCCAGAATCCGATATTTTAGTCCTCGACATGACGATTGAGGACGCGGTCAAACTGGTAATTTCAGCAGGTTTGGTTTACCCTGCGAATTATCAATCCCAGATTAGTTCTGATACCACCATACATCAGGCTGAAAGCCAATCCAGTCCCCATAAATAGGCAATACTTCAGGATAAGTTAATTCCTGTTTGTGGGCAATTCTGGAAATATCCGTAAACCAAATCGGAACAACATATCTTCCCGCGATTAGGATTCTGTCCAAGGCTCTTACAGCAGCAACAAAATCTTCCCGATCACGAGCTCTAAGCATACTTGCAATCATTTCTTCGGCCGGTGGATTATCCATTCCCATCCAGTTTCTGCTTCCCGGGCTATTTATGCCATCCTTTCCCCAGTACAAATATTGCTCGTTCCCAGGGCTTAGTGACATTCCTCTCGAGTAAAACGCCATATCAAAATCATAGGAATTTGTTCGTTCTCTATATTGAGCACTGTCTATTACGGTAATCACAAGCTGAACTCCAAGTCTCTGCAAGGCTTGCTCATAAATATTTGCAATGGCCAAAGCTTCACTTGCCCCCTGTACCAAAATCAAATCAATTTCGAATGGGGTTCCTTCACTGTTTCTTAAAACTCCTTCATCATCAACGTCCCAGCCCGCCTCATTCAGTAATTGAGAAGCTTTCCTGATGTTCCTCCTGTTTTGTTCTGTACCATCTGATGTGGGTAAATCATAACCTTCCATTACTCCTGGTAATAACTGGTCCTGGAAAGGTTCAAGAAGTGCTTTTACCTTGCCTGTAGCAGGTCCAGGTCTCATACCCAGTTCTGAATTTGAAAAATAGGACGTTATTCTTGGTGGTTTACCACCTTCCAGGGTTTGGTTAATAAAATCATAATTGAAGGCATGTATCAGAGCATCTCTGACCCGCCAATCCATGAATTTATCCTTCCGGGTATTAAACACAAACCCCCTGATCCCGGAAGGTCTTTCATTTGGTATTTCTGATTTTACGACTTCACCATCCTGAACAGCTGGAAAGTTATAGAGAGTATCCCATTTCTCGGCGTTATATTCTCGAAAAGTTGAAAATTCTCCTGCCTTGAATGCCTCAAATACTACCCCGCCATCACCATAATATTCGTAGATGATCTCATCAAAATTATGCCTTCCTTTGTTAAAGGCCAAATCCTTGCCCCAATAGTCTGGGTTTCTTGTGAACTTAAGAAACCTACCTGTTTCGTAGTCAGACAGGATATAAGGTCCAGAACCAACTGGAAGATCAAGTGAACTTTGATCAAATTCCCGCCCTTCCCATTCTGATTTTGGCAATATTGGCCGTAGGCCGACGATCAATGGGATTTCTCTATCAACAACATTAAAATTTATCTTGACTGATCTTTCACCGGTTTGTGTAATGGATTCTATTTTATTCCATGCCGTTCGATATCTCGGATGCCCCTTGGTTCCCAATATTTCAAAAGACCAAATTACATCATCAACAGTAACTGGATTTCCATTTGAGAACCTGGCTTCCTCTCGGAGAGTAAATTCTACCCAATCTCTTTCATCACTTGTTTCTATGGTTTCAGCAAGCAAACCATACAGGGAAAAGGGTTCATCCCAATTCCTTCCCATCAGGGGCTCATAAACCAGGGAACGAATGGCCCAGGGCGCTCTCCCCTTTACTATCCATGGGTTTAAGGAATCAAAGGATCCTGCAAAACCATAGTCGATCGCTCCACCTTTTGGTGCATCAGGATTTGCATATGGCAGGTGTGAATAATCAGGTCCTAGGGCAGGCTGGCCATACATGGCGATACCATGTGATGGTTCAGATAGGCAAATTTGCACCGACCAGAAACTGGAAAAAATTATTCCAATGGAGAACAAGGGCTTTAACCAAAACTTCTGAACTGTTTGTAACATATGAGCAACACCAAAAAATAAATTTTCTATTAAGCCGATAAAAATACATTTTCTCATTGAAATTAACAGCAGATAGTATAAATATCCCCTCACTGCTCGACAGGTTTCTTGTCTGTACGAAACCTGCCTCAATGACTTCTTGCCCGCCTTAGTGCGGGCAATTTTTTTGTCATCTTATCCACCAGTGTTTCTTAATAGCCCAAATTTAGTTGTTGGTAAAGATTTCGTTAGATATCTTGGCTAGAAAAAAGAATAGAAAAGCTATTTCTTTCTAGCACCCCTTCTGTTCTATCTCGCAATAGCGTGTTGCTATATAGTATAGTTTTTGAATTAGAATATTGATCATGAATTGAGATCTGTAATTCTGATAAGAGAAGTCATACATTCAGGTTCAAATTACGAAAGGGTTGAAATTAATGAATTTGTCAGCAAAAACAGTTTTAGTTACTGGTTCGACATCAGGCATAGGCCTGGGAATAATCAGGAAATTTGCCTCGCTTGGGGCAAAGGTAATCCTAAACTCATTTACAAATACAGACGAGGATCAGGAATTGGCTGATCAAATTGGTAAAGAGTATGGAACCAGTGCTGTTTACCTACAGGCTGACTTAACTAATGCCAACGAGGCAAGAGATCTGGTTTCACAATCAGAAGATATTGATATCCTGGTAAACAATGCGGGAATTCAATTCGTCTCTCCTATTGAAGATTTTCCTATTGATAAATGGAATGAAATTATTGCCCTGAATTTATCGGCAGCTTTTCATACCATTGCTAAGGCACTTCCAGCAATGCGAACGAATAATTGGGGTCGGATAATTAATATAAGTTCCGTTCATGGATTGCGGGCATCCCCTTTTAAATCGGCCTATATTTCAGCCAAACACGGAATTATTGGCTTGACCAAAACAGTTGCAATGGAAACCGCTGAAACACCCATAACATGCAATGCTATCTGCCCTGGTTATGTCATGACACCAATGGTTGAAGAACAAATTGCCGACCAAATGAAAGTTCATAGGAAAGATAGAGAATCAATTTTTAGAGATGTAATGTTGGCTAGGCAACCTTCAAAACAATTTGTTTCAATTGAGCAAATTGCTGACGCAACTGTGTTCTTATGCTCTAGTGCCGCTGATCAAATTACGGGAACAACCTTGTCTATAGATGGCGGTTGGACTTCGCTTTAATGCGCTGTAGGTTTGCCAGCCAGATTTTCTTCTCCCATGGAAATAAGGTTTTGAAGAATTTGTCGTATCCCAGCAATTCTTACTTTATCGTCAGTCCAGTTTTTCGGGATAAATATTCGATCCTGAAAAACTCTTGTTCCAGGACCTTGTTGCTTAAGAAATTGCAATAATAAGTCAGGATTGTCGAATTCATTATTGAAAAATTTTATCGAAGCGCCCTTCTCACCGCAATCCAGGTTTCTGATACCGGCTTGTATGCACAGCCTTTTAATCTTTAAAAGTGTAAAAAAGTTTTTTACCTCTCTAGGCATCAGTCCAAATCTATCAGTAATTTCATCCGCAATAGAATCTAAATTCTCATTCTCCATGTCGGAAAGCCTCCGGTATATTCCTAACCTGGTATCCAAATCCTGAATATAATTCTCGGGAATTCTTGCTTCCATCCCAAGATTGAGTTTGGGTGAAATTGCTACCTGGGCTTTATTCTCTTTCTTCTGGCCCCTTTCCCTTTCTAAATCTTCTACGGCATCCTGCAACATTTTTAGATATAGCTCAAAACCTACTTCCTGGATATGACCTGATTGTTGTTCGCCAAGCAAGTTACCGGCTCCTCGGTGATCTAGATCATGTGCTGCAAGAGAAAAACCTGAACCAAGGGAATTCAAGGAAGAAAAAATACGCAATCTCGAAACAGCTCCCACACTTAGCTTCTTGTTAGGTGGATATGTAATATACGCATAGGCCCTAACATTGGACCGGCCTACCCTCCCCCTGATTTGATATAGCTGGGCCAAACCAAATTTTTGTGAATCATATATGATTATCGTGTTGGCTGAAGGTATATCCAAGCCGGATGCAACAATTGTCGTAGAAAGCATGACATCAATTTTTCCAGAATAAAACCTGGCCATCTTACTTTCCAAATCATCCGGGTTCATTTGTCCATGTGCCTTGGTAAATGAAATTTCCGGCACTTGTTCCTCCAAAAATTTCTCTAAAGGTGCCAGGTCCTTAATCCTGGGGGCAATTAAAAAGCTTTGTCCTCCTCTTTGTTTTTCTCTCAATAACGCTTGCCGAGCCATGACCGGATCAAATTCGGTTACAAATGTTTTTATCGCAATTCTATCCAAAGGAGGTGTGCCGATCAGGGAAATATCCTTGGCACCAGAGATCGTTAATTGAAGAGTTCTTGGTATTGGGGTGGCAGTTAAGGTTAGAACATGTACCCCATCTTTCAATTTTTTCAATTTCTCTTTTTGGACAACTCCAAAATTTTGTTCTTCATCAATAATCAACAACCCCAAATCAGAGAACTTGACCTTGGATCCCAACAAGGCATGGGTCCCAATCACTATATCAGTGTTTCCTTGTGTGATTTTTGAACGAATGTCAGAATGATATTTTTGTGGGACCAACCGGGATAGGTTGGAAATATGCAAAGGAAAGCTTTGAAGTCTTTCCTGAAACTTGGCTAGGTGTTGTCTTACAAGGAGAGTTGTTGGAGCAACGACAGCAACCTGCTTTCCTGCCATAGCAGTTACAAATGCAGCCCGAATGGCGACTTCAGTTTTTCCGAATCCCACATCTCCGCAAATCAACCTGTCCATGGGTTTTCCACTTTCAAGATCGAATAATACTTCAGCTATAGCTCTTTCTTGATCAGCCGTTTCTAAGAAAGGAAATCTTGCTAAAAGTAAATCCCATTCCTTTGAATCGTAACTAAGTACAGGGGCTGTTTCTAGTTTCCGCTTGGCAGAAGTCTCAATTAACTCCCCAGCCAAGGCTAGTAAGTCTTTCTTAAGCTTTGCCTTACGTTCCTGCCAGGCTGTACCACCTATGGTATCCAACCTGGCTTCATTCGAACCAAGTTTTGATAACAGGTCTATGTTTTCTACGGGTAAGTATAGTTTTGTACCACCAGAATATTCCAAGGCAACACAATCCTGGTTTCGCCCAGAAGTAACAATGATTTCCATCCCCAAAAATTTGCCTACACCATGATCCTGATGAATAATTAATTCGCCAGGTGATAATCCTCCGAATTCCTTTAGAAAATTTGTTGGTGTTTTCTTTTGAGAATAATGAGGTTTCTTGCGGGGGCCAAATATATCCTGCTCAGTGATTATTGTTAAATCATCACAGGTAAAACCCCATGATAACTTCAAGACACCTATCATCAATTTATTATTGGAATCACGAAGGTTACTAAAATCACTTATTCTGACAACTTCAATAATACCCTCATCCTTCAGATACTCTTCAATCCTTTCTCGAGACCCCTCATTCCAGCAGGCAATGAGTACGTTCCGCGCGGATAGCTCTGACCTGATTAAACTAGGCAATTTGCTAATATTGCTTCCAGATTCCCCTAAGTTTGGTTTGAAAGGAGTAATCCTTTTACCTCCACCAGAATAAACCCCTTTTTTTGATGGCACTTTAAAGGGGCTAATAATACATCTGTTATTTGCTTTAATGCATTTCTTAAGCCCTTCAAAATCAATGAATAGGTTTTCAGGTGGACAAGGAAAATAGTTCTGGACAAACTGATTCGCTTTAGTACCAACAACTTTCCTTGATTCATAAAGCTCTGAAATCAACTCCAACCTGGTGGATACCTTTTGCTTGGCTTCCTCCTCAACAAAAACAAAGGCTTCGGGAAAATAATCGAAAATGAGTTCTAATTTGTCATAAAAGAACGGTAACCAATGCTCAATTCCTTGAATTAAAATTCCTGCAGAAATTGATTGGTAGATGGATTGATCATCCTGATCGATACCAAAATGTGTTCGGAAATTTTTCCTGAATCTTGTTATAGAACTTTCATCTAGAATAACTTCAGATACAGGGAAAAAATCCACCCTTTTCCTTCTGGATACTGTAATTTGTGATTCAGGTGAGAATTGTCTAATGCCATCAATTGTATCACCAAAAAAGTCAATTCTTACTGGATAACTATTGCCAGGTGGAAAGACATCTATAATACCTCCCCTTAAGGCAAATTCTCCAGGCTCCAATACTTTAGAAACATTGTTAAACCCCATAAGAACCAAGTAGTTTTGTAATTTTGTAGGATTTACATTTTGTTGCAATTCAATTCTGAAATGAGACTTGTGAAAGACATATTGCGGTGGGATTTTCTGTATCGTGCTGTTAGCCGTGCAAAGAACTACATACCCCCCTTTTCTTCTAACCCCTCGTGAGGTCCCCAGAGTATATATTCTTTTTGATTTCACCCGGGGATTGGGCGAAATTCTACTGTAAGGGGGACAATCCCAGGCTGGAAACTCGACGATTCTTGTTTGGGGTGAAAAAAAACGGAATAATTCCTTGACTTCCTCCATCCTTCGTTCATCTCGTGCAACATGAATGACCGGCCTCCCAGTTTGTTCCATGAATTGTTGCATGAGTCTTACATCCAGTCCTTCAGGAGTTTCAGAAAGTATGGATGGGAGTTTTATAGGTAGGTCTTCCATTGCCTAATTTATGTAGGGAATCAATCCTGTAAGTAAACAACCATTGTGAAAAGGCTTATATATTTAATGGAATGGCTGAGTTTTGAAGAGATCAGATTTCTACAAAACTTCTTAACAGAAATTGCGATGGCGAGGAAATTAGGTTGATCGGACGGATTTTTGATGCCATCCAATTACCCCAATTGATACTACCATTGCTGGGAGGAAAATTTCTTCGGGGCGGGCGAGCAAAAAAATTGCCAAGGCCAATCGCAAGATATTCTCTACTATGGTTAATCTTCTTCCATCAAAAAGAGCCAGTACACTCGAAAGTAGATACAGGGCCATTGCCAGCCGAAGCATTAAAAGGCCCAACGTTAGCCAATTCAATTTCCCATCATAACCAGGCAGGTATTGTGGTACCCCTGAGATCGAAGAGGCAGGGTCTATGACTGCGGCATCTATGAGAAGGATTTCTGGATAAAGCGCAAAAACAAAGGGAATAATAAACAACACGATACCTGATTTGACTGCCGAAAAACCGGTGGCCATAGGCTCTGCCTTGGTAATGGTAGAGGCGGCAAATGCGGCGATTGCAACGGGAGGAGTGATGGCACTGGCTATGGCAAAGTAAAATATGAACATGTGAGCAGTGAAAGTAGCAATTCCTAAACCAGCAAGCACCGGCCCCATGAGAAGAGCAACATTAATATAGGCCGGAACAGCAGGCATGCCCATTCCCAGAAGGATTGCCACTATCATCGTCATGAACAACGCAATCAGTTGTAATGCAACAGACCCACCATGACCGAGATTAAATGCTTGCAACCAGCCCAGGATGTCGAGGGCAATAAAGGTTGGCAAACCTGTAAACTGAAGGCAGAAATCAATTACCGATATGATAAGAAACATAAGGTAAAGGGTGGAAACAAGTATCCCCGCATCCGAAAGTGCATCCAATACCTTACTGGGTCTTGTACGTACTTTAGGGTCAACAAATAAAAGCACTAACAATAGCATTACAGCCCACCAACCAGCACTCCCGGCGTCCCCCGATGCATTCTGAACGATCTTTTGAAACCAGGAGAGGCTGGTCACATGGCAAACGCCATCCACGAAAGTACGATCTGCCCCCAGTAGACTGCCAAAAGGACCACAACCCACCGCCTCCTTGTTTGTCAAAAGCAATATCAAAATAAGAAGGATAGGCCCAAATATCATAACCAGATTCAGGATATCCTGACGATTGAGATACATATCATCAGTGATCATACCGATGGCCTGAATGTTTTGTTTCCTAGCCTGAAAGACAACGGAAAGAAATAGGCAGAAAAAATAAGCGAGTGCTGGTATGGCTGCTGCCAAAATAACTTCTGAGTATGGGACAACAGTCAGAGCAGCCAATACAAAGGCCGCGACACCCATGACCGGTGGCATGATTGAACCACCCGAGGAGGCTGCTGCCTCAATTCCACCAGCAAAAACTTTGGAAAACCCTCGCTTGAGCATCATAGGTATGGTCAGTACACCTGTGGACAGGACGTTGACGATGGGACCGCCTGAAATTGTTCCAAACATGGCGGAAGAAACTATGGCCGCATGGGCGGGACCACCTCTTAAATGTCGAGTCCAGCGGAAGGCAAGCTTAATCAGAGATTGTCCTCCGGCAGACGCCCCAAATAACGATCCAAGTACCAAATAAGGGAAGATCGTATTAAGCATTATATCCATAAACCGGCCTAAAAGCCCAGCAGAATTGTTAACCAGAATATCGTGAACCTTGGGCCGACCATCAGCCAGCAGACGGGGTTCCCCTGCCAACTTTGTCATCAAATATTTGTTGATGTCCTCAGGGCCATGAAAATACCAAACCAGAACTGTGGCGATGGTGTAGGCTACTATGGCCAAAGCAACGAGGACCAGAGGTAATCCCCAAACCTTGACGTTATAGGCCAGAAAAACCAACACAGTCAAACCAACAATCAGGACCAGCCAGCCCTCGGTTGTACCGACGCATTGTGGATCTTCGACTGTTGTGGATACTGGAAGCCCATACAATTCTGCAATTTCTATTTCACGTTGGAGGGCTTCGGCCAGGAGGCGCTCTCGCTCCCCAGTGAACTGATCGAATAGGCAAATGGACTCGATCTCAATGACATAGGTTGTTGAGATCGTAAAGGCAGCCAAAATCAGGGCAATATCCATACAGAGTCCGAGGTTTCTCCTGAGGGCAGATTCATTGACCCAACTTCGCCATATGGAGTGTTTGAGAACCACACACAACATCATTGCACTGAATGCCATTGGATAGAACCACTCTGTGGGGAATTTGCGAATAGCAAACCAGTTTAAGCCGGTTATAGACTTGAGTCCATTATCAAGACCCGGAATACCGGGAATCATGTTGGCCAGGCCAACAATTACAATAATGATTGAAAGGCCATACAGAGCCCAATTTGTCACACCCTTGCCGATGTCCGTTTTATTTGACATAATACCACTTGAAAAGGTGGAAGGAAACTGGCTGGTTAACCAGCTTCCCCAGTTTATTTTGACCTGTTATGGTTTGGCACAATCCGGTAAGGAGTAGCCTGCTTCTTCCCAAGCACGAACAGCACCCGGGTGGTATTTGATAGGCATTGGTCCACACATCCCGGTGAATTCTATGGCCGTTTCACCCAGCCAGACTGTTTCCATCATTGGAGCCTTGGCCTTTATGGTATCGAGTCCCTCCAGGACAGCTTTGGTCAAGGCATAGGCTGTGTCCTCATCCATTGAAACATGGACAACATCACCTCCAATATCCGCATAACCCCGGAACAGATTGTCTTCAGAAATAACTGAAAAGTTAGGACCGAACAGACCTTCTACGATTTCAGCAGTAACCATTGCCGTCCCTGGGGCCTTGCCGTACTTTTGCCCGGTTTCACTCTCGAACACGGCTTTTGGATAAGAGTGCACAACCATTGCTCCCGAAGCTGATGCCTGGCTTTGGCGTTCATCGGGGAAATTCATGGGCAGGAGATGGGCGTCGGCAGTACCATCCGTAATTGTTTTGACTGCCTGTCCCCAGTTAACCTGAACTCCTGTGTACCCTTCTCCTTCATCAAGCCCGGTTGCCAGTTTGACCATTGCTCGGGCACGATTAAGAGCAGCACCTCGTGGGGGTCCGTTGTAAAGTGTTGATCCCTCAATTGCATCGTACCCAGCAAATTTTGCACTCTCATATGATGACAATCCATAGACAGCCAAGCGATAGGTATAGAGCACGGCAAGATTGGAAGCAAGTTCCGCCCCTTTTTCTGGACCAGTTTTGGCATATGGACCAGCCCCACGGGATAATAGGAACGGCAAGGCAAATGGAGCGGAACCGATATCAGTTTTTCCTTCTGCTACATTTTGAACTGAATTCGTAAGAGTCTGCCCAGTTGCTACTTGGACATTGGCGATACCATTGGTCGAAGCCAATTCGGACATACCTAAAAGTGCCGTTCCAGGCACCGACACAGGTGAAGCTGTTTCAGCATTTAAATTAACCTGAGCAGTAGCACCTGATGTGATTACTAATGCTAGGACTGTAGCGATTACTGCAAGTATTCTGGACATGTTTTCCTCCTTTATCCGGATTGCTTGATGTGTGAGGGTAAATTTAACCCATCGGTTTTTAACTCTTTATCATCCCAATACCCAATAAATATACCCGGAGGTTCTTTATTATCGGTCATTTTTTCGATGACTTCTGCGGGTTGGATTCTATTGTGATGGAGCCGGCTCCATTCAAAATGTAATGCTTTCAATCTTATCACCTGGCTATGATGGTTGGGGTCATCCCCTAAATCAATTAATTCGTTGGGATCATTTTCTAAATCAAACAACATCGGACGCATTTTTTCGACATGAATATACTTCCAGCGGCCGTCAAAAATCATGGCAAGTCTTGCATCCTTCTGATCAACACCCAGGGCACGGCGGGATTCCCGGGTCGAATAATCATATTCAGAAACACAGTAAGGACGCCAATCTGTACTCTGGCCGTGCAGAAGAGGCAAAAGCGATTTCCCCTCCATAATATGGGGTTTGGTTTGTCCTCCCAACCACTCGACAAAGGTTGGAACCAGGTCAATTCCTTCGATTAAATCTTCGCATATGGTCCCTCGTTTTACATCGGCCTGGGGATTGGGATCATATACAATCAAAGGGATACGTACAGAACAATCGTAAAAGAGATCCTTCTCTCCTATCCAGTGATCGCCCATATTGTCACCATGATCAGAGCAAAAGACAATCATCGTGTCATCCATTCGCCCTTTGGTTTCAAGGTAGTCAAACAGGCGTCCCAATTGATCATCAAGTTCCTTGATAAGCCCCATATAAACAGGTGCCACAGTCTCTCGTACTTTATCTCGGGAAAAGCTTTGACTTACACGCATGTCCATCCAAGCCCGCATCAAAGGATGGGCATCTTGACGTTCGGAATTATTTCGGTTGATTTTCGGAAGATCTGCAGCAGAATACATGTCATTGTACGGTGCTGGGGCAAGATAAGGCCAGTGGGGCTTGATATAACTCAGATGGCAGAACCATGGTTGATCGCCCTGCTCCTCAATAAACTCAATTCCCCGAGTTGTAAGCCAAGCTGTTTCTGAATGTTCCTTGGGAACTCGAGCGGCTAGTGAAGCATTCTCCAATACCCAACCAGAGCAAAGTTCACCATTATGATCGACAGCAGTATTCGCCCATTCTTCCCATGGATTTTTTCCATCCATACCGTGACCACGAAGATATTGATCATAATCCTCGGCATGGCGATTTGGATAATCCGAGTGATTTGTTCCATCGTCTCGGACAAAAACCTCAAACCCACATTCGCTGACCAGCACCCCGATTTCACTTTCAGGTTCGATTCCCAACCGCTTCATTCCAGCTTGATCTGGTGTCATGTGTGTCTTACCCACTAATGTGCATTTAATCCCAATTTCCCGGAGATGATCACCAAGTGTTGGTTCGCCGACACGCAAAGGGAAACCATTCCATGTTGAGCCATGACTACGAACATAACGTCCTGTATAAAAACTCATCCGACTTGGTCCGCAAACTGGAGACTGGACATAGGTCTTGTTAAAGCGAACGGACTGTGACGCCAAACGATCGATATTGGGTGTCTTGATATGGTTGGCCCCAAAACAGCTGAGATAATCCCATCTCAGTTGGTCGGCCATGATCCAAAGAATATTCACCTAGAACCTTTATTCTGCACACTCTATTAGGCTTATAATCTCTGGCTTCATTCGGAGGTACCCATTGTTACCGGAGATTTGACCGACACTGTTTCTGCTCAATGCTTTATCGTTCCTAAAAGTCTTTATTGACAATATGCCTAAGACAGTGAAAATTGCTTGGTATTAAACTAACCATCGCTAACAATTGGCAATAATTCTGCTAAGAATCCAAGTACTACCTAGAGCATCGCTCTATGTAAAAATTTATCAAATTGCATCCAGATCGATTCCAATTAACGCTGGTCTATCAGTTCGGTGCAAACTTTTAACTGAATAAGTTCGGATATGGAAGTAAGTTTTTAATTACACTTGGAAAGGCGGGGTGGCTATTGGGTTTGTAGCTGAGGGATGGCAAATTTTCTCTCGTTTTTTGGTTTTTCAAAATATATTGATGAAATTTTTTTGTGGCGAGGTCACCCTACTTATACACCACCAAATTTCCAATATTCGATACTAAACGGGAAATCCTACTCAGTTTTTGTTGAATTGTGTTAGAATTAAGGGGCGTAATGGTACCTTTGTGGCATACAACTATACACAAAATTGGATACTGGATAAAATTTGTTTGCCTTTACGAAACTTTGATTGTTGGTAATTTACTGCTATTTCATCACTTCTTACATTCTTATTAAGCTAGGGATTTAAAATGAAAATTGTTTCACCCCAGTTTCCAATATCTCGCCCTCGAAGATTGCGAGGATCAAAGAATATCAGGAGATTGGTTCGAGAAACCACGCTTGCAATTTCAGACCTTATCTGGCCCCTATTCATTTGTGAGGGAACAAACAAGAGAAAAAAGATCAACTCCATGCCAGGTGTTTGCAGGTTATCCATTGATGAGGCACTAAAAGACATTGGGCGCTATCATAAACTTGGTTTACCTGCTGTAGCACTTTTTCCTTGTGTTCCAAAGGAAGACAAGAGTGCTGATTGTAAAAACGCCTGGAACCCAGAAAACCTGGCAAACAGGGCCACCAGGGCTATTAAGGAAGAGTTTCCTGACCTCCTGGTCATGTTGGATGTTGCCTTGGACCCTTATAATATCTATGGCCAGGATGGTTTGGTCAAAGACGAGATTGTCCTGAATGACGAAACCCTTGATTGTCTAGGCAAACAAGCCTTGGGCCACGCCTCTGCCGGGGCTGACATCCTTGGCCCGTCGGATATGATGGATGGTAGAATTGGGTATATTCGGAGTAATCTTGAGAATAACAACTTTAAGGATAAAATTATATTATCCTACTCGGCCAAATTTTCCTCTTCATTCTATAGTGGGTTCAGAGATGCCGTCGGTTCTGGTAAATTGTTAAAAGGTGATAAGAAAACCTACCAATTGGACATCGCTAATTCTGATGAAGCCTTGCGAATGGTAAAACGGGACCTTGCGGAAGGAGCAGATATGGTGATGGTAAAACCCGGCCTGCCCTATCTGGATATTTGTCGACAGGTTAAAGATACCTTCAATGTACCCGTTTTTGCCTACCAGGTTTCCGGAGAGTACAGCATGATACAGAATGCAATCATCCAAGGATTGGCTCCTGCAGAGGAAACCATATTTGAAACCATGCTTTCTTTTAAAAGAGCTGGGTGTTCGGGAGTTTTGACCTACTTTGCACCATTTCTGGTTGAGTATCTTTCAGGAAGCAAGGAGTACTGAGGCAATTTTCACTTGAAAACCACTCATTTATCAATTAATATCAATACAAACTAACAAAAAACACTTTACCAAGAATTAATCGAGCAGATCTTGGAGGCAATCGTGACATTTGGATTTGGACGCGTAACCAAGTTATTTTTAATATCTGGGTTCATATTTTGTATTAGCGCATTTGGGCTGGTAGCCAAGAAGGATAAATTCCTTGAAATAGAGAGGAAAGTGGATTCCTCCTTGTTGTTCCTTTTAGAAGAGGTCCCGAATACTGAGGACTTGATGGTCAGGGCTAAAGGCATGTTGGTTATACCAGTTGTAACCAAAGCCAGTTTTGTCCTCGGTGGTTCTTACGGCGAGGGAGCCCTTAGAGTAGGAGAAAAAACTCTCGAATACTACTCATCGGCGCAATTCAACTACGGGCTTCAATTAGGAGCTCAGCAATACTCCCACATACTGTTCTTTATGACAGACAACGCATTGGCAAAATTTTATAATTCCGATGGGTTTAAATTGGGAGCAAACGCTGAAGCCGCAATATTGAAAGAAAGCGATTTTGTTGGCGTTGATACCATCAATGTCAATTCCGATGTTATCGGGATTGTCTTTGGCCAAAAAGGGTTGATCTTGGGTGCTTCACTTTCCGGGACAAAATATACCAGGTTATAAACCCTGATATTATAAATTACCATCCAGCTTTCGAAGCCTTTGAATTAAACTGGAGGTATCCCAACGGGAACCACCAAGCTTTTGTACATCCTTATAGTATTGGTCTATTAAGGCTGTCAGAGGTAGGCTAGCTCCAATTTCATCTGCTGTTTGCAGACATATACCCAAATCCTTGCGCATCCAGTCAACAGCAAATCCAAAATCAAATTCACCATCAATCATGGTAGAGTACCTGTTCTCCATTTGCCAGGACCCGGCAGCTCCCTTCGAAATAACTTCAACTACCTTTCGTCCGTCCAGATTAGCCTTGGCGGCAAAGTTCAAACCTTCGGAAAGGCCCTGCAATATACCAGCAATACAAATTTGGTTAACCATTTTTGCCAGCTGGCCAGCTCCACTTGGCCCCATTAATTTGCAAACCCGTGCATAACAGGCCATAACTTTTTCAGCTTGTTCAAAATCTACCGGGTCGCCACCACACATTATTGAAAGGACTCCGTTTTCAGCCCCAGCCTGACCTCCTGAAACCGGTGCATCTACGTATCCTATACCCTTTGGACAGAGAATTTCGTGCAATTCATTGGTTACCTTTGTGGATACAGTGGTATGATCTACAAAAATTGAGCCTTTCGTCATACCAGAAAAAATTCCATCTTCACCAGTACAGACTTCTCTCAAGTCATCATCATTACCGACACATGAAAAAACAAAATCCTTATTCATGGCTGCTTCTTTGGGGGTGTTTTCCTTCGTACCGGAATATTTCTCTACCCATTCATCTGATTTTTCCTGGGTTCGATTATAGACGCAAACCTCGTGCCCAGCGTTCTTGAGGTAGCCTGCCATGGGGAATCCCATAACTCCTAAACCAATAAATGCAACATTTGCCATTTTGAAATCCTTTTAACTGTCCTTAGTTCCAGAGTTGTTTACTGAAAATATGTTTTCTGTCGTGTCTAAAATTATTGCTCTTACGACCAATTGTAAATCCACTTCAACTTCGATTGAAAAAGTAATCACTTATACTTTAAATCCAAGCAGATAAACCTCACCTTTCAGGAGTCAGTTTCAACCCAGGATTTATTATTGCTAAATTAGTTTGGTATCCTGAAAAGTTACAATTGTTTGCAATTTCAATTATTCAGATGGAGCTAAAATAATTTAACTTATGCTTTTTCTATTCAGATGGATCTTCAGGATATTAATGATCTTTGTATTTTTGATCATAGTGTCCTTAGGTGTTTTCTATTACTTTGCCTCCAAATCTCTGCCCAACTACTCAGGCGACCATAAGGTCCAGGGTATCAGCAATCCGGTTGAGATTGTAAGGGCGGAGCATAATATCCCCCATATATTTGGCACCACCGACAATGATGTTTTCTTTGCCCTGGGCTATGTCCATGCCCAGGATAGACTTTGGCAAATGATCAATCTGCGCCGTGTTGCCCAAGGTAGATTATCTGAAATTTATGGCATGGAAACTCTCGAAATTGATGAGTTGATGCGTAGATTTGATCTCTATGATCTTGCTTCAAACTCCCTTCCCTTCCAAGATCGACAAACTATTGAAGCTCTTGAAGCCTATGCTCGTGGGGTAAATACCCAGCTCAATTCGGCAAAATCAACCTGGCGAGGTCGTGGTGCACCAGAATTTTTATTGTTCAGAACAGCCATTCAACCCTGGACTCCTGTAGATAGTCTTGCCATCCTTAATCTGCAGACTGTTAGACTAGCTTCACATCTGGAAAATGAAATCCTTGGCCAAAGGATTCTAGCCAAGTTGGGTGCTGAGAAACTAAAAACCATATTGCCTGAAGCTTATAGTCCAAACCTAATTCCCTTTGGTAGGACATCACCTCTGGCAGATACTCTTGAGGAAACTGAAGTGTCAGAGGGCGACAATTCCATAGAATTGTCTGTTGGGGATTTATTGGGTTCTGGCGGTGGTTCAAATGCCTGGATAATTTCTCCCAAGAAAACTGTTAATGGAAAAGCTCTTTTCGCAAGCGATCCCCATTTAGGTCTATCAGTTCCTGCCATTTGGTATTTAACCCGACTTGAACTGTCAAACGGAGGTGTAATTGGAGCTACCATACCAGGTGTTCCAGCCGTAATTGCAGGAAGATCATCCCATCTGGCCTGGGGGATTACCTATGCCAACATTGATGATCAGGATCTTTATTTTGAAAGATTGGATCCAACCAACGACAATAGATATTTGACCCCAACAGGATTTAAGAACTTTAGAAACAGATTATCGCACATTGAAGTCAAAGGGGAGGCTTTACCTACAACAATTCAATTAAGTTGGACTGAAAATGGTCCTGTAATTCCACCAAAATTTTACGATTTGAATTCTATTATTCCTGAAGGACATGTAGCTTCATTGGCCTGGACACTATTTGAGCCTCAAAACACCTCCCTTTCAGCTGCAATAGGTGTAATGACAGCACCTACACTAGACGAAGGATTAAGGCAAATCGAAAAGGTTCATTCGCCGGGATTGAATTTTTTTATATCTGACGGCGATAATATTGCCTACCAGATGGTTGGTAAATTACCTTTAAGAGGTTTGTTTCATGAAACCGAGGGACGATTACCCTCAGCAGGATGGAAGTATAGAAACCGATGGATTGGTACCGTACCCTTTGAAGAAATGCCCAGGATAATTAACCCTAGCATTGGTTATCTTGCCAACACCAACAATAAGCCGATAGACATAGACCAAGAATACCCCTATCATTTAAGTTACTACTGGAGTGATACAAAAAGGTATAAAAGGCTCGATTATATACTGAATTCAAGGCCCATACACTCCAAGCAAAGTGTCATTCAGGCTCAAATTGATATTGTCTCAGAAACCGCAAGAACCCTGGTTCCATTATTTAGCCGAGGGATGGGCCATCTAATTGGTGCCAACCCAGCTGATACGCAGTCAGGGATAAAGATCAAGGCATTGGGATTGCTTAATGATTGGGTCGGTGATATGGATCAGGACAAAGTCCAGCCCCTGATATACTCACAATGGTTGGTTTCAATATTCAGGTTGATAACTCAGGATGAATTAGGAACCATTTCAGATGAATATTCCTACCCGGATGCTGATTTTCTGGAAAGGGTATTCAAGGATATTGATGGTGCTTCAGTTTGGTGTGATTTCATCCAGACTGAAAGAGTTGAAGATTGTGATATGATTGCCTCTCTTGCTCTGGACGATACACTCAGGGCACTGGTAACTTCATTTGGTGAGGATATCAGTTTGTGGAAATGGGGCGAGGTCCACCAGATTAATCATAATCATACTCCTTTAGGTTCTGTACCATTACTATCCTGGCTAAACATTAAGTATCCAGGTTCGGGTAGTGATGATACACTGAACCGCACCTCTCCCACTGGCGAATTGCCCAATATATTTTCTTCTGAACATGGCCCGGGGTACAGGGGTGTTTATGATTTCTCAAATTTGGATTCATCTGAATTCATAATTTCAACAGGCCAAAGCGGTCATCCCCTATCACAATATTACGACGATCTCAGCATATTATTTGCCCAGAATAAGTATCTTAGGATGTCCTTGGATCCTGAAGTGGCCAGGTCCAATTCCATCGGGACCATAAACCTGCAACCATGACCTCGGGATTATTCGATTCCTAGAATTTTCTTTCGGGAATAGGACCAGGTAATAATCAGGTGATCAACCATCAATCCGATAAATGAAACTATCAGCCCCAATACCAATCCCTTACCAACATCAGTAAAGGAGAGAGCCCGTTGCATTTCCTGACCCAAATCCTGGGTACCTATGAAGGCAGCAATTATCACCATGAATAGGGAAAACATTACAGATTGATTAACGCCCACCATTATTGTGGGTATCGCCAAGGGAAGCCGGGCTTTGAATAGAGTTTGAGATTTGGTGGCTCCAGCCATTTGGGAAGCTTCTATAATTTGTGGGTCTACATTCTTTAAACCTTCAATGGTATAGCGGGTCAATGGAACAGCCGCGAACAATACCACTGCTCCAATCACAGCAACATCATTTACCCCGAATAGCATGACAACCGGGATGAGGTAAATAAAACTGGGGAAAGTTTGAAGGGTATCGCAAATAAGGAGAACAGTTTTTGAGGATCTGTCGCCAAAGCTGGCAAAAACCCCTAAAGGAAACCCTATAATTGTTGCTATTATTACGGCCACGGTTACAGTGTATATCGTAATCATGGTTCGATCCCACCAACCAGTCATGGCAATCATGGCAAAGAAGGCAGTACAAATTAATGCTGATCTAAACCCGCCAATCCTGAAGCCTATACAAGCCAAGAGGGTAAGAACAGCAGTAAATGGTACCCAAAGATAAAAGTTTCTTAAAGGAATCAATACCCAGGTAATTAGAAACCATCTTATCCATTGAGTTATCGGGTCCAGGGTAACTACCAACCGGTCAACACCAATCTCAATAGGGTCTGAAATGGAAAAGGCCTGATTTCGTTTTACTTCCTCAAGGATGGGGATAAATTGGCCTAGAATCACAAACAGGATAAAAAGGGCTAGCCACGTAAAAAGATACTTATGACGGTCAATAATGGACGTACCCTTTGGGAAATGTTTAGGTTGTCTTTTGGCCCAGGCTTGGGTACATCTGTCTAGGGTAATGGCTATGAGTACGATTGAAATCCCAATTTCAACCGATTTGCCAATTTTCAAAGATTGCAATAGTTGGAGGAGTTTCTGACCCAAACCGGGCATCCCAATAAAACTCGCCAAAACCACCATTGCCAAACACTGCATAATTACCTGATTAACCCCTATCAGGATTTCAGTTCTAGCAGAGGGGATTCTAACAAATCTTAATAATTGCCAGCCAGTTGACCCGGCCATTTTTCCACCTTCAATCACTTCAGGAGGAACACTCCGCAGTCCCAATAGTGTCATCCTAATCATAGGAGGTACAGCAAAAATTACGGTTACAATTGCTCCGGCCTTTGGACCAACCCCAATAAATACCACTACGGGTATCATGTAGGCAAAATGTGGCATGGTCTGAGCTACGTTTAGGATAGGATTCAGGATCCTTTCAAATACCCTGCTTCTCCAGGCCAGTGTTCCAAAAATCAAGCCTATCAAAACTGAAATTGGTGTAGCGACAATGATTACTGAAAGTGTTTCCATGGCCCACTTCCATTGTCCCATCAAAGCTATCCAGATGAAAGTTCCACCAGATATCAGTGACAATCTCAACCCACCGAGGCTATACCCGACAACAAAAGCTGTCGCAGCGATTGCTGACCATGGAATGGGACCTATCCGAGGCCATCTGTGCTTGCCATAAAGCAGATTGGCGGTAACATCAAGCAACCATTCCAACCCGCCTGAGATGGCTCTTGAAACATGAATCAACCCAAGATCATCTCGAAGAAAGACAAAAAAGGAATTAATCCAATCGGCAAATGGGAAAATCAGGAACTCTGGGGGTCTGGTCAAGGCATCAGGGGTTAACCCTTTAGTAATAGCCAGAAGCAGAGTTAAAGTCAGAAATATATAAGTCCAAAATTTATTACTTAGTCCGAATAAACCGTCGTTGGTACCTTGGGAATTAACCAGCATTGTTTGGTCCGATAAGTACCTCAAGAGCTTCTTGGCGGTTTAAGAAGCCTAAATTCACTCCATTGTTATCTTCCACAGGATAAAAATCAAAATCCTCATTGACTAAAGTCCGGGCTAGTTCCTGAATCGTTTTATCTCCTGACACAGAAAAACCGGCAATATTGCCATTTTTATCTGGCGGGGTTTGCAGCATACCCTTGGCATGAACTACTCGAGCCTTTTCAATTTCGAGAGTAAACTTAGAGACATATTCGGTTGCTGGCTTCAAGACTATCTGGTCTGGTGTATCGCATTGCTCAATTGCTCCATCCTTCATGATGGCAATTCGGTCAGCTAATCTGAGAGCCTCATCAAAATCGTGAGTTATGAAAACAATGGTTTTGTTCAGCATTTCTTGAAGGCGTAAAAACTCATCCTGCATTTCACGACGGATAAGTGGGTCCAAGGCAGAAAATGGTTCATCCAGGAACCATATATCAGGCTCTATGGCAAGACTCCTGGCAATACCTACCCGTTGTTGCTGCCCACCGGAAAGTTCTCTGGGATAATATTCCTCTCGGCCACTAAGTCCCACCAACTCAATCATTTCCAGAGCTCTCTCACGCCTTTCGTGAACTCCCTGCCCCCTCATTTCCAAGGGAAAGGCTACATTATCCAAAACTGTCCGGTGCGGTAATAAGCCAAAATTTTGAAAAACCATGCCCATTTTCTTACGACGTAATTGAATAAGTTGGTTTTCCGACATTTTTCCAATGTCCTCACCATCAACCCAGATATTTCCCTTGGTAATATCCAAGAGTCTTGCAAAACAACGAACCAAGGTCGACTTTCCTGAACCTGAAAGCCCCATAATAACGATCATTTCGCCTTCAAAAATTTCAAGTGAAACTTGCCTTACAGCAGCAATGTAACCATCCTTTGCAATTTTTTCATAAGGTGTATCTTCTGGTGTGTTCTTTAAGTATCCAGTTGGATTCTTCCCGAAGAGTTTCCAGACATTGTTACATGCTATGACTGGCTTGGAATTTGTCATTTAAAACACCCGATCAAACAAGACCTTCCTGTCTATAGTTCCCTGACTTGCAAGTATCTCACTTTTTAGTGGAGATCTAAAATGGAAATTAAATTGATAATAACAAAATACTGCAAAAAATAAACGTATCTTCAGGTTACGTTTGTGCATGATGTTCGGAAAAATTAATATGCCTAGGTCAAACGACCTAGGCATAAGGGATTAAATTTACATTACCCAAGGTTTCCAAACATCTTCGTTTGCCTCCAACCAAGCGGTTGCAGCATCTTCAGGGTCCAGACCTTCAACATCCACCAATTGAGCCATTTCAGCAATTTGTAGGTTGGTAAAGTTGATCTGAGTCAAGGTTTTATAGGCATTTGGCCATTTATCGGGCATACCATCCCACGCAGCCTTTTTCAAATAGCCATTTGGCGGATTGCCACAATCGTAAGTTGTTTCCGGGTTATACCCAACAGCCGGGTCAACATCACAGCCTTCTTCCCAAGCCGGGAACTCAACAAATTCACCTGGCCATACCGCTTCAACAAAGTTTGGGGTCCAGTTGAAAATCACCGTCGGTCGATTGGTTTTCTCGGCTGCTTTAAGTTCAGCCCAGAGAGCTGTGGCCGAACCAGCGTTAACAACGACAAAATTAAGCCCCATTCCTTCGACCCTTTCATTGTCATGCTTTAACCAATCGACAGGACCACCAAGGAACCTGCCCTTGTCACCTGTCTCAGGTGTGGCAAAAATGGATGCACACTCGTTCAAAGCCTTCCAGTCGGGTAAACCGGGGCACGCTTCTTTAGTCCAAATGGGATACCACCAATCTTCCCGTGTATAAGCATCATGATCTCCAGCATCATGAATTCCACCCTTTTCAAGAGCAGCACGGAAAGAATTGCCAAAAGCACCTTCCCAGACTTCCAACTCAAGACTTACATCTCCAAGTCGGATAGATTCATAAACAGCCTGACTATCAGTGGTAATGTATTCGACATTATTACCCATAGATTCAAACATTTGTCCTACGGCATAACTCATCACTAATTGGCTAGACCAGTTGTGTAAGGGTATAATGATCGGGTCTGAGGAATCCTCAGCTTTGGAAACACCTATTGTTCCCATTACAAATGCCCCAATCAAGGCAAACAGTTTAATGATACGCACTAAATCCTCCATATTTTGTATTTATGCTTCAAAAACAACCAAGATCAAAATTGAAGTTGGTTATATAAAGATTGGAACCCTGACTAGGGTTTGCCAACCTAGGAAAAGTGTTATTCGAATTTCACTTGGTGATTCAACCACATAAAAGGCTAAAAATGGGATAAATTGTACTATTTTTTAGCTGAGTTTATTCCTCGATAAGGCTTGTTTGAACCAAAATAATACCAATTCAACAACTTGCCCTTCGCCTTGGCAAGGGATTTACCAATTTTTTGGGAAATATTTTTTCTTTAAAGTGAATTTTCAAGCAAATCTGAATCTTCCTCAATAATTATGCTCTCAGAGGGCATAATTGTTGAGATGGCATGCTTGTAAACCAATTGGACCTGATGATCCCTTTTCAATAAAAGACTGTATCTATCAAACCAAGTGACTGTGCCTGATAGCTTTACACCATTCACTAGGAAAATAGTAACTCCTACCTTCTCTTTCCGAACAGTGTTAATAAAAGAATCTTGAAGCCGGTTTTGTTGGTTTGCCATCAAACCAATTTCCTTATATTATTTTTCATTAACTGACCCATATGCCTGTTTAAAACAAAAATAAAATATTAGCAAGGTAATTTTTGTTCGGATGGCAAGTATACACCTAGCAGGATTGTAAAAAAAGATGGCCCTTTCTACCTTTTCCAGGCTTCCCGACCAAGAAAATACATAATCAATACTATTTCCAATCTTCCAACGATCATCCCCAAGGAAATCATTATCTTGGAGAAATAATCCAGATCTGCAAAACTGAAACTTGTTGCCAAAGTAGTTTCAACCAATGGACCTGTAGTTGTAATAGCTGCCAAGGATACTGTCAGAGCAGTTTCAAAATCCAAGCCAACAAAGACAAGGCACAGAAGAAGCACAACAACTGATACAAAAAACATCGTAAAGATAAGCCAGGCTTCATCCCAACCGGATTCTATATTTTTCAAATTCCAGTTTTTCTTCTGCAGAACTCCTGAAGGATATAATAGGTGAAAGATTTCCCGAGCTACATTCTCAAAAAGGATTTTTAGCCGTAGAAGTTTTACTCCACCGGAATTTGTTGCCACACCACCACCAATAATAACCAGTGTCAGCAAGACAAGATGAGGAAATCCAGATACACGAGGAGCTGATGAAGCAAACCAGTAGGTACTTTCAAAACCAGTGGTGGTAAGAAAGGATATCGTAGTGAAGATTACCCCCCAACAATTTTCTAGAATAAGCAATACGCTGTCCTCGTTATATCCTTGAACAAGCAACTGCCAATCGTACAACAAGGCTCCCACCAGTACCAAGACAACAATCTTGAACGCCAATCGAATTTCAGAGTCATTATAGAAATCCTTTTTGACTGGCTTGTACCATTTGTAAAAAATCAACAACCTGGTTATTCCAAACAGGAGAAACAATACCACAATCATTTCACCCCAAATTCCTACGGCAGAATCAAAGAAGGCTGTGTCCCCTACGATCCCACTTGTTGATAAAGTTGACATGGCAAAAATCAAGGAATTCAGCCCTGAACCACCTAATGCAAACAAAGCAATCCAAAGAATTAGGGTTAATCCAAAATAATAAGGGAGAAGTAGTGAAAATTTCCTGTATAGGGGCTGTTTTTCGAAACTAAGGTCCCCACTCTCAGTTTGGTCAACACTGCTTACTCCAGCATATTGCGACCGATAAAATAAGTGAAACCCAAAATGTTGAATTATTGTTGCTGCAGTTACCCACATTACTAGTCCTCCCATCCAGCCAACTGATGCTCGCCAAAGGTGTATTGAGGCTGGAACTTGAGCAGCATCTTGGATGAGAGTTGCACCGGTAGTGGTAAAACTGGAAATGGCCTCGAAATACGAATCCAAAACAGAGAAACTGTCAATCAAAGTATATAGAGGTACTGCAAACAAGATGGGTAATATTAAGAATATGCTGGTTAATTCAAGCATATCCCGCTTCAAGGACGGTTTCGATCCCCGGTTTTGTGTTGCAATACCCAGGAATGCACCGATTAGTGCAATTAGTAGGCCCTGATAGAAAAATATCTGTGAAGTTTCATGATCATCATTAAGAAGTGCCAAAAAGGCTGGGGCAAACATGGCAACCCCAGAAACAACAATGGAAAGTGAAATGAAGCTTATTTTAGTGTTAATAAGCATCGATACTAAAGTATTTTGTTACTTTCCTTACATCCTTTGAAAGCATGAATAGGGCTATCTGGTCACCAACCTGTAACTTGGTTTGGGGATCAAAGACGATAGGCTGATTGCCCCTCAAAATTGCTCCAAATTTAACTGGAATCTTTATTTCACTTAGTTGTTTACTCTCTAATTCATGATTCCTATCGATCAGAACCTCACTTACCTCTCCTTCATCTTCCCCTATCATTTGTACCTGCTTGAAGCTAGATGGCTTGACATTCAGGATAATGGATGAAACAGTTGTAGCCTGGGGATTCAAAACAATATCTATGCCAAGGGATTCTCCTAATCTGGATAAACCATAATCTTTTATAAGACCGATGGTCGAAATATTGGGGTTAAGCAATTTAGCTTTGTAAAGTAAAAGTAAATTCGTTTTATCATCTTCAGTAAATGAAATGATTGTATTGGCTGATTGAATACCTGCCTCCTCCAGGATATCTTCCTCCATTCCATCGCCATGAAGTACGATGGCCTTGGTTATTTCACCAGCAATTCTTTCCGACCGCTCTTTATCTCTTTCAATTATTTTCAAGGAGTAATTTTTAAAATTCTTTTCGACCCTTCTGGCAAAATCCAAACCGATCTTTCCACCCCCAATTACGATGACCCGGTGGAAAGGTGATTGTTCAACTCCAAATATTTCCAATGTTCTTTCTAGGTCGGTGTTTGCTGTTATAAGGTAAACTTTGTCTCCTTCATGCAAATGATCATCTGGATTGGCCAAATGAAGGATATTATCCCGTCGATACCCCACAACAAAAGTTCTCAGCCCTTCAAAGGTTTCAGACAGTTGCCGAAGGGGTGTATTAAGGACATTGCTTTTATCACTCAGGTTCAATCCTATAATTTGTGCCTTACCGGAAAACAGATTTTGGTGAAAAAATAATTGCTTGGATCTAAGCAGTCTTTGAGCTGCGTCCGCGACGGCCCCCTCGGGATTAATAACGACATCTATAAAACCGTCATTATCTTCACTGACAAATTCGTGATAGTCAACGTTTCTAATCCGGGCAATGGTTTGAATTTCAGGATTCAGTTTTCGTGCAAAGAAGGTACTGAGAACATTTGTTTCATCGGAGGGGGTGGCTGCAACAATTAGATTGGTATTTTTAATCCCGGCACGAATCAGGTCTTCACCTCTCGTTCCTTCACCAACTACCCCAATTATGTTTAATTTGTCTGTAATGAACCCAACATGATCAGAATTACTGTCAAGAACAGTAATTTCACAATCCATCTCGCGAACCAGATAACGACAAATCTGGCTCCCTACCTGTCCTGCTCCGACTATTAGAATTTTCATATTAGTTCTGCCTTAGGAGTGGCGTAGAAACCAATTTACAGTCTTTCCTGCAAAATTCCACTGCTACTTACCTTCTTCAAACCCAGCCACCCTACTACCTGAAATGGTTTTTGTTACGATTCCAAGCGATTTAAGTTTTCGGTGTAATGCTGCCCTTTCCATTCCAATGAATTGAGCAGCCCTGGATATGTTACCACCAAACTGATTGATTTGGGCTGAAATATATTCCCTTTCAAATTTAATCCTGGCCTCACGCAAGGGCAGTTCCAGAAATTTTCCAGAAACAACTGAAACAGAATCCAATTCTATTTCAGACGAAGATGAAATAACTTCATCAACTGTAATAGGGTCTCTGGAATTACCAGTAATTAAAATCCGCTCGATAATGTTTTTCAATTGGCGAATATTTCCTGGCCATTCCGAAGAAACAAGAAATGATTCTGCTTCCTTGGATAATTCTCTCAAAGGCCACCCTTGTGTCTTATGAAAAAGATAGAGAAAGCTTGCTGATAATTCCGGTATATCTGACCTGATTGCCTCCAACGGAGGAATTTCTACTTGATAGGTCGCCAACCTTTCGTGCAGGGATGGTAATAAATTTCCATTAGCAATTTCCTGCTCCATATCCTTGCTTGTTGAGGATAAAAACCTGACATCAACCTTTAGATTTTCCGTCCCCCCTACTCGCACAAGTTGGTTTTTTACAATTACACTGATAAGTTTCTGTTGGAGGTCAACTGGTAAGGCACAAATCTCCTTCAGTAACAAAGTGCCTCCATGAGCCAATTCAATCAACCCCGATCCCTGGTGCCCAGTATCTGAATGGCTGCCGAAAAGTACAGCTTCTATTTTGTCTGGATCAAGTGAAGGAATATTGGCTGTGAGAAATGGTCCCGTTGATTGCTGGGATTGTGCGTGAATGTATCTTGCCGCAGTTTCCTTGCCACTTCCAGGAGGCCCGATAAGAAGGACTCTTGCATTCATTTTTGCCTTTTGCTCAAGAGTATTTTTGTATTTCTTAAAAACGTCTGAAGAACCAATCAGAAGCGAGTGCTTGGTTTGAGAAACACGAAGCACTTTCACCTGCCTTCGAAGAAAAACCAACTCCATGGCATTCCTGACCACCGACAGTAACCGATCAACTCGAATGGGTTTTTCAATATAATCAAATGCCCCTAGCCTCATTGCTTTAACAGCAATTTCTATATTGCCATGGGCTGACATGATAATTATGGGAGTTGCAGCATCTCCCTTGCGAATGGTTTGAAGAACCTGCAACCCATCCATATGAGGGTCCTGCAAGCGAATATCCAATAAGACCATGCATGGTCTGTAACGCTGAAATTCCTCCAGGCATTCCGAGCCGGAACTTGCCAGCCTAGTTGTATAACCTTTATCCCTTAAAATTTCGGCAACAAGGTTCCGGATTCTGGAATTATCATCAACAATTAAGATATCATCCATAAACTACTCTTACTAACCTCACTTTGATTGGTATTATTGTACCATTTTTGGAAGCCGAATTTGAACCATCGCTCCCTGGTGATTGTCGTTATCAAACTCAGGGGAAGTGCCTAATTTCAAATCCCCGCCGTGCCCTTCTATTATTCTCTCGGCATAAGCCAGGCCCAAACCCGTTCCTCCTTCTCTAAATGTAATAAATGGTTTTTTGAACTCACTAAAATCCAAATTCGGTGGAAATCCAGCACCGTTGTCCAATATACATACCAGAATCCAAATATCATCATCATCCAGCTTTATCTTTATTCGTGGATCAAATTCATTGTCTGGATATTTCTCCATATGGGCTTCAATACCCTCACGTGAATTCTTCAATAAATTTATCAACATCTGATAGAAAAGTTCCCTATCCAGATTTATCGTTGGATTTTTCAGTGTTGATTCTACACTTATCTCTACTTCCTCTCCCCGGTTTCGTTCAAATTCACAAGCTGCCTTACAAACGGTAACAATGTCCTCCGGGGTAAGAATGGGATCTGGTAGTTTGGCAAAATGTGAAAATTCATCTGATATTCTGATCAATCCATTCATGCATTCGTGAATAGTAACCGTATATTTTCCTAACTGCTCCCTTTTTAATTCATCTAGTTCATTACCAATTTTATACTCCAATTGTGTCAAGGCAAGGCTGATCGGGGTCATGGCATTTTTTATTTCGTGGGCAATCTGTTGTGCAACACTTGACCATGCCGCCTTGCTCTCAGCAGTCACTAGTTCCGTAACATCATCAAATGCTATGACATAACCTTCGAGATTATCATTTGGATCTGTTCTTTTGGCAATGCGAATAAATAAATGTTCAATTCCAGCTTCGGTATTTATCTGGATATTGTCTTGGGCAAGTGTCTTATCCGAATTCGACAACTCCGTGAGAAGTTCGGCAAAATCAGGTACTACTTCCTGTAACTTTACTGCTACAAATGAATTCATATCACTAGCATTGAAGAGCCTATAATCCATTCCCAAATGTTGTCCTGCAGCCTTGTTCATAAATACTATGGTTTCATCATCACTCAACCCGATTACACCGGCAGAAACATTTGACAAGACCCCGCGAAACTCTTTTTCCCTGCTCTCAGCCTTATTTCTGATTGCAATTTCTTCACTGATACTGTTGTCAAGTTTCCTCACCATGTCTTGAAAGACCCGCCCAAATTTAGCGATCTCGTCTTTTCCCTTCACTTCAATTTTTTCCTTTAGATGCCCCTCCCCAATCTTTTGTGCCACTTGAGCCAAATCCTTGACCGGTCGACTCATTCTCTCAGCTAACAAGAAACCAAATTGAATCATGGCGATTACAAGCACAACTGCACAAACCAGAAATACAACCGAATATTGGAATATTGTTGATCCCAATTCCTGGACCAGGTCCTTGGATTTTTCCGGCTGAATGGTTAAAGACTTGCGAAGTTGAAGGATGGGTGAACTTACATCTGTCGTTGTGTAGAGATATTGATCTACCTTTTGGTTCAACCTGATCAAGGCATACAGTAAATTAGAATTAGGTCTCTCAAATACTACCCCATATTTTGAATTATCATTTTCAAGATATCGGATTTTGAGATACGAAAAATCCTTGTGCTGTTTAAGTTCCGGTCCGCAATTTACAAACTCACCAATTGGAGTATCATCGGAGGATATTGTCTGTATTAGATCTTTTGGCGGGTTATCAAAATCGAATAGATAGCTTCGAACTCCCCTCACAATAACCTGACAATTGCTATCAATAATGAATGAAAATCCTACCACCCCAAGTTTTTCAGTTTGAAAATTTTGCATAACCTGCCTTGTTCCACCTAAATCGAGGCCTGGTGAGGTCATGAATTCATTTTCCAGAAAGCTGGAAAGTTGCACTGAGTAATTCTCCAGTTCTTCAGCTTTTTCGTCTACATATGAGTTGGAAGCATGTAAGGCTCGGTTGAGCTCATCGGTTAGCTCTTGATACACACGGTCACCAACGCCGACATTTAGACCCAAACTGGCGACAATGGCGACCAGAACGGTTGGAATCACTGCTACAAAGGTAAATACCTTGACGAGGGTAAGATTCAGTGGATTTTCAACCTCTGGATCTCTTTGGTAGCCAAAATACTGAACAATTTTGTAGCAGAGTACCGAGACAACAGCAATTACATAGACAAAAACCACTAACACGGTTATTGCCAATCTTGTGGATATCCCTTGCTCAATATCTTCCCAAACTATTACTGTGGCCCCTATGATAACAGGAAATAGAGCCAATAGAATATAGGAAAACCATTTGCTGGCTAAAGCAAAGAGGATTTCAAAACCAGATTTTACTCTTGCAAGATTTAGCAAGTTACTTCACCAAATAAATTCAGAGGAAATGAGATTCTTATCAACAAATTACCGATAATCCCGATTTGGTTTAGGATTTGAATAAACACCTTAAACGACTGAAGTTAACTTTCGTGTAGCAAAACAGAACTATTATTATTTTTACCTTCAATATACTTACTAATAGGACATCTTATCCAAGACAGTGGTTTTTATTAACCTAAATCCTAATAAATGAAAACAAACTCATTTTGTAGCAAGTTTCCTCCCCTACACTCACTAGGCCACCCGTCAAAATATTCAATTTCTTTCTTAGTGCTTGTTCTATAATTCAGTTTCAGCAAATGATATTACAACATAGTTAAGTTCTTCGATAATTCTGATAAGTATAGATACTACTCTTATCCATCCAATAAAATAATATTGTTTTGATCTGAGCCCTAATCTGAGATTTGATTTCTTTTAATATAAACTAAGTACATGAAACCCTGCACAAGAATATTTAACGCTGAACTATGAAGGTTGCTTCCATAATTGTCGCAGGTGGAACCGGCTCAAGAGCTGGGTTTTATCCACCCAAACAATATCAGAACATTGATACCGAAACAGTTTTGGAAAAAACGGTTAACAAATTTGTTTCCCACCCCCTTGTGGCTTTATGTGTCGTGGTGATTTCGAAGGAGCACAAGGACTTATTCCAAGACAAGGTCAAACCAAAAATTTCTGGTGAATACCAGTTGGTCTATGGTGGAAATAGCCGAACGGAATCGGCTTTTTGTGGACTGAAACATCTCCAAAACAAAGGCATTACCCATGTCTTAATCCACGATGGAGCCCGCCCCTTTGTTTCAGAGAAAGCAATATCCGATATTATTTCCGCTCTGAAATCCCATGAGGGCATTGTTCCAGTACTTGCAATATCAGATGCTGTTTGGAAAATTAATGATTTACATCTGGTTAATCCAGTCTCCCGGGACGAACTTTGTTTGGCGCAAACTCCACAAGGATTTACCTATGCGCGGATACTAAAAGCATATGAAAAGAGAAAGGCGAACACTGCAGATTGTGCCGAAATAGCCCTATCTGATAGGCTTAAGGTTGCTTTCATTGAAGGTGATAAGGAAAATTACAAGATAACAACTGCTGAGGATCTTGCTTATGCAAGAAGGATGGCGATGGCTAATACTATTGATGTTCGAGTAGGGCATGGTGTTGATATACATAAACTGGTGCCTGGAGATTCTATCCTGTTATGTGGAGTTAAAATCCCCTTCAACAGAAGACTGGAAGGCCATTCTGATGCCGATGTAGGATTACATGCCATAACTGATGCGATTTATGGTTCAATTGGTAAGGGGGACATAGGTACCTGGTTTCCACCTGAGGATCCGGCTTGGAAAGACGCAGATTCCATAATTTTCCTGCATCATGCCAATAACCTCCTGAAGGAAAAAAATTATGCCATTGCTTCGATTGATTGTACTTTTGTTTGTGAAGAGCCCAAGATCAAACCTTATGTCATGGAAATGCGTACCAGAGTTGCAGAACTTCTGGGAATCGATATTGACAGGGTCAGTATCAAGGCGACAACATCTGAGCTATTGGGATTTACCGGTAGGAAAGAAGGCATTCAAGCTTTTGCAACTGTAACAATTGCGCGATGCTAAGAGCTTTTTCCAAATCTTTTGTAACTCTCTTTGGTCTGGGCTACTTCCCTAAAGCCCCTGGGACAATTGCCTCCATTGTTGGTATCATTCTTGGTGGTGTCATTCTGGCATTGGATAATGGTCTGATTTATTTGATTCTATTGTTACTGATTGTAGGGATTGTTGGAACCTTATGCCTCAATGCATCAATTAGTTCATTCAATTCAAAGGATCCTTCGGAGGTCGTCATTGATGAGTTGATCGGACAATGGGTTGCCCTCTGGCCCTTGGCCCTCTTTAAGTTTATACTGGAAAGTGGCTTCCTACTCCCTTATCCCGTGAAGTTTTATCTGAGTTTTGAACCAGTTCTTCAGCATTTGGGATTGGGAATTTCGGATTTAATTCCGGTAGAGTGGTATTATTTTTTATCCCTCCTGGCACTTTTTATTTTGTTTCGTTTTTTTGATATTAAAAAACCACTGATTATCGGGCGCATAGATAAACAAAACACGCCGTTTAGCATAATGCTGGATGATATTTATGCAGGTTTATTTGCTGGAACCGTGTTTTTAACTTTAATTCTTCTAATTTATATCCTATCTTAATGTTCCGGGTTGGCAATTATGATTAATTCCAATTCAGATGTAGCATTCTATATCATGGATACGTTGGTTGAATACAGTCTCTGGAGTTACATTGAGTTAAAACTCTGAACTTCAATCGGCCTTACTCGGAAAGGCTCATGGAAATACACTTATTCACCTCCAATTTGGTTAAGCCGTTTTGGGTGGTTGTTAGTTTATTATCCTACCTGGTTTGAAATATAAAAAACTAGAGCAAGCGACAACCAATATATTCAGTAAAAATGAAGTGTCTTTGGGGTAAAATACCCACTATTAAATTGTTAGATTGGAGTTAGAAATGGTAGGAGCTGATACAGCCTGGATAATAGTAGCAACTGCACTGGTGCTACTAATGACCCTCCCAGGATTGGCCCTTTTTTATGGAGGGTTGGTTAGGGCTAGAAATGTATTGAGTGTGTTTACTCAATGTTATGCAATAGCATGCTTGATGAGTATTTTGTGGTTAGTTGTGGGTTATTCCATAGCCTTTGGTGGAGGCGATTCCATGTTCTGGGGCGGCTTTGGAAGAGTTTTCCTCATCGGAGTTGATACGGAAACCCTTTCTGGAACCATACCCGAAGTTTTGTTTTTCGCTTTTCAAATGACTTTTGCCGTAATCACTCCAGCCCTGATTTTGGGAGCCTATGTCGAGCGAATAAATTTTAGTTATGTTCTGGTATTTTCCGGGGTCTGGATGTTGTTATGTTATGCCCCGATAGCCAATTGGATTTGGGGAGGCGGCATGCTTGCTGCTGGTGGTATCTATGGCGAGGATATAGGTACATATGATTTTGCGGGCGGTTTGGTTGTGCATGAATCAGCTGGTTTGGCCGCACTGGTCATTGCCTTTTTCCTGGGACCCCGCAAGGATAAATCCAAACCTCCGCACGGACCTGGTATGGTTATGATGGGAGCTGCCTTTTTGTGGGTCGGTTGGTTCGGCTTCAATGGAGGTTCGCAACTTGCTGCTGATGGCGGAGCTGCCATGGCTCTGACCGTTACGCATATTTCAGCCGCGGCGGCTTCCCTTACCTGGGTTTTGGTAGAAAAAATTAGATACGGCAAAGCCTCACTGGTAGGGCTGGTAACTGGTACCATCGCAGGTTTGGCATCAATTACCCCTGCTTCGGGTTTTGTTACACCAATAGAGGCTTTGATTATTGGTGCCATTGCTGGAGTTTTATGCCAGGAAGCAGTCAGATTTGTGAAGAATATTATCGCCATTGACGATACCTTGGACGTTTTTGCTGTCCATGGCGTCGGTGGTATTTTTGGAACCATCATGATTGCCGTGTTTGTCGCGGAAGCCAGTTGGGTTGCTCAAATTGGTTCAGTATTGATCGTAGGAGTCTTTACCATTGTTGTTACAACGATAATTGTAAAGGTTGTTGGGTTGGTAATTCCCATGCGAGCCAGTGTTGAAGACGAAGTATCTGGGCTTGACATGGCTGCCCATGGCGAGCGAGCTTACGAATTCAATTCATAATAAATTTCGTAAACTAATCTATACCCCCTGAAATTGAGCTCAATTTCAGGGGGTATTTTTATACCATGGAATCAGGCATAGATCCTTTGCGAGTGGCAATAAAAGCCTGTAACTCTTCATCAATACCTACATCAAGTTGAGGAGCCTGATACTCCCTTAGCAGGTATTCAACCCGCTCGCTTGCTAATGTATAGGTGTCTTTTGAATTGTCCTCAAACCAGGTTTCAAAAGGTCTATAATCAAAAAGGTCTGTTTTCCAGAAAGCTGATTTGAAATTATCCTGGGTATGTTGACATCCCAGATAATGACCTCCCGGCTGAACTTCTCGAATGGCGTCCAAAGCCTGACCATTGGTTGAAATATCAATCGGAGCGGCAAGATTGTGTAAGGCTCCCAATTGGTCAGCATCCATGACAAATTTTTCGAAAGAAGATACCAAACCTCCTTCCAACCAACCACAAGAATGTAGCATGAAGTTAACTCCGCCAAAGACACTTGCCTGAAGGGTGGAACCTGATTCATAAGCTGCTTGGGCATCAGGTAATTTTGACGCACACAGCCCTCCCCCTGACCTGAAGGGTATATTCAAACGTCGGGCCAATTGGCCTGCCCCATAAAGAATTTTAGAAGCCTCTGGGGTGCCGAAAGTTGGAGCGCCTGAGTTCATATCAATTGAGGTTACAAAGGCCCCAAATATTACCGGAGCCCCTTTTCTGATAAGTTGGCTGTAACCAATACCTGCATAAACTTCGGCCAGTACTTGCGTTAAGGTACCAACAATGGAAACAGGAGCCATGGCACCGCCAACAATGAAAGGTGAGATTATGGATGCCTGATTTGCACGAGCATAAACTTCCAAAGCACCCATCATCATGGCATCAAAAGTCATGGGGGAGTTGATATTGATCAAGGAGGTTAGGACTGTATTCTGTTCGACAAAATCACTACCGAATAATATTCTGGTCATTGCCAGGGTATCTTCGGCCCGGGATGGATCAGTAACCGACCCCATAAAAGGTTTGTCAGAATATTTGATATGGGCATAAACCATATCAAGGTGGCGCTTGTTGACAGGCACATCTGTTGGTTCACAAACAGTCCCACCGGAATGGTGAAGCCATTTTGACATATATCCAAGTTTTACAAATTTTTGAAAATCATCAATGGATGCATACCGTCTTCCCTCACTTTTGGTCCTGACGAAGGGAGGACCATAAACAGGTGCAAAAACCAGGGTTTTTGGTGAAATTTCAACGCTCTTTGTTGAGTTTCTGGCATGCTGGATGAAACTTGTGGGTACAGTACTCAATAATTGCTTCGCCAAGCCTTTCGGAATGCGAACTCTTTCGTCCTTGACATCGGCACCTGCTTCTTTCCATAACTCCAGAGCTTGCGGATTGTCGACAAAATCTACCCCTATTTCCTCCAGCAACAGTTCAGCATTATTCTCTATAATTTCCAAGGCCTCATCAGAAAAAATCTCTAGGTTGGGTAAGGTCCTCTCAATATACTTGGCAGTCTCAATATTTAGAGTGGTTCTTTCGGCCCGTTTTCTAGCACCACCACCTCTTCTTCTAGTTCTGGATGTACGTTCCTCAGCCATAGATGTTATATCCAATCCTGTTTAATATTTCCTGATTTATTACATAATCAACTAAAATAGATTTATTCCACTTACTTACACTAATTCCATTCTTAATATTGTCCTCTATGCCACAAGATAATTTTGAAATATCAAATACAATTCATCCAATTCTCGAGAGATTAAAGTGAACCCTAAATTACATGACCTAATCCTGATAATTGACTTTGGTAGCCAGGTAACTCAGTTGATTGCCCGAAGATTTCGAGAATTAAACACCTATTGTGAGATCCATCCCTGTCAAAATATTTCCGAGGAATTCTTAAAGCAAAGAAAGCCCAAGGCCATTGTTCTTTCAGGTAGCCCAGGAAGTGCCGTTGATGAAAACCCCTATAAACCCCCCAAAATGATCTATGACCTTGGGATCCCTATCCTGGGCATTTGTTATGGTCAGCAGATTATGGCTTTCCAGTTAGGAGGGGTAGTAGAGAAAGGCTACATTCGAGAGTTTGGGAAGGCCACGGTCAAGCCAAATATGGAATACTTGGAGAATCCTATTTTTGAGGGCTTGTTTCAAGATGGCAATGAGATTGTCTGGATGTCACATGGGGATAAGGTTACTAAGCTACCAGGGGGATTCAGTCAGATAGGAAGTTCCGATAACAGTCCAAACGCAATTATTGCCGATTTCAATAGGCAATTCTTCGGCATCCAGTTCCATCCCGAAGTATACCATACCGTAAATGGCTCCAGGCTTCTTGAGAATTTTACATCAATTGCAAAGATTCAAAGAAATTGGACAATGGGTACATATAAGGAGGAAGTAAGCCAACTCATCAAGGAACAAGTGGGTACGGGCAAAGTGGTTTGTGCTATTTCAGGTGGAGTCGATTCTACGGTTACCGCCATGTTACTTCATAGAACAATACCTGATCAAGTTACATGTATATTTGTTGATCATGGATTGTTACGAGAAAATGAAGCAACCCAAGTTGTTGCCATGTTCAGGGAGAATTTTCAGATTCCCTTGGTGGCTGTAGAAGCCTCAGAGCTTTTTCTAGGTAAGTTACAAGGGGTAAGTGATCCAGAAGCCAAAAGGAAAATTATCGGTGGGACCTTTATTGAAGTATTTGAGAAAGAAGCACGAAAATTAAGTGGCCATGAATTCCTGGCCCAAGGAACACTCTACCCAGACATAATTGAATCAGTTAGTTTTACTGGAGGCCCAAGCGAAACAATCAAATCCCATCACAACGTAGGTGGATTGCCTGAAAAACTTGGATTTAAGTTGGTAGAACCTCTAAAAGAGCTCTTTAAGGACGAAGTCAGGGAATTGGGTAAGGATTTAGGGATCCCTGAAAAATTTCTAGGCAGACATCCCTTCCCCGGGCCTGGTTTGGCTATCAGGTGCCTCGGAGACATAACTTCTGAAAAAGTAAACATATTAAGGAAAATTGATTCAATTTTTATCAATCAAATTCGAATTCACGGGCTATACGACAGCATTTGGCAAGCCTTTGCCACCTTGCTTCCAGTAAGATCTGTTGGTGTTATGGGAGATGGGAGAACATATGATTATGTCTGTTCCCTTAGGGCAGTTACAAGTGTAGACGGAATGACAGCTCAATTCTATCCATTTTCATCAGACTTTCTGTCAGAAACCTCCAATCGTATTGTTAACGAAGTTAGAGGGGTGAACAGGGTTACATATGACATTACTTCTAAACCACCAGGAACTATTGAGTGGGAATAAAAGGCAATGACAATGAGTAGAAGTAAATTTTGGGATAAGATAGCACAGCGTTATGCAAAGGATAAGATTAAAGATCTGGAATCCTATGAAAGGAAATTACAAACCACCCAAGAACACTTCACTAAGGAGATGAATGTACTTGAGGTTGGTTGTGGTACAGGCATGACTGCCGTTATTCATGCTCCACTAGTCAAACATTACCATGCGACAGATATTTCTTCTGCCATGATTGAGATTGCCAAAAACAGAGCAAAGGAAAAAGAGATACAAAATATAAGCTTTGACGAAAGTGATATTTCAACTTTGCCAGTAAAAGACAATAGCAAAGATGCCGTACTGGCTATGAGTGTGCTTCACCTACTAGAAAATACCAACGAAGGTATTCAGGCAATCCACAAAAAACTTAAAGTTGGTGGGTTATTTATAACCAGCACTGCATGCTTGGGGGATAAAATGAACTATCTTAAAGTTTTATTTCCTTTGATAAAACTTTTTAGCCTTTTTGGCTACGCTCCATCTACCGTTCACTTCCTTAAAAAGAAAGAACTATTGTTATCTAGTGTCTGCCCGAAAATGAAATAATTATTCCCAAACCCCTTGCAAGCGGGGATTCGATATGCGAATCCTCTTTTCAAGATCGGTTTTAAAATTTGTTTTTTCCCATAATAAGGCCTGATCTTATCCAAAAGCAACAATTCTTCGAGCGATTAGGCAATGCGACATACGATCAAACCACTCCGCCAACTTGGTGACATTGACATAACGAATATTGAGTTGGATTTCAAATCGAGAGATGACACCCCAGCCATCTTGATTGGGCTCCAGCATCTTTATTCTGACCAGTCTCTGCGGGCCCAACTTTTTACCCTCCTGGAGGAGGGATTGGTTCCCGGTGTCAATCACAAGTTGGGCCGTCCAGGGATGGAGTTGTGGCAAATACTGGTGATGGGGGTGGTGATGCAGGGTTTGGATTGTGACTTTGATCGTCTCCAGGATTTGGTCAATAATCATAGTGCTGTTCGCCAGTTTCTTGGTCATGCTGACATCTGGGATAAAACCACTTATTCCTACCAGTCGATTGTAGATAATGTCACCCTGTTGACGCCGGAGTTATTGGCCGCGGTTGGCAAGCTGATTGTCGATAGTGGTCACAAAGTGTCAAAAAAAAAGCTTGGCGAAACATTGTGCGGGCGGTGTGATTCCTTTGTCGTGGAAACGGATGTTCATTATCCGACTGATGTCAATCTGTTATGGGATGCGATGCGTTGTCTTCTTCGCGAGACTGGTCGTGAGGCCATCGCTGCTCATCTTGGTGGGTGGCGTCAATGGAAGCATTTGAGGGCTTCGGTCAAGAAGAAGTTTCATGCGGTTCGGAAAACCAGGCGGGCTTCTGTGGAGGATGTAAAGGCTTATCTCGGCCAGTGTGATGATATTGTTACAAGAGCCGAAGAGACATTGGTTGGGTTGCATGCTGTGGGGATAACCAAGGACAAGGTATTGGTCGGCATTGCCAAGTATCTTCGTCATGCTCGCCGTCAGATTGATCAGATTGACCGTCGCTTGCTGCAGGGCGAAACGATCCCCACCGATGAAAAGGTCTATTCAATTTTTGAGGAACACACCCGCTGGATCTCCAAAGGCAAGGCCGGGGTTCCTGTTGAATTGGGTGTTCCGGTCTGCGTCCTGGAAGATGATTGTGGCTTTATCCTGCATCACCGGATCATGTGGGAAGGGAGCGATGTTGATCATGCCCAACCAATGATAGAAGAAACACAGGCCCGTTTTCCGTCCCTTCGGGCCTGCAGTTTTGACCGTGGCTTTCACAGTCCGGCCAATCGGGTCCGTTTGGATACGCTTCTTGCTGACAATGTCCTTCCGCGCAAGGGTTACCTCACCAAGGCCGATAAGGAACGGGAAAGAGGTGCTAATTTTGTTGCCATGCGTCGTTGGCATCCGGGGATAGAATCGAAGATCAATGGCCTTGAGCATCATGGTCTTGCTCGGGTTCGCGCGTATGGAGCTGATGGTTTTGAGCGTGTGGTAGCCTTGTCAGTGGTTGCGAGCAATATTCATCATTTGGGTCGATTGTTACGTAGGCAGAAGAAAGACGAGCTGAAAAGATTGCTGTTGCCGGACAAACGACCGCGCCTGGCGGCCTGACGAAACCACCTGCAACAAAATCCAAATAATCGTCCCCAAAAAGACGGCCAGGGGAGCTATGTTTTGAATTTGGAAAAATCAGAAAATTTGTGGAAAAAGTTGATCGAAAGGTCTTTTTTTTGTGGAAAACCAAGATCGAATCTGAAAATTTTTGTTCGGAGAAGGAATTTTGGTAAATGAAATTATGGCAATTTGCTAAAAATCAGGTATTTTCGGGCGAACACTAACTATTACATCAAATAGTTTTGCAATCTTACATGAATGGCAACCATCACCAACAAAAGCATACTTCATCATCGCAAAAAAGATATAACTGCATACATGTGCGTCCAAATTCTTTTGCAATAAAATAGCAACTAAGTAGTAAGTATTTGAGATACACAAGGTAAGATTTCTCTTGGCTATGTGATGATACTTGAGTGATAATCTTTCTTGGATCAAGTTCGAATTCATGGTCTATACGACAGCATTTGGCAAACCTTCGCTATCTTACTTCCGTCAGGCCGTGGGTGTTTGGATGATAGCAGAACCTATGCTTAAGTTTGTTCCCTCCGGGCAGTTACGAATGTATTCAGAATGACAGCACAATTTTATCCATTTTCATCGGAATTTCTATCCTGAATATCCAATCGTACAGCTAACGAAGTCAGGGGCGTGAACAGGGTGACATATGGCATCACCTCTAAAATACCCAAGTACTTTTGAGGGGGACTGAGATCGCCAAGAACGAAATTAAAGGGACAAAGGTTGGTCGATATAATTTGTGTGTAAAGTTTACCATAAATAGGAGAAAAGAGAGTTCTTCTAATGTAAATCCATTAAATTATTAGAATTCTAATCTCCCCTCTTATTTCATCATCTATGAGCACCAAAATATAATTATAATTGTAGTTAGAAACCTTTTCCTGAGGTTGTATTAAAGGTGGTTTCAAAATATATACGGCTGGTTATTTTAATCGAATAAAAGTGGCTATCATTTAAGGTGGGTATGAGGTTTCCAGTTGAATAAATCAAAAAATGTTGCTTCCCAAGTAACACAAATTGAAACTCAATTGGATTTCATTGTTTGGAGAAATTTGGAATTTGAAAAAGTTAACTGCCAATTTGAGAATGAACTACCTGTCCTTAAAGAAGGAATCAGTAACTTTGTAAATAACCAATCATACTCGGCATTATTCATAGGTATTGATGAAAAAGTTTTTCTCATTGATGTACTAAATCCTTGGGTAATTAATTTGGTAGAGAAATGTCGCAATGATGCTGAATCAAGGTTCAATAAATTGCTCTCTAGATACCATGAATACTCTCGCTTTGATGATGTGTTGGGGTTATTTTCCAGCTTTCCGTTCTGGTTAAGAGGTGGCTTGACCGATAAAATCATCGGATCAATACCCAAAAATGTCACTTTTGATGCGATTACAACCACTGTTGTTGATATCTTTATCAGTTCATCAAGTACACTACCCTTGGATAATTTAAGGGGAGGTGCCTTGGGAATTACTGGGCACACAGGATACAGAATATTAGAGAATGATATCAAAAAGCTTGTTTTTGGTGATTGGCAAAATCTTAATTCCGTTTGTTTGCTAAATACATTACAAGGAGCCATTGTTTTAGCTGCAGAGAATAATATCAAGGGAAAAACCTTTGCCGCTTCTGTATAAAATTCCACAAAAACTAACTACTGCGGTAGGTTCTGGTGAAGCTAAGTTAATTGGGGCCATAATAAAGGATTCAACATCAGGTAAGATATTGGGGCATGTGCAACAGACTACAGGATTTGCTCAGGCCATTAATCAAGTGATGGGTTTACCCATGGATGCTACAACAGGAGCATTGCTTCCTGGAGTGGTAACCATTGTCCAGAATGAGCAGATAAAGAACCGCCTTGCTGAACTAGCAAAAGGAATTGGTTTGATGCAAAATCTTCAGTATTTGGATTTAGGACTCGGAGCCGTTAACTTAGGAGTTACAATCGCTTCTACTTTTATAATTCTTGAGAAAATTGAGAAAATTGATCGTCGGCTTGATAACATTAGTGAGCAAATAAAGCATGTAACAACTGATCGTCGTGAAGACGAAAGGCAGAACTTGATAGCAGAAATTAAGTCAGATATCGAGAATATTCATATGTATTCAGCAATTCCCGCTAATTTTCTCAAAATGAGATATTATTTATTTTTTGCTAGTCCTCAAATAGGTAGGCATGACTAATCGAAGGGCTTTGACCCCCATCGTAATTTTGTATTTTTAACTTTTAAAATCTGAATTGAGCATATTCGAACATGGTGACCGGCTAAGGCTCGGCCAGGAGGACTGACATGTCAACTCGCTTTCGTTTCTCATATATCCCCCGATAGAATGTTTCCCAACTGTCCAAATAATATTCCGTAAAGATCCTCCTCATTGCTTCCCAGAGATACTTCTTGGTTGGATAGCGTTCATGAGCCTTTTGGGCCATACCACAACAATGCTGAACAATTTGATCAAGGCAAAATGCCAGCATTGCCAGATAGGCAAAAACATGCGAAAGATTTTGTTGGCCATGGCCGAAATTATGCTCTAACCGGTACCCATTTCCAGCTTCAGATTTTAACGTTTGATAGGTCTCGTTCTCTATTTTCCAGCGCGTGCGTGCAGCGCGCATAACATTCCTTACATTCCCTTCATCAAGTGGTAGATCAGTGACCCAGGTCCAGTTGGTTGTTGTTGGTTTCTTCCCTTTGGTGCCGGGTTTGGTCTCGGTGTAGTGTAGGACATTGACCTCAAGGTTGAAATTGGCATCGTTCAGGGGAACGTCATTGAGCCAACGGAACTCATGGGTAATGGTTTTGTTCTTACTCCTTTCTTTGCGGTCTAGTTTCTGGAGGGCAGGATTATCCGTGGTCCAGTCAAACAGCGCCTTGTGATTGCCTGGCTTGGCAACCAGGATAAAGCGCAGATTGTGTGTCTTCAAAAGTTTGATATTCGGGCCATTGGAGGTCAACCCATCGCCCAGGATAATGGTCTTGAGGTGGGGGTGGTCCCGGCGAAAATCCTCCATGAAACGGACGCTGGCATTCAACTCACAGTCATTTTTCTTGTGCCCGTCATGTTGGTAAATCATTTCCGGTGCAACCGGAAAGACATTCTTGATGTCTGGATGGACAAAGGCCCCTCCGAGCATCTGATGGTAATAGGTGGTGGTTCCGTTGCGATGGTTCTTGTGACAGCAATGGTCACATTTTAACGTGCTGGAACTGTAATATTGGGTCCCATCAATCGACAAGAGATAATGACCACCCAACATGGTCATGAAGTCCAGGGCCCGCCCACGCTGGAGAAGGGCAAAGAGTTTATTAAAGGCCAACCGGAAGGCTTTGGGATCAACCGGATCAAGCCTCGCGCGCATGTTGGTATCCGAGGGTACCTTGTCGATCTTGAAAAGGGTACGCAGATTTCGAACCACCGGCGGTTCGGCTTTGGGGCCTCGGGTTATCTGGTCAAAGTTCAGTAATGAAGGGCACTTCAGCAGAAAGACGGCCAGACCTGACATCAAGCAATTGGTCAGGGTAAAGCCGCGATTGTTGACGGGATCTGGAACGGTGTTGAAAACCTGGCGGACACTGGTCAGCAAACCTGGCATGGAAAGATGCCTTCGGAGTTTGTATTTGGACATGATACTGCTCGTACAAAATGATCGGTTTGAAATGTTATTATTGCGACCGATTATAAACGAATCATGTCAAATGAGCAAAAAGTGATAAAAGAGGGTTTACGAAAAATAATTTTGCCTGATGACCTAAAACCTCCTATTTATAGGGGAATTAAATTTTAACGGGAATTGCTGATATGTATTCTGAGGGAGGTCATTCCAAAAGTGAGATTTTGAACCTTATACATTCTTTATCTAGAAATTATGCTAAGGTATTAGTTCAATTTGAAAGAGATTTGGCTGAAGCTAAAAAGTCGCACATACCGATTGAGTTTATTGAAAATCTGCAAGGACAATTAGCTATAATCTGGCTTTGTCAAGATGTTATAATTAAAGCGTACTTTAATATCAATGAACTACAATTTGTAATTAAATTCGGATCTAAACAAAAAATTCGCATGATGACGTATTTTTCGGAAATAAATCCAAATGAAATAAGTAGAAGGGTAGCATGTAGAAATTCAGATTTTGAAACTGAAACACAAAATCGGCACAAGGCAATCAAGCAAGTAGATTACCTAGTAGAATCCTTGAAGGGGTGTATCTTTTCTCTCATAAGCCAAATAAGCATTTCTCATTCACTACAGGTGCATAAAGCCTCAGGAACCCAATACCTCAGCGAAACTGAAAATGCAAAAGATGAAGAACTCTTGTTCTTACGCCCCAACCAATCCTTGGCTTATAAAATTTTAACGGCCTTAAATGAATCTGTAATTGTGATTTTAAAAGTAATATCAAAACGGCGGATATTCTGTCGCCAAACAAACTCATCCACATAATTTTGCAAATGCTTGGGACTCATCTTGTGGTAAGTTCCCTTGTGAGCCCTCTTGAACATCGCCCAGAAGGATTCAATCCCGTTGGTGTAAACCTCATCACGAACATACTCCTTGGCACTATGCTTGACGGCTTGTTGATGTGGCAACCTTCAATAACCAAAACTGGCATCGGTAAAGACCTTAGTACGAACCCTTCTGGTTAGCCTGTGCTTGACCCCGACAACTGGAGCCTTGCCAGTACTGCCACGACCCCCGCCTTGACATCCTTCTGGTGTTTGTTGCGATCCTTCCCACCGATATAGGCCTCATCAACTTCAACAATGCCTTCAAACATGGAAGGGGTTTGGCTGAAAGCTGTTCTTAATCTTTGCAGCATAAACCAGGCTGTTTTTTGCGTGACACCAATATCGCGATGAAGCTTCATGGAGGATACCCCTTTCAGCGATGTGGTAAAGAGATAGATGGCCATCGCCCACTTGTTCAAAGGAAGGGGTGAAGCTTCTAAAACGGTGCCTGTCCTTAGGCTGAAATAGGATTGGCAATCCTTACACCGATACGGCAGTAAATTGGGATTCGGTTTAACCGCGTAAGTATTGGTTTCCTTACATTTGAATTGAAAATTCCGTTGAAATCAGCATATATTGAATGCAATTCAATTTTTGGAAGTGAACCATGTCTGCTACTTTGGGTGCCCCTTCCCTAATGTTAGAAATCCCTGGATCAGAATCCGCCAAGTATATCGCTAAGCGGGTCTCCAGAGCTAAAGACAGATTTAGTTTAGTTATCCTTTCCCTTTTATTGATAGGGATTCTTTTTGCTGTAGAAAAAATATTTTTATCTCGATTTGAGAAAAGAATTCCTGAAATGAAAATTGATTCCCTAGCAGAACAGCAAGATTCACTAAAACTTTCTGAGAAACTATATAATTTATCAGGAGAGTTTTTTAATTGTTCAGACCAATTTGAAAAGATTAGTAAGAAATCAAATTGGGGAATAATAAATTTTATATATAAAAAAAACATTGACCTCCTAGAAGACGTGGCTTGTTCTTTAGAAGACTATGCAGAAATTCTTGTCCTTGTATCGGATAAGGATTTTATGAGTGCTCTGGAGAGAGAATTTGAAGCTGTTGAGAGAAATATTTCTTAACCATTGTGAAGGTTGGATTTTCTCTAGGTTTCCAAAAAAACAAGAAAAAATTATCCAAGAAAAACCCTGAAATCTCTTCAATATTAGATGAGTTCTTTTGTGAATTACAAAAGGAGTGCCCTAAGCAGGTAAGCATCAAAATGAGTGGTGTCGGCGGTCGATTAATATATCATCATAGATTAGGAATTAACCAAAAAGGGGAGCGAGGAGGCTTAAGGGTGATTTATGGTTGCAAGAATGAGAAAATCCTGGGATTGGGTGTGTTTGCCAAGGCTCACAAGGAAAAACTTTCTTGGGAGGTTGTCGCTTTATACTGCATGGACACATAATTGGCTGTCATGCTGTTATAAATGGTTGAAATCAGATGGAAGTATGTGCCTTAACATACCACTTGATAAAAACAAGGGTGGACAGCAATCTGTCGGTGCGGATATAACCGCATAGCACGTGAAATCGGATATGGCTATCATTCTACAATTGTTTGGAATGAAAGCAATATATCAAGGCATACAGCTTGGGGATCATGGCTATCTGCTGATTCGAGATTTACCGCTGTTTCAAAGGCGGTTTCGGTCATTTCTGTTCTTATCCAACCAGGACAGATTGAATTACAACGAATTTGTGGTCCATGATCAACGGCAATTGCCCTGGTCAGCGAATGAACAAACCCTTTGGAAGCATCGTATAAGACCATCCCGGGGTCTGCTTTCTTGCCAGAAATAGAGCCAATATTTATAATTGACCCACCTCATTCCAGTAGAGGTAATAACTCTAGACCCACAGCTCGTATAAATCTAGTTTGCTTACTGGGTTAATCTCCTTGTTCAAGTTCAACTAGAATTTCACAAACGCTGGTATAAAGCTTGGGCAGGTTATTTTTGATAATCGCCCAGACAGTCCCTTGGTCAAGAGTGGGGTATTCATGAATCAACACATTCCTGAAACTTATAATCTTAGGTACTCTTGGGATTCTCTTAGCTAAGTCGGGGTCAAGTCGATGAAGACGTTTCAGTGCCTCGCCAATCTTCTCGAAATTACGTTCAACTGCATCTTGTTTCTGAGTCGCATCAAGCCATTCTATTTCTTTCATGTTGTCCGTGTATTGGGTTATACGTTCACAAAATAGTTTGATATCATGAAGATAGATCAGTTCCTTACGTTTCATAAACACCCTTAAGGTAGACCCTTTCCCGATCCTCGTCAATCGAGGCCTTCAAATAGGGATTCTTGATGGCCCCTTCTTCAACTAGATCCACTTTTCCTCCCAGAATGGCTGCTAGATCCTCCCTCATGCCAAAATACCTGTCCAGCTCGACAGGGTACGTTCGAGAAAATGCTACCATGAAATCGACATCACTCCTGGCGGGTTCAAAATCTCTCCCGCGGGCCGCCGAACCGAACACATCAAGCCGGAGCACATCATACCGTCGGCAGATTTCGGCAATCTCTTTCTGTTTTTCAGCAATCACCTGATACATCGTCCAGTTCCATAATCTGTTTAATTTCTAGTCCTTCAATCACCCCTATATGTGGGTTAAAGAAGTTTAGCACACCCTCAAAGCCAAAGTCAATTTCGGCCCAAATATTTGTATAACTTCAACTTTGACAGTTTTTCGTAAGCTTGGAATCAACAAGTTTTACATTGTTATCAATTACCGGATGTGACATTTCAAAGTTCATGGCAATAGTTTGAACTAGTTTATCAACCCGTTCAATAAAGGTAGCTCCAGCATATACTGCCCTTGCAGCTGAAGATGGTTTAAGCAGTGAGTTAGCTGCATTTGTATATTTATCAAAGGGAACTTGATCACCTAGATCGGCTCCCATGGCTCGAACGACCTGGTCAACCCAATTGTAGATTTCCTCAGATAGGGCCAAATTACTATGAACGGCTTCTTTAATTGACCGCGGTCCACCTTCGGTAATTGCCCGGTAATTTCCTGTGAGCAACATACTCCACTTGGCCATGGGTATGAACAGAGAATCGTGAACTTTTAGCTTAACAGGAATCTCATTCCCATTAAATCGTGCTTTGATTATGTCATCTGCTAGAATGTTGAGGACTTCATTATGTGCAGGTTTGGCAAATGCTGCCGCCTTGAAATTTGTGGGCAACCCTACATGAAGGAAGTTCAATTTTTCTTCGGGAGGTCTGAAGGCCTGTGGGTCAGGACTGCACAACGTTATATTGTCGGGATCAAATTCATCCCAAACCCTTGGTTCCGTATAACTTGATCTCAGAGGTTCGGTATCAAGACCAGGTATCCTTTTCAAATATGCCAAAGGAGGCATGTTCATAATGGATAAGCAAGGCTTGCCAGAAATAGCAATCTTCTTTAGGAGATCCCAAACAGGGGGTGCTCTAAATTGTGGTTCCTGCATTGCCAAACCTATCAAATCATATTCATTGGGGTCTGCAAGTTCAGGAGTAATCCCTTTAACAGTACCAGGAAGTTCTGAAGAGTGTAATAAGTCCGGTGCAGGCGCCCCACGGCGTGTTATTCGGACTGTTGTACCCTCCCTGTTTATTAAATCAGCTTCTTCAGGCAAACATACCAAAGTCGAATTGTGTCCGGCCATTAGTAGCTTTGTTGATAGCAATGATCCGTAGGAAGCACCTAAAATAAGAACATTAAATGACATTTCTTTATCTCAACCAAATTTTCAAATTTATTTTACAAAGTTTTCCAGCAACATCACTGAAGGGCCAAATTGCTTGTAGAAACAACCCTACCCCTTTGAGCTTATAAAGGTTGCACTTTAAACTTAATCTAATTCAAAACAACCAAATCATCAAAAGTTGTTATGAACAGAGTGGAATTAAGGGAATTTAAAACAGTTCAGGTCTAATTGACGAAATAGAATTTAACCCTCCATCCACATCTATACATTGGCCCGTTATGAATGACGCCTGGTCAGAGGCCAGCCACAGAACTACATTGGCAATATCCTTTGGGGTACCCAATCTACCTGCTGGATGTCGTAAAATAGCATCCTCTTCAGCTAACTCGGGATTTGTCGCCGTTTCAAAAGCTGTTACAGTCATTTCTGTTCTTATCCAACCAGGACAGATTGAATTACAACGTATTTGTGGTCCATGATCAACGGCAATTGCCTTGGTCAGCGAATGAACAAACCCTTTGGAAGCATCGTATAAGGCCATCCCGGGGTCTGCTTTCTTGCCAGAAATAGAGCCAATATTTATAATTGACCCACCTCCTACCCTTACCATCGGAGGTATGAACTCTTTACAAATATTGAAAATCCCTTTGCAATTGGTACCAACAACGAGGTCCCACTCTTCTTCTGTTGTATCAGTAATTGTTTTTTCAAGCTGAATACCGGCATTATTCACAATTACCGCCACTACGCCATAATTTGCCATCACAAAGCGACTGAGTTCCTGAACATCATTAGCGTTGGAAACATCAGCTTTCTTCCAGATTAATTCTGTCGGGTAATTCGCTTGAATCTCATTCCTTCCACAACAAATGACTACATAATTTTTCTGAACAAGAGTTAGGGCAACTTCTTTGCCTATACCCCGGCTTGCTCCGGTCACCAAGGCAATTTTCTTATTTTGTTCCATTGATAATTCAAACTTTCAATTATATTGATATAATATCCTAACGCTCGGAATTTTAACAAAATATTTTATTCCCTTCCAAGCTATGTTATATTGCTTAGTTCCACAAACTCCTTGATATAAATATTCCATCCAGCAACTTTATGTATATTCTTAGGCACAAACACTTTCTATATAAAATACCCATTATTATGTTTACCGTGAAACTCGGATTAAAGAAATGAAATATATTTGTTAAGATACTTTTGGAATTGAATGATGATCTACAAATCCAAGGACAACTGGTTAAAGGCCAAAAACAAAAGGGTAATGCTATTTGGTATGTCCGGTGTCGGTAAAACCCATATTTCAAACATCCTACGCAGCTCTGGTAGCTGGTATCACTACTCCGTAGATTATCGTATTGGCACCAGATACATGGGTGAACACATTGTTGATAATTTTAAATTGGAAGCAATGAAAAATCCATTTCTAGCAAATTTGCTGAAATCTGACTCCATCTATATTTGTTCCAACATTTCATTTAATAACCTTGATCCACTGTCAACTTTCCTTGGCAAACTAGGGAGCCCAGAACATAGTGGATTACCTCTAAAGGAATTTGTAAGAAGGCAAAATATACACAAAAGAGCTGAAATTAACTCCCTGACGAACTCAGAGCATTTTATCGATAGGGCCAAAGTTCTTTACAATTATAATCATTTTGTTTGTGATACCGGTGGCTCAATATGTGAAGTCATAGATCCATTTGATCCTGAAGATCAACTGATGGGTTTACTTGCTGGTTTAATGTTACCTATTTTGATTGAACCCTCTACTGGATGGAAAGAGAATTTGTTGAAGCGGTTTATCAATTCACCAAAGCCTATGTATTATCATCCAGATTTTTTAGCCAAGCAGGTCAAGGACCTTGATATTGAATCCCTTAACCCTGATGAATTCAGTAGATCAATGTATCAGGAACTAGTTGAATATCGAATACCTCGTTACGAGGCAATGGCTGATAATTGGGGAATTAAGGTTGAAGTAGACGAATTGGCCGAGGTTTCTAACGAGGATCAATTTGTAAATCTGATTGCCAACAAACTATAATCCTTTACCCCTCTTCCGTGTAGGGAATACAAATATGCCTATTATAATACCTGATAACCTTCCTGCTTTCTCAATTGTGGAGAAAGAGGGCGTACAGGTCATGTCTGAACGGAAAGCCTTACGCCAAGACATTAGGCCACTTGAAATTGGGTTGCTTAACCTAATGCCCAACAAGGTAGATACAGAAACCCAATTCATCCGGTTAATTGGTTCTACCCCACTCCAAATAAATTTTACCCTCATCCGTATGACAGAACACGTATCAAAATCTACCTCCATGGAGTACCTGGAGGAATTTTATGTTACCTTTGAGGATATCAAAACCAGGAAATTTGATGGCCTGATTATCACTGGTGCTCCAATTGAACATTTGGAGTATGAACAGATCTACTATTGGAACGAACTCTGTGAAGTTTTTGATTGGGCACAGACAAATGTCCATTCCACCTTTGGTATATGTTGGGGTGGAATGGCAATGATGTATCATTGGTACAAATTACCCAAGGTTCAATTTGATCGTAAGCTGTTTGGCTGTTTTCCACTGGGAAATCATGAGATAACCTCACCTTTCCTGCGGGGATTTTCAGATAATATCTACATACCCATAAGCCGATGGGCAGGCATGGATCAGAATGATATTGATAAAACTGAAGGACTAAAAACCTTATTGGGCTCCACGGAAACTGGACCCTGCCTTATTGAGGACACTAAGTACCATTCACTTTATATCATGAACCATTTTGAATACAGTACTGATACCCTCCTGAACGAGTACAACCGTGATTTGGCAGCGAAGGATATGGAGATTCAGCAACCCAAAAATTATTTTCCCAATGAAAATCCTGATTCCAAACCAATAAACAAATGGCGGAGCAATGGCCATTTGCTCTATTCCAACTGGATTAATCATATATACCAAACAACCGACTATGATCTCTCGAGAATTGGAAGAAATACCACGAATTCTACCAAGAGCCTGGTTTAATTATGGATTTGAAACATGCCTAGGCAAGATTATCACCACGGTGATTTAAAAAATGCCCTTAAACAGGCTACCCTGGATCTAGTCGTAGAGTATGGCCCTCAAACATTTACTTTGGCTGCAGTTGCACAAAAGGTTGGTGTTTCACCAGCAGCACCATACCGACACTTTAAATCCAAGGAGGAACTACTTCAAGCAGTTGCCCTTGATGGATTCAATCAATTTGCTACCAAGTTGAAAGATGCCTACCAAAAAAAGGTAAGTAATCCCAAGGAAGCCTTAAGAGCTACTGGGAAGGCATATCTCGAATTCGCCAAGGAATTTCCTGGCCACTATATCATTATGTTTGAATCCGGTATTTCTCTAAGGGATCATCCTGAACTCTCAGAGAGAGCTCGGATTGCCAAAGAAGTTTTGCATACGGCCATCGATCGAATTATAGATTTGCCCAGAAAACCAGACCTCCCCCCAGTATCATTGATTTGTGATCATATTTGGGCTTTGAGCCATGGGGTTGTTGAACTGTATGGCCGGAAATCCTCAGGTGCTTCCAGTAAGACCAAACCTGAACAAATACTTGAATCAGGTGTTGGATATTATCTCAAAGGGTTAGGATTATTTTCGTGATTTGATCTTGAAAAGTGTTAATGTTAATTACATTTACATTATAAGTAATAATCGTAACTGGTTTAAGGGTATAAAAAATGGATAAAATAAAACAGACAATGAACAATACTATTGAATGGATGGATAAGCAGGGAATTTTAGCCTGGATCGCCTTAATGGTAATTTCCTTTATCTTTTTCTGGCCGCTTGGACTGGTTGTCTTATTTTTCTTGATTTGGAGTAATCGTTTTGGCAAAGGTCCTAAAAAAAAATTTGATAGTGACTTACCCAAAATAGAAAACACAGCGTTTGAAAAATATAAGGCTGAAACCCTAAACCGCCTTGCCAAAGAGCAAAGGGAATTCGAAGAATTTCTGGAAAACCTTAAATCCGCTAAAGATCAAAGGGAATTTGATAGTTTCATGGAACAGCGTAAAGCACCTGGTTCCTAAAACTTGTAACTCTAGAATAATTTATAGTGTTTAATACTGAAGGATCAGCCTTCAACACAACTCACTAGATTTACCAAATTACGATCTTGAGTGATATACCCCATTCATTCAATAGGAAACTTAATGAATTCCTATACCGGCTGATAAACAGCTTTGTTATAAACCGAAGTAACGTGTAATAGTTGAAAAATTAAGGGCTCAGTCTCTCATATATCAGCAAGTGGATCTGACAATTCATTGACAATCCTTACGGTTTCAACACTAACATGTACAATCCTTCGGAACGCCGTTATTAGTTCATGTGGATCTTCAAACCAGTAATTTGGATCATTGCGGATTCCACTCTTTTTATCAATGGTAACCCTGTATCGATCAATAAACCATTCAAGGGGCGTTCGACCGTTGACTACATACTCATTTGCGTATGAAGGGATATCGGCTAGGCTAATATAATCGTTGATCCAGAGAACACTCTTTTCTTTATTGGAGAATTTCATTTTAGTTGTACCAATTCGAAAATGTTCCCCCTGGGGTTCACCTTTACCTCTAAACACCAACTTGAGTGGGTATTCAGAACAACTCTCATAACCAAGATGTAAGCGGGAGAGTTCTGCTCCTGCCTTAGAGAAAGTATAGAAATCCTTCGCTAAAGGGATACGTGGAAGTTCGCGAACCAAATTGGTAGCGTAACGTTCTCGCCAGAAAGGAGAATGAAGGATTCCATAAATATAATCAAAAATCATGTCTCGGCTTATTGTAGTGTCCTTGTAGTATAGGCGGAACCGATTAAGGGACCATTTGGTGATGTTATCGACTTGCCCCCCCCCGCTGCACTGCGGCATTCCATCGAATTGCTTGAGCTGTTTATGGTCTGATTCCTCCACGTATCTATAACGTGGGAAACACTGGCCTTTGGAAATAAACTCAAGGTCAGGGAGCAAATCGGTCATCAGAACAGAGAATGGCTTGGTTGAACCTACACCTGGTACACAGATGACACGGTTTTTGGAATCGGCTTTGGGGAAGATACGGTCCTGTTGGTACTTGCTATTGATCAAAGCATATTCAGTGTAACAATGTTGTTTAACAAAGGGACGATATTGGGCCTGCCTTATTCTGGAGGAGGAATATTCAACTGCAATTTTCCTTTTCAGGTTTTTTTTAAGCACAAGGTCCCAATGGGTGTTTGTAGAATTTCGACGCACTGTGGCAGAAATCTCTTGCTCTGAAGGATTATCGCTAATTTCTGCAAGTGCCGATTTATAATCCTCAATCATTAATCTTGTATTTTCAGCACAGGATTCCTTACGAAAATTGTAGAGGTAGGCATCACGATTAGTCTTAATGCCAGAGCAATACATTCTGAATATCGCGTTATCAGCTTTACCTGTCTTCACATCCTTTAAACCCAGACCTGTGAGATTATAGTAACTTTCATCACGCTGGTTTATCCAGTCATGGTGACGATTGGGGATGATCTGTTGCCCATCATTAACCCCGAGAATCGAACCAGATTTACTCACGATTTCAAGCTTCTGTTTACGGGTCAGGTAATCACCAATATCGTGATAGTGGATCAGGTAGTCCTCATGCATCCTGCTGGGATTACGGACCAGAATCGTTATAGCCACAGGAACACGCACATCAAATACATTTCCACCTTCACGTTTTGCTAGTTCTCCCTGTGTTCTCAGATTACCACGAAGATTAAATATATGAATTGTGGAAAATTCCTCTGCTAGACATGCACGAATACCAGAATCGGCATTACCGTCAATCCATGAACCGTTAGTAACAAAACCAATCACACCCCGATCACCGATCCTGTCAGAAGCCCATCGTATTGCCATCTTGTAACTATCATAGAGGCTGTTCACGAGCGTTGCCGACGAGCGGGCGGCGTAAGTATCAGCAATCCTCTTACGAAGCGTTGTGTAATCATGCCCCATCTGACCGACTTGCCATGGTGGATTACCGATAATCACCTGGATGTCTTTGGCCTTCTGAATTTCGTGTCGATCCGAGTTGTCTTTCATATAAGAGGCCTCCAAATCATCACTCTCATTCAAGGCAAATGTGTCTGTAAGGCAGATCCGTTCAAAGGGCTGATAAGGGACCTTGGCTATGCCTTGAAATGTCGTCTCAATATTTACCGCTGCGATGTAATAGGCCAATAATATAATTTCGTTGGCATGGATTTCCTCTCGGTACTTACGCTCTAGATCACTAGGAGGAATTAAGTTCGATTGCAGGAGACGAGTAATAAAAGTTCCAGTACCGGTGAATGGATCTAGGATATGAACATCCTCTGAACCAAGTTTCAGATCAAACTCCTCCTGCAAAACATCGTTTACTGACCTGATTGTAAAATCCACTACCTCAATCGGTGTATAAACAATGCCGAGCATCTTCGCGGTACGTGGAAAAGCACTCTTAAAGAACTTCTCATAGAGTTCAGTAATAAGATTCTGACGGGCCCCGGGATCAGTTATACCCTGTGCTCGCTTTTGGACCGAGGTATAGAATCCCTTGAGTTCGTCAGCTTCGTTTTCAATTTTAGTATCGTCTATGACTGAAAGAATTTCGGTCATGGCAACAGAAACCTAGTTGAACTTAACAAATTCATGCCCCTTAAACAGAGCATCGAATACCGGTCTTGTAATTAGATGTTGTGCTAGCATCTCAATAGCATCTTGCTCAGTAATTGATTTGTTGAGGTCTTCTCGCAATTCATTAAGAAAATCCTGGAAAAATAGCTGTGCATCGCTCCCTGATTGCCCTACTAGACCAGTTATCCGGTGGACATGGCGTTCGGCTATTCGGGCCACATCCCTAGCCCAATCCTCCCAATAGTCACGGGTTCCACACTTCTCAACGATTTTTGCCATAACAGCACGGGAAAAATCGTCTATGACTAGTGGGGAAGGTTGTATGGGATCATCGGTACCATTTTCTGTTCCTCCACCCTTTCCTAGACCAGTGCCTTGCGAGCGATTCGGTAGATCTTTGATGACCGCTGTCACCTGGGCCAATTCTTTACTATCAATTGAGTTGCCATTCACGATAGTAATGCGGTCGCTAACATCTTGTCCAAGACCACCTTGATTGATTACTGTATCTAGTCTCTCGTCATGGGCACGTAATGCATTCAACACTTGCCAAACTACTCTATAGCGTTCGTTGTTATCAAGTGCATCTTCAGCATTCACCCCAGGTGGAATAGCGACTGGGAGAATTACATAGCCCATCTTCTTACCCTTAGCCCTACGCATTACCCTGCCTACAGCCTGTACAACATCAATCTGACTATTGCGGGGGTGAAGAAATAGGATGGCATCTAGGGCAGGTACATCAACACCCTCGGTTAAGCAGCGGGCATTGCTTAGAATACGACAGACATTCTTTTCTGCATCTTCCTTAAGCCAGTCCAGCCTTTGTCGGCGATCGCTCGCATTATAGGTACCATCGACATGTTTGATCTCGCAGATAGCTCCATCTTGATTATCATTATTCTCCTGGTATTCCTTGACAACCTTTCCAAACTCGTCCCGAACAAGTTTTGAAATTGCAATGCGATTGCAGAAAGCTAGTGCACGGCGCATGGGTTCGGGATCTTCAATTCTTCCGTCTACCAAGCCGGTCTTTGATAGTGCTTTCCAACAACCGATGATCCTGGTAACATCATCTAATCTTAACTCGCTCTTTTCGTCAGAAAGCCGCTTTTGTACCGCCGAACTAACATGGACTTCGTCCATCACCAAGACTATTACTCTGTAGTCAGAGAGTATCCCACTTTCAACCGCCCGGGCAAAGCCATGGAAGAACAAAACATCACCATAGATTTGGGAATCATCCATAGATGCAAGCGTCGCCAGTTCAAAACGAGCTCTTGTTTTTGCTTCATCACCATAAATACGGGGAGTTGCTGTCATGTAAAGACGCTTACTACCCCGAATCACTTTGTTGTCGTGAACTTTCACAAAATTTGATTCATCCTCACCACTAAAAGTAACACCTGTGGTACGATGTGCCTCGTCACAGATGATGAGATCGAATTCAGGCAAGTTTTGCTTTGCCTGTGCATCACCAATTACTCCAATCGAATGGTAGGTCGAGAAGACCACACGCAAAGTAGTGTCATGATCAGTTTTGGCGAAAGCAATTGCCAGTGAACATGGATCTGTTGTTGCTGGGAAATCTAGATCTGTGATTTCAAGTTCGGCAACGTCTTGCTGGCTTCTCTTCCGTCTGCCCACTCTAGTGTCTGAACATACCGCAAAAGTTGAAAGAGGAAGTTCAGCATCTGCACACCATTCATGTACCGACTGTGACATCAAAGCTAACGAGGGTACTAGGAACAACACTTGCCCACCGACACCAACCATATCTTCGGCTATGCGTAGTCCAGTCAATGTCTTACCAGTACCACAAGCCATAATGAGTTTACCACGATCAGCCTTGCTAAGACCATCTCTGACCGCTTCCAGGGCCTCTAATTGGTCAGTCCGAAGTTCTTTCGGTTTGGCACGAGCGATTTTACCTGTCGCTTTGAATACGGTCCAATCTACTGAACTTTTATGTAAATCTCGTAAGGTGATTCGCGTAGTCGGAATGGACTGATCCTTCAGCATAACCTCAGCATTCCTGCTCCATTGTGCTTCGGTGGTCACGATAATCAGACGTTCTGAGAATTCCTTTTTACCTGAAGCAGAGATAAAGGAATCAATATCTGATTTGTCTATGCGTCGGTTTTCGACATAGTTCTTGCATTGAATAGCAATCAGACCACCATCATGCCTCGTGGCGACAATATCTATTCCGGTATCACTTCGGTTCTCCCCCTTCTTTCGTGCCCAGTCTGACCAAAGTTCAGCCTGCTTAATCCGTTGTGACTGCACCGGATCTACTACCAGCCAAGCACAGATCAGCTTTTCGAAAGCTGTACCCTTATCTCGTTGGCTTAAAGCCTGAGTTCGATATGTTTCAAGAAGTAGGTCTAGATCGTGTGTCATAAATATATACCAATCATGATATCGGCGGGATTAAAATCCCAATGTTCTCAATTTATTTTGATAGGATTTTTTTGAGTTAAATTCTTTTTGAATACGATTTCAGGGCTAATATTTCCTGCAAAAGAGAAAAAACTTAGTCCTTCCTTTTACTAACACATTCTAAGTAATAGTCAGTACTTGCTAGGCCGAGCACAAACAATACAATTATCAGAAAGGGTAATCCACCGGTGAAACCTGCAAACCCTGTAATAATACTATGAGCAAGACCTAATACAAAAAGTGCAAAAAGTGCCGTGGCACCAAATCCTATAATTAGTTTTGTAATGTAGTTCATAATCGAATAACCTCTACCAACACCTATTCCTCTATTGAATCAATTACCTCATCAATAATCCAGTTTGCTGTTCTGAACAGACGATCATCCTCCCAATATTTCCCTATCAATAACAGTCCAAGCGGGTTTTCCTTCTTATCCATCAAAAGTGGCATACTGATGACCGGAAGACCACAAATTTCTGCTACCTTATTTATAGGAGGTATTTTGTTGTTGATATCATCCCCGCCTAGTGAGCTAGGCAAGATAATAGCATCAAAATCCAAAAAGAACCTTTCGAAAAACCTTCCTAACTCTAGAAATGCCTCCTCAAGCGGGTTAGGGAATTTATCTTCTACAGGTCCTTTATCGCCTGGCTTATACATATATTCATAAAGTGATTTCCTGATGGTGTTATACTCAGGATTGTTCGCAAGCAATATCTCTAATTTGGTTAACATATCTGTAAAATCTGGAAATGGTATTTGCTCAACAGTTGTCTCCAAATTATTTGAAAGCAAAGTGAAATCCTCAACATAATCGGATGGAAAACCGGTTGCAGCCAAATCAAATGAACACAATGATGGGAGCACTGGTAAATCCATAAGAACAAAATCCATTAAAGATGGAACCGGGTAAGACAGACTTAAACTATCCTGTGAATCATACCTCGAAACCAAATCTCCCACGTGAGCAAGGTCCTCTAAAAAATTAGCAAACATCCCTACCCTAAAATTGGTTCTCAAGTCGTCATGTAATCCATACCTCGAAACGATACCAAACGAAGGTACATAACTGCACAACCCTAAACCTGAGGCCTCAAGGACAAATTCCCAACCTCTACCAATACCCAGGGATAAAGGCAATTGATTACCTAATACAGCTTCGCCGATGGCTGATATACCGCGAAAGCGATTTAAACTCGAATCAGTTTTTTTCTCCGTATTTCCGGCATCATAAATAGCCGGTACGGCTCCATTCCCCACTAAAATGCCTTCAAGGGTGGATTTTTCTTGTGGATAATCAACTGGCTTGTCAGAGACCAAACCTATAGGTATGCCGTGCAAACTTCCCGAGGGTTTTCCATGCAATATTATTTGGTCAAGTAATACCGCTCGGTCTTTATCCGCCGTAAAATTATTACCGCAAGGCCCTGCCAGAAACCCCGCGACCAACTCCTCTGATTTAATTTTCCTTTCAGTGGTACTTGCAAGCAAGGATCCCACTGATTGGTAGTTCAATTCTTCTCGTTCTTGCATCAGGATTTAAGGAATATATTCGCCAAAAAGATAATCAGGAAACCACAAGGCAATTTGTGGAAATTGATACATTAGCACCATGGCAAATATAACGATAGCCAAATAAGGCAAGATTCCTTTGAATATATCAACCAGTTCAATCTGTGATTTGAGCACCCCCTTCAAATAATAGGCCGACATTGCCATCGGGGGTGTCAAGAAAGAAGTTTGCAGGTTTAAAGCCACCAACATGGCAAAAAAGTAAGGATTGACATCGAAGGTATCCAGCATGGGAAGAAAGATTGGTACAAAAATGATTAAGATTTCCGACCACTCCAATGGCCACCCAAGAATGAAAATAATTAATTGAACTAGAACAAGAAATTGCCAAGGCTCCAGGTTTAGTGCCAGAACCCAATTTTCAATGACATCATGTCCTCCAAGATAGGAAAAAACCGAGGCGAAAGTCCATGAACCTACAAACAACCAACAAACCATCGCGGTGGCCTTGGCTGTCAGAAACACACTTTCTTTCAAGCGTGACCAGGTTAAGGATTTGTAAAAAATGGCTAGTATTAAACCTCCCAAGGCACCCATCGCTGCAGCTTCCGCAGGTGTAGCCAATCCTCCCAGGATTGAGCCAAGGACAAGTAAGATGAGTATTGTAAGTGGGACAAAGGAAACAAGAAGATCCTTATATATTTCCCATGCAGGGGGTACTGATTCCAGTTGGGGCTTGGGAGCAATGCTAGGGGTGATAATGGATCTGGTTAAGACATAGACAATGTATAAACCCGATAACAATAATCCAGGGAAAACAGCTGCAGCATATAACCTTAAAGGTGATAATTCAGCTATTGCAGCATAAACGATTAACATTATTGAAGGTGGAATAAGTATGCCCAGGGTTCCCCCAGCACAAATTACACCTGAAGCAAAGGATTTGTCATAGGACGCCCTTGACATGGCTGGAAAGGCAAGTAATCCCATTAGAGTAACCACTGCCCCAACAATACCTGAAGCTGTTGAGAATATTGTACAGGTAATGAGAGCAGCTATGGCCATTGAACCTGGTAAATGCCTTGCTGCCATTTGAATGGAATAGAAAAGTCGATTGACGATGTTGGCCCTTTCAACGACATATCCCATCATGAGGAAAAGTGGAATTGCTACCAAGGTATCATTTTCCATTACCGAGTAGGTATTCTGATTCAGCAGGTAAAATATTTGATTGTTGAAAATATCGAAGAAACTGTCGTACCCGCTGTAGTAGGCATAGAAGCCAAACCCTACCCCCATGGCAATCAAGGTAAAGGCAATAGGGAATCCTAGAAGTACTAAAACAATAAACAAGCACAGCATTAAAATTGCTACTTCAGGGTTAGTCATATTCAAATACCAATTCCTAAAAAATTCTGATTGTGAATTCCCTACTTGGTCAGAAGGTTTTCAGTTTCGTGCACATCTTCAATTCTGGGCAACCATTGACCAGAAAACATGGCTTTCCAACAGCGGATTGTTTCTGATATTCCCTGCAGAATTAATAGAAACCCAGCAACAGGAATTAAGGTCTTGAAGAAGTAGATCTGTATTCTGGCCGGGCTGTTCCAACTGAATTCCTTATACCTCCAGCTGTCTTGGGCAATTTCCCAGCCGAACCAAAAAAGAGCTAGCATTCCCGGGAAGAAAAACAGGATATAGAGGACAAAATCTATCCTTGCTTGCCACTTGACCGGGAATAACCGGTAAAATACATCCCCCCGAACATGGGCGTCCTGGGCCAAGGCATAGGGTCCGGCCATCAAAAACAAGGCACCATACATCTGAACCATCATGTCAAACACCCATACGGTCGGGCTGTTAAAAACATACCTTACGATGACCTCATAGGAAACAGACAGGGTAAGGATTAAAATGCACCAACCAAAGGCACGGCCTATCCAACTGCTGATACCTTCCATGGCGTGAATTATTCTATCCACGAGTTCCTCCCATAAAAAAACACGAGGGATGAATTTTCCCCCGTGTTCTGTTCATTTATGTGTTACCCAAAATAGTGAGCATAAGCCAGTTTGTAATCAGGCTGGTTAAGGTTCAGATAATTCATTACCCTCTCAGCATAAGCTTTCTGGCTTTCAATTACCTTGGCAAAGAACGCATCCTCATTACTCAATCTTTCAATTACAATATCCCAAGCTTCAAGCTGGGCTTGCATGACTGAATCAGGCGTCCTGTATACATTTACACCATAATCCTCTTTCAAGGAAATCAAATCCTCTGCATACTGGGTAGTATTATGCCAGTAGAAATTGGAATTCTCAGCTTCTGCAGCGTATCTCAAAATTGCCTGCAATTCAGGAGAAAGTGCGTTGTACTTGTCCTTATTTACAGTAACTTCAAAAAATTCCTGACTTTGGTGGAAGGAAGCCAAATGGTAATGCTTGGAAACGTCCTGCATACCAAAATCCTTGTCCGAAGTCGGGTTATTAAACTCAGCAGCATCAATCAGGTTTGACTTCATTGCCGGTTGAATCTCGCCACCAGGCAATTGAACAACACTCATGCCCATTTCCAGAAGAACATCAGCAGCTAGTCCAACAGTTCGATACTTCAAACCATCCATTTGACTGGCATCAGTGATGTGTTCCTTGAACCACCCTAGCGGCTGGGCTGGCATCGGTGAAAAGAAAAAGGAAACCAGATTCAACTGAAGAGTATCCATCAGCTCATTAAATAGTTCCTGCCCACCACCGTAATGAACCCAACCTAAAACTTCCTGACTAGACCAGCCAAAACAAGGCCCGGTGCCAAAAAGGGAAGCTGTTGGTGATTTTGAATACCAATAGGCCGGCACATAAAATGCTGCATCCAGCACTCCACGGTGAACGGCATCCTGCATCTGACTGGTTTTTACAACTGAATTAACAGGCAGAACCTCAATTTGAAGAGCATTACCAGCCATGTCATTGACACGTTTTACATAGTTTTGGGTGTTTTGGTAAAAAATACCACCGCCCCAAGCACTTTGTAGTTTTAGTACGGTTGTTTGTGCTCTGGCAATAGAAGGAGCAGATAGCGCACCCGCAGCAGCTCCAGCCACAGCGGCTCCTCTGATAAATCCTCGGCGATTAATTTTTTCTGACATAAAATTTTCCTCCTATTATGTGATTAAATTTAAAGTCCCCATTGTTATAATTTATTTTAATAATGTTTTCCAATAGGTTACTTTGCTGATGGGGTGCAGGTTTGGATTGAAATTAAATCTAATAATTATAAATTATTACTGGTACTTGATTGGGGGTAAATGACAATGGATACTGCTAGCGACAAAAATACTGTTCCAATAACTCTTTATAAGTGGGCTGGAGCCTGGGGACCATTCAAGGTGAAAATCCCCTGTGGCGAATGTACCCTGACCCTAGATATAATCAAGGATACCCTGGAAACTGAATTAGCTGAAGTGCCAGTGAAATTTGAGGTCCGTGAGTGGTTGTCCGAGTGGTGGAAACCATTGACGGCCGGAGGATGGCACGCTCCTATTGTTATCGTTGATGGCAAAATGGTCTGTCAAGGAAACGCTCTCAATCGAGGACTTCTTACCGAAGCAGTGATTAATGCCCATACCAAAAGATCATCTATTGAAGGCAATAAATTGTTCGGTAAGGTTACATGTCCCCACTGTACCAAGGCAAAAAAACAGCTTAGTGAGTCTAATATTGACTTTACCTATCATGATGTGGTGAAAGAACCACTATCCCTGTATGAAATGCTGGCAAGGGTGAAACCTATCGTGGGACCAAAAACTCCAATAACCGTCCCACAGATTTGGTTAGAAGGGAATTATGTCGGCGGTGCCAATGAACTGTCGAGCATGTTGAAAAAAACCTGACATTAGCCTTGCTCACCTAAGAAGTTCCTACCCTAAACATTGTTCGGATACAGGACAGTTATTATTCCAATCAAATATCTATCGCCCTACTGAAATCAGAAAGGTAAATTTTTTCATGGAACAACTGGAAAATAGTAAATCGAAATACCCCAGGTTAACTGGGGCCCAAATGGTTGTTCAAGCTCTTAAAGACCATGGTGTGGATACCGTCTTTGGTTATCCTGGTGGTGCAGTCTTACCGATCTATGACGAAATATTTAAGCAAAATGAAATTCGTCATTTTCTGGTACGGCATGAACAAGGAGCTGTGCATGCCGCTGAGGGTTATGCCAGATCAACCGGGAAACCCGGAGTTGTTATGGTTACTTCCGGCCCAGGAGCCACAAATGCGGTAACCGGGATGACTGATGCCTTGATGGATTCGATTCCAATTGTTGTTATCTCAGGCCAGGTTCCCACTTTCATGATCGGCAATGATGCGTTTCAGGAGGCTGATACCGTTGGCATAACCCGCCCTTGTACCAAACATAATTGGTTGGTAAAGGAAACAGATGCCTTGGGTCAGGTTTTCCATGAAGCCTTCCATGTTGCCATGCATGGAAGACCCGGTCCGGTGTTGATCGATATTCCCAAGGATGTTCAGTTCGCTACCGGTAATTATGTCCCACTCAAAGCTGCTGCCAAGAGTAAATACAACCCAAGGACCGTGGGAGATGAGGAAGAAATTGAGTTTCTGGTTAGCTTAATTGAGTCTGCTGAAAGACCAATTTTTTACACCGGTGGTGGCGTCATCAATTCTGGCACAACCGCGTGCCAAACATTACAGGAATTGGTTGATGAGACCGGATTTCCTATAACCTCTACTTTAATGGGATTGGGTGCTTATCCAGCTTCGGGCAAGCATTGGCTTGGAATGTTGGGTATGCATGGGACCTATGAAGCAAATATAGCCATGTACGAATGTGATTTGATGATCAATGTCGGTGCACGGTTCGATGACCGAATTACCGGCAGGGTCAGTGATTTCAGCCCAGGTTCAACCAAAGCCCATATTGATATTGACAAGTCTTCAATAAACAAGGTTATCCCAACTGAAATACCTATTGTTGGCGATGCCGGGATTGTTTTGAAACAGATGCTTGATTTGTGGCGATCCCAAGGCAAAAAGACCAATTCCCTTGAAGTTGACAAGTGGTGGCGGAAGATTGAACATTGGAAAACCAAGGATTGTTTAAGCTATCAGAATTCTGAAACCAGGATTAAACCTCAATATTCAATCAAAAGGCTGGAAGAATTAACCCGAGACTATGATCGCTTCCTGATTACAGATGTAGGCCAACATCAGATGTGGGCTGCTCAGTTCATGAAATTGGAGGAGCCAAATCGATGGATGACCTCGGGTGGTTTGGGAACAATGGGATACGGACTCCCAGCGTCGGTTGGTGTCCAGGTTGCTCATCCAGAATCGCTTGTTATCAATGTTTCTGGGGATGCTGGGTGGTTAATGAATATGCAGGAAATGGGTACTGCCGTGCAGTACCAACTTCCTATCAAACAATTCATTGTCAATAACAAGCGGCTTGGCATGGTTCGACAATGGCAACAGATCTTGCATGGCGAAAGGTATAGCCATTCCTGGTCAGAAGCCCTGCCAGATTTTGTCAAACTGGCCGAAGCTTTTGGTTGTAAAGGAATAGTCGTTTCCAATCCAGCTGATCTGGATGAAGCCATTCTTGAGATGATAGCGTACGATGGACCGGTAATTCTGGATTGTCAGGTTGCTGAACATGAAAATTGCTTCCCCATGATTCCTTCTGGCGAACCTCATAACAAAATGATTTTTGAAGAAGATGTTCAAGCTCAGGAAGACCAGTTGGTTGGTAAAGAAGGGTCAGTCCTTGTTTAAAAGGTAATATTATGAATTCTCTAAAATTAAAAGATGGTGTCTCTAGGAAATCGGCCTATGATTTGCGAAACCCCACGGAAGATGTTCTAGAAGTCCATACGTTGACTGTTCTGGTGGATAATGAAGCCGGTGTACTGGCGAGAGTCATAGGATTGTTTTCCGGGCGTGGCTATAATATCGAAAGCCTGACGGTTACAGAAATCGACCGTAAAGGAAAACTTTCCAGGATTACCATCATGACCAAGGGGAAGCCATCTGTTATCGAACAGATTAAAGCCCAGTTGGAACGATTGGTACCCGTCCATGAAGTTCATGACCTCACCACAGAAGGCCCTTCTGTCCAACGGGAGTTGGCTTTGTTAAAAGTTAATGGTCAAGGTAACCTTAGAGTCGAAGCTCTACGTTTGGCTGATATCTTCCGAGCCCGGGTTGTCGATACAACGCTGGAAAGTTTTGTCTTTGAAATAACCGGACCAACTGAAAAGATTGAAAAATTTTCTAGCCTGATGGAACCCCTTGGTTTGGTTGAAATTGCTCGAACAGGTGTTGTCGGGATTTCACGCGGGGAACATTAACTCCCTCCCTCTGTATATCAGCTACATCCTGTAGTTGTTCCACAAATCGTGCATGCCATGCAAGTTCCGCTTCTGACCAGGGAATAGTTTCCACAAGAATCACAAACATCGCCACTATAATTGGGGGAAGAACTTCCTTTGGAAGTCGATGAACCAGTGAAGGCTGACATGGGAATAACCTCACCAGATGTCCTTGATGGTTTATCAGACCCAATTTCTCCCGTATCAGCCATTGACCTTATGAACCCCGCAGAACCTTCATTGACAACCATGGTATCATCAAGCGGTTCTTGCATTACACTCTTCACATTGGCCAAGTCCTCCCGCTCAAGATAGCTGACTGCCAGTTCTCTGAAAATATAATCCAATATTGACCTTGAGTTTTTAATGGTAGAGTTGCCAAGGACCATGCCCGCGGGTTCAAATCTTGTCCCAACAAATGCTTCAACAAATACCTCAAGTGGTACGCCATATTGCAAGCCAAGGGACACGGCAATGGCAAAATTATTCATCATGGCACCGAAACTGGCACCCTCTTTATGCATATCAATGAAAATCTCACCCAACGCACCGTTTTCATATTCACCCGTTCTGAGGTAAACCTTGTGTCCACCAACAGTGGCCTTTTGTGTATATCCTTTACGCCTGTTGCTCAGTTTCCTGCGCTTGCCGATCAATTTTTCTGTGATGTTCAGTACCCGAGTGGTTTGATCAACATCCTCATCCTTGGCCAGTTGCAAAATATCTTCACTGCCAGCGAGGATGGTTGACAGAGGCTGGCTAAGTTTGGACCCATCACGATAAAGCGCCACGGCTTTCAAGCCCAAATTCCAGGAAAGATCATATGCCGACTTGCAATCATTCACCGTAGCACTGGTTGGCATGTTGATTGTTTTTGAAATTGCTCCCGAAATAAAACTCTGTGCTGCCGCAACCATTCTTATATGGCTGTTTGCGCTCAAACTCCTGATTCCTTTCTTGCCATTTGGATTGGCACAGTCAAATACCGGGAGGTCCTTGTTTTCCAGATGTGGCGCACCCTCCACTGTCTTGGCTCCGCAAATGTATTCATTGGCATCTTCAATCTGACCCTGGGTAAACCCTAGCTCCGTGAGTAGGTCAAAACCCTCCTTTTGAATCTTTTCAAGTTCAATACCAAGTTCTTTTACACAAAAACTAGTTCCAAACCGTTCAGGTTTGAAGATAAACCGTATATCCACAAATGAAGGAAGGTCTGCTTCTATCTTTTTCAATTCCTCTTTTCGGAATCCCTTAGCCTGCAATGTTTCCTTGTTGATATGTGGTGCTCCTTCCAAGGTTGCTTTTCCAACGGTGTAATCAACTATTTCTCTGATTTGATATTCGGAATACCCCAAAGCCTCTAGGGCACGAGGAACAGATCGATTGACGATTTGAAAATAGCCGCCACCGGCAAGAGTCTTGATTTTTACCAAGGCAAATTCCGGTTCGATACCGTTGGTATCACAATCCATCACAAAGCCAATGGTTCCAGTTGGGGCAATAACCGACACCTGGGCATTTCGAAAACCGTATTTTTTACCTAATTCAAGGGATGAATCCCATGCCTCCTGGGCCTTTTCAACTATTTCCTGATGGGGGCATTCTGCCATCACCAGTGGTACAGGCTTTATTTTTAACCCCTCATAACCTGAAGTTTTTCCATAAGCTGCTCGCCGATGGTTTCGAATAACTCTCAACATTTCATCAGAATTATTTTCAAAACCCTCAAAAGCACCTAGCTCCTTGGCTATTTCAGCCGATGTTCGATAACTTAAACCCGTCAGTAGTGCCGTGATTGCTCCGCAGGTAGCCCTTCCCTTTATCGAATCATAAGGGATACCCATATGCATCAGAAGGCCTCCCAAATTGGCATAACCCAAACCCAATGTTCTGTACCTGTATGAAAGTTCGGCTATTATTTTGGAAGGAAACTGAGCCATAAAGACTGAAATTTCCAGGACTATTGTGAAGAGCCTGGTTACATGCTCGAATTCTCTGGTATCAAATTGCCCGTTATAAAAGAATTTCAGCAGATTCAAGGAGGCAAGATTACAAGCCGTATCGTCTAGAAACATGTATTCAGAGCAAGGATTGGAAGCTCTTATGGGGCCACTGTTAGGGCAGGTATGCCAAGAGTTGATGGTATCATGATATTGTACACCGGGGTCAGCACAGGCCCAGGCTGTTTGGCCTACCTGATTCCAAAGATCCGCAGCCTTGACGGTTCGGGCGATTTCCCCATTGGTACGATATCTTAATTCCCAATCCTGATCGTTTTTAACTGCCTCCATAAATTCGTCAGTGACGCGGATTGAATTATTGGAATTCTGGCCTGATACGGTCGCATATCCTTCCGATTGCCAACCGGAATCAATTTGAGCAAAATCAATTGAGGTGTATCCCTGCTTGGCAAATTGAATGATCCTGGCGATAAAGCCCTCCGGCACCATTGCTTCCTTGGCCTCAACCATGGCCTTTCTTAACTCTTTGTTTAACTTCGGATCACTAGCCTTCAGTCGTGGAAGGTCAGAAGTATTTACTGCTGCAAAAATTTTATTCAGATGTTTTGAAATAACTCTTGATCCTGCAACCAAGGAAGCAACCTTATGTTCTTCCTTTTCTTTCCAGTTTATGAATTCTTCAATATCCGGGTGATCAATATCACAAATTACCATCTTGGCTGCCCGACGGGTTGTTCCACCCGATTTAATGGCACCAGCGGCACTGTCTCCGATATTCAGAAAACTCATCAATCCACTGGATTTCCCGCCACTTTCAAGTGGTTCGTTGGCCGCTCTAATATTCGAGAAATTGGTTCCGGTTCCTGACCCGAATTTGAACAACCTTGCTTCTCGGGACCATAAATCCATAATCCCGCCTTCATTGACCAGATCATCCTCTACTGACTGGATAAAGCAAGCATGTGGTTGCGGTCGATAATAGGAACTGTCGGATTTCTTTATCCTGCGGGTGGTTTCATCCACATAGTAATGGCCCTGCCCTGCACGTGAAATACCATACGCCCAATGAATACCAGTATTGAACCATTGCGGTGAGTTGGGAGCTCCTCGTTGCGTTGCAAGGATGTAACGCATTTCATCAAAGAATGCTTTGGCATCTTCTTCAGATGAAAAATAGTTGCCTTTCCAACCCCAATATGTCCATGCTCCTGCCAGCCGGTCAAATACTTGCTTGGCTGATCTTTCAGGTCCGTACCTTTCGCTTTCTGGAACTTTTTTCAAAGCCTCCAAATCTGCTTCTCTCGGTTGGAGAAATTCAGGAATGCCTGGTTCATCTTTCTTGCGTACACAAAGAGGAACACCTGCCTTGCGAAAATATTTTTCAGCCAGGACGTCAATAGCCGTTTGACTCCAGTTTTTTGGAGCTTCTATTCCTTCCGTTGAAAAAACCGCTTTTCCGCTTGGATCTGATATAAGTGAATTCACCTTTGTGAATTCTATTCCCTGATAGGGGCTCGAATTTTTCTCAGTAAAATACCTCGTAACTTTCACCACTTCGTCAATCCCCCTCTATTTGGTATTTTTGTAAAAAAATCCTGTATTTAGTTTTTTTTCTAAACAATACTACAAGATATAGTGTTCAAATGGAATTGAACAAACCGCAATAAATTGCGTTTAATATCTATTTTCCTAAAAAATTAACTGGGTAAAGCACAAAATTAAAGAATTGGTCACAGCAGATTGAGAGAGTTGATTTTTGCTATTAATACTAGGGGTTTGGGACAAAAAATTATTTATCCACAACTTGTAAACACAAGTTGGATTTGAAAATAAAAAAAAGAATTTGGGAATCAGAAAAGCAACTTAAAATTAAGGTCTGATGCCTCAATAAGAATTTTCAATCTAGAAAAATCGAATCAGATTTGAGTTACCTGATACCTAATCGGTTGATTGCCATGATGCTTGGTCGGGGCGATTGGATTCGAACCAACGACCTACAGTTCCCAAAACTGTTGCGCTACCAGGCTGCGCTACGCCCCGAAATCTTTTGTTAATTAAAGATATAAATCTAAATTTTACAAGCCCAGGCTGCCAAATCAGGTTTAATTCTAGGGTGACGAATAAGGTCTCCCTCACTGATTCCCAGTTTTTTGGCTAATCCGCCATTGATTTCCAGTACAAATGAAATTTTCCTTCCACCAAAAAAAGATATCGTCGACAGGGGTTCCGCCTGGTGATTGATGGTTGTAATTTCACCAGATTCATCAACAAATAGCATATCCAGCGGAATTAAGGTGTCTTTCATCCAGAAGCTTGCTGGCCCAGGTTCTTCGAATACAAATAACATACCTTGCGATACACCAAGTACCTCTCTTCCCATCAAACCTTTTCTATGTAGTTCTTGGGTATCTGCAATCTCAACCTTGAATCGAGCTTTACCCCATTCCCCCTTTACCTCCACAAGATTGTCCTTGCAATCTGCCCATAACGAAAAAGGAACAGCACTTACCAGGCAAGTAAGTAAAACGATTACCGAGTATTTTTGAAACATTTGCAAAGCTGATTTTAAAGAATTATTCCCAAGTTGTCATTTTTCTAAAAATGCCGATAAACACGGAGAAATCAAAAGTTTTGATACATTAGAAGACAAATACACATATTATTGGCAATATTGTCTTGTTGCTATCTGACTTGTTGAGGAACAATCGGCGGATTTGGTGGGGCTAAAGAAATTCTAGCTCGCAAGTCGGTGGGATAACCACCAACAACTCCAGTGCTAGTCGGGGACGTGTACCATTTCTGCCACAACCTCACAATTTTTTAAATTTCTGCCAATAAAGTATTATGGATATAAACGGAATGATTCCCATTTTGAATATTCCTTGTTCCATATCCACCTTATTCTGTCATGAATCCGAAAACTTCCTTCACTCCAAAATTCAATCTCGGCAGGAATGATACGATATCCACCCCAAAATTCAGGTCTTGGTGGAGAGGTACCAAATTTTAAGGTAATTTTTGCCACAGAGTTCAATAAATGGCGTCTTGAGGAAAGAACCGCTGATTGCTTGGAAGCCCAGGCACCATATTGGCTTTCAAGTGGTCTAGAGTGAAAATATTCATCAGATTTCTCCTGCTCCAGAATTTCTGCTTTCCCCTTGACTCGTACCTGCCTTCTTAATGTTCTCCAATGAAGCGTAAAGGCCACATCTGAGCAATGGGATATTTCTTCACCCTTTTTACTTTTATAGTTGGTAAAAAATATAAATCCCTTTGGATCAATTTCCTTGAGCAAAACCATACGAACATTTGGTTTTCCTTCCTTGTCTGAAGTTGCCAAGGCCATGGCATTATGATCCGGAATTTTTTTTGATTGTGCTTGATCAAGCCAATCCTGAACAAGAGATAAGGGAGTTTTCCCTTCTTCAAGGCTAGTTTTCATGCTTGAGTTCCCTAATTTTGTCATTTCAAACTGGCAAGAATATCCACATTAAAATGTAATAGCTGAATTGCATATAAATATTTAATTTTTAGAATAAACTTCTATGAATGATAACCAAAATTTGGGGTTTAGTTTATGAGATTAATGGAAGGTAAACGCGGGCTTATCATGGGTGTTGCCAATGATAAATCCATTGCTTGGGGTATTGCAAAGGCTTGCCATAGCCATGGCGCGTCATTGGCTTTTTCATACCAAAATGAGATTTTCCTCAAGCGGGTTGCTCCCTTGGTCGAATCCATTGGTTCCAAGCACATGATACAATGTGATGTTGCAGATCCCAATTCATTGGACAACCTGTTTGGAGAATTGGAAAAAACTTGGGGAGGATTGGACTTTGTTGTCCATGCGATAGGGTTTTCTGACAAAAATGAATTGCGTGGGCGGTATGTAGATATATCTCCTGAGAATTTTACCATGACCATGGATATTTCTGTCTTTTCCTTTACTGCAGTGGCCAAAAGAGCAGAAAAATTGATGCCCAACGGAGGATCGCTACTTACAATGACCTATTACGGTGCTGAAAAGGTTATGCCCCATTACAACGTTATGGGTGTTGCCAAAGCCGCTTTAGAATCTTCAGTCCGGTATTTGGCAGCTGATCTCGGTGGAAATCAAATTCGGGTAAATGCAATTTCTGCAGGTACCATAAAAACCCTGGCTGCTTCTGGTATTGGCGATTTCAGGTATATTATGAAGTGGAACGAATTAAACTCCCCCTTACAAAGAAATATTACAACAGAGGATGTCGGTAATTCTGCTCTCTACCTGCTATCCGATCTTGGCAAATCAGTCACTGGTGAAATCTTGCATGTTGATTCTGGCTATCACGTCGTTGGCATGAAAAGGGTTGATGCCCCTGATATAGACAAAGTAACAGGAAGAAGTTAGTAATGAATAACGTATTACCACATGAAAAAGGGTTTCACGTCAGTTGGGACCAGGTCCACAGAGACTCACGGGCTCTAGCCTGGCGGTTGGACAATTTTGGAAAAGAAAAAAGAAATTGGGAAGCAATTATCTCGATCACACGAGGTGGCTTGACTCCTGCGATGATTATTGCCCGGGAGTTGGATATTCGTACTGTCGATACAATTTCCATCAGATGTTATCACCACCAGGATATGGGAAAACCGGAAATCCTCAAAATGCCCAACCCAGATATACCAAAAGATTCAAAGGATATATTGGTCATTGATGATTTGGTGGACACCGGCACTACTTTAAAAGTAGTCAGAGAGCTTTATCCAATGGCTACCTATTCTACCGTGTATGCAAAACCAGCAGGAAGGCCATTGGTTGATGTTTATATCACTGAAGTGAGTCAGGATACCTGGATTTATTTTCCTTGGGATATGGCCCTACATTACCAGGTACCTTATCGTGAACTCAGTGAATAGAACTCAAAAAAGTAAGCTGGAATGTCTCCTGTAAAATGGGAATTCTGGTTTTAGCGATATTTGATTTATCTGCCTATTTGATCAGTAATGCTTGAACGTTATTCTCTTCCCGAAATGACCAATATCTGGTCTGATCAATTCAGACTAAGAACCTGGTTTCAGATTGAGGCTCATGCCTGTGATGCTCGGGCTCGACTGGGAGAACTTGAGAAGGAGGCCGTCAAGGCAATATGGGAAGCAGAACCTGAAACCTTTGATGTTGTTAGGATAAAGCAAATTGAAGCTCAGGTTCACCATGAATCTGTGGCTTTCCAAATGTATGTTGAGGAAATTGCGAGTGCAAAGGGTCAAGGTATCTTTCATCGAGGTTTAACATCTTCTGATGTATTGGACACCTGCTACAATTTCCAGCTTAAAAAAGCTTCGGAAATAATTATTTCCAAATTACATTTGCTGACAGCAGAATTTAAACGACTTGCTCTGGAAAACAAATTCACCCCTTGTGTCGGCCGCAGCCATGGGATTCATGGCGAACCAATTACATTTGGTTTGAAGATGCTTCGGGCCTATGCTGAGACCCAACGCAATATCAACAGGATGGAGAATGCCCAAAAGGAGATTTCTGTTGGTATGATTTCTGGGGCAATGGGTACCTATTCCACAATCAATCCAAGTGTTGAAAAGTATGTTTGTGCCCAAATGGGTTTGGCAACCGAAACCATTTCCTCCCAGATAATTCCTAGAGATCGGCATGCCATGTATTTTTCGACAATGGGAGTTATAGCCGCCTCCCTGGAGCGAATTTCTGTGGAATTACGTCAATTGCAAATTACGGAGATTGGAGAAATCGAAGAGCCCTTCTCGGCCAAACAAAAAGGTTCCTCGGCAATGCCTCACAAAAAGAACCCGATTTTGTTGGAAAATGTATCAGGCTTGGCACGATTAATTCAGACCTATGTATCAGCAGCACTAGGGAATGTTACCCTATGGCAAGAAAGAGATATGTCCCATTCCTCGGTGGAAAGAGCATTGGGTCCTGATACGACGATAACCATGGATTTCGTTATACATCGGTTAACACGAGTTTTACGTGGATTGAAGGTAAATATTGAACAGATGGCCTCAAACCTAGAGAAACAGGGGGGTATTACCTTTTCCCATAGAATTTTGAATACCCTGGCTGAAAAAAGAGTTCCCACGGAAGAAGCCTATCGTCTGGTTCAAAGCGCTTCCTTTAAAGCCATGGAAACAGGAAAGAATCTTCAGGAGATTTTACTGGCCGACCAACAAATTTTGAAGTGGGTTACCAAAAGTGAACTTACTGAGCTTTTTGAACCAGATTATTTTCTTAAAGAAGTTGAGGGGATTTATAATCATGTTCTTGGAACCCCCAATGAAACAAGCTAGTAAATTATGTGGGGGGGGGTAAACTCAGCTCCCTTCTGATTGGATCTGAGTAGTAGCTTCAATCATAAATTCTTCGGCCTTCGACCGAATTTCTTTTTCATTTACGATACCTTCTAAATCTTTACTGACTTTTCTAAAGACATCTTCCAGACCTGGTTCCTCAAAATCTGACTTAACAACCTCCATGGCATAAGTTGAGGCATTTTCACCTGACAATCCCAACTTTTCAGCTGCCCACATTCCTAAATTTTTATTGGCTCTGGCTTGGGCCTTAAAGGACATCTCCTCGTCAAAAACAAATTTTGACTCAAAAGCCTTTTGTCTATCTTTGAATGTATTCATTTAATTTTTGCTCCTAAGTTGAACGATTGTAAATTTAATTTCTTATAATCCCTACCCATAAAGTGGTATTACTTCAAAGCAAGGTGAGGACCTATCAATTTTCAATAGAGAAATGAAAAAAATGAGAACCAGGTGATTCTAAATTAGTGCAGCAGTTTTAGCTGCCCGAGTGTATGGGCAAGATCCCCATAGCCGGTAAATCGCCTTTCAAATTCCAATTCTAGGTGATCTGCATGATCTCTTGCCAGAAGGGTTAATTCTTGATCCTTGGTTTGAGCAAGATAGACCAGTTTTGTGTAATTACCAAAATATACGTCCTTTAATTCAGGGTGTTTATCTAGTCCCAAGGGCTCAATTATGAATGAATTGAATTGCCTTACCAAGAAATCTGTCAAATAAAAGGCTGTAATTTCGTTTTCTGCTTGCTTGTTAAATTTATCCACCCCTTCGAAAAAAGCATAGCAATGTGGTCCTGGAACCATTTCAATGCCAAGCTCATCACACTTCTTTTTCAACAATCCACCCGTACCGCAATCGGCATAAACAACAAATATGTGCTCAAATTCCTTTTTGAATTTATTCACTGCCTTTTCCACTTCCGTAGGTATTTTATCTGGATATAAATGGAGTTTCGCTGGCAAGCAATGAAGATGAAAGTGTTCCCATCCATTCAGTCTGATCAAGGCAAGTATTTCAGTTGCTAATGCACCACAGGCCAAGAGAAGAACGTCTTCACGTTCTGAAAAATTAAACTGAGACTTAAGACCTGACATGAGTTTAGTTGGTTAGTGAAAATAGAATTCAATTGTCCACATTATATTCAATCCTTGCTGAATTGCTTGGACTAATATCTTGTTTGAAGTTGAAATTGTTACCCAAATGAAACTTAAGCCGAAGCCATCATTTGGTTATGTTTACGAGCCATAAATTCCTTTGCCGTTTCGACTGCCACGGCTGCATCACGACAATAGGCATCAGCACCAATCGCTTTTCCAAATTCTTCATTCAAGGGTGCACCACCTACTAGTACAACGATATCTTCCCGTAGGCCCAGCTCCTTCAATCGATCAATAACCACTTTCATATATGGCATGGTTGTAGTCAGTAGTGCCGACATCCCAAGTATATCAGGTTGTTCGGCATTCATGGCCTCCAAATAATTTTCAACTGGGTTGTTGATACCCAAATCAATTACCTCAAAACCAGCACCTTCCAACATCATTGCAACAAGATTCTTACCGATATCATGAATATCCCCTTTAACGGTACCAATTACCATTTTACCCATCCTAGGGGCACCGGTCTCAATCAACAAAGGTTTAAGGATTTTCATTCCCGCCTTCATTGCATTTGCAGAAAGCAGAACTTCCGGGACAAATAAAATCCCATCACGAAAATCAATCCCAACAATGCGCATACCTTCGACCAAAGCCTCAGTGAGGATTTTGTATGGCAACCATCCACGTTCCAGCAGAATATTTACACCCTCGACAATTTCCTCGTTCAATCCATCATAGAGATCATCATGCATTTGGGGAACGAGCTCATCATCGGGCAATTCTGATAAAATTATGTCGTCTTCTTCATCTGTCACCTTGATTTCTCCCACTGTGATGGATTTTTTTCAATCCAAAAATTTGAAAACATCAGAACTACATAAAAAAAATTAATTCAAAGTAAACAAAAACCCAACATTCAAATAACCTAGAATACTATAAATGAAACATTAATTTTTTTGCTTTCTTCTTCTAGAACCTCTCTTGACCCTTTTCTTTTGGCCTTGATTAAAGCTAGGCTCACCTAGTAATTCCTTAACTTCTTCAGGTGTAGGCTTTGAGCCTGATGGCTTCATTTCCAGTCGATTTTTCATTTTTTCCAAGTGCAAAGAAGTAGTTCCACAACAACCTCCAATAATCTTTGCTCCCGCATTTCGGGCCAGTTCAGCATATGAAGCCATAATTTCGGGAGATCCACTATAGTGGATTTCGCCTTCCTTGATTTGAGGGATGCCTGCATTTCCCTTGGCAATAATAGGTATTTCGGGATTTAACTCAGAAATCGCCAGGATAGTAAGAACCAGGTCCGAGGCCCCTGCTCCACAATTTGCGCCAAATCCTTCTGGTTTGATGTCCACTTCTGAAACCAATTCGACCAGGTTCCTTGGAGTAAATCCCATCATGGTATAACCGACAGTATCAAAACTCATCGTTCCACACCAAGGCATATCAGCCAAGCGACACGCTTCCTGGGCAGCGAGGAATTCTTCCTTGGCTGAAATTGTCTCAATCCAAAGTACATCAGCTCCTCCTGCCTTCAACCCCTCGGCCTGCTCATGGAAATATTCAACGGCCCGCGAATAGGTAAGTGTACCAAGGGGTTCCATAATTTCACCCGTTGGCCCAATTGAACCAGCAATAATTGCCGCAGCATTTTGCTTGGCAACTGCTTCCTGAGCTAATGAAGCAGATCTTTCTGCTAGTTCGAAACAATCATCAGCTGAAGCATGGAGACTCAATCTAGACCGATTACATCCAAACGAGTTGGTCAGGAATATGTCAACACCAGCCTTTAGAGAGGATTTATAAAGATCAAGTATCTTTTCAGGTTGATCTCTGTTCCATAACTCTGGGGCCTCTCCAGCAGCTAATCCCATATTAAACAGGTTTGTGCCGGTAGCCCCATCCGCCAAGAGCCAATCCCTTGTTTTCAGCAGATTTTGTATGGGTAAAGCCATTATTAACAAAATTGATTTCGTTTATCTGAAATAAACTCTGGTTAATGGGACGAACAAGGTGAACTTGCTTCTAGAAGTTGGTTCGAGATATTTTTTATTTTGGTTACCATGGCCACTAAGCCATTTGATCTTTGAAGTGAAAGGTTACTCTGCAAATCAAGCTTTTTAAGTTCAGAATAGGCATCTATTTTTGAGATTTGCTGGATCGTCAAACCATTAAATAGCACACCAAGTATAACAATGAGCCCTCGAACAATAATGGCATCACTATCACCTCTGAATTGGAATATTGTTCCTTTATTCGAGGGGGTAAAATCCATAACGAACCAAACCTGACTAGCACATCCTTCAACCTTTGTTGCAGGAGTTTTGTATTTCTCCTCCAAACCCGGCATGGATTTACCTAGATCAATGATATATCCATAGCGATCTTCCCAAGTCTCCAGAAATTCAAAATCCTGAATTATTTCATTGAAGGATTCAGTTTCCACTTAAAAGCTCTCAGTACGTTAGTTTTAGTTTCCTAGTACTTGATACAACTAGGTTAAAAGTATTAATTTTCAATTAAAATAAGGAGCTATTCAACCTAAATATAAATTGCTGATTTCCCCTTCTCATAAAGGTTTTGTTTGTTTTCTAGTAGGCTTATAGCTAAACTGACCAGGTAACGACATTTTAATGCCGTATTTATTAATTCACTGAAGGAGTGTTTCAAAGCGATTGAAACCGATATTGATCATCACAATATGAATGCATCCAAATTATTCCGGTAATCCAAGTGGCCAGAAGAGTTGGTTAAAACTTAGAAAGAGGATGCTATAAATTTGAATCCATGCACGAGTTTTTGTTAAGTGGAACATAAATCACAATCGCATTTTAAGTTCGGGTCAGTGAAGTGCCTGATACCGACTAACTTATTGTTCTTTCTATCAGCTCTTCGAAAAATTCTATCGAACAGATTTCTTTCCCTATTTTCAATATACCGCCTTAACGCATAAGCACAAAGATCAGCTATTTGAACCATACTTGTGAGATTACTATCAACGAACAAAGGTGTTTCAATAACATTATCTATATCTTTACGATACTTAGTACCTGTACTAAAAAAATTACGCATCATTTTCATTCGTTCACCAGCCACCTCAACATTATTGTCGTGGACAATAATCCCAAGGTTTTTTTGATTTGAGTTGGGGCTCCTACTCTTGTTTTCCAAAAATGTGTTAAATCGGGATATTAGTTGATCAAAGGCCTCTTCTCCCACGGAATGGCCAGCTTTTTGTGGATCAAAGAAAGTTTTGTCAATGCAATCGGCAAACAGGCGAACATCTGACCATTTTGCTACGGATTCTGCAATTTTTTCAACAAATTCTTTACGTTCCTTATGGGTTAGGTGGATATAGGGGTCCGTTTTTTTGTAATCCTTCTTGGTTCTACCATAGGTTCTATTCTGATTCTTTTGAAGTTTATAAAGGTTTGATTTTCTTGCTGTTCTAACTTCTTTACGACGGTTAGTATGATTTAAATTATCAAAATTAGAAATAAATTTTTGTTCTATATATTTTCTGTTAAGCCAAGCAGTGTGAATTTCATTCTCATCGGCGAAACCATATTCTTTCTTGATTTTGGTAATTTCTTTATCGGCATCTCGCCAGAATTCGATTGGTAACGAGATTCCTGCCAAGACAAAATGGGTAGTATTTCCAATATTATCTATATCTGGAGTTCCTGATTCATCAACATAGCAGATGTGCATAAAACTATTCGCGACTGGAAAAAAGCGTCCGGGCTTTTATGACTTTAAGTCACAAAACGAGTTGTATTGACAACCCTTCCCAGACGCATTGGTTTGAATTTAGTTGTTTTTTTAAAAGCGTCAAGGACAAAATCATATTCAATAGGGTCACATACCTGTGTAAAACATGATTTTGATAGATTTTGTCCAAAACTGGTTAGACCAGTATCAAAATAAGAATTTCTCTAGAATTTACTTCCCAACAACGGCTAAATTTGAATTTTCGATAGTCAGGGCAATTTTTCCCTGGCATAGTTTTATGGCATTATCCCCAAACACCTTCTTCCTCCAACCCTTTAGAGGCCGTACATTAAGATTGCCTTGTGAAATTTCCCTCAATTCATCAGTTGTTGAAATTAGCTCTTCAGCCACTCCAGATTGTTCCGATGAAAACCTGAGATAAACCTTCAGTAAATCAGTAACCTCCTTATTCGAATTTCTTGGCTTTTTGGGCTGCACAATCAGTGGTGGGGCCTTTGGGTTAGCAATTGCTTTTCTGATCACTTCCAATAAACCCATCGTAAATCTGTTTTGTGCTTTTCTTCCTACATTGAAAAACCTACAACTCCTTAGTTCCTCAAGAGTTCTAGGCTTCACTGAGATCAATTCTAATATGGCATGGTCTGAAAGCACCCATCGTCGGGGGAGGTTTCTGGTTTGGGCTTCTAATTCACGAAATTCGGCAAGGGCATACAAAATAGTCCATCCTTCGGCTGATATATTTCTAGTCTTGATTTTTTTCCATGCTTCTTCTGGCTTGTAGGAGTTTTTACACCCCTCACTCATTTCAGTAATTAGTTCTTCAACCCATTCTAACCTTCGGTTTTCAAACAATTTTTTATGCAGATTAATGTAAACTTGGCGAAGATGTGTTACATCTGAAACTGCATAATTCAACTGCCGTTTTGTTAAGGGTCTAGTTGACCAGTTGGAGAATTGCTGGGACTTATCCAGGTTTGTTTTACATATATCCTTGACTAGATTTGAGTACGAAATTTGACTACCATAGCCACAAAGCATGGCAGCAATTTGTGTATCAAACAATGGCTCGGGGATCTCACCAAACACATGCCAGAATATTTCCAAATCTTGTTTTGCGGAGTGAAAAACCTTTTTGATACCAGGATTCATGAATATTTCTGTTAAAGCCCCCAATCGCAATTTCGGACTTAAAACATCAATTATAAATTCTGAACATTCCAAATCATTTTTTTCCGGTAAAGCGATTTGGATTAAACACAATTGTGGATAATAGGTCTTTTCGGATACAAACTCTGTGTCCAACGTTATAAAGGGTTGGTTTTGGGCTTTGTTACATAGAGCCACTAATTCTTGGTTAGTTGAAATTACTTTCATGATCTAACTTTATAATAAACCTCAAGCCAGGAGAATAAAATGAGATGCTTGATTCAAAGGGTAAAATCTGCTGAAGTAAAGGTTGATGGTAAGCCTGTTAACAAGATTGGGCCTGGAATGTTGGTCTTGGTTTGTGCAACTATTGATGACGATGAGCATGTTGCTTCCAAACTCGCGAATAAAGTTAAAAACCTCAGAATATTTAGAGACAGCCTAGGCAAAATGAATCATTCTGTTGAGGATGTTGAAGGTAAAATCCTGGTTGTCAGTCAATTTACTTTGGCCGCCGATCTTTCCCGAGGCAACCGGCCTGGTTTTTCCAATGCTGCTAAAAACCCCCTTGCCGAAACTTTATATCTGGATTTCGTGCAGGCTCTAAGGGATAAGGGATGTAAAGTCAAAACAGGTGTATTCGGGGCTGAAATGGAAGTTTCTCTCGTGAACGATGGTCCAGTTACAATTTGGGTTGATTTAAAGCCCTAGATCATTTCTTCAATGGCTCCGGCGGCAGGATTCGAACCTGCGGCCAATTGATTAACAGTCAACTGCTCTACCACTGAGCTACGCCGGAATAGTTTGCTAAGGTTTAACAAAGGAAAGTAGAAACAGTTTTTATTTATTCAATAGAAAATGTTTGTTCAATGACGATTGGACCTTTATTTTGGTCACAACGCATGAATTTGTGATGATTTATGGAGCCGAACAGGACAAAAGATATGACCCATCTTCAAATTGAATTGGAGTAATAGATTTGCTACAAATACAATGTATTTCCTTAAGCAGCCTTGGGTTAATTTGAAAGTACCTATGAGCGATACTTTTCCGGCCAAAAAAATCATTAAATCCATTTTTCCCTTAGGTTTATATGGAAGGGTCTATTTGATCCTGTTCTTTCCGGTAGTATTGGTCCTTCTGGTAGGATCATTTGTCTTTATTCAAAGGCATTTTGATTATGTTACAAGGCAGATGATTTCAAATATCAATCCACATTTCAGTCTAATCATCACGGAAATAAATGAAGCTGGCAGCAAGAGAGAAACGCTGGAGAAGGTCCTTCCTCTTTCCAAAAGCCTCTCATTGAATTTTGAATTCCTGGGTGGCAGTGAGACAATCCCGCCAGATCGAAAGTTGATCTATGATTTTTCAGGCCGAATCATCATTGCGTCGCTGAAAGAAGATTTTCCAGATATCGTAGCCATAGATTTACTTGCCAACGATGGTAAGATTTTGGACATTTATTTTAAAACAAATTTTGGTAATGCAAAAATTATGGTACCCCGCCGGGCATTGTCACCATCCAATCCCCATCAGTTTCTAATTCTCATATTATTTACGGCAATTTTAACAACCTTGATAGCTGTATTGTTTCTTAAAAATCAGTTACGTCCAATAAAACGGCTTTCTGAAGCGGCTGAAGCTTTTGGCAAGGGTCAATTTTATCCCCTCAGAGTTTCAGGCGCAAGAGAGGTAAAAAGTGCAATTCGTGCTTTCCTGACGATGCAAGACAGTATTGAAAAGCAAATAAGTCAAAGGTCACATATGCTTGCCAGTATTAGTCATGATTTGAGAACCCCACTGACGAGATTACGGCTTGGCGTAGAGTTCCTGGAGGAAAGCAAGTACAAGGATTTGATCATTGACGACATTGAAGTTATGGACAATATGCTTACCGAACTGCTTGAATTTTCCCGAACTGGCAAATCTGAACCCTTTGAGGATATTGATCCTTTTCAACTGGCCGAATCAATTCATGCTGATGCCAGCCGCCAGGGGGTGGCAATTGAAATTCAATTGATTTCAGAAATTAATGAACCTCCTTCATTCCGATGCAAACCCTCCGGGATTAGAAGATCAATCGAAAACCTCATCCAAAACGCTGAAAAGTTTTCTTCAAAGTGCTTGTTTTCCGTATATGTTAAGCCCGAATCAATTCAATTCATTATTGAGGATAATGGTCCAGGGATTGAAAGGAACAAACAAAAGATAGCAAAAACTGCATTCGTTAAATTTGATGAGGCGCGGAATCTGAACCACTTCAAAGGTGTGGGATTGGGTCTGGCAATAGTTTCAAATATTGCCCGAGATCATGGTGGTGAATTGATTCTTGAAAAAAGTGAAAAACTTGGTGGATTGAAAGCTGTTCTCTCCCTTCCAAATTTGGATGGTAGGCCTGGAGGGATTCGAACCCCCAACCAAAGCGTTATGAGCGCTCTGCTCTAACCGTTGAGCTACAGGCCTTGACCGGAATTATAATTTAATCAACTCTCAAATGTCTTCAAGCAACATTACCGGCAAATCCTGAAGAACCTAATATTTATTACCCTACTATTTCAATTTCGCTGAAAAAGAAGGAAATTTCAACTTTAGCAGTATCAGGACCATCAGATCCATGGACGGAATTTTCTGTCAAGGAAACGGCCAGTTCTTTTCTGATTGTCCCAGGTTTGGCATCCGCCGGGTTGGTAGCACCCATGACTTCTCGATTCAAGGCAATTGCATTCTTCCCTTCAAGTACCTGAACCACGACAGGTCCGGAACACATGAAATCACACAATTCATCGAAAAATGGTCGTTGAGCATGAACCGCATAGAATTGTTCTGCCTGGGCACGGGATAGATGAATCCTCTTTTGGGCAACCACTCTTAACCCGGCTTCTTCAAGCATGGAAATAATTTTTCCACTGACATTACGCCTTGTGGCATCGGGTTTGATTATCGATAGTGTTCTTTCTACCACCTTATGTCCCTTCTCTTCTAACTAGCTTTTTTCAAGTTGATCCCGAACACGATTACTATTCGGTGATTGAAGGGAAATAGGTTTCGTAAATTAAATTTCTACACCAAAGCAAAGATATTCAACTGGACTCAATTTCTCTTGCTTGGTTTTGGTTCGCCTCGGCTTGAAGACTCCACCTACTATTATTTTGGCGAAACAATTTCATGTGACACCCTAGTTTAGATAGGGTTTTCCACTTTTGTCTTGAGGCTTCAAGTTCAACTTGGTCATTTTGGTTAAATATAACCATAACTCTCTTAAACTTTTTGATATCTGTTTGTTGGACTTCACAATTGCCACTTAGGATCACTACGTGTGGATTATTGGAATATACTGTCTTATCTGAAATCAAAACAGGCTGGAACTCGTCATATTCAGTACCGGCCTTTCCAATCCCAACAAATCGATTTTCAGGTTGGACCCATAACTGATCATGGAGGAAATTAACTTCATCCTGGTCTGAACATAGCACAAGAACATTCCACTCCTGACTACGTGACCTTTCTAGAAGGGTAAACAAAAGGTTTTTGGGAGGACCATCAGATTGATAAAAAAATATTTCAACCATTTGCTCAAAAGGATTTATCAATCAAATTAAGAATAGACCTAACTCCCCAACCAGACGGGCCTTTTGGGGCAAATACCCCCTCTTTTGCCGGAAATGCAACACCTGCAATATCCAAATGAATCCATGGTGTATCTTTTTTGACAAATCGTTGAAGGAACTGTGCAGCAGTAATTGCGCCTGCATACGGACCACCAATGTTCTTCATGTCTGCCAATCGTGAATCCAGTTGTTTGTCATAGGATTCATCCAACGGCTGTCGCCAAGCTTTTTCATCTTCAAAATCTGCCGACTTTAGAAAGTTACTGCAAAATTTGTCATCGTTTGAAAATAATCCGGCATATTCATGGCCCAAGCTAACGACTATAGCACCTGTCAGGGTTGCTAGGTCAATCATCCACGATGGATTAAATTTATTCTGAACATGCCATAGAATGTCTGCAAGGACCAATCGACCCTCTGCGTCTGTATTTAGTACCTCTACGGTATCACCCTTCATGGATCGGACAATATCTCCAGGCCTTTGGGCAGCACTTCCAGGCATATTTTCTACCAATCCGACAATCCCAACGACATTGGCCTTTGATTTTTGCAGTGCCAGGGATTTCATTACTCCTGAAACAACCCCGGCCCCAGCCATATCCATGGTCATTTGCTCCATTCCCTTGGCCGGCTTGAGAGAAATTCCACCTGTGTCAAAGCAAACCCCCTTCCCAACCACTGCGACGGGGTTGACATCACTCCCACGCCATTCCATAGTTACCACCTTAGAAGGGCTGGTTGAGCCTTCTCCAACAGCTAGAAGAGTATTCATACCCAGCTGCTTTAATTCCTCCTCGTCAAGAACCTGTACCTCAACGCCCAATTCCTCCAAGTTGCAAAGCCGTTCGGCAAAACTGTCGGTAGTTAATGAATTGGCTGGTTCATTCACCAAATTTCTGGTGAAAAAGGTTCCTTTTACAGCACCCAATAGTGGTTCAAATTTCTTTCCGGTAAGGTCAGGTTTTTTACACAAAATTGTGCAAGAATTTACTTTGTCCTTTTCATCAGTTTTTTTGGTTTTGAACTTTTCAAATCTGTAGGCCTTAAGTGCGAGACCTTCTGCAAAATATTCGGGTTTGGGGCGGTCACACACAATCATGGTATTGTTGTTAAGGGCTATCTTTCCTAATTTGGCCCCAGCTTTTCTCATGATCTTTTCGTCGGCCTTAAGCGGAACTTTTTGAATGACCAGTTTTTTAGCCTTATAATCAGTAGGAAAGTCTATGGTTATAAAATCGTTTTCAGATAATTTTTGGAAAGAATCTGATTGGAGATATCTTTTATGGTCGGTATTTTGTGGGAAATCTGAATTTTTGAACAATTCCCAGATTTCTCCTTCGGGAGTAGTTAGAATAACAACAACATCTTCATATGAGAACACCTGTTTTAGGGTCTTTCGATCTAATCCAGAAAAATCAATAGGAATTGGGTTTTCCATTCGCACCTCAAGAAATTTGCCAGTTTTGGTTTTAGATGGTTCCGTGTTAGCTTTTTCACAGGACCATAAACTTAATTATCCGATCTAAATTAAAGTAAAAAAATTTAATGCCAATAACTTTATTTCGATATACCTTCATTCGGCTTTGTGTCGGTTTCCTTTTTTTTACATTTATATTCGCTGGCTTGAATTGGGTAAACCTGCTTGTTCGTAGTATCGATTTGCTCCTAGCCGAACTCCAGTATCCAAGCTATCTCCTGCAACATTTAAGTCTGGTATTCGTTGTTGCCCTAGATAGGGTAATCCCCATCTCTGCTTATCTAGCGACTGTATATGTTGTAATCAAAATGCGGAACAGTCATGAACTGACCATTCAACAAACGATGGGGCTTGGAAAATTCGGCCTTTCGTTTCCTTTTATTGCCTTTGCCTTCACAGTTGGGCTGATTGAAGTAGCTTTGAAATTTGAATTTCGTCCACAAAGCGATAACAAAATAATTGAAGTAGTATCAGAGCTAGAATGGGCTTTGGACAAATACAGAATCAAACCTGGCAGATTTCTGGATTTCGAGGATGGTAGAACAATCATAACAGAGGAGGTAAGCGATGAAGGAGAATTGAATGATTTGGTTATGCACTTCGATTCTCAAGGCGATGATAATTCCAGGTTATGGGTCTCCGCCAAAACGGGTGAAATAAATTATTCGCTAGATGAAAAGGAATTCATTCTCTCGGATGGACAAATATTGTCACAAATTCAGGAGAAGCAAGAACCAGAAACCATGATCGTGATCAAATTCCTGGAAACCTTAACTTTTTCGGAAGAGCGGATGACAAAACCCTTTTCTGAAAATGTAAGGACCGCAGACATTGTTGAACAAATTTTAAATGATGAGGATTTGAGTCCCTGGTTGAAAAGAGAAATTCATGAAAGATTGAATAAGATTTTCTTTTCACTTTTTGTTGTATTGTGTGGGGGAATAGTCCTGATCATCGGTTACAAAAACACGTGGAACGGTTTTGTAACATTGATAATTTCTACTTCACTGGTTATGGGAAGTTATGTTCTGGGAAACCAACTAGACACAGCAGAAAATGTAAATCAAATAGTTTCACTATTACAGTACCTGTCAACAATACCTCTGATACTGTTTTTTCTTGGCTGGGCGACGTTCGACAGATTGACACATTCCCAGCAATCAAATGAAGAATTCCCCTAGCTCCACCCTTTGCTTGTTGTAGTCCCCTGTATCAGATACGTCACTTCAAATTCTATTTCCGAAGATAGTCAACCTTGGTTTGAAACAAGAATTAAGGGACGGTAATGTATAACCACTCGGTTTGACTTGAGCGAATCCAGTAGACCAAAAAACTTGGTGAATGACAATCCGAAGCACTCCTGTCTAGAAACATGTTACCAATATTGGTACCATCTCACCTGATACATTTTTAAGCGATCCTCAAACCGTAAATGCCGAATTCTTAACATAATTGTGTGATAGGAATGGAAATTATCCTGTGAATAATTTTAGCTGAATGTCATGAAATTGGGGGCCTTATTTCAAATCGTTCAATAGGTTCTGGTAAAAGAAATAAATCTAGAAGCATGATCAATTTCTACCTAAATTTTGTAGACCAATAAAATTAAGTTGGCATAGGATCAACATTTGTTTGAATAATGGTCCTACGTGCTGTAAATTTACCTTGACCGGGAACCAGGATTAATAATTTGTGACCATACATTGGTATATCACCAAGAAGTTTATTAGATCTCTTCTGATTGTTCTAATTGCCTTTTTTTGCTTGGGCTATATTCAAGAATTGGCCACTGGTACGGGTGCCACCGTTGAAGGAGAGGGTTCTTTTTCCGTAGAGCAATTACTCCTTAGTCTTTTATTTGTTCCTCAATTTATTTTTGAAAACCTGCCGATGGTTTTCCTTTTGGCCTCAATTCACTTTTGCCTTTTCTTTCTCAGGAGCAAGGAATATTTGGCAATTAAATCGTTCGGTACAAAGGGCCAATACGTCACTCTCCTGGTTATGGTGATTTCATTCATATTGGGGATATTTTGTCTTGCTTTGGTTAATCCACTTGTTTCCTGGACAAATATTCAATCCCAACTATTACTGGCTGGAAACTCCTCAGATTCCAAAATTGAGATTAATCAGGAAAGGTTTTGGTTTCAGGTCCAAATGCAGGAGAAGGAAGCCATCATACGGGCTGCAAGATTGGATGTTGAAGACAAAAGTCAGATCCATTTGGAGGATGTTGAAATATTCCTCAAGGACGCAGAAGGTTCACCTTTGGAAAATTACTGCAAGGCCTCTGAAATTTATGTGAAAGATCAATATCTTGAAATATCACCTGAATCCCGCTGTGACCTTGCCTCCGAAATTACCAGAAGTACTGATATTGGACACAACACCTTAAGAGTACTTATAAAAACTGATATTGCACCTGAGGATTTTGTCGCCTTGATTCCGCTAGAACATACAACCGTATGGTCAAGTAACAAAATCTCAACAACTCTGGAGAAATTAGGACTCATAGCCAGTGCCCATGAACAAAAAGTTTACTTTTTCTCTTTGATTTCTCTTCCTTTTCTACTTTCTTTTATGGTCGGGCTTGGGGTAGGAATATTGCCTTTTTTTGAACAATCTGGGCTTTATAAAGGATCCTTCCTGATTTTCGTGTATGGCCTTGGAATTTTCTTCTTGGATAAGGTCTTTTATACCTTTGTGCTCAATCAAGATTTTCCTTACTTGATTGCATCCTTGTTTTTTCCATTTCCAGTTTTGATAGCAATTAGTATTTTTGTAGGGATTGCACCCTTATCAAAATTTCAGATACCTAAATTTGAAAAGGGGTTTATTCCTTTTGCGTTTGGATTGATGGCACTATTTATTTTGAATTTAATTGTTAATTTTTTTATATTTCCTCAAATGTTGATATCAGAATTCGCTGCCCTGAATTTCGCACTGTTCTCGTCTCTTCTGCTTTTTATTTTGATGCCATATATAGAAAAGCAAGGGAAATCTATTCTAAATATAAAGCTTTATCCTTTGTAAATCTTAACTTGGTTCTTGTTTGCAGGAAAAACTAATAATCAATACCTTCGGAAACTAGATACTCGAACAAACAAATGCATATTGTTAACCCAATCCCTATACAGGCAATTGACTGCATTTGATAAAAGACAAACTGTGAATATTAGTTCTTTTCTGAAATTTGTTCGAATATGGGCACTTATTTTCTTTGGGACCACCTGCCTGGGCTTAGCTCAGGAAGACCCTAAAGTAACTTTGGTAGCAAATGAAATTTTTTTTACTGAGGGCGGTAAGGTTTCAACAGCAGGTAACGTAAAAATTACATACGGGAATACCCTTGTTCAAGCTTCTCGAGTGGAATTTGATGATAATAATTACACTTTTCACGGCCCCATATACATTTCAGATCCTTCAGGTACCCGGGCTGTGGCTGAGTTTACATCTCTGTCACAGGAGGAACAGACTGGTGTAATTGAAGGGCTTAGAATTCTATACCGAAACAGGTTACAGATAACATCAGGAACAGTGAAAAGAGAGGACGGAAGTTTAGTATTATTCAACAATTTGATTACGACTTGCTCGGTCTGTACGGCTGGTGAAACTCCTCTTTGGTATTTTCAAGCTGATTCCATAACCGTAAAGGAGGGCGAAAGCAGGATTTACCTCAAGAATGTCAGATTCAAGATTTGGGATGTACCAGTATTATATTTCCCCTGGTTTTCAATCGGCAGTCCTGTTGCGGGACGGCAAAGTGGATTTCTAATTCCAGAAGTCAAATATAAAAGCGGTACGGGTATTGAGACAAAAATTCCATATTACCTTGTATTGAACGATCAGACGGATCTAACCTTATCTTTTGGTCGAACCCCAGCCAAGAAACCAGGCTATAATCTGGAATTTAGAAATAATTCGAAATCCGGCTGGATATTTTTTGAAGCTGCTTATCCATTCCGGGAAGAAAACCTGGGGCTTTTCAAAAAGGATTTAGTCCTTAAGGGAGTTCAAAGACCAGATGAAACTTCCCAGATCAGTTTCCTGGTGACTGATACCAGTTCAGATAACACCTCTTATCCCGCCGGAATTTTTCCTGACGGCAACAAATTAACTTTCGTGGAAGCTAAAAAATCCTTTCCAATTGGAGAACTAACTTTTAGAACGATTAACGTTAGCCCCATTAAAACTGTCCAACCGGCCAAAGTTGATGAATCAGATGATGAAGAATCAGATAGGAAATTAAATTTGGCTGATAACTCGTTTGAACGGCTAATCAGTTTAGGATTTAAAACCAATGATTTGATGCCGAATTCCAGACCAAGTCTAACCTTTGATTTAAAATTCAACTCTACATCCCAAAATCCAGATAAAGGTCCTGAAGTTGACACGGGAGGTGGTACAATAAGAGTTGATCCGAAATATCATGATTTCAAAAATGCATCAGTGTTGGGTAGGTATTCTGATACAATTATCTTCAATTCTGGACTGAAAAGCTCGACAACAATCTTCCTGCACGGTGAGGCCTACGATCAAGATATAACTGATGATTCTCCTGAATTAAAAAAGAGGGTTAATTATGGCCGAACTTTGATTGTCAACAATCTATCCTTTCCGTTAGTACTATCCGGCGTTTCAAATCATCAGATGCTTACCCCTTTCATACAAACGGTTTATTCCAAGGACAACAATAAAACCTTGCCCTTAAGACCCAGTCCACTTCAGGTCATAGACCGAAGCAAGTTCCTAGCCAACCACCAGGAAATTGCTGAATCCTGGGTAAGAGATGGTCGAGAAGTAAGTTTGGGGTTGAAGTACTTTACTTCATTTCAGGATAACAAGTTCGATTTTATTTTTGGCAAAACCATATTGAAGCCTGCTGATAAAGCTGAAAGTAAGCCCGATTATATTCATGGCGGAGATCAGAAATCCCATTATTTTGCGGAAGGTATTCTTGAATTGGGAGACAATATTGAGATAACTTCCTTATCAGTGGCCGACAATAAATTTAGGATGGTAAGTAATTATTCCCAATTGTCATTGTTGAAAAATGGTTATGAAGCAGGTATTTCCTACGGATGGATTAAGGGAAATGTGGAAATAAAGGCCGACGATGAGGAAGATAATAAAGTTGTAGAAAGAGTAATATCTAAATCGGCAAATTCTTATCTTAACATTCCACTTTCAGACCAATGGACAGGCTTTGGAAATGTTGAATATGACTTCTTGGGACATGCCAAGAGGGAATTCGAACTAGGGGCAATATATCATCACCAATGTGTTACTTTTGAAATATCAGCCAAACGTACTTTGGAAACAGTTATGGCCAATAAAACAAAACCTGATTATTCCATTGGGTTTTCTTTGGTTGGATTTACTTCAGCAAGTACTTTATCTAGAAAAAATTGTAATTAAATTCAGGGTATTATGAAACCTAGACTTTTCACTTTTGTAATTTTGGCATTTGTCTTTATTGCACACCAAAATATAGCGTTTGGACAAACCAATCTATTTGCTACAGCCTTTACGGTTAATGGAGCGGCCGTTAGTAATTATGAAATTGATCAAAAGAGTCGTTTTCTGCGTTTTCTTGGGGAAAGCGGCGACATTAAAAGTCTGGCAGAAGAAGAGCTTATCAAGGAAAAACTGTACATTCAGGAAACAGACCGGGTTGGTCTCGAACTAACCTCACAGCAAATACTTGCCGCAGCAACAGAATTTGCAGAAAACAGAAATAACTCTCTTAATAGTTTCTTAAGCCGAATTGGGAGTGCTGGAGTAACCAAAGAATCCTTTTTCGGTTACGTTGAAGCACAATTCGCCTGGGCTGAATTTGCTAGAGAAGCATTTGGACCAATAATTCGTAACTTGCCTACCCCAGATGTTGATGAAAAGCTGTTGCTTGAATACAGAACCACAAACACAATGGTGAACTTACTTGAAATTGTTCTTCGCATTGATGAGAACAATCCTAATCAAGCCCAGCAAATAGCTCAGGAAATATATCGAACCATACGAACCCCTGAAGACTTTTCAATAACAGCAAGTAATTATTCGGCTTCCACAACAAGGAATGAGGGAGGTGCTGTAGGATGGCTGAACATCGATAATATTAGAGGAACCTTTAGGAATGTCCTAAACAGAACATCCACTGGAAATGTATCTGAACCTGTCCAAGTTGATGATTTGTATTATGTATTTTTTGTCTTGGGAAAAAGAACCGAATCCTCAGCAGCTAACTTTGTTTCAATTGATTATGTCACATTAAGGATTGACACACTTGGTCCAGAGCTAGGTTCAAATATTCAAAATACTATTGTTGATCGTAGTCAAACCTGTGATGATTTTTCTGAATACTCACAACAGTTTGGTTCTGATTTGTTTGCCAGACAAACTGTAGACAGGGGTGATTTGGGAGTTTTTGCCGATCCCCTTTCAGATTTGGATAACAATGAGGTAACTAGGGTGAATATGGACGATGGATCAGTTTTCCTTGTCATGTTATGTAAAAGAAATCTGGTTGCTGATGATGAAATCCGCCAAAGGGTACTGAATAACCTTCGGGACAGGAAAATTGACGATATGGCCAGGAACCACTTTGCAAAGCTGAGGGCGTCCGCGATTGTCAGAAGGAAATAATTCCGTAATTGCCTTAACTTCCGGTGAACCCTCAGGAATAGGATTAGAGCTTTCGATAAAAGCCTGGCAAAAATTAAAAGGAATACAACCTTTTTTTCTTATTGCCGACCGAAATCATTTAGCCGCCTTAAATAATCCTTGTCCCGTAATTGAAATTCATTCCCCAAAGGAATGTTGCCAGATTTTTGATCAAGCCCTCCCCTTTCTCCACTATCAGTTCCCTTCAAGTAATTCTTTAGGCGAATACAATCGGGAAAATGCTTATGGGGTAGTCGGGACAATTGAGACCGCCGTAAAGTTTGCTCTGGAGGGGAAAGTTTCTGGTATCTGTACAAATCCTATAACCAAAGGGGTATTTCGTCATGCTGGAAAAAAAGAATTTTCAGGCCACACGGAATTCATAGCGAAATTTTGTGGAATAGATTTTCCGGTGATGATGTTGTCCGGGAATAAGTTAAAAACTGTGCCTGTAACCAGACATATTCCCCTCAGTTCAGTACCTCGGAGCATTACGAAAGATCATCTAAGGCAAACCATTGAAATTTGTCTCGTGTCCTTACAAAATGATTTTGGCATATCCCAACCACGGATTGCAGTTGCTGGGCTGAACCCGCATACCGGAGAAGGAGGCCTGCTGGGAAGAGAAGAACTGGAAATCATTGAACCCGTAATCAAGGAATTTCAGCGTAAGGGTAAGAAGGTTCAGGGGCCCTACTCAGCCGATACCATGTATCACAAGAAGGCAAGAAAAACATATGATCTGGCTGTTTCAATGTTTCATGATCAAGCTTTGATACCTATCAAGACCCTGGATTTTTATAAATCTGTCAATGTAACACTGGGATTGCCAATAATAAGAACCTCACCTGATCATGGTACTGCAATTGACATCGCTGGTAAGGATATAGCCAAACCAGATAGTTTGATTGAGGCCATTCTACTTGCTGGAAAAATCCATAGATACAGAAAAAAGAATGCCAAGTACTCTCCCCCCACTCCGTGAAATCATTAAGGAATTTAACCTATCAGCAAATAAATCCTTGGGACAAAACTATTTGATGGATTTGAACCTCACGGGGAAAATTGCTTCCCTGGCTGGAGATTTAGAGGGTACAACGGTCATAGAAATTGGCCCTGGCCCATGTGGTTTAACCCGTAGTTTACTCGAACAAAACCCTGCCAAAGTCATTTCCGTTGAAATTGATAATCGATTTGTTCCAGCTTTAAAGCAAATAAAGGATATATATAAGGAAAGCTTTGAGTTCTTTTGTATGGATGGTTTGGATTTTGATTATTCAACCCTAGCGAATAAACCTACAAAAATAGTGGCCAATCTTCCCTACAATTCAGCCAGCAAATTTTTGGTCCAATGGTTATTACCTAAACAGTGGCCTCCCTTTTGGTCTGGTATAACTCTACTTTTACAAAAAGAAGTAGGGGAGAGGGTTACGGCCCAGCCCAATTCCAAAACCTACGGCCGATTATCTATTCTTTCTCAACTTCGATCAGATGCCAAAATACTGATGAATATACCTGCCCAGGCTTTCACCCCAGTACCAAATGTAGATTCAGTAGTGGTTCAAATCTTGCCAAAACCATCCCTACTTCCTGTGGATGCTATACAGCTATTCGAAAAGGTAATCGCCATGGCCTTCAATCAGCGAAGAAAAATGATAAAAACGAGTCTTAAAAAATTGCCAGGGAATATTGTTGAATACCTGGAACAAGCTGAAATCGATCCCATGAGCAGACCAGAACAAATTCCAGTAACCAAGTACATTAAATTTGTTTCAATAATTCAATCCCAAGTTGAGGACCTGGAATTAAAGTAATTAATTTATTGAAACTGATTGTGAAGCATCTGCCTGTGGTGAAGCTTCATTCTTTTCTTTATTTTGATTCTTTTTGCCATTTACCATACGGTTAATGTTCTGGGATGACCGTTGGGTTTCAAACTCCTTTTGGGCTTCCAGCAGACGTATGTAATGTTCGGCATGTTGGGTGAAGTTTTCAGCTACGATTCTATCACCGCCAAGTAAAGCATCCCGTGCGTGGGCCTGGTACTTTTCAATAATCTGTAATGAATTTCCTCGGACCTTCCCGTCCGGACCAGAACTCTCGAACACCCTGTTGGGTCCTGTACCGGAGTTCCCCTTACGCCCTTTTCCCCGGGACCGGGAATTTCTAGAATTTCGCATCTTTATCCATTTCGTCCTCCTAATAATACTTGGAATTAAAGTTCTATGTGAATAACAGTTTCAAAGGTTGGTTATCCTAATTTCCGATACCAAACTTACCATTCACCGTTAAGCAAGCTAAATTTTATCCTGTAATGCTTATTTTGAATTTTTGCTGACCACTTTTTTGGATCTACAATTTTCGAAAAACCAGAGCTCTAATCACCCCATCTAAATCTGGGATATCCTTTTCTAGAAAAAGATCAGTTTGCTCAAATATCCTTTTTACTTTGCGATATTTTCCATGGCCGATCTCAATTATCAACCGGCCGTTCTTATTCAAATAACTGCTAACATCGGTGGCTATCTTACGATAGGCCTCTAAACCATCATCTTCAAGGGTAAGTGCAATCTTAGGTTCAAAATACTTAATTTCGGGCTGAAGTGTTTTGTATTCACCCTTAGTGATATACGGAGGATTAGAAATAATCAAGTCAAATTTGCAATTTAATTCCGAAAACCAGTTTGATGTAATCAATTTACATCTATCAGTAAGGCCAAATCTTTCAACATTTACCCGAGCCACTTCTATGCCCTCAAATGAGATGTCGGCCCCAATCCCAAATGTATTTGATTTTTCCGTCAAAATTGAAACAAGCAAGCAGCCACTGCCAGTACCTAAATCCAGTAACAACTCGAAATCTTCGCCAAGAGCTTCCTCAATTAAAACTTCAGTTTCAGGTCGTGGGTCCAATACTTTGGAATTAACATAGAATTTATGTCCCCAAAACTCTTTTTCATTCGTGATTTTTGCGACTGGCATTCTTTGTTCTCTATGTTTTATTGCTTTTTCAAACCGAGACCAGAATTCCGCTGGGATGGATGCCAATTCATCCCTTTCAATGGCAAAAATTCTTTTACCCAGACAACTCTCAAATAATTTGGTTGTATCATAACCGGGGTTTTCGACCCCGGCCCTTTGCAGCCGCTGGGATGCATTTCTAAGGGCATTTGTAGCAAAAGTATCCATCAGGAAACAAACTCTGCCAACTTGGTAGCCTGATCATTCGTGATTAGGAAATCAATTATTTCATCCAATTCACCCTCAATAATCTTCTCAAGACTATAAAGAGTAAGATTTACCCTGTGATCGGTTACCCTGCCCTGAGGAAAATTATACGTCCTTATCCGTTCGGACCTATCTCCACTGCCAACCTGTGTTTTACGCTCAGCAGCCCTCTCGTTTTGTACCTTTTCAACTTCCATGTTGTAGAGCCTGGATCGGAGTACAGTCATCGCCTTTACTCGATTAACATGTTGTGATTTTTCAGCTGATACAACGGCAATGCCCGTCGGGATATGCGTGATCCTAACCGCTGAATCTGTTTTATTGACGTGTTGTCCCCCCGCCCCACTAGCTCGCATGGTATCAATCCTTAGATCCTCCGGGGCAATATTGATATCAACCTCTTCTGCTTCGGGGAGGACTGCCACAGTCGCGGCCGAGGTATGAATTCTTCCACTGGATTCAGTTTGTGGAACTCGCTGAACACGATGAACACCTGATTCGTATTTTAGTCTGGCAAAAACCCCTTTACCTTCAATGGTTACAGTTATTTCCTTAAACCCACCTAATTCTGATTCGCTGGCATCCAAGGGGTCAAATTTCCATTTCATGATTTCTGCATACTTCTCATACATCCTGTAAAGGACACCACAAAAGAGGGCGGCTTCTTCTCCACCGGTACCGGCCCTTATTTCCAGGACAACTGATTTTTCATCATCAGCTTCCTTTGGGATGAGTTCAAGCAGGAGGTCATTTTCGGTTGATATTAATTTCTCGTTAAGCAGACCCAGTTCTTCCAAGGCCATTTCCTTCATTTCCGGATCCGAAACCATATCACTGGTCTCTTGAATTTCTGTAATCAAATTCTTGTATTCTGTTGCCTTCTCGACAATTGGCTTCAGGTTGTTGAATTCCCTAGTTAGAACAATCAACTCATCAACATTTTTTTCCATGATCAACTGATCCTGAATATTGATGAATTTCTCTTCAATGCTTGCCAGCTTTTCTAACGGTACTCTCGATTTGATTTCTGACGAGGTTTGCAAATTAATTAAGCTCCAATTTAAGGGTATGTGGCTAATTTAGTAAATAAACGAACAATTGCTTGGGCATCTACATCAAAAATCAGATGTAGCAATTTTTACAGGGAGGTAATAACTAAGGCCTAACTTAATATAAACTAATCTTGGTCGTTTTCTATAGCTGTAGCACGAGCTGATACCAATTCAACAATGTGGTTGATCATTTCGTCATTCGAAATTTTTTCCGTGGTTTTCCCGGCTAAATAGACCATACCCGAACCTTTACCTCCACCTGTATATCCTACATCTGTCATTAATGCCTCGCCTGGACCATTTACGACACATCCAATAATCGATAAATTCAATGGCGTATTGATATGAGCTAGTCTCTCCTCAAGAATTTTAACCGTTTTAATGACATCAAAACCTTGCCGGGCACAACTCGGACAAGCAATTATATTTACCCCCCTTGTCCTCAGCCCAAGGGATTTTAGGATTTCAAATCCGACCTTCACTTCCTTTTCAGGTTCGTCGGCCAGGCTAATTCGGATGGTGTCTCCTATACCCTCCAACAATAGGCTTCCAATACCCAAGGTAGATTTAATGGTTCCTGGAAGAAAACTCCCAGCTTCGGTAATTCCAAGATGGATGGGAGCATCTGTTTCCTGAGCCAGTCCTTTATAGGCCGCGATTGCAAGAAATACATCTGAGGCCTTACAACTGATTTTATAGTTAGTAAAATTCAGGTCCTCTAAAAGACGAATATTATTTAAGCCCGACTCAATCATAGCTTCGGGACAGGGTTCTCTATATTTTTCAAGAAGGTTTCTTTCCAAGCTACCTGCATTTACCCCTATACGTATCGAACATGAGTTGTTTTTTGCTGCTCTTACAACCTCCCTAACCCTTTCCTTGGAACCAATATTCCCTGGATTTATTCGTAAGCAGGCTGCTCCCGCATCTGCTGCTTCCAAAGCTCGCATATAGTGGAAATGAATATCAGCAACCAAAGGAACATCGACATTCCTGACTATTTCGGCAAATGCCTTGGATGAGGGCTCATCAGGCACTGAAACCCTAACAATATCTGCCCCGGCTTCGGTACAACGATGGATTTGGTCGACCGTTGCCGTAACATCTACAGTCGAAGTGTTGGTCATGGTTTGAACAGAAATATCTGCCCCGCCACCAACCGGAACATCGCCGACAAAGATTTTTCTGGATTTCCTGCGAGAAATGTTTCTCCAGGGTCTGATATCGTTTTGAAACACAGTGCTTTAAAGAAAAAATATTTTAATTGCTGTTTACCAAGCTTTATTCGATACTAGAATATTCGGCTGGAACTTGGTCATCAAGTGGATTTAATTCGCCTTCAACCACAGCATAATTATTTTTAAGCTCTTCAGGGTCAAGAAATACATTATCAATTACACTTGTCCCTTCACCGGATGGTCCATAATGAACACCATTGACAACAAAATATAAGCTTCCTGAATTGCCTGCCCTTAATATTAGGCGTTCTCCAGTTTCAGGTACTTCATATTGCTCTCCTGCAACCAAAACTCTCTCAAATAGAACCCTACCGCTTTCATCCTTGACACGGACCCAGGATTCTGAAGTAGTAACAAGTAAGATTTCATTCGATTTTTCTACTTCCGTAGTCGTAAAATCTGTTAACAGTAATTCCACTTCGGGCTGATACACAGGTTCGGCAGGAAGATTTCCAGGATCATACCTCGAGGTAATTGAACCATGGTTTTCCCAATCTGGAACAAGATTCAAAAACTCTTCATTATCCTGTGGAATCAGATCTCCTATTTTATCCAAACCCCTTTGGTTTACGGCCTGAGGCAAAACTACAAATGCAACCTGAGTTTCATCAATATTTTCGGGTACGGTGTTACCATCACTTTCGGTGATTAGTGTACCAACAGTCCCTGTAGTATTAATTTGATCAGGATTTTCAAAAACTTGGAAATAGAAAGTCCAAACCAAATACCCACCACTGGCTAGTAACAATGATACAAATGAAATTGCTGCCAGACCAATTAAAGTTGATTTTTGTAACAATCCACCCAAGAGGTGTTCAAATAAACTAATGCTCCTGATGGCGGTAGTTCTATGTGGATAATAATCGGAGGTTCCATTGAACGGTTGTAAGGAGGGTGTAGTGTCTGTGGCTGACAAACTTACATGGCCAGTCTCTTTACAGAATTTGCTATAGGTTTTCTGTGGGTCCCAACCAAGATATTTCGAATATTGCAGAACATAACTGCCTACAAGGGATTTATTGGGGAAAGCTTCCAGGTCACCATTCTCTATCGCAAAAATTATGTATGGGGGAAGGCCTAATTCTTTTTGGATATCCAAAAGCGATTTGCTAAGGGTCGCTCGCTGTCCTCGCATTAAATCGCCAAGTGAAGTATCATAGTCATCAAAGTTATTGTGACTGGGATAATCAATCTGGGAATAGTTACCAATTTCAGCATCATCCCCAGCCCTTCCCCTGGAGAAGAACTTTCTTTTCCTTTTACGAAATTTGACCATGGCCTCCCTCACTCACATGATTTGAGTGATTGTTGCAGGAATGAGGACTTTTCTGCGCTTTTGTGACATTATTATAACTTTTCACATTCAATTTTCAAAGTAAGTTAACAGGGGTATTATTTTATTGTTTTAAACCCAGTAGTTATGAAACAGATTTGCCTACCCAATGAAATAAATCTATTTATAAAATTTAATTATTGATTCGATTATCTTGGTCAAATGCTCTGGCGGCCTTGAATAACCCAGTAACCAATCAGTGATTTCGGGGTCCGAATAATCAAGCAATTTTTCAAAATCATTAATTCGCTTTTTATCTAAATTACACAAGTGTTTTTTTGAAAAAGATCCTAATAATTCACAATTTTCTTTGGAACCTCTTAGGTGAGCTCTCAACTGCAATTTTTTGATAAGCTCTTGATGATTATTCATCTGCTGAAAATTTTCCTGTATCTGTAATAGTAGTTAAATTTAATTCATTGGTGGATTTTATTTCTTCCATGGAGATTAAAGCCGTTACATTATAAATCTTGACCTGTCTGATCAGTTCCTGATAGAACTTATCGTAGGCCTTGGCATTTTCTACCCTGACCTTTAAAATATAATCAATATCTCCAGCAAGTCTATGCGCTTCCAATACTTCTGGTCGACCTCTAATTGCCTTGAGAAAGAGTTTTTGCCACTCCGCCTCGTGTTCAGAAGTCTTGATAAAGACAAAAAAACAGGCTTCAAAGCCTATTTTTTCAAAATCCACATCAACCGTAAATTTCTTGATTATGCCCTTTTCAGCCAATCTTTTCATTCTTAGCCAAACGGGGGTTTTTGATTTACCTACCGCTAACGCTATTTGATCAAGGGGTTGATTAGAATTCTTTTGAAGTTCCATCAGGATCATGCGATCAACTTTATCTATTCTTTCCATAAACTAATCTAATCCCTATCAACTCGAATCATTGGGATGATTCTAATGCCAGTGCATGATTAAACTCATCCCACTCACGCTTAGATAAACCCGATGTTTCAAAAGTAATGTTTTCCCCTCTCAATTTACGCTTTAACAGGGCCACTTGCTGTTGGGAAAGGGAAATTCCTTGTAACCAGTAATCAAAAAAGGCCTGGTATGTTATAGGTACCCATTCCTCAACGATTTCTGCCAATTTCTGTGCATAAACCCTGATTTCGTATTGTGCATGCGAATCTATCCGAAGATGAATGAACTTAAGCAGATTGAGTAAATTAACCTTCCAATACCATTGAGTATAGACATTCGTCGGAAGATTTATACGGGCTAGCTCGCGGGAAAGACCCTCCTGGCCATCTTGCGCAAGCATTTTTTCATAATTTTGGTAGGTTGTGTCACTATCCTGCAGAAGTATTTCCTGTACCCTTTCGCCTTCCTCCCTTGGTAGCGTTTCCCCCCTTCCCTGTCTGTTTAAACCTGATTGGGAGGATAGATTTTCAAGTTTCGGGATATAAAACTCATCTTCAAGTTTTGAATATCGAGCCGAATACTCATTCACCGAAGCTGTTCGGTGTCGAATCCATTGCCGTGCTACAAAAATGGGCAGCTTCACATGAAACTTTATATCGCACATCTCAAATGGTGTTGTGTGTTTATGCCGCATCAAATAGCGAATTAGCCCCTCATCAGAACGGGCCTTCTTCGTGCCTTTCCCATAAGAAACACGGGCTGCCTGAACAATTGAGGAATCATTCCCCATATAATCGACAATCCTAATAAACCCATGATCCAAAATAGGAAAAAGGGTATACAGGTTCTTTTCAATGCCTGGGCTTATTTCCCGGTGTGTTTCATGCGACGAACTTCTTTGTTCTTCAATTTGCTTTTGTATTTCAGGAGTTATCGACATTTATTTGTTTTCTATATTGAGTTGGAAAATTGTCCTAAACTACTAGGATATCTTACCTTAATGCAATTTCAAACTTTAGGAATGAAAAGATGATAAAATATTTACATACCATGATCAGAGTTCAGGACCTGGATCGAACGATTAGTTTTTTTAATCTGCTTGGTTTGGTTGAAACACGGAGACATGTCAATGAACCCGCTCGATTCACCCTGGTTTTTTTGGCACCACCGGACCAGCCGGAATGCCCTGTGGAACTCACCTTTAATTGGGATGGTGATGAAGGATTGCCTTCGGACAGTCGACATTTTGGTCACTTGGCGTATGAAGTAGATAACATCTATGAAGTTTGTAGTAAATTGGAAAAGGCGGGTGTCACCATCAACCGGCCACCCAGAGACGGTCATATGGCGTTTATCAGAACTCCAGACAATATATCCATCGAATTGTTACAAAAAGGGGGCTCCTTGCCCCCAGAAGAGCCTTGGTCCAGCAAACCAAACATTGGTCATTGGTAGTCGCTCAAATATGTTGTAGTTTTGTATCACTTATTAGGTTGGTGTTGACAAATTTTTTCCTAGGTTTAATTCTTAACTTGTTCCTTTGGAACTATGGCGATAAACGTGCTCGAAATAAACGGATCGGACCCGGGGGCGGTACCCGGCGGCTCCACCAGATTGTATGGGGCCGAAATAGGATCGACGAACGCGTAAAGGGGTTAACTTTCGCTCGGTGGGGTACCGCTGTTATCGGTCCAATTTGCACAATTGCCAATGACAATCGTGCTCCGGTAGCGCTTGCTGCGTAAGCAGTAATCCAAATCGGAACTGACTCTGGGATGTTATAGCACAATCCCAGCGGGGTTTGGCAGGTACCTGGCAACAGAAACCTGCCACTAAAATTGTCAACTTGCCAAACCACCCATTAGATAAAATTTAGACTCGATAATCACCTTGAATAAAATCCATTACCAAGAATTGATGCAAAATGCGTTATTTGGTGTCTTTCGGGAGGCCTTGGAGGTTATTCGAAAGGATGGAGCCCCAAGGGTTCCTGGAATAGTTATTGACTTCGAATTGACAAATCCAGAAGTGATTATCTCCTCAAGACTTGAGGAATTATTTCAGGGTGAAATGACCATTGCCCTAGAGCACTGGTTCGAAGATTTGGAAGTAAACACTGATGGATTTTGGGTAACACTTAATTTTAGTGACATCCCAGAAAGACTTTATATTCCCTATCTTTCAATAATTTACTTTTTTGACAAGGATGCCAATATCGGATTTGAAATCCCCAAATACGGCCAACCTAGCGATGATAACAAGATCATGCCTAATGTTCCTCTGGTTGAAGAAAAATCTACCCTAGCTACCGATAAGGTAATTAGTCTGGATGATTTTAGATCCAAATAGTAATCCACCAAATAAATTAACTATCCCAAAAAGGTTATTCCAATGGTTAACTTCCGTATTGAATCCGACAGTTTTGGTAAGCTGAAGGTACCTTCCGATAAATTTTGGGGGGCTCAAACTCAAAGATCCCTAATGAATTTTCCAATTGGGCAAGAAACCCAGCCAGCTTCAATTATTCAGGCGTTTGGAATCATTAAGAAATCCTGTGCCTTGACCAACATGAAATTCGGACTGCTTGAACCTGAAATTGGCCAAGCGATTTGTACTGCGGCTGAAGAAGTAATTTCTGGCGAGCTTGATGATAATTTCCCTTTAGTGGTATGGCAAACGGGTTCAGGGACCCAAACCAACATGAATGCCAATGAGGTCATAGCCAACCTGGCAATAAAATCTCTTGGGGGTGAAATAGGGTCCAAAAAGCCAGTTCATCCCAATGATCATGTAAATATGAGTCAATCGTCAAATGACACTTTTCCAACGGCGATGCATGTTGCTACAGCTCTATTGGTTAATAACGAGTTGCTACCCTCCCTAACTCTCTTGATTCGGGCATTAAGAACAAAATGTACAGAATTTGAAGGGATAATAAAAATTGGGAGAACTCATACTCAGGACGCCACTCCTCTTACCTTGACCCAGGAATTTTCAGGTTATTTACGGCAGGTTGAATTATCCGAAATCAGGGTTCAAAAGGCTTTGGAAAGTATTTATGAATTGGCACAGGGTGGAACTGCTGTTGGTACCGGATTGAATACAATAGAAGGTTGGGACAAGGAAGTTGCCAAGAATATATCTGATTTAACCTCCCTCCCTTTTGTCACAGCCAAAAATAAATTTGAAGCGTTGGCCAGCCATGATGCAATGGTCGGTATGTCAGGAGCTCTTAAGAGTACAGCTGTTTCCCTCTTTAAAATTGCCAATGATATTCGGTTTCTGGCCTCCGGTCCTCGAAGCGGTCTTGGTGAACTATTACTTCCTGAAAACGAACCTGGTTCATCAATAATGCCTGGTAAAGTAAATCCGACCCAAACCGAAGCCTTGACCATGGTTTGTGCCCAGGTGATGGGGAATGATGCGGGGGTTGGTTTTGCCGGTAGCCAGGGGCATTTCGAACTCAATGTTTTCAAGCCCATGATTGCTCATAATGTTATTCAATCAATCCAGCTTCTATCAGACAGCACGACTTCTTTTGTAGAAAGATGTGTGACAGGCATAAAGGCAAATGAGGCCAGGATAAATTTCCTGATGGAAGAATCGCTTATGCTGGTAACCGCCCTGTCCCCGGTAATCGGCTATGACAAATCCACCAAGGTTGCCAAATTGGCCCATTCCAAGGGTTCTACATTGAAAGAAGCCGCCTTGGAACTTGGTTATGTAACTTCCGAGGAATTTGACCGGATTGTCAATCCTAAAGAAATGGTTGGACCCAGTTCAAATTAATCTTGTACTGATTACCCCCTAAAGACATAAAGAATTAGTGTCTGCGTTTTAGTTCTTTACTGTGCATTATCAGTACATGCTCCATCCTAAATTCTTTTCTATCACCCTCATATTTCAAGGGTGGAATAGGCCCAACTATTATCAATCGGTCAGGATGCTTCCTTGGCTACCTGGATTCCAGAACCCCTATAACAACCAGCTTATCTACATTACTTGTCAAAGACCAGATATAGAATCTAAAATCTTCCAAAGTACTTACCCCGGGTTAGATTAGGTAGAATACCTTCAGTATATTTGCCACCAAAGGATAAGAAAAGTTATCCACAGGGGAATTCAAATGTTTTTGGATTCGGTTGCTATTATTGCTAATCATTCAAAGTATTGATTCGAAAATTTATGTTGTTTGCTTAAAGGTTTATTTATGGCAGAATTACCTACCACCTCCCGTGTGATAATTATCGGAGGAGGTGCAGTTGGAACCTCAGCACTTTATCATTTATGCCGAAGCGGTTGGAATGATGCACTTCTCTTAGAAAAAAATCAACTTACTGCCGGTTCTACCTGGCATGCAGCTGGGAATGTTCCAACCTTTTCAAGCAGTTGGTCGATTATGAATATTCAGAGATATTCGGCAGAACTCTACAGAACGCTTGGTACTGAAGTCGATTACCCCATGAATTACCATGTTACAGGTTCGATCAGACTTGCCCATTCCAAAAACCGCATGAAGGAATTCCATCGAGCTGTCGGAATGGGTAAATATCAAGGAATGGAACTATCCATTCTTGATCTAGATGAAATTAAGGAAAGATATCCGTTTATCGAAACCCATGACCTCATTGGGGCATTGTACGATCCCAATGACGGTGATATTGATCCGGCCCAATTGACGCAAGCAATGGCTAAGGGGGCCAGAAACCTTGGTGCCAAGATTTTTCAGAATACTGAGGTTACAGGTATTTCAAGAGAAAACAATGAATGGATAGTACATACACCGAAGGGAAATATCAGGTGTGAGATTGTCGTAAATTCTGCTGGTTATTATTCGGCACGAGTCGGTGATTATTTCCTTCCCTTTGGTGGTCGCAAAGTCCCCATGGCAACCATGAGCCACCAATATATCCTCACCGAAGAAATTCCAGAGCTGCGTGAGTGGTCAAAAAAGGAGGGGAAGAAGCTCCCATTATTACGTGATGTGGACATCTCCTATTACCTTCGTCAGGAAAAGAATGGGCTTAATCTTGGTCCCTACGAGCGAAATTGCTTCTCACATTGGGCTTCAGAAACAGATCCCTTACCCGATGATTTCTCCTTTCAATTGTTTGAAAGTGATACCGAACGCTTGGAATTTTATATTGAGGATGCCTGCGAAAGAGTTCCCCTTTTAGGCCGGGCCGGTATTCAAAATGTAATTAATGGGCCTATTCCCTATGCACCGGACGGAAACCCCCTTATTGGCCCCATGCCTGGGGTAAGGAATGCCTTCGAATGTTGTGTCTTTACCTTTGGTATAGCTCAAGGTGGTGGTGCTGGAAAGGTGCTCGCAGAATGGATAACTGAAGGCCAGACCGAATGGGATATGTGGTCTTGTGATCCCAGAAGATATACCGATTATACTGATCAAGGTTATTGTGAAGCCAAAGCCAAGGAGGTTTATGGGCATGAATATGCCATACATTTCCCCTACCACCAATGGCCCGCTGCAAGAAACAAGAAGCTATCTCCAATTCATGACAAAATCCTATCACTCGGTGGACAGATGGGTGCCTTCAACGGGTGGGAACGGGCAAATTGGTTTGCTCATCCGGGAGATGATACTTCTGAAGAGGCTACTTTAACCTGGAGTCGTAATGGACCTTGGGAACCACGAGTAAAGCAGGAATGTGAGCTTGTTCATAACTCAGTGGGAGTCTTGGACCTACCAGGGTTTGCAAGGTTTACCCTAGGTGGCAAGGGAGCCGGAGAATGGCTTGCTTCTAAAATTGCAGGAAGCCTGCCAAAAGTAGGTAGAATGAACCTGGGTTATTTCCCGACTGATAAAGGTCGGGTTTTGACAGAAATGTCCATAATAAGGCATGATGAGGATTCCATTACACTAATCTCAGCCGCAACAGCGCAATGGCATGATTTTGAGGTCCTCAAATTTGACCTGCCTGCAAATCTAACCCTTACTGACGTAACTGACCGCTATTCTACCTTGATTGTGTCCGGTCCCAAGTCCAGAGATCTATTTAGTAAAATTTCAGATGCAGATTTGAACCTTCCCTGGTTAAGCCATCAGTCAGCCGAAGTTATAGGTAAACCTGTTTCATTGCTTCGAGTTAGCTTTGCCGGCGAATTGGGTTGGGAAATACATACTCAAAATGAATATGCACCTGAAATCTATGATGCCCTCGGCGCGGAGAATGTTAAGCCATTTGGCATGTTTGCCTTGAATTCACTCAGAATTGAAAAAGGGTTCAGGGCCTGGAAAGGCGACCTTTCGACGGATTATTCCTTACTGGAAAGTAGTCTGGATCGATTCATCAAGTTTGATAAGCCCCAGGATTTTCCTGGGAAGCAAGCATTACAGATTGAAAAGCAAAGTGGCAGTAAAAAGCAATTTGCCGTGCTGACAGTCGAACAGGATGAGTACGATACGCCTTATATGTCAACTCTTTGGCACAATGGGACTGTTGTTGGTGAAACAACTTCGGGGGCTTGGGGATACAGGGTGAACAAGAATATCGCCTTGGCGATATTGAAAGCTGACCTGGTGAAACCAGGAGCAGAACTGCAAGTGGAGATTTTTGGCGAAATGTATCCCGCTATCGTACAGGCTGGAAGTGGCTTGTTTGATCCATCCCACAGCCGATTAAAATCCTGATTTCCTCCCTTACAGATTCGCATTGGAGAAAATAATGCAAAATTCTTCCATACCTGAAAAAGCAAGAGTTGTCATTATAGGGGGTGGGGTTGTTGGTTGCTCGGTGGCCTACCATCTGGGAAAGTTGGGATGGAAAGATGTTATCCTCCTTGAGCGGAAAAAATTGACAAGTGGAACAACCTGGCATGCCGCAGGCTTGATCGCACAGTTAAGGGCCACGGCTAATATGACCAAATTAGCCAAATATTCACAGGAACTTTATGGTTCCCTGGAAGAAGAAACTGGAATAGCAACGGGATTTGTCAGAACAGGCTCAATTACAGTTGCATTGACGGAAGAACGTAAGGAAGAGATTTATCGATCAGCCTCAATGGCAAGGGCATTTGGTGTCGAGGTCGAAGAAATTTCACCCCACGAGGTCAAGACAAGATATCCTCATCTGAACATTCAGGATATCATTGGCGGTGTTTACTTGCCGCTTGATGGTCAAGGTGACCCCTCGAATATCTGTCAAGCCCTGGCAAAAGGTGCCAGGCAATTTGGTGTACAAATAATTGAAGGCACCAAGGTAACCGGATGTACAAATAAAGACAGAAGGGTTTCATCTGTTTCGTGGATAAGACCGAATGAAGAAGGAACCATTGATTGTGATTTTGTCGTCAATTGTGGAGGTATGTGGGGTCGGGAAGTCGGTTTGATGGCTGGAGTCAATGTTCCCCTGCACGCATGTGAACATTTTTATATTGTAACGGAACCCATTGAAGGGTTAACCCGCCTCCCGGTCCTACGAGTTCCTGACGAATACGCCTATTACAAGGAAGACGCCGGCAAGCTACTGGTTGGAGCTTTTGAACCAACAGCCAAGCCCTGGGGCATGGATGGAATTCCAGATGACTTTGAGTTTGATCAGTTGCCCGAGGATTTTGATCATTTTGAACCAATCTTGGAAATGGCAATAAACAGAATGCCTATGCTGGAAAATACTGGTATCCATACTTTCTTTAATGGGCCGGAGAGTTTTACGCCAGACAATGCCTATTATTTGGGTAAAGCATCCGAATTGGAGAACTATTTTGTTGCCTGCGGATTTAATTCCGTTGGGATAGCATCAGCTGGTGGAGCCGGGTTTGCCCTGGCTCAATGGATGCAGGATGGCGAAAAACCGTTTGATCTTGGTGATGTTGATATTTCCCGAGTTCAGCCCTTCCAAGGCAACAAAACATATCTTTATCAAAGAGTTTCTGAGGCATTGGGATTGCTTTATGCCGATCATTTCCCCTTCCGGCAAAAGGAAACTGCCAGGGGTATTCGAAGAACTCCCTTTCATGACAGGCTTCTGGCGAATGGTGCAGTAATGGGTGAAGTATCAGGTTGGGAACGGGCCAACTGGTTTGCCACAGGAGATCAATCTTCTTCCTATGAATACAGTTGGAAAAGACAAAACTGGTTCAACAACTGGGCTGAAGAGCATTTGGCCATTCGTAACAATATAGGTCTCTATGACATGTCCTCTTTCGGCAAGATCCTGATTCAAGGCCCCGATTCCGAGAAGTTTTTGAACTATGTTTGTGGAGCAGATTTGGCAGTACCAAATGGGAAGATTGTGTACACCCAGTTTCTAAATTCAAATGGGGGTATAGAAGCAGATGTAACTGTCACTCGTCTTACCGAAAACAAATACCTGGTTGTAACGCCTGCCGCAACCAGGCTTGCTGATCAAACTCGCCTCGAATATTTTGCCAGAAACTTCAGTGTTGTAATTACTGATGTTACGTCTGGGGAAGGAGTTTTGGCTTTAATGGGGCCAAATTCCCGCAAGTTGATGGAAAAAATATCTCCCAATGATTTTTCAAATAACAACTTCCCATTTGGAACTGCCAGGAAAATCGAAATTGGCATGGGACAAGCTCGGGCACATCGGGTTTCCTATGTTGGTGAGTTGGGATGGGAAATATATATTTCTACCGATATGACCTCCCATGTCTTTGATGCAATAATGGAAGCTGGCAAGTCCATGGATTTAAGGCTATGTGGACTTCACATGATGGACAGTTGCAGGGCCGAAAAGGGTTTTCGTCATTTTGGCCATGACATTACCTCGGAAGATCATGTATTGGAGGCCGGCCTAGGGTTTGCAGTCAATACGGCCAAGGATAACTTTATAGGCAAAGAAGCAGTAACCCAGAAAAAAGAAAAAGGGTTAGAACAAAGGTTGCTGCAATTCATTCTTGAAGACCCTACCCCCCTACTCTACCACAACGAACCAATTGTTCGGGATCAGGAAATTGTCGGATATTTATCTTCGGGAAGCTATGGCCATCATCTGGGTGCTTCAATCGGTATGGGATATGTCCCTGCCAAGGATGAAACTGTTCAGGATTTATTGAGTTCCGACTATCATATTGAAATTGCCGGTGCAAGGGTTACGGCCAAGGCCAGTACCAAACCCTTATATGACCCTACCCATGCACGGATGAAGGTGTAAGGCTCTAGTTCCGATAGAATTAACCAACGACAGCCAACCAGGGAACGTTTTCAAGTAACCAATAGGAAATGACTGAAAAGCGATTGGTCAGCAACAAGCTACCAACCGAAATAAGAATCACTCCTATTATTATTTCTATCAGCCTGAAGTGTTTTTTTAGTCGATTGGAAAAAGCAAGAAACCTGTCAATAAAGAAGGCCGCCAACACAAAAGGAAAACCCAACCCCAAAGCATATACCCCCAAAAGAAAAGTTCCCCTTGCAATTGAACTTTCCTGGGCTGCTAATGACAAGATCGCTCCAAGCTGTGGTCCAATGCAAGGTACCCAGCCAAAGGCAAAGGCCAGTCCCAGAACAAATGCACTTAGGGCTTTTCCTCCTTTGTTAACGGGATTTAATCTAAATTCACGATTCAGAATCGGAATTCTGAAAATACCTAGAAAATGAAGGCCAAAAATAATGATTACACCGCCGGCAATTCTTCCAAAGAGAATTTGGTTTTGTAGAAAGAACCTGCCAAGACTGGAAACAGTAAATCCTAATAACAGGAAGACAAATGCGAGACCAAGGAAGAAGAAGAGAGCCGAATAGACTACTTGGCTTCTAGTGCCCTGTTTGGAGTTCATTTCAGAGAATGAGACCCCACTGATAAAAGCAAGGTATGGTGGTACTACAGGCAGGACACAGGGCGAAATAAAACTCAATATACCTGCGGAAAAGGCTATCAGGATTGACAGCATCATGCCAGAATCAATTATTTCCATATTAACCAGATATAAATTTTTGTTTAGGTAATGCTGCTACAGGTTATGTCAGAAAGATAATTCCTTTCAGATTTCATTCATCCCTACTTCACAAAAGAATTATCCAATAGTATCAATGGATCGAATCAGTGGTTTCTTGATTCTGGGTAGTTTCAACAGTCATCATCTAGGCCAATCTGTATCATAGTCACTATGAATGGTTTATCTGAATGTAAATTATCCTATTTGAAGATAACGAAAAGGGGAAATAACAATCCTGTTAGTTCATTTCGTTAAGTGAATGGAAGTCTAGGTTTAACGTGACCGACTCTGAAACCGGTAAAATCCTACAACTAGACACGACAGGACTGCTCTGTCCATTACCAGTTCTCAAAATTCAGAAAGCAATAAAGACCATAAAGCCTGGAGATTTATTGGAAGTCTTAGCTGATGATCCGGTAGCAACCATTGATATCCCAAATTACTGCCGGGAGTCTGGCCATAAACTACTTGGTGAAGAGGTAAATGGCTTAAATAAATTTATCATCCAAAAAGTCTGAGGAATAAAAAATTAATTTCGCTTTTATTCCCTTATGCGTTTGCTACTTAATGCTACTTGCGTTTCTACAGTAGATTTCAATATCTTGCGTCGTTCCATGGCTGAAATGTAATTTGCCTTCCAAACTGGTCCATACCCACTGATTTGCTGAGGTAATTCAGCCAATTCCAATACTTCTGGAGATATGTCTGGATAGTCCAACTGATTGATATGGACCATGTCCGAACGATATTGCACTCTCAGTTTATATTGTAGTTTTCTTTCTTCACTAAATCGAAATGGATCAAAAACAGTTCCCCTGACCCTTTTCATGGTAGCCAATAACCTGAATACTGGAATCAGCCAGCTACCAAATGCATACTTCTTTGGTCGAGCCCCATTTTTTGATTTGCTTATCAGTGGAGGGGCTAAATGAAATTTCATTTTGAAATCTCCTTTGAACTCCTTGTTCGCCTTATCAACAGTATTCAGGTGAAGACGTGCAACTTCGTATTCATCCTTAACAGCAAGTACTTTATGATAACTTTTTGCTACGGCCTCCTTAAGGGTTGGATTTTGAAATTTTTTAACCACTGTAATAAAGTGATCAGCCAATTCATCTCCCTGGTATTCAACCAAATGTTTCCTTCTGAACTCAATGGGATCAATGTTCCCTAGTTCATCTGCATTCGCATTATTGGAAACTAACTTGGCCAGCAGGTCATTTTCAGTAGCAGCCCACCGCCCAATTTCAAAGGCCTGAGTATTTTCTTCAATTTGAACACCATTCAACTCAATGGCCCGCAAGATTGCTTCTTTTCCTAAAGGGATGGTTCCATTTTGCCAAGCCATGCCCAAAAGAATCATATTTGAATAGATTGAATTTCCCAACAGCAGGTTGGCTAAAGTGTTGGCATCAATACTCTGCACGCCATTGGGACCCACCTTGGCCTCAATCCTTTGAATCAAACTTTCACCAGGAATGGTAAAATTAGTGTCTCTGGTAAAATCCCCGGTAATGATTTCGAATGAATTTAAGGCAACCTTGGTTTTATCTGATTTCATTACCCTGAGGATATCGGCTATAGCGGTTACGACCAAATCTCCACCGATGACACAGTCAGCTTCATTATTGGCTACCCTGATTGCTGAAATGTCCTCCTTTTTATTGGCAATCCGGCAATGAATGGTTACTGCTCCCCCTTTTTGAGCAAGTCCGGCCATTTCAATGACACCAACACCCTTGTTCTCAAGGTGGGAGGCCTGGGCCAAAAGTGCACCAATAGTTACGACTCCGGTTCCACCAACGCCAGTAATTACGATGTTAAAGGTTTTATCGATGGAAGGTATTGCTGGCCGGGCGATAGTAGGTATATCGATTTCATGGCTTTTTTCCTGTCTGGGTTCCGCACCCTCCAGGGTTACGAATGAAGGGCAAAACCCCTTCAGACAGCTTAGATCCATATTACAGCTTGATTGATCAACAGCCCTTTTCCGACCCAATTCAGTTTCGACTGGTATCAAGGATATGCAGTTGGACTGCACACCACAATCACCACAGCCTTCACATACATCGGTATTGATAAATACCCTTTCGCTAATTGGTGGGAAGGCACCTCTTTTTCTTCGGCGTCTCTTTTCAGCAGCACAGGTTTGAACATAAACTATGGCACTGACACCAGGCAGGTTTCTAAACTTCCTTTGAACTTCCTCAAGTTTTTCGCGGGGATAAAACTTTACCTGGTCAGGTAAATCCTTCTGATCAAAATCCTCTTTTTCATCATAAACCACCGCAACCTTGCCAACCCCAATCGCCACAAGTTCCCTTATGACCTTTTGCGGTGATAAATCGCCATCATTAAGCTGCCCACCTGTCATGGCCACAGCATCATTGTAAAGAATCTTGTAGGTCATGTTGACCCCGGATACCACAGCAGCTCGAATGGTTTGTATTCCAGAGTGGTTATAGGTTCCATCACCCATATTCTGAAAAATATGATCGGTGTTGGAAAATGGCGCTTCCCCTATCCAGTTGGCACCTTCACCACCCATATGAGTGAACCCCAAGGTATCACGATCCATCCATTGAACCATATAGTGACAACCGATACCTGCATAGGCTCTTGATCCTTCTGGCACTTTGGTTGAGGTGTTATGAGGACATCCTGAACAAAAGTATGGACTTCTGGTCAGGATATCGGGTGTGTTTTCCTCCCGGTTAGAATCCTTCAACTGCCTTAGATTGGCCAATAGCTGTTCAGTTTGAAGTTCCTTATAATTTAATATCTGACCGATCCCGAGAGCAATTTGAATGGGGTTGAGGCCGTATTTGGCAGTAAATAAAATATCACCCTTATGGTCTCTGTGGCCGAAAACCTGGTAAGCCTTCCGCTGATTGAATAGAATTTCCTTAATCTGGGCTTCGATTAGCTTGCGTTTTTCTTCAACGACAATGATGACATCCAGGCCCTCAACCCATTCGAGCAAGCCTTTTTGATCCAATGGCCACGTCAAGCCAATCTTGAAGGTGGTTATGCCAAGCCTTTCCAGCTCCTGATCATCCAATCCCAAAAGAGTTAGGGCATGGGTCAGATCAAACCAGTTTTTCCCGGCAGCAACTATTCCTAACCTTGCACCAGGCTTCCCAGCCACTCTGTAATTAAGGTTGTTCTTATAGGCAAAGGCTTCTGCTGCATATCGCCGGTAATCAAGTATACGGGCTTCCCTTTCACCTGGAGTATCCCAAATCCTGATATTCAGCCCATCTTCGGGTAAGTCAAATGAGGGTATTTCATATTTTATTCTGAAGGGATCGCCATCAACCACAGTAGTTGATTCGATGGTTTCTTTCATACATTTCAAGCCAACCCAATTGCCTGAAAACCTTGATAGGGCAATACCATACACCCCATAATCCAATACTTCCTGCACTCCGGCAGGTGAAAAAATAGGCATGTAGGCATCTATCAGAGTCATTTCCGATTGATGCAAGGTCGTTGAGCTTTCACCAGTATGATCATCGCCCAGAGCCATCAGAACGCCCCCATATTTGGAGGTTCCAGCCATATTAGCGTGCCTGAGAACATCTCCGGACCGATCTACGCCAGGTCCCTTGCCATACCAAAGGCCAAAAACACCATCAAACTTACCCTCACCTCGAAGCTCTGCTTGCTGGGTTCCCCATAGGGCGGTAGCGGCGATATCTTCATTTAACCCAGGATTGAATACTATATCTGATTGATCCAGCCTGGTTTTCTCTCGACTTAAATGGAAATCAAGATTACCAAGTGGTGCACCTCGATAGCCTGAAACATACCCAGCTGTAGTCAATCCCGCCTTCAAATCCCTTTGTTTCTGGATTAGCAGAAATCGAATGAGAGCCTGTGTCCCATTTAGCAAAACTTCATTTTTAGTCAGGTCATACCTGTCTTCCAATGATGAGGACATCAGAGAATGTTTTGTTTGTTCAGTAATTTCCATTGGTTGTAATTATCCAAACCCAATCGATTAATCATTCAACTAAACGACCTATATAAACAATTTTGCAGGCAAAATAATAAGGCTACACTAAACTCATTTGTTTTTGAAAACGGAGCGATTATTAACTACAAGTTTGAAAAACCGGTAACCGTAGGTCTATACAAGAATACCCAAAACTGGGTATAAAATTCAAAAAAATAATTATCGAGTAACCAATTTCACCTTTTCGTGATGCTGGATAGAATGGGTTGCTCCTAGATCCTTGCCGCACATTTCCAAGCATACCAACTTAAGAGACAATGAAAGATTTTCTTTTGAAATTAAATTGAGAGGGACTTTGTCAGTAATCTGATAATATCTATTACCGTATTTGGTCCTAAATTATGGAGTTTAATACCTTTATTTGTCAAATTCAGAGGTTCTGTTATATGGTAAAAAACTGATGACAGGAATTCATCAATCAGGATAACAGTAAAATTGTAGTTAACGTCAAACCCATAAGAGTTTGAATCTGCAATTTGGTGATGTCTTTGCATAAGAGATTTGCAACAAATCCACTCCATATAAAACAAATTAATGTTTGCTAATTGGTCCAAAGGATTCTCCAAATTAAAGGATGATCCTAAGGTCATCTAAGTTCAGGTGGTCGAATGACAAATACAGCCATTCTTGTACTTGTGTTAAATCATTTTTCGAATACTCTACATCCCTTACAAATTAGATATATTTCAATTAATGCTAAAGGTGTTTTATACCTGCAAGGGTAATTCTACATGAAATTTAACTCTATTGAACCTCGCCGTTCAGAGATCCTTGAGTGGCGAGAATCCGAACGTAAAGATTTGTTTGATAAACTAAAGTTAGGCCTGCCAGATCTTGATGCTTTAATTATAAAACAAATAGACAGTATGGGCTTCAAAGATGCATTTCTTCGATCCGAATTTCATGACCGTGAAGTGGCACCGGAAGTTGAAAATTGGTTACGTCAACAATTCGACGAATTGCATAGGAACATCAAAGATTCTGCCATTAAGTCGGAAAAAATTATTACTGGCAAATCAAATGATAACTCGTTGAAAGATATTGAATTTGCTAGTATGGGGCTGTCCGTTGTTGGAACTTTGGCACCGATTGCAGCAATCCCAGCCGCTGTAAGTATAGCAACAGTGACCACAACATCGTTTTTTGTATTCACCACTTCCGCTGTAAGTATACCAATCCTACTAACTGCGCTAGCTGGACTTCTTGTAAGTGGTGTTACTGCCAATGAAATACGGCGTAGCACATTCAAACATTTTCAAAAAAAATACTGCGAACAAACTATATCAGAAGCACGAACCCGTGTATTTAAACCCTTAGAGGCAAAGGATACCAGCTGCCTGTGGACTGTTTTGTCGAATGAGATTGATATAATCACCCTCAAACGATTGGAGCCTTTACAATGATTTTACCTCTTTATAGATTTGGTCCTACTTTACAGCAATTTACTCAAATGAATTCTGGTAATTTAATTCGTTATGGAGCTATCCTAAAAGATTCAGGCACTGGTAAAATTGTAGGCCATATTCAAGAAACAGGTTTATGGAATAATGCTTTAATTGGAGGGTCCAAATTTCTAGGTGGGACAAATCCTGCCTTGTCAGTTTTCAACACTGTTCAAAACGAACAGATTAAGTCCCGGCTTAATGAACTTCAGACCATGGTCGGTGGCTTGCATAATTTGCAATTGCTCAATTTAGCAACTTCAGTTGTTGGAATTGGGGTCACTATAGCTAGTACCGCAATTATACTAAATAAGATGAATGAACTTCGAAAGACAACTGACCAAATTCTTTTGAGTATCGAAAGAATACCAGAAAAGTGGAAAGAAGGCAGGGTTAGTGAACTCATGGCGACAATGCAAACAAGTTTAGAGAGACTCGAAGAAGGTCATTTGAGATCTAACACAGAAGATATAGTAAGAAATGTAGAGGAAAGCCTCCACGGTATTTTTAACCAAATTAGGACTATAGCATTAGATTTATCCAATGATATAAAACTCAATACCAATCTCTACCGTATCCTACTTTCAGCCTTGTCGATTTGTGTTGGAACACAATACAAGGCAATGCTATATCTTAATGAAAAAAAAGCTGCCCTTTTGAGGACTAAGAATCAATATAAATATATTGAACAACTATCATGGAATCTTCCGCTAGACGTATTAGAACAAAAAACCCAAAAGGACCCCGATATTGCTAGGGCCTTTTCAGGAGATCTGAACAAATTGCGTGCTCACCTAGCTAGCCGTCCACACGCTCTTGAAATATTGATCTCCCGAGAAATCCATGGGCGTTCCATCATAGAGCAGGCAGAAAACGAAATGGCGGAACCTTTGTTAATCTTACCTACTTCAGAGAAATGACTAATTTGCCGTCGAAACTCAAGAATTTAGTCACCCCGAAAAGTTAATTTCAAACCAAAGTAGGGGCAAGGGGTTAAACAGGACAAAATAGAAGTTTTATTGTTGTTTATGCCTAATTTATCTTGCGGGATTACGTTTTGAGCAAAAGTTTAAACAGAGTATCCAATTACTTACTAGCCAATAATATTGATCACGAAATCAAAAAAACAGAACAGATTGCCAGGACAGCAAAAGAGGCTGCCGAGAGAATTGGTTGCCATCTGAACCAAATTGCTAAATCAATAATTTTTTATACACCAACTACGGATAGGCTGCTTTTGTTTCTAACCGCAGGTGGTAATTTTGTTGACAATCGAAAAGCGGAAGAACTTCTTGGTTATCCATTACAGAAAGCTGATGCCCAGACGATAAGATATCGAACGGGATTTGTTATTGGGGGTGTTCCTCCTTTTGCCCACAAAGAAGAGGTCGGGGTATTCATGGATCCTGAATTATTAACCTACACGAGGGTTTGGGCGGCGGCTGGAACCCCCTTCCATGTTTTCTGCATAAATTCAGAAGATTTGCTTAAGGCAACAAGTGCAAAGGTTTTGTCCTTTACTACGTGAGCAGTAATGGCAGAACAGTGTATTCAAGATATTTCAGTGATAATTTTGGATAAAATCAGCCACGGCCTCAGCCGGAAGGTCCTTTTGGTTAGGTTTATTTCTACCTAAACTAATCATTGCCTCCTCAAAAATATCCAATTGCGCTTTTCGTTTGGAAGAATCAGAGGCAATTTCCTTAAGTGCACCAAACATATTCTCTGGGGTTAAATTTTTTCCCAATAATTCCGGTACTGCTCGGGTTGAAGTAATAAGGTTTACCAGGGTTACGGTATCGACTAACAACATTGATCCTATGATTTGACGGGAAATCCAGTTTAGATCATAACCAATCACCATAGGGGTTGATGTTGCAGCCAATTCAAGTGAAACTGTGCCAGAACTTGCCATGGCAAGATCGGCAAGTGAAAATAACGATAATTTCAGCCGTTCATGTTGTTTGGTAACCAGCCTGCTCACTTCAAAGAATTTCGTATCTTCTGGCCACTCGAAAGTATTGACATCCTTAAGCAGATCACCAAAGCCGGGACTCGGTACGACAACAAGTTGGTAATTTGGGAAGGTTTTTTTGAACAATTGACTAGCCTTGGCAAACACTGGCCCCATTTTGGTTATTTCCGAGTGCCTAGAACCTGGCAATATTAGAAGAGTGGGTTTTTCTGTTTCTAAACCTAGTTGAACTGTAACCTGATCTTTTTCCTTAGCATCCGGAGGTTTAATAGAAACGATTGGGTGCCCTACAAAAGAACAACTGATCCCTGCTTGTTCAAGAACCTCATTTTCAAAGGGAAAAAGCGTAAGTAGGTGATCAACACTTGCCCTGATTTTTTTTACTCTGCCCTTACGCCAAGCCCAAACAGTAGGAGCTACGTAATGAATAACCGGGTTATTGAACCCACTTTTTTTGATTCCTTTTGCAACCCTTAGGGTAAAGTCTGGACTGTCGATAGTTACTACTGCGTCGTATTGATTCTCTAAAATATTTTCTATCAACTGATTTTTTCTGCGTAATAAATCAGGCAGGTTAGAAAGTACCTCCACAATTCCCATGACTGATAATTCTTCATAAGGGAATGTACTGACCAGCCCATTCCCCGCCATGGCCGGTCCACCTACGCCAAAATGCTCAATTTCAGGATAAATCCTAGACAACCCCTCCATCAAGTTAGCACCAAGGTGATCCCCGGAAGGTTCACCGGCAATCAGGAAAATTTTCTTGGGAAATTTCGATTTATACTTTTTGACCAAATGAATATTCCACCCTGATTTGCCATTTCAATTACTTTTGGTTGGTCGATAATTATTACTTTGCCTGATTCTATAACCAGTCCGCTCATTCCTAAAGAGATAACTCTTTGAACTGTTTGCGGACCAATTGTCGGTAAGTCCACTCGAAGGTCCTGTTTGGGTTTAGATGCTTTGATTAATATTCCACCTTTTTCTTCAGAGGATTTTGATAAAGTGGAAAATATCTCACTAATAGAATCCAACATCCAGTCTGTCCCAATGGTCTCTACAGCAATACACAGGTTGTTCCTTACGACGGCAGCTTGTCCTAAATCAGCAGATCCCAAGATAGTCACAATCTCTTCTGCCATCAGTGTATCGGATTTGTCAGAGGGCGATGGAACCTGGTCTGTCAATACTCCCTTGTGGTCTACCAGGTGAGGAATGATTTCTTGTACCCCCCAGATTTTAAAGCCCAACTCTTCAATAACAGTTACAAATTGCTTCAGGATTGAATCATCCCCTCCTGACAATGATATTTGCTCATTGTTCTTACCCCTCTGAAAGGAAATGTTTGTTTGTTTGGGCCTATCGACTCCGCCAGCCAATACAACATGACCAACACCTATTTCCCGGTTGTTCTGGAGGTTTTGGAGAAAATTATCTGGAGTAATATTTGAATGCCTTGGATTCAAATCCTGGTTATCCGAACCAGGAAGCAAAGTTACTTCAACCTTATCACCGCCGGAAATTAGCTCGTGATATATTAATCCAGGCAAGGAACCTCTCCCAGCAACTAACAGGAAATGCCTTGGCTCTTGATGTTCCATATGGTGTGTTAGCTTGGATTCAGGAATTCTCTTCCGCTATTGAATAGAGCAAATTCAACAACATCGCTGACAAGAGAGTCTGATGAATAATTCTGGTTATTAAGTTCCTGAATGGCATCTGTAAAGGATCCCTTGAAATTAACCAGAAATGTGTAGGCCTTGCGAAGTTCTTCAATTTTATCCCTGGTTACCCTTCGCCGTCGTAATCCTATAAGATTTAACCCTTTCAGGACTCCATCAGGGCCATCAACCATTCCATAAGGGATGACATCTCTCCGAACAAGGGTAACTGCCCCAACAAAGGCACCCTTGCCAATTCGAACGAATTGGTGTACTCCGCTTAATCCACCGATTATAACATTATCCTCCAATACACAGTGCCCTCCTAGTGCAACCTGATTAGCAAGAATAACATTATTGCCTATTTTTACATCATGACCAACATGAGACCCGGTCATAAACAAACAATCATCTCCAACCGAAGTAATACCGCCGCCATGAGCAGTACCGAGGTTAAGCGTAGCTCCCTCTCTGATTCGGTTTCGTTTGCCAATCTTAAGGGTGGTTTTCTCACCTTTGTATTTCAGGTCCTGGGGAACTTCACCAACGCAGGCATAAGGAAAAACAACCGTTTCTTCCCCAATCTCTGTCCTACCAGTGATGGTTGCATGTGATTTAACATGAACATTGTCATGAAGGACAACTTCAGGGCCGACAAAAGCGAATGGTTCAACCTTACAGTTCGGACCGATTTGAGCTCCTTCGGTAATACAAGCCAGTGGATGAATGGTCATAAATTAATTCTTACAGATCTGCTTAATCTTCCAACTTTTCCCACATAGCGGTAATGACAGCTTCCGAAACAAGTTCCTCACCAACCATTGCCTTGCCATCCAGCTTCCAAAATTTGCCTCGACCACGGATAACGGTCATATGAAGTTCCAGTACATCTCCAGGCACAACCATTTTCCTGAACCGGGCATTATCAACTGCCAAAAGATATATACCCAATTTTTCATCAATCATGTCCAGCGAATAATTTACCACCACAGCAGCAGTCTGTGCCATGGCTTCAATTACCAGTACTCCGGGCATAATCGGTTGATTAGGAAAATGTCCCTGAAAAAAGGGCTCATTACATGTAACATTCTTGATCCCTATTCCACCTTTATCCTTTTTGAGGTTGGCAACCTTATCAATATATAGGAATGGATACCGATGGGGTATCATCCTCTTAATCATTGACAAATCCGCCATAGTTAGCGTTGGATCAATATTTGTTGGCATAAATAATCCTTCTCTTTAAATTATTTTTGCTGAAGTTATTCGTCTATACCGACAAATTCTAGAGGATTTCTGTACTCGGGTAATCCTGTACCATCACCGAATGTTGCATTAGTTTGTGCCAAAACAAAAGGGGTAATATCAAGTGATTCATCATACCAGATAATGACATCTCTCGGGAGAACCATTCTTGTACCGAATAGTTGCGCCACCTGGAAGATGATTGGTGATACATTAGCCTGGAAAAGCTCCCGTTGCTGGCTTTCCCATTCACTTAAAGCTACACCCTTACCATCTTGGAGTTTTCTCCTTGTTTCAACCCGTGTATCAAAATCCACAACAAGCAAATCAAATTCTGAAGCAGGTAGATTGCTTTTTTTTTCGGCCAGTACCTTTTCCTCATCTTGGAAAAGTTCAGTATGGTAGGTACTTTCAGCTCTCAGAGCCAACTGGGCTTCCTGATATTCGCTTGCAACTCTGATGCCAAACTGTGACCTCAGATACAGGGTGCGGTAATCCACAACGACCACATCCGGACTTACTTGCGGATAGAACTGTCCATTTGAACTACTACTCTGGCCTAGCAAAGTAGATGGGAGAATGGCCAGAGAAAAAATAGTCAGGAATTGAAGTAAACTTTTTCGAATTGCCATTTAGTAATTTGACTGGAGGGTTATTTCAAAGTTTTGGGTAATATCACCGTCATGCATTTTAACGGGGCGAGTGAAATTAAATCGCAATGGTCCCAGAAAAGATCTGACAAAAAATGAAACCCCTGCAGTTGATCGCAACTTGAATGAATCATCTACATAACAACGTGGCTCGTTAGGTGCATTTAATCTCGCCGGTAGCATACATGTATTTACTGACCTATCAAGGGTATCATCCAAACCCCATAAAGATCCGACATCAAAAAAGGCTCCGCCTGAAATTCCGAGTTCTTCATCAAACCCTAACGGAAATCTGCTTTCCAGCCTCAATGCGGTATAGTAATTCCCACCCAAAGCCCTGTTTCCACTATTACTGAGGGTTCTAGGTCCAACACCATAAGGAGCAAATCCCCTAAACAGGGTGGAATTCATTTGAAAACGATCAAATAGCCTGGAAGATCTTCCACCAAGTGCTTTTATGACACCACCTTCCAAAGTTGCTGTAAGGGTAACATTATTATCCAAAGCAGTCGTTTGCCCTCTGATCGTTCCGATAGTTCTTAATACCTTGTGAGAATCACTGCCAAAATTCAGTGTTTGTTGAAAAGTACCTACAACTCCTCTACTGGTAGAAAATCCAAGGGGAATGCTGTTATATAGGTAGTTATACCCTATTCGCACTTGCTTCTTATAGGGAGATGCATTTGGTCCAACATCTCTTCTCAGGATAAGCGAACTACCTGAGTAGGGAGTGTAATCAAAGGAAGAAAATCCAACATTGAAGCCTAAGCGACTGGCTTCGTTTATTGGGAAACTGATGCCTGATGACAAAACGAATTCATCTACGGCAACAATACCATCGTTTCTAATCCTGCCCCTGGATCCGATAGTGAAATTGAAATTGATATCCTGCCCAAATAATCTGGGTTCTCCAAAGGTTAAAAAGTAGTCAGTTCCACTTGAAGCGGACTCTATGGAAAAACTTAACCGTTGACCCCGGCCAAGCAGGTTATTTTCAGTCAAGCCTATACTTCCAGAAACACCAGCTGCCTTGGAATAACCCAACCCAAAACTCAATGTACCTGTGTCCTGTTCCTCAACCGAAAGCCGAACAACAGATTGAGTAGGTGAAATTTTATCTTCTGATACATCAACTGAAGAGAAAAAGCCCAAGGCTCGAACCCGTTCGGCCGATCGATTGATTTCTTCGGCATTGAGCGGGTCGCCTTCGACAGTCGTGAATTCACGTCTGATGACATAATCCTTGGTCGTTACATTGCCCTCGATTTCAATTCGTTCAACGACAACCCTTGGGCCTCTTTCGATCACGAAATCAACATCAACGGTCCGGTCTTCTTTATTCACTTGGGTTCTTGGGACCACACGGACAAAGGTCATTTCTTTTTCGGAAGCCAGAAATTCCATTCTTTCCCGGTTGGTTACCAAAGAATTTGGGGAAAAAGTATCGCCTGTCTCAAGCTTGATAACTGCAAGAAACTCCTCGGTATCAACTCCTTCTAGATCACTGGACGCAGTAATTTCACCGAATGAATATTGTTGACCCTCGTTTATTTTGAAATTTATGAAAAAGGCATCTCTTTCGCGGGACAATTCCACGGTGGCTGATTCTATTTCAAAATCAACATAACCGTTATCCAGATAAAAATCCCTTAAAAGGGTCTTGTCCAACTCCAACCTGTCGGCAACAAATGTATCCCTTTGAATAAATGTTCTAAATGCACTAGCTTGCCTGGTAACCAATTCTTTCCTTAGTTTCTGATCTGAAAAAGCCAGGTTGCCAATAAAACTCAACCTCTCAACCTCAACTACTTTTCCTTCAGCTATTTCAAACACTAGATCAACCCGATTATCCCTTCGCCGGATTATCTTTGGTGTAACAGTTGCAGCAAATCTTCCACGGGCAAAATAAAGGCGAGAGATGGTTTCTGCATCTTCGAGAGCCCTGGAGGGTAAATAGACATGGCGGGGTTGTGATGTAATAAAAGGCTCAATAACCTCATCTTTGATTCTTTTGTTACCTTCAATACTTATTTCATTGATAAGTGGGTATTCCTCTACCGTAATCTCAATCAATCTATTTTTTGGAACTATGGATATGTTCTGGAACAATTCCCGATCAGAAAGAGATTTGAAGGCTTGGTTAATGTCACTACTGGAAACAGTTCCAGATGCTGGTAACCCTGAGATCCGGATAATGCTGTCCTGATCAATCCTTTGATTCCCAAATACATCAATCCGATCATAGGTATAGTTCTGGGAATAAGCAACAGAACCTACAATAACTCCTAAGAACAAACTTAGGGCAATTACAAAAAACCTGGAACGAAATTGCAAGGTTTTATCCCCCATCCTTGTGTTGGCTTATCATCAAAAACATCATTTCCAATTAGCATTTGGCCATGGAATTTTAAAGCCCCAATATATCCACATCAAAAATTAAACACTGGATTAAATTTTAACCATCAGCAGGTTAAGTCATTATAGATTGTAAATGCAAACAGGCTAATTATCAGACCCAACCCAAAAATATATGTATAATATCTGAACTTGCCATTTGCTTCTTTACCAGAAACCATCTCATAAATATAAAATACCAAATGGCCACCATCCAAAACTGGAATGGGGAGTAAGTTGGCAACCCCTATAGCTGCAGATAATACCCCAATGAACAATATGAAAACAATTGGGCCTTGACTGGCTGCTGCACCGGAGAATTTAGCTATTCCAATGGGTCCCTGGATATTGCAACTGCTGATCTCATTGGTAATTAATTTTGGTATTGCTTCCAAAGTTGATATAACCACTGATAAGGTTCTGAGGGCTCCATGCCAGAGAGCATCCAAAGGCCCTGGCGTGTATGTATCAGGTTCCAGAGCAAGGCCAAGACCAACTCCTATAAGGATTCTTTTTTCAAACTCCCCATCGCCAATTGGAATATCCTGAAACTCTCCGGCCAATTTAATGGTAATTTCCTGATTATCTCGAAAAACAGCTAAATCCAACATCCTGCCCTTGGAATCGGCCACTTCTCTTGCCAGATCAGAACCACTACCAATTGCTCTGTCATCAACACGCAAGATGATATCTCCAGCCATTAAGCCTGCTTCTTCTGCCGGCGACGCTAGGTTGATGCTATCAATAATTGGTGGCGTAGGGTACGGGCCAGTTACCTCCAACTCCTCTTGGAAACGCTTTACCTTGTAATAGAAGATATCGGAGGGATCTGCCTGGTTGCCGAATGTGTAAAGATCAAAAAGATTATTTATTGGGGTATCATTAATTGTCAGGATTTCATCACCCGCCTGAAGTTCAAAATCATTTACCGGCAGATTATGAACAGTTTTTACAACAATGGGTTCTTTAATAAAACCTTGGATGGTAACAACAAATGCAAATACTATTATGGCCAACAAAAAGCTGGCAAGGGGCCCTCCGGCAACTGTAAGAAACTTTTTTTGGACCGGGATTTTCACTGCTGTCTGATTTGCTTCAGGCCCATATCTTTTATTCTCAAATGAACTTTTAGGACCAGGTAATGTAAGTAGATCAGGTATTTTTACATACCCACCCAATAAAATTGGTGCGAAACGCCATTCTGTTCCATTTTTATCTTTTCTTTTCCAGATAGGGTTACCAAACCCGACAGAGAATTCTGAAACAGGTAGTCCACAAAGTCTTGCTGTAAAATAGTGCCCAAACTCATGAAATATGACAACAACCACTATAGCCACTAGGAATGGGGCAAGCGTGAGGACTAAATTAACTAATTGATCCATATTTCACTTTTTTAACAAATATTCAGGCAGTCTGGAATATCACAGCTATTCAAGGATAGAATAATCATTAATCAGTGTCAGAACGAATATTAGCACCCCTGCGCCAATAAAACTGTCAAATCTATCAAGAAAACCACCATGGCCAGGTAGTAGGTTAGAACTGTCCTTGACCCCGACTTTCCTTTTTAACAGGCTGATTGAAAGATCTCCAAGTTGTGAAAATATTGATATTGCAACTGTTTGCATAATGATAATTATTGAAGGAAGTTCATTTATCCAAAGGTATACAAACCCAATTAATATCAATACCGCAAGAACCCAACCCCCAATTATTCCAGACCAGGTTTTATTCGGGCTGATTTTAGGTAAACTTTTTGGACCTCCGACAAGTTTACCGACAAAATATCCTCCAACATCGGTACCCACGATCAGGAGAACGAATAGAATAAATAACAGGCTATTCTCAAGATATGTCGTAATGTATACATGAACCGCAAGATATACCCCTACTCCACATAAAGTCATATGGGGCTTAAACCGGAGAAAAATCCCAAAACCACAGACCAAAATTATTATCAACATTATTTGAAGTGCGTAATCAGGCTTACCTTGCAATAAATGCAATACAGCACCTGTTAACACTGCACATCCAAACAATACAAAAGCTGCTCTTTTTGACTTGGAAAATAAGGGGGACTGAAGACCGCCAAGCTCAAAAAAGAGAAGTCCGGCCAAGGCAATACAAAAGATCGAAAAAGTTATGGGGCCACCAAAGAACGCACCCAAAGCCACAACAGCCATTCCCAAGGCGGTAAATACCCTGGTAGGCAATGATTTGAATTTTGATTCTAGGGGGTGTTCAGGAAATTGCCCCAAATCGTCTTTCCTTGATTCCATATTGAATAAGGTGGGATTTGAAATGATCGACCGTAAAATCAGGCCACAAGGTCTTATCAAACGCCAATTCAGAATAAGCAGCCTGCCAGAGGAAAAAATTTGACAACCTGGTTTCTCCCGAAGTTCGAATGATTAAATCAGGATCAGGAATATTGGCAGTTGAGAAAAACCCATCAAGCATGGTTTCATTCAGTTGTTCTGGCTTGATCGTACCATCAATAGCCCTTTTGGCGATTGTTTTGGTCATATCAACGATTTCACTTTTACCACCATAATTGATGGCTATGGTCAATTCTAAAATGTCATTATTTTGGGTGGCTCTTTCCAACTGGTTCATTTGCTCAACAAGTGACCTGTCAAAGACCTGTCGATTGCCGATGAAGTTGATTTTTACCCCTTTTTCAATCAACTCTCGGGATTCAGAACCCATATACTGTCGAAAGAGGTTGGTCAGGCCAACAACCTCATCTTTACCTCGTTTCCAATTTTCAGTAGAAAAAGCAAAAACAGTTAAAAAGGGTATGCCAAATTCTGGGCATGCTTTTACAATATCACGAAGCCTTTCCGCCCCGCGGTGATGCCCTTCAACCCTTGGCAATCCTCTTGCCTGGGCCCATCGACCATTGCCATCCATCACCAAAGCCACATGGCTTGGGTAATTTAAGAAACTCGAGTTACTTTTTATTATATTCTGTTCAGCCAAACTTTATACTGCCATTATTTCTGATTTTTTGGTTTCAAGGGTATCGTCAGTCCTTGCAATATACTTGTTAGTCAATTCCTGTATTTCATCTGACCAGAGAACTACCTCATCCTCACTTAATCCATCAGCTTTGGCTTTTTCAGAACATCCATTCCATCTTTCCTGATATTTCGGATAGATATTCGGGTATTCTCCGCATATTGGGATGCGACTTTTGACAATTCTTTCCTTCTTTCCTCATTAAGTTCAGGTATTGGCAAACGAATTACAGCTCCTTCTACAACAGGGTTAATCCCCAAGCCGGAATCCAAAATTGATTTGACGACATCATTTACTAAGGTTTTGTCCCAAACTGAAATTGATAGTAACCTTGGTTCAGGGACGTTTATAGACCCACACTGATTTAGGGGCATCTGTGAACCGTAGGCATTGACAACTAATGATTCTACCATGGAAGCCGAAGCTCTTCCTGTCCTAAGCCCAGCAAAATCCTGCCGCAATGAATTAATGGCACCATCCATTCTTCGTTCAAAGTCATCAAGGTCTAGTTCAAAATCTTCCATGATCCCCCACCAAATTAGTCCTAACTCAGCAATTATTAATTATTGAATAAGTTCCAAGCCCTTTTATAATATCTTCAAAACCGCCTGGCTCTTCCAAGGAAAACACAATGATTGGCAACTTATTGTCCCTGGCCATTGCAATGGCAGAGGTATCCATGACCCTAAGATCCTTTTGAATTACGTCCTCGTAAGAAATAGTTTGATATCTTTGGGCATCTTGGTTTTTAACCGGGTCCTTGTCATAAACACCGTCTACCTTTGTTCCCTTGAACACAGCTTCACAATTTAGTTCACTGGCCCTGAGTGTGGCCGCAGTATCCGTCGTAAAAAATGGATTGCCGGTACCTGCGGCAAAAATACAAACTCTTTTCCGCTCCAAATGCCTGAGGGCTCGCCTTTGGATATAAGGCTCACACATTTCGTCCAGCCTTATGGCCGATAATACCCTGGTTTGGACATCAAGTTTTTCAAGATGAGTTTGCATGGCCAGAGCATTAATTGCTGTTGCCAGCATTCCCATATGATCAGCAGTTGTCCGTGGAATTCCATGCTCAGCACCTTGTACGCCTCGAAAAAAATTCCCTCCCCCTATCACCATACATAACTCAGTACCTAGGTCATGAACCTTCTTAATTTCCCTTGCCACCTCGGCAACGGTAGGAGTCCAAATCCCGAATTCATTTGACCCCATAAGGGCCTCACCAGAAATTTTTAATAAAATTCGTTTATAACCTATTTTCGGCAACTTAACTCCTCCGGCTTTGGCAAAATTTATTTGGGGAACCTGGGTAATATGCTAGATAGTAAATTATTATAATCTATTACTATTATCAACCAGTTCGGGAAGCGGATTAACTTTTGATAGAAGAACTCGGAATACACCCTGATCACCATAAAACCATAATGATTGCTGGGCCTACTGCTTCAGGCAAATCTGGACTGGCAATGGAGATAGCAAGAAGAAATGGAGGGATTATCATCAATGCCGATTCATTGCAGGTTTATGAATGCTGGCGAATTTTAACTTCACGGCCCTCCCCCGAGGATGAGCATAAAATACCACACTATTTATATGGGCATGTACCTTGCCACCAGCCATATTCCATCAATCAATGGCTGGAAGAAATTAAAATCCTTCTGAAAGAGCACAAAGACAAGTTGAAAATTATCATTGGTGGTACGGGATTGTACTTTACTGTTCTTACAAGCGGTTTTGCTTCCATACCTCAAATAAAGAATGTCACCAAAGAGCATGGAAACAAATTGCTGGAAGATGAAGGAATCGAAAGATTGCTGGAAGATTTAAAGCAATACGATCCCGCAACTTATTCATATCTTGACAAGCAAAACCCCCGAAGGGTTCGGCGAGCTTGGGAGGTGTTACATTCCACCGGAATTGGACTTTCAACCTGGTTTCGAAATAACCAAAAGCCAATTGTTGGAATTGGTGACGCAAAGGCAATTGTTTTGGACCTTGATAAGGACAGACTTGAAAACAACATCAAAATGAGACTCGATCAAATGATTCAGACAGGAGTTCTGGATGAGTGTCGTAATAATATTTCTATACTGGATAAGAATAATTCTGCCGCCAAGGCTATTGGAGCCAAAGAACTTAGTGACCATTTAAGGGGTGAATCAACCTTGGATGAAGCCAAGCAAAAAACACTCATTGCTACCCGCCAATATGCCAAGAGGCAACGAACTTGGTTCCGAAACAAAATGCATGACTGGGAGTGGATAAAGGTACTTTAGAATCAGGCCACTAACATACCAATTTGGACCGGTGCGATTCGCTAACTGTATTATCCCCAGTAAACTTCTCTAATAGTATTATTTTGTAGCAGTTAGCACCCCCAATTCATTGACTACAAGGGCATTTCCTCCGTAGGGTCCTCAACAGTCATGAAACCTCGAACGGTTTCAATTTAACAATTACTACCATGGATTTGTTGTAGAAAATGGCCAGCTATTTTTTAGCATAAGTAAAAAATATCAAAAATTTACTTTGTAAAAACACTTAAATTTCTGTACTTATATCCGTCTATCTGAAGATAAATAAGGAACAGATAAAAATTATCTAAGCCTTGTAACTCGGATATTTTGAGAAAGCAATTCAAGGTGGATTGTTTTGTTAAGTGTTTACAAAAGGGAGAATATCATGAGGAAATTGGTATCAATTTTTATTGGCATTGCCTTGTCATTGGGCATTGTAGCTTCGGCCAATGCCCAATCCATGGGTGTCGTAGTTAAAATCGGAGGCATACCTTGGTTTAATGCCATGGAAGAAGGCATCAAGGCCAGAGGGGCAGAACTGGGGATGGATGCCTGGATGGTAGGTCCAACTTCAGCCGACCCTGCCCTACAGGTTAGAGCAATTGAGGATTTGATTGCCCAGGGCGTTGACATTATTGGTGTCGTACCAAATGATGAAGGTGCCCTTGAACCAGTCCTGACCAAGGCCCGCGATGCTGGCATCAAGGTAGTCGCCCACGAGGGACCTGGCCTGATGAATGTCGATTGGAATTTTGAACTTGCCTCTGCTACCGGATTTGGCGAAGCCCATGCAAAACTGCTTTGTGAAAAAGTAGATGGTGCCGGTCAGTTTGCTGTCTATGTGGGTTCTCTTACAGTTCCATTACATAACGCCTGGGCTGATGCAGCAATTGCTTGGATGGCAGAGAATTGCCCGCAGTTGGAATTGATTGGTGAACGTTATGGGGTTGCCGAGAGCGTTGATGATAGCCGTACAACAGCCTTAGACCTCATCGCTGCCAACCCTGAGCTGAAAGGATTTCTGGCTTTTGGTAGCCAAGGTCCCATTGGTGCCGGACGGGCTGTCCAGGAAAGAAGGATGGGCGGACAAATCCATGTCCTTGGACCATTTTCACCTGGACAAGGAAGACAATTGGTCCATGAAGGAATTCTTTCCGGCGGATTTATGTGGAATCCAATGGAAGCCGGTCGTGTATTTGTAACCATGGGTAAATTGCTTGCTGATGGTGCACCCATTGAAGAGGGAACAATGATCGAAGGTCTTGGGGTTGTTAGCCCAGATCCAGCGACCCGTAATATTATTACGGACAACCTTCTTGAGCTGAACGTCGACACGGTTGACGGCTTAGCAGACATGGGTCTCTAAAATTTTTCAGGGTGGGAGTTCCAGCTTCCACCCCATTTACTTCCCTAGACTTAGGGCTCATATTTACCAAATGGATCATCTGAGGATATCTTGTTTTGAATAGGTATCCTTCGTCAGTCGTTGGCAATTTATATTTGGGCTTGAGACAATGACATCTGACCCAGAATGGGTATTATCACTACAGAATGTTTCCAAGACCTTTGGTGGCGTTAAAGCATTAACCAACGTTTCCTTCAAGGTCAAACCTGGTGAGGTTCATTGTTTGGCCGGTGAAAACGGGTGCGGAAAGAGCACTCTCATCAAGATCATTACCGGTGTATATACCCCTTCCCCTGGTGCAGAACTTAATATTCTAGGGAAGGATATAGATTCAATTACTCCCGCCCAGGCAAGAGAATTGGGTATTTCGGTAATTTGGCAGGACCTGGTACTATTTCCGCATATGTCAGTGGCTGAAAATATCTCCTTTGATGAGGTTGTCGGATTTTGGCCAAGGTTTGCCAGAACTACCTCTTTCAAACCCAAGGTTGAATCCATTCTGAAGCGTTTGAATGTCGAAATGGATCTGGATGAACCCATCAGGTCCCTGCCTATAGCCCAAAGACAAATTGTAGCAATTGCCAGGGCTTTGATGGGAAATGCCAAATTGATCTTCATGGATGAACCAACATCCTCATTGACTCAATCTGAAACCACGATGCTCCTGAAGATAGTTCAGAAACTGTCCAATGATGGCGTGGCAGTTGTTTTTGTCAGCCACAGATTGGCCGAAGTTCTTGCTATTTCCTCGCAGGTAACTGTTTTGCGTGATGGTCATTTGGTTGGGGTATTTCCAACCGAAGGTATGACCCAGACAAAACTTGCTGAATTGATGACAAATCTTACCTTGGTCAACGAAGTTTCCGCAACCACAGACTTAGACACCGAGCCAATATTGGAAATAGATAACCTGTCGCGGGAGAATGAATTTCAAAATATTTCCCTGAATATCAAAAAAGGTGAGATCGTCGGCCTTACTGGTCTGATTGGTGCTGGTAGAACCGAATTGGCTCATGCCTTGATTGGTATGACCAGACCATCTTCGGGAATTATAAAACTCAGCGGCAAGGAGGTAAGTTTCAGTTCAATCAGGGATGCGATTTCAGCGGGGATCGCCTATGTATCGGAGGATCGGCTTTCTCTAGGTCTGATTCAACCCCAGTCAATCGCCGACAACATTGTAACTACTGTTCTCAATAAAATATTAACCTTGCTGGGATTTTTATCCACCCCCAAGAAGGAAATCCTGGTTAACCATTGGATTAAGGAACTATCCGTAAGAATAGGTGGCCCATCTGATGCAGTTTCAACCCTTTCTGGAGGTAATCAGCAACGAGTTGTCCTTGCCAAGTGGTTAGCCACTGAACCGCAGTTAATGATTTTAGATAATCCTACTGTAGGTGTTGATGTGGGAGCTAGAGCTGGTATTTTCAAAATTGTGAAGTCCTTGGCTGAGCAAGGAATGGGAATACTGCTGATTTCCGACGAGGTACACGAGGTACATTTTAATTCTGACCGTGTATTACTTATGGCCAATGGTGAAATAACCCAGGAACATAATCCATTGGAACATTCTGTTGAGCAACTCGAAGAAATTGTTTATGCCTAGGTTCAACATTTTCAAGAACTACACCGTCGAGATGAGGTTACTTGTTGTCCTTATCTTTATGTGTATTGGCTTGTCTATGGCTTCGGACCAGTTTCTTAGCCTGGGCAATCTCACCTCTTTACTGAATAACAATGCGGTAAATCTCATTTGGGCAGTCGGCTTGCTTGTCGTACTGATTTCAGGTGGCATTGACATTTCCTTTGCGGTTGCCGCATCGGTTGTTCAATATGTTGCCGCATACTGTTTTGGTCTGATGGGTGGAGGCAACTGGATTCTGGGTTTCCTGGTAAGTGGGCTAATAGGGATTGGACTTGGACTTATCAATGCCACATTGATTCATGGATTTAGAATCATCTCGATAGTCATAACCATTGCCACCTTCAATGCTTTCTTTGGCCTCTTGATGTTTTTCACCTCTGGAAGGAACATATACAATCTTCCAAGCTGGTGGACATCTCGTATATTTATTTTTGAACATCAGTCAGCAAATGGCACATGGTCTGAACTGAATCTGGCCGTTGCGGTAATGATTGGCTGTGTTATTGCTACCTGGATATTGATAAGATTTACCTCCACTGGTCGTCAGATATATGCCTTTGGCGATAATCCTGAGGGTGCCAGGCGAGCTGGGGTAAATATTGCCCTAATTCAAGCAGTCGCATATGGTTGGATGGGAATGATGGCTGGGATCGCTGGCCTGATGCAGGTCAATATAGTTAAGGAGGTTATCCCCAATGCCTTATATGGTCGGGAACTGGAAGTCCTTGCTGCGGTTGTCCTTGGTGGGGCAAGGCTAGGTGGTGGTAAGGGTTCTATCCTTGGGTGCCTATTGGGAGTAATGTTTGTGGCCATAACGCAAAATGGCCTAAATCTTCTCGGGGTTTCTCCCTTTGCTTTTCAAATGATCATTGGGGGGAGCATACTTATTGCCGTATCCACCTCAAATATCAAAATAGGCCCTGACTTTCTGAAAAATCCCTGGAAATATATTCGAGCCAGGTATTAACCATGCAACTGTTAATTAGAAATATATCAAATCAAGTTGGCAAGGAGACTCTAGCTCTCATTTGTTTCCTGACATTCCTGTTTTTGGTATTTTCAAGCCTGACGCCAAGATTCTTGACTGGTGCCAACCTAAGTTCAATGGCGTTCCAACTACCTGTGCTGGGAATCCTAACTCTTGCCATGCTTGCCCCCATCCTTTCAGGAGGTCTGAATTTAGCAATTATTTTTACCGCTAATCTTTCTGGGTTAGCTCTTGCCTGGACATTACTGCAGGCAGGTGGACCAGAAGCTGGGGTTTTTGCTTTTGTTATAGGAGTTGTGGCAGCACTTGCCGTTGGTTCAGCTGCAGGGCTAGTTATGGGATTAGCCGTCGCTTACACCGGTGCCCACCCTATCCTGGTTTCGCTTGCCATGATGATATTTTTGCGGGGTTTAGGAGAGTTTCTAACCCGTGGTGGCGATATATCAGGATTTCCCGATTTTGTCGGTACCATTGGCCATGGCAGTTTGTTCCTCATACCTATACCCATGATCATATTTGCCATGGTTGCCCTGGCATGGCACATAATGCTGGTTTCAACCAAGCATGGCTTTTCTGTCTACATGATTGGATCGAACCTTAATGCCTCGGAATATTCAGGTATTCCAACGAAGAGAACACTTACCCTGATTTATACATTTTCAGGTCTATTGTGTGGAATAGCAGGCATTCTCATGGTTTCCCGCTTCAATTCTGTTCGGGTCGGTCATGGTGAAGCATTGCTGCTCGTAACTGTTTTAGCCTGTTTTCTTGGAGGCATAGACCCATTTGGTGGCTTTGGCAAAGTCATGCCGGTTTTCATAGCCCTAATCATCCTGCAAGTATTATCTTCAGGACTTAACCTCTTGGGAGCTAATCAACATCTCTCCACCGCGGTATGGGGTTTATTTTTAATTATGGTTATGGTAATCAGGCACGTCGTAACTCAGTTGAGAAATTATTTAAGAAGAAGGGAATAAGATGAAAGGATTTGGCGTTCATGCTTGCATGTGGACAATGAAATGGGATCGTAAGGGTGCCGAGTTGGGTGTTCGTTCTGCAGCAAGCTACAATGTTGATTTTGTAGAGATTCCATTACTGGATCCATCAATAGTTGATACAGATCATACTCGTAAACTGCTTGAGGAACACTCATTGAATGCCGTATGTTCGTTAGGATTACCTGAAGATTGTTGGGCTTCCAGGAATCCTGAAGGGGCAATATCTTTTCTGAAGGTTGCACTTGATAAAACCAAGGAGATGGGCGCCGATGCTCTGACAGGGGTTACTTTCGGGGGGATTGGTGAACGAACAGGAAATCCTCCGACCCAAGCTGAACTTGACAATGTCGCTCGGGCCGTAGAAACAATCGGTAAATACGCCAAGTCCCTGGGTCTACAATTTGGGATCGAACCAGTAAATAGATATGAAACCCATTTGCTAAATACTGGTTGGCAAGCTCGTGATCTGATTGAACGCATTGGTGCTGACAACGTGTTTATTCACTTGGACACCTACCACATGAACATTGAGGAAAAGGGTGCAGCCAATGGTATTATTGATGCCGCCAAATATTTGAAGTACATTCATCTCTCAGAGAGTGACCGAGGGACACCAGGAAGTGGAACCTGCGATTGGGATGAAATTTTTGCCGGACTAGCAGCCGTTGGTTTTGACGGTGGTATGGCCATGGAAAGTTTTATTGAGCTTCCGCCAGAAATCGCAAGTGGGTTAAGTGTCTGGCGCCCTGTTGCCAATAGTAATACTGAAGTGATGGATGAAGGGCTACCTTTCCTTCGGAACAAAGCAAAGCAATATCGGTTGATTTAGGAAGAATATCTGAAAAAAGTACTGGGTTCACCTTTCTAAACCCGAGTTATAGAGCTCGGTGGTTTAAGTCGATTAATCAGGTTCGTAAGGAAAATTAACTTCCTTGGCCAAAATGCTTAACACAGTTTCAGGATCTTTAGCGAGCATCCACAGCAAGACACGAGCTGTACCTGATGGATAACGTTTGCCTTGCTCCCAGTTACGGATAGTCTCAAGGGAAACATTTATGCAGTGGGCAAACTCTTTCTGACTGAATTTCAATCTCTGTCGAAGTTGTCGAATATACTGTGCCATTTCTTGTTTTGCCTCAGCCTCGTCCTCCTTGATATGGCGGTCAATATCCTCTTCAGTGGTTGAATCCACAATCTCATAGTTAACTCGACCCTTGGGAAATATTGAGGGTTTATTGGCATCAATATAGATTTGTGTTGTTTTCATAGTATGTAACTCCCCGTAGGTTAGAGATACCCAAGCTGTAATAATACGAACTTGCCTCCACACACATTTGTTGGCAATGGTAAAATACCGACCATCAATCAAACCTAAAACCTCACGGTAAGACTCACCAAAGTTAAAATCAAATCCTTGCTTGGAAAATAGGTGTTGCTTATGTCGGGGCCCCAATCGGAAAAATGGTCTTTGGACCAACCCTTGTCAAATTGTGAACTTCTTCTCTCGTTGAATGTGTTAATTGAGTTACACATGGGCAAATGTTTAAGCCTTTACTTTCTCCCAATTATTCTGGACCCATGATAAGATTTCCTGAATGCCATCAGAGTTGAAAACTTTTTACCCATTTGATATTTTGGCCCCACGGGCTTTCCCCTTCAATATTTGGAATTAAATGTTGTCAATGTGATTATCAGTTTGGTGGATAGGGTTTTAGAACCTTACGCAAAATCTTTTCCTTACCACCAATTTCCAGGATTGGGTAATCAAATACAACCAATCAAAACCAAAGAATTGTTAGTTTAGATACCTATCATGAGGATAGTCACTTTTTAGGAAAACCATGAACGAGTTTATTGATATCGCCATGCTTGAGCAGTTCTGGGTCGAACTGGTGAACTGGTTCAAATCAACTTTTCTTGGATTTGAAAACACCATCCAAATTGTTGTGATTGTTTTTGTTGTTGGATTGGGATTTTTGCTGGGTGGAAGGATTAGAAAGAACCTGGTTGGTACAGAAACATTACCCGAGAAACAAACAATTATTCGTAATCTGATCGATCATACTGTTCCCTTTACATCCAATATTCTCATTTTATTGGTGCTTTGGGTAATCGTGGCTATAGGGGAAGCTACTAATCAATATCAAAGTCATCTTTTCCGACTAGTGGGAAGCCTGCTAACGGCATGGGTTGTAATCCGATTCTTTTCAAGTTTTATCCGTAATAAGCTTTTGGCAAGTCTGATAAGCTGGATAGTCTGGATAATCGGCGTTCTTATTGCTTTTGACCAACTGGATCCCATAACTGGGTTCCTGGATGAGGTGGCTATTAGCTTTGGATCGGTTCACATCTCACTTTTATCAATTATAAATGGCATTGTCCTCTTAGCGATATTGCTTTTGGCAGTTGTTACTATTTCCAACCAGATTGAAAAATATATCGGGAGGGTAACAGACCTCTCTCCTTCCCTACAGGTACTGATTGTCAAACTTACCAAAATTGGCCTTTCCACCCTAGTTGTTCTTATTCTTATCAACAGTTTTGGAATTGACCTTACTGCCTTAGCCGTATTTGGAGGGGCCTTGGGTATAGGAATAGGGCTTGGGTTACAAAAGGTCATTTCCAACCTGTTCAGCGGAATACTTCTTTTGCTAGATAAATCCATCAAGCCAAATGATGTGATTTCGGTGGGAGAAACCTTTGGCTGGGTGGAAAAACTTGGTGTAAGGTTTACCTCGGTTAGAACCCGGGATGGTATTGAGCATATCATCCCCAATGAGGAATTGATAAGCCAGCGGGTAGAAAGTTGGTCGCATTCTGACAAATCAGTTCGCCTTCGAATTCCTATTGGAATCTCCTACAATTCCGATCTTAAACGAGCCATTGACTTATGCATTGAAGCTGCGAATCAGGTGGCAAGGGTTAATTCTGATCCTGCCCCAAAATGCCTCCTCCGGGCATTTGGAGAAAACTCCCTTAATCTTGAGATAAGGGTTTGGGTGGATGACATGACCTTGGGACGGGGTTCGGTTATCAATGAAATCTTGATCAATGTTTGGGAAAAGTTTCAGGAACATGACATTCAGGTTCCCTATCCACAAAGGGATATTCATTTAAAATCCATTGAAACACCCATTGCCATCAAATTCAGTGGTAATGAGGAGGTAAAGGGCTAAAACCCTTTCCTGGCACCCCTACCCTGAAATACAAATATCGTGCCCCAGATATCAGACATTTGTTTCCAAAAAAACATGGAGTTGTAAGCGTGGATAAATTCTCAAAAGAATATCAGGAAAGTCAGGATATTTGCCTTAATGGAGGTAAAAATATTGAAAGATTCCTGGAAATAATGAAGCGACTAAGAGACAAGGAGCATGGCTGCCCATGGGATCTGGAGCAAAATTATCTTTCCTTGGCACCTCATGTTATTGAAGAAGCGTATGAAGTTGTTGATGCGATTGAATCTGGTGATCTAATTCACCTGGAAAGCGAGCTTGGTGATTTATTACTTCAAATAGTCTTTCTGGCCCAACTCGGGAATGAGGAGGGAAAGTTCGATTTTAATTCAGTTGTAAAAGGCATTTCAGACAAAATGATCCGAATGCATCCCCATGTATTTGCGGACGATATGGGGATACGGACTAGTGAAGAACAGGTTGAAAATTGGGAAAATTTAAAGCAAAAAGCAAATGAAGGGAAAACCTCAAACGGTTCCCGATCGAATAAAAACTGGAATTTGCCTGCTTTGATTTTGGCCAAGAAATGGTACCAGTCAAACTGCCCCGGACTTAATAAGCAATTGGAAATGCAGGATAGTGTAAATCAGCTAAAAAATTTAATGGAAGAACTTTCACCAACATCTTCTACAGTTGAGGATAGTAATAAAAATCTACAGAGAATCGGTGAAATTTTGTATTGTATGGTGAAAATTTCCAGGTGCCTTTCAGTTGATCCTGAAACTGCACTAAGAGATACCATCAAGGCCAAGGCAGAATTACTGCCCGAAGAAAGTGGACTTCAATAAGATTGATTTAAGGAACTCAAATGAACATCAAAAGAAAAATAATAATTGATACTGATCCAGGACAGGACGATGCTGTAGCAATACTTATGGCTATAGCAAGTCAGGAATTAGAGGTAGTGGGCATTACTGCAGTTGCTGGCAATGTACCCTTGGAGCTAACTGAAAAAAACAGCAGAATAATTGTTGAACTCTCAGGAAAAACCGACATTCCAGTATTTGCGGGCTGTGATAGACCCTTGGGAAGAGAATTGGTAACAGCGGAAGAAGTACACGGAAAAACTGGCTTGGATGGAATGGATTTGTCTGAACCAAATGTTCCATTGCAGGACAAGGATGGTGTTGACTTTATCATTGAAACCCTGCAATCCAATAACCCGGGAACCATTACTCTATGCCCCCTAGGTCCCTTAACAAACATCGCCAAGGCAATGCAAATGGCTCCTGAGATAGTAGCTAGGATTCAGGAAATTGTCTTGATGGGAGGCGCTTATTTTGAGGTGGGAAACGTGACTCCGGCGGCAGAGTTCAACATTTATGTAGATCCCGAGGCAGCTCAAATTGTTTTTAAATCCGGTGTACCCATTACTGTCCTGCCATTGGATGCAACCCATCAGGTTTTAACAACAAAATCCCACATGGATATCATTGGGAACATTGGCAATCGTGCCGGTAAGGAGGTAGCCAACCTGACTACTTTCTTTGAGCGTTTTGATAAAGAAAAATATGGCACTGATGGTGCCCCCTTGCATGACCCCTGCGTTATAGCTTATTTGCTGGAACCAGAAATTTTCAACGGACGATATGTTAATGTCGAAATTGAAACCCAATCTGAGTTGACTCGCGGTATGACGGTAGTTGATTGGTGGGATGTAACTGACCGAGCTCCCAATGCCATATTCGTTGGTCAGGCGGATAGTGACAGGTTTTTTGAACTTCTTACAGAAAAACTCCGCTTGCTACCTTGATTTCAGTGACTGCTGGAGAAGAAATATTTAAATGACACTTTTTCCTTTTGAAAACAGCTATTCCTCCTTACCGGAAAGGTTCTATGCAAGATTACCTCCAACCAAGGTAACCAGCCCTGGACTGATTAGAATTAATTCTGACCTTGCGACTGATTTGGGATTGGATCCTGATAATCTTACATCCGAACAAGCAGTTGAAGTCTTGGCTGGCAACCGGGTACCTGAACAATCCAAACCAATTGCCCTAGCATATGCTGGTCATCAATTCGGGGCATGGGTACCCTCCCTTGGCGATGGTCGGGCCATACTTCTTGGTGAACTCAGAAACAAATCAGGACAACTTTATGACTTACAGCTGAAAGGTTCCGGTCGAACCCCATTTTCCCGAAATGGTGATGGGAGGGCTTGGCTTGGACCAATACTACGGGAATTTATTGTATCAGAAGCGATTCACAATCTAGGTATTCCTTCAACCAGAACACTATCAGCCCTTTCAACCGGCGACAAAATTTTCCGAGAAAGGCCCTACCCTGGGGGCATACTAACTCGTGTGGCCAAAAGCCATATCAGAGTCGGTACATTCCAATATTTTTATGCCAGGCAGGATTATGAAGCCTTGAATTTATTGGCCAACTATCTGATTGACCGAAATTATCCTGATCTGAAGACATCGGAAAGACCTTTGCTTGCCTTGCTGGACCAAATCGTGGAAGGTCAAGCCAAGCTAATCGCCAAATGGATGTCAGTAGGATTCATTCATGGAGTCATGAATACCGACAATACATCTCTGTCCTGTGAAACTATTGATTTCGGACCCTGTGCTTTTATAGACCGATATCAAGCGAACAAGGTCTTTAGTTCCATTGATATCAACGGAAGATACGCCTACGCCAACCAACCGATGATTGCTCATTGGAATCTTGCTCAATTTGCAACCACTTTGGTCCCAATCCTTCAACTTGAGGAGAAAACAGCAATTAAGTTAGTTTCAGAATCTATCAATAAGTTTCCCCAGTTGTATCTGGACAACTGGCTAGCAATCTTTGGGAAAAAACTGGGATTACAAAACCCTTCACCTGATGATTTTGAACTGATTTCTGGTTTCCTTAACAAATTGGAAGAGGCTGAGGCCGACTTTACCTTGACCTTCAGAACCTTATCAACAATATTTGCCAAAGAGCTGGCTCCCTCCAATTTTGATGCCTTCGCAAATTCACCTAAATTGATAATTGACTGGTTACCATCATGGTTTGAAAGGCTGGAAAAGGAACAGGTAAAGGAAGAGGAACGACTTCAATTAATGCAACAGGTTAACCCCGTTTACATTCCAAGAAACCACCAAATTGAAAAGGCTATAGTTGAAGCTGTCAAAGGAAATTTTGAAAGATTCCATACCATGGTAGAGGTACTAAAGACCCCTTATATCTATCAGCCAGAGTTCGAAGAATTTGAGAAAATACCTGGTGAGGATGAGGTTGTAACCAAAACATTTTGTGGAACTTAGACTAATTTATTGTTTTAAATCCAAGGTTTAGGTTATTTTAATACCTTAGTAAGTTCTGATGGGATCTCGCAAATTTGTAAATTACTATCAAGGTAGTAATGTATACTTCGTATACTAAGATCCTAATTGCCTAAACTCGCCTGTGAAAATGACCGCCTAAAATTTGGAAAGGAAATATTTTGGGAACCCTCCTCCAGCAATGTGAAAAAATAGGCCTGAGATTAACTGACCAAAGAAGGGCTGTGCTTGCCGTTTTGGAGAAAGCAAGGGATCATCCCAATATCCAGGTCCTGTATGAGCGAGCAAGCCAGGTTGATCCAAATCTTTCAATCGCGACTGTCTACCGAACTGTAAAGTTGCTTGAAGAATTAAATATTCTAACAAAGCTGGAATTTGGTGATGGTATAGCTAGGTATGAAATAGCAGACAGGGATCATCATGATCACCTTATTGATTTAAAAACCGGGAATGTCATCGAATTCTATGATGAAGATATAGAGAAACTCCAGCAGAAACTGGCACGAAAGTTAGGGTATCGCCTAAGAGGCCATCGGTTGGAGTTATATGGCACCCCTTTGGAAGATAAAGATGGATAATTTTATTTTAATTGATCAAATTCTGGCACGGGAAATTCTTGACAGCAGGGGGAACCCGACTGTTGAGGTTGAGATTACCCTTTCAGATGGTTCAATAGGCCGAGTAGCCGTTCCCTCGGGAGCCTCCACCGGAGCTCGTGAAGCACATGAATTAAGGGATGGAAACTCGCAAAGATACCTTGGTAAAGGCGTTAGCAAGGCAGTTAAAAATGTCGTGTCAACTATCGGCCATGCTTTGGAAGGTGCTAATCCCTATGACCAAGTTACTATAGATCAATTGTTGATCCATCTTGATGGAACCCCAAATAAATCGAATTTGGGTGCTAACGCCCTACTAGGGGTTTCTCTTGCTGTCGCCAAGGCTTCAGCCAATAGTTTGGAAATGCCCTTTTACAGGTATGTGGGTGGAGTAAATGCCAAGGTGCTTCCTGTTCCCATGTTCAATGTCATCAATGGCGGCGAACATGCTAATAACTCTATTGATTTCCAGGAGTTCATGGTCATGCCGGTTGGTGCCAGAAGATTTGAGGAAGCCTTGCAGCATGGGACAGAGGTTTTTCATAGATTAAAGAACATTTTGGACAAGGCTGGACATTCTACGGCTGTAGGAGACGAAGGGGGTTTTGCGCCCAACTTGAATTCCTCGGAAGAGGCCCTGGACATTTTACTAAAGGCCATCGAGGAAGCCGGTCTTACTCCCGGAAGAGACATGGTCATAGCCCTGGATTGTGCATCTTCGGAATATTATTCCGACCAAAAGTACCACTTTACCGGTGAAGGCATTACTCGATCCCAGGAAGAGAACGTATTCTATTTGGAAAAACTTGTTTCCTCTTATCCGATCTATTCCATCGAGGATGGTTGTAGTGAAGATGATTGGGAGGGCTGGCAAGCACTGACAGAAGTTCTGGGAAGCCTTTGCCAGTTGGTGGGTGATGACTTGTTTGTGACCAATACAGAAATACTTTGGGAAGGCATTGAAAAAAAATGTGCCAACTCGCTCCTTGTCAAGGTTAACCAGATTGGGACCCTGACTGAAACCCTTGATGCGATAGATATGGCTCATAGAAATGGTTACACGACCATTCTATCTCATAGATCAGGCGAAACTGAAGATACCACTATTGCAGATTTGGCGGTGGCAGTTAACTGTGGGCAAATCAAGTCTGGCTCTACTTCACGGTCCGATAGAATAGCCAAATACAACCAATTGTTGCGAATTGAGGAACAGTTGGGCGCTCAGGCCCAATACCTTGGGAAAAAAGCCTTTAGGTTTTAATACCTGTAGGATAGGAAATCCTTCCTCCTCCAGAAGGAAATTGGCATCCGGTCGTACCAGGTGCTGAAGTTGACATTTGCCTGAGAACCCTGGCAGCAAGAAACCCGAAAGCCTGGGCTTCAAGATATTGGGGTTCTAGTCCCCAGTCCTTTGCTGACCGTATATCCATAGCCGTTAGTTCAGTCAACCTTGCAACAAGGTAGGAGTTGTTCGTTCCGCCACCACACAAAACTATATTGCACGGTTTGGGTTTAATCTTTACCAGAACACTTGCCAGGGACAGCGCTGTACATTCTGTAAGCGTGGCTACACCATCTTCAAAGCTTAAATGCTCAACCTTTTTCAGAAGAAAATAAAAATCATGGATGTCAAAGGATCTTGGTCCTTGTAATTTAAAGAAATCATGTGCCAGGAACTCATTGACCAAATTCTGATCAGCCTGACCTTCTGAGGCAATCTTTCCATCCCGATCAAAAGGCAGGTTTCGATGCTCTTGACAGAATCGATCGATTAAACTGTTGCCCGGACCAATATCAAAAGCAGATAATGCACCCTCCTCATCTGGTTCTTCTTTTTGGGAGTCAATTATACTGATGTTGGTAATACCACCAATATTAATGAAGACACACACCTTGGCTAAGCCAAGGAATTTGGCCAGGGCAAAATGATAAAATGGAGCCAATGGAGCACCCTGCCCCCCATTAACCATATCCTCTGTTCGAAAATCCCAAACAACTGTTTTACCCAGTTGATCAGCCAGGAACTGACCATCACCGGCCTGATGGGTTTTCTGATTCCCTGGATCATGGGCTAGAGTCTGTCCATGGAACCCGACAATTGCATTGCGTGGGACTGCCTTAAGCAAGGTAAGATGAGTTTCTTCAACTATTCTTGTGGCTTGTTTTACTCCACTTTTGCCCGGCCATTTTCCCCTTGCCCCATGTAAAATCTTGCTTTCCTCGGAAGAGAAACTTTTGCTTGCAGTACCGCCAAATTCAAAAATTCTCTGACCATCGGTCCGGATTTCAGCAATATCCACTCCATCCATTGAGGTGCCCGACATACAACCTATGAACCAATTATCTAGAGGAGGGGACATTTTCTTATCTAAAAATTTAGGTTAAATTTATTACTTATGTACAAATGAATGAATTGTTGAAAATCTGCCATGGCTTACCATCCTAAATCCGACTTCTTGAACGTAATACGCCAACGGGGATATTACGAGGATTGTAGCAATTTGGAGGAATTGGACAATTCATTAATCAAAGGAATCGTTCCAGCTTATATTGGCTTTGATGCTACCGCCAAATCACTCCATATCGGTAGTCTTATCCAGATTATGATGTTACGCTGGCTTCAAGAGACTGGGCACAAACCAATCGTTTTAATGGGTGGTGGAACCACAAAAGTAGGTGATCCTTCTTTTCGGGCCGATGAAAGGCCTCTTTTGGATGATGATGAAATTGCCGCAAACATATCAGGCATCAAGGAAGTATTCAGCAGGTATGTAACGTTCGGCAACGGACCTACTGATGCCATTATGGTGAATAACGCCGAATGGCTTGATAACCTCAACTATATTGAGTTTCTCAGGGAGATCGGCAAGTATTTTTCTGTCAATCGAATGCTCTCCTTCGAATCAGTAAGGTCACGACTGGATAGGGAACAATCCCTCTCTTTTCTGGAATTCAACTACATGATTCTGCAAGCCTATGACTTTCTTGAGCTTGCCAAGAGGCATGATTGCCAACTGCAGATGGGTGGGTCCGACCAGTGGGGCAATATTCTTAATGGGGTTGATTTAACCAGAAGGATTCTTGGCCAGCAGGTATTTGCACTCACTTCGCCCCTTTTGACAACTGCCGATGGGAAAAAAATGGGGAAATCCCAAAGTGGTGCAGTATGGTTGAATTCGGATTTATACTCGACCTATGATTTTTGGCAATATTGGCGCAATGTAAGTGACAAGGACGTTGGGAAATTTCTGAAACTATTCACGGAATTGGATATCACAGAATGTGACCGGCTTGGTGCCCTGGAGGGTTCCGAAATCAATGAAGCCAAAATAATCCTGGCCAACGAAGTTACATCACTGGCCCACGGTATGGACGAAGCAAAAAAGGCTTTGGCAACGGCGCAGGAAGTCTTTGTTGAAGGCAGTCATAGTCAGGGTCTTCCCTCCTTGACCATTTCACCAGATGCCCTGACCAATGAGGGCTATCCCCTAATTCAAGCCTTGGTAAAACTTGGCTTGGCATCTTCAGGCAAGGAAGCTCGCAGAAATTTGTTGGGAAATGGTGTCAGGGTCAATGATGTTGTAGAAACGAATACGGCAAGATTATTGACCGTAGATGAATTAAGAAATTCAGCTAAAATTTCAGTTGGAAAAAAGCGTCACGCCATTGTTCAACTAGAGAAGTAGTACTTGGCTAGTTTGACAGAAGGTCGCCCATGATCCACTCTCCGTCGGGATAGAAGGCTTCAAAGGCAAAGGCAAACAACAAATCATGTGGTAGGTCCTCTCCTGTTTCCTGGTCCCTAACCCTGACGGTACCTACGTTTATTCCTTCACCAACAGAAACGGTATCAAGTGGGGAGGCTTGTCCTCCTGTCCAACTTAAAGATACCCCATGTTCCTCAATTTTACCTTCCAATATCAGTCGCTCTAGGGGCCAGGCTCTTTGCCCAACCTTGATTACCCTGGAAAGAGGGCTGAGCCCTTCCTGCTTGAATTCCTTGTTATATAGAAAGGGGCTGACCGCAAGTTCGTATCCCTTGTAGGGGTTTTGACCATAAGGGCGGCGAAAATTTGGCTGGGCCATGACCAATCCACCCTTGTCCTTGTTTCTTGCCATAAAATCCTGCCAGCTTTCTGTCCAGCCAGCAAGCTGTTCCAACTCGGTACTAGAATGAATTCCGACAATGCCTGTACCCAACGCTTGCTGCCACCAACTCTCAGTTTCCCGATCATACATGACCATATCTGAATTTCTGAGCAAGCCTGATACACCGAAGGTAAGAATTTCGCCGTTTACTTCACGTGAGAAAAAGATTCCTGAATTACATAGGGGACAAAATGTTACAGCAATTGAATTCCCACCGATTTGGTCATTGACGATTTCATGCCAAAGAAGATATCTGATGGGGTACGCCCTGGGAGGGTGATTTTCCAATTCAATTGTCATTACCCCTTCCCTCGGATGTAAGGCAATTTCTTCATCAAGGGACAAGAAAGTGGGGTTATTGATTGCTGGTATACCATCCTTGGGCACACCCCCCGATTGAATCTCCTCCAGGGGAACAGTAGCCAAGGAAAAATCAGTATTTGGCCACTGGTTGCTGAAATTTTCTGTATTGGCCATCCCTTGGGATAAGGTTAAGGACAATACCAAAACAAAGGTAGCAATAAGTTTTAAACCAAATTCCTTTACTGGAACAAGTTTTTTCATTTATCTTCTTTCATTTTGCGGGTATTCTACATTTACTGGGGATCTTCAATATGAGCCCTTAGGATATAATCGGGGTTATCGACTGATCCATTGGACCCTAACCCTCTTTTGATAGAATCGACTACGTCCTGACCAGAAATTACCCGTCCAAATACGGTATATTGGCTATTCAGGAATGGTGCATCCTCAAACATAATGAAAAATTGTGAATTGGCCGAGTTCGGGTTTTGAGCCCTGGCCATACCAACTACACCCTTTCGAAAAGGAAGTGGAGAAAATTCTGCTTTCAAATTGGGTAAATCCGAACCACCCATGCCAGCTTTTTCCAAAGAACCTTGATCGACTCGTCCGAATTGAACATCACCCGTTTGGGCCATAAACCCCTCAATTACTCGATGAAAGGCAACATTGTCATAGGAGCCCATTTTTGCTAAAGTCATAACTCTTTCGACATGGAGGGGGGCCACCTCATGCAGAAGTTCTATTTTTATAATTCCGGTGTTTTCGCCGGCTACTTCTAGTATAAGCACATCTCTTTCCTTTTCGGCAGCTGTTATTGTGGTTCCTATTAAAAGGAAAGATAAAACTAGTAATATTTTTTTCATATGCACCTCTATACAGGAAATTAAGATTTTCCTGATAAATTGAAAATCAATTTAAGTTGAACTTTGATTGTGATGATTAAATGGAAAAGAAAATGAATTTAAGTACTAGCCTGTAAATTTTCTTTCCAAGGCAGCTTTTACATTTGGCGGGACAAATTCTGAAACATCTCCACCAAGCCGAGCAATCTCTTTAACCAGCTTGGAGGCTATTGCCTGTTTTCTAGCGTCAGCCATCATGAATACGGTTTCTATATTTTGTTCCAGCACCCGGTTCATACCAACCATCTGGAATTCATACTCGAAATCTGAAACAGCCCTTAAGCCCCTGATTATAACGCTTGCCCCTACCTCACGAGCACAATCCACCAATAGATTTTCAAAGGGATAAACCACAATTTCCAGGTTGGTGCTTTCCTGTAGGACAGTAATTTCCTTATTAATCAAGGCAACCCTTTCTTGTAGACTGAATAAAGGTTTTTTATCCTGGTTGATGGCAACACCGATAACCAGTTTATCCACCAGAAAATTTGACCTTCGAAATATATCCAGATGGCCATATGTAACGGGATCAAAGGTCCCAGCGTAAAGCCCGATTTTCACAAAATTATCTTTCTTAAGAAAAAATGGAGGAAGAAACTAGTGGCCGATATATTCCTCTAGAGCTTGTTTTTCCATATTCAGTTCACCCAAACGTGCCTTGACAACATCACCAATGGAGATCAGGCCTAACATTTTCTGGTCTTCCATGACAGGTATATGACGGAATCGGCCTTGGGTCATCTTGTTCAAAACATCAAAGGCGGTTTCTGTGGTACTACATGTAATTACCTTTTTGCTCATCAGGTCTTTAACTAACAGATTTAGGGCCTGGTTTCCCTTAATCCCAACTTCTTTCACTATATCCCGTTCAGAAATTATACCAATCAGCAACCCCTTGGTATCAAATACCACCAAAGCCCCTATCCTATTCTTCGACAAAAGGCCTGCCGCCATTAATATTCCATCATTTGGGCCAACGGAAATAATGTTTTGGCTATTCTTGCCCTTTAGAATTTGGCTTACAAGCATTGGACCAATCCTTTCCTTTTGATTTTAATTTCGAGTAAGAATCTAGTGTTTATTATCTGCATTTTCCAAAAAATTTCACTTAGTTTTAGAAGATTATTAGTTAACGAAACCTGGTTTTTATAACATCTAGGTCAAGACAGGGCTACCATAACTATTTACTACGTTTCTTATAAGCCCGTTATTGCATTTGGAGTAAACCGAGTTCATTCGAATTCAGGTTGCCTCTCGTTTGGGTGTACGAAATGGAAACTGATTGGATTCTAACAATCGTCATTACTCTGTCCTTGCTGATAAATTTCCATTGCTGCTTCCCGTCCCAGCTTCCATGCTGATTCGATCACCGCTTTGGATGCCAGGTAAAATTCCCCACCAAGCCATTCTGAGTTGGCAGCGAGATGCTCTTTCATCGCATTCTCCCCTGCTACAGCAACTCGGTATCCGCTGTAGGGGATTTGGCCGTCACGCCTGGTTGTTTTGGCAATCACCCATTTGAATGCTCCTCTTGGCATCACTTTTTGAAAGTACTGTCGTCGGAGGTCTGGACTGACGGACATTCCGATTTTGAAAATCGATTTTCCGACCGCCGATCTACCCAAATAGGCTTCTGTATTCCCCTGCATTCGAAGAATGTATAGTTCCCTTGGCAGGTGAAGATTTCCTGTGGGAACCTTGTAACCTCTGCTCCTTGCTGGACCGGCTGGGACAATTCCTTCCATCGGGTGATCTGGATCAAAAACTTTAGCTCCGAAATTTCGAGACGAAAATACTGGGACCTCAATCCACGGGGTGTTTCGTAACTCCTCGATTTTCTCCTCATCTGAAATGATTGACCCCATGGCCGCGATATGGCGGGCAGTACCTTTTAACTTTGGAAATACTTCCATCGCCTTTGGTCGAAATTCTGGAAGGTAGCTGAAGGCACGTATCGCTCGGAGGGAGTGTCGCCACCTAGTGGCTTCACGATTATGGTGGCTGTGATGGGTGAACTCGTATCTATCGCCGGTTTCATGGCTGACAAGGTAGAAACCACAGATCCTACCCTTAAGGTCAAAATCTGTTTCGCTACGATTATTGGTTACATAAACCACGCAGATGAATGGATCCGACAATTGTTGGAGTAAATTGGCTCGCCGAGTGTAGCCACGGGCACCTGACCATCCGATGGTTCCCCATGTCTCAGGGGTCCAATCCCAGAAGGAGGTGAACAGTACCGAAATGTCGTCGGGCCAAACGCCTACTCGGAATTGTTCAACATTACGGTAATAGTTTTCAAACTCCCGAATACTTCCGAAGTTTTGTTTGATCCTGGAAGATGCCTGATGCAAGTATTGCTGGCCGGTTTCTAAGACCCAGCCATGTACCTCAAACATTTTCTTGTAGCTTCCGCCAAAGTGAACCCGGGCAATGTTGGAGATTGCCTGTGCATCACCTCCTGGAGTGTACTTGGCATCGAACATCTCAACGTTCTCCCGTAACGTCTGCCAACGCTGCTTTTAACACTTGGAAGCAAACCTTGGCAGTATGCTGATCCGGCGTGAAACCAGACAAAATTTGCTCGTAAGGGTGAATGTAGTTTCGAAAGTCCCGCAATCCGTGACTGAACTTCTTTACATCAGTTTTCAGATGCCCGATTTCACAGGCAACATCAATGAGCTGGCTCAAACTCCACTCATGGAACTTCTTCACAGTTCCAGCCTTGTTTTTTGGACTGGCCTCGGCCTTATTGAACTTAACAGGATCTTTCTGTGCCACCCCGAGCAGGATTGCTTCTAAGACGCTACCACACAGTAGGATGACTGAAAGGTTGGCTCCTGCTCCTAAGGCCACTCGAGCTTCCTTTAATCGCTCCTCAATCACAGGAAAAACTGAGTCATTGACTGGCAACCTCTCAATATTCGGGATTAAAAACTCTTTATCAAGGAACCCTTCCACGGTGGGAGTCTGTTTCGTTTCTGGTTTTTTGCCGATCAGTCGATCGGAGATTCGTCGGCACTTCTCCAACACAGATGCGTTGACATTACGTCCTTCGAGTTCACATGACGCCTCGTAAGAATCCAAGAGCTCAGAAAGGACACGACCTACAGTCTGATCTGGTTCCTGTTCCCAGAAAGAACGAAGTTTCTTTGCCTTGGAGGTACCGATAGTCTGATATTTCTTTCCGTGAATATCTACATCGTATTGTTTGAAGAATGATCCGAAAGTTGAGTCGCTGAAATCCAGCACAAAGCCACGTTCCATTCCCAGAATTTTTTCTAGGTACCGCTTTTCGATGTCTGTCAGGCTACTCATACCGGCACGCTTCTGGTTATCTTGGTACAACTTTCAAAGAATTTTCGAGGTGTAGGATATATTTCTTGAAGCATCTACTGATGTAGATACGTTTCAACACTCCATCATTGCAGTTGTAGGAGGGCTAGTCGACTGGATTTGCACACATCCAACAATAATATAACTGATAATACCGTAATGGCAGTAGCGTACCAAGCGGTTATGGAAAATATCTCAAGCCTCTTCAATACGTATACTATCAAAGTGGGATCCATTTTTGTATAATTAATCCGACTACTGCCTCAATACAATAGGAAAGGTGGAGCATCACATGATTTAAATTAACAATAAATAAAATTAGTTAAATTTAAAGATGGGTGAATAGAGCAAGCCTTCACAGCTCCGAACTCTATGGAAAACGAGGTCCTTTATACTGGACGTTTTTTCATGACTGTCTAGACGGCAAACGACCTTCTATCTTGGATGCTTGAAATTTAAATTTCTTTATCGCAACTTTGGACGCATCAATTCTCTTAAGATCATTCTGCCGTGTGAGCTTGAATGTGGGATCATAGTCAGCTAATTGTTGTGTTTCCTGAAGGGTCGTAAAAGTGTCGGCAAAATCTTGTATATCCCTTGGAAATTTATCCATGACCAGATTATTCCTGCACTGGTTCTTGGCAAACCCATGCTCGACAGCTCGATAGGCTTGTGTCCAGGCCGATTGGCTTCGGTTCGTCGTGGTCCCACCGATGAAACTATCAGCACTATTCCGGCAGAGAGCGTGGAACATCGCATAGCAAGCAGTACTCAGTGCCCTTTTGATATCTGACTGCCGCGGTTGACCTTTGCGACCTCGACCTACTAGGCGGCGAGCGGTAGCAATGAGGTCAAGCGGTTGCATATTCGGCTTCTTCTGGTGTCATGAAGTAGGGAATCGGAAATCTGTCCAACTTCAATTTGCGGAGGGTTGGGCGCAAGTGACCGACCAATCCCACGACTTTCTCTGGATCAAGCCTGTCATTTTCAGCCTTGAATACCACAGTGATATTCAGGATTGGATCGCCGTCATAACCTTCGGCTTCTTCGGAAATCACATCAATAATTTGGGCCGGTGCGAGTTGCTCCTGAATTCTTTTTTTCAAGATTTCATCAATATTCTGCATAATAATCTTCCTGGTCGGTGATAAAGAAACAAACCGGCTTCTAATAAGCAACCCTTGTCTGTTCGGGTTTATTATGTACAAACTAGAGGTTTGATATAATTAAGTCAACATTTTAGAGTTATAACACTAAAGGCTAACTACTCTGCCTTTGATTTTGTGGCATTTCAATATTATTTCAGTAAAATTGGTTCTTATATAACCATTTACCATACCCGCATATCAAACATCAAAAGAGGTTTCTAATGAAAGAACTTTACCACTTTATCAACGGCAAGAAAGTTAAAGGCCAATCTGGTTGCTTTGGCGATGTGTATAACCCGGCTACAGGAGAAATACAGGCTAAAGTACCATTTGCATCTATAGAGGAAATGGACACGGCTGTACAAGGTGCTGTCAAAGCCCAAGAATTATGGTCATCGACCAACCCCCAGAAAAGGGGAAGAGTTTTAATGGAGTTTGTACGATTGCTCCATAAAAACATGGAACCGTTGGCCGAAGCACTTTCCCGTGAACATGGTAAAACCATTCCGGATGCCCGTGGAGATATTCAACGAGGCCTGGAAGTCGTAGAATTTTGTATCGGGGCCCCGCATCTTCTAAAAGGGGAGTATACTGATAGTGCCGGAAGTGGTATTGATATGTATTCAATGAGACAACCTTTGGGGGTTGTCGCAGGAATAACCCCTTTTAATTTCCCTGCCATGATTCCCATGTGGAAATTTGCTCCTGCACTTGCCTGTGGGAATGCATTTATATTGAAGCCATCTGAAAGAGACCCTTCTGTCCCACTAATGCTGGCCGAGTTAATGCTTGAAGCAGGGCTTCCAGAAGGGGTACTGCAAGTCGTCAATGGTGATAAGACAGCTGTAGATGCGATCCTCGACCATCCTGATATCCAGGCAGTCGGATTTGTCGGCTCTACTCCGATAGCAGAATATATTTATACCAATGCCAGCAAATCAGGCAAAAGGGTCCAATGCTTTGGTGGTGCAAAGAACCACATGATTGTCATGCCGGATGCTGACCTGGATCAAGCTACTGATGCTCTCGTAGGGTCTGGTTATGGTGCGGCTGGTGAACGGTGTATGGCTATTTCGGTAGCAGTGCCAGTTGGTGAAAGTACCGCAGATAAGCTCATTGAAAAATTGATTCCCAAAATAGACACCTTGAAAGTAGGACCGTACACGGCAGGTAAGGATATGGATTTTGGGCCTTTGGTTACCAAGGATGCTCAACAAAGGGTTCTGGGGCTAGTCCAATCAGGTATTGACCAGGGGGCCGAACTCGTTATTGATGGAAGGGATTTTCAACTTCAGGGATACGAGAACGGCTTTTTTGTAGGACCTCATTTATTTGATAAGGTCACACCTGAAATGGACATCTATAAGCAGGAAATTTTTGGACCTGTATTATCGACTGTCAGGGCACAGACCTATGAGGAAGCCTTGAATTTAACCAAACAGAATCCTTATGGAAACGGTACGTCTATCTTTACCAGGGATGGTGATACAGCTCGTGATTTCGCCAATAAAGTTAATATTGGGATGGTTGGTATAAACGTACCTATTCCTGTACCACTGGCCTACCATACATTCGGTGGCTGGAAAAAATCTGGATTTGGGGATTTGAACCAACATGGTCCAGATGCTTTTAGGTTCTATACCAGAACCAAAACGGTAACTTCGCGATGGCCTAGTGGAATTAAGGAAGGAGCAATACTTAACTTCCCCACAATAAACTAAGGTTATCAACAACCGGTTATAGGGCTTTTGCATTTCTGTTATCCTAGCAAGGAATTGGTAATGATTGGCATTTTGTAATATGGATTTCAATTTAAGCGAGGAGCAAGAAGCTGTTTATCAAATGGCTCTTGGTTTGGGACGGAAACATATCTCTACCCATGCCAGGTCATGGGAGAATCAGGGCACCATCCCAAAGGACCTGTGGCGAACCCTGGGGGAATATGGCCTCGGTGGAATTAACACCAGTATTGATTACGGTGGATCTTCACTTAAGCGTTTGGACTCCGTACTGATATTTGAAGCCCTGTCAATGGCATGCCCATCAGTGGCAGCATTTCTTTCAATTCACAATATGTGTGGCTGGATGATTGATACCTTTGGCAGCAATGAGCTGAAAGAGAAATATCTCGAGAAAACCAACGAAATGTCATGCATTGTATCCTACTGTTTGACCGAACCTGGCTCGGGATCAGATGCTGCTGCGCTAGCAACCAAGGCTGTCAAATTAAATGACTGTTGGGAATTAACCGGTACCAAATCCTTTATCTCTGGGGGTGGTTATTCCGATTCCTACATTATTATGTGCAGGACAAAGCAGGAAGATATTTCAGCCATTATTGTTGATGACAATTCCCCAGGGTTGTCCTTTGGAGGGTTGGAAGACAAAATGGGATGGCGTGCCCAACCCACCAGACAGGTTCAAATGGACAATTGCCGTGTGCCGTTGGAAAATCTTTTGGGCGAGCCTGGCAAGGGATTTAACTATGCCATGGCTGGTCTTGATGGGGGAAGGTTGAATATAGCCGCCTGTTCACTTGGTGGTGCTCAGCAGGCATTTAATCAAACCCTTGCTTACATGAATGAGCGAAAGGCCTTTGGCAAAAGACTGGACGAGTTTCAGGCCCTGCAATTCCGCGTTGCTGATATGGAAACAGACCTTCAGGTTGCCAGAAATTTTCTACGCTTTGCAGCGTGGAAAATGGATGAAGGTCATGCCGATAAAACCAAATTCTGTGCCATGGCTAAACGGTACGTAACTGATGTTTGCTGGAAGGTTGCCAATGAATGTCTTCAACTCCATGGCGGGTACGGTTATCTGGCTGAATATGGGATCGAAAAAACAGTTCGGGATCTCCGGGTTCATCAAATTCTAGAAGGCACCAACGAGATAATGAGAAAGGTTATCTTTCGCGAGTTGAAAAAAGAGTAAACTGGGTGGACGACCTCTTAGCTAAAGAAAAGGGACATGTAGGTTGGATTACCTTAAATCGTCCCAAGGCTCTAAATGCCTTAACGCACGAAATGTGCATCAAGATTGAAAAATTCCTGGACCTATGGGTACTAGATAAAAATATTAGGGTCATCGTTATTGACGCGGTTGGGGAGAAGGCCTTTTGTGCAGGTGGTGATATCACTGAAATGTACAAAAGGGGCAAGGTTGGTGATTTAGATTATGGACATACATTCTGGCGGGATGAATATCGTCTAAACGCCAAAATCTTCAATTATCCCAAGCCAATTGCCAGCTTTTTGAACGGTTTTACCATGGGAGGAGGCGTAGGGATCGGGTGTCATGGAAAATATCGTATCGTTGGTGAATCCAGTAGAATTGCCATGCCGGAGTGCACCATCGGATTGGTTCCGGATGTTGGTGGTTCATACATTTTGGCAAATGCCCCTGGTCATCTGGGAGAATTCTTTGGCTTGACTGGCACAAGGATGGAGCCTTCCGATGCAATTCTGGTAGGTTTTGCTGACCATTTCATACCTGAGAATCTTTGGACTGAGGTCAAGGAAAACCTTTTTTCGACAGGAAAAATAGCATCCATAAAGGGCTATATTTCATCCCCTGAACCAAACGTTCAGCTTTTGGCCAAGCGAGATTCGATTGATCGGGTTTTCAGTAAAGAAACTATTGGAAAAATAGAAAACACTCTACTGGGATTGGATTCGGACTGGAGCAAGGAAGTCTTAAAAAAGTTATATAGAAATTCTCCTCTTTCCTTGGCTTGTGCACTGAACCTGATTAGAACCCAGAGGAATTCGAAATCAATTGAAGAAGCCTTGGACCTGGAATTCAGGTTTACCTACAGATCTGCCAGGTATAGTGATTTCATTGAAGGTATTCGCGCCCAAGTTATTGACAAGGATTTCAAACCCAGATGGAAGCACAATTCTCTTGGCGAGGTAAGTAGTAAAGAAGTGGAGTTCATGTTTGAACCCTTAAAGGATCAATCCCTAGATTGGAAAGGAATACAGTGAAAATCGGTTTTATTGGTTTGGGAAACATGGGCTACCCCATGGCACAGAATCTCATCGCCGCAGGTGAAAGGGTATATGGTTTTGATGTTACCGGAAATTATCCTGATAGAGTAATTCCTTGCTCCTCTGCTGTTGAAGCGTCAGTTGACAAGGATATCGTCATTACCATGCTTCCAAGCGGAGCCATACTAAATGAAGTGGCAAATGATATCATTCCGGCCATGAATGTAGGGACATTATTTGCTGATTGCTCGACAGTCGAAGTTGATACAGCAATTCAGGTGTCAAAGATTGCAACACAAAAGGGGTTGGAATTTATTGACGCACCAGTATCTGGAGGCAGCCTTGGGGCCGAAGCCGGAACATTAACTTTCATGGTTGGTGGCGAAACTAACTCATTTAAGAGGATCAAACCCCTGTTGGAAATCATGGGTGGTAAAATTATCCATTGTGGTCCTTCAGGGACAGGGCAGACAGCTAAAATATGTAACAATATGATTTTGGGTTCAACCATGATTGCTACATGCGAAGCCTATGTTTTGGCCCAAAAATTAAATCTGGATCTGGAAATTTTACAAAATGTCGTTTCCCAATCATCAGGATTTAGCTGGGCCAATAATGTCTACTGCCCTCTCCCGGGAATTGGGCCTAAATCTCCAGCTGATAATGATTACAAGCCAGGTTTTTCTGTTGCGTTAATGTTGAAGGATCTTCTACTTTCGCAAAAGGCTGCTACTTCTGTCGAGTTTGAAACAGAAATGGGAGCCAAGGCAACAGACTATTACAAGAGATTTTTTGATGAGGGTAATGGCGATAAGGATTTTTCCTCGGTAATTTTACCTTTGCTGAAGAAATAGCTTTTTGTGTAGATAAGTATTGGGTATGCCAATAACTAAATTGATTGGTAGTGCTTAGTAGGTACCCACCAAAATAAAAATCCTTTTAATCAAAGTATTTGACTACTTTATTACTTAACTGAGAAGTTCAAAACGCAGATTAGATTGAAACCGAAATATGAAGTATTCAGATTTACCAAAATGGTCAGGCGAAACTTCCCGATGGGCCGAAGAATATTATGCCAAACTGGCTGAGCGGCCAGTTCGTTCGCAAGTCAAGCCAGGTGATATTGCCTCACTATTACCAGTAAATCCCCCCGAACACCCTGAGGAAATGGAGGTCATATTTCAGGATTTCAAAGAGATCATTCCCAAGGGAATGACCCATTGGCAGCACCCTCGGTTCTTTGCCTACTTTGTTTCCAATGCTTCCCCAGCATCTATCATTGCTGAACAACTGGTAAATTACATGGCCACGAATTGCATGCTTTGGCAAACATCGCCTGCTGCTACGGAGCTTGAAGAAAGAATGATCCAATGGTTGGTCAAGTCTTTTGATTTGCCGGCAAGGTTTACCGGTTTAATTCAGGATACAGCCTCTTCGGCGACATTGGCCGCTGTCCTGACCATGCGGGAAAAGGCCCTAAATTGGGAGGGGCTGAATAAGGGGTTAAAACATGCTCCGCAGTTACGTATCTATGCGTCTAGTGAAAACCATTCTTCCATCGAAAAAGCCGTAAAACTTTCGGGGATTGGTTTCAATAATCTTCGATTTCCCCGAACCTTGCCAAACAGATCAATTGATCCGGTAAACCTCCGCGAAATGATTTTGGAAGATTTGGATGCGGGTTACCTGCCTGCTGGGCTTGTCCTCTGTGTAGGTGGTACAGCCACTGGTGCCATTGACCATCTTGTCGAGCCAATTCAAATAGCCAAGGAATTTGACCTCTACACCCATGTTGATGCTGCCTGGGCTGGATCGGCAATGATTTGTCCTGAATTCAGATATCTCTGGAAAGGTGTAGAAGGGGCTGATTCGATTGTGGTAAATCCCCATAAATGGCTTGGCATGCAACTGGAATGTTCCATCCATTTTCTGGCCGACCCTTTACTTCAATCCAAAACAGTTGGTCTTAGACCCGACTATCTAAGAACCAAGGGAGAAGATGAGATTTCCAACCTGAGTGAATTGGCCATTACCCTCGGCAGGAGATTCCGTGCCTTGAAAGTGTGGTTTACCTTAAGAGCCCATGGTCTTTCCGGGTTACGTGATTTAATCCGAAACCATGTGAAATGGACAAAGGAAGTGGAAAAGAAATTCTGTTCTGACCCTGAATTTGAGGTTATTTTCAGTTCTCCCCTGGCTTTGTTTGGCTTCCGCTTTAAACCCGAGGGATTTGATTCTGAGGAAATTACTGACAAGCTGTTTGAGCGAATTAATGAAGATGGCAGGATTTATCTTACCCAGACTAAAATTGATGGCAAAACCACTATAAGATTCACTTGTGGTACCTATTTAACCAAGAGGGAAGATGTCATGATGGTCTATGACGTTGCTAAGGAGTTAGGCAATAAGATGAAAAATGAAATGCCTACCCTTCCCTCTTCGCACGGGTAATCTAACCACTTTTGATTAATATTAATTTGGTACAAAAATGAACATAAAGGGAGCAGTAGCTCTAGTTACTGGAGGTGCTTCGGGTCTGGGAAAGGCAACGGTCATTTCACTTTTGAAAAAAGGTGCCAAACCCATCCTGGCAGATTTATCCTCTGATGAAGCCAAACTAGTAGCCAAAGAAGTTGATGCCTTTTTTGCTCCCATGGATGTCACTTCAACTGATCAGGTCAAAGATGTATTGAAGGGTATCCAGCAAAAGGTAGGAAACATTGAAATCTGTGTAAATTGTGCAGGTATTGCTCCGGCAGCGATGACGCTTGGTAAAAATGGTCCACATGATATTGAGGTCTATAAATCAACCATTGAGGTAAATTTAGCTGGGATGTTTAATGTTATCCGCCTGGTCTCGACCCAAATGGCTACCAACAAACCAAATTCCGATGGCGAGCGTGGAGTTATTATCAACACCTCTTCAATAGCTTCGACCGATGGACAAAGAGGACAGGTAGCTTATGCTTCATCCAAGGCTGGCGTTGCCGGCATGACTCTCCCATTGGCAAGGGATTTGGGAAGATTTGGTATTCGAGTTGTTGCCATTTGCCCTGGAGTATTTGATACGCCAATGCTCAAGACAGTCAAAGAAGATATCAGAGCGCAACTTGCCGAGAGTGTTCTCTTTCCCAAGAGATTAGGCCGACCAGAAGAATTCGCCCAACTGGTCAACTTTCTGATAGAATGTCCCTATATCAATGGAGAAAATATCCGCTTGGATGGTGGCTTGCGAATGGTCTAGCCGCATCAACCCCTGTAATCCAATTAAGCAAATAAACTTAGACGATAAGGCAATAGAAACATGAAATTGCATTCAAACCTTGCTCAAATAACTGAAGAAATTACTTCCAGGAGCAATGAATCAAGATGTGCCTACCTTTCGAAAATAAATCGAATGGTGGAGAACAAGCCAAACAGGGCCCATTTATCCTGCGGCAATCAAGCTCACGCCTATGCAGCCATGGGCGAGGCAAAAACGGTCCTGGCCGAAGGCCGAACCCCAAATCTGGGTATCATTACTGCCTACAATGACATGCTTTCTGCCCACCAGCCATTTGCTGAATATCCTGATTTGATCAAACGAGCTGCATATAGTGTTGGAGCAACTGCCCAAGTGGCGGGTGGAGTTCCGGCCATGTGTGATGGTGTAACCCAAGGACAACCTGGAATGGAGTTGTCACTTTTTTCGAGAGATGTGATTGCTCTCTCCACAGCAGTAGCCCTGTCGCATAATACCTTTGATGCGATAGCCTATCTTGGGGTTTGCGATAAAATTGTTCCTGGCTTGGTCATCGCAGCAGCCACCTTCGGTCATTTACCCAGTATATTTTTACCAGCCGGTCCCATGACTTCCGGTTTGTCAAATGATGAGAAAGCAATTACCAGACAAAAATACTCCAAGGGGGAAATAAGCCGGGAGGACCTCCTCAAGTCGGAAATGCAAGCTTACCATGGACCGGGAACCTGTACGTTTTATGGTACAGCAAATTCCAACCAGATGTTGATGGAATTCATGGGCTTGCATTTGCCTGGTTCTTCCTTTGTAAATCCTGACACTCCCTTGCGAAAGGCATTGACTGAAGAGGGGACAAAAAGGGTCTTGTCCCTGACCTCAATTGGTAATGAATTTACCCCTGTAGGTCATATCCTGAATGAAAAGGCTTTTGTGAATGGAATGGTAGGTTTGATGGCAACCGGAGGTTCTACCAATCTGGTTATTCATTTGATTGCCATGGCCAAAGCAGCAGGAATTGTCCTGACTATTGAGGATTTTGACAAAATCTCAGAAATAGTTCCTTTAATGGCCAGAGTTTATCCTAATGGATTGGCAGATGTGAATCAGTTCCATGCAGCTGGCGGTCTAAGCTATATTATTGGCGACCTTCTAGAAGAAGGTTTGCTTCATAATGATGTCCTGACTGTAAGCGGTAATAACTTAAGTAGTTATACGTCCGAGCCGGTTCTTAAAGATGGTGAAGTTACCTGGAAACAAGGAATAAAAACCTCATTGAATGAAAAAATCCTGACATCCATGCAAAAACCCTTCAGCCCAACTGGTGGATTGAAATATCTGAAGGGCAATTTGGGTGAGGGTATTATGAAAATTTCAGCAGTTGACCCTAAGCTACACCTGATTGAAGCTCCAGCCAAAGTGTTTTCGAATCAGGAAGATGTCAAGCAAGCCTTCAAGGACGGCATGTTTAACGAGGATTCAATAATTGTTGTCAGAATGCAGGGACCAAAATCAAATGGTATGCCCGAACTTCATTCCCTAACTCCATTGCTATCAGTCCTCCTTGGTCGAGGGCTGAAAATTGCCTTACTGACAGATGGCAGAATGTCTGGAGCCTCAGGCAAGGTTCCTGCGGTAATTCATACTTCGCCCGAAGCCTTGGCAGAGGGACCCATCGGGAAAATAATTGATGGTGACTTAATCCGCCTGGATGCGGTTGCAGGTACAATGGATGTCCTTACCGAAGGCTTCACGGCCAGGCCGGACGTACGCCATACTGCTCTTCAGGGTGAAGGCCTGGGACGGGAATTGTTCACAAGTTTTCGTCAGAATATCGGCTCGGCCTCAGCCGGTGCATCCGTAATAGTTTAGGTTCTTATTATGTTAAAAACTCATTCCATCAGTTCACAAATGATAAGCCTGACGGCCAAGTCAAAGATTATTCCGATTATCCAGATAGATGATACCAGACAGGCGGTTCCTTTGGCCAAAACCTTGATCAATGCTGGTATTTCGGTAATCGAGGTGGTTATGAGAACTCCCAATGCTTTGGAAGCCATTCGGGAGATAGCTGATAATACATCCTGTATAGTTGGAGCAGGTAGTATAGTCACCGTAGCTGATGCGGTCAAAGCCAAGCAGGCAGGAGCTCAATTTGGGGTTTCACCTGGTTCAACACCTGAATTGGTGGATGCCTGTATCGAAATGGATTTTCCCTACCTTCCAGGTGCAGTTACAGCTTCTGAAATGATAGGGTTGGCTGACAAAGGCATAACTCTGTTGAAGTTTTTTCCGGCCGAGCCTTCTGGCGGCATCCCTTACCTAAAATCAATAATGGGTCCCCTACCCCAATTGAGGTTTTGTCCTACCGGAGGTGTTAATGAAAAGAATTTTATCCAATACCTGAGTTTGGGCAATGTAGTATGTGTAGGGGGTTCATGGATATCTCCTACTGATTCTATCAATCATGGAAATTGGGACGGAATTTCGGCTAATGTCCTAAGAAGCCAGAAAATTCTGAAGGAAAATTTTCGGTAAAATGTAACAAACTGCACGGCATTTGAATTAAGGTACACACTTAAAGGTTATAAAGTAAATTACTTATCCGAGGAAAATGAATGGCTACTGGATAGACCCTGATGAGCCTTTTATGACCTTTTCCATACCACCAAGTAGAAAAGCTTTATCCTTTGGGCTAATACCACGGAAAACAGAGGTCATAAATACTATTAACAGTATATTAAGCGATACAATTGGAGTAACGAAGGTCACTAAATAATAGGAGATTGGGCCATTCATTTCCGAGTATTTCAGCTGCACATGGCTCTCAATAAACAAATAAAACATGAAGAGAATTAGAACTGATGCCAATATTACTGCCCACCAACGCAAAACATATCTTTGTTTTGAGTCATCATTTAGATTTTTCTTGGCTTTCAGGTCTATTTCTAGATGCTTGTATTCTAATAGACTGAAACCCTCATTGATGGAATTCAACCTATCAATTTGCGGTATTCCCTCATTCAAGATCTTGGTCCGCTTTTTGCTTTTTGATCACATAATGCTGCTTGATAAGGTCATTTGGTATTTCAGAAAATAAACCACCAATTCTCATGGTAATTTCCCATGGACCTCCGGGGACATGAGTAAGCTTCGAAAGATGGTAAGGATTCAAATCTCCATAAATTTCGTAAATTTCTGTAAGGAACTTTTCCTCAGCTGTCCCAATCTTGTCTGATTCAATTTGCAAGGGTTTATCTATCTGCATTCCTTGGTTCCTGAATCCCAAATAAACATCTGGTACCACAGGGCCAAATTTCCAAGCTTCGATCCGATTATAAAATAATGGTTGGTTATACAAAGCTAAATACCAACCATGAGAAATATAGATCAGTTTGAGAATGGCCATTATTGTAAGTTTCTGGTTTTCTTTACCGGCATTTACAATAAACCAGTTTGCTATTTGGCGGGCATCGTAGGTCATTTAGGCACTTAGGTTATTCTAGCAGGAAAATAAATACGATTGCAACATCAAACTACTTCTTTTCAATTTTCATCTGTTCGATTGGTTTGAGGTTACAATTAATTTTGCGTGGTTCGGTGAAGATAACAAAACTATTTGCTTATGATAAATGGTGGTTTCAAATGAACTTACAATATTCTTCATACCGTAGAAGATTTAAACCTCTATCTTGTGGTGGGTCTAAGATTGACTAGTAAAGTAACCAAGATTCGAAAGCTATTACTACTCTTCGCTTTAAACGAGAAACAAATTATTGAAACTATGATTACATTCAGAGCTAATTTCCCTAAGTATTTAAGTTAGCGTGTATGACATACGAAGATTAGACCCCTGCGAAATTCCAACAATTACTATAGAGTACAAAACAACGGAATTGTTCTTATCTTTCGTTTAAGGTATGCGAAAGTTATATTGGACCAAAAATTTTGACCTTTAGACTGAATGCTATCAATGAGCACGAAATTCATGCTCGTTGCTAGTCGATATTCATTGCTTAACCATAAGCATAAGACTGGATGATATGCGCTTTCTGAAACGCAGTTTGCTGGGGTTGTTTTTACTTGGCACCAGCTTGGGATTGCTTGCTGTAGCTGGCGATATGCTCTACACATCAATTCAGGACCGATTGTCAAGATCACAACCTGAAAGACCACAACGGGAAAGGGCTTATTCTGCCGCCATCCTGGTAGCGGAGCAGACAAATATCCAACCGTTGATAAGTGCCTTTGGTGAGGTAGTCAGTACCCATACATTGGAGATAAGAGCTCCCATTGGTGGCACTATCGTTGAATTATCACAGAATTTTGTTGAGGGTGGCAAAGTTTCTGAAGGTGACCTGATATTGGAAATCGATCCTTCGGATGCCCAAACAGCTTTGGAACTGGCCATAGCAGACATGAATGATGCCATGGTTGAATTATCTGATGCCGAAAGGTTGCTTGAACTTGCCAAGAACGACCTGGAGGTAACCGAACAGCAGGTAAATTTGCGAAAACGGGCTTATGATCGTAGTGTTACCCTGTTGGATAGAGGTGTCGGCACAAGCAGTGATCTTGATAATGCCGAAATCTCCCTTTCAAATGCACTGCAATCAGTTCTGACAAAACAAAGGGCAGTTGCTCAAGCAGAAACAAGACTAGAACAGGCGATTACGGCACTTGATCGTAGAAAAATCAGTGTATCCGAAGCAGAACGCAAACTTTCCCAAACCAGTTTGTATGCCGAATTTGATGGTATATTCACGGATGTTACTGCCATAGAAGGTGGATTGGTTACACCCAATGAGCGTCTTGCCAGGTTAATCGACCCGGATGCTCTGGAAGTTTCTTTTAGGGTACCAAACCAGCAATATTCACACTTACTGGATGAAAATGGCAAATTGGTTTCTGCTGAAGTTGACATAGTTCTTGCCTTGGGAAGCCAGTCCCTTTCAACAGCAGGAATAATAACACGCGAAAGCCCTGCAGTTGGTGAGGGTCAGACTGGACGGCTTTTGTTTGCACGAATTACCGAAAATGGAAAAACCGTTTTGAGACCGGGAGATTTCGTAACTGTTGCCATTCGTGAACCGGAAATGAGAGGTATCTATGTGTTACCTGCTACAGCGGTAAATTCAGCATCTGAAGTACTTGCCGTTAATGACCAGAACAGGCTTGAATCCTTGGAGGTCAGGATATTACGCAAGCAGGGAAATGACCTGATCGTTGGCAGTCGACACTTAAATGGACGGTCTATTGTTGCCGAAAGGTCACCAGCTTTGGGCGAGGGTATAAGGGTACAAGCAAGGATGGCCACCAGTGATACTGAAGAACCGGTTTTTGAAGAACCTACCATGATTGCACTTTCCAATGAAGAAAGGAACAATCTGGTTCAAAGGGTCGAAGCCAATCAGTTTATACCGGCTGAAGTAAAGCAAAGGATATTGCGGCAACTCCAACAGGAAGAAGTTCCCAAGGATCTGTTGGATAGATTAAGACGAGGTGGCTAAGGTGCTTGGTGATACAGGTAAGGGATTGATTGCATCTATATTGATGTATTTTACTCGTCATAAGACAGCTGCCAATCTCCTATTACTAATCATGATCTTAAGTGGGGTTGTAGCATTCCCTCAGATGCGGGCTCAATTTTTTCCAGATGTGGTCTTTGATCGTGTTTCGGTCTCAGTTCGATGGGATTCCGCTGGTGCCGAAGATATAGATGCCTCTATTGTTCAGCGAATGGTTCCAGTCTTGCAGGAAGTGGAAGGGGTAACAGGAACTCTGGCCACCTCCCGGGAAGGTCAGGCCAACATAGTCCTTGAATTCGAACCTGATTGGGATATAGATCGTGCCGTTGACGAAATCGAAAGTGCTTTGGGTAATGTTAATGACCTACCAGAAGAGGCTGAAACTCCAACAGTCGTCCGCCGGAGTTGGCGAGATCGGGTTACTGATGTCATAATCCACGGTCCTGTCTCCGTTGACCTGTTGAGTCGGTTGTCGGATGAATTTGTTTTCAAACTATTCGAAGGTGGTGTATCAAAGGTAAATATAAGGGGTATTGAAGCTCCCCGGACAATTGTCACTGTTCCTGAAGTTGGTCTAATAAGACATAATGTTACCCTTAATGAAATCGCTTCGGCCATTGGTGAGGAAGCCAATACCAATCCAACTGGCGAGGTAGGAGGAACTGCTCGTGTTCGAACTGGGATCGAAAAGCGTACCCCTGAGGAAATAACCCAGATATTTGTCCGAACGTATCCAGACGGCTCAAAATTACTGGTTGGTGACCTTGCTCGGGTCACAATTGAAGGTATTGATCGTAGAAGAGCCTATTTTGTAGGAGATAATCCGGCAATTTCAATCAGCGTTGAGCGTTCAGGTGGTGGTGATGCAATCGAACTTCAGCGGAAAGTAGAGGACATTGCTGAAGAATTACAAATGACCCTCCCCCAGGGTGTAGAGATTGATCTTATCCGAACAAGGGCTGAAGCAATTACCAACAGGTTAAATCTCCTTTACAAAAATGGGTTGCTGGGTCTTGCTCTTGTGGTTGGCGCGCTTTTCCTCTTCCTGAATGCCCGGACGGCGTTTTGGGTTGCAGCTGGCATTCCGACGGCAATGTTTGCAACGATTGCACTGATGTATGTATTTGGTTTTACCCTGAACATGATTTCAATGTTTGCCTTGATCATTACCCTCGGTCTGATTGTAGATGATGCTATCGTTGTTGGGGAACATGCCGATTTCAGGTTCAGGCGATTAGGTGAATCACCTCTAAATGCAGCAGAAAATGCCGCAACACTGATGGCAGCACCAATTTTTGCAGCCAGCATTACAACAATTATTGCCTTTTTTGGCATTACGGTCATAGGAGGCAGGTTCGGATCTTTGCTGATTGATTTGCCCTTTACAGTTATAGTAGTGTTGGCAGCTTCTTTGCTGGAATGCTTCCTTGTGCTTCCTCATCACATGAAAAATGCCCTTGCCAATTCACAACAGAACAAATGGTATGATTTTCCAAGTCGATTGGTTGATCGCGGGTTTCTATGGTTTCAACGGGTGATTTTCAGGCCATGCATCAAGGCGATTATTCTAAGCCGGTACGTGATTATAACCGCAGCTATCCTACTTTTGACCTGGCAACTTACTTTTATTCTAGATGGCAAAGTCAAATGGCGATTTTTCAATGCCCCGGAACTAGGTTCAGTCAATGGCAATTTCGCCATGGCTCCAGGAGCAACCAGATCCGATTCGCTGGAAATGATGAAAGAGTTGCAACGTGCAGCCGAAGCTGTTGGTCTGAAATATGAGGAAGAACACGGTCAAAATCCTATTACATTTGCGATTGCAGAGGTAGGTGGTACAACCGGCCGAGGGTTATTTAGTGCGGATACCAAGGATAGTGATCAGCTTGGCTCTATTGCCATCGAATTGATTGATGCGGACTTGCGGCCTTATTCATCTTTTGCCTTTGTCGCTGAACTTCAAGATGAGGTCAGGAAACATCCCCTACTTGAAACTTTGGCATTTAGAGGTGGCAGGCGTGGACCAGGTGGAGATGCCCTGGATGTCAAATTGTTTGGTAACAATATTTTTGTTTTGAAAGATGCCGCCGAGAAATTGAAATCAGAAGTGAGTTCCTTTACTGAGGTATCAGCCGTCGAAGACGATTTAGCCTTCGATAAGGAAGAACTGATCCTGACCCTGACAGCCCAGGGGGAGGCACTCGGGTTCACAATCGATGGGCTTGCAAGGATATTGCGCGACCGATTGAGCGGCGTTTCTGCAGCTACTTTTCCAGTTGGCACCAGGTCTGGGGAAATTATTGTCCAGTTGCCAGAAGACGAAATGACCGCAGATTTCCTGGAAGGTACTTTGATCAGGTCCCCAGATAACACCTACATCCTATTGGCAGATATTGTTCAGATTTCCACGAAGATTGGGTTTTCAACAATTCGCCGGGATAATGGGGTACGGGTGGTTTCGGTTACTGGCGATATTTCAGAAGATGATCCTGCCCGGGCAACTGAAGTGGTAAGCGCTCTCAAGACCGAAATTTTACCCCAATTGGAACGCGATTTTGGTGTCTCCCATGTCCTTTCCGGTCTGGCCGAACAGGAACAGGAATTTCTTAATGATGCCAGGCTTGGATTTTCCCTGGTTATCCTCGGGATATTTATCACGCTGGTGTGGGTATTATCCAGCTGGACCAAACCTCTTATCGTTATTTTTACCATTCCCTTCGGATTGATTGGGGCAGTATGGGGGCATTATCTTTGGAATATACCATTATCGATGTTTTCAGTCATTGGTCTGGTTGGCATGAGTGGCATCATAATCAATGACTCAATCGTTCTGATTTCTACCATCAATTTATATTCACGTACCCGTAGCATGTATAGATCTATTGTTGATGCTACCTGTGACCGTTTACGACCAGTTATGCTGACAACCCTAACAACGATACTAGGGCTTTTGCCACTATTGTATGAGACATCACAACAAGCCAGTTTCCTTAAGCCAACGGTAATTACCTTGACCTATGGCTTGGGTTTTGGTTTCTTTCTGGTCTTGCTTTTGGTTCCTTCATTACTCTATGTTCATACTGATTTAAGTCGGCTGTTGGTCGCACTCAGACGTAGTCTTTCTGCTGGCCGGCGTAATCGTATAACCCGTATTGGCATAGGAATAACCTCTCTGGTTGGAATTTTGATATTTTCATCGACGGTAGGAGTCACAATACTGACAGGGAATTTACCCCTATTGGAATTGATACCAACTGAATTGGAAGGATTGAGTTTGATATCACCAATTTTATTGGCTTATATCCTTTTTGCAATGGGTATGGCAGTTATATGTGTAACCACTTATTTGGTTGTCTTATATTTGAAAAGACGTTCACTCTCAGCTTAGGTATTCATTGATTCTGACGACAGTGCCAATTTTTATGGAATATAATTTTGATTTATATTAGTACCAACTGACTTGTTTTGAATTTGCTACGTCCGAGAGTGGGTATTTTGTAAAGGGTTGAAAACTCATGCTGAAGAATATGAAAGAAGACAGGCCTACACCCGCTGGTTAGTAGGAAAAATTGCCGCAATTTTGATTTGAAATACTTGTGGGGCTTGTCCTTGAAATAGGCTCAGATTTCGTCTACCGGCACGACCTGTCCAGTGATACAGGCTGTCTGTATGGCCTCGATTACCATTAATGTTTGCAAACCCTCTTTTCCAGAAACCAGCGGGGCAGCAGTTCCCATAATCACGTCGGCGAAATGTGCCATTTGGTTAACCAGTGGGTCAGATGCTTCCCGGGTCAAAGTAGTGGCCGAGATGGGAGTCCACCAGTCTCGCAAACCATCCTTATGGGTCCAGAGTCGTAAATCTGGCAAGGATAGCGAACCGTGGGATCCACCAATAAATATACTGCTCTCACCTGTTGGCGGATATATGGGATATTCACGCGAAGTCAGTTCCCAGCTCCAGGGGGCTACTATACTGTCAGAGAGAGTAATCGTTCCAATGGCCCCATTCCGTAATTTCAAAACCGCAGCAGCAACATCTTCATTTTCATACCCACGTGCTGAAGGTGTTGATTGCCCTTGTACTGTTTCCACTTCCCCACAGAGATAACGAATCAGGTCAATATCATGTACAAGATTCACCGAGATTGGTCCTGCCCCATTTCTTTTACGCCACGGAGCATCATCAAAATAGTAGTCTGGTTTGTAAAACCAGGTATTGACGTGTACGGCACGTACTCTTCCAATGTCCCTCGCAGCAATTACATCCCGTGCTTTGCGGATAAGTGGATTATATCTCCGATGATGTCCTACCAGCAAAACTACTCCGGCTTCCTCTGCTGCTGAAACCAGTTTGGCAGAATCATGGGAAGTATTACCCAATGGCTTTTCAACTAAAACAGGACAGCCATACTTTACACAAACGAGTCCCTGCTCAACATGCAACTTTGTTGGGGTTGCCAAGATCACACCATCTGGGGATTGTTCAGCAAACAAATCTTCCAATGTATCCAGGCATGGCAGATTACGGTTGTCAGCATAATTGTGACCAGCTTCTTCAGGGTCAACAATGGCACAAAGAGAAACCCCTGGTAATTTATCAATTGCATCAGCATGACGTCTGCCAACCAACCCAATTCCCGCAATTGCCAAGTGCAAAATTTCTGTCAAAAAGGTATTCCTAGAAGCAAATGCTTTTTAATTATATTCGAACCGGCACAATTTCATAAATTATAATTATTAGTTTAATCCATATCCATTTGAACAATAGCAAAAATTAGGACTTCAATTTACTGGCTTTCATCTTAAGCCGCTCATTCATTTGTTTGTCTGCTTTAACCGTCCCATCATGAAAGGTCCCGAACCACTTGTCAAAAGGGAATATTCCATCCGAATAATTCACTTCAAAATATTTGTGATGGAGATAATGGGCAAAACAATGGGTATCTATTGCCCCCTTACCTTCTATTACGATCTTGTCAAACCCAGTATGATCCGGTCCAGGTGATAAGGCTGCATGAAACAGTTGGTTCAGTACATGAATTGGATGTGATGGTATGATCCAATGAATAAAGATACTGGAAAAGTAAATCAGATGTTCGACCGGATGCATGGACAGTCCGGACCATGGACCTGGATTTGAATTCGCATGGTGCACCTTATGGACTGTTCGATAGAGGGGCGGCCAATGAATTATCCGATGAATGCAGTAGAAATGAAACTCTCTGATCATGGGAATCAAAAACAACATGCCAATGAACAGTAAAGGGTTTTCCCCGAAACTCAAATGTGGAATAAACCCATTCGCCATCATCCAAAAAGTCAGAATTTCATAACCAGACCAGATTGGTAATCCACTGGCAAAGCACCAGGTCAAATTATCCTTTATTTGACTACGAAACAAAAAGGACGACCCGTCCGTCTCCAACCATGAAGGGTTATACTTGAATTCCTTACCCTGGCGCCTTTTTACGTACAGGTGAAGATGAAATGCTCCAAACCAGGCAAGCATTAACCCGGCATTCCTTAAAACAATCTGAAGGATCCAACCTGGTTCAAAGGTTTGCATGGCCTCCAGCGGTGGGGTTAAGATCAACCATACCCCCAAACTAATTAAGAAATAAATGAAATTCCAAGGAAAAAGATAACCAGGGAAACCAAATATCCACTTAAACAACCTGACAGGTCTTACAGGCCAAATGAAAAGTGGGGCGTATTTAACCTTTTCAAAAGGTCGCCAATGCCCTCTTCTATCCCTTTGGCCAAATTTATTTTCTGATATGTCCAAATCTTTCATCGCCAAAAATTCTCAACGGATTTTTTTCTTTTACTAATAGAACAATACCAAAATTGCCAATTGGGAAAAAATCACCTATTTAGAATAACGCCAATGATGAAACTGGCATAGTGATAAATTAAAAATATGTGGAATAGTTTTGGCTTTAAGTTCGGGACAAGATAATACCAAAAACCCTTTAGGTAACCAAACCAGAAGAAAAGTTTTGGGTGATGCCCATGTTAATAGGGCCAACAAATCAACAACTGAATTTGATGCTCCTTTCCAGGAGTTAATCACCAGTGCTGCCTGGGAAAAAGTTTGGTCGCGACCTCATATTACTCTACGGGAAAGGTCTATGTTAACATTGGCTTTGTTGGCAGCCCTTGGACATGAAAAAGAATTTGCCATGCATTTAAAAGCCACGGCCAATACTGGAGCTACCATGGAGGATGTTTCCGAAGTCCTTCTTCATGTTGCCATTTATGCTGGAGTACCAGCAGCCAACACGGCTTATGGTATTGCTAAAAAAACTTTCAAAGAAATGGAAACAGGGGGGTAGCCTTGACCAAATCCACTCCTCCTTCAGGAGGTTTCTTTCCTCGAAATTTCAAGATTCACCCTCCTGCTTATGCACCTGCTTATAAAAGCAGTATAGTCCGGTCTCCAAAACTGGCCCTCGTTTCCATTGGTAACGGCTTATCTGAATTAACTGGCCCTGTATTTGGCCATGAAGAACTGGGGCCTACTGATAATGATCTGATTGCTAACTACGCAGCACAAGGAGAATCACCCATCGGGGAGAGAATAATTGTCTATGGGAAACTTCTTGATGAAAGAGGAAAAGGAATTGAAGGTGCATTGATTGAAATTTGGCAAGCCAATTCTGCAGGTCGTTATCGACATCCCAATGACAAATATTTGGGACCACTGGATCCCAATTTTGGCGGATGTGGCCGTACCATTACCGGTGAAGGAGGTAGTTACGAGTTCAGGACGATCAAACCAGGCCCCTATCCATGGCCGAATGGTATAAACGATTGGCGACCATCCCATATTCATTTTTCCCTTTTTGGACCAGGCTTTGCCCAAAGACTCATAACCCAGATGTACTTTGAAGGTGATCCATTGATTAAGATATGTCCAATCGTAAATACAATCCCGGACAACGAATCTATTGACCTTTTAATCGCTCGGCTTGATATGGCCAACACCATCCCCATGGATGCTCGTGCTTATGAATTTAATATCGTTCTAAGAGGCCAAAGGTCTACTCTTTTCGAAAATCGCCTGGAAGGGAATTAGATGGTCAATTCTCCGCAGATTCTTCAGGAACTTCCGTCTCAAACAGCCGGACCTTATGTACATATTGGATGTGTGCCCAAGACAGCCGGTTTGGATACCATGTACGGTGGACAGCATTTGGGTTCCCAAATGATTAATGACAAAACCCTTGGAACAAGAATTTCGATCGAGGGTAAAATTTATGATGGTACCGGAACTCCTATCAAGGATGGTATTATTGAAGTATGGCAAGCAGATGCCCAAGGTTTTTTCTGCAGTCCTGAAGAAAAACGTGGTAAACCGGACCAGAATTTTCGAGGCTGGGGTCGGCAACCGACTGACAGGCTCACAGGAGCGTTTCAATTTGAAACGATCAAACCCGGAAAAACCCCATATATGGCTACTGATAAATTCCAAGCCCCCCATCTAAGTATTTGGGTTGCTGCACGGGGTGTCAATTTGGGATTACATACCAGAATGTACTTTCCCGAGGAGGTTGAGGCAAATGACAAGGACCCAATTTTGAATCGCCTTGAACATCAAAATCGAGTACATACCCTTATCGCCAAGCCCTTGTCGGATGGAAAGTATCAATTTGATATTGTCCTGCAGGGTCACAATGAAACTGTTTTTTTTGACGTATAAACCCTGCCAATTTTCTTATGACAAAATTCAAGCCTCTATCCGAAGCAATTGCTGATAACTTGTTTTCTGGAGCTTTTATAGCCTTTGAAGGCTTTACCCATTTAATCCCTTATGCGGCTGCCCACGAGACAATCCGAAGTGGAATAAGGGATCTGACCCTTGCCCGTATGACGCCAGATGTAATCTATGACCAGATGATCGGTATGGGTATGGTTAAAAAATTGGTATTTTCCTATGCAGGTAATCCAGGTGTAGGATTGTTGCGGCGTTTAAGGGATGCTGTGGAAAACGATTGGCCTTGCCCAATTGCAATTGAAGAGCATTCGCATGCAGCAATGGCCAATTCCTATGAAGCAGGAGCATCGAATTTGCCCTTGGCCATTCTAAGGGGATATCAAGGAGCAGGTTTAAAACAGGTCAATCCTAATATTAAAAGCATCGAATGCCCCTTCTCTGGAGAAACATTGGCTGCAGTCCCTGCTCTGAGACCCGATGTTGCTGTTATTCATGCTCAAAAGGCTGATCGCAAGGGAAATGTTTTGGTAGAGGGAATTATCGGTGTGCAGAAGCAAGCCGTCTTGGCCGCTAAAAAAGCTATAGTTACTGTTGAGGAAATTGTTCCTGAATTAAATGGTCACCCAAATGCTTGTATTATCCCTTCTTGGGCCATTACATCAATTTCAACTGTACCAGGAGGCGCTCACCCTTCTTATGCCCAAGGTTACTATGATAGGGATAATGCTGCTTATCTGGAATGGGATAAAATCTCAAGTGACCGAAATACATTTACCGAATGGATGCAATCCAATGTTCTCGAGCAAGGACCTGGGGTATTTCAGTCCCGAGTAGAACATCTGAGAGATTGATATGGATTATACATCCTATGAAATAATGGTTGTCTCAGCGGCTAGATTCCTAAAAAATGATGATGTGTGTTTTGTCGGTATTGGCGCACCTTCCGCAGCCTGTAACTTGGCCAAATTAACTAATGCTCCTGATATCACGTTAATCTATGAATCTGGCACTATAGGAACTTCTCCCGAGGTTTTACCTTTATCCATCGGGGATGGAGAACTTTGTAAAACAGCCCTTACTACCGTATCTGGAGTAGAAATGTTCAATTACTGGCTGCAGGGTGGACGGATAACCGTTGGGTTTCTAGGTGCAGCTCAGCTTGATCGATTTGGTAATATAAATACTACAGTGATTGGAAGTTATGAAAGGCCGAAAGTCAGATTACCAGGTGGAGGCGGGGCACCAGAGATTGCATCACATTCCAAGCAGGTTTATATCATAATGAAGCAGTCGCCACGAAGTTTTGTTAGCAAGATTGATTTCTTTACATCCTTTGGATTTGGGAAAGGGTATTCTGAAAGAAAAGATAAAGGGATTACAACTAAAGGTCCCCAATTGCTTGTAACTGATATGGCCATATGGAGGCCTGATCCAGTTTCAAAAGAGTTGCAGGTAGTGGCCTTGAATCCAGGTATCACAAGGGAAAAAATGCAAGAGACTGTTGGTTGGCCAATTAGGTATGCAGAAAACCTGAAAGAAAATAGCCCCCCAACCAAGCAGGAGCTTGAAATTTTAAGAGACCTGCAAGAAAGAACAAAAATAGCTCATAGTAAATCAGGAAGTCTGGGTTAGTGGCTGAGGCATTTATCTGTTCCTATTACCGGACACCGATCGGAAGGTTCGGTGGGGCGTTGTCCTCAATCCGCCCAGATGATCTATGTTCAATCACTCTACAACAGATTATCGAAAAAAGCCCTGATCTGGATCCAGTTCAAATAGATGAAGTCATAATCGGATGTGCCAATCAAGCAGGGGAAGATAATCGAAATGTAGCACGAATGGCCCTTTTATTGGCAGGATACCCCTACACTGTGCCAGGTAGTACAGTCAATAGATTATGTGGCTCAGGAATGGATGCAATACTCATCGGGGCCAGGCAAATCAAGGCAAATGAAGCTGATGTAGTGATAGCTGGGGGTACGGAAAGTATGTCCCGAGCGCCCTTCGTAATACCGAAAGCTTCGCAGGCTTTTTCCCGAAAGGCTGAAATTTATGATACAACTATAGGGTGGCGATTTATCAATCCTACAATGAAAAAGATTTATGGTGTTGATTCAATGCCGGAAACAGCCGAAAACGTTGCGAGTGATTTTGGCATCTCTCGGCAAGATCAAGATGAATTTGCCCTTTGGTCACAGCAAAAAGCCTTCCATTCCAGTACGAAAGAGTATCTTGGCGAAGAGATTATTCCTGTTTCAGTACCTCAAAGAAAGGGAGATCCAGTTGTAATTGATAAGGATGAACACCCGAGACAAACATCTTTAGTGAAATTATCAACCCTCCCTACCCCTTTCCGTATTGACGGTACTGTTACTGCTGGAAATTCATCGGGAGTTAATGATGGCGCAGCTGCCCTTTTGCTTGCTTCCGAAGGAGCAATAAACAAATACAAGTTAAACCCAATTGCCCGGATTGTTGGTGGAGCAACTGTGGGAGTTGAACCACGAATAATGGGTATTGGTCCCGCCCATGCCATAAATAGATTGTGCCAGCATAAACACCTGAATTTGGAAGAGTTTGATATTATTGAAATCAATGAAGCTTTTGCCAGTCAAAGCTTGGCTACTACGAGGCTCTTGAATCTAGAAGATAACGATACCAGGATAAACCCAAATGGAGGGGCAATAGCGTACGGCCACCCCTTGGGTATGTCTGGGGCTAGAATTACCGGAATCGCAGCCCTCGAAATGCTTCACCAAAAGAAAAATAAGGCAATGGCAGCTATGTGTATCGGTGTTGGCCAGGGCATTGCCATTGCTCTAGAAGCGATTTGAAATGGTTCATAATCCCTATAATAAAGGCTTGTTGGAATCGCTTCTTGGCGAACCAGAAACAGAAGCTTTGTTTTCCACCGAGAGAATGTTGGAAAATTTCAAAAAATTTGAAATGGCTTTGACCAGTGCTTTGTACCAGACTGAGAAAATACCCAAGCAAAGCCATGATAACATCATTGCAACCATTGCTGATTTTAAGCCTGATATAAAGGGTTTGATTAGTGATACCCAAAAGGATGGGGTACCTGTTCCGGGATATGTACGCCAACTAAAGAAAAAGATTGGCCCACTATTTTCATCTGATTTTCATTTAGGGACAACCAGCCAGGATTTGCTTGATACCTCTCTAGTCATGATTTTACCTGACTTAACGAAAATTTACCTTGCTGAATTGGACGCAACCCTTGATTTGCTTGAAAGGCTGGAAGAAAAATTCGGAACATTGCCTTTGCAAGGCTATACGCGTATGCAACCAGCTAAAATGATTAAGGTTGGTAACAGGATCAACTCCTGGAGAGAGCCACTTTTAAAATTAAGATCTAGTCTGAATTATGTGGATAACAATTGCCGAATACTCCAATTGGCTGGACCCGTTGGAAACAAGGCTGAATTGGGTGAAAAAGCCTCTATAATCTCAAAACTGGTAGGTAAAGAACTCGGTTTGAAAGTATCAGAACATGGCTGGCAAACCGACCGGACCATATTTTGTTCATACTCGGATTGGTGTAGCAACCTAGTAGGTATTTTGGCAAAAATAGGGAAAGACTTATCTTTGATGGCTCAAATGGGACAAATTGAATTCAAGGAAGGTGGTACTTCTTCAGCCATGCCCCATAAATCTAATCCTGTGGAACCGGAACTATTGGTAACCCTTGGCCATTATGTCCCCTTGTTGACAGCAGGAATGTATCAATCTCTAATGCACGAGCAGGAAAGATCAGGGTCTATGTGGACACTTGAATGGATTACCTTTCCGCAAATTTGTACCTTGACTTCTAAGAGCCTTAAGGTCACAAAGGGGTTTCTCCTATCAATTACATGCTTAGGAGATGAATAAAATAGCTTAAAACATACAATTAGGATTTACGAGAAGCGAACCTCTGAATGTTGACAGTAATTTTTTGGTGTCCGCACATAGGTAAAATTCCTCAGCTAGTATGAATAATAATCTTGGAATATATTTGCTTTCAGGCCTAAGCGGCCAACATTGAAACTTGTAGATATTAATTTAATTCTAGTTTAGTTTGAAATCTAACATATATAGATATGGTAGGATCTACCGATCCTATTTCATGTTTCCTGCAATTGCAGGACTTCTTTGCCAAGATTTGGAGAGTAATTTTGCTCCGGGAAGAGTTTAACTTCTATTTAGAACACCAAGGTGCACTCGCTAAAAAATACGGTGACACGGTAATTGTTATCAAGGATAAAACAGTTATTGGTGTTTACAATTCAGAAGAAGAGGCTGTAAAAGAAACAACCCGTACCCATGAACTAGGAAGTTTTCTAGTTCAAAAATGTTCGGCTGATCCGAGTAGTGTGTTACATACATACAGGTCCCGAGTTAGGTTGTTTGGTGAAGAAACCTTCGTATAGGGCTTTTACCTCCTATAACCAAGGATTGCCAGGCGTTCTGAAGAATAACGTTCTAATTTCTGCACAAGCTGCAGATGTTGGATCTGCCTTGGAATTTGAAGCTGTTTGGGATACTGGGGCAACCAAAAGCGTCATTACAGAAAAAGTGATTTCCCAATGTGGACTGAGACCGTCAGGAATGGTAAAAATGCATGGCGTAACAGGTACTGCAATAGTAGAAACCTATTTAGTGAAGGTAGGTTTGCCAAACAATGTTTTTGTCGGAGGTGTTATTGCAGCCAAAGCAGATTTAGTTGGGAACCAAGATGTTTTGATTGGGATGGATATAATCAGTCTTGGTGACCTTGCCATCAGTTCATTTCAAGGACGTACAAGTTTTTCATTTCGAATCCCATCTACGGGTCGAGTGGATTTTCTATCACCAAGAGAACGCCCAAAGGGTTATGACTCATTTGTCAATTCAAAAAAAACTGGACGCAATCAACCTTGTCCATGTGGGAGCAACCTTAAATACAAAAATTGTTGTGGGGCGAATTAAACTCACAATCTTGCTTTCATGGTGGAGCCGAGGGGAATCGAACCCCTGACCTTGTCATTGCGAACGACACGCTCTCCCGACTGAGCTACGGCCCCAAATACTAAATACAAAACGGAACTCTTTAGAAATTCCTGGTACAAACCAGATTCCGGTCGCCAAAAACATTATCGACCCTATTTACTGGTGCCCAGTAACGATCGGGCCTGAAAGCACCAACTGGTAAACACCCCTCTTCCCGTGAATATGGCCTGTCCCATTCACCAACCAAATCTTCCAAGGTATGAGGGGCATTGATCAAGGGGTTATTCTCATTATCAACGGTTCCATCTTTTATGGCCTGGATTTCATCGGCAATGGCAAGCATCGCATTAATAAAACGATCCAATTCTGCCTTCGGTTCAGATTCCGTTGGTTCCACCATTAAAGTCCCTGCCACTGGAAAACTCATGGTGGGAGGATGAAAACCATTGTCAATCAATCGCTTGGCAATATCATCAATCACCAAATCGGTTCCCTCAATAGAAACCCGTGTATCAACGATACATTCATGCCCAACCAGACCTTCGTTACCGGAATAGCAGATTTCATACTTCTCACGAAGTCGCTTGGTCAGGTAATTGGCATTCAGGATAGCTAGTTTTGTTGCAAGAGCCAATCCTTTACCCGCCATCAATTTGATAAATGCCCAAGAAATTACCAATACCAGGGCTGAGCCATATTTTGTTGCACTAACAGCCCCAGAATCATCCCCCTCCAAGGGATCACCCGGGAGGAAAGGTATTAAATGTGATTTAACGCCAATTGGTCCTACACCTGGACCACCACCGCCATGTGGAATGCAGAAAGTCTTGTGAAGATTCAAATGGGAAACATCAGCACCGATATCGCCTGGTCTGAGTATCCCCACCATGGCGTTTAAATTGGCACCATCTAGGTACACCTGACCTCCAACTTCATGGATTAGTTGACAAACCTCTGTGATCGAACCTTCGAAAACACCATGGGTAGATGGATAGGTTACCATGACTGCGGAAATGTTTTTGGCATTTTCACTCACCAAGGTCTTCATGTGGTTTACATCTATGGTCCCATCATCGTTTGTATCAATTTCAATCACTTTCAAACCAGCCAGAACTGCCGAAGCTGCATTTGTTCCATGGGCTGATTTAGGAATCAGAACTATGTCTCTTTGCCCTTCACCAATACTTTTATGATAACCTTTAATAGCCATCAAACCTGCGAATTCACCTTGGGCTCCAGAATTTGGTTGAACCGAGAAACCATCAAAGCCGGTAATCAGGCAGAGCCTTTGGCATAGATCTTCGATTAAATTTTTGTAACCACCAACTTGGTCATCTGGAGCATATGGATGAATATTTGTTAGTTGTGGCTGGGAGATCGGTGCCATTTCCGTGGTTGCATTCAATTTCATGGTACATGACCCAAGAGGAATCATGGTTCTGTCGAGGGCAAGATCCCTGTCAGCCAATTGCCGGATATATCTGGTCATAGCCGCTTCTGAACGATTCATATTGAAAACAGGGTTTTGCATGAATTCAGAAGCCCTTTCAAACGAAGGTGGAATGGAATTCAAGCTGGATGGATCAAATGATTGTAATTCTTCCGAAGTAACCTCTATACCAAATGAAGAACATACCTTTTGCAACACATTGGATGTGGTGGTTTCGTCTAATGATAGACCGATTAAATTATCATCAATTTTCCGGAAATTTATTCCATTTGCCAGGCCCTTAGCGTGTATCTGAGCAGAGTTTTCAACTTCAACAGAAAATGTATCAAAAATCCCTTCCTGGTTTACCTTAAACCCGCCACTTACAAGTTTTTGCTTTAGCCAAGCCGTTTGACCATGAATCTTTTTGGCAATAGCTTTCAAGCCAATTGGGCCATGTAGTACCCCATACAAGCTGGCAACGACAGCTGGGAGTACCTGGGCGGTACAAATATTTGAGGTGGCCTTTTGTCTTCTGATATGTTGTTCCCTGGTCTGAAGGGCTAACCTCAAGGCTGGTTTGCCATGAGCATCCTTAGATACACCTACAATTCGGCCTGGCAATTGCCGAACATATTTCATGCTTGTTGATATAAATGCAGCATGGGGACCACCAAATCCTAGAGGCATCCCAAAACGCTGTGTTGAACCAATACAGATGTCAGCCCCAAAAGCAGCGGGTTCTTTTAATAGTGTCAGGGCCATAAGGTCGGTCGCAAAAATCGAAATGGCCTTATGTTTTTTTAACTCCTCAGTAACACTGGAATAATCAGATAAATCTCCGTATGTACAAGGATATGGTAACAACGCACCAAAAACTTCATCTGGTTTTAAATCCTCAAAGGGGCAGCCTTCGAAAATTTCAATACCCAAAGGCTTAGCTCTTGTTCTGATTACCGCCTTTATTTGGGGGTGGCACCAACCACCCATAAAAAACTTGTTGCTTTTAGAACGAGATACTCGATAAGCCATCGCCATTGCTTCAGCACCTGCGCTTGCTTCATCCAGTAATGACGCGTTAGCACAGTTAAGTCCCGTCAAATCACTTATTATAGTTTGATAATTTAACAAAACTTCCAATCGCCCCTGACTGATCTCAGGTTGATAAGGTGTATAAGCAGTGTACCAAGCGGGATTCTCCAGAATGTTCCTTATAAGAACTGGTGGGGTAATTGTTCCATAGAAACCCATTCCAATAAGAGAGGTGAATGTCTGATTTTCTCCTATAAGTTTTTGAAGGTCTTCAGGCAATTCGGCTTCTGTAACCGGTGCACCCAACTCTGATAGGGGATCATCACCCAAATGAAGATCCCTTAGTCTTGCCGGAAGAACTGTTTCAATCAAATGGTCAAGGCTGGAATAGCCGACCACTTCAAGCATCTCATCAATTTCCTTCGCCGAAGGTCCGACGTGCCGGAGCTTGGCAAAATTGTAAGGATCATAAGAGTGTTCTGAGATCATGAAATTAATTCCTGATACTCTTTTTCTGACATCAAGTTGTCATATTCCTTTGGATCAACTGCTTCAATTTTAAAAAACCAGCCCTTATCGAGTGGGTCCTCATTGACCAAGCCGGGGTTGTCATCCAACTCCTCGTTAATTTCAGCTATTGTCCCCGTCATGGGTGAAATGATTTCGGAAGCGGCTTTAACACTTTCAATTACGGCGACATCATCCCCTAAGGAAAATTCTTCTCCTTCATCTGGTAAGTCAACAAATACAACATCCCCCAATTCGGCTGCCGCATACTCAGTTATACCAACAGTGAATAAATCCCCATCCTTGCGAACCCATTCATGTTCCTCGGTGTACTTCATTTTAACCTCCTGAACTATTTATTAAAACTTGTTCCTACAAACCTTCTTAAATGAATATTTATAGGTAAACGTGATCTTCTACCCTCGCAGTAAAGTACTGGATTTTTCCTTACTTCATCTGCTTTAACATATCCCATGGCAATTGGCCCATTTACAGTTGGTCCAAACCCTCCTGATGTTACTCTACCAACCTCATCACCCTCTGTTTCATGATTAAAAATTTTATTTCCACCTCGAATGGGAGACCTTCCCTGGGGCTTAAGGCCAATCAACATTTGCTTAACGCCTTCCTTAAGTTGCTTAGAAAGAATTTCATAGCCAGGAAATCCACCCTCTTTAATATTTCCAGGACGCCTGGTCTTAGATACCGACCACCACAAACCAGCCTCGATTACCGAGGTGGTTTTATCAATATCATTCCCATGAAGACATAAGCCTGCTTCAAGTCTTAATGTGTCACGGGCAGCCAGACCAATAAATTGGATATCATGGGCTTCTAAAAGTCTTTCTGAAAATTCTACTGCTTTTTCTGAAGGGATAGATATTTCGAAGCCGTCCTCACCCGTATATCCAGATCTTGAAATCCACAATTTACCAAAATCAGAATCCAATTCCATGACATCAAGGAAACGCATTTCAAATATCTCGGGTAGGATTTTACTGGTTACCTCAGCGGCTTTTGGCCCCTGGATTGCCAACAGGGATCTATTTTCAAATTCGACCAGCTTATACTTCGAACCAAGGTGAGCTTGAAGATGGTCAAAATCCTCCTTCTTGTTTGCGGCATTAACAATCAGGTAGATAAATTCCTGCTTCTTGGTAATCATTATGTCATCAATTATACCCCCACTCTCATTAGTTAAGAGGGCATATTTTTGCCTACCAAAACCAAGATTCTCCAAATCAATTGGAAGAAATTTTTCTAGATACTTGGCAACATCGTTTACCGTATCCTGGCCATTTGGATAAATAGCCATTTGGCCCATATGACTGACATCAAATACCCCTGCCCTTGTACGGGTGTGCGTATGTTCCTTAATTGTTCCCAAGGGGTATTGAACTGGCATTTCAAACCCTGCAAAAGGAACCATTTTTGCACCCAATTGGCCATGTAATTCAAATAGTGGGGTTCTTTTCAGAGTCATAAAACAAGCCTAAATTTATATCTCTCTACTTCTCCAAAGTATCATCGAAAAATTAACTTTCCTGAAAGGTTTAAGTTATTAACAAAAATCTACAAAAAATTATTGATTAAACAATGGATTTGTTTGGGTAAATATTTTTTTCTGTGAATAAGTGAGTACTTGATTGAAATGGGGAGTGGATAGCTGAAAATTTAAGTTTCGAGAAGCAACTTCCTCCTAATCCCAATAACCAAATTGCCCTGGATAAGAAAATTGTCACCCTAGAATTTTGGTTTTTGGGGATACCCTTAACAAGGCAACTACAGTTTGCATGTCAGGGCCACTGTCTCTACCTGTTATAGCCATTCTGAGAGGCATGAATAATTTGACCCCTCTTCTGTCAGATTTCGATTTCAGAACCTCAATCCAATTCTTCCAGGTACTGAAATCAAATGGAAGCTCAGGTAGGATTGATAGAGCAAATTCAACAAATTCCCTGTCATCGGGTTTAATCTCCGGTTTAATCTCCTGGTTTAGTATTTTCCACCATTCAGTGATTTCTCCAATTGTATTGATATTTCCCTTTACAGCATTCCAAAATTGTTCACCTTCGGCCTTGGGAATTCCTAATTCGACAACCCTTCCCTCAATTTGCCCGTATGGAACGTTTCTGTAATAATCAGAGGTTAGTCCAATCAATTGCTGTTCATCAAATTTGGTGGGATTCCCACTGAAACTCCTTAACAAGAATGTAGTCAATATTTCTTCAAGGTTTAGTTTTAGGTTGACTGGATTGGAGGACCCAAGAAAAGCAAGTTGTGAAAGAATGGCAGCAGGCTCGATTCCTTTTTCTCTTAGATCCCTAATTGAAAGGTCTCCAAGCCTTTTGGCCAGAGGTTCACCTTTCTTCCCTACCAATAAGGAATGATGATAAAAAGCAGGCGGTTTGGAACCAAGAGTTGCCATAATTTCAATTTGAGTTGCCGTGTTGGTCAGGTGATCATCCCCCCTTACAACGTGCGTAATGCCAAAATCCAAATCATCCACAACTGAAGCAAATGTATAGAGGAAAAGTCCATCTCCCCTGATCAGGACAGGGTCAGAAACATTTGCAGTATTAAAGGTGACCATGCCCTGGATGCCATCATCCCATGACACCTCATTTTGAGCAAGTTTAAACCTCCAATATCCTTGAGCTTCCTGACGCTTGGTTTGTTTTGCTTCCTCGCTCAAATTCAGGGATTCTCTGTCATAGACCGGAGGTTTGCCCATTTTCAGTTGCAGTTTCCGTTTTAAGTTTAATTCTTCAGGACTTTCAAAACATTCATAAAGATGGCCAGCTTGAATTAGTTGCGAAGCTTTTTCCTGGTATCGATTCAACCGATCAGATTGCCGTTCAACTTGATCCCATTCAAGACCCAACCACTCCAAATCCCGGAAAATCGAATCAACATACTCTTTCTTTGAGCGCACCTGATCAGTATCATCCAATCTCAGAATAAATTTACCGCTATCCCTCCTAGCCAACAAATAATTAAACAGGGCAGTTCTAATATTACCTATATGAAGTATCCCCGTCGGCGATGGTGCGAATCTTGTAATGGTCATTCAAATCCAAGTCTTTTAACTAAATTTTGCTCTAAAAACATTTGTTCTATGTGAGGGTTATCAACAACAAAATGAAGACACGGAAACAAATTCCCCACAATTAATTTTGATATTTTATTTGTTTAAGTCTCTCCACTGGTTAACGATGGGATATCTGCGGTCCAACCATAGAGCCCTACCCGTTAACCTAACACCAGGTGCTGACTGAAACCTCTTGTATTCAGACCTGTAAATCAACTGTTCAACCTTTTGTACCAATTCCAATTCAAATCCCTTTTCGACAACCTCTCTAACAGAAAGGTCATTGTCTATCAGCATTTCGAGTATCTGGTCCAAAATCTCATAGGGTGGCAAACTGTCTGTATCTTTTTGATTTTCCCTAAGTTCGGCTGTAGGCGGTTTGGAAATTATCTGGGGTGGAATTACCTGCCCACCTGACCCCTTCATCCAACTTCGGAAATTTAAATTTCTCCACCGACAGATTTTATTCAACTTGGTTTTGTATAAATCCTTAATTGGGTTATAACCCCCAGCCATGTCCCCGTATATCGTTGTATATCCAACGGCAACCTCGGATTTGTTCCCTGTGGTTAGCAAAATCTCGCCAAATTTATTCGAAATGGCCATCAAAAGCATTCCTCGAATACGCGATTGAATGTTTTCTTCCGTAAGATCAGGAGGCCTATCGGCAAAGATGGGTTGTAGCGAATTCACTACCTGTTCCATGATTGGTTTGATTTGGATTTCCTCAATTTTACAATTCAGGTTATCCACAAGTTCAAGTGCATCATTTCTGGATTGGGATGAAGTAAATGGTGATGGTAACAAAACACAACGGGTATTGTCCGGTCCTATTGCATCAACAGCAATGGTAGCAACAAGTGCACTGTCAATACCTCCAGAAAGTCCTAGAACCACTTTTGAAAACCCGCTTTTATGTATGTAATTCCGAACTCCTTCTACAATGGCTCGATAATCTTGCTCTACCTCCTCTGGTATCAAGGCCAAGTTACTCTCCTGGGCCTCCCATCCTGCTGGTGTTTTCTCGAATTCTAGGATTTCAACATGTTCATCAAAAAGGGGAAATTGACTGACAAGTTTGCCGCCCCTGTTGAGGGCAAATGATCCTCCGTCAAAAACTTGATCATCCTGTCCACCGACTAAATTGAGATAAACCAGGGGTAGTTCAGTTTCCACGACTCTCGCTACCATCAAATTAAATCGCTTGTCTAGTTTGTTCCTTTCGTAAGGTGAACCGTTGGGAACAATTAGAATCTCGGCTCCTGACTCCACCAGTGTCTCTGCCACATCCTCGAACCAGGCATCCTCACAAATTGGGGTCCCTACCCGTACATTACCAATCCGGTAAGGACCACTTATTGGTCCTGATTTAAACTGCCTGATCTCGTCAAACACTTCCTTATTTGGTAAATGGTGTTTTTGAACTATGGCCTGAATTTCCCCATTTGAAAGGGCAAAAAAACAATTATAGACATCTTCATTGATTATCCAGGGACTACCGACCCCAATAGTTGAATCGCCTGTGTGCCAGCTCGCCAACTCATTTATATGGTCCATACAATCCTGTACAAAGGATTTTTTGGTAACAAGATCCTGTAAGGGATAACCTGACAGGAATAATTCAGGAAAAACTATGTAATCAACGTTTTGACCCTGTAAGGATAGAACTGTTTGTTTGATTTGGTCGACATTCCCCTTCAAGGCGCCGACGGTGGGATTAAGTTGGGCTAACGCAACCCGAAATAGTTCAGACAAGAAATACCTTTCAAAAGGAATTTTATATACTTAAGCGCCCATACTTTTATCAAACCCTGATGAAAATGAGGGCGAATCAAATCCTTGACAGTTTTTAAAAAATGACTATCCTTTGGTTTGTCTTGTGAGCTGTAGTCTTTGTTATCACAAATCACAAACGGCGGTGGAATTGGTAGGGCTGGCGGGATTCGAACCCGCAAAGCCGGTGGGTGTACACCAGCAGGCCCGAGTGCCATTCGGGTGTGTCTACCAATTTCACCACAACCCCTAATTCCACCGAACATAATACATAAAAAGTCAGTAATTACTACCTTGATATTTGTAATTCAAAATATGGTTTCTTTTGTTTTTTATTCCTTTCAAATAATTTCGATTAACTAGAAATTTGAATTCAACTTAAGCATTTCAAAACCTAGGTTGGTAACGTAAAAAGTCCTTCTATCATCCTTGGCACATGATCCTTCTTTTATGCACTTGGCCTTACAATCGGATGTGTTGGTGAATGGTTTCTGATTGGCTTGCTTTAACGCTTTGATAATATCCCCCGTTTCCAACCTTTTCATACCATTGTTCTGAAGAAAGGCTGCAATAGCTAAAAACCTGAGTTTCTCTGCCTTACCATTAAATGGTTTTAAATACTGGGCAAGAACTTCTTCTTGTTTTGATTCAACGGTTTCCTCCCTTGCCTCTATTTCCTTGGGTTTGACCTCTGCATCCAGTGCCAACAGATTAGCAATAATCTGTTGACCCTTTTCTTCCAAAAACTCTTCAGTTCCGATCAGCTCAATTTTAATATTCCGCCCTTCAAATCTAATTTCAGCCACTGTTCTCTTCCTGAATTAACTAACTACAGCTAGGTAATTAGTTGATTTGATATGTACAATTTAGTCAAAATTATTTCCTATTTTCGTTTATTCATAGGGGTTTTATCAAAACAAATTATTGGAAAATAAAAACAATATATCATTCTATATTAAGATCTATACTAAATTTCTATTGAGATATAGGTCAGATCATACCTATCCGTCCTCTTCAAAACTTTCAATTTGTATTTTTTTGTACTCTTTAGGTCCAAAGAAAAGACCTGTATATACATCCCAAGGTTCTAGAAAGGACTAAGTACCCAAAACAAACTAGTAATTTAGAGAAATGACCCTGATAAATTTTAACTAAAATAGAAATTGATTTTGGCCTTGAGAACAAAGAATAAATAACTGTCTACCAGACTTAGAATTACATTCTTGACAACACAGTGATCGCTAATTACTTTCCCCTCCCGGCACAAAACCTCTAACATAGATCTTTTTCTAGAGCAATGGGGTCTTGCTAATTCTTTCACTATCAAGTTGTTATTTCTTATGGTATATATCCTATTATTCATCATTGTGTTTGCCTGCATATTAATTTTTTTCAAACCAAGAAAATTAATACGAAAATTATTCGGCTGTATTTTGCTTTTGGGGGGAATGTACTTAGCGTTATTAACCGGGAGTACTTCCTCATTAATCTTACCTGGTTTGGGTAAAATAGCGCTAGGTGCCGGAGGAGGAGCAGTAGTTGGGTTAGGAACCTCGTTACTTCTTGGCACCTTAGGTGTGGCTACCGGTGGAGTCGGGGTAGCAGTTGGTTTGTGGGGCATGACTATTATTGGTGGGTTACTCGGTGGTGTGGGTGGAACTACTTCTGGCTTTGGATTTCAAACTGTGACACATCCCTTGGTTCATTGGATTTATTGGTTACCCTTAGTCTTATTAGGAATCTATTTTCTTTTCGGAGGCAAAGTTAACGAAAAAGTAAATACTCACGAAAAGAAAGAAATTACTAATCTTGAGGATTCAGAGTGAAACTACCTTACAATACAAAAAATCTATTGTAGTGCACCTCACTTTTTTGATTGATGTTTTCCCGAAAACATAGATCCTTAGGAATAAACCTGCATAGCGAAACAGTGTTACCTAACCCAGGGTAGAACGGAACTCACATTAATTTTCAGTTAAAATACACTGTAGAACAATTTCGTGCTCTTGAGCACCCGATTGATTTCCGTCACGGGGATTTACTATCTGAACCTAGGGCGATCGCTTTTGAAATTATTTTATATCAATTTATACTTAATTTTCCCACGGAGATGATTCCCCTAAGCCATTTTGGGTAAAATTCTGTGATTTTCTGTCTCGAAATGTTGTTTGTTTTAGACCGAACTTCTTAAACTGTAACTGAGGCATTATACCCTATTCATGGGGGTTTAATTCAATTTGTCAAACTGCACTTACTGGACATGACCCTTTCATCGGACAGATTTTGCCTTACCAGGAGCCGGATGGATTTTACCACCCAGCAAATCAAATACCTTGGCCTGCAATGCCGTCGGTTTGGACGTAATCGGTACCGTACAACCAGTACCCAGATCCATCTCAGCCACACACAGGCCATTGAGATGGATTAACAGATCTTCAAAACTGCTGACCGGCAGCCCCTCCCTGGTACTCCGCTTACTCTGTTTTTTCATCGCCCCTTTGGAACGCACAGGTGGCGCTACCGGTGTCACTCCAGGCTGGGGATCTTCATCAGTAAATAACAGGGGTGCCAATTGCTGCCGCATATGCCATTCAACATAATAGGCCAATAAACACAGGAACAGATGGGAGCGAACCCGATCTTCCCGCCAGTGGTAAATAGGACGAACCCGGAGCGAGCTGGTCTTGAATGATCGAAAAGCCCGCTCGACCTTAGCCAGGTTCTTGTAGGCCCGGACAGCTTCGGCATTCCCCAACTCGGCTTCCTTGACATTGGTTCTGATCACATAGAGACCATCCAGGCTTTCCTCCGCGGCGATGGCTTTATCCTTGCGGGCAAAGGAGAAGGCACCAGTCTTTTTATTGAACTTGTAGTCAAAATGCTTGGCCATCTTGCGGCGCTTGAGAGCACCCAATTTACGATTGAATTCATCGCGTTCAATCTTCCCCTCAGCATAACGAGTGGCCAGGGCTCTGGTATCTTCTTCGGTCGCGGCCAACAGAGCATTGCGTTTGCGTCGGCGTTCATCTCGCAAGAAGGGATTGCAACACACCACCAGCCGTTCGTTGGGATAATCAGGCGAGGTGATTTGGGCCAACCCCCAATCATCCAACAGGGTGGGTTGGATCTGACCTTGTTTGACCAGCTTGCGGATGGTAGGTGCCTTCAAGGCAGTGATCCAGGCAAAGCCATTGGGTTGCAGATCCTCATCAATCCGGGCCTGGCTGATCATCCCTCTATCCCCAACCAGAATAACCTTGGCCAAGCCAAAGCGCTCGCGGATTTTGACTACCTGGTCAGACAGGGTCATTGAATCAGAGATATTACCGGCAAAGGCTTCAATGGCCAGGGGACATCCCTCGGCAGTACATAGAAGGGCATAGATCACTTGCGGACGATCGCGCCGATGATCACGGGAATAGCCATACTGGGCCAAGGGACAGGACTGTCCTTCGAAATAACTGGAGGAAACATCAAGCATCAGGATATCACCCTCACCGACATGGTGCTTGGCCAGTTTCCTTTCAATGCGTTGCTGTCGAGAAAGGAGCCAGTCCATGGTTTGATAGAGATCTTCAACCGGGGTATCCTGCAGGTTCAGGAGGCCGGCCAGGGTTGTGGTTCCATTGGCGCCGAGTTCCCGTTCGAGGCGCAGTTTGGCTCCGGGCCGGAGTATTCTGGCCATGAGCATGGCGATAACCATATTGCGTTCGGGGCTGTTTTGATAGAAGATGGTTTTATCAAGTCCGGTCTGCTGGATGGTAGTGAGGATGGCACTGACGGCACCATGATCTTTTTTATTGGCAAGTGTTGGGTTATGTAGGGTGGGGACCTTACCGGTCTTGAGAGCTTGCCGGAGTGCTTCGATGGCATTATGGGGGAGTGCCGAGAGATTGGCGATGGTTCGTTTTTTCGGTTTGCCATCTTCCCAGTAGGATTGTCTAAGGAGGTGGCATGTTGATTGTGGGTTATGAGTTGTTTCGATATGCATACTGCCTAGGTAATATAAATAACATAATAACTAAAAGCAATATATAATAATAAAATACGGAATTGCAAGAAAATAATATACTGCCTAGGAATTTTATTAGAAAAAAGGGATTTCAAGTGCCGAAGGCACGATCCCAAGGGGATGTTAGAAGAAATTTATGGGGTTTTGGGTCTCAAAGTCCGGTTTAGAAATATCCTAGCAAATCAGGGGCCCCACCATCTGGAAATTTTCAAAAGCGACCGCCCTGTATCTGAACCCCAATTTGCTTACTATTTCTACTGCTAGACCAGCAGATACACACTCACCAAAGAAAAACCTCAATGATTAGGTGATCCATTCCGGGTTCTCGGATTAGGATTGGGGTTCTTAAAAAAATTTCCTTCCTTAATTAACTTTAGGGATGCCCAACCTTTAGGTCTACCCAAATTGGGGTTAGATTTCGCAAAAAAATCTGCCACTTCAAAAGCTCGGGCGGGAATATAGGGATAATCTTGTATTAAATCGTCAATTGTTTCCCCACCTTTGAGTCTTCCACGAATGGAATGGACGGTTACACGGGTCCCCTTGATTACTGGAGTGCCACCCAGAATTTCAGGATCCTCGACAATATATTTTGCCCGTTCGTGAATATATTTCTGAACCTTTTCCTGCCAATCTTTTGGGATGGAATCGAAGTTAATTTGATTATCTTGTTCTTCAGTTGATTCCAAAAACCCATTTTGTGATTTCAAAATTTTTTCCTTAATTTGGCATTGCAAAGCCCTGTGTTGTCTGTTGCCATCAACTAAAAACAACAAAACTGCTTCCACAGGAAAACGTGTTCTAACCCTTGGATACACTGCTGTTAGTTCTTTAATGTGTTTTTTTACTTCTACTACAGGTACCCCTGTGAGCGAGGCAACCTCTCCTACAGTGAGACCAGTGTCTAACATTTTTTACTCCGAAAATAGAATTCTTATAATTAATAGCGTAGGGTAATATCAGGAAAAGGACAAGAAATTATACCTGGTTAGGGGCCGGTAGGAAGGGGTCATTGTAGATCCCCCATAGATTTGGACATGCCCATATACAGGGCCATTTTAACGCTTTTAAAACTCTAACGGAAATTCCATGAACGATTCCTTACGACCATATAAAGATCACGGTTATTGATGAACTTGAGAATAGAACAGTTCTTTACAATACTTCGATGGCAAGCCTCCTGATCTACTACCCCATACCTGCTGTCTCTATAGTGTCAAAACCGAAGGCAAGGTGGAACGATTTTGTAATACTTTACCAAAACCTTGCAATTTTTGCAGTAATTCCCGCTTAAAATTTATTTCGCCATAAACAGGGCGTTTACAAAGTTAGTAAAATTTATTTTTCGTAAACAGCTTGCAATCACTTTTTGCCAAATTGCCATGATTCTCATATTATTGGAACCAATAACAATTGTTTTCAATAATAACATTTTCGAGCAGTATCATGTACCAGAAACTCCGTCGGTATGTTTCAATGCCAGGCCTTCTGTCAACCGTTGGCAAGGTTTTCGACACCGTTCCAGACCCAATCAACAACCGAGGTTTCACCCTCCGAGATTGTCTGATGTCAGGTTTGGCGGTGTATCATGTCAAATCACCCTCCCTCCTGGACTTTGACCAAAAAACCCGGGGTAAGGATGCCGACCCCACAGTGGTCCATAATCTCAAGACCCTCTTTGGCGTCAAGAAGGCGCCGTCCGACACTTGCTTGCGCGAAAGACTGGACCCGGTTGACCCCAGCCATTTCCGTGACGCCTTCAAGGCGGTCTTCACCAATTTCCAACGAAGCAAGGGGCTGGAACATTTCACGGTCTTGGGCGATCATTATCTCATGGCTCTTGATGGCACCGGTTATTACAGCTCCAACAAGGTGTGTTGCTCCTCCTGTTGTGTCAAGACGTATCGCAACGGCACCAAATCCTATTATCATCAGATGATGGCCGGTGCTCTGGTTCATCCAACAATCAAGACCGTCATTCCGTTTGCCCCGGAAATGATCACCCGTAAGGATGGGGAGGCTAAGAACGATTGTGAACGGAATGCCGCCAAACGGTTTATCACCGCTTTCCGAGAAGACCACCCCCATCTCAAGACCATTGTCGTGGAAGACGGGCTGGCTTCCAATGCGCCCCATATCAGACACTTGCAGAAGCATGATCTACGCTTTATCCTGGGGGCCAGAGAAGGTGACCACAAAGCCTTATATAACTGGGTTGACACCCATCCGGATACCCAAGCCCTGAGCCGAAGGGAACGAACCAGTAAAGGGGTGATTACCCATCAGTTCCGCTGGCTCAATAACGTCCCCCTGAACGACAGCAATGTCAACCTGGAGGTCAATGTCCTCTTCTATTCCGAAACCAAGCCCATTGGCAAGAAACAAGACAATGAAGTCAAGACGACCAAATGGGGCTGGGTTTCTGATCTTCCTCTCAATGAAACAACGGTGATGCCTATGATGCGAGCTGCCAGATCGCGCTGGCGGATAGAAAACGAAAATATAAAAATTCTGAAGTCCGAAGCCGGAAATGGTTATCGGCTGGAGCACAGCTATGGTCATGGAAAGTACAATCTTGCCAGTGTGATGGCCAATTTATGCCTGCTGGATTTTCTGGTGGAACAGGTGGTTGCACATTGTTGCGGCTTGTTTCAGCAGGCACTCAAAAAACAGAAACGCAAGAAATATCTATGGGAAGCGATGCGAATGTTGTTTACCCTTGTTAAAATCAATAGTTGGGAAACCTATTACCGCCTGTTAATCGAACCACGCCAGATGATTGAAGGGGAGATGCTTCTTCGTGATCCTTAGCAAAGCAACCATGTCACCGTAAGTGTTCCACCGGATATTCAGAATAAATCACATCAGAAGAAAAGATAATGGGGGTAAAAACTCTTCGGTATCGCTTGCCAACTTGGTGGAGGGAGCTTATAAGGAACAGAATTGGCCTTTGGGCTAAAAATTAGCGGGAACTACTGCAATTTTTGTCATTTTTGAAAGATGATCAAAAAAATTAGTACTTGAGTGATAGAATTTTCAGAGAGGGAAATAGGTGATTTCAAATTTTGGTAAAAAATATGAGGTACCCATAATTGAATTAATATGCGGTGTTTGGTAATTCTTACTTATAGTGCGAATAAATATATCATAAACTTTTACCTCAGAATTTATTAATATAAGGCAGTCTTGTGGCAAATGCTTTTTCGTGAAGGAAAATTGATGAATTATATTACCCGAACTTACATTCTTATCTCCTTCCTCATGATATTTCCCTTTTCAGTAATTGCCCAAACTGAATTGGGTCAAGGAAATTATGAAGGTGATTTCTTTGATGACCAGAGGCATGGTAAGGGTATTTTGACTCTCGAGAATGGGTATGTTTACGAAGGTGATTGGGTTCGAGGGGAAAGAACTGGTGAGGGGAAAGAAGAATTTGGCAATGGCACCGTTTACATAGGTTCCTTCATGAAGGGAAAAGCCCATGGCAAGGGTGAAGTAACGCTTCCAACCGGTTATTCTTATAATGGCTTTTGGGAAGATGGGAAGAAGCATGGCCGGGGTTTCGAAACCTACTCCAAGGGCGGTTCGTTTGAGGGTAACTTTGTTAACGACCACAAACATGGATTAGGCAAAAGAGTATTTGTTGATGGGCAGGTAATCGAGGGCACATGGGTAGAGGGCGTATTGACTGGTGAGACGACCATTTATTATACAAATGGATCAGTTTATGAGGGGCAGTTTGTCAATGGTGTCCAGGAAGGTTTTGGTAAATTCACATCGAAAGATGGTTTTTCATATTCCGGTGACTGGAAAAACGGCCAAATGTCAGGTAAGGGAGAAATTGTCTATACCGATGGAAGCAAGTATATCGGGGAAATCGTCAACCAACAACCACAAGGCACGGGATTTATCACCCGATCAGATGGATCAACCTTTGAGGGAATTTTTGACAATGGTCCTTTTGATGGGACAGGCACTTTCCTGAATGAAAATGGGGCCGTAATCGAGGGTCGTTGGAAGAATGGTGAATTTGTCGAAATCCTTTCGATTACCAATTCCGACGGCAGTTTTTTCAAAGGTTCTTTTGTTGACGGAAATTTGAGCGGTAAGGGTACCTATGACAATGGCCAGGGGTTCACCTATTCCGGCGATTGGGTAAATGGTAAAATGACTGGTTTTGGTAATATTACATTCCCAGATAACTCAAATTATCATGGACAGGTCGTAAATGGTGTTCAGGACGGTATTGGAACATTCATTTTTGAGAATACCCGTTATGAAGGCAGTTGGACTTCAGGCAAAAGGCATGGTACCGGTAAAGAAACCTATTCAGATAAATCTGTTTTTGAAGGTTCTTTTGTTGAAGGGGTCAAGCACGGCCCTGGAAAATTTACCTTACCAGATGGAACCATCTACACAGGGGAATGGGTGGAAGGTACATTCCCCACTGTACTAATTGCAAATTTTAGTAATGGGTTGATTTACGAAGGGGAAGTGGAACAATGGCAACCTGAGGGTCAAGGAAGCATGATCTTCCCAAATGGTGATATTTATGTTGGGAATTTTGTTAATGGCCACATGGAAGGTCAGGGTCGGCATTCCAATGAAGTCGAAGGTTACAGCTATCAGGGAGAGTGGGTTGCTGGCCGTCAAACCGGGCAAGGAAAGAGAACGCTAGCCGATGGAACCATTTTTGAAGGAACCTTTCTCAATGGAGTATTAAATGGCGAAGGGAGTTATACAAACACTGAAGGTGTTTCCTATCAGGGCACATGGCAGAATGGGGATATTACAGGAGAAGGTATATTCAATTATGCTGATAGTTCAATTTATATAGGTGAACTTGTTAAGGGCGTTCCTAACGGAATTGGCATAATGACCCGAACCAATGGGCAGATTTTGGATGGGAAATGGCAAGAAGGAAGTTTTGTTGAAGGTATGGTACAAATCCCATTCGAAAATGGGGACTCCTATCAAGGCGGATACCAGAATAACAATTTCAATGGACATGGAACTTTAATACTTTCCGGGGTTAGGTCGACGGGAGAGTGGAAAGATGGTACCCTTTATGGACCGGGGGAAATTCATTACCCTGATGGTACAGTAATTAAGGGAAATTTTGTAAACGGTATACTTTCTGGCCAAGGTTCCCAAAGTAACCCAAATGGTTTCTATTATGAAGGCAATTGGAAGGATGGGCTTTTTGACGGTATGGGTATAGCAACTTATACCGATGGCTCTACCTACAATGGTGAGTTCTCGGCAGGAAGCCCACATGGTAAGGGATTTTTGGTTTCCCAGGATGGCGAACGGTTTGTTGTTACTTTTTCCAATGGAGAAAATATTGAGAGTATTTTAGTCGGAAATTAGATTACCGTTTTTTTCGTACTTGAATTTAATTGAGAAAAAGTTTACATTGCGGCCATGGAAATTTTGCGATTAGAAAGAAATGCGATAGTAGTTGGTTTAGTCCTCCTATTACTAAGAAGCCTCTGAACGTACCGTTACTGGTGCATCGTTCAGAGGAGAAACCGCACCGCAATTCCAGATCAAAAATAGGACTAATCAAATGTTAAAAAATACAAAATATGGGCAAGACCAATTGCTGATATTTGATACGACATTGCGGGATGGTGAACAATCACCAGGTGCTGCAATGACCTTGCAAAATAAAATTGAAATTGCTCAACAGCTTGATGAAATGGGTGTTGATATTATCGAAGCTGGATTTCCCATTGCTTCCGAGGGGGATTTTATTGCTGTCTCCAGGATTGCTAAAATTATCCGCAATGCCATCGTTTGTGGACTCGCCCGTTCTTCAATTGGAGATATTGACCGAGCTGGGGAGGCCCTTAAAAATGCCCAAAGAGCTCGGATTCATACCTTCATTTCGACTTCCGACTTACACATGAAGTACAAACTTCAAATGAGTCGTGATCAGGTTCTGGAAGCCATACATAAATCAGTCAGCCGCGCTTTAACCTATACGGATGATGTTCAATGGTCCCCGGAAGATGGAACTAGAACCGACCATGATTTTTTGGTACTTTCAGTAAAAACCGCCTTGGATGCCGGGGCCAAGACCATAAATATCCCCGATACGGTTGGCTATACAGCCCCAGGTGAAAGTGCGAGCATTATTAAATTGCTCAGGGACAGGATACCTGAAATCAACAATGTTGTTATTTCAACACATTGTCATAACGATCTTGGCATGGCTGTGGCCAATTCTCTGGCCGCGGTCAGTGCTGGTGCAAGACAGGTGGAATGTACAATAAACGGACTTGGCGAACGTGCCGGTAACGCTGCTTTGGAAGAAATTGTCATGGCTACCAGGGTCCGAAATGACATCATGCCATACAACACTAACATTGATACCACCAAAATTACTCACTTGAGTCGTCTGGTTTCAGATGCGACCGGTTTTCCCATCCAATTTAATAAGGCGATTGTGGGTAAAAATGCTTTTACGCATGAAGCAGGCATCCACCAGGATGGCATGTTGAAACATGCTGGTACGTATGAGATCATGAAGCCTGAGGATATTGGCCTTACAGAATCAAGTCTGGTACTCGGGAAACATTCTGGACGGGCCGCTGTACGAAAAAAACTCGAGGATTTAGGTTATGAAATCGGTGATAACCGGCTTAGTGATTTTTTTGTTAAATTTAAGAATTTAGCGGATCGAAAGAGAGAGGTCTATGATGATGACCTCATTGCCATGATGCGCGAAACCACTGGTACGGCCGACGATGACTATTTACGCTTGAAATATCTTAAGGTTGTTTGTGGGTCTTCTTCACCCCAAAGCGCAGAATTGGTTATGGAAGTCAATGGTGAGCAGATGGCCTCCAATGCATTGGGTGATGGTCCGGTTGATGCTTCATTTAAGGCTGTAACAAACTTGTTTCCACACAAGGCAAAGCTTAAGCTTTATCAGGTAAATGCTGTAACCCAAGGCACTGATGCGCAGGCGACGGTTACGGTAAAACTTGAAGAAAATGGTAACTTGGTTCTTGGCCAATCAGCCGACACTGATACCGTATACGCTTCGGTCAAAGCCTATGTATCGGCCCTTAACAACTTGTATCGAAGGCGAGAGGTTAAAACAAGCTGGAAAGAAGCTCCTTAAATGTGACAAAATTATGATTTTTTCGGCAAATACACTTTAACCGAGGAAGGTTTTTTACCATCTAATTGAGGTAGCTTATTTATTTTGGTCAGTATAATATTTCTGCCGGAGGGTTAGGATTGTTGTGAAAATATTCCATCGTGTAGCCAATATGTTCTCTCATGACTTGGCGATAGACCTAGGTACCGCAAACACCTTGGTTCACGTCAAGGGGGAAGGTATTGTGGTCGATGAACCCTCCGTCGTTGCCTATAATTTGACTGATGGGAGACGAAAGGTTCTCGCCGTTGGTAATGACGCCAAACTGATGCAGGGAAGAACTCCCAAATCGATTGAAGTTATCCGCCCACTAAGAAACGGTGTGATTGCAGATTTTCAGGTGGCGGAAGAAATGATCAAATACTTTATTCGCAAGGTTCATCATCGAAAGACGTTCGCCAAGCCAAGAATCCTGGTCTGTGTTCCCCATGGCGCAACTGCTGTGGAAAAAAGGGCTATTCGGCAATCCGTACTTTCAGCTGGAGCAAGAACCGCAGGACTAATACCAGAACCAATTGCTGCTGCTTTAGGGGTAGGCATAAATTACAACACTCCACACGGGGCAATGATTGTCGATATTGGTGGAGGAACAACTGAAGTAGCTGTCCTTTCCTTGGGAGATATCGTATATGCCAACTCCATCAGGATTGGTGGTGATGCCATGGATGATGCGCTGGTTGGGTATGTTCTTGAAAATTGTAACATTCATATTGGTTATTCAACCGCAGAAAAAATCAAAAAGACTATTGGCACAGCAAAACTCCCCATGGATGGCGAAGGTGAAACATCAAAATTCTATGGACGAACCAATGAAGGCGGCCATCCACAGGAAATCCAAATCAGTCAGAGAATGGTTGCTGATGCGTTGAGAAATCCCATTGAGCAAATCAGACGAGCCGTGGCTGTTGCTCTCCAAATGACCCCACCAGACCTATCGAGTGATCTCATTGAAACGGGTATGATCATGACGGGTGGGGGAGCAATGCTTGCCGATTTTGATAAAGTGCTTCGAGACCGTACTCATTTGGCTGTAACCGTTGCTGAAGAGCCACTTAAATGTGTAGCTTTGGGGACAGGGATAGCATTGAATATGGAACAATCACTTCAACCAATGATTGATTACCATAGCTAGCGCCTAAGGCAAAACAGTTGCATCCAACGGATAATAATCGACAATCTACTGAATTTTATAAGGGTTCAATAAAGAGACTATTATTTTTAATAACCCTGATTGCCCTATTTTGTATTTTTCTTTTGTGGAGGCTGGAAGGTTCTCGGGTTGAGAGTTTTAGGGCTTCGATTGTCAGTATATTTGTACCCGCTATAGATTTGGCTTTACGCCCCTTTGAGTACGCACAAAATACTATTGAGGTTTTGTTAAATGCTACCCAAAACCAAACAGCTTCTGATACCTTGGTTCAAGTTCGGAATGATTTGAACCTGTGGAAAAATTATGCCTATACCCTTGAGGAGGAAAATGCGAAACTGAAGAAATTGGTGAATTTTGCTGGAACCTCAAATTATCAAACAATTTCGGTGGCTTTACTTGCCGATACCTCCTCACCGTTCAGGCATTCATATTTACTTAGTTCTGGTAGCGAGCGAGGGGTAAAAAACGGCTATCCGGCGACCGATGGCCTTGGTTTGGTTGGCAGAATAACCAATACCTCCAGAAAAACAGCAAGATTGATCCTGTTAACTGATACATCCAGCCGTGTACCAATTAAAATTTTACCTTCAGGAAAAAAAGGGTTGGTCGTTGGAAATAATACACCGAACCCAGAAATTGAATTACTAGGCAATATTACTGGTATAAACCCTGGTGACCGAGTGTTAACCACTGGTGAGGGAGGTGTTTTTCCTCCTGATTTACTTGTAGGAACTGTCTCAGAAGGCCCTGACGGGACAATCGAAATAACCTTGGCAGCAGAATATAATAATCTAAAACTAATAAGTGTCATTAAATACGAGCCGGAATCTTTAAACGAATTTGATGTGGATATCCTCCTAAGGAACCAACAGCAACCAAGCGAAAACTGATATTATGGAACCCCTTTTTAAAGTTTGGTTTTACCGGTTAGTATTTCTTTGCCTTGGCTTTTTTATCCTGGTTATCAACCTGGTTCCAATCGGGTTTACAAGTGGGTATCTCACCTTCCCTGATTTCCTGTTCTGCCTTGTTGTCAGCTGGATTTTCAGAAGGCCAAATTATGTCCCTGTACCCATGGTAGTAGGGATTTTTCTGTTTCAGGATATCCTTTTGGGACTTCCCATCGGTTTGGGTACCGCTATTATGTTGGCAATAATTGAATATTTAAGAAGCAGAATCGAGATGGTTAGGTATCAATCATTCTTTATTGAGTGGGGAATAGTCGCCATAAGTTACTTTATATTCATTCTCATTTACCAATTGATGTTAATCATTACTTTTTCCCAACCCTCCTCACTTGGCGCTTTGTCTTTTCTATTTATTGAAACCATCATTATCTATCCAGCTATAGTTTTTATATCCTCACAATTACTGAAGGTAAAAAGCCCACAATTCCAACTAATTGAAATAAATAAGTAAGTCATGTTTGGTCTGGACACACCAATTGCAAAAGGGAAAAAGAAATTAACCCGTAGGGTATTTCTATTGGGTGGTATCCAATTGGCTATTGGTGGAGCAATCGGTTACAGATTGGTTCAACTCCAAGCATTTGATACAGAAGATTTTCAGCAACTGGCAGAAACCAACAGAATTGGTTTTGGCCTTATTCCCCCTGAACGAGGTTTGATTGCTGATCGAAATGGTATTCTTCTGGCTCAGAACGAACAGGATTATTGGGTAACCTTTATACCCGAGGAAACACAAAAAAAGAGAGAGACTTTAGAAAAGGTATCTCAAATAATTTACCTGTCGGATGAGGAAATCAATGGAATATTGCAAACAATAGACCAAAAGCCATCTTTCATTCCTATTTTGCTCAAGGAACAGGTCACATGGGATCAAATAGCCGAACTATCTGTGAATGGACCTGCTTTACCCGGGATATATACTGGTTTTGGATCGGTAAGATACTATCCGCATGGAATTTCCTTAAGCCATTTACTGGGGTATGTTGGTACCCCCTCAACAGCAGAAATTGAAGAGAACAGAGGTTTTGAATCCTTACTGGTCCATCCCAATTTCAAGATAGGAAAAATTGGGATAGAAAAATCCTTTGATTTGGAATTACGAGGAACTCCAGGAAGCAGGAAATTTGAAATCAATTCCTCAGGGAGGAAAGTCAAGGTCCTGGAAAGTAATAAACCTACTCCCGGCAAAAATATCCAACTCACACTGGATGCTAGGCTACAAGATTATACGCAATTGGTTTTTGGGCATGAAGTAGCATCCGCCTTTGTTATGGATTTAGAAAAAGGTGATGTTCTGGTATCAGCTTCCACACCAACCTTTGATCCAAATTTATTCGCAGGTGGAATCTCAACTGAAGATTATCAGTCGTACCTTGATAACATATACGCCCCATTTTTCAATCGTCCATTGGCCGGCCAGTATGCTCCTGGTTCAACCTTTAAGATGATAACACTATTGGCTGCCCTAGAAAGCGGTTTGATTGATGAGAACTTTACTTTCTATTGTAATGGGGCATATGAAAGTGGTGACAGGGAATTCAACTGTTGGCTTTCTGGTGGGCATGGAACTGTTGGAATTAAAAAATCCCTTAAAGAATCCTGTGATGTATTTTATTACCGGCTGGCCGAAATCATAGGCATCGAAAGAATTTCTCAGATGGCAAGAAAATTTGGTTTTGGGACCAAACCTGACCTTCCTGTATCTGATGTAAGTAGCGGTTTAATCCCCGATCAGGCATGGAAAAGAACAGAATTAGACGCGAATTGGGTAATTGGCGATACTTTGAATTCTGCCATTGGCCAAGGTTTTGTTTTAGCATCGACAGCTCAGATTGGTGTTATGATGGCCCGCTTAATTACCAACAAGATGGTAATGCCACGATTGGTGAAATCAATAGACGGACGGGAAGAAAAAGTTCGTGAATGGGCCGCAATGGAAGTCTCTGAAAGAAATTTAAGCCTGGTTTTAGAGGGTATGGAGGCAGTATTAAATGAACAGAAGGGAACCGCATTTGATTCCCGGACCATAGATAAAGATTTTTTAATTGCTGGCAAAACCGGGACAAGTCAGGTGAGGAAAATTTCAGTCCAGGAGCGCGATGAGGGCATTAAGAAAAATTTTGAACTCCCATGGGAACAAAGAGATCATTCAATATTTTGTTGTTATGGACCGATACAAAAACCCAAATATGTTGTTTCGGTAATTGTTGAGCATGGTGGTTCCGGATCAGAGGTTGCAGCCCCTATTGGAAGAGAAATCCTTATGCGTGCCTACTATGGCCAACTACCTCCCTTGCGGGCTTATCCGCCTGAAATAAGATCGGAAATCATAGAGATGCGATTGAATTTTGGCATTAAACCCCAGCCAACCAAACCTTCTGAAAAAACCCAGGCATGATAGTAGAACCTGCAGAGCTTGAACCCGGGTTAACACTCTTGGGAAAAATTGCCCGGGTTAACTGGGTACTGATGTTTTTAATCATTATCCTTTCCCTGATAGGATTAATAAACCTGTATTCCGTCGGTGGAGGTTCATTATACCCTTGGGTAATCCCTCAGTTGCAGAAATTTGCCTTCGGGATAGTTCTAATGTTAGGGATTGCCTTGGTCCCTGTCTCTTTTTGGCAAGCCAGCTCCTATTATATTTATTTCCTTGGCTTAATTTTATTGGTTTTGGTAGAAATCATCGGGGTCCGATTAATGGGAGCCCAAAGGTGGCTTGATTTGGGTATAGTTCAAATCCAGCCATCGGAAATCATGAAAGTAGTTATGGTAATGGCTATTGCCAATTATTATAGCCGTATTGACCCAACGAAGGTGTCCAATCCACTTTATCTTATTTTTCCACTTGTTTTGATCCTCCTACCGGTAAGTCTGGTTTTCCTGCAACCTGATCTTGGGACAGCGATCCTATTACTTTTTGGCGGTGGGATTATCCTTTTTGTAAGCGGTGTAAGTCTTTACTATTTTATAGGTGTTTTGCTCGTGTTTATTGGTACCATAGGTGCTGTACTATTCAGTCGAGGTACCTCTTGGCAACTATTGCAGGATTATCAGTTCCGGCGAATTGATACATTTCTTGACCCTAATTCCGATCCTTTGGGAAATGGCTATCAAATCATTCAATCGAAAATTGCCATAGGTTCGGGAGGCATAACTGGTAAGGGCTTTCTAAATGGTACACAAACCCAGTTAAATTTCTTTCCGGAGAAGCATACAGATTTTATATTCCCTGTGCTCGCCGAAGAATTTGGACTTTTCTGGAGCTTGATCATCCTGATTCTTTTCTTGGGATTTGTAATTGTTTGCCTATATGAAGCTATCAAGGTCAGGGACCGGTTTTCTTCTTTTCTGATAATAGGATTGGCAGGAACATTTTTCTTGTATTTTACCGTTAATCTGGCCATGGTAACCGGGCTTTTTCCAGTTGTAGGAATACCATTACCATTAATATCCTATGGTGGTTCAGCCCTTCTTAGTCTTATGATTTCCTTTGGTTTCATTCAAAGTGCAATAATTCATGATGAAAAGGAAAAATTAACTTGACCATAAACATTTTGTTTTCTGCTGATGACAGACACCATTCTGTTTGGTTGCCTGTACTTAGAAAAACCTTTACCGAATTTGAATTGGATGTTGAATTAGTCCTGGAAACCAGAAATCCAGAGGAAATCGATTATATGATCCATTCGCCCGATGGAAAGATAAATGATTTCACCCCCTATACTAACTTAAAGGCCATTTTGACCTTATGGGCTGGGGTTGAAGATATAATTCACAATCCCACCATTGCCTGTCCCCTGGTTCGGATGAATGATCCTGGGATGGTCGAAGGGATGGCTGAGTGGGTTACCGCCCAGGTACTTAGACATCACCTGGGTATGGATATCCACATCAATAATACCTCTGGCGCATGGTTGAAAGAAACCAGCCCTCCCCTGGCCAGATCACGAGTAGTTGGTTTTCTTGGCCTGGGTGTACTAGGTTTGGCCTGTTTGCAGGCGGTAAGATCACTGAACTTTCAGGTTGTCGGCTGGAGTCGAACACCAAAGGAAATCACCGGGATAAAGACATTTCATGGAGAGGCTGGGCTAACTCAAGTACTTGGCTCTTCAGATATCATTTCCATGATCTTGCCCTTAACCAGGGATACTTCAGATTTGATCAACCAAGATACATTGAAGTCAATAAAACCTGGTGCTGTCTTGATCAACTCCGGTCGTGGAGGGTTAATCAATGAAAATGACCTCCTTGAAGCATTGGATACAGGGAAAGTAAGTCATGCCACGCTGGATGTCTTTAAAACTGAACCATTACCTGTTGACCATCCCTTTTGGAAACATGAACAGGTTTCAATCTGGCCACATATTTCATCAGAAACCCGACCCGAGACTGCTTCTATTTCCATTGCCAGGAATATAGTAAGGAATCAGCGGGGGGAAGCGATGGAGAATATAGTTGATTTTGAAAGGGGCTATTAGGTATTGACCCTTGTGTAATCATTATCAAGATACTTCACGATTCTGGGATCGGTTCTTATATCGCCCATTTGAATTTCATTGAATAATTTAATACCTTCCATGGTAGTGCATCTAGAAAGCGCTACGTAGGTCTGACCAGGAGCAAATGCCCGTCCTAAATTCAATCCAAGATTCTCAAAAGTATTGCCCTGGCTTTTATGAATCGTAATCGACCAGCACAATCTGAAGGGATATTGGGTAAAGGATCCGACAGGAACGGAAACAATTTTTCCATCCTGTAATCCATAGGAATTAACCTCCCATCTCTTCTTCACGACGCTAATAGAATTTCCATTGCGTAATTTAATCTCAACAATTTCATTTGACCTGTCATAACCCTCTATTTTTCCTAAAGTGCCATTAACAAATTGATTCTGCCGGTCATTGGTAAGCATCATGACCTGACAGCCACGACAAAAACTGAGCTTTTCAGGTGCAGAATACAAATCCTTACTGACATTACCTTCAATTTCAGCAATGCTATTATAAATTTGACAGGTCAGCCCAAGTTTATTCAAATGCATCAGATTGATTTCGTCCGCTTGCCGGTTAGTACTTGTCAGGATTACAAAATAGTCTTTGTTACCTGATCCCTTTCCTTCCTTAAATTCTCCCATATTCATCCTATTAAACCAATCGAGGTCCATAGTAGTGACCCTGTTTTCCCTGATCTTGTTTAGAAAATCGATGAACGTCTGGTCTTTTTGTCTGAATACTTTGGTCAGTTCAATTCGCAATAGCTTAATTTCTTGCATGACATGGGCATCAAAGAAGAACTCCGTTTCATATAAACTTCCCTGTTGAAAAATACCTCTCTCATTGCTTTTGACGACTGGGGGAAGTTGATATAGATCCCCAAAAAAAATCATTCTAACACCGCCAAAGGGTTGGGATCTGTCACTGCCATATTTGCGAAGGACCTTATCCATACAATCAAGTAAATCTGCTCTCAACATGGAAACTTCGTCAATGATGATGACTTCCAAATTTCGAATGATTTTTCTTACTTCTCGATTCAAAAACGTTCTGGTTACATTTTCCGGGGTTGTTCCAACCCGGAACCTGAAAAACCGATGAATTGTCTGACCACCAACATTCAGGGCCGCAATTCCAGTCGGTGCGAGTACGACTGAATTGTCTGATTTGCCTTCTAGAAACAGTTTTAACAGTGTTGATTTTCCAGTCCCGGCTTTCCCGGTAATGAACATGTGTTCATTACCATGTTTTAGAAAATCAAGAGATTCTTTGAATTCTTCGGTAATATTTATGGTCAATAGTTTTTCTTTACTTTTCAGAATAACAAAAATGATAATGGGTTATTTGTGTTGTTCATTACTAATTACTAATTATCATGTGTATGTGGGCAGGGGAATACTGACCTAGAGCAAAATTTTTAGTAATTACGAGTAAAATAACTATGATGCACGTAATTGGTTAGGAGATTCAGCGTATGAAAGTTTGGAATTTTGTATCACAATATTCTCTACTATTGATTTCAGGAGCTTTTATAGCCCTCATCTGGGCCAATATATCTCCTCATTCCTATCATGATTTAGTTGAATTCGTTCTCCTCAAGAAAAGCTATATCGGTTATCTTCCCGAAGGAGCAGAGTACAGGAAACTGACTGTCCATTACCTCATCAATGACCTATTGATGGCATTTTTCTTTGCTGTTGCCGGTAAAGAGGTTTGGGAAGCCATTGCTTTAAAAAATGGATCCCTCAGGGGGAAAAAATCCGTAACCCCTCTCTTTGCTACTGCTGGTGGAATGATTGGTCCTGTTGCCGTATATCTTGGATTGGCCGCACTTTTAGGCTCTGAGACCTACTCGGCTGTTGCTAACGGCTGGGCAATTCCAACCGCTACCGATATTGCTTTTTCCTATTTGGTAGGGCGAGTGATATTTGGTGCAGGACACCCTGCCGTAAGATTTTTGCTTTTATTAGCCATAGCCGACGATGCATGTGGACTTTTGATCCTTGCGATTTTTTATCCATCTGGCGAATTGGCACCTGAATGGCTTTTGCTCTCACTTGGTGCAGCTGTTGGTGCTTATGTGTTGTTCAATTGGTTGCCAAGGTATCTGGAAAGGACCAATGGGTCTGATTCTTATCCGACTTTAGTCATTAAAGGACTGTCCTTTTGGCCATATGCAGTCGCCGGCGCTTTATCATGGTATGGTTTTCAGCAGTCTGGCCTTCACCCCGCCTTGGGTCTGCTACCAGTCATACCGGCGATTCCTCATGCCGATACGACTTTTGGAATATTTGCTGACGAAGAAAAACACCTTACAGACATACTGAACAAGATTGAACACAAGCTCAAAATACCAGTTGAATTCATTTTGTTCCTGTTTGGTTTTGCCAATGCGGGTGTAGAATTTTCTTCCATAGGGGTACCAACTGCATTGGTTTTGGCTGGTTTATTGATAGGCAAACCTGTTGGTATCCTGTTATTCGGATGGTTGGGAGCAGGTCCACTCAAATTCGGAATGCCCATTGGCATGACCTTGATTGATATCCTAGTTATCGGGTTTATTGCTGCTATCGGGTTTACTGTTTCATTGTTCATCGCTACGGTAGCCTTTGACCATGGGGCGGTACAAGATGCCGCCAAGATGGGGGCGTTATTGAGTTTGGGAGGTGCTGCTATTGCCATTTTTGTCGGCAGGATCTTTAAAATTAAGAAACAGGAAGTCGTTTCCTAAATTTTTACAGACAGGAAGTCTACTGAATGAATACTGTTCAAGCAGGTAACCTGAGTATTTCCAACAGGTTACCTTTTGTTCTAATAGCCGGACCCTGCCAAATTGAAAGCAGAGAGCATTCGCTGGAAATTGCTCATTTTATCCGAAAAACCTGCAAATCTCTTGGTATTGATTTCATTTTCAAATCTTCGTTTGATAAAGCTAACAGAACTTCCCTTGCTGGAAAAAGAGGAGTTGGCCTAGCCAAGGGCCTGGAAATACTCGCATCAGTGAGAGATGAAGTTGGATGCCCGGTTCTAACGGATGTTCATGAACCAGGCCAATGTGCAGAAGTAGCCAAGCATGTTGATGTCCTTCAAATTCCAGCTTTCCTATGTCGTCAAACAGATTTACTAGTGGCAGCCGGGGAAACGAACAAAACCGTTAATTTGAAAAAGGGGCAATTTCTAGCCCCTTGGGATATGCAAAATGCCATCAGCAAAATTGAAAGTACAGGTAACCAACAAATTCTACTTTGTGAAAGAGGAACCTCTTTTGGTTACAACTGTTTGGTAACAGATATGAAAAGTCTGCCGATATTGGCTAATACCAAGTATCCGGTTATTATTGATGCGACCCATTCTGTCCAGATACCGGGAGGTATGCGAGAAAGCTCCGGCGGTCAAAGAGAATTTGCACCTGTTATTGCTCGAGCCAGCGTAGCGGTTGGTGTTGCAGGAGTATTTCTTGAGACTCACGATGATCCTGATTCAGCCCCAAGTGATGGTTTGAATATGATCAAGCTAAACAAGCTAAAGGATATCTTAAGCACTTTGGTGGCGTTGGATACAGTCGCAAAACAGCACCCTGTTGAAATTTGATTACCCTAGAATGATATTAAATCACCCTCCCCATCCAGAAAGCTGGAGCTATAACGAAGACATCTGGATCTCGCCAAATGGCTTCAGAGAATATGATTGTCGATGGCGATTTCCAGAAGAAATAAACCATTTGGGACTGACAGAAATTGGCAAGGCGATAGGAACCTATATCAATGATTTAGGCAAACCAGCCGATATTATCGTCGGGTGTGATTTTCGGTCCTATTCTCCAGCAGTAAAAAATGCCCTGATTGTAGGTTTGATTTCTTCGGGCATGAGGGTTGTCGATATCGGTACGGTGATTTCGCCTATGGCTTATTATGCCAGGGTCAAATTAGGAGTAACAAATGTTTGCATGGTTACTGCCTCACATAATCCTAACGGGTGGACTGGAATCAAGGTAGGTATTGAGCACCCCTTTACCCTGTCACCGGAAGATATAAGGGCTCTTCAAACGATTGTATTCAGCAGCAAAACTCGCCGACTGGATGGTGGGCAATACAATACATATTCAACCATAGCAGGTGATTACCTCCACCACCTGACAAAGAATGTGCATATAAGGAGAAAGTTAAATGTTGTTTGTGCAACCGGCAATGGCACTGCTTCAAACTTTGCCCTTGATCTCCTGAAAAGATTGGGGGTAAAGGCGATTCCGCTCCACACTGAACCAAATTCCAGCTTTCCAAATTATAATCCCAATCCAGAAGCATTGGTCATGCTGGATGATATGAAAGACAAAATCAGAAAAACCAATGCTGATCTCGCATTTGGTTTTGATGGTGACGGCGACAGGTTGGGAGTCGTCGACAATACAGCCACTGAGATTTACTCTGATAAACTTGGATTGATAATCGCAAGAAGCCTTTCTTCAACAATTCCAGGAGCAAAATTTATTGCTGATATCAAGTCTACAGGAACGTTTACCAGTGATCCGGTATTGAAGGAGAATGGCGCACAAGCAGATTATTGGATGACTGGCCACAGTCATATGAAGCGACGGGTAAACGAGGTGGGAGCAGTACTGGGTATCGAGAAATCCGGTCATTTTTATTTTTCTCCACCTGTTGGTTTTGGATTCGATTGTGCCCTTCAAACCGCGGTTCAGATTTGTAAATTACTGGATGAAAACCCTGAAAGAAGTCTTTCAGATTTACATATGGACCTCCCCCTTACATGGAATTCACCAACAATGTCCCCTTTTTGTGATGACACGAAAAAATATGAAGTCGTAAAAAGTATAACTTCAAAACTGAATGAGTTTCATTCTGACGGTGGATTGGTTGATGGGAAGGAAATTGTTAAGATCATGACAATTAATGGTGCCCGAGTTGTATTGGAAAACAACTCCTGGTTTCTGGTCAGAGCCTCCTCGAATACCCCAAATCTGGTAGTTGTATGTGAAAGTACCAACGGTTGGAATGAATTGAAGAATATTTTTGGTTTTGTTAGAGAAATCTTAAAGTCTGAACCCTCGGTGGGTGCATTTGACCAAACGATTGGTTAAATTTCGAGGTTTATATAGTTGTTGGAATCCAAAAATAATTTTGCTTTATATTAAAGTCTTGGTTAACCTCGCCACTGGTCCCAAGAGGACCAAAAACCTCCTCAAGGATTGAGGTAAAAAGGTCCTAATCTACCTATTCCTTCATGCTTTGCAGGTTATTGAATTCCGTCAGCGCCCGGCTTTGCTGACCCTCTTCTAGCAAGTGGCGTTTTTCTATTTGACAGCTCCAAGTTTACATCAAAAAAGAATACGTTATTGCTTGATTCCAACGAATCACAACAATAAAGGTATTCAAAAATAATGATTGCTAGTTTGGTCCATAAGAGCCCCAATTATATACTTTTCTAAGGAGATTGTTTACCCCACATTCTTGAAACCAATAAATGACGCTCCTTGTAATATCACCACGGGTGTAGAGGAAAGCATTCTAACAATGGGAATTGGTATTTCATCGAAAAGACCATACCACAATGAGAATAAATACTGTTTTGGGTAAACAAGTATATAACCTCCTTTCATTAATGCGAGAACTTACAAGGAAAGAAGCTAGAGATGTACAAGAAAAATAGCATTCAGCAGGTTTTTGACCTGCAGAAAAGAAACTATGCCAAGTCAAAAGAGGTATCCTACGCGACTCGTCAGGGTCGGCTGGAACGAATTGAGAAACTGTTGCGCGAGAACTACACCGAGATAATCAAGGCTCTGCAATCAGATTTTGGTACCAGAGATCCTGATGTCGCCATGTTGGGGGACATCTATTCACCGGTCGAAAACGCAGCGTGTGCGCGCAAGAAACTAAAGTCCTGGATGAAACCAGAAGGTCAACCTGACGGTTTCATGCGCCTGTTAGGCCAACGAACCTACGTCATGAATGAACCGCTGGGTGTGGTGGGTGTCATCACGCCATTCAATGCCCCAATTGCACTTGCATTTGATCCGGCCATTTACGCGATTGCCGCAGGCAACACAGTTATGATGCGATTCCCTGAGATTATGCCTACAACCAGCGCTCTTATGGCCGACCTTGTAGCAAAGTATTTTGATCCGTCGGAGATGGCCATTGTTACAGGCGATCTTGAGACCGCCAAGTTCTTTTCTTCCCTGCCTTGGGACATGCTGGCATTTACAGGTGGCGCAGTGACTGCGCGCCATATTATGGCCGAGGCGGCTAAGAATCTCACGCCGGTTCTTCTTGAGCTTGGAGGGAAGTCTCCGGTGGTGGTACTGGATGATGCCGATTTGCGAGTTGTTGCTCGCAAGACAGTAAAGACTCGCCTAATGAATGGAGGGCAGGTCTGCATTGCGGGCGACTATGCGCTTGTACCCGAGGCCCAGTTGGAAGAATTCCTGACTTTGTTGCAGGAGGAAACCCGCGCAATCTATCCAACCATGCAAGACAACCCACAATATACTTCGGTTGTAGGGGACAAGGCTTTCCAACGCCTGACAAATTATGTAGCTGAGGCCCGGGAGCGCCGTACACGAATCATCGAGATCATTCCCGAAGGCGAGAAGCTACCCGATCCAGATTCCCGGAAATTCCCACTTACTATTGCGGTCAACCCCGACCCAGACTTACTCTTGTCCTGCGAAGAGATTTTTGGTCCAATTCTACCGGTGTTCAAGTACAAAACGCTGGATGGTGCCATCGAAGTCATTAATGCCAAGGAAAAGCCGCTGGCGCTTTACATACATGGTAAGAACCGTACCAGCATCAACCGTGTGCTTAAGGAAACTAGTTCGGGCGGTGTGACAATCAATGACTTTCTCGTGCACGCTGGATCGCACACAATGGGATTTGGCGGTGTCGGCGAAAGTGGTATGGGTCGTTATAAGGGAGGAAAAGTTGGGTTCCGCGCGTTCTCCAATCCCAAGGGTGTATCTGAACAGGGCCTGCTTTCCCGGTATTCACATAACTTCCTTCCGCCGCTTGCAGGGAATCGTGCCAGGAACATTTTACTATCAAGAATTGGCCTTAAGTGAGGCGTTTGCGTAGTAGCGATTTTTGCCAATGGAAACAGCCGAATTCCTGGGCAGATGCAGAGCATCCAGCCGCGCTCCTTGTTTGCCATTGAAAGGTTTGGTATGACTCTTGAATTTTTTTACAGTGGCCGGTGGTTTGCGGGTCTGTAACTGAATTGGATAAGAATGTGGTACCACAGTATAGTGGTATCTCTGTATAGTAAGAAATAATGATAAAAACTATTGGAAGTAATAAAATAGGCGTACCCTTTATTTTTTAATCCAAAAAAACTAATCTATTGGAGGTTATGCATGGATGATTCTTTGGAAAGAAATACCAAAGAGTGCAGATACGGCTTGAAGATTTTGCCAGGGGAATATAACTCATCTGTTGGTTAGAATTGATTGCCCACCAAAGATATTGGGGTGTAGCCAAGCGGTAAGGCAGCGGGTTTTGATCCCGTCACGCGTAGGTTCGAATCCTACCACCCCAGCCAATTCCCAATAATTAGATTGGCTTTGCTAGCCTATTTGCTTTCCATAAATTTCAGGAATAAATGTTTGATAATCCATGGGAGGTCTAATGTATCCCTGGGATGCGGTCCTTTTCGGTAACTCAATAGCTTTCGGGGTAAGGTCCTCATAAGGAATCAACGACAAGAAATGATTAATGCAATTCAACCTGGCATGTTTCTTTATATCTGCATTGACTACATACCAAGGTGATTGTTTAGTATCGGTATGTGCAAACATAACATCCTTGGCCTTTGAATACTCTTCCCATTTAGTTCGAGACTCTAGATCCATGGGGGATAATTTCCATCGCTTGTGTGGCTCTTTCAGCCGACTTTGAAACCTCTTTTCCTGTTCTTCATCAGATATGGAAAACCAGTACTTTATCAAAATGATTCCTGATCGAATCAACATCCGTTCAAATTCTGGACATGACCGCAGGAATTCCTGGTATTCCTCATCCGTACAAAAGTTCATTACCTTTTCTACACCAGCCCGATTGTACCAACTTCGATCAAATAGAACGATCTCACCTGCGGCGGGGAAATAATTGCAGTATTTTTGAAAGTACCATTGGGTTTTTTCTCTTTCCGTTGGAACAGGCAAAGCAACAACTCTTACCCAACGAGGATTAAGGTGCTGGGTAATCCGCTTGATAACCCCACCCTTTCCAGCTGCATCTCTTCCCTCAAAAATCACAACAACCTTAAGCTTCTTGAATTTTATCCATTCACCCAACTTAATTAATTCCAATTGTAGTCGATATAACTCCTTCTCATATTTGGATGTTGCGATTTTTCTTTTGGGTTCGATATTTGAATTATTTGTTAAGTTGTCCATTGCAGTGCCCCTTCACGCCCTGTTTGTAGGCGAACTTTGGTTCATATTGTAAGAAAAAAACAAGCTATTGTCTTTAATTTTCTGAATTTACTACTTCATGGCATTCATTTTACCCGTTTTGGCTTTGTAAATGTTGAAAAGGCTAAGAGAGTTGAAGCCATTATGTTTAAAATGAAAATACCACGCCAAATCAATCACCATGCAATCTTGTTCCCAAAAACAGGAAGTGTGGATAACATAAAATCAATCCTCTAGCTGGATAGGCTGGCTGGCAATCGGTTTATTTCATTGCTACTGCTTCAATCTCAATTTTGAATTCTGGTTTGGAAAATCCAGCCACAATCAGCAATGTTGAAGTAGGTGGAACCTTAAGGTCATTGATCCACTTGTCTCTGATTTTCATATAAGGCTCTAGGAACTTTCGCTTGGTGACAAAGGTGTTGATTTTGACAACATCTGATTTTTTCATACCACATTCACCAAGTATTGCTTCAATATTAGTAAAACAAAATTCGGCTTGCCCTTTGATGGATTTCGGAATGACACCATCCTTGGATATGCCTAACTGGCCGGATATCAACAATTGATTGGAAACGCCACTTAACCACAACCCGTGTGAATAATCTGCAAAGGGTTTAATTATACTGCTCGGATTAATGCTAGTCTTCTCCATTGGAATTTCCCCTTCTCAATTTCAAACCATTTCAACTTCAATTTTACCCATCGTACCCCATGCAGCTTTGATGGTTGAACCTTTCTCAAGAGGTATGGGTTTTATTGGTGATCCGGTCATGATTAAATTATTTTTCTTAAGTTGACCCCAAAATTGACTCAATTTTGATAAACGATTGTTGAGCCAGACAACTGAATTGGCCGGATTGCCGAGCACATCAGAAACTTTGGCTTTATAATCCTGATCGTCTACTTTCAGGGTGACTTCGGTTTCCTCAAAATCGAATTCGTCAGGTGCAAAACCTGGTTCAGAAATCAAAATCCTTGAAGCCCCAACATTGTCAGCTACCACATTGTTTATGCCTGAACTTAATCCAACTCTGCTTTCAACAAATTCCAGTGCCAAGTATATTTTGCTTGTCCTAGCTAGAACCTCTTCAACAGATACTTCAGCCCCATCAATCCCTTCAGCTAGTTCAAAACAAATTTCCGGCTCTACAAGAATTGTTGCTGTACCAAGTATTGGTATTTGATTTTGGTTTGTTAATTTCATGCTTTTGGTTAGAAAACCAAACTCAGGTTCGTTTATACCTTGGGATTTTTGGACTACCTGGGAAGTAAATCCCACTTTGTAACCCAACCTCTCATCTCCATCCTCAAGATAAAGGTCCAATAATTTCCGTCTGATTGATTCGCCATCTGCCAAATTTATCTTAACCTTGTTGCCAGGTGGGGTTATCCGGGCGTTTGATCTTATACCTTTGGTATAAATTTCTTCTGCTATAAACTTCTGAGAATCACTCGTTAGATAGGGAATCATAAAGGTCTCCTAATCCCTGAAAAAAACTTTGTAATAAGATACCAAAACTGTCGAAATGAAGGTTAGAGGAAATTGTTTATCCACATATTTTTTTCTGGAATGTTTTTTTTAGTTGCAAGTTTCCAGGTTACCAGTACAAAATTAATAGGGAATTCAAAGCTTTTTTGAACTCGTATTTACAACACCCAATTAAGGAAAATTCGATGCGATTTTTGTGTTCCCTAATTTTAATCATTCCTTTTTTTGTCTCAACTGCGCACTCTGCAGAACTTGAAAAAGTCACCTTTGGGACAAACTGGCTGGCGCAAGCCGAGCATGGTGGTTTCTACCAGTCTGTGGCCGATGGCACTTATGCAGAATGCGGACTGGATGTAACCATTTTACCCGGTGGCCCACAAGTTAATAATCGTGCCCTGATGCTGGCAGGAAAAATGCAGTTTCACATGGGTGGAGACCTAAATCAGGCCTTCAATTCAGTAGAACAAGGAATTCCAGTTGTATCTGTAGCTGCGATTTTCCAAAAACATCCACAAGTGATTCTTGCCCACCCCGGCAAAGCTGAAACATTTGAAGATCTTAAAAACTTAACTCTCTTGATCGGTGATAATGGATTCAGATCCTATTATCCCTGGATGAAGGCTCAATATGGCTTTACTGATGAGCAGCGAATACCATACACATTTAATCCCGCTCCCTTTCTGGCAGACGAAAACTTGGGGATGCAAGGCTATTTGTCCTCTGAACCTTACGTTATCGAAAAGGAAGGTGGCTTTACACCTGACGTATTTTTGATTGCCGATGCTGGGTATTCAACCTATGCAACCACGATTGAAACCATGGCCGACACTATCGCGAACAAGCCTGAAGTAGTCCAGTGCTTTGTTGATGGTTCAATTAAGGGATGGTATAACTATCTCTATAATGATCGCTCGGCAGCGGATGAATTGATCAAGGCGGATAATCCTGAAATGTCCGATGACAAAATAGCCTATGCAATAAGCAAGATGCTGGAACGTGGAATTGTTGATTCAGGCGATGCCCTGGAGATGGGAATTGGAGCATTGACCCAAGAGAAAGCTGCTGATTTCTTCAACAAGATGGTTGATGCTGGTGTTTTATCAGCTGACATAGAATTCACCAAGGCCTTCAACACTGACTTTGTTAACAAGGGCGTTGGAATGGACCTTAAGTAGACGTGAACCAAAATCTGGTAAAGGGGTATGATTCATACCCTTTTACGGACAATGACATCTACATTAAACGTGAAATAAATTGAGTAACAATTCAAGACCTCTCCTGCTGGAATTGCAGAAGGTGGGAAAGACCTTTTCTGAAGATATTGTTGCCCTAAAGGATATGGACTTGAGGGTCCATTCAGGTGATTTTATTAGCCTGTTGGGCCCTTCTGGCTGTGGAAAGTCTACGGCATTAAGGATAATTGCCGGTTTAACCATGCCTACATTGGGCAAAGTAGACTGGAAAGTAAATCACGGCAGTGGTTCTATAGGAGTTGTGTTCCAGGAAGCCACTCTTATGCCTTGGGCTACGGTTGAAAAAAATGTCTGGCTACCCTTCCGGCTTCAGAGCAAGTCGTTCAAGGAGAAAAGGGATGAAATCGCCCTTAGCTTGGAATTGGTAGGGTTGAAGGAATTCTCCAAAAGTTATCCACGAGAACTTTCAGGTGGCATGAAAATGAGAGTGTCTATTGCCAGGGCATTGGTGACAGACCCCAAGGTTATTTTGATGGATGAGCCCTTTGCAGCACTTGATGAAATAACCAGGTTTAAATTGAATAATGACTTACTGGCCCTCCGTGAAACAATTGGTTGTACCATAATTTTTGTAACCCACTCAGTTTTTGAAAGTGTCTTTTTATCTGATCGAATTGCTGTCATGGCAGCAAGACCAGGTCGTGTTATTCAGGAACTGGCTGTTGAAGAGCCCTACCCCCGTGGTGAAGCCTTCCGAACTTCGGCAGTTTACGGAAATATCTGTAGAGAGACCTCCGATGCCCTAAGATTGTCAATGGAAAATTAAATGGCTAATACAAACATCAACGTTGATTCCATGAATCAAACAACCAATGAATTGGCCTCGACCAAGGTTGTTGACAAGAATGAATTACAGAAGAAGCGCAAAGAACGGGCTGAAAAAATTGGTAAATGGGTTATGCCCTTTATCGTTTTTGTCATCACTGTCTGGTTTTGGGACTTCATAGTTCGTTCAAACGAAATTCCCCACTACATTTTACCCGGGCCTGGCTTGGTTGTTTCTACCTTGATCCAGGATATGGGGATTTTGTTAAGTGCCCTGAAAATTACCCTTCAAATTACTCTGATGGCACTGGCTGTGGCTGTAATTGGAGGCGTTGGCTTGGCTATTCTGTTTACGCAATCCAAATTTGTTGAAATTTCCTTTTTTCCCTATGCGGTGATTCTTCAAGTAACCCCCATTATTTCCATAGCCCCGTTAATATTCATTTATGTAGACAACAGAACGGTAGGGCTTCTCCTTTGCGCCTGGATCGTTGCCTTTTTTCCTGTTTTATCAAACACAACACTTGGTCTCAATTCGGTTGATCACAATCTCAAGGACCTCTTTAAAATCTATGAAGCCAACAGGTGGCAGAAATTACTCCATCTGCAAATACCTTCGGCCCTACCCTATTTTCTAGGGGGTCTTAGAATAGCCGGTGGACTAGCCTTGATTGGCGCAGTTGTAGCTGAATACGTAGCTGGAACGGGGGGAATTGGTTCTGGTTTGGCCTATACCATTTTGGAAGCAGGGTATAGGCTAAATATTCCAAGAATGTTTGCAGCCTTACTGTTAATTGCGGGTACAGGGGTGCTGATTTTTGTTCTTCTTTCTTACCTTTCTCACCTTCTTTTGCATAAATGGCATGAAAGCGCACTTGAGAAGGAAACCTAGTGGATTTCTTACAACTTCCTGAGGGCAGTAATTGGACTCTCAATAATGTTGGAATTCCAGAAATATTGTCTGATGGGCAGTTAATTTTTAGAAATGGCTCACTCTCGGTTAAAAACGGGAATATCAGTTCTGAATCCTCAACTCCAACAGTTGATGCACAAGGGGGAATAATATTCCCACTGTTCGTGGATATGCATACTCACCTTGATAAGGGACATATTTGGCCTCGGTCTCCAAATCCAGATGGAACATTTGAAGGAGCACTTAACACCGTTTTTGAAGATCGAAGAGGAAACTGGAAAGCTGATGATGTCAGGTCCAGGATGGATTTTGCCCTGAGATGTGCTTTTGCCCATGGCACCAGAGCAATAAGAACCCATCTTGATTCGGCATCACCTCAACATAGGATTTCTTGGCCTGTGTTCCGTGAGGTAAGAGAAGAATGGAGAAATCGAATCGAACTACAGGCAGTTACTATTCTTGGCATGGATATGGTTTCCGATGACCAGCCCTTTTTGGAAATAGCTGATATGGCTTCTTCCAGTAACGGATTGCTTGGTTGTGTAACCTATCCCTGCCCTGATCTGATTGAAAGATTAAGAACATTTTTACGAATTGCCCAGAAGAGACAAATGGCAGTGGATTTTCATACCGATGAAACCAAGGATATTTCTTCTAATTCGTTAAAGGAAATTGCTCGTGTTGTTTTGGAATCCGGGTTTGAATTACCGGTGACAGTTGGGCATTGCTGTTCACTTTCCCAACAGAACAATGATGAAGTTGAGGAAACATTAGATCTGGTTGCTGAGGCAGGAATTAATGTTGTTTCCCTCCCCTTGTGTAACATGTATCTTCAGGATAGGAATTCTGGTATCACTCCAAGATGGCGAGGAGTAACCTTGGTACATGAAATGGTGCAGAGGGGAATTAAAGTTTGTTTTGCTTCTGACAATACCAGGGATCCATTTTATGCTTACGGTGATTTGGACATGGTTGAGGTAATGAGGGAAGCCACCAGGATTTGTCATCTGGATCATTCCTCTTTCCCATGGTTTGAATCCTTTAATGAAACACCAGCCAAGGTTTGCGGTTTTGAAACTAGGCCGTTGGAAGCTGAAAACCCTGCTGATTTTGTCCTTTTTAAAGCAAGAAACCTGAGCGAGTTCTTTTCGCGTCCCCAAATGGATCGGGTTGTGGTCAGAAATGGCCAACAAATTGATCGCAAATTACCTGATTATGCTGAGCTTGATTCCCTTATGGAGGTATAATGAACAAGAATATACAAGCTGCCAAAGATGAATTGATTCGGTTTGAACTGATTGATTCTGGCTCTGCCTTATCGGCCAAAAGCAGGGATTTCTTCTGGTATTCCCCAGTTTTGAAAGATCACCTGGATCATATCATAGCTGATTTTTCGGTCTCGCCAAAAAACCAGGATGAAGTCGTTCAGATTCTTAAAATTTGCTATAAATACAATATTCCTGTCACGGTAAGGGGCTCTGGAACAGGAAATTATGGCCAGGCAATGCCCTTGGCCGGTGGGTGTATTATCCATATGAACCAAATGGCCAGGGTCAAGGAAATTCACCCGGGAAGGGTCATTGTTGAACCAGGATGTTTACTCAAGGATTTAGATTTTGCCTGTAAAGAGGACTCAGGCCAGGAAATCAGAATGTTTTCTTCAACTTGGGCTACTGCATCTATTGGTGGATTTATCGCAGGTGGGTCTGGAGGCGTGGGATCCTGTAAATGGGGACAACTCAGGGATATTGGAAACATTATCCGAATACGTGTGGTAACCATGGAGGAAAACCCCAGAGTATTAGATTTTACGGGTGAGGAGATTCCAAGAGTTTCTCATGCCTACGGAACCAATGGGGTCATTACCGAACTGGAAATGCCATTGGCCCCAGCATATGAATGGGTTGGTCTTTTTCTAGCCTTTGATGATTTCATGGAATCGGTCAGGTTTTCAGCTGACCTCGCCAATCAGGATGGCATTCTTATCAAATTGGCCACGCCATTTGAAGCACCGATGTCCCATAAATATTTCCCCCGAATCAAACCTTATATTGCCGAGGATACCCATTTGGTAGCGATTATGGTTGCACCACATGCAATGGATGCATTCCTGACCTTCACCGCAAGAAATAAAAACGCTGAAATCATCTATAGATCGGATAATTCCGATTGGCCTCGTAATCCCGGACCGGTTTTCGAATATGCGTGGAATCATACGACCTTGAGGGCCTTAAGGATTGATCCAACAATTACCTACCTTCAGGTTCGTTACGGGTACCCAAACCACCTCGAACTTATTTCCAAGGTCAGAGAAGAGTTTGGAGAGGAAGTTCTACAACATTTGGAGGTCATTCGAGAAAACGGCAAGGTAATGTTTGCCGGCTTGCCTATTGTTCAATTCACAACTGAAGAACGGTTAGATGAAATTGTAAGGATTCATGAGGAAATGGGATGCATGATCTTCAATCCTCACCGATACACCTTGGAGGAAGGTGGTCGGCAAACCGTGGATACGAGGCAACTGGATTTCAAAAGGGAAGCAGACCCTAAGGGTCTCCTGAATCCTGGAAAAATGATTGCCTGGGACGACTCTGATTGGAAATTCGAAAAAATGTATTCCTATCCTGGAATTCAAAGAGCTTAAAATGAAGGCTCTGGTTCTATTTGCCCATCCGGTACCTGAAAGCTTTTCTGCCTCCTTGCATAAAGCTGTAGTTGAGGAACTCAACCAAAAGGGATGGGATGTTGATGATCTTGATCTGTATGGCGAGGGGTTTGATCCCATTCTTTCAGAGGCTGAAAGGAGAATGTATCACGATGAACCCGAAAATATTATACCAGTGCAATCTTATGTAGAACGACTGCAAAGGGCCGAAGCATTATTTTTGGTATTTCCAGTTTGGATTTTCGGTTTTCCTGCCATTTTGAAAGGCTTCTTTGATCGTGTCTGTGTTCCTGGAGTTGCTTTCAAAATTAATGATGGCAAGCTATCTCCAAACCTTCAGAACATAAATACCCTGGTAGCCGTTACAACTTATGGAGGTACAAGGTTAAGAGCTTGGCTTGCGGGGGATCCTCCCAGAAAGGTTGTAACCCGTTCTGTCAGATTTTATAGCCAACCAAAAACACTCAAATACCTGGCTCTATATGATATGAATAGAGCCGATCAGACCAAGCGTACCAATTTTCTATCAACTGTTCGTAACGAAATAAAGAATCTCTGATGAAGGCTCTGGTCGTTTATTCTCATCCCAATCCCAATAGTTTCACTAGTGCTGTCAAAGACCAGGTTTTGGAAGTCCTGGGGGAGAAAGGATTCGAAAATCGCTTGACAGATTTATATGGCGAAAACTTCAATCCCATAATCGATAAGGATGAGTTGGAGACCTATCTAGATACGGAATTTAACCAAAAGGGATTGGAGAACCATATCGAAAATTTGTTATGGTGTGATACCCTCATTTTTGTGTACCCTACCTGGTGGTATGGATTACCAGCCATGTTGAAAGGATGGTTGGACCGATGCTTCCTTCCCGGAGTTGCCTTTCATATGCCGGACGGCAAAGGGAAAATAAAACCCGGGCTCAAACATATCACTAGAGTTGGTCTATTTACTACTGCTGGTGCTACCTCATTGGTTACGTTTCTAATGGGAGCTCCCGGAAAAAGAACGATCCTACGAGCCGTCAAGAGTCTTTGCAAGTGGCCATGTAAAAAGGTATTTCTTGCCCACTATTCAATGGATACTTCCACACCTGAAAGTAGAAATCTCCATCTAAAACGAGTACGTAGTAATATGGTGAGGTTTCTGTCTTAACCGAACTGAATCACACTTAAGGAAAATTAATCATGAGTTTCGAATGGCTAGAAAAAAAAGCCTCTGATTTTAGGAAAATCGACCCAGAAAGAACTATTGCAATTCTTCCTACAGCCGCAATTGAGCAACATGGACCCCATCTTCCAGTCGGAACAGATACGATCATTGGCAAGGGTATGCTTGACGAGGTTAAAAAAATAATTCCGGCTGACCTTGATGCAAGAATTCTTCCCATCCAGGCAATCGGTAAGTCCAATGAACATATATGGGAGTACGGTACTCTTACCCTAAGTGCTGAAACAGCCTTGAGAGCCTGGACTGAAATCGGCGAATCAATTGCCAGAAGTGGTATAAAAAAGCTCGTTATTGTAAATTCTCATGGAGGTAACCTGGATTTGATTTCAATTGTCGCCAGAGAACTAAGAGTGAGATTCGGAATGTTGGTAGTCAAATGCCAATGGGGTAATTTTGGCCAGCCTGAGGGATTGTTTTCTGAGTATGAGAAAAAATACGGAATTCATGGTGGCGAGGGTGAAACTTCGCTGGTTCTGTATTTTCGTCCTGAATTGGTAGATATGAATTTAGCAGCCAAATTTGAATCAACTGCTGAAAGAACCCCCTTTCCACCGGTAGGACCAATCAGTTATGGCTGGGTAGCCAAAGATTTAAATCCTGAAGGTACGGTTGGGGATGCCCACCTTGCGACAGCAGAAAAAGGTGAACTTACGGCGAAGTTTCAAGCCAAAGGTTTTCTTGATCTGCTTTTGAAACTTGCCAAAGCCGATATTAGCAGTTTTGGCATAGAAACATCACCGAAACAGAATTGACAATTCAAATTACCAGGTCCTGATATTACTCGGTAGTCGTTGCACCAAGATCCGATAGATAAGTTGCAATGGCCTCAAGGTCTTCCAGAGAGGCATAATTTGAGTAGGCTTGGGTAACCAAGTACATGGCGCTGTTTTCACTCACTGCTCCAGCCCATTCATCCAGCCCATTTAAAATTTTATCATGATCAAGGCCGGCAATCCTTGGTGCCTTCTTTTCGCCTGTTTTGATCGGAGGGGCTCCTTGAAACTGTTGTTCAGCCTTTTCAGCAAACAGAAAATTTCTGGATGTATGACAACTTCCACAATGCCCCAGCCCATTTACGAGGTAAGCCCCTCTATTCCATTCCTCACTTTTCTCAAAGTTGTATTCTAAACCAGGGGGTTCAAGAAACAACATTTTCCAGGGCAGATTAATGATCGGTAAATTAAAGGGAAAGGCCAAGTCATGAGGTTGAGATTTGTTATCTACACCATCTTGACTGAATAAATATGCCTTTATGTCCAATAAATCCTCAAAAGTTGCTTTTGAGTAGGCGGTGTATGGAAAGGAAGGAGAATAATGTTTGCCCTCTGGACCTATGCCCCTTACCATGGCATTTATAAAATCCAAATCGCTCCACCCGCCAATACCGTTATTTATATCTGGGGTGATATTTGGCGGATAAAACTTACCAACTGGAGTTTCTAGGACTTCCCCATCAGTCAATCTGTTAAAATTGGGGGATTCAGGATCACGGTTCAGGTGACAATCACCACATCCCCCCAGATGAAATAAAACTTCACCTTTATGTGGATCAGGAATATAGTTGGCGGCGACCTCATTCCTGAGTTCCTGATCAGTAATTTTCCGGGGGTAGGTAACACTTACAAAAGCTATCACGATACAAAAGAGGAGAACTACCCCAATGTTAATTCTCTTCAAATCAGCACTTCCTGAAAATTTTAGCCTTGATGTCAAAGAATTATCTTTATACGCTCTCTCGATCAGGTTGACAAGTGTCATACGCCTTCAGCTTTACATGCCTGATGACAAATCTTCTGTCTAATGCTATAGTGGGCTGTGAAATCCAATACAGAAACCGAGTTACCAAATGAAAACATTGCCCTTGATTAAACCAGTGAGAAAGAATCGTGACTGATCGGACATCTGAAACCCATTTCATTGGCCCGATGGGTTCTGAGTTCTGGCAGATCAGGGTTCCACCGGAAATTGTCCCGGTCATGGCGGACAGGTTTGACTGGAATAAACTAGGCCGTCGTGTTGTGATCGACCCCATTGCTGGTATCATTTCCTGGATGAACCCCTCGGGCCCACATGTGGGTCTGGCTGAAGCGACTGCTGACATCGTGAAGGAAGCTAGTCAATTCTTGAATGGTCAAGTAAGGGGCATGCGAGACATGCGCTGGCGACTACCAGACGATCCCAAAAATACTGGGGTGGAAGCAGATGCCTCATTCTACATCGCTGCCAATGCCGAACGGTGGTACACGGCAATGGCTCAGGGTTGGGAGACAGTGGCGGAGTTCGAAGCCCGAACTCCGCCCGATCTCGTCGTCGAAGTTGAAATTACCCACTTGGACGAGAACAAGCCAACCCGTTATGCCGAGCTCGGGGTGCAAGAGATGTGGCAGACCACTCGTCACCAAAATCAGGACCAGCGTCAGGGTAAGGATCGGTACAAAATTGAAGTTGTCGTGCTGGATTTGCAGGCGCGTGGTGGGCCACGTGAGGTGGTTCAGTCCCGAATTCTCCCAGGGCTGACGGCTGCTAGTCTACCGCAAGCCTATACGTTGGCCTTGAATGGCAGAAGCAAGGAACTCCAGAATTTGCTCGGCAAGGAACTGGTTGCTCCCAGCTAGGTGAAAAAACCAAACCATCGCGGTAACCATCAACTGGCAGGCCCCGGATAAAGGCTTTTCATTGGGATGGTTTGCTGATTAGGTTACCAAAAACATTCCGTGTTGCTTACGAAAATTAAAATTCGGTGATTCCGTAAACCTCCTGCTTTTGGGGAAATTAAATTAACAAGAGAATTAGTGTCTTCAAATTATTTATTTTCTAAATTCCCTGTGGCAGCTAGAACAGGTTTGTCCTAATTGAGAAAATGCCACGTTAAATTCATCCTCATTTGTAGCTTGACTGAGCAATTGACTGGCTTTTTGTAACTTCTCTAAATGTATCTCAAAATTCTCAGATGTTAAAATTTCCTGTTTACTATCGGTTTCATCCTCAAAAGAACCTTCAAAAAACAGGAATGGAAGCGATATAGACATCGCATATATTGCCTGTCCTATACTTTTGGTTGTTGTAGGATCAAATTCAGTCCCTCCCCTTTGAATGTTTCGTAAGGTTCTTGATTGTGAACCAATATATTTCATAATCTCCTGGCGAGCCTGAATTGCATCCTCAGGCGTATTTGAGCCTGATATGGCCAAGAAGGGCATAATTACCAGGAAAAAAACCAGGATATAAACTTTGAATTTCATAATATTTTCTCCTATAATAAAATGCTCAAATTGGCCAAAATATGATATCCCAAATCCTTCTATTGGCAACAGGGATTTTGATTTACCCCTGATCTGATTCACTTATTGTCTGAATCAATTCCACCACATACGGTCCTAATTCATTCACAATCTTGTGTACACCTTCCTTGTTAGGATGAAGCATGTCATCCTGAAAATATATCTCTCTGACTTCCTCTCTTGTTCCCAACTTATCGATAGGATCAAATATCTTGGGGAACAGAATTAGGTCGTATTCCTTGTCTAGGTCCAGAAATATTTGTTCGAATTCGGCCTTGTAATCCTGCCCATAATTTGATGGTGCCTCATGACCGACCAATAGGGTTGGCAAATCTCTGCTTGAGGTTTCTTCTAAAATTGCCCTCAGGTTACTTCGGGATTCTTCTACATTGATGCCTCTTAGTAAATCGTTACCTCCAAGCAAAATTATTATACCGTCAAACCCCTCTTCCAAAGTCCAATTAATGCGTGCCCTACCCCCGGCGGTAGTATCTCCTGAGACGCCAGAATTTACCAGTTGGACAGAACTGTCGTTCTGCTCAAGCCATATCTTCATCTGGGATACCATACCATCTTCAGGGTACAATCCATATCCCTGAACAAGGCTATCGCCAAAGAAGCTAATCTTAATTTCTGCAAATAGATCTGAAGGAAAAGTAAGGGGTATAATAACAATGAGAAATAACTTGCAGAAAAGCCTTGAAACCCCATATTTTTTGAGAACTAAACTGGGTGAAAATATTTCCATGGCAAAAAATGTCCTAACATTAATAAATGTCTATTTGATACTTAAAGGAAATGCAGGACCCGTCAATATTATCAATGGAATAAACTTTTCAGTCAAACAACAGGAAACCTTGGGAATAACCGGCCCTTCCGGCTCAGGCAAATCATCTCTCCTAATGCTCCTGGCGGGTTTGGAGAAAATTACCAAGGGCGAAATCATTTCACTCGGACACTCAATTTCAGGGATGAATGAAGATGAGCTGGCTCGTTTCCGGCGGACCAATGTAGGGGTGGTTTTTCAGTCATTTCATTTAATCCCAACCCTGACAGCATTGGAAAATGTTGCAATTCCTCTTGAGCTGGCTAATGATAAAAGGGCCTTTGAACGGGCTGAGGAAGAGTTGATTTCTGTTGGTTTAAAGGAAAGATTAAAACATTATCCGTCCCAACTTTCCGGAGGTGAGCAGCAGAGAGTTGCTCTGGCCAGAGCCAGTGCACCCCGACCCAGCTTACTTCTCGCTGATGAACCAACAGGTAATCTGGATGCTGCCAACAGTGAAAAGGTCATCGAATTATTATTTGATCTTAATAAAGAAAGAGGTACCACCCTGATATTGGTAACCCATTCCAAAAAATTAGCCAATCGTTGTAATCGAGTGATCAGTTTGCAAGACGGCAAAATAGTCACTCCTACTTGAAGACGTAATGAATCTGATCACCCCTTTACGAATTGCCCTTCGTGAATTGAAGGGTGGGGTACAAAACTTCCGTATCCTGGTAATTTGTCTAACCCTTGGAGTAGCTTCTGTTTCTGCTGTGGGCTTGGTTCAATCAGGTATTGAACAGAGCTTGGAAGAACAAGGAGCAAAAATATTGGGTGGGGATATAGAGCTGGAATTTACCTACCGATATGCTGATCAAAATGAAAAACAATGGATGGAAGAAAACTCAACCAGCATCTCTGAAATTGTTGAGTTTCGTTCAATGGCTGTGGCTGATAAAGAGGGTACCATTGAACGGGCCTTGACACAGATCAAGGCGGTTGATGATATTTATCCACTTTATGGGGAAATAAGGCTCAATAATAACATTGCCTTTGAGGATGCCTTCAAGCCGTTGAATGGAATTCCAGGAGCCGTCATGCGGAAAGCCCTGGTCGAGCGGTTGGGATTGACACTTGGTTCTGAATTCAGACTCGGGTTCAATACATTTAGGCTGAATGGTGTAATCCTCCAGGAACCCGATGAAACGGGTGGGAATTTTTCCCTGGGTCCAAGAACCATGGTCCTTCTACAAGATTTGGAGAATTCCGGTTTGATTGATGAGGGTACTTTGTTTTCATCAAGGTATCGATTGACCATCCCTGAGAATGTGGAAATAGATTCCTTAAGGGTGAATGCAGAGGCTATCTTGGGAAACACCTTTTCGTGGCGTGACAAAAGAAACGGAGCCCCGGGAATTCAATCCGTTGTTGAGCGAGTTGGGGCATTCCTTACTTTGGTTGGGTTAGCAGGGTTGGTTGTAGGTGGAATTGGCATCTCCCTGACGGTGTCAACTTATCTTGAAACCAAAACAAAGGTCATTGCCACACTGAAAACACTGGGTGCAGACCAGACGACCATATTTTTAATTTATCTCTTTCAGGTATTGGTTCTGATCGCAATTGGCATAACCTTCGGACTAATAATTGGAGTTCTTATTCCATTCCTTCTGGAGTCTGTATTATCTGAATTGCTACCGGTGCCATTTACCTTCGAAATTCACCTGGTTGATATTCTGGAATCGGCTTTCTATGGGTTATTAATAGGCTTGATTTTCTCTATATGGGCACTAGCAAAAACCTGTGATATCAAACCCGGGGCTCTGTATCGAGATGCAAATATTAGCCCGTGGAAAATCAGGATTGTACCCTACGGAATTGTGCTCGTAATTTTAATCGGTGTTTTTATAGCTTCGGCGTCAGTTTTCTCAGGAATACCTCGACTAACCCTTTATATTTCCGGTGGAATTACAGGTACCCTCATTGCACTTGGATTAATTGCACAAGCCTCAAGATACCTATCATTCCAGATGGGGCACTCAAAATTTGTACGAGGCAAAATTTCCTTGGGCTTGGCACTTAGATCAATAGGCGAGCCAGGCAATGGGGTCATTTCTCTGACTTTGGCTTTGGGACTTGGATTATCAGTTTTGGCTTCCATCGGCCAAATATCAAATAATCTACTTAGAAACATAACTGGGGACATTCCTCAAGTGGCCCCTACTTTTTTTGTAATTGATATTCAGAATCATAATCTAAATCAATTTCGTGAATTGGTTCTTGAGTTTCCCAGCGTTACAAACGTTGATTCTGCTCCAATGCTTAGGGGTATTATTACCGAGATTAATGGCATTCCTTCCCGTGAAATTTCTGGTGATCATTGGGTCTTGGAAGGTGATCGGGGTATAACCTATTCAAATGCAATACCAGAAAATACCATCATCACCGAGGGTACCTGGTGGGAAGAGGATTATGACGGCCCACCTCTGGTGAGTTTTTCCGAAGAGGAAGGTAAAGAACTTGGTCTCAAACTTGGAGACTACATTACCCTAAATATCCTTGGTCGTAATATTGAAGCCGAGATAGTCAATTTTCGGAGCGTCGATTTTTCCAGTGTAGGCTTGGGGTTTATTCTATCCATGAATCCAGGTGCTTTGGCCGGCGCTCCCCACTCCCATATTGCCACCATTTATACTGAGGAGAATACCGAGGAGGAATTGTTTGATAGTATTACCTCGGCCTACCCAAGTATCACGGTCATTTCCGTTTCGGAGGGTATAGCCAATGTAACAAGAATTTTATCGGGTCTGGGTTCAGCAATAATTTATGCCTCCAGTATAACCCTCGTTCTAGGGTTTGTAGTATTGTTGGGGGCATCAGCCAGTTCGGTGGCAGCCAGAGTATATGAATCGGCCATTTTAAAAGTAATTGGTGCTACAAGGCGAACTCTTATGTTTAGCCTTGCTCTAAGATCTATTATTTTAGGAATATCTGCTAGCCTGGTTGCATTTTTTGCCGGAATAACTGGCGGTTGGGCTGTAATGAATTTTGTCTTGGAGGCATCCTTCAGAATCGAGCCTATATCCGGTCTTCTGATAGTGTTGGGAGGGGCCTTATTGTCTTTGATAGCTAGTCTTTTCTACTTTTCCCAGCCCCTGAATTCCAAGCCATCAACAATTCTCTACAACAGAGATTGACCATCGTTGGTTAGTTTTTTCTGATAAGTTCCCCATGACATTAACATTCAATGCGCTGGATGTTGAGACAGCAAATCAATATCCAGAGAGTATTTGCCAAATTGGCATAGCCCATTTTTATAATGGCTCGATTATTGATACGTGGTCTACTTTGATCAATCCGAAATCCACCTTTCATTATTGGAATATCAAAGTTCATGGGATAAAACCTGAAATGGTGCTTAATCAGCCAACTTTCATAGAGATACAAGAAGAACTGGAACAACGGTTGAATGGTTCCTATGTTGTCAGCCATACCTCATTTGACCAGGGTGTAATGAACAAAACCGCTGATTTTTATGGCCTCCCAAGGCTAAATGCGACCTGGTTGGATAGTTGCAAGATTGCCCGAACGGTTTGGCATTCGGAAAGGAGGGGAGCCAGTTTTGGATTGAAGCCTCTGGCTGATTGGTTAGGAATAAAATTCAAACACCATGATGCATTGGAAGATGCTATAACGGCAGGAAAGATTACCCTTCTCGCTTGTCAACACTCGGGCCTAAACCTTGATAGATTCAAATAAAGTAAGTGTGGTGTTTTTCTCACTTTAACCCAGTGCCAGATTTAGTGATGTTTTTGTAGGCTAGTGTCAATTATGAAAAAAGGGGGGTTATTTCCCTTTTACACCCCAGGATCTGGTATTTTTACTCTTAAGCTTGAGAATCCTTTTATATATCAGACAAGGTGGCCCGAGCATTCGGGTCTATGCCTAGATGCAGAGCCATGTGTGGAAGGTCAATCGTTTCAAAACCACGTTTTTGTAGAATTTCATGCTGATCGGGTGTGAATACTGGGGCCACTAGAACAAAACGTATGTGCTTGGGCCGAGGTTTCTCCTTTTTATCAAATAACATGACTAGAAATGATCCAAACACTTGCTCTGGTGATCTTGACTTATTGACGTGTTGGTCAGAGGAACGCTTACAACTACCCATAATGAGGGATTCCTCTGCCTCCGAGGCAATAATGTCCTGCCAAATAAGAACATCCAATTCTGGGCCGTCTTTTGGCTGGACACCATAATCTGCATGTACACGGTATTTTCCGATAACGCTTTTTTCTAGAGACCCCAGATACTCCGCCGCTATTCTCTCCAGATCATCACCCTCGTTTTTCTTGGTTTGCTGAAGAATACTCGAAAGCAAACCAATTCTCTTAACCTGTAACTGATGTCTTGTGTCATTATCACTGATTCGATATTTGGCCGGTAATGTTGTACTGGTATCCTTGAAATGCTTGATACCTCTGATCATCTGGACATGTCCTTCCAACAGGTCTAGGTTACGCTCCAGGTGCAATCGCCAAGTCTTGTCAACACCACCATCCAATTCGGCTTGCACTTCTGGAAGTTTATTTGGATCAAAAATTTCTTCTCTGGGTGTACCCCGGGGTTTATGACTGATTAACTGCAGAATACGTTCTGCAGTGGGGTTCAGTTCAATCATTCCCTTGTAATCATACCTGTCTTGAAGACGATCAATAGGCCTTGTACTTTCATATTGCCAGAACCTTTCCCGCCAGGAATCGTAATCAAGGTGAGAACCAAGCTGCAGGTCGGGGTTATCAGTCTGGTCCAGATAGTACTGGTACCACAGGCCCGGGACCTATCAATGTATCACACTTGACTCTGCAATGATTTTATGCGAATCACTATGCCATGTTTATTGGTACTTTTCAACTTTCATCCGACACTGCTTGCTGGTTCAGGCAGGTTTGTCAGAACACTGAGGTTTCCGGGCTGTCTCGCACAGCCTTGGCTGAAGCCCTTTGCCATCGCGAGCAGTTGAGTAGCCGAGCGGCTGCCCAGAAACTTCTACCGAAACTGGCCGCGCTTCTTGAGGTCTCCTTGCCAGCCGCCCAGGTCGTGATGCCGGAGGCTCATGCCTCTTTACCAACCGGGTTTCCAGATCAAACCATTAAGTGTAGCTTGTCGGAACTGGGCACCCTCAGCGTGGCGCGTGTAACTAAAACCGAGCGTTTGGCCTGGGAAAAAATGATGGCCAGCCATCATCCCGAAGGGTGGAGGCGTTCACCGGGTGGACGTATACTCTATTGGCTACGCTCCTCGCGTTATGGTATCCTGGGCGGTCTCAGTTTTGTCAGTGCGGGCTTGCAACTGCTTCCACGGGATGAAGTTATTGGCTGGTCAGTGAAGGCTCGCCATGCTCATATTGGCCGGGTGCTGTGCAACAACCGATTTTTGCTTTTGCCATCGGTACGGGTCCATGGTCTGGCCTCGCGGGCCCTACAACTGGCGACCAGTTGCATTGCTGATGATTGGGCCTATTATTATCAGCAGCGTCCAGTGTTATTACAAACTTTTGTGGCCCCGGGATATACCGGTACCAGTTATCGCTCGGCTGGTTGGTCTTGTTGTCCCCGGTGCTCATCAGGTCGGCGTTCGGGTATCCGGCGGCAGGTCTGGTTGCAACCGTTGGTAGACAACTGGCAGGCGCAACTGTGTGTTGAACCGGCTCGTGTTCTGGGCCAGACCTCGGAGCCGTGGTGTGAGGGTGAGTGGGCCACAAGGGAATATGCCCGCTGTGCCTATCCTGATGGGCGTATTCGCCGCCGGATCATGGCCATGGGCCAAGCCTGGCTGGCGGCACCTGGAGTTGCCCTGCCGGCTCTTTTTCCGCGTGCGGCCGACCAACAGGCCGCGTATCGCTTATTATCGAATGAGGCTATCAAGATGGACGATATAATGTTCTCCCATTATGAAGCGACCGTGGAGCGTTGTCGGTCCCAATCGGTGGTTTTGGCCGTGCAGGACACCACCACCCTGAACTATGACACGCTGGTGGCGACTGTGGGGCTGGATCATCTTGGTGGCGGTGGCAAAGGAACGCGTGGTCTTCTGCCGCACTGTGGTGTGGCCGTCACGCCGGCGGGACGACCGTTGGGTCTCTATGACATGGATGTATCGTTTCGACAAGATCCGTCCAACGACAGCCGGCGCTGGGTCAGGATGTTGGACCGCTCGGCCGAATTGGCCGAGGTGTGTCCGGCCAGCCGGGTGGTGACGATTTGTGACCGGGAAGGTGATTTCTGGGAGTTGTTGACCCACGCCCGTACGCTTGATACCGAGCTTCTGGTCCGCGCCAACAAAGGCGTCAAACGCCGGGTCAAGACAGCTGATGGGGAAGCGATCGACCTCTGGCAATACATGGCCAGGCAGCCCTCATTGGGAACCCGCCGCATTGCGGTGCCACGCCGAGGTGGCCCCCAACGTCGGGCCGCTCGGACCGCAACCCTGACCTTACGCTGTTGTGAGGTTACCCTGGTACCACCTCACACGGCCAAGGACGAGAAGCCGTTGCGGGCGATTGTAGTCGAAGCTCGTGAGGAGAGCCCACCGCCCAAGCACAAGGCCTTGCACTGGATGTTGCAAACCACCACCAGGCAACAGCCCGGGCGTGCCCTTGCCATTGAAACCTTGCAATTCTATGAGCGGCGCTGGAGCATTGAACGCTTTTTCCATGCGCTTAAGGTCGGAACTCGTCTGCAGGACCGCCGGCTTGATGCGGCTGAAGACCTGGCCAAGTGTCTGGCCTTTGATGCCATCACCGCCATGCGTGTCTGGGAATTGTCCCGTCTGGCGTCCGAGCATCCGAAGGATTGGGCCCGGCAACATGAATCACCGATGATGCTGACCGTCTTGTGTTCGGTGTGTTGTTTTTTAATTTAAATCAACTTGAATTTCTCAAATTATTTCGGGCGAAGTGAGACAAATCTTTTCAAGAAGCTCCAATAATTTTAATAAAATCAATTTCCCCACCATTTCTTTTCCAAGCAGTTAAATTCCCCACCTGGCAAATTTACCCCGCAAAGGCCTAAGCCGGTAACTGTTTGCAAGCACCGCAGGTCGATCAAATTGCTTGGTGCACCGTAATCCCGTTGGTCTCGATTATTGGTGGGAGTAGTTTGTTCAAATGATCATTCAGTTGTCTTGCTGCACCTGCAGACAAGCATTCCAGTCCTTGCCCCCTTGGGGTCTTAGGCGCTGTATTTCGGGATGTGCCTGTAGCAGAAGAACCGCGGCCTGATCACCGGCCATATCGGCATCATAGCCACACCAGATGGTTTCCGATGGGACCAGATCAATAATCCAGGGGGGCAGCGTTGTGGCCACACCGGCAGTGGAGATGATATATTGGAAATGGGAACACTCCTTGCACATAGCCGCCGACAGAGTATAAGCCGACAGGGCATCAATCGCACTTTCGACCAACAGGGTTGGTCCCGCTTCCTGACGCGCCAGCCAGAACCCACCTTGCGCTTTTCTGGACCCCCGGCGCATTCCCTTGAAGGGTCGCCCTGGCATGGTTCCGTGCAACTCGGCCCCAACCGGTAAAGCCTTGGCATCACGGGTGATAAAAACAGCATTGCCCCTCTGGTCAGCCCCAACAAGATGCTTCCGGTGACACCAGGCAACAAGCGCGGGTGCAATCTGGCGGTCCCCGACAAGATAAGTCCACACCCGGGGCCAGTACCTTGGGACCAGTTGCAAATCCGGTGCGAGGGTGTTGCTTGCTGCCAACGGGGCGTGCCGACCACCTGGTTTGGCTGTTTGGGAACAGGGAACCACCGAAGATTGATAAGCCTGGCAAGACAATTGTTTCAGCCAGGCCAGGGCTTCACCAAAACCGCACCCCCTGGCATGGATGACAAGATCAATCGCACCGCCACCACCGGTGCCATTGAGGTGATCATAAAATTGGCTACCGGTAATGCTGAGCACTGAGCCGGAACGACGCCAGCGGTTTTGATCACTTGGATCACGCTGATAACCGCAGGCTTCGGCCACCCGACCAAGGGATATGTCCCTGAGCCGGGTGATCTGTTGGCACGACCATGGTCTTATTGGTCCAGGTCTCATTGGTCCAGTTCACCAAGAGCCTCTTCCACATGAACGGCCGTTACCAGACGGGATTTATTCAGGGCCGCCGCAACCAGGGCAAAATGAGTCAGCCGGTCCAGCATACGTGGAACACCCTTACTGGCCAAGGCCAGGGCGGCAATCGCCGCCGGTTCAAACAGATCACTCTCGTAACCGGCAAGGCGCAACCGATGGCTGAGATAACCACCAACTTCCTCTTCACTCAGACCGCCTAGGCTGCACCGAATGACAATCCGTTGGGATAATGACGCATGGGTCGCCATCTGTTGCAGACGTCGCCGCAATTCACTGAGCCCAACGAGCAGCAGACATAACCGTTTCTCGGAATCCATCTCGTAATTGGTCAACAGACGCAACTCCTCCAGAATGGTATTATGCAAATGATGAGCTTCGTCAAAAATCAGCACCGGATATTGCCGGGCGGCAACAACCAGCCGGGATACCTCCTCCTGGATGGCCTTGAAGGCCGCGGCCCGGCTGGTAAAACGGTCCAGGCCAAAGGCGTTGGCAATGGTATTGTAACTGTCGAGAACCGAACCTGTGGAGAGGGTTACATAACAGACCCGATATTGGTTGGGATGCAACTGGCTCACGACCTGGCGGCAGAGCGTGGTCTTGCCAGTGCCGGCCTCCGCCGTCAACAGACCAATACCTCGCAGTTCCAGGAGATGCTGTAGACGATGACGGGTTTCCGAGGCCGCGGTATAATCGAATAATTCATCCGCCTTGGGGGCCACATCAAATGGATAGTGCTTGAGGCCAAAATGTACTTTATACATTACTTCTCCTCCTTCTCATCATCGCTGGGGCCAAACCGCAAGGGCGGTCGACCACGTGGAATGGTGGTATTGGCAAAGAGGTCCAAAAGAGTGGCCTCGCCAACGGGTTTGTTATCATGATAAACCAACAGCGGCCGTCCCGGTGGGGCCGACGGGTCATAACGCAAGGTAACCGTTTGGCCTACCAATTCCGGTGCCACCTCATACTGACGATTGTCAAGCGACACGGTGTGGGCTTGGTTGACCTTGCGGCTGACCTCGTGCAGGAACATAAGATCAAGGTCAAGGTGTGGTTCAGGATAGCGAACATGCTCAGCCTTGGCGACCCAACAATCCATCGGAGTGGCATTGTCAAGACCACGATGCGGTGTCATGTGATAGTCGCTATCAATCCAGCAACGGGTCCGTTCATTGAGGGTTGCAAGGTTGGGAATGGCATCGTCGGCAAGCGGTGCCAGCAGCTGATCTCTGACCCGCCGAAAATATCTTTCAATTTTGCCTTTTCCTTGTGGAGCGTACGGCCTTGCATGTAGTAACGCGATGTTCAGACGGGCGCAGACAATGGACAAATGTTTCGATCGGAAGTTGGCTCCATTGTCGGTATAAAGTCGAGTTGGCACCCCTCGACGGGTAATGGCCTCGCGCAGGACATAAAGAAAGGCCCAGGCCTTTTCGGAGAAGGCAAAATGGGCATAGGGTATGATCCTGGTCGCATCATCAAGGATGGCCAGCAAATAGGTCCGGCGAAGACGCCCCTTGGCATCAGGAATTTTGGGACCATACATGACATCGGCTTGCCAGAGTTCACCGGGATAGCGGTATTGAAACCGACGCAGATCCTGTCCCCGGAAAGGATCCTCCTTGACCATCAGCCCCTCACGGGTAAACAGACGATGCACCGTTGAGGGCGAGACCGGAACATCCGGGGGAATCTCACCAGTTTGGCGGCCTTCGGCAATTACCTGACGAACACTCAAGACGGGAGTGTTGTGTTTGATGGCCAGGAGTGTCTCACTGACTTCCGCCGGCATCCGACGTGGTTGGGCCCGTTCACTGCGCTTTTTGGGCAGCAGCCCCTCATAACCCTTGTGTTCATAATTGCGGACCCAATCCACAAGTGTTCCTGAAGCCACACGGGTTCGGCTACTACCGGGAATGGTGTGAGCTTTGGCCGCCAGGTTGGCAATGATGACATTCCTTTCCGGACCGGCTGGCCAGGCAATGATCTGGGCCACCAGGCCATAGCGAAAGAGAGCGACATCCTCGCGGTGCCGGTTTGGTGATGTTGTCATAAGTAAAAACCTCCTTTTTGACTTGTTTTTTAAAATATCGGAGGAAAATGGGGCCCGATTCGGCAAATCAGCAGGGGCCACCTTGTGTTGGGGGCCCAGTTTGCGACTCAATAGGGTGGCTGCAGGATCTAAATCCAACCGGTCGGGGGACATATTCGAGGTGATTGTTATACTGCTTGCGCAAAGTCACCAGCAGCGTGGTGGTCGTCCCCTTCTTGGCCCGGAAGGTTCCAACCGTCAGCGGCGCTTCGGCATAAAGCTCGGCGAACAAACCTCGGGCAAGATGCAGAGCCAGGGAGGCCCAAAGAATACGTCTTTTGAGCCACCGGCGCTGGGCTCGCCAAGTCCCATGATGGTTGGGACGTAGACGGTTATGGGCCGCGGTCAGGTTTGGACACTCTTCAGCAGCTAGAGCAACCTCTTCAATTGCCTGGAGGGTGCCGGGTTTGCTTGCTGCCATAAACTCTGGCAACAGGCTGAACGTCATCTGACAGGTGCGACAGTAATAGCGCGTAATGTTTATATTAGAGGGTGTTTTGCGAGGGTAACTCCCATGGCGGTGGAACTGACAGGTACTTTTTTGTGTGTTGGGACAGCACTCAAGTCTTGCTTCCTGCCATGCTTGCTTATAAATATAGTCGTCGACCGAAAGTGTGGTTTGATGAATGAGTTGCACTGGTGGGTCCTTTATTGTGGTTTGTGTGGTAACGTTCACAATAATGCCGGAGTATTCGGGGGGCAACCCCCGAATACTCCTTTTTTATGCTGTAATGATCTTGGGAGTATGGTTTTAGTTTGGCCCTGGGAGGGTCAGACAAACTTGCATGCTACGGTAATGACCGTTCGGAGTTTCCTGGGAAAAGGAAACTCTACTTGAAAAAATTTAGCTACTGGGGAAAGAAAAAAGTAACCTGTTCAAATTAATTCAGTTTCCCAGTAATTCGGTACTGAAATAATATGGGAAAAATACCCCGTTACGATTTGAAATAAAGTGGTAACCAACACCTCCAACCAGCCGGAGCAACGCTGTCTGAAGCCCCTTGGGGTCAATGATTCTGAACAGATCGGAAAAAGCATCATGGCTGGGTATACCATAGTCAAGCTTGAGAAACTGCCGGAGAAAATCTTCCTTTTCACGGCCAAAGAAAGCCATGTCAGTACATCCTTCACCACCACATATGATGGTCATCAGGCCGATTATGAGCATGTCATTGAGATCATGTCTGGTTGCATTACTGGTACGGGGGTCTTCAACCCCCTCAAAGAGATGGGAAATATTCTGCATTGTTCTGCCTCAAAAATTGTTTTTTTTGGTAGAATCGCAGAAAATGCGGATGGAAACAATTGAAAAATTTTAAAAGCGATAGCCCTGACGTTTGGTCCAGATCGCCATGATCATCCGGCCGTTTGGTTCTCCCATGGTAAGCCAGCGATCTTCATTCCGGTAACTCTGACGGGATATGTACCTCTCGGAGATCATTGAAAATTCGAATTGCATCCTTGAAATCAATTTCGTGTTTTTTTAGGATCCAAATACGCTTGTTCTCGTCCCATTCGAATTCCTCTTCCTTAGTTTAGACCTGCACTTCCGGATATGATCTTCACATTTTCATTTGATGCACCATGTTAATTTAGGTCGCTGATCAGGGAGTTCTGGAGCTATAATTGATCCTTTGAAAGAAATAGGATTGACTTGTCAATTACTGCTTCCCATCTAAATGGTAATATACAAACTGCTACAGCAGTATAACTTCATGGGTGTTGAACCCAGGTGGATCGACTTCAATAATAGAGATAACTTAAAGCCATGGCTATTTCACAAACTGAATTAGAGGAACTCATCCAGACTGCCTTTCCAGATGCTCAAATCACGATCCGTGATTTGGCTGGTGATGGCAACCATTATTCAGCTGTAGTTGTTGATAAAAGTTTCAGGGGCAAGAATAGAGTGCAACAACAGCGGGCTGTTTATGCTGCCTTGAAAGGTAAAATGGATGGATCAAATGGCGAGTTACATGCCTTGGCATTAACCACGAAAGCACCGGAGTAGAAGGTATGGATCAAGAAACCAAGAAAATATTACAAGAAACCGTAGATAATTCAGATGTAGTGCTGTTTATGAAAGGCACAAAAATGACCCCCCAATGTGGTTTTTCTTCAAAAGTTGCAGGCGTATTAAACTACTTGAATGTTACCTACCAGGATGTAAACGTCCTTGCCGACTCAAATATACGGGAGGGAATTAAGGCTTTTTCTGACTGGCCGACAATACCCCAACTTTATATTAAGGGTGAATTCATTGGAGGGTGTGATATAATTACCGAGATGACTCTCTCAGGTGAACTTGACCAATTATTTCAAGAAAAAGAAATTAAATTTGATCAAAAGGCAGCTGATACCATCAGGGAACACAATTCCTAATACCACAGCAGTTTGGGGTTATATTACTCCCTATATTTTGAGGCTGCTTTCTCCGCTTTATCAGTAAGATTCTTTACCTTATTTATCAACCCCGGTTTAACCCTGGGTTGTTCTTCCGCTTTGATCAAAGAATCAGCGATATTTATTCCGGCGAGTAATATACGGTTTTGTGGACTTTCTGATGGAAAGACCTTTCCAACCTCGTTGATTTCCTCCTGAAATCTTTCAGAAGCTAAAAACACCGCCGCTGCTTCATCTTCATCACAGGAAATAGTCAGGGTTTTTCTACCGACCTTAACCTCCAAAACAATGTTTGATTTTTTCATTTCAAATCTGTTCCAGCAATCCTTTAAACTCTGTCAGTACCAATTGGATGTCCTCTCTGTCCTTGTTTCTTGAATTTTCTAACTCCTGGAGTTTGGTTTGCAGTAATTCAATTTCTTCTTTCAAATCTTTCTCTTTGGCTTGATACTCCTTGATTTGACCTTGCAATTCTTCATCTAGCAGGTGGTGGTTTGAGGCATCAGAACCTTGGGCAATTTTTCTCTGAAGTTCCTTATTACTGGCCCTTTCACTTTCCAATTGCAGTTCTGCTTCAAATATTCTCTGATTTGCTACCTTGAGTTTATATTCAGATCCCTGAATAATCTCTTCAAGGGCACCATGAAGCCTATTTATATAATCATTTAAATCTTCAGCCATGATAAGACAGGTTCTATGGGTCTTTTTACAATATCAAATGGTTCCATTTTGGTAAAACAAATCTTTCTGTGATCTAATCATACCATATTTAAATTTACTGAAAGTTCATATAGATTCTGATTTATTCCCATTGGGATTATTTTTTTGATATATCGGAGACTTTTGTACTAAATCCTTATTGAATCCTCATCCTCTTGGATTCAATTTGCTCCTTTTGTTAATAAAATCTCAAAATTATTCAGGGAATAAATCATTTAATTGTTTACAAATTTTCATTGCCAAGGCTCAAGGAAGCAATCTTATGAAAATATCCAGATATAAATCTAACTATCCTGAAAATTGGCGTTTAGCGAACGCAATTAGGGTCCTGTCAATGGATGCCGTTCAAAAAGCCAATTCTGGCCATCCAGGTATGCCTATGGGCATGGCTGACGTCGCAACAGTTTTATTCAAGAACCATCTGAAGTTTGATGCAAGCAACCCAACCTGGCCTAATAGGGATAGGTTTATCCTATCAGCCGGACACGGTTCAATGCTCCTTTATTCTCTCCTGTACCTGTGCGGTTACTCGGAAATGTCATTGGAGCAGTTAAAAAACTTCAGGCAAATTGGGTTTCACACGGCTGGGCATCCTGAAAAAAACCATGCTGCTGGTATCGAAACAACGACAGGTCCCTTGGGGCAAGGACTAGCCAATGGAGTAGGTTTTGCCATCGCCGAAGCACACCTCAGAAAAAAATTTGGCAAGAAGATAATAAATCACAAAACCTATGTATTGGCTGGTGATGGTTGTCTGATGGAGGGAATCAGTCAGGAAGCAATCAGTCTGGCAGGGAAACTAAAATTATCTAACCTTATAGTATTGTGGGACAATAATGGTATCACGATTGATGGAGCGATATCCCTTAGTGATACTACCGACCAGTTAAAGCGATTTGAAGCCTCGGGCTGGAGAGTATTGGAATGTGATGGTCACAGTCCTAGCGCCATAAATACCAAATTGAAAAGAGCTGTAACATCTTCAAAACCTACCCTTATCTCCTGTTGTACAATTATTGGTTTTGGAGCACGAAAAAAACAGGGTACTGCTTCGGCACATGGCTCCCCCTTGGGTGAAACAGAAATTCAGGAGGCCAGAAAATTCTATGGTTGGGGTTATGATCCTTTCGTTATACCAAATGATTGTCTACAAGCATGGCGTGAAATTGGTCAAAAAGGTAAGGAAGATAGAATTCTTTGGGAAGAACAATTCCAAGCTCTAAATCCAGAAAAGCGTAAAAAATTCAATCGAATGTTTGCGGGTGAATTACCCAATCGTTTTTCTGGCCACATCTTAAAGATCAAGAAAAAGGCAATTAACGAATTACCCAAGGTTGCCACAAGAAAATCCTCTGAAATCGTGCTCAAGGAATTGAATCCCAAATTACCCGAAATGATTGGTGGATCAGCAGATTTAACTGGATCAAACAATACCAAAACCGCTGATATGGGGGTATTTTCTGCTACAGATACCCGAAGCAGATATATTCACTATGGTATCCGTGAACACGCCATGGCTGCGGCAATGAATGGCATGATTCTTCATGGAGGGATTCGGCCATATGGCGGAACTTTTTTGTGTTTTGCTGATTACGCCCGCCCCTCAATAAGGCTTTCCGCACTAATGGAAATTCCTGTGGTTTATGTCCTTACCCATGATTCGATTGGTCTAGGTGAGGATGGACCTACCCACCAACCCGTCGAACATCTTAGTATGTTGCGGGCCACCCCCAATTTATTGGTAATCAGACCTTGTGATACCGTAGAAACTGCTGAATCTTGGGCAATTGCCCTGGCACAGAAAAATACCCCTTCAGTTTTGGCTTTGTCCAGGCAGTCTCTTCCAACCTTAAGGGAAAAATTCAGCAGGACCAATTTAACAGCAAAGGGAGCTTATATCCTTGCTGATTTTGAAGGGGGAAGAGATGCCGTTCTAATTGCTACCGGATCCGAAGTATCCATTGCTATGGAGTCCAGAGAGATCCTTCAAAAGGAAGGAATAGGTGTCAGGGTCGTGTCAATGCCCTGTTGGGAATTGTTTTCTATGCAAGAAAAATCTTATCAGAAAAGAATTTTGGGATCAGGAAAGACGGTTCGGATAGCCATCGAAGCAGGGGTTCAAAACGGTTGGGAACGTTGGCTTTTAGGGGCAGGTGGTAAGGAGAGCAAAACTTCCTTTATTGGTATGTCAACCTTTGGGGTATCTGCACCTGCCAAAGATGCTTACAGCCATTTTGGAATTACCAGCCAGGAAGTGGTGAATCAGGTTAGGGATTTGTTAAAGTAGATTGGTTTAAAACTAATTTAAATGCAGAATTCCAAGGGAAGGGAATTAACTTTTCCTTGTTAGTTTCATTCTGTTACCCAACTGAATTGGTTGGGTTAAATAAGATTAAGTTATGGAGTTTTTGAATGACCTTAAAAGTAGGGATTAATGGTTTTGGGAGAATTGGAAGGAATGTATTCAGGGCTATTGTTGAATCTGGAGCCGACGATATCGAAGTTGTTGGAATAAACGATTTAAGTAGCATTGAGCAATTGGCTCATCTATTTCAATTCGACTCGATTCATGGAAGATTCCAGGGAAAAATCTCAATAGAAGATGATTGTCTGGTTGCAAATTCTCATAAACCCAGGGTTTCGGCCGTTCGTGAACCTGAAAAACTTCCATGGTCAGATGTTGATATCGCCTTGGAATGTACTGGCAGATTTACCAACAGGAATGCCGCATCACTCCATTTGACAAACGGTTCCAAGAAGGTCATTGTTTCTGCACCTTGCTCTGAGGCAGACAAAACTGTCGTATTCGGTGTCAATCACCATTTGGTGGATAAAGATGATAAGGTAATTTCAAATGCTTCTTGCACGACCAACTGCCTTTCACCGGTAGTAAAGGTAATTAATGATGCAATAGGAATAAACCGGGGGTTTATGACCACGATACATTCCTATACTGGTGATCAGCCAACTTTGGATGCTATTCACAAAGACCCTTATCGAGCCAGGGCAGCAGCTATGTCCATGATTCCTACTACCACAGGTGCTGCTCGTGCAGTTGGACTAGTCTTACCCGAATTAAAGGGTAAACTTGATGGCGTTGCCATTCGTGTCCCTACCCCGAATGTTTCGGTTGTGGATTTAAAATTTGAAGCCGCCAGGGATACAACCCCAGAAGAAATCAACAATAACATTAGAAATGCCGCAGAAGGGCCTCTAAAAGGTATTTTGGGTTACACTAACAAACCAAATGTATCCATTGATTTCAACCACGATAGCCGGTCTTCAATCTTTCACATGGATCAAACCAGAGTCATGGATGGTACCTTTTGTCGAATCCTAAGCTGGTATGATAATGAGTGGGGCTTTTCCAATAGAATGGTGGATGTCGCTTTAGAGGTAGGAAAAACTATCTGAAAACCGTTGCATTGACCACCAGACCTCTAAACATCACTCTCCATTTGGCTAACCAAACATCTTTTAATTACTGGTAAACATATTGTCTCAATTATCTGTGAATAAACTTGCCAACATGTATCTTCAAAACAAGAAGGTTCTCATCAGGGTTGATATCAATGTACCCATGCAAAACGGAATAGTTAGTGATACAACCAGGATTGAACGGATAATTCCATCTTTGAACACCATAATCCAAAAAGGTGGGCACCCAGTAATTATCTCCCATTTAGGAAGACCCAAGGGTAAACGAGTAGATGAACTTTCACTTGAGTGCCTTATAAAACCGCTGGAGCAACTTTTGGGAAAGAGCATTCAGTTTCAGCCTGAAATTGATTTGGCTAATATTAAACCGGAGGATCAATTCCATAAATCAGCAACTCTATTGGAAAATGTTCGATTTTACCCGGGAGAAACATCCAATGACCCTGAGTTTGTAGACAAATTAGCTCTTTGGGGTGATGTGTATTGTAATGATGCCTTTTCTGCTTCACACCGCAATCATGCTTCAATCGTTGGACTGGCTTGCAAATTACCTTGTTGTGTTGGCAAGCTACTTGAGGTCGAAATTGAAAATATTGAAGGGATTCTGGCAAGCGATGTTGGTCCCTCAACAGCTATCATAGGTGGAGCAAAAATTTCAACCAAATTGACACTTTTGGGTAATTTAACTCAAAAGGTAGATAATTTGCTTGTTGGCGGAGCAATGGCCAATACAATCTTACTGGCACAAGGCCATGATATTGGGAATTCATTGGTTGAAAGGGAATATTTGGCAATAGCAATGGATTTTTTGCAGGAGGCAACAAAGAATTCATGCCAGGTTTTACTACCAAGAGATTTTCAAATTGCTCCCGAAATCAGCCACGGTTCAAGTATAATCGCTGAAAAAGAAGCGGATTTAAGTGGAATGGGTATTTTTGATCTGGGTCCAAAATCAATTAAAGATTTTGAAAATGTTCTTTTTCAGAGTAAAAAGGTCGTATGGAATGGGCCCTTGGGTGCTTTTGAATTTCCGCCTTTCGATAATTCTACCAACCAGTTGGGAAAATCTTTGGCCACAAGAACCAAAAACGGACAGATCATATCACTGATCGGTGGAGGTGATACAATAGCTGCTTTAGGTAAAATTGATTTGCTTGATTCAATGAGTTTTGTTTCAACAGCCGGAGGAGCTTTCATTGAGTATATGGAAGGGAAGGTACTTCCTGGAATATCTGCTTTGAGTGTCTAAGTAATGGCTATGAACTTTCGAGAACAAATATTTCCTTACCTGGGAGGCAAGATTGTAATTTTTATTCTTTTTCTTGCCTGTCTGTATTTTGTCAATGCAAGTATTATGGGTAAGAATGGTTTGATTGCTCAAATCCAGATGAAAGATGAATTGTCCCTTCTCCAAAATGAAATTGAGGTTCAAAACCAGCAGATTTCATTGATGGAAAACAAAACTCTGAGAATAACACCCGAATATCTAGATTTAGATTTACTTGATGAATTGGCTCGACAAAAATTGGGTTATATTCATTTGGATGAGATAATCATTCATTAGAATCGTTATTTCATTCGGCGAGTACCAAGGAGTAATTAATGGTAAAAAAGAGTGTGGAAGTAAAACCTAAAGAATCCAAAGAAGAACTTCTTAAACTGTATTACGAAATGCTTTTAATAAGAAGATTCGAAGAAAAATCCGGGCAGCTCTATGGGATGGGTCTCATTGGAGGATTCTGTCACCTTTATATCGGTCAGGAGGCAGTAGTCGTAGGGCTGGAAGCTATAGCTGATGAAGGTGACAAACGTATTACCGCCTATCGGGACCATGGCCATATGTTGGCCTGTGGAATGGACCCAAAAGGAGTTATGGCCGAATTAACCGGGCGAGCAGGTGGCTTTTCAAAGGGCAAAGGTGGTTCCATGCATATGTTCAGCCGAGAAAAGAATTTTTTTGGTGGACATGGAATCGTAGGTGCCCAAGTGCCTCTTGGTGCAGGAATCGCTTTTGCTGATAAGTATCTAGGGAACAAAAATGTAACATTTACATATTTTGGTGATGGTGCAGCCAATCAGGGCCAGGTTTATGAAACCTTCAACATGGCCAGTTTATGGAAACTTCCTGTAATCTTTGTTATTGAAAACAACCAATACGCAATGGGGACTTCTATCCAGCGTGGATCTTCTACCCCAGACCTTTACACCCGAGGACTGGCTTTCGGTATCAAGGGTGAAATCGTTGATGGTATGGATGTATTAGCCGTGGCCAAGGCCGGCAAAAAGGCGGCTGACCTTTGTCGAAAAGGAAATGGCCCTTACATTCTGGAAATGAAAACATATCGATATCGAGGACATTCCATGTCCGACCCGGCTAAATACAGAACGAGGGAAGAGGTCCAACAAGTCAGGAAGCAACAGGACCCAATTGACTCTCTACGGGATAAGCTTTTGAAATGGAAAATTGCGACGGAAGACGAGTTTAAGGAAGTTGACAAGAATGTTAAGAAGACCGTCAATGAAGCGAGTGAATTTTCACAAAAAAGCCCAGAGCCGGATGCCAGCGAACTGTATACTGATGTTTATCTTTGATCTGGAGTTTTAATAACCTCCCTTTCTAACGAGGAAATAATATGGGATCAAAAATCTTATTGCCTGCTCTGTCTCCAACCATGGAAGTGGGGAAAATTGCAAAATGGTTTGTGAAAGAAGGTGATACTGTTTCTAGCGGTGATATTCTTGCCGAAATTGAAACAGATAAAGCCATAATGGAATTTGAAGCCATCTCTGATGGGGTAGTTGAAAAACTACTGGTTGCAGAAGGCGGCGAACCAATATCTGTAAATTCTCCTATCGCAATAATTTCCGGGGATGACGATGATTCTCCCAGTGATGAAGATGCACAAGAACCTCTTGCGGCAAAACCTGCAACCGTTAGTGCTGTTGCAGAAACTCCCAAGGAGAAATTAGAGGAAGATATATCGCTGGAAAATACAGCCCTTAAATCTCAAACAGTCCGAGAGGCTTTAAGGGATGCCATGGCTGAAGAAATGGACCGGGACAAACTCGTCTTTTTGATGGGCGAGGAAGTTGCTGAATATCAAGGAGCCTATAAAGTTTCGCAAGGTCTGTTGGAAAGGTTTGGTTCCGAGAGAGTAATCGACACCCCGATTACAGAGCACGGTTTTGCAGGCTTGGGTGTTGGAGCGGGATTTGCAGGACTTAGGCCAATAGTTGAATTTATGACCTTCAATTTTGCCATGCAGGCAATTGATCACATAATCAACTCAGCTGGTAAAACCCTTTACATGTCAGGTGGTCAAATGAACTGCCCGATTGTTTTTCGTGGGCCAAATGGTGCTGCCGCCAGGGTTGGTGCTCAGCATAGCCAAGATTATGCAGCATGGTATTCTCATGTACCTGGCTTAAAAGTTATCCAACCATATTCAGCCGCAGATGCCAAGGGATTGTTGAAATCTGCCATCCGAGACCCCAATCCTGTTGTATTTCTTGAAAATGAAATTCTTTATAACCGTTCCTTTGATGTCCCAGAAATGGATGACTACACCGTTCCCATCGGGAAAGCAAAAATCTGGAAGGAAGGCACTGATGTTACCCTAGTTTCATTTGGTATAGGGATGAGTCATACTCTTGAAGCTGCTAAAGAATTAGAAGAGCTGGGAATTGATGCAGAGATAATTGATTTGAGAACCTTAAGGCCTTTGGATAAGACAACGGTTATTGAATCAGTTCAAAAGACCAACCGATGTGTCACCATTGAGGAAGGATTTCCGGTGTGCTCAATAGGGAATCACATTAGTTACCTTTTGATGCAGGAAGCTTTTGATTGGTTGGATGCCCCGGTTATGTGTTGCACAGGCAAGGATGTTCCAATGCCATATGCAGCAAATTTGGAGAAACTAGCCTTGATTTCTGTGCCTGAAATTGTTGAAGCTGCGAAATCAGTTTTGTACTGGGAGAAATAAAGATGTCAACCAATATTCTAATGCCAGCTTTATCTCCGACCATGGAGGAAGGAATTCTAAGCAAATGGTTTGTCAAGGAAGGTGATGACGTAGAGCCCGGGGATTTGTTGGCAGAAATTGAAACAGACAAGGCCACAATGGAATTTGAATCCATTTATGAGGGTAGTGTCACAAAACTGCTTGTCACAGAAGGGACGGCGGGAGTTAAGGTAAATACCCCCATCGCAGTAATTGAGACCGATGATGTGATAGCAGATGAATCTCCGGAAGTTGCGAACGAATCAAAAACTGAAGAAAAAACACCCGAAATTAAGGAAGCCCCCAAGTCAGTGAAATCAGTTTCTTCACCGGTGGTCTCAGGAAAAAGAATATTTGCTTCTCCTCTTGCAAGAAGGTTGGCAAAAGAAAATGGCATCCCGCTGGAAAACCTTTCTGGTTCAGGTCACAAGGGTCGTATAATTAAAAGAGATATTGAAGAGTTCCGCCGCAACCAGAAAGAACAACCCTCCCCTGCTAGCTTGCCTCAGGCCCCAGGCATTGCTCCTGAAGCCTTTACTTTTGAGCAAGTATCCAAAATGTATCAGGACAGGGAGTTTGAAGTCATTGAACTCGAGGGTATGAGGAAAACAATTGCTACGAGACTTACCCAGTCCAAGCAAACAATTCCTCACTATTATCTTAGGAGGGAAGTTGAAATTGATGCACTCCTGGACCTAAGGAAAAAGGTGAACACCTTCCTGGCAGAGAAAGGTGACAAGGTTTCCATAAATGACTTTGTGATTTCAGCGGTAGCCAAGGCCCTGGAAATTGTTCCCCAAGCAAATACGGTTTGGGCTGCTGGCAACGTCCTTCAGCTTAAATCCTGTGATGTGGCTGTTGCAGTTTCGATTGATGACGGTTTGATTACCCCCGTTATCAAAGATGCAAATAAAAAATCACTGGCAGGTATTTCTCGGGAAATGAAGGATTTGGCAGGTCGGGCCCGGCAAAGAAAGCTTCTACCGACTGAGTATATCGGCGGTACAATTACCGTATCGAATCTTGGGATGTTCGGGATTGAAAATTTTGATGCCATAATCAATCCCCCTCAGGCATCAATCCTGGCAGTGGGTTCGGGTAGAAAAAAACCAGTAGTTGGACCTTCTGATGAAATACAGATCAAAAACTTAATGTCGCTGACCCTGTCTGTTGACCACAGGATAATTGACGGTGCCTTGGGTGCTCAGCTTTTAGGTACTATTGTGGATCTTCTTGAGAACCCTGTATCAGTGCTGGTGAATCAGTAGCTAAGCGCTGGGATGAAAAAATTGAACCATCGTTTTTGAGGGTTCAGAACACCCAGCATCCCCGACAACTCTTGCTGGTATGCCGGCGACTGTTTTACATTTGGGGACATCTTCCAGGACTACTGATCCAGCAGCTACCCTGGCACATTCACCAATATTGAGATTGCCAAGAATCTTGGCCCCTGCCCCAAGTAAAACCCCTTTACCTACTTTGGGATGACGGTCTCCATCCTCCTTGCCTGTACCACCCAAAGTCACAGAATGTAGCATGGAAACGTTGTTACCAACGACAGCTGTTTCTCCAATAACAATTGAATGGGCATGATCTATCAAAATACCATGCCCTATTACTGCTCCCGGATGAATATCCACCCCAAATACTTCTGAGGTTCGCATCTGGATAAAATAAGCCAAGTCCTTTCGATCATTTTTCCATAACCACCGTCCAATTCTATAACATTGCAAGGCTTGGAACCCTTTAAAAAACAGGAGGGGTTGGTAAAATGTCTGGCAAGCTGGATCCCTGTCATATACTGCTATTATATCTGCCCTGGCGGCTCTTCCTATTTCAGGGTCCTTGTTCAAAGCTTCGTCGGCAATCTCTCGGAGAAGTTGTTCAGACATTTCAAGTGAGGCCATTTTAATGGAAAATCTGAAGGCCAGTGCTTTTTCCAATGACTCATGGTGCAGTACACCCGAGTAGATCATACCTGATAAAATAGGTTCCTTGGAAGTAATACTTTCGGCTTCATCTCGAAGACGAGTCCACACCGGATCAAGTTGTGCCAGCTTTTTTGATACCTCAGCCATATTGACTCCTAATAGGGAAAGTTAGCTTTCTGCTGTTTAAGATTAGTTACAAACTAAATTATTTCAATGGATTTTCATGTTCCATAGAGTTGGGATATTTATTCTGCTCAAAAAGGTGACAAAAGTTAGCTAATTGTTCAATTCTCGCCATGCCCTGACGTTTTTCCTGTGCTCGGCATAATTTTCAGCAAATGCGTGACCACCTTTTCCATTTGCAACAAAATAAAGAAAATTGGTTTCTTCTGGATTTAGAGCAGCATGGATAGATAAGCGTGAGGGATTGGAAATCGGAGTTGGTGGTAAACCTGGATGAAGGTATGTATTATATGGCGTATCTTTTTCCAATTCGCTTTGGCGAAGCCCCCTTCCCAATGTCCCTTTTCCTTCAGTAAGCCCATAAATAAGTGTTGGGTCCGTCTGCAGGCGCATCTTTTTTTCTAGTCGATTGGAGAATACCGAAGAAATTACTGTTTTTTCCTCGACCAAACCGGTTTCCTTTTCGATTATTGAAGCAAGAATCAAGGCCTCCCGAGGTGACCTCAATAGTGATTCCTTTGGCCTATTATTCCATTCTTCTTCCAGTATACGGGCCTGGCTTGATTCCATAAGGGCCACCAACTCTTGCCTATCGGCAGGATAATCAATCAGATAAGTATTTGGGGCCAACGAACCTTCATCCGGGATGAAATCAATAATACCTTCAAAAAAAGGTGCATCCCTTAGGGAATTTACAATTTCCCAACTCGTCAGACCCTCAACAATCGTAATTGAAAGGAGAAATGGCTCATTGTCGTCCAGTATGGCTTGAATATCACGAGGAAGTACACCTTCATACTTTGAAGAGTGTATATCGATAAAAGTTCCCTTCAAAGGTGCTCTTTCCTTGACACGTATCAAATTTCCCTTGCCCGAAATAATCAATTTTATCGAATACTTGTAGAGACCAGGGGTAGCTTTGGTTATAATGGCTAGTACTTCGGCCATGGATGCCTTTGCCGGGATTTCAAACAGGCCAAAATTCAACTGATTCTGCTTCTTTTCCAAATAGGTTCCAATCTGAAAAACGAGCTTGCTTGAAATGATCCCCTCCTGATGGAGGCTGTTGACAATCCCTCCCATGTGATCACCTTTTTCGATGCTGAAATATACAGCATTTTCTAAAGGTCCGGCGGAATTAAACTTGCTCTTGGAATATATTAGAATTCCTGCACCAGCAACAGCTATAACCAGGAGAAGTGTAATTATCTCCGACGGAATTGCTCTAAAATTCATTTCAGAATTTTGAAAAGATCAGGGTTGCATTGGATCCACCAAAACCAAAGGAATTTGACATAACATGATTGACAGTCCTTTGTTTGGTAATGTGCGGTACTAAATCGAAATCCTCGGTAACAACAGGATTATCCAGGTTGATTGTCGGGGGAACAACCTGATCCCTGATAGCAAGAATTGAAAAAATTGCTTCAACAGCACCGGCGGCACCAAGCAAATGACCAATTGAAGATTTGGTAGATGAAATAGAAACAGATTTCAATTTGGAACCAACCAACCTGTTAATTGCGGTTAATTCGATTGTGTCGGCCATAGTCGAGGTTCCATGGGCATTGATATAATCCAGATCAGCTCCTTTGATATGGGCTTTATCCAGTGCCATATGCATGGATCTCAAACCCCCGCTTCCATCCTCGGATGGTGCTGTTATGTGGTAAGCGTCTCCAGATAAACCATAACCTGTTAATTCGGCATAGATTTTTGCCCCTCTTTTTTTGGCATGTTCCAACTCTTCGAGCACAACAACACCCGCACCTTCACCCATAACAAAGCCATCTCTATCCTTGTCAAAGGGTCGACTTGCTTTTTCAGGCTGCTCAGACCACCGGGTGGAGAGTGCCTTACAGGCATTAAACCCCGCTATACCTATTTCACATATGGGACTTTCAGCCCCACCTGCAATCATAACATCGGCTTCATCAGCCATGATGATTTTTGCAGCATCCCCTAAAGCATGGGCGCCGGTTGCACAAGCTGTAACTGTCGACTGATTTGGTCCCCTTAACGCATATCGAATGGAAACTTGTCCCGAAGCAAGATTTATTAGTGCCCCTGGAATAAAAAATGGTGAAACCCGTCGTGGTCCTTTTTCTTTCAATACCAGGGTCGTTTCAGCAATAGTTGACAGCCCCCCAATACCAGATCCAATTATAACTCCAGCTCGGTATTGTTCCTCCTCGGTTTCAGGTCGCCATCCAGCATCTTCAATCGCCTGGTCCGTTGCAATTATGGAATATAGAATGAAATCATCAATTTTCCTTCTTTCCCGGAGGGGTAACCAATCATCCGGATTTAAACCATCAATTGGATCAGAAGAAATTTCACATGCATAATTTGTTGTTAGGTGGGAAGCATCAAACCTGGTAATGGTTTTGCAAGCTCCTTGCCCATCCAACAATTTCTGCCAAGTCGCTTCTACCCCACATGCCAAGGGAGTTACTACCCCCAGCCCTGTTACTACGACTCTTCGTACCACTCTCTTTTACCTCTTTTTTATTATTGAATTGGATATTCTTCTTAAACCTTGGAGGAATGGAAATTGTCATTTACTATCAGACAACATTTAGAATATCTTCTATTCCAAAAGTCTTGTTGTACAGGCCCGTTCCTACGATAGCACCCTCAACATTGGGGATTTTTGATAACCTCTTAATATCACTAACCTTCCTTACCACACCACTAGCAATTACCGGGCTACTAGATATTCCCGCTAGGTAGGTCAATTGTTCAAGAGTACTCTTCAGATCGTCAATATTGGCATCAATATCGGTAATAATTATACCTGCCAGCGGAACTCTATAATAGGCTTTGATAAAGTCTTCCGGTTCAATTGGTCCTGATTCTTTCCAACCATGAATCATTACCTTTCCCTGCCATATATCCAAGGCAATTACAATTTGATCGGGATGTAATTTGGCAATTTCCTTGACCAAATTAGGGTTGACTACTGCCAAAGTTCCAATGACTATCCTCCCAGCACCCAAATCTACCCATTCGTCAACATGCAAGGCAGACCTGATCCCACCCCCATATTGAACAGGGATACCAGCTTGTCGTATTATTTTGACTACCAGGTCCCTATTCTTATCTGAGCCGCTAATGGCATCAAAATCTGTAACATGCATCCAGGAAGCTCCAGCATGTGAAAACTCCTTGGCCTTACTGACTGGATCAACATGCCACACGACGGGCCTTTCGGTATCGCCTCTTTCCAGGCTTACACACATCCCGTCATTTATTTGAATCGTTGGGAATATCAACATTTTTAATATCCTCGTTTAGAACAAGAAATAAACGCATCCCTCCCTATTCATTTCCTTGTCTCAAGAGATTAGAAATTTACCGCAAAATAAAATTATCTACCCCGAACTTAGGACTGGGCTTTTTTGATAAAATTAACTGCATCTTCAAAAGTATTGATGCCTTCAGCATCCTCATCCTTGATTTCTACTTCGAATTCTTCCTCAAATGCCATTACCAGTTCAACAGTATCCAAACTGTCCGCTCCAAGATCCTGAATAAATGAAGCCGAAGGAACTACCGCTTCCTCATCAACACCCAGGTGGTCTACAACTATTGCTCGAACGCGAGATTCTATATCATCCATTTTTTACTCCTAATCAACATAAATCCCAAATTGGCTCCTGCCATGTTTTAAAACCGAAAAAAATTTAGGAATCAATTAAATATTAAATATACAGGGAATATTCCAATCTTAATTTAAAAGCAGGATTAACCAAGGCTTTTGAATTTGGTCACAAATCCTGTAGTTAAACTACCCCTTCTATATCATAGCCAGCCCACCATTTACGTGCAAGGATTGACCTGTAATATAAGAGGCTTGGTCGGAAGCCAAAAATATTGCTGGAAAGGAAATATCCTCTGGTTGACCCATTTTTTGCATGGGAATGTTATTCACAAGAATATTTTTTCTATCCTCCGAAAGTTTGCTGGTCATTTCTGTCTCAATAAAACCCGGTGCAAGACAATTAACGGTGATTCCCCGATTGGCAACTTCTTGTGCCAGGGATTTCGAGAAACCAACCAAGCCCGCTTTGGCAGCGGCATAATTGGTTTGACCAGGGTTACCTGTCGAACCAACTACTGATGTGATATTGATGATCCTTCCCCATCTTTTTTTAAGCATATTCCGTAACAAACCCTTGGTTAGTGCCATCACAGCTTTCAGGTTAATATCTAAAACAGCCTGCCAATCTTGCTCATCCATTCTGAGCAGCAATCCATCACGTGTTATACCTGCATTGTTTACCAGGATATCGATCCCGCCATCCAGTTCCGATACTTGGGCGATTAAACTCTTAACATCATCTGAGCTACCAAGGTTACAAGGAATAGGAATCATTTTACCTAATGAACCAAGTTCGGATTCAAGCTCGGTGAGTTTTTCAACCCTGGTTCCAGAGATTACAACTTCTGCTCCTGCATCCAGCAAGGCTTTGGAAATTGCTTCCCCAATGCCACCAGTTGCTCCTGTAACCAATGCTCTTTTTTTACTCAAATCAATTTTCATAAATTACCTTTCCAGGACTGCTTTTGCTTGCGACGAATTACTAACTGGTACGCATTTGATATTTCTATCTATCCTTCGAAGCAAACCCGTTAAAACATTACCAGACCCAATTTCATAAGCATTTGATATCTGTTGCTGGGACAAATAGTTCATTGATTCATGCCATCTGACTGTGGAAACCACCTGCTTTACCAAATTGCTCCTTATCTCAGCAGAACTGGTTACTGGCTCGGCCGTTACATTGGAAATAATTGGTACAGATGGGTTTTTAATTGCAGTAGCATCAAGAGCTTCTTTCATCCTTGCCGCCGCAGGCTCCATCAGTTGGCAATGAAAGGGTGCTGATACAGCTAGTTCGACCACTCTTCTTGCTCCTCTTTCAGCCGCAATTTCTATGGCCTTGAGTACTGCACCTTTCTCTCCAGACACGACAATTTGTTTTGGGTCATTATCATTGGCTATATCACAAACACCTTTGCTAGAAGCCAGTTCGGTGATTTCCCTAACTGTATTTACGTCCAGCCCCAGAATGGCTGCCATTTTGCCTTCCCCAACCTTAACGGCCTGCTGCATTGCTTCGCCTCTTAACCGTAACAACTTGGCCGTATCCTCAAGTGAAATAGAACCAGCAGCACAAAGGGCCGAATATTCACCCAAACTATGACCTGCCATAAATTTTATTGTGGAAACAGAAAAACCTTCGGATATGATAGCCTTGTAGGCAGCCATTGATGTGGCCATCAGGGCCGGTTGAACATTTCTGGTTAAGGTCAACTCTTCGATGTTTCCTTCCCAAATCAACTCTGAAAGTTTCTCCCCGAGAGTTTCATCCACCCTTTCAAAAACAGCCTTGGCTTCGGGATAATTTTCGGCAAAATCCTTTCCCATCCCTACTGCCTGAGAACCTTGTCCAGGAAATAACAACACAGTTTGCAATATTTTTCTCCTTAAATCCAACCCAACCCCTTTTTGAGTGTTGTAAATCTTTACCCCAATACCACTTTAAAGAAAACTAAGTTGGATTGAATCCGTTGGGAATTCAACCCAAGGGATTCCAACTTGTAAATTAGTACCTAATTTACTAGATTGTAGCGTTCCGAAGCTCAGTGGCATTAGAGGTCTGGATTCGGAAGAATAAAGAAATTTCTATTGAGGTTGTAAATGGCCCTATACGAACAGGTTTGTATTGCTAGACAAGAGCTTTCAAGCAACCAAGTCGAAAGACTCTCGGAGGATATTGAAGGTATCCTCTCTGATAATGGTGGATCAGTCTTGTATAAAGAATACTGGGGTGCCCGAAAACTTGCTTATGCAATTAAAAAGAACCGTAGGGGACACTATTTGTTTTTCCGACTTGATTCTCCACCTGAAGCGGTAATTGAATTAGAAAGAAGATTGCGCTTAAATGAAGACATACTTCGCTATCTGACCACCAAAGTTGATCAGCACTCGGAGAATCCGACACCAGTAATGAATACAAAACAAACTGCTTAAATTTAGATTTGAAGGAAGTTAAATTATGATGAGGCAAAATTATTTTCAGCGGAAAAGAGTTTGCCCCTTTTCAAGCGATAATTCCCCTGAAATTGATTATAAGGATGTTAAGTTGCTTCGGAAATTTTTGACCGAGCATGGAAAAATTATTCCCCGAAGGATTTCGGCGGTTTCATCTGGGAAACAAAGGGAACTAGCACGAGCGGTAAAAAGAGCCCGTTTTATTGCCCTGTTGCCATATAGTGCAAAATAGGATTTGGAATAATGGAACTTATTCTACTGGAAAAAGTGAACAATTTGGGGTTGATGGGTGACCAGGTTAAGGTCAAACCCGGTTTTGCCAGAAATTACCTTCTGCCACAAAAGAAAGCGTTAAAGAATACTGAGGAAAATCGAAAGTATTTTGAGGACACAAAAGTAGAAATTGAAGCAAGAAACCTGGAACTTCGTAATGAAGCGCAGGCCGTTTCAGAGAAAATTGACGGCCAAGAGTTCATTGTAATTCGGTCCGCCTCTGAAACTGGTTCTCTATACGGTTCTGTATCCAAGCGAGATATTGCCACAGCCGCTACCGAAGGTGGCTTGTCCATTGATCGGAGGCAGATTGAGCTCAATCGCCCCTTCAAGGAAATAGGCATCTACCAAGTAAAGGTAAATTTACATCCTGAAGTGGAAACAAGCATCTTCATAAATATTGCCAGAACTCTTGAAGAGGCAGAAGTACAAGCGAATGCTGGGGAAGAATCTTCCCCCTCGGAAGAGGTAGTCGAGCAGCCCGAGGATAGTGAAACGGAAATAACTGCCGCTCCAGCCGAGCAGGACGAAAGCAAGGAATAATATTAAAATCCGGTTACTTAGGTCCTTTCTTAAAATTTCCTTATACCAATTCCAGCATCTTCCAATGTTTGTTTAATTTGGGAAGCAATGTTGACTGCCGCAGGGCTATCACCATGAACACAGATCGATTCAGGCCTGATGGGAATCACTTTACCATCAATTGATGTAAGTCTGTTATTGCGAACAGCATTCAACATATTTTCAGCACAGCGGGTTGGGTCTAGTATCATAGCTCCCTTTTTGGTCCTACTCACCAAAGTTCCATCATTATTGTAAGATCTATCAGCAAAAATTTCCTTCACATGGGGAATTCTTAATTCCTCAGCTGCAACCTGTTGCTTTGTACCAGCAATAACCAGTATTTTTAATTCCGATGAGATTTCCATTACAGCAGCAAAAAGGGACTTTGCCAATTCAACATCCCTTGAAGACATATTACCCAAAGCACCATGGAATTTAACGTGTCTGACCTTGGCTCCCAGGGTTTTTGCGATGGCTTGCAGGGCCCCGATCTGATAGGTTGCTTCAGCCCTTAATTCCTCAATATCATACCCCTGTATTTCCCGCCTTCCAAAGCCTACCAAATCACGGAATCCGGGATGGGCACCAATTCCAACATCATTAGCAACACATGAAAGACAGGTTTTCTTCATTTGTAATGGGTCACCGGCATGAAACCCACAAGCTACGTTTGCTGATGAGACAATTTGTAGAATTTCTTCATCCAAGCCCTTTTTCCAAGGGCCAAAACTTTCCCCCAAATCAGAATTTAGATCAATCGTTGTCATCTTCCCCTCCTCCGGTTACACCGCTGATGAAATTATAACTTAATAAATTTGGCATTTTTCTTGGATCCCTGACCAAGGGTTTTAATGCTTGGGAGATATCAGCTATTTCCCTGTACCATTTCTTGAACTCAATCTGGGCATCCTTCCTTGAAATTAATTCAAATTGAAATTCCTCGCCAGGCTGTAATTGAGCAATTTTGGGTAAATCAGAAGAAATGACCGAAGCTATTCGGGGGTAACCACCTGTAGGTTGGCTATCAGCCAACAAAATTGCCGTTGTCCCGTCGGCTGCAACTTGAATGTCCCCAGTGACAATCGGGTCTGAAACCAGGGTTTTTCCAGTTTGAGCTGATATTTGCCAATCAAATGGCTTGATTTGAGCTCCCATCCTGTTTCTTGAAGAACTCATCTGAAAATGTTTCAAGGTTAAGAGCCTCAAATCTGATTCATTGAATAAAGGTGAATGAGGGCCATAAACGATCCGAATAGTTTTTGAGTTAAAGTATCCTGGGGTAGGCAAAATCAATCCTTCCTGTCTGACAAGGTTTGTTGAACCAGGTATTAGGTGATACCCCTTTTCTGGTACATCACCCAATCTAGAGGCAAAATGAGTTGATCTTGAACCAAGAACCTTTGAACTGTCAATACCCCCAGGCAGATGAAGGTAGCTGTAAATTCCACTAGAATTTTTTTGAACTCGGAGCTCCTGGTCTGGATAAACCCTAAATGAACATCTCCACGGTACAGGTTTATTGTCCAGGAAAATTTCCATTATCCCCCCGGAAGTGGCAAGAGTCATTGTGCCATGGACTTTAAACGCTCCTCCTCCAAATTGAAACTCCAAGGCGGCTGAATCTTGGTGGTTGCCAAGTAATGCCTGACCTTCACCCAAAGCATAAAGGTCCATGGCACCTCCACGTGGCACACCAAACCTTTGATAGCCTACCCTACCCTTGTCCTGGATAGTTACTGATCCTAGCAACTCTTTAATCTCAAGCGAGGTCATGAGTGTCCCAAATTTGGTTGTAGGAGTTTTTTGAAAAGTCCTCTTCAGTTATGGGATAAAACCGAATTTCATCTCCAGGCTGAAGCAGAAAATGAGGTGAACGGTCCAACCTGAACCCAATTACTGGTGATCTACCTATTATTGACCATCCTGTGGGAATTTCTGTAGCTGTAAATACCGTTTGCCGGTTTGCTACCAATATTGAACCTGGTAGAGCAGTTGAGTTAAATGATTCCTTTCTGGGTAAATTAAATTCTTCCGGTAATTCGGCCAGATATGCAAGACCTGGAGAAAAGCCCAGGCAGGCAACTCGCAAGTTGTTGGAGCAATGCAATTCAATGAGATCTCCAACAGGTATTCCAGTTCGCGAAGCAACTTGCTCAAGATCAGGACCAAGATTTCCTCCATAGGAAACAGGGATTTCAAATTTCCTCACTGGATTTTTGGTTTTGTCGGGTAGTGGCGAATCAAAAAGGGCTTTCAGGTAGGATTCCGCTTTTTCCATTTCCACACTCAAGGGATCAACTCTAACCAGTAGGGACCGTATTGCAGGAACAACTTCAATGATCCAGGGGATTTCTTCCTCATTCAATTTTTTATCAAACTCTAAAACCCTGGAATTGATTTGTTCTGAATAGCCATCACCAAATATGATCATAAAAGCTTGATCACCTATTGATGATACCATCGGGAATTCAGTTTCTGGTCTATTTGAGGTCATCCGTTAGATCAATTTGGTACATTTTGGCGAGTATTCTGTTCAAGGTAAACCATTTTGTTTTGTTAGATTTTGACTATAATGCAGGTTAATAATTTCGATGCTGTTAACAATTTAACCTAATAATTATCTGACCACGAGTTTACAGTTTAGTACAAATTATTTTTAGACTGGGCTACTCTGAATAATGAGGATCACAATGGAAAAATTATACCCTCCCTCAAATGAATTTGTTTCTTCAACTTTAATAAACAGTGAAAAGTTCAAGGAATTACAAAAGCAGGCTCAACAAGAACCTGAAAAGTTCTGGGCTACAATGGCTGAAAGACTAGATTGGATCAAGCCCTTTACCAAAGTGAAATCTGTTAATTTTTCCTACCCGGATGTCTCCATCAAGTGGTACGAGGATGGATCACTTAATGTAGCAGCCAATTGCATTGATCGGCATTTGCAAGAACGGGGGGACCAAACTGCAATTATCTGGGAGCCAGATAACCCAGAGGATCCAACGAAATTTATCAGCTATAAAGAGCTTCACGAACAAACCTGCAAGATGGCAAATGTTTTGAAGTCACTTGGAGTTGAAAAAGGGGACAGGGTTGTAATCTACCTCCCCATGATCCCTGAAGCAGCCTATGCCATGCTCGCCTGTGCCAGAATTGGTGCAGTTCATTCGGTTGTTTTTGCTGGATTTAGCCCTGATGCTCTGGCCAACCGGGTAAAAGATTGTGGATCCAATCTGATTATTACTGCTGATGAAGCTCCAAGAGGTGGTAGAAATACCCCCCTTAAGGTTAACGCAGACAAGGCCCTCCAGGATTGTGGTGACAATGTAAAACTCCTGGTAGTCAGGAGAACGAATGGAGAAGTGCCCTGGAATGATCGGAGTGATATTGATTACAACAAAATTTCAAAAGAAGTTACTTCTGATTCGCCAGCCGAAGAAATGAATGCCGAGGACCCCCTCTTTATCCTATATACTTCTGGTTCAACTGGAAAACCAAAAGGGGTGGTACATACTTCAGGAGGATACCTGCTTTATGCTGCCCTAACTCATAAATATGTGTTTGATTATCATGATGGAGATGTTTACTGGTGCACCGCCGATGTTGGCTGGGTTACGGGTCATAGTTATATCGTTTATGGCCCGCTGGCAAATGGTGCTACCAGCCTGATGTTTGAAGGGGTACCGACCTATCCTACCCCATCCAGATTTTGGGAGGTTTGTGATAAGCACAAGGTCAAACAGTTTTATACTGCTCCAACCGCATTAAGGGCCCTTATGGGTTTAGGGGATGAGTGGGTAAACAAATGTGATCTTTCAACTCTCAGAGTATTGGGAACTGTTGGTGAACCGATAAACCCCGAAGCATGGAACTGGTATAACAGGGTTATTGGCAAAGGGAAATGTCCAATTGTTGATACCTGGTGGCAGACTGAGACTGGTGGGCATTTAATTACTCCCTTACCTGGAGCAATTCCAACAAAACCTGGTTCAGCTACCAAACCTTTCATAGGGATTGAACCGGCAATTCTGGAACCCGAAAAAGGATACGAGATCGATTCCATCGAAGCCGAAGGAGTTTTATGTATCAAGGACAGTTGGCCCGGTCAGATGAGGACAGTCTATGGTGACCATGTACGGTTTATGGAAACCTATTTCCAACAATATCAGGGATATTACTTTACTGGAGATGGATGCCGCAGGGATAAGGATGGTTATTACTGGATAACAGGCAGAGTTGATGATGTCCTGAATGTTTCAGGTCATCGAATGGGAACAGCTGAGATCGAGAGTGCTTTGGTTGCTTATCCAGATGTTGCCGAAGCCGCTGTGGTTGGCTATCCCCACTCAATCAAGGGGCAAGGCATCTATGCCTATGTAACATTGAATAGTGGTGTGGATTATACCGATAGTCTGAAAAAGACGCTGGAAACCTGGGTCAGGAAAGAAATAGGACCAATTGCCAAGCCTGATATCATCCAATGGGCTCCAGGGCTTCCTAAAACCCGCTCGGGCAAGATCATGCGTAGAATACTCAGGAAAATTGCGGAAAATGACTATGGTAGTCTTGGTGACACCTCTACCTTGGCTGAACCAGCAGTTGTTGATGAATTAATCGCAAATCGGCCCGATACTTAAACCTGATTTGTCTGAGTACATTCATGAACAAAAGCGAAATATTTTTTGCACCATCCATACTGAGTGCTGATTTTGCTAATCTTGAGCAGGAATGCCGAGCAGTGGAAATAGCTGGAGGTGATTGGATCCATCTGGATGTCATGGATGGTCATTTTGTTCCAAACCTGACCTTCGGTCCAGATGTTGTGTCTTCACTTCGAAAGCACATTACCAAGATAATGGATGTGCATTTGATGATATCTCCAACTTCCTTACTCTTGGACAAGTTCATTTCTGCCAAGCCTGACGTATTAACTGTGCATATCGAAGCGACCCCTCATGTTTTCAAAGACATCCAGTTAATTAAAAGTAGTGGCATTAAAGCTGGCGTTGCCCTCAATCCAGGAACTCCTGGGAACATGATTACCCCTTTGTTGGATATTATTGATCTTGTTTGTATCATGACCGTAAACCCTGGTTTTGGTGGCCAAAAGTTCATTTCAGATCAGCTTCAGAAGATTAAGGAAATCAAGGAGCTCGTTGGTAAACGAAATATTTTGATTGAGGTCGATGGAGGAATTGATACTTCAAATGTTGGATCAGCTGCTGAAGCAGGAGCAAATGTTTTTGTTGCGGGCACATCTATATTTAAGGGGGGTAGCTTTATGAACCCTGAAATTTATAAGAAAAATATTTCCAAGCTACGAGATTGTACCCGTGGATTCTAGACTGCTGATTATTCAAAAGATTTAATAAAAGGAAACCTGTATGGCTGTTAGTCCTAAAGTTTGTGATTTTGGGTGGGTTGCACCCTCGTTTGAATTGCCTTCCACCAAGGGAAAGGACCTTAATCTTGATCAGATCAAGGGACCAAATGGTACCTTGATCATGTTTATTTGCAATCATTGCCCATACGTAACTTCAGCTATAGATCGCATCATTTTTGATGCCAAGGAGTTAATGGATCTTGGTATAGGAGTGGCTGCTATTTGTTCCAATGATGCCAAAACATATCCAGAAGATTCGTTTGAGCGAATGATTGAATTTGCAAGGGTTAATAACTTTCCTTTCCCCTACTTACATGATGAGGACCAAAAAATAGCCAGAACATACAATGCCGAATGTACGCCTGATTTTTTTGGGTTTAATGGCAATTTGCAGCTTCAATACCGCGGGCGTCTAGACAGTACAGGAAGAATGGGTTCACTGTCCCAACCTAGGACCCGTGATCTTTATAATGCCATGCAAGGAATTGCCAAAACAGGTTCGGGCCCCGCAGACCAGATTCCCTCCATGGGTTGTTCCATAAAATGGAAATAGGAAGATAACCCCATATCATTGATAATGACAGAGATCGGTTATAAGGAGAATTCTTGCGTTCACAGGTCATAATTATCGGAGGGGGACCCGCAGGTCTTTTACTAGCCTGTAAATTATTCAAAGAGAATATAGATTTTGTCCTAATTGAGCAAAGAACCAAGGAGTACGTTCTTTCCAGAATTAGAGCTGGAGTCCTAGAGACTGGCACAGTAAACCAATTGATAGAGGTTGGGGTTGGCGAACGACTAAAATTCGAATCACAGGTCCATGAAGGTGTGTATTTTTCAACCTCGCAGGATTTTTTTCATATTAATTTTCAAAAATTAACAAATAAATCAATAACGGTTTATGGTCAGACCGAGATAACCAAGGACATGTATGATGCCTTGGAAAGTTGGGGTGCCAATTTAGTATTCGAGGCCAAAGGAGTAGATATAATTGATCACACTTCCGATTGTCCGAAGGTAACCTACGAAAAGGATGGGGCAACCCATGAGATCCGATCTGATATTGTGGTTGGGTGTGATGGTTTCCATGGAATATGCAAAACAAAGATAAAGGGGAATTCAGATGGAAGTTATCTTGCCCAACTACCCATAGGTTGGTTAGGAATCCTTTCTGAAACCCCTCCCCTCAAGGACGAGTTGATTTATTCCCGTAGTAATAGGGGATTTGCCTTGGCCTCGATGAGGTCTCATACCCGCTCCAGGTATTATATTCAGGTGCCAATATCTGATTCACCCCAAAACTGGACAGATGAAAGTTTCTGGCAAGAGTTGAAACTTAGATTTCCTGAGGAAATCGTTGCTAATCTTATAACCGGTCCATCAATTGAAAAATCAATAGCACCTTTGAGAACCTATGTTTCAAAATCAATGCGAGAGGGTCGATTACTGCTTTGTGGTGATTCTGCCCATATTGTTCCACCAACTGGAGCCAAGGGATTAAATCTTGCGGCCTCGGATGTGTTTTACGCCTATGAAGCCATAATTCGGTATTTTCAAGAAAATGATCTTGCCGGACTGGAAAATTATTCTGAACTAGCCCTCCTCAGAGTTTGGAAATCCATGCGGTTTAGTTGGTGGATGACCAAAATGTTGCATTTGATACCTGACTCAAAACCGTTTGAAGAAAAGATTATGGAAAGCGAACTGTCCCATTTAAGGGATTCCTTAGCAATGCAGAGGGTGTTTGCTGAGAACTATACGGGATTACCCTATTGATCAGTGCTTACGACAGATACTTCAATTAAGGCAGCTCTTTTCTCATTCTTGGTAATATTTAATCCTTCCAAAAGAACTGCCCTGAGATCAGAAAATTCTTTGACCCTCCTTGACCATGCATTGCTGGCCGACGCAACCTTGCAAAAATCAGGAGATGGCTCTAGCGAGGTCAAGGGTATCTTGTTCATCCTGGATGCATAACCATCTGGAAACATATCTAGTACTGAACTTTTGACAGCACCCCACTCCCGGTTATTGAGTACTACAATTAAAACTGGTAATTGCAGAGCCTCTGCGACCTGATGACAAACGGTTGGATTGGAAAAAAGGTAAGATCCATCTCCCATTATGGCTATTATCAACTTATCTGGATTTGATATCTTTGCTCCCAAGGCAGATGGAAATGACCAGCCCAACCCGCCAGAGTAAGGTTCCTGAAACCATGAACCATGTGTGGTTCTTCCCAATAAATCCAGGTCAGCACCCAATTCTGAAAATACAGTAGAATCAACTGTGCGAAGAATGTCCCCAAGTACAGTTGAAACAGCTTGCTTGGTTAACTGTCCTGATTTGGTTGAATTCTCAATAGCTCTTGTTCTGAGTGTTTTTTTCTTTTCTAATCCCTGTAAGCTATTGATTCGCTGACGAACTATTTTAGTTGGGATGTTGTCTCTTTTTCTCAACTGATCCGAGAGGCTAGAAATAATTGTTGAAACTTCGCCCGAAATCGTAAGGTCTGATCTAAAGTTTCGTATAGGAAACCTTGCGAAAATTGGATCTGGACCCAGGTTGGCAATTTTTGCATTCTTTGATACCTTATGCTGATCCGGCCACCAGGGTGCTGGGGAATTTAACACAATGATTAGATCAGCTTCCCCAAGCAAGGGTTGGGGGTCTGAGCCAATATGGCAGGGGTTTTCTGTAGAAACCGACAAACCTGTTGCCCACCATGTACAAACTGCAATTCCAAATTTTTTAACTACAGAGTTCAAAATATTGAAAGTTGTTTCATCCTCAGAATCTCTTTGCGTAATCAACAAGGGAGTTGCGGATTCTTCAATCCATTCGCAAAGTGTTTCAATCTCTTCTATCCCCGGTGAGGATTGGAATGGCGAGAATTTGGGTTTATTAGAAAGCCCCTCGCAATCGACCTTCATGCTTATCACTTCTCTAGGAAGGGATATATACACAGGACCCTTGGGAGTTGAATTTGCAATTGCATAGGCCCGGTCCAACAACTCCATCATCTGTTCTGGAAACCTTACTTCATACTCCCATTTACAGGATTCTCTGACCAGACTTTCTTGGTCAAACATTTCCTGGCCCCAACCGATAGGAACAGTTCTCGAACCAAACCTCCCTTTTTCTGTCGCTGGGGTTCTGCCAGACATTACGATAATGGGTATGTTTTCACAGGCTGCGTTAATTATTCCAGTCGCAGCATTTGCCAGACCAACATTTGTATGAAGAATAACTGCTTGAGGTTTCCTGGTAATTTTATAGTTGCCATAAGCCATACCCATAGCCACATGTTCATGCGGTACAAGGATCGGATTTGAAACTGCAATACTCTTGAATGTCGCTTCAGCTAGACCTTCTATTATTGGCGGGAAATCAGTACCCGAATTGATAAATACATGCTCAATTCCCAATATTTTCAGTCTTGGGAAGATTAAACCTCCTGCCAAAAAAAGGGAGCCCTTGTGGTCTGGAACAACTTTATCTGGCATAAATATGCTCAAAAATTAATTTCCAAATTACGTTAACCGGAGGAAAGGGTTGGTAACCAAAGGGTTATTATTGGGAATGCCAGTATCAGCCCTACCCGCAAAATTTCAACACAAAAAAATGGAATTACACCTTTGAATGTTTCGATCATGGGAACATCTTTTGCCAAGGAAGATATAACGAATACATTAAGTCCAACCGGTGGGGTAATCAAGCCTAGTTCTACCACGACCAAGGCCAAAATACCAAACCAGATTTTCAAGTCATCAGTGCTCATACCGAAGCCTGATCCCTCGGCACCCTGATATATTCCCCCATTTATTTCACTAAGAACTGGCCAAAGGAAGGGAATAACCAAAAGGATCATCGACAGGCTATCCATCAAACAACCCAGGATAATCAAACCAATAAGAATCAGAACCAAAACCATGGTTGGCGAAATCCCCGCCTCCATCAACCAAGTTGCTGTTTCCTGAGGCAATCCCACTCTGGAAAGAAAGATTTTCATCAGTTCAGCACCAAGCAGAATCAGATAAATCATGCCTGTAGTGCTTGCAGTTTCCTTAATGGATTCAAGTATTCCTTGCCAATTCAATTGGGAGGTGATCAGCCCATATCCAAAAACAAGAAATACACCAATGGCAGCAGCTGGGGTTGGGTTGTAGAGGCCAAAAAATATTCCTCCAAGTACCAAACCAAAAATAATTAAAACAGGAAAAACACCCTTGGTTGCTGCAATAAATTCATCTCTTTCGATTTTTGACCCTCGTGGCCCTGATTCAGGAACCACAATTACATATGCCGCTATGGTTAAAATAAATAAAAGGGTGGCCATCAAACCTGGTATGATTGAAGCAAGAAACATGGAAACTATGTTCGCCTCGACCACTACGGCATAAATAATCAATACAACGGAAGGTGGTATTAGTATTCCAAGCACACCACCTGCAGCAACCGAACCAGTAGCCAAGGCCCCGGAATAGTTGTATTTTTTTAATTCAGGCAGGGCTACCCTACCCATGGTACTAGCAGTTGCCAAAGATGATCCACAAACTGCACCAAAACCTGCACATGCAGCAATAACGGCCATGGCAGTTCCGCCCTTTAACCATCCTAGCCACGCATTTGCAGCTCTGAAAAGTGCAGCAGACAATCCTGACCGTGAAGCTAAACACCCCATCAGGACGAACATTGGTACTACGGTAAGACTGTAAATGGAAAATTGGAAATAGGCTAGGGTTTTCAGTTGGTTCATAACAAGGGCTGGTCCATTAATGAATGTTATCCCAAAACCTCCAACCAAAATCATCGCATAAGCGATGGGAATCCTAATAATGATTAGAAGGAACAGGACCACTAAGCCCAGCAACCCTAGGAATATAGGGTCCATCAAGTTACCCTTGATAAATTAATATCCAGGTAAAAATCCTTGACTGAAATTATTGCTGCGAGAAGTAATAAAACCCAGGAAAACAGAACCGGAACGTAAGGTATCCACATTGGAATAAGCAGGATAGCGCTTGTGTATTGATAATTATACCTGTCTACCATTCCCTGCGACATACACCAGAACAACAGTATGGAGAATAGCAGGGCTACCAATGAAGAAATTAAACCAAACAAGGCTAACCATCTAGGCGAAGCCCTGGAGGTAAATATATCCGCGGTCACGTTGGCATTGGTTAGTTGGCAATATGGCAAGAAAGCAAAAACGGCTATGGCAACGCCCATTTCAGTAAGTTCGAAATCTCCCGGGATAGGATTTCCAACAATACCGCCAGCAACCGAAAATGTATTCAGGAAAACAACCAGAAAGAGGAGAATCCCTCCTGCCAATGCCCAATATAGAATGAGGGACCGGGTAAATTTTTCCACAAAATTCATATACCGGTCCCAACAAAATTTATTTAGTTGGAATTTTCAGCTACCAGCATCCTAGCTTTTTCGACCAGACCCTGTCCATCAATTCCTTTTTCAACCACTTCAGAGATCCAGCGGTCGACAACATTTTCTAACGCCTTGTTGAACACTTCTGTTTCTTCAGGAGTTAAAACGATGTGCTCGTTGCCACTTTCTACCGCCAAATTAATTCCAAAATCGTCGCTCGCACGCCATATATCACCGACTTGACCCCACCAATCTTTGCCAGAAGCATCCTTAAAGGCTTTTTGAATTTCTTCAGGCAAACTATCCCATCGGGCCTTGTTCATGGAAACTTGGAAAGTGGTCGTTCCAAATCTGGTCATATCAGTACCCTCAATCTGATATTTGGTTTGCTCCTGCAATTTTAATGGAGGAATTATTTCCCACGGAATAAAGGCACCATCAACTACACCCTTCTGCAGGGCTTGCGGTAATTCAGGGACCGGCATTTGAATTGGGTTTGAGCCTAAAGCCTCTATGATCCATGCTCCAGTTCTGGTTGGGATTCTCATGTCAAGGCCAACCATATCATCAGGAGACCTTACCATTTGTTCGGTCATATGTATCCCTTGGCCAGCATGCACATGTAGGAACATAATCTCAAGGCCAGTATATTCCTGCCTCAGATCACTTTCAAACATGTCATAAAGAGCTAAATTAGCTGCCTTAGGGTTATTAACAAATACAGTTGGTAGTTCCATTACCTCTGTGCGTGGAAATAATCCTGGAGTATATCCATTTACAGTCCAAACCAAATCCACAACGCCATCTCTAGCTTGGCTTACTAATTCGGCCGGCCTACCACCTAGGCTCATTGAGGGAAAAATTTCAATTTTTACCATCCCATTTGAATTTGCCTCAACCTGTCTTGCCCATGGTTCTAGCATTTGTTTGTGAGCAGGTGATTGAGCACTCAATAGATGGTGAAGCTTGAATTCATACTCTTGTGCAGTCAGTGGGTAAACTACAAAAATAAATAGATAGGAAATTACCGAACTAATTATGATTTTATATAGATTCTTCATTTTCTCTCCCGAATTAAATTTACTGGTTCAACTAATGATTCTATAAAGCTATTACCGCCAACTTTCAATCAAACTTTTACCTCATAACCTGGAATTTCCGGCTCATTATCTTCAATTTCCTCGGGGAATCCCTTGCCGAGGATTTTTATACCAAATTGATCTTCATAGATCCGAATTATATTTGGAGACCATTCTCTGGCTCCATATCTTTTACCTGCATCCTGAAAGGTCTTTACCAAAACAGGAGAAAGATTTAACTCCAAGCCCACCTTTTCGGCCAATGCTTGAAAAAGGGTTATGTCCTTAAGTACCAAATCCATGGTAAAATTGATATTTCGGCTGCCATTGAGGATAACTTGACTCTCAGTTTCATGAACAAAGGAATTGCCCGAAGAAATTTTTATTGCCTCGTAAGTGGTATTGAGATCTATTCCATTTAATTTAGAAGTAACCAAAGCCTCACTAAGGCTTAGTAGATTTGCTGTGGCAAGATAGTTGGTTAAGACCTTTAGGATTGAAGCCGATCCCAATTCTCCAGTATGGAGAATCCTCCTTCCCATTGCTGATAGTACTGGAAATATTCTTTCAAATACTTCTCTTTCACATCCGACAAAGATAGAAATATTACCCGTGGCAGCCCGATGGCATCCGCCAGAAACTGGACAATCGACAGCAAAACCACCCAAGTCTTGAACTTTTTTTCCTAATCTCTTTACCTCGGCTTCATCGGTGGTACTCATTTCGCACCATACCTTTCCTTTGGAAAGTTCGGAAAGGACACCTTCCTTGCCTTCCAGGACCTTAGCTGAAACCTCTGGTGATGGAAGACAGGTGATAATTAGTTCACTTGCTTTAGCCACCTTGCCAGGAGAGGAACAGACTATTGCCCCTAAATTAGAAAATTCTCTTTGACGATCGGCTGAAATATCAAAAATAGAAAGTTGGAATTTATTTCTCAACAAACTTGCAGCTAATTTTCCACCTACGTTTCCTAATCCAATAAAACCAATATTTTTCATGATGATCTCCTTGGGAAATGAATAATGTATTCCTCCCACTCTTAATTGAAATGGATGAATATACCATCGTGGACCTGCAGAAACTCCAAATTTAGTTGGAATTTTAGGATTCTGTGAAAATCTTTGAATGTTTCAGAATTGCACTTCAGTTAGAAATTGACAGAACCATCACCCATACTAAAATGAATATTTTGTTACAATGGGGAAATAGAAATGGAACACAAGAGTAGCTTAAAGAACACCCTTGATCGTAGGTTGTTTTTGCAATCCGCGGCGGCGGGTACCACGATACTGGCAGCACCCAGTTTCTTACGGACAGCATTAGCAGCGACACCGGTGAATGTAGCAGCAATTTATACGCTTCCGGTTGAGCAACAATGGATAAGCCGAATTCACAAAGCCGCAGTGAGTTTGGCAGATAAAGGTGACATAAATTACGAATATTCAGAAAACATCTCGAATACTGATTACGAACGTGCCATGCGCGAATATTCTGAGGGTGATCATCAACTGATTGTAGGCGAAGTCTTTGGCCTAGAGGAGGCATCTAGACAGGTAGCAAGTGACTATCCAGAAAAAGCGTATCTAATGGGGTCGAGTTTTCTTCCGAACGATGATTCTCCCTCTAATTTTGCCGTGTTTGACAATTATATCCAGGACGCATCTTATCTTACTGGAATTATTGCCGGTTCTTTAACCAAAAGTAAAATAATTGGAATGGTTGGAGGGTACCCCATCCCTGAGGTTAACCGTCTTATGAACGCCTTCAAGGCTGGAGCACATGAGATTGATCCCGATATTGAATTCAAGGTTGCGTTCATTGGTTCATGGTATGATCCACCAAAGGCCAAAGAGACAGCATTTGCCCAGATTGATGCTGGGGCAGATGTTATGTATGCAGAGCGATTTGGTGTTTCCGATGCTGCTCAGGAACGTGGAATTCCGGCCATCGGCAATGTTATCAACACACAGTCCGACTACCCTGATACTGTTGTTGCATCAGCAATATGGCATTTTGAACCCACACTTGCCGCCGCAGTCAAGGCAGTTGGAGCCAATTCATTCCAAGCCGACAATTATGGAATATACTCATACATGAAACATGGTGGCTGTTCGCTAGCGCCTCTCGGCACATGGGAAGGACGTTTATCTGAGGCAACTCTTGCCCTTGTGACACAACGTGAAGCTGAAATCAGGGCAGGAACATTTACCGTTACCATAGACGATAACGACCCAGCAACAACGTGATTGATCCTTTGGCAAAAAGCCGGAGGGTACTTTCTCTCCGACTTTTTGGCATTTCCAAGAGATTTGGTAACCTCTTGGCCAACAATGCCATTGATCTATCCCTTCATGAAGGAGAAGTGGTCGCTCTCTTGGGAGAGAACGGTGCTGGCAAGACAACATTGATGAACATCCTGTTTGGTCAGTATTTACCTGACCAAGGAAGTATTGAAGTCTATGGCAAGCAACTTCCCAAGGGGAATTCTCGTGCTGCACTTGAGGCAGGGGTCGGGATGGTGCACCAGCATTTCACCCTTGTTGAAAACATGACAGTTCACGAAAACATCGTACTTGGAACTAAATCAATGGTTTCGCTACGTACTTGGCAGAAAGACACAAGCAAGAAGATTGAAAAACTTTCTTCATCGGTTGGTCTAAAGGTTGATCTAGATGCAACAGTGGCTAATCTATCGGTTGGCGAACGTCAGCGTGTAGAAATTCTGAAAGCTCTTTATCGTGATGCACGCATCTTGATTCTTGATGAACCAACTGCAGTTTTGACTCCCTTCGAGATTAAGTCCCTGTTTTTGATGTTAAGAAATCTCCTACGGCAGGGGCTGTCAGTAATTTTTATTTCGCACAAGCTCAATGAAGCAATGGATTTTAGCGACCGTGTGGTCGTACTTCGCAAGGGACAAGTAGCCGGCGAACGTATAACATCTGAAACAAATCCTGGTGAGCTGGCCTCCCTCATGATCGGTACTGAAATTGAGAAACCAACTGCTCTCGAATCAACTGCTGTCGGGTCAGTTGCCCTACAACTGAAGGATGTATTCACAGCAGCTCCAGAACTTAGAATAAATTTGGTGAATGCTTCATTGACCATGCGCTGTGGAGAAATTATTGGTCTTGCTGGTGTCTCGGGGAACGGGCAGGCAGCATTGGCCGCGCTAATATCAGGAACCTTAAGTCCTGTTCGAGGTACAATGAAACTGTTCAGGAAAAATCTTGATCGCTGGTCACCTCGAGCAGCAGTTTCAAATCGTGTGGGCCGCATACCCGAGGACCGCCTTCATACAGGAATGATTGGGAATATGAGCATTACCGAAAACGTGATCTCCGAAGACTACAGATCCTCTCGCTTTAGTCGACTAGGTATTCTCAACCACAAGTCAGCAAAGAGTTTTGCACAATCCATCGTTCAAAATTACGACGTGCAATGCATGTCAATTGAAACACCTGTTAGATTACTTTCGGGAGGCAACATACAAATACTCATACTCGGACGTGCCTTGGACAATGCCCCGGTAGTTATACTTGCGAATCAACCTTCACGCGGACTTGACGTGGGTGCGGTAACATATGTTCATCAACAATTGCTGAAAGCACGTGAGCGCGGAGCTGCAATTCTCCTGATTTCTGATGATCTTGAGGAAATACTTCAGATTTCTGACCGGATTTCAGTTATTTCAAACGGAAGTATTTCACCACCTACCAAACGGGGAGAACTTAGCATTGAGGAATTGGGAACATTGATGGCGCAGCAACAGACAAACCAAGCGGATGTTCTGGATGAGGCTTGAACCTAGGGCAAATATATCGCTGACATTGACATTGCTGATGCCTTGCCTGGCGGTTGCAGTAACCGTGGTTTTTGGTGGGTTGCTTGTCATGGCTGCCGGGGCCTCGCCTTTTGCTGTATTCAGACTTGTTCTGGTAGGAGCAGCAGGGTCACAATTCGCCTTTCTTGAGACATTGACTCGCGCCACGCCACTGATTTTTACCGGACTAGCTGTGGCGGTTGCCTTTCGAGCAAGACTATGGAACATAGGTGCTGAGGCCCAGCTCTATGCAGGAGCGGTTCTCACTGTGGTTTTGGGAACGGGTGTACTAAATCTTCCAGGAGCCATAATGATTCCAATTATCATGGTTGTATCAATGGTTGGAGGGTCGTTACTGCTTTATGGTCCAGCTTTATTAAAAACCAAATTTGGCGTGGATGAGGTTGTCACTACTTTATTGCTGAACTTTATAGCCCTACTGTTTGTTTCAATGTTGTTAGACGGAGTCCTGAAAGACCCAATGGGATTGGGATGGCCTCAAACTAAAGCGTTAATTGCAGAAGCACGACTACCTCGACTTGTGCAAGGTAAACGGTTACACCTAGGCTTCGTTATTGCTGTGGCTAGCGCAGCTGTTATTTGGTTTATTATGGCGCGGACAGTCATGGGATATGAAATTAGAGCTGTCGGCCACAATAGTGTTGCCGCCAGGTTTGCTGGAATTCCAGTAAATCGAGTGCTGATCAAAACTGCCTTTCTTTCCGGTGGACTTGCTGCATTGGCAGGATTTTCTGAAGTTGCTGGAACCAAGGGAAACCTGACCCTGGATCTCTCGCCAGGGTTTGGTTATACCGGGATTGTTGTTGCAATGCTTGGCTTGTTGAATCCAATTGGAGTTGTATTTTCAGCCATTTTTGTCGCTGGCGTTTTTGTTGGAGCAGACGCCATGAGTCGGGCGACTGGAGTTCCTAGCTTCATTGCTGACGTTTTGGTGGCAATTGCTCTGCTTACGATGGTTGTTTCAATAATGTTCACACGTTTTCGTTTACGATTGGGCTGAAATCATGGAAGCAATCGAAATTCTTCTTTCTGCGAGTTTCTGGGTCGCTGCAGTCCGTATTGCCTCACCATTGATTTTTGCGACTATGGGTGAATTGATCTGCGAACGTGCCGGAGTTTTGAACCTAGGTATAGAGGGAATCATGACAGCTGGTGCCTTTGCCGGTTGGTTTGCGGTATATTCAGGGGGTGATTTATGGTTTGGGATTTGCGTGGCAGCAATATCAGGTATTGCATTCGGATTGATTCATGGATTTCTCACGGTACCGCTTGGATTGTCACAGCACGTAGTTGGTATAGGTACCACGTTGCTTGCGACAAGTCTAACATATTTCGTATACCGAGTATTATTACCTGAAGCGGCTTCACCACCCAAGATTGAACCCTTTGCACCGCTTCCAATTCCCCTTCTTTCCGATATCCCGTTGATTGGACCAGCACTTTTTGCCCAGACCCCCCTAACCTATTTAGCCTTTATACTGGTTGGGCTAATTTACTATATTTTGACTCGAACACCGGCTGGACTTGCTCTTCGTGCGGCAGGCGAAAACCCTGCTGCTTTAGAAGCACAAGGAATAAGTGTGACTTTTGTCCGCATGACAGCTGTGGCAGTTGGGTCAGCACTGATGGCAATTGGTGGGGCATTTCTTACGATGTCAGCCTTCAATTCCTTTTTTTTCGAAATGATCAACGGTCGTGGTTGGGTTTGCATTGCCCTAGTCGTTTTTGGTTCTTGGAATCCAAGTAAGGCCATGCTTGGGGCAATTTTGTTCGCGGCTTTTGATGCCTATCAGGTAAGACTTCAACTAGTTGTCGGTAACCTGGTACCCTATCAGGTGTTTCTAATGATGCCCTACGCCCTTTCTATACTTGCTCTCATTGTGATGTCTCGTCGGGCTGGGTATCCAAAGGCCTTGATGATTCCATACTTGAAAGGTGAACGCTGAATGCTGGCTTGCTACCCCTAATGAAACTAATTTTACCCTGCAATAGTATCCAAACCATTTGATAGAAAGCTCCATTTTGGACAACCTATGCTCTACCGAAATTTAAGAGAATGATAATGTTGGCCTGTAAAGCCATGAAACCTGTTGCTTGCCATGTTTATACTTACCTGCTGAGATAAATAACCAAAATTCGATTGGAATTGGGGTTTTGTCCATCTGATCAATCCCTGAAGGAAATTAAGGACAGGTTTTAAATTAGTAATTCAATTCAAAGGCACCATGTGGGGAAGGTTCAGCCACTTGCCTATTACCGTCTGTAGCACTATTCCCAACTGCCCGTCTGTTCCATGGCAGGCATTTGTAGCCTACATCCTGCCATTGGATAAACAGATACCTGAAGGGTTTTAAAGCGGTATGAGAATTTTGAAAAGGAGTTAATCAACACATCCAAAAGGCTTGTCATCACCGATTGTAACAGTGCTGTAAAAGGGATCTTGATCCCTTGGTATTTCAGGTTTTGTGTCCTTTTTTATCCTGTCAAGAACCTCTTCTGACAGATCCTTGAGGGCATAACAAACTGTGTCGATAGCCAGTTCTTCCTTGATATCTGCCAGCAGAATGGTAAATTTCTCTTCCCATTCACCGATGGTTACACGCCTTCCTGGTTCGGGTTGCAACCAGGAATCCCATCATGATTTTGTGGCAAGTAATTGAATCTGGGGCACCTCATCCAGAATTTCCTCCCTGGCTTCTTGTCTGATCACATCCAGATTGGCCTGGACGATGGCTGTATAACGAAGAGCCTGGACCAGGGCATTATGGGGCGTTTCTGGATTACCTTTGTATTTGGCCTCAATAACGACAAACTGGTGGCGTTCATTCCGGCCGAACAGGTCTATCGGGCCGGTCTTCTTGTCCTGGCGGCTGGCTTGCAGGGGGAATTGGTAGTCAAGCAATAGGATATCACCCTTTTTTCGGCACGGCCAGGTTAATTCATTCCTTTTACTTTGGCGTCAGAGAGCAATTGAAAGACGGTCTTCGACCTTTATGCCTCGTTGGCCAGTTGCCTTGGATGTAACTTCTCCATCGTGGCCGACAAAATATTTTTGGGTTCTTGTCGGTGCCCAATAATGCAGTTTGTAATATTCATATAAAAGCCGTTCAAAGTCGAGATTGGCTATAGTGTTGGCCAAACCTTCGGCAATCCCTTTGTTTTCATTGTTGAATAGAATGGTGAACCCATCAGTCGAAAAGGGTTTGGAATTATTGGCAGACATGTCATTTCCTTTGATTATTTGACCGAAACCGTACCTTTAATCAAATATTTATTGCATTGACTGTATATAAACACGAGCAGGGAATTTATCCATGAAACCTATCAAAAAAATGCACGAATCGTACATATTGGCAAAACCAATACCGGGGAGACCCCGGCCCCTACTCCGGGAAACAAATAACAATCTTTGTTTTGCTGAATTTTGAGACAGTCTCCAGCTCGGTAGGGGTTTTCCTGGCTATGATGGAAAGAAGCTTGTCGTTCAGCGGATCCAGATGGTCCAGCATCAGCGCATACAATTCCAGATGCAAATGATCATAAGGGACCGGGCCTACTACGGGGATGATCCGGTTTATCTGTCGATTCAAGTTCGGCAATGAGATCCCGAACAGTTGCATGGAGTTCCGGTATATTTTTCCTGATAGTTCCCCAGACTTCATCAGGGTCAACCGCATCGTATTGATGAATCAGGAAATTTCTGAAATCATATGCCCTGGCATGGTCAGGGATTCTTGCAACCACTTCTGGATAGTGCTGGCGAAGCCGTTTTATGACCTCACCAATTATTTCGAAATTACGTTCAACTGCCTGCTGTGTCTTGTCGTCATCCAACCATGCATCAATGTCCAGATTGATCGTGTAGTGCATGATCCTGTCACAAGCGGTCAGGATATCATGCTATAACTTCCTGGCATCACGCTTCAAAGACGACCTCCCGGTCTTCGTCAACGGATATTTTCAGATAGGGATTGCGGATGGTGCCATCCCGGATGAGATCAACCTGGCGACCCAGCACCTCGTGCAATTCGCCCCGTAGGTCGGTCTTGCGCTCAAAAAGACCGGGCAACAGCGGTGGCTTGAACTCCACCAGGAAATCGGCATCACTCCTAGCCGGATCAAAGTCCGTTCCCCTAGCCGCCGAACCAAACACCTCAAGGCGGCGCACTTCATATCGTCGACAGATCCTGGCGATCACCTGTTTTTTTTGAGCAATTACCTGGTGCATCGTCTTTTGTCCTTCCAATTGGTCATAATATAATGTCCCAGCCGTTTTTTGGCAAGATAAATCAACACCCTTCTGAGGCCCTGTAATCCAGTGAATACCCCTGGACCACAGCCGGGAAACAAATATAATCTCTTACTCTTGCGGCAATTTGAGACAATCACCTGCCCGGTAGGGATTCTCCTTGCTGAGATTGTTCAGCCTTGCAATCTCCGGCCAACGTTCGGGATTACCCAGGGCCTTCTCGGCGACGATGGAGAGTCGGGTGTCGTTTGGCTGGACCTTGTAGCAGTCCCGGGGTATAAGTGGCAGGATGTCAGGATCGTACCCATAGGACAACAGGAGGGTATAAAGTTCAGGATGGGTATAATCGATCCTAAAGAGCGGATGATCCTGCCCTGAAGCAATATAGAGAGGGGTAATGCCGTACCTTCTCTCTTGCTATTTACCGATGAATAATCGCCTACTTTGTTTAAACATGGCAACAATCATATTTCTTTGGAGAGTACTGATATTATCAAATGGCGGAGGGGGTGGGATTCGAACCCACGGTGGAGAACCCCCCACTCCGGTTTTCAAGACCGGTGCATTAGACCACTCTGCCACCCCTCCAATAGGTAGTAATTCACAAAAATTCAAACTAGCTGATTTGGCTTTTCTTTAGCGTGAAGGAGTATAAAACTATCCAAAGGAAGATAAGAAGTTAAAGATTATAATTTAAGAAGGTTATAATTAAATTTTTCAAAATTCTTTCTCAAAAAGAAAATTTCAGGTACGAGGTTATGAACATCCACCCCAAGTTAATATTTTTGATAGTAGCTATTATTTTTCTTGGTCTACCAGCCAGTTCATTTGAAACTTCTGGAAAAACTATCCTCGTTGGGGATTTTGAAACTGGCTTGATCCTTGCCGAGAAAAACGCCGACACCCCTTTTCCACCAGCTTCACTTTCAAAACTCATGACACTTTACCTAGTGTTTGAGGCTTTGGAGGAAAAACGCCTGGATCTTGAAGACAGACTCCTTGTATCAAACTATGCTTACTCTTCATACCGGGGTGGATCAACTATGTATTTGGATACAACGGATAAACCCACAGTTGAAGATTTGATCCGAGGAGTAGTTGTATTATCAGGAAACGATGCCTGTGTTGTTCTGGCTGAAGCTCTTTCACCTACTGGAAACGAGAAAGGGTTTGTAAGATTGATGAACGAAAAGGCCAAGGAATTGGGTTTGACGAACTCCGTATTTGCCAATTCCAATGGATGGCCTGATCCTCAACAAAAAATGAGTAGTCGGGATTTATTTTTTTTAACTAAGCAATTAATCTCTGAATTCCCTGAATATTATGAATATTTTAAGGAAAAAGAATTTCCCTTTGACAATAGAACTCCAGCAAACAGATTTAATCGAAATCCCCTATTGAAAAAAGAAGTTGTTGGTGCAGATGGGCTTAAAACTGGATATACCAGTGCTGCCGGTTATGGTCTGGTTGGTTCAGCAATAAGAGACAATAGGCGAGTTATTTTTGTAATTAATGGCGTCCCAACGGCAGATCAACGGAGTGAGGAGGGAGAAGCCATCATTGAATGGTTTTATCGGCAATTTAAAGAAGTTACTATTTTTGAAAAGGATCAAGAGATAACCGTGGCACCAGTGTGGATAGGAAAAAGCAAAGAAGTAAGACTGGGCCTTGCAGAAGATTTATCTATTCTCCTTCCTGCTTCAAATAATAATGATTTGGAAGTTCATGCTTATTTTGACCGTTATACCAACGCCCCGATAGAAAAAGGCCAGAGAATGGGACATCTTGAAGTAGTTATCCCTGCTTTTGGGAAAGCAATTGAAGTTCCTTTAGTTTCACTGGAGGATATAGAAAAGGGCAATATCCTAGATCGAGTTGAGGCAACCGTGAGAACACTAATTTGGAAATATTTTTCATCGGATACTGAGCAACCTGATGATGCCTAAGGGTAAATTTATAACTTTTGAAGGTGTTGATGGAGCAGGTAAATCTACTCAGGTCAAACTTCTGCATCAAAATCTAATAAAACACGGGTTTGATTGTATTGTTACACGAGAACCTGGTGGATCTCCTGGCAGTGAAACTCTTCGGAAATTATTGGTAGATAAAAACATATATGAGTGGTCAAATCTATCAGAACTTTTACTTTTTTTTGCAGCCAGGAAAGATCATGTCGAAAAGACTATCCTTCCTGCTTTAAAAGCAGGGCAGATCGTTATTTGTGATCGATATACCGATTCCACTAGAGTTTATCAAAGCCAGGGAAAAAAGGAATTACGTGATTTAATCGAAACACTCCAACGAGACATTATCCAACTTGAGCCAGACCTAACATTTATCCTGAGTATCAATCCTGAAATGTCTCTGCAAAGAACGGGCAGTCGAAAAGAAGGTGATTGGAGGATTAGCAGTCTTTCCAAGAAGCGATTAACTCAGGTGATCAATGATTTTTCTAACCTTGCAAAAGATTTTCCTGATAGGTGTTTCGAAATATCCACAGAAATAAGCCCACGAGATTCGGCGAAGAAAATTTTTGAACTTACTATGGAAAAATTATCGTGACTTCTGAAGATTTTGAATCAGATAAACTTGAAGGTGCTCCTCATCCAAGGTTTTCTCGAGTTGTTATTGGTCAGGATAGAGTAAAGAAGCAATTTCTTCATGCTTTGAATCAGGGACGAATACATCATGCTTGGTTGATGTGTGGCCCCAAGGGGATTGGTAAATCTACCTTGGCTTGGAACCTGGCCAAATTTCTTTTAACTTCCCAAGGGGATGACAATGATAACGATGGTGATTTGTGCGTCAACTTTGAAGACCCCATAATCTCCCGGGTTGAGGCTTTGTCCGAACCCCATCTAATGCTTGTACGAAAGAATTTTGATACAAAAACTAAAAAGGTTAAATCAGATATCACTGTAGACAATATCAGAGATCTGGTTGAATTTTTTGAATTCACCTCACCTGACGGAAAACCGCGGATAGCCATAATTGATTCGATTGATGACCTAAATAGCAATGCTTCCAATGCTTTCTTGAAGCTATTGGAGGAACCCCCTAACCATACTTACTTCTTTTTAGTCAGTCATTCCCCGGAGTCCTTGTTGCCAACGATCAGAAGCAGATGCCTATCAGTTCAGTGCCAAAAACTAACCGCTAGTGATCAGCTTTACTTGCTAAATGAATTTGGATTTATCTCGGACGACCACTCAAAAACAGTAGTAAGTATCTCTCAGGGGTCTGTTGGAGAAGCAATTAGGATAATTAATCAAAACGGTTTGGAATTATATTCTTCCATCGTGGAAACCTTTAAGGACCTACCTGAATTAGATGTTTCAAGAATCCTTGATATTGCCGCACAAACTGAAGGTGCGGGTAAGCAGGAGTTAACCGAAACGATAAATAAATTAACAATCCATTTTGTTTCCAGGTTGGCGAAAACAGGTGTAAATGGAAGTATGAACAAGGAAGTCTTTACAGGAGAAAACTACATTCTGGCCAAACTCTCACCGACTATAGATAAGTCAATAGAGTGGGCCTCTTTGTATTCAAAGATGGTTGCCAATGCGAATGTTTACCAAGAAAGTAATATTGATGGTTTTTCACAGGTATATGAAAACCTTGTCAACATAAAATTAACAGCAACACACTAGGATTTTTTTCCAAATGAACCCCCTTCCCCCAGCCAAAATAGTGGATAGCCATTGCCATTTGGACTTTCCTGAACTTTTTCAAGAACTTGACGAAATTGTCGACAGAGCAATAAATACAGGTGTAAACCGAATGGTTACCATTTGCACCAAGCCCTCAACAAACCAAACAACCATTGAGATCGCAGAAAGGTTTCCTGGAATATTTTATGCCCAGGGCATACATCCTCATTATGCCGCTACCGAACCAGCTATAAGCATCGAAAGCCTCATTTCCCTTTCAAAACACCCCAAGATGATTGGGATTGGTGAAAGTGGCTTGGATTACCACTACACCAAGGAGACTGCCCAAGTTCAGGAGGAAAGTTTTGTGCGGCATATCATGGCAGCACAAGAATCAGGTTTGCCCCTTATTGTTCATTCGCGGAGCGCTGATAAGGATATGGCAAGAATTTTAAGAGCGGAATATAGCAAGAAGCCATTCTCCTGTGTCATGCATTGTTTTTCATCAGGAAAAGATCTGGCAGAAGAGTGTTTGGAAATGGGATTTTATCTTTCATTTTCAGGTATCCTGACGTTCAAAAATGCCAAGGAATTAGTTGATATTTTTCTTTTAACTCCAAGAGACAGGATACTTATAGAGACCGATTCTCCTTATCTTTCACCCGTACCTTTTCGTGGCAAAAAAAACGAACCCTCCTATGTAAGGAAGATTGCTGAATTCGGAGCCGAACTTTTAAATCTGAATTTGGATGCCTTTGCAGAATTGACAAGTGACAACTTCTTCCGATTATTTACCAAAGCCAAGTAAACAAGATATGAGTACCTTAAGATTTACTATCCTAGGTTGCGGCTCATCAGGTGGAGTACCCAGAGTTGGAGGACTTTGGGGTGATTGTGACCCTGATAACCCCAAAAACAGGCGAAGGAGATGTTCTCTATTGATTGAGTTATCTACTGGCGGGGAAACAACAAGAATCTTGATTGATACTTCACCAGACCTGCGAGAGCAATTACTCAGCGCTGGAGTTGGAAAGCTGGATGGTGTAGTTTTTACCCATCAACACGCAGATCATGTAAATGGATTGGATGATCTGAGGGTAGTTTTCATTAACCAACAAAAGCGAGTACCTGTTTGGGCAGACAAACCTACCAGGGACGCACTAATTGCACGTTTCAATTATGCCTTCATCCAACCCAAAGGAAGCGCTTATCCTCCTATATTGGAATTGAACAATCTTGAAGGATCAGTAAAAATCGATGGCAAAGGCGGTGAAGTTGAGCTTGTTCCCTTTCAAGTAGAACATGGCAACATTTTCAGCAATGGGTTTAAAATCGGTCCCTTGGTCTATCTTCCAGATATTTCAGCGATGAACGACCATGCCTGGTCTCTGGTCAGGGAGGTTCCGTGCTGGATCGTAGATGCATTGAGGAGAAAACCACACCCTAGTCATGCTCATCTTGAAAGAACTCTGGAATGGATCCAGAAGGCCTCACCAGAACGTGCAATTCTAACCAATATGCATATTGATTTGGATTATGAAACCATTCGGCTTGAGACACCTGATAATGTTGAACCAGCCTATGATGGGTTAACCATGTCTTTCGAGGTTTAGCTTGCAAATACTCCTTGAGGTTACCACTCCGATATTTTTGATCATCGGTGGAGGTTATCTAGCCACCCAACTCGGATTCATGAAACTTTCGGCAACCGAAGGTTTAATGTTCTTTGTTCAGAACATTGCTCTTCCCGTAATGTTGTTCAATGCAATTTCCAAAATCAATCTCGTAGTGGGATTTAATTATCAATTACTGATTTCTTTTTATGCAGGATCCCTGCTCAGTTTTAGCTTAGCCCTGGCGATTACCTTTCTCTATTTCAAAAGATCTTGGGAGGACTCGGTTGTAATTGCATTCGCTGCCCTTTTTGGAAATACAGTTATGTTAGGTCTTGCCGTTGTAGGCCGGGCTTTCGGTGATGCTTCCCTTGCCAGCGCTTATATTATTGTTGCGTTTCATGCTCCCTTCTGTTTTATAGTTGGTATAACCACAATGGAGTTGTACAAGTCGAACGGTAAAAGAGAGCGTCCAATACTTGTATCTCTTTTGTCCCTCATTTTGAAAAATGCCATTCTCATGGGGATGGTTTTGGGGTTCGTCTTCAATTTTCTGGGATTGTCTCTGCCTAATGTCCTGGACGTACCAGTAAATATGATTTCAGGGGCGGCTATTCCGGCGGCACTATTTGGCTTGGGGGGTATCCTATCTCAATACAAGCCGACAGGAGATCTAAAAATCATTGGTATGGTTTGCTTCTTTACCCTGGTTTTTCATCCACTTGCGGTATGGATATTGTCAAGCCAGGTCTTCAACATTCAAAAGCCTTTGATTCAAAGTGCGGTGGTAACAGCCGCCATGCCACCTGGTTTAAACGCCTTTATCTTCGCTTCAATTTACGGGCGGGGAACAAGAATTGCCGCATCTTCAATATTGCTGGGGACAATCTTGGCAATTTTTACTTCTTCAATAATCCTTTACCTACTTACCTGATTAAGCTAGCTGGTTCAGGCGGGAGAAATACCTCTCAGTCGTTCAGATCGTCGACGAAGAATTTCTATCGTTGAAAGAAGCAATACTGACAGCGTTATCAATATGGTGGCAATTGCCAAAATGGTTGGACTAATCTGTTCCCTGAGGCCATTGAACATTTCCCAAGGTAAGGTTTTCAAGCTAGCCGAACCAACGAAAAGCACCACAACTACTTCATCAAAGGAGGTAATAAAGGCAAACAGACCTCCTGAAATCACCCCTGGAAGAATCAAGGGCATCTGTATTTTGAAAAACGTTCTGATTGGCCCTGCTCCAAGGCTCGCGGATGCTCTTGTCAAACTTCTATCAAATCCGGTTAGGGTTGCAGTTACAGTAATAATGACAAACGGGATACCCAAGGCTGCGTGGGCAAGAACAACCCCAACATAAGTTCCTTGTAAACCAATCCTTGAATAAAAGAAATACATCCCGGCAGCAGACAAAATCAATGGGACAATCATTGGGGAAATCAGAATTGCCATGATGGTTCGACGAAATGGTACATGGCTTTGACTAAGCCCAATTGCTGCTAGAGTACCAAAACTTACCGATAACAATGTTGCTACGGGAGCAATTCGGAAGGAATTGAACATGGCAACCTGCCAATCAGGATTGGTAAAGAAATCTCGATAATGTTTTAATGAATATCCCTCAATTTCCAGGCGTAACATTTCAGGTGAAAAGGTAAAATAGTTGCCTGCATTAAAACTGAGGGGCATGATAACTAGTATGGGGAACATCAGGAAGAAGAAGATCAGTCCACATATGACCCTGAATAGGTAATACCAAGCCTTGTCAGCAGCTGTGTCATAGGGTTGAAAGTTCGCCATTTTCCTAACCCAATTTTACGTTGTCAATACCGACCATGCGGTCGTAAACCCAGTATAGAGCAAGGACTACAGCGAGAAGCATGGATCCCAATGCTGCCCCCAAGCCCCAGTTTAGCGAGGAAGAAATATGGTAGGCGATTCTGTTTGAAATGAAGGTGCCATTGGTTCCTCCAACCAATTCAGGCGTAATGTAATAACCAATGGACAGAATAAAGACCAAAATGGATCCTGCACCAATTCCTGGGACGGATTGGGGAAAGTATACCCTCCTAAATGCCGTCCAGGGAGTTGCACCCAATGATTTAGCCGCTCTTACATAGGAAGGATGTATGGTTTTCATAACTGAAAATAGGGGCAATATCATAAATGGTAGCAATATGTGTGACATTGCTATTATCGTTCCTGTTTGGTTATTGATCAACTCCAGACGATCCAGGTTGGAAATAACTCCTAGGGCCACCAAAACATCATTAATAACCCCTTCATTCTGGAGTAATACTTTCCATGCTGAGGTCCTCACCAGCAATGACGTCCAAAAAGGTAATAGGACCAGAATCAAAAACAGATTGGCCTGTTTCACTGGGAGATTGGCCAGAAAATATGCAATGGGATACCCTAACAGGAAACAAACAAGGGTAATGGTTACGGACATGAAAATTGTCCGTGAAAAGATAAGGAGATACAACCGCTCGTTTTCAGGCCTGAATTCTGGTCCATCTGCACCCTTTTTCAAGTCAACTGAGTTAAGGTAATAGCCATTGGTAAAAGTTGGCGCATAAACCTGGACCGTACTCCATATGTCGGGGTCAGCCCAATCCTCATCGGTATCAATAAATAGTTCTTTGAAATTGATTTCAGGTAATTGGCTCACCGTTGGGTAAAGGCTATCTGAAAAATCATTGCCTTGGGAGCCTCCCAAGGTGTTTATTTCATTGGCCAAAACAACAAAAAGAAAATCTGATGGTTCAGTTTTTTCTGAGAAACTATCATTTTCAATCAGGGTTTCCTTCCAATTATTGAAAATATCTCGAGTTTTACCAAAACTTCCCTTGGCTGTATCCGCAAGAAAATCTTCCCAATAATTGACTGAAGCTAGTTCGGGATTTAGTTCGGTTAATGCATCACGGTAATTATCAGCACCAAACCCCCTGATACCCCGCCCTGTTTTACGAAATAAAGAGGAAACTCCTGTTTTCTCATAATTCAATCTGGAGCCAACCCTGGTGTGGGTTTTTACTTCGGTGGCAATTGCCAGATCAACATATAAATGCCAAAACAATTCCTCTGGTGGTTCCCATCCCTCGTTGATTTGTTCTGATTTCAAATAGCCGGTAGTCCTTGATAAAACCTCGGAAACCAATTGATTTTCGACCGAGCGAAAAAGCATATCACCAATTGGTATAACAAAGCTTACCAATATAAAAAGGAACAATGGGGCAATAAGCCCCAATGCTCGTAACTTTTGAAGTCTTAGTGACCGTTGAACTTTGCGGTGAAGGGAATCCCTTCCGATTAAAGTGTTCACACCCACCACTTTTTGTTTACCTTAATTCGTAAACTTTTGACTTACCTTGCTTAGCCTTAGTTAGCCAACCATGCTTGGAATTTAGCATCCAAATCATCTCGATAATCTGCCCACCAATCATAATTGAAGTAGAACACATTGTAGGCATTATCAGGGTGACCTGGCATATGTGGCCCCATATCTATCCCTAAGGTGGCATGCTGGCCAACCAAAGCATTGGAGGAAGTTCTTGCGGGTCCATAGGAAATATACTTGGCTTGGTCTGCAAGTCTCTGGGTATCAGTCGCGAACCTTACCAAGCCCAAAACGGCTTCTAATCGTTCTTCAGACAAACCAGTTGGAATAATCCAACCATCATATTCGAAGATTTGAGCATCCCATAGTATTTTTACTGGCTGTTTTGCTTCTTCAATTAAAGCAAAAAACCGACCATTATAGGTAGAACCAAATACGACCTCTCCATCGGCAAGCCACTGGGGAGTATCGGCGCCCGCTGACCACCAAAGGGTCTCATCCTTAATGGTGTCCAGTTTGGCTAAAGCCCTGTTTTGGCCTTCTTCTGTTTCCAGGACATCGTAGATATCTTCCTTGGCAACACCATCGCACAACAGAGCCCACTCCAAGTTATTGTGTGGTCTCTTCTCCAAGGCACGTTTTCCGGGGAAGGTTTCAAGATCAAAAAGATCACAAACATCATCTGGTTCATTTCCATTCCAGCTATCTAAATCTGTTCGAAAACCCATAGTGGTAGAGTAAACAATCTGAGGAATGAAACACGGAGAGACCAATGATGCACCAAAATCCTCAGAAGCTGGTGTTCCGTCTGGAGCTGGGTCCAGGATTTCGTCTACATCAACTTCCATGGCCAATCCCTCATCACACAATCGGATGGCATCTGATGGTACAGCATCTACTAAATCCCAAGTCAAGTTCCCTGCTTCCCGCATGGCCCTTAATTTAGCAACAGATTCATAAGAACTTTCATCATGAATAATATTAACATCTGGATTGAGCTCCATGTATGGATCATGGTATGCATTGATTTGCGATTTTGAGTATGCCCCGCCCCAAGAAACCACCGTTAGGTCAATGGCCTGGGAAGAATGGGCAATAAATAAGCAACCTAACACTAGGGTAGGTAATTTCATAAACTTCATAATTTTCTCCGGTAAATAAAGAAACAATATGTTCAAAGATGTCCCATCTCACAAAGTGTTGATTTGGAACAAATAAAACACCGGATTTCAACTTAACACCATAATGAAATTAATTGAAGTTAAATTTTATGAAATTGAAAAGGTAAAATGAAATCCGTTAAACTTAACCAAAAAGGTTTTAAGTCAAATCCTCAGGGGAAACCGTCTGATAGTCCAATGCTCGGCAATCCTCTGGCAAACAACCCAAAGTTACCTTCTCTCCAGGTTGTAACCTTGTTTGCGAGGGTGAATTCCTTGATTTAACAATGAAATCATCATTGTTTCCAACCTTAATCCTGGTTCTGAAAACATCTCCCATATAGATAAACTCCAAGACCTCACCCGCAATTAATTGGGCACCATCCGAGAATCTTTCCTGTTCAGTTTCCGCTCTTTCCGGCCTGATTGAAATTAGGGTACTTTCACCAACTTCATTTACATTAACTGCCAATGCAGAAATAACCTGATTGTTCTCAAGCCGAACCTTGGCAAAATCCCCATCCAAATCCACAATTGTTCCTTCCAAAGTGTTGTTTTCACCAATGAATTGGGCAACAAAACTATTGTTCGGCGCTTCATAAAGCGTGTCTGGGGCATCAAGTTGCTGGATAATCCCATCGTTGAAAACCGCAACTCGATCTGACATTGTGAGAGCTTCAGTTTGGTCATGGGTTACATACACTACTGTAACGCCCAACCTTTCATGAAGATGTTTGATTTCAAACTGCATATGCTCTCGTAATTGTTTGTCCAAGGCGCCCAGCGGTTCATCCATCAATACGAGTTCGGGTTCAAAAACCAATGCCCTTGCCAAGGCAATACGCTGTTGCTGCCCCCCAGATAACTGGCCTGGTCGACGGTTGCCAAAGCTGGACATTTGTACCATATCCAAAATGTGGTTTACTTTCTGCTCCTGGTCCGACTTAGACATAGACCTGACCTGAAGGGGAAATGCCAGGTTTTCCGCGACAGTCATATGTGGAAACAAAGCATAGTTTTGAAATACCATACCTATTTCTCTTTTATGTGGAGGTATGTTATTGATGGGTTTGCCGCCAAGAAGGATTTCACCTTGGGTTGCAGTTTCAAAACCTGCTAACATCAACAGGCAAGTCGTTTTTCCTGAACCAGATGGTCCCAACATGGTCAAGAACTCGCCCTTACCGATGGAAAGATTTAAATCCTTTACGACTAGTATTTTCCCGTCATAACTTTTTTGGACACCCGAGAATACTACAAATCCATTATCCTGGTCTGGCATATACCTACACTTTATATTGCAAACAACTTTTCAAAGTAACTGGATTATATACTAAGCAAGTTATTAAACAATCAAGGTATCATTTAATCTCTAATCGGCGACCTGAATATTTAATTTGATCGCCGGTCAGGGTTTGATAGCTCCCAGGTTTACATCAAAAAAAGAATAATTTATTGTGTCAATCCAATGATTCACAACAACAATAAAAATACTAGGGATAAAGGGTTTATTTGGAAAAATATGGTAAAAAAGTGGGCAGATTATTTAATAGAGGTGCTCTTAATTTATTTTTCATTCATTTTCTTAGCTCTTTCTGAACCGAAACTTGATTCAGTAATTCAGTTGTATTAGCTTGGAGTTGTGCCAACCCTTCATTCAGTTTAGACAAGGCTAGGTTAGTATCCTGCCAGGTAATTGGAGTCCGTCCCCTGTGCATGGGCATTACACAGGCGTTCATGGCAGATTGACCAGGGAATTTTGATTGGAGAGCTATCAAGGGGATATTTGGAGCCTGTACCTGAATACTCTTGCCCACGCTGCAGTTTGCCCAGGGGCCTACATAAATTGGCTTAAAATACCCCCCCAAAGAAGGAAACAGACAGCAATTCCCGTTAAAATTTAGTTCTCCTATAAATAGGAGGTTTTAGGTCATCAGGCAAAATTATTTTTCGCAAACCCCCTTTTAGCACTTTTTGCTCCTTTGACATGATTCGTTTATAATCGGTCGCAATAATAACATTTTCAACCGATCATTTTGTACGAGCAGTATCATGTCCAAATACAAACTCCGAAGGCATCTTTCCATGCCAGGTTTGCTGACCAGTGTCCGCCAGGTTTTCAACACCGTTCCAGATCCCGTCAACAATCGCGGCTTTACACTGACAAATTGCTTGATGTCAGGTCTGGCCGTCTTTCTGCTGAAGTGCCCTTCATTACTGAACTTTGACCAGATAACCCGAGGCCCCAAAGCCGAACCGCCGGTGGTTCAAAATCTGCGCACCCTTTTCAAGATCGACAAGGTGCCCTCGGATACCAACATGCGCGCGAGGCTTGATCCGGTTGATCCCAAAGCCTTCCGGTTGGTCTTCAATAAACTCTTTGCCCTTCTCCAGCGTGGGCGGGCCCTGGACTTCATGACCATGTTGGGTGGCCATTATCTCTTGTCGATTGATGGGACCCAATATTACAGTTCCAGCAGGTTAAAATGTGACCATTGCTGTCACAAGAACCATCGCAACGGCACCACAACCTATTACCATCAGATGCTCGGAGGGGCCTTTGTCCATCCAGACATCAAGAATGTCTTTCCGGTTGCACCGGAAATGATTTATCAACATGACGGGCACAAGAAAAATGACTGTGAGTTGAATGCCAGCGTCCGTTTCATGGAGGATTTTCGCCGGGACCACCCCCACCTCAAGACCATTATCCTGGGCGATGGGTTGACCTCCAATGGCCCGAATATCAAACTTTTGAAGACACACAATCTGCGTTTTATCCTGGTTGCCAAGCCAGGCAATCACAAGGCGCTGTTTGACTGGATCAAGGATAATCCTGCCCTCCAGAAACTAGTCCGCAAAGAAAGGAGAACGAACAAAACCATAACCCATGAGTTCCGTTGGCTCAATGATGTTCCCCTGAACGATGCCAATTTTAGCCTTGAGGTCAATGTCCTACACTACACCGAGACCAAACCCGGCACCAAAGGGAAGAAACCAACAACAACCAACTGGACCTGGGTTACTGATCTACCACTTGATGAAGGGAATGTAAGGAATGTTATGCGAGCTGCAAGAACGCGCTGGAAAATAGAGAACGAGACGTATCAAATTTTGAAATCTGAAGCCGGAAATGGGTACCGGTTAGAGCATAATTTCGGCCATGGCCAACAAAATCTTTCGCATGTTTTTGCCTATCTGGCAATGCTGGCTTTTTACCTTGATCAAATTGTTCAGCATTGTTGTGGCATGGCCCAAAGGGCCCATGAACGCTATCCAACCAAGAAGTATCTCTGGGAAGCAATGAGGCGAATCTTTACGGAATATTATTTGGACAGTTGGGAAACATTCTATCGGGGGATATATGAGAAACGAAAACGAGTTGACATGTCAGTCCTCCTGGCCGAGCCTTAGCCGGTCACCATGTTTCGAATATGCTCAATTCAGATTTTAAAAGTTTAAAAAATACAATCATTTCGATGGGGATCAAAGCCCTTCGATTAGTCATGCCTACCTATTTGAGGACTAGCAAAAAATATATAATATCTCATTTTGAGAAAATTAGCGGGAACTGCTGGGAAACAGATAAAATGCTTGATTTTTGTTAAGTACAACGCTAACTAGTAACTCTAGTAATAGAATTCTTTAATTAGAATTACTAATTTTCTCCTTTTTGGAGATTCAGTAAAGTGGGCGGCCTTAAAAAGTCGCCCAACTTAAATAGAGTAATACCTCCTCCCGGTAAAACTGCTTAAACTTATCTGTGCTCAGGTAAATTATTTAGAACCTTTCTTGCTATTTCCTGGAATTGATTATCCTCAATCAGTGGAATGCCTTCTCTATGAATTCTTAACCTTCTTGTTGATACTGCGGTAATGTGTTTGCACAGGACCCAGGCATCTTTATTTTCTTCGTAAGGGGCTAGAATCTTGACCCAATACTTTTGTTCATTTTTTCCTTGGGGTGATCTTGTGATCGGGGCTACTGTAACCACCCCATCACGAGTATTTTGTCGAGATAGCACAACCACTGGGCGCCACTTACCTAATTCAGGAAGCACAGGAGGGGAAAATTCACACACATAAACCTGTTTCAATTTTGGTGCCTTTGTAGGTTTTGTGTTGCCTATGTTGAATACGAATTGCTTACCATCAAATTCAAGCCGTTCAATCCACCTCTTAAATTGTCGCAATACATCCATCAACCATTCTTCTTCCATTGATCATATCTAAGTATCTCATTTATAGTAGCACTACTAAGGTACAATTCCCAGATGCTTCCCCTGATCTACTCACAGTTTTCACCCAGGTTTATCATTCCACTAAAATCTAGGTGGCTTGAGGTCCAATAAAAATGGATTGATGAATTCGTCATCCGGCCGTTCTTCCTTTATTGCCTTCTCTTTTTCTCTCCGCAGGACCGTTATCCATTTTCCAAGAGTTTCTCCAATTGCTCTAATTGCTTCGTCAATTTGTGCGTGGATTGAATTTGCACTGTCAAACCATTCACTTTGTTGAACAAGGTATTGACAAGCTTGGTCAAAGGCACTGAGTGCTATACTCTTTTCATCCTTGACCCAACCCGTCCCATCTTCCAACTCAACCGAGGTTCCTACAACCTGCCTCAAATAAGCTTTTTTTTCCTCTGTCAGGCTTTCCCACCAGTATAGTTTCAGTTGGCCAATCCTGTAGGAAAGTTGTTCATTCTTTACCTTTGGTGCAAGGGTTGGATTCTTGACCCAACTTTTTAGGAATGCCAGGAAAAGAGCATCGAAATTTGTCGGTGTGATATTCTGCTTGTTTATCCAAGCATTCAAGTCCTTAACTGTCTTGTGATATCTACCTTTAGCCCAAACTCTTGCCGAATATGGGAAACCAATGGCTTCATTGGGTTTATACTCCAAATTGGTTGGAATTGCGCTCGGTCTTTTAGTTATCAGTTCCCCACTTGTCCGCTCGAAGACAACTTCTTGGCGACGTGAAGTGATTTTGTTGATTCTCATTCGGTAATTCAGCAGATCACCGCTGGCATCAATCTTACGCAGATGTTGAAGGAATCTATAGTGGACAGCAGAAGCCGATTTTCATCTGTAACTTTCTTGTACCATTCGGCCATGATTTCAGGTTATTTCCGCAGGTTTAGCGGGCGATCTCATAAAGCCGTTGCTCCAAAGGATTTTTATGCCGGAAATAATAAGGATGCAACTTCAGGACAAGCTTTTTCCTGATGATATCCCGAAGATAATCATTGAGAACAACTTCAACATAAAGCCCTCCTCCCGTTCTGGTGAGACTCGCATTAAGGTTTATGGTATGATTGATAACCGAGTCTATGTCGTCTATACAATGCGTGGTTCGGACTGTCGAATTATTTCTGCTCGCAAAGCCAAATCCAAGGAGGTCAGACATTATGACAATAATCAAAAGATCCATCAACTTTTCCCAAAGGAAGGATAAACTTTCCAAAGGTGGACGCGACCACCGAAGAAGATATTGATTGTCAGATAAAGGAGGATGAGAATGAGGCATTGCAGGAGATCGCCTAGTACGCCAACTCAGACACAAGATAAATCTCAGCAGAAAGAATTTGCCCACCACATCAAGGTTTCACCCGCTACCATCAAAAGCTGGGAGGCTGGCCAGCGTTTTCTGAACAGTACCGCATGTTCGCTATTATAGGTGCTTGATCTGGTACCCGATACTGTACTAAAAGCACTGCAATAAAGCGTTTAATGATTCCCTGATTCAGGTCATTTTCCAATTAATTTGAGGAACACAATTAATGCTCCTGTAGGATCTGAACTGAAATTTATTCCACCGGAGGAAAGAGGAATATGGTCATTTTGTTCACAATAACCCTGTACACTTTAAACCCTCGTATCCAAACTTGTTAAATTATCATCAATAATTCACACACTAACTCCTGCCTTTGGTCTAGTCCAGATCCTCTTGAGGCAGTAGAATTGTATTTATAGGTGTAACTGAGTAACCAATTCCGAAATTGGTGCGGTCGAGAAGACTCGAACTTCCACGGGTTTTACCCCACAGCGACCTCAACGCTGCGCGTCTACCTATTCCGCCACGACCGCCAGGACACAATAATATTCTCAATTAACAGCATAACTTCTGTTTTGGGTGGAAAACCACACCATTTTGAGATTAAATCCTAGTGTCTCTAAATATTAAAATTTTATTGTTAATCAACCAACCTATCCATAAGGCGAAAAATAAAACTGATGGTTGAGATAAAGAAATCACAAAAACTAGTAAATTACCCAGATGCCGTTCAGATAATGGAAAATAGGGTCGACGATATCTTGGTGGGTAAAAAGAGTGAATTGATATGGCTGCTTGAGCATCCACCCTTATATACTGCAGGAACAAGTTCCAATCCCTCGGACCTGACTAATCAATTGAAGCTGCCGGTTTTTGATACAGGTCGAGGGGGACAATATACTTATCATGGCCCCGGCCAAAGAGTGGTCTATATCATGTTGGACCTGAATAAGAGGGGACGAAGTATCAGGGAATTTGTAAATAAATTACAGGAGTGGATCATCCTTACCCTTGAGGATTTTCAAGTGACTGGAAGCGTCCATTGTGATCGAATTGGCATTTGGATTGACCCCAGAGCAAATAAACTGAAAACACCTTTCGTGGATGAAAGGAAAATTGCAGCCCTTGGAATTAGAATTAGAAAATGGATCAGTTTCCATGGCGTATCAATAAACATCAACCCGGATCTAACCCATTTTCGGGGTATTGTACCCTGTGGCATTAAGGATTATGGGGTTACAAGTTTAAGTGAAATGGGGATGAATACGTCCTATAAGGAATTTGATGAGAGACTCATTCACAACTTCAAAATTATCTTTGAGGCAAATTCTGAAAGAAATTAAACGCCAATAGACCAATATTGAGATTTTGAAAATAAATCATATTTTTGTGCTTGTTTTAGACCTAATTCTGATAAATAAGAACAGTACTCATTTAAATGTTGAGGGTTGAGTTTTATAATCGGTTGGAATAGTATTAAGACTCAGTAAAACCCGTACCAACCAAGGGAAAGACTAACAATAAGAGGACTAGATGACTGATACCACTGCCCATCCGGGTCATGACAAGAACCCTGCCGTAAGTTTCTTTGTGCGGTGGTTTATGTCTACCAATCACAAGGACATTGGGATTCTTTATATCGTCACCGCAGCTTTAGTTGGCTTTGTTTCCGTTTTGTTCACCGTATTCATGCGGATGGAATTATATGAACCAGGTGTCCAATATATGTGTCTCGAGGGTACGCGGATTATCGCGGGCGCTGTCGAAGATTGTACTCCTAATGGGCATTTATGGAACGTGCTCATTACTGGTCATGGGGTTTTGATGATGTTCTTTGTTGTCATCCCTGCCCTCTTTGGTGGTTTTGGCAATTATTTCATGCCGCTGATGATTGGCGCTCCTGACATGGCCTTTCCCAGATTAAATAACCTCAGTTATTGGTTGTTTGTGGCAGGGTCTTGTCTGGCGATAACCTCGGTTTTTGTTCCTGGTGGTAATGGGTTGACTGGCACGGGTGTAGGATGGGTTCTGTATGCCCCCCTATCTACGAAAGAAAGTGGTTTTTCAACGGACCTGGCAATATTCGCAGTCCATGTTTCAGGTGCATCATCAATTCTTGGTGCGGTAAATATGATTACCACATTCCTAAACATGCGAGCACCTGGAATGACTCTTCATAAGGTACCGCTTTTTGCCTGGTCAATCTTTGTTACCGGGTGGTTGATTCTCTTGGCACTTCCGGTTTTGGCTGGAGCAATAACCATGTTGCTAACTGACCGAAATTTTGGAACAACATTTTTTGATGCTTCCGGTGGGGGGGATCCAATCCTGTATCAACATCTTTTGTGGTTCTTTGGCCACCCTGAAGTCTATATTATTATCGTACCTGGGTTTGGGATAATTTCTCAGGTGATTTCGACCTTCTCCAAAAAACCAATTTTTGGTTACCTACCAATGGTTTATGCTATGGTCGCCATTGGTGGTTTGGGCTTCATTGTTTGGGCTCACCACATGTACACAGTGGGCATGAGTTTAACCCAGCAATCCTACTTTATGCTAGCAACCATGGTTATAGCAGTACCTACTGGTATAAAAATATTTTCCTGGATTGCCACAATGTGGGGAGGCTCGATAGAGTTCAAAACTCCTATGCTTTGGGCCTTTGGCTTCTTGTTCCTGTTTACCTTGGGAGGTGTAACCGGCATTATTCTCAGCCAAGCTGCTCTCAGCAGGGTATACCACGACACATATTACGTTGTTGCTCACTTCCATTATGTGATGTCCTTGGGTGCGATTTTCTGTATTTTTGCCGGCGTTTACTATTGGATAGGAAAAATGTCTGGCCGCCAGTATCCTGAATGGGCAGGCAAGCTCCATTTTTGGGCCATGTTTATCGGATCAAATCTGACGTTCTTTCCTCAACATTTCCTAGGAAGACAGGGTATGCCAAGACGATATATAGATTACCCTGAAGCTTTTGCTCTTTGGAACCAGGTTTCTTCCTTAGGGGCATTTCTTTCCTTTGCCTCCTTCATCTTTTTCATTGGGGTGATTGCCTATACCTTGGTAGCAGGTAAAAAAGTTGAGAAACATGCCTATTGGGGCGATCATTCCGAAACCCTGGAATGGACCTTACCGAATCCGCCACCGGCACATACTTTTGAAGTATTGCCCACCCGTGACATGTGGGATAAATCCCCCAAAGGTCATTGAATAAACTGATTACTCCCTTTCAACCGCATGGGGAGTAATTAATGTTCAACAGAGCTTTTCAACAACACGAGCATGGGCAGATTTAAAATCCATTTGTCCCCAACTGTAGTTTTCTTTTAATGCTGCCATAACGCGTCCCTTATCACGGACACCAGTTGCTTTCAGTTTTTTGATTATCTGGTCAACGGCTGCAATAGTTTCCCTGTCAGTTAGTTTTCTAGGTAGTAGACTTTCCATTAGCTTAATCTCGGCCTTCTCCTGGGTTGCAAGCTCAATTTCTCCCTGCTTTTCATGGTTTTTGTAATTAGTTGTCTTTTGCTCCAGCATTTTAATTAGAACTTCATAGATAATTCTATTGGATACCCCTTCGACAATTCCATCCGCACGGGCCCTGTTATCTCGATCAATGATCACAGTGTTAATTAGCCGAAGGATAGGTAATGTTACCTTGGTATCTTCAATTTCGGCTTGCCGAAGGGCTTCGGCAATATTTTTCCTTAAATTCATACCAATTCCTGTACTAATTACTAAATGTCTTAAGACATTAACTCTTTGTTAAGGATACCACATTTTTGGAAATTTTCAGCAACCCATCTTCTATCTTCCTATTCATTGCCAATGGCTCACCTAATATAAATAATATCAAATGGTAGACAAATTACAATCTTCTGAGGACAATATAACAGGCCTCATACTACTTCCCGATGGTACTGTTGTTAAGGGGCAAGGTTTTGGGGCAAAAGGAATTCGCGTGGGAGAACTTTGCTTCAATACTTCCATGACCGGATACCAGGAAATAATTACCGATCCCTCATATTGTAATCAAATAGTCTGTTTTACTTTTCCGCATATCGGAAATGTAGGTTCAAATCCAGAAGACAATGAAACATGTACACCAGTAATTGAGGGTATCGTGACCAAGTGGCCTCCCACACCACCTTCAAGTTGGAGAAGTAACTTCAGCTTTGAGGACTGGCTTGGTAGATCGAATTTAGTAGGTGTTACTGGAGTTGATACAAGAGCTTTGACTCGGTATGTCAGACAAGCAGGTGCCCCAGATATTGCAATCATTCACTCTACCAATTGTTTTGATGAATTGGAAAAGGCAAAAAAATTACTGGATTCGTTTTCGGGATTAATGAATAAGGATCTTGCTAAAGTAGTTTCTCGTAAATCACCTGTTGAATGGGATCAATCATTATGGGATTGGCCAAAGGGGTATACTACTCCCAGCGCATTTAGATTCAGAGTGGCTTCCATTGACTTTGGTGCTAAGGACAACATCTTACGATGCCTTTCATCAATTGGCGCCATTTCTAGAGTATTTCCGGCTGATAGTTCAATTACGGATATATTGGATTGGGAACCAGATGGAATTTTTCTTTCAAATGGTCCTGGCGATCCTGAGGCAACAGCAACTTACATAGTACCCCTGCTCAAGCAATTAATTGCAACAAAAATTCCTATATTCGGTATTTGCCTTGGTCACCAATTGCTTGCTTTTGCACTTGGCGCAAATACCGTAAAAATGAGTTTTGGCCATCATGGTGCCAACCATCCAGTCAAAGAACTTGAAACCAACAAGGTAGAAATAACCACTATGAACCATGGTTTTATGGTAGACAGGGATTCGCTTCCCAAGGATATTGAGGAAACTCACATTTCCCTGTTCGATGGTACCAATTGCGGCCTAAGAAGTAAGACTCACCCTGTTTTTTCTGTTCAGTTCCATCCCGAAGCAAGCCCAGGACCCCAAGACAGTTTCTACCTATTCAAGCGTTTCGAGGTATTGATGGGTAATTACCGAAACGGTAATTAGATATCCTAACCTAAATGCTCCGAGTTGATACCCACCCGTGCTTAATTTTGGGTATGCATTCCACAGGGAACCTTGTTTCGACACTGCCATAGATAACACGTTCTGTACCAATCGTTCTTGATATGACAAACGGTTTGCTGTAGGAATCCAGAAGAAACTTGCCTTGCCCTTGCCCAAAATGTGTTCTAAAGATTACACCCCAAAGGTAATCGCCTTCTGTTTTGAACAGAACTGAAATGACTTTTGATTGTTTCCTCTTCACTGAAGTGATTTCCTGTTTGACCAAGTAGTTCGGCCATTTGCGACTGAAAATTATTGAATTTTATCAAATAAACAAAGCAGGAGGTTTGTTTCACTCTTTTTCTGGCCATAGCAAGTGAAGTCGGAACCTTTCGTATTCTGGTTGTTGGGATCAGCCCCATGTACAAGAAGAAGATCGACAAGTTCAACCCATGCTCTGAAATTTATAAACCCAGCTGAATGGATATACCATTAGCTAAATTATTGTTCTGTCTTCAAAGTAATTTTTTGCCAGTAATTCCCGCTTAAAATTTATTTCGCCATAAACAGGGCGTTTACAAAGTTAGTAAAATTTATTTTTCGTAAACAGCTTGCAATCACTTTTTGCCAAATTGCCATGATTCTCATATTATTGGAACCAATAACAATTGTTTTCAATAATAACATTTTCGAGCAGTATCATGTACCAGAAACTCCGTCGGTATGTTTCAATGCCAGGCCTTCTGTCAACCGTTGGCAAGGTTTTCGACACCGTTCCAGACCCAATCAACAACCGAGGTTTCACCCTCCGAGATTGTCTGATGTCAGGTTTGGCGGTGTATCATGTCAAATCACCCTCCCTCCTGGACTTTGACCAAAAAACCCGGGGTAAGGATGCCGACCCCACAGTGGTCCATAATCTCAAGACCCTCTTTGGCGTCAAGAAGGCGCCGTCCGACACTTGCTTGCGCGAAAGACTGGACCCGGTTGACCCCAGCCATTTCCGTGACGCCTTCAAGGCGGTCTTCACCAATTTCCAACGAAGCAAGGGGCTGGAACATTTCACGGTCTTGGGCGATCATTATCTCATGGCTCTTGATGGCACCGGTTATTACAGCTCCAACAAGGTGTGTTGCTCCTCCTGTTGTGTCAAGACGTATCGCAACGGCACCAAATCCTATTATCATCAGATGATGGCCGGTGCTCTGGTTCATCCTAAGATCAAGACGGTCATTCCGTTTGCCCCGGAAATGATCACCCGTAAGGATGGGGAGGCTAAGAACGATTGTGAACGGAATGCCGCCAAACGGTTTATCACCGCTTTCCGAGAAGACCACCCGCATCTCAAGACCATTGTCGTGGAAGACGGGCTGGCTTCCAATGCGCCCCATATCAGACACTTGCAGAAGCATGATCTACGCTTTATCCTGGGGGCCAGAGAAGGTGACCACAAAGCCTTATATAACTGGGTTGACACCCATCCGGATACCCAAGCCCTGAGCCGAAGGGAACGAACCAGTAAAGGGGTGATTACCCATCAGTTCCGCTGGCTCAATAACGTCCCCCTGAACGACAGCAATTCCAACCTGGAGGTCAATGTCCTCTTCTATTCCGAAACCAAGCCCATTGGCAAGAAACAAGACAATGAAGTCAAGACGACCAAATGGGGCTGGGTTTCTGATCTTCCTCTCAATGAAACAACGGTGATGCCTATGATGCGAGCTGCCAGATCGCGCTGGCGGATAGAAAACGAAAATATAAAAATTCTGAAGTCCGAAGCCGGAAATGGTTATCGGCTGGAGCACAGCTATGGTCATGGAAAGTACAATCTTGCCAGTGTGATGGCCAATTTATGCCTGCTGGATTTTCTGGTGGAACAGGTGGTTGCACATTGTTGCGGCTTGTTTCAGCAGGCACTCAAAAAGAAGAAACGCAAGAAATATCTATGGGAAGCGATGCGAATGTTGTTTACCCTTGTTAAAATCAATAGTTGGGAAACCTATTACCGCCTGTTAATCGAACCACGCCAGATGATTGAAGGGGAGATGCTTCTTCGTGATCCTTAGCAAAGCAACCATGTCACCGTAAGTGTTCCACCGGATATTCAGAATAAATAACATCAGAAGAAAAGATAATGGGGGTAAAAACTCTTCGGTATCGCTTGCCAACTTGGTGGAGGGAGCTTATAAGGAACAGAATTGGCCTTTGGGCTAAAAATTAGCGGGAACTACTGATTTTTTGCCAGTTTGCTTTTCTTTTTGCAATTGAATCCAAAGATAATGGTACATCAAGAAATACTTTATGTTGATCTTGTGGTGAAATCATCGCAGGTAATTCAACCTCTCCAACGAAATTTTGAGTTAAAAGCGTTTTAACTTTCTTATTAATGTTTTCATTTTCCCGTTCAAAGTATCGACTGGCATATTCCGGATGCCAAATATTGGGATTTAGGTAAAGTGAAACAAGTTCTTTGGTCAGGCGGGCAAAGAGGTACATGCCAGCCACATAATAGGGTCTCCCGGTCTCATGGTCTCGGTAGGCATAATCGTTATATCGAGTGTTGTTGGTCCCGTAATAGGATTTATCAGCCTTTTGTAAAAATTCTTTGAAAGTCCCGAAAGGCATTTCCTCAAATTCTGATGGGGTTTGGGAAGAAAAAGGGTTCCAACATTACCGTAGTGGTTTGTCTTCTCCACCCCGTCAGTTATGGAATTATCACTTTTCTTATAAAAGGGTAAATTCTCTGACAATAAAAAGAATTGTACAACATTCCGATCATCTACAGTTAGATCTACCATTCCTTTATTCAGGGCTGTCTGGTAAGCATGTTCCAAAGCATTTTCCAGATCATTTCTGGAAAGCCCTTCGTGTTCCTGAAACTCCTGCAGGATTTTTTCATGTAGATCTGATAGATTGTAAGAACTACGATCTGACCCAGCAAGGCGGTTTTCCTCCTCACTAATATGCGGATATTTTCTTCCCAGAATACGATCAGTGACAACAGCATGAACCAACTGCAAGGCGAGGTCAACAGCTCTCCCGGCATGAAAAGTGGTGGCGGCATCACATTCTCTTACCTGGGACCTGAATCGTACTATATCCTCTCTTCCTGTAGATGGGTCAACTCTGTATTTCAAAACGTTCCGTTGTGTTCCTTGCTCGAACATTCTTTTAAGGTGTGATTCGATACTTTTTTCTATACCGTACAAGACATCTGTCCCTGCCTTGCCCTGTGGTGCTATATATGTTTTCATTTAATAAATTCTTTCCATTTCAAGAGGTGTTCGATTCCAATTATGACCAAAGGTATCAATTACAAGAAATGTACACAGGTCCCAAGTTGCAGTTAATCAATATCAATTATACTCTGGTGCGTTCTGCAATAATGGCAAGTGCATCCTTTCTGACGATTTCATATTCGGGCATGATGTTGATTGGTGCTGAAAAAATTAACATCATAACTCAGACGATGATTGATCGGCAACATCAGTGCCGTGCCCCCACCAAAGGACCATTGCCAGTCTGTATCCAGCGACATTCCCACCTGGTCAAGTATGACCATGGCCTGATCAAACATATCATCCCAGCGGGATGGCTGCTCCATCAGCCGGCCAGTACGGCATGAATGCCGGTGTTCCGGTTGAATTTCCTGGCCAGCTTCCTCAGGTGATTCCTGGGAATAGCGTGCAGATCTGCAAAGGCCAACTGATCGGCGGTGGGTATTTCACCAAGAAATGAGGCGACCTGCCCCTCCAGATACTCTTCGTTGCAAATGGCCGAGACCATCACTGTCATTTGGGTCTTGCAGGAGGTGTTGATCTGGCCCACGATAATTCGTTCGAAAGGGGTTGCCCCAAAACTTGTATTCTGCGGTGGGGGCATGACAGATTTCCTCAACTTTTAGGTTACGTGTTGTTCTACCATACCATATGGTGTGCAGACGTGAATGACAATCTCATTCCGACGGCACCTTGAGGCAATCACCCACCCGGTCCAGCGTTCAGTATCTCTGGGATCTTTCGTTTTTCCAGTAGCGTATAGACAGCAAAAGCCGTTCGGTCCTTGTCACTTGAATTGTTCAACATTTCAATTGCCTTTTGGGCAGCGGTAATCTCAGTCAGCACCACGTCACTGGTGAGATCAAATGCGGGATTATAGTCAGCCTCGTGTCGCTTTGCCTGAAGGATCACAAACCTGGTGGCAAATTCCTGAAGACCATCCGGGAACAGAGTCATGATTTCGGGGAGTTGCCGAATCGGTTTTTGGCCTCACCATGATTGACTGCCCGATAGGCTTGCAGCCAGGCCGCTTGACTTCGGCGGGACCCTTCCGGGCCGACTAGGCAATCGGCACAATTCCGGCAGAGAGCGTGGAACATTGCATAATAGGCCGTGCTCATGGCCCGTCTGAGATCTGCTTCTCGTGGTTTTCCCTTGCGTCCCCGACCCTCTACCAACATGAGGGCGGTGTCAATGAGATCACACGGCTGCAAGTTCAGCTTCTTTTATTGTCTTGTATGAAGGAATTGGAAACCTTTCCACCTGCATGTCATGCAGAGTTCGTCGCAAGGGTAAAGCCAATCCAACAAACTTATCGGGATCAGGTTCGGACTTGTAAACCACTGTAATATTCAGTATGGGATCACCGTCATGATCCTCGGCCTCCTCGAAAATCACCTTGTCAATTTCGGCCGGCGCAAGGTGCACCTTGATATACTCTTCTATTTTATCAATTTGTGCTTTTACCATGGTCATGATCCCTACTTCCTTGCCAAATACAACCTTTGGAACTTCGGGTTGTTTATAGTCAAACTAGCGGTTTGGTTGCATGATGTCAACACTTTGGATCAATTGTTAGGAGTTCCATTGTGCTTTGAGTTTATCATGTACAAGAACAGCCCATACTCTTTTGATCTCAGGGATAATTTAACTTCCTTACGAGCTGACTGGTTCTGACATTTGAAATAAATAGATTTCATAGGCCCTGTTTTGTCACGACCGAATTGGGAAAGAGTTTTCAAACGAGATTTCCAATAACCCTGAAGAAATACCAGAAGGCAATTGACTTTATTGTTGATTATCTGGGTTCCAAGCAAATCCGGGTATTGGGGCAATGGGCAACGACCCTATTCATTGAAAGATTTAAGGATAAACTCACAGTTTTGCGTGATAGTAACCAAATGAAACCTGTGGAACTCACAGGATTTTCTGATCTTTAATTTCTTTACTCATCTCCTTAGGCCGCTCTGGGCATACAATCTGGCGGAACAGGTTATTTAAAGCTTTACATAACCCTTTCATCTTTAATTTTTACTGGAAAAATCCAAATCTCAAGCACTCTCCTTAGATGGCTTATTGCCCGGGGAAATTAGTTTTTTTCCTGATCGACTAGTTTGCCTTCAGTAATCCATGGCATCATTGCCCGTAACTTCTTACCTACTTCTTCGATCTGGTGAGCATCATTGACCCTTCGGATTGCTTTAAAGGAAGGTTGCCCTACTGAACATTCTCGCATCCATTCACTGGTGAATTTTCCATTCTGAATATCTTTGAGGATTTTTCTCATTCTTGCCTTGGTTTCATCATAAGGCAGTACCTTCTGGCCTGAGTAATACTCACCGTATTCTGCTGTATTCGAAATTGAATAGTTCATGTTGGCAATACCGCCTTCATAAATGAGATCAACAATCAGCTTTACCTCATGTAAACACTCAAAGTAGGCCATTTCTGGTGCATAACCAGCTTCGACAAGTGTTTCAAATCCTTGTCGAATTAGTTCCACTAGTCCGCCACAAAGGACAGCCTGTTCACCAAACAAGTCAGTTTCACATTCCTCTTTGAAATCAGTTTCAATGATTCCTGAACGTCCTCCACCTATAGCTGCACAATAGGACAATGCTGTTTCCATTGCAGACCCTGTTGCGTCCCTATCTACGGCAACCAGACAAGGTACACCACCGCCTTTTTTGAATTCACCTCTAACAGTGTGACCTGGCCCCTTCGGGGCAATCATTACAACATCAACCCCTGGCTTTGGGTCAATTAATTGGAAATGGATATTCAACCCGTGAGCAAAAGCGATTGCAGCACCTTCTCGAATATTTTCATGGACATATTTGTAATATGTTTCGGCTTGCAGTTCATCAGGCATGGTAAACATGATTAAATCACACCATGCTGAAGCCTCGGCGATCTCCATAACCTCCAGCCCTTCTGATTGAGCTTTAACGGCTGATGATGAGTTCTTCCTTAATGCAACAACAATATTTTTTGCTCCTGAATCCCTTAAATTCAGAGCATGGGCATGACCTTGTGAACCATATCCCAATATGGCTACCTTCTTATCCTTAATAAGGTTAACATCACAATCCCGGTCATAATACACTCGCATTTTGTTCTCCAATCTAATTATTTATTACCAATAGAAAAAATGGTCACAACTCCATTAATTTTTGAAGTTCAGGATATAATTACTGACCAATGGTTTTCTAACCCCAAAGGCCTCCCATTATCAATTTAATATGTTTTGGAAAAGGGTTTGAATGGAAAAATGTCCTCACCAAGGCCAAATTTTAGCAATGACTTTTGCAACCGTTCGTTTGTTGAAAATAACTTGGCCCCTTCTTTCCTCATGGACCTTAAGGGAACAATATTCGAGAAGGATAGTAGATTATGGAAATTTGTACCGACAAACTTGAGTAAAGTCGGGAAATACCGTGCCCTGCCATAATCTTTAAGTACCTGAGGACTACCTGGATCAGCTGCTTTTGAAATACAATCTTGTAGAGCCTTGATATCGCCTATGGTCAAGTTTAGTCCTTGAGCCCCCAATGGGGGTAGATTATGAGCAGCCTCGGCGATTAATACCGATCTTTCATGACTTAGTTGATTGGCCATTTGATAAGAACCTGACCAATTGACAGATGATGACACGATTGAAAGGTTACCTACTACACCCAACGAGCGTTTTGTTGCCTCGCTTGCAAGTGCGGAATTACCCAATTTTGAAAAAGCTTCAATTTGACTTATCGTATCCATCCAGATTATGTTCGAATAATGTTCATTCTCTCCTGGTAGGGGGATGATGGTAAAGGGTCCACCTGATTTATAGATCTCAACCGATTTATGAATTAGAGGAATTGGATGTTTAACATTGAAGGAAATTCCTCCCTGCAGTGGGGAAATCTGATTGGTGTTTATTTTTAATGATTTCCTTACTTGGGAAGTTTTTCCATCAGCCCCAACCAAGAGCTTGGTTACTACCCTAGAACCATTGGTAAGGAGGACGTAAGCCTCATTGGTCCTAGTAAAAACATTTTGTACACCAATTTTGGGTAGAAAGGTAATATTGGGATTTTGAGCAGCTTGCGACACCAGATCTTCCCTGAATTTATCGTTTGGTATAACCCAACCAAACTCATCCTTGCCAATGGCTAGAGATTTAAAGCTGCTTGATTGCTCGATTTCGCCTTTTTTACCTGCTTCAAGTACTTCTATCTCTGCCAATCTCTTCCCATAAGAAGACAACAATGATTCGAGTGGAATAAAACTAGCAAGGAATTCCAGGGAACTGTTAAAAAGAGCTGTAACTCTTTGGTCCTGTGGTAATCCAGAGGGCTCTAAAGAAAAATCCCAATGCAAATCACAACAGATTATTTTTCTTGATTTCCCAGCAAGGGCTAGGGAAATCATCAAACCTGCTAGCCCACCACCAGAAACAAAAATGTCACAGTAATTTTTCTTGTGCATCTTACTATGAAATGGAAATCCCTTAATAAACAACTGACTAGGCGGAACTGTGATTGGACCTGTTCTGAAAAGGGTGACCAAGCTCAGGCGGCCATCAAAACCGCATTTTCAATTTCGTTAGCTATTTCTGTTATGAATTTCAAGCTCTCACCAGCAACCAAGACCCGAACAACAGGCTCTGTTCCGGACTTTCTTACAAAGACCTGTCCTTTGCCATTAAGTTTCTCGATGTTCTTGTTAATTATTTTCTGAACCTTTTCATCCTTGGTCGGATCACCACCCTTGATGATTCTTACATTTCTCAAGATCTGTGGAACAGGTTGAAACACATTGGCAACTTCACTAGCCTTCTTGCCAGATTCAACCAAGGCGGAAAGAAACTGTAAGGCTGCAATAATTCCATCGCCAGTGGTGGAATATTTTGAAATAATAATGTGTCCAGAGTTTTCTCCACCCAAGCTGAGGTTTCCGGCCAGCATTTCTTTTGATATATTTCGATCCCCAACAGAAGCCTTGATCAGTTCGATACCTTTCTTCTCCAGGTATTTTTGCAAGCCCAAATTTGACATTTTGGTTGCAACTACAGTATTTTTGTTAAGCTGGTCCTTATCCGCCAATCTGGTTGCCAACAAAGCCAATAGTTGATCCCCATCAATTACCCTGCCCCGTTCATCACAGACCAGAATTCTGTCACCATCTCCGTCCAAGGCTAACCCAACATCTGCTCTGGTTTCCTTAATTTTTTCGATTAGCAGCGTGGGGTCTGTTGATCCACATTTCTGATTAATGTTAAAGCCATTAGGGGAAACACCAATTGGTACAACTTCAGCACCAAGTTCCCAAAGTATCTCGGGGGCAACCTTGTAACCAGCACCATTAGCACAATCAATGACAATTCTAAGGCCAGTTAAACGAAAATTTTTTGGAAAGGTTGTTTTGGCAAACTCAATATATCTTCCCAATCCACCGTCAATCCTCTCTGCCCGGCCGATGTTTTCAGGTGTTTCCAAGGGAAAATCAGTATCTATCAGTTGTTCGATTTGTCTTTCAGTTTCTATTGGTAGCTTATATCCATTTGGGCCAAAAAACTTCAGCCCATTGTCCTGATATCCGTTGTGTGAAGCTGTGATCATCACTCCAAGGTCGGCACGCATTGACCTCGTTAGTAAACCAATCGCAGGAGTTGGAATTGGTCCTAGGAGATGCACGTTCATACCCGTTGCCGTCAGTCCGGCTGTAAGGGCATTTTCCAGCATATAACCTGACCGCCTGGTATCCTTACCAATTACTACCCTGTGCTGATTGGTAGAAGTTTTACAGAAAAACCTTCCAGCTGCCATACCGATCTTCAGGATAACTTCTGCCGTCAGGGGGAAGGTATTTGCTTCTCCCCTAATTCCGTCTGTACCAAAATAAGGATAACCCATTTTATTCCTTTTGTATTTTTAGATCCTGATGACTTTACAGGATTTAAAAAGGCTATGGAAGGTATTTAGTGAGAATAGAAATAATGTTTTCCAGCTCTCCCGAGGAATTCAAAATCCGAAACCCAAAATGGTTTCACATGGGAAGCATGAAAGTGTGTGGATTCATTAAAGATTTCTGGGTAATGCCCGCTCACGAATTTTAACAACATATTTCGAATCTGTTCATAGGCATTTTTTTCATAGAAAACTTCCGGTTTTCCATCACAATAATAACTGAATTGACAACGGGCCTTTTTTATTCCCCCTTGATGAACAACACCACATATGGTGTTTGGAAAATCCACTGATCTAACCCTGTTGATAATGACTTCAGCTACAGCTCTTTGACCTTCCAGGCTTTCGCCCCTAGCCTCGAAATACAGCGCTTCTACCAAACAGCCGAAATCTCGTGAATAATCAGGTCTGGATTTTGGAGCCCCCATCTGAATAAGTATGTTGTTAAAATTAGCACGTTCGATCTGGCCTTGCTCAGAATCTATAAAACTTAGATGGTTGTCCCTTGTTGGGCTATTCACACTACCTTGGTCTATAGTTCCTGATGAAAAACCCCGAAGTAAGGGCGGCTTTTCAAAAAAAGCCAAGATCAAGGGTTCATCAGAGGTGGGTTCTTCTGCCGATACCATAAATGCACTAGCACTCAAGAAAACAGAACCCATTATCAAGGAAACTGGAATCCTGAAAAACTTAAGAGATTTAGTAAATTCAACCATCGTTATTCAAAACTAAACTAAAACATTAAACACAAACTATACAACTACCCTGTGGTTAAAGTCTGTACGGATTGGTTTATGACAGAACGTCTTTTGGCCTCATATCCTGCCACTTAGGTTCGAATATTATTTAATTAATAAAAAGTCAGTAATAGTTATATTTTACTAAAATTCAAGTTTTAACTTACGAAACTACACATTTTGTTTCATTTATCACACATTGAGCAGCTGCCAATTTGGCAATAGGTATCCGAAATGGAGTGCATGATACATATGAAAATTGTGTTTCTCTGCAGAACTGAATTGTACTGGGATCAGCGGAGTGTTCGCCGCAAATGGAAAGGATCAAATCCTCTCTGGCCTCCCTCCCCCGTTCGACTGCCATAAGTAAAAGTTCACCAACCCCCTCCAGATCAATAGTAACAAATGGATCTTTTTGTAAGACACCTTGTTTTAGATATTCATCAATTATTCTAGACGCGTCATCCCTGCTAATGCCAAAAGTCATCTGGGTCAGATCATTAGTTCCAAAACTGAGGAAGGCAGATTTTTTGGCCAGATCACCAGCCCGCATTGCTGCCCGAGGAGTTTCAACCATGACGCCAATTTTATAGGATAGGACACACCTTGTATTGCTTTGGACATCCTGGGCAATTGAATCTACCAGATCCTTAATCAATTCGACCTCTCTGTTGACTGAAACCAGGGGGATCATTATTTCTGGATTTGCTTGTATCCCCTCTTTTTCTACTTCGGCAGCAGCTTCAAAAATAGCCCTGGCCTGCATTTCATAAATTTCCGGGGTTGTAATCCCTAACCTTACCCCACGCATACCCAACATGGGATTAAACTCCCTTAAATCATCCATCCGTGAAATAATCTGGCTAACAGGTAGATCCAATGCCTCAGCCAACTCTCGGATTTCATCATTGTCACGAGGAAGAAATTCATGAAGAGGTGGGTCCAAAAGCCTGATACAAACAGGATACCCTGACATCTCGGTAAAGAGATCTTTGAAATCACCTTTTTGCATTACCAACAGATCCTTCAAGACTTCCCTTCGGTCCTGGGTACTATCTCGGAAAATCATTTCTCGCATAACCGTCAAACGTGACTGGGCAAAAAACATATGTTCTGTTCGACACAGACCTATTCCTTCAGCCTTAAATCCTTTGGCGACCTCAACTTCCTCCAGGGTATCAGCATTTGCCCTGACACCTATATCCCTGATTTCGTCAGCCCAGTTAAGAAATGTATCAAAATCCTTATCCAGACTTGGTCTTACCTTGGAGACAAACCCATCAATGACAATCCCCTCTGATCCATCAATAGTGATTTCATCACCTTCCTTGAAAATTTTTCCACCTTCAGATATCAAAGTCTTTTCCTTGGGATTGAACTCCAGATCGGTTGCCGCGGCTACACATGGAACTCCCAAACTCCGTGCAATCACCGCAGCATGGCTGGTTAAACCGCCTCGACCGGTTAGTACACCTTTCGCGGTGTACATTCCCTTAATATCCTCTGGTCCTGTTTCAGGTCTGACCAGGATGCATGATTGTTCCTTGGCTGCCATCTCTTCTGCAGCATTGGATGAAAAAACAATAACTCCTGTTGCGGCCCCAGGACTTGCAGCTATTCCATGCGATAGTATCCTGTCCTTTTCAAAATCACCCAATTGTGTATGAATGGCCCGAGCAAGGCTTTCAGGATCAATCCTCATTAAGGCTTCGGGTTTGCTGATAATTTTATCTTCTACCAAACGGACGGCTACTTTGATTTCAGAGTTTACAGTCCTTTGGGGAACCCGATAATCTAGAATAAGTGGTTGATCTTTATCAACTACAAATCCCAATTCAAACTCATCCTTTAAATCCTTACGCAGAATTGTGTGATATCTTTGTAAGGAACTCCTAATCCCTTCAGGCGTATCAAAGTTTACTGGATTATTCCCAAGAGATGATATTTCAAAATACTTGATCTCGTGGTTTCGTTCCTCCTTATCAAGGTTCCGGAAATTACTCTTGCCTATCTTTAGAAATCCATTTCCTTTTTGATAAACCATTTCCTGAATGATTAATCCAAGTCCAGAATCTTCAGGAGCATCTTGGGCTCTTCTTAACATTCTTGCGGTTGTACCTTCCCAAACCCTGGCCATCGATCTGATACAATGATACAATTGCTCATGGGAAGCTTGAGTAAACTCCCTACCCCTTTCAGCTTGGTATAAATCGAAGGCCTGTTGGATTTTTTCGTTTGTTTGGAAATTACTTTCCCGAATATCCTCAAACCCCTCCGGGTCCAACCTGAATACCCTAACTGAATAATCAATAATAAAATTTAGGTAAATGCTCTCCGCAATCTCCTGACCAAGTTCACTAATTTTATGCTGGAAGATGTTATCATTCATTCCAACGTGCAGAATGGTTTGTAATCCTCCCCACTCAACGTGTTCAGAACTTGGTCTAATGGCGAGTAAAGAATTTTCAGGAAACTTGGTAAGCAACTCAAGAGTATTTAAGGTTGCCCCTTGGGCGACAGCCTTAACAGTTTTTATTGGAAGAACCAAAGTCCTGGGTATTTGTATTCCCATACCAGACAATTTTGATAGCTTAGCTGCCTTACCGCCATACTCCTCTCGGTTTAGAACCAAGTCATTTTCAAGCAGGGAATATTTCATAGTCACTATATTTGGAATTGCATTCGAATGTTATGGAGAAACAATGTCCTCGGCTAATCTTTGGTCGGAAATCAATCTCAAATTAAAGTCTTGGGCTAATATATTCCGAATTTTAGCCAATAAATTTAGCCTGTTATTCTTTAGGTGTTGGTCATCTACATTGATCATGACATTATCAAAGTAATCATCAATGGTTTTTCTTAAACTTGCTACTTCTTGTAGCTTTACCAAATAATTGTCATTCTCCATTCCAGAAAGTGTTGCCAAGGTATTTTGATATTTCCTAAACAAGGCTTCCTCATGGGAGGATTGCAACAAAGTTGGGTCTATTGATTCTGTTTCAGATACAGAAGAATTGTCTTCATCCCCTTTTGATTTCAAGGAGATCAAAATTTTTGCGATCCTTTTGTCCAAGTGCAACAGGTCTTTTCCTAAATTGGTAGGTAAAAATGATTCTAAGGCTTCAATCCTTCTGACAATTTCATAAATATTGTCATTGTTAGGTACATATATGCATGCATCAACCAACTCTGGATCTAATCCCTTTTCCTTAAGATAAATTGATAGCCTTCGCAGAATAAACACCAAAATGTTTTCAGTAACCTCTTCTTTTTCCTCCAAGCATGTCTTTAATTCCAATTTAGAATCTTCGGTTGTTGAAGCAACAACTCTAAAATGTTGGTCAACCGAAAATGTAATTATATCCCTCAAGTTAAAGTATTGGATTTTGTTGGTTTGGATCAGCCGAATAAGCCCCAACGCCGCTCTTCTAAGCGCATTAGGGTCCCCCAAACCTGTGGGAACTTCCCTGCGAAGAAAAAATCCTACCAGATGGTTTACCCTGTCAGCCAATCCAATTGTAATACTTAGTGGATTGGAAGGAACTATATCGGAAGTTTTGGCCGGTAGATAATGTTCTTCAATAGCTTCGCAAATCCTTGGATCAATTCCTCTACCCTGGCTATAATACCTGCCCATTACACCTTGAAGTTCTGGAAATTCCTTTACTATGAGAGTAACTAGGTCAATCTTAGCAAGTCGGGCAGCTAGACTAGCGTCCTCTTCAGAGCAAGCAAAATACGAAGAAATCTTCCTAGATAATATTTCAATCCTGTCGACCCTGTCTTTTTGGGTTCCCAAGCCATAGCTATAGCGCACATTCCTTAAATCTTCTGTGACATCCACCAAATCAACAGGAAACTTTCTCAAATCCTCATACAAAAAAAACAGGGCATCCGACAGTCTTGAAGCCAGAACTCGCTGGTTCCCATTAATGATGGTCTTTCCATCATCAATCGCCTGGAAATTTGCAACAGCAATAAAATTGGTAATTTTTTCTATGTCGGTATCCCTAACCGATAGATATTTCTGATGAACCTTTATGGTGGTTTTCAGAACCTCGTCAGGAAGATTGTAAAATGCATGAAAAATAGTACCAAGAAGTGGGACGGGCCATTCAACCAGGCCAGATATTTCATCCAGTAATTCCTCGTCCTGAACAAGTTCCAGGTTGGTTTGTTGCTTACTCAATTCATTTTCGATAGTCGTAATGATCTTCGCTTTTCGAGATTCAGGATCAATGATTACAAAGGAGTTCAACAATTTACTCTGATAATCTTCAAAAGAATTGATTGTTAATTCTTCAGGGGCCATGAATCTATGCCCATAGGTTGTATTTCCAGCAGTCAATCCGGCATATTCAAATGGTACAATTTCTGTTTTTTCCTTATCGTACAAGATACCAAGCATGGCTTGAATAGGTCGTACCCATTTGGTTCTTTCTGTGCCCCAATACATGGATTTAGGAAGGGACATCTCTTTCAAGGAAGAAACAATCGCTTGTTGAAGGATTCCATTAATATCTGTACCAGGCACATCCTCCGTTATAAAGTAATATTCACCTTTACCTATAGTTCTGACCTCCAGGTCTTCCACCCCTTTGTTTTTTGATTTCAAAAAGCCATAAACAGCTTTGTCAGGCGCACCGACCCTAGGACCTCTGGTTTCCACTTTTTTATGGGCAGTCTTCCATGGAATATTCTTAATGACAATGGTCATCCTTTGAGGTGAGGAATAACTTCGAGCATTCCCACATGGAAGTTTTAACTCCTGCAATTCCTCAAGGAGCTTTTTTTTCAGTTGATCACTTAACGATTTCTGGAACCGCGAAGGGATTTCTTCAGAATATATCTCAACCAATAAATTGGGCATTTGTTGTGGAACCCTTACTTATTCACAGGCAGTTGTTGAGTATTGTTTTCAACTTCTGATTCCAGAAATGCTTCCCCACATTTTTTTGCCAAGGCACGAACTCTTCCGATCGTTGCAGCCCGCTCAATTGGTGAAACCACTCCCCTGGCATCCAATAAGTTAAATAGATGGGAGGCCTTGATGCATTGATCATAAGCCGGGTGGACCATTATGATTTTCCGTCCATGTTTCGGATCCATTTCAGGTTGGGACAATATCTCATAACAAGCGCTTTCGGCATTTTCGAAATGCTGCAAAGTCATTGCAACATCGCACACATCGAAATTCCACCTGGAATACTCAGCCTCTAGTTGTTTAAACACATCTCCATAGGTCTTGGAGGAAGATGATCCGGCTTTATTAAAAGGCATGTCCATGACGTGATCAATCTCCAACACGTACATAGCCAGCCGTTCCAAGCCATAGGTGATTTCACCAGAAACGGGATTACATTCTAACCCGCATACTTGCTGGAAATATGTAAATTGAGAAATTTCCATCCCATCACACCAGACTTCCCAGCCAAGGCCTGATGCTCCTAAAGTGGGACTTTCCCAATCATCTTCTACAAACCGTATGTCATGATATCGCATATCAATCCCAATAGCAGCAAGTGAACGCAGGAAGATGTCCTGAAAATTTTGCGGAGAAGGTTTCAGGATAACTTGGAATTGGTAATAATGCTGCAGCCTATTGGGATTATCACCATACCTACCATCGGTAGGTCTTCGGCAGGGTTGTACATAAGCAGCATTCCAAGGCTTCGGGCCTAATGATCTCAGGGTTGTAGCTGGGTGAAAGGTACCAGCGCCTACTTCCATATCGTAGGGCTGTAAAACCAGGCAACCATAATCTGCCCAGTAATTCTGAAGATTCAGAATCACTTCCTGAAAGCATTCTGGCTTGGAATTTAAGTTAGATTTCATTTCAGGAAATTTCTATTTCAAACGACACTTATGGTAAAAATTGATATCTAGTTGGTATTCAAGTTATAGGAAATCAATGAGATTTTATTTAATCCATTACACCAGTGCTTTGAAAGTAAAGAAATAAATCTTCAAAAAATTACTTCTGTATGGCAATAGTAAATCACCAAATTTCCTTTTGGGAGTAGAATTATACCTGGAGAAACAAATTCAAGTTACTATAATATTGTTTTAAATCCGTTAATTATAGCAATTCCTGCTTTAAATTAAATACGAAACCATGAGGTACAGAAAAAGGTTTGAGGTATTTTATATTTACCAACCGAGGCGGCTTGAAAAACAATGCTTTTCAGCCTGAGCATAAGTTAATTTAAAATGCAACAAAACTCCTCTATATTGACCTGTAAATTTAAAAATGACACATTGAGCAGCAATTACTGGACTATCTGGCAGATAATGAAACCACTATTAAAAAAAACATTATTGGTAATTTCTTTTTGCCTTATTTTTGTAGCTGGGAGTAAAGCACAAGAAAACGATACCTGGATTGAGTTATTTGTAACAAGCGATTACGTCGAAGCGCTGGCAATAGCTAATGTACTTAATTTCGAATTCGAAGAAATCGGTATCATTAGAACAGAAGAAACTTCGTTTGCTATAATCAGTGGACCATTTGATCTCACCAAAGCAAGAGAACAATTGGAACTGATTTATGCAAGTGCTTATGGAGAAACCCTACCCGTTGGGTTATCTGATGGAACAAATTACCAAAATTTGGTTTGGTTAAAGGGGTCTCCCATTGAAACAGAAAATACTCAAGAACCAAATGCTTCATCCGAAGAATCCACAATACCGTTGCTTGGCTTGGTGGAATTGGAAATTGATCCTACAAGCCATGAAGTTGTCCAGATTGAGGATATCGAAACCGAGGAAGACATTTTATCATCTTTAGTCTCTGATGAAAATGCCCAGGCTGAGCGATTAGACCAGCCACTGGAGGATGATAGTAATCAGTTAGAATCAATTGAAATTTCAGAAGTTCAACTTCAAGATATCAATTCTAATGATGGCTTGAGTGATCAGGAAAAAATACCTGAAAAAGAAATTAAACTAGATGAAAAGGCCGAAACAGAACCTCAAACATCTACCCGACTTATTGATGATTTGAGTTTTTCTCAAATAAACCAAAAAAAGCGAATTCAATTAGCTTTAAGGATGGTTGGTTTATATTACGGGGATGTAGACGGAATAATTGGGTCACAAACCCAGGCAGCTGTTTCCTTATATCAAAGGCGGCATGGTGAGGAAGAAACAGGGGCCCTTACCTTGGAACAACGTACAAGACTGTTTTCTGAAGCAGAGTCAGTAATTGGTTTCGTAGATTCAATGATGTTAACTGACGATAACCTTGGCCTTAAGGTCATTCTACCAACAGCGTTATTAAAACTGACGGAAATCAGTTATCCCTATGTTGAGTTGTCTCCAATTGGTTTTCGAGATATAAATGTCGTTTTAATCAGTATGGATGGAGGAAGAGCTGGTCTCAGAGCCCTGCATGAAGGAATATTAAGACATGCAAATATCCCTTCAGAAGGTAGCAAAATACAAATTGACAGATTCAGGATTTCAAATTCTGACTTTGAGCGGAATATCGTTGCCAGTGCCAGGTTGTTTGAAGACCGAATTAGAGGCGTTATAGTTACATGGAAACCAGACCAGGACAGCTGGATGAAAGAATATTCCCAAGTTATTGCCGGAAGCCTTGGGGAGGTGAATAAAAATACCCGATTTGAGTTGGAAGATTTAGACCCCATACAAAATAATTTGCAGGTACTTAATCAAAACCTCGGCCAAGAACCAAAATTGAGTTCGTCCGGCTTTTTTGTATCTCCAGGTGGAGACATTCTGACGAATTATGAAAATGTAGAGGACTGTTCTTACATTACAGCTGATTTTAACCACCCAGTAAAAATCCAAAGAATTTATAAGGAGTGGAATTTAGCCCATTTGAAACCTGCGGTTAAAGTTTCTCCTCTCCAATATGCAGAATTTAGAGAAAACCTACTTACTTACAAAAGTAGCATCATTTTGAGTGGATATTCTTTTGGTGGTTTGGTGAAAGAAGCATCCATTACCCATGGATCACTTTCAAAACTATATCGAGATTCCAATAGCAGGACAAACTATATCCTTGAACTGCAAACCACCGATAGTGATTTTGGGGCCCCCATTTTTGATGAAACTGGTTCGGTGATAGGAATATTAACGAGGGTAATTCCCAAAGGGAAAATTCTTCCTGCTGATACTCATATGGCTCAACCATCAAATACTTTACTTAATCTTCTCGAAGATAGTGGTTTGGATTTGGTACCAAGTAAAAAAACAAAACCCTTGGATATACAGCAGCTAAACAGAATGGCTCGAGATATTACTGTTTTGATTAGGTGTTTCTAAATTGATTTTCTTTGGGAGAACTCGTTGATAAAGCTACGAATTGGTTGGAATATTTCATGAAAAGGAAGCAAATTGTTGTTTTGGGAATATTTGTTGCTGATGCGGCCTTTAGGGCTGATAGAATGCCAAAGATGGGAGAAACCCTCATCGGGCTTGATTTTAAGTTGGGACCTGGTGGTAAAGGTTCCAATCAAGCTGTAGCCGCGGCAAGATTGGGAGCACCAGTTTCATTCATTTCCAAGCTGGGTGAGGATGAGTTTGCCAAATTAGCCTTTTCAACTTGGGAAAAAGAAGGGATAACACCACTGGTTCTTCAGGATGGGGACAGTTTTACAGGTGCTGCTTTTATTTATGTTGATAACAAACTTGGCGATAATGCCATAATTGTTGTTCCAGGTGCAGCCCAGACAATTACTCCTGATAACATAGAAGCCTATAGGGATGAAATTACCAATTGCTCAATATTCATGACCCAAATTGAAAATCCTTTGGATGCATCAATCAGAGGGTTGGAAATTGCTAAGGAGGCTGGAGTTACAACCATCTTTAACCCTGCCCCAGCAATTCAACTTCCAAAAGGGGTTCTGGAACTTTGTGACTATGTGACTCCCAACGAGGGTGAAGCTGAAGTATTAACCGGCAAGGAAGTAAATGATGTAGAGGACGCCATGGAAGCCTCAGAAATACTCCGTTCCATGGGGGGAGACAAGATTATCATTACGCTTGGAGAAAAAGGTGCCTATTATAACGATGGGACAATTTCTCAGCATATTCCAGCTCAAAATATAGGTAAGGTAGTAGAAACAACTGGAGCTGGAGACAGCTTTTGTGGTGCCTTGGCTTATGCCCTGCTGAATGATATGGACCCAATCGCTGCGACAAGATTTTCCTGCACTGCTGCAGCAATTTCTGTTACTAGGCCAGGTACAGCCCCAGCAATGCCAACCCTGGAAGAAGTAAAGATCCATTTATAATGGCAGGACAACAGGAAACGGTTCCAAATTGACAGACGACAATCCTCATCACCGACATCTACCACCAGACCCGGAATATTCTGCTGAAAAACTACAGGAATTGCTGATTCAGAAAGGATTGGTGGATGAAGAGGCCCTTGATGAAATAGTAAATATCTACGAACATAGAATTGGACCCCAGAATGGCTCCAGAGTAGTTGCAAAATCCTGGATTGATCCAGGCTACAGGAATTTACTTTTTGATAATCCAACTGAAGCAATACAAACCTTGGGATTTGGTGGCAGACAGGGTGAACATATTATAGCCGTAGAAAATACCCCTGAGGTACACAACATGGTCGTGTGTACTCTTTGCAGCTGTTATCCTTGGCCCCTTTTGGGCATTCCTCCCAATTGGTATAAATCTGATTCCTATCGGAAAAGAGTTGTTAAGGAACCACGAAAAATTCTTCAGGAATTTGGAGTCGAACTTCTGGCCGGTCAGAAAGTAAGGGTTTGGGACAGTACTGCCGAAATCAGATATCTGGTTGTGCCAATGCAACCAGAAGAGTCAATTGGCTTAAAGGAAGAGGAATTGGTTGCCTGGGTTACCAGGAATTCAATGATTGGAACTGGATTGCCAACCAAACCATGATAACCAAGATTCATGATATGGGTGGTAAGGCCTGTTCAGAAGCTCTACCACCAGAATGCGACAAGGTCTTTGCAAAGGATTGGCATAAAAAGGTTTTATCTTTGACCTTGGCAGTTGGGGCCTTGGGGCAATGGAATATTGACAGGTCCAGATACTTTCGGGAATCTCTTCCGCCCGAAGATTACCAAAAATTTACTTATTATGAAAAATGGTTGGCAGCTCTGGTCAATCTCCTTGTTGATAGCGGCTTGTTCTATCAATCAGATTTAGAAGAATTCAAAAATCTTGAAGAACCAAAACACGAAAAGTGCGCAACTAGTAAAACCATAAGGGAGATGATTTCACAGGGTGACCCCAGTGTTTGTGAGGACAATTCGTCTTACCAACCATTTGAAGTTGGTCGATTGGTCAAGACAAAGCATCCTCCAAGCAACAGGTTTCTCAAGGGTGGCCACACAAGATTACCGGCCTATTCGTCAGGCTATCCAGGTAAAATCGTTATGTATCATGGGTTTCACCGGCTACCCGACAGTCATGCCCATTTGTTGGGAGCCAATCCAGAACCATTGTATACTGTCAGTTTCAAGGCCAAGACTCTTTGGGGGTCAGAGATTGAATTTCCTGATGATGAAGTAAACCTGGACCTTTGGCATAATTATCTGGAACCGCAATAATGAAAATGGTTTGCTAATAGTTATTTACCTGGGAAGAATTGAGTAATTTATGAACTGTTGTTTAAATTTATAAATTAAATCTTAAGTCCTAATTGCTAATACGGAGAGGTGGCCGAGTGGTCGAAGGCGCACGCCTGGAACGCGTGTAGGCGGGGAACCGTCTCCAGGGTTCGAATCCCTGTCTCTCCGCCATTACTTCATACGAACTTTCCTTTGCCCAGATAGTACAGAGTCAAAAGCCCAGCATTTGTAAGCTTTTTTGCTGTTTACAATTACCGGATCACACCAGTCAATGCCCGCCATTGTCAACCAGAGAGCTGCCGCAGTACGTTATCATCTGTACAAATGACATCAAGAGTATTATAGAAATTCTCTATTCGAAACCAAGGAATCGGATCGCCAAACAATTGAAATGGTTTTTGCAATTTTTTACCAGAGGCTAATAAAAAGCGAAAATCACAGGCTTATACCGATATCGAACATAAGCAGGATATCAACTCTCTAGCAGATAGGAAACCTGTCCGGTGATTTTATCATTCCCCGATGTCGTTTAGGTTACATTTTGCTTCCTTTTGACGTATTATAAAATTATGACTTTTTACTAGGAGACCAAAATGCCAATGTCCGTAAAACTCTCTGATGAACTCATCAGTAAGGCGCGTCAATATGGCAGCGTCAACTATCGCTCAGTCCCGAAGCAGATCGAGTATTGGTCAACGATTGGCAAGATTGCTGAGGAAAACCCTGATCTGCCTTACAGTTTTATCAAAAATATTCTTCTTGCTCGGCAGGAGGTTGCTGATGGTCAAGTCATGCCTTTTGAATTTGGTTGATGAAACTGAATGTGGTGCAAACGAATCATTTTAAAAAGACAGTGAAAAATTTTATCTCTACCAAAAGGCCGTTTTGGACAAAGCGATTAAATACATCATGAAAGACCCGGATATTGGCCAATCAAAGACCGAAGACCTTTAAGAGGTTTTTGTTTATAAATTCAAAATGGTTAAGCAATTGACTTCACTTGCTTATACGTATGAAGATCAGACTATCACCTTGACTTTGTTGGCTCTTGGGGCGTACGAAAACTTTTACCATAATCTCAAAAAGTCCATATAAATCTGAACCATGAGATAAAATATCTATTTGGGAATTATATACTTAAGTGACCATTTATTCTAAAACCACGATGAATAGGGGGAACAAATCAAATGCTTGACAGTTTTGAATAAAATACTAATATAGGCATTGTCTGTGTGCTGTAGTCTGTGTGTCACAAATCACAAACACGGCGGAATTGGTAGGGCTGGCGGGATTCGAACCCGCAGTCGGTGAGTCTTAGACACCGACACCCGTTTGGCAAACGAGTGCGTAGACCAGTTCCGCCACAACCCCTCAATTCACTAAGCATTATATACTTATAAGCAAATAATTACCATATTGACACCTGAAATATAATGAATGGTCACTATATTACAATAAATAGAGATTAAGAGAATATCAATGGCTGAAAAAGCACCAGGGCAACACCACCGCAAAGGCTTAACCCTTTTTGAATTACAAAAGATGTTTCCCACCGACCAGGAAGCCAAGAAGTGGGTTGAGAATATCAGATGGGTAAATGGTATTAAATGTCCGCACTGCCAGGGAACAAATATTCAAACCAATGTAACACACAAAACAATGGATTATCGTTGTCGCAGTTGCCGTAAATGGTTTTCAGTCCGAACAGGAACCATTATGCAGAAATCCAAGCTTCCTATCCTTCACTGGGTTTATGCTGTCTATATCCAAGCTTCCAGCTTGAAAGGAATGGCTAGTATGAAGTTGTATAGGGAGTTGGGTATTACTCAAAAGACCGCTTGGTATTTGTCTCATAGAATCCGTAAATCATGGGAAGAAGAAGGCGGTTTATTTGCCGGACCAGTTGAGGTTGATGAAACTTACATGGGTGGCAAGGAAGCCAATGGAACGATTATATACCGGAGTAAATAAATGCCCAATGTTAAAACATCCAAAGTAAAAGAGAGACGCAGAGGTCGTCCGGTTAAGAACGAACTGGCTGAACCGATAAACGCCACACCTGAAAATGTTATGAGGGCAGTTCTCCGAGCCAAGCCAAAAGCGACTAGTTTTTGGTATGATAGAAAGACCAAGAAACCGCCAAAATAAATATTGGCAATGGTCACTTAAGTATATAATTCCCATCTATTTCTTTATCTTTGCTATCAGGCGGACCAGCGAGGCAGAGAAATTTGGTTTTTCCTGAAATTAATGTTTCGGAAATCTCAACCACCACTACATCAACATTGGTAAAACAAAATCATAAGGTTCCCTGGTAACCCAACCCATGGCTTTGCGACGTTCATCAACCCTGACCGGTACGGCTAACCTAACCAAAAAGTGTTTCCGACCAGGTTATAGAAGGAGATGAACCTGATTTCGAATCATTCTGTAATTAGAAAACAGACCATCATTTTCGTTTTGTAAATTTAATGTTGGCTCAACCCATCTCGTAATTTTTCAAACATGATTAAGCAGGATTGCAGTTGATCAATTGTAATAAACTCATCTGCCTTGTGGGCTTGCTCAATGGAACCTGGTCCACACACAACACAATCAATACCATAAGATTGATAGATGCCCGCCTCGGTTCCAAAAGCAACTTGTTCAGTTCCCATTGTTCCGGTTAATTCTGAAACCAATTCCAACGCTGAGTTATGAACAACCGGTTCCAATCCCTCTATCTCGCCAACAGTCCTAACTTTGATTTCGGCACCGGGACATACCTTTTTCATTTCAGGGAGCAATGCTTGCATGGCATAGTCGTACATTGCCGACTTGATGAAATCTGCATCGCTATTTTGTACCGGACGCATCTCCCACTCAACAGCACAGTTATTGGCAATGACATTGTGCTTTACCCCACCATGGATTGAACCAACATTGATTGTTGTATATGGGGGTTCAAATTTACTGTTGATTGGGGCCCGCTCAATCAGTTGTGTCCGCAAACCAATGAGGTAGGAAACATATAGAGTAGCATATTCAACTGCGTTAACTCCTAGTTCCGGTCGTGAACCATGTCCCTCAAGGCCGGAGAAAGTCGTTGTATATTCATACATCCCCTTATGACCTTCGATTATGCGCATTTCAGTTGGCTCTCCGATAATGGCCATGGATGGTTTGATATTTTTTGTAGCAAGGTCCCTCACCAAATTCTGAGCACCTAAGCAGCCAGTTTCCTCATCATATGTGAAGGCAAAGTGGATGGGTATGTTGAGTTTGGATTTTGCATATTCCGGTGCGATTGCCAGAGCACAAGCAATAAACCCTTTCATATCACATGCTCCACGCCCATAGAACTTGTTGTCAAGCTCTTTCAATTCAAATGGATTACTACTCCACTTTTGATCCTCAACCGGTACGACATCGGTATGTCCAGATAGAACCAAACCACCTTTGCAATTGGGTCCAAGCGTAGCAAAAAGGTTGGCCTTTGTATCCGTTTCGTCTTTGAAAATATGAATTTTTGTCCCGACACCAGCCAGATGGTTCGCGATATATTCAATCATGGCCAAATTAGAAACAGTGGAAACAGTTGGAAACGAAATTAAGTCAGCAAGAATCGCTTTAGTAGCTTGAATCATTTAATTCTTCACGAACAGTTTTCTTGGAAAATCCATCAAGGCTTTGGCAGGTCCATTATCTTTAGAGCACCTCTATTAAATAATTCGACCACTTTTTAAAATATATTTCCGAATAAGCCCCTTGGCCCTGATATTTTTTTGGTGTTGTGAATCCAGAGCTATCAAATAGATCAACGCCACTTGCTCGAAGAGGACCAACAAAGTCGGGTACTGAAGGAGTTTACCAATCTGCAAAGCATGAAGGACCTAATGGACTGGAATCTGTTTACACCGATCCTTGCGGAGGTTTTTGTTCCTCACCGACTAGTGGTAAAGGGCGAAGATCCTGGGATTATCTGATAATCTTCCGGTCGCTACTGTTGGGGGTGATAAATGAGCTGAGTGATGAACAACTCCAATTCATGCTGTTGGATCGCACCTCTTTCAAGCAATTTGTAGGTCTTCGGAGCAAGGACCTTTGGAAGTATCGAAACCAACTGAGTCAATCGGGTCGTAGATGAGTTGGTTCAGGTGTTCAAGGAGTTGATTGCTTTCTTTCTCTTGCTACCCATTCACAAAGTCACTTAATCTTCCTTATGGTCAAAGTTGGCGACTTTTGGTGTCCGCACCTTGACCATACGGGGTACTTGACGTTTTCAAACTTCACAGAAAAACTGGTTGAAACGAGCGTGCCAAATGGTGGAATTTTACGATCTCCCGCTTCAAGAGCCACAAAGATATCGTTTGAACGCAGAGTTTGCTTTTCATTGTATGGCTCGTGGAACTGGATCTCCACTAGTTTTATATCTTCAATCTCATCAATATCAGCACAGGCCAAGGCATCAACGCCATTTTTAATGAATGGCTGCAGCGTATATTTTTCTGCACCCGAGAAATATTCTGCCTGACCGAAGAGATATTGGCAGTAATCATAAGTCCCAGCTCAAACCTGTCTTTTGTTCGGAGAGATCCCAAAGTTTTGTCATGTTGACTTTCTCCACGGCGTAGGGTTCGAGTGTACCCTTGCCAACTGGACCAACCATTTCCATGCGACCTGTAGGACCGTAAATGGCTCGCTCCTCCAAACCACTTTCTGTTGCACACATGACTTCTGGATAAGCACCTTTCTCGGCTGTTTGTACCATCGGTGACTTAGTCATGAGGTACCACAGAATCCTTGTGACACTGTTGCCGCTGGTACTGATCAACGAAGTTGCCGATGATCCGGGATGACAAACGTAGACTTTGACATTCTTGTTTACGGCTTTAACTTTATCTTGCAACTCATAGGCAAACATCATTTGCGCCAGTTTACTATGGCAATAAGTGCTGTTTTGGTGATAATTCTTGTCCCAATTCATGTCGTTGAACTGGATTGTCTTCAGGCCCATCTTATAACCAAGGCTTGCAACAACTACGATCCGACCTTTCGAGGCTTCAATGCGGTCAAATAGCAACCCACAAATAAGGAAATGACCGTAATGGTTAACGCCTAACTGGCTCTCGAAGCCATCTACTGTAAGTTTCTGTTTAGGCACCTGCGCTATGGCAGCGTTACAGATGAGTGCATCAATATGGGGAACAGTGTTATTAATTTTGATAGCAGCTTCGCGAACAGAATCGAGTACTGCCAGATCCATATGTACGAACGTGACATCTGCGTCATTGCCAAATTCCTGTTTCAGGGCCACAATGGCTGCTGTCGATCTCTCTACGCTGCGATTCAGCATCACGACTTTTGCTCCCTTGGATAGGAATGTCCGTGTTGCCTCAAATCCTACACCAGCATTAGCACCAGTGATAAGATATGTTTTTCCGCTTAAAGATCCAAGGCGATTTGGTGTCCATCCCTTAGGGCCAACTGCATTTTTTGTACTCATCGTTTAAAATCCTTTTATGCTTATTTCAATTCCTTATAAAATAAGTATAACTCTCATTGTTGTATAATAATAGGTTATATACTCGATAATACATGCCTATTTGTATCATTATCGTTGAATTGTGCATTTATTGATGTTATTTTGATCTTATGGACAAACAAAACATAAAACAACTTATTGAAAACAAACTCAGCGAAGATGGCATGGTTGAAACGGGTGTAGAGGGTGTAAAACTCTTCCGTGTTACCAAGTCAATTCCGTGTGCCCCTGCGATATACGAACCCGTCATTGTTGCTATCTTGAACGGATCTAAAGAAGCTTTTTTTGATGGCAAGAGACATGTTTACGACAGCAGCCAATATATGTGCTGCAGCATATCGATGCCCGTAGAGGCAGGAACTCCGAACGCTTCACCAAACAATCCCCTTTTGGGCGTGTATATCTCCCTTGACACAAAAGTGATGACCGAGCTTGCTATTGAAATGGAAACTGCTATTGGTTCTTTTCAAAAAACTAAAGAAAGCACTTTGCCACAAGGCTTTGCACTCGCACAATGGGACGATGTATTCACCGATTCACTGCTGCGATTGTTACAATTAGGCGACAGTTCTGCCGATACTGCCATACTTGGCAATACTCGACTTCGTGAATTATACTATGCTGTATTGAAAGGTGATGCAGGATATTCTGCAAGACGTGCCTTTGGTGTGGGCAATGAAATCGCACGCACAATTGAGTTTTTGTCTTCTCGCTTAAATGACCCTATAACCATAAACGATATGGCTACACAAGTTGGAATGAGCCGAGCAGTTTTCCACCGAAAATTCAAACAAGCCACCACGATGTCACCAATCCAATTCGTCAAATCGATGAGATTAAACAACGCGGCCATGAAAATTGCTAGTGGCATGACGGTGAATGAAGCGGCCATTAATGTAGGTTATGTTAGTTCCTCTCAATTCAGTCGAGAGTTTAAACGTATGTATGGACAGTCGCCTAAGGAATGGAGTCGGTTTAAATCTTTTCCTGCTGGAATAGTGCGATAAAAATCAGCTTTCTAAATCTTATGGACTGATCAGTCATTTTGTTTATGCGTATATTGATGTTACATTTCCAATGAATCCCAAACAGGGATTGATTGCACGACTGGTACGGTACTTTGATCACGCTCATTGGAAACATGCCGAGAAAGGAAATCAAACCAGCACAAGACTTTGCAACTGAAATTTTGCTTTTAGTTGTTTTCAGGGCGATTATTTGTTGCACCACACTGGTAGGGGTAGAGGATTCGAACTCAAATGGGTTCAACACACCACCATAGGTAACAAGCATACATAAAAACCCTGGATATAAGCACAATTCCTAGAGCAAAGTGAGTAATAACCTATCTTTCATCCATAATTCACTCTCTGAAACGAAATAAGATCCACAAGAATGTTTCTTGTTGCTTGAATCTGTTAATTCTTCACGAACAGTTTTCTTGGAAAATCCATCAAGGGTTCTGCAGGCCCAGTTGCTTTAATTAAAATGGTTTCAGTGGTTTCCAGTCCCCAATCGGCCATCCACAATCCTGGCATAAAGTGAAAAGTCATACCCGGCTCTAATACAGTTTTGTCCTCTTCACGAAAGGAAATGGTTCGTTCACCCCAATCTGGGGGATAAGAAAGACCAACGGGGTATCCCACACGACCATCGCGGTCGATACCGGCTTTCTTAAGTTCTTCCTTTAAGGCACGAGCGACATCTCCCGCAACATTTCCTGCCTTGGCGGCTTCAAGACCGGCCTCCAGACCAGCAACAAGGGCTTTACTGGCATCCAGCATAAATTGTGGGGGATCGCCCAGAAACAAGGTTCGGCATAAAGGAGCATGATAGCGTCGATAACAGCCGGAAATTTCAAAAAAAGTTGCTTCCCCCTGTTGTAACCTTCGGCCATCCCAAGTGAGATGCGAGGCACTGGCATCCTTACCAGATGGTAATAGAGGAACAATAGCCGGGTAATCTCCCCAGGCATCATCAACTCCGATCAAGGCATCGCGATAAATTTCTCCTACCAGTTCATTTTTCTTGAGCCCTGGTTCTGCTCTTTCCATAATACCAGTCATGATTTTTTGGGTAATACTGGCCGCTTTTCGTATGAAAACTATTTCTTCATTTGATTTTACAGCTCGACACCAATTAACCAGAGCCGTGGCATCAACCAATCTTGCACCCGGCAGTGTGTTTTTAAGGGTAAGATAGGCATTAACGGTAAAATAGTAATTTTCCAATTCCAAACCGATGGTTTGGTTTTCAAAACCCCAGCTACGAATCTTAGCCGCCAAATCTTCCATTGGATGGGAAGTGGTTGACTGCACATAATGGTCAGCGTACCTTGTGACATTTTCATCCTTCATCCAAACTGTTCGGAGAGCACCATTGGCATCTTGATATCTTCCCCACCAGATCGGATCACGATCGTGAAATACAATTACTCCTTGATGAGTATAAAAGGACCATCCGTCATAGCCTGTTATCCAAGCCATATTCGAGGGATCTTCGACAAATAGAAGGTTTATATTTTTATCCTCCATGGCCTTACGCAATACTGTCAATCTCCGTTTATATTCACTGCTGCTGAACGGGATTCTATGTTCTTTCATGAGGCTCCCTTAGATTCAAAAAATATACCAAATACACAACTACAGGTATTTTGCCGAAAGAATTTTACAATTTAGTTTAGAGAGAGGAAGGGCTTTCGAATCTGTCCATCCACCATGCAGCCAATGGCCTCATATTCAAGATTGCTCGACATGTGAGTTGACCCTTATCAAATGCAGCTGGTGTCTGAAATACTAGATTCCGACGAACATACAACTCTTGGTACAATGCCTTTCTTAACTGCTCAGCTTCATCGTTCAATTCCCATTCCTCTAATTGTGCTGCCAAGCTGAAATTGAACCCAGGCTGAATTTCTCTTGTCTGAAAACTTGTATCGTCCTGATGTGGAAGCATTGCTATTGCCTCAGGAGGGATTTCGGCAAGTGAAACTGCACCCTCCCCACCCCCGGCTGCTAGAAAATTACGTTCAAAAATGCTTCTCAATGCCTTCCGAGCATTTGCCTCAGGCACTATGTCGCCCAATCCCAACCTCCGGGCCAGAAAAGGTCCAAAAAGTTGTTCAATAAAACAGGCCTCTGAAAAATTTCCATCGGTATCTACTCTGAACCAAGAACCATTAAAGAGTTTATCATTATATGCCTGTGAAGCTTTCCTGGCCAATTTTTTCCATCGAGTGGAAAGGGCCTTTTCACCAGCTTCTTGAGCCATTTCAGATGCAGCGAATAAGGCAGCAATCCATAGACCACCACAATAGCTTGAAGCTCCAAGCATGGGGATATTGTCAAACGTCTGATCAGGAATACCCTCATTTTCAATTACCCCGTCTCCATCGCGATCATAAATCTGCAAATGTTCTATTGCTGCTCGTACAGCTGGAAATCGATTATTTCTCCACTCTTTACCCATAGCTTTCCCCTCTCGATAAAGGCAGAGAATAAGGTCACAATTTAAATCCTTCCAAATGGTTCCGTCTCTATAGGTATAGGAATTAGCAGTGAAAAATGGGTCTTCACCAGGTCCTCCCAAATCATGTGGACAGGAATCGGTGGGATTAACTGGAAACAAACGATTATCCCAACGATGCCGTCGAAAGCTTTTGTCTATTGATAGTAAATGTTCAGCGTAATCACTTGCCACCATAGCAGCTAGTTCTGGAAAGAAACGTGCCACTGCCTCGGCCGCATAGATCCAAAGATCCAGCGTATTGTAAAGAGCATAATCATGACACTCTATAATCCCGAAATGTTTACTATTGTTTGGAGAATCTTCAGGTGAGGCAAAAACTGTGAAACCATCTACCAGGAAATAGGATTCATTAATTGCGACCCCAGCTCTATGAGGTTCTGATCCAAGTTTTGTTGCTATGGAATCATGCCAGCTTGAGATTTGACTTTCCCATTCTTCGGCGGAGCGGAAGGCCAATTCTGTTAATTGCTTAGAATTGTTACCATTACGTCCCCAATCATTCGAATATGATCTGTACCACCTCCGACCCTGTCCAAAAGTGATTACCGGCAGATCCCATACCAAGGTCATGGTAATTATACTCTCATTCCCTGGATCAATGGAAGCTCGTGCACCGACAGCAGCAGTTGGATGTCCAGGGGGCGTTTCACGAAACCCGCTTTCAGACAACCATCCTTCACCGAGGTCTGGCAAATCACCTGATTGCCGGAAGGGTTTCCAAAACTCCAAACCATCTCCTATTCCGTCAAAACAGATTGTTTTACTTAACTCTATATCTTGTTCCGACCTAACTGCAATTGCCCATTCACCGGTCCCTTCTGGTGGAATTTCACCAACCTTTCGCCTAGCAAGAATGACGCCCTCGCCTAATTCTGTACCCATGGGAAGATTAAAACAACCTGCTTCAACTCGATGGGGTCGTCCCTCTTGAAAATCACCAAACCACCCATTTAGGTTGGCAAAATGAAATCCTAATGATACTTCTGCCGGAGTTTGACCACGGTTCCGAAGTCGCCATCGGAATACTGCCAATGGAAGAGTTGAACTACGAATATCTCCGGCAATTACTGGTGAAAATGATAAACATTCGGCTTCAATCTCCTCTAAATTTTCGTGCTTGTGCCAAGCTAGCGGGAATAACCCGTTCCATTCAGGGGAATTGCTCTCAAATATAAAGGATCCAAGTTCTTCATTATCAGGAGCCGGTTGTAGAGACCGTGCCACAGGAGCGTGGCCATCACGGTTTACTCGCAGAATAAATCCATTTGCAGGCATATTAAATACCTTGACCCCGCCACCCTTTAGTGTCCAGCGACTAAAACGACCATCCGAAGAACGAGTGATTCCTCCTGTACCGATTCCACCAAGTGGTACTCCGGTGCCTACAAGGGGTTTGAACAAACATGGTATTTTGGGGCTGGAGGCAGCCAACTCGTGATTGTTTGATCTATGCAAGGCCGATGGTGGAGCAGAGAAAGGGTCATTTCGCATCGGTATATCTATCCTGAAATCATTATTCTTAGTTGAAAGGGGTATCTCATGCATTTTTTACATGCTAATTTGGAAAAATACTAACCTTAATCCAAGTTGAAGGAATTTTTTTGTGCAAAAAATGTTTGCAAGTAAACTCAATCCCTCTTTTGAAAGGAGAAGGTGGATTTTTAGATATAAAAAAACCGATATGTGGTGATTTGGTTAAAGTGAATTAATTTGGGAAAATTCAGAGTGCTAGGCGAAAACTTATCCAAGCACTATTAAACACTAAATTGAATGTGTAAACCATAACGTTATAGTTTATGGTTTAATGTATGAATATTGATTAACCTACCGATAGGTAGAAGTACTTAGACGACCTTTGCCATTTATAGTATTTCTATTGGCTTGGAAACTTCGCTAGGGGGTATCAATATGATCATCTTATTTCCACCATACTGATAAATCCCAATCAGCCATCGTAAATTTATAATTTAGCTTGCTAATCAGAATAAATTTTTGACATGATTTTTGATATAATCTATTCATAAAACCAACAAGCTCGTTTATTTCTATAAATTAAGGAGAATCAAAATGCAGACCTCAAAAATGATAATGGGGGGGGGCGAAGGAGTTTCCTAATAGGTTCAGTTGCTGCCCTTGGTGCAACAACACTGGCAACACCATTTGTTGGCCGGGCGGCTTCTGCTAAAACACTTCGGGTTGGTACCTATGGCGGATATTTTCAGGACTCCTTTGATACCTACATTTATCCAGACTTCACAAGTGAAACTGGCATTCCGGTTGAATCTATCGGCGAACCGACAGGCGAGGCTTGGCTTGTCCAATTAGAAGTAGCAGCCCGTGCCGGCCAGGCACCAGCTGATGTTTCGATGATGGCGCAGGTGCCAAGGTTAAAAGGACAGAACACCGGCCTTTGGGCTATCAATGTATCACACTTGACTCTGCAATGATTTTATGCGAATCACTATGCCATGTTTATTGGTACTTTTCAACTTTCATCCGACACTGCTTGCTGGTTCAGGCAGGTTTGTCAGAACACTGAGGTTTCCGGGCTGTCTCGCACAGCCTTGGCTGAAGCCCTTTGCCATCGCGAGCAGTTGAGTAGCCGAGCGGCTGCCCAGAAACTTCTACCGAAACTGGCCGCGCTTCTTGAGGTCTCCTTGCCAGCCGCCCAGGTCGTGATGCCGGAGGCTCATGCCTCTTTACCAACCGGGTTTCCAGATCAAACCATTAAGTGTAGCTTGTCGGAACTGGGCACCCTCAGCGTGGCGCGTGTAACTAAAACCGAGCGTTTGGCCTGGGAAAAAATGATGGCCAGCCATCATCCCGAAGGGTGGAGGCGTTCACCGGGTGGACGTATACTCTATTGGCTACGCTCCTCGCGTTATGGTATCCTGGGCGGTCTCAGTTTTGTCAGTGCGGGCTTGCAACTGCTTCCACGGGATGAAGTTATTGGCTGGTCAGTGAAGGCTCGCCATGCTCATATTGGCCGGGTGCTGTGCAACAACCGATTTTTGCTTTTGCCATCGGTACGGGTCCATGGTCTGGCCTCGCGGGCCCTACAACTGGCGACCAGTTGCATTGCTGATGATTGGGCCTATTATTATCAGCAGCGTCCAGTGTTATTACAAACTTTTGTGGCCCCGGGATATACCGGTACCAGTTATCGCTCGGCTGGTTGGTCTTGTTGTCCCCGGTGCTCATCAGGTCGGCGTTCGGGTATCCGGCGGCAGGTCTGGTTGCAACCGTTGGTAGACAACTGGCAGGCGCAACTGTGTGTTGAACCGGCTCGTGTTCTGGGCCAGACCTCGGAGCCGTGGTGTGAGGGTGAGTGGGCCACAAGGGAATATGCCCGCTGTGCCTATCCTGATGGGCGTATTCGCCGCCGGATCATGGCCATGGGCCAAGCCTGGCTGGCGGCACCTGGAGTTGCCCTGCCGGCTCTTTTTCCGCGTGCGGCCGACCAACAGGCCGCGTATCGCTTATTATCGAATGAGGCTATCAAGATGGACGATATAATGTTCTCCCATTATGAAGCGACCGTGGAGCGTTGTCGGTCCCAATCGGTGGTTTTGGCCGTGCAGGACACCACCACCCTGAACTATGACACGCTGGTGGCGACTGTGGGGCTGGATCATCTTGGTGGCGGTGGCAAAGGAACGCGTGGTCTTCTGCCGCACTGTGGTGTGGCCGTCACGCCGGCGGGACGACCGTTGGGTCTCTATGACATGGATGTATCGTTTCGACAAGATCCGTCCAACGACAGCCGGCGCTGGGTCAGGATGTTGGACCGCTCGGCCGAATTGGCCGAGGTGTGTCCGGCCAGCCGGGTGGTGACGATTTGTGACCGGGAAGGTGATTTCTGGGAGTTGTTGACCCACGCCCGTACGCTTGATACCGAGCTTCTGGTCCGCGCCAACAAAGGCGTCAAACGCCGGGTCAAGACAGCTGATGGGGAAGCGATCGACCTCTGGCAATACATGGCCAGGCAGCCCTCATTGGGAACCCGCCGCATTGCGGTGCCACGCCGAGGTGGCCCCCAACGTCGGGCCGCTCGGACCGCAACCCTGACCTTACGCTGTTGTGAGGTTACCCTGGTACCACCTCACACGGCCAAGGACGAGAAGCCGTTGCGGGCGATTGTAGTCGAAGCTCGTGAGGAGAGCCCACCGCCCAAGCACAAGGCCTTGCACTGGATGTTGCAAACCACCACCAGGCAACAGCCCGGGCGTGCCCTTGCCATTGAAACCTTGCAATTCTATGAGCGGCGCTGGAGCATTGAACGCTTTTTCCATGCGCTTAAGGTCGGAACTCGTCTGCAGGACCGCCGGCTTGATGCGGCTGAAGACCTGGCCAAGTGTCTGGCCTTTGATGCCATCACCGCCATGCGTGTCTGGGAATTGTCCCGTCTGGCGTCCGAGCATCCGAAGGATTGGGCCCGGCAACATGAATCACCGATGATGCTGACCGTCTTGTGTTCGGTGAGCCGCTGGCGGCATCTCAAGGTTCCCAGAGGTCCACCCGAAGATATGACCATGGCCGAGTTTGTGGTTCTGATTGCTGGTTTGGCCGGGTTCCATCCCAGCAGGCGCCAACCGCTACCCGGAACCCAGAAGCTCTGGGAAGGCCTGTTGTTTCTAAACAACTACATGATGGGCTACCAGGCTGCTCTAACTGATCTTGGCCGGCATGAAGATCCTGGTCACGGGTAAGCCGTGACCATCCTTCGGTCAGCGTAATATATAACCCTCGTGGGGGACGCTGTTGCCTGGACGGTTTGTTTGGCACAATAATCAATCCTGGTTAATCGCCCTTTGCTTCGGGTAAGCTTTATCAGGGGTTAAATGGAACAGCTTGGGAAAGAAATAGCAGGGAAATTGATTTTATTAATAAAATTGTAGCATCCTGAAAAATTTTGTCCCACTTCTGCCGAAATAAGGTAAGAAATCCAAGGTGAAATAATTAGAAAAAAACAACAATCATGATGATACCAGTCGGTACACCAGCCTTGACCAAGGATTCTAACAACTAAACCTGCCTGCAGAGTCAAGTGTGATACATTGATAGGCCTTTGGGCACCGCTTGAAGAGGCTAACCTGCCAAACGCAAACAACCTACCGGATCATTTTGTACATCGCTATGATGATGGTGCCATCAGCGGAATCGGAGCTGTATCATGGTATATAACCCTCGTCACCAATACCGACGTTTACCCCAACGCACCGGGAAGTTGGAAAGCGCTTTGGGATCCAGAAAATAAAGACAGACTTGGATTATTGGCACTTGTGACGAACTCATTTCTGCTGGAAATAACCGCCAAAACATGGTTCGGAGGCACCGGAATTCTCAATACAGAGGAGGGCATCTTTCAAGTCATGGATAAACTGTCAGAAGTCAAACCGAATGTACGTTTGTGGTACCGTGACGAAGGACAGTTCCAGCAGGCATTGGAAACTGGTGAAATTCCGATGGGTCAGTACTATCATGATGTAACTGGACTAGCAGCCGCTGAAGGCAAGCCTGTTCGATCCACCTTCCCAGAGGAAGGCGGCGTTCTGGACTCTGGTTCCTGGAGCGTCTCGAAAGCATCAGAGCGGCTGGAGGAGGCTCATGTTTTCATAGACTATATGTGCCAACCTTCGATACAGTCGAAACTTTCGCGCTTTGTTGGAACCGCTCCGACAATCAGGAGCGAGTTGACGGATCTCTCCGATGAAGAGTTTGCAGCTGTTGCAAGTGACATACCTCCGATTCTACCCCGCTACGACATCTACGGTGTCCGTAGCGACTGGCTCAACCAGAAGTGGTCAGAATTGATCGTTGGATAATTCATTCAAACCTGTCACGGAAGAGAGGGGTTATATCTCCCTCGCATAGGTACCCGGAGAAGTAATGACGTCTCTCTGTGCTGAGAGCCTCACCAGGTTGTATGGTAACGTGGTTGCCATTGATGATGTCGATTTTACCATACCGGAGGGAAAATTCGTTTGCCTGCTTGGCCCGTCCGGTTGTGGCAAGACGACACTCTTACGACTAATTGCTGGTCTTGAGGTGCCAACCGCCGGTCGAATCCTTTTCGATGGTGTGGATTTGTCAGACATTTCAGCACACAATCGCGACTTCGGGATGGTATTTCAATCGCTCGCATTATTTCCTCATCTAACTGTTGAAGAGAATATCGCTTATCCTCTAAAAATTCGGGGATCTACGCGCTCAGCATGTAAGGACCGAGTCTATGAACTACTTGATCTCGTTAAGCTTCCCGATGTACAGGATAGACGGATTCATCAATTGTCAGGAGGACAACGACAGCGTGTAGCAATTGCCCGTGCACTTGCCATTGAGCCAACTCTCTTCCTTCTTGATGAACCTTTGTCAGCGCTTGATACCATGCTGCGGGAACATATGCAGATCGAATTACGTCTCCTTCAGCAGAAACTTGGAATCACGACCATCGTAGTGACACATGACCAGCGCGAGGCCATGACCATGGCTGACCTGGTCGTAGTAATGGATAAGGGACGTATTCTTCAGACCGCACCTCCGGTTGAGATCTATCACAATCCCGCAAACGCTTTTGTCGCTAGTTTCATCGGTACGAGCAATTTCATCAATTGCCGCCGGGTCAGCGAATGTACAATTGAGATATTCAACTGCCGTATCCCCATTCCCTTAGCGCGTGTATCCGGTATATCCATCGGTACCGAAGGTGTTCTATCTATCCGACCCGAAGATGTAGCCCTCAACCCCGATAGTGACGAAGATGATTTCAAAGGAGTTGTTGAATTTATCCGTGATCTTGGCGCCAGCATTGAGATATCAGTTGCCGTGCATGACCAGACAATCTTGTCAGTCTCTACGCCGAGGGACCGACCGCTTATTGAGATTGGACAATGGGTCGGTATCAGTTTCCACACTAGTTGTGCAACGGTGACACCGCTATGAGTACCCGTCGAGAGAATACAGCCTTTTGGCCCCAGGCACTTGTTCCTTCGGTGGTACTGATGGTCTTCTTCGTTATCCCATTTGCGATCATGTTAACAGTTAGTTTCTTCGAGAGGGTTGAAGGAGGTTTCTTCGAGCCTTCTTTTGTACTCAACAACTACATCCGTTTTTTGACCCCGTTCTTTGCTGGAATCCTAATTGTCTCCATCGTACTGGCAGCAGGTGCAGCATTTATTGTTGTAGTCGTGGCCTTTCCCTTTACCTATATCGTAAGCCGGATGAATCGGGGAGCCCAGTCGATCATTCTGGTGTTTATCCTTTCGGTCCTGTCACTGTCGGAGGTCATTATTGGTTTTGCATGGTCTACCCTACTTTCTCAGACGGCAGGTATAGGAAACCTGTTTTCATTTCTTGGCCTGACCAATGGCCCGCGGGCCTATACGCCGGGTATTGTGGCGTTAATGCTCGGGCTTGCCTATCTCGGATTCCCCTATGCAGTTCTCACGATATATCCATCAATATCGCGGCTTGACCCAGAATTATCCGAGGCTGCTCGCATGTCCGGTGCATCCCCAGTTCGAGCCTTTATAAGCGTGACCCTGCCAATCATGCGTCGAACTATCACCGGTGCACTGATTCTTGTATTCGTGTTTACCCTCGGTGCTTACCTGCTTCCACAAGTACTTGGCAGGCCCCGACATTGGACCTTGCCTGTACACATCACCGATCAGGCCATATTTCAGTCCAACATTCCCTTTGCCGCTTCTATGGCGATGTTCCTTCTGTTGGTATCCCTTGCACTTGTGGGTCTATCCCTTGCTGCCAGCGCTGACCGTAATGGTGGTTCCAAATGACCAACCTAGCTAACAAGGCATTCGTAGGAGCCGTTCTACTGTTCTTATCCGTACCGCTTGTGGTAATTGCTGGTGTGTCCCTTAACCAACCCAAGCGACTTTTATTCCCACCAGAAGGGATATCTTTCAGGTGGTACGTGGAACTTTTCACCGAGGATGACTGGGTCTCAGCCCTTGCGAACTCGGTAACTATAGCCATTCTTGCATCCATTTTTGCAGTGTGCATCGCATTACCGCTGGCGCATCTAGCATGGTCTCGTAGGAGTGTGTTGACACGTATCCTATTTGGATTGGGCATTGCTCCCTTCATGCTTCCGCCTGTTATATCCGCACTCGGTTTTCTGGTTTTCTGGCTTTCGATTGGTTTTTATGGTAATATACTCACAACAGTTGTCTCACACGGGGTATTTTTAGTAGCACTCCCACTGGTGACAATTTCACTCGGCCTCGAAGGAATAGATCGGTCCCTTGTTGAGGCCGCACGAACAATGGGTGCAAATCAACGGACAGTGTTTCTGACAATAGTTTTTCCCCTAATCCGTCCCTATCTAATCTCCGGTTTTTCATTTGCTGCAGTTCTCAGCTTGAACGAGTACATCATTGCCTACATGGTTGCTGGCTTTTCAGTCGAGACCCTACCAATCAAGGTGTTCAACTCTCTTCGTTACGGATACACACCTGTCATGGCTTCTGTCTCGGTTTTGTTTGTCTTCATTGCCGTCGCTGTTTTCGGCGCAGTGGCATGGTTTGGCGATCTGCCGCGTCTTCTTGGTGCTCACCGGAGCAACTAGCCATGGCCTCAACCGGACTTTCATCGCTGACAGTAGGCATCTGGCAAGATTCTGGCATACTCGGTGACATCGCCTCGAATCTGGCAATAATATCAAGGGAAACGGCGTGTGCTTCGCGGCGTGGTGTTGACCTGCTTATCTTTCCAGAATGTTTTCTTACAGGATACTTCAACAAGAATGAGGTCAATCTGATCGCACGAAAGATTGACCAAGACACGATATCCGCCCTGCAGATAACTGCTAAGTCAAACGCCACTGCCATTCTAGTTGGATATTATGAAGCAATGGGGGTCAATACTTATAATTCCGCAATACTGATCGGTTCAAATGGGGAAATTCTTGCCAACTACCGCAAAAGGGCTCTCTTCGGCGATTGGGAACGCTCTGTGTTTGTGCCAGGAAGCGAACCCGTCCTGACGGTCTATCAAGGCATCAGAATTGCTATTCTTATCTGTTTTGACGTCGAATTTCCAGAACTCGCAAGTGAGTGCGCCCGTAATGGAGCTGATCTGATTGCCGTTCCAACATCAAACATGGAGCCTTATGTACACATTAACCGGTGCTTGGTTCCTACACGCGCAATCGAAAACCAGGTCTACATTGCCTATGCCAATCGTATCGGCAGTGAAAATCATTTGCATTTTGTTGGGGAAAGTGCGATCCATGATCCTGAAGGAACTGAACTCGCACGAGCTTCATATGAAAGACCAGAGTTAATACTAGCTAGTGTCTGCCCAGAAAATACCTGATTTTTGGCAAATTGCCATAAATACATTTTCCCAGATTCATTTTCCAAACAAAAATTTTCAGATTTGAGCTTGGTTTTTCACAAAAAAACGACTTTTTGAACAACTTTTTCCACAAATTATCCGATCTTTCCCAACTCAAGACAGACCTCCCCTGGCCGTCTTTTTGGGGACGATTATTTGGGTTTTGTTGCAGTTGGTTTCGTCAGGCCGCCAGGCGTGGTCGTTTGTCCGGCAGTAGTAATCTTTTCAGATCCTCTTTCTTCTTCCTACGTAACAAACGACCCAAATGATGAATATTGGACGCAACCACTGACAAGGCTACCACACGCTCAAACCCATCAGCTCCATACGCGCGAACACGGGCCAGACCATGATGCTCAAGGCCATTGATCTTCGATTCTATCCCCGGATGTTTCTTCCGCATGGCAACAAACTTGCTCCCACTTTCCCGTTCCCGGTCAGCCTTCGACCAACGACCCTTCCGAGGTAGAACATTCTCCGCAAGAAGTTCATCCAGACGAACCCGATTGGCCGGACTGTGAAAGCCACGGTCAAAACTGCAAGCCCGAAGGGACGGGAAAAGGAACTGGGTTTCCTCAACCATTGGTTGGGCATGATCAACATCACTCCCTTTCCACATGATCCGGTGATGCAGGATAAAACCACAATCATCTTCCAGGACGCAGACCGGTACACCTAATTCAACCGGAACCCCGGCCTTGCCTTTGGAGATCCAGCGGGTGTGCTCCTCAAAAATTGAATAGACCTTTTCAGCGGTGGGTATCGTTTCGCCCTGCAGCAAGCGACGGCCAATCTGATCAATCTGACGGTGGGCATGACGAAGATAATTGGCAATGGCCACTAAGACCTTGTCTTTGGTTACACCCACAGCACGCAACGCGACCAAAGTCTCTTCGGCCCTGGCGACAAGATCATCACACTGGCCAAGATAAGCCTTGACATCATCCACACTGGCTCGCCTGGTCTTTCGCACCGCATGAAACTTCTGCTTGACCGAAGCCCTCAAATGTTTCCATTGACGCCACCCACCAAGATCAGAAGCGCTGGCCTCATGACCAATCTCACGAAGAAGACAACGCATCGCATCCCATAACAGATTGACATCAGTCGGATAATGAACATCCGTTTCCACGACAAAGGAATCACACCGCCCGTGCAACGTTGCGCCAAGCTTTTTTTTTGACACTTTGTGACCACTATCGACAATCAGCTTGCCAACCGCGGCCAATAACTCTGGCGTCAACAGGGTGACATTATCAACAATCGTCTGGTGGGAATAAGTGGTTTTATCCCAGATGTCAGCATGACCAAGAAACTGGCGAACAGCACTATGGTGATTGACCAAATCCTGCAGACGGTCAAAATCACAACCCAGTCCCTGCATCACTACTCCCATAACCAGAATCTGCCACAAATCCATCCCCGGCCGGCCCAACTTGTGATTGGCATTGGTAACCAATCCTTCCTCCAGGAGAGTAAAAAGTCGTTCCCGCAGAGACTGGTCAGTATAAAGATGTTGAAGACCGATCAAGATGGCTGGGGTGTCATCTCTCGATTTGTAATCCAGATTAATATTTGCTATGTCAATGTCACCAAGTTCGCGGAGTGGTTTGATCGTATGTCGCATTGTCTCATCGCTCGAAGAAGTGTTACTTTTGGATAAGATCAGGCCTTATTTTGGGAAAAAACATATTTTAGAACTGATCTTGAAAGAAGATTCGCATATCAAAACCCCTATTGCAAGGGGTTTGGGAACAATTAAATCATTCTCGGGCAGACACTAGCTAATATCTCCAGATCGACGCTACATGCGGCCCGGTCGGAGTACAGCTACCTTGATGAAGTTTCGAAGATTTACAGATCAAACAATTAAGTTTTCCAACTAGTCAACCACTCTAGGGGAAAGGAATTAATTCTTCATTAGTTATCAAGTACTTTGGGATTTCCGAGAAATCCCAAATAATACCTTTTTGAATCTAGTTGGGCTGCTTGGTCTTTCGCAAATATGGCAGGACAGTCTCATATTCACCAAAACGCTCCTTGGCATCCTCGTTGGATACGGCTGGTGTAATAATCACATCTTCACCCTGTTTCCAGTTTGCGGGTGTTGCAACCTGGTGATTGACCGTTAGCTGGATAGAATCAAGGGCACGCAGGATCTCATCAAAATTCCTGCCGGTTGTCATTGGATATGTGAGCGATAGCTTGATCTTCTTATCCGGTCCAATGATAAACACTGATCTGACCGTAGCGTTATCAGCTGGCGTACGTCCTTCGGATGACGATCCCTCAGAAGCTGGCAGCATATCATATAATTTTGCTACCTTTAATTCTTTGTCCCCAATCATCGGGTACGAAACTTTATTTCCAGAAACGGTTTCGATATCTGATTTCCACCGATGGTGATCTTCTACCGGATCAACTGAGATGCCTAAAATTTTTGCCTTGCGTTTGGCAAATTCCTCTTCCATCCCAGCCATGACCCCCAATTCGGTAGTACAAACAGGGGTAAAGTCCTTGGGATGGGAAAACAATACAGCGTACCCATCGCCGATCCATTCATGGAAATTTATCTCACCTTCTGTGGTTTCAATTGTAAAATCTGGAGCTGTGTCGTTAATTCTAAGTCCCATGGTTAGTTAACTCCCTACTTTGAGATATGAAATTAAGAATACTATATGAGATTTATTGGATTTAATTCCAATGGGATTAATCAACAAATAAATTTACCCGACGGTTATTCCGCCCTTTTTTTTCAATCTTACCCAATCTGACTTTGCCAATTTCAGCCGTGGAGGCCAGATGTGTTCCACCACATGGTTGCAAGTCAATAGGAACTGCGGAGGATCCAATGCGTACCAGTCGCACCTCACCCGTACCCATAGGTGGTTTTACTGACATGGTCTTGACCAATTCCGGTTTTCGAGCCAACTCTTCTGAACTAATCCACTCAAAGGTAACTGGCAAGTCCTGGGAAACCAATTCTTTAAGTTGATTTTCTACCTCTTCCTTATTCTCCAGAGGATCAGGCATGTCAAAATCGAGTCTTCCTTTTAAGGTTGAAATAGAGCCACCCGTTACGGGTAATGGTATGACAACAGAAAGCAAATGAAGGGAGGTATGAATTTTCATATGCCTGTACCTTCGGTCCCAGTCGATTTTTTGACGTACCAAATCTCCTTCATTCGGTAGTGGTGAGTTTTCTGCCAGAATTACCTCAATCCCATCTAGATCAAATTTTCTGACATCAGCTACTGCAAAATCGTTATCATTCCAGCTGATATATCCCAAATCGTTGGGTTGCCCTCCACTAGTTGGATAAAATATGGTTTTATCAAATACGAAACCCCCATTTGGACCTTTACCAACGATTCGGGCTTCAATTTCCTTTTTATATGGATCTGTCAGGTAAACTTTTTCCACTTTTTACTTTCTCAAATTTAAGTACTGGTTTTGATGTTTATATGATCGTTTCTTAGCCAAATATCCCTTTGGGAGAAGGGTATCTCGATACCTTCCTCCTCAAACCGCTTGGCAATGGTGAAATTTATCTCCGACCTGGCACTGATCATGAAGTTAACGTCCGTTAGAATAGCTCGAATATCAAATTCAAGGGCATCAGCTCCAAATCGCATAAAGGCTACACTGGGAAGAGGATCATCCGAAACTGCCGGATGTTCATTGGCTATCTGTAGCAGGATTTCCTGAACCTTACTTACATCAGAACCATAAGCGACACCCACTGGAATAATAATTCTACCAACTCTTGTTCCCAAGGTCCAGTTTTTGACTGCCTGAGCCATTAAATCCTTATTCGGAACTACAACCTCGGCCCGATCAAAAGTTTCAATTGTTGTAGACCTGACTGAAATTTTACGAACGGTACCCGAAGTTGAGCCAACTTCAATCCAATCTCCCTCTTTGATAGGGCGTTCGAAAAGGAGAATTAGACCGGAAATGAAATTGGAAACCACCTCCTGCAAACCAAATCCGATACCCACTGACAATGCACCGACCACCAGGGCAAGATTTGTTAAGTCAATTCCTGCGAAGGAAATAGCTAACAAGAGGGTAATTCCCAAACCAAGGTAGCTGACAATTTTCAGGACAGATGACTTTAAGCCCTGATCCATTTTGGTATAGGGTAAGACATATTGGTTAAGGACAACTCTACCGATACGAGTGAGCAAATAACCAATAACAAGAACCACAAGGAAAATCCAAACGATCTCCAGTGAAATCAGTTGTCCGCCAACTTCGATACCTTGAACTGCACTGTTCCAGAAAAAAGCTATCTCTTCCTGGGTATAGCCCCAAGCAAATAACAGCAGTATTGAGAAAGCTATAGTGTCAATTAACCCAATTAGAATTATGAAAGGCCCGCTCCAGCTTTGTAAAATTTCACTACGGGTGATTTGGCAAAGAGCAAAATAGAACTTTATGAACACGTTCATGGTTAGCCAATACCCGGCGACAATCAGTAAAGTAGCCAGGGTGGCCATTAATATTGTGTTTGCCCCGACGGTAAATCCCGCTGTACCAAACCCAATGGCAAGTATTGCAACGACTATTGAAACTCTAGCCAATAAGGAAATTTGAAAATTCAAGAAGGATCTCTTTTCATCCGTAGAAGCGGATTTGGGCAAATTTTTAAGTAATACCCTGGCGACCCTGAACAAAAGAACACCACCTAGTATGATTACAATATAACTGAGAATCGCATCTACTTCGGGTAGACTGCCTTGAAAGTTGACAAATTCGTTGAAAAAAACATCTAGTCCCAAAATCCAGCCAACAAATAGAGATAACCGATAGACCTCCCCTTGCCAGGCAAGCGGTTTCTGATCAGGAGATTTTGATATGGCCAACAAGTAAACTTCCTTGGCTAGCCAAGACACACCCAGAACGACCACACCCAAGGAAAGCAGGGCTTCAATTAGAATCAAACTTTTGGAAAAAACAAAGCTGGTGGAAATTATTGCCTGATAAAGAAAGTAAAGACTTAGAAGCGGCAATATCAATTTATTGAAAACTGATATAAAACTCTCGAGAAAAGGCTTGGTTCTAGGGTCGTTATGATCAAGCAAGGGTAATATGGTTTTGTTTACCACCCTCCGGCCAAAAAACATTATGAATATGCTGACGGCCAGGAACAACAAGGTTACCCCAATGTTTTGCCATGCTTGGGTTCTCTGTGCTTGGCTTCCCAAAGATACCGATAGGTTTTCAAATACATCACTAAAGAAGCTGCCAAAAAATACGAAAGTGCTTTGCCAATTCACGGGATTCAGTGGCGAAGGCCCAACAGAATAAAATCTTTCACTGCTTCTGGTGGAAAGAATTTGATTGATTTCTTCTATCAAAGCTTCGGTTTCTTGCTGAACATCCTTGATTAAACCGAAACGAATTTCGGCTTCCCGTAAATTGGTGTTCAATTCCTCAAATAACCGGTCTAAGCCAGTTTGTTCTCCTGAAGTTTCTTGGTTGGAACCTTTAAGAGCCTCTATTCTTCCCATAATACGTGCGATCTCAGCCTGGGTTGGCTGAAATTGTGATTGCGCCAGATTTTGCCAATTGACCAGTTGTGTCTGGAGATCAAGGAAGGCTTCATCAGAGGCTGCTTGATTGGCAACGACTCTTTCGGCCCTTGACGAAAATTTAAGCCATGATTCGATGTCAAATGAAATATCTTCCTGCGCGCTAAGGCTTTGAGCCCAACTTCCCAGTAAGCAAGTTATCAGCAAAGAGAGAGCAAGAATCTTTGCTGGAAAAAATTTGATCATCATTCCTTTACTCGAATACTGTCGGAATAGGTGATGGCTGACCTTGCATCCAAGTAGGTACTGGAAGTTTTTTGGATTGAAGAAATCCCTTGTTGAACATTTTTGATTGGTATCTTGATCCATAATCACAAAGAACTGTTACAATCGTATGCCCTGGACCCATATCCTTCGCCATTCTAACCGCCCCGGCAACATTTATACCAGAACTTCCGCCCAGACATAATCCTTCACGGGATAGAAGATCGAATACAACTTTTAAGGCCTCACTATCCTCTATCTGATATGGATAATCTATCTTCAAACCTTCCAAATTTCTAGTTATTCTTCCCTGTCCGATCCCTTCGGTTATGGAAGTGCCCTCTGCCTTAAGTTCACCATGAGCATAATAATTATACAAGGCCGCTCCCAAGGGATCAGCCAAACCGATTTTTACTTCAGGTTTTCTTTCCCTTAGGCCATCAGCAACCCCGGCCAAGGTACCACCCGTGCCTACAGCACAGATAAAACCATCAACCTTCCCTTTCGTTTGGTGCCAAATTTCCGGGGCAGTGGTCAAATAATGTCCATTTTTATTGGCTATATTATCAAACTGATTAGCCCAAACAGCTCCATTCTCTTCTGTCTTGTCCAATTCTATGGCAAGCCTTTGTGAGTATTTCACATAATTATTTGGATCACGGTAAGGTACGGCTGGAACCTGGACAAGAACAGCTCCTGCCAATAGCAACATATCCTTTTTTTCTTGGGTCTGTGTTTCCGGAATCACAATTACCGACTTATAGCCAAGGGAAGCACCAACCAGAGACAACCCGATACCAGTATTCCCGGCTGTTCCTTCAACAATTGTTCCGCCTTGTTTTAACTTGCCGGATTTTTCAGCATCGCGAATTATGGCTAGAGCAGCCCTATCCTTGACGGATTGCCCAGGATTTAGGAATTCCGCCTTCCCCAATATTGTACAACCGGTTTCCTCGGATACCTGGTTAAGTTTTATGAGAGGGGTATTCCCGATTGAAGCTGCTAGGTTGGCGTAAATCATTAAGTTAAAAAATCTAATAAAAAGAGATTAGAACTTATTAAACATAAAGCGACCGTGGAACAAAAACTTTTCCCTCGGCAATCATTCGAGCAGTTCTAACCACGCCAGCAGAATGGAAGTTTAATTTACCATCCTCATAGTCAAAGGCAACCATTATCTTGATTTCACCACTTGGGTGTTCAATTACCATCTCCAAGGGAGAATTCTCTTGTCTCGAGGCAAAATCGTCAGTTACAGTTCCAGCAGCAAGAAAACAGGCAGACAGGCACTGAGAACCGGTAATTGCCATTGATGGATGAGCATTCCAAGGCATAAAGTACCTGGCCGAAAAATGACCTTTGTTCCTAGCTTTTGTTACTAAGCCAATTTTGGGCGTTACCTTTTCGCTGACATCTCCAAGCCCCATCCTTTGGCCAGCTTCAATTCTTACGGTTTCCATTCTTGTAAATAGTTCCCGATTCTTGTCCAAATCCTGGGAAGTTTCGTAACCTGTAATTCCGAAATCTTCTGCCTTGGCTATCATCATTGGCATGGCAACATCAATACAGGTTACAGGTATTCCTTGAATATCATCTACCTTGTTGCCAGTTGGAAACATTTTACCAGTGATGGACCCAACTGTATTTAGAAAGTTCAATGCTATCGGTGCAGCCGTTCCAGGCACACCATCAATGGCTAAATCACCTTCATAGTTTACGGCCCCACCAGGGGTTTCCACTATAGCCTCCACCAAGGCATTGGTATTGGTAGCCCTTATCTTGACCTTGGTTTGATCTCCGGTAATCGGTACCAAACCCATCTCCAGGGCTGCTGGGCCAACTCCGACCAGAATATTGCCACAGGTTGGACCATAATCCACCAGTTTTTTATCCACCCCCACCTGGGCAAACAAATACTCAACATCAGCTTCAGGTTCAGAGGATTTGCTTAGAATTGCAACTTTGGTCGAGACAGAACTTCCGCCGCCAAGACCATTAATATTTCGAATATTTCCGGCACCGATCACGGAAATCAGAATTTCGGATAGTCGGTCCCTGTCTGTAGGTAAGTCTTCACTTCTGAAATAAGGGCCACGTGATGTGCCCCCTCGGAATAGCATAAATGGAATACTTTTTTGTTTCATGTCAGAGGCCAAGGCAATCTAAAAAATTCCTGTAATAACCCGGGCGGGAAATCCCGGTTCAGGATATAAGCAAAGGAACACATAAATAACAAACCCAAGGCAGTATATGAGCCTACCTGTACCCAAGGCAACTTGGCCCTAACTCGGAAAAAGGCAAGCAGAAAAACTCCCAAGGCAAGGATAAAGCCAAGTAGTGAAGTTAGCAGGAGTAGAAGGCCGAACCAGCCAAGGGTTCCCCAAAGTCCGTATGGTGCTTCCAAACTTTCCTTACCCGTTTCATTATCAGCAAACAGGATATCACCCTCAGGTGATGTCATCATTTGTACCAATAATATCACTAATGCGATAATTCCTACCACTGAAATGGTAACTGGGAAAATTTTGTCAGAGGTAAGATCAATTAGGGAAGCATTGATCAAGGCTACTGTTGTATAGGCCAACAGAACCAGCAGGAAAATCATTGGAGCCCTTTTTTTGCCTGTACTCAATTCCCCTTCAGAAAAGATCTCCTTGGCCTGTCTAATTCCGATAATTACCGAGATGATGGTAATCGCCAGGAGAACCAACACGATCGGTGACGCAATATATTCAAAACCTTGTTCCAAACTACGCCTGAATTTGAAACTGGCAATCTGGTGGGCATTGTTTGAATAGTTTTCAGCTTGTGATGATAAAACATAACCAATCAGAAATGCTGGCCTGGACCAATCAAATCGCTTAAGGAAAATTCCCAGGACCCCAATGGATATCAAGGCAATCAAGTCACCCAGAGATTGCCTGGATTGAAAGGCTGCGAAGGATATCATCATAAAGAGGAAGGGTGCCAATAAGGCAAAGCGGATTGTTGTTAGTTTGGCAATGCCCCCTGAAAGTACGATACAGAGACCCGCTCCAAATACATTTGCCAGGGCCAGGGACCATACGATGGTGTAGGTTACACTTAATTCATTCTGGATCAGCTGCGGACCTGCATCAAATCCAAGAAGAGCTAATCCTCCAATAAAAATAGCCATCGAACCTGATCCAGGAATCCCAAATATCAGGGTTGGAACAAGCCCTCCCCCTTCCTTGGCATTATTGGAACTTTCTGGCCCAATGACACCACGGATTTCACCAGATCCAAAAGCTGATTTATCCTTGGTGGTCTGAACGGCATGACCATATGCAATCCAGTCGACAACCGAACCTCCCAAGCCAGGAATGACCCCCACAATCACCCCAATCACTGAACATCGAATGCTCAACCAGATATTTTTCCACCAGTCGGTTACACCTGTTAGCCACCCTGCTCCCAAGGTAGATTTTTCAGAAATAGATCTATCCTGCCGAAGCAAGGAAACAATCTCTGGGATGGCAAAAATACCCAATCCTACAATAACAAGCTTAATACCATCAGTTAAATAGGGGATATCGTAGGTCGCCATCCGCAGAGAACCACCAGCACCGGCTTCGCCAATTGTTCCGATCAACAGCCCAAGGCAAGCTGCTGCCAGCCCTTTCAAAGCCACTCGGCCAGCGAGTATGGCAACCATGGACAATCCCAATAGGGTTATCATGAGCATTTCTGGTGTACCAAAAGCCAGAACTATGGGTCGGGCTATTAAAATAAAAAAGGTAAGAACTGTAGCCCCGACCAACCCTCCGAACAGGGAGGATACGAATGCTGCGGACAAGGCTCTCGCCGCTTCACCTTTCTTGGCTAAGGGAAATCCATCCAAGACGGTAGCCTGACTTGCTGAAGACCCCGGTATACCCATCAATACGCTTGCGAACGTATCCGAAGTTGGTACAACGGCAATTAAACCTACCATCAGGGCCAAACCCGATACAGGTTCCATTCCGTACATAAAGGGAAGAACAAGGGAAAGCCCGGCAATCCCACCTAGGCCTGGGAAAACTCCGACAGAAAGGCCTAAAACCACTCCAATAAACAGATAGAGTAGTTGTTGTGGATGAAGAACCAGCAAAATGGCTTCATCTAAAGCAACAAAAGCCGTAGAGAGGATTTCCATAGTTTTATTTGGAAAAAATTCCCCGGAACAAGTCCCGGGGAATAAATTATTTTAGTTGTCTAAAGTCACACCGTAATCTTCGGCCAACCAATTAATAACAAAGGCTTTGGCAGCAGGATTAACCTGTGTTCCCAGTTCCAAACTGGCCGCAGCGAGAGAACCTGTCATTTGTGGATAAATCCCTAATCTGGCTGCAGAGATTTCTGGAAAATCGGGACGTGCAATTACCGCGTCAAAGGCCTTGGAATAGGTATCTATTGCTCCCTGAGAAGCGCCCTTGGGTAAAAATACCATTTTCTGGGCAGGGAAACCAGCAATGAAAAATGCTTTCCATGCATCCCAAGCTTCACCACTGGTTTCACAACCAGGTGTGGCATCACAGACTTCCTTGAATGAAGGTATATCCGGGAATGTTGGATCTCTAACAACATTACCATTTTCGTCCAAGGCTCCCCAGGTCATCATGGGAACTGCCTGGCCATTTTCAACTAATGGTACGACACTGTTCAGGTATGCCGAAGAGGTTTGATAATCAATATTCGCTTCGCCTCTTTCAAACATAAGTCGTCCATCGCCCCGACCCTTGATACCAAATACCGGTTCAACGGACATCCCAAGCATTTTCCAGGCAAGCAAAGGAACAAGGTCCAGCCTTGTAGCACCCTGACTACCCCAGATGAAATCGGTACCGGTCAATCCAGAAGCATCCATTCCATTCATCATTTCAGCCAGATCTGGCGGGAGATAAGCAACTCCACCTGTTCCGGAAGCCAGGACAACATTCCAATCCGCATATTCGTACTTTACTCTGGGGTCACCCAACAGATAAGGGAATTGAGTGGAGCCTGAGGAACCAAATATCAACGTACCCTCGGTATCTTCATAGGTTTGCTCTTGGAACCAATTGGCACCTTTCGTTGAACCTGCACCTGGCATGAATTTAACGACCACAGTGGGTTGGCCAGGAAGGGCTTCGCTAAGCAAAGGGGCATAAAAATTTGCCCATTTTGCAGATCCACCGGTTTCAGAAAAAGGAATTATAAATTCTACAGTTTCCCCGGAAAGATCTAACTCTTCAGCTTGTAATGCTGATATTGAAGCCCCTGTTGTAAAAATGGCAAGGACAACAAGTTGGAAGAATTTTCGTCCAACAAAGTCAAATTTGATCATAATTTTTCCTAATTTACTATAAAAACAAGTAAGGTTTGACCTTAGTCACAACCTTACTATCGACTTAAAAAAGCCCACTATACACAATTCAAAAATTTATAAAACCAGATATATCTTGCGATATTTCCTTACGAGAAAATCTCTGGACCAAAGTAGGCAAATGAGGAATTACCCAATCCCACCTAATCTCTATTCTGTAATTTTGCCAGATCAAAAATAATTCATTGGCAATACCCTCCATTGTTGAATTGGGAGGGGCAATTGTTGAAACTTACCCTGAATAAGTTATCAGATAGAAATTTATCCTTGAGCTTTTCTTTCCAGCCTTCTTTGGTGAAGTATGAATTCAGTGTATCCTGAAGATTGGTTATCTCCCTGAAATACCAAATCACACGCCGCTTGGAAAGCTTTTCCCTCAAACCCTGGTGCCATGGGTTGGTAGTTTGGGTCTCCACTGTTCTGTCCGTCAACAATCCTGGCCATCTCCTTCATAGTATTTATAACGGTTTCCTTGTCGACAATTCCATGAAACAGCCAATTGGCCACATGCTGGGATGATATGCGGCAGGTGGCCCTATCCTCCATAAGACCAACATTGTTTATATCTGGAATTTTAGAACAACCAATGCCTTGATCCACCCATCTCACAACATACCCAAGGATGCCTTGCAAATTGTTCCTGATCTCATTAAGAATTTCTTCTTCTGACCAATTTTCTTCCTTAGCAATGGGTATCTGCAGGATTGTATCCAGCCTAGCCCGGGGGCCTGCATCTACTAATTCTTCCTGGACCTGTTTGACATCAACCGTAAAATAGTGGGTAGCGTGCAGTGTAGCTGCCGTGGGACTTGGAACCCAGGCTGTATTGGCACCAGCCAAAGGATGTTCAATCTTTTGTGCAAGCATTTCCTTCATTAAATCAGGCATGGCCCACATTCCCTTGCCAATCTGGCTTTTGCCCATCAACCCACATTGCAAACCCACGTCTACATTCCAGTTTTCGTAGGCATTCAACCATGGGGCCTGTTTTATTTCCAACTTTGGCAAGAAAGGTCCCATTTTGAAGGACGTATGAATTTCATCGCCGGTTCGGTCCAAAAATCCGGTATTGATAAATGCAACCCTGTATTTTGATGCCCTGATACATTCCTTTAAATTAACCGTTGTCCTTCTTTCCTCGTCCATTATGCCGATTTTTATTGTGTTTTGCTCCAGGCCAAGGATTTCCTCAACCCGTGAAAATAGCTGATCGGCAATGGCAACTTCAGCAGGACCATGCATTTTGGGCTTAACGATATAAATTGACCCGGCACTGGAATTACTTTTTGTTCCCTTCAAGTCATGTAAAGCAATCATGCTTGTGCAAAGGGCATCAAGAATGGTTTCACTGACTGGATTGCCATTTAAGTCAGTAACTATGTCTGTATAAATATGAGAGGCAGAGTTTCTGATCAGCAACAATGCCTGTCCCTTGAGGGCAAACTTTTCCCCCTTGGGAGCTATGAATTCCTTATCCCCCTTGATTACCCGAGTTATATTTTCTCCCCCCTTCTGAAACTTGGCTACCAGATTTCCCTTCATAATCCCCAGCCAATTTTCATAGGCGAGGATTTTATCCTCAACATCCACCACGGCTACTGAATCTTCACAATCAAGGATGGTTGTAATGGCGGATTCCAAAACAATATTAGCCAACCCGGCTTGGTCAGTTTTCCCAAGGACATTGGTCCGGTCAAAAACCATTATCAGATGAATACCATTCTTCTTAAGAACTACCCTTTCAGGCCCTGAAATTTCGCCGGTGTAACCAACAAACTGGGAAGAATCGTTTAATTCGGTTTTTCCGGCTGGTAACTGGATCATCAATTTTTTGTCAACTATGGAATAACCTAGGGCATTCTTGTGGCTACCCTCTGCTAGAGGGAAGATATCGTCAAGAAATTCTTTGGCCCAGTTGATAACTTTCCTAGCGTGTTCAAGGTCAAATCCCTTTCCAGATGGAGACCCCAAAACATTGGTTCCATACAGGGCATCGTAAAGGGAATTCCAGCGGGCATTAATGGCATTGATCGCAAATCTGGCGTTGGTAATGGGTACAACCAATTGTGGCCCAGGGATAGTAGCAATTTCCAGATCTATATTGGTTGTAGTGATTTTGAAATCTGGTCCCTCTTTAACCAAATATCCAATCTCTTTTAGGAAATTGTGATACTCCTCCTTGTCTAAATCCTGGTTACCTTTCTTGGTATGAAATTCATCGATCTGAACTTGCAACTTATCTCTATGCGAGACAAGTTCCTTGTTCTTGCCATCAAATTCTTCAATCAGGTCAGCCAAGCCATCCCAAAATGTGTCTTTTGATATTCCAGTCCCTGGAAGTGCCTCAGTTTCAATAAAATCCGTGAAAGATTTATCAATGGATATTTTCTGGTGAGTAATTCTGGACATTATTTTTTTCTGTCAAAAGGATTGATTCGTCAAATTCTTAGATTTTTTTCAGGTGATCAGGTGCTTAGCCATTGACATCAATAACTATTCTGCCTCTTACTTCACCCTTGAGAATTGCTCTTCCGAGATCAGGAAGATCGGCAAGAGTCTTAACTTCGGTTACCGTTGCCAGTTTATTCAGATCAAGAAACTGATTAATCTTTGACCAAGCTCTATTTCGATCTTCAATTGGTTTCATAACACTGTCAATTCCCAAAAGATTAACGCCGCGCAAAAGAAAGGGAATAACTGTAGCAGGTAATTGGGCACCACCAGCTAAGCCAACGGCAGCAACTGATGCTCCATATTTCATTTGCCCCAACAATCTGGCCAACATGGCCCCGCCTACGGTATCAACACACCCAGCCCAAAGTTCCTTTTCCAAGGGTCGTTTGGTAACTTCGGCAATTTCATCACGAGGAATTATCTGACCTGCTCCCAACTCCTTGAGATATCCCTCAGAATCACTTTTCCCTGTGACACCTGCTACTTGATAACCCATTTGGGAAAGCAACAAGGTTGCTATTGACCCAACACCACCTGTTGCACCGGTTACCAGGACAGGTCCATTATCCTTTTGTATTCCCTGGTTTTCCAGAGCATCAATTGCCAGCATGGCAGTAAGCCCAGCAGTACCAACAACCATGGCAGTTTTGGTGCTCATGCCTTCTGGTAATTTAACCAGCCATTCCGATTTTACCCGTGCAACTTGGGAATAGCCTCCCCACCAGGCTTCACCAACTCGCCATCCGGTCAATACAACCTTATCACCCGTACTGAAATCATCCGATTGTGATTCCAGAACGGTTCCAGCAAAATCAATGCCGGGAACATGGGGATAGTTCCGAACTAATCCACCTCCTGATCCCAGACAAAGCCCGTCTTTATAATTCAGGGTAGAGTAATCTACCTTAACCGTTACATCACCTTCAGGAAGGTCTGTAGTATTTAATTCCTTGATGGAACTAGAAGTCTTTCCATCATCGTTTTTATCAACAACCAGGGCTAAAAATCCCATGATACTTTTCCTTTAAATTAAATGAAAAATTTTTCTCTAACTCTTGCTTTTCTTGGATAATCGGGTGCATGAACCAACACCTCAGTATCTGGATGCCAGAACTCTTTTTCAATCATTCCAATGGCAACATTTGTTTCAAGCCCTGGCGACCAGGTCACAGAGGTTAACTTGCCAGCAAATTTACCATCTACGGTAACTTCCCATGGCACATGACAAAGAGGTACTTTATCACCTTCTACGGCAAGAGATCTGATTTCTCGATCCCATCCTTCCTCAACCACTCGCTTCAAAGCTTCATAGCCCAGGCATTTTGGGGTAGAATAGATATCACAATATTTACCAAGACCACTCTCATAGGGATTGTTGGCTATGGTCATATCAGAACCATAGGATAGTAAGCCAGCTTCTACCCTCTCGGGGTAATTCGGGCCACCGGCCCTGACCGAAAGATCCTCCCCTGCCGTCATCAGAGCATCCCAAAGTGGTATCCCATTGGCAAACCCCTCAACATAAATCTCAAAACCACCTTGTTTGGAATAGCCTGAACGTGAGACATAATGCTCTTTTCCCCCGAATTCCAATGTTGTGAAATCAAAGAATTTAAGGTCAACAATACTGGGGCCAAAAACCCTGGTCATTAGCTCATCGGATTTTGGACCCTGAACACCAAGGGGTGAAACATCAGGTTCAAAAACCCTGACATTGAAGTTAAATGCAGCGGTTAGGGCCAAAACCCAAAGAAGATAGTCACTATCAGCGATGGATATCCAATATCTGGTTTCTGACAATTTCATCAGAAGTGGATCATTCAACATTCCACCAAATTGATCCACTACTGGAAAATAAAGACACTTTCCAACCCTCAGATTGTCTACCGGCCTAGGTGAAAGCAGTTCAATCAGTTTAGTAGCATCCGGACCAACAACCTCGACCTGCCTTTCACAGGAAACATCCCACAACTGGACATGTTCCTTAAGATGAAAATAATCAATATCCGCCGTCTCAAACCTAACTGGTAGGAGCATTCGATTATAAACCGAACAGGTTTTAACTCCGGCTTCGACCACCCGGTCCCAAAAGGGTGTTTTTCTGACCCTTATCGTAGGAAAAATTGCTGCCTCAAACATGGCTACCTCTATCTCTCCGGACCGTGCCAATTGATAGAACAGATTTCAGCTGATCGTCCATCAAAATCCCATACTCTCCCAAATGCCCGAACTCTTCCCTTGCTGGCGGTCGCCACGGTAATATCACTGCCCATCCAATAGTTTGTATTGACAGCAACGATGTCTTGGCTCGGGTCCTTTCCCTTCACAGGAAATACCTCGCCATCAATCTTCTTGCCAACCTTGAGCTTCCGGGTCTTGCCTTCAGTTACAAAGGAAACTTCAGCTCTTTCAGCTCCCAGAAATTCACTCACTAGATTTTTAAACAACCCAGTTGTGCCCTTTGCCTTACCGGTAAATATTTGTATCAAGCCGTGGTAGGCCTTATGAGAAGCGTTATCATCAATAAATGCGGCAGCTTTCCAATTGCCTCGGGCCATCAGGCCAGGGATTTCGAGCACTAAACCAACATTCAAACCGGCAAGCGATTCCTCACCATAATTCCCTTCATCAATCCTAATACCTGCCCATGCCTGACAATAACCCTCGGTTGGGGCATGTTTACCCAAACTAATGACACAGGGGCAAAATACAGTGCAGTTACAATTCAGAATTAATTCCCCTTTGATTGCCCAGGAAATCAATCCTTGGTCGGATTTCTCCGCGCTCGGATGACGATTGTCTAATCTTTTTGCAACCTTTAATCGGTCTCTTGGTACGGCCTTGGTCATTTTGATCTCAGTTTGTTAATTAAAAATGTAAATTAGCAGGGAAGTTGCCATCAATACAATACCTAATGGTTTTGACACAAATTTTCCCAAATCAGGTAATTTTTCAAAGGTTATAATTATTGTCAATAGCCCCATCCAGGCAATATTCATCAACCCAGTAATTAGGCATAAAGACATTAAAAAAAAGCAGCACCCCAAACACCATGCGGCAAATCTGGTTCCCGATATGAATTCCTTAACCAGACCCACCTCACCTCTTGCCAGAAAAATCAACAAGGGATTACGGCAATAGGTCAGGCATCGGTCCTTGAAGTTCATAAATTGATAGATGCCGGCAACGAAAAACAAAATCACAATGGGATAGCTATTTAAACCTACCAGGGAATCAGAAAGGACATTCAGCGAAATGAGTAACAACTGAATAACAGTCATGGTCAAGGCATATACTACCCAGACGGTAATATAACCTAATATAAGTGCCCAGAAGCCTGCTTCCGACCCCGACCCGGTAGACCTTAAATCCTCGTATACTCGTAAAGTTGGAATAAAACTAGGCAACATCATGGCCAGGGACATCATGCCCCACATGCCAAACAGAAACATAAAATCAATATTATGGTAATGGGAATTTAGGAATGCATCGGCAACGCTATCCCAATCTGCCAACGAGAATGAATGGGGGGATTGGGAAATACCCAAAAGAAACAGGGCAACCCAGGCAACTATTATAAAAAAATATACCCCTGCCCAGTGCAATTCGAAGGGATTCGGTAACCAAAACCTGGGATTCAAAGATTTAACCATCTGTTCTTTTCCCCAAGTGTAATTACTCGAACAAAATAATGGCGCGGCTGACGGGGCTCGAACCCGCGACCTCTGGCGTGACAGGCCAGCACTCTAACCAAACTGAGCTACAGCCGCTTATTTCCTTCCTAACTTTTGATAATTCAGGCTTTCTCCTTTGTCAAGTACCTATACCAATTCAAAGAAAATTATAACTGAATTGAACGTAAAACAAATTGGTGGGTGATGAGAGTCTCGAACTCCCGACCCCTTCGGTGTAAACGAAGTGCTCTACCGCTGAGCTAATCACCCAATATTTAGTCTACAACAAAAATTGGTCTTCACCATTTGGAATATTTATTTCGAATTTCAATATTCTGATCTGGTGGGTGATGAGAGAGTCGAACTCCCGACCCCTTCGGTGTGAACGAAGTACTCTACCACTGAGCTAATCACCCTGTTATGATGATTCTGAATTCGAAAATCAGTTTATGGTCGCCTGGTGACTGGATTCAGAGCTTTCAATCTTGATTTTGTCCAAAGGTCTGGGTTTTTCTGTCAAAGCGATTTTTAGAACTTCAAAAACATTTGAGACAGGGATGATTTCCAAGGGAGCTTTTATGTCAGCCGAAATCTCATATAGGTCCTTTTTGTTGCCAGCGGGAATTATTACGGTTTTAATTCCACCACGGACAGCAGCCAATAATTTGGCCTTTAATCCCCCTATCGGCAAAACCCTTCCTCTGAGAGTTACCTCACCAGTCATGGCAACATCCCTTCTGATAGGTATCCCTGCTAATACAGAAACAATAGAAGTTACCATACCAACACCAGCCGAGGGTCCTTCCTTGGGTGTAGCGCCCTCTGGAACGTGGATGTGGATATCTATTTTTTCAAATTTCGAAGGCTCGACACCGATTTGATGGGCAATGGACTGGACATAGGAAGTGGCAGCGGTAATGGATTCTTTCATGACCTTACCCAAGGTCCCAGTAGCGTTCATTTTACCACTACCAGGTACAACCGTTGATTCAATCAGCAACAAATCTCCCCCTGATTGCGTCCAGGCAAGACCAGTAGCCACCCCAATACTGTCCCGCTCCTCTGCCAGGCCATACCGGAATTTTTCCAGTCCCAAAAAGCTCTCAATATTTTTTAGATTAACACTGACGCTCTTTATATCTCCTCGTACAATCTTGGTGAGGGATTTTCGCATGACTTTTTCAATTTCACGTTTGAGATTTCTTACGCCAGCTTCACGGGTATATTTTCTGATAATTTCCTCAACCACCCTATCACTGATTTTGAATTCACCCCGCTTTATTCCCTGGGTCTCCTTTAATTCTGGAATAAGGTGTCTTTTAGCTATCTGAAGCTTTTCATCTTCCGTATAACCATCAAGTTGGATAATTTCCATTCTGTCTCTTAAAGGTTCTGGAATGTGATGCAGGTAATTGGCAGTTGTAATAAACATAACCTCAGAAAGATCATAATCTACATCAAGGTAGTTATCATGGAACTTGCTATTTTGTTCTGGATCAAGAACTTCTAACATGGCACTTGCGGGATCACCTCTACCAGCACCCATTTTATCAATTTCATCAAGTAGAATCAGCGGATTTACAGATTTCCTTTTACGGAAGGACTTGATAATTCGGCCTGGCATGGATCCGATATAGGTTCTTCTGTGACCTCTAATCTCCCCTTCATCATTCAAGCCTCCCAAGGAAATCCTTACGAATTCCCTTCCAGTTGCCCTAGCTACTGATTGGCCAAGTGAAGTTTTACCAACTCCGGGAGGGCCTACAAGGCATAGAATCGAGCCACCTACATTACCTTTTCGCTTCTGGACAGCGATAAATTCAATAATTCTCTCCTTGACCTTTTCCAAACCGAAATGATCTTCATCCAAGACTTTCTCAGCCTTGGGAATATTACTTTGTATTTTCTTTCGAACTCCCCAGGGAAGTTCGAGGAGCCATTCAAGATAATTGCGAGAAACCTGGACTTCGGGGCCATTGGAATTTGAAGCTTTTATTTTCTTCAATTCTCCCAATGCTTTGGTTCGTGCCTCATCAGAAAATTTTGTTTCACTTATTCTTTTTTCGAGATCGGCAATCTCAGAAGTTTCTTCTTGTTCACCCAACTCCTTCTGAATTGCCCTCATCTGTTCATTCAAAAAATACTCTCTATGGGTTTTCTCCATTCTGGACTTTACCCTGGTCTTGATATCCAACTCGAAATCAAGAAGAGAAATTTCAGCTTCAAGAATTTCCAGAATATTTTTCAAGCGGTTAGTTATATTCTGATTTTCAAGTAAGGTCTGCTTGATTGAAACTTCTGAGTTGAGTGCACCTGCAACCAGGTCTGCAAATCTCGACGGGTCCTCCTCATTGGTGACCTGGGTTACTAATTCGGTACTAATCGTTTTTTTCACCGAGGCGTATTTTTTGAAGGACTCACGGGCTGTTTTCAAATACACTTTAAGCTTGGCTGGCTTATCAAAAATATCCGCATATGGCACAACTTTAACTTCAATGAAATTTTTCTCTGCAACCCATTCCGTGATTTGAACCCTGCTATATGCCTCAACCATTACCTTGATGGTACCTTCGGGCAGTTTTAGAAACTGGATAACATTGGCAACTACCCCAACATCATAAACAGTATCCCGATCTGGATTTTCTGTACTATGGTCTTTCTGGGCACAAAGGATTAGTGGTTTTTCAGAATTTACGGCCTCTTCAAGTGCCACAATGGACATTTCTCTTCCAACATATAAGGGGACGACCATATGGGGAAAGACAACAATATCTCTCAAAGGTAATAACGGGAATTTATTATTTTCTAATTGCATCATTTAGCTTTCTTGGATTTCTACGCTCATTGAAATATTTGGTACAAAGTAATTTTATTTCAACTTTATCCACAAGTAATCTCTTGCCTACAGGAATAATATATTCTTAGTTAAACTTCTTCGTTTCCAAATAGCCTTCGGCATAACTGGCAAAGGAACCCTTCCTAATCGCATCACGAATCTCAGCCATGAGTATCTGGTAATACCTGAGGTTATGCCAAGTCAATAGAATTGAAGATATAATCTCATTCGCCTTAAAGACATGGTGGAGATAAGCCCTGGTGTAATTGCTACAGGTCTGACAATCACACCTCTCATCCAGTGGTTGATCGTCGTCCTTGTACTGGGCATTTTTTATGTTTATCAAACCATTATGGGTGAAGGCCTGACCATTTCTTCCAGATCTTGTTGGAAGTACACAATCGAACATATCAATTCCTCTAAGTACCGCACCAACAATATCCGTTGGCTTGCCAACACCCATTAGATACCTTGGTTTGTCTTCGGGCAGAATTGAAACGGAACAATCAAGAACTTCAAACATCTTTTCCTGACCTTCACCAACTGCCAACCCACCTACAGCATATCCATCAAACCCAATTTCGATAAGGTCCTGGGTACTTGCTTCTCTCAAGTCTTTGTAGACCGAACCCTGTTGAATCCCCAAAAGTGCATATCCCGGTCTATCACCAAATGCTATTTTACTTCTTTCTGCCCATCGCATGGATAACTCCATGGATTTACAGGCCTCCTTCTTTTCCACAGGATATGGCGTGCATTCATCAAAACACATTGAAATATCAGACCCAAGTAGCCTTTGGATTTCAATGGACCGTTCTGGTGATAAAAAATATTTTGACCCATCAATAAAAGATCTGAACTCAACTCCCTGGTCGCTAATCTTGCGAAGTTTTTTCAAACTCATTACCTGAAAACCGCCGGAGTCAGTTAAAATTGGTTTTTGCCAATTCATGAATCTGTGTAATCCACCCAGATTTGAAACTCTCTCTGCGGTTGGCCGTAACATCAAATGGTAGGCATTGCCCAATATTATTTGGGCACCAATTTCAGCTACATTGTCAGGCAACATCGCCTTTACTGTAGCACTGGTTCCGACTGGCATGAAGACCGGTGTATCAATGTCACCTCTAGGAGTTGAAACCTTCCCAAGCCTAGCCTGACCATCTTCTTTTATTTTTTCAAAAGAAAAGGATTTTGCCATATAAAAATATTTCCCCTTTACGGCTGCCAACTATTCTTTCTAGCAAAATTTAATTTACTATTGGTTACGAAATTCAAATTAGTTTTAATCCAATCAACTTTTGTGACCGGAAAGGTCCGTGCATCTCTGAAAATTTTCAGGTTCTTCGCTTCAGAAATTATTCGTAGACTTGCTACCATAGAACGCATCAGAGTATCAGCTAGGTAGTTATTAACGACAACCAATAATACCACTCCGTACACCAGAAAAAATAAATTGTACCAATAGTTTTTACCTCGACTCAAAATTGTAGGTTGGGGAAAAAACAGGTTGTAAATCAAGGGAAAATTTTGACTCCTTAAAAAAATGCCATAGCAGCCAGACCTGTTAGGAAGTGAACAGCGAGTTCCAGAAGGGTCGTGGTTATAAATGTGTGGCCAGTGGCCATGCCGATCATGCGGACGTTAATGCAGCCCGCAATATTTTGGCCTCTGGAATTGGGGCAACTGCACGGCGAGGGAGCGTTGGCATTGGCCGCTTCAATGACCCGTGAAAAGAATGGGAAAGAGGATTCTTTTCCCTTATTATAAATAATTCCCGTCAATCGATACCCTTATTCGGCCCTTTTCTTCATTGCTGTCCACACTGCATATGCTGTTCAATCCTTGCTAGGAGATGCTTGTAGTTTCTTGATTGCAATTTCTGCACTGTTGATCTCAGTAAGCGCTTCGGAGCGTGTCAACCGGAAGCTCGGATTATAGTCAGCAGAGTGACACTTTTCCTGAAGTTCCTGGAATTTGCTTGCAAAGTCTTGGATTTCGCTCGGAAATTTATCAATTGTTTTCTTTCCACATTGACGATTCGTATAACCATGCTCAATAGCCCGATAGGCCTGTGTCCAAGCAGTCTGGCTTCGGTTGGGCATTGTCTTGCCGACAAGACAATCGGCACAATTCCGGCATAGCGCGTGGAACATCGCATAGTAAGCCGTGCTCAGTGCCCTTTTGAGATCTGACTGGCGTGGCTTTCCCTTACGTCCCTGACCCACCGTACGACGGGCTGTGATAATGAGGTCACGCGGTTGCAAATTCGATTTCTTCCGGTGTCATATATGAAAAAACAGGATAACAGCCCGTGCTCAATTTGCTGAGCGTTGGCCGCAGATGGCGGGCCAAACCCACAACTTTCTCTGGATCAAGCCAATCATTTTCTGCTTCGAAAACCACCCTGATACGCAGGATCGGATATCCACCATGATCCTCGGCCTTTTCAGAAGGCACTTCAATTATCTGGGCAGGAGCTAGTTGTTCCTGAATCCTTCCTTTCAGGATTTTATCTAAATTCTGCATGGTATATGCTCCCTGGTTAGCAAGTGATGTTCAAACTAGAGGATTAAAATAATACTATTAACCTTTTCATTTCAATTAACTCTTGGTCATTACTGCGAGTAAAACACGATGTAGGGGCTGGCCTTTTGCTTCAATCAAGCTGTTTTATCCGTGTGGTGCGGTTTTAGGCGAGTATTTATGAGCCTAGCTAACATTCGGCAATTTCCAGCCCCGATAATGCCCTATTATGTTAAATGGCACACGCACGCCAAAACAGGGTTTTCTTCCCTGCTGGTAGGCGTTCTGGCTGTTTTGGCGAGAATTGTCCCAGGGTCAGATAGGAGAGCTAGCCGCAAATAGTCGTTTTTGCTAGATTTGGGAGAAAGGGTTTTTGCCCTTTATCCATCGGAATTCGGGCCATTCCTGGTCAAAGGGTCAGCGGATTTTGATAGATCATCTATCTTGAGGGTATTTCGGCTTCTTGAATCTTTTGAGTCTGCAAAACTTGAAATTTGACGATCTAATACACAGGGTTATAAGACCAGGGAATTGGTTCCCTTGGGGATGCCTTAAGGGCATTTAAAATTAACACCATTCTAGATACCATCGTACAGGTGGCTAAACACCCTACAACCCAGAAAATTGCCAAGGAAGTTGGGCATGCTCTATTGGATGAGTTGGATAGGAAAAAACTCAAATAGTACACTAGGTAGGAAAGAAGGGGCAAGGCAAGGCAGCAAAATCAATCTGGGCCAATATAAAGACCTAAACAGATATCGACCTCACCGATGACGAGGCAAGCTGAAGAAAAGCTGCTCTATACCACCCCTTTTTGATTTAACCAAATCCATCATTATCCCAAGGTGTGGGCGCCGGCGTTAGCCACGTCCTCAAGCGTTCCTCCTTTTCTTTCCGGAATATGTTCAGCCATTTTTCAATTGCTTTTCTAAGTTCTTTAATTGCTCTGGCAATTCTTGCTCGGATTCGAGCTGCGTTCTCAAATCGTTTACTCGCTTTTCTAGCCTGTTCAATTGAGTATTCAAAATCTTCTGATTGCCCAACAAGACTTTCAGATTCTCGGTCAAGTTCTCGACAAGCTTGGTCAAACGCTCTTCCCTCTCGTTCCAATCCTTCTGAATTTTCCCAATTTGGGTCAGCAATGCCTGCTTGATCCCTGTACGTGCTTCCATTTTCTGCTCCTTTTAATCGATCCGGATCCACCAGCTGCCATCCTCCCCCTGGAGGATCCAATCCTGGTCTGGGGACCAGTTCTCGCCCATCTTCATCAAACGTCTGTTGTCCTGGTTCCTGACAATTTGGACTACTCCTTCTCGGTGCAGGCCCGATAATCCTATCTCTTTCGTGATCCATTGCGGGATTCCGCCCTCGATTGCCACCTGGAACACCAGCATCAGGCCGGCTGCCGTCAGGGCTATGAACCAACTCCTCAGCTGTAGTTTCCGGAATGGCTTCCTGACCTTGCTCAATTCCTGATGGATATTTTGCAAGATTTCGTTTGCTCCTTCGCGCACAAGTTTACCTAAATTTTCTTTCTGCTTGATGAGCAGCTTCAGCATCCGGATCTGATCCTCTTGTTTTTCTGCTGTAATTTCTGTGATAAGCCCAAGGCTGAATTCTCGTTCATAAAGCAATTCCTTCAATCTGATGGCACGTTTTGCTCCTGGAAGTTTCACGCTTATGGACGTATCCGCTTCTCTGGTGATGGTACCAAGTTCAGCCAGACTTGCCTTGACCCCTTCCTGGTTCTCGACCATTCCACTTTATGGTAACCTTTAAACATGGAGCGGGTGTCGTTTCTTCCTGGTGTAATTGTAGGTAATTATGATGTGTATTGTTCACCAATATCACGATTTGTGAAAGTTGATCTATAAATAAATATTGTGCAACCCTCATAGATCCAAACACTGGATCAGTATTTGCAAATGTTAGAAAATTGGTTTTGAACTGCGGGTACCAGGATAGATATTAGACAAGCAATCTCTTACTCGGCCTGAATTCCGGCTTTGTCGGTTTGGGGCAATTCATACTTCTGTGACTATGGGAGGGTGTTTGATTTCGAGTGTTAGTTCCTTGTGTGGTGGGTGGTCATTATTCTTTTTCTCCTTATCATATGACCCATAACCGGGGCCTTATTGACTACCGTTGCCCCACGGGGAAGTAACAGAGAAGGGCGGTTTTACGCCCTATCTTCTTTTGAAGGATCATGAATATCCCCTACTCCTTGGTTTCTTCATCAAAAAGATCAACTTTTATTTTGCTCCTCAAATCATCCCTATAAGCTTCATAGGCTTCGCATTCATCTTGAGGAATTTGGTTTGGTGCATTTGCCATTCACTACATTGCGTATTATATGGTATAATTACAACATGGAATGCATGCCTAAGGAATGATATCATGAACACAACCGTCGAGGATGAGCGAATAATTGGTCCGTTGGGCTCGGTGTTTCACCGCGTCAAGGTGAATCCTGACCTGATCCCGGACTTCGCCCTGCTGGACTGGAGTACGTTAGGCAAGCGAGTGATGATTGATGCCAAAGAGGGCATCATTGCCTGGATGAGTCCGTCCAAGACCCACGAGATCACCACTAGAGCTACTGACAAGATCGTTGACCAGACCGGTATCGTTCTCAGGAAAAAAACCGTTGATCTGGGCGGAACCCGTTGGGGAAAACCGGAGGATCCGAAGAACATCGGTGTTGAGGCCGATTCCTCCTATTATATCGGAAAAAAGGCTGATGGGTGGATTACCGCTTTTGAAGACGGTGGTTTTGATGAAGCCGAAAGGTTTACAGCTACAACACCGCCGGACCTTGTCGTTGAGGTCGAGGTTACCAATCGGGATGAGGACAAACCAGCCAAATATGCCCGGCTTGGTATCCGGGAGATGTGGCAGGTAAAATCCAGGAGTGGTGAGGGATTGTTTCAGCCAGAGGTTACCATCCTGGATCTCATGGCCGATGGTGGTCAGAGTGAGGTGGCCCAGTCCAAGGTTCTACCTGGCCTGTAATCCAGTACTCTTCCCCGGGCCTATGAGTTGGTCGCGAAAAGCAGGCATGCCGACCTCAAGTCCCTGCTGAAGAAAAATATTATTCCCAGCCAATAAAAAAATAAAAGTGGCTATGCGAATACTTCTTCCCCACCTATACTGGTATCACCCCTTTTCTTGCCCTTTTTTCTTGTTGGCCCCAGTCTTCTAAAACCGATACTCGGCAAGACAGCGCCCCGTCCTCCTGATGTATGATGAGTACTGCGAAAAATAAATTGGGTATTTTTAAGAATAATCACCTAATAAAATCAAAGCAGGGAAAGGTGTTTTGATCCTTACTTACCTATGGAAATTTTATGGAAGTAAGCTATTTCTAATATAGATATAAATTTTGGGGACAAATGAATCATGTTTGATGACGGATTGATGGAAGGTGCTCCACTGATCAAGCCCTCAAGTGTAGACCATCCACTTTATGAAACTGTCGTTAATGCTTGCAGGACTGTATATGATCCTGAAATCCCAGTGAATATTTACGATTTGGGGTTAATCTATACGATTGATATAAACTCTGAACAGGACGTAAATATCATTATGACCCTAACTGCACCGGGGTGCCCGGTAGCCGAAGATATGCCAGGATGGTTGGCAGAAGCCATTGTGCCCCTAGAGGGTGTGAAAAAAGTAGATGTTGAACTCACCTGGGATCCACCATGGGGTATGGAAATGATGTCGGATGAAGCCCGCCTTGAACTCGGATTTATGTAAGTATTTCGGTTTGTTTATTGTGATTGTGCTATAAAATGTTTGATATACCAGGAAAAAAGGCCGTTTCTTTAACTCCCTCTGCTGTTAATCAAATATTAAAGTTGATGAATGAATCAGCAACGGTGGGTTTGAAAATCGGTGTCAAGAAAGGTGGATGTGCTGGAATGGAGTATACGATGGAGTATGCTACCTCCATTGACAATCATGACGAAGTGGTCGAACAGGATGGAGCAAAGGTCATAATTGCTCCCATGGCTCAGATGTTTATGTTTGGAACCGAAATTGATTATCAGAAATCCATCTTGGAAAGTGGCTTTAAATTCAACAACCCCAATGTGGTTGATTCCTGTGGTTGTGGGGAATCAATAAAATTCCAAGAGTAAACTGGCTTCTATCCTCTCTGGGGCATAAAGTCATTGATTTGCCATAAAATTTTCAAAAATTATAAACGAAATAGCGTATGAAAAACATTATTGCTGGGAACTGGAAACTTAAGGGAACACAAGACCTGGCAGATTCCTATTTAAGTTATCTTTCCAATAACCAACCAAGAGATTGCACTGTTGTAGTTTGCCCCACTTTTGACCTTCTAGATTATTTAAGTGACAAATGGATTTCTGATTTTGGCTATTTGGGGGCACAGGATTGTTTCCATGAGGGTACAGAATTCAATGAAGGTTTGGCAACTCCAGATAAAATTGTATCAAAGGGGGCTAAATATATCATTCTGGGCCACTCGGACCGACGAAACAAATGCAAGGAATCAAGTGAACTCGTCCTTAAGAAAGTAAACCTGGCCTGGGAAAATGGCTTGACCCCAATAGTTTGTGTTGGGGAAAAAAGTGAGGAACGTAAAAGAGATTTAACGCAGGAAGTGGTAAATACTCAGATTACAGCAAGCATTGATTTCAATAACCTGCGAGGCCCATTTGTCATTGCATACGAACCTGTTTGGGCTATCGGTTCCGGCAATACCCCGACCATGGGAGAAATTGGCGAGGTTCATGATGAAATCAGGACGTTGCTAAAAAAGTTAACAGGTTCGAAAAATGGTCAACAAATCCCCATACTTTATGGAGGATCGGCAGATGCCAATAATGCCGGATCAATTCTTAAAGTTGATAATGTAAATGGATTATTAATTGGTGGTGCTTCCCTCGACATTCAGGGATTTGGTTCAATTATCAAGAATGCTTAGTTTTTAGTTTTATAGTGTTACTTTCGGGAATTTAAGACTGCAAATCTTGGCAAATTTGAAAATTTAATAACTCCGGTCCAATTTTAAAACCAAATTCCTGAGTTCTTCCCAAGGTTCAATTTTCCAATACCCACGCCCACTTCCAGAAGTTGATGGCAATACGAATAGGATAGTTTGACCAATCTTTTCTTCTTGCAGTCCATAATCAACTTTTTTCTTACCAAGAAATGTCTTGCCAGCCTGTTTGCTTGTAAAGGCAACTATCCTTGGCTGGTATTTTTTTATTTTGGTCTGAAACCTTAGAATGTCATAGTCACCAGAACTTAATTCTGCATCGCCCCCCTTTGTATATTTAACCAGATCAGTGAGACCAATCCCATAATCAAGCAACTGCTTAAAATCCCTTGGAACCAATCGAATTGGGGTCAAACGGGTGTAATGGAGAACCTGCCAAAACAAATTATTAGGATGGGCATAATAGGCTTTTTCTTCGGCTGAGCGATGGCCTGCGGCAGTACCACACAATACCAGTTTCAAATTTGGCCTAATTAAGTCAGGAAGTATTTGTTCTTGCTTGTTCACCATCCCAATTTATCTATTGAGAAAGGTGCAGGGGATTATGCCCCTGCATCTTTCAGGTTATTTTAAAACTTCTAAAACAAGCCGATCTAAAGCGCACCAACTTCTCTATAGTACCGTTCTGCTCCGGGATGAAGTTGAATTTTGCCTCTTTGTGTAGCAGCAAAATTGACATCCAATGCTTTGGCCCATGGGGCAGTTGAAGTAACCTGCTCAATATTTTCCCAGAAACCCTTGGTGATCTGATAGACAGTTTCTTCATCCAAATCGGCACGTACTCCAATTCCCACTGCTGTATTGAAAGAAGCAACAGCTGCATCATTCACCTGGCCTTCATATTGGCTAGCTTCTACCATATCGATATATCGGAAAGCCCCAAGATACTTGGTGACGTGTTCACCTTCGTGACTTTCAGGACCAAGAAAACGAACATCCTCGGTTTCTGTGAACTGAATAAACTGACCACAAGGATCGATACAGCCATTTACATACACATCGATTTTACCATCTAGAAAGGCTTGAAACCCTGTCTGCCAATTGGCCTTGATGGCTTCATAATCTTCATTGGCCACCAATCCTGTGGTTGCTTCAACCCAGCCTTTTGCAGCATTATAAGCTCCTCCACCGGCAGGCCCAAGGAAAACAGAAGCCCCTTCTATATCATCCAGTAATTCAATATCACTGTCTGCCCTCACTGCAAAGTGATACTGACCATAGGGGTACCACATAAGCAAGTTGAGATTCTTGGCAAGTTCAGGTGCTTCTGGTTCTTTGGTATACATGGCTTTGCCATCGGCCATCAGATTATATACAACAGGTGATGTCATGGACATTTCCAGGTTGCCTCGACCAACTTCCATCATGTGAAGGGTGGCCGCACCACCACCTGAAACCTCTATTTCAATGCCTTCAACATTGTCTGTCACAATATTGGCAAAGGTTGCCATGGTGATTGCTGCACCTAAACTGGGTGCAATGGTTGCCATTCTCAATGTTTGGTTTTGCGCACTGGCTGAAACCGCCACAAAAGATATTGCGACGACGATCGCTGAAATAATTTTCCTCATATTTTTCCTCCTTGGATGTGTTTGTTTTTAGGTCGAAATACCTTTCGAGGTCTTTATCCTGTGTAATACAATTAAAGTAATGGCTAGCACTAACGCTATCAAGCCAATAGTATAATCGGGTACAAGAACTGCAATCCCTATAATCACCCTAAGTAATCTCTCTATAACATTCAGTGGTCTTTTGTCGAACCCAGCTAGGGCTGATGCCAGTAACCACATTGCTACGGTAAAGGCAAGTATTATCCATCCCAAGTCTCCCCACCCTACTGTCGAGATATCAATCATGGCAGGGGAGTCGACAGCCTTACCTTCAAACCACTCAAAGAAAATCTGCAGTTTGTAGATTGCCGCAGGATGATAAACAAAAATAAACGGTATCAAAAATCCCGCCAGCGACAATCGAGCGGCACTCAAGCCAGTACGAATTGGATCAGCCCCGGCAATGGGTGCAGCTGCGAATGCAGCAAGCGCAACTGGTGGTGTAACTGTTGAAATGACGGCAAAATAGACAACAAACAAATGAAGCGACAGTAATGGGATTCCTACTGCTTCAATGCCCGAGGAAAGAGCTATCACTATGATAAAATATGTGGCTCCGGGTGGAAGCCCCATACCAAGTACAATTGAGCCCAAGGCCAGAACTATTAGAACACTGAATAGTGGACCACTTGCTGCCTGAGCTAATAGCAGAGATAATCTTCCACTAAATCCTGAAACCTGAATCAAGCCCACGATCAATCCAATTGCAGCAACGATAACAATGATTGAAGCAGCCATCCGGCCTGCGTTCACAAAAGCAGCATATATTTTTGACCATGAACGGAATTGTGGAAACAAGACCAGTGCACAGGCAATTGCTGTTATAAACCCGTAAAATCCGGCCTTGGGAACTGAGGGTTGAACAAATAGAAAATAGGAAAGTACACTTAGAGGGATAATGAAAACTAGGCACTTAACCTGTTCATGGCGATCCAGGCCGGGCCTTTCTTCACGTGGTAAGGGTCCTATACCCTTTTTTCTGGCTTCAAAATATACTGTGAGGAATGTTCCCATATAGTAGAAAATGGCTGGCACAATAGCTGCAACAACAATGTAGCGATATTCCAAACCAATCTGGCCGGCAACAAAAAAAGCAACCACGCCCATAACCGGCGGCATAATCTGACCACCCGTAGATGCCGAAGCTTCAACTGCGCCGGCAAATGAGGGTTTAAAACCAGATTTTTTGATGACTGGTATTGTCATTGTTCCGGTTGAAACAACGTTTGATATTGCCGCACCTGAAAGCATACCGAACAATGCCGAACTGGCAATCGCTGCATGAGCAGCCCCACCTGTCAATCCTCCAGTTAGTCGGTTGGCTATTTTCATCAGGAGTTCCCCTGCCCCTGATGCCATCAAGACTGCCCCGAAAACAATAAACACCAATACATTACCAGAGACAACCTGCAATGGTTGGCCAAACATTCCACCTGTCTGAGACCAGAAATTTAGCACCATTGATCGCAAACTCTGTTCAAAGGACGAACTTGACCCTGCAAATATTCCTGTCCATTCTGGTAGATAACCCCTAACAAAGAAATACAGGATCCAAAAAATACAGAAGGCTACAATGAAGGATCCGAAATATCTGTAGGTCAGATAAAGAGTAATAACTGTCGCAATAGGGAATAGAAAAGTATCAGTAGTTGTTGCGGATGGAAGAATGCCAGCATCTATTGAGAATAACTTGGTAATCCAGATCATGAATACGCCGGTTGAGACCAGGGCCAGTATCCAATTCAGCCATTTTAGGTTAGTTGATTTGTGAAGGGTCAGGAGAGTAATGCCAAATGAAAGAACAATCGGGAGACCTAGAATCAGCCCGGTTGGTAACAAAAAGCCTCTTTCAAAATATCTGAATGATGCTCCCAACCAGTGTTCTCTAAAAAGCACCCGTTGTTCTCTACGGGACAATTCAGAAAAATCACTGGTGGTATTTTCAATGATCCAGCGAACGAATTCCGACAAGGGTCCTGAGGCTGAATAAATCAGAATAACAAGGGTAAAGAGGACACACAGTAAATTCTCAACTTGTTTGGATATTTGCATGGTAAGAGCGTTTTTTGAATTCTCTTCAGGGCTTGAATTGGTTGACATCGGATACTTGAGTGAATTTCCACTAGACTTTCAATTTTCTATTGAACGGGGACTGATGTAATTGTGTTCCTATCGGTAAATTCCCTGCAAAAACATCTCATTTTTTCCTAACGGGACACATAGAAATGATTAGACCAGGTTCAGTTTTCTTGGTAGGAGTTTCTTAGAATTTACACGATAGTTTGTCAAAGCACTAGTTTTTCTCAACTTGAAAACATATTCGAACAATGATCCTCCGAATTGGTAAGGTTCTATCACAGAAGGATGAAGAAATTAACTTAGAATTAGGAAAGGCATGATAATCCCGCTAATGCCAACCAGTGATTTGGATAAGAGATCATAAATGCACCTGGTGATTGCTGACAAAATACCGATCCCCGAACGGTTACACTGCCTGGCAGAACAACGGGCTCTGCGATTCCGCATCAATCTTGTCTATGAAGATATTGGTGAAGAATCATGGGTATTTCCTAAACAGGTCAGTGCATTACCAACTTTTGAAGGTGTTGATGAGGCCATGATATCGTTACTAATCGCAGAATACGGTAAACAAGGCATCAAGTCTAACAGTACATCCGACCCTCACGCATAGAAAACGTAGATTTTGATACACCCTTTGCCATGATGCTGTTTTCAATCCTACCTTAAAGGTAGGCGATTGCATCTTCCACCTGTTGAGTAAGTCAGGGTTTAGATTTACCGGGAATCCCAAGTTTCCACGATAAGGTAAGAGTTGCTAGCTGGCGTGAATGGTGGGACAGTTTTGACTCAAACCAGGTCTCAGAGCCTTAGATATGAATTGCTCTGCCAAATGCGCTGAGTACACTTTCATGCATCATCTCTGACAAGGTCGGGTGGGGAAATACTGTATCCATTAACTCAAGTTCCGTGGTTTCAAGCTGTCTTCCAACGACATAACCCTGGATGAGTTCAGTCACTTCGGCCCCTACCATATGTGCGCCGAGTAGTTCACCGCTCTGATCATCAAAAATGGTTTTTATCATACCCTCGGATTCTCCCAGGGCAATTGCCTTGCCATTGCCTATAAAGGGAAAACGGCCTACTTTGTATTTTATTCCCATTTCCTTGCATTTCTCTTCAGATAAGCCCACCGATGCTATTTGAGGCATGGAATAGGTACATCCTGGAATCGAGGTAGGAGAAACTGGATGTGGACTTCCGCCGCCAATGATCTCTGCAACCATAACACCCTCATGACTGGCTTTATGGGCCAGCCATGGCGGGCCAGCTACATCACCTATTGCATATACATTCTTAACACCCGTCCGGCATAATTCATCGACAACAATATGACTTCTATCTACCTTTACTCCGATGGCCTCAAGGTTCAAGTTTTCCACATTACCAACGATTCCAACTGCTGAAATGATTGTATCAAAAGTGGTTTTGTTTACACCTTTCGAATCCTCTATTGTGACCTCTATTCCATCCTTGAGCTTTTTTGTTCCTTTTACCTGAGCACCTTCAAGAATGGTCATACCCTGTTTTTGAAATTGTTTTTTGGCAAAGGCAGAAATTTCCCGGTCCTCCACAGGGAGAATTGTATCTATCATTTCAACTACGGTCGTATCCGAGCCGATTGAGTTGAAAAAACTTGCAAACTCTATGCCAATGGCTCCTGACCCTACCACCAGTAATTTCTTGGGAACCCTGGTTGGCTGCAGGGCTTCCCGGTAAGCCCAGATATTCTTGCCATCTACTTCCAATCCTGGAACTTGTCTGGCTCTGGCACCAGTAGCAATAACTATATTTTTAGCGGTTATATTTGTTTCCTTATCGGAACTCTTGATTGTCAGTTCATTCCCGGAATTAAATTTGGCTTCACCATTAAATACAGTTACCTTGTTCTTTTTAAGCAGGTGAGTTACACCTCCTGATAACTGCTTGGCTATACTTCTTGAGCGTTTGATGATTTGGTTCAGGTCGAAATCCACCTTCTCGGCCTTTAGTCCGAATTCAGAGGCTCGTTGCATGAGATGGTAAATTTCTGCCGACCTGAGAATGGATTTAGTTGGAATACATCCCCAATTAAGGCAGATCCCGCCTAAATCTTCCCTTTCAATCACAGCGACATTCAAGCCAAGTTGACTACCCCTGATAGCCGAAACATAACCCCCGGGTCCTGAGCCAATAACGACCATATCAAATTGTTTATCTGCCATTACTTCACCTCTTTGCGTATAAATTCAGTATCCGACCGGAAACCTTTTTATCAGGAATTTTCTTCTTGGGCTTCAATCAATTTAACAGCTTCCTTATATCCCCCTGCCTCCATCCAAGCAGATTCTCTTGCCGTATTTTCCCGGTTTAGTACTTCATTCCGGTAAGGAAATCTTCCAAACTCGTTGATTACATAGGCATGAGCTTTGGCATGGAGTAATGTATTTTTGCCACTTTCTCCAAGGCGCGTGGAAACCAACTCAATACATTTTGACTGGTCTTTGGGATTTTCAGAATGCATATAGGGTAGATAAAAAAAACTTCTTCTTGCACCCTCATGCTCCAAGTCAAAATTCCTCGCAATGGCTTCTTCAGTTATCTGCCTGGCTAAGGAGTCAAATTCAAAGGACCTGGGGCTGCCCCTGAACATATTCCTCGAAAATTGATCTAAAACCAAAATCAGGGCCAATGATCCATCGGGAGTATCTCTCCAGTGATTGAACTTTCCTTTTACTGCGTCCTCATAGGTGGTCAAAAACCTGTCTCTCACTAGATTATCAACTTCCTCGCCACCGAAAAACCGCTTTTCAGGTTCTAGTTCTTCAAACCAGAACGTTAATATTTCTTTAATTGTCATCTAACCCTCAACTTTGAAATTCTGTAGATTTTGAACACGTTCTTGTCTTAATCTTCCAGTTCCCGTACCAGGAAATGTAAGGCTGCGCCTAATCCTACTGGGGAAATACTATGCTCGGCACCTTTGGATGTATACGTATAAACCTGAAAACCGTTTCCTGTTAGATTCTTTTCAGCGCTTGATAGCTCGCTGTAGGGAACAACAGGGTCATCCAGGTCATGGGCCAGCAAAATTGGCGGACGATACTTTATATCCCCTTCATTGTTGTAGGGAAACAGCAATCGGCCTGAAAACCCAACAACCCCACATAAGGGGTACGAGCACTTAGGGGCATACTCCAATGCTAACATTGTGCCTTGTGAAAAACCAAATAAGGCAATTTTTTCTGGTGGAACCTTATGTTCCTTTGAAACTTCTGAAACCATACCGTCCAGGGCGGCAAGCGATTCTTGCAGGGTTCGTCCAACTTCTACCGGAGTAGCACCATCGTAGGTCGGAAGCGAAAACCATTGAAAACCATCTTTGTTAATCGGACAGACTTGAGGGCCATCAGGAGCAAGAAACAGGGTATCAGGCAGTGATGCATTCATATGTTCGGAAAGATTGAGAAGATCCTTGCCGTTAGCACCATAGCCATGAAGAAATATAACTATATTCTTGGTATTTCCTGATTTTGGTTCACTTCTTTCAATTGCCAATTTTGACATTAACGAACTCCTTCTCGACTTTTTTCTACCCTGTAATAAGCCCAAAGCAATCTAGCAGCTACACTCCTCCAAGGAGACCACTTGGTGGCCATTTCCCTTAGTTCCTTTTCGGAGGGTCTTTGGGGAAGTTCAAAGAGTAATTTTGTACTTTCCTGAAGAGCCAGGTCTCCTGCTGCAATCACGTCTCTTTTCCCCATAGAGAACATTAAATATATTTCTGCTGTCCAAATACCAATACCAGGTATGGAAGTTAGCGTTTTGATTACGTCATTATCGGGTAGTTTATGAAGCTCTTCGTAGTTCAGATCACTTTTTGCCAAGGCATGAATATACCTAGCCTTTTGTCTTGATACTCCACAGGCCCTAATTTTTTCTTCAGTCGACCTGGCAAGTTTGTTTTGATCCTTATAACCTGCCTCGCCCAATCGCTTACTGATTGCATTGGCCGATGCCACCGAAACCTGCTGGCTCAAGATCATTTCCAGCAAAGCGTTAAACCCACCCTCCCTTCGACGAAGGGGAAGGTCACCAGAAACCCTTATTGCTTCGGCAAATTTGGGTTCAACCTTACCAAGAAAATCCAAGCCGTTGAGAATATCTTCCTGGGTTTCAATCAAGTCACTATTATCCATTACTTCCAATGACACTCCCTCGGGACTACTTTTAAACCTAACATTGGTTTAATTTAACTTTTATTTCGTTATTACAACTCTATGAACTTAATAATTCAGGGGCAGGAATATCCACAAGACAAGATGACCAGGTCTTATTCTGAAAGGAAATATGGATGACAGTGGGAAAACAACTCCCAAGGGAATATAGAAATGTGTTTGTCCTGGTAATTGCTCAGGCAATAGTCGGTGCACAAATGCCCATTGCTATCACCATTATGGGATTGGCAGGACAAAAACTGGCATCCAACCCATGTTGGGCAACCTTACCAATTTCAGTTATGGTTTTTGGCTCTATGACTACTGCACCATGGTTAGGTCAGGTCATGCAAAGATTGGGCCGAAAGATTGGTTTCTGGTGTGGGTGTCTAGGAGGCTTGGCTGGTGGAATAACTGGATTTTATGCCCTGTATATAGCCTCTTTTGAACTCTTTTTGGTTGGGGCATATTTTACCGGGATTTATATGTCTACCAATGGGTTTCTTAGGTTTGCAGCAGCTGATACAGCAAGTCCTGAATTTCGACCAAAAGCGGTTTCATATGTCCTGGCAGGTGGACTGTTTGCTGCAATTATTGGCCCCCAACTGGTAAAATTAACATACGATGTTGGACCTCAGCAATATATGGGAACCTATGTTGCTGTCATGGTTGTAAACCTATTGGGTTTTATAATTTTTACCTTTCTTGACATACCAAAAATTGAAAAAGACGCCAAGCAGGTCATAGTGGAAAAGTCTTATTTGGACTTTTTAAAAAACCCGACCATCCTTGTGGCCATAATATGTGCCAGCGTCTCCTATTCCCTCATGAACTTGGTCATGACCTCTACTCCCCTGGCGGTAGTTGGAACAGGCCATACTCATCATAATGCCGCAAATATTGTTTCAGCCCACGTACTTGCCATGTTTATACCATCCTTTTTCACTGGTCATTTAATTGCCAAATTTGGTTCTGTTAAAATAGTTTCCTGTGGCTTGGTTTTACTTACAATCGCAGGCTTGTCTGGCCTGATGGGTATAAATTTGGAAAATTTCTATGCTTCCCTTATCCTCCTTGGTCTCGGGTGGAATTTTGGCTTTATTGGGGCAACAAGCCTACTTCTTTCTGCTCACAAACCCCACGAAAGAGGCAAGGTACAAGGTCTCAATGATTTTCTTGTTTTTGGATCTGTAACCATTGCCTCATTGACCTCCGGCACCCTAATGAATTGCATTGGTGGTTCTGCCCAACAAGGCTGGTTTGCCGTGAATTGGGCAATGATACCTTTTCTATTGTTGGCTGCTGGGTCTCTTATCTGGTTACAATTTAATCAGAAAAACAGAAATGTTGTTGAAGGTCCCTAGGCCAGAGATAATACCGGGTCCTCTTTCCTGGAATCGGCTTCTGGAAAATGAATTGACTTACCCACCAATTGTTCGGCTGTCGGGGCACAATCATAATCCAGTTTCCAGATGATTGCTTCAACAAGGGCTTCAAAAGAAGCTTCTATGATATTTGGTGACACACCTGCCGTTGCCCATCTCAAACCTTCTGAATTGGTACATTCTATAACCACCCTGGTAACTGCAGATGTACCCGACCCTCGAATTCTGACCTTGAAGTCAACCAATTTCATATCTGAAATATATTTCTGGTAAGGACCAAGATCCCTTTGCAAGGCTTTAGATAAAGCATGGACAGGGCCACTGTCCAAATTATCAGTTAACCCTTCGGATACAGATATTTTTCTTTCATTCCCTATCTTGATTACAACAACAGCTTCGGATTCGCTTTTCGATATGTTGTCGGTCAGGTGATGGGATTCCACGTTGACTCTGAAACGTTGAACCGTGAAGTAATTTGAAAGTGTGCCAAGCAGTCTTTTCACCAATAGCTGGCAGGATTCAGGTGCCACATCATAAGTATACCCCTTATCCTCCCTGAGCTTGATCTCGTCGACAATCCTTTGCAGGGTATCGTCATCAATCGACTTTAAATCTACCCCCAACTCTGTCAGCCAGGACCTCACATGCGACCTCCCAGCCTGGTTAGAAAGGGGGATTACCCGCTTATTTCCAATATCCTCTGGGTCCACATGCTCATAGGTAGATGGATCTCGTAAGACCCCAGAACCATGAAGGCCAGCCTTGTGTGCAAAAGCGGAGGTCCCAACATAGGCCGCGTTTTTACTGGGAATTCTATCAAGAATATCATCTAGAACTCGGGAAAGTTGGGTTAATTTCTTGAGTTTCTCCAAGGATACACTGGTGTCATAGAGAGACCTGTAAGGTTCCTTAAGCCTGAGGTTGCCGATTATGGTAATCAAATTGGCATTACCACATCTTTCGCCAATCCCGTTGATTGTTCCCTGAACTTGGCGAGCACCAGCATCAATTGCTGCTAATGATCCGGCAACGGCATTTTCTGTGTCATTATGGGTGTGTATTCCCAACCTGTCCCCGGGGATACCGTATTCAATTACCGCTTTCGTTGCTGTTCCAATATCCTTGGGTAGGGTTCCACCATTAGTATCGCAAAGTACAACCCACCTAGCCCCGGCCACATAAGCTTCCTTGACACATTCCAGAGCATATTTTTCATCGGAAAAATAGCCATCAAAGAAATGCTCGGCATCAAAGATCACTTCCTTACCCTTGGCAACCAGGTGCTTGATTGACTGGCTGATATTTTCGAAGTTTTTCTCCAGGGTAATTCCCAAGGCTTTTTGTACGTGGAAAACATGTGTTTTGCCGACAATACAAACCGTATCTGTATTTGAGTTAACCAAACTGGCCAAATTAATGTCATTTTCAGCGGAGTGGTCTGCTCTTTTGGTCATGCCAAAGGCGGCAATTTGGGCATCCCTGGTTTTGGGTAGATTTTCAAAATACTGTCGATCAGTTTCGTTGGCTCCGGTAAATCCGCCCTCAATGTAATCTATTCCAATGTCGTCAAGCTCTTTGGTAAGCCTAATCTTATCTTCGAGACCGAACAGGACACCTAAAGTCTGTACGCCATCTCGAAGGGTCGTATCATATAAATAAATTCTTTCCTTGGTCATTACTCTACCTTCATTATGCGAGGGAATACTATAATCCATCCCCAAACTTACTCTTCAACAGTTCCAACTTTTGTGGATTGAAATTGCTTCCTATCTCCCATTTCGGAAGTTTACCACCAGGCTGATCTTGTAATAAAATTCCTGCATCACCCAGAGCGACCCTGATTTCATCTGCCTTGGTAAAATTCCTGCTTTTCCTGCACTCTTCCCTTACCTTTAGCAATTGTTCCAAGCATTCGCTAACTTTGTTAGAATGATTGGAATTTAATTCTGAAAGCCCCTCTAGGGTATTTGCTTGCTGGGCAAGAGTATCCAAACCCAAAAGACTAATTGATCCATAAAGGGTATCAAGGTCTCCTCTTTTGGCCAATTCATGGAGAATAGATAAGCCTTTCGGAATATTGAAATCGTTACAAATAGATTCCAGGAAAACAGGATCAATTTGGAGATTCAGATCGGGTTTTGTGGATAATAACCTTCGCCAACGTGCGACAATCTCAGTTGCTTCCTGAACTTTACTTTCTGTCCAGTCAATTTGAGAACGGTAATGGGTCCCCAGCATAACGAGTCGGATTACCTCACCTGATATACCTTTATCCTTAAGATCCTTAATGGTAAAAAAATTACCAAGACTTTTAGCCATTTTCTGACCGTTCACCCTGATCATTCCATTATGCATCCAATAACGAGCAAATTCCTCCTCAGGAAATATGGCATTACTCTGGGCCATCTCGTTCTCGTGGTGCGGGAAGCAAAGGTCTGATCCTCCTCCATGAAGGTCAAAACTGGGACCAAGCAATTCGGAACTCATGGCTGAACATTCAATGTGCCAACCCGGCCTCCCTCTTCCCCAAGGGCTACTCCAACCAGGAAGGTCATCACTTGAAGGTTTCCAAAGGACAAAATCCAGATCATTTTTCTTATAAGGAGCGACCTCAACCCGGGCCCCTGCCCTCATCGTTTCCAAATTTCTTTTGGCCAATGAGCCGTAATTTGGTGCTGAAGACACATCAAACAGGATATGCCCCTCAACCTCATAACCATGGCCTTGGGAAATAATGGTCTTAATCATGGCAATCATCTGCGGGATATAATCGGTTGCCCGCGGTTCATCGGTGGGTTCAAGGACACCAAGGGATTGCATATCCTCATGATACCAGCCAATAGTTTCATCGGTTATTGTCTTGATGATAGCAACCAGATCCCTTGGATCACCTTTGGCCTTAAGACTTGCAGCTCGATTGTTTATTTTGTCATCAATATCCGTGATATTCCTGACATAGGTTACATTTTCCTTCCCATAGAGGTGTCGAAGAAGGCGATAGACGATATCAAAGGTAACCGCTGGCCTTGCATTACCGATATGGGCACGATCATAAACCGTTGGACCGCATACATACATTCGAACGGCTTTAGGGTTCAGAGGTTCAAATTTCTCTTTCCTACGGGTTTTCGTATTCCAGATGTGTAATGTTGTCATATTATACCATAAAGGGCTTTAGTCCCTACGGCCCGATAGAAGAAATAATGAAATAGACAACGGGCCGACAGAGATGTCAGCCAATAATGCAAATGTATATTGAAGATACTTTCGATGTCATAAAGCAACAAATTAGCGATCTTTATGTAGAAATCAAGTAACCAGTTGGCGATTGGGTTGTTTGTGCCTTGATATTATTATTTGGTTAGTTTAATTTGGTTGTGCTTGATATATTGTCTTAGTTGATCTGTAAGCATCAAATATCACAAGTTTCAGATTGGAAAACAAATGGTTAGTTATGTGAATAATTTTCCAAGGTGGAGTTAGGTTAATGGGTCAATTTTTGCTGGTACATTTGTTTTTGATACTCAAGCGATTAGTAGAGGTAGACAATCGTGCACCATAAAAGAGATTCTGCTGTTGTTCGAGTATATGATTTTTTCTCTGGTTGTGGGGGTACGAGTTGTGGTTTTCAAAAAGCTGGTATGGAAATAGCTTTTGCTTTGGATCATGATAGTGATGCTAGTGGTAGTTATAAAGCTAATTTTCCTGATACACATTTTGAATTAGCAGACATCAGCAAGGTGAAAATTAATGCTATAAAATCCCGTTTAAAATCAGATCGATCAAACCCTATATTGTTCAGTGGATGTGCTCCATGCCAACCTTTCTCCAAGCAGAATACAAAACGTCCAAAATTGAATCAGGATAAGCGTGTTTCCCTACTAACTTATTTTTCACGATTGGTAGAGAAATGCCTACCTGACCTTGTGTTTATTGAGAATGTTCCAGGATTACAGAATCTCAAGGCGGACAGTGAGCCTTTCGGGGGATTCCTGAAGAAACTAGATCTAGCAGGATACAAGGTAGATTACAGTTCAATCATACTATCCAAGTACGGGATACCACAAAGTCGCCGCCGACTTGTTCTGATGGCTAGTCTCCACGGCACTATCCAACTACCAAAAGAAACGCACGGTCCAGGAACTCCAAACTCTCAATATTCTTCAGTCCGTGACTGGATTTCACATCTTCCCCAAATCAAGGCGGGAGAAGAGCACAATAAAATCCCAAATCACAAAGCAGCTAATTTATCTGATCTCAATCTTAAACGAATTAAATCTACCCCTGAGGGTGGAGGTAATAGGGAGTGGCCTAAAAAACTAAGGCTTAAGTGTCATAAGAATTTTACAGGTTTTAGTGATGTTTATGGTAGAATGTCGTGGAACAAACCATCGCCTGGGTTAACTACCAGGTGTATTAGTTACTCTAACGGAAGGTTTGGGCACCCTGAACAGCACAGGGCTATCAGCATAAGAGAAGCGGCATGCTTGCAGACTTTTCCAGAAGATTTTGTACTAAAAGGAAATATGGGCTCAATGGCTAGGCAAATTGGTAACGCTGTACCAGTTCGTTTAGCAGAACTTATAGGTCGCTGTTTCATCAACCATCTGAAAGAGGTAGGGAAACTTACCTAATGGCAACATTCAGGACTCGTGCCCGTACTCTGGACATGTTGGGCCGTCAACAGATTGCCGGAATTCCAACGGCAATCAGTGAATTGTTCAAAAATGCTCACGATGCTTATGCTGACAACGTGGAAATTGACTATTTCCGTTCGGATGGTCTTTTCGTGTTGAGAGATGATGGGGTGGGTATGAACAAAGAGGATTTCGAAACCCGATGGCTGACGATAGGAACAGAAAGCAAGTTTGTTTCCACCCGATTACCTCCACATTTTCCAAATAAAGAAAAAAGACCAATGCTTGGGGAAAAAGGTATTGGAAGGCTTGCGGTCGCAACCATAGGGCCCCAACTTCTCGTTCTTTCTCGTGCTGTAGGGGCATCAGATTTAATAACATCTTTCTTGAACTGGAGTATTTTTGAATGGCCTGGTATTGATCTAGAAGACATCAATATCCCTCTGCGTACAATATCATCGGGGGGCTTACCCACGGATAAGGACGTGGCTGAAATGGTGGAAGAATTTCGTATAAGCGCAAAAACGATTTGCCATAAGGTAGATCATAAATTGTTTAATAAACTTGAGATAGAATTAGACCAATTCGATATAGACCCCCAGGATATTGATTCATATCTTAAGGAACCCACACTAAACAAGAACCGAAATGGAACACATTTCATAATTAAGCCGACTACGCCACTACTAGATGAAGATATTGACGGAGATCCAACTGGGAGAAAAACGTTTGCGGTAACGTCATTAAAAAAAGCTTTACTAGGATTTAGTAATACTATGACACCAGATTCTAGAACCGTAATCAAAACCGCATTCCGTGATTACAAGACGGATGAACTGTATGATGATTTGATTTCAGGTGATGAATTCTTTACTCCAGAAGAATTTAAAGGTGCCGACCACCGGATTAGCGGGAATTTTGACCCATATGGCCAGTTTCGGGGAGAAATTTCTATCTTTGGTGAAACAATACCAGATCATGTTATTACTTGGAGTGGCAATCCTGGAGTACACACGAAATGTGGGCCATTTAAAATTGATTTCGCTGCTTTTGAAGGTGAAGCTAGACACTCAACAATTCCTAATGAAGAACATGCAAGAATTAAAATCAAGGCCGAACAGTTGGGAGGGTTGTATATTTATCGTAACGGGATCCGAATACTCCCTTACGGCAACACCGATTTTGATTGGTTGGACATAGAAATAAATAGATCAAAGAGTGCTTACTACTATTATTTTTCCCATAGGAAGATGTTTGGAACTATAGAGATTGATGCCGATAAGAATAGTTTGCTTGTGGAGAAAGCCGGGCGGGAAGGATTCCAGGAGAACAAAGCGTATCGTCAGTTTCGCTCAATTCTAAGGAATTTTTTTACTCAGATGGCAGCTGATTTTTTCCGAACGGAGGGGCTTCACTCTGACATTTTTGATCTAAAGAAGACAGAACTGTCAAGAGAGCATAAGGCTAGGTTAGCACGAGAAAAACATATTAAAGAAAGAAGAAAGAATTTTGAGGAAAAGCTCAATGATTTCTTTGAAAAGCTCAATACAGATAAACCTCAGGAAGAAGTTTTGGCATTGACCGAGCGCGCAGAAACACAATTACGAATAACTAGGAGTTTAACTGACAAACAATTAGCAGCAAAAAAGATTCTTGAACTTGAGAGGGTATTTCAATCAGAAATTAGGGATTTGGAAGAAACATACCTAATCACTCGCCCGAGAATCCCGTTAAGGGATATGACTCTTCGCGATTGGGGAGCCTATACCTCAGCATTCTCTACTCTCCATGAAAATGTGTTCAGCCCAGCTCGTAGTATTTTTGAGGAATTGATAGAAGAAGAGGTTCAGAAAGCTTCAATTTCACTCAATCGACAAGTTAGAACTGAGGCTGCTTTGGATGGTCTTGGGAAACAGGTTCAGATTAAAACAAAATACTCTGGAAATGAAGTGAAGAAAAAGGCAACCGAGGTCGCTTCTAATGCAAGGGAGGTTGCAAGCCAATCGCTTAAAGCAGTTGAGTTGGAATTTCGAGAGGTGATGAGTGATTTTCAAAAAATGGATTTAGCAAGCTTGACTGATGAAGGTTTTATTGAAACAAGGGATAAGTTAGAAACAAGGATATTAAGGGTAACCGAAGAGAAAGGAGAATTATTGCGGTCCATAAAAGAACAACTTGATGCTATTGAAGTTAACAGTAATATTTCGACAATCGAGCAACTAGGAGCAATTGAACAACGAAATCTATTGTTGGAAGAGCAGGCTGAGGCCGATGCACAGTTAGCACAATTAGGAATGGCAATTGAAATAATAGACCATGAGTTTTCTGGAACAATACGGTCAATACGTACGAGTTTACGAAAACTGAAAGCTTGGGCGGATATTAATCAGGGATTGGAAGAACTGTATAACAATATTCGCAAGAGTTTTGATCATCTTGATGGTTATTTAACATTGTTCACACCATTACAGCGGAGACTCTACAGAAAAGAAGTAGAAATCCATGGTTATAAAATTTTTGCCTTTCTAGAGGAGTTGTTCAGAGCTCGATTGGCTCGCCATAATATATCTCTTACAGCTACTAAGGCTTTTTCTAGTTCAAGAGTTTTAGGCTACCCTTCAAGTTTCTACCCCGTATTTGTTAATTTGGTGGATAATGCAATTTTTTGGTTGTCTCAACAGAACCCCCATCAAGAACGTAAGATTACACTTGATGAGAATAACGGAACATTGATTGTTGCAGACACAGGGCCTGGTGTGGGTATACGAGATCTGGATACAATTTTTGAATTCGGTTTTAGCAGAAAACCTGGTGGCCGAGGGATGGGATTACATATCGGACGTGAGACACTGCGTAGGGTGGGTTACGACCTGTATCTAATAGATGGAAGCGGTGGGGCAAAATTTGGTTTGATTCCTAAGGCTGAGTCATAGGAAAAATTATGGATTTACCTGAAAAAAATGAAGTTCCCGAATATGTTTCAAGGTTTCTTCAAACTGCGGTTATAGTTGATGATGAGGCTTATATAGCCACTACACCTAATCCGCTAGGAAAATTAACACAACCCACCCTAAAAAACCGACCCACCAACTCCAAAAACCGACCCACCAACTCCAAAGATCAAGATTCTTACCCACTAGATGCGGGTACCATCAGTAATTCATTTTCAGATAAGGGAATAATTTGTGGAGTGGTAGGTCCCAAGAAACCCAACATAGAAACAATTAAACAAGCCGACATCGTGGTCTTGGATTGGTATCTGGAAAAATATGATGAAAGTATAACACTGAATTTACTGAAAAAACTATTAGGTAATAAAAAAAATCCTAAATCACTTCGGCTTGTAGCCATTTATACCAGTAAGGCGGAATTGTATGATATAAGGGATAAGGTTAAGGAAAAATTACAGGAAACTGGTCTAAATCCCAAAAGTGAATTGGGAGCAAACCTCCTTTACCAAAATGGTTGGATAGTCATTTATGCAAAATCAAGTACGAAATTATCTGATGATCTAAAAAATAGAAGTGTTGCAGAGAAGGATCTGCCTGAGCGGTTGATTCAAGACTTTGCTTCAATGACGAATGGGTTACTTCCTGGAATTGTTCTTACTTCTTTAGCAGCTGTGCGACAAAACTCTCTTAAAATCCTTGATCAGTTTAGTTCCGACCTAGACCCAGCTTATCTGACCCAAAAGGCTTGTATTTCTAACCCAGCAGAATCTGAACAGCAAATCGTAAACCTTCTAGCCGAGGAAATTCGTGGTCTTATGAACAATGCCGTGGCAAAAGAATCCCCCGGGGGAACTGAGTCCATAAAAAATTGGCTAGGAAGTAATTTGGACAAAAATGTTTGTATAGAATATACAAAAAATAAATGTACCATTACCATTTTAAGGGATCAAATAATTGCGTTGGCCTACGGCGAACCAAAGATTAGAGAAAAGCATAAAGATTATCTAAATAGAAAAGCTGCAAAAGAATTAACAACTATATTTTCAGGCTTAGATGAATCTGATTCACAAAAGCTTGACGAACGATTAGCTTGGATAATAAATTTCAGGACAATATATGGTTCTCCACCACCAACCTTGTGGCTTGGGTCCGTAATTACAGAACTAAGCGGTAAAAAAAGGGATTTGCTCTGTATCAGGCCTCGGTGCGATAGTGTCAGGCTCGGAGAGGCTACTAAGTTTATTTTCCTACATTTGCAGAAACCAACAAATCAAAAAAATAAGCATTTACAAATTGTTCTCAAAATTGATGATGAATTCCAGCGCTTGGGTGTTGATAAAAAGGATTTTTATAATTGGGTCTCCCTAGAATTCCCACCAGTAGAGAGCACTAAACAAGTACAACCACAGTTACAAGGAAATGATTTGATTTTCACAGACACTTGCAAACAAGAATATATGTGGCAAGGTGAATTGAAATTTGAATTTGCTCAACGAATCGTCCAAACCATAGTTGAAAAATTGGGACGTGTAGCTGTGGATGAATCTGAATGGCTTAGAAATAAAATTAATCAGTAATCATGGAAACCGTGCAGACTCTTAGATTTACAAACTTCTGTAGAATGGAAAAACGAATACCCCATATTGTTTCGGATATTCAACGGATTAACGAGAGAGAAACTCTGTTCTTAGTCATGAAATTTAATTTTCCCGAATTAGTAGCTAAAAAGTGACAAAGCTTTTTGATTTCCTCCATGAACTGATGGTTCTCGACACCATAAATCTCGTAGTTGCTCAATTTCTTTGGAAGAATTTACATTAAGTTGTAGTATATCAATAATAACAGAATCAATTACTTTTCTTGTTTCGTCTGCATGAGACTGACAAGCGGGTTTTAAGATCCGAGGAGATAATTCATCAAATTTTTTTGTAGCATAATTTAAGTCATCCTCTCCAAGTTCATTCAGTCTAGGACATGGCATCTTCGACAAAGCGCCAATTTGCGTTCTAGACCGACCACTATGTGTTCTTTGTCCACGAGTCCAGTGAATTAACATTCCAAATATAGAATTTGCCCATAGTGCGAAACATTTACAAACCCGGATATCATTATGTAATAACGCTGTCCATGAACTTCCACCCATTGCATCGTGATTTGTTGTAGCTGCCAATAATGCTTGGGATGTCCAACGCATATTTCGAGCATAAAATAGCCTACCCTGCTGACTCCTCATTTTTTCAATTTCACCGCCTGGGACAGGATTTCCTTTGTGTGTAGGAAAAACGATGAGTGAACGCTGATACTTTCCATTTGCTGCCCAAAGTGACCTATCACTACCGATTGCATCTGTAGAATCTTTTACTGGAAAAAACTCAAATGCCCCTCGCCCATCTCCTCCATTCGGATGTCCTATCAAATCATGTGTTGGTCCAATCTCGAATAGCTTGTCAAGTGTTGTCATTTTTATTTTTAACTTTAAGGAGTGGTCAAGGAAACAGAATTTTCCACTTTTAAGTTTCTCAGCAGCCACTGCCAACTCTGTATGGATAACACCTAAGGGGCCCCATGGATCACCATTTCCGTCTGTTTTGAATGCAAAGGTCTGTCCAACCTCGCTTTCACCGACCGTAATTGGAAAAAATATTTCATCGTTTTTTATTTTTTCTAGGGAAAGCGATATTGAACGAGCAATTACCCCAGCCTCACCCAATCTTGTAACGGGAGAGTTAAGTGTTACGCAGTTAACATAAAACTTTTTCTTATTTTGAGCAGGTGTTTCTCGATACGTTGCAACTAGTAGCATTTCTTCCATCCCAGTATCGGCAGAAAGTGCATCTTTCCCTAGGGCTTGTCCCGAAGAAACCACTATTGCAATAATTTCGTCGAATTCCCTTTCAATCAGGCGTCTAGTTTCTGTCCAGGTATCAGCAAAAGCTGCTGTTAAAGGAAGTACAAAACCAATTCGGCCCTTTGGTTTTACCTTCTTTCTTGCAAGTGCAAGAAATGATGCTGCCATACCAGCTTTCTTATTCGCAGGTTCGTTCCTTATTAGTTTACCCCATTGTTCTTGGCAACCCTTACGTTCAAATTCAGTGAGTCCTGCTATATCAAATGCACTTTGCCCCCCTAGTCCTAGAGTAGGGAGGATTCATTAAAATCCAATCAACACTTCTGTCATCAATATTAACTTTATAATTGGTGTTTTCACTCATACCTCCTGAAGAACGCCCGGCCAAATCACTTTTAAACAAATCATTTAGTTTTGGTTTTCTGAAAAACTCAAGTGAACCCGTTGTGTTATACGGCCCACCAACATTCACCCATCCGATTTTAGTTTCTCCATAGGGTTTCCCCATACCTATAGCAGCCAAGGAAGAAGAAGTAAGGTGTGCAGCAATGGGACTAACATCTGTCCCGACCAGACCTTTATTCATGGCATTTTGATGTAACCTGGCTATGCTCTCGTTATTTCCACCAAAAGATTCATGAATTTCCTTTACCCGAATGAAACCTGCCCTTAGAAGGGTTCCTGTTCCACAGGCCAAATCAGCCAATATTTTATTTTCAAAAAGATTTTCGCTTTTCCACTCCTCCAAAGGTAAATCCTTAAGTCTAACTGTAAGCGCAGCTAATAATTCGGCAGTTGCGGGTTGTGTATAAAAGGCTGCGGCTTGCTTGCGATCTTCGCTTAGCTTAGGAAAGAGCTCAGCACCTACATTGATATGCAGTCCTAAACCTGCCATTTCTATTTTTTGGACACCCTGAACTAATTTATTCAAAGCTTTACCCGTAGAGGATGGGTCAGAATTTCCTGAAATTCTTAAAATTTCCAAAGCTGGGTCAAAAATTGACCGCCAATTTTTATCTTTAATCTTTTGCCAAACCCCGTAATAGTCGGTGTGTAAGGGTTGTAATTCCTGGGTAAAATCAAGGGGTGGTATATTTAATACATTTAGACTGTGTAAGCGCTGTTGTGTTAGTAATGCATTAAGCCAAAGAACCATGGTAGTCCTTAAGCCCTTCAGAAAAGATCTTTGGTTTATCCGATTAGAAATTTCTAGTTTTGTAGATTTTGGCAATCCATCAAGGATATTTGCTGCCTCGTCTACCAAAGCAGCAACTTCCGAAGCAACATATTCAATATCTTCTTTCGGTAACGATGCAGAGGAAACTAGTGCTGCTAAGTCTCGTACCCCCCTCTATGAATCCTTTAGGAGGCCATCGGCGGTGTTGATGTTGATCATCAATCATTTGGTGAAGTGCAAAAAAAATATTTTTTTCATTTTTTAAATCATTTAGAACTGAGGAATGATTTCTTGTCCTAAATGATTCAGGAATGTAAACTGATATGGCTGATTTAATTTTTCGGTGGCCTTTTTTTACAATATAACCAAGCCTAGAAATTGCATCATTTTCGGCATCAATTCTATTAAATGAACATTCGATTACTAATGGTGGCGTGTAGGGGTCAGTAATCAAAATATCTGGACGTTTACCTGAATTTTCAGCTCCAGAAATCACTCTCGTACGTTCTACCAGAATCAAATCACTATCGGCACTCCATTGAGCCTTAGAATTCCTTAGTGAGTCGCCCAAAGCAAAATTAAACTCAGCCTCAGTGATGTTTCCAATTCCACCATGGATGTTGGCTGAATTATTCTCTACCATCACAGTATTTTTCTCTTCCCTTTTATCTGTTTATCTATAAACTAATCGAATGATTACAGGTACAAACTGTAACCTATTTGCTAATCGTCCTAGCAATACATTTGGATAATTTAATTCAATGCATCTTGGATAAATTCCTAAAATTAACCAGTAACAACCTCCGCCAAAGACTTCTCTTTTGATGGTGTGGCTTTTTTTCTCTTGGTTTCGCTGCGGACTTCTTTCTTCAATATTTCAGCAAGAAAATTACCCGTATAACTATTCGGGTTGGCTGCGACTTCTTCCGGGGATCCGGAAGCAATTACCATTCCGCCCTTTTCACCCCCTTCTGGTCCCATATCTATTATCCAGTCAGCAGTTTTTATCACGTCCAGATTATGTTCAATAATGACCACGGTGTTTCCTTTGTCTACCAACTCATGAAGAACTACGAGCAAATTGTTGATATCCTCAAAATGAAGCCCCGTGGTAGGCTCATCAAGTAAGTAGATTGTCTCACCTCTGGTAACCTTTGAAAGTTCGGTGGATAATTTTACTCTTTGAGCTTCTCCACCTGACAAGAGTGGAGCCTGTTGCCCTAACTTGATATACCCTAGACCTACCCTATCCAAAGTTTTTATTTTCCTGCTAACTGCTGGAATGTTCTTAAAGAACTCACTGGCCTCTTCGACGGTCATGTCCAACACATCAGCAATTGTTTTTCCCAAGTACTTGATTTCAAGCGTCTCTCGATTGTATCTGAGACCCTTACAACTATCACAGGTCACATAAACATCCGGCAGGAAATGCATTGAAATTCTCTTTACACCGTCCCCAGTGCAAGCTTCACACCTTCCGCCTGGTACGTTAAAGGAAAATCGTCCAACCTTATAACCTCTCGCCTTAGACGTGGGAAGGTTGGCAAAAAGGTTTCTGATGGGATCAAAAGCCTTGGTATAAGTTGCAGGATTAGACCGGGGGGTTTTGCCAATTGGTCTCTGGTCTATATGAATCATATCCCTGAAGTTTTCGAAACCAGTTATGGTTTCAAAATCATTTGATAGTTCTTTCCATGCTTTATACAGAGTTTCAAAAACCAGGGACGATTTTCCACTACCAGATACGCCAGTGACACAAATTAGCTTTCCAACTGGAAATGAAACATCCACATTATTCAGGTTATGACAATTTGCCCCTGACACCTTAATAAATTTGTTGCCTGAATTTACTTTCCGGCGTACGTCGGGAATGGGAATGATTTTTTTTCTACATAGATATTTTCCAGTTAAGGATTCCGGTTCTGATATGATATCCTGAACGGATCCTTGGGCAACAATTCTACCTCCATGAATACCAGCTCTTGGACCTATATCCACCAGGTGGTCTGCTTCACGGATAGCCTCCTCATCATGTTCCACAACAATTACAGTATTGCCTTTGTCCCTAAGATTGACCAAAGTGGATAATAATCTCTGGTTGTCCCTTTGATGAAGACCTATAGAAGGTTCATCAAGAACATAAAGAACACCTGTTAAACCTGAACCAATTTGACTGGCAAGTCGAATTCGTTGGCTTTCTCCCCCCGAAAGAGAACCAGCTTTGCGAGAAAGGGTAAGATACTCTAGTCCAACATCAATCAAGAAATCCAACCTATCCTTAATTTCTTTAAAGATAGAAGCACCAATTTTATTTTGCTGTTCCGATAGATCGGCCGGAATTTCAGATACCCATTGCAATACCTCGCCAATAGATTTTTCAACCAGCTCACCCAAATGAATCCCACCAATCTTGACTGCCAACGCCTCATTATTCAACCTGTACCCTTTACATGAATGACAGGTTTCAGTTTTTTGCATTGCTTCCAATTGGTATCTTCGTTTAAAGGACGTTGTTGAAAGGTAGACCCTCTCTAAAAAAGGTACAATTCCTTCGAAACTCAGATTTTCCTTGATTGTTCTCCCATCTTCTCGAAGTTCATATTTTACGTTTCCTCCGTAAAAGAAAATTTCTCTGAACTCTGTGGGGGTATCTAGCCAGACAGTATTCTGGGGCAAATTAAAACTCTTCAACAAAATAAGGATTTTACTCCAGAAATCTGCTGATTTGGGTACAAACCATTCATCAACGATGCTTACCACCTTCCAATGAGGGGTTTTAATTATTTCTGATTCGGCAAAAACCCTTTTTGTGCCCAACCCATCACAATTGGGACAAGCTCCAGAAGGGGCATTAAAGGAAAAAAGCCTGGGTTCTATTTCCCTAATGGTAAACCCGGACACAGGGCAAGCAAACTTTTCAGAAAACAAGATCGGGTCAGGCGAGTTTTTACCTACGAATTCAATTTCTGCGGTGCCGTTACTTTGATCCAGAGCAGTCCGTAAGGATTGGGCTATTCTTTCTTCATTCCCTGGTCCTGCTACCATCCTATCTATAACCAACGAGATCTCATGCCGATGGTTTTTTGATAGTTTGGGGATGGTGTCCAATGTCTGTAGTTCGCCATCAATTTTTACTCGCAGAAAACCTTTCTTCTTGAAATCTAGCAACTCATTCCTGAACGTACCTTTTCTATCCCTGATAATTGGCGCCAGTAAAAGGTATCGAGTTCCTTCCTCGAATGAGGAAATTCGATCCACCATGTCAGATACCTGTTGTGAAGTAATTGGCAAACCTGTTGTGGGCGAATAAGGAATCCCTACCCTCGCAAACAACAGTCTCAGGTAATCATAAATTTCAGTGATTGTTCCGACCGTTGATCTTGGATTTCTGGATGTGGTTTTCTGTTCTATGGATATAGCTGGTGAAAGGCCCGAAATATTATCAACATCGGGTTTCTCCATTACATTCAGAAACTGACGGGCATAGGCTGAAAGGCTTTCAACATACCGTCTTTGACCTTCAGCATAGATCGTGTCCAGGGCAAGGGATGATTTCCCCGACCCACTCAATCCGGTAAAGACAATCAACTTGTCCCTTGGTATGGTTAAATCAACTGATTTAAGATTATGTTCTCTGGCTCCGAGAACTTTGATTTCTTTCAATTCAGTCATACAGGCAAAGAATATTATTCATCTGAAAAATGGGCTATCTAGAACTTTTATTGTGATATTTTTACCAAGGCAGATCTTCAAACCAGGGTATGATTTTCAGATAAGGTTTCTTTGAATTTATTACAATTCAAATACGAATTTAAGATTGCATTGGTAAGGTTGGAGACCCTACAAATCCATCCAATATCATGTGCCGTTTCCAGCAATAAGGAGTATATCTCATTTCCTGCTTTATGATGAAATGGGTTCAACCGTTTTGCCTGTAAGGGGTTTTCTAGGTATGCTTTTGAGCTATGTAAAAGCCATAACTGTAATAGTCGCCATATTTTTTAAACATTTCAATTTCATTTTTTTCAGACTCTATTAACAGGCTGGCAGCTCGGGATTTATGTCTTGCCAAAAAAGCTTCAAACCTGCCTTGCAGGGGTATGTAGTAATTGTCCACCCATGCAAACTTGGGCAAAGGAAAATAACCCTTTACTATAAATCCATGTTCTTCAAGAATCTTGATTTTCATTGAAGCTGTGGCAATCTCTGGATATTCTTTTTGCCAAAAAGTGGTTAGTTCATCAGGACGTTTTTTAGTTAGCCAAGTTATTTCAGAGACGGTTAATATCCCTCCTGGTTTCAAATAGTGGCTGAAATAGGCTACCCCCTTCTTGAATCCCATTATGTAGATGGATCCCTCACTCCAAATTACCTCAAATGAGTTAGTGGAAAATGGCAAAGCAGCCATCGAGCAGTTCAGAGTTGTTATTTTATCCGAGTACCCGCTTGATAAAGTCGTTTTTTCCAGGACCTGCAAGAATTCCGAAGACAGGTCCAAGGCAGTAATATCTGCATCAAGGTACTTGGCTAGTACCAAGGTTGAGGCACCTGTTCCAGACCCCACATCAAGAATATTCAACCTCGAATTTCTTTCACCAAGACCAGCAATTTCCATGGCCAACTTAGTGAGTTTCTCATCACCAGGACCTTGCCTTGGCCCATCCTTGTGCAAATCAATCAGTAATTCAAGATTCATCTTTAGCAAAGTTAATTTATCTACCTAAAGGGGTACTTATTTGAAGCTATCCCGATTATCCCAGTGAGCAGGACACATTTTTACACAGAACTATGAACCTGTTTTAGCCCTTTAAACACCTACAATTTTATCAAATTAATCTACATCCTTGTGTTTGGTTGTATTGAGTAAATTATGGTTAAACTCTGTCCGTGTTATCATCAACACGACCCAATCTTCGTTTTCTAGCTTCAAGCCATCTTACAATTAACCATATCAACCAAGCGGGAATACTTAGGATTAGACAGTATAATATAATGCCAATTGGACCAAACAAACCACCAATTAAGGAAGCTAAACTTGTAATCGGTGCCAAAATTATGAACACCGTTATACCAGTAGTTTTCCGGCCCAAATCATAGATTTTTTTAACGGCAAAAAATAAGAACCAACCACCAAACATGGCTGGAATCAGTTGAAGATAACTTTCAACGTCCAGAGGAACAGTGAAACCACGTAATAATGTGATCACAAAAATTAGTACAGGATTCCAAGTGGATGCTAATAAAATTGTTCTGACTACTTGCATTTGAATCTCTTTAATGTGTCAACAATTTATTCCAAACCTCAACCGTAAATATGAGCAATTGAACACTTATCCACAACAAAATTTTAAATGTAATGGCATATTGTTTGGACTCGTACCTTATTGAATATTAAACTATGTTTTGCCAAACCTTTACACTCCGTAAAATAAAATCATTTGGCTAAGGATATGTTGATCAAAATAATGATGTTTAATCAATTTGTTTTAGTGGTTAAATAATGTTTCAAGGATATCGATGGGATTTATGTTAAGAACACGATAAAAATATAATTGGGTAAGAAATTTTATGATAAATAATACAGTTAACAGGGTAACCATTATTGGCTATGTTGACCGGGACCCCGAAATAAGGGAATTCCCTTCTGGTGGGCAGGTTTGCAATTTTACCATCAAGACGTCTGAAAAATTTAAAGACCGGGTAACCGGCGAAGACAGAGAAATCTCACAAACCAACAGAGTTGGGGTTTATGTCCCTAATTTTATTAGTGCCATACAGAATGATGTTTCTCAAGGTGACCTTGTTTATCTGGAAGGTAGAATGGAAACGAGAAGATCTACTGATCAGATGGGTAATGAAAGATACTGGACTGAGGTTTCAATAAGACCATATCACGGTTCATTTGCAAAATTGAATGCCTCTGGAAGTGGGGCTGAAAGTAGTTTCCCCGAGACAAAGTCCCAAAATGAACCCAGTCAATGGCGAAATTATAAATCAAACGAAAATAATCAGGGTTCAGGGACAGGTGGGTCTCGTCGAGGGTTTTCCTCAGATAGTGATGAGGATGACAATATTCCCTTCTGAATTAATCTGGAATTAACCACTTTTTCGGTGATTTTCTGAGGGTAGAATTACTTTTCCACAAAACCCTGGAATCACTACCAAATTCCATAAAAAAAACTATATTTATTGTAGGACTAATCATTGAAAGATTTTTCAAAAATTACTCCTTCAGAAACTTGGGTTTTGGCCCTGCTGGACGATGGTGATTTGACCCCCGGTATCATTATTCTAAATGAATAATTTTCTGAAATTCCAAATAGGTTGAGGATTTGACATTGGACGATAACGATATTGAAAATGAAGATGATTTCATGGAACCCGATCAGGGTATTCCAACCATCTCATTAACTGAAGAGCTGGGGTCATCCTATTTGGATTACGCCATGAGCGTAATCGTTTCCCGAGCATTACCAGACCTCCGAGACGGCTTGAAACCCGTTCATCGAAGAATTCTTTATGCCATGCACGAATCAGGCAATACGCATGATAAACCTTATCGGAAATCTGCCCGTCCGGTGGGTGATGTCATGGGTAAATATCACCCACATGGTGATGCTTCCATTTATGATGCCCTGGTGCGAATGACGCAGGACTTTTCCATGTCCGCCCCTCTCCTGGATGGACAGGGTAATTTCGGCTCCATGGACGGCGATAATGCCGCAGCCATGCGATATACCGAAATTCGGATGGAAAAAATTGCCCACCAACTATTATTGGATATTGATAGAAATACCGTTGACTTCCAAGACAATTATGATGGTAAGGACCAGGAACCTGTTGTCCTCCCGGCAAGATTTCCGAATATTCTTGTAAATGGAGGAAGCGGGATTGCAGTCGGGATGGCCAGTACCATTCCCTCCTACAACCTTGGCGAAGTCATTGATGCCACTTTGGAGCTGATCAATAATCCAGATGTATCTTCAGAGAGAATGATGGAGTTGCTCCCGGGGCCTGACTTCCCTACTGGTGGGCTGATTATGGGAAGAGTTGGTTCTATGCTGACATTCCTTGAAGGTCGAGGAAGAATTGTCATCCGAGCCAAGACACATTTTGAGGCTATGGGTAAGGATGGTACTCGCATCGTTATTGATGAAATCCCCTACCAAGTCAACAAGGCTAGCCTTGTTGAACAGATTGTTGAGGTGGCACGACACAAACAAGTTATCGGCATTTCAAATATTCAGGATGAATCTAACCGTTTGGGCGTCAGGGTTGTCATAGAACTTAAACGGGACAGCACGCCTGAAGTGGTGCTGAACCAACTATGGCGACATACCAAAATGCAATCATCCATAGCCAGCAACCTGGTTGTTCTGAACAGGGGCAAGCCCGAGTTAATGAACATAACGCAGATTCTGCAGGCATTTATAGATTTTCGGGAAGAGGTAGTTACACGAAGAACGGCTGATAATCTGCGAAGAGCCCGTGAAAGAAGCCATCTTCTCTGTGGACTGGCCGTTGCAATTTCCAATCTGGATGAGGTCGTTACCATAATCCGGGAATCAAGCCAGCCTAGTGAAGCCAGAGAAGCATTAATGGCAAGAAATTGGCAAGCCGAGGAAATTGCCGACTACATCAAGCTGATTGACGATCCCCAAAACAAAATCAATCCTGATAACACTTATCGGCTTACTGAAACGCAGGCCCGGGCAATTCTGGACTTGCGATTACAGCGATTGACTGCCATGGGTGTAAAAGAAAATACCGATGAGTTACAGGTCCTGGCCGAAAAAATTAAAGACTATCTGGATATTTTGAGATCAGGTGAAAGGGTTCGCTCCATAATTTCTGATGAATTGATGGAGGTTAAGGAAAAATATGCCATTCCCCGCAGGACAATAATCGAAGAGTACGATGAAGAAATAGAGGATGAGGATTTGATACCCCAAGAAGATATGGTTATCATCATTACCAGGGATGGGTATATCAAACGGACACCACTGGATGATTATCGTCAGCAACACAGAGGGGGCAAAGGCCTGGCTGGAATAAATACCAAGGAAGAGGATTTTGTTAAGAACCTGTTTGTTGCCAACACCCATGATGAATTGCTTTGTTTTACCACCAATGGATTGGCTTACAAGATTAAAACCTGGAGACTGCCTCTTGGAAGTAGAAATACCAAGGGAAAACCTCTGGTGAATATCCTGAAAGTTGAAGGTGGTGTTTCGATATCTGAAACAATTCTACTGTCCGAAAAGGATTTCGAGGATCCTGAAAAATTTCTGGTCTTTGCCTTTTCTAATGGCAAGGTTCGAAGATCAGCCCTTTCCCATTTTCAAAAAATTCAATCAAATGGAAAAATAGCCTTTAGTGATGAGGAAAAGTACACCCTCATCGGAACTTGTTGCTGCACAGAAGAGGATGACGTAATACTTGCTTCCAATCGTGGTCAGGCAATCAGGTTTTCAACCAAACTGCTGCGCGAGATAAAATCCAGAAAATCAGTTGGCGTAAATGGTTTGAAGTTACGAAAGAAAGATCACCTAGTGGGTTTGATCTCCGTTCCGGCAGACCAATTCACATCACCACAAGAGCGGACGGAATACCTCAAGTTTCGTCGTGCTGACGAAGAGGAGGTCGAAGATAATGATAATGGGCTTGGTGAACTGCCATTATTTGCTAAAATTCCTTCGAACTCAAATGAACAATTCGCTGAAACCGAGGAATTGATCATAGTCATTACCAAGGATGGCGGTGGAAAACTTACTTCCAGCCATGAATTTCCAGCAAAATTGAGCCGAGGTGGGGTTGGTGTCAGGGGTAATCGGTCAAAGGGTGTAATTGCCTTTATGAAAGTTACACTAGAGGACCAAATTATCTTAGGTACTAATTCAGGTCAGGTCATACGATGTAATGTCAGCGATGTGTCGTACAGATCAAGGTCAGCTGGTGGGGTCAGATTAATGCGGATTCCTGAAAATTCGGAAATTGTAACTGTTGCCAAGATAGATTCTTCCAAATTACCTGACCCGGAGGAGGAACAATTGACAGTAGAAGATACACCAGAGGATTCCGAGAATACAATTGAATGAACCCGGTAATGCATCCCAAACCAAGGGTTGTTTTCCTCTATAGACATAAAGCAAACTTTTGATGAGTATTGAGAGATTTGCCCCTTCTCCAACTGGTTACCTACATTTGGGACATGCATATTCAGCCATTATGGCATGGCGCGCAAGTAAAACCAAGGGTGGTAAATTTTTTCTGCGTATAGAAGATGTAGATAAAACCCGTTCCAAGGAGCAATTCACTCAGGCAATATTTGAGGATCTGGCAAGATTGGGGATAACTTGGGACGCACCTGTAGTTTTTCAGTCGGAACGATTTTCAATATATGATTTGTATCTATCCAAGTTGATTGCCAAGGGGCTTTGCTTTCCTTGTAGGTGTAGCCGAAAGGACATTCGGGATTCTTTGGAAGCACCAAATTCACCGCTTGCGGCAGGAGGAAGTAAATTACTTTACCCTGGCACCTGTAGAAACCGGACCTTTGAGGATATAAACCAAGGTGATGCTGTTCGGTTGAATATTGCTAAGGTTATTGAATATCTTGGTGGAAAATTGCACTTTCCAAAACTGGAAATCAAGGAATTGGGTCCAACATTCTCTGGTGTTCATAGTGTAACACCAGAATATCTTCAGGAGAATTTTGGCGATATAGTTCTTGCCCGAAAGCATATCGGCACTTCCTATCATTTGTCGGTGGTCATTGATGATGCCTTTATGGGGATCAGTAATGTAACCAGAGGTGAAGATATCTTTGATTCGACTTTCGTCCATCGGCTTTTGCAGGAGCTCCTTGGTTTACCAGTTCCGACCTGGACACATCATGGTTTGATTACGGATGAAAATGGGGCAAGGCTGGCCAAAAGACACCCTTCATATACTCTCAGATCCTTGTGGGACCAAGGGTTGCAATCCCGTGAAATAATCGCCATGGCTGAAAAGCAGTTTTCGTAGTTTCCAGTCAATGCCGTATATCTTCCGCTTGACTGGCAATTGAAAGTTTCGAGCAGGTATTTAAATTATGTTGAAGGCTTTCCAGTTTCGGAATTGTAACTATGCACATGACAAATGCTGACGAAAAAGTAACCAAACTCTATACCCAGAAGATTCTGGAACTGGCTAGTAATATCCCGCTTACTACACGGTTAAAGCAATTCGAGGGTAGTTCCAAGGTTCGGTCCCCCCTTTGTGGTTCAACTGTAACAGTTGATCTGGTTGTAAAGGATGGCTTGATTTCTGAATTTGGTCAGGATGTCAAAGCTTGTGCACTGGGCCAAGCCACGGCATCAATTGTTGGAAGCAGGGTTATTGGTAGGTCCTATAATGAAATCAGCATGGCCCGGGAACAGATGGAAGCCATGCTGAAGAAAAAAGGTGACCCTCCTGGTTCCCCTTTCGAAGAACTGGAAATCCTATATCCAGCCCAGGATTATAAAAACCGTCATGCGTCGATATTGTTGGTTTTCGATGCCACCTTGAATGCTATGGAGCAAGCCATGAACCAGAAACACAATGACGCCATCAATTAACCAAGTCTAGCCACTCCTGTTCAGTAATTATCTTTACCCCCAATTCATTCGCTTTTTTTGATTTACTTCCACTGCCTGGACCAGCAATGACAAGGTCAATGTTTTTTGATACAGCACTATAAACCCTAGCCCCTAATGCTTCAGCCTTTATTTGGGCTTCTTTTCTGGTCATTTGTTCAAGTTTCCCTGTAAATACCAGTGATTTCCCTGATACTGGTGTGGCTTCCTGGTCGCCCACCTGCGGGTCTTCAAACACCAGCTCAGGAACCAACCTATTGATCCACTTCTGAAAGACTGGGTTTTGAAAGGTCTCAATCAATGAATTTGCTATGACCTCCCCTAATCCACCAATACTTATTAATTCTTCCCAGGCCTCCCCTTCTCTTTCCACTGCTTTGGAAACGGCATCAGATAAATGTTCCCATGTTTGATAGTGGTCAGCCAGGAGTTGAGAATTTTTTGATCCTAGATACCGAATACCTAAGGCTGTCAGGAATTTGGCAAAGCTTACATTTCTTTTTCTCTCAATTTCCGCAAAGAGCTCCTGGGTTGATCTCTCCCCCCAATTCTCTTCCTCAGCCAACTCAATTCCATGGGCCTTAAGATTCTTTTCCAAAAGAAAAATATCTCCTGGAGTTTCAATCCACCTTTTTCCAGTACCTTCAAATTCACGAAAATAGAACTGCTTGATTATTTTGGTCCCCAGCCCATCAAAATTAAAACCATCTATGGAAATAAAATACTGGAGTTTCCCCAATACCTGAGCTTCACATTCATATTCTCCCGTACACCGATAAATTGAATCACCTTCAGGCCTCACAACCTCATTTTTACATACTGGACACGAATTCGGGAAAATAAACTTCGTACTTCCCTTCTCCCTTTTGGTTAAATCCACATCTGCTATCCGTGGAATTACATCACCACTCCGGTAAACCTCAACGGTGTCCCCAATTCTAATATCCTTACCGTCTCGAATGACCTCACCTTTGGAATCCAGCCCATTGATAAAATCCTCGTTATGTAATGTGACACTGGAAACCGTAACTCCGCCAACCATAACTGGTTGGAGTTTTCCAACCGGAGACAACGATCCCGTCCTTCCCACTTGAATTTCAATATCCTCCAGGGTGGTCCAAACTTTCTCTGGTGGCAGCTTATAGGCAATAGCCCATCTGGGTGAGGTGGAGCTGTTCCCCAATCTTTCCTGTAGGCTGAAGTCATTAACCTTGAATACCACCCCGTCAATATCGAAGGGCAAATCGGCACGTTTTTTTAATACTCTTTCATAATATGCTACAAGATCCCTGCTACCTACGCATACTGATCGATCCTTGATGACAGGCATTCCCATGTCATGCAAGTTGTTAATTGCTTCCCATAGATTCTTGCCAAGCGGTGCTGATATCTTCCCCCAGCCATGGGCAAGGAAAGACAGGTTTCTGGATTTGGTAATATCCGGATCCAATTGCCTAAGGGAACCAGCCGCCGCATTTCGAGGATTCAGATAGAGTTTTGGAAGAGTTTTTTTTCCTTCTTCCTGTGCTTTGTTGATAAGATCTTGTTGCTTGGCGTTTAATTCTTCAAAGTACCCTTTCTCCATATAGACCTCGCCTCTAATTTCCATAAACTCTGGACAATTCTCCAATCGTTTTGGAATGGCCTTAATGGTACTGACATTTTTTGTTACATCTTCACCTATGTCTCCACCACCCTGGTTGCAGCCTGGACCAAAACACCGTCCATATAGGTTAATGAAAGGGCCAAACCGTCAAGTTTGGTTTCAGCAACATATTTTATGGAATAATCCTCCTCCAAACTGAGCAAGCGCTTTATTCTCTTTTCAAAATCTTCAATATCTTCATTAGAAAAAGCGTTGTCGAGGGAAAGCATTAACTGAGCATGCTTAACCTTTCTAAATCCTCTTGCAGTACCAGCACCAACTCTTTCTGTCGGACTATTCTCGTGTTTAAAATCAGGATATAAATTTTCGAGCTTGATTAATTCCAACCTTAGCCGGTCGAACTCGTAATCCGGAATAATAGGAGAGTCATTGACATGATAAGCAGTATTTGCTTCCTCTAGCTTTCGGGTCAAATCATCAATAGTTTGCTTGGGATGTTTTTTTGAATTGATCAATTCCAGGGCTTTCAAATTAAATCAGTTTCTAATTTAAGAATATTTTCAATTTTAATTATCCATAGTGGAAATTATATTTTTCATTCGAACTGAAAAGGAGTGGTTTTATTACTTGTGCAGTGTTCATTATAACCCCAAGCAAAGCTTTTTATACAAAGAATAAAATTCTCTTTAAGCTAAAAAATGTAGCGGCTAGCAACCTCAAATCATTGGTAGCAAGGGATATTCCTCTAGGAAAATATCCACAGTCATTTTTACCTACAAGGTTTCATAATGATAATTCTTATCATCTGATATACTAATTATGGAAGGCGGGGTTTATGAAAAATATTATTTTTAGAGCTGATGAAAATTTAATTGAGGAAGCACGGATTATGGCGGCCAGAGAACAAACTTCCCTAAATGCTAAATTCTGCAGTTGGCTTGAAAATTATGTTCAAGGGCAAAAGCGAACCGAGGATGCATTGGAGTTAATTTCTGACCTTCGTAGTAGATATTCCACTAGCGGGCATAACTTTACTCGGGATGAGATGAATGATCGCTGATTGCTTACAGGATACCTATGTTCTCATTTATCTGCTGGAAAATAAACTATTGGGCCGGTTATTTCCTTCCACTTCCTACTTTACACCGGGCCGACTTATAAACCCACAAAATTACAATTATTCAAGAAGCAAAAGATAGCCCTATATTACTGTTGTAATTCAAAATACTTGTAACAGTAGCTTCAAATATTAAAGATTCAGGACTTACGGGATTAAATTATCCAAATCATGACATTGATTAACAAAAAAAATAGCCTGGGGTTTGAAAAAAAACCCGAAAAAACCCGGGTGGTGGTTGCCATGTCGGGTGGAGTTGACAGTTCTGTTGTCGCGGCCAAACTGCATGAGGAAAACTATGAGGTCATTGGCATTACCATGCAGTTATATGATCATGGTTCGATGATCGCTAAAAAAGGTGCCTGCTGTGCCGGTAGGGATATCCATGATGCCCGAAGAATAGCCAACGAAATAGGTTTTCCTCACTATGTACTTGATTATGAAAGCTATTTTAAAAAACAGGTCATACAGGAATTTGTAGACAGTTATACCAGTGGCTACACTCCCATACCCTGTATCAGATGCAATGAACGGGTCAAATTCCGGGAATTGCTTGACATGGCCAAAAGCCTTGATGCGGACTGTCTTGCTACCGGCCACTATATTCAAAGGGTTGCCAGCGACCATGGCGTGGAACTTCACAGAGCCAAGGATCTAACCAAGGACCAATCATATTTCCTCTTCACTACAACCAGGGAACAACTGGATTTCCTTCGTTTTCCTTTGGGCGAGATAGAATCTAAAAGTGAAACCAGGAAACTTGCCCAAAAATATGGGCTTTCTGTTGCCCAGAAGCCCGACAGTCAGGACATTTGTTTTGTTCCGGATGGCGATTATGCCAAATTGGTAAGGCAAATTAAGCCCCAGGCACTGAGACCTGGCAAAATAGTAGACTTGGAGGATAATGTTTTGGGCGAGCATGAGGGGATATCAAACTTTACCATCGGTCAAAGAAGAAGATTGGGTATTAATGGGTTCACAGAACCACTTTATGTTGTCAGGATTGATTCTACCAAGGCTGAAGTTGTTGTTGGTCCCCGGTCATCTCTGAACACTTACGATTTCGAAATTTCCAATGTTAACTGGCTTGGCGATAGACCCTTTGAGAAAACGGAAACCTTTAACGTTGATGTAAAGGTCAGGTCAGCTCGTTCCCCGACTCCCGCCATTGTCATACCCCTTGGTAATAGCAAGGCCAAAATACAATTGGTTGATCCCGAACTTGCTGTTTCACCCGGGCAAGCTTGTGTGTTCTATTCACAGGATAGTTCAAGGGTATTCGGGGGTGGCTGGATTTCCAAGAAAAATCTGAATTCAATTGCAAAGCCAGCCAATTAATTGCAAAGGAAATCGATTGGATTTCCTGGGTAGAATTTCACAACAATTAGCATAGGATTACGGTTTTATTATGGCATTAGAAGATCTACTATCACAAGTTGACAAGCAGTTCCAAGGCTCACTGGACCGGCTGTGTGACCTATTGAAAATACCTTCAATATCAACCGACCCTCAATATAAGGATGAATGCCGAGAAGCTGCAGATTGGTTAGAGTCAGACTTGAACTCCATTGGGTTTAATGCATCAGTTAGGGATACCGAAGGACATCCCATGGTTGTGGCACATGGCAAACCTTCCCAGTCAACAATCCTGTTTTATGGACATTATGATGTTCAACCGGTCGACCCTTTGGAGAAGTGGAATCATGCCCCTTTTGAACCTGAAATCGTGTCTGAGAATGGCCATAAGGCAATTCATGCCAGAGGAGCTTCCGATGACAAAGGCCAATTGATGACTTTTATTGAAGCTTGTCGTGTCTGGAAGGAAGTATCTGGAAGTCCACCCAAGGGTATTTCAATATTGTTGGAAGGTGAGGAAGAATCAGGCTCGCCCTCATTGGTTCCTTTCTTGCAGAAAAACACCAAAGAACTTAAGGCCGATCTTGCTTTTATCTGTGATACAGGGTTATTCGAATCAAAAATACCCGCAATTATTACCCAATTAAGGGGTTTGATGGGCATTGAATTCGAAATTACAGGTCCTACAATTGATCTCCATTCAGGCATGTACGGAGGTTTGGCTGTTAATCCAATCCAAATAGTTGGAAACATCATTTCTGATCTTTTTGACTCTCGTGGGAAAATTACAATTGATAATTTTTATGATGGTGTCCATGAACTGGAACCTGCTCATAAAGAACAGTGGGACAATTTGAATTTTGATCAACAAGCCTTTCTTGGTGATATAGGATTGCAATCGGCTATTGGCGAAGTTGATCGAACTCCCTTGGAAAAACTATGGTCTCGCCCCACTTGTGAAATCAATGGTATTAACGGGGGTTATACCGGTGAAGGTTTCAAGACTGTCATACCATCAAAGGCATCTGCCAAAGTAAGCTGTAGATTGGTAGGAGACCAGGATCCTCAAAAAATCAGGGATAATTTCTGTACATTTGTTGAAACCAGAATTCCATCTGATTGCACGGTAAAATTTACAAACCATGGTTTGGCCCGAGCCTGTCAAATGCCAACCAACAAGCCAATGTTTGATATTGTTAAAACTGCCCTGACTGAAGAATGGCAAAAAGAAGCCGTATATGCTGGGTGTGGAGGTTCAATCCCTATTGCAGGATATTTTCAGGAGATCTTGGGTATGGATTCATTATTGACCGGATTTGGCAAGGATAATGACAACATCCATTCTCCGAATGAGAAATATGACTTTGAATCTTTCTACCGTGGTATAAGGAGTTGGGTCAGGGTTCTATACAACTCTCAACAATAAAATTTTCTTTGAATTATTTGTAAGCTAATGGTGAATCAGAATGATGTTAGATACCTCAGATGTTAGCTTGCGAGAGTATTATAAATCACCGCATGAAGGTAAGTTATGCCGAATTGTCCAGATAGGCAAGAATTACGCTATTGGTATAGAAAAAATCTGGGAGGCTATCACCTGTGAAAATCAAATCCCAAACTGGTTTTTACCAATCTCTGGAGATCTGGTCTTGGGCGGAAATTATCAACTGGAAGGCAATGCCAAGGGTCAAATCCTTCTTTGCACGGCTCCAACTGACTTCAAAATAACTTGGGAGTTCATGGGTGATGTAAGTTGGGTCACAGTAAATCTACAGGAGCATAACAATAAAACACTTCTTATCCTGAGCCATATCATGAATTATGGCAAGGAATATCCATTTTGGGCTAGATATGGACCAGGCGCAACTGGGGTAGGATGGGGATTGGGGTTCCTTGGACTTACCAATTACCTTGCATCAGGATCTTCTGTTGTAGAGGAAGGTCAGAAATGGATAGAAACTGAAGAAGGTAGAACTTACGTTAGAAACAGCTCGGATGCTTGGGCAGATGTTCACATTGCTACAGGTGAAAAGCCCGAAATTGCCCAAGGAATGGCCAATGAAACCTACAAATTCTATACCGGCATCACCGATTAAATTTGCGTGGGATACGTGATAAAGGTTTTCGAAAGGTCTGGGTATAATCTTGATGGCTGAACTGAAACCAACCTGATTGGGTTATCCTCAGGGATTGAACCTATCTTCCTTCAAATTTTGGAAGTCGCTTCTCGACAAAAGCCATAATACCTTCCCGAAAATCCCGCGATTTGCCAAGTTTACCCTGAATTTTGGCCTCTAATCTGAATTGCTCTTTCAAGTTGTTATCATAAGTCTTACGAAATGCCTGCTTCAAATTATAGTAAGCAAGCGTAGGTCCCATAGCCAGTTGCTCGGCCCTTAATTGCCAGTACTCTTCAAAACTGCTATCAGGTACAGCTTCCCAAATCATTCCCCAGTTACTGGCCTCAGTAGCGGAGATTCTTTCTGCAAATAGTGAAGCCCCCATGGCTTTGGCCATACCAATTTTCCTTGGTAGAAACCAGGTCCCCCCTGCATCTGGAATTAAGCCAATTCTTGTAAATGCCTGTAAGAAATAGGCGCTTTCAGTTGCAAATATCACATCAGTTGCCAAGGCCAGATTTGCCCCGGCACCCGCTGCAGCACCATTAACAGCAGCTATGCTTGGAATCTTGGCATTGTAGATTGCTTGAATAATCGGATAATATTCGTCTCTTAACGTTTGTTCGAGGTCGGCATTGCCAAGATTAATATTGTCACCAAGATCTTGACCAGAACAAAAGGCGTTTCCTTCACCAGTTAAAACCAAAACTCGCCCATCGGATTCTGCCCTGCTTATGGCATGAGTTAATTCCTTCCTCATTTCTGTGTTCAGGGCATTCCTGACTTCGGGCCTGTTCATTGTTATGGTTACAACACCCTTATCGATGGTCTTCTTGATGGACTTATATTCCACTTTCCTTACCCTCTTCCAGATCAATATTAACAGTCAATAAAATCATAAAATTCGATCAGTTTCTTTTTTCCTTGCGAAGAGCTTCAATTTTTTGTTCCTCTTCAGGTGTTAATCTTTTAGCTTCAAATTCTTCATTTTTCCTTAGTTTGAACCGTCGAAAGACCAAAAGCAAACAAATAAAAACCAATACGGGTCCAGAAAAATACAGCAACCAATTTTGAGGATTAAATCTCGGTTTCAAGAGAGCAAATTCACCATAACGCTCAACGATGTAATCATAAATCTGTTGCTCAGAATCTCCTTCAACCAGCTTCTCTCGGATAAGTATTCGAAAATCCCGGGCTAGCTCGGCATCTGAATCATCAATATTTTCGTTTTGACAAACCATGCAACGGATATTTTGGGATATCTCCCTTGCTCTTTGTTCCAGTTCGGGATCATCCAAAACTTCATTTGGTTCTACACCCAATACACCAAAGGGAACTAGAAGTGCCAGGCAAACGATAACCACGACCCTTTTCAACTGACTTCCTTCCAGTGCCTGCTTTGCCTCAAGGATATTCTGGCAGTTAAACTGATACAACCTCCCAGTGCCATGACAAATGCTCCTAGCCAAATCCAGTTAACCATGGGCTTAATGTAAGTTCTCACAACCCACTTATTGTCCTCTTGGTAATCACCCAGGACAATATACAGATCTCTGAGTAAACCCATATCAATAGCAGCCTCGGTGGTGGTTGAGTTGGCCACCGGATAAACTCTCTTCTCAGGTAACATTTTACCGATTGAAGATTTTTCCTTAAATACCTCGAACACCCCCATTTGGGAAAAGTAATTTGGACCCCTTACCTCTTCCACATCCTGAAAAAGAAACTCATAGTTTCCCACCTGGAATGTCTCACCAATTTGAGCAACCCTGATATCTTCTATTTCCCACGAGGTAATTGATGCAATACCCAGTATGGTAAACCCGAAACCAATATGAGCCAATGATTTACCAAAATCAGCCCTAGGAAGTAATTTGAACCATCGCCAGGACTTATGAATAGAGTGTTTCCCTAATCTCACCTTGCCGGCAAGTTCCCATATAGTACCAAGAATGACCCAGGCAGATAATAACAAACCTATGGGACCCAACATTCTGGTACCAGACTGTAATGAAAAGATCAGTATCGCCAATACAATAGCCAAAATGGTTGGAGCCAGTAGGGTCTTCATGGCTTTATCAATGTTGCCCCGTTTCCAGGCAAGTGACACGCCAATCGGCAATATTAATGCCAGCACAACCATAAAAGGCGTAAAGGCTAAATTGAAATAAGGGGGACCAACTGAAATTTTAGTGCCATAAATAGTTTCAATGATCAATGGCCAAAAAGTACCGATAAATACCACCATGGCAGCAATTACCAAAAGTAGGTTGTTGGAAATTAAGGCGGATTCTTTGCTCCAGAAGGAAAATACACTACCCCCCTTTATTTTCCTCCCCAATAGTAGATACAGAAATAATGCCCCACCCGAGAATAGGAACATAATTACCAGAATGAAAATTCCCCTGGTGGGATCAGTTGCAAAGGAATGTACTGAAGTGATTATCCCAGATCTCACCAGAAATGTCCCAATTAGAGAAAGGGTAAAGGCAAGAATAGATAATAATACTGTCCATTTGGCCAGCTGTTCCCTTTTTTCCAAAACAAGGGTCGAATGTAAAAGTGCAGTAGTGATTAACCATGGCATAAAGGACGCATTCTCGACAGGATCCCAGAACCACCAACCTCCCCAACCAAGTTCATAATATGCCCACCAGGAACCAAGCGCTATACCCAAGGTCAAGAACGTCCAGGATAGTAGGGTCCAGGGCCGTACCCAACTGGCCCAGGCTGAGTTGATGTTACCATGGGCAATTCCGGCCAAAGCAAAACTAAAGGAAATTGATAGACCAACATAACCCAAATAGAGCAGAGGAGGATGAAAGGCCAAACCTGGGTCCTGCAACAGGGGATTGAGATCATAGCCATTAAAGGGTGGGAACTCCAACCTAGCGAAGGGATTTGAGGTGAAAAGTATGAACGCTAAAAAGGCCAATGTGATAGCAGATTGAAAAACCAGAACGAGGGCTTTGAATCTAATCGGAATTGCCCTTTGCTGAATTGCAAGTAGAAACCCGAAGAAGGACAAAACCAACACCCATAGCAGCATGGATCCTTCATGATTACCCCAAACACCGGATATCTTGTACAAAAGTGGTTTAAGGGTATGAGAATTGTTGGTTACCAGAACCAAGGAGAAATCTGAACTGACAAATGCCCAGGTCAGGGACAGGAATGATATACCGATAAACCCGAACTGCAAAATTGCTATTTGAGTCCCTAGGTAAATCCAGTTTATCCAGTTCTTTTGGTAGCCTGAAACCAGAATACCAAGTTGCAGCAAGGAAACCAGCAAGGCCAGGATCAGTGAAAGATGTCCAAATTCAGTTATCATTTCCTTCTGACTGGATTGTAACGTTCAAAACAAATTGCTTACGGGCAATATTTCCAAGCTGCAAAACAACTTCCTACTCGGAAATTCCCTCAATGGGCTTGAAGAGCCCTTGCTCTTTAAGAGTATCGGCTATCTCCTTTGGCATATACTTTTCATCATGCTTGGCAAGTATTTCGGTCGCAATAAATTCACCTTCCACATAATTCCCAAGAGCTATAGCACCCTGCCCCTCGGCAAACAAATCTGGCAGAATGCCGTTGTAAACTACGCTAATGGAAGATTCCAGATCACTAAGCTCAAATTTGATCGTTCCATCCTGGCTCTTGTTTATTGAATCAGGTTTGACAAGCCCCCCTACCCTGAAAGTTTCTTCAGCTCGGGGTAAGTCCAATAAAACTTCCGTGGGATTTCGAAAATAAGATATACCCTCCCTGAAGCCATAGCCGATCAAAATAGTTGCTATTAGCAATAAGGTACCAGAAACCACCAGTAGTTGAATTCTTCCCTTTTTCCTTAAGGTCCACATAAGTTAAGGTACCATGGGTATCAAAGACAAACCTGACGATTCATTAAGACCTAACATGAGATTGGCATTTTGTATTGCCTGACCAGAGGACCCCTTGGTCAGGTTGTCCAATACTGAAAACAATTTGACCCTTCCAGGTATTCGGTCTTCAACAACACCAAGAAATACATAATTTGATCCCCTTACATGCCTTGTTGAAGGAATATCGCCGGCTGGAAGGATATGGATGAACTTTTCCTTTGCGTACCTATCTACGAGGGTCTGGTAAATTTCCGAAGCCTTACCTTCAACATAAATGGTAGCCAGAATGCCCCTATTCATGGGAATGAGATGAGGTGTAAAGGAAACTTCCACTCTTTCCCTGGCAAATTTAGTCAATTCCTGATCAAATTCGGCCAAATGGCGATGATTGACGGGGTTATAAGGCTGACAGCCTTCGGATAATTCCGCAAATAGAGTATTGACCTTGGCTGCCCTACCTGCCCCAGATACACCAGCTTTTAGGTCCAGAATTATTCCCTTGGTAGAAATAACCTTGTTTTCCAGCAATGGGATGAGGGGATAAAGACCTGTAGCCGAATTACACCCTGTACAGGCCACCAAGTTTGCTCGAGATATCTCATCCCTGTAAAACTCAGTTAAGCCATAAACTGCAGATGCTTGAATCTCTGGTGCCAAATGTGGGTTACCATACCATTGCTGATACTCGGAGACATCCCTTAATCTGAAATCAGCGGACAAATCTACAATCTTTGCTCGGCCAAAAAGACTTTTGATTACTTTTTGACTGGTCGTATGGGGAAGACCACAGAATATCAAATCACAATCTTCAGGAACCAGATCTTCCAATGAAATAAGGTCAGGCAAATCAACATTCTTGAAACTTGGATAAACATCGGAATAGGATTTTCCAGCATTCCTGTCTGCCACCAATGACACTATTTCAAAATGAGGGTGGTTCAGTGAAATCCTTACCAATTCTAGGCCGGTGTAACCACTCGCTCCAATTATTGCTATTCGTTTTCTCGCCATTTTTCCAGATTTCTGTTCAATCAGTTAAACTTAATGGGTCTATTCAAAAATACTGTTGCCTTGTTTGTTACCGAAATAGGATTCCCTGAAGTAATAAACTTGTTTTCACAGCACTGATAATCAACCCATTTATTTCTTTGAAGATAATCAACAAGGCTTTCAGCAACCACTTCAGACTGACTGATTATACTTACTTTCTTGCCCAAAGCCTCTTGAAAAGCATTCTGTACTATTGGGTAATGAGTACATCCAAGTACAGCAACCTCCGGGTTAGGCATTCTTCGCAATAACGCTTCGGCATGGCTTTTGGCAATCGCTTCCGCAAGAATCAAATCGCCTTCTTCAATCGCATCTACCAAACCACCACAGGGTTGTGATTCAACATCCACCCCGATAGCTCTGAAGGAAAATTCCCTTTGAAATGCTCGGGAAGCTACGGTAGCAGGTGTGGCAAATAGAGCCACCCTGTTTACAGAGGTTTCTCTTGGTGTTGAATTGTCCCCCCAGTTTCGCTCAATAATTGTTTCAATTGTAGGAACAAATATTCCTAGAACCCTTTTGTTCGCCGGTACAATATCTTCCTGTAATTTCCTTAAGGAAACAGCTGATGCTGTATTACAAGCCAAGATTACAAGTTGACACCCTTCCTTCCACAATTCTACGACCCCATCGCATGTGAATTGGTAAATTTCCTCTTGGGTTCGAACCCCATATGGAGCCCGATCATTGTCACCATAATATACAAATCCGATTTCTGGGAGGCGTTTCGATATGGCATCGAAAATGGTCAGTCCCCCTAACCCAGAATCAAAAATCCCGATCGGAATAATTCACCTACCTTAATCAAGGAAATTGTTACTGTTAGGATATAGAGTAGGACGAATATTCTCCATTAATACCCTTTGGGTTAATATCTAACCTGGTTTCTTATCCTGGGTAGGAATGGAATCCACTACTCTTTAAGTTCTTAAATGAACCCAAGGAAGAAAGTTCGGGAGAGAGACCCGAAAAAAATTAACGCTTGGAGAACTGGAAGCTTCTTCTGGCTTTTCTCTTACCGTACTTTTTCCGCTCAACCACCCTGGAATCCCGGGTTAGAAAACCTGCGCTTTTCAAAGCGGGGCGATAATCAGGTTCATAGTATTGGAGTGCTTTAGAAATCCCATGTCGCAAAGCTCCTGCCTGGCCTGAAAGTCCGCCACCCTTTACTGTTGCTACAACATCAAACTGGTTTTCAACATTATGCAATTTGAAGGGCTGTAAGATAATCATTCTTAATACGGGCCTCACAAAATAGGCTTCCTGATCCTTTTTGTTAATGGTAATCTTACCCTTCCCAGGCTTTATCCAAACCCTGGCGACTGCATCCTTCCGTTTGCCGGTTGCGTAGGATCTACCCAAACTATCTCGAATAGGTTCAATTTTTTCTTCCTCGACAAGAACCTCATCACCTTCGGGTTCAGAAGCTTGGTCCTGAAGTACTTCAAAAGGGCTGGTATCTTCGGTCATTAAACTTTACTCCGGGTATTTTTTCGATTCATTGAAGCCAAATCAATGATTTCAGGATTTTGGGCCTTATGTGGATGTTCTGAACCGGCATAAACCCTTAAATTTGTCATAAGTTTTCTTGAAAGCTTATTGGAAGGGAGCATTCTCTTTATAGCCATAGAGACAACCCTTTCAGGAAATTTCCCTTGGATTATTTGTTCTGGATTTCGGGATTTAATCCCTCCCGGATACCCAGTATGCCAATAATAAATTTTGTCTTTTGGCTTGTTCCCCGTTAGTTCTATTTTTTCAGCGTTCACTATGATTACATTATCTCCTGTATCCATATGAGGAGAAAATTTAGCCAAATGCTTTCCTCTAAGCCGGGAAGCTGCAAAGGCGGCTAAACGCCCGAGAACAAGACCTTCAGCATCAATCAAGATCCACTTTTTGTCTATATCTTTAGGCGTTGTTGAATAAGTAGTCATCTGGAAATCACAAAGAAATATTCTGGTCTCGAAGAAATAGTAGGAGTGAGCCATTTATTGGAAATATGAGCCATGTCAACCCATCACCTTACTCCCGCCTGTGAAAATGGGTTAAATGCTTAATTTTTCAAGTTGCAAGCCGATATTTTTTGCCAAAGTTGGAATTCAAGACCGCTAACGCAACTACCCAGGTAAGGAATAGGTAAGATTTGCCCTAACAACAGGGTTTTCCTGTCCCTCCGAATATATTAGTACATCACCGACCGCCAACCTTCGGCCCAGTTTCAATAGCTTGGTTTTAGCCAATAAAATCCCAGGTGATGGTCGTCGCATAAAATCGATGGAACAGTTGGTGGTGACAGCCAGAGCCTTGGGACCGATATGGGCAAGAACGATTAAATAGACGGCAACATCAGCCAGGGAAAACAATGTTGGGCCAGACACAGTGCCTCCGGGGCGCAAATGACGGTTTTTAGCCTCCATTTCGACAACCATGGTGGCATTTTCAAAACTCTTTATTCTATATTGTGAACCCACCTGTGGAAATTCTCTTTGAAGAAAATTCTCCAATTCCGCAATTGTCATTTTTTGTTTCATGCTTTTCCTTTTGGGCTAAACAGCAATGTTTTCCTTTATCTTAATTGAATGGGGTTTGGTGATATTACATAAGAAAAGAGTTCTTTTTTTACAGTAAACACAAAGTCAAAACGAACTTCGGTCAAAGGACAAGCTAATTTTAAAAATGGAATTGATCTTGTCTCAAAAAATAAGAAATAACTTTAGGATATTAATATAAAATGATATGGTTATGGCTTTTACCACTGATGCCCTATAACCTGCCCATAATAATGTCTGCACAACGATCACCAAGCATCATCGCAGTTGCGTTAGTATTTCCAGCATTAATATTTGGAACTGCCGACATGTCTGCTACTCGCAAACCATCTATTCCACGTACCTCCATGCGTGCATTCAAAACTGCCATAGGATCTCCATCTGCCCCCATCTTTGCTGTTCCTGCCGGGTGATAATTTGTTTTAACAAACCGCCTACAGTGAGCAGCGATTGCATCGTTACTCAAATCATTAGGATCAGGTATGGCAATCTTTTCAATGTGTTTGGAAAGTGGACGGTTCTGGAAAGCTCGTATGAAAAAACGCTGACCAGCAATCATGTCTTCCATATCCTTAGGGTGGGACAGTAATTTGGGAGAAACCAAAGGCATATCATTTGGATCAGCTGACCGCAGTTTCACTTCTCCCCGTGATCTCGGTTTTATTACAACTGTAGTAATTGTTACACCATGACCGTCTTTAACAAGATCTAGTGTATCTCGGTCAAGATAGACTATTGGAACACAGAACGCTTGGATGGAGGGTGGTGCATCGGCCAAGTCAGGATTAGCAAAAGCTCCAGCTTCTACACCAGCTGAGGTAATTGGGCCAGTACCAAACAATTTGAATTGTAGCCCGTTGCGAATCATTCGCCACCCTACCCCTTGCTTGTAGTAACCATATGGACCATTAGCCAATGCCGTCATTGGTACCTCTGGATGATCTATAAGGTTCTTTCCAACACCCGGAAGATCTACCAAAATGTTTATATCTTGTTCTCTGAGGTGATCAGCGGGACCGATTCCTGAAAGCATTAGGAGTTTAGGGGTAACCAGAGCCCCCGCACAAATGACAATATCACCATTAGAATGTATGCGATGAACCTTACCCCGTCGATCCTGATATTCTATTCCCACGGCACGACCATTTTCGATAATAATTCTTCTGGCTTCACAATTAAGTCGACAATCAAGATTGGGGTTTTCCAATTGAGGCTGGATATATGCGTAAGCAGCTGAACTCCTTTTGCCGTCACGGTTCATGAATTGATAGAACCCAACACCATTCTGCTCCGACCCATTGAAATCGTTATTGTAAGGCAGTCCTAGCCCCTGCATAGTTTGTACAAACCATCGGGAAATCTGATCAATATGACCTGGGTCGGAAACGAGCATGGGGCCATCCATACCATGATATTCGTTAAACAAACGATTGTTCGACTCCATTCTACGAAAATGGGGCAGCACCTCATTCCATCCCCAACCGACTCTGTCATTATTTACTCGTAAAATTGTTTCCCATTCATTGAAATCGGAGGGACGACCACGGATATAAACCTGTGCGTTTACTGAAGAACCGCCGCCCAAAACATGACCCTGTGGGATATCATGAACCCTTCCATCAAGATGTTCTTGCGGCGTAGTTTGGTGATAACGCATGAACCGAGAGCCATTGATCATCTTGAAAATACCAGGAGGCATGTCTAGCAAAGGATGACGATTGGAAAATCCCGCCTCAAGTAACAGTACACGGGATTTACCTTCACTTGCCAAACGAGCGGCAACTACACAACCGGATGAACCACCGCCCACTACAATGTGATCAAATCTATTTGACATCATTAAACATCGATAACATGGGTTTACCCGTTAATTAGGTAATGTGAACAAAAGAAACAATCAAAAACTCTGCTTTCTCGTCAAGTCTGATAAGGGGACTCAAAAGTAAATTATTTTATAGTATGACCCTTTGCTTTCCTGGTAAAAACCTGATCAGGTAATCCACTAGGGTATGGATCTGGTATTGCGAAGTTTTAATCATCAGGCCGCCTTTTTCTCAAAAAATTCTTTCCAATTATCATTTTCTGGACCCCTGTTATCAATCTCCTTGGTAATCCAACTCCAGGCCTAATCAAATCGATTGGATCTCACCAGGGAACGGAAAAGTCAAAACCGAATGGCATTGCCATACTTCATCGCATGCTCAATTTCTTCAAATGTTCCCCTAGGTCTTGTTCGCGGCCTCAACATCACCCAAACCAATCGGCAAGCCCTGCCGACTAAAGACCCCATAATTCATCCGGTGCCGGTGGTTACAAAAGTACTCAAGAACAACAGAGAGTTCTTTTCTTGCCATCTTGTTCCAAGCACGATAACGAAGACCACGAAAGGCCTAGATCACATGTTCAACACATCATCCTCATGCAGCAACCTCTGCCTATTTTGGTCATACCAAGTTTGCTGGGACTTCGCATATTAAGCTGCATCATGGCAGAGAATAATATTGGCGGTAAAGAATTAGGCATATTGGTAAAATCTTCTTAAATATTTACATTTGATGTCATCGGGAATGCTCATATGGTTTGTGGTTAAAATGTAAGAGATTGGCATTCAGAATGCTTTCGAACAAAGTCCTTTGATGCTCGTTATTTTTTCCTGGACCGAAAAAACAAAAAATGAGTATCTGCCATAAAGAAGCAATTCGTTACACACGAAAATCGCTATAATAGCCCCATTGGATAACAAATTTTATCGCAATATCAAACTTACATCCATCCACTATTTACCACTCTTTGGCTTGTATTAATCAAAATATTTGGTGGTAACCATTGTGCCAATAATACGATGCTTCAACCAGTCGCCATGGCGACCTGTGTTATATATTACAACAAATGTACTCAATTTTTCTTCAGTTTTGATACAAGTTTCTAAAGACAGAAAAAGCTAATGGCAACATGATAATAACAACTTTTTGCCTCTTAATGAGTATGGGAATGTACCCCTTTATTTTTTATTTTGATTGGACCAAAATAATAATTATAATGCAAAGCCTATGTTTAAGGTTATTAAGAAATTGAGAGTGGCTAGGGCGAAATAATCACCTACATAAAATTGCAAAACAGTGAATGTAGCAAGTTTTACCCATCACTTTTTATTTTTGTAACTTTCATTTTTACAAAATAATGGGAGAAGAGTTATGATCTCTAAGAAAATTGTTTTAGGGTGTTTCGCCGCAGTTTTTAGCATTTTAATAGCGTTTGCGGCAACCTTGGCTAATGCCCAAGGTCTTCCACCACTCGAGAAAAAAGAAAGATATAAAGTTGGCTTTGCCCAGATGGAAAGTAACAATCCATGGCGAATAGCTGAAACAAAGTCTTTCCATGATGTAGCTGAAAGCTGTAACTGGGATTTGATTGCAACGGATGCTGCCGGCTCGGCAGCAAAGCAAGTTGCAGATGTCGATTCTATGATTGCTCAAGGGATTGATGTTCTATTTCTTCCACCGCGTGAAGAAAAACCTTTGATACCGGCAGTTATGAAGGCCCGTGCCGCTGGTATTCCAACTTTCCTTGTTGACCGTTCAGTAGACCCCAATGTCGCTCAGGCAGGGGAACACTATGTCGCATTTCTGGGATCTGATTTTGTTGATCAGGGACGTAGGGTTGCAGAGTGGACGCTTGAAAATTTCGAGGGAGAACAGGGAATAATCGTGGAACTTGAGGGAACCACGGGATCATCACCTGCCAACGACCGGAAAAAAGGCTTTGATGATGTTATGGCCATGCATGACAATATGACCATCGTTGCATCACAATCCGGCGATTTTGCTCGCGATCTTGGACGCCAAGTCATGGAAACTTTGCTTCAGGCTCATCCCGATGTTAATATCGTATATGCACACAATGACGAAATGGCCATCGGAGCTATCCAAGCACTCGAATTGGCAGGTCGTGTTCCAGGTGAAGATGTACTAGTAGTGTCTATAGATGGAACTCGCGATGCACTTCAAGCCATCATTGACGGCAAGATGGGAGTAACGGTTGAATCATCTCCATTCTTTGGATCACTAGCCTGCGAGGTTATGAATCGTTATGCCAACGGCGAGGAAATTGAAACTTGGGTCCAGGTGAAGGACCGAATTTTTACGATTGAAAACGCTGCTGACCATGTCGACGAGGCATATTAATAGCATTTTTGATGGCCTGCCAGTTCGGCAGGCCATCAAGTCAGTTTAGTTAAATTAGGGATGCCCCCTATAGTTCGTATTGAAGGTGTAAATAAAGCCTTTGCCGGAGTCACAGCTCTCAATTCAGCGGAACTAAATATAGCACCGGGTGAAGTACACGGCTTGATTGGTCAAAACGGTGCCGGAAAATCCACACTTATAAAGATACTTACTGGCGTTTATCGGAAGGATAGCGGTGTCGTTTACTTCAACGGAAAGGAAGTCAATTTTTTAAACCCTCGCGAAGCACAGGATGCTGGTGTATCCACGATCTATCAAGAACTGAATTTAGTTCCTCTTCGTAGCGTTACCGAAAATATAGTGATGGGTTATGAAAAACGTCGGATGGGAATATTCATAGATTGGCAGGAATCCCATCAACGAGCTAGTGAAATATTGGGAAGGTTTGGGCTCAATATTGACGTACGGGCGAGATTAGGGGACTATTCAACCGCAATTCAACAACTCGTTGTTATTGCAAGGGCGGTTTCTCTAAATACAAAACTGGTTGTAATGGACGAACCAACTTCTTCCTTAGATGATAATGAAACCGAAGTGCTTTTCGGGGTAGTGAAAGAACTGAAACGCAATGGTGTTTCGGTGATTTACATTTCACATTTTCTGGATGAGCTTTTTGAAATTTGTGATCGCGTAACCATAATGCGTGATGGTCGTACTGTAGGGGTTCGATCAATATCCGAGACTAGCAAACTAGAACTTATAGCGGACATGTTGGGTCGTAATATTGACGATATCCGAGCTACAGGTGTTACAGACTTCTCACTTGGAACTTCGACTAAGGGAGAAGTGCTCGTAAAAGCCGATGGAGTAGCAACGGGTAGGCGGCTTACAAAATTGGACCTTATCCTCAAACGCGGAGAGATTGTTGGGCTGGGAGGTCTGTTAGGATCAGGACGTACTGAATCAGCACGTGCCCTTTTCGGTGTAGACCCCTTAACATCCGGTCATATTGAACTGACCGGTGGCCGCACCGGGCAAAAAAGTGCAGCTGGTTCAATTGCAGTTGGGCTGGGTTACTTGACTGAAGATCGCAAGAGCGAGGGCATCATCCCAGATATGACAGTACGGGAAAATCTGACTCTAGCACTCCTACCCCGAATTTCTGTGAATGGAAGAATTAAACGAAATCGTGAACGGGAAATCGTGAACAGGTTTGTTAAGGCTCTCGGTATAAAATTAGCAAACATGGAACAACCCATTCGAGAGTTGTCAGGTGGAAACCAGCAAAAAGTTCTTCTTGCCCGCTGGTTAGCAACCGAACCAGAGGTATTGATTTTGGATGAACCAACCCGGGGAATTGATGTCGGTGCCAAACTTGAAGTACAGTCAATTATTCGTGAATTTGTGGAGAAGGGTTTTGGCGCCATTCTGATAAGTTCAGAATTCGAGGAATTGGTTGAGGGCGCAGATAAGATAGTTGTCTTAAGAGATGGCAAATCAGTAACAACATTAAACAATCCCGGAATAAAGGAAGATACACTTATTCAGGCGATTGCCCACCATTCCGCGGAATATTAGGGCGTAATAACTAAATGCAACAAGAACAAATTAAAACAAATCAAAACGTATTTAGGAATCTAATTCGGTTCAACGGTGGAATGATCGCATTTTTTTTACTCCTAGCTTTCAATATCCTGTTTACGCCGAACTTTCTTCAACTTCAAACTTTTTTTGTTAATATTAGTCAGGTGGCAACAATAGCTATTGTTGCCATGGGTATGACCCTTGTAATTGCTACTGGCGGAATCGATTTATCGGTGGGTGCTATTATGGCTTTCGCGGGAGCACTTGCACCATTAATTTTTCTTTCTCCGTTTGGTATTGAATATCCATTACTTGGCTTGTTATCCGCCATTGTAATACCCTTAATCGTTGCCGCTCTATTTGGTGTTTTTAATGGTGCCCTGGTTAGCTTTCTAAATGTTCAACCAATTATCGCAACGTTGTTGTTGTTCGTAACAGGTCGTGGACTTGCATTGGTTCTTACAAACGGAAACCTACAAACATTTTCCAATCCATACTTTAGTTATATTGGTACAGGCAGGATTTTGGGGCTTCCTTTCCAAGGTTGGTTAACGTTGGCGATTGCTTTTGTACTTTACTGGTTTGTCGCAAGGAGTGTCTTTGGGCGTTATCTTCTTGCTGTAGGTGGCAATGAACGTGCAGCAAAACTATCAGGCGCACCAGTAAAATCTATAAAGATTTTGGCCTATACAATCTGTGCTTTTCTTTCAGGTATCGCTGGTTTGATAGTAGTCGCAATTAATTCCGCCTCAGATGCAGCACGTAATGGCAATCTAATGGAACTTGATGCTATTGCTGCTGCTGTAGTTGGTGGCGCGGTACTTCAGGGTGGACGTGCACCAATATTTGGTGCTCTAATGGGGGCAGTGATTATCCAGCTTGTAAAATACACCCTGCTGGCTAATGGAATTGAAGATGAAGTTGCTCTGATAGTAAAAGCAATAATTATCATCCTGGTTGTCTATTTGCATCAAGGGAAACAGGAATGACATTATTTGACTCACAAACCTTTGATCTTCGAAAGTATGTGCTGAACAGCAGCCAATCCATCGGTGTATGGATTGCCCTTGTTGGTTTGATTGTTTTCGGTCTTGTTCGTTATGAAAATTTCGGTGGTGCATACAACATTGTTTCCTTTCTGAACTACAATTCAATGTTTATCATTATCTCAGTTGGAATGTGCTTTGTAATCATGACAGGGGGAATTGATCTTTCTGTCGGTTCGGTTGCAGCGTTCTCTTCAGTAGTAGCTGCTTACCTTAGTAAGTATGGAATAGAAATAGCCCTTCCGGGAGGTGTTCTTGCTGGAGTTGGTTTCGGTGCAATAAATTCAATCTGTATCATTAAAATGCGAATTCCACCTTTTATCGCTACCCTTGCCACTTTGTTAGCGGCAAAAGGTGGGGCACTCGTGATAAGTGGTGCCCAGACAATATCAATTGACTGGTCATCAAATTTTACCAAACTTGGTATGGAGAACGCGTTTGGGGTTTTACCCTGGACCATAGTTGTTGTTGCCTTTGTTTGCTTGATTTGCTGGGTAATTTTGGAGCATACTTCTCTGGGAGGTACGGTACTTGCAATTGGCGGCAGTGAATCAGCTTCTAACCTGATGGGGCTTAAAGTTTCTGGTTCGAAGGCTTTCGCTTATATGCTGAGTGGGGGATGTGCTGGGTTGGCTGGAGTATTTCTTGCTTCTGGTTATGGTGCGGGACAGCCATTAGAAGGCATAGGATGGGAACTTTCGGCAATTGCCGCGGTAGTCGTTGGTGGAACCCTGTTGACGGGTGGACTTGGTTCGGTACCAGCAACCATAGCAGGTGCAATTCTGTTGGGTCTGATATTTAACATTCTAAATTTCGAGAATGGCCGAGGAACCATCAGTCTCAGTGCCTACTGGCAGATGGTCATCCGAGGTGTATTCCTGCTATGCGTAATTCTGTTACAAACACGGCTTACCAGGATAAAAACTACTTGAAATCTCTAATCATAAACACTGTACCAATGGTTCATTAGAAGATTCTTTTGGGTTGGTAAATATTGGAACTGCACTTCCTACCTGGAAGTTTCATCAGCCGATGATTCTAAATTATCTACAAATCTGATTAGATATTCTAAGTGAAATTCATTATATACTCAAAGGAATGAAACGTGCTACTTGCAGGTTTCTGGAGTCATACAGTTTCAATTGTTACAATCCCCACAGTTAATGCTAAATTAAAATTCTAAACGATAATTCGGATTGGCTGAAATGAATCAAGAAATTATACTGCGTAATGATCAGGATAAAATTGCTTATCTGGTCTTTAACAGACCGGAAAAGTTAAATGTACTGTCCGAAGAAATGCTTGAGACCCTTTTCCAACATTTGGCCAGCCTTGAAAATGATCAGTCGATAAAATGTATTGTCCTGGCCGGCAAGGGAAAGGCCTTTTGCGCGGGCCATGATTTAGCGGAGTTGACCTTGGGTCGACAAGCTCCAGATGGTGGTCAGGAATATTTTCAGAAAATATTTGACTTATGTTCCAAGGTTATGCAGAAAATCCAGGAAGTCCCCCAACCGATCATCGCTCAAGTACAAGGTCCGGCAGTGGCAGCAGGGTGTCAATTGGTTGCAACCTGTGACCTGGCTATTGCAGGTGAATCAGCCAAATTTGGGGTTAATGGTGTCAACATCGGTTTGTTTTGTTCAACTCCGATGGTAGCTTTAACCAGAAACATCCATAAGAAAAACGCCTTTGAATTATTGGTGTCTGGAAGAATTATCAAATCTGATGAAGCTCAAAACCTGGGTCTAGTTAACAGGGTTGTTGCAGATGATGCCCTGGCGGAGAATGTTAATGATTTAGCCACCCTTATTACCTCCAAGTTAGCAGCAGCCGTAAAAATTGGCAAGAAGGCGTTTTACGAACAAGCCCAAATGCCCTTGGATAAAGCCTATGAGTATGCCGGGGACGTGATGGTTACCAATATGCTTTATAGGGATACTAAGGAAGGAATCAGTGCTTTTCTGGAAAAGCGAAAGCCTGATTGGAACTGAATAATACGATAAAAGGGGGTATGAACTTGGTTACCAAAAACGAGCCAAACCTCATTTTGATATATATTTATCAAGATACCTCCTGTTCTTTGGTTGAGTATAGTTCCCGTAATTATTATTTCATCAATAGCACTGGTGATACGTAAACTGTTACCAAAACTAATAATACGCGTGGGAGAACTGCAATCTATAATACCTAGGCAAAAATATGAACCGGGAAACCATATTTTCATACTAGTGGTTCCTTCCTAAAGGCTCCACCGACAAAATTAGGGAAATCTAACTCAATGACAGTACTGATGATTTGTGATATAGTGGGTTATTAAACCCAAAAAGTGAATAGAGAATCCAAATGAAAATATCGCCATTACACAATTTAGGGGGTATGCGTGGTTGAAAACACGCCTGATGCTCATTTTATTGGTCCGATGGGGTCAGAGTTTTGGCAGATCAAAGTTCCACCCGAAGCTGTCCCGCTCCTGGCCTGGAAAATAGACTGGAATGTCCTTGGGCGACGTGTTATGATCGACCCTATTGCCGGTATCATCTCCTGGATGAACCCTTCAGGTCCTCATGTCGACATGACCGATGCAACTGATAAGATTGTCGAGCAGGCGGGGAAAATTAGCAATGTTCTGGTTAAGAATAGACGAGATTATCGTTGGAAAAAACCTGAAGATCCCCCGAACACCGGGGTGGAAGCCGATGCCTCCTTCTATATCGGGGAGAAGGCCGAACGCTGGATTGCGGCTTACCGTTACGGCGGACGTGATGCTGCCAATGCTTACGAGAAAAAAACACCACCCGATCTCGTCGTTGAAGTTGAGGTCACCAATCTAGACGAAAACAAGCCAACCCGTTATGCGACGCTCGGTGTACGAGAGATGTGGCAGGTCGAGGAACTAAAGGATCAGGGATCCTATCGAACAAATGTTGTGGTACTAGATCTACAAGCTCGGGGTGGACCAAGGCAGGTTGTTAAATCCCAAGTCCTACCTGGACTACCTTCCGCTAGCCTGCCCAAGGCTTATCACTTAGCCCAAGCCTTGATGCTTGATGATCTCTTGACCCTGCTTGGTAAGAAACTGGTAGTTCCCCAACAACCGGTGAAGAAAAAAGAACAACCACAGGGTGGGCCACGAATGTAGAGGTTCCTGCCACAAATTTATGCGCGAATTGTAGGTTAGAGAAGTTTTACCTTCTCAACTCAAATCAGAAACAAACTTTGAGCTAAATGATCAATTGAACGGAAAAATGTAGTTCCTGAAGAGGGATCAAGGTTGAAAAGAATCACCCCATTCATCAAAGCAAAGAATCTTCAATTTACATACCAGACCTTTAAGGGTCCATTTTTTAAGTATTTCGATTGCTTTAACTCGGCCTAATCCAATCCAGATGATTCTGTTGTCCTTAACCAGTACCCATTCTGCAATTTACTCCAGAACACTGAGTTCTTCGGATTTGATCTTATCTACGAGCCTGGAACCAAGTGAATGTATCAGTTGAGAAGAGAATTTTTCAAGACGATCGTAACCTACTTCTTTACCTAAGCTGGGTAATATAAAGTGCAGATGGCATAAGAGGTAAACATTAATTCTCATAACTTGTGAAAAAGTATTTCACTAACGATTGATTGGTCGAGGATTTGGCCTTGCAACCAAACCAAATCTTGCTCACACCAGAAATCCTGAAATCTTTAATGAATCCCTACAATTGAGGGTTGTTTTGTTTTTGGGCAAGCACGAAAATTACCACCCTTAAAGCGAATAAATTTCAGAAAATTTATTTTCCAGATAATTCAAAAGGTAAGTTGAGCTGATTGGGGCACCTGTTGCCTTTTCGATGGTTTCTTTTGGCTCACTCAAAGCACCATATTGGTGGATATTTTCGTGCAGCCAACTGGTAGCCGGGGTAATATCCCCCTTAGCCAGGGAAGAACCTAAATCTCCTATCTGGGCATTCATTGTATTAAACAGGCACCCGGCATAAACATTACCCAAGGTATATGTGGGGAAATAACCAATCAATCCCAAGGACCAGTGGACATCCTGAAGGAATCCTTGGGAAGGCCTTTGAACCTCATAGCCAAAATATTCTAAAAATTTTTGATTCCAGGCCTCCTCAAGGTCATCAACATCTAGCGAACCTGCTATCAGGAGCTTTTCAAGTTCATACCGCAAAATGATATGCAAATTGTACTGAACTTCATCGGCCTCAGTTCTGATAAACCCTTTCTTTACCTGGTTAACCCATCGATAGAACTCATCACCAGAACGAACTCCTACATCTTCAAAGATATCAATCATTTTTCGGTATAACCACCCTGAGAACTCCCTGCTTCTACCCAATTGATTCTCACAAATCCTAGATTGGCTTTCATGCACCCCAAAAGAGGTTCCATTGCCGATGGTGGTAAGGCAAAATTGCTGATTTACGTTTTGCTCGTATGCGCCATGACCTGCTTCGTGAATCGTAGAGTATAGGCAATTGAAAGGGTCATACTCATCCACTCGAGTGGTAATCCTTACATCCATACCGGACCCCATGCAAAATGGATGAGTTACCAAGTCTAGCCTCCCCTTCTCAATATTGTAACCGAAGCGTTTGGCTAAATCTTTGGCAAGACCTAGTTGTTTATCCTCAGGAAATTTTTTCCGTGTTGGTTGTGGATAAGGTGATTTAGCCAGAATCTTATCTCGAAGACCATTCAACCTTGGTTTTAACTCGCCAAAAATGCCATCAAGATAATCGCAGGTCATTCCTACTTCATAATCCTCAAGAAGACCATTATAGGGATTCCCTTCCGGTGCAAGGATTTGACCCTCTTCCCTTTTCAGCTTAATTACTTTTGCTAATTCTGGCATAAAGGATTGAACGTCATCGTTGGTTAAGGCTTGTCGCCAAACAAGTTCTGCCTTGGTAGTGGTTTCCACAATGGCTCTTGATAAATCCTCTGGAATTTTATTGGCGCGCTCAAAGGATCTTTGAATTTCTCTTAGCTGTGCTTTTTCAGCTGGAACAAGGTTATCGGTATTGATCTTGGCAAGCATTTCCCCGATAAACGGCGATTTTTTCCTTCGGTGGATAACACCTTCCAATGAACCAAGACTCTCAGCTCTTTGTTCAATTGCAGAGGGAGGCATTTTGGTTGATTGATCCCACTCCAAAATACCATAAAGGTAAACCAGGGCATTGGTATCCCTCACAAAGGATATAAGATTTGCAAAATGTTCCAATTTTTACTCCCTGAATTTTATCTGGCTTGGATACCGGCACCGGAAAAGTATCTGGGTGTAAAATACAATCAACAATACAGCTAGGATTTGATGGCCTAACGCAAGTAGGAAAGGAACCGAATAAAGGGTGGTAAGGATCCCTAGACCAATCTGACCAAAGACTAATAACATTCCCATATTTCCAAGCAATCTCAATTGGGAATGTGGTGATCTTCGACACCGTTGCCATACACAGAACACCGGAATTAATAACAAATACCCCATGATACGGTGGTTAAAGTGAACCAGGCTAGGATTCTCCAGAAAATTTGCATACCATGGGACGTATTCAAAACTGTTTGAGGGTAAAAACTCCCCATTCATTAAAGGCCAGGTAGGGAAACCTATACCAGCATCAATCCCTGCCACCAATGCTCCCAAGGCAGATTGAAAAAAGAGTAATACAATTAATATCAGGGTCAGTGATTCCGAGGCATTATCCCGCATACGCCTTGCTTGGTAAAGTTCGTGAGGTTGAAAATAGGACAAGCTGAATTGCCAGGATATGAGTAGTAATATAAAGAAGGAGAGGACCAAATGTATGGCCAGCCGGTAGGAAACAACATCAACGGCATCTTGGGTTAGTCCACTCCTAACCATCCACCAGCCGACAAATCCCTGAAGAAGCCCTAGACCGCCAAGCAAAAGTAATCTATTTGTCCACGGTCTATTGAGTTTCCTGGTTAAAGCCAAGGATACAAATCCAATAATAAAAACCAAACCGACCAATCTTCCCAATTGCCGATGCCACCATTCCCACCAGTAGATTTTCTCGAAATCAGCCAACTGCATTGATTGGTTTTGGAGTTTATATTCTGAAGTCTCCTGGTATTTCGAAAATTCCTCTACCCAGGATTCTTGTGAAAGGGGTGGAAAGATACCTGTAACCGGGTGCCACTCAGTCATGGACAATCCAGAATCCGTTTGCCTGGTGGTTCCTCCCAAAAGAATCATTCCCACTACCAGGCAAAATAATATTGCTAATAAAATACGTATGCCAAAATTACTTTGAGGCTTAGCAATTGGATCTCGCTCGGGCTGGTTTCTGCCTTGGGACCCTGCGTCAGAGACTTCTTCAAACAATTTTCTTTTTTGATTCACAGTTTCACCTGGTCAACATGTACTGGGAAAGACATTTTATTTCCTGACACCTGAAAGTGCTTTTCTAATTCTATGGAATGTTTTCACTTCACCTTCGGTGATATCCAATCTCAATATAAGGTTTTTCAAATATTCTTTCATGGCTTCTGCCCGGTTTTCAGGGTCAAAATATCCTGTATTTTCCAAATCACGAATAAAATAATCTGCCAGAACAATTTTGGAAGAAACCGTGGCCAAGAATTCTTTCCCTTCAGATAATGAAGTTGGGGGTTCAGTCTTTTGTCGTTGCCATTCGTAAGCCAGTAATACAGCGCTGTGAGCTAGATTTATTGAACTGAAATCAGGATTGGTGGGTATAAATACATATTCGTTTGCCAGCGTTATATCCTTGTTTTCCAGACCAGTTCTTTCTGGGCCAAACAAAAAAGCGACCTTGTTCCCCTCGGTAATAAGCTGCCTTGTTTTTTTCATGGCCGACTCCGGCGAAATGACTTTTTTCACCATGCCTCTTTGCCGAGCGGTGGTTGCAAATACATAGTTGTAATTATTAACTGCGCTGGCAATATCTGGAAAAACCTGGGCTTTATCCAACAATGAAGCGGCACCACTTGCCCGTGCTATTGCCTGCGTGGAAAGCCAACCTTCCCTTGGCGAAACCAGAATCATTTTGGTAAATCCAAAATTCAGCATACCCCGGGCAGCAGAACCGATGTTCTCCCCCAATTGGGATTTGACAAAAACAAAGTCAGGATAATCCTGGTAATTGATTGGTGCTTCAGACTTCATGACAACTTTAATCTTCAGAAAACTTTACATTGCTCGAAATTGTTTGAACTACTTTCAAATAATGGTAAGGAGAACCGGAACAAACAACAATAAAATTACCAGGCAGAATTTGGTAGGATATCCATCCATGTTCTTGCTTAAAACAGAAATCAGCCATGGTCACAGCATTTTGCCTCCTGCAAAGATTAACTGTATTTATTATTAGGGTAATTTGTAAAACGATAAGGAATTAACTAAAAGCCAGAAATGGTTGCAAAATCCAATGAATAAAACTCTAAATGACCAACTGCTAATTATTTTATCCTCCCCATCTGGGGCAGGTAAGTCAACACTTGCCAGATTGCTGGCCGAGTGGGACCCTTCAATTAAGGTGTCAATATCAGCAACCACCCGCCCCTCAAGGGATAGTGAGAATGAAGGAAAGGAATATTTCTTCTTAACCAAAGAGGAGTTTCAGAGACAAATCGAAAACGGGGATTTTCTTGAGTGTGCAGAAGTATTTGGCAATCTTTATGGTACTCCCCTGAAGTTTATCGAAGACTGCCAGCAGAAAAATTTGGATGTTGTGTTTGATATTGACTGGCAAGGAAGCATACAAATCAAAAATTCCCGCTACCGAAAAAATGTAGTGTCGATATTTGTCCTCCCCCCTTCCATCAAGGAACTTGATAACAGGCTTCGGCGTAGAGGAGCAGATTCAAGAGCTATGGTCGAAGGACGGATGGAAAAATGCAAGGATGAGATCAGCCACTGGAAGCATTATAAATATGTCTTGATCAATAATAAGCTTGAGGACGTTCTGGAACAGATTAAGTCGATTGTTATAGCCGAGCGACTAAAACGATCACGACGCAAGGGCATAAAGGAATTTGTCGAACAACTAAATCTTGAATTCGAAGGTAAGAATTCATGACTCTGTATATTTTGGACGGCATCGAACCCAAGTTGCCAGACTCGGGTAATTTTTGGATTGCTGATAATGCTGATATCATAGGGAATGTAATCCTTGAAGATAATGTTTCCATTTGGTTTGGTTCAGTTCTGAGGGGTGACAATGAGCCCATAACCATCGGTAAGGGATCGAATATACAGGATGGTTGTGTACTTCATACCGATATGGGTTATCCACTGACTGTAGGTTCAAATTGTACAGTGGGGCATAAAGCTCTTCTTCATGGATGTGCCATTGAAGATGATGCCTTAATTGGAATGGGTGCTACAATTCTTAATGGTGCTACTATTGGCAAAAAATCAGTAATTGGTGCTTGTTCACTGGTTCCTGAGGGTAAGACAATTCCTGATAACTCATTGTTTTTAGGATCTCCTGCAAGGTTCGTTCGAACAATTTCTGATGAAGAGCATCGGGATTTCAAATCAGCGGCAATTCATTACCAGGAAAACATCTCCCGCTATCAGCGTGGGTTGGTGAAAAAGAGTTGAGTAGGTCGTGAACTTGAACAACAATTTTCTTGAACCGGGTTTGCTAGTTAAAAACCCCGCCCAACCTGACTGGGGTATTGGACAGATCCAATCGATAATTGAAAACAGAATTACCGTAAATTTTGAAAATTTAGGCAAGGTTGTTCTCAACGGTCAAAAGGTAACCCTGGAAGAATACATTGAGCAGGAAACTTGATCAGGTCAACAATAAAATATGTGGGATTGGAACTTCTGAATAATACTGTCTCCAGCGATTTATTCCATGGTAATGAACGATTCACATTTTGAGTTGAAAATAGCCTCTTCGAAGGAAGAAATTGAAGCTTCCCAAAGGCTGCGCTACAAGGTATTTGTCAAGGAATTGGGAGCCAGCAGTGATGCAATTGATCAAAAATCAAAAATCGAAGCCGATGAATATGATGAATGGGTAGACCATCTGATCCTGATCGATCGAAGAATTGCACCATCCACCATGGAACATGTTATTGGGGTTTACCGACTTTTGAGAGATGAGATTGCCTTAACAAACGATTGTGGATTTTACTCTGATACCGAATTCGACCTAGCGCCATTAATTGGCTCTGGCAGAAAACTTCTTGAGCTGGGCAGATCCTGTGTGCATCCTGACTACCGGACTGGGATTGCAATGTTTCATCTATGGAACCGCTTGGCTGAGTATGTTATTGAACATCAAATTGAGATCCTTTTTGGGGTGGCAAGTTTTCATGGAACCAACCCAAAGGATTTTGCCCATCAGTTGGCCTATCTGCATCATAATCACCTGGCTCCAGAAGACCTCAGGGTAACTGTCAGAGATCAGCAGGGAACTCGCCTTGATCTTATTCCACCAGATAAAATCGACAAGAAAAAAGCCATTATAGGTATGCCCACCTTGATCAAGGCCTATTTGCGATTGGGAGGTTTCGTTGGTGATGGGGCATTTTTAGATTACTCTTTTAATACCCTGGATGTTTGTATCCTGATGGACACCCAAAGAATGGCAAACAATCGGCGGGATTACTACCATCGAATAGTTGACAAAAAATAGCCCAAAGTCATGAATGGATTAAATTGGTATTATTAGCCCATGGGTGTTTTTCGATTTATTATCCGCTTTATTCTGTTGATAATAGTAATTTATGGTCTTTTAGCAGTCTTTCTGTTGGTTCGAATTTTTGAGTGGCCTTTTGGACGTAAAATTACTCCTGGCATAACACAACTGGTATGTCATTTATGCTTGGTAATCATGGGAATTTCTCAAAAAGTTCAAGGCAACCCCATGAGTTCATTTGGTTGTGTCGTTGCCAACCATTCATCATGGATTGATATATTTGTTCTAAATGCACCTCAGAGAATATTTTTTGTCTCAAAAAGTGAAGTCAGGAACTGGTTTGGAATTGGAATCCTCGGGCGAGTAACCGGTACCGTGTTTATTGAACGGAATATGAGACAATCCTTGCTTCAAAAAGGGATTTTCTTTGAAAGATTGTGCAAGGGTGACAAACTCCTGTTTTTTCCTGAGGGCACCAGCACCGATGGACAACAAATTTCTCCCTACAAATCCACCTTGTTTGCTGCCTTATTTGAACCAGAACTAAAAGAAAAGCTATTTGTTCAACCTGTTAGTGTTTATTACAAGGCCCCCAAGGAGAAGGATCCAAGCCATTATGCCTGGTGGGGAGAATCCAACATGTGGGTTCACCTTAAAACAGTGCTTTCAACTGCCGGTGGTGGAACGGTGTCCGTTACCTTTCATGAACCGATAAAGGTTTCTGATTACCTTGACCGCAAGGCATTGGCTAATCAATGCGAATTGATTACTCGGGAAGGTTTTGAGCAAATGCAAGGATCCCATTAATTCATGCTGTAATTTTCTGTAGGGAACTTCCAGAAGTTATTAAAATTTCTAGAAAAGAAGTATTTCCATATCATTTTGTTAGAAGTGAGGTCTCCCTCTGATTCTTTGGTTTTACAAATGTCATACATTTCCTGAAGAATTCATATTCCGGGACTAGGCGGCGAGGGATCCTTCCTTTCTTTGTGAAAAACATCTTTATCAGGAACCACCATGGTTTCATGATCACTCTTCAATGGAGATGCTACCTACTGAATTAGTGGGAGTGCAGGTCAAAACTCAGGGCCATGGCAGGAATATCCACGATCTCGAAACCTTCCTTCCCAAATCTCTCGCGGTAACCAGGGCTGAAAGACGGGGAAATCAGGAGTCTTTTCAACTCGGCCTTCAGCAACAGCTCAGCACTTTCCTCCTTCTCCTGGCCAGCACTCTTAATCAGGCATTCCATAAAGATATCCTGTTTCGTTCTTGTTTCGGTGGGTGAATGGCTCACCTCACTTCGCTTGCAACTCCCTAGCCAGACCACCTTGGGGCCATCCCCCATGCTGGTGGCCATAGAATCAATATCGCTATCAAACCTAGGATGCCAGACCCGCGAACCTGACCAGGTAACGCCTTCCTTGGCGGCCAGCCAAGCTGTTGCGAGTTGCTCTAGGGAATCCCCTTCCAGAGTTTCCATCCGAGCGAGGAATCGTGGACCATCGCTGGGACCTAGCACCGTTCCAGAAACGGATACTGCCGGCTGGTCATCCTTGATAGGCACCATTTCCCGGAACACGTTGATTTGAAAAAGGGTGTTCGGGTCTGTAATGTACCATTTGGCCGGCGACTGTTCGCCGAGCGGCCGGTTCAGTTCAACTAACCCCGTCCAGTCCCTCAGATCATTCATGATTGACAGTTTTTCATTGTACGACCCCAGTTCCTTTGGAATTTGGTTCAACTTCACTCCTTTCGGTTTGTTTTGACCAATCCAGATTAGCAGAAACCGGTGGTCCTTGGGTAACTCAACCCAAGCCTTGGCATGCCACCGCTCCCGTCCATCATTAGCCACTACGCCGTGCTCGACCGCCAGCCAAGCTTGGCGCCAGTCTTTGTCATTCTCTATCCCATGCAGATGAGCATATCTGTTTTGCCGGCAGTAGCGTTCCCAGTGGCGGGGCATCCCACCATAGGCCGTCCAAAGAGTCAGAAACTTGTCAGGGGAGGCCAGGATACCCTGCTCGTCTGCCATTGTCATGATGGTTTTGAGGCACCAAGGCTGGAGAAGGACGGTGTCATCTACCCGGCCATGCAGGGGTTGATCAGCGCTGAACATATCATCGAATTTCTGTTGGTGGGAGCCCATCATCACTAGCTTGCCAGGAAAGTTTTCACGGGATCGGGCAGCCTCATCAATAACCTGTCTGACATCGCCCGGCAACCCTAGCCCCTGGCCTAGATGAAATTCATCCAGGACCACCACAGCACCGGCCTTCAGCAGGGCTTTCAGCACCTCCATGAAAAACATCCTGTCAGTATCCCATTCTCCCCGGTGTGATAACAGATTTTGCAAGCGTACCTTTATGTCACCCCCACCGATCCGGCTAGCCTCCTTCATAACACGCGAAGTCAGTTCAACAACAGGGTTCTGATACTGCACTGGATCGGGCAATTGGTTGATAATGATTGGCCCATCCGTTGGCGCATGTTTTTGCATCTCATAAAGCAACTGAGTCTTGCCCACTCCTCGCTTGCCACGAACTCTGAGTGCCTGGAAGAGACGAATGTTCTTCGCCTTGGCAAGGTCCAGCCCGTTCTGGAGGGTGGTGACCTCTTTCTTGCGTCCATAAAATGGCCATGGTTTCATATAATTCTCCAAGTATTGGATACTTGTCTTTTCAGTTCCAGTTTTGCTTATTAAATTATTTCAGTAGCGATTTCTCACATTATTTCGACAGAAGTGAGACAAAAATTTTCAAGAAGCCTTGATTTTATTATCAAAATCCTTTTCCTGATATTATTTTTCTCAGCAGTATATTTAAGCACACAATAATGCATCCTATGCCAGGGATTTACCCTACCATCTGGTTCTGAATGTCGCTCTATATGAACACGTTGCTTAACACCATACTTTCAGCCAAATTGTTGTGCCATAGGCAGAAACAAATTAGGTCAAGCACACCCTGAGTGTAAACAATTGAACATATCCCGTAAATTCAAATGGTTACTTTCTGTGTGAAGGATGCCAAAATGTTACTTTCTCTTCTCCAAGGGTTACAATCCAAAAGAACAAAGTCCCTACAATAGCTGCCACGACAATTTCTGCCCAAACGACATCAAGGGCTAACCTACCTACTTCGGTAGATATTCGGAACCCCATCCCGAGAATTGGCGATCCAAAGAATTCCGCAACAATTGCACCAATCAGTGATAAAGTTGTACAAATCTTCAGGCCATTAAAGGCAAAAGGCATGGCAGCAGGGAGTTTTAGTTTCCAGATTTCCTGCCAATAGGTAGCGTTGTAGGTTTTCAGGATATCTCTCTGCATTACTTCTGTTGATGCCAGACCCTGTACCATATTCACAAGCATTGGGAAAAATACCATAGCAACCACGACAGCTGCCTTGGATTGCCAACCAAAGCCAAACCACATCACAAAAATTGGCGCGGTACCAACGATAGGCAAGGCTGCTACAAAATTACCTAGGGGCAGGATGCCCCTTTGAAGAAATGGGTACCGATTTACGACAATAGCAACAATTACGGCCGAGCTGCATCCGATCAGATACCCTGATAAAGCACCCTTGAATACTGTTTGTACCAAATCTATCCACAGAATATCCAGGTTATAGGCAAAGGTTACACCAATAGTACTTGGCGGTGGCAAGATTACTCCAGGTACATCAAAAGCCCTTACCGTACCTTCCCAGATGACCAAAAGCGACAGGCCAAAAATTGCTGGGATGGCAACTCTGATACCTCGATTTGGCGGCAATGAGGATAGGTAAACATTCAACCCCCAAGAAAAAATCCAAAATAATAGGATAAAAATAAGGATGATCATCTAGCCAATCCCATTCTTAACAGGGTATATTTCTGTATCAATCCAATTAAACCAACTAAGATAGCTGCCAATATTGCGGATCCAATCAAGGCCGACCAGATTTGGACAGTTTGGCCATAGTAACTTCCGGTAAGTAATCTTGCGCCCAATCCTGCCACCGCTCCGGTGGGTAACTCTCCAACAATTGCACCAACCAGAGAGGCTGCTACACCTACCTTGAGGGAAGTAAACAAATATGGAAGAGAAATTGGAGCTCTTAGTTTCCAAAAAACCTGGGTCCTTTTGGCCGCATAGGTTTTTAACAAGTCCATCTGGGTAGGATCAGGACAACGGAAACCAGCAACCATGCCGACGGAAACAGGAAAGAAACTTAGATAAGCTGATATTATTGCCTTGGGTACCAAACCCGACAAACCGATGGAATAAAGGACCACAATTATCATGGGAGCAAGTGCCAGTATGGGCACAGTCTGACTGGCAATAATCCAGGGCATTACACCATAATCCATGGCTTTGTTGTGAACTATGCCGATAGCCAAAAGTATCCCTAATCCAGTGCCAATCACAAAGCCCAAAAGAGTTGCAGAAAGAGTTATCCATCCATGATAGACCAAACTTCTCTTGGATGTGACCTTCTTGTTTATGGTGGTATCCCAAAGTTCAAGAATGACCTGATGGGGTGCTGGAAGCAATGGCCTCTTCTGGACCATTGTATCCTTGAGGATTTCTGAGAATGAAACTTCGACCCCCGCCCTACTCGCTTGATCCTTGGTCCATGTGGAATTCAACAGGACTGAAAATCCATACCAGATCAAAACAATGATAATAGTAACTGTTGCAAGCGGCAGAATGGATTTCATAAATAACACCCAGCGGCAATTTTCCCTTTATTCATAAGTATGACTCATTCGCAAGCCCTGCCGGACTCTCTGGGCGATCTCAATGAATTCCGAGCTATCTCTGATATCTAGGGGTCGGTCCCTGGGGAGCGTGCTCTCAATGACTTCAACAACTTTGCCAGGTCGATTGCTCATGACCACAATTTTTGTTGACAGGTAGACAGCTTCGGGAATCGAATGGGTGACAAAACAGATGGTTTTTTCTGTTCTTTTCCAAAGGTCAAGAAGTTGCTCATTCAAATGATCCCGGACGATTTCATCCAAGGCACCGAAAGGTTCATCCATCAGAAGAATATCCGCATCAAAGGATAATGCTCGGGCAATTGAGGCTCGTTGCTGCATACCACCAGACAGTTGCCAGGGAAATTTATTCTCAAAGCCTGTCAGGTGGACCAGGTTCAAAACCCTGGCTACCCTTTCTTTCATCTCCTCTCTAGCAAATCCCATGACTTCAAGCGGAAGCTTGACATTCCCTGCAATGGTACGCCATGGATACAGACTTGCTGCCTGAAAAACATAACCATAGGCTCTTTCCAGCCTTGCCTCCTCGGGTGTCATGCCGTTTACCGAAATTTCCCCTGAAGTGGGGCGATCCAATGAAGCGACGATTCGTAAAAAAGTTGTTTTACCACATCCTGAAGGGCCAATCAGGGAAACAAAATCGCCATGATCAATATCAAGATTTACATCTTTCAGTGCCTCGACAGAACCATCCTTGGTCTGAAAAACCAATCCAAGATTCTGGGCCCTGATTGCTGGCTGTTTATCCATTTCGCTGCCCTTTATCCATAGTGTTCGGCAAACTGAAACAACACATCTTTAGTCTAGATACCAGAAGGTATATTCAAAGGATCCCTATCTATTTTCCGCGGAGTATTCAATTCCTTCCACTTGGAAACAGCAGCATGAGGTGCCGGGAAAGGAGGTCGTGGTATAAATTTACCTCTGCCTGGTTGTGGCTGCGAATTCTGACCCCAGGACCAAATGACTTCACCTCTTGAAAGAGTATGTCTTGGTTGGGCTTTTACCTTAAACCCTTCGAAGACATTGTAATCCAGAACGGATTTATGGGCAGTGGAGGTAATTGTTTTTGAAATTTTGGGATCCCACACAACGATATCCGCGTCTGCTCCCGGAACCAGAGCACCTTTCTTTGGATATATGTTCAGAATTTTAGCAATGTTTGTGGAGGTAGCTGCGACAAATTCGTTTGGGGTCAGACGACCCTTGTCAACACCTTCAGTCCACAAGACTCCCAACCTTTCTTCCAACCCACCAGTTCCATTGGGAATGAGGGTGAAATTATCTCGCCCCATATGTTTTTGATCAGTTGTAAAGGCGGCATGGTCAGTGGCTACAACTTGCAGTGAACCTGCGGCAAGGCCATTCCAAAGACCATCCTGGTGTTCCTTGTTTCTAAATGGAGGTGACATTACTCGACGAGCGGCATGTTCCCAATCTTTGGAAAAATACTCGCTTTCATCCAGAGTAAGAAACTGGATGAGGGGTTCGCCATAGACGCGCATCCCTTTCTGCCTGGCTCTTCTGATCGCCTCATGGGCCTGCTCACAGGATACATGCACGATATAAAGAGGTACCGAGGCGGCATCAGCGATCATTATGGCCCGATTGGCAGCTTCGCCTTCAACTTCGGGTGGGCGAGAATAAGCATGTCCCTCCGGTCCGGTAATACCCTGTTTCAGATATTTTGCCTGAAGTTCGGCCACAATATCGCCATTTTCGGCGTGGACCATGGGGAGAGCCCCAAGCTCTCGACATCTGTTGAAGGAGGCATACATTTCATCATCCTCAATCATCAAGGCTCCTTTGTAAGCCATGAAATGCTTGAAGGAATTCACGCCCATTTCAACGGCATTTCCCATTTCGTTAAATATATTTTCATTCCACCCGGTAATTGCCATGTGATAGCCAATGTCCGAGCAAATCTGAGGTTGGGATTTGCGATGCCACTCATTAATGGCATTTTTTATGGAACCGTCTTCACCGGGGAGACAAAAATCTATCAGCATAGTTGTTCCACCTACCGCAGCAGCCCAAGTGCCCGATTCAAAAGTTTCAGCAGCTGTTGTTCCCATGAAGGGCATTTCGAGATGGGTATGTGGATCAATTCCGCCAGGAATTACAAAGGCCCCTTCGGCATCAACATATTCATCCCCTTTAAGATCTTCACCAATCTCTTTTATCGTTTCACCCTCAACCAGGATATCCGACTTGAAAGTTCGGTCAGCAGTTATAATAGTTCCGCCCTTGATTACTTTCGACATAACAACTCCATGCTAAAATTTCTCAAATTTTCCTGATAGTTCTCAATTCACTACTATCGCCGTATCGACCACAGCATGAAACAAAACATTGGTTCCCTTGGTAGCCCACTCAACAGAAATATCCTCTGCTTCATTATGGGAAAGACCATCTACGCAGGGGCACATAATCATGGCTGTCGGGGCTACTCTGTTTATCCAGCATGCATCATGACCAGCTCCCGAAATTATATTTCTGTGGGAATAACCCAAACGTTCCGCTGCATTTCTGATAGCTGATACACAACCTTCATCAAATTTTACTGGATCAAACCCACCGACTTTTTCAAAAGAAATTTCCAGCCCCATATCCTGGCAAATCTCTTCCCCGCCCTTACGGAGATGTTTTTCCATATCGGTTATAACATCCAGTTCGGGTGATCTGAAATCCACAGTAAATACAACCCTCCCAGGTATGACATTACGGCTGTTTGGAAAGACCTCTATATGCCCTGCAGCACCTACAGCATCAGGCTTGTGACTCCAGGCAATTTCATCAACCAACTGCAGGACCCTGGCCATGCCCAACCCGGCATTTTTTCTCATAGGCATGGGTGTAGATCCAGTGTGACTGTCCTTGCCTGTAATTGTTACCTGTGTCCATGAAAGTCCCTGGCCATGAGTAACAACACCAATATCCTTGCCTTCTGCCTCCAGAATGGGGCCCTGTTCGATGTGTAATTCAAAAAAGGCATGCATTTTCCTTGCGCCAACTTCCTCGTCGCCCTGCCAACCAATTCTAACAAGTTCATCACCGAATCTCTTTCCTTCGATGTCTTGTCTGTCATAGGCCCATTCTTCCTCATGCATTCCGGCGAACACCCCGGAAGCCAGCATGGGAGGTGCAAAACGAGTACCTTCTTCGTTGGTCCAGTTGGTTACCACTATTGGATGTTTTGTTTTGATGTTCAGATCATTTAAAGTTCGGACAATTTCCAGTGCCCCCAAAACTCCGAGTACACCATCATATTTCCCTCCGGTTGGCTGCGTATCAAGATGAGACCCGACATAGACCGGTAGGGCATCAGGATCTTCTCCCTTTCTGGCGGCAAACATTGTCCCCATTCGATCAATCCCAAGTGACATGCCTGCTTGTTCACACCATTTCTTGAATAAATCCCTTCCTTTGGCATCATCATTGGTCAGAGTCTGGCGATTGTTTCCTCCAGCAATTCCGGGACCTATTTTTGCCATTTCCATAATTGAATCCCACAATCTTTCGTGGTTTATAAACAAATTACCCATCTGCGAGTTCATGATTTTTCCTTAATTTACCGCGGAAATGAAATTTCTAAGTATATTATTGACCCAAGTTTAAAAAATGGGGTGCACATTCCCCAAGCGTGGTTTGTTACTACTCAATCTGTCTCACATGCAAGAACATTATTGGGATGTTGGGTCCAGTTCAGGTGACTATCTTCAACGGTTTGACCTGTCCTTTCATCAACCATCCCTGGTTGTAGTTCCTCCATTGTAATGCACCCTTCCACTGGACAGACATTAACACAAAGATTGCACGCCACGCATTCCTCATCAATAACCTCAAAAGTTCTACCAGAATTAATCACAATTGCTTGGTGGGAAGTATCTTCACAAACGGCATAACATCTACCACATTTGATGCAAAGATCTTGATCAATTCGGGCTTTGGTCACGTAGTTCAGATTAAGGTTTTGCCAATCAGTGACATTTCCAACAGCCAAACCCTCAAACTCCTTGATCTCTTGAAATTCCTTTTTATCCATCCATTCCATCAGACCTGATTGTAACTCACTGACAATACGAAAGCCAAAGGTCATTGCTGCAGTACAAACCTGGACATTACCTGCGCCTAGCAAGAAAAATTCCGTTGCGTCTCTCCAAGTGGATATTCCACCAATTCCAGAAATCGGTAGATCGCTGGTTTCGGTATCTCGGGCTATTTCAGCAACCATATTCAGTGCGATTGGTTTTACGGCAGGTCCACAATATCCTCCATGTGTACCTTTGCCATCAATGGTTGGTTCTGGACTGAAAGTATCAAGATTTACGGAAGTTATGGAGGAAACAGTATTGATCAGTGAAACAGCATCAGCACCACCTTTTTTGGCAGCCCTGGCCGGATACCTGATATCCGTGATGTTGGGAGTTAACTTAACGATCACTGGCATTCGGGTATTGGCCTTGACCCAACGGGTAACCATTTCAATATACTCAGGTACCTGGCCTACAGCCGAACCCATTCCCCTTTCACTCATGCCATGGGGACATCCAAAATTCAACTCAACCCCATCGGCATTTGTTTCTTCAACTTGTGGAAGTATCCCTTGCCAGGATCCTTCATCGCAAGGTACCATCAAACTGACAACAACAGCCCGGTCAGGATAGTTACTTTTAACAGCTTTAATTTCTCGAAGATTTACCCCCAGGGGTCGATCAGTTATCAATTCAATATTATTGAGACCCATCAAACTTCGGTCAGGTCCCCAGACTGCCCCATATCTTGGGCCATTAACATTAACAATATGGGGGTCTAATCCAAGGGTCTTCCAGACTACTCCACCCCAACCGGCTTCAAAAGCCCTGGCAACATTGTATTCTTTGTCCGTAGGAGGGGCAGAAGCTAACCAAAATGGATTGGGAGACTTGATTCCTGCAAATGTTGAGTTCAATGTTGGCATTTTCCACCTCAATTTTTGGGGTTTCGATCTAGGTTCTCAGTTGTTCGTGGATATCCTCGGCTGCGTCTCGTCCCTGCGCAACAGCAGTTACGGTTAAATCATCACCACGATTTGTACAATCTCCTCCAGCCCATACCCCGGGTATGCTAGTTCTTCCTGAAGAGTTAACCACAATTTTACCGCCCTCAATTTCAATTGATCCAAAATCCCAATCTAGCTTCTGGCCTATAGCCAGAAATACTTGATCAACAGGAAGTTCAATTTTTTCTTCGGTTGGTTGAATTATTCCATTAACGATTTCTGTTCTTCCCAGTTGCAATTTCTCTTCTGAACCCTGGCCTGAAATTCCCAAAGGAACAGCATTGGTAATCAACTTTACGCCATTCTTGAGCGCCAAGTTAATTTCATGTTCTGAAGCGCCCATATCAGAGCGGCTCCGACGATAGGCTATTGTTACATTTTCGGAACCAAGCAGTTTTGACTGAACTCCAGCATCAATGGCCGTCATACCGCCACCGATTACAACCACATTTTTACCTATTGGGATGGTACCAAAATTGGAGGATAATCGTAATTCTTCTATGAAATTTACTGCTTCAGTAAATTTTTCAGAATTAATATTCAACCTGTTTACATCCTCTAACCCAGCACCCACAAAAACAACATCAAAATCCTCTGATAGTTTGTTCAAATCTGTTATGCTTGAAACTGGGCTATTCAAGTGGGTCTTGATTCCCCCAATTTGTAAAAGCCATTCGATTTCTTTCTGGGCAAAATTATTTACGGTCTTGTAGGTAGCGATTCCGGTTTGATTCAATCCACCAAGAAAGGCCTTTTTTTCAAATATCTCAACAGTGTGGCCATACATGGCCAGCCGATGGGCACATGCCAAACCTGCCGGTCCGGAACCGATAACGGCAATTTTCTTTCCAGTTTCAGGCGCTCTTTGGTATGGATGATTTTCCTCAAGCATTAAAGTGTCAGTAGCATATCGTTGGAGGCGACCAATTTCGACAGGTTCTCCTTCAGCAGTTTCCCTTACACAGGCTCCTTCACATAGATTTTCTGTAGGACAGGACCTGGCACACATACCTCCCAAAATATTACTGTCAAAAATGGTTTTGGCTGCTGCTCTCGGAGTGCCTGTTGAAATTTGTCTGATGAAAAGTGGAATGTCTATCCCCGTAGGGCATGCTGTTACACAAGGTGCATCATAACAGAAATAACATCGATCAGCCTCAACCAGTGCCTCATGTGAACTTAGTTCCGGGTTAATGTCAGAAAAGTTTGTTTCATATTCGTCTGGGGACAACCTGGCCGGAAGGGTTCCGGGAGAATAGATAGAATTATTCATTACTAAACAACCGATCAAACTGTTTTAAAATTGGACTGGATAGGGGTTACAAAATCCCCTGCATCCAAGCACGCATACGAATGAAAAGGTGACGGAGGACTAATCCACCGCCACCTTTTGGTCATTAATTTCCTAAGGCCTGGTCCGTGATTGAATGGGTCCAAGCACCCTCAGGAGCAGCCGTAATTACCGGATCTGATCCACCAGCCAAAAGGGTGGCAACGGTTCTTTCATAATCTTGGGGATCCAAGGAACCATTTGAACCAGCCGTCAATTTGGCAATCTCCCCCATCATCCGCTTCTGATGTACCTCGGTCTGAGCTCCGGTAGCATCATTGTCAAGGACGATTTCCGCAGCTTCATCAGGATTGTCCTCAGCATATTTCCATCCCTTCATGGAAGCTCTGACAAAGCGAACCATCTTGTCAGCAAAAGCAGGATCATTCAGGTTATCTTCCATGACATAAAGTCCATCCTCCAGCGTGGCTACACCCTGATCTTCATATTTAAAGGTAACCAAATCATCAGGAGAAATGCCTGCATCCACAACCTGCCAATATTCATTGTAGGTCATTGTCGAAATACAATCTGCCTGTTTTTGCAGAAGCGGATCAACGTTAAATCCTTGTTTGAGGACAGTTACCCCCTCGTCGCCACCATCGGTAGAAATTCCCAACTGGCTCATCCAACTCAAGAAAGGATATTCATTGCCAAAGAACCAAACACCGAGAGTTCGTCCGGGAAAGTCATCCGGGGAAGCCACACCAGATTCTTTCAGACAGGTTAACATCATGCCTGAGGATTTGAATGGTTGGGCGATATTTACCAATGGGAGACCTTTTTCCCGACTGGCTAGTGCCGAGGGCATCCATTCAATAATCACATCAGCCCCGCCACCTGCGATTACTTGGGGAGGAGCAATATCAGGTCCACCGGCATTAATTTCTACATCAAGCCCTTCCTCATCATAGAATCCTTTATCCAGAGCAACGTAATATCCAGCAAATTGAGCCTGGGTGACCCACTTCAATTGAAGAGTTACCTTATCGGCAGCCTGGGCAGTGAATGCCAAAGAGCCGAATAGAGCGACCAAAGTCGATAATAATTTAAACTTCATAATTTCTCCTTTCCAATAAACAGGACTATGTAAACTCATCGCCTACTTCACCCTGCCAATTAATCAACAAAATCGAATACTTCTCGAATTGCCATTTTTTAGGTCAGAAACCCAAAATAATTTTTCGATTATACTTTGTTTGAGAATAATCAGTAAAAAAAATTATGCTGCTTGTACCTTGTTTTGGCTGTTGTTCTTAGTCAATCTGTTGGCCAGTTCTTCTGAAACCAAAAAGGCCAGTTCCAAAGCCTGTGAGGAATTCAGACGCGGGTCGCAAGCCGTGTGATAGCGATCTCCTAGGTCCTCATCAGAAATTGCACTCAAACCACCGGTACATTCAGTAACGTCCTTGCCAGTCATTTCAAAATGAACTCCTCCCGGAATTGTTCCCTCCTGGTGATGGACTTCAAAAAATTGCCGTACTTCACCCAAAACATTTTCAAATCTTCTGGTTTTGTAACCACTTGAAGACTTTTCAGTGTTCCCATGCATGGGGTCACAGGACCAGATAACCTTGGCATCAACTTCCTTGACTGCCTGTATAAGGGTGGGCAGGTAATCCCCAACTTTGTTATTCCCGAAACGAGCAATCAAAGTAATCCTCCCCGGTAAATTTTCGGGATTAAGTTTTTCCAAAAGAATTTTCAGGTCATCAGGAGAACTGCTTGGACCACACTTTATGCCCAATGGATTATTTACTCCACTGCAAAATTCTACATGTGCACCATCAGGTTGCCGTGTACGATCTCCAATCCAGATGAAATGACCGGACCCAGCAATCGTATCACCAGTCAATGAATCCACTCGACTGAGAGCTTCCTCATATTCCAGCAACAAGGCCTCATGACTTGTATAAAAATCAACCTGCTTTAGTGTATTCAATTTCTCGGCACTAACCCCGGCTGCTTCCATAAACTCCAAGGCCTCAGTAATTTTGGATGCGATATAGTGGTACTTTTCGGTTTCACTATTCTCCGTGTATTCAAGTGTCCAGGAATTAACGCGTTTGATATCTGCAAAACCACCATGACTGAATGCTCTGAGCAAATTAAGTGTTGCAGCAGACTGCGAATATGCCTGTAGCATCCTGTTTGGGTCGGGTACCCTAGAGGTTTCGTTGAATTCAATATCATTGATCATGTCACCCCGATAACTGGGAAGCTCTACTCCATCAATATTTTCAACAGGTGATGATCTGGGTTTGGCAAACTGCCCAGCCATCCGACCAATCTTTACGACCGGGCATTTGGCACCGAAGGTAAGGACAACAGCCATTTGCAGGAGTACCCTAAATGTATCCCTTATGGAATCAGCATTATATTCCTGGAAACTTTCAGCACAGTCGCCACCTTGCAGCAAAAAGGCTTTGCCTTCGCATACTTGGGCAAGTTGCCTTCTTAATTGTCTAACTTCTCCGGCAAATACCAAGGGGGGACTCATTGAGAGGTGGTTCTCTACACCAACTAGCTTTTCCTGGTCAGGATAATCGGGCATTTGTATCCGAGGTTTATTTCTCCATCCGGATTTGGTCCAATCCCCAGTCATTATTTCTCTCCATCAATTGATAATATTCTAGATATAATTCAGTAAGAACTAATATCCAGACTGCAAAATTGCATAAATCCTTTCAAGGTTTGATATGGCCGAGATACCAAACTGAATTTTTTCTATTGGTGTGCTCCTGTTCTAAATTCCCAACCCAAATACTATTGGGTATTGTAGCTGCAGGTTTCCCCCGCGGCAGAATAATTCTCTGGAAGCAACCTGTAAACACTACCCCGATCCTCAGATATGAACCAAACGGAACCATCCGGTGCTTCCCTCACATCCCTTACCCGTTTGGTTTCAGGTAGGATTATCTGTTCAACTTCCCGGTAATCAGCACCAGGATCAATTCTTGAAATGTAATCAAATTTCAGGGATCCCACAAAAATATGACCTCTCCATTCCGGCCATAGTTTGCCGGAATAAACCATGAGTCCAGATGGTGCTATTGATGGATCCCAATAGAACTTAGGCTGTTCCATTCCTTCATTCTTTGTACCAACCCCTATCCTTTGCCCTGAGTAATGCGTTCCATAACCTATGACTGGCCATCCGTAGTTTTTTCCCCGTAAAACAAGATTAACTTCATCTCCGCCCCTGGGGCCATGTTCAGAAATCACGAGATTTCCATCCAGATCCAAATCAGCCCCTTGAGGATTACGATGACCATAAGTCCAAATTTCAGGTAAGGCACCCGCCCTATTCACAAAGGGGTTGTCCTCTGGAATGGAGCCGTCAGGATTTATCCTTACCACCGTTCCATGATGCGAACCCAGGTCCTGCGAAGATTCCCTTTCGCCCCTTTCCCCTAAGGTTATGAATAAAGTACCATCGGAATTCTCCACAATCCTCGAGCCAAAATGGCGGTCGCCTTTGTTACCTGGAACCATTTCAAAAATTTCAGCGACATTCTGGAGTTCCTTGTTATTGCTTGCGAGTATTCCTCTACTAACCGAAGTTCCTATCAATCTGTTCTGGTTATTTGCCGAATAGGAAAGGAATATTTCCTTGGTATTGTTGAAGTCTCCTGCTACTACAACATCAAGCAAACCTCCCTGCCCTTCGGAATAGATCTTCAAGCTGTGTGAAATCTTGGTTTTCTTGCCATTAATGTCAAAATGTAAAAGGTTGCCCCTCCTTTCGGTAATCAACAATTCACAGCCAGGTAGAAAAGCGATACTCCACGGTACCTTTAATTTTGCTACCACTCTATCAACATTTACCGCTCCCGAATCCAACTGATACACGGCACCTTGTGCTGATTGCCAACTCCAGACAAGGAATAAAACTGTTAAGATAGCAAGACTGGATATCCTGCACCGAATAAAATTGTTCAACTTCTCATCCTCGTACCCATTGGATCATGGGGGGATGGCTCAATAACTTCTGCTGGGAATTCCTCACTGATGATATGGGTTGACAGTTTGGTTCCAGGTTCTGAACATTCTGTTTCAACATAACCCATGGCCAAACTTTTTTGCAACGTATGGCCATAGCCTCCAGAAGTAACATAACCAACCCTTCTTGATTCACTCCAAATCGGCTCATACCCTGTGGCATCAGAATCCTTCGTTTTTATCTCTAAGGTTACCAACCTTCTTTTGGGCGTCCTCTTTGATTCCTCTAGAGCAGCCTCACGCCCGATAAAATCTCCCTTTTCAAAATCCATCCACCTGAACAAGCCAGCCTCTCCAGGGGTATATTCGTTACGGAATTCGGCACTCCAAATGCCAAAACTTTTTTCCAATCGCAAGGAACCCAGGGCATAAAACCCAACTTCACTACCCCCGACCTCAGAGCAGGCATCCTTAAGGATTTTATATAAGGATTGATGATCAATGGCTGAACAGCTTATTTCAAAACCTAGTTCACCTGTAACTGTAATTCTGGCGGTTTTTGTACTTATCAGACCAATATCAAGTGATTTCAGCCCCATAAAGGGTAATTTCTCATTTGAAACATCCTGGTCGGTAACGAGTTGAAGCAATTCGCGGGATTTTGGGCCAAAAATGGCAAAACCCAAGGTAGAATCAGAAATATCTGAAATTTCAACATTCTTCCAATGGTTTTGGGCAAACCACCGCATGTGCCATTCCCGCAGGTAATAGCTTCCCATGATCCACCACTCATCCTTGTCCCAATTCAGCAGGACAAGATCCCCCATCAATCGACCAGAATTTGATAGTGCCGGTGCTAGGCGGCAACAACCTATTTCAGGTAATTTGCTGGCAAATATCCAGTTAAGCCACTCCTTGGCATTGGGTCCCGTGATCTTATACCTTGAATATCCGGAAATATCCAAAAGGCCAACCTGATTTCTTGCTGCAAAGCACTCTTTCGATACGATATCAAATGCATTGGATCTCCGCAGAGTTGGTACTTCCTCAAAATCCTGTGGTCCAAAATAGATTGGTACTTCCAAACCCCAACTCTCGCCCCACTTGGCTCCATTTTGACTCATTTCACTATAACTGGGAGATTTTTTGAGTGGGCGACCACCCCATAGTTGTTCGTTAGGATAAGTCATAACAAACCTTCTGGAATAGAACTGACCTGTTGTCTGTTTTATGTATTCCCGATTGCTTGCAAACTTGCCATATCTTCCTATGTCCATGGCCCAAGGGTCCGTTTCTGGCTCGCCGTGAATAATCCATTCAGCCAGAGTTTTTCCGACTCCACCTCCTTGTAAGAATCCTGCCATTACCCCACAAGCCAACCAGTAATTTGGAACTTCCCGTACCGGTCCCACAAGGGGATTTCCATCAGGAGAAAAGGTAAAGGCTCCATGTATCCACGTCTTTACCCCGACCCTACCCAATACGGGATATCTTTTGATAGCCCAGTCAAGTTCATCTGAGATCCTGTCTACATCAGGTTCAAATAATTCCATCCCATAATCCCAGGGAGCACCATCCATACACCAATGTTCATGCTGGAGTTCATAAAATCCTACCAACATGCCATCCTGATCCCGACGAGAATAGGTGAAACCTTCAGGATCAACTGAGGCACAAATATTCATGCTTCCATTGGCCAATTCCGGGATAGATTCTGTAATAAAATAATGATGTTTAAGAGGCGAAACCGGTAGTTCCAATCCTACCATCCTGCCAACCTGCTTGGCCCATAAACCGGCCGCATTGATTACATGCTCAGCAAAAATAGTACCCTTCTCGGTAACTACTTCCCAAGTACAGTCCGGTTTTTGGATTAATTCAATTACTCGGTTATTTTCAATGACATCTGCTCCCCTTTTCTTGGCTGCGGAAGCATATCCCCTAACAGTTCCAGTTGTATCTACAAACCCTTCCCGATCTGTCCATAATCCACCGGCCACATCATCAACGTTCATAAATGGGTGCAGGTCTTTAATTTCTTCCCGAGTCATCAAGCGAGAATCTTCGATGCCTATTGTTTGAAAAATCCTGTATCTTGACAATAACCACTCCCACCGTTCCGGTGCACAGGCAATTGTGACTCCCCCTTCCATATGGTAACCAATGGGTTCCTCAGATTCCTTTTCAATTTCATGGAGCAAATCAATCGTGTATGCTTGTAACGCTGCCATATTTGGATCCGCATTGATTGGATGAACACCTCCTGCGGCATGCCATGAGGAACCGGCAGCAAGGACTGATCTTTCAACAAGACAACAATCACTCCAACCGAACTTGGCCAGGTGATATAACACTGAAGTTCCTACCACTCCTCCGCCGATCACTACTACCCTATAATTTTGCTTCATTTGTATATGCCCACTAAACCTGAATATTATACTTCTCACCTTTCCTGATTATGCTGCATAATTTCAACCTAAAACATTCCTGTTTAAAATTAATTGTGGATAATTTTTCACGACCTAAATTCTTGTTAGACAATATTCCAAACCAATCTTGGAAAATATGGACGACCAAACCAACCACAAATTGATCACAATTGTTATTCCTGCTGCTGGTCATTCCTCCAGGATGGGTGGTACGGATAAGCTTACCTTGCCCGTAAACAATTCCACTTTGCTTAGATCAACAGTTCAAAAGGCCTTGGCTTCATTAGCTGGAGAAGTTGTTGTGGTAATTAGAAAAACTCAACAAATAAGAATCAAGGAAATCAACGGTTTGGATGTTAAACTGGTTCACCCCAAAAGCAGGAAAAATGAAATGTCGGTTTCTGTTATATCCGGTTTGAATGCTTCTCATGCTTCATCTGCTGGTATATTAATCCTTTTACCAGATATGCCCCTGGTAGAGACATCTGACATCAATTTACTTATTGATAAATTTCACCCTGAGAAGATAATCAGGGCTAGTAATGCAAAGGGAGAACCTGGACACCCGGTTCTTTTTCCCAGAAGATTCTTTTCTGAAATCCACTTAACAACCGGCGATTATGGCCCAAGAGAAGTTATTGCCAATCACAAAAACGTGCTGGAGCTGGTAAAACTGGACAATGAAAGAGCCCTGGTAGATTTGGATACACCGGAAAGTTGGGCTCGTTGGTTATCTGACCATAACGGTGGTGCGGGCGAAGGGACTTGAACCCCCACTCCCTTCCGGGACACGGATTTTCTTACCAACTACAACTTTCGTTGCCCTTAAAAGGTTTGTGGTCTGGACTATCCCTTCACCCTAGCAAATCACCTTAGGTGCTGTCCGTCTAGTCTCTACACCTCCCCTAGTATCTAGGGTTTGGCTCGGGATTACCATTTCAAAGGCTTCCCCGAATTTGAACAGTTCTACTTTTATGTTTCCAATGAAAGCACTCAAATCCTTAAGTCCGTTGCGTCTACCGATTCCGCCACGCCCGCATCTATACCATTTGCAGTTATGGTCAATAACCTGAAAGGTTCATTAATGGTTTAATGGATAAATATTCAAGTGGTCTTGGGATTAATCACCAAAAAATCCCCTGATCAAGAATTATTTCGGTAAGGAGGCTAGGCAAAAGCCCATTACGTGAGGGTAAACCAAATCCTTTCGCCCGAAGGCATATTTCTGTTCGATGGTTGTGGGCATGAGAATCTGAGGCGAGGCAAACCCAAGGTTTTGCAAATCTGATTCCAATTGCCCCTTATCCATTCTATTTATCCAGGGTTCACCTTTACTTTTAACAAAATTTTCACATCTCTCAGCCAATGTTTTCCATTCCTGTGGAATTTCCTCAATAGGAAGTAGAAAATCAAAAATGATGGCTGACCCAGGGGCTAGATGCTCTTTAACAAACGTTAAGGTGCTTAAAAAAGCGTCTCTATTAATATAGTAAGTCACCCCAAACCATGAAATGAGAGACTTTTTTGAAAAATCAAACTCATTTTTTCTTAATACATCCTCTAATGATTCGGTATTGAGATCCGCTGGGATGAATTTAACATGTGGAAGATTGTGTTTATTGATTTTGGCAAGTCTGACTTTTTTTTCTGCTTGAGTTACCTCAAGGTCAATTTCAAACACCTTGATACTGGTTGGAAAATCATCTTGATAGGCAAGACTATCATAACCGGCTCCTAGAATTACAAATTGCTTCAAGCCGGCTTGAGCAAAATCATCAAGGACTTCCCGACAGAATTTGGCTCTTATGATTATTTCCGGGACGATCGGTGCAAGTTTTCTTAATAAAACCTTTACCATAAACCAATATAAAAATTTGGAATTAGCGACCCGCTTCCAAAAATCACCACACAAATCGACCGCCAATGGATCAGAGTAGACAGGATTTTCATCCTGCAATGTATGGGTCGCACGAGCTGCGCAAACCAACTCGGCAGTTTTACTTGGCTTTTTCATTACGCTTCAATTGCCAATTTTTACAGTTTCGATGTGAATATTAAATTCACTGGCTTGAAATAAATCAATGGTACCCGAGGCGAGACTCGAACTCGCAAGACCGAAGTCGGGGGATTTTGAGTCCCCTGCGTCTACCAATTCCGCCACTCGGGCATAATAACTTCAATATTATCAATTTAACGTAACTTCAAGGGCAATTTTCGATTACACCCTCAGTTAAACAACCGCCCATAAATATTTGCGAATATGGGGAATACTTCAAGAAAGCCAAGGAGAAGAATCATAATTCTTGCCCGAAGAGTACGAAACCTCATTAAAAGAATTCCACATAAAATAATACTAAGTATGGCTTCCAAGGGTCCGATAATATTACCATAATGCCCATCGTCCCAATAACTGATTGGACTAGAAAATATCCAATCGCTTATAGGCCAAAAATGGGCTCTTCCGTCATCATGGTGAAGCGGAAAATCCAGTATCAGATGTAAAAACCCAGCTAACCCAAAAATTTTAATTATCGAATTCTTAAGGTAGTATCCGATAGCGATGAAGATCCCCCAAACAAAAAAGGAATTATCCACTTTAAAAATATCTTGCCATTGGTCGGAAAAGTACATCTGACCAAAAACAATTGATGGCGATACATCTTGTAAGAATATGTAGTATATGACTAATACATAAAGGGAGATGTCTGGTGCCAAGGATCCCACAATGGCTGCGGTATTGATCTTCCATGAATCAGGCTTGGCAAATACAGCAGTACCAATGATCAGATGGGCTTGGGTATTCAAGATATTAATCCAAAAAGATTTTCAAAAAGTTTTTTTATCGTAAGGTAATTTGAACAGAAACAAACCTCTAACATTTTTTTGAACGAATAGAATCAGTATCTGTCATATTTATCCCCATTCTAAATAATGGTTAATAATGAAAAATCTGTACTACAAGGTTAAGGAATTGGCAGGGTCAAGATACGCCCTATGGATATTGGCACTGGTCAGTTTTTTTGAAAGCTCAGTTTTCCCGATACCACCAGATGTAATGTTAATTCCAATGATTCTCTCTTACCCTTCCAGAGCCTTTCTGTTTGCTGGAGTTTGTTTGATTGCATCGGTTTTAGGAGGTATTGGCGGCTATTTCATCGGTGCCTTTCTTTTTGAGGAAATCGGCCGACCTATCCTGAGCACTCTTGCTAAGGAGGAAAATTTCAGTCAATTCGCCGAACACTATAATAATTACGGAAGCTGGGCAGTTATCATCGCTGGAATAACTCCCTTCCCATATAAAGTTATTACTATCCTCTCTGGTTTTACCGGTTTGAATTTTATGGTTTTTGTAATTTGTAGCATACTGGCTAGAGGGTTAAGGTTTTACCTGGTTGCTTTACTGCTTTGGAAGTTCGGCGATAGAATTAGAGAATTTGTCGAAGAAAGATTGGGCTTTTTTTCAATCTTATTTGTAATTGTACTGATTGGTTCATTTGTTTTGGTAAGCCTATTATGAGTACCATATTAAGATATTCCCATCATGTGGCTGCGTTGGGGTCTATCTGTTTGCTAATTGGAGCCTTTGGTTTTCAAGAACTCATGGGGTTGGAACCCTGTCAGCTTTGCATCTGGCAAAGATGGCCCCATGCCTTAATTCCAGTGATCTATATTTTTTCCTTTGTTATTCCTCATCAAATCTGGTTTCTACTTGGGTCCCTGATTATGTTCGCTAGTTCTTTATTGGCGGGATTTCATGTTGGAGTGGAACAGAAATGGTGGGAGGGTCTGGCAAGTTGTAGCTCAACATCCGAATCACTATCGACCGGATCAATTCTGGATTTTTCGGAAGAAATTTCAGTGGTCATGTGTGATGAGATTGTATGGAGTTTTATGTCTCTCTCCATGGCCGGGTGGAATGCTGTTTTCTCCTTGCTCCTTGTTATCCTCTGGCTCTATGCACTTAGGACTCACCAAACCTGAGTGCCTTTTGATTTAAACCATACTCTGGTTGGGTTCTATCAAATCATTTGTAAGTTTGGACTGATTAGCTAGAATAAGAAGTTCAAATTCAAAATTACGACAGGAGTATGTTTATGAATAACATAGAAGAAAAATTTCCAACTGCTGTGCATATGTATGCAAAGGAATGCCTTGATGGCAAGCTGTCACGGCGAGAATTCCTAACACGTGCAACCGCTTTGGGTGCGACATCAGCAACTGCTTACAGTTTAATTGGTCTTTCTGCTCCTCAGGCTGAAACCATGGCTGTTCAACAGGGAGGTACAGTACGTATCCAAATGAATGTGCGGGCTCTCAAGGATCCCCGAACATATGATTGGTCAGAAATGGCTAATTTTACCCGAGGTTGGCTTGAATACCTGGTCCAGTTAAACGCTGATGGGTCAATTGAAGGAAGGCTTTTGGAGAGTTGGAGCGCTAATGAAGATGCTACCCAAATTACCTTGAATGTGCGTAAAGGCGTAAAGTGGAATAATGGTGATGATTTCACCGCCCATGATGTTGCCAGAAATATTGCAGGATGGTGTGAAAATGAGGTTCCAGGTAATTCAATGGCTGGTCGAATGGGAACCCTGATTGATTCTGAAACTAAAGTCGCCAGAGATGGTGCTATAGTTGTCATAGATGATCATACTGTTCAATTGAATCCCTCGCAGTCAGATATAACCCTGATTGTCGGGATGCTTGATTATCCCGGAGCGATTGTACATTCATCGCATGATCCAGCTACAATGCTTGATAATCCAATTGGTACCGGACCCTACCTGCCTGAATCCTTTGAAGTAGGGGTAAAGGGTGTTTTAGTAAGGAACAATGATCACGATTGGTGGGATGCAGGCAATGGTGCTTATATGGACCGAATAGAGTTTCTTGATTATGGCACAGATTTTTCAGCCCATGTGGCAGGTGCCGAAGCGGATGAGTTTGATATGTGTTATCAAGCCACCGGTGAATTTATCGAACTTTACGAAACCCTTGATGGGTGGTCCAGGTCTGCCGTCGGTACAAATGCAACAGTGGTTTGTCGTGCCCGACAGGACGGTTTGGTCGATATGGAAGATGGATCCCAGGTTCAGCCCTATGCGGATGTGAGAGTTCGAACTGCCTTTGCCAAGGCCGTGGATAATGCCATTTGCCTGGAGCTGGGTTTTAACAACAATGGAGGTTTGGCTGAAAACCACCATGTGTCTCCAACTCATCCCGAGTACGCGGCACTTCCACCATTGACTGTTGATAAAGACCTTGCCAGATCAATGATTGAAGAAGCCGGCATGCTTGATTATGAACATGAGTTGATTTCCATTGATACCGGATGGATCAGTGCTACAGCCGACTCAATTGCTGCCCAGATGCGAGAAGCTGGCATTACTGTCAAGCGAACAAATCTTCCAGGTGGTACTTTCTGGGACGATTGGCAGACTCACTTGTTCAGCATGACAGAGTGGAATCCTAGGCCGCTGGGAGTTCAGATTTATGTTCTGGCTTACCGTTCCGATGGTGTCTGGAATGAAACTGCTTTCGCCAGTGAAGAATTTGATACCCTTCTAGATAAGGCATTGACCTTGAGCAATGCTGAGGAGCGTAGTGAAGTGATGGCACGCCTGGAAGCCATTATGCAGGAAGAAGGTGTACTTATCCAACCCTATTGGAGGAATCTGAATCGTTTCCACAAATCCAATCTGGTTGGTGCCGATATGCATCCTCAGTTTGAAATTCACAGTTTCAAAATTGGATGGGCAGCATAATTCAATTATCACAATGAATTGATTGAACGGAGAGGGAAACCCCTCCGTTCACCTTATTTCATAATAATTTCACGACAATATTTACGGATTAATTTTTTATAATGTTCAGGTTTATAATTAAGCGATTGGGTATTACTGCCCTATCAGTGTTATGCCTGACATTTGTGGTTTTTATCCTAACCAACCTTGATGGCAATCTCGTTAAACTAGCCAAATTCCTTGGTAGTCAGAGAATGTCGGCTGAACAAGTCGATACATGGCTTGATCTGAATGGGTTTAATCAACCAGATATTGTTCGGTATGGCGAATGGTTGGGGGTCCTGCCTTCCTACCAGTTGGTTCAGGATGACGGTCAGATACTAGGTCGTTGTTCCCGACCCGGTGTTTCCCTGGAGGATACGCCAAAATTCTGTGGAATTTTTCAAGGGAATTGGGGATGGTCGGTAATTTTCAGGGAAGAAGTCCATTCCATTATCTTTAAGCGTCTGGCGCTATCAGGATGGCTGATGCTCTATGTGATGCTAATAATGGTGCCTGTTGCTTTGGTCATAGGAATATTGGCCGGCATGCGCGAAGGAACCAAAACAGATCGAACTCTCTCAACTTTTTCAATAATTACCACGGCAACCCCGGAGTATGTCTCTGGCGTATTGCTGGTAGCCTTTTTTGCAAGCCGGGCGGTTGGCCTTCAATGGTTTAAGGGATCAGCTGCTTCCGCAATGGACGACATTACTTTCGAGAACTTTACCCTTCCAGTAGCCACGATGGCTCTTTATGGCATGGGATACATCGCTCGAATGACCAGAGCTTCAATGGCCGAGGTCATGACTTCCCAATATGTCAGAACTGCTCGCTTGAAAGGGGTAAGCTTTCCAGCGATTGTATTAAAGCATGCACTCAGGAACGCCCTGATCGCCCCTTTTACAGTAATAATGCTACAGTTTCCATGGTTGCTTACAGGTGTGGTTATTGTCGAGACCCTTTTCAATTACAAGGGCTTTGGCTGGACACTTGTGCAGGCAGCCTCCAACAATGACATCAACCTTCTATTGGGATGCTCTATTATTGCGGTTGTAGTGGTGTTAATTACCCAGTTGATTTCAGACATTGGCTATGTCTTCCTGAATCCAAGAATTAGGGTCAGTTAGGTTAAACATGGAACCACTGTCCGCTTGGGGAATTTTTAGCCAGATAATTGTGCAGTTTTGGCCTGTCTGGCTTGCTCTGATTGTCTTCTATATTGCTTCATATCTAACCAAATCTCATACTGGACTCTACGGCAAACTCTTCGATAGTCCTATTGGGTTGATCGGTCTTGGGCTGGTTATGTTTTGGGTATTCACGGCTCTGTTTGCTGATTTGATAATTACCTTTGATCCCTATGCCCAAATATCAGGCATGAAGAATAAAATCCCGGGAACACCTGTTCGAGGACTAGAAGGTGAGCATTACCTCCTAGGTGGAGACCGCTTGGCACGGGATGTTTTTTCACGTGTGGTCATGGGAAGTCGGAGCGTATTAACCATCGCACCGGCAGCAACCATGTTTGCATTTATGGTTGGTATTATGCTCGGTCTGGTGGCGGGTTATTTACCAGGTAAGTTTGATACCTCGGTCAGTTTCCTGGCTAATCTTGTGTTGGCTTTTCCAGTCATCCTCCTTTTTTATCTCATGGTTTCACCCGCAATTCAGGACACCGGCTTACCCACAATTCTAGCCGCAGTGATGTTCCTTTTTCCAGTCGCGTTTTTTGCAGTTCTGGTCAATTCAAGGCTTTATACACAACCCATGAAAAGAAACATTATTGTAGGTTTGATTCTGGTTATTGGCTTCTGGATTTATATCGGTCTTGCCTTTGATAGAGATCCCTTTGGGGTATTCAGCATGGACCCGAATCTCCTGAATGTTTTTGTATCGGTGGTATTCGCAAATTCACCAACAATATTCAGGATTGTCAGAAGCCTGGCATTGGAAATAAAGACCCGGGATTATGTCGCGGCTGCTCAAACCAGAGGAGAAGGTACATGGTATATTCTACTTTGGGAAATCCTGCCAAATGCCAGAGGCCCCCTCATTGTGGATTTTTGTTTACGAATCGGGTACACAACCATCCTGTTGGGAACCCTGGGATTTTTTGGCCTTGGAGTTTCTCCAGAAAGCCCGGATTGGGGTTCAACCATTAATGAGGGTCGTAAGGTTTTGACTCTATATCCACATGGTGCTGTTCCACCAGCGCTGTCACTTATGAGTCTGGTTCTGGGACTTAACCTGCTGGCTGATGGACTAAGGGAGCAATCGCTAAAGGACTAAGGGTTATGGTAGACAATATAACTGAAAACACGACCCCAATCCTGGAAATTGAAAATCTATCCATTTCATTTTTCACACGAGCTGGGGAAATACCTGCGGTAATGGATTTTTCCTGTACCGTTTATCCCGGTGAAGCAATGGGTTTGGTTGGTGAATCTGGCTGTGGAAAATCTACTGTTGCCCTTGGAGTCATGCAGGATTTAGGGGTCAATGGCAAGATTGTTGATGGTACAATTAAATTTAAGGGAAGAAATCTTCAGGAGTACTCACCAAAAGAATTAAGGGAATTGCGAGGTTCTGAAATTGCCATGATCTATCAGGAGCCAATGGCCTCATTGAACCCTGCCATGAAAATAGCGACCCAGCTAATGGAAGTTCCGATAATTCATGATGGACTTTCCAAAATTCAGGCAAGAAATTTGGCACTGGAAGTAGTCGAATCGGTTAGACTTCCAGATCCAGAGAGAATCATCAACTCCTATCCCCACCAACTTTCAGGAGGCCAGCAGCAAAGGATAGTCATCGCCATGGCCTTGATGTCAAAGCCATCCCTCTTGATCCTGGACGAACCAACCACCGCTTTGGATGTAACAGTTGAAGCAGGTATTGTAGAACTAGTCAAGGACCTCGGGAAGCAGTTTGGAACATCAATGCTGTTTATCAGCCATAATCTGGGTCTCATTCTGGAAACCTGTGGAAGAATTTGTGTGATGTATTCTGGCGAGGCCGTTGAGACCGGTTCGATTAATGATGTTTTCGATAAAATGAGACATCCCTATACGGAGGCCTTATTCCGGTCTATACCCTTACCAGGGGCAGACAAAAACTCTAGACCCTTGGTGGCTATTCAGGGCAATTTTCCGCTGCCCCATGAAAGACCACCCGGATGTAATTTCGGGCCACGATGTAGCTACTTTGAAGAAGGTAGGTGTAATACCGGTGTAATACCGATGCATGATGTGCCTGGATTTGAGCGGCACGGTTCAAGATGCCTGAAATTTGAGGAAATAAAATGGGGACAGTTTGATCAAGCTGTTGAAAGTGAAGAAAAAAGTAATTTCGGCAAGGAAGTTCTTAAGGTCAACAATCTGAAAAAATATTATGAAGTGGCCGCAAACGAACTTTTTGGTGGTGGCGAAAAGAGGGTTGTCAAAGCCAATGAGACCTTAACATTTTCGGCCAGAGAATCTGAAACTTTAGCAATAGTTGGCGAATCAGGCTGTGGCAAATCAACCTTGGCTAAAGTTCTAATGGGATTGGAAACTGCAACAGATGGAAATATTGAATTGAATGGAAAACCAATTCAATCCGTACCAATTGAACAAAGAGATGTCGGAATGGTATCCACCATACAGATGGTCTTTCAAAATCCCTTTGATACACTGAACCCTTCGATGACAATAGGTAATCAGATTATCAGGGCCTTGGAGATATTCCGCGTAGGAAATTCTCCCGTCGACAGAGAGAACAGGATGCTGGAATTACTGGATCTGGTCAAACTACCCAGGGAATTTGCCAAGAGATTACCCAGACAGCTCTCAGGCGGTCAAAAACAGCGTGTTGGTATAGCAAGAGCTTTTGCGGGATCTGCCCAAATTGTAGTAGCCGACGAACCTGTTTCTGCTTTGGATGTCTCTGTGCAAGCTGCTGTTACAGATCTCTTGCTGGAGATTCAAAAGAAAAATCTTACCACACTGTTGTTCATTAGCCATGATCTTTCCATCGTACGCTATTTATCCGATCGGGTTTTGGTCATGTATCTTGGCCATATAGTTGAAATGGGAACCACTGATCAAATTTTTTCACCTCCCTATCACCCCTATACGGAGGCTTTACTTTCGGCCGTTCCGATTGCAGACATAAGTGTTACCAAAAAGCATATTGTGCTTGAGGGAGAAATACCTTCAGCTCTAAACCCTCCTCCAGGATGTCCTTTCCAGACCAGATGCATGCACAAGCATAAAGTTGCGGGCAATCTATGTGAAACTGTTGTTCCGGAAATGCGAACACTTTCAGGTGGGCTTCAAATAAAATGCCATCTTCCCCAGGAAGTTTTGGATCAAATGGAACTGGTCATTCAGATTACAGCTACTGACAAGTCAAAATTTGAGAGTATTTCCTGAGCTTATTGGATTGTATCAAACCTCTTGAAATTCGCTTTATCCAAACTTACTTAAACTCAAATCCGTAATTCATGCTAATTATTACCATTCTGCCCAGAGTGATTATTATAAACCCTTGATCAAGCACAAGTGCCATCAAAGGGCTTATTGCCGGGTAGAAAGGGGCATTACTGCTCCTCTTCCTTCACAGACGAGACTATGAAAGTATAGGGGATTCTATTCCCTTATATAAATAACTCCCATCAATTGACATCCTTATTCGGCCCTTTTCTTCATTGCTGTCCACACTGCAAATGCTGTTCAATCCTTGCTCGGAGATGCTTGCAGTTTCTTGATTACAATTTCGGCACTGTGAATCTCAGTAAGTGCCTCGGAACGTGTCAACCTGAAGCTCGGATCATAGTCAGTTCTTGGAGCACCTGGAATTTGCTTACAAAGCTCTGTATTTCATCTGGAAATTTGGCCATGACGGTCTTATTCCTGCACTGGTTCTTGGCATGACCATGTTCCATAGCTTGATATGCTTGTGTCCAGGCCGACAGGCTTCGATTGGCGTTGGTCTTGCCGACAAGACAATCGGCACAATTCCGGCATAGCGCGTGGAACATCGCATAGTAAGCCGTGCTCAGTGCCCTTTTGAGATCTGACTGGCGTGGCTTTCCCTTACGTCCCTGACCCACCGTACGACGGGCTGTGATAATGAGATCACGCGGTTGCAAATTCGATTTCTTCCGGTGTCATATATGAAAAAACAGGATAACAGTCCGTGCTCAATTTGCTGAGCGTTGGTCGCAGATGGCGGGCCAAACCCACAACTTTCTCTGGATCAAGTTGATCATTTTCTGCTTCGAAAACCACGCTGTAAATGGAGCTTGTAGTTTTACAAACAGATGTCGTGCCTGCCCTTGGCGTCCATAAAGCAGCCATGAGAAGAAGCATGGCATAGTCCTGCCGATCACGAGGGGTGTCATTTTGGATTGCATTGAGCAGTCTGTTGACCGTCGTCTGTTCAAGATGACGGGGCAACCCGTCAGTACGGGCTTTCGCTGTTGGAGGAATGATAGCTGACAAGTCTTGTGGGTTATAATTGCGCCAGAACAGAAACCGGAGAATATTACGGAGGTAAGGAATTCGCCAGGTGCTTGCTACGGTGACTTTGTCAACGAAGGAAATAATATCTTCGGGTGTCACCAAGGCAAGATTTTGGACCATATCTGTGCCAGCATTGCAGTGTTGCACGAATTGGGTCAAGATATTTGGATAAACCCTTAAATGATCACCGGACAGTCCCCGTTGGGTTCTGAGCCAATGATTCAATTCCATGCAGAGATGTTCAATCGTTCCTGGGGACGGCAAGGGATCCTTACGGACTATAATCACTCCACCAGCAATCAGATATTCGGTGAAGCGGTGTACAACAGTTTCAATTTGTTTCTTCATACGTGATGAATCGGTTGTCAAACAATCAGCAGCGAGTTTGTCCATGGTTTCCATATCCAGTTCGCTGGGACCGATATTGTTCACATGTACGACATCACAAAGACGGTGGCTGATACGCCGGTAGACTTCGATAGTATATTTGCTATAACCTTGTGCGTTCAAGGATTGCAGAAATGCAGTTAGGTAGGCTAGTAGCCAGAATTGCTCCTCAGATGGAGCACGATCAGGAATGATCATAATTAAACCTCTCGTTAAATTAACAAAACGAGAATTTTACAGCATGAACCTTGGCGGTGGTTTTGAGATATCTTGACTAAAAGTTAGGGAAAATCAGGGGTTGTAGATTAGGAAACCAATTGTTTGAATCTAGAAACTATGACTTTATTATGCCGACAAGTTAAAGTTACAATCCCCATGAATAAAGGAGTTGGGAGCATTTGTCGGCATAATAAAGTTGTCGGCATTACGTGTATCCTCTGCCTTAAACTGCCAATGAAGAGTTACTGATCATTTTGTATTGTTGGTAACTGGCAACAAGAACAAATAATAATTGGAGTAATCTACAAAACCATCAATTCAAAGGTGTTGGGATACAAGACTAGGGGTGTCATTCGACACCCCTAGAGTTCATACAAAAATACTATCTTCTTCCCAGAGTCGTGAAATTTGCTTGGTTAGCATTTTTATGGGTATCCTTGAATAAGTTGCTTTTTTAGTAGTTTGCGCACTTCTTCCTTCTCCTTAGCGGTCAGGTATTTACCAAGCATAGCACGGGCATAGGACAGAAGACGTCCGTCATACTCCGGTGGAATAAACTCGAATTCATGCTGGATTGTGATACCCTGCTCTCTGGCTTCCTTAGCAACCCTTTGGGCTGCTTCCTGTAATGCCCTCTCGGTGGTGTTCTTCTTATATGCTGCATCACAAAACGCCTGGCGTATTATTTTTTGCTGTTCCGAATTAAGGGAGGAAATATCCAAAGCGTTTCTAGCTGTTATCATAAGTCTTACCCAATATGTTTCCGGGATCACTCCCAAATTAGGATCCTCTGGAATTTTTTCCTCTTTAGCGTCCGTAACATTTTTGGCAATTTCTCCTGCCACCGACCTGAGTAGTTTTTCCTCACCTATTAGGTCAATTCGGTTAAGTGTTTCCTGAAAAATTTTATATTTCGGCAAGGCATCACTGCCTGGTGTGATATGGTCCGGATCTATGGGCCTTCTGCTATCTTGATTCTTTTGTTCCTTGGCTTGTTTTTTAGCCAAATCTTTGAGATAATCGGTAAAAATTTTTCTGGTGAACGGTCTCCTTACTCTCTCAAGGAATGTTTCCACCTTACGTTTATCTTTTATTTCTTTTTCCAAGCCCTTCTTAAAAACCTCAAAGTCTTTTATTAAAGAACCTTCCGCTAGTAACGTCAAGAGAAGCGGGGCCATTCGTACCACGTCACTCTGAGTAAGCTCGTAGTGGTCTCGCACCAAGTCATATGCGTCCTGAATCTCTTTCGAGATACGGACCCTCAATAGGATTTCTTTCTCTTCGTATGTACTATGCATCTTTCATTTCCTCCTTAGCATATCTTGCCCACTAATCTACCTTCTCTTATTCTTCGCTGGTCAAGGAAGGTGTGGGCAGTGACAACTGACCAGTGATATCCATACGGTTTTTTATATCTAAATTCGAGCACCGCTTTCGTATTATGCTTATATGCAAGCAAGCGAAGTAATTTATCCTGCCTCCATATCTCGTAGTAGAGCGGCGTACCATGGTATACAATTGAGGCAACGAATTCTGCCGTGTTTTTAAAGCTAGTGTTCTGAATTTCATGCTTATGTTCTTTCCAGATATGTTCAACACCAAAGCCCTTGTTCGGACCAATGTGACGACCTTGGAAAAGATAGATATCCGCTTTCAAAGAGGCTTCTGGCCATATATCTCGACCGCTCCGATCTTTTATTTTAGGTTTGCTTATAGTACCGAATGAGACATTGCCGGTATTCGGATTAATTATAAGACGATAACGTGCCATCAGTCAATTATCCTCCCCGTTTGTCCATTTTGTATTGATGATGTATTCGCCACTCGGTCCATACTCTCCGTACTATCAAGCAGCGACTTATCTTTGCAGGACATAGAGGAGGAGAGTTTTTTTGGCGACCGCATGATAGGACTCCGATGCTTTATAATCGATTGAATAAACAGAAGTCTTCGTTCTTGGCGGTCTCTTGTCCATAATTTTACAATTTTGGCACAGAAATCATCAGAAAACCCGTTTTTTTTCAGTCGGCAAAGATTGTTTACTTCTGTCGTCTGCGTTACCCGGTGATCAACACCTGAGCAAACCTGGTAGATAACTATGCCCCCTACTGCTACTAGCTTGAGAGTCAGTAATGTATTTAGTGTCATTTTTATAAATCTCCATAATAGAACAAAATAAAACACAATTATCAGTTTATTTTATGATACTAATATTGTGTCTTTTAATTAGCACAATATTAGGGTAGATGGAATAACCTTTTGTTTCTATAAAAATAGTGTAACATATTTGACACATGCAGTACTTGGGCTGGTGGCTGATAAATGATCAAGGGGGCGTCTAGTGGTGACAAGATTAGAATTACAACAAGATAAAACAATCACGTGGAGCAGAGCTCGCTGAAAATGATCCAAAAAGAAAAACCGCACGACACCTTGCTGGAATCGTGCGGTATCTATTGTTCGCAGTAGCAGCATTTCCTTAACTCATTGAGGTCGGAAACCACCCGAAGTGTCCTGCGACTGAACTCCCTTGCCGAGCTCACCGTCCACATGAGAAGGCCCATTGACAGGTGACGCCTTTTCAAAACGCTCTTTACGGTACGTTCAATATATACGATTACGCTTCAGCAAGTCAAGGATTTATTAATTTTTCAGTAATCAGGGAACAATCTTTACATCGGCTCTGGCGAGACCTCATAATATCCTTTGTGAGATGAACTGTAAAATATGGTTGCTTTAATTTCGGCCCCTACTATTTTTCCTAGCCTCAAAGAACTGATTCTTCTTTCAAATTAAGGTTAATCTACATGAAAAGAGATAATGACTATATCCGTGACTTCCTTTTAAAATTCGAAGAGCAAGAAGAGTCCCTACTATATCGCACCCTACTTTGGATGGAGATGATATTAAGGAAATGCATCATATACATCTGCTGTGCGATAAGGGATACATGGTAGAGATCAATGAAGGAGTTTATTGACTTACGGACTCTGGCCATGATTTTATTACAGTCATTCGGGATGAAGGGATTTGGAACAGAACAAAAAAACAGATTACCGACACAGGTGGTAATGTAACCCTTGAAATTATAAAGACTCTAGCAACTGGCCTTCTGAAGAAGAAACTCTCTGATAATACCGGTATTGAACTTTGATTATAAAGTTCAAGTGTCTACAACTGGCTGAATTTTCCTTAAAATTTCCACGGCGGTCTGAAGTCCAATGAAAATGGATTGTTCCATTCATCATCCGGACGTTCCTCCTCTTTGGGCTTCATGTTCAGTTCTGCTTGTTCCTTCTCTATCCTCTTCGTCAGCCATTTTTCAAGTGCTGCTCCAATACTTTTAATTGCTTCGGTAATTCTTGCTCTGATTGAAGCTGCGTTGCCAAGTCGTTCATCCGCTTGGCCAAGTTCTGCTGTGCCTTGTTTAAATATTGCTGATTGTTGAGCAAGATATTGACAAACTTGGTCAAGCGTTCTTCTCTTTCTTTTTCCTCTTCGTTTAAACTTTCGACAAGCGCGGTCAAACGCGCTTCCCTCTCGTCCCAATCTAGTCCAGCAATGCCTGCTCGGTCCCTGTACGTGCTTCCATTTTCTGCTCCTTTCAATCGATCCGGATCCACCAGCTGCCATCCTCCCCCTGAAGGATCCAATCCTGGTCTGGGAAACAGTTCTGACCCATCTTCATCAAACGTCTGTTGTCTTTGAAAATTCAGAATTAAACAATAATATCGGTACTGTTGTCGTATCATTTGACTATCATCCAGATTAACGCTGAGCTATCTTGATTGACGTTCTATAATTTTAGAGGTTCACGTTTCATACAATGCTTAATAATATACTTTAATTTAACGGGAATAACTTAACTCAAATGAGCTTACAAAAACCTACTTCTGAGGGTTTTAGCCCCTATTCCAACGATTCGTTCAAGAATTTTACAAACCCAATTTATGTTGTCATATTTTCATCTGTTTTGGCTGATAATCCTACAGGTTACCTGGAAATGGCGGACAAAATACTCGAAAGGGCCAAATTGACCGAGGGCTTCATTCATTTTGAAAGCTTTCGTCAGCCAGATGGGCATGGTGTTTCCTTAAGTTATTGGACTGATAGGGAAGCCATAGCCAAGTGGAAAAATGATTGCGAACATCTTGTGGCCCAGAAATTAGGCAAAACTAAATGGTATGATTTCTATCGAATACAGATAGCCAAGGTAGAAAAAAGCTATGTTGGGGGAAAAGAAATTCAGAACAAGGGTTAAATAATTGGTAACCTGATAGTTTTATCGTTCCAGTTCGATATCCCAATACAAGAAATCCAACCAGGTTTCATGTAGATAATTGGGTGGGAATTTTCTTCCTATATTTCTTAACTCTTGATTGCTAGGTCCAAAGGGTTGTTTGCGGAGTTCCATACCAGCCATTTTCAGGGTTTTGGAACCTTTTTTGAAATTACAATCATGACATGCCGCTACCACATTCTTCCAACTGCTGGTCCCACCCATTGAGATTGGCGTTACATGATCAAAAGTAAGATCTCCCTCCCTGTTGCAATATTGGCAGGTAAATTCATCTCGTAGAAACAGATTGAATCGGGTAAAGGCCACACTTTTCTGAGGTCGAATATATTCCTTTAAAGCAATCACTGAAGGGAGTCTGAACGCGGTAGAAGGTGAACGAACTACATGATTGTATTCATAAACCACATTTACCCTGTTCAAAAACACTGCCTTGAGAGCAACCTGCCATGACCAAAGGGAAAGCGGAAAATAGGACAAAGGCTGATGATCTGCATTCAATACCAAGGCAGAATAGTTTTTATGTTCAAAGGTCCTTCTCAACATGTTGGCATATTACCTAAATTTCATTTCAGTAGAAAAACAAAGTCGTCATATATTAATGACTTCCTAATTTCTCTAACAAGAATAATTTTGAAATTTTCAAATGCGTTGCCATCTGACCTCGTAAGAAATTCCTAATGCTATGTTGTTAATTTCTAAATACGGTGCAGTGTTCTACTGATAATCTAAATTATTTTCCGCTTCCTCGGTTTGCTGATCGATAGCGAACTCCTGTGCCATATCCGCTGCCACCGGGGTAGAGGTTGGACTGATAGGAGCATACGACATAGTTTCAAATGTATCTGGGGTTTTCCGCATAACCATTCTGAATACACAGAAAACTGCCAACAGGGTCATGGCTAAGGCAATGTATATGAAGAAGCCGTAAGGCCCGATGACATCCATTAACCAACCAACAAAAAAAGGACCACTTATAGCTCCGAGACCATTAACAAAGATCAATCCACTAGCTCCTGCTGGCATGTCGCTTACTTCAAGGTAATCATTGGTATAGGCTATTAGGAGTGAATAAAGGGGTGTGGTTGTTGCACCAATAACAAAGGTAACAATCAACATGATTAGAAATCCTTCGGTAATTGCTCCAATACAGGAAAAAACCGTACATACAACCGCAACACTCAATATTAATTTTCTTCGGTCCATCCGATCAGATATATACCCAATAGGAAACTGGAATATTAATGCCCCAATATAAATCATGGCCACGAAAAGGGCTATGTCGGATGGAGTTAACCCTATTCGGGTTCCAAAAACGGCTGCCATACCGAACAAGGCAGCAAAAACCGCACCTAGACAAAAAGCGCCAAATACCCCAAGGGGAGAAACTTTAAACAGTTGCCAGATATTCATGGACTTTGTAACTTCGTTATGGGGTGTTGGAGATACTGAAAGTAAAATTGGCGTAAAGGAAAGTGAGACTAGAACCGAAGCCAGGACGAATAGCAAATACCCTGATGTATCCCCTAGGTTGAACAACCCCTGGGCAGAAATAATACCGAACATCTGGATGGAAATATAGATGGCAAGGGTTTTACCTCTGTTTTCGTTCGTAGAACTGTCATTAAGCCAGCTTTCAGCGACGACATAAACACCTGAAAATCCAATTCCTATTATTATCCTCAGAACAACCCAAACCCATGCCTCGGGAAATTGAGCGAAAAGAATCAGGGCAGCAGAGATCAGGGACCCTAAAGCTGCGAATACTCTGACATGGCCCACCCTGATTATCATATGAGGGGTAAGTCTTGAGCCAAATAGAAACCCAATAAAATACCCTGACATAATTAAGGAAAGTTCCAAGGTAGTAAAATCTTCCTGGACCCCTCTAATCCCCACCAGAGTTCCATGTAGTCCATTGCCTACCATCAGGAGAAAAATCCCCAGGAGCAAGGCCCAAATTTGCCCTAAAACAGTAAACATCTACTTTCTCCCGAAAAAATCCGAATATCGGAATTTCTTCTATGGTTTAAAGGGGATGATTACGCAATATTTTTTTACAATAATTATTCTCAAGTAAATTTAAACCACACAGTACTGCTATCAGGAGGACTTACAACAAAGTTAAGAATCCTGGTGGTACCATTTCCCTATCCTATATCTTTAAAGTTATAAGACGTTTATTGAGCTTCAGGTTTAATGAAATACTCAGATTCTGAACATATCCCTCCGATAGGTCAGAACTACTCCCACAGGGAGTAGGGACACGCTGGAACGAAAATTCTACCTTGCCTCGAAAGGACGCTTTTATCTCCGCAATGTTAACTTTATGTCAGATTGATTATTACGGTTGTTATTACCTGAAAACTTTAGTCACAATAATTTAACGGTTACTTAGTGTCCGCCCGAAAATGAATTAATTGTTCTCAAACCCTTTACAAGAGGGGATTTGGTATGCGAATCTTCTTTTCAAGATCGGTACTTAAATTTGTTTTTTTTCAAAATAAAGCCTGATCTTGCCCCAAAGCAACAATTCTTCGAGGTTAGAGCATGCGACAAACGATCCCCCAAAGACAACTTGGTGATGTTGGTATTGAGAACAATTAATTCATTTTCGGGCGGACACTAACTAGATGTACAGATAAAAGGGTAGAAAATTGCTCAAAATTATGCTAATTTTCGAAAAATGACAATCAGCCATAAAGGAAATTAAAATGAAAATCGTAACTACTCAGGTAGTATCCGAGGTAGATTAGTTTAGTCTTATCTCCCGAACAAGGATTATTTGGTACGATGTTAAGTTAAGTGTCAGGAATTGGTTCTTCGGAAGTAAGACATTCTATCAGTTCAGCCGCCTCTTTCCCCAGGGTATCAAGTGCGTTCCACCCCTGTTTGCGGGCAGTCTCTAGCACACTACGTAGGGTGGCATAGTACCTCGCCCCGTCTTTGGAACGAAAACTCCCGGATATTTTTTGCTTGAGTTTCAATGGCCGCAGATCTCTTTCGGCAAGGTTGTTCGTAGCATCCACGAGTGGGTTATGCAGGCACAGCAGCGTTCCCTCACGCGTATCTTGCAACCGGTGGGCCAAGTTATGGCCAGGTCGACGTTTTGGTCGACCCCGACTCTTTTGGGGCAAGGGATCAAGTTGGTCATGATACTCGAAACCCTCCTTAAGGATACGGTCAAAGCGGGCTTCCATCGCAGCGATGGCCTTGGCCGATGGCAGTTGGCCCTGTTGGTCCGCTTTCATCATGTCATAGAACAAACGAGCCAACTTGGCGGTCCATTTTTCCCCCATCTCCGTCAACCCCTGGCATTCACGAACCAGATGGGCCAGGCAATACGCATGGTCGGCATCGGGCATCTTTTTCTGGTACGATTTCCAAAAATCGTGAATGGCGACCCCGGTAGCTTGCGTCATGACATCACCACGGCTTTGCCCCAGCCAGAAATAACAGAAGGCTTTGGTGGTCCCAACATGAAACCATTTGAGCGAACCCTCAACCCGCATGCCGGTTTCATCGAAATGAGTGACCAACGCATACTTCACAAGTTCACCCAAATGGGTATGAACCGCTTCGAAGCGGTGGGCAAAAGATTTTATATAGTTGCAAATTGTTCCTTCTGACAGCCGGGTACCGGTCCAGGTGTGGATAACCTGGCCAATCCGACGGATCGGAACCAGCTGGGAAACCGCCAGATACACCACCAGCTCTTGTAGATGATGACCATACTGGACCGGAGCCTTGACATCTGCTGGAAAGGTACCGATGGTGGTTTCCCCACAATTCTTACACTGACAAGCCATGACGTGATGGTCAGTAATGACCAGGGGGCGTCGAGCCGGTATATCCTGTACTTGTCGGGTCTTTGTTATTGTTGCATTCTGGTCCCCCGTCAAGGAGCCACCACAATACGCACAAGATGCCGGGTGATGATGCCGAACATGGTCAACATGCTTCGACCGGATTAAGGTCTGTCCCTTATGGCCAGGTTGACCACCTGATCGACGGCCACCTTTTCCCCGCTTCGGAGCATTGGGCTTGCCTAGACCATCACTGCCCGGCGGTTTGCTACTGTTACGACTGGACTTCTTGAGACGATGCTCATACGCCGTGAGGCGTTCCTTTAAGGTGTCAATCTCGGCCTTAAGACTTACAACAAGTTCCTTTAACTGGGAATTTTCGGCCTGTAAAGCTTCGTAGGAAAGACGTGTCATGTATACTGAAATTTTTTCTGCTCGACATTTATTTGTCGCTTTGTAGCGGAATTAGAAGACCGCTATCAAATAGTCAACTAGAAACTGGACAAAAAAGAGTCAGGGTATATATTTTGACTACCTGAGTAGTTACTGAAAATCATCTATTATATAGTGTCTGCCTTGTTTTTGGTTATCATCACACCATTACATTCGCAAACCCTCGATAATAATCTTGATGGGGCTGGATATACCCCAGATCCAAACAACCCAGATAACCCATTGCCAGATAACCCAATACCTGATATTAATATTCCACTCGCAGACATAATCGCATTAAGCCAATATGCAAATTCAACCGATAACCGTAACTTATTCTCATTAAGCCCAGCAGAATTATTTCCAGAATCTACATGTGAACGGGATGAAGATTGTTGGGCAGGTGAATTTTGTAGGGTAATTGAAATGTGGCGTCCTAATGTCAATTATCCCTCTTGGAGTCCTAGTCCTTGGGGATATTCTAATCCTTGGGGATATTCTAATCCTTGGCCTAGACATATTACTACCCCTGGGCCGGTTCAATTAATAGAGTTTCCTATCCGAAGATGTGTAAAGCATTAAAAGACCTCAAATAGATAAACATATATAATGAAGGCTGTTCCCCGTAGGCACGGGGATGGCCGGCCCCAAAAACAATACATTATTGCAAGATTGGTCCTTAGTAATAGAACTCAAATACAAATCCGAACCACCTACCAATACAATCATACCTGAATATTCGGGTCCCCAAGGACCCCCTTAACCAACAACCAACAAAAGGTATGAGTATGAAACTACATCGAGACGAAATTTATTGGAACTATTTTGTTCCCCAAGAAGACAAGTATTGTGAAGAGCTGCTTAACGAACTGGCAGAAGGATTAGGAATTTGCCGAGCAAGTTCAAACCCGATTGAGGAGGGGTCTGTTTGGAGTGCTGAAGTCCTGCAAGCCAGGAATAATTACTTCAAGCGGAGAAGCCTGGAGGATATAGCAGATTCCATTGAACGGATGTGTGTTAATTGCAATGAGAAACAGGTTGAGTTCCCGTTGGATCATCGGAGCTCCTTTTGTTCCAATGTCTGTAGGCGGATAAGTAATGCTAAAAGGATATTGAGGTGGAAAACTGAGAATAGGGACCATATCAACGAGTATAATCGGGAATATTATCTGGAGAACAGGGAAGAGCTTCTAGCTTATCTGACAAGAAAGTATGTGGGACTATCCAAGGACCAGAAAGAGGAGATGCTTAAGACCCAGGGGAACAGGTGCGGTATTACTGGTTTGAAATTCGTTGAGGGAGCGGAGATACATCTTGATCACATTATTCCCTATTCGAGAGGTGGTTCTAATGAATTGGAGAACCTTCGATTGGTTTATGGAGTGGCCAATAGGGTTAAGGGAGAGAATGTGAGGCTTGAGAGGGAAATTGTGGAGTATATGAGGTCTAGGATTTTTGAGGAGCATCCGGAGTTGAGGCCCTAAGAAACTTTTAATGTTATGCAAATTAATCCAATATGGTAAATAACCTTAATTTCGTATTATTACCGAGAGGATTATTATGTTGATGAGACTACATAAACGGGCCCTAGCCCTAATCATAACCGCCTTGTGTATAGTTGTAGCTCCTGGCCAGTCCCAGGAACAAGGTATTTCCGATATTCAAACAGTTCTTGACGGGTGCGGTTTCAACCCAGGACCCATAGATGGGCTGTGGGGTGCCAAAACAGCCAAGGCAGCAAGCGACTTTGTTCGGGCTCATGGCGGATCACCAGTTACAGATGAGTCAAGTCTGATGGCCCAGGTGGACGGATTCCGAATAGGGGATCAAGGACCTTGCCCAGCAGATCACGAAGCAACAGGACCAGCTGAGGTGCCCGAAGCGGACCCTGTCCGAGCCGAGGGTAGTGACTCCGAAAACTCGGGGGATGCAAAGAAAATCCTTGCCGAAATTACTGCCGAGCTGGATGGTAAAAGTGGATACCGAGTTTGGGATGATGATGAGACATACTCTACTGAAGTGAAAGTTACAGGAGAAACAGTTAGTGAGGCTGTGAAGGTATCGGGGTCGAGGGATGGCTGGGAAGGATATGCAGAGATCAACCTTGCCGATGTCGAAAGTGCCTATGTCGACAGAGGAACGGTGACATTAAGATGTCGCGAATCTGCAGGGGAATGCACCAATTATGCTCATCCTTCGGGAGGGAGATCTTCATACTTTAGGATTGAATACTCGGAGGTGGATATCGATATTGATGTAGGCAAAGTTGTTAGATTGATCAACCAATATGTCGCAGCCAAGCAGAATGACACCCCAGAACCAGACCCATCAACCTTAAAATGCATCGGCTGGGGTGACCTTGGCAGTATATCAAGTGGAACCTGGCGGAATTCCTATGGTAAAGTTTCCTCCAGCTTCAAATCCGGAGACCTCGGCAAAGCTTTCTCCGAGTGGGAGTGGGCCAATAATTACAAGGTATCGCATCAACATTGCTTAGATAACAATGAAAGAGCAAAGGATAAGGCGATTGCCGACATGGTTCTAGTTGGTCGCTTGGCCACAGAAGTTGATGCCGAAAAGGTTCGCATCATCAACTACTTCCAAGGCAAGGTGAAGGAATGTCAAACAGAATTCACCCGTAGATTTCAGCAATATGAAGGCAAGTTCTGCCAATAACTAACTGATATTCACAAAATGGGAGTGGGAGGCAATCTTCCACTCCTCCAGGACCCAAAACCCCAAGTAGGTTAATCCTACTGTCCCAATTCTCCGGAAATTACAGCTGCGGTGTATCAAGGAGCTCATAATAACGAGCCCAAAAGAGTCACTATTACTGTCTTAATTCTCCGGAGATTTAAGTTTTCCGCAGCTCTGCAGCTTCAAAACCTGGGCCCAGGAAGGACACCCATGCTGTCCTAAATAGAAAATCTATCAGAATTCCCTCCGGTTTAACCGGATAATCCCCAGAACCCCCTCAGAACCTACCAAAACCCCAACTCCCCAATTTCTATCGAAAACCCCAAAAACCGATAGAACTTCTAGCCAACCCCAACCGCTCTCCCACTAAACAGCACCAAGCCCCTATCAGAACGGGCCGAAACCCCAATACGGCCTACACCTTCCAACTTAACATAACGGAAATTATAGGCCCGATTGTTGGTGCGGATCGGTATTGTTGTCCTGTTTTGCTGTGACTGTAAAAGTTTGGGGATCATCCCGTTTATTGATAGTTCCCAGAGCCACTATTCCAAATGATAGCTGATTATTACTAACAGAAATGGAACTACTATAGACACTTGGAACAATAATTGTGACAATAACTAGACCACTTGGGCCCGTTGGTTCTTTATGTAGGTTTACCGTAAAAGTTTTAGTGTTTGATGCTGAGGTGGGATCTTCCTCAAGTTCCAAAGGTGTTTGGTGATACGATGATTGATGGTGTTGTCTGTACCTTGATGTCGCTCGCAAAAACTCCGATCAGGGATGGGCGCAGAAAAGAATCAGATAAAGCCAGCGCTGGAAACGCTGACTAGAGCTTATATCCCCCCCTTGCAGGAATCTCATCTCGTTAGGTATCTTGAACTTCAAATCCATCTGTACTTTCCTCAATCCGCCTAGCCCATCTTTAATACTTTTGGCCCAAAACAGTACTTTTTTCGCCTGATTCATCCCTTTTTTGACCATCCTATTTTCGTCTTTACCCCATTATCAGGGGGTTTGCGATTTACAAACATGTAGCCAATCCTATTGTAGTGCCATCCTAGTTTATTACGCCTATTGCAATCCCCCAGACAGACCTTACATCTCCTCCCATCATGTTTATTCGAAAAACCACAACCGGTACTTTAACCGATGGATCACCACGGATATCCCATCGCCTGGTCGACAATCAGCGCGAGGGTAAAAAAGTGCGACAAAAAACACTACTCAATCTCGGTCGCCATTTCGACATCAAACAAGAAGACTGGCCACTCCTGTGCCAACGCATCAAGGAACTGATGGAGTCCTCTCCACGCCTCTTGGCATTTGAACCACCAGCACCAGACATTGAAGCCGAAGCCCGCCGCATTGTTACCCGTCTGTTGGAACGTCAGGGCCACACAACACCCACACCCACCAGTTGGGATGTGGTTGATATGGCAACGGCCGCCACTAGTGACGCCCGTACCATCGGGGTTGAGCATGCCGCTCTGGCGGCCCTTGATCTTCTTGGTCTGCCAGCGCTGCTGGATGAGCTGGGATTCAAGCCACGTCAAAAGGGCTGTGCCCTGGCTTCCATTGTTGGTCGCATGACCGCTCCCGGTTCCGAACGAAAAACCAGCCGGTGGCTTCGCACCAGGAGTGCCCTCGGGGAAATGCTCGGACTTGATTTTGGCATGCTCAACGACATGGCCCTGCATCGGGCGGCTGACAAGCTGTGGTCCAACCGCCTAAGGATTGAAGATCATCTGTTTGCCACCTGTCAGACCCTGTTTGATTTAACCCCGACAATCTCCCTCTATGATTTGACCAACACCTACTTTGAGGGAACAGCCCAGAAGCAACCCAAGGCCCAGAGGGGCAAGTCCAAGGAAAGACGGTATGATGCTCCCTTGCTGACCCTTGGTCTGGTTCTTGACAGCAGTGGCTTTGTTCGTCGCAGCACGGTTTTACCCGGTAATGTCTCCGAGCCTTCCACCATGCAGGCGGTCCTGAATGCGCTGGCGGCCCCGGAGGCCAGTATTGTCATTATGGATCGTGGGCTTGCGACCAAGGACAATCTGGCCTGGCTCCGTGCCCATAAGTATCGTTATATTGTGGTCTCGCGTGAGCGCACCCGTGTCTTTGAGGAACATCATGTTGCGGCCGAAATCAGGACGGCTTCACAAGCCAGGGTCCGGGTGTATAACGAGATGGTTGTCAGGAAGGAAAAAAACCAGCAGAAAGACAAGGGCAAGCCCCGGTCAACGTATCAGGAAGTTCTGCTTCGGTGTCATTCCGAGGATCGTGCTGGCAAGGAAAAAGGCATTATCACGCGGTTTGAGACCCGGCTTGCAAATGATCTCAAGACACTCCATGCCAATCTGTCGAAGAAAGGAACCCGCAAGGGGTTGGACTATATCCACCGCAAGATCGGTCGGTTGTTGCAAGAAAACAGCCGGGTGGCCCAGCATTATGAGATCAAGGTCGAAGCTGACGAGCAAGGTCAGAAGGCTACCGCCATCAGGTGGACCAGAAGACCAAAGAAGGGATCCATGAAGAGTCATCCCGGGGTTTATACTCTCCGGACCAACATACTTGACTGGGAGGCTGAGGCCTTGTGGCGAACCTATACGTCATTGACGGATGTGGAAGGTGTTTTTCGGTCGCTGAAATCGGAACTGGGTCTGCGTCCTATTTATCACCAGAAGGAGAATCGTTCGGAGGGGCATTTGTTTATCAGTGTTCTGGCCTTTCAGGCGGTTCAGTTTCTGCGGCGGCGCTTGAACGATACTGACCATACCGAGAGTTGGGAGACTCTGCGGGATGAGCTGGGTTCATTGCGTCGGGTTACCACAAGGTTTGCCCGCAAGGACGGGGGCTCGCTCCATGTCAGGAAAACCGACAATCCCGATGAGATCCAGGGAGATATTTACCAGGGGATGGGGATACCGCCACCGCCCCGCAATGTCCGTAAGACCTATATTGATTGAAATTTTACCTTTAACCCTTGGGAAGCTCTTTGTAAGGGACTGTTGGAGTTTGTAGTGACACTCCGATTTCCAACTCCCTATGAATAGGGGCTTTACGTCACTAAGTGTTAAAGATGGGCTAGGTAGGTTAACTTACCAAGCTTTGCTATGTCTTTACCCCTTTAATGAGCATCTGTATTTGTCAATTCATAATTCAGCTAGTCGGATTGCCCGATTCACTATATGCAGATATATGTGTTTAAAAGATTTTTGGTTTTGCGAGCTAAGCAGCCCATAAATTCTCTATTCCAAATTCCGATTTGAGTGTTTCGATTTGCCCTTAAATTAACCGTATTAAGGGGATTTAAGTAATAGGGAGCTATCACCATAGGACAAGAATCTATACTGCTCATTAATCGCATGCCGGTAGATCTGTTTCATTTTTTCTCCACCTACAAATGCTGCAACCAAGACGAGTAAAGAAGATTTGGGTAGGTGAAAATTGGTGAGCAATCCATCTGCAACTTTAAAGTCAAATCCTGGAGTTACGTAAAGATCTGTCATACCCTCCCAAGGCTTTATTTTTCCATTTCTGGCAGCAGTCTCCATAAGCCTGAGGGAAGTTGTTCCAACGGCAATAACTCGATTGTGGATTCTTTTTGCTTTGAGAATTTCATCCACAGCAGATTGGGATAAACAACCCCATTCCCCATGAATTTTATGATCAGAAATTTTATCAGAAGTCATGGGTAAGAAAGTCCCTGCCCCGACATGAAGGGTTAATTCAGTAATTCTGATGCCCTTCTCCATAAGTTTTGATACAATTAGATCATCAAAATGTAATGAGGCAGTTGGTGCTGCAACTGCCCCCAATTCCTGGGCAAAATACGATTGGTAATTCTCTTGATCCGCGGAGGTTTCTGACCTTTTGGTAGAAATATAGCTTGGAAGTGGTGTATGACCGACCGAGTACACAGCTTTATAAAACTCGTCACCTTGCATATTGAAAGCAATCTCACACCATTTTCCATCAATTCGAATTATTTCACCCTCAAGCTTTTCTCCAAATTGAATGGAATCATTGATTCGCAATTTTCTCAATGGTTTCCCCAAACAAGACCAATGCCCGTTTTGATTTTGTGTATCCAAATTTATTGAGATTTTAGCTCCGGGATTTCGATTGGGATCTAAATTGACACGATTCTTTTTATACCCAATCAAAAGGGCTGGGAAAACCTTGGTGTTGTTAACTACAAGGAGATCACCTGAATTTAAGAATAAAGGTAAATCTTCAAACCCGGCATCAACGATCTGGTCATTTCGAGATACCAGTAACCGAGAAGCTCTACGGGGTTTTACTGGATTCTGAGCAATCAACGACGCTGGAAGGTCGTAATCAAAATAACTTAGGTCCATTACTAAACGAAATCAGGGTACAATATTCAGAAATAGAAAACCCGTTAAATTACTGGGATTGACGACAGAAGTTGGCTCAATTGAAAAGTCAGGATCATCAAGCGTACCTATTAAGGTAAAATCAAAGGTACCTATCTCACCGGATATTCTTCTGGGGACCAGCAAACTTATGGGATTTACAATCTTGATCAGTGTCGTGATCACTCTGAGTGGAGCAACAGTTCCCTCAAAATTCATAACCTTTTCTTGCAAGGAATAGTCACCAGAGAATGAAAATCCAACTTGAGTGCCAATCCCTGCGGCATCATTTAAAACCAACTTCTCTTTGGTCAAATGGAAATTTGACCTTATCTGATCCATTTTTATACCTTCTGCAACCTCATTTCTCTCTTCACTTTCACTACCCGGGCTAGCGCCTAATTCATAAAATGGAGGTATTGTTATGTCGCTGATTATGATTGTTCCATGGAATTCACTTATGCCCTCTCCCGGGTTAATGTCGACCCATACCTTTCCACCAATCAGTGTTTCAATCAATTCGGCATCCCGTGCAACCTGACCTGCATTGTCGGAAGCAATTCTGAACATCCAGGAACCATCCCTATCAAATAACCAACCATTAAGCGTTGCTCCTCCGTTCATCTTCCCATTAAAATTTGCTCTGATATCCTCATCCCTTTGGACGAAACCGTTAATCTCTGTTATGGATAACCGAGGTGAAATTTTTAATTCACCCAAATAGAAACTGAAAACCTGGTCTGATTCATCACCCGAGCTGTATTGGGCCAGCATGCTTGAATCACCTAATTCAATAGTGCCCGGGATTTCAAGTTGAACAGTTCCTCTTTCACTGAAGGAAATTTCGAGCTCACCTGAATAAAATTCCTCCAATTCAACCTTAGTCAAATTAAAGGACTCGAAACCTCCATCCTCTGTTAGGTTTAGTTTGCCTTCCGCACCGAGACCCGGTGCTGATAATCTAAAGGTGTTTATATCAAGGGGACTGGTTATTCTTGCCCCAATTTCCAGTTTCCCCCTCACTTCAGAGGGCTTTTCCCAATCAATAACTGGAATCTCAATACTTGTGCCATACAAATCTGAATCGAGTGCCATAATGGGAGGTGAGTCGGGAGGAAAATCCAAATTGAAATTCACCTGGCTGGAACCTGACACTATTTCGGGTATGAAACCTATATTAAACTCCTCAAAAAACTCCTCGGAAAGATCAAATGTACCAGAAATTCCCAATCGTTCGGTTATTCCAGGTTCAAAATTTAGGTTCATGGTAGCACTTACCGGTAAATTGCCAAAGTTGCCATTACCCTCGATTACTAGTTTCTGATCATCAAATTGGATAGCCAATCTATTCGACTGAAAGATCTTCCCATAGAACAGGCCTATAGTTTCAAATTCGCTGAACTCCCCAAAACCCTTATAGGAAATTTCTTCCTGAGGTATATTCTGAACTAGGGGAAAACTGATTTTTACCTCACCTTTTGCAGCCCCACTGACAAAAACTGGAGTCATATTTGCCTTGGCAATAAAATTGAAAGGGTCCAGGTCAAGCAGTTCGAAAAGAGGATAAATTTGGCTATCCAGTTTCAAATAAACTTCTGAAGGGATTTTGTTATTTGTTATATCAGGGATATAAAACCTACTCCCATCCAGAGTAACAATGCCTTTTTTAAATACTTCGGTATGTCCTTCTTCCAACTGAAGAGAAAGGTCTGTCTCTGTTAGGGTAGCGAAACCATTCCCGTTGACTAAAGGAGGGAACCCTTTCAGATACGTGAATTCAACATTTGAAAAGCTATACGTGGCTTCAATGCGTGGTTTGGTATTACGAAATAGAGTTGCTCCACCTGTTAATTCGTTTATTTCCCCTGCATGAATATTTTTTTGAAACCAGGCCCTTGTTTTGCTAACAAAATTCAAAGGCCAAAATTTTATTGCTTCATTCTTGTTCAAACTCTTTGCCCAGAAATGAATACTTCCAAGTTTTTCTTGATTATCAAATGAAATTACCCCATCACCCCAAAACTGTGTTCCTCCTTCCTCAATATAGGCTTGGGCAATCCTTAACTCCTTTTTCTCGGTATCTAGTTTGAAATCAATATTACCTCTTATATCCTGGAGGGAAGTATCAAATATTTGGCTCTGTTTTAATCTCCCGTCTTCTAGAATCAGATTCCCAACCAGATTTGAATTAAAGATCGATCCCTCAGCATATAAATTCCCAGTTGCGGATACATGAAATAGATCTGACTCTGCGGATAGCCGATCAATTGAGATAAAATTATACTCAGAATTCAACGGATAACTAAAGACCATATCCAGATTATCTATTTTCAACCGGTTGTCTTCACCATTTAAGGGAATAACAAGCGAGTTACCTTTGAACTCCCCATCTATTAGTGATGTTAACCAATTGTAACTTGACTTGAGTGTAAAATTACCCTCACCGTGATCCTGCTCAAATTGCCCGGTGGCTTCATTTGCCTGTAAACTATAAAGGGCAGTAAGGAATTTTATGGGGCCTGAAATTTCACTGGATACATATTCATCTCCTAATGTAATTGAAAAATTCAGATCTTCATCAGCACCAATGGGAATCCGGTTTTCCAAACTTTGGTATTCAATTTTTTTAATGTTGAACAGTCCGGTAATGGGAGAAGCATCCTCATCCTCACCGGTTAAGTTTACTAACCTACCTGAAGAAAAAATGGAGATTGGTTTTGAGTGAACTTCCAGCTCATTGAAGTAAACTTCTTGTTGTTTGAGCCTCCCATCAAAACTCAATTGAAATTCGTTTTTTCTATCATCGGTTTCAATAGTCATATCAAGCGATCCACCAAAACCAATCCCCTCTTCAGGTATGGTTTTTATTTCAATTTCACCCATTGATATCACGGAAGGAGAACCTCCCTCCAATAATGAGACCAATCCTTCCTCAAAGGTAAACTGGTATGAAACCTTCTGTATTTCAGATTCGGTTACCCCATTAAAGGTTAATTTACCGCTAGGGGCTGGGAGGGGTACTGATTTGGCTTTGTCACGAAGGGTGAATTCACCGGAATAGATTGGGCTAGTGTTTTCATTCGCCAACTCCATGACAATCCCACCCTCAATGGCAAATGGAAATTCTTCTACGGAAATGAATAACCCATTCGAAATAATACTGTTATTTTGATACTCATACCGAAATGGGATATTAATTCTGGAACTCTTGGAATCCTTGCCAGGAGGATTTGGGTCATTAATCCAACTCAATTGACCTCTTAACGAGTCAATATTTCGTGCCCCCCCTAACTCACCGGATATTTTTCCTATGAGCTTACTGTTTTCTTGAAATAAATAGGCAAGGGAAGATTCTCCTCTTTGTTCTGAAGCGAGACCTGTAAATACTCCCTCGACATTAAAACGCCCTTTCTGAGTTTCAGATGGCAACAGGATTGCGAAAGACACATCTCCTGATTGATCCATCGCTCCTACATCATTTATTTGTTCAGTTAAAAAACTTTCTAGGGAAACTTTTCCGGTAACTTCCAGCCCTTCATTCAGACCTCTAACATTTATCGTACCTACTCCCTTGGTGTTGACACTATTTGATCTCAAGTTGATAGAGTCCAGATTGATTGTGCCAGTTTCCGGTATGTAACGGAAATCCATTCCAAGGCTATTAATCGTAAAAGGAGTAGCTACCCAATTGGTTTCAAAGCTTGAATCCAGGATGTAAATTGAGCCGGCAATCCTGTCATAGGGCTGATTCGTACTTATCTCTGCTAGTACAGTTCCATAATCTATTCCATCATCAAATTCGGGTTGATAGCCACCAGATTGAATCAAGTTTGATAAAACCCGAGTATCTCCGACAAGATCTAACCTATAAGAAAGGTCGTCTGGTTGTCGACTGAAATTCCATTTTACTTTGGCTTCAACTGAATTATCAGGATAAAAATAATTTCCTGCAATGCCTGATTCATTTGTAACCAATTGAACCAAGCCCTCAATCTCTAGATCCTCATTACCTGGTAATAATTCATTTGGGACGGATATCTTTTTAAACTCAATCAATTCAAGTTCTGATAAAAACGCTGATTCAAAAATTGAGATGCTCTGCAATATGGGTTCCATATCATTGGGGAGGCCAGAGGTTTCATTGTCAACAGCAGGTTCACTTATTGTCCCTTCAGTTCCCAGAGCAATTTCACTCCCAATAACAGTAGACGGATAGAACGAACCGTTTAATACAGAGATAAACCTAAATGAAATTTTCCAATCACTTATTTCAATCTTGTTGCCATCCTGAGGCAATTGAATCTCCGTACGGGCAAATTGAATCTCCGGCCGAAACTTACTAGGGTCCAGGGTTAGAGAACCTTTCTCTAGCGCCATTGCCTCTACATTGGACAGATTAATTACCTTCTCGACAATTATCTTTTCAATCAATTTCGGGATGGGTAATGAACCCAAGGATAACCAGACAAACAGAACAAGGAACAACCCGGCAATGCCAACGAAAATCCTTCCAATCAATGGTAGAAGAGGTAAATTTTTGATTAAAGGAGACTTCACACTTGATTCATAATTTCTGTTTGTTAACTTCCGCAATTCTTTTCGCGGTAGGGAAAGAGGTGAACACTCAACTTCATCTCACCTTTTCAATTAGCTCAATATTACAATCGTAATAATTACATCAAATCTGATAACTGCGGATAATTTAACCAAGGGGAACAAATATTCTTGTAATTTCAATTGACAAATTTTTACGGTAAATTAGGATGATAACTAATAAGATATGGCTTTGATTAAGTCGAGAGCAGCAGTGCAGACAATCCGAAACAAATTTGCTTCCTTTGAAATGAATGATTGGATCATATCCATTCAGTCAAAAGGCGATACTAGGTATCTACTATTAGGAATAAAAGTCAGGATATTAATAATTTTCCTGTCACTACTGGCTTTGTTTTGGATTGTATTTTCTTCCTTTCTGGTTTTGAACAATCATTTTCTAAAAACTCCAGGGCAAATCGTATCCTACAACAATCTAAACAGTAATCTAGTAACTCTCCTAGGTGAACGTGATGACCTGATTAAAGAGAACAGGACCTTAATCAACCAAACACAAAAGGCCCTTGAACTAGTTTATCAGCAAGAAATTGAATTAAATCAGCTAAAGAAGGAAATCGCTGAATTGCATGACCCATCTAGTGGAGATTTCCAAAATAACGGTACTTCTCCAACCACTGATGAACTTGTTGCGTCCGCTGATTTACCCCATGATCCCGGTTTCGTATCTACCCTTTCCAAGGTACTTTCTGATAGTACAGAAAATTTAAGGCGATCACAGGTAAGAATTACAACACTGGAAACAGAATTGGTCAAAAGCCAAAACCAGGCCAATGCCAATAACCGAAGAATGGCCAACCTCCTAAAGGAATTAACAACAAATATTGACCTCGCAACAAGTGGCATTGAGGAAGTTCTACATCGCGTCGATGTGTCCCCGTCAAGGATTCGTGAAGAACTATTAGCACTATATCGAAATCAAAATCAATTTGTGATTGATGACCTGGAAATGGAAACCTTGAGGAGTATGTCAAATTCACCTGTATCGAATGAGGCAAACCAGGTTGAAAACTCCCTAGCTCGTCTAAATGTTCTAAATATGGGATATTTATCACTTCCTTTTGGGGACCCTCTAAAGGGGAATTTACGTCAGACCTCTGGGTTTGGCATGCGTAAGCATCCTATATCTAGTAAAAGGAGGATGCATGAAGGCTTGGATTTTGGTTCAAGAACTGGAACCCCAGTATATGCTACCGGTTATGGTGTCGTAGAATTTACTGGCTACAAGGGAGGATATGGAAAAACAATAATAATTAAGCACATCTCTGGATTAAGGACGGTTTATGCCCATTTAAGTAAAATCAATGTAAAAAATGGAGAAATTGTAACCTTGGATAATAAAATTGGAGCTGTGGGTTCTACAGGGTATTCTACCGGACCACATCTGCATTATGAAATTACCCACAATAAAAAAGCTATTAACCCCCTAATTTTTATGGAAGTTTAAAATGTTTACATCAAAAGGGAAAATGAAAGAACCTATCAGAAACCAGAAAAAGGAGAATGAAACAATGCCAGAAATAAGTTCTATACAGAGACCAGCACCCACGGGATCAGTTGCTCAGTCTAGATCTACGAACAACCCTTCAATTATTTCGAAGGATCTTAAGATTGTAGGTAACCTACAAACACCAAACGATATTATCATCGAAGGAAAAGTCGAGGGAGATATTTCGGCTCGGAATTTAACAGTCAAGGAAACTTCCGAGATTGAAGGTCATATTCGTGCTGAAGAAGCTATTCTAGAAGGATTCGTCAAAGGTGAAGTACGAGGTGCCAAAATTCGGTTGAATAAGTCGGCTCGTGTTCAGGGTGATATAATTCACGGTACAATTGCCATAGAGGCTGGCGCTCACTTTGAAGGAACCGTCAAACGCACCGAGGAGCCCTTGGGTTTTTCTGGTAAAAAGGAAATGGGTGGAAAAACAAAACCCATACCACCGGCTCAACCGGGCAAATCAACTCCTGCTCCTTTACAAAAGCCTTTACCCGGGAAGTTTTGATTTTTCGTGAGAACCCAAATTTATCTTTTGGTAATATTCTCTAGCTGAAAAACCGATCAATTTATAAATTTAGTTGGTTGAAACAGTTTGCTATCGGGACTGTCCGGCAGCATTATGCGCCAGTACCGAAGCCATAAAACCATCCAAATCCCCATCAAGGACGGCTTGGGGATTTGGGGATTCAAAATTGGTTCGTAAATCTTTTACCATCTGGTAGGGAGTCAGTACATAAGACCGTATTTGATTCCCCCATCCAGCTTCCCCTTTATTTTGGTGCAATTCCTGTAGCTTCTCATTACGTTTGCGAAGTTCCAGTTCATAAAGCCTCGACCGCAAGGCATCCATACAGTTCGACCTGTTCATATGCTGTGATTTTTCCGATGATGTAACAACGATTCCAGTTGGGAGGTGTGTAATCCTTACCGCTGAATCTGTCTTGTTTACATGTTGCCCTCCAGCTCCAGAAGCTCGGTAAGTATCAACCCTTAAATCGCTAGGATTGATTTCAATCTCAATATTCTCATCAATTACCGGAAAGGCTCCAACTGAACTGAACGAGGTATGCCTTCTTGCCGCACTGTCAAAGGGCGAAATTCTTACCAGCCGGTGTACTCCTGATTCAGATTTTAACCAGCCATAGGCATTCAAGCCTTTTATTTTAAAGGTAATCGAACGCAATCCTGCTTCAGCATCTCTATTTTGAGAAATCAATTCTGTCTTGAATCCCCTGCTTTGGGCCCATCTTTCATACATTCTGGATAACATCTGGGCCCAATCACAAGATTCCGTTCCCCCGGCCCCTGCTTTTATTTCCAAAAATGCATCATTTTTATCTGCCTCGTCATCCAGGAGTGCCTCAACAACTTTCTTATCGATTTCAACATGTAAGTCGATAATGGACTGTTCAGCTTCCTGGACCACCTCTTGATCATCCTCTTCCTCACCAAGTTCGATTAAGTCTGTACTGTCCTCCAGCGTTGTTTTCAATCGTTCAAAGGTTTCCTTTTTTTCACTAAGGTTTTGTCTTTCCTTCATTATTGCCGTGGCAGCTACCTGATCATCCCATAATTTTGGATCTTCTATCTTGGTATTAAGTTCCTGGAGCTTTTGATCTAGATCATCCAGACCAATTTTCTCCTTCAGGAGATCAAGTGATGTTTTGATTTCGTCTACAAGTTTAAGGATATCTGAACGCATTTATTTTTCCGATCCAGCCTTATGGCACTTTCAGGTATCACACTGGATATTTCATTGCTAGGAAAATTTTATTTTTATGAATCTAGGTGTTTACTAGCGTTTTTCAATTAATGGCAAAACCTTCTACTCAGTAAAGGCCACCTGCAGAAATAGATCCAAATGAACCTCTTTGCTCCTGTACATCAGTGCCACCACCTTCCAAGTCATTCAAATCACGGTTTCGGGAATCGGTGGCTAATTCCACGGCCTGATAAATGCCCTCATCCCAGTCTTCAAACGTTATCACCGGCAAATCCGACGCCATTGGAAATCCCCCATCTATTACACGCAGGTTGCCTTCCCGCGGTTCAGTACCAATTCTAAAAAATTCGGCAATAACTGTACCATCCTGTTCTTCTGCCTTGGTTTGGATTAATTCACCGGTAAACCTGTTCACATCGACAAAAACACCACCTTCAGGAATTGCAAAATCCGAATTACCATAAAATTCAGCCGCCTTGGCCATAAAGTTATTAAATACCGGTGCACAGAGACTGCCACCAGTAGCCCTCTTTCCCATCGTTCTTGGGTTATCATACCCAATATAACACCCAGCTACAATTTCAGGTGTATAACCAATAAACCATACATCATGGGCGTTATTGGTTGTTCCTGTTTTTCCAGCTACGGGAAAGTCTACCTTAACTGTTCTTGAAGCTGTGCCACGTTCTACCACACCTTGCAGCATGGATGTGATTTGGTAAGCCGTAACCGGGTCAATAATCTGGGGGTTAAATGAAAAGATGTCTGGGACCTTTCCTTCAGGTAGATTTGGGGTAGAACAGTTACTACAAACCTGTAGGCCCGCTTGATATATGGTTTTGCCATGTTTGTCTTGGACCCGGTCAACCAGGGTTGGGGTTACCTTATAACCCCCATTGGCAAAAATAGCATAAGAAACCACCAGCTTAAGTAGTGTTGTTTCCATTGCTCCTAGAGAATTGGCAAGATACGGTGGCATGGATTCATAAACACCGACCTTTTCAGCAAATTGGGCGATATGTTCGAGCCCAACATCCTTAGCCAATCGTACTGTCATCAGATTTCGGGACTGTTCGATACCCGTTCTGAGTGGGACTGGACCATAAAATTTATTACTGTAATTTACTGGTCGCCAGATACCCTGAGGGGTATCCAAACTTATCGGAGCATCAAAAACAATACTTGCTGGGGTAAAACCGGTATCAAGGGCTGAGGCATATACAATTGGCTTGAAGGCTGATCCCGGCTGACGATAAGCCTGAGTGGCTCGGTTGAAACTGGATTGTTGGTAAGAAAACCCTCCGACTATCGTCAGAACCCTCGCCGTGGTCGTATCCATGGCTATAAATGCACCCTGGACCTCTGGTAGTTGGTGCAAATCCCAAGAAACGGTTTCGCCATCTTCATTCTTGTTGGGGGAAACAAAGATTATTTCTCCTTCCTGCAGAAATTCCTTTGCCTTGCGGTCTCCTTCATTTAACCTGGTATTATTTAGTTTATGAACCCACTGATAGCTTTCCTTGGCCAGAAAGTTGTTAGAATTATCGGGGTGATTTTCGACGGTGATAAAAGCCTTACCCTCCTCAAAGTGGGATATATAAGCTAATGACCACCCTGCAATATCCCTTGGCAGGTTCACCTCAAAGGGGTTTTTCTCACCATTGGACTGCAAAGTGGCATTTAATCCAGTCCCAACCCAATTACCTAAGGACTGATCGTATTTCTCCAAACTTTCACGAAGTTCAACATTTGCTATTTCCTGTAAACTGGGATCAATGGTTGCCCGAATATTCAACCCTCCTTCAAAAAACTCCTCATTTCCAAACTGTCTTGCAAGTTGTCTTCGAATTTCATCGGTGAAGTAACTCCTGGGGGGAAGTGATTTTTGAAAGGAAGGGTAATCTCCACTCATAACACTTCTAAGCCCCTGTGATTTGGCGTTCTCGCCTTCCTCAATGGAAATATGGTTGTTTTCAATCATCTCGGTAATCACAAAATTCCTACGGGCTATTGCCCGACCTTGATCCCTGACCGGGTGATAGGTCGAAGGGGCCTTGGGTAAGGCGGCCAGATAGGCAGCTTCTTCGATTAAAAGCTGATCAAGAGATTTGTTGAAGTACGTTTGAGCTGCAGCAGTAACACCATAGGAATTCTGCCCCATAAAGATTTCATTCAGATATAGTTCTAAAATCTTTTCCTTCCCAAGGGATTTTTCAATTTTTACTGCCAGTATTATCTCTCTTAGTTTTCTTTCCAATGATCTTTCTCTACTCAAAAGAAAGTTCTTCATAACCTGTTGGGTAATGGTGGAAGCACCTCTAAGACGTTCTCCCTGCAAAGCTTGAACTCCTGCTTTCAGAATACCCATGGGATCAAGACCCTGGTGCTGAAAGAAGGCTTTATCTTCGGCAGAAATTACCGCATTAATGACTAAATCCGGTATTTCTTCAATCGGGCTGAATAACCTTCTTTCCCTGGCAAATTCATCGACAAGCTTTCCTTCGGAAGAAAAAACTCGGCTTATGGTTGGCGGAGAATAATTTTCCAACTCCTCAAATGTTGGCAAATCGGAACCCACGACAACAATCATCCCGGTCAAAGCGATAAAGGTAAAGATTACCCCAAGGCATATCTCACTAAATCCCCATGCCAAGACACCCAAACATCTGTCCACCAAGGTTATTTTCCTGACGGGCTTTACTTTAGGTTCAGCTTGGTATCTTCTGAATGAACGTGTAGGTTTCATAGCGATCTAACCTGGCAACCATTCTGATAACCATTGATAATTTCGATTCTTGTTATATTTAATTAGGTAGAAATTGTTGGGTTTGTTTCCTAGTCAGGATGATAAATTATAATTGAACGAGTTTAAATGAATTCGTGTTGACTTTGGCACAAAATTCAGTAGAAATTCTATTGTTGTTGCTCAAAAAAAGAAAACTATAAAGAGTAGCAATTAGAACGTGAGAGGATAATTTGCCCTTACTACCTGAGAGACAATGAATTTGCTCTCATAAGTAAAAGGCTGAATCACACTTAACTTACCCAAGATTTTTTATTTTGGTCCGATATTCGGGTTACAAACTTATTGGTAAATTGTGCGAACAACAAAGTGAAATGAAAACATATTATACAAATTCCTCACCAAGAACGTTGTGGCCGTGGTTAACGGAAACTGAGAAACGTATGAAAATTCAATCAACTGAATTAAGCACTTCCCAAGTTTTAAGATATGGAAGGGAAAGTGCACTTTATTTAAAGAGAAAATTATGCATTCTTCAATACTTATTGATACCACCGGAGGAGATGAAACCCGGATATTGGTACTTGAAGGAGGTAAGGTACAAGAATTTAAAAGGGAAACCAAAACCTCCAATAGACTGGCTGGGAATATTTATCTCGCCAGAATTGAAAAAATTGAACCCTCAATCCAGGCTGCTTTCGTAGACTTCGGGATTGAAAAACACGGGTTCTTACCCTTTCGGTCAATCCATCCGGATTACTACAAGACTGACGATAAAAAGCCTGAGGATATTCAACCGGACCACGATGGCCCGGTAACCAATAAATTCGATACTAGTAGTACTCACTTTCTAAAGGAATTTGAGGACTATACTACCGACTTCGGGGTAATTACAAACCCCCAAAATAATCAAGGCGACCCTGTAAATCAAAAACAGGCGAATGGTAGCGGGTATAGAGGAAGGAGTAGATATCAACGAAAGCCTTCCCGAAATATTCCCAATGATGTCCTGATTCAGGATGTTATTACCAAAGGCCAAGTTGTTCTCGTCCAGGTTTCAAGGGATGAATTACATTCCAAAGGGGCAACATTAACAACCTATATTAGTTTACCAAGCAGATATTGTGTTTTGCTACCCAACAGTGACAAGGGATTTTCAATTAGTAGTAAAATTGATTCTCCAGAAACTCGTCAGAAATTGAGAAATATTTTTGAGACCTTTAATTTTCCCCAAGGGGCAGGTCTGATAATGAGAACTATTAATTCCATACCTCCGGGTGAGGTTATTGAAACAGATATCAAAAGGCAGAAAGATACCTGGAAGGAAATCCTCGAAAAGGTCCAACAAACCAGAGCCCCTGCCCTGCTTAAACATAGCAGTGATTTAATTGAAACGACTATCAGAGATTACTTCCGTGATTCAATCGATGAAATAATTGTTGAAGGTGAAAGGGGTTACAAAAAAACTGTTGAAGTCGTTAACTCTCTCGTTCCCCATGAAGTTGAGAAAGTTATCAAACACACCAATTTGAAACCTTTGTTTGTCCATCATGGAGTTCATGAGGACCTCAGGAATCTTCATGACCCCAGAGTGGAGTTGGCTTCAGGTGGCCACTTGGTCATTCAACCTACCGAGGCCTTGGTATCAATTGATGTTAACTCGGCCAAATCAAACCAGGGCAAGACCCTTTCCGAAACCGCGCTTCGAACAAATATTGAAGCCGCCAAGGAAATTGCCAGGCAATTAAGGTTACGGGATTTAGCCGGAATTATAGTCATTGATTTCATTGATATGGAATTCCAGCAACATCGTAAGGAAGTAGAAACTGCCCTGCGTACTGCTTTACGTAGGGATCAGGCCTGGATCAATTGTGGTTATATTTCCAAATTGGGTTTATTGGAGATGACCCGTCAAAGGTCTGGAGAAAATTTAGCAGCCAATACTACCAAATTATGTCCAGCTTGTAGTGGGACCGGTAGGGTCGTTCTAGATGAAACCCTAGCAGTAATTATACTACGGCATATAGAAGCGGAATGTTCCCTTAGAAAAGCCGGAAATGTTCATGTTTCTGTTTCTATATCATTAGAGAATTACTTTCTTAATGAAATGCGAAGAGAAATAACCAGGATAGAGGATATCTACGGATGCCGTATCAGGTTTGAAACCAAGGAAAGCCTTTTCTCGCAAGAATACGGCTTTATTTTGTTCAGCCCTGATAGGGACAAGGAAATTTTTAGGTACCCTCCGAAATACCCGCATAACAATTTCAATTCGCCCAAATCTACCTGGTCTTCAAAGAAATATCCCAAATACTCTGCGAAAACAGGATCAGATAATAGCTCGTATTCAGTTAATTCTAGAGAAACAGGGGACCATAACAATACCAATGGTTCTGCCTCCTCAAAGGGTTCAACTGATTCTCCCTCAGGTGATATGGGTTCAAACAAGGAAAAGCAAAATAAAACAGGGTCGACAAAAAATAAAAAAATAAAAACTGAAATTCAGGAAGCCAAAAGGGCGCCTGAAAAAGATACTCAAGAAGAGGATTCACCCAAATCAACCAAGGGTACCAAAAGTAAAAGGGCCAAGGGAAAAGGACGCCAAGAAAAGAGCCCTAGCAAGGCTAGAAAAGCAACCAGCCACGTAAATTCGGAAAAGGAAAAAAACCTCAAGGTAAAAACTACTGAATCCGAAGATGATGAAACAATTACCGAGGTTTCAGGCAAGCCTGATTCAACTGGGGATTCAACTTCTGTAGAAACAAAAAAAGCCACCAAAAAAAGGCAACCCTCAACCAAGAAGATACCAAAATCCAAAGCTTCTAAAAAAGCTAGTGAGCAAAAGTCTCGTTCTCCGAAACCTCCAATTAACCCGCATCTTGAAAACCTCCTAGATGAAATTGCTCCCAATGATACCAATGTAGGGGAAATGGACCCCGCTGCAGTAGAAGTATTTTCTCCTTCAGATCTGGATATTTTCTACGAAACCAAAGAATAGTATCAGGTCAATCAACGAAAAGAAAAAAAGCTTTGAAGTTTCATGGAATTGGAAAAATATAAACCAGAGCAACTACATTCTTTTCAGATTCAACCAAGGAATTCATACCATGAGCAGAGTAAGCCGATTATTTCATAATTTTTACAAAGTAACCTTTGGCATTTTCAAGCAATTGAGACAAATACTCGGTATTGGGGTTGTCCTATTGTTATTTGTCAGCCCTTCTAAAGCCATAGACCTGGAAAATTTGAGTCTTGCCGAAAGAGATATATTCGGAGAATTGGTAAAAGAATATTTATTGGAAAATCCCGAAATTATGTTGGAGGTTTTCCAAAAACTAGAAGAACAGCAAAACGAATTAGCTTTGGATTTGCAAAAGGAATTTATTGAACTCAATTCAGATTTTATTTTCAATAACCCTGATTCCTGGGTAGGCGGAAATCCTGAAGGTGATGTGAACTTGGTGGAATTCGTTGATTACCGTTGTGGTTATTGCCGTAGGGCTTATCCCGTTATTCAAGACCTCCTAAAATTAGATCCAAACTTACGATTGGTCATCAAGGAATTTCCTATTTTGGGTGAACAATCAATAAATTCAGCCAGAATTGCTGTTGCTGTTTTGCAACTCGCCGGTCCGGAAAAGTATGAACTCGTTCACAGCCATCTTATAGGTCTTCAGGAACCAGTTAGTCCTAAGGTAATTGCAGAAATAGCTGAAATGGCCGAGCTTGATGTACAAACTTTAAATGTAAAAATGGACGACCCTTCTGTCGAAGATGTATTGGAAAACAATTACCAATTGGCACAGGCATTGGATATCAATGCAACGCCGACATTTATTTTAGGAGATAGGGTATATAGTGGTTTTTTATCTCTTGAAGATTTTAGGTATGAAATAGACCAAATAAGAACTGTACAAAATTAAAATATTGGATGTGAATATTTTGGAGGTTTAGGTGGCTAAAGAAGAGTCAAAATTGGAAATTATTTCCAAGCTAGTAGATTTGTTCAAGGAAAAGGAGCTTGGAGAGTTTGAAGTCGAAATAAAAGAGGATGATTCTTCACGCCTAAAGTTAAGAATGGCGAATTATTCTGGTGAAGTAATTTTACCCTCCCGAATAGCCTCTTCCCAAAGTCAAGAAGGCCATAACCCATTACCCCCAATGGAGGAAACCAAAGCCGAAACCAAGGGATTGGTATCTTCAGAAATGGTTGGTACTGCTTACCTCAAACCCAGCCCAGAGGCCGAAACACCCTTTGTACATGTTGGACAGAGTGTAAAGGAAGGGGAAACACTCCTGATCATTGAGGCGATGAAAACAATGAATTTCATTGGTGCTCCTCACTCAGGGACAATTAGGAAAATCATGATTGATGATGGTGAGCCGGTTCAGTATGGATCTGAACTCATGGTCATCAATTAATTTTAAAGCAAATACTGTACTTATTCCTACTAAGCTAAACGAGCTTTTCTAATATGTTTTCAAAAATACTCATCGCCAACCGAGGGGAAATTTCCCTTAGAATTATCAGGACTTGTAAAGAGATGGGTATTGCTACCGTTGCCGTCCACACGACGGTTGACCAAGACGCCATGCATGTCCGAATGGCTGATGAAGCTGTTTGCATCGGTAAACCAAGGTCGCCTGAAAATAAGGAGAGTTATTTGTCCATCTCGGCACTTATCTCAGCCTGTGAAATCACTGGGACCAATGCGGTTCACCCTGGTTATGGTTTTCTTTCTGAGAACGCTGAATTTGTCGAACAGTTAGAGGATCATGGTATTACCTTCATCGGTCCATCTTCCAAACATATCAAACTGATGGGAGACAAAATAACTGCCAAAGAAAAAATGTTGGAACTTGGGGTCCCATGTGTACCTGGACCTAATGAAAGTATTGATTCCATTGAAATGGCCAAAAGTACTGCCAAGAATATTGGTTATCCAGTTATGGTCAAGGCTTCGGCCGGAGGTGGTGGCAGGGGCATGAAGGTTGTCAACTCCGAAGCTGAAATCGAGCAGGCCTATCTTACAGCCCAACAGGAAGCTGGAGCCAGTTTCGGTAATGATGAGGTTTATTTGGAAAAATTCCTTCCCCACGGGCGACATATAGAAATTCAGATTCTGGGAGATGGCAAAGGGAATGCGGTCCATTTGGGTGAAAGGGATTGTACCATTCAAAGACGTCATCAAAAGCTTCTTGAAGAAGCCCCAAGCCCACTTCTTGACGATAAAACACGCAAGAAAATAGGAGACATCTGTGCCAAGGCCATAGCCGAGATGGGATATGAAGGCGTTGGAACAATAGAGTTTCTCTATCAGAATGGAAAATTCTATTTCATCGAAATGAATACCCGCCTGCAGGTAGAGCATCCGGTTACAGAGGCCATATTTGGAATTGATTTGGTCAAGGAACAAATCATGGTTGCAGCAGGAAATGCTCTACAAATTAAACAGGAGGACCTCAAACCCCGGGGACACTCCATTGAGGTAAGGATCAATGCTGAAACAGTTCCTGACTTTATTCCTTGTCCAGGCAAGGTCGGTTTGTACCATTCTCCTGGAGGGTTAGGAATAAGAATGGATTCATTTCTTTACAACGGTTATACAGTCCCATCGAACTATGACAGTTTAATTGGTAAGCTTATCGCCCATGGCGAAAACAGAACAATAGCTATTTCCAAATTAAAGAGGGCTTTGGAGGAACTTATTGTTCACCCAATCAACACCACTGCCCCACTTTTCCAACTGCTCCTTGAGGATAAGGATTTCCTCAATGCCAATTATGACATCCATTGGTTGGAAAAATGGCTGAAGCAAAAAGGGAAATTACTAAAATAATATTAGAGTTTGTATTCAATTAATAATTAAAGTTTTAGTATTTCTTTTCGTCGGATTGTAGTTTGATGGGGGTAAAAATGTCGACGACAGGCACGACATGACTGATACAGAATGAATTATACTACAATAGCTTCTATCGACCACACGCTCTGGACATATCCGAATGAATGACCATCAGGCTATAGACAGAATATACTTTGTTCTCTAGAACGTTTTTTGCTTCATTAAAGAATTTCGTAGGGTAGCAACACTTTATGTGAAGCGAGTTGGAAGCTAACTTTCAACCGTTATACTCAAGGTAACCCGTTACATGTAGCTTGGATTGGGAAAACAAGTAATAGCGTTCACACCCTAGGGAAGGTATGGAATTGGTACTGATTTGTTCATATTGGACAAATTCTTAATTGGAATAGAATCAAACTTGGTACAAGTAACAGTTGTATCGCAATTAGGTATAAGGAAAAGTCTAATGAATCGAGCACTCACACCCAATGTGTTAGTACCTGCTGATCTAGAACCACACTGGAATTGGCAGGATCGGCTACCGGCATGGGGGCATACCAATACCGACTTTGAGCGACGGGTGGATTTTGATCGTTTGCGTCGCTATCGCCTATCCCGTGCCCGCCAGGCACTATCGACAAGTGACTGTGGATCGTTATTACTTTTTGATGTCAACAATATCCGCTATGTCTCGGCGACTAAAATTGGCGAATGGGAGCGTGATAAAATGTGTCGTTTCTGTCTGTTGACAGGGGATGAATCCCCATATGTCTGGGACTTCGGATCAGCAGCAGTTCATCACCGGAAATATTCCGACTGGTTGCTCCCCGAACACTGTCGGGCCGGTGTCGTTGGCATGAGAGGAACGATCCCACCCAGTTTTGGTTTGATGAAACGATATGCTGAAGAGATTGCCGGTCTTATTCGGGAGGCTGGGATGGGTGATATGCCAGTTGGGGTAGATTACGCGGAAACCGCCATGTTTTTTGCCTTGCAGGAAACTGGTTTGAATCTGGTTGACGGGCAACAAATCATGCTTTCAGCACGTGAAATCAAGAATTGGGACGAAATCCAACTCCTGACCCAGGCCGCAAGTATGGTCGACGGTACCTATCACATGATTTACGAGAACCTGAAACCTGGTGTTCGTGAAAACGATATTGTGGCCCTGGCGAACAAGATGCTCTATGAAATGGGTAGCGACGATGTCGAAGCGATTAACGCCATTTCGGGCGAAAGGTGCAGCCCACATCCCCATAATTTCACAGACCGATATTTCCGCCCTGGGGACCAGGCTTTCTTCGACATTCTGCAATCCTATCAAGGGTACCGAACCTGCTATTACCGAACATTCAACATTGGACGAGCAACCCCCTCCCAGAATGATGCCTACATCAAGGCCCGCGAATGGCTTGATGATGCTATCCAGGCGATCAAACCTGGTGTAACAACTGATGCAGTTGCCAAGCTTTGGCCAACGGCCGAATCAATTGGCTTTCCGAATGAATTGGCTGCCTTCGGCTTGCAATTTGGCCATGGGCTAGGGTTGGCCCTCCACGAAAGACCGATCATTAGCCGGGCGGTTAGCCTTGAAAACCCCATGGAAATCCAAACCGGTATGGTTTTTGCCCTGGAAACCTATTGTCCCGCGGATGATGGCTTTTCCGCCGCCCGTATTGAAGAGGAGGTTGTGGTTACCGACACGGGTTGTGAGGTCATTTCCCTCTTCCCGGCTGAAGAGCTTCCAATCGCCAATCGGTATTGATTAACTTTACTTTGAGGCCTAGTGATGACCAAGTCTGTTCGAAACAATACCGAACAATATCTGCATTTGTATAAGCAGATGGTACGTATTCGGACCTTTGAGGAAAATGCCAATCAGTTGTATCTCTATGCCAAGATGCCTGGTTTGACTCACATGTATATTGGCCAGGAAGCGGTGGCTGTAGGAATTTGCGAAGCATTGGAAAGCGCTGATCGAATTACCTCGACCCATCGTGGTCATGGGCATTGCCTGGCCAAAGGTGCGGAATTCAAGGAAATGTTCTGTGAATTGCTCGGCAAGGCCGAAGGATATTGTGGGGGAAAAGGTGGCTCAATGCATATTGCCGATCAGGAAAATGGCAATCTTGGGGCCAACGCTATCGTTGGTGGATCTATGGGCATAGCGACCGGAGCTGCACTTTCGGCCAAATTACTTGGTACCAAATCTGTCGTGGTCTGCTTTTTTGGTGATGGGGCAACAGCCCAGGGACTTTGGTATGAAGTTATGAATATGGCTGCACTATGGCAATTACCCGTCATCTATGCATGTGAAAACAATGGGTATTCCGAATATACCCCAACAGCGGAAATTGCCGCAGGATCCCTGAAGGCCCGTGCCGAAGCATTTGGCATAGAATCACATAAGGTTGATGGGCAAGATGTTCTGACCGTTCACAACCTCACCCAGGGATTGGTCAACCGAATGAGAAATGGTGAAGGTCCTTTTTTTATCGAACTGGAGACATACAGGTACCATGGACATCATGTAGGTGATATCAACCGCAGTTATTACCGTTCCAAAGAAGAGGAGGCTGCTTGGCAATCGAATCGTGATCCCATAGCAAATTTGGGCAAATGGCTTGAGGAAGAAGCCATTGCCAGCGCTGAAGAGCTGGCAGAAATAGTAACTGGCATTCATAATGAGGCCGAGCAGGCGGTTCGTTATGCCATTGATGCACCATATCCGAATCAAGGTGAGGTTGATACCCACGTTTTTGCCGGCGTGGAACATGCACTACCTTATATCAATGGTACCAGTCATGATGCGTGAAATCACCCATTCCACGGCTGTGAACGAGGCTATCGCGGAGGAAATGCGACGTGACCCAACTGTCATTTTGCTTGGTGAGGATGTTGCCGAGGCTGGCACCCCCTTCAAGGTCTTGTCTGGCCTGGTTGAGGAATTCGGAACAGAACGGGTTATTGATACACCGATTGCTGAGCCGGGTTTTATGGGTATTGCAGTAGGTGCAGCCATGACGGGAATGCGTCCCATAGTCGACATTATGTTTGGAGATTTTCTGTTTCTGATCATGGATCAATTGTGCAACCAGGCTGCTAAAATCCACTATATGTCTGGCGGCAAGTTGAAGGTACCTATGGTCGTCCGTACCAACCTTGGGGCAACGCGTCGTTCGGCGGCTCAACACAGCCAATCATTACATGCATTGGTGGCCCATATTCCTGGGTTGAAGGTTGCATTACCAGCGACACCATACGAGGTAAAAGGGTTACTGAAGACAGCAATCAGAGATGACAATCCAGTGGTTATTTTTGAAGACAAACTTAGCTACCAAATGAAGGGCAATGTCCCGGATGATGAGTATCTCATTCCGTTTGGTAGGGCAAAAATACTTCGAGAGGGCAATGATGTGACTCTGATTGGTACTTCCTCAATGGTACAGACTTGTTTGGAGGCTGCCAATCAATTAGCCAACGATGGTTTCTCAGCTGAAGTGATGGACCCCCGAACTATTGTTCCCCTTGATGAAACATCTATCCTTACGAGTGTCAGGAAAACCTCACGGGCGGTTGTTGTTGACGAGGGCCATCAAAATTTTGGCGTCACTGCCGAGATAGCATCAAGAATTTCTGAAAAAGCATTTTATCATTTGGATGCACCAGTCATCAGAATTGGCGCGATGGATGTTCCTGTCCCTTTCTCACCTGCGCTTGAAGACTTGACTGTACCAACACCACAACTCGTTGCTAAACAAGCAAAGGCTTTATGCAAAGGAGAATTGGTTCATGAGGCATGAAGTCATCATGCCCGCCTTGGGGATGACTCAAGATACAGGCCTGATTCTTGCATGGAAAAAACAGGTTGGTGAAGAAGTGGTGGTTGGCGACATCCTGATGGAAGTTGAAACCGATAAATCGACCATGGAAGTTGAAGCACAACACTCAGGCTTCCTTACCAAACTATTAGCAGAAGAAGGAACCGAAGTTCCGGTTGGTAAAGTTATAGCGATTATCTCGGATACGGGTGAAGATGCTGAAAGTACCCCACCCTCCAGCCAATCTAAGCCACTGATAGAGATTAATTCTCCAGCCACATCATCGGAATCAGGTTCGGTGCCTGAAGAGAAAATCCTGCCAGAAGCACCTACCAGGTTACAGAACCATACATCAGGCAAAATATTAGCATCACCAAAAGCAAAACGTCTCGCCAAGGAACGTGGCTTGGATTTAGGCCTTCTTGTACAATCCGGCTACCCGCAGCCTTACCATGTTACGGACCTTAAGCCTTTGGAAGCGATCACCACTGCCCAGAGCACGGGTTTAGAACTTTTTGCGCGGGCTCACATAAATGGTATTGCCTTCAAGGAATTTGGGGAATTGCTCAAGGTTGAGGCCGGATTACCGATTACCGTAGCAATGGCGGCGTTTGCAGCCAGTTCATATCGTCAGACAGTAGGAGGCAATGGTCTTTCGGTTCGAGTCGATACCATCAACAATTCGACAACAACCTACACCGTACCAGACAATTTTGACCTAGGTAATATTATCTTATCGGAGGATGTGATAAAACCTGATTTAATTATCACCGACCTTACTTTAACTAAACTGGTTAATCTCAGGATCGGCCCTGCTTTGGTGCCAACATTTTCCATCGGTCAACATGGCGAATATCTGGAAGTTTCACTTGTTTCACCCCAAAATTTGATGGATCAACACCAGTTGGTTGATTGTATTGAGGGATTTATCAACAGGCTGGAAGAACCTTTGATGCATTTGCTTTGAGCTTCTGTAAAACAAATCCGATGTGGATACCACCAAAGGGAGAAATATCTTGCTCGGGGGCAAATTTGACCTTGACCGGAAATGATTTTTTGACTACCATAATGTTTACCTGTTAGGTTGGTTAATGTTGTTGTGAGCATAGTTTGAAAGTGCCATGGTCACAAGGATCTAACGGGTTTTTATTTTTTTTGATTGCTGAACAGAGCACCTTCCATTGTTATTGATTGATGGATGAATTTGTAGAAAAATTTAAGCAAAACTACCAACTGGGTAATTTCATCATGGGTGATGAAAATGATCCCTATTCCTTTTACTGGGCCAGATCCGATGAACGATTTATTATCCCTCTGGATGAATTTCGGATACCCAAGAGGTTAAAGAGGAAAATCAAAACCAACCCTTTTTGCCTGACGATAAACAAGAATTGCCCTTTGGTTATCGATCATTGCTCCAAACGAGAAAATACCTGGATCAACCCTGCTGTAAAGTTTATCTATACCCAACTTAACAAACGCAACCTTGTTCACTCGCTTGAAACCTGGGAGGGAGAAACCCTTGTCGGCGGGCTCTACGGGGTTGCTCTCGGCGGGGTATTTTTTGGTGAGAGCATGTTTTTCAACAAATCAGATTCCTCCAAAATAGCCATGGTTTACCTGGTTGATCATTTGATCAGAACAGGGTTTGAAGTATTGGATGCCCAAATGCCAAGCACTCATTTAGCTAAAATGGGAGGTCGGGTAATTTCAGAAGAAAGTTTCAGGAATTTGATTGGTAAAGCCTGCCAGAAAACAAATGTTCACTTTTCATCTATACCAGTGGAGGAATCAGGTGAAAGGGTAATACAGCGGATTAGCCAAAAATCAAATCGTGGATGTTCAACCGCAGACAAGGCAGGAGATTGTGAAATCATCCAGGCCGAAAATAATTCTGATTTATCCCTTTGATCAGAGATGGTGACGAAAGCAAAAGAATATTTGGCTGGGGTTTCTGGCAGGTATCTGCAATCCTCGAGGGTAATTCTAAAGTTCTCAAATACCTTACTTCCCCCTAAGTATATTTCTAAATCTTCAACCCTACCAGTTATGGTATCCAAGGCACGCAGTAATGCACCTTCGCCTCTAAGGCTTGATTGAGGTTGGGCAATCTGAGGTAATACTAGAAGAATTACCAAGAGAAAATATTTCAAATGGCTCATATTCAGTTTTGAGAATTAACAAAACCTGCCATCAAGCTCATAAAATCAACATAGGATTGAGTTTGGATTACTTTCTCTCCGGGTTGGAAGTACTCAAAATCTAAACCTGGTAGTATTTCAACAAAATTTGCTCCCAACAGTCCCTCGGAGGAAACAGCAAGAAAACTGTCAACCGGGATATCAAGGTCTGAACTGATTATCATATGAACATCAGCCTTATAGGTCTCGGTGTTGATCGACATATCCGAAACCGAACCCACCTTAATACCCGCAAGTTTAACATCGGTTCCGACTGAAACACCTTGGGCCGAATTAAATTCGGCCACGAGTTCATAACCGCCATTTTCCAGAAATGTGTCATTTTCAAGCAGCAAAAGGTAGAAAAAGATCCCCGTAACCAAAAGGACTGCTGCACCGACAACAACTTCCAATTTATTTTCGGCCATAAATAAACCTGATTTATTCTGGGTTCCAGGGAATATAATCCCTTGTAAGATCTTTCCTTTTTCCCCTTAACGATCCAAGGGGTGAATAGGCCTCTGGCATTCCGGTTTTGTTCTCAACGTGAGGCTTTTCCCAAGTTTTCATTGGCAGGGGATCCTCAGTCGGTGGTTCTTCAAAAGTATGGTGCAACCATCCATGCCATTGGGGAGAAATTCGGCTGGCTTCAATATTACCCTTATACACCACCCAACGCCTTTGACTATCCTTGGTTTGGTAAAATATGTTACCATCAGGGTCCTCGCCTACCTTCTGGCCTTTTCGCCAGGTGTAGATTTGGGTTCCCAAAGTCTGGGAATTCCACCATGTCATCAACCTAATGAGAAAATTCATCCATCACTTCTCTTGTACACCCAATGTGTAGTTTTCAATCACTCAGGAACCTGCGGCCTTTGGGAGAGTCCTTTCCGAATAGAACCTCAATGGTATTGCATTGGATACCACACACTCCTCGTTAACAACAATTTCCACGACACTTTCATCAAGTGGCAATTCAAACATGGTATCTAGTAATATTTCTTCGATAATAGACCTTAGGCCTCTAGCTCCGGTTTTTAATTTGGAAGCCTTGGTAGCGATGGCCCTAATTGCTTCATCTGTGAAGGTCAACTTGATACCATCCAATTCAAATAGCTTATTAAATTGCTTGATCAGAGAATTCTTGGGTTCAGTAAGGACCTTTACCAAAGCATCAATATCAAGTTCATTCAGGGTAGCAACCACAGGTAGTCTTCCGACAAATTCAGGGATAAGGCCGAATTTCATCAAATCCTCAGGTTCCAGATCTTCCAGGAGTTCACTTAATCCCCTGGCTTCCAAATCAGAAATTTCTACTTCAAAGCCCAGGGCTGACGGCCGTGTTCTTTTCTGGATTACCTTCTCCAACCCTGCAAATGCCCCACCGCAAATAAAAAGTATGTTGGTGGTGTCAACCTGCAAGAACTCCTGCTGAGGATGTTTTCGACCTCCCCTGGGAGGGATGGAGGTAATCGTACCCTCAATTATCTTGAGCAATGCTTGCTGGACCCCTTCTCCACTCACATCTCTTGTTATAGAAGGATTATCAGTTTTACGGGTTATTTTATCTAACTCGTCAATATAGACTATTCCCCTTTGTGCTTTGGCAACATTATATTCTGCAGCTTGAAGCAGCCTGAGAATAATGTTTTCTACATCTTCACCCACATAACCGGCTTCAGTAAGGGTTGTGGCATCAGCCATTGTAAAAGGGACATCCAATAGTTTAGCCAAAGTCTGAGCCAAGAGAGTTTTTCCACACCCGGTTGGACCTATCAGCAAAATATTGGATTTAGCAATTTCAACTCCAAGATCGGACTCGAGATTATTCAACATTTTGTAATGGTTGTAGACTGCAACGGAAAGCACCTTCTTGGCATGAAACTGACCAATTACATAATCATCAAGGAACCGATAGATTTCCTGTGGGGGAGTGGATTGATGCCCTTGCTTGCGAGATATGACTTCCTTGTCTTGCTTTATAATTTCTACAGAAAGCTCTACACATTCATCACACATGTATACTTTAGGGCCAGCTATAAGCTTGTTGACCTCACTTTTGCTTTTGCTGCAAAAAGAGCAGAGAAGTTCACTTTCTTCAGGTGGAGTCTGATTAATCATTCACGAACACTCATTTACTGCCATTACCGAATTCCAAGTAAATAACTTAATTCCAAATAAAATGGAAATAACTTTACTCATCAGACTTATTTGAGCGGGTTGTTACAATTTTATCAATCAATCCCCACTCAAGTGCTTCTTGTGGTTTTAGATGCTTATCTCCATCCCTGATTGCGTCACTTACCTCATTCATGGTCCTTCCCGTATGCTTCATCAGAATGTCCCTTAAAATCGTTTCCCGTTCTTTCATGTGATCATAATGGATGGTAACATCACTAAACCTTCCTCGAAATCCCCCCATAGATTGGTGTACCATAAGCGAGCAATGTGGCAATGAATACCTTTTACCAGGCGCACCGGCCGTTAATAGCAAGGCCCCCATTGAGGCAGCCCGGCCAAAGGCAAGGGTTGAGACTGCTGGTGAGACATATTGCATTGCATCATAGATGGCTAGACCTGAATCAACTTCACCTCCGGGACTATTGATGTACATAAAGATTTCTGATTTTGGGTTTTCAGATTCGAGAAACAGTAATTGTGCAACGGCAAGCGTTGATACTTCCTCGGTTATCTCACCACATACAAATACTATTCTCTCCTTCAATAGTTTGGAGAAAATATCATACCTTTTTTCTCCTCTGGGAGTTTGTTCATCTACTGTAGGTATTAATGCATTCATTAATCGTTCCATGCCATCTGCCTCTCTTTTTTAGTTAATTCTAACTAACTTCGCCTTCCTGAACCAAATCATTTGAGTTCAAAAATTCCTGGAAATTTTCGAAAGTCTCCTTTTCTCTTAGTTCCATTAGCTTTTTAAAACTAATTTTCCTTTCGGTGGCTCCGACCTTATCCAAAATAAAGGTTTCTACTTTGGATAAAGTAATTCTGTGTTGTGAATTAATTACAAATATCTCAGGAATGTCCTCGAACTTTAATTTGCTTCTATCCCTATTCGGGTCATAAACATCTGACTTATAATTCCTCGAAAGATACAGAGACCAATCATCTAGAATTTCTTCTCTGGTCGTTTTGATATTTTCCTTTTTTGCTAGATCTTTGAGAAGTATCAAATACCTAACCCCTTTCGTAGCAAGGGTTTTAATTTCGGCTACTTCATCTGGTTTGACTGTTGTCCAATCAACTTCAATAGTGTCTTCTATATCCGTTTCGGCAGAACCATTATCATTTTGTTCCACCTCCTGGTTTGCTTCGACAGGATTGTCTTCGTCTTTTTGGGCTGAAGCTAATTTCCTCTCATGCCAGATATCCTCCATCGTTGTGTTCAGAACTTTATTGGGAACATCAAAGCTCAATTCTTCTTTCATGGTATAGGCAAACTGCTTTCGCAATATATTGGTAGAAATACTTTCAAACTGTTGTAACTTCCTTTCCAAAAGTACTTCATCCAACTCCTCTACTGAACTGAAACCAAATTTTTTGACCATTTCCAGGGTGGGCTCATCCAGTATTTTGTTTTTAAATATTTCGAGTACTTTGAAATGAAACTTACAAGGGTGGCCGGCAAACTCATAATTCTCATAAAAGGATGGTAATCTGGCATCAACAGTGAATTCCTCATCCAACTCCCAACCAATGGAATTAAATCTTTCCCCAAAAATGTTTGAATTTTCTTCTACAAGTAGTTCTCTACCCCTATCCACGAAACCATCGGCAGTTGTTTCAGGTGCATCCACGGTTAGGTCCACCTTCATGAAATCTCCATTTTCAGCTTTATATCCGCTTTCCTGCGGAACCCTTTCGGGATTTGCACTCAGAAAATCTTCCCTGATTTGTTCAAGAAGTTGGGTCCGGTCCTGAGGGATGAACTTGACAAGATTATATTGGGAAAAATCAATATCCGGGATATCTGGACAAACCTCGTAGTTTACTTTTACCTTGGCGACTATCCCGTCCTTGTCAGAAAAATCAGTTTTTACATTTGGGGCACCCAAAACAATCTTGTCAGATTCACTTAGATGATTGTCTATTTTGTCCTTTACAATCCTTCGCAGGAAGTCAAGGGTTTCTTCTTCAGGAAGGCGATTAATAATAACATTTATGGGAGCTTTACCCTTTCGAAACCCTGGAACATTGACTTGGTCCTTATATTGTTTGATTTCCTCTGATAGTTTTCTATTGAGTAATGCCCTGGAAATCTCAAACTGGATATTTCTACTGAATCCTTCCTCAGTCATCTGGATCTGAGGCTCTTCAGAATATTCTTGGTTGACGATTTGACTCTCTGCCATCTTTGATAACTTTCATTACAAAATTGGTGCGGGTGGAGGGACTTGAACCCCCACGCATTAAAGCGCCAGATCCTAAATCTGGTGCGTCTACCATTTCCGCCACACCCGCATATTGCTAGACTGGAAACACCTGCGAAAAAATTACTACCTTAAATTGGAATTCCAAATCCCTTCAAAAATTGACTTTGAATACTGATGTATATGATTTGTTTCAGGAAGTTGAAATTAGGTGTTTAATGGAGTTTATTCAATCACTTACCAATGTAAATCCACCCTATTGAATTAGTATTTATATCTGAATAACCCGCCCAATAGATGAGACTTTACTAATCTGCCACTGATACTACCTGAGTAGTTACCAAATTATATAAACTCAATCCCAATTTTTTTCTTAACTATCAGAGTAATTTCGGTTAGTAGTGACCGCGGGCACGCATTAAGGCATCAGCACGATTTTGGGCATCACTTAAAGCTGCGGATATGGTTTTTTGTCCAAGAAGCATGTCGTGCATTTCTTCCCCTGCTATGTCGATGATATTTACGATTTCTGGGACCGATGGACGTGGCCATACTTGTAGCACTCCTTCACGGGCCATTTTATCAACAATGGTAATCAGGGGTGATATTCGCTGTACTTCTGGGTCGCTGCTAACGCTGAATCTGGGGCTTACCAAACTACCATTTTCGATATATAGCTTTATGGCTTGGGGTGAAGTCAATGTAGCTAGAGCATCCCATGCAGCATCGATTCTTTCAGGAGCGATATTCGATGGTATTGCAAGTGCATAACCACCAACGGGAGCTATGGGGCGTCCATTGGTACCAACGGGATGAGGCATATATTCAGTATTATTATAAGCTTTTGATCTTTTGTCGAGTTCAAACAATGGTGCCAATAGCGTTGCAGAATAGGCCAATGCAGCTTTTCCATCCGCAAAACAGCGGGCTCGCTCGTACCAGGACATATTTAATATCCCATTTGGTGATACATCTAGCAATTCTAAAAAATATTCTGCCGCTTCTCTTGCTTCAAGAGAATCAAATTTTGGCCGGAAACAATGCCCTTCAACGTTTTCACAATCGAACCCACCTTCTATTCTTCGTAGGTCTAGAACCGGTTGACCTAAAGCTGCAACAATAAATAAAAATGAATGGCCTAGCGGCGTGCCACGAGCGGCATTCCAAGCAATACCTGCAACACCCCTGAAGGGATCGTGCAAAGCTTTTGCAGTAGATATTGTATCAGTGATGGTACGTGGTGGTTTCAAACCTTTTTCCTCAAGCAAATCTCGCCTGCAGACCAGCAATTCTGGTGTTGTTTGAACAGGAATTCCGTACTGCCTACCTTGGTAACGGGTGCTTGCTAAAGCTACTGAATGAAAATCCGAAAGATCAAGGTCGCTTGCATCAACGAAGGAATCCACTGGAAGAAATCGGCCTGCCTCTGCCATTTCTCCAAACCAAGGCAGATCACAGGCAATGATATCGTATCGTGAAACTCGTGCTTTTGCATTGTTCAGGATTTCTTCTCGAAGGCGATCAATGGAAAGTGCCCGACTCCAAATTCTAACACCGAAAATTGTTTCAAGTTGCTTTTTTAAAGCGTGCATGGCCATAAAAGTCGGGTCTGCATGTACCAGTAACTTTAGCTCGCCGCGAATCGGAAGTTTTGCATTAAAGACTGAAAGTGGGGGTAGAGTGTTACTTCCAGCATAAGAAGCACCATAGTAATACTCGCCAAGGCGGCCTTCAGTACTACCTACTGGGTCGACAAGTCCTCCGAAAAGTGACCGTGTCCGGCGAGTAAATTCTTGCCATTCCTGAATAAGTTTGGGGGATGGGTGAAGAGAAAAAGATTTCCCTGTGGTTGTTTTTGGTCGACGTACTATCAAACCACGATCTTCAATTTTTGCAAGGGCTCGTTTGGCTGTTCCATAGGACATCCCAGAAACCCAAACCAGGGAGCTGCTTGTGGACATTTTCCCGCTGATATGGTTTCGCATGAGTTCTGTGAGAATCCGCAACTCGCTGTAACCAGTCTTTAGCGAAAGAGATAATTCAGCTTCATTCTGCAACTGATCAATGAAATCCAACAATTGTGAAATTTCTTTGCTGGGAACGTCAGGTTGCCAACGCCTGTCTTCTGTTTCGTAGGGACCTTCCGGCTTTTTCCTATAATGCATTGAATACTGGACTACGGAATGATTGAGTAAATACGATTTTCAAGCGACTATTTCTTTCTCAGTGTAATCGATTCCTCTGAAATAGAAAATATCTGATTTCACCTTGAAAATAACTGCCGTTTTCGTGTCATTTAAGATGAAGGTCAAGGAGGCCCTGTCTGTCGACGTGCTAGCAAGGGGCCACGCCTAGCATCTACATCCGCTAGAATTTGTTTTCGGCGCTGATTCCCATCGAAAATTCTACTTCCGGTTTGAAACATGATCACGATCATTAACAAAACTCCGAGATAGAGTTGTACCATAAAGGCAGGGGTGACATTAAACACGAGACCCGTATTTAAGAAGTTGACCGTTAACGTACCTATTGCCGCACCGATAACGCCGCCTTTTCCACCCAGAATTGATACTCCACCAATAAATGCCGCTACTGTTCCAGCAAGAAGAAGATACTGCAGACCAAGAGCTTGTGCGGTACCCGATCTAAGACCGATAATTACCCCACCAAGGCCTGCACATAATCCAGAAATTGCAAACACAATTATCATTGGCCTCTTCAAGTTTATCCCTGCGGCAAGAGCTTCTTTTCGAGCACCACCAATTGCATAAATTTCGCGTCCGAATCTTGTATAATTCATAAAAATAGCGACGAGAACAAACATGATAATCACTAGGATACTTGCTGGAGAAAAGTAACCGAACATCTTTGTCGTAATGAAATCTGGTACTCTAAAATCAGTCAACATCACGGTTTTTTCCTCAGCTGCAAACAATGCTACTCCCCGCAGCAGCATTAACGTACCCACAGTGAGTACGATTGCCCGAACACGAAGATAGGCGATAAAGTAACCTTGGATGATTCCAATTGAAGTTGAAACTGCAACGGCAATCAATAGCGCCGGCACCGCACCAAGGCTGTCTGTAAATCTTACTGCTATCACCGCAGCCAGGGCAGCATTAGAGCCAATTGAAAGATCAATCTCGCCGGCGATTATGCATAAGGTGAGCGCCAGTCCAACTAGACCAAGCACAGCAAACCGTTCCATGATTGCAAAGGTTGTCCTATGTGTTGCAAACAAGTCGTTGGTAAAGGCAAAATAACCATAGACGCAGACTGCGAGAAGAATCGCAAATGCCAAATCGTGGTTTTCGACAACCCAATTTTTTATTTTATTCAACTTTCTGGACTCCTATTCCTGCGCTCTAGACCCACGACGGACAAGTGCAAAAACAATAATGGAAAATACAATCATAAGTCCAACCGCCAAAACTCTTGGCCCGCTGTTGAAACCATGCAGCACCATCATGTTGTCTACAGTGGATATAAATATCGCACCCAAACTGGTTCGAAGGGTGGAACCGAACCCACCCATGATCGAATTACCTCCGACCATAACAGTAGCGATAACCATTATTGTCATATCACCGGATGAGCCGAATTCTGAAGAAAAATAATTGACATGTGCACTAGATACCTGTGCCGAAAAAGCTATTGCTACGAAGGCAGAGCAAACTGATGCAATTATGCAAACTTTGATCGCCATGGCAAAATTTTCGTGCCCCGTAGCTCGCCCCGCAGCCCTATTTGCTCCAATCAAATAGACCTGTCTACCGAAATTCGTATATCGAAGCACATATTCGGCAGTAATCGCGATCAAGATAAACGCAATTGTGATATTCGGCAAACCTAAAAAAGATCCAGTACCGAGCCATTCTGCACCGTGAGGCCTTCGAAATGAAACCACCAGATTGTCACTCCACCAGGAACCAAGTCCAAATAGCAGACCAGCCGCACCAAGAGTTACTACAATGGGATTTCCCCCAAGACCGATCAATGACCCTTGGGCTGCCCCAACAACGATAGCTATCCCTATGGTGAGTAGAAACGAAATCTCAAAACCATAGCCGGCAGACATGGAAGTTGCAAAGCAAATAATAGAAAGAGCTGCTGTCTCCTTCATGGAAAGAAGAAAGAAATTTCCTGACAATGTTACAAACGTTAGTCCAATGGCCATAATTCCTACTAGAGCCGCGTCTCGAATGATTGTTTTAAAATTAAAAAATGTTAAAAAATTTGGAGCTGTTGCCATACCAATAATGAAAACAGCTAGAAACAATCCAATTAGGCAAACCACCAAAACTGAGTAATCGCGGACAAGTCGATCAACAAAGCCCATGCCAGTATCTCGTGCATCCACAAATAAATTATTACTCATGCTTTCTTGGCCTCTTGGTGGTCCTTAAACGGATGAGTGATCTGTTCAAGAACTGTCGCAGCAGAAATATTTTTGAGAGGAATCTCCCCGATTTGCATTCCTCTATAGAAAGTGATGATGCGGTCTGACAACCCTGTGACCTCTTGGATGTCTGTTGACGCGAATACAACTGCCTTTCCTTCATCGGCAAATTCACGAAGTTTTCCATAGATTTCGGCTCTTGCACCGACATCCACTCCACGTGTTGGCTCATTGACCAAAATAATGTCCGGTTCAATCGAAAGCCATTTTCCCAAGGCAACTTTTTGCTGGTTACCACCTGACAGCAAACCCGCCTCAGTACCCATGCGTGCTACATCAATTGTGAATTTTTTAGCATTTCCCAAGGCCATTTTTTCTTCTGACCTGTGCTTTAGAAAGCCGAAAGTTGAAATTCTACCTAGAGCTGGCGAGGAAAGATTCTCCTTGATTGGCCGGCCAAGGAACAAGCCATCAAATTTGCGATCGTCGGAACAATAGGAAATTCCAGCCTCTATGGCTTCCTTCGGGGAGCTAGGTAAAAACTCCTTGCCTTGGAACTTAATATATCCCTCGCGTGTACCGCTGGCTCCTCCGATGGCCGATAGTATGTCCCCAGAACCACTACCGAGCTGACCTGCGAGACCAAGAATTTCACCAGGATAAACTTTAAAGCTGAAAGGTTCGACTGTGGCATCCGACCACAAACCACACACTTCCAACAATGGCTTGTTTCGCTGTAACTCTGCTCTTTCAGGAAACATGTTTTGTAACTCACGTCCAAGCATAGATTCAACTAGAGAATGTACGTCTAACTCCGAAGCTTTACGGGGTTCCTGGCTCATCCCATCCCTGAGGACGATTATCCGGTGGCAAATCTTGAAGATCTCGTCAAGTCTATGGCTGACGTATATGATTGACTTACCGTTTGCCGCAAGTCTTTCTACCATTTCAAGGATACGTATACTATCGGTTTCGCCAAGTGCTGCCGTTGGTTCATCCAATATTAACACTCTGGGATCGTGTGCTAACAAACTTGCTACTTCTACAAGTTGTTGTTCACCGACTGAAAGCCGGTTGATAGCTATTGATGGATCAACAGCACCAAGGCCGACCTCCTCCAGGTACGGTTTGGCACGAGATGCCAAGGCCTTTTTTGTTGCGAACAATGGGACACTATCACCTACTAGAAAAATATTTTCGGCGACAGACATGGCAGGAATTAGACTTAGTTCCTGCTGGGCGATAGCTATTCCTGCTTTTTCGGCCCGCGAAGGATTTGGAAACCGGACCGATTCACCATCCAAGGTGTATTCCCCAGAATATCCATCATCAAATCCTCCAATAATCTTAACGAGTGTCGATTTGCCTGCACCGTTTTCGCCAACCAGGCCCATGACTTCGGACTCACCAATTTCAAAATCGGCATTTTTAAGAGCCTGAATCGCCCCAAAGGACCGGCTTATAGACGAAAGTCTGAGCAACACATGAATTCTCTGTTAAAACCACTGCAAATAAGTTTATTGATGTATATTATGCATAAGGGGGTGGTAAATTACCACCCCCCCAAGTTTGTTTAGGTTGTGGCCTGCGTTATCCTCCCCAAGCACCAGAACAAAGTTCATCAATACCATAGAGCTTACCATCGTATCCGCGGAGTGCTACGGTTTCAAGATTATCCAATGTTACTGCTGGGTTCGGTGTGAAGTTGATGTAATTCGCCAGCTCACCTGTATCAAGATATTCCTCTACCATCTTGATCGCAAGTTGCCCCTCATGTAAAGGAGATTGTAGGGTCGTACCGAATTGCTTGCCTTCCTCAATCAACTGCTTGTCACCGTTGCAGACAGTTCCAACTGCTATTACGTCCTCACCCATTACATATCCAGCTTCTTCAAAGGCCTGTAATCCACCTGTAAGAATAGCGTCGTCCATACCGTATACGAAGTGAATACCTTGGTCGCGGTTCGCCGCAATCAACTTCGCCGCACCTTTGTAGCCGTTAGCCTGTCCGAAACCTTCACCGATATCACCTATGATATTCAAGGGTGATCCGGCAATTGCATCATTGAATGCATTGATGGATAGGCCATATCCTCCATAAGAGTGCGGATAGGAAAGAACAAGTACGTTGAAACCCTCACCGCCATCGGCCATTTTGCGTGCTGCGGCCTCCCGCATCATGTAACCAGCGTTACGGGCACGCAACCTGTCGTCAGGACCAGCATATCCGAAAATATATTCCCTATCTTGATCGTTGGGCAATTGGTTGATTTTTAGTACTGGTACACCCGTTTTTGCCAAGGCACGTAGAGACCCAAGGCCTGCTGTTGCATCTGATGGCCACCAAATAAATACATCAGGTAACTGACCGGCTGCCAAAACCTGCTGAACCTGCTGGTCCTGTTCGGCCTGATTAAACTGATTCTCGAATACCTTAATGTCAAATCCCTTAAGGGCAGCAGTTTCCTTGATACCCTTGATGAATCGACCGATATAAGCTTCACCAGCTGGTCCGTTGAATGAAATGATTGTGCCTTTATCTGCCGCGTAGGACGGGCCGCTAATTAATCCCATTGTTAGACCAGCCACTATCACTAGCATTAGTGACAATTTATTTTTTGACATGATTTGTTTCCCCATTAAAATTAAATCGTGGTGCAACTTACCGCACCAATTGGAACTCTAAATTAAGAAGTCAGGAATAGATATTGCTATTTTATCTAATATGGATAATTTTTATCCAAATTGGGTTATTTTTGGATTTTTTATAAATTTATTTGCTGTATTCACAGAATAAAAAGCGCAATTCAAGTATTGGAGAAAAGTTTTGAATATTCACAAGACACGCCTTAACGGAAAACATGTACTTATTACTGGTGCTGCTCAAGGAATGGGTGCCGCTATAGCCGAATTCTATGCCGCTCAAGGTGCTAAAGTTTGCCTTGGGGATATCAATTTGGAAGGTTGTCAAAATGTGGCAACCAACATCGAAAATGCAGGTGGTTCTGCGGTTGCTGTAAAGTTGGATGTAACGAAGCGATCCGACATGAAAGCCGCTGTTAACCAAACGGTTGAGTCCTTTGGCTCCATCAACGTTATGCTGAACAATGCCGGCATAAACAAACCTATGATGTTCCTTGACGTAACCGAAGAAAATTGGGACTTAATCATGAAGGTCAATGCACTTGGTGTACTGATTGGCATGCAAGAAGCAGCCAAAGCCATGATCAAGCAAGGCAAGGAGAACGGCCCATATAAAATCATTAACGTCGGCTCGATTTTGAGTCGCCAAGCTTTCGACGATGTGGTTCCCTATTCTTGCTCTAAACATGCCGTGCTTGCCATGATCAACGGTGGTGCAAAAGCACTGGTGGACCACAACATCACAGTCAACGGTTACGGTCCAGGTGTAGTTCGAACGGAACTTTGGGAACAGCTTGACAAAGATCTAGTTTCAATCGGTAAATTTGAGAAGGAAGGTGAATCTATGGATACCCTTGCAGAAACCATGATCCTTATGAAACGTTATTCTTATCCTGAAGATGTGATTGGAACAGCCGGATTCCTTGCTAGCCCTGAATCCGACTACATGACCGGTCAGTTGCTAATGATAGACGGTGGTATGGTCATCCAATAAATTATTTCATTACAGTCCACAAACCTCAAAATAAGCTATCAGTTCAATAGAAACTTGTTTAAAACTTTTGGAATCAATTTTGGAAGGTCATCTGCAATCAATCCTGGACCAAATATTCTGACTGCATGAAGGTGAATATAAACAGAAAGAAGTGCACATTTTAATGGGGGTATATTTCTGGCCATCAAACCTGTTATCATTCCAGCCAATACATCCCCAGAACCTCCTGTTGCCAGCCATGGAGAGTTTTCAAATTTAGCTCCATTGACTAGATATGTGTGCCCATCTGGTGAAGCGATAACCGTTTGCCGCCCCTTCAAAAGGACAACTGCTCCAGATATGGTACTAGCCTTTTGGACTGCCCTGATGACAGATAATTTGTCTCCCTTGATTTTCGTTGCCAAATCAGGAAAAATTCTGGCAAACTCTCCGAAATGTGGTGTTATCACTGTTCTACTATGAAGATTTTTATAAAGGACATCTGGATTCTCTTGAAACGAAGTAAGAACATCAGCATCAAGAACCGCTTTCTGCCCGGATTTTAATGCCACGATAGCATATTCCCTGGTTTGCTTGCCGATACCTAACCCAGGTCCAAGACATATGGCATTTATCCTTTTATCAGATAGGCAATCCAACATATCCTGGGGCTTATTGATTTTGGTTGCCATTAAGGCACTAACCTTGAAGGTATGGTTAAAAAATGCTTCTTTGGGCAACCCCATGGTCACCAAACCAGAACCTACCCGGAGAGCTGAAATACCAGCCAATTCAGCAGCTCCCATTTTTCCAGGTGGACCCGAAAGAATAAGCGAATGCCCATGATCATACTTGTGATATGAGCCCTTTTTATCCAAAAGACCTATAAATTCTGGTGGTTGGGTTTCAACTAATTCAACAAGAGGGGGATGAATAGTAGAGAATTTCTTCAAGCCTTCATCCAACCCAATTGAAATAAACTCTATGGTACCTGACCTTTCAGCTCCTTCTTTTAAATAATGACCCCACTTTGGCATTTGGAATGTCAGGGTTAGGGTAGCTTCATAACTTGATAGCTCACTTGAGGACAATAAACTCCCCGTACTTGAATCTAACCCCGATAGGATATCAATGGCAATTATTGTTATGTGGGAAGGAATTCCTTCAATTATTTTGGAACATTTTTCATCTAGCGGTCTGGTCAACCCGATACCAAACAGGGCATCAACAACAATATCACCTTCCGATAAGGTAGCCCTCTGGAAATCTTCCAAAGGCGAAATTGAACCTTTTTGAAGCCACTTTGATCGCATTAATGCCGATGGTGCTGATCTGTTAGGTGAGTCGATCAATTCCCAAGAGGAAATTTTTTCACCCATTTCAACAAGTGTCCTAGCTATAACAAACCCATCTCCACCATTGTTGCCTGGTCCGCACAAAACATGGTAATGGTTTTGGCCAGGTATTCTAACTTTCTCTTTCCACTTTATTATTGCTTCAGCGGCTTTTCTTCCGGCAGTTTCCATCAGGTCTATTGCAACCTGATCAGATCCCTGAATTTGTAAATTTTCAATTTCCTGGATTTCTTCGGTGGAGCAAATTGATTGCATGAAATTTAATCTATTTTATGATTTAACAACTTGAAACCTTGAAAGCAGTGAATTGTTAATATTATTAATTGAGAGGTATTTTTCCAATTGAATGAACAGAACCTAAGGACTTCTTTTGGTTTTGCCATTGTAGGAAAATTGCATCAATTACACAGTTATGAGGAAATTGTTGAACTTTTAAGAATTATTTGTATTCTTAGAACGTCTAGTTTCGGTTGATTTACCCGGAAAACATTGACAATTTAATGCGAAATCCTACCGAACACAAAGATTTCCACAAAAACTGCCTAGGAGAATAAGGTGTTTACCTATTCTTGTTGTCAAATAGGACTATTAGAATGAAAAAAATTGAAGCTGTTGTAAAACCGTTCAAATTGGACGAAGTAAAAGAGGCCCTCCAGGATGTTGGAGTTCAGGGGTTGACTGTCATTGAAGTTAAAGGTTTTGGTAGACAAAAGGGACATACTGAACTTTATCGAGGTGCAGAATATGTTGTGGACTTTCTTCCTAAGGTCAAGTTAGAAATTATATTACCTGACGACCTGCTTGATAGTGCGGTAGAAGCGATACTTTCAACTGCCAGTACGGATAAAATTGGCGATGGAAAGATATTTGTTTCCAACGTTGAACAGGCAATCAGGATTCGAACGGGTGAATCAGGTGATGAAGCCCTTTAAATTAATTATTGGATAAATTGCGAGAGGAGAAACTAGTGAGTTCCAATGAAGAAATTATGTCTATGATCGGAGATGAAGAAATTGATTTTGTTGATCTTCGATTTACCGACCCGAGGGGGAAACTTCAGCATGTTACAATAATTGCTGACCAAGTTGATGAAGAATTCCTGAATGAAGGAATGATGTTTGATGGTTCGTCAATTGCCGGTTGGAAATCAATTGAAGCTTCGGACATGAAACTTATGCCGGATCTTAATTCCAACTATATTGACCCCTTTTATTCCGAAAGAACTTTATGCCTTCATTGTTCAGTGGTTGAACCTGATACCGGCGAACCTTACGACCGCGACCCAAGAAGTACAGCAGAGAAGGCTGAGGCATTTCTAAAGAATTCAAGAGTAGGTGATGTTGCCTTTTTTGGGCCTGAAGCAGAGTTTTTCCTATTTGATGATGTCCGTTTCAGCAATGAAATGCATAAAGTTTCCTTTGAGGTTGACGCCGTTGATTCCCCTTGGAACAGTGATACCAAATATCCTACTGGAAATACCGGTTTTAGACCATTGGTAAAAGGCGGCTATTTCCCTGTTAATCCAACTGATTCGGCTCAGAATATTCGTTCAGAGATGCTTTCTACCATGAAGAACATAGGTATGAAAGTCGATAAGCACCATCACGAAGTTGCGGCAAGCCAACATGAGCTGGGATTGATTTATTCCTCTCTCACCGATCAGGGTGATCAGTTGCAGAAGTACAAATATGTGGTTCAGAATGTCGCTGATTTCTATGGGAAATCAGCAACATTTATGCCAAAACCAATCGCGGGCGATAACGGCACTGGAATGCATGTTAACATTTCCATATGGAAAGATGATGCACCCTTGTTTTCTGGTGACCGATATGCCGACCTCAGCGATGAGGGTTTGTGGTTTATTGGAGGCCTGTTAAAGCATGCCAAATCACTGAATGCTTTTACCAACCCTACAACCAATTCCTACAAAAGGTTAATTCCTGGATTTGAAGCCCCAGTACTAAGGGCTTATTCAGCCCGGAACAGATCTGGCTGTATACGAATTCCATGGACTGAAAACCCAAAGGCCAAAAGAGTTGAGGCCCGATTCCCTGACCCAATGGCCAATCCATATCTTTGCTTTGCAGCTTTGATGATGGCCGGGGTTGATGGAATTTTGAACAGAACCCATCCTGGTGAAGCAATGGATAAAAATCTTTATGATCTTCCTCCCGAGGAATTGCAGGGAATACCTACTGTCTGCTCCTCCTTGCGGGAAGCTTTGAATTCATTGAATGAGGATATGGACTATCTTCTGGCCGGTGATGTTTTCACGAAAGACCAGATTGAGGGCTATAGTGAGTTGAAATGGGAAGAGGTATATAGTTTTGAACATACACCACACCCTGTTGAATACCAAATGTACTATTCCGCCTAAATACTCATTTGAAGTGGTGGAATTACTTGTTTCACCACTTCCTACTACCTTTTCCTATTTTACGAAGGTTCCTTGCTTAACTTGGACAGTTTCCCCCTGAATCGGAAATAGAACAAGATGGACGCAAACCCCAACCCAATAATAAAACCATAATAAACTCCCTCCCCTTCAAGACCGAAGGTAAATGCCAGTAAATAACTGGAGGGCAACCCGACAATCCAATAACTGATTGCAGCGATGATCATGGGTGTCAAGGTATCCTTTAATCCCCTCAAGAAGCCAAGCAGAACAGCTTGAAAAGCATCAAACAATTGGAAGAAAGCGGCTAACAGTAGGATCTTTACTCCGATGGTCATTACTTCCCTGGCCTCATGGGTATCCTCTTTAAGAAAAACGGAAATCAGTGATTCGGGAAATAGAATAAAGATAGAAACCACAACACAGGCTGCGAGTAGATTTAACTGGAATATAGTAGCAGATATGGATTTTATTTCCGCAAGATCATTTTTTCCCAAGGCAATACTGATCTGGGTGGTACCGGCATAGGATAACCCATAGTATATCATGAAAACCAAAGCACATATTTCAATCACAATACCGTGAGCCGCCAAAGAAGCGGTGTTTATCCAACCCATCATGATGGCAGCTCCAGAAAAGAATGAGGCCTCGGCAATCATACCAGCACAAATTGGCCAGCCAAGAATAAAAATTTCTTTTAAACTCGCCTTGTGAAAGGAAAAGAAATTTGAAAGCAATTTATAGGGCAGGAAATCCCTTTTCCTGACTAAGTATGCCAGCATCACCACAAGGGCTAAGGTATGAGACATGGTTGAAGCAATAGCAGCTCCCTTTACCCCCAACTCCGGGAAACCAAAATTTCCAAATATCAGTAGATAATTGGCAAAAATGTTGAAGATTGTCCCCGACAGTGTTGAGATCAAAATTATCCTTGGCCTAAACAGGGCCAGGAAAAAAGCCTTGAATACCATCAAGATTAGGGCTGGAAATATTCCCCACATGGCGAATCGAAGATAATCTCCACCAAGTTCCGAAATTGCTGGATCCTGCCCCATAAGCAAAAAAATGGGAACTGAATACCACATGGGTAATAACATGAAGAAACAATAGAGCATGGTAATCCAACATCCCATTCTTATGTATCGGCGTACCATCCAGGATTTATGACTTCCTTGAGCATTGGAAGCAAGGGAAATGACGGCCACGGAAAATCCCGAGCCAATAATCAACAGTAAGACAAAAATAGTTGCCCCCAATACTACTGCGGCAAGAGCGTCAACGCCATACCAGCCGAGCATAATAGTATCTGTTAAATGCTTGGCAGATTGAGCTATGTTGCTCCCGATAAGGGGGACTGCTAGAACCAAAGTGGCTCGAAAGGCTTCCATTTTCTTACTGGAAAAAAAATACTGGACAAGCGTTTTCATTAATCGGATGATTTCATGTTTCCATGGTTAGAAAAATAAACCAAGAAATCTGGTTTATAAGCAAGATATTCTTTTGTTTGAAATTAGAAGGATAATCTCCAATTATCCAAGGTTAGGAAAATAATTTCTACCAAGAGAATGATAAATTGAGAAAATCTCAAATTCCAGAGTTATCCACATCATTATTTTTGTCAAACGATACAATATATTGCATTTTCCCTGCAATATTTACTATATATAGTAGTAAGAAAACTAATTGAGCAGAAAAATGGATTTATTTTCACAATTCCAACCTGAAGATAATTCTTACAGTGCTGAAGATATTGAAGTCCTTGAGGGTCTAACTCCGGTAAGACGTCATCCTGGGATGTATATAGGCGGTACTGATGAGAAATCCCTTCATCATTTGGCCGCCGAGATCATTGACAATGCAATGGATGAGGCCGTTGCGGGTTTTGCTGATCGAATTGATATTGAATTCCACGACGATTACAGTTTAACTATCCGGGATAACGGCCGGGGAATCCCAATTGATCCTCACCCGAAATTTCCAGAAAAATCAGCTTTGGAAGTAATACTGACCACTCTCCATGCCGGTGGTAAATTCTCCAACAAGATTTATACCACCTCTGGTGGCCTCCATGGGGTTGGAATTTCGGTGGTTAATGCTCTATCCAAGTATATGGAAGTGGAAATTGCCCGTAATCAGGAACTGTACACGCAAAGTTTCTCAAGAGGTATACCTACCAATGAGCTCAACCATACTGGCAAGATATTCAACCGCAGAGGGACTTCCGTAAGATTCTTACCTGATAACGAGATATTTGGTGACAGGATAAAATTGAAACCTGCCTTAATTTTCAAGTTAGCGCGTGCCAAAGCTTTCCTATTCTCCGGAGTCAAGATTACCTGGGTTTGTAATATCAATACTACCGATATTCCCCCCAAAGCAATTTTTCATTTCCCTGGGGGCTTGTCAGACTTTTTATCGGAAACTACTAATGGCTCGGAATTGCTCTCCGACCAACACTTTGTCGGTCGAGTGGATTTTACAGAAAAGTTTGGCAAGAAATCGGTAGGTGCAGTTGAATGGGCCTTAAATTGGGGCCCCTACCTGGATGGGTATAGTCATTCCTTTTGTAATACTATTCCAACAACATTGGGTGGTACCCACGAATCAGGTTTCTGGACTGCCATCCTGAAAGGTCTGAAAACCTATGGCGGTATAATTGGAAACAAACAAATCGAACAAATTATCAAAGAGGACGTTCAATCCAATGGATGTTCCTTGTTGTCTTGTTTCATTCAAGAACCTAGATTTTCGGGCCAAACAAAAGAAAGGCTTGTAACCTCGGGAGCCCAACGGTTAGTTGAAAATTCTGTCAAAGATCATTTCGAAAACTGGTTGGTAGGTAACCCTAAGGTTTCCAACCAGTTGATTGATTTGGTAACCCTAAGGGCTGATGAAAGAATTCGAAGAAAGAAAGCCAAAATTGCCAGTCGTAAAACTGCTATCAACAAACTGCGATTGCCTGGAAAATTGGTTGATTGTTCGTGTACTGATCCCGAAAACTCTGAAATTTTTCTTGTCGAAGGTGATTCTGCCGGGGGGTCAGCAAAAATGGCCAGGGACAGAAATACCCAAGCCCTGCTACCTTTAAGAGGCAAAATTTTGAATGTATTGGGAGCCTCTTCATCAAAGATCACAACCAATAATGAAATCAAGGACATATGTCAGGCACTGGGTGTAGAAATGGGCAGCAACTTCAAGTTGGAAGATCTGCGTTATGACAGGATCATTATCATGACTGATGCAGATGTTGATGGAGCCCATATAGCTTCTCTGTTAATGACCTTCTTCTATTCACAAATGAAGCCCATCGTTGAAAATGGGCATCTTTACCTTGCTTGCCCTCCTTTGTACCGTATTACGCAAGGACCAGCCAAAGTTTATGCCTTGGATGAAAGAACAAAGGAAGAATTGATTCAAAAAGGCTTGGGTGGACGAGGTCAAGTCAGGGTTTCCAGATTCAAGGGCTTGGGAGAAATGGATGCCAAGGATTTGAAAAATACTACCATGAATCCAGATTCCCGAACATTGCTAAGGGTTTCTGTTACCAGAGATGAAGATGATGATACGGATAATCTGATTTCACGCTTGATGGGACGTAAGGCCGAGGAAAGGTTCATGTTTATTCAAGAAAAAGCTTCCTTTGCTTCGAATCTTGATATCTAGGGGCAGTCAAAACCAAAATATTTTTATTCAACCAATGTAAAATTTACAAATTAGTTCTCGGAAATTATCTCAATATTATTTGGTGCATGATCAGATGCCAATGAAACAATTTGTGATATGATCACATCATATCAAAATTTATTCCCCCACGGCAAAATTGATATGTTCAGAATTCCCAGCCTTCCAACTCCATAAATCTTTCGAGTGAATTACATGGGATGTCAAAACGTCTACAAATATTCGGGATTTTAGCACCATTGTCTCTTTCTTTTTCCATTGTTATCACTGTAAATTTTAAGATTTTTGCCCTAGCGATAATGAATGGATCGGCATTTCTTCCACCTTTCAGAAGTTTCTTTTTTTCAATTATCTGCTGGAAATGTTCGTGCTGAAATATAGTTCTAACAAATATTGCTTCCTCTTTTGTAGGAGTAGGAAATAATCCTTTATGATTCGAGGCCCATTCAACCATCTCTGGAACAGGACTGACATTAATTTCTTCCAGAACTTCCCTGGTTGATGTAATGTCGCCACTAATCACCAGCCTATCAAATTTTATCCAGAGTGAAGGAAACCGATTCTTGTAATAACTGCTAAAGAGTACTGAGAATGCATTGGTATCAAATACGTAACTCAAAAAACCCTCGACAATATATTTTCTTCCAAGCGGTTTAGATTTTTAGGATTTGTATCAAGATACTCAGCAAGTTGATTTTCGCTGATTATATTCTGGTAGTATCTTTGGAAAGCCAGAGTAATATATTCCGTACCCAGATAGGTTACTTTATTATTGTAGTGATCACCACCCTTACTAGGGGCTGTTTCCTTTGACCACTCTGTGGTCTTCTCATCGTAAAGTTCTTTGGTGATAAGTCCCCGATCAAGGAATTTTCGGAAGATTAATTCACGGCTAACACAAAACCTTTTGGACAACTTATAAGCTTCTTGAGTTGGTTCAATCCCCTTAATGGATTTGTCAAACTCATCGTCTGGTACCAGAAACTGAGCAGCCATTTTGTTACAGATGATTTCAATTTTCTTGTTATTGGTCGGCAGTTCATCTAAAAAACTGTCCCTTGGAGTATCCACTCCGCTGGTTTTAAACAATAGATGAGAAAGTTCATGGAACAGTGTAAAAATCTGCCGGTTTTTTGCAGTCGAGTTATTGACATAAATTAATGGGAATTCCTGGTGGAAGAGGCAAAATCCTGAATACCCATCATTTCTAAATGAATCCTTGAAGACATTAACCCCAACATCCAAAAGGACCTTTCTCCAATTTTTAAATGCCTCATCAGAATTATTCCACTTATACTGATCTTCAAAAGAAACATTCAGATAATTCCGAACTGATCGTGCGATTTTATCAACACTATCGGTTGGCTGGAATGAAAGATCCTTTGTTATTAATCTGTCGGCTGGGTTGCTTCCGAAGTGTAATTCCTGCAAACTTAACTGGAAAGCAAGGGCCTTTCGAAGCAATAGTCTAATCCTGGGGGGTATCTGCTTAATTTGTTTAGCTTCAAGCGTTCTGAAAGATTCATCAATAGGTGGCAATTCAGGCGGTTCAGGGAAAAAAAATACTGCCACGGGTACTCTGAATTCCTTGGCGAGTTTTTCTAACTGAGAATAGGTGGGTCCTTTCTCACCATTCTCCCACAATTTGATTTTCTTGAAGTCTTTCTTCGCCGAAATCTCCTCTAGACTATATCCTGCCCTATCTCGTGCCCAAGTTAGAAGCTTTGGAGTAATAGGCATCAATTCACGCATAATTACTCAAAATTGTGTTTTGATGAAGTATATTCTTACAATCCATTGCGAAATTATACACTTTCTTGCCGTGTCCATATGAATGAAAACGATAACGGTAGAAGTTTCTATTCGATAAAAAATATCCAATCCAGATTTTTATCCAGGATACAAAGTACATTATTGTCATGTTAACCCAAGCAATGGAATCCAATTATGCTAATTTGGGCCTTATTCTTGAACATTTCATTACTTGGGATAAGTAAGATTAAATTGCTTATAACCCGGCACCAAAATTTTATACAGGTGCCAACTGTGAAACTAGTGCAGGTAAGCAGCTTGGTTATAAGGTGTTTTCCGGCTTAACCAGCTAGTTGATCCTACTCTTCTTGTTTTCCCACTAGGTGATACCATTCTTCTTCCAGGGAAACCAAATAGTCCTGTTCCATAACCAAGTCACGGGTTAGCTGGTCAAATAAGTGGGAATCTGTTGAATATAGTGTTGGATCATCAAGTTGATTTGTTAATTCTGTGATCTTGGCTTCTTTGGTTTCTATCAGATCAGGCAGGATTTCCAATCGGTGCTTTTCTGTAAAGGTGAGTATATTACCGTCATTGGGCTTTGAAACATAATTGTCCCGTTTCTTCTGAATTTTAGTCGCAGGGAAGAAAGAATTTCCACTGCTGGCGGGTTGCTTTTTCTGAAGCAAGTAATCAGACCAACCTCCGCTATATGCTTGCCACTTACCATCACCCTCATAGGCTATTGTTATGTTGGCAACATTATCGATAAAATCTCGATCATGTGATACAAAAGCAACGGTTCCCTTGTAACTTGCAAGAGTTTCCTTCAACATATCCAAAGTTTCAACATCAAGATCATTCGTGGGTTCATCCAAAGCCAGGAAATTACTTTCCCTCAAAAATATTCTGGCCAGTAGCAACCTTCCCAATTCACCACCCGAGAGCGATTTTAATGGAGATTTTGCTTTCCAATATTCGAATTGAAACTGCCTAAGGTAGGAAACAACATGAAGCCCCCTACCCTGAAACATCACCTGATCCGGTTGGTCCCGAGAGTTGGCTCCCTTCCCTACAAGAAACTCCTGTACACTAATTTTCAAATTTTTTTGGCTTCTGTCTTGCCACATGGCGGCTAGATCAAAATTGTATCCTAGCCTGACTTTCCCTCTATCTACACCAATTTCCTTTGTAAGAGATTTCAACAAGGTGGATTTGCCTGCACCATTTGGACCGACAATTGCAATCCTGTCGCCTTTCAAAACCCGTAATGAAAAATCCTTGATTATTTCTTTACCGCCCAAAGTTTTCTTGATACCAAATGCTTCCAATATCATTTGGCTGTCACTTTTGGGTTGGCTGACATTTACTGAAAAAGCTGTTTCCCTTTTGGCAAACTCAGTTCTTTTCTCCCTTAATCTGGCTAAAGCCTTTAATCGTCCCTGGTTTCTTTTTCGTCGAGCACTAATTCCTTCGATTGACCAGAGTGTTTCGGTTTTTATCTTTCGATCCAACTTGATTCGATGGGTATTTTCAAGGGCAAGGATTTCCTCTTGCCATTCCTCAAAACCTCCGAACCCGTAGGGACAAATGCGCAATTTACCTCGATCAAGCCAAAAGGTCTTACCCCCGATATTTGATAAAAGAGTTCGGTCATGACTAATTACGACAAAAGTCTTTGCAGAGGCTCTTATTGTTTCCTCCAACCAAAGAATTGCGCTGATATCCAAGTGGTTAGTCGGTTCATCCAAAAGATATAAATCGTGTTCTTTTGAAAAAACCCGTGCTAGTGCTGCTTTTCGTTTTTCTCCGCCAGATGATTCTTCAACTGGTGAAGACGGATCAAAGCCCAATATCTGGGCAGTAACATCGGCTAAGTATTTTTCACTTTCGATCAACCCGTTTGATGCGAAATCCCCCAATGTCCGATATTCTTCAAGGTTTTCATCCTGGCCCAGGTAGCCTATCCTGAGCCCCTTTTTGCTATCTATTTCACCAATATCCTGTTCAATATCACCTGCGATCACCTTGAATAAGGTTGATTTCCCACAGCCATTTCGTCCAACCAGCGATATTTTATCTCCTTCGTGAAGATTAAATGAAATATCAGAAAACAGGGGATCACCTCCAAAGACTAGATTTATATCTTTACCCTTAATTAGAAGATTGGAAGGCATGGTCGACTATTCGTAAAAATTGACATTATAGAAGCAACATATCGGATATTGAAATTCCATCGGTGATACATGTGCAAGAAATCTATAATCAAAACTATCTTAATTCAATTCAACACAAGTTTTGGTGCTTGTACTATGAGAACATCGGAATACTAAGTATATCAAAACCATGGTTAAATCTGCTGATACAGCTGTCTTTTTCGTTAGCAAATATCCCAATTAGGGAGAATTCCGCCAAGTATCGGCCAATTTCAAATAACTGATTTGGTGGAACTCTGGGTCTGTACACCATTCTTTAGGCTTACTTCACTAAATGTTTATGATTGGTTAGATTTCTACTAGACTTGGAATATCCTTGAGAGCCAGGTACATCTTGGCATCATTGTTTGAGAAACTTTGGAATCCGAATCCTTGGTACCAGTATTTACGACGTTTAAAGGATTTAGTATCTCCATCCGAAAAAACGTCTAACAAAACGGCATGGCAACCGACTTCATCGGCAATAGCAATCGCCCTTTCAAAGACGTGATGCATTAGCAGACTACCAACCACAGTTCCCTGTACTTTTTGATCTACAGCCACCTGTCCTAAAAACAGTACTGGGATTTCTCCGTGTCTCGGTGTGCCCTTAGGGGGATTGACCATTTCATTGACATTCATTGAGGCAACATTAACCGCATAATAGCCAAGAATTCTAGATTGTGAAGGCTTTACGGTAACATATACCCGAACCATGTTGTCTTTTTGCTGCTTCCTAGCGGAAAACCTCAAAAAATTGTTTAAAGAGTTTACCCCACAATCAAACGAGGAGTATTTATGTTACTTTTGATTAAAGTTCTTAAGATTTAGGAGAGAATTTTCAGTCAGCATTTACCACCCGCCGACGATAGGATGCAGCTACTTTAAGGGCATATGGTGTCGGTGAAGGTGGTTTATTAAGAGAAGCAGCGAATTGTTTAGCATCCTCTGCAGTTAGCACGTGGCAAAATTTTGATTTACTTCCCTCTGCGTTTCATTTTCTATGGCTTTGTGAAGAAAGGCGGATTTTTTAACGCCTAGAACCATTACGGCTTGATCAATTAACGCATTTAAATTTTTATCATGCCGAACCTGTGTAATACGGGTTTGTTTCTCATTACGAGAATTTGTAAAATCTAATTCTAACAATTTAGTACCCCTTGTTTGTTAACAAATAGTTAACAAAGTTACGTAGCTAAATTAATGTGTTCCAATTTACATTGCTATTCAAGAACAATTGTCAGCAGTAATACCAACTAAATAATTTTTCCCTATAAATAGGCTACGAGTTTAGCAGATGATTTTTGTGAATAACTATGAAGCAAAATTGCAATTCCTGATAAATTATTTTCATAATACATTTTCAACAGATAGGCGACTTTTGATAGGAATTTATTGAAAATGGCAAAGATATTTGCGTTTGGTCTCTCCGTTGTAGATTTTGTTTATCGGGTCAAGACGCTTCCCGATACCGGAGATAAGTATTTTACCCATGATGCCTATATCATTGGGGGTGGTTGTGCAGCCAATGCTGCTGTGGCCATTAGCAAATTAGGAGGGCAGGTCTCATTTGGGGCAAGAGTTGGAAGCGATGTCATTGGAGACATGATCATCAAGGATCTAGAAAAATATGGTGTGGAACTTTCCATGGTTAACAGAGCCCCCAACTCTAGATCGTCCTATTCCTCGGTTGCCGTTGATCCAAAGGGCGAAAGGCAGATAATAAATTTCAGGGGCGAAAACCTAATTGAAGAAACAGAGTGGCTCTGGAATGCACCCCATGTTGATGTCTACTTGACCGACGCCATCTGGCCCAAGGGGGGCCAAACAGTCCTAGAAATTGCCAAGAAGAGGGATAAACCAGGAATCGTTGATGCTGAAGCTTTAAATGATTTTGAATGTTTAATTGATGCTAGCCATGTGGCCTTCTCGTATCAGGGTTTATTTTCCCTGACCAAAACCAAAGATCCTGCTTTGGGATTGGAAATGATGAAAGACAAATTACCAGGCTGGCTTTGTGTAACTCATGGCGATAAAGGGGTATATTTTCTTGATGGAGCCAAGGTTGAGAATATTCCCGGCTTTCCAATCAAAGCAAGGGAAACCTTGGGGGCTGGTGATGTATGGCATGGAGCTTTTGCTTTTAAATTGGCAGAAGGAGGCTCAGAAATTGATGCTATGGAATTTGCCAATGCGACCGCTGCCTTGAAATGCCAATACACCAAAGGACGAGAGAACTATCCGACTCTTGATGAGGTTGAGGCATTTCAAGCAACGCATTAAACCCATTTGACTTTAAGTTAGGATTGGTATTTCAGTTCAATCTCTGAATATTAATAGGAAGTAAAACTTTTGAAGTTAGCAATATTCCCTCTTGCCCGTTCTACCTTTGACCTAGAATTGGCTAGCGAGATATTTACCGCCAAACTGAAGGTACTTAATCAGCTTGAGTATGAATTAATTTCACCACCAACAATTTTGTTGGATGAGGAAGATACAAATTGCTTCATGCAACATCTTCTGAAGGTTAAATTTGATGCTATTCTTATTCTTCAGCTAACTTTCAGGGATGCCGAAACAGTTTGTAACATAGGTTCAACTTTTGACCAGCCAATGACAATTTGGTCAACAAATGAACCCCGTGAAGGACAACGCCTTAGGCTTAACTCATTTTGTGGGTTGAACCTTGCCAGCCATGCATTGGGGCTAAGAAACCGAGATTTCAATTGGCTGTATAAAAATCCAACTGAAACGACAAAAGAAGACATTCTAAATGCATTAAATGGCAATGATAGTAATCGAAGACTCCACCAAGTTCATGAATACGTGGAAAATCATCCTTCGCAATCAAGAAGGGAGGTTAGTGCCCCCTTCAAGATAGGTTTGGTGGGTCAGCATCCACCAGGTTTCGATACCTGTAAATTTGACAAACATTCCCTCAAGAAAAATTTTAACACTCATGTCAGTGAATTTTCCCTTGATGAATTGTTCAACTTGGCTGGAGAATATCCTGATGAGGAGTTGGACGACATTAAGGATGATATTTCTGAAGTTAGCGGTTTGGATATGGTTAATCAGGAGGAATTAACCAAGTCCCTGAAACTTAAATTGGCTCTGGAAAAACTACAAAATGATCATTCCCTAGATGCTTTTGCCATAAGGTGTTGGCCAGAAACCTTTACGAAATATGGTGCAGCAGTGTGCGGACCGGTTTCCCTTATGGGTGAAAAAAAAGTACCTTGTGCCTGTGAAGCGGATGTGATGGGGGCACTATCCCAACTGTATTTACAAAAAATCACCAACGAACCTACTTTTCTCGTTGATCTGGTTGATATGGATATCTCCGATGATACCGGAGTGGTCTGGCACTGTGGACAAGCGCCGTTTTCCATGAGTAATCCTTCCCACCATATTGAAGCTACAGTTCACACCAACAGATTAAAACCACTCCTCTTTCAATTCCCCCTGAAAAAAGGGGGAATTACCTTATTTCGAATAACCCAATCCTTCGGCGGTATAAGGGTAGTAATGATTACTGGCGAAGTCCTTGACAAACCCATGGCCTATACCGGTACTTCAGGGATTATCAGATTTGAGAATGGTGTTGAGAAGGTCCTTGAGGGCTTGATTGAAGAAAGGATTGAACACCATTTGGTATTGGCTTATGGGAATTATAGGAAGGAAATAAGTGATTTTTCTTCTGGTTATGGTTTAACGTTGCTGGAACTCTAATGGCACTAAAATATGGACTTATCGGCTGTGGGATGATTGCCCAGGAACACCTGCAGAATATCAAGATAATAGGTGATATTGACGTTATTGCCCTGGCTGACCCGATGGAAGAAATGAGCAGGATGGCCTGTGAAATCCTGCCCAACAAACCGTTGGTGTTTTCTGATTACCGTGATATGCTCTCAAAGGTTTCTTGCGATGCCTACATTATTGCTACCCCAAACTACACGCATCATGAGATCTTACAAAACGTTCTGCTTACCAACACGCCTATATTGGTTGAAAAACCACTATGCATAAATTTGGAACAATGTCGGGATATTGTTGCTCTGGAAGCAAAACAGAGATCTCCGGTCTGGGTGGCAATGGAATACAGGTTTATGCCCCCAGTTGCCAGGCTGGTTGAACTATGCGACCAAGGAAAGGTCGGCACTCCAATAATGGCCTCCATCAGGGAACATAGGTTCCCATTTCTCCCAAAGGTTGGTGATTGGAATCGATTCAACCGCAATACGGGTGGAACCATGGTAGAAAAATGCTGCCATTATTGGGATTTAATGCGGCTGTTTTTCAAGAGTAACCCCGTACGGGTCTATTGTTCCAGTGGTATGGATGTAAATCATTTGGATGAATCCTATGATGGTCAGACACCAGACATACATGATAACGCCTTCACTATTGTCGAATTTGAAAATCAATCACGTGGAATGCTTGATCTTTGTATGTTTGCCGAAGCTGTTCCCTGGCAGGAAGAGATAAGTATTACAGGACCTAAAGGGAGAGCTGATGCCTTTATTCCTGCCTCTTGGCAATTCAAGAAGGAAGCGGATAACCAGACATCCCTAGTTCAATTATCCAATCGCGAATCTTGCCAGATAAGCAAGCAAGAAATCAACCTTAGTGCCAAAATTTTAAAGGCTGGTTCACACTATGGTGCAACCTATTACCAGCAAGAACAATTTGCAAAAATGGTTTATTCAGGGAGTGGAAAACCCATGGTTACGCTTGAAGATGGTTATTGGGCAGTTGCTGTCGGAGTAGCAGCTGAAAAATCAATACGGTCTGGAGAAGCTGAAATGGTAGAACCCCTAAAACAATTCTTATAATCTCAACATAAATACTTGCAAATCATAAGCCTATTGGCCTAAATTTCCTTGTCAAACTTATCAGCATCAATCTACAGGCAGGCCGCTAGGAACTTCAGCTGGCCTTCCTAAACGCCCTTTAACACTTTCTACTCCAGTTAGAGAATGCAAGAAAGATATCAGATATTGGATCTCCTCCTCACTTAACTCAATAGGCTCAATATCGACGTATCTTTTGTACCTTGCCATTTCCAACCGATCAGTGTCAATGATGAAATCAACCCGTTCACCCTTTTCGAAGGCAGGCAGGATTACTTGTGAGGAATCCCAATTCTCTAGGCTTACAAGTGGATTTAAGTGATGCTTGATTATGCCCTGCAAGGTAGAATAGGCTCCATTATGGCCATAGGGCGAGGTTAGGCTTACATTCCGCAACGAAGGGGTCCGAAACCTGTAAGAATCCTCCAGTCGGTCGCTTTCCCCTAACCTGCCAACATCCCTAACATGGAGATCAAACTTTCGGGTTCGACCCGGTCCAAAAGGAGGAATTGCCAAGGCATAAAAATTCTGGTCTGTAAATAACTTCCCACTATGACAGGAGGAGCAATTACCCTTCCCGTAAAATATTTTCATACCAGCCAACTCTTCTGAAGTTAAAGCATCACTATTCCCTTTCAGAAATTGATCAAAGGGACTGTCAAAACTTCGCCATTCACTTCCTACAAATGCTCCCAAAGCATTTCCCACATGGGCAATATTTATGTCCTTAAATGAGTCTACATCCACAAATGCTTCGGCAAATAAGAGCTCGTAATCTGGTATTGCTCTAATCCTGTCAATGAGTAGAGGCCAACCATTGTCGATTCTTTCATTCACTGCCGGGGCTACTTCGTTTTCCTCAAGATTGCCCATCATTTCAACCTCGCCCACAAGGGGAAATAGTGATTGAGCCGAGAGAATAGTTGCTAGTCCTTCCGGTAGAAATTCTTCGGCTGGCGTGTTAAAGCCGTTGCCAAAGTAATCATCCAAACTAACTCTGCCGTCATTAAACATTTGTGAGATTTCTTTTGCCCCAAGATTGAATAATGCCTGGGAATTCCTTGGCATCCGCCGCCTGATGGTATTGCTATCCACTGGAACTTTCCGATCTTCTCCAATTCCTATACCACCCTGCCCCAAGCCCAACGACAATCCGTCCGAGCTGTGCAAATCATGGTGATGGCAAGTCCCACAGGAAATATTTCTGTTGCCCGCTAAAATGGGATCATAAAATAGTAATTGCCCCAGCTTGGCCTGGTTTTCATCAAATTCTAGGAAATCACTATGATCAAGCTGCAAGGATTCAATTAATTCTTGAGAAAGGTAAGGCCCTTCTGCTCTCGAAATTCCCGATAGTGCTATAACCAAATATAAGGTAAATAGGGCAAACCAAATTACCTTTAGAAATTTCAAAACCAAAATATTTACAAAATTATGTTCCAAAAGAAACGTTGGTGGATCTTTGTCTACCTCTTTATCCTGATTCCAATTCAGGGAGTCACTGATATTGAATATGCAAGGGACCTCATGGAATCCAACCGGTTTGAAGAAGCTATGGAAGAACTTATTCCAGCTGCCAACTCTGGCAATGCCGATGCCGAAGAACTGATCGGGATTATGTACGCCTTGGGACTCGGGGTTCCCCAGGATGACGTTAGAGCATTTGAATGGTACCTCAGATCCTCCATGAAGGCTCACCCAGGAGCCCAATCGGGTGTAGGCTGGTATTATGAAACTGGTAGAGGGTTGGAAAAACCAGATATAGTCAGAGCCTATATGTGGTATACCCTTTCGGCAATTGGTGGTGATCCAGACGCCAAAATCAGTCTTGAATTCCTTGTGCCCAAAATGACGATTGAAGAAATTAATCAGGGAAAGATATTGGTACAAGATTATAGGCCCTGGATGTATCCTTTGCGGTGATTCCTTTTGGAATAATCTCCATCAAACGATTATTGGTTTTGCAAACCTCTTCAATTCCCCGGTTTCAGGGTGTTGTAATGGCTCCGAACTATACTGGACAAGATAGGCACGACGATTTTTGTTGGAAATGTTTTCCCCGGAACAATGTAGAGTCAGACTGGAAAAAACAACAATCATCCCCGCCGGCCCAACCACCTGAATTCCTTCATCATTTCCACTATAACCAACCATTTCCTTTGATGTCATATCCCATTCATGTGGGTCAATATAATTTTTTTCGCTAAGGTTCCGTGGAAGAATTCTTAGACACCCGTTCATTTCATTCACCTTATCAAGAGCCAGCCAGACACTGACATAGGGTTTGTGATCATACCCAACATAGGCACTGTCCTGATGCCAGGCAAAACTTGCTCCAGTTTCAGGCCCCTTGACCACAAATTGTTCGTTGAACAGGTAAAATTTATTACCCAATACCTTGGAGGCTACTATGGCGGGCGGCCCCGAAAGGATAAATGATTCCAAACCATCAAACTCTTCATGCCGATGAGCAAGGAATCTTCTTCTTTTACCCAAACCAATTTCATGACGATCACCTCCGCCGTCATCAATCGGTTCATCCAAAAGGGTGTTACAGCAATTTCTTAAAAGATTCAGGTTGGAATTGGGTAAAGGTTCATTGCCTACGAAATAACCTTCGTCGAAATAACAATCCAATTCAAACCCCAGAATAGAAAATGGAGGCCAACTAGGTTGACCTCCATAAAAATTATCAGTTCGTGACTGAAGCGTTCAGCATGTCAATTTCAGCTTCGGCTGCCGCAGCAGCTTCGACCAAGGCATCAAACACTTCCTGACCACCCTTTACATTTAATTTGAACCAATCGTAAACGGGGGCTGCAGCATCTTTGAACATCTGCTTTTGCTCAGGTGTCGGAACATAAATGTTGCCACCAATCTCCACAAAATCGGCATAAGCCTGGATGGATTTTCTCTTTGGCGAGGCAAAGGTTGCTTGTTGCAATTCGGTGAATCCATTGGCTACAACCATTCTGAGACCCTCAGGCATACTCATGAGCTTTTCATTATTCATCCACCACAGGGCACCCATATAGGCATGTCCGTCCAAGGTAATGTATTTCAAGCCGGCATCAGGGAATTTCATACCCATAATGTCAGTAATACCGTTCTTGGAACCTTCGACAACACCTGTCTGGAAGGAGGTAAACAGCTCAGGCCAGGGGATTGGGGTTGGGCTGGCGCCCAAAGCTTTTACCAATTCCTGGGGAAGGTCGGCTACAACCGTTCTGATTTTCAAGCCTTCCATGTCTGTTGGAGTCTGAACTACTCTCTGTGTGTTGGCAAAGTTTCTCCATCCACCAGTATTACCGATAGTCATCAATCTGATGGTATTGTTGGAATCCTCCAAAGCCATTTGTCGAAGCAGATTTACAAATTCACCTCTTAGTACGGTTTCAGCTACCCGGTCATCCCGAAGCAGATAAGGCAGGTCAAAGATCTGGACATAGGGGAAAATTCCGGCGGCACCTCCAGATGTGGAAATATAAACATCCATGGTACCATCCGAAATCCCCTGAAGACATTCAGCTCCATTGGCACATAACTGGGTACCGGCAAAAATTTCTACCGATATCGCTCCATTGGAGCGGGACTCAACATAATCCTTAAAGACAACGATCCCATCGTAGTCTTCATCATTCAAGTCTGGGCCCACAACAGCTCGTAGATTATAATCAGCGGCAGTTACAGAACCCAAGCCAATCATTAGCCCAAACAAAACTGCTACACCCAGTCTAACAGGGCTTAACAATTGATTAAACATGCTATTTTCTCCTAATAATTCAAAAAACAGGCTCCTGAATCCTAGCTTTGTTAAACTAAAACTCCTCAGGCAAATTGGCCTGCAACAACCTGTTCTTTATTAAATATGCTTTGATTACGGTGTTAGATTATTATCAAACACCACTATCTCCATTTATAAACTCTGTCGATTAAATCTGCAACCAAAAACCAATTATCACCTGATAAAACCAAACAATTCAGGAATAAACAAAGAAATGGGTGGAATGTAGGTAATAAGAAATATAACCAAAACTTCGACAGCCAGAAATGGCAAAATGGTTTTGGCCAAGGTCTCGACTCTTACCCCGGAAATACTTGAAGCCACAAAAAGTACCAATCCCATGGGTGGTGTAACCAGGCCAACCGTAAGGTTGACTGACATAATGATGGCAAAATGAACCGGGTGTACCCCCATTTCAATAAATATCGGAGCTAAAATGGGACCTAGGATAATTATGGCCGGGCCTGCATCCAGAAACATGCCAACAATGAATAACAAAATATTGATCAGGAAAAGTAAAACCAAAGGATTGGAAGAAAGAGATAATACCCATCCCGCCAGGATTTCTGGAAGGTGACTCAATCCTACAATCGCCTTGAATGCTATAGCAGCCCCAACCAACAACAAAACAACTGTTGAGGATAAGGCAGCTCTAACAAGAACTTCTGGAAGATCTTTCCAGGTCATGGTCTTCAGCAAGAAAATACTGATCAAGAGAGCGTAAGCTACGGCTATTGCCGAGGCTTCGGTGGGTGTAAATACCCCTGCCAGAATTCCACCCAAGATGATGACCGGGGTCAGTAATGGAAAAAAGGCTCTTGCTGCAGCATTGAGTCTTTCCCTCCAGGTTGCCCTTCTTGAAGCAACCGGGAAATCATTTTTCTTGGCCAAATAACCCGTTACTATCATCAGACCAACACCAACCATAACACCTGGGATCATCCCCCCGAGGAAAAGCGCGGCGACGGATTCCCCCATGACATAGGCATAAATTATCATAATACCGGAAGGTGGGATTATTGGACCGATTACCGAGGAAGCCGCCGTAATCGCTGCCGCAAACTTTCTGGTATAGCCATTCTTTTCCATGGCGGGAATAAGCATGGATCCCAAGGCTGAGGTATCAGCAACTGCTGACCCAGAGAGACCCGCAAACAACATGGATGAAAGAATATTCACATGAGCCAACCCGCCCCTGAAATGACCCATCATTACCTGGGCAAAATCAACTAATCTTCTGGTGATTCCTCCCTTGTTCATCAGTTCTCCGGCCAGCATAAAAAATGGAATGGCCATGAGGGGGAAGGAATCAATACCGTTATAAATGTTGCGATATAAAAAGGCTATATCCCTTTCCTGACCAATCCCCCATAAAACCAATCCGGGTCCCGCCAACATGGCAAAAAATACTGGTACTCCGATAAACAGGAAGACCAGGAACAGCGGAAGAAACAATATCATCATTTGAATTACTCGATAGCAGAAGAAATCTTATCGTAGGGGCTGGGATAGTTGACATTTGAATTCAAAAGGGTGTGAGCCTGCTGAATGATTAATTCAATTCCAACCAAAACCATCAAAACAAAACCCGTTGGAAGGGACATATACATCCAGGCCAGTTTTATCCGTATGGATTCCATCCCAATCAGGGCCAAAGGAATTTTCAGGGAGCTGGAATTGAATAGCCACCCACTTGCTATATGCTTGTTGGCAAACCACAAGGCAACGAACAAGGTACAGATACCAAGGATCAAAATTAACAGATTAAAAATTCCTCCAAAGGTCTTGCCCATATAATCCTTGATAATGTCAATTGAGACAAAACTACCCCACCGATATGCCGATGGTGCCATGAGCCCTGTCATCCATAGCATGCAAAAACGGGCTGCCTCATCTGGCCATGGCAACGCATTATTCAGGATATATCTGAAAAATACCTGAATCAAAATGCAGATCACCATTAAACCCAGGGCAAACATGGCCAAAACCCGACACCAAGCCAGAATTCTGGTCAGAATATTGCCATAGATTTTTACAAAATCAGTTAACTCCATCCCATTTCTCTATCATTAATTTTGCCACTCATGATGCGTTCAACGTAGTTGTGATCATGCCATGGGCAACCTTTGTTCAGCCATTTCAACCCACCAGGAACACCCGGCTGGTATCACTTCATCGTTAAAGTTATACTTTGGATGATGAAGTGGTGCAGAATCACCATTCCCGATAAGAATAAAGGCCCCTGGTCGAGCGTTAAGCATATAGGAAAAATCTTCCGCACCCATGAGTACAGGATGATTAGGATCTACATTACTTGAAATCTTTTGGGCAGCCCCTACGGCAAAATCTGTTTCCCTTTCGTGGTTTTCCATCACCGGGTAACCATGTTCATATTGCACCTTTGCCGTGGCCCCAAAGGATTGGGCAATACCTTCAGAAATAGCATGGATTTTTTTATAGACTGTATCCTTTACACCCTTGTCCATTGTACGGACAGTTCCCTTGAGTAAGACTTTCTGCGGTATTACATTACTGGCTTTAGTATCAGTTTCGAATGATGTTACTGTAACCACCACAGTTTTGACGGGATCCACATTACGGGCAACAATGGTTTGCAACCCAACGACTATATGGGAAGCTACTAGAGTTGTATCCACCGCAATATCCGGTTGGGCAGCATGTCCACCTACTCCTTCTATGGTAATAAAAAAAGTATCCGCTGCGGCGAAAAATGGCCCTGGTCGGATGGCAAATTCATCAACTTTCATACCAGGGGTATTGTGCATTCCATAAACCTCGTTGATATTGAATCTTTCCATCATGCCATCATCAACCATTTCCTTACCACCACCGCCACCTTCTTCGGCGGGTTGAAAAATTACCGCTATACGGCCGTTAAAGTTTCTTGTTTCAGCCAAATATTTTGTAGCACCAAGTAACATAGCAGTGTGACCATCATGCCCACAGGCATGCATCACTCCAGGTGTTTTGGATGAATAAGATACTGCTGTATCTTCCTCAATCGGAAGCGCATCCATATCTGCTCTCATCCCGATTGTTTTTCCGGAGGTATTGGTTCGACCATTAATTATCCCTACTACCCCGGTACGTCCGAGACCTCGTGCAATCTCATCACAACCAAATTCTTTGAGCTTCTTTGCTACGAAATCCGAAGTTCTAAACGTATCAAACATCAATTCTGGATTTTGGTGAATATCCTGCCGCCATTCACTGATTTCTTTCTGCATTTCTGAAAAACGATTTCGTATTGCCAATTTTATCTCCCTAGATTAGTTCCTTGATTATCTTCCCGATAAATTTTTCCCCTGCCTCAAGCTGGGCAAGAGATATATACTCATCAGCTCCATGTGCCTGTTCAATACTTCCAGGGCCACAAATAACTGCAGAATATCCCTCTGCCTGAAATTGGCCTGCTTCCGTCCCATAGGATACCACATTACTGCTGTTATCACCGGTAATCCTTCTTACCATTTCTTCAGCTTTACCATTCGTTTCAGGTCGTAATGGGGGTACGTTAAACCAGTTGCTAGCATCAATTCCTGTATTTTCATTAATTTTTTTCATTTCCGATTCAAGTTGGCTGGCATAATTCTGGAATTCAGATATCCACATCTCTGGCTTTTCCCCGGGCACACAACGAATCTCAACAAAAAACCTACAGTCCTTTGCGGTGATATTTTGGGCTGTCCCTCCACTAATTTTACCAACATGAAGTGTTGTATATGGTGGATCAAATTGACTGACGATGGCATCCTTCATTTTTTTCTTGTTTTCCAAGTTACGTTGGTTTGCCCATTCAATAAGCTTTGCCCCATACATAATCGCAGAAACTCCCTGATGCATTATTGATGAATGCACCTCATAACCCTTTACATGAACGGATATTGCTGTCCCGCCCTTGTGCCCTGTTACTACTTTCAACATGGATGGTTCACCAATTATGGCTATCTTGGCGGGTGGAAATTCTTCGTGCATTTTATTGATCATGGGAGGGGCACCAATACAACCAATTTCTTCATCCCTGGAAAAAGCGATTTGGATTGGTCGCTTGAGCTTGACCTTTGTCATTTCAGGAACCATGGCGAGAACATTGGCCAGAAATCCCTTCATATCGCAGGTACCCCGACCATAGAGTTTGCCATTGAATTCGGTTACCTTCCAGGGGTCAGTTTGCCATTTCTGGCCGATTACCGGTACGACATCCGTGTGCCCAGAAAGGATAACTCCTCCTGGTAATTCTGGCCCAATCGAGGCATAAATACTTGCCTTGGAGCCATCTTCATTATAATCTAGAAAGCAGTTGACCTTATATCCCTCAAGATAATCACAAATCCAACCAACCAAATCCAAATTTGAAGTATTTGAAACTGTTGGATATGAAACTAAGGTTTCCAATATATCTCTGGACGGATTTACCATTTAGTTACTTTACTCCTAATAATGGGAATCTTGTTCAAATTTAATTTACTTAGGTGGTCACAAAATAATAATATTCTGAAAATGAGTGCCACTTGTATATATCACCTAAACTCTATTTTGTTCTGATTCTCTAGGAAATAAGTGATAACTATGCTCACACTCAAATTTTATTGTGGCTAAACTGATCGGGTCTTTTTGTGGTGGATATATTAACTAAAAGAGAATTTGTCGTTGGTACACTGGGCCTATTGGCATCAACCCAAATCGCCAGATCACAATCAGCAAGACCTTATGAACAAAAAGTTGCTGGGCTCTATCCAGTATCAAAAAAACCAGCCATATCTGAAACTATCCATAACTCAGCTATAAAGGCAGCCATCCGTGGTGATATAAAATATGATTTCTATTCTGGTGTACCAAAACAGGAATATGAGAATATCTTGAGGGAAGTTTCAGAACAAGATTATGATTTGATTATTGGAGAAATCTTTGAATTCGAAGACTTGACCAGAGGAATCGCACTAGATTATCGTAGCCAATCTTATCTGTTTGGCTCTTACCAACCAACTCCTGAATATCTCACTTCATTTTCTATATTTGAAAACTATACCCATGATGCAGCGTATATTGCCGGCATAATCGCTAGTGGATTCAGCAAATCCAATGTTTTGGGAGCCTTTGGTACCCTATATTCCCCAAATTCCTATCGAAATCTGAATGCCTTCATTCAAGGGGCCAAAGAGGTCAATTCACAAATCAATATCCTGGTAGAACTAATTGAGGGGGACATAGACCCTATATCAATTGTAGAAAAATTCGAGTTCCAGAAAGCGTTTGGGGTGGATTTGATCTATGCTGAAAAGGTTGGGGTGGAACAGTTTTCCATTGAAAATGAAATTCTGACCATTGGTAATGTTCTAAATCATGTTGACAAAAATCCCAATTACATGGTTTCATCAACACTTTGGCATTACCAACCCACCCTTAATGCAGCTTTAGACAAGCTAAGAAACAACAGTTTTACAACTGAAAATTTGCGACATTTTTCGGGCATGAAATTCGGAGGGTGTTCCTTGGCCTCACTCGATTCCTTTATTCATCAAGTTCCACCAGAAGTTCTGGAAAAAGCCTCTAGAAGAATTTATGAAATCAAAAACGAAAATTATGAAGTTGCAACTGTAGAATTACTTCCCGTCTCTGAATTGGGTGAGTAAAATTGTTTTGCTTGGTTTATCTGGATTGCTCATGAAAATTGATGCCCACCACCATTTATGGGATTTAAAGAAGGTCTCCTATCCCTGGTTGATGGAATTTGGCAAGGAAAGATTCTTTGGGAATCCCAAGCCAATCCAAAGGAATTACCTCATTGATGAATTCAGGTCCGGGGCAGAAAATGATGGTTTCAAAGGATCTGTTCATATCCAGGTCGGAGCTGCGGATGGGTTGGAAGAAGCCCGATGGGTTCAACTTGTTGCTGATAATAATCCTGAATGGAACCTTGTCCAGGTTGCCTTTTGTGACCTAACCTCGCCTGAACATTCAGAGATTCTAAAACAATATGCCAAACTCTCGACAGTGGTTGGTATAAGGCAGATTGTCGGCAGGTCGGAAGAAGAGGACCGACTTTCTGGAACCAACAACCTACTGGTGGATGAACACTTCTTCCAAGGATTGGAGACCATAGCAGAATTGGGGTATTCCTTTGACCTACAACTTACCCCACCCCTGATGGCATCTGCAGCAAAGGTATTTTCAAGGATTCCTGAGTTGAAGGTCGTCCTGTGTCATGCAGGCTCACCTAAAACTAACCAAGGGGACGGGTTTAAACAATGGCAAGATGGAATATCCCAATTGGCCTCACTGCCAAATATGAGTTGTAAGATTTCCGGTTTACCAATGTTTTTCAGGGAAAAGGATGCCTCTGAATATCAACCTATTGTAGATGTCTGTCTACAATCATTTGGACCGGAAAGATGTATGTATGGATCAAATTTTCCTGTGGACAGTTTGTACAAGGATTATGGGGATCTGGTTAAGGCCTACGAATCATGTGTCCCAACAGAATTTCATTCCCTAGTTTTTGGTAAGGTCGCTGCAAAAGCCTATTTCAAAACTCAAAACAAACTTTGATTGAGTGCTGTATTTTCTATTATAGCGTTGTTTTCTGCAACCTTACCAATTCCGTTGTCGATTGCACCCCACACCCGCTAGCCTGGAAAAAATAAAGGGGAACTATCCCACTTTTTGTTATACAATGTGTAGGCGGAAATTCAGGTTAGTTTTCATAGATCAATCCACTGGTGTTCCAGTCAGAGACCCACCCTCAATAATTTCGTCGGGGTGGTAACTGGGCCAAGGATTGTCAGGTGTCCATTCAGATTTTATACACAAATTTGATGGTAGTTTTCTACCAGGAGGAACTTCACAGTTTTGTGGTGGAAGGTGTCCGATTATTAATGGGAGGTATTTGATCATTGTGACAGATCAGATCGGACAGAACTGCTTCTTGGCATTTTCAAGAAATATGTCAACGCGAGTACCTTTTGCCCTGTTGTATTCCTTGTGGGTGAGTTGCAGATTGGACGATCATCGGAGCCGCCCCAAGCTCTGGGAAGGGCGTGATCAACTTCAATGGCCGGATTCAAACGGCGATTCCATAATTGTCCGACATAAAGGGGTGGTAAGGGAACGTCGCACAATGCATCCCGGCCATTCTGTCTGTTGTATAGTTGGGGCATGTGCTTGCGTAAGTGATTTGGAGTCGCTGTCTTCCAGCCCTTGTATTTGCCGAAATACTGTCGGGCTTAGGTCGTCCAGGCACTGGTAGTCTCTGCGATTGACTTTCTTGCCTTGCTGAATAAATCCTTTGGGGTTTCCGTCGCTACCTCCACGTATTTGGGAGCTGGCGATCGCTTGTAGAGATATTTCGCTCCCTTGGCGGTGGTTACAATTACAACTCCTGCTCCGGTTGTGGTTACGGCGGCAAGTGTGCTGGCATCCACCAAGGCACCGACCGCTCCTCCAACAGCAGCTGCCGGAATGGCACAGACCGTACCAGCAGTGAATGAGGCAATATCCTCGGGCCCAACATGATAGTGAATCAGATACCATGGTTCATCGGATTCGGGGGTTTCCTCCATGTGGGATGCCACGAGCCCTTCGCAGAGCATTGCTCCGGCCGATCCTGCGGCAATGGAGACTGTGAAAGTATTTGATTTTCATTATTTCGGGGGCTTTACCCAGACCTTCAAATCAAGGTTGTTTTGACCTCGCTTCAGAGTAAAAACAAGGTTAAATTTCACCAATAATTATCACAAAGTCACTTTCATCCAAAAATCCTTGCTTTCAGGGTCATTTTGACCCAAAAACACAAAAAACATACTCTTTCCCAGAAAAAATCACATACGTATCCCTTGAAGTTCTCTTCTAGCCCTACAATACGCAACAAAAGCCCCCACACCAATCTCATTCAAGACCCGTTTGAAATTGTAACACAACGTCATCAGGTTCAACTCACCACGGCACTTGGCCAGACCACGCATCAGGAAATAATTGATCCCAGCCCAACATTTGAGGGTTCCAAAGGGATGTTCAACCAAAGACCCACGCTGACGCATGACCCCTGCACCCTTGGCCATCCGCTGACGATGGCGATCCATCACAGCTTCATGTTCCCAACGTCTAATAAGACGATAGGTCTTGCTCGGCGCCAGACAATGTTCTTTGCGAGGACATGCACCACACACTTTGGCGCTCAAACGATAAGTCAAATAACGCTTGCCTTTATGAGTATGCTTGCCAGCACTGGGAGTTAACTTCTGGCCCGCCGGACAGACATAGGTATCAGTCGTTTTATCGTACTGGAAATCATCACGCCCAAAACGACCATCCAAGCCCTTGTGGGAGGCCTGTTTCGGTAAGGGTACATACATCGCCATTCCCTTCTCTTCGCACGCTTTCAAATGTTCGCCATTCGCATAACCGGTATCCGCCAGACCAACCAAATCCTTGTTGCCTGTCGCCTCCTGGGCTTTTGTCATCATCGGTGCCAACTGCTGGGTATCATTGCCATCCTGCACCAGATCAACCGCCACAATCAGCTTGGCTTCATCATCCACCGCAATCTGGCCATTATAACCAACCACACTTTTCCCCCTCTTGCTTAACAGGCGAGCATCCGGATCAACCTCCGAAAGCTGTTTCTCACCACTTGCAAGCACACGCTCCTGCAAAGCCTTCTTCTGCTCACAACGAGCTACTAAGGCAGCCATCTTGGCAACCAGGTCAGGATCAGACAAGTCTCCCTCAGCATCGGTGTCATCTGCTTCGGCCAACGCCTCAAAGTAAGCCGCAATCTTGCTATCCAGATGAGAAATCTCACGGGCAAGTTCACTCTTGGTATGAACAGTGGCACCATTGGCACTGGCCTTCAAAAAAGTCCCGTCAACAGCGACCCGACGACCTCCAATCAAGGACAAGTCCCGACAAACCTGGACAAACTCACGGTTGACATTCCGCAAGGCCACAAGGTTGTTCTTGCGAAAATCGGAAATGGTCTTGTAAGTCGGTCTCGCTCCCTGACACAACCACATCACTTCGACATTACACCGGGTTGCCTTTTCCAGAGCACGGGAACTACGAATTTTGTTTTGATAGCCATAGATATAGAGCTTCAATAGTACTGCCGGATCATAGGGAGGTTGGCCTGAACCAGACCATGCCTCGGCATGTCCAAACCCCATCTCGCTCAAAGCAAGCGTCTGGACAAATGCATCAATTGCCCGGACCGGATTGTCCGGGGCAACATAATCATTCAAACTCGGTGGTAACAACTGAACCGCCGTGCGGGGCTGAAGTTCCTGGTACCGTCGTTTTGACATTGTTAATCCTAAATTGAAAAAAGTGATTTATTGTTCAGAAGCAGTGAATCAGAGATGATGCACGAAGACAAGAGGGAAAAGGGGTGATTGTTGAAAAAATATTCAGGGGAATGGAAAAGGGTTGATAGACCAGGATAAACGTGACTGAAAGGAGTGGGGTCAGGCTATAAAAACTGCAAAAATATTACTCAATAAAGGGTTGATTTGAATACTTTCACAGTCTCAATGGCTCCAAGGACAGTGATGACCTGAAAGTTGGCCGTTGGTGTAAGCAAGGATAGTAATGCTAGGACAGCGAAAAGGTTTCTGATTTGCAAGGTTATGCCTTTCATTTCTTGATCGGGTAATGGTTATTCCTGCTAAAAGACAGGGTTGAGGTCATATTATATTTTGAATAATTATTCCATATTTTCAATTAACCCCCTGCAAGGGATGTTCATCCTGAAAGATTCAGGATTGACCAGTACTGGGATCCGAACTGCAAACCCAAGGATCTGTAAGCAAGGGGTGTCAATTGACACCCCTGTTGTTTTGGTGGCCAGATTTGGTAGTAACCAGGATGAAAGGAAATCTGATGCGCTTTTTTTTAGTTTCATTATTACTGGTCTTGCTGGCAACCATATCTAGGGCTGAAGATCTTGACCCGTATGAGGCATTCCAGTTATGGGCGGGATGTCAACCTGTTGATTTATTTGTTTACCTTCAGAAGCACGAAACGGAGATCAATCTCACCCAGGAAGCAATAGAAATCGCTGTCAGGAGTCGTTTGAGGTCAGCCCGTTTGTATGACGAATTGGCTGGAGCAACAACCTTAAGCGTGACTGTTCATGTTGTGGATGTTGCCTATAATATCCAAGTTGAGTTACGAAAAACTCTTTCAGATTGGGCGCATTCAGAGAGAGTGGGATTCGGAACTACCTGGAAAAGTGTTTCCACAGGAACACACGGGAATGATACCAACATTCTTTCTTCCTTATCGCAACACATAGACAAGTTTCTTGACGAATATTTGCGCGTGAATGCCGATACCTGCTAGACCAGGGGTGTCAATTGACATCCCTTCAGCTTCCCTCCAGCCCTCAACAGCACCGATAATGTGCATTATGATAAATAGCGATAGCTTATCAAAACGGGCGTTAGCACCCCTTACCCCGCCACACAGTAAAATAAAAACCAGGCTCTGGTTCATGGTTATCCCACCACAGACAACCATAAAAGATATCAAAAGAATCTTCGCTATAATCCATCCACTAATTCGTTGACGACAGTTTAAAGATGAAAAGCCTCTTTGCCAGAAAACACAATAATACCCCCGATCCTGAACGCGGAGATTGCCGAACTCAACGGGATCACCAGGGACAAGCCCTACCACGCGGGTGATTGTCTGCAACTACCAGATGAATAATACTTTAGTCCTTAAAACATCCAGAGTGGACCCGCCGCAGAGAAGAACAAAGTATCAAGAACTGCTTTTATATTTTACCGAATGGGGTCTGGGGTTGCCCCAGATAAAGGATTTCAATTCTGCAAGGATTTATCTATACTCCTGCGGCATGACATAGTGGCGTGTCCGCATCATGACACGCTTCGTGACCATATTTTGGTCAATACCAGCCCTGATAATCCCTGAAATCAGGATGCTGACTCCAGGTTTTTAGAAATCATTTTGTTGATCAGCGATGACCGAGGCACACCTTGCCGTTTGGCCTGCTTGTCAAGGCTATTCACAACCCATAGGGGGAGAGCCAGATACACCCGTTTGTTTTGCTGGTTCGGGCGGTGTGCCGTGGACCAATCCAGCCATTCATCAATGTCTTCACCAGCATCAAACTTGGCATCAAATTCTTCCGCTGTTATCATTTTCTTCATAACTCTTGATCTCCTTCTTTCGGGCTCGGCGCACGGGAATAATGCGGACATTCTCACCGCGTAGGGTCCAGACAACTGCCCATAACCTGTTTCCAATCTTGCCTATCGCCAAACCCCGCTTCTCATTTTGGGTATTTGATTCAATTTTCAGCACCCAAGAGTCGTTCCAAATTTCCTGAGCCTGTTCAAAGTTAATACCATGCTAGGACTCATTTGCAACGCTTTTTCTTGGATCATACTCAAAACTCATAAGGTATATTTGGAATAATTACCCCATATTTTCAATTACAGTATCACTCCAGTATCTCAGATAATAGCCATTTGTTAAATAGCGAACCCTCACCAGAATAGGCGTTTCTTCCCTGCTGATAGGGATACCAGGCATTTTGAAGGAAAATTGAACTGGCCCAATAGAAGAGCTATCGGAATTTGGGCTATTCCCGTCCAGGTCGGCAATGCTTTTTGATTAGGTGACCTAGGAAAGGGCGATAGTTTGCCCCTGAACTATAAGTACACCACTATGCTGATTCCTTAAGAACACCTTTTACTGGAACGTCAAAAGCCAAAACTGTGATAGTAATTTCACGATTTGGATCATCCTTGTGTCCAAACAAATAAGTCCAGCTACTTTCTGATCGGTTTTTCTTCAACTTCTTGTAGAGTTTGTGAGTTGGTGTAGCTTCCTGGATATTTTTCAAAACGCCGGAAAAATTTTTGTTTCGATTGAATACTAGGACCGCAGCCTTTGTATCACGCCAACTTAAATATGATAAAACTTGATCAAGGGCTTCTAAATATCCTGCTCTTCCTGTCCAGTACTTGCACTCACCAATAAAAATATTCCGCCCGTTCTCCTTAATTAAAATATCAGTTTTACCTTCATAGTTAAAGGTCTCGCCAGTAGCATTGCCTTCGTAAAGGCCGTTAAGTTGCACTAGAAAATGGAAACGAAGATGTTCTTCTCCCATCTCACTAAATGCACTAGGACTTTGTTCCATAACCCTTGTCATGTTCTCCATCACAGACAAAATATGCTCGTAATCTTTTTCAGCAAGAGTTGGCTCAGGTGAATAGGGTTTGCCTGGCGCCTTTGGCTCAGGTGGTCTTGACTGGATTTCACGCCTTACTTTAGAGGTAGGAAAAGTATTACTTTGGCTAGGTCGAGACTTTAAATTATAACCCAATCCCGCAACTAGTTCTCGATCATTTAATAGTTTTTCTTTACGTCGCTCAATTGACTGTTTTGCCAAAGCGCCCAATCCATCATTGAAGCCTCTCACATCATTTGATAACCGCTCCAAATATTGGTTTATCGAAGAAAGCCTCCGATCAATTTCAGTTTGTACCTTCTCTCTGGTGAGATCTGTTCCAGCGATCGAAAAAGATAGTTTTCCTGAACCTACGTAAGCCCTTGGGGGATTTAAGGTATAGGTTGATGGTCTGATATGAAAAGCGCTGGCTTCTCCACTGACCGGAACTTCAACATGAATTGAAAGCCCCAAAACAAAAAACGGGCGTGATCTATTACTGACACCATATCTTAAATCACCACTTACATCAATTTTTGTTTCACTTTGATCCACAACAATTTCATCCTGCCTAAGTTTGGGGACTTCAATTGAATACTTATGGATATAGTAATCGGTTAGATCGGTGGTAGATGTATTTAAGAGTTGATCACCATCCATACTATTAATCTCTTTAACCAATTGTTTTTCTATTTCACCCTTTTTAGAAGACCAATCGAGTTGGTTAAAGAGAAGACCTTCTTTTTCCGAAAGGTAATTACTCATTAAGTGTTCCTTATATTTTATGAGAACAGTGTTCCCACCTATGGTATTAATCACGGCTACCGGGCCATTTCCATAAATATTGTTCCTAATAAGGGTTTCCAATGTTGCACCTAGAAACTTGCAAGATAACCATGTGCAAATACATAACCTTGCCCTGATTACTGTTTAATTCCAGGAGTTCTAATGCAAGAAACAACCAAACAATCTGCAATCCAAAATGACGAGTTGAAACTATTTCTCCCCCAACATTTCGAACTGTATGAGGATGGTATTCCTAAAGAAGATCTTCTGCATCGCAGGAAAACGAGCGATACCTTGTCGAGTCTTCTGACCAGGGTTGCTGATCCCCTGGTTGTTGCCCTAGATGGGAAATGGGGAACCGGCAAGACCTGGTTTCTGCAACGATGGGTAGGAGAACATTCAAAGAAAAATCAGGACACCTCAACGGTGGTTTATTTCGATGCCTTTGCGTATGATTATCTCAGCGACCCTCTACCTGCGCTTGTGCAGGCATTAGCAGACCGAACTGCTGAAGACACTATTATGCAGAAGTTAAAGGAGACAGCTTTCAAACTGGTCAAACCTCTTGCCCGTGTTGGTTTGGCTGCCGCAACGTCAGGAGCGAGTGTAATAGGTGGAGCGGTTATCAATGCTATAGGACAAGAAACCGAGAGAAATCTTGATGAATACTGGAAATGTGAGAAGGGCAAACATACAGCCATGAAACAATTCAGAACTGCTCTTGAATCACTGGCAGATAAGGAAAAAGGCAAAAAAGTCATTTTCGTTATTGACGAGCTGGACCGCTGCCGACCAGATTATGCTCTTGAAGTACTTGAGGTCATCAAGCATTTCTTCTCAGTTCCAGGGGTGCACTTTGTTCTTGGGGTTATTCTGGTACTTCCAAGTGATATTGGTACCACGTACAAGCATACTCTTTACGTTTTGAAGTATTTGGATTACTTGATCAATCAAATGGGCATTCCTAACCATATTGGAGATCCTCTGAAGACACAGGTTGCAATGGTAGCCCGTGCCAATCCAATTTCATTAAGACATATTGAACACATTGTATCAGCGGTTAAATTGGCAAGCAGTGAAATTAAGGAGAAGAAAAAAGATAATTACCCGGGAATGTTTGCCATAATGAATGATTTGATAATATCCAGGATTGTCCGTCCCGACCTCTATCCAAATTTTTTGGAAGCAAACATTTCTGAATCTGACCTAAAAAAATATCTGGGTGTTACTGATGACTATCCTGCAAGAAATTTTAGCGAGGATGATTTTGGTATGAGTCTTGATTTTAAAGCTAAAATAAGTTTTTGTACATGGCTTTTTATCTCTAAAAATGAAAATTTCGAACAGGTTGCTGAGAGTTTAAAAACTAAGATGTTAATTGAATTTTATGGTCCCGATCATCCTTATACGGGTCCTGACCCGTTAGGTAAAAGAGAATTACCAAAAATAATTCAACGTGAATGGCTTGATCTCTTCCAGTGTTATAGACCTCCGTCATGAGATACACCATATCAACCTGACCTTGTAAATTTCTTCTTCATCGAAACAGGCACCAGCTGCCAGGGAAACATTTTATCCAAACACGCCCAGTGCATCAATGATATCCATTGCGTAAGAAACATTCGGGGATAGAGTCATCAATCAATAATCTTGAACATCGGGGTCTTGATCGAGTTCGAGCCTATGGAGCTGATGGTTTTACCAGGAGGTTGCTTTGGCCATGGTGGCCTGATTTTACTACCTGAAGCAAAATCCAATCTGACCACCCCTAGGAAGGACGAGCAGGCGAGGTCTGTCCTGCTTTTGAAAAGGTAAGAAATCTGGGTAAATGGTATGAGGCTATTAGGATTGTTGGTATGTCGCTAAAAATCGGGTATTTTCTGGGAGGACACTAAGCCTGTATTAATCATGGTCTTGGTATTTGTGACATTTGGGCGGCAAGGTGCGTGGTGTTGACCACTCCGACTATCCGTTAAACTGATGGGGAGTGGAGTTTAGAATCTATTTATTTTATTTCCTAAGAAAGAGTTTATAGTGATTAATTTTACTCATCATCAAATTCATATTTTGGACTGTAATTTGATTCCCATAATGAATTCATAAAGAAAATGACTGTGGAAATTTCTCCAGTTCTTTCAGTACAGGACCTCAAGGTGGTCTTTTCGACTAGGAAAGGTGAGGTTCACGCAGTTAACACTATAAACTTTGATCTCAAATCTGGTGAACTTCTGGGTGTAGTTGGGGAATCCGGCTCTGGCAAATCTGTAACTATGATGTCACTTTTGGGTCTCCTCCCAACCCCACCAGCCGAAATAAAAAGTGGGACAGTATCCTTTGGGGGCAAAGACCTCCTGAAAACCAATCCCAAGGAAATCAGACAAATACGGGGTGGTCAAATCGGATTTATATTCCAAGACCCCATGACCTCACTCAATCCAGTATTTTCTGTAGGATTCCAAATTATGGAACCGCTCAAAAAACATATGAGACTCTCAAGGAGAAAGGCAAAAGAACGGGCACTTGAATTGCTTGAGCTGGTAGGAATTCCCGATCCCCAGAAGAGATTTAAAGACTATCCACATCAATTTTCTGGCGGAATGAGGCAAAGAGTCATGATTGCCATTGCCCTGGCTTGTGATCCGAAATTGTTAATTGCTGACGAGCCAACTACTGCTCTAGATGTAACTATTCAGGCTCAAATTCTGGAATTGGTTAAGGACTTAAGAAAAAAACTTGGAATGGCGATCATTTGGATTACTCATGATTTAGGCGTAATCGCTGGTATTGCTAACCGAGTAATCGTTATGTATGCCGGACAAATTGTTGAACAGGCAAGTGTCGAGGAATTGTTTGCGAACCCACAACACCCTTACACGAAGGCACTTATTGCTACAATTCCAGCTGTCAGGGGAGAAAGAGCAAAAAGGCTTAATTCCATAAGAGGACAGGCACCCACGACACTTCATGATCCCAATTTTTGTTCCTTTCATCCCAGATGTGATTTTGCCTTTGACAAATGTACTTCAGAGAACCCTCTATTGATCGAGCAAAGAAAAAATCACCTTATTGCCTGTCATCTGTTTGGAAACGAGGGAGAGAAAGTTGGCTGAAACCCAAGCTGAGAATCTTCCTTTGGTCGAAGTAAAGGATCTGAAAGTGTACTTTCCGATTTTTGCCGGGGTTTTGAGACGGAAAGTAGGTGAAGTCAAAGCTGTGGATAAAGTTTCACTAGATATTATGAAAGGTGAAACACTTGGTTTGGTAGGAGAATCGGGGTGTGGCAAAACCACGACTGGCAGGGCAATTTTGCGGTTGAATGACATAACGGACGGAACGATCAGGATCAAGGGAAAATACATTCATAAATCTTCAACCGCTGAAATCAGAAAAATTCGCCCGACAATGCAAATGATCTTTCAGGACCCACAGGAATCACTTAATCCAAGAATGACGGTATCCTCCATTATTTCAGAGCCGTTGACCGAACACCAAAAGCTGACAAAACAAGAAAAGGAGGATCGCGTTTTTGACCTCATGGATTCGGTCGGCTTGAATAGAGATTTCTCTACACGTTATCCTCATGAATTTTCAGGGGGACAAAGACAACGTATTGGAATCGCTCGGGCCCTGGCCTTGAACCCAGAACTGATTATATGTGATGAGCCTATCGCAGCCTTGGATGTTTCAATCCAGGCCCAGGTTGTAAATTTATTGGAAGATTTGCAGGAACAGAGGAATCTAACCTACCTGTTTATAAGTCATGACTTGGGAATGGTAAGACATATTGCCACACGGGTTGCTGTAATGTATTTGGGGCAAATTGTCGAAATTGGCAAAAGCGAGTATCTATATTCCTCCCCTCTACATCCCTACACCGAAGCATTGCTCTCCGCGGTTCCTGAGGCTGATCCTGAAATTGAAAGAACAAGAAAGGCTATCGTCCTCACGGGTGATGTGCCCTCACCAGCCAATCCACCCGAAGGATGTAATTTTTGCAATCGATGCCCCAAGGCATTTGACATCTGCCATAAGGTAGAACCTACACTAACTGAAATTGAACCTGGACGGTTCGTTTCATGCCACCTCTATAATGGCTAGTGTGTAATTGTGGGTAACCACAATGCCGTAATTTGAAGAAAGGAAAAAATATGAGAAAATTATTTATTATCACCCTAGCACTGATCACGATGGCAACATCGGGGTATGCAATGCGAGGTTCCTCAGGCCATGTGAATATTCTTTATTGGCAGGCCCCATCAATTCTGAATCCCTATCTTTCCGGGGGGACCAAGGAGATTGAGGCCGCTTCGCTGGTCGTTGAGCCTTTGGCCCGATACGATGAAAATGGGAATTTAGTTCCCTGGCTGGCTGATTCTATACCAACCACCGAGAATGGTGGCGTATCGGCAGATCTCAAATCCATTACCTGGAATATCAGTGCGGGTTTGGTCTGGTCTGATGGATCTCCATTTACTGCCGCTGATGTCGTGTTCACCTATGAATATTGTACCCATCCTGAAGGTGGTTGTGCTCAAGGACAAAAATTCGAGGATGTTGTTTCCGTTGAAGCCTTGGATGACTTGACGGTAAAGGTAACTTTTGCGGTTGAAAAACCCTTCCCCTATGGTCCTTTCGTTGGGGCCCAGGCGCCAATCATCCAAAAAGCCCAGTTTGAAAATTGTCTTGGTACGGCCGCCCCTGGTTGCACAGATCAGAACTTCATGCCTTTGGGCACTGGTCCTTATGTTGTCACCGAGTTCCGACCCAATGATGTTATTTCCATGGAAGCCAATCCCAATTATCGGGATCCAAACAAACCTGGTTTTGGAACCTTGACATTCAAGGGTGGTGGAGATGCCACGGCTGCCGGGCGGGCCGTGCTGGAAACTGGTGAGTTTGATTATGCCTGGAATCTGCAGTTAGCGCCACAGGTTCTTCAGCAAATGTCCGAGGCCGGCAAAGGCCAGGTAATTTCAGCCTTTGGTACTGCCGTTGAAAGAATTATGGTCAACATGACAGATCCTTCACCTGATCGAGGTGAAGCTAGGTCTACTCGTGCCCATGCACATCCATTTCTGTCAGATTTTAATGTCAGGAAGGCACTTTCCCTGGCCATTGATCGGAATATTCTGAATGAGATCGGGTATGGTATTACCGGCAAACCAACATGTAATGTTGTTCCGGCACCGGCAATCTATGCTTCTACGGCAAATGATGGCTGCCTGGTTCAAGACATGGACATGGCCAAGCAATTACTTGATGATGCTGGTTGGGTTGTTGGTAGTGATGGTGTTCGTGAGAAGGATGGAATGCGATTATCTGTTCTTTATCAAACTTCGACCAATGCCGTACGACAGGATTTCCAGGCTCTGATTAAGCAATGGTGGTCAGAAATCGGCGTTGAAACGGAATTGCGAAATCTTGATGCATCAGTTTTCTTTGGTGGCGATCCAGGAAGTCCTGATACGTTCCAGAAGTTTTTTGCTGACCTGGAAATGTACACCAACATTTTCGATGGTACTGACCCGGAACCCTACTTCAACCTGTGGAAATGTGGTCGTGAACCATCACCCGAAAATGGTTGGCAAGGTGGCAACATCCCACGTTATTGTGATGAGAATTATGATGCAAATCTAGCTGAACTTGCCAAAACAGGTGATTTGAACCGAAGGATCGAGTTGTCCAAAGCTTTGAATGATCAGTTGATGCAAGAATACATCATGATACCCTTGATCCATCGTGGCCGAGTTTCAGCCCATTCCAATTCTCTTGGTGGAGTTGTTCTGAATCCATGGGATTCCGAACTCTGGAATATTGCTGATTGGCACAGGAAATAAGCCAAAACACTAGAGGCTCAGGGTTAAGACCCTGAGCCTCTTTCACCGGTAGGCATCCCTTTTTAGTTTTTCCTGAAATAGCATAATGTTCAATTACACCATCAGAAGAACTCTATTGGCAATTCCGACATTGTTTTTCATCAGTTTGGTATTGTTCCTGTTGCTTGATTTGGCACCAGGCGACCCTACCGCCCAGTTGCCCTTGACCATTCCTCCCGAAGTCCGAGAAAAAATCCGGCTTGCCTTGGGATTGGGTGAGCCCTTTCACATTCGGTTTCTACTATGGCTTGAGCAATTCTTTATCAACGAACCACTTCACTTTCTGACAGAGGTGACGGGTGTTGATTTCTCAGGGGACCGGCAAAGGGTTATTTCCTGGCAGTCCAGATCACCGGTAATGGATATTGTTATTCAAAGACTTCCCCAGACATTGTGGGTTGTCGGAATGTCTTATGTTATCGGCACCATAATTGCCTTACCCATAGGAATTATTTCTGCCTATCGACAGTACAGCTGGTTTGACCAGATTGGAACATTTGTTTCCATGGTTGGATTTTCGATCCCAACCTTTTTCACTGGGGTATTACTCATTGTAATTTTTTCGGTTCAATTGGGTTGGTTTCCCTCCATTTATGATACCACACACGTCGTTAATGATTGGAGCAGTTTGATCGTTCAGATCAAGCAGATGATAATGCCTACCATGGTGCTTGCGCTTTACAATGCCGCCCAGATTAGCCGCTTCATGCGAGCATCCATGCTGGATAATCTAAACCAGGACTATGTCCGTACTGCCAGGGCCAAAGGATTACGCGAAAATGTTGTTCTTCTGGTCCATGTTCTGAGGAATTCCATGATCCCAGTTGTCACTGTTATTGCCATAGGAGTTCCAACTGTCTTCGGTGGTGCTATCATTACTGAACAGGTCTTTAAGGTAAACGGGCTTGGCCAGCTTCTTATTACGGCTATCCAGGCCAATGATATACCCATGGTTCAAACCTTGACCTTTATTTTTGCAGTGCTGATTGTTCTCTTCAATCTTATAGCGGACATTTTGTACGGCATCCTTGATCCAAGGATTCGCTATGAGTGATATGAGCACCAATTCATTGCAATCCGCTCCTTCGTCTCAATGGAGGGATATCTGGGATCAATTTAAAACCCATCGGGGTGCTTTATTTGGTGCTATTTTCTTTTTGTTTATTTTGGGCGCTGTATTCCTGGGGCCCTATTTCTGGACCCTAGATTCCCAATACATTGATATTCTTTCCCGAGATCAGGGCATGAGTTTTGCCCATCCTATGGGAACTGACCAATTGGGGAGAGATACTTTTGCCCGGATACTAGTTGGCGGACAAACAACTGTAGCAGTGGGTATCACTGCCATGCTACTTTCCCTTATTCTGGGGACATTGGTAGGAGTCTTGGCTGGCTTTGTAAAGTGGCTGGACGGGCCTTTGATGCGACTGACTGATTTATTCCTTGCCTTGCCAATCCTGCCTCTACTTCTGGTCATTATATTACTTTTCAGGGATCCCTTGAGGGCTGCCTTTGGACCGGAAACCGGGATATTTATCCTGATTGTCTTTGTTATCGGGATTACCAGCTGGATGCAGGCAGCAAGGATTGTCAGAGGAGATGTCCTGACCATTAAGGAAAGGGAGTTTGTGTTGGCTGCCAAATCAATTGGAACTCCATCAAGCAGGATTATCCTCCGGCACATCTTACCTAATGTACTGTCCCCGATAATGGTTTCGGCAACGATAGGTATTGCCAATGCCATAATTACTGAATCAGCCCTTTCCTTTCTTGGATTAGGCTTCCCCTCGGATTTTCCAACCTGGGGAAGATTGTTGTTTGATGCGACTGATTATCTGCAGAGTTTTCCTGAAAGGGTCTTGTGGCCAGGTATCGCCATATCCTTCACGGTGCTTTCAGTCAACTATCTGGGTGATGGCCTCCGGGATGCTTTGGACCCAAGGATACGAGGACGTTAAAACTCGTAACCAACCAGGGATCAGGTAATTAAGGCAAGCAATTTGTTCACCGAATCCTTGGCATCACCAAAGAACATTCGGGTATTTTCCTTAAAAAACAGGGAATTTTCAATGCCGGAATAGCCGGTACCCTGTCCCCTTTTCGAAACAATAACCTGGTTTGCTTTCCAGACCTCCAATACCGGCATGCCTGCTATCGGTGAATTGGGGTCTTCCTGGGCAGCAGGGTTTACAATGTCGTTAGATCCGACAATGATCGCCAGATCTGTATTGGGAAAATCCTCATTGATTTCATCCATTTCCAGGACGATGTCATAAGGAACCTTGGCTTCGGCCAAAAGTACGTTCATATGGCCTGGAAGCCTTCCGGCAACTGGGTGTATGGCAAACCTGACTTTCTTACCTTGGCTTACCAGCCTTTGGGTCAATTCACTGATTGGTCCTTGGGCCTGGGCAACCGCCATCCCATACCCTGGAACGATAATAATGCTATCAGCATCCGAGATCAGGCTTCCAACACCATCAGCATCTATGGCAATCTGTTCACCTCCCACACTCTGAAGAGCTTCACCACTTCCGCCAAAACCACCTAGAATGACACTTACGAAGTTTCGGTTCATGGCTCGACACATAATATAGGAAAGGATAGCTCCAGAAGAACCAACCAATGCACCTGTTACAATCAACAGATCATTGCTCAAGGTGAAACCAATGGCAGCAGCGGCCCAACCAGAGTAGGAATTAAGCATGGAAACTACAACGGGCATATCGGCACCACCAATACCCATGATGAGCAAAACCCCTATAACTCCCGACAAAATGGAAACATAAACAAGGAGATCAACTCCCTCATCACCAACAAAGTACAGATAGCCTAGCACAACACAGGCCAGCAATAGGAGAATGTTCCAAAGGTGCCCACCAGGAAATTTGAAGGGTTTGCTGGTTATCCTTCCAGCCAATTTTCCAAAGGCAATTACCGATCCGGTGAAGGTAATAGCCCCAATAAATACCCCCAGGAGGACCTCAATCTTCAGAATCTTAATCTCAACAGCATCCTTGGAAATGATTTTCTGGGCAAAGCCAAAAAGTTCATGGTTATTGTCCAGCACTTGTACGGTCTCAAGAACAATTTGAGCATTAATACCGGTAAATACTGCAGCCAACCCAACAAACGAATGCAATGCCGCCACAAGTTGTGGCATTCCAGTCATTTCAACTCTTTGGGCTACAACGATGCCAATTACTGCACCTACGAGGAGAGAGGCTCCAATAATTTCAACATTCTGGATACCAAGCCAACTTCCTTCTGAGACAAATGCGATGGAACCTAATGTGGAAAGGACTGCAATTCCCATTCCCACCATGCCATACCAGATTGCCCTTTTGGCCTTTTCCTGGTTGGACAAACCGCCTAGGGAAAGGATGAACAGAACTGATGCTGCAATATAAATAGCAGCTAATAATCCTTCCGACATAACCTTAATTCCCTAGCTTCTTTGAAACATGGCCAACATTCTTCTGGTAACATAGAACCCACCGACAATGTTTATTGTGGCGATAAGAAGAGAAATCCCTGATAGGATCAGGATCGTTGTGTTCAGGGTACCGATCTGGAGGATGGCACCAATGATAATTATGCCTGAGATAGCATTTGTTACCGACATTAGAGGTGTATGTAGCGAATGACTGACATTCCAGATAACCTGATAACCAACAAAACAACTCAAAACAAACACGACGAAATGTTGCATAAAACTAACCGGAGCAACCAATCCCAATAAAGCTGTTACGATTCCACCTGCAACCAAAATACTAACTTGTAGCTTGGTATCTTTTCGAAACTTGTTTAGTTCTGACTGCCTTTTTTCTTCAGGAGTTAATTCCTTTGTTGCTGTCTTGGGCTGTACTGCAATGGCCTGTATTTTAGGCGGAGGTGGGGGATAGGTAATTTCTCCGTTATGAGTAACTGTGGAACCTCGGATAACATCATCCTCCATATTGAAATATGGAATGCCATTTTTTTCCGGGGTCAAATCTGAAAGTAGATGGAAAATATTTGTTGCATACAGAAGTGATGATTGAGTCGCCATTCTGGAAGGAAAGTCCGTGTAACCCACAACAGTAACCTTGTTATCTGTTACAATTTTCTTGCCTGGTTGGGTCAAGTCACAATTTCCGCCCTTCTCAGCTGCCAGATCAATGATAACTGAACCAGGTTTCATGGCCTCGACCATATCAGCCAACCATAACTTGGGAGCCCCAACCCCTGGTATCAGGGCTGTGGTAATGACAATGTCTGTCTCGGGAGCAACTTTGCGGAACAATTCCAGTTGTTTTTCCCTGAATTCCGGCGATGAGGGTTTGGCATAACCACCTGAGCCACTAGCGTCTTCCTCAAAATCCAGGAACAAAAAACCTGCGCCCATGGATTCAATTTGCTCGGCCACTTCAGGTCTTACATCAAAGGCCTTAACAATTGCTCCAAGGGAAACAGATGTGCCAATGGCCGACAGGCCAGCAACCCCCGCCCCAATGACCAACACCTGTGCGGGCGGCACTTTTCCGGCAGCGGTAACCTGCCCTGTAAAAAATCTCCCAAAATTATTTCCTGCTTCAATGACAGCTCGATAACCTGCAATGTTAGCCATGGAGGACAAGGCATCCATTTTTTGTGCCCTGGAAATCCTCGGCACCATATCCATGGCCATCAGGGAAACTTTCTTTTCGGCACAAAGTTCCAATAGATCGGTTCTTTCCTGTGGATAAACAAAGGAAATTACCGTTTTACCTTCAATTAATTCGGAAGTTTGTTCAGAACTCGGTGGATTGACCTTGACAATTATATCAGATGTATCCCAAAGTTCTTCCGCTGAGGAGACTACCTTGGCACCTGCTTCTTCATAAAGCTTATCTTCGAAGCCAGCAGCCTTACCTGCCCCAACTTCAATTGCAACATCATAACCGAGTTTGATTATTCGTTTGGTAGAATCAGGAGTAATCGCAATTCGGGCTTCACTCTTGGCGGTTTCCTGTACTGTACCAACTCTCACGACACTAACACCTACACTATCAGTCTATTACTGCATCCAACTCGAAATATTGAATTCTTCTATATAAGTAATGAAGAATCCTCAAATGATTTACACCATATCCTTCAAACTAAAACAGATATTTAACCAATTTACTGTGGAAAACAACTTTCCGAAGATAACATTAGAAAAATCCATCTTTAAAAATAATTCAAGTCATTCTTTGTAAACAATCAATTCGGCTATAATGAATGTCAGAACAGTTGGATGGTAATATTCCTGGTCATGACCTCGTTTCATAGCACTATCTAATGCCAGCACCCAATTCTGGTTGAGATATTATCTTCCCAAGAAGGATTTGACCAGATTCGATAATATTTCAAACCTTGGTCTATAAACCCTTTTGATATTTGTAATTTTTTTGTTGATACCGACAAACTATAAGCTTCGTATTATGAGTTATAAATACCCTTTCTATAAATCAAATAACTCCTATATTATGATTTATAAAATTAAAGGTATAAATCAAAATGTGGAATTGGGAACAAAAAGATTGGCCAAGCTTTAGCTACAATAAGCAGGCTCTTGTCGAGTTTGAAGAACAGTTTCTTATAAACTCTGGAGTGCACATTGGGGTATTAAAGCACATTTCTGATAATGAAAGAGATTATTTAAAAATTGAATTGCTTAGTGAAGAAGCTCTAAAAACATCTGAAATCGAAGGTGAGTTCTTGGATAGAGATAGCTTGCAATCCTCTTTTTGTCGGCAATTTGATTTAAAAACAGATTATCGCAAAGTACCACCAGCAGAGCAAGGAATTGCTTCAATGATGGTCGATCTCTATAATAAATTCGATACTTCATTAACCCATGAACATCTGTGGCAATGGCACAAGATGCTTATCAATGGGCAACAAAACATTAAAATTGGTGCTTACCGAGATAGTAAAGAAGCCATGAGGGTTGTTTCAGGAGTGGTTTATGACCCCAAGGTACATTTTGAAGCCCCACCTGCCAATATCATGCACAAGGAGATGGAAGCCTTCATTCGCTGGTTTAACGATTCATCTAAAACGGGAGCAAAACCTTTACCAGCACTCACGAGATCTGCAATCGCTCATTTATACTTTGTAAGTATCCACCCATTTGAAGATGGTAACGGTCGTATTGCCAGGGCTATTGCTGAGAAATCTCTTGCACAAAGTCTAAATCGACCAACCCTAATTTCATTGGCCTATACAATTCAAAATGGCCAAAAAGACTATTACGCAGGTTTAGAACGTAATAACAAAGGAATCGAGATTACTGACTGGATTATCTATTTTGCCAAGACCGTTTTAACTGCTCAGGAAAATACTCAAAAGCGAATTGAGTTTATCATAGAGAAAACCAAACTATTTGACAAGTTCAAAGGAATCATAAACTCCCGACAAGAAAAAGTCATTGAGCGTATGTTAAGCGAAGGAATTAGTGGTTTTAAAGGCGGCTTAAGTGCTAAAAACTACAGGTCAATCACATCAACTCCAAGTGCAACGGCAACTCGCGATTTGAACGATTTGGTAGATAAGGGGGCTTTGATAAAAATCGGCCAGCTTAAACACACTCGCTATTACCTCAATATAGTTGGTCAGTATCCTGAAAAGGCAAAATAAAACAGAAATTATCGGTATAGCTGGAGAATGTTAAATATTTTCTAGTAATCACCTTTGGATTCTGTGATTGCTGAATTCTGGACAGGCGATAACAATTTAGTGCCCTTGATACCGCAATTCGTTGCACTCCCAACCCTGTATTGATTACCTTTACTGTTTTAATTCAGGTAAAAATATTTAAATAGACATCTTGACATGTATAAATGTCGTGTTATATACAAACACATGTCTGAAAACGAAATCTCCCTGGAAAAATTAAGCCAACTCACTGGCATTGAGCAGCGTACCATTCGGTCCTGGATCAGCAAGGGACTTCTTTTGCCACCCAACAAAACGGGTCGTGGTGCCCAATATCCAAAGTGGAATGTGGACCGGGCCTTGGAGACTGTGAAAGTATTTGATTTTCATTATTTCGGGGGCTTTACCCAGACCTTCAAATCAAGGTTGTTTTGACCTCGCTTCAGAGTAAAAACAAGGTTAAATTTCACCAATAATTATCACAAAGTCACTTTCATCCAAAAATCCTTGCTTTCAGGGTCATTTTGACCCCAAAACACGAAAAACATACTCTTTCCCAGAAAAAATCACATACGTATCCCTTGAAGTTCTCTTCTAGCCCTACAATACGCAACAAAAGCCCCCACACCAATCTCATTCAAGACCCGTTTGAAATTGTAACACAACGTCATCAGGTTCAACTCACCACGGCACTTGGCCAGACCACGCATCAGGAAATAATTGATCCCAGCCCAACATTTGAGGGTTCCAAAGGGATGTTCAACCAAAGACCCACGCTGACGCATGACCCCTGCACCCTTGGCCATCCGCTGACGATGGCGATCCATCACAGCTTCATGTTCCCAACGTCTAATAAGACGATAGGTCTTGCTCGGCGCCAGACAATGTTCTTTGCGAGGACATGCACCACACACTTTGGCGCTCAAACGATAAGTCAAATAACGCTTGCCTTTATGAGTATGCTTGCCAGCACTGGGAGTTAACTTCTGGCCCGCCGGACAGACATAGGTATCAGTCGTTTTATCGTACTGGAAATCATCACGCCCAAAACGACCATCCAAGCCCTTGTGGGAGGCCTGTTTCGGTAAGGGTACATACATCGCCATTCCCTTCTCTTCGCACGCTTTCAAATGTTCGCCATTCGCATAACCGGTATCCGCCAGACCAACCAAATCCTTGTTGCCTGTCGCCTCCTGGGCTTTTGTCATCATCGGTGCCAACTGCTGGGTATCATTGCCATCCTGCACCAGATCAACCGCCACAATCAGCTTGGCTTCATCATCCACCGCAATCTGGCCATTATAACCAACCACACTTTTCCCCCTCTTGCTTAACAGGCGAGCATCCGGATCAACCTCCGAAAGCTGTTTCTCACCACTTGCAAGCACACGCTCCTGCAAAGCCTTCTTCTGCTCACAACGAGCTACTAAGGCAGCCATCTTGGCAACCAGGTCAGGATCAGACAAGTCTCCCTCAGCATCGGTGTCATCTGCTTCGGCCAACGCCTCAAAGTAAGCCGCAATCTTGCTATCCAGATGAGAAATCTCACGGGCAAGTTCACTCTTGGTATGAACAGTGGCACCATTGGCACTGGCCTTCAAAAAAGTCCCGTCAACAGCGACCCGACGACCTCCAATCAAGGACAAGTCCCGACAAACCTGGACAAACTCACGGTTGACATTCCGCAAGGCCACAAGGTTGTTCTTGCGAAAATCGGAAATGGTCTTGTAAGTCGGTCTCGCTCCCTGACACAACCACATCACTTCGACATTACACCGGGTTGCCTTTTCCAGAGCACGGGAACTACGAATTTTGTTTTGATAGCCATAGATATAGAGCTTCAATAGTACTGCCGGATCATAGGGAGGTTGGCCTGAACCAGACCATGCCTCGGCATGTCCAAACCCCATCTCGCTCAAAGCAAGCGTCTGGACAAATGCATCAATTGCCCGGACCGGATTGTCCGGGGCAACATAATCATTCAAACTCGGTGGTAACAACTGAACCGCCGTGCGGGGCTGAAGTTCCTGGTGTTGGTTACCACTTTATTTCAAATCGTAACGGGGTATTTTTCCCATATTATTTCAGTACCGAATTACTGGGAAACTGAATTAATTTGAACAGGTTACTTTTTTCTTTCCCCAGTAGCTAAATTTTTTCAAGTAGAGTTTCCTTTTCCCAGGAAACTCCGAACGGTCATTACCGTAGCATGCAAGTTTGTCTGACCCTCCCAGGGCCAAACTAAAACCATACTCCCAAGATCATTACAGCATAAAAAAGGAGTATTCGGGGGTTGCCCCCCGAATACTCCGGCATTATTGTGAACGTTACCACACAAACCACAATAAAGGACCCACCAGTGCAACTCATTCATCAAACCACACTTTCGGTCGACGACTATATTTATAAGCAAGCATGGCAGGAAGCAAGACTTGAGTGCTGTCCCAACACACAAAAAAGTACCTGTCAGTTCCACCGCCATGGGAGTTACCCTCGCAAAACACCCTCTAATATAAACATTACGCGCTATTACTGTCGCACCTGTCAGATGACGTTCAGCCTGTTGCCAGAGTTTATGGCAGCAAGCAAACCCGGCACCCTCCAGGCAATTGAAGAGGTTGCTCTAGCTGCTGAAGAGTGTCCAAACCTGACCGCGGCCCATAACCGTCTACGTCCCAACCATCATGGGACTTGGCGAGCCCAGCGCCGGTGGCTCAAAAGACGTATTCTTTGGGCCTCCCTGGCTCTGCATCTTGCCCGAGGTTTGTTCGCCGAGCTTTATGCCGAAGCGCCGCTGACGGTTGGAACCTTCCGGGCCAAGAAGGGGACGACCACCACGCTGCTGGTGACTTTGCGCAAGCAGTATAACAATCACCTCGAATATGTCCCCCGACCGGTTGGATTTAGATCCTGCAGCCACCCTATTGAGTCGCAAACTGGGCCCCCAACACAAGGTGGCCCCTGCTGATTTGCCGAATCGGGCCCCATTTTCCTCCGATATTTTAAAAAACAAGTCAAAAAGGAGGTTTTTACTTATGACAACATCACCAAACCGGCACCGCGAGGATGTCGCTCTCTTTCGCTATGGCCTGGTGGCCCAGATCATTGCCTGGCCAGCCGGTCCGGAAAGGAATGTCATCATTGCCAACCTGGCGGCCAAAGCTCACACCATTCCCGGTAGTAGCCGAACCCGTGTGGCTTCAGGAACACTTGTGGATTGGGTCCGCAATTATGAACACAAGGGTTATGAGGGGCTGCTGCCCAAAAAGCGCAGTGAACGGGCCCAACCACGTCGGATGCCGGCGGAAGTCAGTGAGACACTCCTGGCCATCAAACACAACACTCCCGTCTTGAGTGTTCGTCAGGTAATTGCCGAAGGCCGCCAAACTGGTGAGATTCCCCCGGATGTTCCGGTCTCGCCCTCAACGGTGCATCGTCTGTTTACCCGTGAGGGGCTGATGGTCAAGGAGGATCCTTTCCGGGGACAGGATCTGCGTCGGTTTCAATACCGCTATCCCGGTGAACTCTGGCAAGCCGATGTCATGTATGGTCCCAAAATTCCTGATGCCAAGGGGCGTCTTCGCCGGACCTATTTGCTGGCCATCCTTGATGATGCGACCAGGATCATACCCTATGCCCATTTTGCCTTCTCCGAAAAGGCCTGGGCCTTTCTTTATGTCCTGCGCGAGGCCATTACCCGTCGAGGGGTGCCAACTCGACTTTATACCGACAATGGAGCCAACTTCCGATCGAAACATTTGTCCATTGTCTGCGCCCGTCTGAACATCGCGTTACTACATGCAAGGCCGTACGCTCCACAAGGAAAAGGCAAAATTGAAAGATATTTTCGGCGGGTCAGAGATCAGCTGCTGGCACCGCTTGCCGACGATGCCATTCCCAACCTTGCAACCCTCAATGAACGGACCCGTTGCTGGATTGATAGCGACTATCACATGACACCGCATCGTGGTCTTGACAATGCCACTCCGATGGATTGTTGGGTCGCCAAGGCTGAGCATGTTCGCTATCCTGAACCACACCTTGACCTTGATCTTATGTTCCTGCACGAGGTCAGCCGCAAGGTCAACCAAGCCCACACCGTGTCGCTTGACAATCGTCAGTATGAGGTGGCACCGGAATTGGTAGGCCAAACGGTTACCTTGCGTTATGACCCGTCGGCCCCACCGGGACGGCCGCTGTTGGTTTATCATGATAACAAACCCGTTGGCGAGGCCACTCTTTTGGACCTCTTTGCCAATACCACCATTCCACGTGGTCGACCGCCCTTGCGGTTTGGCCCCAGCGATGATGAGAAGGAGGAGAAGTAATGTATAAAGTACATTTTGGCCTCAAGCACTATCCATTTGATGTGGCCCCCAAGGCGGATGAATTATTCGATTATACCGCGGCCTCGGAAACCCGTCATCGTCTACAGCATCTCCTGGAACTGCGAGGTATTGGTCTGTTGACGGCGGAGGCCGGCACTGGCAAGACCACGCTCTGCCGCCAGGTCGTGAGCCAGTTGCATCCCAACCAATATCGGGTCTGTTATGTAACCCTCTCCACAGGTTCGGTTCTCGACAGTTACAATACCATTGCCAACGCCTTTGGCCTGGACCGTTTTACCAGCCGGGCCGCGGCCTTCAAGGCCATCCAGGAGGAGGTATCCCGGCTGGTTGTTGCCGCCCGGCAATATCCGGTGCTGATTTTTGACGAAGCTCATCATTTGCATAATACCATTCTGGAGGAGTTGCGTCTGTTGACCAATTACGAGATGGATTCCGAGAAACGGTTATGTCTGCTGCTCGTTGGGCTCAGTGAATTGCGGCGACGTCTGCAACAGATGGCGACCCATGCGTCATTATCCCAACGGATTGTCATTCGGTGCAGCCTAGGCGGTCTGAGTGAAGAGGAAGTTGGTGGTTATCTCAGCCATCGGTTGCGCCTTGCCGGTTACGAGAGTGATCTGTTTGAACCGGCGGCGATTGCCGCCCTGGCCTTGGCCAGTAAGGGTGTTCCACGTATGCTGGACCGGCTGACTCATTTTGCCCTGGTTGCGGCGGCCCTGAATAAATCCCGTCTGGTAACGGCCGTTCATGTGGAAGAGGCTCTTGGTGAACTGGACCAATGAGACCTGGACCAATAAGACCATGGTCGTGCCAACAGATCACCCGGCTCAGGGACATATCCCTTGGTCGGGTGGCCGAAGCCTGCGGTTATCAGCGTGATCCAAGTGATCAAAACCGCTGGCGTCGTTCCGGCTCAGTGCTCAGCATTACCGGTAGCCAATTTTATGATCACCTCAATGGCACCGGTGGTGGCGGTGCGATTGATCTTGTCATCCATGCCAGGGGGTGCGGTTTTGGTGAAGCCCTGGCCTGGCTGAAACAATTGTCTTGCCAGGCTTATCAATCTTCGGTGGTTCCCTGTTCCCAAACAGCCAAACCAGGTGGTCGGCACGCCCCGTTGGCAGCAAGCAACACCCTCGCACCGGATTTGCAACTGGTCCCAAGGTACTGGCCCCGGGTGTGGACTTATCTTGTCGGGGACCGCCAGATTGCACCCGCGCTTGTTGCCTGGTGTCACCGGAAGCATCTTGTTGGGGCTGACCAGAGGGGCAATGCTGTTTTTATCACCCGTGATGCCAAGGCTTTACCGGTTGGGGCCGAGTTGCACGGAACCATGCCAGGGCGACCCTTCAAGGGAATGCGCCGGGGGTCCAGAAAAGCGCAAGGTGGGTTCTGGCTGGCGCGTCAGGAAGCGGGACCAACCCTGTTGGTCGAAAGTGCGATTGATGCCCTGTCGGCTTATACTCTGTCGGCGGCTATGTGCAAGGAGTGTTCCCATTTCCAATATATCATCTCCACTGCCGGTGTGGCCACAACGCTGCCCCCCTGGATTATTGATCTGGTCCCATCGGAAACCATCTGGTGTGGCTATGATGCCGATATGGCCGGTGATCAGGCCGCGGTTCTTCTGCTACAGGCACATCCCGAAATACAGCGCCTAAGACCCCAAGGGGGCAAGGACTGGAATGCTTGTCTGCAGGTGCAGCAAGACAACTGAATGATCATTTGAACAAACTACTCCCACCAATAATCGAGACCAACGGGATTACGGTGCACCAAGCAATTTGATCGACCTGCGGTGCTTGCAAACAGTTACCGGCTTAGGCCTTTGCGGGGTAAATTTGCCAGGTGGGGAATTTAACTGCTTGGAAAAGAAATGGTGGGGAAATTGATTTTATTAAAATTATTGGAGCTTCTTGAAAAGATTTGTCTCACTTCGCCCGAAATAATTTGAGAAATTCAAGTTGATTTAAATTAAAAAACAACACCTGGTACCGTCGTTTTGACATTGTTAATCCTAAATTGAAAAAAGTGATTTATTGTTCAGAAGCAGTGAATCAGAGATGATGCACGAAGACAAGAGGGAAAAGGGGTGATTGTTGAAAAAATATTCAGGGGAATGGAAAAGGGTTGATAGACCAGGATAAACGTGACTGAAAGGAGTGGGGTCAGGCTATAAAAACTGCAAAAATATTACTCAATAAAGGGTTGATTTGAATACTTTCACAGTCTCCTTGGCAGTGAGAGCATTAAAGGAATTACACGGTAAGTCGTTAGCTTCAATAAGAAAGGAGCTAATGCTGGCATCAGATTCCGAGATCCGAGAATGGGCTCAGGAAGCCGGCACGACTCAAATCACCATGGAATCTCCACGAGAATATTTAGAACGGATTCAAGTCAGGGGCTTGCAGGAAAAGAGGCTTGAAGATGCTTCCTTTAGATTTCCTAGAAAATCCAGATCCGAAATTAAACTAAGGAATGAATCTAAATCGCCTAAAATTCCTCAAAATGAGCAAATGTTTTCAGATGTAGCTGGGGTTGAAGGGCTTATTCAGTTACTTCAGAGTATTTTGGTCAAGCCAGTACCACGGCGAGCCCGTGGTAAGACCTGGACCAGAATATCAATTACCCCAGATGTAGAGATCTCCATTCGTGGAGAACTTGAACCTCGTGACAGGGCACTGTTCGAGCAACTTGCGGATCTATTCCGTACAATCTTAACTGGAAGGAAAGATTATGACTAGCACCAAACTAAATTTAACTTGCAAGTTTGACAAGGAACTTTGCTTGGAAAGTGGAAATTCTGTTCGATATCTCGTTGCCAGTCTCAAGGCCAAACAAAAAAATAGGAAAAAGGAACGGGGACCGCTCAATATTGCCTTGGTTATAGATGCAAGCGGGTCTATGGATGGTGGTAAACTTGAAGCAGCAAAATCAGCTGCCCAGGGATTGACTGAACGTCTGCATCCTTCAGACCGATTGACCCTTGTATCGTTTTCCTCAGATATTCAAGTTCATCTTGATGCCGTCAAGATCGGCGATGTAAGCAAGCAAAGAATTCAAGCCGAGATACGAAACCTTAGAACTCGTGGGCTCACCAATCTTTCCGGCGGATGGTTTAAAGGCACTGACTGTGCAGCCCGGGTTGCCGAACGAGATAAAACCTTGACCCCACGGATAATCATCCTGAGTGACGGGCATGCCAATGAAGGTATTTGCAATCCGGTCGAGATACAGGAACATGCACGCGAACTTCGAAACCGAGGAGTGATGACTTCTACCCTTGGTATTGGTAACGGGTATGACGAAATATTGCTAAAGGGCTTGGCCGAGGAAGGAGGCGGTCGTTTTCATGATGCTGAAGAGGCCGAGGATATTTCATCCGTTTTGCTTGGTGAGCTTGGAGATATTATTGAGACCATTGTTGAGGATGCCCAGGTGGAATTAAAGATTCCAAAGGGATTAAAGGTAGAAGTATTGGGGGTTAAGTCCACGAAGGTTTCGTCCAAAAGGATCAAGGTACCAGTTGGCAATATTCTAACTGGTCTTGAACGGAATGTGGTTTTCAAGGTTACATGTCCCAAAATACCAGCAGGCGATAGGTTGACATTCAAGTTTCTTGCCAGGGGGAAAATTCCAGGCAATGCAACCGATATCAAGGCGAAAACCGGATCAGCAGACCTGGTTTCTGCCGATAATAGGGAAAACTTGCAGCAGGTGCGTAATAACTCCGTTGCCGCAATTGTGGCCAACCATTGGAATGCATTTATCCTCTCGACAGCGGACATGTTGAATCGGGAGGGGCAATATGACAGGGCCAAAGATTTCGTCGAAGCGGAGTTGCATTACTTCAAACGCTACGTCAAGGGTCTGGCCTTAGAACGGGATTTGGTTTCAAATTTAAAATTACTTGCTAGAAGGGTTAAAAAATCCTTTTCACCTCGCTTACATAAGGAAGTGATGATGAATTGTGTCACGATCCATGAAAATAGATTCGATCACGTCAAAGAAAGACCATCTTTGTCTAAAAGGATGAAAGCTGAAATGAGGGCATAAATCCCTTCCACAACCAGTCTGCTACCAAAACAAACAATTTGAGGTGGACAGCATTTACATCTTATCTTGCTGATCCCCTGCAATTGTTTATAACCCTATTATGTCATACTAAAGCCCATGGCGCATTACTCCATTGGTAATGCGGTCCGATCCAAAGGACTATCAGGATTGCTGGCCCATGACATTGGGACTTGAAAGATACCGCAAGGCAAAATGTGAATATAGAGAAGCCAATTAAAATGAAACTACAAAGCACTTCAAATCACCATGCGCTAATTACCGGAGGAGGCACAGGAATTGGGTTGGCTATCGCCAAAGAACTCAAGAATTCCGGGGCCACGGTTTCCATTTGTGGCCGAAACCTTGATCGACTTCAAGAAGTTGCTGAAATGTATGATCTCGTACCCCTGGAAATGGATGTAACCAAAGAAAATGCCGTTAAAGAGGCTACCAGAAAAGCTGAAGAAACTTCAGGTAGAATAACAATTCATGTTGCCAATGCTGGTATTGCTGAGGGTATGGATTTTTCTTCCATGGATTTCGATTTCTGGCGAAAAATAATGTCCACCAACCTGGATGGATCCTTTCTATCTATCAAGTATTCACTTGAATCTATGTCCAAGGGAGATTGGGGGAGAATAATTGCGGTTTCTTCAGTGGCAGGGTTACGTGGTCTTAAGGGAGCATCGGCCTACACCGCTTCGAAGCATGCCATGATTGGATTGGTAAGAGCTATTTCTGAAGAGTATTTATTTTCGGGGATAACAGCAAATGCAGTGTGCCCGGGCTATGTTGAAACGCCCTTGGTTGATCGAAATGTAGCACAGTTATCGAAAAGCCTGAACATTAGTCCCGAGGAGGCAAGAAACAAACTCAGTCGTCTGAACAGGAACAAGAAAATGCTGCAACCAGAGGAGGTTGCCAAGACCGTTTTATGGCTTTGTTCGGAGGGATCGGACAATGTAAACGGACAAGTAATACCTATTGCTGGCGGTCAGGTATAGGATTATTTATTGGTGCCCCCAGAGAGACTTGAACTCCCGACCTCCTGATTACAAATCAGATGCTCTACCAGCTGAGCTATAGGGGCATGAAATCCTTTCCTGAACAATTACTGAAATAGGAACCAATTGAAACCTTGCAACCATTCTTAAACCGAATTCCTGATTCTATCTGATTTTATTAACAAAAATACCCCGCAACAACCTATTGCAACAATCAATAAAGCAGCAGGTGCTGCCTGGCTGATATTTTCAAGTGATGCCCTGTCATAAACCCTTGTGGCAAGAGTATTGAAGTCAAAGGGGCGCAAAAGTAAGGTAGCAGGTAGTTCTTTGATACAATCCACAAAAACCAGTATCAATCCAGTAATCAGCGAACCTCTTATGATTGGTAGATGAACCGATACCAAGGCTTTAGGAGCAGATTTGCCCAAAGACCTCGGTACCATTATCAGTGATGGAGGAATCCTGCCGAAAGCTGCTTCAACAATGTTTTGAGCAATGGCATAAAACCGGATGAAATAAGCGAGAATTACTGCAAAGGCAGACCCAGTCAGTAACAAACCGGGATCATATCCAAATTTATTGGATAGCCAATCAGCAACTAAATGATCAAATGATACCAGGGTAATCAAAATTCCTATGCCAATAACCGCTCCAGGTATCGCATAACCAATTGTCAATGTGGGCAGAAGAAAATTTGAAAAACGGCGCTTTGAAATGGAATGGCCATAAACCATAAGGATAGCCACGGTTAAGGTTAATATTGAGGCAATTCCGCCTGTGTACAAACTGTTTAGAAAAGAATTTAGTAGTTCCTCCTCAAGCCAAAGCTCCCAATTGGAAAAAGCATGGCTGGCCATTATTGACACCGGCATGATGAATCCCAAGCCAAGAAGAGCAATGCAAAATCCCGATGCAAGCAAAGCTGGAAATTTTTGGAGTGTTTTTCTCTTTGTGAATATTGGTGTCTGGGAAACCTTATGAAATTCTGAATTGAACCTGAGGTATCTTTCACCCAAAATTATGATTAAAATAAAGACCAGGACAATCATGGAAAGTATTGCTGCTGCACTCAAATCATAAGCTTCGAGCCAAACCGTATAAATTCCCGTGGTTACTGTCTGTACCGCAAAATATTCAACCACACCAAAATCTGCAATTGTTTCCATAATGACAATGATCAAACCAGCAATAATGCCCGGTCTGATCAGTGGAATGATTACCCGGAAAAAACGAAAAAAAGGCCCTTTCCCCAATGTACTTGCAATATCGATTATGGCCGATGATTGCTCCCTTAAGGCAACCCTGGTAAACAAATAGACATACGGAAAGAGAACCAGAGAAAGAGTAATTGCAGCACCTGCCAAGCTCCTTATCTCAGGAAAATAATACTCCGTAGCATCTTTCCAGTTAAATATATCTCGCATTAATGTTTGGACTGGCCCAGCGTACTCAAAAAAATCCACCAGTGAGTAAGCACCAACATAAGCAGGTATGGCTAATGGGAAGAAAAGGGAGTACTCCAAAATCCTTCGTAATGGAAACTGGTAAATGGTAACCAAGCATGCAGTGGCTATACCAAAAAATCCGGCCAGACAGGTAACACATACGACCAGGTAAATGGTATTTAGGATATACCTCCTGAAAGCTCCTGTTTGAAGGTATTCATGTATTTCACCACCACCAAAAACAGCTAAATATGTTACTGAAAAAATGGGGAGCAATATAACTAGGGCCATAGCAAGCAAAGCTATCCCAATCAGAATTTTTTTTGGCAATTCCATTGCTACTACCTGATATTAAGTTTTCTCCACGATTCTCACACACAAATGTAATAACACCCATATCAGGAAATAACCTTTTGATGACAACATTAAATTTAGAGAATAAGTGAATGTACGAAAATTGGAGAATAGATCATTTAGTTATCAGGCCGCCAATTTTTCTGTCATCTATGGAGGAACATGTTATGGTGTGTCAATAACAATTTAAAATTACTCCGCAATTAAGAAGTAAAAAGGGACCGCATTATTCCTTAAAAAAGGAACGTGTTCCGTATTCATCACCTCTTTTTAGGTGGTGGTGGGATCAGCGACATTTTGGTCCGAATATGCTCAGGAACCATGTCCGTATGCTCTCTAAACCGATAACTGTTACCGTTGATGGTTATCACCACCGGATGGTGCAACAATTGATCCCGAAAGCTGGTCCGATATTGCCCTACTCAACAGGATCAGCAAGGAAAATCCCTACCGGGTAGGTGATTGCCTCCGCTTGCAAGTGGAATAATACTTTAATCCGTAAATAATCCGGATTGGGCCCACCATAGCGTGTACCATAATATCAGCCGCCATTTTATATTTTACCGAATGAGAATGGTGTCTTGCAAAGCCTTTAAAACACCATATATAATGTGTTAATTCTATTAACACTCCATTTATAAGGTAATATGAATAAATTAAAACTGACACCAAGGGCTGCCATTGCCATCAGACAACTTGGTAACGACATCATGGTTGCCCGCAAAAAACGCCGCTTGGCGCAGAAGGATCTTGCCGCCATGATGGGTGTGGGTATCAGTACCGTTCAGCGACTCGAAGGGGGTGATCCCGGTATTACGCTCCGCGTGCTGGCCATGGCCTTCATCGCGCTCGGCAGCCTTCATCGATTCACCGAGGTGCTGGATGTTGCCAGCGACGATATTGGCCAGCTGCAGACCAAGGCCGATCTACCGCAGCGCATTCGCAAGCGAAGATCCGGGGCTAGTCCCTTTACGGGCCAGCCAACTGGCAATAAAGTCAAGGGACTTGGATTATGAAGACGAAAGGCCGTGTAACTGTTGCCATCGGCAGTGGCCTGCATAAAGTCGGCGAATTGATCTTCGAAACTGATCATCGTCGTCAAAGCTCGGTCTTCACCTACGCCAAAGAGTGGTTGACCCGGCCCGGTGCTTTCGCGTTGGCTCCGTCCATGCCCCTTTCTGAATATCCGGTTTTTTCGTCCGGGGACCGCTCCAATCGCCGTTCAGCGCTCCCCGGAGCTCTTTCTGACACCACCCCGGACTCCTGGGGTCGTGGCATTATCCAAAAGGCGCTCGGGCATCCCCCAAATGAGTTTGAATATCTATTGGCTGTGAATGATCTGACAAGACAGGGTGCAATTCGCTTGCTGGATGAACGGGGCCGGGCTCTTTCTTTTGCCCAACCACCAACTCCCCGCTTAAACGATATCAGTAATGTCATGCAGTATTATCGAGCGATCGAAGCTAACCATCCTGACGCGCAGGCCTTGGCGACCAAGCTTGTCGGCAGTGCCGGCAGCCTCGGTGGGGCTCGCCCAAAATCGGATTTCGTCGAAAACAGCATACTTTCGATTGCCAAGTTTACTTCTGACCGCGACACCATGCCGATTGAGCGGATGGAGGTAGCCACACTTCACCTAGCGGCCAGGGTGGGACTTCGTACGGCCAAAGCCAGCCTGGTCCTGGCTGACAGAGCTCAACCGATTGCCATCATCGAACGCTTTGATCGCCTGGGTAAGCACCGCTTGCACTATTTGTCAGCCCAAACGTTCCTTGGTTTGGAAGAAGCTACGGGTGGCTACTACACCGACATTGCGGACACCATGCGCGAACACTGCGGTAACGCTGACCTGGTAACAGCAGAGCTCAAGGAGTTGCATGACCGCATCATGTTCACAATCCTGGTAGCCAACAATGACGACCACCTGAAGAACCATGGCTTCCTGTATGCCGATGACAATATTTGGGTACTGGCCCCGGCTTTCGACATCAATCCCCAGCCCTTGCGACACCGGCACCTTGAAACCGGCATAAGCCCTCTCAGCGGTAATACTGCCTCAATTGAGGCAGCCATTGAAGCGGCACCATTTTTTGACATTGCCGAGGATGATGCCCGAAATCGTGCCGTTGCCATGGCCGAACAAATTACCTATGAGTGGCGGACTCATTGTTCTAACGCTGGCATGACACCGGCCGACATACGCAACTATGCACCCGCTTTTGAAAACGAAGAAATGCAACTGGCTCTCGGCAAGCTTGGGTCAGGCATGAATTTGGCCAAGCCAAAACAGGAGGGAAGGTCCAGGCAAGACTAGTATCGTGTCGCTATTGAAGTGATGTTTTTGTAGATTATTCCAATTATTATTTGTTCTTGTAGCCAGTTACCAACAATACAAAATGATCAGTAACCCTTCATTGGCAGTTTAAGGCAGAGGATGCACGTATTATGCTGAAGTCTCTTGTATCCATCAATACAATAATGTTGCGATACTAATGATTAAACCCACAATTTTACCTTGGCTGGGATTATTACTCCATTAATGCTACCTAATTTAGAAGAACTATGGTTGGTTGTACTTAAACCCCAAAACTTTTCTTAATGCAAATTGATAAATTGTAACCAAACACGCTGTGGCGATACCAAAAAAACGCCAAGCAGGTAACACATGCTACAAGGTAAATGGTATTAAGGATATACCTCCTGAAAACACCTGTTTACAGACATTCATGAATGTCACCTCCACCGAATACAGCCAAGTAGAATATCGAAAAATGAGGAGAAAATTAACTAGTGAAATAGAGAGAAAAAAGTCTGTTACCTGACGAATTTTGTGATAAACAACACAAGTGCAGAACCATTTCGATCTCAATCTGGACAAAATCATTCCTTGATGGACCTGACTCGAGAAATCTCTCCAATGACAAAAATAATTTCATTATTTCTGTACATAATGATTCCTGAATAGAAAAGGGCATCTTAGTAAAATCGTTTGTAGTGCTTACATTAATGATCATCAAGAATGTTTACTTAAAACTCGGTGATTGTGGTGTTCCTGATGCTTCCGAAAACCCACTGCTACACGTTTCTGGCATCACTGGATGCTTTTGAACACTAACCAAAAATAAGGCAAACGAATCAATACAAAAACACGAATATTTCCAATTACTGTCTTTTTAAACAATTTTTGTCGTAATACTAAACTAACACCGTATTGACGACTGTAGCGTACAACAGAATACCAGGAGCTGGTTATTTACACCAACAGGGCTAGCGTTTGCCGGCAACAAAAAAGGTGTTTATCGCCAATCACATTGATATACTAACCCGGTAATTTAAACAAAAAACACTAATTCAGGATACTGAATAGAGGGAATTATATGACAGACTGGCGTTTTTATGGCCGGGCTAAGGAAATTGCCAACCTCCGAAACGGTCTGGAGTTTGACACAGATCCGAGCACTCGTCGTTTTCATGCCCTAAAAGTAAGAGGGCGCCGTGGAGTAGGCAAGACTGAACTGCTAGAGTATTTGTCCAGACGGGCCCCTCCTGAAACAACTTTTGTTCTTTATGAACTACCAGATCCAGCGACCGAAGGAACGCCGGTTGCGGCAGTTGTACAGGGGTTAATAGTGGCCGCTAGGCAAGCCGAACTCACCAATAAAAATGCGATGCCGGCCCAACAGGACTGGCCCAATGCCTACCTCTGGTTCAAGGCGTATGTACTGGGATTGTTGCAGATCGGAGCGGTGGTGGTGCTTGATGAGTTCCATCTGGCCCGGGATTGGGGGCTGGACTCTTATGTCAAGCAGATTATTGATGAAGCTAGTGGTGGGCGTGGTCAGTGGGGAAAGCTCTATCCTGGCAAACTGGTTCTGATGGGTTCACACCAGCAGAGGATTGATGAGATGTTTCGAGCCGATAAACCGCTGTATGGACGTACAGGGACCACCGTTAATGTGCGGCCCTGGTGCCTCAAGACCATTATGACGATGGCGGCCGAGCAGGGTGTGCTGGCCACACCCGGGCGCTTTCTGACGCTGTGGACGGCTTATGATGGCATGCCTCGCAACTGGCAACGATACTGTACTGGGCCTGACTATAGGCATCTGCATGAGATAAAGGATGACACGGAATGGCGCAAGGCTTGGCTGGAAGTCGAGTACAGGATAGTAACTGCCGACCAACGTGAACGGTGGGACACCAAGGCCTGGATCGAATTACCCCCTGATCAGCGGGAGCTACTAGTCTGGATCGGGCATAATCGACCGAAGGGTATGGAATTGAATAAAGTTCCGAAGGAGTTGGGATCCCACGACAAAAAACTGGCCATCATGAATCACCTCCGAACCTGGCTAGACCTGGTTGATCTGAATCGTCCGTTGGGAGAACAATCACCAGCCAAATGGTACATTACGGACCCGAACACCCTTTTTCAGATCAATGTGTTCAGGGAAATGGTGCATATCAAGGATGACCAGCCAGCGGTTTCCGTCACAGGAACGGTGCTGAAAAAAAGAGAGGACAAGCGGCATCTCACCCGGATGGAAACCCTGGAAGGGGGTGCTCTGGAGCTTTTGGCAGGTGCTTGGCTGGCGGCCAAGGAAGGAGTCACCTGGACTAGCACGCGGGCTTGGCACCCGGACTTTGATGGCGATATTGATGCCATAGCCACCAGCATGGGGGATGGTCCAAAGATCGTCTGGTTGGGGAGTTGCAAACGTAGTGAGAGAAGCCATTCGCCTGACAATGCCAGAAATGAGCAGGATAGATTCATGGAATGCCTGCTTGCTAGTGCTGGCCGGGAGAAGGAGGAAAGTGCGGAGCTATTGAAGAATGCCGAACTGAAAAGACTCCTTTTCTCCCCGACTTTCAGTCCTGAGTTCCATGAGGCATTTGGGCAAGAGGGTTTTACTACGGTTGATATTCCTGCTATGGCAAGAAGTTTCAACCTTGAGCACGCACCTCATCGGGAAGCACATCAAATTAAGAGTGATCATGAGGCTAGGCCTCCTGTTCCTGATAAAGACGTTGTTCTGAAAAAACAGAAGAATTCCGCGCCACCCCGTACCGGGATATGAAGTCAGCAGGAAATGTATGCCCTTAGAGGCATTCCTGGAAAAATGGTTTCTTAAGAGGTGTTGTTTTTTAATTTAAATCAACTTGAATTTCTCAAATTATTTCGGGCGAAGTGAGACAAATCTTTTCAAGAAGCTCCAATAATTTTAATAAAATCAATTTCCCCACCATTTCTTTTCCAAGCAGTTAAATTCCCCACCTGGCAAATTTACCCCGCAAAGGCCTAAGCCGGTAACTGTTTGCAAGCACCGCAGGTCGATCAAATTGCTTGGTGCACCGTAATCCCGTTGGTCTCGATTATTGGTGGGAGTAGTTTGTTCAAATGATCATTCAGTTGTCTTGCTGCACCTGCAGACAAGCATTCCAGTCCTTGCCCCCTTGGGGTCTTAGGCGCTGTATTTCGGGATGTGCCTGTAGCAGAAGAACCGCGGCCTGATCACCGGCCATATCGGCATCATAGCCACACCAGATGGTTTCCGATGGGACCAGATCAATAATCCAGGGGGGCAGCGTTGTGGCCACACCGGCAGTGGAGATGATATATTGGAAATGGGAACACTCCTTGCACATAGCCGCCGACAGAGTATAAGCCGACAGGGCATCAATCGCACTTTCGACCAACAGGGTTGGTCCCGCTTCCTGACGCGCCAGCCAGAACCCACCTTGCGCTTTTCTGGACCCCCGGCGCATTCCCTTGAAGGGTCGCCCTGGCATGGTTCCGTGCAACTCGGCCCCAACCGGTAAAGCCTTGGCATCACGGGTGATAAAAACAGCATTGCCCCTCTGGTCAGCCCCAACAAGATGCTTCCGGTGACACCAGGCAACAAGCGCGGGTGCAATCTGGCGGTCCCCGACAAGATAAGTCCACACCCGGGGCCAGTACCTTGGGACCAGTTGCAAATCCGGTGCGAGGGTGTTGCTTGCTGCCAACGGGGCGTGCCGACCACCTGGTTTGGCTGTTTGGGAACAGGGAACCACCGAAGATTGATAAGCCTGGCAAGACAATTGTTTCAGCCAGGCCAGGGCTTCACCAAAACCGCACCCCCTGGCATGGATGACAAGATCAATCGCACCGCCACCACCGGTGCCATTGAGGTGATCATAAAATTGGCTACCGGTAATGCTGAGCACTGAGCCGGAACGACGCCAGCGGTTTTGATCACTTGGATCACGCTGATAACCGCAGGCTTCGGCCACCCGACCAAGGGATATGTCCCTGAGCCGGGTGATCTGTTGGCACGACCATGGTCTTATTGGTCCAGGTCTCATTGGTCCAGTTCACCAAGAGCCTCTTCCACATGAACGGCCGTTACCAGACGGGATTTATTCAGGGCCGCCGCAACCAGGGCAAAATGAGTCAGCCGGTCCAGCATACGTGGAACACCCTTACTGGCCAAGGCCAGGGCGGCAATCGCCGCCGGTTCAAACAGATCACTCTCGTAACCGGCAAGGCGCAACCGATGGCTGAGATAACCACCAACTTCCTCTTCACTCAGACCGCCTAGGCTGCACCGAATGACAATCCGTTGGGATAATGACGCATGGGTCGCCATCTGTTGCAGACGTCGCCGCAATTCACTGAGCCCAACGAGCAGCAGACATAACCGTTTCTCGGAATCCATCTCGTAATTGGTCAACAGACGCAACTCCTCCAGAATGGTATTATGCAAATGATGAGCTTCGTCAAAAATCAGCACCGGATATTGCCGGGCGGCAACAACCAGCCGGGATACCTCCTCCTGGATGGCCTTGAAGGCCGCGGCCCGGCTGGTAAAACGGTCCAGGCCAAAGGCGTTGGCAATGGTATTGTAACTGTCGAGAACCGAACCTGTGGAGAGGGTTACATAACAGACCCGATATTGGTTGGGATGCAACTGGCTCACGACCTGGCGGCAGAGCGTGGTCTTGCCAGTGCCGGCCTCCGCCGTCAACAGACCAATACCTCGCAGTTCCAGGAGATGCTGTAGACGATGACGGGTTTCCGAGGCCGCGGTATAATCGAATAATTCATCCGCCTTGGGGGCCACATCAAATGGATAGTGCTTGAGGCCAAAATGTACTTTATACATTACTTCTCCTCCTTCTCATCATCGCTGGGGCCAAACCGCAAGGGCGGTCGACCACGTGGAATGGTGGTATTGGCAAAGAGGTCCAAAAGAGTGGCCTCGCCAACGGGTTTGTTATCATGATAAACCAACAGCGGCCGTCCCGGTGGGGCCGACGGGTCATAACGCAAGGTAACCGTTTGGCCTACCAATTCCGGTGCCACCTCATACTGACGATTGTCAAGCGACACGGTGTGGGCTTGGTTGACCTTGCGGCTGACCTCGTGCAGGAACATAAGATCAAGGTCAAGGTGTGGTTCAGGATAGCGAACATGCTCAGCCTTGGCGACCCAACAATCCATCGGAGTGGCATTGTCAAGACCACGATGCGGTGTCATGTGATAGTCGCTATCAATCCAGCAACGGGTCCGTTCATTGAGGGTTGCAAGGTTGGGAATGGCATCGTCGGCAAGCGGTGCCAGCAGCTGATCTCTGACCCGCCGAAAATATCTTTCAATTTTGCCTTTTCCTTGTGGAGCGTACGGCCTTGCATGTAGTAACGCGATGTTCAGACGGGCGCAGACAATGGACAAATGTTTCGATCGGAAGTTGGCTCCATTGTCGGTATAAAGTCGAGTTGGCACCCCTCGACGGGTAATGGCCTCGCGCAGGACATAAAGAAAGGCCCAGGCCTTTTCGGAGAAGGCAAAATGGGCATAGGGTATGATCCTGGTCGCATCATCAAGGATGGCCAGCAAATAGGTCCGGCGAAGACGCCCCTTGGCATCAGGAATTTTGGGACCATACATGACATCGGCTTGCCAGAGTTCACCGGGATAGCGGTATTGAAACCGACGCAGATCCTGTCCCCGGAAAGGATCCTCCTTGACCATCAGCCCCTCACGGGTAAACAGACGATGCACCGTTGAGGGCGAGACCGGAACATCCGGGGGAATCTCACCAGTTTGGCGGCCTTCGGCAATTACCTGACGAACACTCAAGACGGGAGTGTTGTGTTTGATGGCCAGGAGTGTCTCACTGACTTCCGCCGGCATCCGACGTGGTTGGGCCCGTTCACTGCGCTTTTTGGGCAGCAGCCCCTCATAACCCTTGTGTTCATAATTGCGGACCCAATCCACAAGTGTTCCTGAAGCCACACGGGTTCGGCTACTACCGGGAATGGTGTGAGCTTTGGCCGCCAGGTTGGCAATGATGACATTCCTTTCCGGACCGGCTGGCCAGGCAATGATCTGGGCCACCAGGCCATAGCGAAAGAGAGCGACATCCTCGCGGTGCCGGTTTGGTGATGTTGTCATAAGTAAAAACCTCCTTTTTGACTTGTTTTTTAAAATATCGGAGGAAAATGGGGCCCGATTCGGCAAATCAGCAGGGGCCACCTTGTGTTGGGGGCCCAGTTTGCGACTCAATAGGGTGGCTGCAGGATCTAAATCCAACCGGTCGGGGGACATATTCGAGGTGATTGTTATACTGCTTGCGCAAAGTCACCAGCAGCGTGGTGGTCGTCCCCTTCTTGGCCCGGAAGGTTCCAACCGTCAGCGGCGCTTCGGCATAAAGCTCGGCGAACAAACCTCGGGCAAGATGCAGAGCCAGGGAGGCCCAAAGAATACGTCTTTTGAGCCACCGGCGCTGGGCTCGCCAAGTCCCATGATGGTTGGGACGTAGACGGTTATGGGCCGCGGTCAGGTTTGGACACTCTTCAGCAGCTAGAGCAACCTCTTCAATTGCCTGGAGGGTGCCGGGTTTGCTTGCTGCCATAAACTCTGGCAACAGGCTGAACGTCATCTGACAGGTGCGACAGTAATAGCGCGTAATGTTTATATTAGAGGGTGTTTTGCGAGGGTAACTCCCATGGCGGTGGAACTGACAGGTACTTTTTTGTGTGTTGGGACAGCACTCAAGTCTTGCTTCCTGCCATGCTTGCTTATAAATATAGTCGTCGACCGAAAGTGTGGTTTGATGAATGAGTTGCACTGGTGGGTCCTTTATTGTGGTTTGTGTGGTAACGTTCACAATAATGCCGGAGTATTCGGGGGGCAACCCCCGAATACTCCTTTTTTATGCTGTAATGATCTTGGGAGTATGGTTTTAGTTTGGCCCTGGGAGGGTCAGACAAACTTGCATGCTACGGTAATGACCGTTCGGAGTTTCCTGGGAAAAGGAAACTCTACTTGAAAAAATTTAGCTACTGGGGAAAGAAAAAAGTAACCTGTTCAAATTAATTCAGTTTCCCAGTAATTCGGTACTGAAATAATATGGGAAAAATACCCCGTTACGATTTGAAATAAAGTGGTAACCAACAAGAGGTTATGTTTTTTAATTTTTGTAACTACTCAGATAGTCTAAATAGTGTCCGCTTAAATATTCAAAGGCCTTCCTTGGTCTCGTGGCTTTCTAACTTCAGGGAGCCCGTACAATCTTTTATCAGGCTTTTGATATAAGAGAGGCCAAGCATTTTGTTTGGTATACATTAAACATTAAAGGCAGCAATGATTGGCAAAGAGTAATTGTAACTGATCTAAGGATGGATTATGGCCATGACCTCAATAACCTCGTTGTAGTGGTAGGCCAGGAATATGAGAGATTTGATTTAACCCCTGCAGAGGACCATTGCCAAAATCTACCAAGGCAAGGTGGATACAGGATAAATTGTTATGGATTCTCAGTGGATTGCCGGAGAAGTCGCTCAAGCCCTGACCAATGGTAGTTTAAAAGCCAACCTTCAACACTGAATCTGATTGGTACCAGGTTCCCAAAACCTACATGCAATTCTTGATTTTTAATCTATCTTCAGATTTTTAAAAAATGATTTTGAAATTAGGAACACAAAATATTCTGTTTTAACCCGGTGGAATTCCCTGAAGTTTTAAGAATGAATATCTGAATGATTAAGTATCTTCATGAAATTCGTGACCCCATTCACGTTTTTGTAAAACTGACAGAGGATGAACGAAAACTAGTAAACTCCCGTCCGTTTCAAAGATTGCGTCATATCCACCAACTGGCGCTTACCTATCTCGTTTATCCAGGTGCGTCCCACAAACGGTTCGAACACTCCCTCGGAGTGATGGAACTAGCCAGTCGAGTGTTTGATATAGTTACCCATTCAGACAATGTTTCGAAAGAAGTTAGGGGTCAGTTGAGGCCAATAGGGGAGAATAAACTGGATTACTGGCGAAATGTTCTTCGAGTTGCATCCTTGCTGCATGATGTTGGTCATCTGCCCTTCTCCCATGCAGCTGAAAAGGATTTACTACCATCCGGCTGGGATCATGAAAGAATAACCCGGGACATTATCCAAAGTGATGAAATGAAGGCAATTTTCAAGGATATGATTATTCCACTTCAGACAGAAGATATTGTCAAACTTGCCGTTGGCCCAAATAAGGCCACTGATCTTACTTTTGATCCTTGGGAGGCAATTCTTTCAGAGATCATCACGGGAGATGCCTTTGGGGTAGACCGGATGGACTACCTTCTGCGAGATTCGCATCACATCGGCGTAGCTTATGGGCGTTTTGACCATTATCGACTGATTGATAGCCTTAGGATACTTTATGACCCTGAGACTGATTTACCAAAGCTGGGGATTGAGGAAGGTGGACTTCATTCGGCTGAAGCGTTATTGCTCGCCCGCTATTTTATGTATACCCAGGTGTATTTTCATTCAATTCGACGAATATACGACATTCACCTCCAGGATTTTCTTGTAGCTTTGCGTGAAGGAGAACTGTTTCCCACAAAGGCAAATGAACATCTCAAGTTGACCGACAACGAAGTTACATCTGCCCTTTTGTCTGCTTCCCTGAATGACAGTGAATCTGGTCACTTGCATGCCGACCGCATTGTCAATCGGAAACATTTTAAATTGTTGTATGACCGGAATCCTACAGATATTAAAATTAATCCAAAGGCAGGTGGGGCAGTTTACAAGGCCTTGTCAGATAAGTTTGGCGCCGACAAGTTCAGGCATGATTACTACCAACAAAGAGATGGTGGTCCAGATTTCCCTGTCCAATTAAGAACCGGGTTGATTGAATCATCTCTTGATAAATCTGAGGTATTGAATTCCATTCCAGTTGTTTCTGTTGATTTCGTGTTTTGTGAAAGGGAAGTTTACGAACAGGCAAAGAATTGGTTGGACAACAATCATGAAATAATTATAAAACAGGACAAGGAGGAGAAATGAAAAATGGAGCTTATGAAACAAACGGCACTTTTATTGAATTTGATTGACAGACTTTCGGAAAACGAAGGAAATACCAGCGAAGTACATTTACAAAAGCATGTCTATTTTCTGCAGGAATTGGTGGAAGTTCCATTGAACTTTGAGTTTATCATGTACAAGAACAGTCCATACTCTTTTGATCTCAGGGATAATTTAACTTCCTTACGAGCTGACTGGTTACTGACCTTTGAAATAAATAGATTTCATAGGCCCTGTTTTGTCACGACCGAATTGGGAAAGAGTTTTCAAACGAGATTTCCAATAACCCTGAAGAAATACCAGAGGGCAATTGACTTTATTGTTGATTATCTAGGTTCCAAGCAAATCCAGGTATTGGGGCAATGGGCAACGACCCTATTCATTGAAAGATTTAAAGATAAATTCTCGGACTCATCGGATAATATGAGCCTTGAACTGGATAAACTTAAGCAGGCAATCTGGGTTCAGCCGGATGAAATGGTTATAGAACAATTTACCGATATCAGCAGCAAATGGTCAGGAGAAACTCCCAGTTTTGCGTGATAATAAACAAATGAAACCTGTGGGACTAACAGGATTTTCTGATCCTTGATTTCTTTCCTCATTTCCTCAGGACGCTCTGGGCATACAATCTGGCGGAACAGGTTATTTGACCGTTGGAATTCAAGCAGAAAATCTCCGTGATTATGTAAATCTTTACATATTCCTCAGGAGTTTTCGAACAAAAGACAGCGCGAAGAACTTTGTAATTCTATGAAGTTTGATCGAGACTACCCGCAAACAGGGGTGGAACGCACTTGACACCCTTGGAACAGAGGCGGCTGAACTGATAACACAGCTTACATCCGTGAAACCAGTTCCCGACACTTAAAAACGAACGCTCCAAATATCCTTGTTCAGCAGATGAGACTTTACTAATCTTCCACGGATAATACCTGAGTAGTTACTAATTTTTTTTGATCTGGATTTCTCACATTGTTATGACAGAAGTGAGAAAAAATTCTCCAAGAGACTTTGATTCTATTAACAAATTCGCTTTCCCAGCTGGTGATAAATACTCACAATTTACCTTGGCTTTAAAAATTAATCCGTATAGGTTTCCAAATTTAATGGAACTATGTTCGGTGGTACAAAATACCGAAATACAAATAAGAGCATTTTCCTAATGCAAACAAATTGAAAAACTGGTTCGGTTATATAATTTCGACCAAGAAGGCTGCTTACTTCGAGGTTCTGCCCTCTGATGTTAGAGGCAGTTAATTGATTCAATGGTATCTATAATTATTTTCTGGCAATCTGAATCACTAAACCTGTGATCAGCACCTTCAACAAGTTTCATGGCTATATCGTTGGAACTGACATGTTGAAGTATTCTCCGGGAAACCGAAGGTGAGACATCGGTATCATTGAGGCCATGTAGCAACCTGATGGGGCAATGATAATTAACTTCTCTATCAAACAATCGAAACTGTTTGCCATCCTCAATTAGTTTTGCTGAAATATTATACGATCCATCTTCATAGTCAGAGGGCATTTCGACAAAACCCTTGCGTGACAAATCTTCCTTTTCTGCCTGGGTTAATCCTTCGAAAATTTCATCAGTAAATTGGACAGCACTAGCGATCCCAACAAACCCATGGACCTTATCCGGATTTCTGTGTGCATAATTCAAACCAATCCAACCTCCCAGGGAAGAGCCTACAAGAATTTGTGGTTGCAAATTCAATTTCTGAAAAAGGATATCCACACTGGAATACCAATCCTTGATTGTTGTTTCCTCATATTTACCCGATGATTTGCCATGGCCAAAGTAATCAAACCGCAGGTAAGATTTTCCCATTTTTTCACAATAATCTTGTAAGGCCATTGCCTTCGTTCCTGCCATGTCAGATTTCAACCCTGGAAGAAAGACTATTCCAGGCTCACTGCCTGCAAGTTTTTCGTAGGCCAAAAAGGACTGTGGTTGTCCTGAAACTTCTATAAATCTTGTCATCCTACCCCTGTACCAATACTAATGGTTGAATTGAATGTTACATGGTTGCTTATAATCTTATATCGAACCTTTAAAACTTCCATTTATATCTTATAATTTACTGAACTAATTTTCCCACAACCGGGTGCATCGTGGGTGCCGAATAGATGAGGATAAATAAATGAAAGATCAAATTTCAATAACATTCCCTGATAAAGTTTCCAAAAAATACCATAAGGGAATCACTCCAGCTGAAATCGCTCAATCCATATCTCCTTCGCTGGGGAAGAAGGCTATTTCGGCCCATGTTAACGGGACCCATTGGGACTTGCTTTGGCCTATCAACGAAGATTCATCCATTAGTATCAACCAATTGGATGACAATCCACATTCACTGGAACTGATTCGGCATGACTTTGCCCATGTAATGGCCCGGGCAGTTCAGGAATTATGGCCGGAAACAATGGTGACCATAGGACCTGTTATTGAAAACGGCTGGTATTATGATTTTGACAGAGATGACCCTTTCACACCAGGCGATCTGCAGATTATCGAAAAGAAAATGAGGGAAATCATTAACCTCAGGGACAAGGTTTCCTTTGAGGTCTGGGATAGAGAGAGGGCTTTGGAATACTATCGAAATTCCAACGAGCCCTATAAGATCGAGTTGGTGGAAAACATTCCAGCCGATCAGGAAATAAAGATGTATTGGCATGGATATTGGCAAGACCTTTGTCGTGGACCTCACCTGGCACACACAGGTCAACTCCCTGCTGATGCCTTCAAACTGACCAGCATTGCCGGTGCCTATTGGCGAGGTGACAGCAGAAATAAAATGCTACAAAGGATCTACGGCATAGCCTTTAGGAGACGAGCTGATCTAAAGGCTTACCTTGCTTTCCTTGAAGAAGCCAAGAAAAGAGATCACCGAAGGTTAGGTGGGGAAATGAATCTGTTCCATTTTCAGGATGAGGCTCCTGGAATGGTTTTCTGGCATCCTGACGGATGGACCATCTGCAAGGAAATGAAGGCATATATGACTCGAAGGCAGGTGGCATACGGTTATCAGGAGGTCAACACCCCAATGGTATTGGACCGGACCCTGTGGGAAAAATCAGGCCATTGGGAAAAGTTTCATGAGCATATGTTTCTGGTCAATGTCGATATGGAAATTGATCCTACGGAAAGAATCAGTGCGTTAAAACCCATGAATTGTCCTGGTCATGTACAGATCTTCAATAATGGGCAAAAGAGTTATCGGGAACTTCCCCTGCGAATTTCGGAATTTGGCTCATGTACACGCTATGAACCTTCTGGAGCCCTACATGGATTAATGAGAGTTCGTGGCTTTGTTCAGGATGATGCCCATATTTTTTGTGAGGAATCTCAAATTCAGGATGAAACAAAACTCTTTATCGAAATGCTGTCTGGAATTTACCGGGACTTTGGGTTTGAAGAGTTTAAAATCAAGTTTTCGGATAGACCCGAAGTCAGAGCCGGTACTTCGGAAACTTGGGACAAGGCCGAAGAAGCTCTTAAGAATGCAACAATCGCAACTGGAAGTACATTTGGTCTCAACCCAGGCGAAGGCGCCTTTTATGGTCCCAAACTGGAATTTCTGTTGACAGATTCGCTGGGCCGTGATTGGCAATGTGGAACCTTGCAGGTGGATTTCGTGTTACCTGAAAGACTCAATTCCACGTATATAGGGCGAGATGGAAACAAGCATCGACCAGTTATCCTCCACAGGGCCATTCTTGGAAGTTTCGAACGATTTCTGGGTATCTTGATTGAAAATTATGCTGGGAAGTTGCCACTTTGGTTATCGCCCACCCAGATTGTTGTTGCCACTATAGTTTCTGATTCCAATGATTATGCTGAAATGGTAGCAAATGCCCTGAAAGATGCCGGTATCAGGGTAAAAACAGATATCCGTAATGAAAAAATAGGTTACAAGGTGAGGGAACATTCCCTGGCCAAGGTTCCCTATATTTTTGCTGTAGGGGCAAAGGAAATAGAAGAGCGATCGGTTTCGGTTAGAACACTCGGCGAACAAAGAGTTCGCAATATTTCCTTGGATCAGGCTATTGTGGAATTGACCGAATTGGTTAAAGCCCCTGATTACCAAAACTGATCCGGTAGCACATAAAAATACCTAATTTGCTAGATAAATCGTTAATCTAAATGTTGAAAAATGATCCCTACATGGTTAAAGTAATGGTTCATTACAGGTAAAAAATAAGGAAATAACCCATAGCAAGAAAACCATTCCAACCCAATTCTGAACGAAAGGTTGGCCCCCGTGCCAATGAAGAAATTGATGCATCAAAAATTCGCCTGATAGGGGCAAACGGCGAAAATGTCGGCGTTGTAACACCAAATGAAGGTATGGAACTAGCAAACCGTGCAAATTTGGACCTAGTTGAAATATCTGCCACATCCGATCCTCCTGTTTGCAAGATCATGGATTATGGCAAGTACAAATACACCCAGCAAAAAAAGGAATCTCTTGCCAGAAAGAAGCAAAAGATTATTGAGGTCAAGGAAGTCAAGTTTCGACCAAACACCGGTATCCACGACTATAATGTAAAATTAAGGAATGTTCTCAGGTTTTTGGATAACGGAGACCAAGTAAAGGTTACCTTAAGATTCAGGGGGCGAGAAATGGCCCACCAGTCACTCGGCAAGGACTTGCTGGATAGAGTCAAGGAAGATGTAGGAGAGATGGGCAAGTTGGTTGCCACCCCTAAATTCGAAGGTCGCCAAATATTTATGATTTTAGGTCCGTCCAAATAAATTCATAACCCCAACAGGTTCTTTCTAATCATGCCCCCGGGTAATCAAACCAGCTAAAGCCTTGTTTTATGGATGAGATAGTAATAGCAGGTGCCAAAAGGACACCAATAGGCAAGTTCCAGGGGATACTAAATCATCTTACTGCTCCGCAGCTTGGAGGGAGTTCCATTGCAGGGTCACTTAACCATGCCGAGATTGATCCTGAGCGAATCAATGAAGTTTATATGGGGTGTGTCCTTCCTGCTGGTATCGGTCAGGCACCGGCTAGACAAGCAGGAATTATCGGTGGATTACCAAAACATACGCCGGCTACAACAATAAATAAAATGTGTGGTTCAGGGATGAAGGCTATCATGACCGGCTTTGATCAGCTTCGTTTGAATCAGGCAGAGATAATTGTCGCCGGTGGTATGGAAAGTATGTCACAGGCACCATTCTATATTCCAGATGCCAGATGGGGCAAGCGTTTGGGTCATACTAAAATACTGGACCATATGTTAACTGACGGCTTGACAGATGCTTACGATAATAATGCACATATGGGTGAATTCGCCGATGATTGTGCCAAGAAATTTGGCATAACCCGAAAGGATCAGGATGATTATGCCTACGAATCATATGTTCGGGCTTTGAATGCCCAAGTATCAGGTCGGATCCAAAACGAAATTACTCCTGTTTTTTCAAGCAAGGGTGAAGCTATCAATCAGGATGAGGAACCCTCCAAGCCCAACTGGGAGAGAATGGCAAATCTTAGGCCTTCATTCAAGCAAATGGGAACCGTCACCCCCGCAAACTCTTCAAAAATTTCTGATGGTGCTGCATCAGTTGTATTGGGAAGGGCATCGGTTCTCAGAAAATTGGGAAGTCCAATTCTAGCCAGAATTGTCGGGCATGATACCTTTGCCCAGGAGCCTAAGGATTTTCCGACCGCCCCTATATATACTGTACAGAATCTTTTGCAAAAACTATCCTGGAAGAAAGAGGATGTTGACCTTTGGGAGGTCAATGAAGCCTTTGCCGTTGTACCGCTGGTATTCATACGGATCTTAGAAATACCTCATGAAAAAATTAACGTTAATGGAGGTGCCTGTTCTCTTGGACACCCAATAGGGTGTTCAGGTGCCAGGATTGTTACTTCCCTGATCCATGGCATGCTAAATAGCAAAGCAAAACGTGGTGTTGCAGCGGTTTGTATTGGTGGAGGTGAAGCAACATCCGTTGCTCTCGAAATTTTATCACACTGAAAGATTTTTCCAGCGACGATGTATCCAGTACCACTGCTCGGGATAATTCAAAACCATTGATTCCAAACTGTGATTTAACTCTTGAGTAACAGTTTTGGGGTCTGTTAATGGGATTGCGGCTTCCAAAACTATCTCAAAATTCAGACCATCTTCTTTTCGGATGCCATAGCACGGTATTACCAGGGCATTATATCTAATTGCCAATTGCCCTACTCCCACTCTTGTTTTAGTGGGGACACCTAAGAACTCTACTTCTTCTCCCTGGTTGGAATACTGGTCATTCAATAGTGATACAATTCCGCCCTTCTTTAGATGCCTGATCATTTTTAGCGTGCCCTTTCTTTTCGTGGAAAAAAGTGGAGCACCCTTTTTTTTGATGTTCTTTACATAATGCTTATTGAAAAAGGTATTCCGCATGGGTTGGTAGACCCCTGAAACCAGAAACCCTTTCATGGTGAGGTATGCCCTGACGGCTTCAAAGTTACCAAAGTGCCCACTAACAAGAAAGACAGGCTGCTTTTCTTCCTGGGCATTACTTAGTTCTTCAAACCCAGGTCCTTTGGTTGAATACAAATGGGCTCGATTAGTAAACTCCTTGCCACTATAGTTTTCACAAAACAACCTTCCGAAATTGTTGATAACTCCCTGGGAGATTTTTTCTCTCAATTCGTGGCTCATATCAGGAAAAATCAATTTGAGATTTTGATGAACCCGCTGATTCATATCTGTCAGGGGAGCGATCAATTTCTCCATGGTCTTCCCGCTAACACCTACCCTTCTTTCATAGGGGAATAATTTCATCCCCAGGAGCAGCGACCGCAGGGCCAAATAAACAACATAATCAGAATAAACGGACATCTAAATCCAACATTTGCAAATGTTACCTAGGCTAGCTTTTGATTTCGTTCCACCAAATATACAGACCTGCAAGGATAATAACCAACGCTCCAACATAAGTCCAAATATCAGGAAACTCATCAAAAAATAACATGCCGAATATTGTAGAGTAAATGATGGAAGCATAGGTAAATGGCGAAAGTACCGACGCATGCACTTTGAATAGAGCATAAATAATCAATAATTGCCCGACAGTACCTAAGACCGAAATCATTCCAATAAATTTCAAATCACCGATACTTGGTGTTGTCCAGTAAAATGGAACAATCAAGGTAGATGCTACAGCTCCGAGGACCGTTGTATAGAATAAGCTGCTCCAGATTGATTCGGATTTACTTAAATATTTGGTAGCAATAAAATATCCTGCAAATCCTAGTGCTCCTCCAATTGGGAAAAGAGCATAAGGTGTAAATACGTCTGTACCTGGACGGATGATGATCAATGCCCCCATCAAACCAACACAAACTCCGAATATTTTCTTCCAACCCAGATTTTCACCCAAAAAATAATAGGCAGCTATAACGATAAAGAGTGGGTTAATCTGAAGAATTGCTGTTGCTGCTCCCAATTCGATTGAAGAAAACCCGGTAAAAAAACAGATTGTGCCCAAGAATAAGAACAAAGATCTTGCCAGTTGCAAGCCTAGTTGACTCGTAGCCAAAGTTGACTTCAAATGTGGGATGATAATAACAAATACGACAATGGATTGACCTAAATATCTGATCCAAACCAAATTCATTATCTCATAGTCAGTGGAAAGGTATTTTACCGTTGCATCCATCGAGGACAGGAAAAAAATGGCCAATAGCATAGAAATAATCCCTATGGTGATAGGAGGAATTTTCTGTAGGGAAGAAATCATTTGCTAAGCCATCAATAAAATTGGGTAATTTCCCACAACTCTTTAGTCTTATCTAACAATAATGCCACGAACAAATTTACCGACACTTCAAGTTGGGAAAATTTGGCTTGGCAGCCATTTGAATTCTGTTTAAATGATAGCTTTGAGATACTTTCAACTTTAGGAAGAAAAAAATGATTAGAACAGGAAAGGAATATATCCAGTCCATAAGAGACGGACGGGAAGTTTATATTAATGGGGATAAAGTAGAAGATGTTCCCTCGCATCCCATGTTCAAGCCAATTGTAGATATTCGGGCAAGAATTTACGATATGCAAACTGAACCCCAATACCAATCATTGCTCACCTACGAAGATAGTGGAGAAAAACTTGCTGCCTCTTTAAAACCACCTAAAACCCAGAATGACTGGTGGGAAAAAAGAAAAATTACCAATACCGTTTTTGCTGAAATCGGTGGTGTTGTAACCAGGGTTGGCGATGAAACGGTCGGTGAAATGTGGTCCCTGTTTGATGGGCAGGATATCCTGAACCAGGTCGATCCACAATTTTCAGAAAATATCAAAAAGCATATTGACCTTGTAACCTATAATGATCCATTCCATGTTTCGGCCAACACAGATCCCAAGGGTGATCGTTCCAAACACCCCAAGGACCAGGATCCCGACATGTTGCTGCATGTTGTAAAGGAAACCGATGCTGGACTGATAGTAAGAGGGGCGAAATTCGAAACAGCTGCGGCCTATGCCAACCAGGCCTTTACCAAACCGACTATTGCCAATTGGGGAAATGAAGCATATTCCGATTATGCGGTTGGATTTATCTGCGATTTATCATCACCAGGCATAAAGATGATCTGTCGAACTGGCTTTGCGGGTAAGGCACCCAGTGCTGATTATCCCCTGGCCAATAATTTCGATGAGGTCGACAGTTTGGTGATTTTTGACAATGTACTGGTTCCCTGGGAGAATGTTCTCTTTTACCGGCATACCAAGGCAGCGATGTTTATCAGGGCAACGTTGCATAGATATTCAGCCTTTGCCTTTGTTCAAAGGAACCTTGCCTTTACCGACCTGATGATTGGTGCCGCCCTCTTTAATGTCAGGCAGACTGGTTTGGACAAGCAACCTGCTGTACAGGAAAAGCTGGCTCATTTGGCTGTCTATCGTGAAGGGATTAATGCCCACCTTACCGCAGCAATTGCTTTGGCTGAACCCAGCCCTGGTGGATTGCTAATGCCGAACCAGTCTCTACTTTATACTGGCCGCGTCCATGCCTGTTCAAATTATCATCAGATCATTCATATTGCCCGAGAACTTTGTGGCGGGCAGATTTGTATTACACCCGATCAGGCCTGCTTCGGGGATGAAGAATCTGGTCCCTGGATGGACAAATATTATACCATCAACGAAAATTGGTGTGCCGAGGATCGGAGAAAACTACTTGCTTTTGCCAGAGATCTGTTAAATTCCGATTATGCAGGGCACCGCTTGACTTTTCAGCTGTTTGCCCAATCACCTCCCTTTGCGCATCTTGGCGCGGTCTATCGCAATTTTGACTGGGATGGACCACTGGATTTGGTAAAAAATGCCGCCAGCCTCTCGGATGATGTCATAAAGGATAAGAAATTACGAAAGTGGCTGGATTGCGAACCTGATTTAAGTGATAACTCCTAATGATGTTTTTCCTTCAGTTTTTTGATTTCAGTTAGGACCTTCATTGGAAACGCCCTCCACCAAGGATCGAGAGAAATTTCTTGAGGGGATGCGATATACTGCATCTGCCGTCAACATTGTAACCACCGATGGCTCGGCTGGCAAAGCTGGTGTAACTGTTTCGGCCATGACCCCCGTTTCAGCCGATGGCGAAAAGCCAACCTTGCTCGTTTGTGTCCATCATTTAAGTCCTGCTTGTAAGGCCATATTGGCCAACAAGGTCTTTGGGGTTAACATCCTTTCGCAGAAACAATCCTTTATAGCTGATACCTTCGCGGGACGAATAAAAGCCAAGGATAATGATAAATTTTCCTGTACCGAATGGATCAATGGCAAAACCGGTGTGCCTCTGGTGCTGAATTCATTGGTATCATTTGAATGTCAACTATTGGAGAATACTCGCGTTGGGTCGCATCACATATTCATTGGCGGCGTACAGAATACCCGCTTTCAGAAAGATGAGCTGCCTTTGATTTACTCCAATCGAGCATATGGATCCCCTGCCAAAATTGACATAGATCCCAATCATGAGCAGGATAAAGGAGGAAGCCCCCTACTCCGCATTGGTTGCCTAACACATCTTGCTGCTACCTTTATACCAGAGTTGGTGGCCTGTTTTCTGCAAGAGAATCCTGATATAAACTTTTCCTTGCTTGAGGGTAACCAAGACCAATTGTTACTATTATTAGGAACTCAAACCTGTGACATAGCCTTTTTGAATAAACCTCCCCCAAATACCAAACTTAATGAATACACCTTAACAAGATTAAACCATTATGCAGTGTTACCATCCGAAGGTGTAATTAGTATATCGGATTCAGTAACCCTAGAAAAACTCAAGGATTTACCACTCCTGCATTTGGAAAACTCAATTTATCCAGATCTTATTGACCTATTTGGGTCAGTTGGAATAACACCAAAACCAAAGGTTCAAGCCGCTTCCATGGAAATGATTTTGGATATGGTTGAAAGAGGGTTGGGGTATACTGTTCTTGCCACTTTATCAGCACATCCTCTACCTATCCGCAATAGAAATTTACGTGCCTTGCAATTACCGGATCAGGCAGGAAAATTGGTTATGGTTACCCCGGGTGATGCAGTACCCTCAAAATTTGCCATGCAGTTCCTGGAATTTAGTAAGAATTATTTCACAACAAGACAATAGGAGTAATTGTGATTCACCACCGGTTGAGACCATTTAATACGAAAGAAACTTATCCAGAACAGAATTTAGACAATGACCTAAGTCAAGGGGTTGTGGCCAAAGGAACAATGGTATTTTTGCGAGGCCAGGTTTCACAGGATTTGGATACACGTGAATCTTTATATCATGCAGACCCGACCCGCCAAACTCGAAAAACCATGGAAAACATAAAAATGCTCCTGGAAGAAGCCGGCAGTGATATGAGTCATATCTGCAGAATAGTCGTCTACCTAACTGATATCAGGTATCGTGAAGAGGTCTACCTAGAGATGGGGAGCTGGTTAAAGGGGGTATTTCCTTGCTCTACTGGACTTGTAGTTTCAAGCCTGGCTCGTCCGGAATGGTTGGTTGAAATTGAAGTTACTGCTGTAATCCCGGAGGCTGAATAAACATGACATTTTCGATAGCAGGATTTTGCCCTGAATCAAACCAGCTGGGAATAGCCATTACCACATCTTCTATTGCTGTCGGGAGCAGGTGTCCCTGGGTTCGACCTGGAGTTGGGGCCGTTTCTTCCCAAAATATAACTTTACCATCTATTGGAAATATGATTTTGGACAGGCTGGAAGCCGGAGATAACGCCCCAGAAGCTTTAGCTTCTGTCATGAACAATATGAGGTATAAGGATTATCGGCAGGTTATCGCAATAGATAGCAAGGGCAAAACCTCCTATTATAGTGGAGAATTTACCTTAGGTACTAATGGAGTGTCAAGTGGAACAAACTGCATTGCCGCTGGGAATCTTTTAAAGTCACGAGAATTACCTGCTGTTATGGTAAAAACCTTTGAGGGTAGCTCCTCGGTTGGACTAGCTGAACGACTTTTGAGATCCTTGGAAAGCGGACTTTATGAAGGGGGTGGCGAAATGGGTGCCACCCATTCTGCATCATTGCTGGTGGCAGGTAAGGAATCCTGGCCACTGGTAGATTTGAGAGTTGATTGGAATGAAGTGGATCCTGTTAAGGAATTAAGAGAGCTTTGGATAGCCTATGAGCCTCAAATGATGGACTATATCATCCGGGCCAATGATCCCGAAAAAGCACCAAGTTTTGGTGTTCCGGGGGATGAATAGATCAGGGTACCAAGCTAGGGTTCCAGTTCAGCAATTTCTCGCTTGAATGGTACAATATCCCCACTTGGTTTGGATTCCAATTCTTCAGCAAATCGGCGACCAGCGTAAACAGCATGGGCAATGGTTGCCGGTGCTTCACAATCCCCAAAGGCCTTAACCATTTCCAGTCCGCTCCCGTCCCATTCGTTCCTTCTAGCCATAATATCTCTGAAAAGGGAGTCATTGGGATATCGGGAAGTTACCAGCAGAATAAAATCTACCTCAAAGGTCTTTTCCCTATTTGTGTAAGTGCAGGTAAAGTCAGCACTCCCTTCCTTTATTCCGGCTAGACACAAGTTGGGAAATATACTCACACCAATTTCCAGTAATTTTTTCTGAATCCTATGTTGTTCCATGGTATTTTGAGTCCATGAGGCAACTTCAGAGGCAGGTGTGATGTATCTGACGTTATATCCATTCTGGATCAGGAATTCAGCAAGAACATTACCCATGTAGTAATGATCATCATCCCAAATTAAAACATTTTTTCCCTTCGGCATTTTTCCAGCCATGATATCATCTGGAGTATAAACCCTTGAACTGGTCTCAATTTCAATAGGTTCTTTCAGGTTAAATCCCAGGCCATTTCGGTGCCATGTGGACCCTGTACAGATTCCTACCAGTGGGATACCAAATTCAAGTAAATGATCTGGCGTAAGGTTTGAATCCAGGTAGGTTTCAACATTCGGCAGTTTGTTAAACTGGCTTAGGCGGTAATCAACCACCCTGCCCCAAGCTGCTAAACCAGGAAGTTTTGATTCTTTAAAGACCCTACCACCTAAATCCAGCTCTTTTTCAGCAAGAGTAACATCATAGCCCCGTTTACCCAGCATTTGGACAGCTTCAAGTCCAGCTGGTCCTCCACCGACAATCAATACAGGCCTGCTGGAGTCTTTTTTCCTTATGGATTCCGGATGCCATCCCTTTCGCCATTCTTCACCCATACTGGGATTTTGTGTACAACGGATCGGGGACATGGTAAAATCACCTGATACACAAATGTTGCAACCAATACATTCTCGAATGTCTTCGATACGACCTTCTTCGATTTTCTTTGGTAAAAAAGGATCCGCAATTGATGGTCTGGCACACCCAATCAAATCCAATTCTCCTGATTTGATCAATGAAACCATTTTGTCTGGTGATGTGTATCGACCGACACCAACTACTGGTTTCGACGTCAGTGTTTTGAAACCTTTGCGATAGTCGTCCTGAAAACCTTCTTGGCTGAAACGAGAAGTCTGACTGTCATTTTCCCAACCGGCCAGGCAAAAATCCCAAAGATCAGGTAATTCGGCAAGGGAGGATATAATATCCTTGGCTTCTTCAGTATCCAAACCTCCTTTGCCCATTAGTTCATTAACAGTTAACCTGCATGGAACTGCACATTTATCCCCAACTGCTTCCTTGGTATCGAGGATAATTTCTTTCAGAATTCTAATTCTGTTCTCCAGGTTACCCCCATATTCATCACTCCTGCGGTTGTATCTTTTACAAAGGAAATGATGAAAAAATCCCAAGCCATGCCCGGCATATACATACACCAGGTCGAAACCCGCATTCTTGCCTCGAATAGCAGCATCACGGTGCCATTTTCTTAGATTGCGGATATCCTGCTTATCCATGGTTTTGGCCGAAACCGGGTCATAGGTAAAAGATTCAACTGGCATCCCGGTGGGAGCAAGGGGAACTTCTCTTCCATATAGGTTGGGGCCATTTAAGCCGTTATAGGCAAGTTCAATGCCGGCAAGGGAATCGAATTCATGAATCTTTTCAGCCATCTTGGCCAGCATCGGGACATCACGGTCATCCCAAATTCGCAATTCAATAAATGGGGTAATATCGGAGGTATGGTGGATTTCGACTTGTTCAGTGCAAACAGTACCCCATCCACCTTGAGCCTTTATACCCCTTAACCATGCACTGGCCGATGGGTCCCGATAACCCAGGCCAGTACAATGAGGTACTTGAAAAAACCTGTTTTTTGCTGTTACCGGACCAATCTGGATTGGTTCGAACAATATATCATAAACAGGATTTCTGCTCATTTGAAATTCTGTAATAACCAGGTCAATGCAATGACCTGGTTACAATTTTTTTACTGTTTTACTCTGGTCCAGATCTGATTGTAAACAACCTGGACATCCTCATCACAGGGTTCGACAAATGATCCAGCTGGAGCATCAGCAGGGGGAACCGATTCTGGTTGCGATTTTAATTCTGCACCCAGAAATTGATCTACGCCTTTAACTCCAGCACTGTATTGGGCATAGTTGGTTACAGCAGCAATATTTTCTGGTTCCAAAAGAAAATCCATAAATTTCAAGGCATTCTCCCTATTTGGTGCATCCTTGAGAAGTACGACATTATCCATCCAGACGACCAAACCCTCACGTGGATAGGAATACTCGATATTGGCTCCTTCGGCCCGTGCCTTGGCACCGAAACCATTCCAGATCATTCCAACTGCAGCATCACCAGAGACCAAAACATCCTTGGCACCGTCCGAATTAAAGGAAGCCCAATTCTCTTTGGCACTCTGTAGTAATTCATCAAGTGCTGTTAACTGTTCCTTGTCACTAGTACATTGAGGTATGCCAAGGTACAGCGAAGCCATGGCAATTACCTCACCTTGCGAATCCAATACGTTGATCTTACCCTTCAGTTCCTCGGGTGGGTCAAAAATAATTCCCATCGTTCGAATATCACCCTGGTAAACATCCCTGTTAACAGAGAAACTTGTTGAACCCCATTGGTAGGGAATAGAGTAATTACGTCCGGGATCAAAGGAAACGTCCATCCATTGGGGTTGGATATTTCCCATATTGCTTAATTCACCTGTTTGGATTTCATCCAGCAGGCCTTCTGCCTGCATTATCGAAACCATGTAGTCTCCAGGAACGGCCACATCGAAAGATCCCAGTTTACCCGCCTTCAGGTTAGCCAATAAGGTTTCATTGGAATCGTATGTATCCATGGTAACCTCGATTCCAGTCTCCTCAGAAAATTGATTCAACAATTCTTGAGGTATGTACTCGAACCAGTGGTAAATAGAGAGTTTGCCTTGGGCAAAGCTAGTTGAACTACCGAGTACTAATATAACAACCGAAATGACAAACAATTTTTTAAACATTTAAATCTCCTTCAATTTTGAAATATATATACTAGCCGATTTAACATCTGATTTTTGGGCATCATACCGAAAATAATGCCATAGACAATGAATTAACAATTACTACTGTAATTATTGTAAAGATATTGTTATTTGTTCCAAACATAAGAGAATCATGCCAACTTGGCAAAAAGTGATTAGATGGCGTTAGGGAATTACTGCAAGACTAAAGACTATTTGGATTGTTGGCAAGTCACTAATAATCAAATATTTTCTTGCGGACACAATATTAAGAATAATAATTATTGGGGCTTTATGAATTTTCAATTTTGGCTGTTTGTACAACAAATCTTGAGAGTTATTCCTATCCCAAATCCCGGTGGGGGGGGTATTTTCCTTAGTGGCCAAGCCTTATTTATGGGCACCGAAGCGGTTGGATCGCCTGATTCTTGGTATTTTGACATTAGTCTTTACCCTGTTTTATTCCCAATCCTTGGTAGCTCAAACCCCAACCATAACCCTTTCTGTCCCGGCAAACTCTCAGTTTGAAGAAGGTGAAGGAACCACCTCTGTTACAATAACTGCAACACTTTCAGCCGCCCAAGCTACAGATACTCTCATTGACCTGTCTCTTGCTGGTACTGCCAAGTCAACTGACTATACAACGGTATCACTGCCAGATATAACCATCCCTGCCAATGCGATGGTGGGTACTGCCGACCTGATATTGAGCCCAGTTGACGACATTTTCTTTGAAGGACCAGAAAAAGTCACCATCAACGGAACTGCAGACGGGGTAACTGTAACCGGCGTTGACGTTCCGCTTATTGACAAAGATCTCAAGCCCAATTTCCAATTTCGGATATGGGAGGAGAGTCTCAAGCACCTCGAGGTTTCATCTTATCCAGAAGGTGCAATGATCTCCACAAACCTTTTAGCTGGACTAACCGGTGGATCTGTGTTCGAAGAGGATAAAACCGTCACAGTATCGTTTGAAAAATCGAGGGAAAGGCCGGCCAATCTCAACGATTTCGATTTTGGTGAAGATGATCCACCTTGGGAAATCACTATAAAGGCCGGAACTACTACCGGGAGCCGCGAAATGTCATTAACCATTGTCGATGACAATGTTAGTGAGGATAATGAAAGTATGACATTGAAAGGAAGCATGATGGCCGCCGGGGAGGAATTCACAGATTCATACCTTTGGTATACCATCCTACCCTCTGATCAGCCTCTTAGTATTACTGTCAGATGTACACCTTATAGTATATATTATCCCGGGGATTCCTACACCAAAGAATGTTTCCTAAGAGCTAGCAAGGAAGTCACAAGGGACTATACAGTAAAAATTACCGCAGAAGACCCTGAAGTAATCGACCCCGATACCTACGATTTCACGATAAATAAAGGAATGACAGTTTCGAATAAAGTTAGCATACAATTCATATCAACCAAGGATACACCAACTCTGGTCAGATATACCAGTTCGGTAATGCCAAATGATCAAGGGGAACAATCGAGTCGTTTATATCAAAGTTTCCATCCCGCTTTTGATCCCAATTTCGATTTTTCAGAAATTAGGTATGGTTCATCTAGCGGTTACCTTAAGCAAGGCAACTATGCATTCTCAGTTTGGTGGTTTATACCTAGGCCGGTTGAGATTACCGGTCCAGCGGAAGTAGAGGCCATTCTCGACAGCGGTGTCATTACCATACCCTGTAGCAAATTCGCCACTACCACTTTACAATGCCATTACTATGTGCGGGAAGGAGATTATGACTTTGACGGAAAGGTGGAATTCCCTAGGGGTGCGGTCAAATTCACTGGCTGGCGGGATGTCAAAGACCAGGAACAAACCGGTGTGATTGCCTCACCACTGCCGAGTTCAAAGAAAATTTTTGATATCGTAGGCTTCTTGTACGGGGGTAGTCATGCGATTGATCTGTCTGTATCACCACAGACGTTGCAGGAAGGTACGGGTGAACAGGCCTTGACAATTTCTGCCCGATCCCATATCGGACAGGTAGGTACTCGCGACCTGGTAATTCCCCTTAAATTTACCAATATTTCGACAAATAATTCCGACTACAGTATAAAGGGGCCTCTGAGCGTCACGATTCCCGCCGGCGAGATTGGGGGTAGTACGACCACTGTCCTCTTCACTCCGACCGACGACTTTCATAAGGAAGACAAAAGGGAAGTGGTACACATTGAAGGCAGCAAGGGATCTGGGATGTCTCCGTTCGTGAAGGGCGCTGATTTAACTATCCTTGATGCCGCGGGAATTGCGCTGTCGGTTTCATCCGCGGAAATTACCGAGAATGGTAGTGATCAAATGATCACCATAACCGCGCAACTGGGCGATCCCACTGACAGTCTGATTCCTAAGGACACCGTTGTTCCTCTCACTTGGAGCGGTACGGCAACCACTACCGACTATAATCGTACCGGTGGCGATATGGTGACTATCCCAGCCAACCAACGGTCGGGCACCACCGTGGTTACGATCAAGCCAATAAACGACAAACTACTAGAGGGTGACGAGACCATCGTGATTAAGGGTGCGGTTCCGGGGCGATCGGTCAGTAGTACAGAATTGAAGCTCAAAGATGACGAGATGACACCAGAGGTTGTATTGTCCGTGGTTCCAAACTCCGTTTCGGAGAGCGCTAACGCCACTTCTGTCTCTGTAAGTGCAACACTTGATCCCGAAGTGACGGATCCCACTAATGATACTACAGTTACTTTGAATCTCGGGGGTACGGCAACGGACGGTACTGATTACACCAAGTCCTGGTCGCCTACTTCACCAATTATAACCATACCCAGAAATACCACCAACGGTTCCAATTCGGTAACGCTCATGCTTACCCCAACAAACGATAAAATTGCTGAGGGAGATGAAACAATCGTGGTGGAGGGTACAGCCTCACGTGACCTGGAGGTAAGAGTTGCTCCTATTACTCTTGAAGATGACGATGAGAAGGGCATCAACCTCTCACCGAAGACGCTAACCGTTGATGAGGGGGATACAACTACCTATGAGGTGTGGTTGGGAGCCCAACCAACCGGCAACGTAACCGTCACGCTTTCGAGCACCGACGCTACAACTGCATCGACAGACCTAAGTAAGCTTACCTTTACGACAAACAACTGGGATACCAAGCAGATGGTCACTGTGTCTGGTGTAAATGACGACCGCAACAATGCCGGTGACAAGCGTAGTGCTAATATCCGGCACATAGTCGCGGGCGGTGGGTACGACGACGTAGAAGCCGTAGCTCTGATGGTTACTGTCACTGACGACGACGAAGCCTCGAAATTCTCTATTGAGGATGCCTCGGCGACCGAAGGCGAGGCCATCACCTTTACCGTAACCCGCTCCGGGGCAACCGGCGATGCGGCGTCGGTCAAATGGAATACTGCTAACGATGGTATGGGCGATCACCCGGCCGCAACAACCGACTATACTGCTTCAACCACCGCCCAAACCCTGAACTTTGCCGCGGGTGATACGAGCGAGACCATTACGATTGCAACCACGCAAGACTTCTATCATGAAGAAGACGAAACGTTTCTGGTCACATTGAGTGACCCCAGTGCGGGCACCTCCATTGACACTGGCACAGCCACCGGCACCATAACCGACAATGATGCGGCCCCCGCCATTACTCTTTCGTTGACCGACGCTGATACCACAGCCAACGGCGTCCAATCCTCCATCGCCGAAGAGGGCGGAGCGAAGACTGTCCGGATTACCGCTACCCTTGGGGGAACCACCCAGTTCGATGTGGACAAGACCGTAACCCTTACCATCGGCAAAACAACTGACTCTGCCAAGTCTGGCACCGACTATACGGCAGTTACTGAGAAGACCATCACCATCCCGGCCGATAGTGCCAGTGGCTTTGTGGATTTCCCTATTACCCCCACCAGTGACACCCTCCATGAGGCTGACGAGATCATCTCCGTCGAGGGAACACTCACCGATGTTACCGTCACCGGAACAACCATCACCCTCACCAGTGAAGATACTGAACCACAATTCGCCATTGCTGACGTCTCAGCTACGGAAGGCGGAAACATTGAATTCACCGTGACCCGTTCCGGTGCAACCGGTAATGTCGTCAGTGTCAAATGGGTAACGGCCGAAGACACAACCGACGGTGCCCACGTCGCTTCAACCGCCGACTATACCACCTCTACCACCGCCCAGACCCTGAACTTTGCCGCGGGTGATACGAGCGAGACCATTACGATTGCAACCACGCAAGACTTCTATCATGAAGAAGACGAAACATTTCTGGTCAAGTTGAGCGACCCCACTGGCGGCGCAACAATCACAACGGCAACTGCAACCGGCACCATAACCGACAATGATGCGGCCCCCGCCATTACTCTTTCGTTGACCGACGCTGATACCACAGCCAACGGCGTCCAATCCTCCATCGCCGAAGAGGGCGGAGCGAAGACTGTCCGGATTACCGCTACCCTTGGGGGAACCACCCAGTTCGATGTGGACAAGACCGTAACCCTTACCATCGGCAAAACAACTGACTCTGCCAAGTCTGGCACCGACTATACGGCAGTTACTGAGAAGACCATCACCATCCCGGCCGATAGTGCCAGTGGCTTTGTGGATTTCCCTATTACCCCCACCAGTGACACCCTCCATGAGGCTGACGAGATCATCTCCGTCGAGGGAACACTCACCGATGTTACCGTCACCGGAACAACCATCACCCTCACCGACAATGACGCTGCACCTACCGCCCTCACGCTCACGGTTGATACCGATACGACAGAAAACGGGGATCAAACTACCATCGCCGAGACTGATAGTGCCACGACCGTCCAGGTCACTGCCACCCTTGGGGGTACCACCCAGTTCGATGTGGCCAAGACAGTTACCGTCAAGATCGGCAAAAACACTGATTCCGCTACCGAAGGCACTGACTATGCGGAAGTCGCTGACAAGACCATAACCATCCCCGCGGGGAACCAGAGTGCAACAGTGGATTTCACTATAACCCCCACCGACGATGCCTACCACGAGGCTGATGAGACCATTTCGATTGAAGGCACACTCGCCGGTATTACCACCTTCACCCATGCTGCCCTCACTCTCACCAGTGAAGATACCGCCCCGGCCATTACCCTCTCGGTTGATACCGATACCACAGCTGACAATGACCAGGATACCATTGCCGAGACTGATAGTGCCAAGACTGTCAGAGTTACCGCTACTCTCACCGGCACAACTCGCTTGCCCACTGAGGAAGAGCTGACCATCACAATTGGCAAGGACACTGATACCGCCACTGTAGGCACTGACTACGAAGAGGTCACTGACCAGACCATAACCATCCCCGCGGGGGACCAGAGTGCCACCACCACCTTTACCCTCACGCCCAAAGATGACACCCTCCACGAAGTTGACGAGTCCATCGCCATCGAGGGTGAACTCACCGGTGTTACCATCACCGGAACAACCATCACCCTTACCAGTGAGGATACTGAACCACAATTCGCCATTGCCGATGCCACAGCGGTTGAAGGCGGAAACATTGAATTCACCGTGACCCGTTCCGGCGCACCCGGTAATATCGTCAGTGTCAAATGGGCAACCGCTACCGATAGTACTGGCGATCACCCGGCCGCAACTACTGATTATACTCCTTCAGCCACCGCCCAAACCCTGAACTTTGCCGCGGGTGATTTGACCAAGACCATTACGATTGCAACCACGCAAGACTTCTATCATGAAGAAGACGAAACGTTTCTGGTCACATTGAGTGACCCCAGTGCGGGCACCTCCATTGACACTGGCACAGCCACCGGCACCATAACCGACAATGATGCTGCCCCGGCCATTACCCTCTCGGTTGATACCGATACCACAGCTGACAATGACCAGGATACCATTGCCGAGACTGATAGTGCCAAGACTGTCAGAGTTACCGCTACTCTCACCGGCACAACTCGCTTGCCCACTGAGGAAGAGCTGACCATCACAATTGGCAAGGACACTGATACCGCCACTGTAGGCACTGACTACGAAGAGGTCACTGACCAGACCATAACCATCCCCGCGGGGGACCAGAGTGCCACCACCACCTTTACCCTCACGCCCAAAGATGACACCCTCCACGAAGTTGACGAGTCCATCGCCATCGAGGGTGAACTCACCGGTGTTACCATCACCGGAACAACCATCACCCTTACCAGTGAGGATACTGAACCACAATTCGCCATTGCCGATGCCACAGCGGTTGAAGGCGGAAACATTGAATTCACCGTGACCCGTTCCGGCGCACCCGGTAATATCGTCAGTGTCAAATGGGCAACCGCTACCGATAGTACTGGCGATCACCCGGCCGCAACTACTGATTATACTCCTTCAGCCACCGCCCAAACCCTGAACTTTGCCGCGGGTGATTTGACCAAGACCATTACGATTGCAACCACGCAAGACTTCTATCATGAAGAAGACGAAACGTTTCTGGTCACATTGAGTGACCCCAGTGCGGGCACCTCCATTGACACTGGCACAGCCACCGGCACCATAACCGACAATGATGCTGCCCCGGCCATTACCCTCTCGGTTGATACCGATACCACAGCTGACAATGACCAGGATACCATTGCCGAGACTGATAGTGCCAAGACTGTCAGAGTTACCGCTACTCTCACCGGCACAACTCGCTTGCCCACTGAGGAAGAGCTGACCATCACAATTGGCAAGGACACTGATACCGCCACTGTAGGCACTGACTACGAAGAGGTCACTGACCAGACCATAACCATCCCCGCGGGGGACCAGAGTGCCACCACCACCTTTACCCTCACGCCCAAAGATGACACCCTCCACGAAGTTGACGAGTCCATCGCCATCGAGGGTGAACTCACCGGTGTTACCATCACCGGAACAACCATCACCCTTACCAGTGAGGATACTGAACCACAATTCGCCATTGCCGATGCCACAGCGGTTGAAGGCGGAAACATTGAATTCACCGTGACCCGTTCCGGCGCACCCGGTAATATCGTCAGTGTCAAATGGGCAACCGCTACCGATAGTACTGGCGATCACCCGGCCGCAACTACTGATTATACTCCTTCAGCCACCGCCCAAACCCTGAACTTTGCCGCGGGTGATTTGACCAAGACCATTACGATTGCAACCACGCAAGACTTCTATCATGAAGAAGACGAAACGTTTCTGGTCACATTGAGTGACCCCAGTGCGGGCACCTCCATTGACACTGGCACAGCCACCGGCACCATAACCGACAATGATGCTGCCCCGGCCATTACCCTCTCGGTTGATACCGATACCACAGCTGACAATGACCAGGATACCATTGCCGAGACTGATAGTGCCAAGACTGTCAGAGTTACCGCTACTCTCACCGGCACAACTCGCTTGCCCACTGAGGAAGAGCTGACCATCACAATTGGCAAGGACACTGATACCGCCACTGTAGGCACTGACTACGAAGAGGTCACTGACCAGACCATAACCATCCCCGCGGGGGACCAGAGTGCCACCACCACCTTTACCCTCACGCCCAAAGATGACACCCTCCACGAAGTTGACGAGTCCATCGCCATCGAGGGTGAACTCACCGGTGTTACCATCACCGGAACAACCATCACCCTTACCAGTGAGGATACTGAACCACAATTCGCCATTGCCGATGCCACAGCGGTTGAAGGCGGAAACATTGAATTCACCGTGACCCGTTCCGGCGCACCCGGTAATATCGTCAGTGTCAAATGGGCAACCGCTACCGATAGTACTGGCGATCACCCGGCCGCAACTACTGATTATACTCCTTCAGCCACCGCCCAAACCCTGAACTTTGCCGCGGGTGATTTGACCAAGACCATTACGATTGCAACCACGCAAGACTTCTATCATGAAGAAGACGAAACGTTTCTGGTCACATTGAGTGACCCCAGTGCGGGCACCTCCATTGACACTGGCACAGCCACCGGCACCATAACCGACAATGATGCTGCCCCGGCCATTACCCTCTCGGTTGATACCGATACCACAGCTGACAATGACCAGGATACCATTGCCGAGACTGATAGTGCCAAGACTGTCAGAGTTACCGCTACTCTCACCGGCACAACTCGCTTGCCCACTGAGGAAGAGCTGACCATCACAATTGGCAAGGACACTGATACCGCCACCGAGGGTACCGACTATGAGAACGTCGCTGACCAGACCATAACCATCCCGGCCAACACCGCCAGTCATTCCACCACCTTTACCCTCATGCCAAACGACGATAAATTACTTGAGGGTAATGAGATTATTTCTATTGAGGGCGAACTGACAGGTCGTACCGTCACTGGAACAGCGATTTCCCTTGCGGACGATGAGACAGTTCCTGCCGTAACCATTGAGATTGACAAAAGTGAGATTGCCGAAGGAGGTGGGGCCAAGGTTGTTACAGTGAGTGCAGCCTTTGACCCGGATGTTGCCATGGCCACTGGCACAACAACATTGACCTTAAGTCTTGGTGGTACTGCCACCGCAGGTACCGATTACTCCTCTGCATGGGCGCCAACAACGAAGGTAATTTCGATAGAGCCACAGGCCGTCATGGGTTCGAACACGGTTGCCCTTACTCTTACCCCGGTTGATGACAGTTTATCGGAGGGGGATGAAACCATCGTGGTACAAGGTACAGCGACGGCCGGAGGAAAAAGCCTGGTGGTAAAGGTCGTACCTATTACGTTGGAAGACGATGACGACCAGGGCGTGAATATTTTACCCAAGGCATTGACTGTCGGGGAAGGTGCAACCGGAACATATGATGTCTGGCTTGGAACCCAACCAACCGGTAATGTAACAGTTACCTTGTCAAGTTCTGATAATACGATAGCTACCGCCGCCCCAAACACCTTGACTTTTACGACAAGCAACTGGCGTAGCAGGCAGACAGTCACTGTGACAGGTGTCAATGACGATCTTGATAATGTTGGTAACCAACGCACCGCCGAAATCCGCCACACAGCAAGTGGTGGAGGTTACGACGGTATCACTGTTTCACCATTGCAGACAACGGTAACTGATGATGACGCCGCCCCGGCATTCACCATTGCCGATGCCTCAGCTACCGAAGGGACAGCCATCACCTTTACCGTGACCCGTTCCGGCGCAACCGGTAATCTCGTCAGTGTCAAATGGGTAACGGCCGAAGACACAACCGACGGTGCCCACGTCGCTTCAACCGCCGACTATACCGCCTCCACCACGGCCACGACACTCAGCTTTGCCGCTGGTGAAACAAGCAAGGAGATTACGATTGCAACAACTGACGATGCATTTGACGAAGAGGACGAAACCTTTCTGGTGGAATTGAGTGACCCCACTGGCGGCGCAACAATCACAACGGCAACTGCAACCGGCACCATAACCGACAATGATGCGGCCCCGGCCATTACCCTTACAGTTGATGCGGATACCGATACCAACAACGTCCAGGACAGTATTGCCGAGAATGGCGGAGCCAAGACCGTCCAGGTTACTGCAACCCTCACCGGTACAACCCGGTTCGAGGAAGCCACGGATGTAACCATCATTATAGGTGATACCGACGATACCGCCACCGAGGGAACCGACTACACGACAGTCGTTGACCAGACCATTACCATCCCGGCCGGAGCCACAAGTGCCTCCACCACCTTTACCCTTACTCCCAAAGATGATACCCTCCACGAGGCCGACAAGACCATCTCCATCAAGGGAACACTCACCGATGTTACCGTCACCCCTACCGCCATCACCTTCGCCGACAATGACGCTGCACCCACTGCCCTCACTCTCACGGTTGATACCGATACCGGAACTGACGGCGACCAAACTACCATTGCCGAGACTGATAGTGCCAAGACTGTCCGGGTCACTGCCACCCTTGGGGGAACCACCCAGTTCGATGTGGCCAAGACCGTTACCGTCAAGATCGGTAAAAGCACCGATACCGCCACCGAAGGCACTGACTATGCGGAAGTCGTTGACAAGACCATTACCATCCCCGCGGGGGACCAGAGTACGACGGTTTCTTTCATGCTGACCCCAAAAGATGACACCCTCCATGAGTCCGTCGAGTCCATCTCCATTGAGGGTGAACTCACCGGTGTTACCGTCACCCCTACCGCCATCACCCTCACCAGTGAGGACGGGGCCCCGGCATTCGCCATTGCCGATGCCTCAGCTACCGAAGGCCAGGCCATCACCTTTACGGTGACCCGTTCTGGGGCAACTGGAAACCCGGTGAGCGTCAAATGGGCAACCGCTACCGATAGTACTGGCGATCACTCGGCCGCAACTACTGATTATACTGCTTCAACCACAGCCCAAACACTCAGCTTTGCCGCTGGTGAAAAAAGCAAGGAGATTACGGTTGCAACAACTGACGATGTCTATCATGAAGAAGACGAAACCTTTCTGGTCAATTTGAGTGACCACAGTGCGGACACTCAAATTGACACTGGCACAGCCACCGGCACCATAACCAATAATGATGCTGCCCCGGCGATAACACTCACGGTTGATGCCGATACCGGAACCAACAACGTCCAGGACAGTATTGCCGAGAATGGTGGAGCGAAGACTGTCCGGGTTACCGCTACCCTGGGCGACACACACTTCCCCGAGGACAAGACCGTAACCCTTGCCATCGGCAAAACAACTGACTCTGCCAAGTCTGGCGTCGACTATACGGCAGTTACTGGGAAGACCATCACCATCCCGGCTGATAGTGCCAGTGCCTTTGTCACCTTCGAGTTGACCCCCACAGATGACACCCTCCACGAGGCCGCCGAGTCCATCTCCATCGAGGGAACACTCGCCGGTGTTATCGTCACCCCTACCGCCATCACCTTCGCCGACAATGACGCTGCACCCACGGCCCTCACTCTCACGGTCGATGCCGATACCGGAACTGACGGCGACCAAACTACCATTGCCGAGACTGATAGTGCCAAGACTGTCCGGGTCACTGCCACCCTTGGGGGAACCACCCAGTTCGATGTGGCCAAGACCGTTACCGTCAAGATCGGTAAAAGCACCGATACCGCCACCGAAGGCACTGACTATGAGAACATCGCTGACAAGACCATAACCATTCCCGTGGGGGACCAGAGTGCAACAGTGGATTTCACCCTAACCCCCACCGACGATGCCTACCACGAGGCTGATGAGACCATTTCGATTGAAGGCACACTTGCCGGTGTTACCGTCACCCCTACTGCCATCACTCTCACCAGTGAAGATACTACCCCGGAATTCGCCATTGCCGATGCCTCAGCGACGGAAGGAGGGGCCATCACCTTTACCGTGACCCGTTCCGGCGCAACTGGTAACCCGGTGAGTGTCAAATGGGCAACCGCCGAAGATGAGGACGGAACCAACCCGGCCGCAGCAACCGACTATGCCCCACAAACCACAGCCCAGACACTGAGCTTTGCCACGGGCGATTTGACCAAGACGATTACGATTGCAACCACGCACGACGTCTATCATGAGGAGAACGAAACCTTTCTGGTCAATTTGAGTGACCCCAGTACTGGCTCCTTGATTAAAGATGGTACTGCTATTGGTACAATAACTGACAACGACGCTGCACCTACTGCCCTCACTCTCACGGTTGATGCCGATACCGGAACCAACGGCATCCAGTCATCCATCGCTGAGAATGGCGGTGCCAGGACCGTCCGGGTTACTGCCACCCTCGGGGGAACCACCCGGTTCGACGTGGACAATACTGTTACCGTCAAGATCGGTAAAGCCACTGATACCGCCACCGAGGGTACCGACTATGAGGAGGTCACCAACCAGTCAATTACCATCCCGGCCTATGCTGCTAGCGCTTCAACCACCTTCACCCTCACCCCGAAAGACGACGACTTCCACGAGGCCGACGAGAGCATCACCATTGAGGGAACACTAGCCGGTGTTACCGTCACCTCTACCGCCATTACCCTCAATAGTGAGGATGCCGCCACGAAATTATCCATTGCCGATGCGACGGCGGTCGAAGGTGAAGATATCACCTTTACCGTGACCCGTTCCGGGGCAACTGGTAACCCGGTGAGCGTCAAATGGACAACTGCAACTGATAGTACTGGCGACCACCCGGCAGCAACAATCGACTATAGTGCCCAAACCACAGCCCAAACCCTTAATTTTGCCGCGGGCGATACGAGCGAAACCATTACGATTGCAACAACTGACGATGCATTTGACGAAGAGACCGAAACGTTTCTGGTCATGTTGAGTGACCCCAGTGCTGACACCTCAATCGACGATGCGACAGCTATTGGAACAATTACCGACAACGACGATGCTCCGACCATCACCCTTTCAGTTGATGCCGACACCGGAACCGACGGCATCCAGGACAGTATTGCCGAGAATGGTGGGGCCAAGACTGTCCAGGTTACTGCCACCCTGGGGGACACACGCTTCCCCGAAACCACGACCATAACCGTCACCATCGGCAAGGCTGCTGATACCGCCACTGTAGGCACCGACTACGAGGAGGTCACTGACCAAACCATAACTATCCCAGCCAACACCGCCAGCGCTTCCACCACCTTTATTCTTACCCCAAAAGACAATGCCTTTCAGGAATCTGATAAAACCATAACCATTGGGGGAACACTCACCGATGATGTCACCATTACCGGAACCGCCATTGTCCTTACCAGTGAGGACGCTACCCCAGCCATCACCCTTACTGTCGATACCGACACCACAGCCGACGGTGCCCAGACTACCATCGCCGAGAATGGCGGGGCCAAGACTGTCCAGGTCACTGCATCCCTCGGCGACACCTACTTCCCCGCAGCCCGGACCGTAGCCATCACCATCGGTAAGACAGGTGATACCGCCACTGTAGGCACCGACTACGAAGAGGTCACTGGTCAAACCATAACCATCCCAACCAACACCGCCAGTGGCTCTACCACCTTTATTCTCACCCCAAAAGACGATGACTTCCACGAGATCGACGAAACTATCACCATTGAGGGAACACTCACTGATATCACTGTAGCTGGAACTGCCATTACCCTCACCAGCGAGGACGCTGCGCCGGTAATGTCGATTAATTCACCGACTGTGATGGAAGGAACCGACGAAATGACCCCTCTTAACTTTATAGTAACACTTGATAAGCCTAGCGACAAAAGGATTTCAGTGGACTATACGGATGCCGGAAGTGGTACAGCGAAATCAGGTGTGGATTACGTTGCGATAGAGCCCGACACTCTTGTCTTTGAAGCCGGTGAAATTAATAAAACTATCCCCGTCATCGTAATCAATGATGTAATTGACGAGGCCGATGAAACTGTGGTGCTGCGACTCTCCTCACTTGTTGGGGCAGATTTTCCTGCGGGCAAACTTACCCTGGACGGCACCGGAACCATTACCAATGATGATTTTCTTCCCCAAGGGTGGCTCGCCCGCTTTGGCCGAACAGTAACCGAGCAGGTCCTTGAGGGGATTGCAAGCCGGGTTGCCGAGGAACACTACCCCGGGGTAGAAGGCACATTTGCCGGAATAGGACTCGACTTGACCCCGCCAGATACCGACCAATCCAATCACCAAACATCTAGAACAACGGTTGGACTGGAGCCAGAAATTGCACCTGATTTGCACCAGGATGAATTTGCCAACGTAGCTGACAACTTCAATTCCGATGGATCGTTCGCTAAACAAGACTTCAATAATGAGACCTCACAATTTCAGGGGATGACAGCTCACGATGCCCTGCTCGGTAGCAGTTTTTCAGTGACAACAGAGAAGCCCGATGGCAGCTATTCCTTCTGGGGCCGCATGTCGCAGGGGCGCTTTGAAAGTATCTCTCCCTCCGAGAATATTGACATTAGCTTGGATGGTAAGGTCACTACCGGCATGCTGGGTGCCGATCAAACCAAGGACAAATGGATGGTTGGCATTGCAGTAACCAGGAGTTCGGGGGAAGGCAAGTATTCTTCGCAAGGACAATCCGAACAGGAACTGACCGGCCGTATTGAAACATCCCTGACAGCCTTGGTCCCCTATGCATCATTTAAATATTCCAAGCGTTTGAGATTCTGGACGGCCCTGGGTTTCGGGTCAGGCAGTATGACCCAGCTGACCAGCCGTGGTGAAAGCTACACTACTGACCTTAACTGGAATATGGCAGCCCTGGGGGTACGGGGAGACCTAATAACCTCGCCTGTTGACGATGGGGACTTTAATTTGGCCATAACCTCCGATGCCATGTGGACACAGATATCATCCGATGAAACCGAGGAACTTCTGGCCACCGACTCTACGGTTACGCGCTTCAGGGTCGGGGTCGAAAGCAGTTGGCAACAGTCCCTTAATGAGGACAGCAACATCATTCCGAAGTTGGAAGTCGGTATACGCTACGACGGCGGTGATGCTGAAACCGGCCTTGGCGTTGAAGTTGGCGGCGGCATCGTCTGGGATAATCCAACGCTTGGCCTGTCGGTCGGTGTGTCAGGACGTACCTTGGTGATGCATGAGAATAATGATTTCAAGGATCAGGGCATCTCGGCCTGGTTTACCTATGATCCATATCCAGCGACGCGACGAGGACCCTCGGTCACCATCCGCCAGGATTTTGATGGAAACGCCGAAGGAGGAGTAGATACTTTGTTTAATCCTACCCCGTTGGAAAACCGAACAAATAATGACGATACCAGTCAAACCTCGATTGAGATGGCCTATGGCTTCCCGGCCTTTGAAGGAAACTACACCGGAAGCCCGCATGTAGGAGCTGACCTGGCCACCAGCTCACGCGATTACCGGGTAGGGTGGCGACTGACACCGGAAGCGGAAAATACCCCGGATTTCTCCCTGGACCTTGCGGCAAACCGGGCCGAGAATAACTGGGGTGCACCAGACCACGGAGTTGGAGTAGAGATCATTACCCGCTGGTAAATCAATTTAACCAGTTAGACATCACATGTGTCTTTGGACCAATTCCCACCAGAAACTTGGGTCCGTATAAACAACCATTTATCAAAGGAACCTCTCTGGCAAAGGCAAATCCTAGCCAAGGATCTGAAATTTAAGGGGTTAATTCAATTTTTTTCTTGATATCTGTTCTGCTCAGGAAATAAGAAATTGTTACAAAAATGGTGGAAACTAACAGCAATAAGGTAGATAAAGCCATGATATCCGGTTTAATCCCTTGTTTGATAGAACCAAATATTGCTGTTGGAAGAGTTTCAACGCCTGCACCCTTCACAAAACTGGTAATAATGAAGTCATCCAGCGAAATGATAAAAGCTAACAAGAATCCCGAGATGATTCCGGGTATCATCAACGGGAGGAGAATGCTGCGAAAAATCTGTTTTCGATTGGCATAAAGGTCCAAAGCCGCTTCTTCATAAACCCTTTCAATACTTTGCATCCTTGCCGCAATCGGTAAATAAGCGAAGGGGATACAGAAGACTATATGAGCAACCAGGATAGAGGTATAACCTAGCTTAAAACTGACCATACTGAAGAAAATCAAAGTTGCTACAGCGGTAACTATTTCAGGTACCATAATTGGCAAACTCAGCAACGATATATTCAAATTTTTACCCCTGAAGTATGATGTTCTCACAACTCCTATAGCCGCAGAAAAGGCTATTGAAGTAGCTACGATAGCTGCCATGAAAGCAATAGTTATAGAATTCCAGGTCGCCTTCTGAAACTTTTCAGCTTCCAAACCAAAAAAGATTTGCTCATACCATCTCAGGCTGAAACCACCCCAAATGGTAATGGAAAGTGAATCGTTGAAACTGTAAACCATGACGACAATTAGGGGAGCATAAAGAATTACCAAGCAAAGGATCGCTAGCAGGGGGAACCCCGGGATACTTCTTACTGAATTTGCTAGGGGCATCTTAGTTTGATTCACTATTCACTTGTTGCCTGGTGTACAATAACAAGGCAATTAAAACCATCGTCAGGAGGATCATTGCAGCCGCTGCCCCAAAGGGCCAGTTCCCGGCGTTCCCCTTGAACTGCTCTTCAATTAGCGAACCAATCATGAAATTTTTGGCACCCCCCAAAAGATCAGGAGCCAAAAAAGCCCCCAGACTTGGAATAAAGACCAGAATACAACCCGCAGCGATACCTGGTGCAACCAAGGGAAATACAATTCTCCGCAAGGTACTCCATTTGTCCGCATATAGATCTGCAGCAGCCTCCGAGTAAGTAAAATTGAACCTTTCTACCGAGGCATAGATCGGTAACACCATGAAAGGAAGATAGGAATAGAATAGCCCAAGTTGGACTGCAATATTGGTATTGATCAATCCCAAGGGTTCGGAAATCAAGCCTAATGAAATCAAAAATTCGTTTATGGGTCCATTATCTCTGATCAAGAATTTCAATGATACGGTTCGGATAAGCAAATTGACCCAATAAGGAACCGTTACCAGAAAGATCCAGAAGGTTCTGTTTCTTGCATCCCTCGTCGCAATAAAAAATGCAGTTGGAAAGCCAATAATCAGGCAGAAAAAAGTTGCAATGGTGGCCTGGATGATTGATCTAAGAAAAATTACAATATAGGTCCATTGTATGGTAGGTGGGTCATCACCAAAAAGCCCACGGTCAAAAAGAAACTGGTCATAGGCCGCAAGGGAAAATTCCCAAACGACCCCGCCTCTAAATTCCTTTGTCATAACGGAAATTACCAGCATTAAACCCACAGGGATTAGCAAGAAAATTCCGATAACCACCCAAGAAGGTAATAACAGCCACAACCGGAGGGGGTCGAAAGCTCTCTTCTGTTCGAAAACTGGTGCCATTATTTTCCCTAGGAATGTAATATCCTAATTGAATCCTTACTGAACCTAAGGCCTACATTTCTTCCAGAGGCTAATAATTCTCTTCGTTCAAATCCATTTTGATCACGCACCTTCAAGATTTTTTCACCAGGAACCCCGACTTGGTATTCTGTGTCCGTTCCCAAATACATTGATTGCTTTATTGTTCCCTGTATTGAACCTGCAAGGTCGTCGGGAGGTGAAATTCTGATTTTTTCGGGTCTAAGTAGTATTTTTACTCTTTGGTTTTTTGTCATCCCCGCTACAGGCTCACCGGTGATTATAAAATCATCGGCAATCTGGTATTTTGTTTCCTCCTTACCCAACTCTATCAAGGTTGCTTCCAGGATATTTGTTTCTCCAATAAAATTAGCAACAATTTCGTTTCTTGGCTTTTCATAGATCTCCTGAGCATTACCAATTTGCTGAATAACTCCTTCGGACATTACCGCTATACGGTCTGACATCGCCAGAGCCTCTTCCTGGTCATGGGTGACAAAAACAAAAGTAATACCCGTTTCCTTTTGTAATTGCTTTAATTCAATCCTCATGGCTTGACGCAGTTTTAAATCCAATGCTGAAAGTGGCTCATCCAGCAATAAAACTTTGGGCTTTGGAGCAATTGCTCTTACCAAGGCTGCTCTTTGCTGCTGGCCGCCCGACAATTGGTTGGGTTTTCTTTCGGCAAAAGATCTGAGCCTGACCAAATCCAGCATCTCCCAGACGGTAGGTTGTATTTTTTCCTTGGCCCAACCATTCATCCTCAAACCAAAGGCCACGTTTTCAAAAACAGTCATGTGAGGGAAGAGTGCGTATTGTTGAAAAACAGTATTGACTGACCTTTTGTTGGGGGGAAGATGCATAAACTCCTTACCAAAAAGGAGAATGTTCCCGGCGGTAACATCCTCAAAACCTGCTACCATCCTCAATAAGGTCGTTTTGCCACACCCTGAGGGACCCAACAAGGTAAAGAATTCATTATCTAGTATTTTTAGATTGGCTTCGTGGATGGCAGTAAAATCACCGAATTTCTTTACAACCTTCTGAAATTCTATTGCTACAATTTGTGATTCTTCCAAGGTTAAAATTTACTCCATCCAGTGAAAGTATTTACCAGTCATTAAGATTCATTGATCTTATCAAGATCACAAAAATCCCATCCATTAAGGATAATAACATTTTAGTGAATTACTAATGGCCCCTATATACAAGATTCCTTGTATATATAATATTTTTGTGGAAAACCACATCGACATCATCAACCGCCTTCATTATCCTTGTGACCTTCACAAGTTACCGATTTTGATTGCCTTGGACAATGGAATATATCCCTAGGCCCCTTCTCTGACAAATTTGGTTTTAAAGGCTAGTCGGGAAAATTCTGGTTAGCAGGAAGTATAAAACGTATCCGTTACCATGGTAGGATATTTCCCATTGGTTTGCTGAAAAATCAAGGCAACGTTGAGATCCTTGGGGCATTTTAACTCGGCTAACTCCTTGTTACTCCATCGAAGTTCTCTATTCTGTCTAGTCCTTGGAACCGGGAGCTCAAACATTTCGGTAACAACATTTCCATAGGGAATGACAGTTCCTCTGTTTTCACCGGCATTAATCTGCACATTATGCACCTTTGGATCAAAGAGGACGTAATAAACCCGGTCAAACTCAGCGGGCCTGGCATTCCATCGAATTGTCAGAATATCCTGATTTAAATTAATTTCTGGAGTTGCTGATGGTTGGTGTCCCAGTTTATTGAGAATCGTCCAGACCTTGTTTCTATGACTTCCTACCAAGTGGTAGGAACCATCAATAATAACCTGCGGAGTATAATATCTGGTAGAGTTTTTCCCACGAGCATAATCCCTTTGTCTATTGGAATATTCTCTATCACCAAATGTATCAACCCATCCTAAATGGTCCCAGTAATCAACATGATAGGCAATGGGTAAAACTGCTTTTTCTTTATCCAAATCAAGGAGAAAATCATCAGCCGGTGGGCATGTATTACATCCTTGGGACGTAAAAAATTCAGCCAGAATTACACTTTTCCAAGCTCTCTCCTGGCTCATAACACCCGTGCCTATCAGTCCGGCAAAAGCCGAAAAAATAAGTAACCTTAAGTGAAACAGTCTAAGTAATCTCATTGTTCTTCCAGAGTTAATTTTCAGGAGTAACAACTTCTACGTCCATTCGAAATATAAAACAAATCACATTTTTGAGAACATTATCAAATCAATGCACATTTTACCCCAATATCAGCTGGATTTAGTTGGTATATCAGAATGAACCTGAACCTTTGCTATTTGGAGGCCAAATCCCTGAGAACATAATGGAGAACACCACCATGGTTGAGATAATCCACTTCCACTTCGGTATCAATTCTACACTTGACCTTGATGGTTTGCTTTCTGCCATCGGCGAATGTAATTTCACAATCATTGACCATTAATGGGGTTATTCCGCTTTCAAGTCCAGCAATGGTAATTCGTTCATTGCCTTTGATACCCAGTTTTGTTCGATTATTACCATCCATAAACTCAAAGGGTATCACGCCCATTCCAACCAGATTCGATCGATGTATTCTCTCAAAACTCTCGGCAATAACCGCTTTTATCCCCAGTAGCGAAGTTCCTTTGGCAGCCCAATCGCGTGAAGAGCCAGTGCCATATTGTTTACCAGCAATTATAACAAGAGGGATGCCCTGTTCCTGGTATTCCATGGCAGCTTCGAAAATAGAAGTCTGGTTTCCCGCAGGATCAAGGGTATAGCCCCCTTCTACATCGTTTAGCATCTCATTCCTGATTCGAATATTCGCAAACGTTCCACGCATCATGACCTCGTGGTTGCCTCGACGAGAACCATAGGAATTGAAATTCCTGGGAGGAACCTGCCTATCAGTCAAATAATTGCCTGCCGGTGTGCTTTCCTTGAAAGAACCTGCCGGCGAAATGTGATCAGTTGTTACAGTATCTCCCAAAACAGCTATACACCGGGCTTCGATGATGTTCTTTACACCAGGAGGTTCCATGGTTATACCTTCAAAGTATGGTGGATTCCGGACGTAAGTTGATGTTTCGGGCCACCCATAAGTCAGACTATCAACAGTTTGAACTGATTGCCATTTGTCATCACCGCTAAAAACATCTGCATACTTACTTGTGAACGCTTCCTTGGTTACGGTCTGGTCGACCAACTGAGAAATTTCTTCATTGGTTGGCCAAATATCCTTCAAGGTGACCTCAGAACCATCTTCCGCAACCCCGATGGAATCCTCGGCTATATTAACATTCATATCACCGACAAGGGAGTAGGCAACAACCAAGGGAGGTGAGGCCAGGAAATTGGCCCTTACATCTGGACTAATTCTTCCTTCAAAATTTCTATTCCCTGATAGAACGCTAACGGCAACCAAATCACCCTTACTGATGGCTTGGGATATTTCGGGCTGCAAAGGGCCAGAATTTCCGATACAGGTTGTACAGCCATAACCCACCAAATTGAATCCCATGGCATCCAGATCCTCTTGGAGGCCTGCTTTTTCCAAGTATTCGGAAACAACCTTTGAGCCTGGCGCCAAGGATGTTTTAACCCAAGGTTTGGGTTTCAACCCCAGGGACCTGGCTTTTCTTGCTACCAGACCAGCCCCTATCATGACATATGGGTTAGATGTATTTGTACATGAGGTAATGGAAGCGATAACAATGGAACCATCATTTAACTGGTAATTTTCGCCTTCCACAGAATTTGATTTAATTTCAGGAGCAGAACCGTTAGTACCCCTGTAGTTTCCAACAACCTTGGAAAAAGTAGTTGAGGCCTTGGTTAATGGAGTATGGTCCTGTGGACGACTAGGACCGGAAATAGCGGGAATGACCTCATCCATATCCAGTTCTAGGGTATCAGTATAGATCGGATCGTAATTTTCACCCCGCCATAACCCATTTTCCTTGGCATAGGTTTCTACCAGCGTTAGTAGTTCTTTTTCACGTCCGGTTTGATCCAAATATCTCAGTGTTTCGGTATCAATGGGAAAATACCCACAGGTTGCACCATATTCCGGTGCCATATTTGCGATTGTTGCTCGATCAGCCAAAGGAAGATTATCTAGACCTTCGCCATAAAACTCCACGAATTTTCCGACAACACCCTTTTCACGCAAAAGTTGCACAACTTTCAATACAAGGTCTGTGGCTGTTGTGCCCTCAACCATCTTGCCAGTTAACTTGAACCCGACAACTTCAGGAACAAGGAGAGATATCGGCTGTCCCAACATGGCTGCTTCAGCCTCAATGCCTCCTACTCCCCAACCAAGAACTGCCAAACCATTGACCATGGTTGTGTGACTATCAGTACCTACAAGGGTATCGGGATAGGCGATGTTCCTGCCCCGGGCATCTTGCCCTGACCAAATCGTCTTGCTCAAATATTCAAGATTAACCTGGTGACAAATTCCGGTTCCTGGAGGAACTACCCGAAAATTATCGAATGCAGTCTGGCCCCATTTCAAGAATTCATATCTTTCCAAGTTCCGCTGATATTCCCTCTCAACATTCATTTGGAAGGCTCTGGGATTGCCGTATTCATCAATCATTACCGAATGATCAATTACCAAATCCACTGGGGATATGGGGTTAATCTTGGTTGGATCTCCGCCTAAACTAACCAAACCATCCCGCATGGCTGCCAAGTCTACAATTGCTGGAACGCCAGTAAAATCCTGCATGAGTACACGAGCGGGACGGAACATGATTTCCTTGGGATTCTTACCGCCGAGATCACACCAATCGCTAAAGGCCTTTATATCTTCTGATTTTACCGTAGATTCATCATAAAACCTTAATAGGTTTTCCAAAACCACGGCAAGAGAAGCTGGTATCTTTGAAAAGTTACCCAATCCTCTTTTCTCAGCTGTAGCAATCGAAAAGTAATCATACTCGGCCGAACCAACTTTCAGCGTTTCTCTTGTTGTATCGGAATCTTTTCCCAAACTCAGACTCATTTTTCTTCCTCAAATCTTGATGGATATTTTCTAGCAAGCGTATCTAGGACGCCAAATTTTACTACGATATCAGATCCACCGTATTCAATATTTGCAATCAACAATATTAATATAATGAAGATTATTATTTAAAGTATAGGAAACCTTTATTTTGCTAACCCTTAATATCTTGAAGGATTGGGATTTGATTATCCCGAATGGCGAAATTACAAAATGGACAGAGTTTGGTAGAAGACGTGCTAACAATCAGGGTTAAAAATCTAACCAGTTACAGAAACGATTACCCAGTTTTTTCTGGAGTATCTTTCCATTTAAAGCCAAGTGATCATTTATTCATTCGAGGCTCAAATGGCTCTGGTAAAACCACCTTATTGAAAACCCTTTTATCTTTATCCAGCAAATTTGAAGGCACATTGCAGATACCATTGCATGAAACTGCCTATCTGGGACACCTAAATGGTTTGAAGCCAGAATTGTCGGTTTGGGAGAACCATAAATTTTGGTTGGAACTCAACAATAAGCCATTCTCAGATAGGCTTTTGGTCCATTTCAAGGTAGACGGCCTTGCTGATACACCTATAAGGTTACTTTCGGAAGGTCAGAAAAGAAAAATTGCATTGGCAGGTGCTCTTGGTACAGATAAAAGGATTTGGTTACTTGATGAACCATTCAATGCTTTGGATACGGAGGGACAGATTCTTTTATCGGAATTGGTTCAAGCGCATTGTGAAAACAGTGGAATTGTTGTTTTGACTTCACATTTGGAACCAATCACCCAACCCACCCAGTCCATATCATTGGATGATTACCAATAGGGGTAGGGGTGCTTACAATTTTATTGTATTTATCTGGTATTTATATTTCTTGATCTGCCGAGGATGATTTGCTCACTATTATTTCACGAGATCTAAAAGCTAATCTTCGGTTAAGCTCTGGAATGTGGCTACCTATGGCCATGTTCCTTACAATAGTAGTCTTGTTGCCCATTGGCGTTGGTCCGGATATTGATCTTCATACTCGGATAGCTCCAGCCATATTGTGGATTGGGGTGGTATTTTCACTTTTTCTATATCTTGACCGGATTTTTAGCCCTGACCTTGAGGATGGTTCTTTGGAAAGAATTGCAGTTTCAGACCTTCCAATGGAAAAATACGTTTGGGCCAAAGTAATTGTTTTGTGGATAAGTTCAGGGTTACTTCTAACTGTACTAGCACCCTTCTTTGGCCTTTTGCTAAACCTTCCACTAACGGTTGGATTGGTTTGCTCAATTTCAATCCTGGTAGGTTCACCGGCATTGGCTGCAATAGGTTGTCTCGGCGGAGGAATTGGTACCTTTAACCGACATGGAAATTTGCTTCAGACCATTATAGTACTTCCCTTGAGTATTCCGATACTCATATTTGGGACCAAGTCTGTTATTGCTTATTCCAATGGGGATGCTTATCTCCCTTGGTTATTGCAGTTATCCGGAATTTCCCTGGCAACTATAGCCATATTTCCTTTCTTAATATCCTATACCTTGAAAACAGCCCTGAAAGAGTAAGTATTTCATTATGAACGTGCGGACCTAATGGCCTTCAGCTTTTGGAAATTTGCCAACCCACACCATTTTGGGAAATTGGTGGCAGCAATTACTCCCATACTGTGGGTATTGAGTGGTTTCTTTATTCTCTCAGGTCTGGGTTGGGGGTTCATTTTTACCCCTGATGACTACCTCCAGGGAAGTACGGTAAAAATTATTTTCGTACATGTACCCAGTGCATTGATAGCTATCAATTGCTGGCTGGTGATGCTGGTTTCATCCCTTATCTGGATGGTTAGAAGGCATCGTATATCAATTTTAGTAGCCAAGGCCGCTGCACCGGTTGGGCTGTCCTTTACCCTTGTAGCATTGGTTACAGGAGGGTTGTGGGGACAACCCATGTGGGGAACTTTCTGGGCATGGGACCCAAGGTTAACTTCCTTCTTAATACTCTTTCTACATTACATTACCTACCAATTGATCTGGATTTATATCTCTGACAAGGAATCAGCTGCCAATATATCAGCATTAGTCTGTTTGATAGGTTCCGTCTTTGCCTTGTTATCACGGTATGCCATTAATTTTTGGAATCAGGGACTACATCAGGGAGCGACCCTGTCTCTTGATCAGGATACCAACATACATAACGTTTTTTACTATCCCCTGATCTTATGTATCCTGGGTTTTGTACTATTGTTTGTAACCTTGGTATTGGTTCGAACAAAAACTGAAATTATCCACAATCAAATTAAATTGAACGAAAAACTTGGGAGAAAATCAAATTCCTGATCTTGGTACCTATACATTCTTTGTTCTGGCTTCCTATAGTATAACCATTTTGATTCTTGTAAGCCTTTGTATCCTTACTGTTTATCAGTTTCGCCAGGCCAAAAAGAAACTGAAAAAACTCAGGGGGAAATAATTGGGATCAATATACTAAAGTGACCATCCTTTCCCAAACCCCGATGAATAGGTAAGCGAACAGTATTTCCTGTAAATCATATTCCTATAAATTAGGGGGGCAGCACTTCCGAAAATAGCTGGGTAGAAGGGGTTGTTACTAAGCCCCTCCCCAGACGAGACTGTGAAAGTATTCACTTCACCTCTTTATTGAGTAATATTTTGCCAGTTTTTATAGCCTGACCCCAATCCTTACCGTCAAGTTTATCCTGGTCTTTAAGAGCCAAGACAAACCCTAAAGAAAGGATCAAACTTTTCGAATTTTAAGTCAAGGGTGTACCCAGACCAGCTGCCGAGATCAATATCTGGCCTGGTTATTGTTGTATTCCCCACCTCTGCTACGGCTTGATACCAAACATTCCACCATTGCCAAAAAGACGCTGGGCAATCCCGCCCGCTGGCCGGAGATTGCCCGGTTAAACAATCTGAGCAAGGAGAACCCCTACCGGGCTGGTGATTGTCTGAAACTGCCGATTAAATGAATTTTGTATTGGTTGGTGATCCAAAGCGTTGACATATTGAAACCAAACCGCTAGTTTGAATGTCAATAACCCGAAGATACGAGGGTTGTTTTTAGAAAACAAGTGGGGATCATGACCATGTTGAAATCACAAATTGATGAAATACTGAAAGAGTGTATTAAGGATCACCTTGCCCCAGCCCAGATTGTTGATGTGATTTCCGAAGAGGCCGAAGATCATGACGGTGATCCTATCCTGAATATCACAGTAGTTTTCCAGGCCGAAGATGACGAACTTGATCCAGAAAAGGTTGTTGGATTGGCTTTGCAACTGCGGAAAACTCTTCTTGATATGCAGGTGGAAAGATTTCCGATTCCTTCATACATGACAATAAAAGAAGCTGAATTTGCAGCCGCTTGATCTCATTGGTACTGCCTGCCATCTTGTTGATAGAAGTCGTACAGGCAAGCCGCGGCAGGCAGATCTCAAACGGGCCATGAGTACGGCCTATTATGCGGTGTTCCACGCTCTCTGCCGGAATTCTGCTGATTGCGTTGTCGGCACAAGAAAGCCCCTCAGGAGTCAATCGGCCTGGATGCAAGCCTATCGGGCTGTCAATCATGGTTATGCCAAGGGCCAGTGCAGTAATGTTTCTTTCATAAATCTATTTCCAAGGAATATACAGCAATTTGCCGCCAGTTTTGTGATCCTTCAGGGAAAGCGACACCAGGCTGACTATGATCCCGTCCACAAGCTCAAACGTGCTGATGTCAAAATAGCGATCGGCACTGCTGAAAAAGCAATAGAAAAGTTGAACAATTCAGGTATCAAGGACAGAAGGGCCTTTGCTGTCTATACGGCAATGCAAAAGCGAATGTAATGAGGGTTTGCCCTGGTTGGAAATAGACTGGGGATAACAAGCTCAGCATTATCGCCTGGTACGTCTATAATGATCACGACCGCTAGCCCGAGATTGCCAGCGGAGTGATGCTTTTTATCTTACTGAATTGGCCATAAAATGACAGGTCATATCAATTACAGTCTACAACTTCTCCATCTGTATTGAATAGATTGAGATAAGAATTAACCCCTCTCCAATCCGTTTTCCAACCTTATATTCCGGTTGCAAGATTAAAGTATTTCAGGTACCGAAATTGTGACAATATCTGTGCGTATACAAGGTTACTATAGAGAAGGAGAACAAGATGAAATCTGACCGACAAGAAGAAAATTTCTGGGTAAAACTTCTGCAAGAGCCTGGTGGGCACGATTTTTGGAACCAATATGTAAAAAAAGAATACGAAACAAATGTTGGATATTTTTTATTTGATAAAAAAATAAAAGAATTATGGAATTCAATTCCTGAAACTTGCCACAGACCTACTGAACAGCAAAATAGATTTCAAGATGCTAATGGTAAACCCCCTGAATGGACCAAGGATACCGACCCCTTCACAAGATCCTTCATGGATTTCTCAAATATGGAGTTTGAAGAAGACATTTCCTTTGCTGGGAGGGTGTTGATAGGAGCTGATTTCAGTAATACAATATTCAACGGAATAGTAGACTTCGGTGGAACTGTCTTTTTGGGACAGGCCAACTTTGATGGAGCAAAACTTCCGGTTGAAATTCCTACAGAAAAAGCATCATGGTACCTCGACCTTGTTTCTTTCAGGAGGGCCACATTTGCTCATGGCGTTTCCTTCCAAGGTGTATGTTTTCCTTCTGGAACCTGGTTTTATGAAACCAGGATCAATTCTTCAGCGAGGTTTCAAAAGGCAATCTTTGGGAAGGGATCAGACTGGGGTAGAGTGAGTTTTTCTAAATCCAAATTCAGGGGTGGGTCTGACTTTACCAAAACGGTATTTTATTCTAGCGTAAACTTTGACAATACAAATTTTGGTTGGAAAGCAGATTTCAGTGAGGCTAAATTCCATGGAAATGCTGATTTCAACACTGCTGAATTCAAAGATACAATAACATTCTTCAAATCCCGGTTCAAAAAAATTGCTGATTTCAACAATACAAATTTCCGAGACACTATATCGTTTCAAGAGGCATCATTCGGACAACCACCGAAGTTCTTCAATACCAAGGTCCATGAGGACATGAACTTTACCGGGATAGACTGGAACGGTGCCAAATGGTTTTACAGTCGTGCCCGGAATCGCCTGACCCAGATAATGAGCAAGCAGGAGAAGCCTGCGAAACGAAACGAATATATCCGATCGAAATTGCGTACCTATCGAAAAAATGACAAGTCTAACACAATTGAGGAAGAGGCCAATGATGCCATAAATGCCATTCGTGCTTGGGAACGGCTAGCCCTGATAATGAGTAAGCAGGAAAAACCTGAGGAGAGGCACGTGTTTTTCCGGTTGAAAATGCATGCCCAGCGCCAGAGAGACGGGCGTTCCTTATTGACTATTGTAAACGGAGTATTCGAAGTTTTGTCAGATTATGGCTGGAGTATCTCACGTTCTTTATTCTGGTGGAGCCTTCATATCTTCTTTGGAGCGGTAATTCTAGCCACAGTTGCCTGTTCACAGATCAATGGTGGTGATTGGGTTGCGCTCCTGAAGATGTTCTGGCAAAGCCTGCTCGTCAGCTTTTCAAATTCAGTTGCTTTCCTTGGTCTGGGTTCCGAAGGTGGTTTCCTGTATCCCCTGGTTTGTGAACTCATGGAGTCATCCGATCAAATGAAATTTTTATTACCAGCTGTCGGCACAGTCCAAGCTGTCCTCGGGCCGATCCTATTGTTCCTGGTATTGCTGACTCTACGAAACCGCTTCAGGCTTAAATGATCATGAAATTAACCTGATACTATTATTCAGCAAATATCTGGATTTAAACTTTTGCAGAAAGCACCAGAATACCAGTAAGTAATTTATTCTTTTATATTAAAAATGGATTACTTATCCCTCCAAATAGGCTCCTGGAAAAGGTAGGTCCCCAACTATCCGAATTACGGTTTCAAACCACCAGCAGGGGCAGGTTTGTATTTCATTTCCTTTATTCTGTTCAGTTTGTCTGCAGCTCGGCTGACCAGTTTCTCAAAACCGGTAAAAAACCTCTCTTGTGCTTTCGGGTCCGAAGGAGTGGCCACGTAATCACGTAAGACCACCGGTCCCAGAGCGCGAGCCTTGGTCAACAGAGGGATATCAGTCTCATCATCCATTTTCTTGATGGCGGCGGTAGACAGGGCATAACCGAAAGTTGAAACCATCGGAGGTTGGCAGTATTTAGTTCTTGCATTATAACGGTTGCACAGCATACGTTGTAATACATACCGTAATTTGGACAGAAAATTTCCTGAAACAAGCTAAGCGCCAAGGTCTATCAAACGATGAAATGATATCCATTGTTAGTACTCAGCGATGATCCAACCGCGGGAAATATAATGAAAGATACCGGCGGAGCACGGAAGTTACGTCATATGGGTCGTGGTGGCAAAAGCGGAGGCTATCACTCAATTCACAATTTTTGTGGAGATGATGTGTCAGTTTTTTTTGCTAGCAATCTACGGAAAGGATGAAAAGGCAAATTTATCCAAGGCAGAGAGGAATAAGTTGGCAATGGTACTGCCAAAGATTGTGGATGCCTACAAGGCCAATGGGTGTAGACCTAATACTTATTAGGTAATATATGAAGGAGATTGAAATGAGTATAGGTAAAGAACTGGTTGAGAGTGCAGAACAAGCCCTTGCGATTGCAAAAGGTGAGGTTGAACCTGCTGGTGTATTCGTTCCTAAACCCGTGGATGTCGCAGCGATCCGTAAGAAACATAAACTCTCGCAAAAAGACTTTGCTAAAATGTACGGCCTACATCTTAGCACTCTACGCGAATGGGAATAAGGTCGTAAGATTCCAGACCGTACGGCTCAAGTGCTTTTAGCGGTAATAGACCGAAACCCACAAGCCGTCACTGAAACCCTTGAAGTTAATAAATCAAATGAAGAAAGTAACCGAATCGAACAACAATACACATTCCTTTCTTGAGATTATTTGGGATTTAGGTTAAAAAACCTGATTTCGGAAATAATAGTATCGGTTAAATCATAGCCTAAGTTAAACCCTAGAAACGAAAAGTTTTGTCGTTAATAGCAACATGAACTCAATTCTTTTTTTTATCTAGGCTTTGAGATCATTACTCCAATAACACAATAGACAGTGATTCATTTTCTTGAAATTCTTTGATTTATTTGTTTTTATTTCTAGGCAGTATGCGTATCAAAACCACGCAAACCCCCAATCAACTTGTCACCACCTCCGGCAATTCTATTGGGATAGGGGTAAACCAAAAAAATACCATCGCCATACTCTCGGACCTCCCCCACCCTGCCATTGAAGTACTGGTTATCTTAATGGTCAAGTTCATACCATGGAATTCAGAGTGTTGGGGGTAAGTTAAATGATTGTCCTAAGATATATATCACAAGATCAGCCCTAAACACCTTCAAAGATATGCTGATGAAATTGTTGGTCTCCATAATCTATGGAATTTTGATACTGAAGAAAGAGTGGCTAGTGGAAGCCAATAGAATGAATACATGCCAGGATAAATAAATGCCCAGATTAATATCATCCCCCAAGATTGGTCATTGCCGTCAAGTCAAGAACAAACTGGTGAAACCGATAAAAAATACACTAAAAATGTTATGAGGGGTGTTCTGATATCAAAGCCAAAAGAAAGGTAGACTAAAACAAGATCAAGATTAATCTTGGTAATGGTCTCTTAAGAAAATAGAATTCCCAAATAATTTATGCTGAGCAATAGGTTACTTCTGACACTTCCCTTGTTGGTGTTTCTTGGGTTTGGGGTATTTTTCGTTTCAGGAATCTTCAACTCCAGCAATAACGAGTTACCCTCCCAGTTTATTGGAAGAGATGCCCCAAAATTGAACCTTGAGCCATTTCATGACAATCCGGTACCTGACAGGGAAGATTTAACCACGAAGAGTGTTAAATTGGTCAATTTCTGGGCAAGCTGGTGTACACCTTGCAGGGCTGAACATCCCCATCTTGAGTATCTGGCAGAAAATGGTATTCCCGTTATAGGTATAAACTACAAGGATGAAGAGGCTCATGCCTTGTCATTTCTTGACGAACTAGGTAATCCATTTCATAAGATTGGCACAGACAAAATTGGTAGAACTGCTTTGGAGTGGGGTGTTTATGGGATACCCGAAACATTTATTGTCAATGGCCAGGGGAAAGTAACATTTCGATTTCCTGGTCCCATTACACAAAGAGTTCTGGACGATTTTATTGCGGAGATTGCTAAGGCAAAAAACCAATGACTCGGTTATTATTTTTCAATTGTTCACTTAATAAAAAATTAGCGTCGATTATTATTTTTGCCCTATGACCGAAATTAGCATTCGCAAGCCTGATGATTGGCATGTCCATTTAAGAGATGGCAAATTATTAAAACTGGTTCTGCCATACACGGCCAAGCATTTTGGGAAGGCATTGATCATGCCAAATCTTGATCCCCCAATTGTTACCAGTTCAGATGCCGAATCTTATCAACAGAACATATTGCAACAATTGGATAAAGGTGCTGATTTTCAGCCACTTATGACCCTTTATCTAACTGAAGATACAGATCCAGAAGATGTAGAAGCAGGGATAAAAAATGGTATTGTCAAAGCTGTAAAACTTTACCCGGCGGGTGCTACGACCAATTCAGCCAGTGGCGTTAGAGATTTCACTAAAATTTATGAAATCCTTGAACTCCTCGAATTATCCAATGTGCCCCTTTGTGTACATGGCGAAGTTGTCGATTTTGCCGTTGATATATTTGACAGGGAAACTGTGTTCATAAATAAGATATTAACCCCGATCCACAATTTATTTCCAAACCTGAAAATCATTTTGGAACATATCAGTACAATTGAAGCCATAAATTTTATCAACAGTACACCTGAAAATGTTGCAGCAACAATTACTGTTCATCACCTGGTGATTAACAGAAACCATATTTTCAAGGGAGGAATCAGACCCCATTATTATTGCCTCCCCATCGCCAAAAGGGAAATTGATCGTTTTAATCTGCTAAGGGCTGCAATTAGTGGGAACCCCAGCTTTTTCCTTGGGACCGATAGTGCTCCCCATACCGTTGAAACAAAGGTATCTGACTGTGGTTGTGCAGGTATTTTCACTGCCCATGTTGCCCTGCCTATTTTGGCGCAGGTATTTGAAGAAGAAGAGGCATTGGATAGGCTGGAAGGATTTACTTCCCTTTTTGGGGCAAGGTTTTATGGCGAACCAGTCAACTCATCCTTTTTAACCCTTCAAAAGTGCGATGCCCCACTTGATCAAGTAGGTACAATTTCCGGTAATGGCCTGGACATTGCCGTATTCGACCCAGAGATTGATATATATTGGAAGATGAAAGAATTGGCTTATGGCCCCTAGCGAAAATCTCAACAAATCCTTTGCTGTCAGAACGGCTGATATCCTTCTTGAAATCAAGGCAATCAGTTTCAACACAGATACGTACTTTCAATTGGCCTCAGGCAAGTTCTCACCTGTTTATGTGGATTGTCGGCGAATTATTTCATTCCCCAAGGCTCGCACGAAAATCATCCGAATGATGGTGAGCCTCATTCAGGAACGGGTTGGAGAAGAATTTTTTCAGAATATTGCTGGCGGCGAAACGGCCGGGATACCCTTTGCAGCACTCGTTGCCAATAAATTGCAATTGCCGATGACCTACATAAGGAAAAAACCCAAGGGATATGGTAAAAATTCTCGTATTGAGGGCATGTTAGATGCAGGAGAAAACGTACTTTTGGTGGAGGATTTAGCTACAGATGGGGGATCTAAATTTAGTTTTGTTGATGCCATTCGAACAGCAGGTGGGGTTTGTCAATACAGCACGGTAGTCTTTTATTACGACATTTTTCCTGAAGCCACCCAGAAATTAAGGGAGCATGGAATTGAGTTGTTGTATCTTACGAATTGGCAGGCAATTATTGACTCACAGAGGATAAAAACTTTGCTTTCTGCAGATGAAATCAGGGAAGTTTCAACCTTCTTGGAAAATCCAAAAAAATGGCAAGAAAAAATTTCGGGTAAAACCTCATAACCCGATTTATCGAATCAAAATTTAGGCTTTCGTACGAATCAAAATTTAATAACTTTGACTGAAGATTGGGCTGGGGTTTGTTTAACCTTATCAAAGCATAAATTTAGAACCTTTAATAGATTTTCATGATTTTTGATGATTCGTTACAGAAAGAGCTATTTCAAATTAACCCCAATTATCAATTCCAAAAACCCTCGAAAACGGGTAAATTTTTTCCAGTTTTTTAAAACAAATGGGGGATTCAAATCGATAAACCTGGAAAATTTTTAAACCTTGGCGGTAGGTTTGGAATTTGGTCCTACTTTCTGAAAAAATTTCAACTGGTTTGATAAAATTAATTTATAATTTCAATATTTAGATGTAAATTATAATAATTATCAAGATATTGATTCATTTTTCCCCAATTTATCCTGAACTAATATACTCTTGTCAGTAGTCAATATCGTCAAGTAAGGTGTTTATGCCACCATAATTTAAAGCAGTTTATGAATACTTCTGTCCTTTTTGATATTTCCCAACAGGATGCTATCAATCCTCTATCTTCTGATACCATCCCTCATAGTCTGGAACATGAAAAAGCCCTGATTTCAGCGCTGTTGTTCAACAATGAAATCTACACGGAAATTTCAAAAATCGTACAACCCGAACATTTCTACTTCCCGGTCAACAAGATCCTATTTGAAAAAATCACCCAGATTATTCAACAATACAGATTAGCATCAGCCACTACCCTCTGGCCCTATATCCAGAATGAGCCAGAAGTCCTTGAATCTGGCGGTAGGGACTATTTCAAAGATTTGATCGGTGTAAATATTGCTCCTTCCAAGGCTCATGCTTACGCCAAGGAAATTCGGGAACTGGCAATCAGGAGGGGAATAATTAATGTTGGAAATGACCTTGCAGGCCAAGCTGTTGACCAGAAAATCGATAACCCAACTTCTGAGATAATTGATGATGCCGAAAGTAAATTATACCAGTTAAGGCATTTTGGCCGGGAAAAATCTGATTTTCAGGACTTTTCTAAGGTTTTGATTGAATCAATTGAGAGGGCAAAGATCGCTACGGAAAGCGAAGATGCAATTTCAGGGCTTTCCACAGGATTGCTTGACCTTGATAATTATCTAGGAGGTTTACAGCCTTCTGACTTGATCATTATAGCCGGTCGGCCTGGAATGGGAAAAACAGCCCTAGCTACGAACATAGCCTTTGCAGTGGCAAAAAATTTTAAAGATCCTGAGCAAAGAAAGAAATCCGACCCACTAGGTGGGAAAGTAGCGGTATTTTCACTTGAAATGTCCGGTGAACAATTGGCTTCCAGAATTTTGGCAGAAGTTTCCGAGGTTCCGGCCACCAATATAAGGAAAAATCAAATCGGTCGGGCAGATTTTGAAAAATATGCCAAAGCTTCAATGGAGTTGATTAAGCTTCCCTTATATATTGATGATACGGCAGGGCTTTCCATAGCAGACATAACCTTGAGGTGTAACAGGATTCACCGGAAGGTTGGTGGTTTAGGTTTATTGGTTGTTGACTATATTCAACTCATTCAGGGCCTGTCCAAGAACATGAACCGAACTTATGAAATTGCTGAAATCACTGGTGGCCTAAAGAATATTGCCAAGGAATTGAATATTCCGGTTATTGCCGTTTCTCAGCTTTCAAGATCAATTGAATCACGGGAGGATAGAAGACCCCAAATGAGCGACTTGCGGGATTCCGGTTCAATAGAACAAGATGCTGATTTGGTCATGTTTGTATACCGTGAAGAATATTACCTTAAACGATCTAAGCCACCGGAGGATGATGAAAAGAAACTCGTGTCTTGGCAGGCAAGAATGGCAGACCACGAAAATAAAGCCGATATTATTATTGATAAAAATCGCCATGGCCCCATAGGTACTGTCAAGACTACTTTCCAAGGCAGATATACAAAATTCGGGAACCTTGCAGACTCTTCCCAACTCGCCGGAGAACACGAAATTCAAACCGAAGATCCATTCTTTCCTTCTTCTGCTCCCTTATAGTAATAGCAAATCAAAGTTAAAAACTGACTGAATTTAGATACGGAATAGGCTAAACAAGTTATCGAACATAAGATTAATCATCCCAAAAGTTAATAACTGGATGCTAATGTGGAGTGTCTTTGGCTCAGTCAATCTTAACAATAAATCTCCAATCCATAGCCGAGAACTGGCGAAGACTAGACAGGCAATCTGCTCCTTCGGTCGAAACCGGTGCTGTCTTGAAGGCGGACAGTTATGGATTAGGAACCAAAATAGTTGCCCCTTATCTGGCCACCGTGGGTGTAAAAACTTTTTTTGTAGCCTTGGCCGAAGAAGGAAAAGAGCTTCGGAAACTTGTATCTGAAAACATCAGGATTTTCATTTTATCGGGTTATATGAATGGCGATAAATCCCTATTGGAAGAGTATGACTTAATTCCAGTCTTAGTATCACAAGAGCAATTTTTCCGATACCTAGAGGATATTCCCCACCATAAATTTGGAATTCAACTGGATTCTGGCATGAATCGATTGGGTATGGAACCAGAACATTTTTGGAACCTCAAGGAAAAAATTATCTCCCTTGGGCCCGAACTAATAATGAGTCACCTTAGTTGTGCGGAAGAAAACAATCATTCCATGAATATAACCCAGTTGCAAAATTTTCGTGAACTTACCTTGGGAATAAATACGCCTTTGTCGCTAGCAGCTACCGGAGGGATTGTTTTAGGGAATAATTTTCATTTTGATCTTTGTCGCCCAGGCATTGGCCTGTTTGGAGGGTTACCATTTGAAGAAGCAGTCCCGGTTGTGTCCTTGAAAATACCGATAATTCAGGTCCAAAAAATCAATAAGGGGGAAGGTGTTGGATATAGTATGTCCTGGGTCGCTCCTAAGGACACCATCCTAGCTACAGTTGCAGCTGGATATGCAGATGGGTTAATCAGAAGTTTAAGTAATAACTCACTGGTTTATGCCAACAACATCCCATGCCCTGTAGTTGGTCGGGTATCAATGGATCTTATTACAGTTGATGTTTCTGGTTTACAGGAAATACCGGAATATTTAGAATTTTTAGGTCTGAACCAAAGCATTGATGATTTGGCACTCCAAGCTTTGACTATAGGGCATGAAGTACTGACCTCGCTTGGTCAAAGATACAGAAGGGAATATGTACATTAACAACTCACCAAAATTTATCCTTTTTTTGGTTTAGGGTACAGAAGATCAATGGTAATTTCTTCCTTAGCATCCCTCGGTCGAGGTACCCTAATTATCTTAGAAGAAGTTGGTAAACTTTCCCTTTTCATCATATCGACCTTGGGGGCACTTTTTAAGAAACCCTTTTATTTCAGGGAATTCTACCGGTCATTGATTTCCATCGGTTTTTTTAGCTTGCCAGTTATAGGCCTGACCGCATTGTTTACAGGAGGAGCCTTGGCCCTTCAGATTTATTCAGGTGGATCAAGGTTCAATTCAGAATCTGCGGTTCCGGCAATAGTTTCCATCGGAATGGTTAGAGAGTTGGGACCCGTTCTTTGTGGATTGATGATAGCTGGAAGGGTGGGTTCAGCTATTGCTGCTGAAATAGGTACGATGAAGGTAACTGACCAACTTGATGCTCTGGTCACCCTTTCTACAAACCCCAAACAATATCTTGTTATTCCACGGGTAGCAGCAGCTACACTAGTTCTTCCTTTCCTGACAGGGGTAGGCGATATATTGGGAATAATGGGAGGCTATTTGGTGGGAACCTTAAAGTTGAACTTTTCTCCCGACACTTATTTAAGCCAGGCAGTCCAATTTTTAGAAATGACGGACGTTATCTCGGGTTTGGTCAAAGGAGCCGTATTTGGTTTCATCGTGGCTATAATTGGGTGTTATTGTGGATTCAAATCAGGCTTGGGTGCCCGCGGCGTAGGTAAGGCAACCACACAATCTGTAGCACTATCTTCCATTTTAATTATTGCTTCCAATTTTGTCCTGACCGAATTGTTTTTCTAAGTGACCGAGCCCTTAATACAACTGAAGGATATTTCCAAAGCCTTTGGGCAAAACCAGGTTTTGGATCAAATAAACCTGACTATCCATGATGGAGAGAGTTTGGCCTTGATTGGCGGTTCCGGGGCAGGAAAATCCGTTGTATTAAAGATAATCCTGGGACTTCTAAATCCAGATGCAGGTTCGGTTCTCCTGAAGGGGGTTCCTTCAAAGCCACCTTTTACAGATTTTCTATCGCAAGCAGGGATGCTATTTCAAGGTGGAGCCTTGTTCGATTCCCTGCCCGTTTGGAAAAATGTTGCTTTCAAACTGTTAAAAAGAGGAGAAAATTACAGTACAAAAGAAGCCAGAAAAATTGCGGAAGAAAAACTCGAAAGGGTAGGACTGGAAAGGGAAGTAGCCGACCTCTATCCAGCAGAATTATCTGGGGGTATGCAAAAAAGGGCTGGTTTGGCAAGAGCAATAGCAGCAAATCCCAAAATACTGTTTTTTGATGAACCAACTACCGGGTTGGACCCCATAAGGGCAGCAAATATAAGTTCTTTGATCCGGGAACTGGTAAAAGAGAGTTCGGCAACAGCAGTAACGGTCTCGCATGATATGTCATGTGTTAAAGCAATTTCTGACAAGGTAGAATTCCTGAATGGTCAAAAAATAGCGTGGTCAGGCTCGGTTAAGGATTTTGAAAATATAACCAAAGGAGAAATTTATCATTTTGTTAAAGGGCTACCTACCTCCCACATAATCAAACAACAACCAAACTACGAATAATGACATTTTTTTCTATTAGATATTAAGCGTCAATCAGGTTTACAGTACACTCCGAGAGCCAACTGCTCTTGGTTCTTTAATACTGCTCCAAAAAAGAGGGGAGTACCAAATGAAACAATGAAGTAACCAACAAATACGGAACACATTCTTTTTTTCAGGAATAAAGTAGTCCCTATTTACTTCGTAATTGGGGGGGGTAATTTTAAATCGTTATTGACACGTGGAATTACCTACATTCGTGGTCCACGGCGTGGAGGTTCTGCTTTTTGTACGGTTGGTGGTACAACCAGTTCCGTCTGTAGCAAGGTCTGAAGTTCAGCAAACTTCCCGATCCCAGCCAATTGATAGGCCCGTGGCAGGGCATCAACCCTGAGACCGGGCAACACCCGGGACTGCCTCACCGTCATAGCTCCACCCGGCTTTTGCAACTCAAGGATGGTAACTTCAATTTTGGTTTGATCCTGCTTGCGATTAACCTGCCACAATTCCTGAACTCCGAGCCGAGCATAACGGGCCGGTTTGTCCTTGTCCAGATTGGTAATCTCAACCTCGACAACGAGATCGGGTGGAGTAATAGCGGCAAAATCAGCCCGGGCGGCTGGGGCTAGTTCACCATTATGAATCTTTTCGGTCAGCGTGAACCACTGTTCTGCCTTCGCCCCGATATAGTAGGAAGCATCGGCTTCCAAACCGGTGTTCCTGGGATCCTCCGGTCTCTTCCAGCGGGTTCCACGCATACCCCACACCCCACCTTTGATGATTTGTCCTGCGGCCAGCACAATGGCATCGGTTTCCTCAGCCAAGACCTCATGGGTACTCGCCGGCGACATCCAGGCAATGATGCCGGCCCTGGCATCAACCAGTACCCGGCGGCCCAGCCGGTTCCAGTCAAATTCCCGGGCCAGGGCCGGGACCAGCTCGGGTGGTACCCTGATCTGCCAGAACTCCGAGCCCATCGGACCGATGAAATGCGTCTCAGATGCTTGGTCAGCCATGTTTTCTTCCTAAAGCAATGAATGGTAAAATATTCGTATGGTAATTCTGATCATAGATTTCACAATTCACAATAGCACAAGACAGCTGATTTGTCATCAGGGCTGGTTTGTCAATCACAATGGTGATATAGGGATGGATAATAAACAAATGCTTGGTCTAGTTCTCTAAAGTTAGGTATGATACAGTTATAAATATTGACCTAATATTTTTCATTCAGATGGCTACTTTGCAACACAACTTGACAAAACCAGAGGTCACAAAATAAAGGATAGGATGACAAATAACTTTGCCACCCTTCCCAACTGGTGCTCCCTAAGGAGCGGCAGTAATTCGTTTTTAAAAAGAATTCCGTAATTGTGGATATATTTAGTTACTCAATTTTGCTTTACCAATTTTGAATAAATTATTCTGCTACTTTAATCATTAAATAATTTGAATATTATATGGTATAATAAATGCGAATGATTTGAGCAGTAATAATTTCCAACAAGTTAGACATTCTTCCTGGTGATCCACATGGGTGGTCTAAATTATTTTGATATCTTCGCTCTAGGACTGGTTTTAGTTTCTGGAATTTTTGCTTACCATAGAGGTTTGGCAAGAGAGGTTATGTCAATCCTTGGCTGGATAGTTTCAGCATTGGTTGCCTTTGTTGCAGCACCCTTGGTTGCCCCACTTCTAAACTCTGTCCCCTATTTGGGTAACATCATTGAAAACAGTTGTGAATTGGGAATTCTGGGAGCATTTGCAATTACATTTGCAGTTGCTTTGATTGTTTCAGCTTTCATTACATCGGTTGTAACTTCTGTAACAAAACTCCCGGGAATAAATATTCTGAACAGGACGCTTGGGCTTTTGTTTGGCATTCTGCGAGGATGCCTAATCCTTACCATAATCTTGCTTGTTGTTGACACTGCCCTTCCAACTGGAGGAATTTTTGATGCAATTTCAGAATCAAATTCAGCCGAAATTTTCCAGTATTCAAAGGAGGCATTAAGAGATAACATCCCTAGTACAACTCCAGACTGGGTTACTTTGGTTTATCAAAATCTGATGGCTTCCTGTAATGTTATTGAGACAGGTATTGATAATTCAGCTGAAATCCTTTCAGAAGAAACACCCCAAGAAGAAGTACCGCAGGAATAATCTCTTGGTTTAACGGAATTTAAACAGTTAAATCGAGAATTGGATAATGTTAAGCCAGGCGGGAGAAAATAAGATTGCTTTGGTCACCGGTGCCTCAAGAGGGCTGGGGGCATCTATCTCCTATTGGATTGCCCAAAAAGGATACACCCTTATCACAGTGGCCCGTACGGTCGGAGGCTTGGAAGAACTAGATGACAAGATCAGAGCAACTGGTGGCAAATCATTTCTGTGTGTTTTGGATATAACAAAAGACAAAGAGGTCCAAACAGTCTGCCGCAATATATACGAGAAATGGGGCCTAATTGACTTATGGGTCCATACCGCCATTAGTGCCGCCCCCCTTACCCTGACCAACCAAATTGAGCTAAAAACTCTGAAACGGTCAGTCGCCGTAAACATTACGGCCACTAGCCATTTAATTTCTTGTATCCATCCCCTTCTGAAGAAAAGTGGGCAGGCAGTCTTTATAGCCGACCCAAGGTTGGGTAAGAAATTCATGGGGGTTTATGGAAGTACCAAGCGAGCTCAAATAGAATTGGCTACTACCTGGAAGGAGGAAACCACCAATTTGGGTCCGAAGGTGAATATTTATACGCCATCCGAGATGTATACCAAGACCACCTTGACTTTTTACCCTGGGGCCAAGGAAAAGGAAATTTCAACCCCAGATGAGGAGGCAAAAAAACTGGTGGATATTTTGATATCCTGAATTCAGTGTTATCGCTCGGTCTTGTTAGTGGTTCCGTAGGAGCAAGCGAATTGGGGTACCTCGCAGGCCAAATCTATTTCGCAACCCATTTACCAAATACCTCTTGTAACTGGTTGGTAAGGATTTTAACTGACTACACTTTAAAACATAACTTGGCGGTCGGGTATTGATTTGTGAGATGAATCGTAGTTTTATCCTTTTCCCCGCTACGGCTGGAGGTGGGTGTTTGTATACCATATGTTCCAGCCATTTATTCAACTCCCCGGTTGGAATCCTTTTGTTCCAAATTTCATGAATGGCCTGTACTTCACGCCATAATGCCTTCAAACCTCGCTTGTAGCGAGCGGAAACAAAAATAAGTTTGATCCCTTTCAATTGGGGTAATGAAGTTTCGATTTTATGTTGAAGGTCACTTTGTTTTGCTTTCTTGTCCTTGATCAAATCCCATTTGTTGATTGCTACAACTACCCCCCTTCCCTCTTTTTCAGTCAAATCGGCGATTCTAAGATCTTGGGTATCAAGAGGACTAGTCGCATCAATCAATACAATCACGATGTCAGAAAATCTGATGGCCTTTAAACCTTCTGAAACGGATTCTTTTTCTATTTCATCTACAACTCTGCTTTTTCTTCGCATTCCTGCCGTGTCATATATATCGACTTCAGTTCCCTCCCATGAGGTCGGAATGGAAATGGCATCCCTGGTAATGCCAGGGGTTTCGCCAGTGAGCAGTCGTTCATCACCGATAATCTGATTTATCAGAGATGATTTTCCCGCATTTGGTCTTCCAATTACGGCAATTTTGATTGGCCTGTGTCTGGGAATGTCAAAATCATTTTCGTTATCTTCAGGGTCGGTTTGAGACAAATCTACTGAATTATCTTCCTCCAGCGGAAAAGATCTCAGGCAATGCTGAATTTGGTCAAGAAGATTGCTTATCCCGGTGCCATGTTCAGCTGAAACGTAGGCTGGTTCACCCCAACCCAGGTTCAGAACATCTGTCTCAAAACTATCCTGGATCCTGCTTTCCGCTTTATTGGCAACTAGAATTACCGGTATGTTCTGTTTTCTTAAACTTTGGGAAATCTCCAGATCAATCGGCAAGATCCCAGACCGTGCGTCAACGACAAATAGCAAAGCCGAAGATTTATCCACTGCTTTGCGTGTCATGCGAAAAATGCTTTCTTCCAACTCGTTCACAGGGCGAGTATCCCATCCAGCTGTGTCAACAACCTTAAATGACATCCCAAGGGTTTCTGATTTCCCTTCCTGGAAGTCTCTGGTTACCCCAGGTGAATTATTTACAATCGCCGTTCTTTTACCCAACAAACGATTGAACAGAGTTGACTTGCCGACATTTGGTCGGCCCACGATTGACAGGCTTATGGCCATGATTTTAACTTGTAGAAAAGCCCTTAATTCAAGGCGTAAAGGTTACCGTTGGAACTCTTCAAATACATGGTCTGGTTTACAACTATCGGGGTTGAAGTAGCACCACCCGGGACAGTTATCGACCTTGCAGCATCTCCAGTTTCCGGGTTGAAAAAACGGATTTGACCATCGCTTGATGCAACCAACAATTCTCCTCCCACAAGCAATGGACCGAAATGAGCATATACTTCTTTTCTCCGTCTTGGTCTGTCCGATTTAAAGGACGGAAGAGAAGTAGCCCAAATCCTTTGACCGGTTGCGGCATCAAGCCTCACCAATTCGAAATTATCAGTCACCAGAAATACTGAATCGCCAATTGGTAAAGGTGGGTTATATGAACCATCACTCGCCCACCATCGCGCCTGGCCATTTGAAATGTTCAAAGCAGCCGTACTTCCACTTTGATTGGCAACAAAAATCTGATTATTGGCGATGGCCGGTGAACTTGAAATCCCAATTAAGGTTGAACTTGGATTGGTTCTTCGACTGCCACTAATATATTCCCGCCAGTTTACATTTCCATTTTTGGCATTTGCACTTACAACCTCACCCGAAGGAAAGGGTAAAATTATATCATTTGAAGTAATAGCTGGACTTGTATCGCCTGCTACCATGGCTATGCCACCAGTACTCTCAAGACTCCAACTTAATCGGCCATTCTTGATATCCAATGCCCAGGCCTTGCTGTCCAGAGTAATCAAATATACCAAACCATTATAGACTGTTGGTGAAGACACCGCTGGTGCTTCAAATTCCTGGGTCCATACTACTCCACCAGTCTCAGGATCAAGAACATGCAATACCCCAAAACCAGTTGTTGCAAAAAGATAACCTTCCCCAAAGGCCAAGCCACCACTGGAAGCTTCTTCCTCATCCAATTCTGAGCCAAGGGAGGTTCCCCAAACCAAACTACCATTAGTAGTAAAAGCCCTGACATTGGAAGCTGCGTCCATGGTAAAAATTTTGTTTTGGGCAAATATAGGAGAAGTCCCAATTCTGTACCTTTTGGTACTTCCTACTCCGATACTTCTTTGCCAAACCAGGTTTAAACTTTTGTCCATACCCAGGTTCCCTGGATTGTGCTGAGAATTGGCATTTACATGTGTCCATTCAGACAAATTCACTTCTGGAGGAGCTACAAATTCTTTTGACCCTGGTAAGGGGTTATTTACAACCAGACTACCAATAGTAGTACCATCTCTCTCGGAAACAACTTCGGTGGATTCCGACAATGGTCTCTCAATATCAATCCTGTAACCAGCGAGTATTTCCTCTTTTTGTCCACAGCCGATCAATAAACAAAGAGTCGAAAACCCAATTACAAAATTTCTAATATTCACGCTACAAAACCCCAAAAATTCAACTCATTATTTTATCAATTACCTAATTTGGTATTTCTGTTTCTTCACCAAGGGTTGTTAGGAATTGACTTACCCTGAACTTTAAATTCGATGATGCTTCGGCATCAGAATAAATACCCCTTAGAACAGACAAGCCCTCCTGCCTCAATTCATGACTAGAGGATTCTTCTGCCATACCCACCAGGTAATATCCTTTGAGTTCGGTAGCAATTGTCCGAAATGGTGATCCAAATTGAGCAAGGGAATCCAACCTCGATATTAAATCATTATAGGAGACAGTACCTTCAGAAATAATTATGGCTTTTAATTCAGCCAAATCTCTGTAGACAATTGATACATCACTATTCCTGGCAAGATCCGTCAGAATGTTTACAGCTTCCAATTCATTGTCGTTTTGTTGATAGAGATCTGCCAGATAGAAATCAACAATGGCTTGGGCGTCGGGGTTATCAGCCTGAATTTGGTTCAAGGCATTAATTTGACTCGATGGGTCTTCTTCCTGAAGAGCCGATACAACAGAACTGCCCAAATCTTGTGCAGTTGATTCAAAATTATTGCTTTGTATTTCCCTGAAAGTCGCAATCCCAACGACTACCACTATGAGGAGACCCCCAATCCAACCCCATTTCTTGAATAGGGAGAATAATCTGTCTCTCCGAACCTCGCTGGACACTTCCTCAATAAATGATTCTGAATTACTCAAGTTTTACCCCGTTCCTTACAGCACTGTCATTAACAGAAATTTGATATTGTAGTAACTTATGAGATATAGTTTAACTGATAGAATTATCAATTTGTTTTTGACAATTGAATTGCCATACCACAAACAGATTCTGGTAAATAAATCCCGATTATTAATTGTTTCTTGTATCTTATGTTCGAACCAACGAGGCTTTATGGGATATTTGGTAAACGTACCTACAACTCTATATTTAATAGTCTCTCCTATTTATAGGTTTGTGCGGTAGCAATTTAATATGCGTATCTTTTCTATTATCACAGCTCTCCTGGTTACAGGACTTCTATATTTATTCGTTGTAGAAAGAGACCTTCTTAGGGGCTTAATTGGATTTTCATCGACTGAGGAAGAAAATCCTCTGGTAGAAGAACCCAATGAAGATCCGGATCAAACACAACTTGCGAATTTAGAACCAAAACCCGTTCGCGTGGTGGCCACGACCTTCGAGCAACAAGTTGTTGAAACTAATGTTAAACTTACCGGCACAACCCAAGCTGCAAGATATGTAGACGTACGGTCTGAAACATCAGGTCTGGTAATTTCAGAACCCTTCAGAAAAGGAGAGAATGTAAATAAAGGCGATGTTTTATGCGAATTGGACCCGGGAACAAGGCTGGCTGTCCTGGAAGAAGCCCAGGCACAATTAAAAGCGGCAGAAATTAATGCCTTGACAGCGACGAGATTGGCAGACGGCGGTTTGGGATCCGAAGCCAACAAGACTTCTGCTCAAGCTGCCTTACAAGCTGAAGTTGCTTCAGTTGAAAGGGCGCAAAAGGATATTACCAGACTATCCATAGAAGCCCCCTTTGATGGCCTTCTTGAAACAGATGCTGCGGAGATCGGATCACTTCTTCAGACTGGTTCTCTGTGTGCTACCATTATTCAGCTCAATCCCATCAAAATTATTGGCTTTGTTTCCGAAAGCGATGTTGATAAATTGCAAACTGGAAATCATGCCCAAGCCCGATTAATTTCGGGAAGGACCATAACTGGCGAGGTAACATTTATATCCAGGTCAGCAGATGAAAGTACACGGACATTTCAAGTCGAGATAACTGTTGACAACAGTGATTTTAGCATCAGAGATGGCCTGACAGCCGAAATTTCTATCCTTGCGGAAGAAAGCATGGCCCATTTAATTCCCCAATCTGCCCTCACTCTCGATAACACAGGTGCATTAGGTGTTCGAACAGTTGATGATGGGATTGTCAAGTTTGTGGAGGTGGATTTGTTATTGGATTCACCCCAGGGAGCTTGGGTTCTTGGCCTTCCAACCAAAGTGGATGTGATTGTTGTAGGTCAAGAATTCGTCATTGAAGGGTCGTTTGTTGATGTGACCTACCGGGAGAATTCCTTATGAAGGGGGTAGTAGATTGGTCTTCAAAACATCCCAGCATGATTTTTGCGATGGTACTTTTTTCCATCACTGCTGGTATCGCGTCATATATCAACCTCCCTAAGGAAGGTTCGCCTGATATTACAATTCCGGCCTTTTTTGTTTCTGTTACCCACCAGGGAATATCTGCCGAGGACAGCGAGCAACTTTTGGTTCAACCCTTGGAAGATAATCTTTCTGACCTTACTGGCTTAAAAAACCTAAATTCTACAGCTGCTGAAGGTTATGCAGGTATTGCCCTGGAATTTGAATATGGGCTAGATCAACGCGCTACCCTTTCGGATATCCGTGAAAAAGTGAATGAAGCCAGTGAAGAATTTCCTCCCGATGCTAACGAACCAAGTATCACTGAATTGAGTTTTGCCGAATTCCCAATTCTGGTTGTTGTATTGGCAGGTCAAGTACCTGAAAGGTCACTTCAAAAAATTGGTGAGGACCTAAAAGACAGAATTGAAGCTCTTCCTCCTATCTTGGAAGTCGGTCTGACTGGCAATCGCAAAGAAATGATTGAGGTTATCATAGATCCATTTCGACTGGAGGCCTTTGAAATCACTGCCGATGAACTTAATGCCGTAATCACACGAAACAACCAACTCGTTGCAGCAGGAGATGTTCAAACTGATAAGGGTTCTTTTGCGATAAAAATACCGTCATCTTTCCAAACTCCCAGTGATGTTGAGGAACTGCCAATAAAAATTAATGGTGATCGCGTTATCACTGTTGGAGACATCGGGGAAGTAAAATTAACCTTTGAGGATCGAACTGGTTATGCCCGTTTTAATGGTGAATCCACCCTTGGTCTCCAAATCGTCAAGCGAAAGGGAACAAATGAGATCGAAACCGCCAATCTGGTTAAAGAAGTAACCCGACAGTTTATGGAATCCCTTCCAAGTGAATTGCAAAATTCGATCAATGCCGATTTTGTACAGGACCAAAGCTTTTATACCCAGGGAATGATTTCCCGACTGGAAGGAGCTGTCCTTACTGCTGTTGCATTGGTAATGATCGTCATTTTGGCCTCACTGGGTTTCAGGTCCGCTCTGTTGGTTGGTTTTGCCATCCCTTCCTCCTTCCTCCTTTGTTCAATTTTTCTTGCTGTTCTGGGCATTTCAATTTCCAACATAGTTATGTTTGGGTTGATTTTGTCGGTAGGAATGCTTGTTGACAGTGCAATTGTTGTCGTAGAACTTGGAGACAAAAAGATCCGCGAAGGTGTAGGACCAATGAATGCCTATACAAGTGCAGCAAAGCGAATGTTCTGGCCCATTATATCCTCAACCGCAACGACCCTTTGTGCCTTTCTCCCAATGCTATTTTGGCCTGGCATGGCTGGACAGTTCATGGGAACACTGCCAATAACCCTGATATTTGTTCTTTCTGCTTCCTTGGTAGTTGCCCTGATTTTCCTTCCGGTAGTTGGAGGATTGGCAGGTAGGATATCTGTCAGGATAAGCCAAATTACTGATTTACTCAGAAATTTGAACTTCTTTATAAGGGTAATTCTAAGTTGTGTTGCAATTGTCCTTGTTGTTTTTTCAGGATCATCTCTAGTGACAACAACCCTTTCTTTTATGGAAGTTCCTGATACTTCTTTGGTTACTCTTTTCCTACGGGGGTTGGTATTTTGTCTAAGTGTCCTGCTACTTTCGATTACGATGGGGTCAATTTTTCGGAAAAAAGACAGCTATTACGACACAACCAGATCTTCTCGAACAATTATTGGGTTGGTTGTAAAATTAATCGTAGGAAACCCGGTAATGCCTATAATTGTTATCGCTGGAACCCTACTATTTGTTGTGTTCACATTCATGAGCTACTCCAAGAACAATTATGGGGTAAATTTCTTTGTGGATGCTGAACCTGATATGATTGGGATCAATGTGCTTGCCCGGGGCAATCTGAGTTTGAATGAAAAAGATTTTCTGGTTTCCTCGGTTGAAGAAGAAATTATGGGTGCGGAGGGTATTGGTTCCATATTTTCTTTCACAGGTGCTGCCGGTCTCCGTGAAACAGATCAAGGTCCTGTGGATTCCATCGGTGAAATCCAAATCGAATTTAACCCTTGGGAGGAGCGACAAACAATGACTGAATCTGTCAAAGACAGCAGATTAATCATTGAGAGCTTAGAAGATGTTTTGGTTCAAATACCTGGGGTTAGAACTGATACGACACTGGTTGCTCAAGGACCTTCACAAGGAAAACCCTTAAACCTGAGATTGAAGAGCACAAGTTGGGAAGATTTACTCGAAAAAACCGAAATCATAAAAACCAAGTTTGAAGAATCGCAAGGGTTGATTTTTGTCGAAGATACCAGACCACTGCCAGGAATTGACTGGCAAATTGATATTGACCTGGACAAAGCTGCCCGCTTTGGCGCCGATGTTGTATCGGTTGGTTCCATGATCAGAATGGCTACCAGTGGGGTGGTATTGGATACAATCCGGTTGAATAACTTGAGCGATGAAATTGATATCCGGGTTCGTTTTCCAGAAGAATCCAGAACACTTTCCACTCTCGAAACCTTAAGGGTAAGAACCCTGAATGGTTTAGTTCCCGTTTCCAATTTCCTTACCTTCGAGCCAGTTCAGCAGTTGGACCAGGTACAAAGACATGATGGAAACAGGTATATTCAAATAAGTGCTGGTATTACACCCAATCTCGTAAACGAAAATGGCGAGGCTATAACTCCAACCGAAAGGGTTACATATTTGGAGGAATGGCTAGAGCTTACGTTTGGGTCTGACCCAAATTTTAGTTGGGAATGGACAGGTGACCAAGAAGAGCAGAACGAAAGCCAAACTTTTCTAATGTTTGCATTCATAGGAGCCTTGGGGCTGATGTTTGGCGTTTTGCTTGCCCAGTTCAACAGCTTCTATAATTCAATACTTGTTTTGTTCGCTGTTGTATTATCCATTACTGGTGTTCTAATCGGAATGCAGGTAATGAACCAGCCCTTTTCAATAATAATGACTGGTACCGGGATTGTTTCCTTGGCTGGTATTGTTGTAAATCATAATATCGTTCTGATAGATACCTATAACGAATACTCAAGCTATATGCCGAGGATTGAAGCAATAATCAGGACTGTCGAGGCTAGAATTAGACCTGTCTTTCTTACTACCATAACAACTATGGCAGGCCTGACACCAATGATGTTGGGGATATCATTTGATTTTGGCGACGGTGGTTATGTTATCGATTCTCCCAATTCAATCTGGTGGAAGCCCTTGGCAACTGCTGTAGTCTTCGGTCTTGGTACCTCGGTTCTGCTTACGCTGGCTTTTACACCGGCAATGCTTGCCATTAGAATTTGGGTTGCGAAAGGAGCCTATGCCTCTTCCAATACATTGACTGCATTGGTTCTGGGTCCCAAAAGTCAGATTTCGTTGGATCGAAGATTGCGAATTGCCACAGCTTCATTGCCGCAGATCAATATTGACTGGGATCAATTTCAGCAAGTTCTACTGCCATTCCCCCAAAATAAGAAAGCACTTGAACAACCACCAGGAGATATTATTGATGGCAAGTCTGGACCTATTGAAGAAAATGGTGGGGAAATTAATAATATTTCTTCAGAGCAGCCCGAATTAGATGACGGGTTACCTTCACGGGGAAGATAAACCAAATCTAGGATTGGCAAAATCTATTTAAGTGGTGCCGTGGTATCGTTTTCGCCAACTGGTACAACAAATATCTGTCCGGGGAAAATCAAATCCGGATCATCAATCTGATCTTTGTTGGCATTGTAAATTCGAACATACAGCCTGCCAAGGCCATAATTTCTTCTGGAAATACCCCAAAGCGTAAATCCTTTTTGTACGGTTACCAGGGTTGCCAGTTTGGGATTTTCCTGAATTTTCTCTTGTGCTTTCAGGGCATGGGACGGAGGTTCAATCCTCAAGGGGGTTGCTACATTCTCAATGACCTTTCCTCCCGTATCAACCTCATTAATAGTAAGGAAATAGTCACCGGGTTCAACAGAACTCAATTCTACTTTCCAGTTCCCTTCTTCGTCAATGATCTCTGAAGTTACCTGTTTCCCATCAAGAAGTATCCTTGCCAAGTTTTCAGGGTCTCCACTTCCTGATAAATTTACGTACCCACTTTCTTCGTACGCAACTATTTCGAGCAAAAGATCTTTATCTGGAGAACCTACTACACTAATTCCATCATCATCCTGGGAAATCCTTACCTGTTCAATCGGTACAGAAGCACTATCAGCTTTGGCAATAAAAAGAGTTTCTTTCGAATAATGCAACGACCCATCAGATGCGACAGCTGCCAACGCTATCTCAATTGGGTCAGATGACAATTCCAATGAAAAAATTGCGGTAAACTCACCATTGGATGTTGTTGTTTCCTCAGCAACGGAAACTAAATCTGCAAAAACCCTAACCATTATTCCGGGAGATGATCTTCCGGCAATTACGGAAGCACCACCTTCAGAGATCCGTACCACATCAAAAGTTGGCAATATAATTTGAGATGAACCTTCGTTAATTTCAGACTGAACAATTTCAGATACAGAACTGTCCTGGGAATCACTCCCCACATCTTCTGCTTGTTCTTCAACAGGCTCATCCGAAACCGCATCATCAGATACAGAACTGTCCTGAGAGTCTTCCCCGGCATCTTCAGCTTTTTGCTCTACCGCTTCTTCTGAAGCCATATTCTCTGCTGGCTGGGGCTTCTCTGAAGTAACATCCTCTGGCTGAGTTCCCTCATCATCAGATACAGAACTGTCTTGGGTATCTACCCCTACATCTTCTGCTTGTTCTTCAACAGGCTCATCCGAAACTGTATCATCAACTGGTTGGGGTTGCTCCGAAGTATCTTCCTTTGGCTGAGTTCCTTCATCACCAGATGCAATGCTATCCAGGGATTTCTCAACTTCTTCTGCTTGTTCTTCAACAGGCTCATCCGAAACCGCATCATCAACTGGTTGGGGTTGCTCCGAAATATCTTCCTTTGGCTGAGTTCCCTCATCATCAGATACAGAACTGTCCTGAGAGTCTTCCCCGATATCTTCACCTTTTTGTTCTACCAATTCTTCTGAAGCCATATTCTCTGCTGGCTGAGTTCCTTCATCACCAGATGCAGTGCTATCCAAGGATTTCTCAACTTCTTCTGCTTGTTCTTCAACAGGCTCATCCGAAACCGCATCATCAACTGGTTGGGGTTGCTCCGAAATATCTTCCTTTGGCTGAGTTCCCTCATCATCAGATACAGAACTGTCCTGAGAGTCTTCCCCGATATCTTCTGCTTGTTCTTCAACAGGCTCATCTGAAACCGCATCATCAACTGGTTGGGGCTGCTCTGTAGCATCCTCGGTCGTTTCTACCTCACCTTCTGATTCTGTAGTAATATCTTCCTCTGCAACAGGAGGTTCCTCAGGTGGGGTAACTTCTTCATTCTGTTGTCGGGTAAGTAAGTAGATCAGCAGGATAATCACCAAAACGGCTATTATACCAATAACAATACTTCTATTTCTGTTGGACGAATCGTCTGCCATGCATTAATTCTTTAAACCAATAGGTGAGATAATTTCATTAGCTAAATAAACTTACCTTACCAAAATACACCATTTACCTGTTAATAAATATGAAAAAGAATAAAACTAGCAAACCAGAACGAACCATATGCGTATTCTGCGGTTCGCGTCCCGGTAAAAATCCTCAATTTGTAAAAGTAGCAAAAGAAATCGGCAAATCTATCGCCTCTGAAGGGTGGCAACTACTGTATGGTGCCGGGAGCTCTGGATTAATGGGAACGGCCGCAAAAGCCGCTCTGGAAAATGGAGGAAAAGCCATTGGTGTTATTCCATCGCGATTTCCAGAGGAAGTTCTACCCAACCTGTACTATACAGTAAAGACCACAACTATCCAAGAACGTAAAAGTGTAATGTTCAATTGCTCTGATGCCATTGTCGTTTTACCAGGAGGAATTGGAACTCTGGAGGAATTTTTTGAGGTATTGACCTGGAAGCAATTAGGTTGGCATAACAAACCCATAATTCTTTTTAACTATGATGGTTATTGGGATGGCATACCAAGATTGATTGATAATATTATCGAAAATGAATTTGCCGATACCCAAAGTAACCAACTTTATTTTGTCGAAAGAACCTCCCTTGACCTTATTGCACGGTTACGGGATTCTTTTTCAAGCCTTAGCTGTTCAAACGAATAGATAGCCAAGGCTACCCAAATAAAGCAAAAGCAAACTATTGTTGCATCTGAAACAACTTCTCCGATGACAAGGGTCGCGAGGAGAAACTGAATGGTAGGGTTTAGGTATTGGATTAGCCCTACCTCAGTATACCTGATTCGAGAGGTGGAATATGTAAGCAGGATCAGGGGACCGGCGGTAAACAAACCGGAAAATGTGTACATTAAGGTAAAAAACAGATTGGTCCCAAAAAAGCCAACCTCCTTCGAACCAATTTCATCAACATTAAACAAATGTACATATAGTATAAAACCCAAGGCAATTGGTGTCACAAGCAGGACATCAGTTGTAACCGACAAAATAGGGTCGACCCTTAGATTTTTTTTAACTAACCCGTAAGCCAAGAAGGTTAGTGCCAAGCTAAGGGGAATCCATGGCAGCACTCCTTTGCTTACGGTAAGTATTCCAACACCTATTGCCGCAATACCTACGGCAATCCACTGCCAACGTGAAAATTTCTCCTTCAGGAAAGCCGACCCTACGAGGACCGCGGCAAGCGGAAAAATAAAATACCCTAAACTAGCTTCCGTAGCTTTGCCGTTTTGAACTGCGAACAGGAATATTATCCAATTCACCGTAATCATTGAACTTCCAAAAAGAAATTTTCCAGTTGTTCGTAAATCAGAAAACAGCAGGGTCCGAAATTCCTTGACCTTGTTGCGAAGGAGGAGGATTAGAAAAAAAATGACAAGGGACCAGAAAATTCGATGTGCCAATACCTCCCAATGGGAAGCTTGGTCCAGAACCTTGAAGTAATACCCGGTAAATCCCCAAATAGTACTGGCCAAGGCCATGGCCAGTACCCCCTTGTTACCCTCCCTCATTGGGTCGAAAATAAGGTTTTAGGGTACGATTCAAGAATTTACAACCTGCTTGCTACGTTTTCCCAGTTAACAAGGTTATCAAGGAAATTGGTCAGATATACTGGTCGCTTGTTTCTAAAATCAATGTAGTAGGAATGCTCCCAGACATCGCATCCCAATAATGCTGTTTGCCCAAAACAAAGTGGATTAACCCCATTCTCAGTCTTGGTAATTTTCAGAGACCCATCTGATTCCTTAACCAACCAGACCCAACCAGATCCAAATTGTCCAACACCAGATGCAACAAAATTTTCCTTAAAAGAAGCCACCGAACCAAAATTTTCATTGATGGACGATTCCAATTCAGATGGCATTGCTGAATTTCCTGGCCCCATCATTTCCCAAAACTGACAATGATTCCAGTGCTGGGAAGCATTGTTGAATATTCCGTTTTGGGCAACAGCACCACTTTGATAAGTACCAACCACAATGTCTTCAAGAGACTTGTTTTCCCATTCTGTGCCGGCAATCAACTTGTTACCGTTCTCTACATAGGCGTTATGATGGAGTCCATGATGATACTCCAAAGTTTCTTGGGACATACCTCCACTAGCAAGATCACCGTGCGAATAAGGAAGTTCAGGTAATTTAAATGTCATACTATTCTCCTAGCTAAAATCTGAAACTACAGCCAATAATGTTAAAATAACCTATTCAACATGTAATTCTAGTTTGAAAAACTCCTAAAACTCTAGGTTTTTAATCCTTAAATTGGTTCTTGAGCTATCACAATTCAAAATGTGGGTTTGTGGGGAAAAAGTAAACCCTCTAATTCTCATCTTTTTATCGGAGATACTTCATAAATTAATATTTAGGTCCCCAATAACTGAAACCTGTTTACTACTCACGACCCTAATTCCTACAAAACAAGGGTTAAAACCTGATCTGGGGGTTATCAATACCAAAGAGGTAATCCAATTAAAGCCGAGAGGAATATTATGAGATAGGCAATATTTCGATATTGCTTTTCCAGTTCCGAATTGAAAAAAAATGAACCTATCCACAATGCTGTCAGGTAAGGAAACAAAACAATTCCTCCAAGAATTACAGCTGCAAGATCCATCAGACCTTTAAATCCAAAAATACCCAAAAGCAAAATATCAGCTACTATTAAATACATGAAAATATTGGCCCGTATTGTTTTTGGTGGCAAAGTGCTGGCTAAATAGAGCATTATTACAGGAGGACCCGGGAGCCCTACTGTGCCGGAGAGAAATCCTCCCAAGCCACCTGTACCAACGATTAGGGGGGAGGTCAACTGCCCCTTGTACCGGAAGCCAACAACCAAAAGGATCAATAAAACAAAAGTAAGGATGGAAACAGCGTACCGAAATATGGCAGGTTCAAGCAAGACGAGAACCAATACACCTAGCGGGCAGGCAATCAAAGCTCCCAAACCAAGTTTATATATATCCGGTAGGTAAGTGTCCTTGATGGTTTTGGGAACTAGAGTAATCGGCGCTATTATGTCCATAATGACCAATGATATCAAAGCCCAGATTGGAGAAACTTGAGAACCTGCAAATGGTAAGTAAACCATCGCGGTACCAAATCCAGAAAACCCCCTAACAAGCCCCGAGATAAATGCACCAAGGGAAATTATCAGCAATCCCTGCAAGGATACTTCGGGTATGAACTCATTGAGGAATGATTCCAAATGGCCCCACTACTTCTTATTCTTTGAGGAGAATTTTGTGGCCTCTACATCCTCATTTTTTGACCAATCTCTTTTTACACCCAGTTTATAAAGAACAAACCCAGCGATAAATACTGATGAATAAGTACCGACAATAACACCCCAGGTCATTGCAAAAACAAAACCCCGAATAACATCACCGCCAAAAATGATCAAAGTTATCAACGCCAATAGGGTTGTTACTGAGGTCATCACAGTTCGGGACAGGGTACCGTTAATTGATAGATTCATGACATCAATCAATTTTCGTTTTTTGAATTTCCTCAGGTTCTCCCTGACCCGATCAAACACAACAACCGTATCGTTAAGGGAATAACCCACGATTGTTAAAAGTGCAGCAATAATGGCCAAATCAAATTTGATTTGAAAAATACTGAATATACCAAGTGTAAGGATCACATCATGCACCAGTGCTGCAACTGCCCCGAGGGAGAATTGCCATTCAAAACGGAACCAAATGTAAACCAAAACGGAAAAAATTGCTGTCAGTACTGCCAGAATTGCTTTTTGAATTAATTCACCGGATACCTTTGGACCAACACTTTCAACCAACGGAAACTGCATGTCAGGGTCAACACCTCTAAGTGCCTCCTGTACAAGCTCCAAAGTTTCTTTTGCCACCGCTTCGTCACCACTTTGTACCTTAATCCTTACCAAGGCAACATTTTGGTCTTCAGAAAAGGTAGGATCAAAAACTTCCGTAATGGAGATATCTCCTAGTCCCAAGCCGGAAACACTGTCCCGGTAATCCCCAATATCCACTACCTCTTTGCTTTGGGTACGGATTACGGTACCACCCTGAAAATCAATGCCAAAATTCAATCCCACAACTATAAGCAGGACAATAGACAAACCCATTGCCCCGACAGATCCCCACAGGGTATATTTACTGTACTTAAAAAAGTCCCAATTGGTTTCAGCAGGTACAAGTTTTAATCGCATGAGCAGTACCTATACCTTCAATTGCTTAGGTCGGGTTTTGGAAAACCAGTAAACAACCATTAATCGTGTAACGAAAATAGCTGTGAATACGCTGGTTATAATTCCAATACCAAGGGTTACCGAAAACCCTCTGACCGGTCCTGATCCCAGGGTAAAAAGGATAATGGCAACAATAAGAGTTGTCAGATTTGCGTCGATAATTGCCGACAAGGCCTTTTCATAACCCAACTCAATGGCTCGTGACGAACCTCTTGAGGATTTTAGCTCTTCCCGGATTCTTTCGAAAACAAGAACATTTGCATCAACTGCCATCCCGATAGTCAGTACGATCCCTGCTATACCAGGAAGTGTCAGCGTAGCTCCCAAAGCTGATAGCACTCCAAAAATTAGGAATAGGTTTATGGTGAGGGCTATATTGGCAAAAATTCCAAACAAGCCGTAACTCAGCCCCATGAATACCATTACCGCTGCCAAGGCAATTATGCAGGCGATTTTACCTGCATCAATTGAATCCTGGCCCAAATCAGGACCAACAGTTCTTTCCTCCAAAAATACCATTTCGGCTGGTAACGCCCCCGCCCGAAGGAGAATTGCCAGGTTTGTGGACTCTTCAACAGTAAAGCTGCCTGTGATTATACCCGAACCACCAGGAATATGAGAGCGAATAACCGGTGCTGAAATAACCTCCTCATCAAGTACGATTGCAAATGGCAACCCGATGTTTTCGGCGGTGTAATCACCAAACTTTCTGGCTCCGGAAGGATTAAACCTGAATGATACTGCTGGCCTACCGTTCTCATCAAAATCAGGCTGGGCATCAGTAAGCTCTTCACCTGACACCACAGCCGTTCTTTCCAAGGTGTAGTACAGGTCAGGGTTTTCTATTGAAGGGTATGTAACTTCTAGGCCCGAATTATTGCCGGATTGACTAGAAGCCGTCCGAACAACATGATGGAATGTTAGTCTTGCTGTCGTACCGATAAGAGCTTTCAGCTCATTGGCCGAACCTATTCCTGGAACCTGGATGATTATTCGATTATCCCCTTGTCTTTGGATTATTGGTTCCCTGGTTCCTACTTCATCTACCCTCCTTCGAATTATTTCCAGGGATTGTTCCATGGTTCGGTCATCTGTGGCTGATTTTTCCTCTTCGGAAAGTTCAACAATCAAGATATCATCCTGGCTGGTGACCTGAATATCCCTTGAGCCGATATTTGAAATATTTACGATGGGTGTGGCAAGTTCTTCTATCATTTGAACTGCCTGGTCCATAACATCAGAATTTTCTATCCTGACAAACAATTGGTCGGGTGGTGATTGCTGCCTTCTAATAGAGCCAACGATGTTTCTATTATTTCTCAACTCATCCCGGATCCTAGGCCACCAGGCATCTATCCGATCGACATAGACCTCGTCAAGTTGGACCTCGGCGAGTAAATGAGCTCCACCCCTTAAGTCCAGTCCCAAATTTACCAGAGATGAAGGGAGCCAAGAGGGCCAACTGTCAATCTCTTCTGATACTTCATTTGCTGAAATCTGACCTCGTTCTACCAGAACCAAGGCATCATTATGCTTTTCTACTGTGGAATAAAACAGGTTTGGGAAAGCAAGATATATCCCTCCTAGGCAAAGGGCTATTATAATCAATCTTTGCCATGCGGGAATATTTAACATAATGCCTTCTGAACTGAAATTAGGGGTTTCTTTACCCCAAAGATTTCAAACAAGTCGCCATACTGAATTGAAAAAATTTACTTTATGCACCTTCATACTCATACCAGGTGATCAGGTTTAAATATGTCGCAAATAATTGGGCTTAGGAACTTTTTTCAATGACCTGAGAAATAGTACTTTTCACCACTTTCACGATTACATCAGATGAAATCTCAACCTCGACCTCATTTTCATTGTCCCTGACCTTGGTTATCCGGCCTATAACCCCACCTTGTGTTACAACGGTATCGCCCTTTTTTAATGCCGTCACCATCGCCTTGTGCTCTTTCACTTTTTTCTGCTGTGGGCGGATTAGAAGGAAATACATGATTACAAATATCAGTATTAAGGGTAGGAGATTGGTTAATCCTAAACCTCCCCCACCTGATGCTTGGGCAAAAGCTGGCGTTATGAACATAATTATTCCTCTGGTACGAGTAGTTTTTTGAGACTTGCGTTCTTCCTAATTATTTCTTGCCTTAAACAATTGCAAGATAGGGCAAACCTTTCACCTGATTCTTTCCTGATAAGTTACTCTGGCATTATCCACAAGAAATAAAAAGTCAGCTGTTGGATTGATGTCCAACGATTGTATTTCCCAAGACTATTCTAAGTAAATGAATCAGTGATATTCCGATCTGCAAAAGCTTGACAAAGATAATCAATAAATGCCACTGCTGGTTGGCTTAATTTTTTATCCTTCTTCCAGACCAAGCCTGTATCCATTGATGGGATCTGATCTGATACTTCTCTAACCTCTACAAACTGACCTTCTAGAGACCATGGGCGGTAAACCATGTCTGATAGTATTGTTATACCCATGCCTGTCGCAACGAGACTTCGAACAGCTTCAACTGAGGACGTTTTAAATACAACATTGGGACGATAGGGTGTTATTTCCCAATATCGCATGGCGGTTTGGTTAGCTTCATCTACAGTAAGCATTACATAAGGTTCCTTGGATATATCCTTCAAAGAAATTAAACTGGAACTTCTCAAGGAATGATTTGTGCTTAACCAAAGCCGTCTTCGAGATCGTGTGAGGGTTCTTGAGGAAAGATATTTTTTGTTTTCCAGATTTGAAACCAACAGAACGCCAAGTTCAAATTGACTGTTTATAATCCCTTGTTCAATTTCCGTCCTCTGTTTTTCAACAAGATTGACCTTTACTTGAGGAAAAGTTCGGTTGAACCGCATTAGTAGATCAGGAAGAAAATAACCGGCTACCGTGTAAGTAACCCCAATAGTTACCTCCCCCTTGAGAGTATCACCCGAACGTTTGAGACTCCGCGAAGCTTCCGATACGGCAAACATGATGTTTTGGGCATGTCGGAAGAACTGGTGACCTTCGTAGGTTAAAGATATTCCACCCGACTTTCTATAAAAAAGAGGAGCACCCAAATCATCTTCTAGATTGTTGATAGCCGTACTTACTGTCGATTGTGTTACATTAAGGTTGGCTGCTGCTTGAGATAACTTTCCTGCATTCGCAGCTGCAATAAAATAACGAACCTGTCGAAATGTAATTGCCATCAAAAAAATTGAACTTACTCAACAAAAAATATAATTTTACAAAAAATATTTTTAAGAATAATTTATAATCTGTCAATTCTTTCATTTTGTTTTCTGTGTAAGAATTGGCTGATTCAATGTGAATATGTAAAGGTAGGTGTGAAATGAAAAAAATTGGTATTGGCATCTCTGCTTTAGCAGGGCTATTGTTCGCTACAGCAGTAACAGCTGAAGAATGGTATCCCTATTCTGTAGAAGTGTGGGACCCGCCGTTTGATATGTCTAGCCCAAGAACCGTAGTTGATTATGTACCTCTTGAAATGGCTGAACAACAGTGGGATATTTGCGTTTCCTTCCCTCATATGAAAGATGCTTATTGGCTTGCAGTTGACTATGGTGTTGTCGCTGAATCAGAGCGGTTGGGAGTCAAGATGCAACTCGTAGAGGCTGGGGGATACACTGAGTTAAACACACAAATATCTCAGATTGAGGATTGTGTAGCGAGAGGAGCAGATGCGGTCGTTATTGGAGCGATTTCGTTTGACGGCTTGAATAATCTTGTGAGTGAAATTCGGTCACAGGGAATTCCGGTAATTGATGTTATTAATGGAATTTCATCCTCCGAATTATCAGCCAAATCTCTGGTTTCATTTGGTGAAATGGGATACAAGGCCGGTGAATATCTGGCCAAACTCCACCCAGCTGGCTCAGGCAAGGTACAGGTTGCCTGGTTCCCAGGTCCTCCTGGTGCTGGATGGGTTGAAGCTGGAAACCTCGGATTCCAGGAGGCCGTGGCAGGTTCTGATATAGAAGTTGTCGAAACAAAATATGGTGATACTGGTAAGGAGATCCAAGCTAAGCTTGTGGAAGATACCTTACAAGCCTATCCAGATATTTCCTACATTGCAGGTACCTCCCCGACCATCGCAGCTTCAATCGGAATATTAAGAGCTAGGGGCCTAACTGACCAGGTTAATTTGGTAGCATATTATTTTACCCCTGAGGTTCATCGAGGAATTGAAAGAGGGCAAGTATTAGCAGCCCCAACAGATTCTGCCGTGATTCAGGGGCGAATTGCTATTGATCAGGCTGTCAGGATTTTGGAAGGTAAGGATTATGTAAAACATGCTGGACCAGCGCTTTATGTGATTGATTCCAACAATTTAAACAGTGTAGACATGTCATCTTCACTTGCTCCAGAGGGTTTCAAACCTGTCTTTACAGTCAATTATTGATGACATTTTTTGACTGGATAAAAATAGAGGGAGGTCTCACCTGAAATGGGACCTCCCCTTCTCGAATTAAAAGGAATTAGTAAAAGTTTCTCAGGGGCATTGGCTCTTGAGGAAGTTGATTTTGCAGTTAATTCGGGTGAGGTACATGTTCTGTTTGGTGAAAATGGGGCGGGGAAATCAACCCTGATTTCAATAATTGCAGGTGCAATATCTCCTGATAAAGGGGCTGTAAGCTTCAAAAACAAGCCGATAAATATTTACTCAGTTCACCACGCAAGATCACTGGGTATAAGTGCTGTTTTCCAGGAATTTTCCTTGGTCCCACAGATGACAGTGGAGGAAAATCTCTTTTTAGGCTCGGAAATTTCCAGGTTTGGATTATTGAACAAGCAAGATTCACGAAAACAAGCATCAGAAATACTGAATAGGCTGGGATTTGAATTACGACCAAATCAGCGTATTGAGTTTCTTTCCCGCGCAGAACAACAAATGGTTGAAATTGCCAAGGCCTTCCGTGACAATCTATCAGTACTTATCCTGGACGAACCTACTGCCTCGTTGACAGAAAAAGAAACAGAACAGCTCTTCGATTTAATCAATTTGGTAAAAAAAGAAGGTGTCGGGATAATCTATATTACTCATCGTACAAGTGAAATCAGGCGTATTGGTGACCGAATCACTGTTCTGAGAGATGGTAAGAAAATTGGTACTGCAAACGCAGATGTACCAGAAAAAGAATTAGTAAGAATGATGACAGGAAAGGTTTTCGATCAGATATTTCCCAGCATTGAATTCAGACCAAGCCGGAAGGTATTGGAGATCGACAATCTTACAACCCAAAATGGGGCAGTGCATGATTTATCAGTAAATGTTCGTGCTGGTGAAATAGTTGGAATTGCTGGTTTGGTTGGTTCCGGAAAATCAGAAATCGGCAGGGCTTGTTTTGGACTATTGAATATAGTTTCAGGACAAATTCACTTTGATGGAAAGGACGTAAGAGGTAAATCTCCTAGGGAAATGCTTGATTTAGGACTTTACTATATTCCTTCAAACCGGCGGGAGGAGGGTTTGGTCATGTCTCGACCCTCCCGTGAGAGTGTATCCATGTCAGCATTGACAAAACCTGATTTCTCTAGGGGTGTATTTATACGGTTGCAGCAAGAAAAAAAGAAAGTGACTGGCCTCGTTGAAAAAATGAATTTACAACCTCTCAATATTGAGAAAACACCCAATATGTTTTCTGGCGGTAACCAACAAAAGATTATGCTTGCCAAATGCTTGACTCGTGAGGTCAAACTTTTTGTTTTTGATGAACCCACTGTTGGTGTTGATGTTGGTACCAGAATAGCAATCTATGAATTTATTGCAGAATTGTGTAAGAACGGAGCAGCCATTCTTGTTATATCTTCAGATCTGACTGAGATATTACATTTACCCAATAGGGTATATGTTATGTGCAGGGGGTATTTATCAGCAGAATTATCGGGTAAAGAAATTACCCAGGAAACGGTACTTGAACATTGCTTTGGGCATAAGGCAGCCTAGTAATTAAAAAAAGTGAGAAAGTAATGGAAGTCAAAGGCCAAAAATCTCGAAAATCAATAAGCCATTTTATCCGTACGGCTTTTATCCGCCTTGGTGTTTTGCCCTTTCTACTTGTTGCTGCTTTAATCATATTTACGGCATTATCGGACAATTTCCTTACTGGTCGCAACCTACTCAATGTTGTTCGCCAATCAACCTACCTGGCTTTGGTAGCTGTAGGCCAGATGTTTGCTTTGCTTACTGGAGGGTTTGACCTTTCAGTGGGAACTATTTTAGCCATAACCTCTGTGGCTGGCGCTTTGGCAATGGCTACGGCATACTCCTTCATGCCGGAAGCATTGTTCCTGGTCATTACCATAGGTATTGTGGTTGGTGTGTTGGCTGGTACCATGATCGGAGTTGTAAACGGAATAGGGGTAGCCGTTTTTGGTGTTTCACCATTTATGATGACTTTGGGGATGGCCTCTGTAGGTTTTGGGATTGCTTTGTATTTGACTGGAGGAATACCGGTTTATGGTATGCCAATTGAATTTGGTGATATCTTTGGTTTTGGAACATTCTTTGGAATCCCTGTTCCTGTGGTCGTGGCATTATTACTAATTTTGGGGATGTACATTGTTGTTGACCGAACACGATTGGGCCGCCATTTTTATGCCGTGGGAGGCAATATCAAAGCATCGCATCTATCCGGTATAAATACCAACCGAACTTTATTTCTGGCTTATGTATTGTCTGGTTTTATGGCCGCTGTCTCAGGTATTTTGTTGACCGCTAGACTTGATTCAGGTGAAGCAAATATAGGTGCTTCTATGCCGCTTGAGTCTATTGCGGCATGTGTCATCGCAGGAGTGAGCTTGCGAGGTGGAATCGGCAAGGTCGAGAATGTTGTTTTAGGGGCATTATTTATTGGGATTGTCCAAAATGGAATGAACCTAGCTCGGATAGAATCCTATCTTCAGATTGTAGTTATTGGTCTACTCCTGATTTTTGCCGTAGTAGTAGATCGATTCCGAATGAAACTAGTTTCAAATTCTCAGGATTGAAATTGAATAAAATTCGAGCAGCTTCAGTTGGATTAGGTTGGTGGTCAAATGAACTAGCCCAATCTATCCAGGGTAAATCAGACCTGATAGAGATTGTCTCCTGCTATTCTCGCAGCCAGGACAAGACCAGGGCATTTGCTCAAGAATTTGGTACCAATGTCCACACCACTTATGAGGAACTACTCTCAGATGAGAGTATTGACGCTGTAATTCTCACGACACCACATTCACTCCATGCCCAGCATGTAATTGAAGCAGCAAAATCAGGTAAACATATATTTGTTGAAAAACCCTTCACATTGACTTTTGAAAGTGCAAAAAAGGCTATTCGGGCCTGTGATGACGCAAAAGTCGTTTTAGCTGTAGGACATAACCGAAGGTTTGCTACTTCAAGTAATAAATTGAAACAATTTAGCAAAGGTAGAACTATTGGAACCTTGCTTCACCTTGAAGCAAACTTTTCAGCCCCAAGTGCTATGTCTTATACACCTGAAAAGTGGCGTGCAAACAGGACAGAAAGCCCTGCCGGAGGAATTGCCGGTTTAGGTATACATTTGATTGATTTGATGTGTTGGATTGCCGGGCCAATAGAAAGTGTGACGGCACAAGCAAAACGCAGGGTTCTTCCCGTTGATATTGATGATACAACATCAGTTTTGTTTGAATTTCAATCAGGTGCGACTGGGTATCTGGGATGCATGTTTGCCGCGCCATATACATCAATACTGAATGTTTATGGTACGAAAATGAATATCTTTACTGAAATTGATGGTGAAGTCTTTTCTGCAAAAACCATCGAAGGAAAATTTGAGAAAGCTAAGTATGATAAAATTGATACCCTCAAAGAAGAGCTAGAAGAATTTGCCCTGGATTGTTTGGGAAAAAGGAAATTCAGGGTTACTCCGGCCCAAGCAGCAAGCAATGTCAGTGTAATGGAGGCCATAGTAAAATCAACAGAATTGGGAAGAAAAGTAAGGGTTCCAACAAGTTCAGAGAAAGTTTGGTAATTCAAATGAAAGGGGTATGCCAGTGAAACCTAAAATTAACTGTGATATGGGTGAAAGTTTTGGACTTTATAAAATTGGGGAAGATGAGAAACTCATGCCTCTGATTTCTATGGCAAACGTTGCGTGTGGATTTCATGGCTCTGACTCAAATCACATGCGTAAAACGGTCCAGCTTGCAAAAGCAAATAATGTCACAGTAGGTGCCCATCCCTCTTTACCAGACTTGCAGGGATTTGGTCGCAGGGAAATGAAAATACCGCGCGAGGAATTAGCTAATATTATCATTTACCAGATTGGCGCTTTGGTCGGAATGCTCAAGGCTGAAAACTATGAACTTAATCATATAAAACCTCATGGAGCTCTTTATGGCATGGCAGCTAGGGATGAAAACATTGCCCATGCAATATGTGATGCGGCAGATGTCTACAATGTTCCTCTAATCGGTATGGCCAATACCTGTCATGAAAGAGTTTATAAAATGAGGGGCCATGACTTTTGGGCCGAGTTTTATGCTGACTTGGACTACAATGATGATGGTAGCCTGATCATAACCATGCAACATGATCCAGTTCCCCCCGATGAAGTTGAAACAAGATGCAGGATGGCCTATCACGAGAACAAAACCCTTTCAGTTAATGGGAAGGAAGTACGGGTTGGGTGTGATTGCATCTGTGTCCATTCGGACACCCCCAACGCCGTTGAGATTGCCATGGTGGCGAATACAGTCCTGGAGTCTCTCTAGCACCGGAATTTAAAATCAACTAGTATGGAGTAAATCAATATGTCAGAAAATGTCATACAATCACCCCTTCCTGGAACGTTCTATCGTAAACCTGCACCAGATCAACCAGCATATAAGGAGGTCGGTGATACAGTTTCTGTAGGGGAAACTATTGGATTGGTAGAAGTTATGAAGTCATTTCATGAGATACAGGCCGATAAAGCTGGCACTATCACCTCATTTCTTGTTGAGAATGAGGATGCTGTTATTGCAGGGCAAACAATAGTTGAACTGAAAATGTAACAAAAACGCATGTCGATTTCCAGCATTTTAATAGCCAATCGTGGTGAGATTGCGGTTCGGATAATTAGAGCCTCACAGGAACTAGGAATCAAGACCATTCAGGTCTATTCAGACGCCGATAAAGATTCCCTACCTGTTGTGATGGCTGATGATGCTATCAATATAGGGCCTCCCCAACCCTTGAAATCCTATTTGAATCAGGAAAAACTTATCGAAGTGGCTAAAGATGCAGGAGCGGATGCAATACACCCCGGTTACGGCTTTCTTTCTGAGAACGGCATTTTTGCCGATAAAGTTGCAAAAGCAGGGCTGAAATTTATTGGTCCCAAGGGAAAAACTATCAGTCAACTTGGGGACAAGGTTATTGCCAGACAATTGGCAGAACAAAGCGGCCTGCCTACAGTTCCAGGAAGCAATGGTCTGGTTGCCACCCTTGAAATGGCAAAATCCATTTTGGAAGAATTCAAATTTCCAGTTCTGATAAAAGCTTCAGCTGGTGGGGGCGGCAGAGGTATACGGGTCGCAAACAATTGGGAAGAATTCGAGCGATTATTTCCTGTTGCTAGTCTGGAAGCAAAAACATTTTTCGGGGACGGTGGTTTGTTTATCGAAAAATATCTCCCCCGGCCACGCCATATTGAGGTGCAGGTTTTGGGAGATGGCGAAAGTACCATACATGTTTTTGATAGAGAATGTTCCCTGCAAAGAAGAAGGCAAAAGATTTGGGAAGAAGCCCCTGCTTCACCACTTAATGATTCGTTACGCAATTCCATTTGTACGAAGGCAAGGGATTTTGCTCAAATGGTTGGTTATAGCGGGGCAGGCACTGTAGAATTCTTGTTCGATGAAACAACTGAAGAATATTATTTCCTAGAAATGAATACCCGGATACAAGTTGAACACCCGGTGACCGAAATGATTACAGGCATAGATTTGGTCCGCGAGGGTATCTCCATAGCTGGTGGAAAAAAAATTAGTATAAAGCAGAAGGAAATCGAGATACGTGGCCACGCCATTGAGTGCCGGATAAATGCCGAGGACCCAAGGAAAAACTTTTTGCCGCAACCAGGGCATGTTGAAAAACTTCGATTTCCCTCAGGACCTGGTGTTAGATTTGATACAATGCTTTACGAGGGCTACAACATACCACCATTTTATGATTCTCTCCTTGGGAAATTGATTGTTTGGGATAAAAACCGAAGCAGTGCCATGGAACGAATGAAACGAGCTTTGTCTGAGCTTGAAATAACTGGTATAGAAACAACGAAAACCATTCATCAGGCCTTGATTAACGATCCACATGTAAGGCAAGGTAATGTCTATACATCCTTTCTGGATGACTGGTTGGAAAATGGTAATTTGATATAAGGAACAGAAAGGAGTTTTGCTTATGGGAACTAGATATTCATTTGGAGGTGATGACCACATCTTCGCCGAAGTAAGCGAGGAGATGTCGCTGAATGCTTTTTTTCGAAGTCTGTCCATGACAAAAGCCGTCAGGGAAAGTCAAATCAAGGGTTTGATAGAGATCTGCCCTGCCAATGCCTCCTATCAGATTAAGTATGACCCAGATCAGATCAAACCAAATGATCTTTTGGAAGAGTTGAAAAAAATCGAAGGGTTAACTGAACAGACTGATGCAACATTGAAAACTCGGGTTATTGAAATTCCAGTGTTTTTCAATGACCCCTGGACGCATGAAACCTTGATGCGGTTTCGGGAAAGACATCAGGACCCCACTAGTACTGACATTGAGTTTGCAGCCAGTATCAACAACTTTGATTCAGTAGATGCGTTTATTGCAGCCTACACCAATTCGCCCTGGTTTGTCAGTATGGTCGGATTTGTTGCCGGATTACCATTCATGTATCAAATGGTTGAACGGAAAAGGCAGATTGAGGTACCCAAATATTTACGACCTCGTACTGACACTCCCAAACTAACCGTAGGATATGGTGGGTGTTTTGCTTGTATATACTCAGTACGTGGTGCTGGTGGGTATCAAATGTTCGGGATAACACCAATGCCGATTTTTGATCCAAAACAGGAAATCAATTACCTCAGGGATTTCATGGTTTTCTTTAACCCTGGTGATATTGTCAAATTCAAACCAATAGATAGGGAAGCCTATGACGAATATTGTGCCGAGGTAGAAGCCAATAGATTTGAACCAAGGACAATTGATTTTGTCTTTGCACTGGAAGAGTTTCAAAGCGGTATTGACGCTTATAATCGTAAAATAGAGGAAAAGTTATATGTCAATTAAGGTAGTTAAACCCGGGTTGGCGACTTCAGTTCAGGATTTGGGTCGTCCAGGTTATTACCATCTTGGAATTCCGATTTCGGGCGGGATGGACCGGTATTCATTAAGGGCTGCTAACTTGCTAGTTGGCAATGATGAAGGTGCAGCAGTACTGGAAACTGTATTTATGGGACCAGAGTTGGAATTTTCGAAGGATTCAACCGTTGCAGTAACCGGGGCTGAACTTCCTCCAAAGGTTGATGGCGAGGTAAGGGAAACTTGGACTTCCTTTGAAGTGAAAGCTGGACAAAAATTGACGTTTGACTTTTTAAAATCAGGTGCAAGGGCTTATATATCCATCGCAGGTGGTATTGATGTACCTTTGGCACTTGGTAGTCGTTCAACCTATACATTGGGTGCCTTGGGAGGCTTTGAAGGGCGTAACCTCCAAGCCGGTGACAAATTGCCAATTGGAAAAGCACCTGAAAAAGGCAAAATTGGCTACACAATTCCAGCAGACCTTAGACAAGCCATTGGCTCCGAAGTTGAATTGAGAGTAGTTCCAGGACTCTATTGGCATCGATTTACTTCTGAATCTCAGAACCAATTTTTTGAAGATGTTTGGAAAGTAGCCCCTGAGGCAGACCGCATCGGCTACCGATTCCAAAAGGGTCACCCATTGAACTTTATTGATCGTGAACAGCCTTTTGGTGCTGGTTCGGACCCCTCAAATATTGTGGATAGTTGTTATCCATATGGTTCGATTCAGATTCCAGGTGGTACCGAGCCAATCGTCTTACACCGAGATGCTGTTTCGGGCGGTGGCTATTGTATGCTAGGTACAGTGATTTCTTCGGATATGGATTTAATAGGCCAACTTCAACCCAATTGGGCAACCAGGTTTGTGAAAGTCAATCTAGACCAGGCACTTAAAGCTCGTGAAGAAAGAAACAATAAGCTTTATCATTTAAGGGCTGCCGTCTAACAATTCCAATGATGTGAATTATTCTGCTACCGAATGAGGTTTCAAGCAATCTAAATGGGGCTGTTCTGTATTTGCACGATTATGGCCAAGACAAAGTCATATAGTTATTATTCCAAAGAGGGAGTATCTGAGAAAGGTACTCTTTGATCGCAGAAATTTCTCTACTTCCACAGTGTGGAATAAAGCAGTGTCAATAATTCCAAATAATTCCCACTAACCTGATGTGTGAATTAATTTTAAGGTCATAACCTTAACTTTTGTATCATTCTAAATTAGGTTTACCTAACTGCGTTCAATGAACTGATTATTATAATTATGCATGACATTAAGTTAATTCGCGACAACCCGGAGAATTTTGATTACCAATTAAGTCGCAGGGGTTTGGAACCAATGTCTGCAGAAATTCTTGCAATTGATAAGATACGCAGACAAAAAATCCATGAAGCAGAAACTTTTCGCGCAGGGTTGAACATACAGACCATTAAAGCTGGAATAGCCAAATTAAGTGGCAATTCAGAAGAATTCGAGGAGCTTAGAAAATATATAACCGAAACGAAAGAAACTGCTCAAAATCTGGAACAGCAAGCCTCAGAAGCGAATCAGAAATTAAATGAGTTGTTGCTTACTATTCCCAATCTTCCCCAACCTGATGTACCTGTTGGAAAGAGCGAGGATGATAATGTTGAGATCCACCGTTGGGGGGAACCAGTAAAGTATTCTTTCTCGCCAAGAGAGCATTTTGATATACCTGGTGTCAAAGCAGGAATGGATTTTTCAACAGCTGCTAAAATTTCTGGATCCCGTTTTGTATTACTCTCAGGTAGCATTGCTAAGTTGCATAGGGCTTTAGCCCAATTCATGCTTGATGTTCAAACCGAAGAAAATGGCTTGATAGAGGTTTGGACACCAGTTTTGGTAAATCCTGAAACCATGTTGGGGACAGGGCAATTACCAAAATTCGCTGAAGATTCCTACCAGACTGAAGATGGCAAATGGTTAATTCCAACCGCAGAGGTTACACTAACCAACATTGTAAGCGGTTTGATTGTTGATGAGGAATACCTTCCAAGGAGATATTGTGCTCATTCGCAATGTTTTCGTTCCGAAGCCGGTGCTGCAGGAAAAGATACCTCCGGTATGTTAAGGCAACACCAATTTGAAAAGGTGGAAATGGTATCGATTACCAAGCCCTCGGAAAGCGAAAAGGAACAAGAAAGGATGTTACGTTGTGCCGAAGGAATCCTGGAAAAACTTGGATTACCATACAGAACAGTTGTTTTGTGTACAGGGGATATGGGTTTCGGGGCAAGAAAGACATATGATATTGAGGTTTGGTTACCTAGTCAGCAAAAATACCGGGAAATCAGTTCTGTCTCAAATTGTGGTGACTTTCAAGCCAGAAGAATGAACGCCCGATATAGGCCCAAAGCAGAAAAGACCACTCATTTCTTGCATACTTTAAATGGTTCCGGGTTGGCCGTAGGAAGAACCCTTATTGCTGTTTTGGAGAATTGCCAAAATGAGGATGGGAGTGTTTCTATTCCCGATGTCCTTGCTCCTTATCTCAAGGGATACACGTCCATCCTTCCCAATGGTGAATTTGGGCATTAGTTGACTTTGTGTTTTATTTTTGAGATCACCCCCCTATGAAGATTTTGCTTACCAATGACGATGGAATTGATGCTCCTGGCCTAGAGATTCTAAAAGCTATCGCAACCGAACTTGCTGGTGAGAATGGGGAGATTTGGGTTGTTGCCCCAAGTAATGAGCGATCTGGTACATCACATTGCGTTTCTTTTGGCAAGACCTTTGAAATTGAAAAAATTGAACCTCGAAGGTTCCAACTTGAAGGATATCCCGCAGATTGTGTATTAGCTGGTCTATATCGGATAATTGATCAATTGCCAGATCTGGTACTCGTAGGGGTCAATCGGGGAAACAACTCTGGAGAAAACACCTTGTATTCCGGCACAATTGGTGCGGCCATGGAAGGTGCTCTTCAAGGGGTTAAATCTATTGCCTTATCACAATTTATGGGACAGGAAAATAAAAATCTGAAAAATCCCTTTGAGGCTACAGTCGCACATGGCTTGACCCTAGTAAGGCAACTATATTATAATGCTCCTTGGGACAAAAAAGACTATCGGTTATTTTTCAATGTCAACTTTCCCCCCTGTCGTGCAAGCGAGGTTCGGGGCGTAAAGGTTGTAAGACAGGGTCAAAGAACGGATTCAAAGTTTTCTGTTTGTTATTTGGATTCTACTTCAAAAGGTGAAATACTTTTTCTTCAAGGTGGTTCGCAGACGAGCCCAAGCAAAGAGGGAACTGACATTAATTCCAACTTGGACAATTATATTTCAGTTACACCGATGCGAGCAGATTTAACCGATCATAACCTGTTGGACAAAATACACCTTGAATTGGTTAGGTGAGGACTAATTGATGGAAGAATTAATTAATACTCTCAAAAACCAAGGTATAGAAGATAAAGCAGTTCTTGAGGCAATACGGAAAGTCGATAGAAAGGATTTTGTCCCTCCATCGTTTAGACATCGTGCCTATATGGATATACCCATATCGATAGGGAGTGGCCAGACTATCAGCCAACCTACCGTGGTTGGACTGATGACCCAGGAATTGCAAATTAAATCTACTCACAGAGTTCTTGAAGTCGGTACAGGTTCGGGGTACCAGACGATGATACTTTCTCATTTGGCCAGACATGTTTATACAACCGAAAGAATAAAATCACTTCATCAAAGAGCCAAAAACCTTATCCTGAAGAAATACAGGCGTGAAAATATAAGCTTTGTTTATTCTGATGGTGCTTTGGGATTACCTGAAGCTGCAGAATTTGATAGAATAATAGTAACTGCCGCATCAGAAGAGGTCCCAAGGAATTTGATGGAGCAGTTGAAGGTAAATGGGATTATGGTATTACCCGTTGTTGAGAGCGAGTGGCAACAGAGATTGGTTGTTGTAAATAAAAAAGAACCTGAAGTAGAATATAAAGAAGTTTGTGCAGTTAGATTTGTCCCACTTATAGAGGGAATTGAGGATGCCTAGAATTGTAGCACTCATAAATACTAATTTGGTTTGGGGGAATACCATGGATAAGTATTTTAAACGAGTTTTTTTGGCGAGTTCTTGTGTTATTTTGCTGGCTAATTGTGCTCCTGATATCCGTCAGGATGTTACCAAAAACCCTGATGCCAAAGTACCTTTTGATGAATTGCAGCCATGGCCTAAGCCCGATTCAGATGGGATTTTCCAATTTGATAATCGTAGATATATTGAAGTTCGTTTTGGAGAAACTCTCTTTGATGTTGCTAAAAGAGCAGACGAGGACCCACTGGTAATTGCTGAATTAAATCAAATAAGTCCTGACCGGTCACTTCAACCGGGTAAGGTCCTACTCCTGCCTTATCGAACAACACCATCCGATAAAGTCGAAAGCGAAGCCGCTTCATCTGAGTTAGAAATTGACATTAGTGGAAGGACGGAAAATTATTACCGACATAGGGTCCAAAAGGGTGAAACTGCTTATACCATCGCCAAGCTCTATGACATTTCTGTTAGGACTTTAGCTGATTGGAATGAACTAGGTGCCGATTTTGCCCTGATGGAGGGCGAAGTCCTGATCATTCCAGCAACCAATCAAGCCATTGCTGAGAATGTACAGGAAAAGCCAATCTCTGACCCCACCCCTAGCCAAGTTACAGTGAAGGAAGAAGAAACTAAAACCTCGGAAACAGAGAATACGGTGGAGGAAGTAGAAGCAGAACCTCCTAACTTGGAAACCAAGGAGGCGGTTGAAGAAGAAAAACCACTTGAAGTTGTAGTGGTTACCGAAACCAGACCACCTGGGAAAATTGATTGTAACAATTTTGAACCAGCTCAATTTGGTTTTAGTACCCCTCTAAATGGGGAATTAATACAGGATTATTCGAGCCAGCCCGGAGAAAATAAAGGTATTGATATATCGGCCCCAATAGGGTCCCCGGTATTTGCAGTTGGGAAAGGTAAAGTTGCACTCATTTCAGATTTGGCTGAAGGTTCCAAAGTTCTTCTGATACTTCATGAATGTAACGTTTTTTCAATTTACCAAAACCTCCAAGATATAACTTTGGAGAGAGGAAATATAGTTGCAGAGGGTCAACAGATTGGAACATTGGACTCTGAACTCGGATATTTGCATTTTGAAATTAGGGTAGGACCTGATTCAACCGATCCCAAACGGTATCTTCCATCCAGTAGTTATACCAACTAATTCCTTTAGTTAGTTGCTCAGTACAAGCCTCTTTTTTCAAAGCCTCAATCAAAATTCAGTTGCTTAAGATTAAAACTGTAATCTAAATGGAGAACACTATCTATGGCTAAGAAAGTAGCCCTGATCACTGGTGCTGGTACAGGAATAGGTCGATCTGCAGCAATCTCCCTTGCAGACATTGGGTATAAACTGGTTTTAGTTGGAAGACGTTCCGAACCTTTGAAGGAAACCGCCACACTTTGTAAAAATACAGACTCACTTTGTTTGCCAACCGATGTTTCAGACCCTGGCCAGGTTAAGAACTTATTTGAACAGTTAGTTAAGCATTATGGTCGGTTGGATCTTCTGTTCAATAATGCTGGTATTGGAACCCCACCAGTGGGTATAGATGAATTGCAATTTGAGGATTGGGAGAATTGCGTCAGGGTTAATCTAACTGGGTCTTTTCTTTGCTCCAAACACGCTTTTGGAATCATGAAGTTGCAAGAACCCATGGGTGGGAGAATAATCAACAACGGATCAGTATCAGCCCATGCACCAAGACCAAAGACTGTAGCTTATACTGCCACCAAACACGCAATAACAGGTTTAACCAAAAGCTTGTCCCTGGATGGTCGGGAATTTGATATCTGTTGTTCCCAAATTGATATCGGCAATGCTGATACAGATATGGCAGCTAAATTTAAGGTCGGGGTTCCCCAAGCCTCTGGTTTGATCAGTCCAGAACCAGTTTTTGATGTTGAACATTGTGGCGAGGCCATAGCTTTTATTGCACAATTCCCTTTGAGTACCAACATCCAGTTTTTAACCATAATGGCCACCAAAATGCCTTTTATCGGTCGAGGTTAGACCATTTGGTAAAATCAGGTTTCAATATTTCGTTGTAGTTTGCCAGCCAAATAAAGGATATATTGCCAAGCAACCCGACCAGATCTAGCTCCTCGGGTCTGTTGCCATTCAATAGCATCTGTCGTCAACATTTTTTCAGTTGCCTTAAGATTATAATGGAGGCAATACTGTTGTATTATTTCCAGATACAAGTCCTGACTACACGGGTGAAATCCCAGCCATAAACCAAACCTGTCGGATAAGGAAACTTTCTCATCTACTGATTCAGAGGGATTGATGGCTGTCGATCTTTCATTCTCAATCATATCCCTTGGCATTAAATGCCTTCGGTTGGAGGTTACATAAAATATTACATTCTGGGGTCTTCCTTCCACGCCACCATCTAGGGCAGTTTTCAAGGTTTTGTAATTATTTTCCTCCATGGTAAAGGAAAGATCATCACAAAAGAGAATAAACCTTTCCTTTGCTTCTCTTAAAATATCCATCAAGCGATCAAGTGAAGGCAGATCTTCACGGTGGATTTCAATAATCTTTAAATTTTTGTCCGAACGAGATATTTCCCAATGGATGGCCTTGACCAACGAAGACTTCCCCATTCCGCGTGCTCCCCACAACAAGGCATTATTTGCCGAATAGCCCCGAGAAAAATTCAGGGTGTTCTGGAATAAGGTTTCCTTGGTTCTATCGATACCCAAAAGTAGATCTAGCCCTACCCTGTTTACTCTTTCAACCGGATGAAGAATATCAGGATTAATTCTCCAAACAAACGCATCTGTTACAGCAAAATCTGGTTTTTTTTGAGGGGTTGGTGACAACCTTTCTGCTACTTTTGCAATCCTGGCAACTTGATCTATCAATTCCTTATCAATCATCGTATTTGGTCATTCCGTAGAGTAAATCTCCCAAACATTGGCAAATTCGACTGCTTACCTCTTAAGACTCTTCCTCGTCCTCATCAAAAAGTATCCCTTCCTTGGCATATTCTTGATCTCTTTTCTTTTCCACTCTTTTCACCAACCAGATTGAAATTTCATACAAACCGTATACTGCCACAAATAAAATGACTTGGGTAATTACATCGGGAGGGGTTACGACGGCAGCCAGAACCAAAATACAAACAACGGCATATTTCCGAAAGCCCGCTAAACCCTTGCCAGTAACCAGACCGGCCTTCCCCATCAGGGTCAATAATACCGGGAGTTGAAAACACACCCCGAAGGCGAGGATGAATTTAATCGTCAGGGTTAAATATTCAGCAACCGACCCTTGGAAAGTTACTCCCACATCGGCAATTATTTCTTTGCCATCGGCAAGGATATCAATATCTAGATCAATTTCGTCAGATTCCACTTCCTCTTGCTGGGATTGATTATCCTTCTTGGGCTTTTTTTGTTCTTCCTGTATGGCATTTTGTTCTTCAATAAGGACAATCTCCGTTGAGGGAGCTACTGTCAAGGTACTTTCCTGTTGGAAACTCAGGAAGAAATTGAAGGCCAGGGGGATGACAATAAAGAAGGCAAATGATGCACCAAGTAAAAACATGAAAGGTGAGGCAATCATGAATGGCAAGAATGCACTCTTTTCATTCTTGTACAGGCCTGGAGCAACAAACCGCCACAATTGAAAGCCAAGATAGGGAAAACTCAGGATAAAACCACCCATAAAGGAAATCCTGACAGCGACAAAAAAACCTTCCTGTAATTTTATCAGGATAAGGTTACATTGCTGCCCTCTGGCTAAAAGTGCACTGCAGATAGGTTCAGTTAGAAAGTTGAAAATCGGTTCCCAAAAAGCAAAACTGACAACCATACAAACCAAAAAGGCCAAAACACAGTGGATCAGCCTTTTCCTGAGTTCAGCTAGGTGCTCAATTAGCGGGGCTTTGGTACTTTCGATGTCTTCCTGGTCAGGCATGACCTAATCTTAATGAACCGAGAGGTTTTGATTTTCATGGTTACCTGTTTCACCCGCTTTGGGGTCAGAAGTCAAATCAATCTCCTCTCGTTTATCATCGGAAGTGATTGGTTCAGGGTCTCCTGCATGTTTACGGTCTTTACCCGAGTTTTCTGGCTCTTCAATTATTTTTGAACTCGCAACGGTTGGGGTTTGTTCTTTCTTTTGCAAAGGTTTCTTTTTTGGTGGTGGCTTATTCAGGGCTGTAGACATGATTTTATTGTCAGGAATATTCAGGCCATCGGTTACTCTGTCGGCGAGTTCATTGAACTTATCCAAACCCAACTGTTTTGGCGATGTTGCTGCTTTAATACCGGTAGAAAGATCCTTGACCCCAGTTTCATTAGCTGCGCTATCCATAGCTCGCTGAAATTCTCGGGCCATCCCCCTCATTCGTCCAATGACCTGGCCGATTGCTTTGAACATTCGAGGTAGTTCTTGTGGACCGACCACAATTAAAGCTACAACTCCAACCAGTAGGATTTCACCCCATCCTAAGTCAAACACAATAGTCTTTACAAAATTTTATGATTCTTTTTCTTTTTCGCCTTCGGAAGTAATTTCTTCCTGACCTTCCTTCAGCCCTCTTTTGAAGGACGAGAATCCTTTACCAACTTCGCCCATGAGTCCGGCAATCTTGCCACGACCAAAAAGTACCAATACAACAATTGTGATCAACAATAATCCAGGAATCCCAATATTGTTCAACATTACTACACTCCAGTTTCAATTAGGGCTTCTTCACCCATGTATATCTGATATAAACTAAATCCTGTTTGTATTCAAGAAAATCGAAGGACAGATTTCACCAAACCATACCTTTCGTTTTATATAAAAAGTAGAACGATTAAGATAATTCAGGTAATTGAAGGGAAATCTGTTTTGCTCTGTTCAGTGGCTATATTTTCTTTATAGGGATCAGCCAACTGTGTCTGTGTAATACAGGGAAAGAGGAAACATTTGCTTCGTTTCAAACTTAACCACATCCTGGCTCCGGGTTTCGGTAAGAAAACAGAGGGTACCGAAGCTTTAAGCAAAGATTTGTCATTCTCCATCCTAAATTCTACCAAACTTGAGTTTCCCATATAACGGGCCTTTTCAACTGTACCCAGAACAGGAACGCCATCCTCAGTGGTTGGTAAAGGTCCTTTGCCTTTTCTGTCAAAATCGATTCTCATGAACTGTGGACGAATTATAACTTCAACATCTGCCCCATCCTTAAATTCAGGTGTCGCAAATTTCCCGAAGGGTGTATTTATTTCTGAATTTTTAACGACCCCATGAAGAACATTCAAATCAGAGAAGAAAGAAGCCACATCACGGTTTTCGGGAAAATTATAGAGATCGTAGGGTGAACCGGTCTGGACAATTCTTCCCTCTTTCATCAACACGATTTCATCAGCCATACGCATTGCTTCGGATGGTTCATGTGTTATGAGCAGAACTGCGACCTTCTCTTCCATTAGAATGTTTATGGTTTCTTCCCGAACGAAATCCCTTAATCTGTCATCCAGGTTGGAAAAAGGTTCATCCAATAACATTATTTTGGGTTTGGGAGCCAGAGCCCTAGCCAGGGCAACCCTTTGTTGTTCCCCTCCCGAAAGGTGGTGAGGGTATTTTTTTCGCAAGGGTTCAAGGTTAACCCGATGTAATAGTTCGGTAATTCTTTCCTTACGGTTTGACCCTCTTCCGATGAGACCAAAAGCGATATTCTCTTCGACCGTAAGGTGAGGAAAAAGGGCAAAATCCTGAAAAAGAAGTCCAACTGATCTTTTTTCAGGAACAATATGTACTTTCTGATTTGAAATCATCTGACCATCAATCAAGACCTCCCCTGAGTCTTGCCGGTCAACACCCGCAACAATCCTTAAGGTTGTCGTTTTACCACAACCTGATGGGCCCAACAGGCATGTCAACTCCCCAGCCTTAAGAGTTAGCGATATATTATCTAATACCTGCTTACCCCCCAGAGTTCGGTTAATTCCCTTTAGTTCTAATCTTGCCACAATCCTAAGATTTCAAATTAATTTTATTCCCGACTAATTTAATGGGTATTAAATAATTCAGCAAAGTCAAGATTACAATTTATTCCCTGATCCGCGATCAAAAACCTGTGATCCTGATACAACTTTTGTATTGGTGGTTCCTATAGAAGAAAATTGGGCTCCTAAAGGATAACTCCCGATAGGTCATCTATAAATAAATCGGCCCCCTATAGAAGAAAAAAAGATGTCGGGCAAACCCATTTTCCAACAATTTTAACTAGAAAGGATTTCGAAAATGAAATCAATTATTATCATATCAGTGATTACGATAACCCTGACAACTACTTTCCTGGGATCCCCAAGTGGGGATCTGGGCGGAAACATGTTGTTTTTGACTTTATCGCTCCCAGGGCTATCGCTTTTGAAAATTTTCAGATGGTGTGTCCCCTGTTTTGCTACGATATTTTCACAGCAAACAACATTTCGAGACATAAAATCACAGAAATTTACCCAAAATGGCTTAAGGGAATCATCTCCATGGGTAAATTAAGTATAAATTGATATAAAATAATTTCAAAAGCGATAGCCCTGTTATCGCTCCCCCTGATTAACACGAAGAACAATTAAAAAGCATAATAGTGGGATCCTGACCTTTTATCCCTTTTCAAACAAAGATGTTTTTTTGCAAATTGTTCCAATTCATCCTGTATTTTCCTAACCAGGAAGCAATGACAATTTGATTTTGGCAGGATTGATATGCTGACATATTGTATATACTTACTTTTATAACACTAAATAGCGGAGATATAAAATGAAAAATTGCCCTAGGATTAAAAGGATATATAAACATGAAAGAGGAATTCGAGTGGGACGAAAACAAACGTCTTACGAACCTGGAAAAGCATAAGCTTGATTTCAAGGATGCAATTAAAATTTTCAACAACACCCAGGTGGAACATGTCCCATCAGATTATCGGGGCGAGAAACGCTGGGTAACCATAGGAGAACTAGACGGGCGGGCGATCATGGTAGTATGGACCCATCGAGGGTCAAAAAACGGATCATTACTGCTCGTAAGTTAGGAAAAAATGACCAAGGAAAATATCAGACATATGACCCTGGAGGAAGCACTCCGGACCAAGGGTGAAACCGACTGGGAGGCCCTGGATCGCATGGAACCAATTCCCGATCCCGAGGAAGGGATTTTGGACTGGTCCCGGGCCCAGGTTGAAATGCCACGACCCAAGCAACCCGTATCCCTGCGGCTGGATGCGGATGTTGTTGATTTCTTCAAGACCCAGGGGAAGGGCTATCAGACTCGCATCAATGCGGTCCTGCGGACTTACATGCAGGCTCACTTGGAAGAGATTACCCGCTCATCCTGAAAACCACCGATATTTTAAGCCAGAAAATATCCGGATATAAGTTTCTGCAGAGTGCAACAGGGTATCAGGCCCTAGTCGAAATACCCCCAAGATAGATGATCTAGCAAAATCCACTAACCAATTCGGCCATGAATGATCCGAATACCTATGAACAGGGGACAAACATCCATTCCACCAAAACTAGCTAAAACGACTATTTGCGGTTAGCTGTTCTATCCGGGCCCAGACGAATTTTCTTTAAAACGCCTGGAACCCCCACCAGAATGGAACAAAACGCCCTTCCAGACAAAAATTCCTACTTAACATAATAGGGGATTATGGGCCCAGGGAAATGGGCCAAAAGGGAAGATGAAGGGGTGGCTCAGTTCAGGACGAAGCTCTGAATGGTTATGGCGAACAGGATAACGCCGATAATGGTCAGGATCAAGCGCGTTTCGCGTTTGGCGAACTCGGTGGAAAGATTAGCCAAGGCCGTATCGCGTTTGGCACTATCAGCCCGCATGGTTTCCAGCGTGCCATGAATATCTGATTTCATGACTTCCAGCGTGGCCTGGATATCCGTTTGCATAATCTCATAATCCTTCTTCAGAAACTCAACTTGCTGGGCAAGTTCGCGATTATCCGGTTCTTTATTCATTACAGTATAATATAGCAGTGTGGTTTGACAAATCAATTCACAATGGCAGGATAGAGGAGTGGCATCACTCGCCAGGCAGCTTGGGTTCCAGCAGTGGGGAGCTGCAGGATTGTCAATTGACAACCCTGGTCTAGCAAGCATCGGCATTCACCCGCAGATATTCGTCAAGAAATTCATCAATCAATTGCGATACTGACGTCAGGATGTAATTGGAATCATTACCATGTGTTCCAGTAAAAACTGTTTCCCAGGTAGTTCCGATCCCCTCTCTCCCGGCAAACTCCAGATCAACAAGAATTTTATTTAATCCAACATCAATATTGAAGGCAACACCAACAACATGAACGGTTACAAATATAGCTACACCAGTCCGTTCGCCGGCATACAAACGGGCGGATCGCAAACGACTTCTTGTAGCGATTTCTACCGCTTCCTCGGTGAGATCAATCTCTGTTTTACTCGTTTGAAGGGTGACCAATAAATTAACAGGTTGGCAGCCAGTCTATAACTGGAAACGCTCGTAATCAGAAAAGTCATCTGAAGCAACCGAACCTGTCGCCATTAAGACCAGCAATAATGAAACAATAAAAATACGCATCCTGTGTCCCTTTATCTGGTTATGTAATACTCTATACTATACCTCTGATTTTATAGTATCGGTTTATTAGTAAATTTCCGAAGAAATTTCCTAGTTCTATCCCGACCCGAGCGTTCATTTTTGAAAAATGAATTGGAAATAATACTTTATCCCGTTTTTCATTGGCCCATAGAGCTGTATTCAGTGGATTAAAATACAATTTGGTCAACTTGGTCAAGAATCTCTTTCAAGAATTCCAAATTGTTACCCCCTATTGGCATTCTTGAAATTTGTTTTCTAACTGGTTTTAAGGACAAACCATTCATTACCAACCTTTGAACTTATTATAAAACCATCCGCTAACCATATTGCCCTATTGCAATTTAATGCCTGTTAATGTTGGCTTATCCCTTAATTCTAAATTGACCGCTTCCCAATCATAAGCACCCCCCCGTTAACCAGGGTAATTATTCCAAATATGTCTTATGATTTTTGAGTATGATCAAAATAAAAGCGTGGCAAATGAGGCCAAGCTTGGTCCGACCTTGGATTGCTGGAGATTGAAGGAAAGTCAAGAGATGAGGTGCGGGGACAAGTTTTGGACAGCTGTCTGGACCCGGCGTGGTGAGGATAGCGAGATCACCCGCATTATTTCCGTTCGCCGAGCCCGAAAGAAGGAGATCAAAAGTTATGAAGAAAATGATCACAGCTGAAGAATTTGATGCCAAGTTTGATGCTGGCGAAGATATTGATGATTATGTGGATTGGTCCACGGCACAACCCCTGAACCCACAAACCAAACGGGTGTATCTAAAGCTCCCCTTACGGGTTGTAAATAGCCTTGACAAGCAGGCCAAACGCCAAGGTCTTCCCCGGTCATCGCTGATTGAAAAAATGATTTCTGAAAAGCTGGAGTCAGCATCCTGATTTCAGGGATTATCAGGGCTGGTATTGACCAAAATATGGTCACGAAGCGTGTCATGATGCGGACACGCCACTATGTCATGCCGCAGGAGTATAGATAAATCCTTGCAGAATTGAAATCCTTTATCTGGGGCAACCCCAGACCCCATTCGGTTAGTAAGTGTAGAAAGATTTTATTGATACCTAACCTATATTGTTGCGTTAACTGCCCCACCATCAATCAACAGGTTTTGACCAACGATAAAACTGGCTTGTTGGGAACATAAAAATGCACAGGCTGCACCAAATTCTTCAATTTCCCCATAACGGCGAGCGGGAATGGTTTTTTTTCGCTCATTTGCTGCTGCTTCCCGTGTCATACCTGATATTTGGGCTGTTTCTTCATCAAGGTAAACAGCTCTATCCGTTGCGTGGATACCAGGAAGGAGATTGTTTATGGTAACTCCATATTGGGCAACTTGTCTGGAAGTTCCTGCAACAAAACCAGTAAGCCCGGCCCTGGCAGTATTCGATAAACCCAATACCGGTATCGGGGCCTTAACAGATTGTGAGGTAATGTTTACTACCCTTCCCCACCCCTTATCTATCATTTTGGGGAGGGCTAATTTCATCATTTCAATTGGTGCAAGCAAATTACTGTCAAAGGCTGAAATAAAATCTTCTCGCTTCCAATCAGTCCACATGCCAGCCTTCGGACCGGCTGCATTGTTAACGACTATATCGGGATTGGGACAGGCCTCAAAGAGTTTCTTTCTTCCTTCCTCCGTTGTGACATCACCTTGAATTTCAACAACTTCAACCCCAAATTTAGATCTGATTTTACTCCCGGAGGCAAGCAAACTTTCTTTTCCTCGCCCATTAATTACAAGGTTGACACCTTCTTCAGCGAGTGCTTGGGCACACCCAAAACCTAGACCTTTAGTCGAAGCACAAACAATTGCCCATTTACCTCCAATTCCAAAGTCCATTTCTCAATCCTATCCTAACTAAATCAACTCATGCTAAAATTATTCACTCAACCCCCATGTTCCTTTTTTCATCAATTTAAGGCAAAAAAGGGGTACATCAAATCTACACAAGGGAAAACAAATGAAAACTTTTAAGGATTTTGGCTTAGATACCAAAGTTTTAAATGCCATTGAAACACTAGGTTATGATAAACCAACAGAAATTCAAGCACATACAATAGAACCTGCCATCAACGGCCGGGATATTTTAGGCATAGCCCAAACAGGAAGCGGGAAAACAGCCGCATTCCTAATTCCGTTAATCAAGAGGCTAGCCGAAGGTAAAGCAAAAGCCAGAATGCCAAGAGGCTTGATTCTTACCCCCACAAGAGAACTAGCCGCCCAAATAGAGGAAAATTACAACGAACTCTCCAAGGAAATCAAATTATCAAGTACATTGATCATTGGTGGAACATCCTATCAGGAGCAAAAAAAAGCATTTAGTGTCGGTGTTGATATCATTATTGGAACCCCGGGAAGAATTTATGATCATCTGGAGCGGCAGAATGTGATGCTTCATGGCATACAGTTCCTGGTCATTGATGAGGCGGATAGAATGCTCGACGAAGGATTTATTCCCCAGGTTGAAATGATCTGTTCAAGAACATCACCACTAAGGCAGACTTTATTTTTCTCTGCAACCATGAATCCTGAAATTGAAAAGCTTGGTGATAATTTCCTGACAGATCCCTTGCGAATTGAAGTCAGTCCCAGAGCCTCGGTATCAGATGATATTGAACAACTCGTCTATCTCGTCGAATCAAGCGATTCAAGAGAAGTATTCAAAAAAAAGAGAACTATCCTCAGAAAAATCATTACAAATTTTGGTGATGATCTTTCCAACGCCATTATCTTCAGCAACACCAAAAACAATGTTGATATTTTACAAAAATCCATGAAATACCATGGGTACAAAAGTGAATCCATCCACGGAGACCATACCCAAACGGCACGGACCGAAGCCTTGACCAATTTTCGGAACGGAGATATTCAGTTCCTTATTGCTTCAGATGTTGCTTCGAGGGGATTGGATATACCATTGGTGTCCCATGTCATAAACCTTGATGTACCATCCAATCCTGAGGATTACATACATAGAATTGGAAGGACGGGTCGTGCTGGTAACAAGGGAACTTCTGTTACATTGTGTAGCAAGAAAGAACTCAGCTCCCTTGGCAATATTGAAAGCCTTATGTCCCAACCTTTAAATAAATATAAAATTGTACTTAAAGGAAGGTCTCAATCATTGAAAATTATTCCTATTGATGAAGACCTGCAAAACTCCCGGGGAAAAGCCACGGATATGAATACCCAAGAACAAAGAACTGCCGAAGAAAATGAGGATTCACCCTTCGAAGAAAATGAATCTAACCCCAAATCAAAGCGGAAGGGAAAAAGCAGTTCTCCCAAGGTAAGAAAGGCCAAGGATTTACTTCAAGTCAAAAATGAAACCAATATTGTTACAGAGACCAGTCCTGAAAATAAACAATCAGTGGAATTACCTGAGGACAATCCAGAAACCAACCCTAGGAAACCAGTTAGGAGAAGATGGTCTTACCGCAAAAAGGATTTACCTAGAAGGAAGCCTAGACATAATGCTGAAAGTGATGTGGATAACATTTCAGACCTAAGTTCTTCAGGCGAATCACTTCCCGTCGAAGTTACTCAAGCAACAACTGAAGAATTTGATCGAAATACCAAGCAAAAAAGTAAAAAGGAATCAAAAAAGACCAAAATAAATCCTGGAAATCCTAAAAACAGGGGATTTGAGGGCAGGACACCCGCTTTCGCATTCTATGATTTTGAGTGATTTTTTCTAATTTTGCCCAAATTAAATTTTTGAAAAAACAACCTTTATCACGGGACTTTTTCCGAAGTAATCGACACAGAATCGTTTAACAGACTTTGCTACCATATTCTTGAATTCAGATTCTCGCGTAAGTTTTTGGACGGAAACTTGGTTTAAATTGGATAAAATTTTCGATTTCAGTTCATTTTCAAATTCTTCAAATGTTTCGGTATGTAAACCCGAGACCTGAACACTAATTCCTTCCCTCGTAAACCCGTTAGATTTATTTTTAAGATAAACAGAAACATGGCCATTTTGGGCCATTTTCAGCCTTTCACTTATGGAATTATCATTGAAATCCAGCAATAGATTCCCATCAATACACAACTTCCCAATTTTTTCTTTTTCCTCCCTTAAAACCTCCTCACGAAGAATATCTATCTTGGAACCATTAGGTACAACGAGGGCTTTAAATCCTGAATTTATTGCTATTTCTGCATGCTTTTTCAAATGCCTGTAATCGCCATGCATTGGGATGACCAAATTTGGATTTGCAAGTTTATGGAGTTTCTCAAGATCTGATATATTTGGATGTCCTGATACATGGTATAGACCCGAAGTATCATCAATAACATCGACTCCCAATTCTGCAAATCGGTTTTGAATCTTGCTAACGGGTACTTCATTACCAGGAATGGTTTTTGAGGAATAAATTAGCGTATCTCCCCTTTTCACTTTGATTCCCTTGAATGAACCTCCTCTTGATAATTGAGCAGTCGCTGCTCTCCCTTCCCCCTGGCTACCGGTTGCCAAAACAACCAAGCTGTTTCTTGGCAGGTTTCGGGCCTCACCTATCGAAATTATGTTTGGTAGATCCACCAAAATACCTACTTCAAGGGCAAGATTTACCATCCTGTTCATTGCTCTTCCTAGAAGAACGACAAAACGTTCACAATGCTCTGCTGCTAGGGAAATTTGGTAAATCCTGGCAATATGGGAAGCAAAAGTTGTCGCTATTACCATACCCTCGCATTCCTCAATGAGGTTCATCAAATTCGGACCAAGATTTGACTCGGATCTTCCTGCCCCAACATTTAGGGCGTTGGTAGAATCACAAACTAAGGCCAAGATTTTTTCATTGGAAATTTCCTCCCATATATCCTCATCAAATGGATCGCCGATGATCGGGTTGTGATCAATTTTGAAATCCCCGGTATGAACTATCCTCCCAGCAGGTGTATCAATAATTAAACTTGAGGATTCAGGGATTGAATGGGAGATTGGAAGATAAGATACTTGAAATGGCCCTGCACTGATTGTCTCTGGATAGGTTTCGGCAGTATGAAAAAGATTATTATTCCCACCATATTCCTTAACACGATCCAAGGCAATTTGTTTGGAGAAATCTCTTGCATAGACTGGAACATTCAAATCCTGAGTAATAAACGATACTGCTCCCACATGATCCAAATGGCCATGGGTCAAGAATATGGCTTCAACTTGGGATTTTCTTTCTAATAACCAAGAATAATCAGGCAGTATCAGGTTTACCCCTGGGGCTGTTTCCAAATCAGGGAATAAAACACCAGTATCAACGACAATGAACCTTTCTTTACCCTTGGTACCATACCCATAGACATACATGTTCATGCCTATTTCACCGGCCCCTCCAAAGGGAAGATATATCAACCTAGGTTTTGTCATAAGATCCATTTCTATTAAAATTGTAAATGACGGAGAGCCCGTGAATTGTTAGTTCGACATTAAGCTTGTCAAATAAGTGGTTGGCTTGTGCCAGAACAATCGAATATCCGCCTGTACCAATTACCTTTAAATTTCTTCCCTGCTCCTTGGAAATTCTTCTGCATATCCCTTCAACAAGGCTAATATAGCCCCAGAAAATACCCGAGTGCATACAATCCAAAGTATTTTTTCCTATGATCGTTTGGGGTTTTTCTACACCTACTTGTGGGAGAGCAGCGGCAGCTTCATGTAAAGCCCTCATCGAGAGATCAATCCCCGGGGAAATAACACCCCCTATATAAGCCCCATCCTTATCAACAACATCAAAAGTTGTAGCAGTGCCGAAATCAACCACAATCAAATCCCCACCATATTGGTCAAAGGCTCCTACCGTGTTGACTAACCTGTCAGCTCCAACCTTGACCCCAGGATCTATTCTGACTTCTACTGGCAATCGGCAATTTTCTGAACCTACAATTAGAGGCTCAGTTGCAAAATATCTCTGGCAAAGCTGTTCAAGATTAAATTGAACTCCCGGTACCACGGAAGATATAATGACTGCTTCAATGTCACTTATGTCTGCTTTCAAACCAATCAGGGGTTCCAACCAAACGTAGTACTCATCACTAGTTCTACCAGGAAATGTTGAACACCGCCAACTCTCGATTGCCCGTTCACCATCAAAAATCGCAAATACGGTATTTGTATTTCCAACATCAATTGCCAATAGCACTTATAGATTCCTCAAAAAACATATCTCCGGCCGCAAAGACCTTTTTACCAAGATGGGTTGATACGATAACCCTACCTTGTTTATCAATTCCATCAAAAACCCCTTTGGTTTCTTCCTTACCATTCCAGAACCGAATTTTTTTTCCTAAATCAAAAGCATGTTCTAACCATAAAGCACGAATACGCAAAAAACCCTGCGATTGGTAGACCTCCTCAAATTTTATAACTCCGCCAGCCAATTTATCGAGAAATTCCTTCCTGGAAATGTCAAAACCGGTTAGCTGAGCAATCCCTCCTGGATCGAGTTTTCTGGTAGGAACATCTTCCAACGCAGGAACCTCATGCAGATTGACCCCGAATCCGGTAATCAAAAAATTAACACCAGCCTGATTAACACTTTCAAGCAGGACACCTCCCACTTTTTTCCTCATCAAAATGACATCATTCGGCCATTTCAAAAAAAAAGTATGCTTTCCCTCGGTGAAATAGCATAATGTTTCAAGAAGAGCCAACCCTGCCAAAAATGATCTTAGAGGGATAAGCCTTAATGATTCATCGGTTTTTTGAAGATATGTTGCAAAAAAGTTTCTTGAACCAGAGTGCCAGGCTCGACCAGCCCGACCTTTTCCCTTGGTCTGGGTTCTGGTCCAGATCCATATGGGTTTGGTATAACCAGTGATGTGATTTACTGCTTCTGAATTGGTACTTTCCAATTTGTCAAAGATACGGATCTCGTAGTTACTCTCCAAGACCCTATCCTAGTTGAATAACATACCTGTGGCAGCTTGGCTGATATCAATGATTCCAAATAAATTAGCTACACCAACAATCACAAAGACACCAGAAAGAACAAGCGTAATCATTGAAGTTCTTGGCATGGTATCATCAAGCTTTTCTCCTGGTTCACCAAAATACATAAAGTAAACCAGTCGCAAATAGTAGTAAGCTCCAATTACCGAGGCGATTGCTCCGCCTAAAGCCAACCAATACATACCAACTTCAATAACTGCCAAAAATACATATAATTTGGCAAAGAAGCCGACCAACGGTACGATTCCAGCCAGTGAGAAAAGCAATAGAAGTAGGGAAAAGGCCTTTACTGGAGCTTGTCTTGAGTATAAACCCAGAGAATAAATGTCGGAGACCGGCCTGCCTCCCTTCCGCATTGAGAGGATAAAGGCAAAAGTTCCCAAATTCATGATGGTATAAATCACCATGTAAATCAACATGGCCTGAAATCCATTTTCTGTTCCTGAGGCAATGCCCATCAATGCATAACCCATATGGGCAATTGAGGAATAGGCCATCAGACGCTTGATATCGACTTGTCCGATTGCAGCAATGGAGCCTAGGAACATGGATACAAATGCAATACCACCAACAATAATTTGCCAGTCATTTGAGACTGGGCCAAATGCTTCCATCAACAGCCTGGCAAACAGGATCATGGCCGCAACCTTTGGGGCAGTGGCCAGCAAGAGGGTTACTGGTGTCGGGGCACCCTCGTAAACATCTGGTGCCCACATATGAAACGGAGCCGCTGAAACCTTAAAGGCCAAGCCCACAATCAGGAAAGCCAAGCCAAACAGCAATCCTACTGAGGTTTCACCATTTGAAATTGCTTCCGATATACCACTCATCAAGGTTGTACCTGAAAACCCGTAGGTTAATGAAGCACCGTAGAGAAGTAATCCAGAAGACAGAGCGCCAAGAACAAAATACTTCAAACCCGCTTCGGTGGATTTTGAATAGTTTCGGTGAAAAGCAGCAAGGACATAAAGGGACAAGGACTGAAGTTCTAAGCCCATATACAAGACCATCACCCCGTGGGCCGAAACCATTATCATCATACCCAATACCGCAAAAACAACGAGTATGGGGAATTCAAACTTCAGAATTCTTTCTCGATTCAGGTAATCCTGGCTCAGAAGGAGAACGACTGCCGAGGAAAGGGCTATGATAACTTTGGCAAATCTGGAAAACCCATCGTCAACAAATGCACCGCCAAAGGCCTGTTTCGTACCTGTGGTTGCCAATCCAATCCATAAACTTAAACCTACAAGAAATATACTTGTAAGCCACACCAATGCAGTACCTGTCTTCGGGGAATTGGAAAAGACAGCCCACATCAAAGCTGCCAGCCCATAGGATGCCAAGACCAATTCAGGCAATATTGTTGTCAAATCACTTGGGAACATTTTTATTCACTAAAGTCATATAACCATCAATTCGGCAGGGAAGCCAGGACATGATTTTTTAATTCCATAACGGCTGGTCCAGTAATATCAGTAACCAATGAAGGATAAACACCCAATAAAAGGGTCATAATGATCAAGGGAGCAAAAACGAGTTTCTCTCGCCCACTCAGATCTGTGACACTGGCAAGTGAAGCTTTTATCAGATCTCCCAAGACAACTCGGCGGAATACCCACAAGGCATATGCGGCTGAGAGAATAACACCTGTTGCGGCAAAAAAGGCGGCCCAGGTATTTACCTGAAAAATACCTGTCAAGGTCAAGAACTCACCTACAAAACCACTTGTCCCTGGAAGGCCAACATTCGCCAGGGTAAAAAACATAAACCCGAGTGCATAAACCGGCATCCTGATGACCAACCCACCATAATCGTCAATTTGTCTCGTATGCATCTGATCGTAAACAACACCTACACAAAGGAACAATGCTCCAGAGATCAGGCCATGGGACAGCATTTGAAATATTGCTCCTTCCAAACCCTGATGGGTAAATGAAAAAATCCCGATGGTAACAAAACCCATGTGTGCTACGGATGAATAGGCAATCAGTTTTTTGATATCCTCCTGCATCATGGCCACAAGAGAAGTATAGATTATGGCAATGACACTGAGCCAAATCACGAAATCCGAAAAAATATCCGAAGCGATCGGAAACATTGGCAGGCTGAACCGAAGAAATCCATAGCCACCCATTTTCAAAAGGATAGCAGCCAGAATCACTGACCCCCCTGTTGGAGCTTCAACATGGGCATCTGGTAACCAGGTATGAAAAGGCCACATTGGAAGTTTGACTGCGAAGGAGGCAAAGAACGCAAGCCATAACAACGACTGAATACCACCCACGAGTTCCCAACCCAAGATAGATAGAGGAAGATATGAAAACTCATGGTTAAGGAGTACTTCAATATCAGTGGTCCCGGCATCTACCCACATGTAGATCATTGCAATCAGCATGAGTATGGATCCAAGAAGGGTGTAAAGAAAAAATTTGAACGTCGCGTAGAGTTTGCGTTCCCCACCCCAGATCCCGATAATCAGAAACATGGGGATCAATCCGGCTTCAAAAAAGAAGTAAAACAGAACAAGATCCAGGGAACAAAACACGCCGATCATGAATGTTTCAAGAATCAGGAAGGAAATCATGAATTCCTTAATTCGATATTCCACCTTCCAGCATGCAAGGACGGTAATTGGCATCAAGAAAGTAGTCAGAACTATGAACAATACACTTATTCCATCCACACCCATTTTATATTCCAGCCCAAGTAGCCAGGCATATTCCTCGACAAATTGAAACCCTTCTTGATTAGGTTCAAAACCCAGAATCAAAAACAGGGAAATCACGAACGTCGCTCCTGTTGCAACCAGAGCCAATAGTTTAATGTTCTTGGTCGCGGCTGCTTCCTCGCCCCTGATAAAAAACATCATGATCAGGGCTGCGATCAATGGGGTAAAGGTGATTACCGTAAGAAGGTTGTTCATAATCAACTACCCCCAAACAGTGTTACATAAATTACAATTAATCCCATCCCCAAAACTATCATCAAGGCATAATGGAACAGGTAGCCTGATTGTAATTTTACGGCTAGTTGGGTCAGGGCCGGCACGCTCCGTTTGGCGACCAGATGAAGAATTCCATCAATTGCCAGGCCATCTCCTACTTTCCAGAGGAAAGTTCCCAACCACTTGGCCGGCCGGACCAAAGCAACCTCATACAATTCGTCAAAATACCACTTGTTTAGCAAAAACAAATAAAGTGGTCGTTGGGAGCGAGCCAGGGCAGCAGGAATATCAGGGGATTTAATATAAAAGAGCCAGGACAAACCAAAACCAAGCACCATGGCAATGAATGGTGATGCCTTTACCCAGCCCGGGACATAATGAGCATCATGGAGGACATTGTTTTCTGGACCTACCAACACGGAAGGACCAAAAAACTCCTCAACATAATAACCAAAAAACTCTGGGTACCAGATAACCCCAGCAAAGATTGACCCCAAGGCCAATACAATCAAAGGAACTAGCATCGACCATGGCGACTCATGCGCATGGGCATGGGTATCTGAATTACCCTTCTGGGGACCAAAAAAGGTCATGAAAATCAATCGCCAGGAGTAAAAACTGGTCATGACAGCTGCTACAAGCAATAGAATGAATGCCAGAAGTCCCGAATCGCTACTTGCCGCAAAGGTAGATTCAACAATTGCATCCTTGGAGAGGAACCCGGCGAATCCAATCTGAGTCAATGGTACCCCCAAACCCGTTATGGCCATTGTTCCTATCATCATGGTCCAGAAGGTTATTGGTATCTTTGATCGAAGCCCTCCGTAATTACGCATATCCTGCTCGTGGTGCATGGCATGAATTACTGACCCAGCACCCAAAAACAGCAGAGCCTTAAAGAAAGCGTGCGTAAACAGATGGAACATGGCAGCTTGATAAACCCCCACTCCGGCCGCAGCAAACATGTATCCCAGCTGGGAACAGGTCGAATAGGCAATTACCCTTTTTATGTCATTTTGAACCAGTCCTACACTGGCAGCAAAGAGAGCCGTAATGGCACCGATAATTGTGATTACTGCTAAAGCAACTGGAGCAAATTCATAAAGGGGAGACATCCGGCAAATTAGGAATACACCTGCCGTAACCATCGTTGCGGCATGAATTAATGCTGAAACCGGTGTTGGGCCTTCCATGGCATCCGGTAGCCAGGTATGCAAAAACAACTGTGCTGATTTTCCGGCTGCCCCGACAAACAGAAGGATACCAGCAAGTTCTGCCGCATTAACCTCCATCCATAAGAAGGGAATGGTTCTTTGGGAAAGACTCGAAGCCTGATCAAAAATATCATCAAGCATAACTGAATCGGTAAGGGCAAAAAGGGCAAATATACCCAAAGCAAAACCGAAATCGCCAACTCTATTGACAATAAATGCCTTGATGGCTGCAGCGTTGGCCGAAGGTTTTCGATAATAGAACCCGATTAGAAGGTACGAGGCAACGCCAACTCCCTCCCAGCCGAAAAACAATTGAATCAGGTTGTTCGAAGTTACCAATGCCAGCATGGCAAAGGAGAAAAAGGACAGGTATGCAAAGAACCTGGGTTTGTAACTTTCATGTTCTTTCCATTGGGGATCCCCATGCATATACCCAACACTGTAAAGATGAACAAGGGCAGATACAGTAGTGACAACCACCAACATGATAGCAGTTAACCGGTCCAGCCTGATTGACCAGTTGGATACAAAACTGTCACTCGCAATGAAGGTGAATATCTGGGTAACTTGGGTTTCACCGTTAAAGGTAAAGAATATAAACCAGCTTAAAACTGCCGATAAAAACAGCAATCCGGTGGCAGAATATATCGCCATCTTTTCGCCGAAAATGTGATGACCAAAACCACTTAGAACGGCACCAAGCAAGGGACTGAAGAGAATTATCAACTCCATTGGATTACCCCTTCAACAGGCTAACATCGTCAACGGAAATAGATTTCCGGTTTCGGAAGAAGCAAACCAATATGGCCAATCCGATTGCTGCCTCAGCAGCAGCAACCGTCAATACAAACATGGCGAACACTTGCCCGACCATATCCTGCAGATAAACTGAAAAAGATACCAAATTGATATTTACCGCAAGCAAAATCAGTTCAATTGACATTAAAATGATTATTACGTTCTTCCGATTTAAAAATATTCCGAAAACCCCTGTAACAAACAGGACAGCGGCAACGACAAGATAGTGTTCCAGCCCAATCATGACAGGCCCTTTCCAGAGGGGACATCCTCCAGTGTTACAGCTTTTTTAGAATCCCGATACATCTGTGAAACTACATCCTGTTTCTTGACCCCTTCACGTTTTCGGTGAGTCAATACAATTGCTCCTATCATGGCAACCAAAAGGATTAAACCGGCAATTTGAAACAGGAACACGTAATCGGTGTAGATCACATTACCAAGGGCAACGGTATTTTGAACTTCGCCTGGCTGAATTGCCTGACGCATCTCTGGAGCAATGGCCGAACTATTCCAATCCGTAAATTCTAATCCCAATATCAGGAGAAAGACCAGCCCGATAAGTAGTCCCAAGGGAATATATCGAGCCATCCCCGCCTTCAGTGTAGCAAAATCAACGTCAAGCATCATCACTACAAACAAGAACAAAACAGCCACCGCCCCGACATAAACTATGATCAGAAGCATGGCTATAAATTCTGCACCCTGGATTACAAACAATCCTGCGGTTGACAGGAAGGCAAGGATAAGCCAAAGAACTGCATGGACCGGGTTGCGAGAAAATACAACAAGCAAGCCAGATGTTATGGCTAGTAGAGCAAAGAAGTAAAAAATCAAAGTGTAAAGTAACAATTCTTAACCCTACCAATAATCACAATTGACAGAAAGGATTTGCCATTGGAGGTGTTCAAGCAAATCTTTACTGGAATTTTCAGTTAATGCATGCATTTAAATCATCTACCTGTATTTGGAATCCAGTTCGAGGTTCCGGGCAATCTCGGCCTCCCAACGGTCTCCATTGGCCAAAAGCTTTTCCTTGTCGTAAAACAATTCTTCCCTGGTTTCTGTTGAAAACTCAAAATTTGGCCCTTCTACAATGGCATCAACTGGGCAGGCTTCCTGGCAAAATCCACAATAGATACACTTGGTCATGTCTATATCGTATCTAGTAGTTCGCCTGGAACCATCCTCCCTAGGCTCTGCATCAATTGTTATTGCCTGGGCTGGGCATATGGCTTCGCACAGTTTGCAGGCAATACATCTTTCCTCACCGTTTGGGTACCTTCTGAGGGCATGTTCTCCCCTGAATCGAGGAGATAAAGGACCTTTTTCATGTGGGTAGTTAAGGGTTGCCTTGGAGGAGAAAAAATAACCCATCCCTTTTTTCAAACCACCCAAAAAATCTCCCATGGTAACATACCGGGCTGCTTGCTTGATCTGGTCTCTTTCAAACATCCATTATCCTCCTATCGCAAAACGGGCATAAGCATCCCACCCAAGGTGAGCAAAAAATGCGGATACAACCACCCACCCTATTGAAACAGGCAAAATAAATTTCCAACCCAAACGCATCAATTGATCATATCGGTATCTTGGTACTACAGCCTTAACCATTGCAAACAGAAAAAAGAAAAAGCCCATTTTTCCAACCATCCACAAAACTCCATCCGGTAACCCCGGTATGGGTGAAAGCCATCCACCAAAAAACAGGATGGACATCAATGCACACATTAAAAAAATGGCTGCATACTCACCCGCCATGAACAGCAAAAAGAGAGTTGAGGAATATTCAACCTGGTAACCAGCAACCAGTTCCGACTCAGCTTCGGGCAAATCAAATGGTGGTCGGTTGGTTTCGGCCAAGGCCGAAATAAAGAACAATACAGCCATCGGCAGGTGTGGCAGCCAATACCAGCTGAAAAAGCCATAATTCCCATCTTGGGCCATAACGATTGCGGTCAGGTTCAAGGAACCCGTTGAAACCAAAATCCCAATGATGATAAATCCTATTGATACCTCATAGGATATCATTTGTGCTGCCGATCTTAGAGATCCAAGAAAGGCGTACTTGGAATTGGATGCCCACCCACCCATGATCACACCGTATACCTCAAGCGAGGAGATCGCGAAAACGTAAAGGATTCCTACATTGATATTGGCTAAAACCCAGTTATCAGCAAAAGGAATTACAGCCCAGGCAGATACCGCCAGAACAAAGGATATCAGAGGAGCCATAATAAAGACAGCCCGGTCCGAACCGGCTGGAATCACTATTTCCTTAAAAACGTATTTAAAAAAATCGGCAAAGGTTTGAAGCAAGCCAAAGGGACCCACTACATTGGGACCCCTTCGCATTTGAACCGCAGCCCAAATTTTTCGGTCGGCATAGACCAGAAATACCAAGGAGATCATTACAAACCCGACGACAGCAATACATTGGGCCAGGATAATTATAAATGTCCCAAGATATGAATCCCAAAATTCAAGCATTACCGGTGTATCCCTGCTTCAATTCCCAAAACCTGAGTGGAATTTCATGCGGCTTCATTTAATTCCCCCATTCTTGTCTTGGCCCTAAAGGATAATTCTGCCATAAGTGCCGAAGCTCTGGCAATTGGATTGGTCAAATAAAAATCCTGAACAGAATTTTCAAATTCAGCATTACTTCCCTGCATGAGATCAATTGGGTTCAACTCGTTTTCCCTGATCGTATCAATTTCCAGCAGATGGGGAAAATCCTTGGCCAATTGTTCTCTTAGCTGGACAAGATTATTAAACCCAAGTTGTGCATTGAGTTTACCAGAGAGGGCTCTGATAATTGCCCAATTTTCCTTGGCCTCACCTACCGGGAAGGTCGCCTTGGAAGCAAGTTGAGGGCGTCCTTCTGTGTTGACAAATATCCCTGATTCTTCCGTGTAGGCTGCGGCTGGGAAAATAATATCAGCCCTATGTGCCCCACGGTCACCATGGCTTCCTTGATAAATAACTTTTGGTCCGGGAGGAATGTCAAATTCATCAACACCCAAATTATAGATTACACCAGCACCATCCAATGCCTGTTCCAGTCCACCTTCGGTAACAAAACCAAGATCTAGGGCCCCAACCCTTGCGGCGGCTGTATGGAGAACCAATAACCCTGCTCCTTTTTGAGCCAGATTCATGACAATCCCAAGAGCGGAATTTTCCAGTTCTTTTAGTAAAGCCCCCTGACCGATAATGATAAGGGTGTCTGTTAAATCCTCTTCTTCCAGACTCCTGGCCTGTTTTTGTAAGGATAATAAATCTGTTCCATGATGTTTATAGTCATAAGTCAGGTCCACTGCATCGCCAATCAAACCGACATTACACCCAGCTAACCAGGATGCTCTAATCCGAGCATTCAATACAGGGGCCTCGTTCGACGGATTGGTACCAACCAGCAAAATTCTCTTGGCCGTATCTATATCTTCAATTTTTGCTGTTCCAACATAACCCGACCTATTCCCAATGGGAAGATCTACATTACCAGGCCTACATTCTTTCTGGCCATTGAGGGCATCAGTCAATAGTCCCAAAGCATAAATTGCCTCAACGGGAACCAAGTCACCGGCAAGTGAGGTTACCTTGTCAGATTTGAGCAATTTACTGGCTTCTGCCAAGGCCCGATCCCAACTGCATGGGACAAGTTTGCCATCTTCTCGAATAAATGGTCTGTCCAACCTTTGATTAGTTAATCCATCCCAGACAAATCTCGTCTTATCACTAATCCATTCCTCGTTAACACCGTCATGGTTCCGGGGGAGAATTCTCATCACCCTGCGACCTTTCGAATCAACCCGGATATTTGAACCAAGAGCATCCATAACATCTATTGATTCCACTTTTTCCAATTCCCAAGACCGGGCGGTAAAGGCATAAGGTTTTGAAGTCAGTGCACCTACGGGGCATAAGTCAATTATGTTTCCCTGCAAATTGGAATTCAAAGTTTGATTCAAATAGCTGGTGATTTCAGCATCCTCACCTCGCCCCGTTTGACCCATTTGTGTTATTCCAGCAACTTCAGTTGTGAATCGTACACACCTTGTACAAGAAATACAGCGGGTCATGTGAGTTTCAACCAAGGGACCTAAATCCAGGTCATCCACTGCTCTCTTTGCTTCTCTATACCTACTGAAATCCATCCCATAGGCCACGGCCTGGTCCTGCAAATCACACTCGCCGCCCTGATCACATATAGGACAGTCCAGGGGGTGATTGATCAGGAGGAATTCCATTACTCCCTCCCGCGCTTGGCGGGCCATCTCACTACGGGTTTTGATAACCGGAGGTGCTCCTTCTGGACCTGGTCTCAAATCCTTGACCTGCATGGCGCAGGAGGCCGCCGGTTTGGGTGGTCCGCCGACAATCTCGACCAGACACATCCGGCAATTGCCAGCAATTGACAAGCGCTCATGGTAACAGAATCTGGGTATTTCAATGCCCACCTGTTCGCAAACCTGAATTAGAGTCATATCACCCATAGCTTCAGTTTCGATACCATCAACTATTATTTTACGCAGATCACTCATTCTAAATTCTATCGAAAATTCCAACCCCTGTAGGCCCAGTATTTTACACTACCTCTCCTGTTTAAGTTCTACAATTTCAACTATTCGCCATCGCAGGTATTTTTTCCTTGATGACCCTATCTTCAATTTCATGCCTAAAATGTCTTATCAATCCCTGGACAGGCCATGCTGCTGCATCTCCCAAGGCACATATGGTATGCCCTTCTACCTGCTTGGTTATCTTGAGGAGGGTATCAATTTCTTCAATATCAGCCTCGCCATTGACAAACCTTTCCATGACTCTCATCATCCAGCCAGCTCCTTCACGGCAGGGTGTGCATTGGCCACAACTTTCATGTTTGTAGAATTTGGACAAACGCCAAATTGCTTTGATTACATCTGTTGATTGATCCATTACAATAACTGCGGCAGTCCCCAACCCGGATTGATGCTCACGAAGCCAATCAAAATCCATAATTGCGTCATCACATAAAGCTTTCGGAAGTAATGGAACTGAAGCCCCTCCTGGTATTACCGCCTTGAGATTATCCCATCCACCCCTTACACCATCGCAATGTTTGTCGATAAGTTCCCGCAAGGATATTGACATGGTTTCCTCAACCACGCAGGGTGAGTTTACATGACCACTAATGGCAAAGATTTTGGTGCCGGTGTTGTTTTCCCTGCCAAAAGAAGCGAACCATGTTGGTCCTCTTCGCAAGATGGTAGGTACAACCGCTATTGATTCAACATTATTAACTGTCGTCGGACATCCGTATAATCCGCTTCCCGCTGGAAATGGAGGTTTCATCCGGGGCATGCCCTTTTTTCCTTCAAGACTTTCAAGGAGGGCTGTCTCTTCACCGCAAATATAGGCCCCAGCCCCATGATGAAGATACAAATCAAAATCCCAACCTGAATGGCAGGCATTTTTCCCTAACAAACCATCTTGGTAAGCTTCATCAATTGCTGTCTGAAGCAATTCCTTTTCTCTGATATATTCACCCCTGATGTAAATGTATCCAACATTTGAACTCATGGCAAAACCTGCAATCAGGCATCCCTCAATGAGGGTATGAGGGTCATGCCTCATTATTTCTCTATCCTTGCAGGTACCTGGCTCAGATTCATCTGCATTGACCACAAGATAATGCGGTCGCCCATCATTATTCTTGGGCATGAAACTCCACTTCAGGCCAGTAGGAAAACCAGCGCCCCCACGACCCCTGAGCCCACTTTCCTTGACTTGGGTTATAATCCAATCTTGACCCTTGGCGATCAAGTCGGCTGTACCATCCCAGTGGCCTCTCTTCTTAGCTCCGGCTAGCGAACAATCTCCCATACCATACAGGTTGGTGAATATGCGGTCCTTATCAGCTAGCATGAGTTACTGTACTCCTTCACTTTGAGCCAAACTTACAGCGGGGCTGAGGCTTTCTTTATTTTTCGCAAATTCATTCAGGCATTTGACACCGGTCTGGGGTTCAGATGAGAATCGTCCTTTTCTTGAGCCAGGTAAAGGCTTTTTGTCTTCGAACATCACATTTAACAAGGTTTCAAAGCTTTCTTGGGAAAGATCCTCGTAATAATCCTTGCCGATCTGGACCATGGGTGCATTGGCACAAGCACCCAGACATTCCACTTCTTCCCAGCTAAATCTACCACAAGGTGAAAGTTGGTGTGGTTGCCCGTTAATTTTTTCTTTGCAAACAGCGATTAGATCTTCGGCACCACAAATCATGCAGGATGTTGTTCCGCAGACCTGGATGTGAGCTACAGACCCAGTTGGTTGCAACTGGAACATGAAATAAAAAGTGGCAACTTCGTAGGCACGGATTCGAGCCATGCCCAGCATGTCAGCAACATATTCTGTTGCCGGTTTTGTTAACCATCCCTCCTGTTCCTGGGCTCGCCACAATAGTGGAATAATGGCCGAGGCCTGGCGTCCTTCTGGATATTTGGCAATCTGGTCCTCGGCCCATTTCATGTTTTCTTCCGAAAACTGAAAACTCTCAGGCTGAGTGTGATGAAACCGTCTTAACATAACTCAATCATAAAAACGACTAATACCTAATACCAGTTACCAAGAAAAATTACCTGTCAATCTCACCGAAAACGACATCAAGTGACCCAATTACGGCAGAAACATCTGCCAATAAATGCCCTTTGCAAAGCTGATCCATTGCCTGAAGATGCAGGAACCCTGGGGCCCTGATTTTTGCCCGGTAGGGCCGGTTTGATCCGTCTGAGACCAAATAGACACCAAATTCTCCTTTTGGTGCTTCCACTGCGGCATATACTTCACCCTCAGGAACATGGAAACCTTCGGTATACAGTTTGAAATGGTGGATAAGTGCTTCCATGGATTGTTTCATTTCGCTCCTGGAAGGTGGCGAAATCTTACCCCGAGCCAATACATCTCCTTCTGCATGTTCAAGTTTCTCAATTACCTGCTTGATGATTTTGAGGCTTTCGGTCATTTCCTTCATCCGGCATAGATACCGGTCATAGCAATCGCCATTTTTTCCCACTGGGATCAGAAAATCCAGTTCGTCGTAGCATTCATAGGGCTGTGAGCGTCGTAGATCCCAAGCCATTCCAGAACCCCTAACCATCACCCCTGAAAAACCCCAATCCAAGGCTTCTGCTTGCGAAACGACAGCTATATCGACATTGCGTTGCTTGAATATTCTATTTTCTGTCAAAAGCTCGTCAATATCATTGAGAGCCTTTGGAAACTCCTCAGCCCACTGGTAAATGTCGGCAATTAATTCAGGAGGTAGGTCCCGGTGTACTCCACCTGGCCTGAAATAGGCCGAATGCAATCTTGCTCCGCAGGCCCTTTCATAAAAGACCATCAATTTTTCACGTTCTTCAAAACCCCAAAGTGGAGGAGTAAGCGCTCCAACATCCATGGCTTGGGTTGTTACATTCAAAAGATGGTTGAGAATACGCCCGATTTCAGAATAAAGAACCCTGATCAGAGAAGCTCTTCGGGGAATTTTGGTTTCAGTGAGTTTTTCAATTGCCAGGCACCAGGCATGCTCCTGATTCATAGGTGCTACATAATCCAAGCGGTCAAAATAGGGGAGGTTTTGCAGGTAGGTCCTGCTTTCCATTAACTTTTCGGTTCCCCTGTGCAGAAGTCCAATATGCGGGTCACAACGCGTTACGACTTCCCCATCTAGTTCCAATACAAGCCTTAAAACCCCGTGAGCAGCTGGATGCTGAGGACCAAAATTAATATTAAAGTTACGAACCTGATTTTCGGAAGGGATTTCAGTCAGTTTATCCTCCCTGCAAAAATAATTTTTGTCCAATTAAGCATAGCTTTATTTGCTTCCCTCATCAGCACTCTTGGGAGTGGATTGAATAACTTCTCCCATTCCCTCCCAAGGACTTTCAAAATCAAAATCCCGAAACTCCTGTACCAATTCCACCGGTTCATAAACTACTTTTTTCTGAACTTCATCATATCTGACTTCGCTAAATCCGGTCAGGGGAAAGTCTTTTCTGAGGGGATGGCCTTTAAAGCCATAATCAGTCAATATCCTGCGTAAATCCGGGTGCCCAGAAAAGAGGATACCGTACATATCAAATACTTCCCTTTCAAACCAGTTGGCGCTAGGAAATAAATTTACCAAAGAAGGAACAACAACTCCTTCGTCTATCTGGACTTTTACCCTTACCCTGTGATTGAGGTTCATTGATAGAAGATGATAAACAACATCAAATCTGTTTTCTCTCCCGGGGTAATCAACTGCTGTAATATCAATCAAAGTTGTAAATTGGCATTCGGAATTTTTCTTCAAAAATCCTATAAGCTCGGGTATTTCACTGGGGATTCCGATTAGAACAAGCTCTTCTTTTTCAATTGAAACTGATTCAAGAGAACATTCTTGTACTTTTTGAACAATTTCTTGCAGAAGTGTCAAGTCCTTTGGATACATTGCCAGACCCTAACGAACTATGGTTCCAGTTCTACGAATTTTCCTCTGCAACTGTAAAATTCCATAGAGGAGAGCCTCGGCTGTCGGAGGGCATCCAGGAACATAGACATCGACTGGAACTATCCTGTCACACCCCCTGACCACAGAATAGCTGTAATGGTAATAACCACCACCGTTAGCACATGATCCCATCGAAATAACATATCTGGGCTCAGGCATCTGATCATAAACTTTTCTCAATGCCGGGGCCATTTTGTTGGTCAATGTGCCGGCGACAATCATCAGGTCAGACTGCCTCGGCGAAGCTCGGGGTGCGGTACCAAATCTTTCCAGATCATATCGGGGCATGGAAGTATGCATCATTTCCACAGCACAACAAGCCAGGCCAAATGTCATCCAATGAAGTGACCCAGTCCGGGCCCAGTTGATGACGTCTTCAGCAGAGGATAGGATAAAGCCCTTATCCTGTAATTCGTTGCTTGGAATCTCCGTCAAGGAGATGGCGTTTGAACCATGACTTTCAGAGGATTTCATTACTCCCATTCCAAGGCTCCCTTTTTCCATTCATAAACAAAGCCGATTGTTAGGACACCAAGAAATACCATCATTGACCAGAAACCAAAAGCGCCATTGTTGCTGAATGAGGCAGCCCAGGGAAAAAGAAAGGCGACTTCAAGATCAAAAATAATGAACAAGATGGCTACCAAATAAAACCGTACATCAAACTTCATCCTTGAATCATCAAATGCATTGAATCCACATTCATAAGTAGATACCTTCTCTGGGTCAGGACGGTAAATTGCTATTACAACTGCGGCTAGTATAAGTACCAAACCCAAGCCAATTGCTACACCAAGAAATATAAAAACCGCTAGGTATTCTCTTAGTAACTCTTCCACCGATGTTCCTTAATCTCACCCATAATTCAATTCTTCGAAAATCTTTCCTTAGTTTTCATTGCAGGAAATGAAACCGAGATAAAATCTCATTGACCATATTATCAAAAATCACATGGCTACAGTACATTAATTAACTCTTTGTGCTAAAGTTGTTTGATAGTAATTTGTTTTTACAAAATAACAAGAAAAACAAACCTAATTCATTCATTTGAACCTATTCAATTCTGTGCTTTCTTACCTGACAATCCCTTTGGTATTTAGTTATGTGTTAATATTTACCTTTTTATTAATGAAGTTTAGAATAATTTCTTATTGAAGATTTTTCATGTGAATAAAAAAATCATTGTGTAAAACAATTTTGTGAAAATTTAAGTTTAGAAAAAATGAAATACCAAGGCGGATTAGATGGATAACACATATAAAATACTGGTTGTTGATGATGAGCCGGATGTAAAACCTCTAATTCTTCAGAGATTTAGGAGAGAAATTAGAAAAAATATCTATGATTTCGTTTTCGCCGGGAATGGAGTAGAAGCACTCGAAAAAATAGCCGCTGACCGTGGCATAGATATGGTTGTTTCGGACATTAACATGCCTGAGATGGATGGGCTCACCCTGATCAAAAAGATTCCAGATGTGAATCCAGATCTGTGGAGTATCATTGTCTCTGCCTACGGAGACATGAAGAACATTCGAATGGCCATGAATGAGGGAGCTTTTGATTTTGTTGTCAAGCCGATTGATTTCGAAGACCTCAAAATTACCATTGCAAGGACAATCAACCATATAAACCTATGGCGTGAGGCCCAGAGTTCGAAGGCCAAACTGATTGCATTAAACCAAGAACTGCAAATTGCTAACAAAATGCAGCAATCAATTTTACCTTCAGTCTTACCAGAAGGGCCAAATTATAAGTTTTTCGGCACCATGAAACCGGCCAGGAATGTTGGTGGTGACTTCTTTGATACGGTCAAGCTTCCTGAAAATAAAATTGCCATGTCCATCGCCGATGTTTCGGATAAGGGGGTACCAGCAGCCCTGTTTATGATGTCTAGTCGTACCTTGCTAAAAGGTTCGGCGATTGCCAAAACAGAACCTTCGGTTGTGCTGGAAGATGTTAATGAATTGCTCATTGAAGACAATGATGCTGGAATGTTTGTAACACTGATATATGGCGTGTTTGATCATGCCACTGGAACATTGCAATACGCCAATGGTGGTCATAACCCACCCATTTTGGTTAAAGAGAATGGTAACACAAGTTTCGTTGGCATGCCGGGAGGAATCGCTCTCGGAATGTTTCCAGGATTCGGTTTCGATTCTATGGAAATAACTTTGGAAAAGGGTGACTACATAATTTTCTATACCGACGGTTTCACTGAAGCGATGAATAAAAAAGGGGAACTGTACGGTGAAGACCGCTTAATGGAAGTCATTCAGAATACCATTAAGGCTGGGAATAAGGATTTGGTTACCGAAATGGTTCAGTCTGTCGAAGACTTTTCTACAGGAATTCCCCAGTCGGATGATATTACTTGTCTTGTCCTTAAATTTGATGGTGCGATTTCTTGAGCAAGGAATTAACTTTAGAATTGAATTCTCCCCAAGATGGGCTGAAAGAACTTGAAGAGGCTGTTGATAATTTTTCCGGGCTCCAAGGTTGGCCCGTTTCCCTTGATTTCAAAATCAAATTGATTTTGGAGGAAATCATTTTAAATGCCTTGAATTATGGTCATCCTGATAAGGCAACAAATGTTTACCTCAAGATGACAGACCTTGATCAAACAATTTCAATTGAAATTGTTGACGATGGCAAGGCATTTAACCCGTTGGAAGAAGCACCAACTCCTGACACGGATGCGCCCTTGGAAGATCGACCAATTGGAGGTCTGGGAGTGTATTTGGTCAAGTCACTTGTTTCAGATATTTCCTACGAATGGAAAGATGAAAAAAATGCTTTAAAGATATTAGTGGAAAAAACAACCCAGGATTGATTGTTCAAAGGGACCATGAACTTCTTTAAATTCCTTGATCCCTGGTTTTGTTGCTAATTCAAACTGGAGATAGCTGCTGCCTTGTCCGAATGGATTGGAATGACCTTATTAAACCCACTGATTTCAAAAACCTCCAAAATTTGGTCAGACAATGAACAAAGTGCAAGTTTGCGGCCTTTCGAATTTAGAGTTTTTGCTATTAATAATATTGCCCTTAACCCAGCACTACTGATATAGACCAAATCCTCAAGATCAATTATCAAGGATAGCTCTTCCTGGTTCAATTCTGTTTTCAAAGCTTCCTCAAAATCCCTTGAGTTAGTTCCATCCAATCTACCCAAAGGTTTTGAAATCAGGATGTTACCCTCTTTTGTGGCATTAATATCCATATAAAATGACCCTTTATAATTTATACCTAATCCTAGTAGGCAGTCTAATTCCTAACTACCGAAAATTAAGATGATTCACCAGAAATTCAAGACTAAGGAAAATGGCTTCACCTCAAATTTCATTGCACGACTAACACACTAAATCATTGAAGTAAAATGTCAACTCTAATTATTCTTTTTTAAACTCCAGGAAGGTTTGGCTTTCAAAAAGTATGATCTCACACCTTCTTCGGCTTCCTTCTCAGCCCAAACTTTGGTCAATGCTTCTACAGTTTTTTCGATGGTCTGTTCCGTAATTTGTTCTCCCAATCCACGAAAAAGATTTTTTGTAGCCCTTACTGCTGAAGGTGAACCCTCAAGATATAGCAAAGATTTTTGGAGAATAACTGAATCCAACTCTTCCAAGGCAACTATTTCATCTACCAAACCTACTTTTTTAGCTTCCTGAACCGTAAAAAGCCTACCTGAAAAAAGAAACCTGTTTCCAATTTTGTTCCCAAGAGTTCTTTGAACGTAAGGTGAAATTGTTGCAGGAATGAGACCAAGCTTTACCTCGGAGAAACTAAACTTGGCATCATTTACTCCAATTACTTCATCAGATAATACCACCAACCCCAATCCGCCACCAAATGCACCACCTTGCACTCCTGATAGGACTGGAACCGGAATTTCATACCATGCATTGAGCATATGCGCCAATTCCCAGGCATCTCGGCTATTTTGCTCTGGAGCTCTTTGGGTACGTTCCTTCATCCACCCAAGATCAGCTCCGGCACAAAAAAAATCTCCCTCACCCGTCAAGGTGACAACCCGGATTTCCGGATTTCTAATGATCATGTCAGCTATTTCCCAAAGCCTTTCAATCATTTCGGTATTAAAGGAATTCTTCTTTTCAGGACGATTCAAAACAACCTTTGCAACACCTGAAGGTTGTATCTCTAACTTAACAGATTCCATTTGTACCTGAGCCTATATTGCACTTCTGTTCACTATTTGGTTAAGGGACTTCTTTTTGTCAGATCCAATTTTTTCCTGGCCTCCGCTGGACTGATTACCCTGGCACCAAGAGATTCCACAATATTAACGGCTTTTTCCACCAGTTGAAAATTTTGAGCAAGTACCCCCTTGCTTAAATACAGGTTATCCTCCAAACCGACGCGCGGATTACCGCCTGCCAAAACAGCAGCTGCAACATATGGCATCTGGTTTCTTCCCAAGGAAAAGGCCGAAAAGGTCCATGTATCAGGAACATTGTTTACCATTGCCATGAAGGTGTTTAGGTCATCAGGTGCACCCCAAGGAACACCCATGCAAAGTTGGACTAAAGCTGGTTCCGGCAAAATACCCATTTGAACCAATCTCTTGGCAAACCACAAATTACCAGTATCAAATGCTTCTATTTCAGGCTTTACACCCATATCAATCATCATTGAACACATCTCATCCAACATCCCAGGGGTATTCAACATAACATAATCCGCTTCAGCAAAGTTCATTGATCCACAATCAAGTGTACAAATCTCCGGTCGACAAAGTCTGACATGCTCGACCCTAGCTTTTGCACTGGCCAAATCGGTACCCTCTACCAAAGGTAATGGAGAATCTGGTGAGCCTACCACCAAATCACCTCCCATTCCTGCAGTTAGATTTAACACAACATCTACATTGGAGGATCTGATCCTATCGGTTACTTCTTTGTAGTAGTCAACCTTGCGGGATGGAGCCCCTGTTTCAGGATCCCTGACGTGACAATGGACGATGGCAGCACCAGCCTTGGCAGCTTCAATAGCGCTATTTGCTATCTCTTTTGGAGATCTTGGTACATATTGGCTTCTGTCCTGTGTGCCGCCTGAACCAGTTACAGCACAAGTAATGAATACTTCCTTATTCATTTCCAATGGCATAGGTTTACTCCAGTTATAAATTCTCCCTGAATATCCTTAAATATCAATTCAAGGCTTTTGTTTTATCCAAGGGATAATGATTCTACTCAAATAAATTGTTTGGATTTAAATTAAAATCAATCTTGAAATTTGTATTAGACCTAACACCTTTTCTACGCAAAGTATTTCAAATCAAAGCAAGCCCGCCTTTCTTTGATTTGGCCAAGATGTTACATATTTTCTATGTAATTAAATTTAGCCATCCCTTGATTGGGCATATGTGCTACAAATAAAGGTATAAAAATGAACGAAGTTGTAATTGCTGGTGCTGGGAGAACACCTGTAGGTAGTTTTAATGGATCATTTGCGAGCGTACCAGCTGATGAACTTGGTGCACAAGTTTTGGAAGCCGTTCTTGAAAAAGCAAATGTTGATAAATCAGATGTTTCCGAAACCATACTTGGGCAGGTTCTAACTGCTGGTCAGGGTCAAAACCCTGCTCGCCAGGCTCATATCAAAGCCGGGTTACCAATAGAATCAGCAGCCTGGGGTATTAACCAGGTTTGTGGTTCTGGATTGCGAGCTGTTGCCATCGGTACTCAACATATTAAACTAGGTGATGCCGATATCGTTCTGGCTGGTGGACAGGAAAATATGAGCCTTTCTCCCCATGTGGCATATTTACGCTCAGGTAAAAAAATGGGGAACCTGGAATTTGTTGATTCCATGATAAAGGATGGCCTATGGGATGCCTTCAATGGCTATCATATGGGTACGACAGCAGAAAATGTGGCTCAAAAATGGCAAATTTCCCGTGATATTCAGGACAATTTTGCCCTGGCTTCACAAAATAAGGCCGAGGCAGCTCAAAAGGATGGGCGATTTGACAATGAAGTGATTCCAGTTACGGTAAAAACAAGAAAAGGTGACGTTGTCGTGGATAAGGATGAATATATCCGCCATGGAGCAACCATTGAGAATATGCAAAAACTCAGACCTGCTTTTGCCAAGGATGGGTCGGTAACTGCTGCCAATGCTTCGGGCATCAATGATGGTGCAGCGGTAGTTTTACTCATGTCCAAGGAGGAAGCTGACAAGCGAGGGATAGAACCTTTGGCAACCATAGTATCCTATGCAACGGCAGGAGTTGATCCTTCTATAATGGGGATAGGGCCGGTAAATGCTTCTCGCAAGGCCCTTGAAAAGGCCGGCTGGTCAGTTTCAGACTTGGATCTGGTCGAGGCCAATGAAGCCTTTGCTGCACAGGCATGTGCTGTCAACAAAGAGATGGGATGGGATCCTGAAATCGTAAATGTCAACGGGGGTGCCATTGCAATCGGTCATCCAATCGGAGCATCGGGGTGCAGGATTCTTAATACCCTTCTTTTTGAAATGCAAAGAAGGGATGTTCAAAAAGGACTGGCAACTCTGTGCATTGGCGGCGGTATGGGTGTCGCCATGTGTGTAGAGCGAAAATAACTTAATTTTATTGTATGTAAGGAATGTACTCATGAGTAGAGTTGCGTTGGTTACTGGTGGCACGAGAGGAATTGGTGCTGCCATCGCCAAAAAATTGAAAGCAGAAGGATATAATGTAGCTGCTAATTTTGCTGGCAATGAAGATGCTGCAGCCAGTTTTTCCGAGGAAACCGGAATTAAGTCCTTCAAATGGTCCGTGGCTGATTATGAAGCTTGTGCCCAAGGTACAAAAGAAATTGAAGATCAATTGGGGCCAATTGAAATTCTTGTCAATAACGCTGGTATTACCAGAGATTCCATGTTTCATCGCATGACGCCCCAGAAATGGAATGACGTTATCAGCACCAATTTGACTGGTTTGTTCAACATGACCCACCAGGTTTGGGAAGGAATGCGATCTCGTAGCTTTGGCCGAGTAGTCAATATTTCTTCAATCAATGGCCTGAAGGGGCAAATGGGCCAGGCCAACTATGCTGCTGCAAAAGCCGGCGATATTGGTTTTACCAAATCATTGGCGCAGGAAGGTGCTTTCAAGGGTATTACCGTGAATGCTATCTGCCCGGGCTATATTGCAACAGAAATGGTGATGGCGGTTCCTGATAAGGTAAGAGAACAGATAATCCAGCAAATTCCAGTTGGTAGGCTGGGGGAACCTGAGGAAATTGCCCGGTGTGTTGCTTTTCTGGTATCCGATGATGCTGGCTTTATTACCGGATCAACCTTGAGTGCCAACGGTGGTCAATACATGGTCTGATATATTCAGTTCACTATACAGGCTATTGGTTAATCGACCAGTTTCATTAATTCTCGGCCGATCAACATTCTCCTGATTTCAGAGGTTCCGGCACCTATTTCCATTAGTTTTGCATCGCGGAACAGCCGACTGACCGGAGCCTCTGACAAAAACCCTGCACCACCCATGGCCTGCACAGCCTGGTGAGCATGCTTCATGGCTTCCTCTGAGGAGTAAAGGACACAAGCCGCAGCATCCTGTCGGGTAACCTCCCCTCGGTCGCATGCTTTGGCAACTTCATAGGTATAGGACCGCACTGAATTCAAGGACGTATACATATCAGCAATCTTGGCTTGCATAAGTTGGAACTCACCGATGGCCTGGCCAAACTGCTTTCGGGATTTCATATAGGGCATGATTTCATCAAGACAGGCAGCAATGATTCCAATCCCGATTCCTGCCAGCACCACCCTTTCATAGTCCAGACCAGACATTAAAACCTGGACACCCTTGCCCTCTTCACCAAGTACGTTTTCAAAGGGTATTTCTACATCCTCAAAAAGCAACTCCGAGGTATCCGACCCCCTCATCCCGAGTTTTGAAAAGGGCTTGGAAGTCGAGAATCCTTTCATTTCTTTCTCAATAATAAAAGCCGTAATTCCCTGTGCTTCCAAGTCAGGATCGGTTTTGGCATACACAACCAAGGTGTCTGCCGATGGGCCATTGGTAATCCAGTATTTGGATCCATTAACCAGGTAATAACCATTTCTCTTTCTTGCCAAGAGTTTCATGGCCACAACATCAGAACCGGCACCAGATTCAGACATAGCCAAAGCTCCAACATTAGTTCCATTAATCAGCCCTGGAAGATACTTTCTCTTTTGCTCCTCGGTTCCATTTAACCGGATCTGATTTACACAAAGATTTGAATGTGCACCAAACGACAGCGATACGCTGGCCGAAGCCCGGGCTATTTCTTCAACACAAATTACATGAGCCAAATACCCCAAACCAGCACCACCATATTCCTCCTCTACTGTAATTCCCAACAGACCCATTTCACCCATTTCTTGCCAGAGCGGATGTGGAAAGAGGTTATTTTTGTCGATATCATCAGCTTGTGGCTTGATCCGGTCCTGGGCCCATCGGTGGACTAACTCACGCAATTCATCAATATCCGACCCAAGGCCAAACTTCATGGAAGTTGAAAACATCTATCCTATTGTTCCTTGGCACTTAAAATATGGAATCAGTTTAACTCCCCGATTTCCTCAACAATTATTGTGGCAATAAGTTCACAATCAGATAGGGAAAAAGATAATGGAATTCTCATATCCAATAAAGTAGCCATAAATGCTTTAGTATTTGGGCAATCTTGGGGAGGTATATATTTCCAACTTTCATATCTGGAAGTATAGCCTTTAGGGTCCTTATCCCCAAACCATTTCAGTTCAACGCCTCTTGCTTTACACCTTCCAATAAATCCCATTATTTCATTACTTGTAATTCCATCCAGGTAAAATTGAATAGAGGATCCCACAAAACCTTCTTTTTCAGAACGTTGAATCAAACCAATGCGGTTGTTCTTTCCCAAAATCCTTTCGATTGTCCTATAACGACTGTTCCATTCACTACACTTCTTTGAAAGTTCCCTCAATTGGGGACGCAAAATAGTTGCCCTGAGATTATCCATTCTTCCCGAACAATTTGGAAAATCAAACTTGGGATGAAAAAAATTCTCTAATTCAGGTCGGGCTATATGGCGGTCAAACAGCATATAACTTCCCGACAAGATGATTGCTTTCGCCATTATATCCGAATCATTCGAAACCAGCAAACCTCCCTCACCTGAGTTAAGATGCTTGTAGGTCTGGGTTGAATAACAACTTATCAACCCATGCAATCCTGAATTTACACCATTCCAGTTACCTCCCATCGTATGGGCACAGTCTTCAATCAAGAGTACTTTTCTTTTTTGACATAGTGCTGTGAGCTCCTCCATATCGCAAATATGTCCACGCATGTGAGAAAGAAGGAGAACCTTTGAATTGGATTCGTTTATCTTCCTGTTTAGATCGTCAAAATCAATGACCAGATCCTTGTTGATCTCAACAAGAACAGGTTGTGCCCCCAAACTGGCAATTGCCCCGGGAACTGGAGCAAGGGTAAAAGCATTGGTTAAAATGGGGTCATTAGGTTGTGCCCCGACTGCCCTTAGCGCACAGCTGAGTGCATATCCGCCGGATGCAACAGCAAGACAATACTTCACCCCTAGATAATCAGCAAATTCTTTTTCCAACAAGGACGTTTCAGAATCCTCATCATCAGTAACATTGTATCTATGAAGTCTTCCATGTTGGAGAACTTTCATTGCTGACTCAAGAGAGGCCTCAGGAAGGCTTTCCTGTTGGGTAAAACTTTTATCAAAATATCTAGCCAATTGGTTTCCTAAGCGCTGGTTCAAATTAATTATAGCACCTCACCACCATTGAAGCGACAAAATACCCCGTATTCCAGCCGCTTTATTTGTGCCAATAATTCTATAAATTTTCAATTAGATTTTTATGAGCAATATGCGTATAGGACTGGATTGGCCAACGCTGAGTAACCCATTTCGGTTTTTTTATCCTATTTGATACAGAAGAATGGTTGCGGCAGAAAATAATTCATGTGTACAGCCGGTAGAAAAATTTCAGGATCAATTTTGAGGAAGGTTAGCGTTAGTACTTAAGGTGGCGACAAGATCATTTCTATTTCTATCTTTTGGTCTCAATTCTTCTCCTGACTGACTAATACCGTTCTGGTTGCAACTTTAGCTTCAGTGTACCCTTATTGTTAGGGTTGGGGATCTTCAAACCCACACTCCATGGCCTGTATTCAATCCTCTCGTAATCCTGATTGTTGATAATGTTGGAAGTGGATCATCAGGAATGAGAATTCAAAAAATTCTGTAAAATGTTTGAGAAAAGTTATCACCTCCTTAATTGCAAGGGGATTCCAGCTTGTGCGTCTTCAATTGCCTTAAGTAAATACGCAACCCTATCAACATCGGTTGGATGTGTTTCTAAAAAAGCAATTCTGGGGCCAAAAGTATTTTGGGGTGTGATATTATTTATCCTCACTATTGTATTGACTGCGGCATAAGGAAAATATCCAGCTTTTACAAGAATATATACTGATGCTCTATCAGCCTCAATTTCCATTTCCTTACTGTAAACAAGGCTACCAATTTCCATTCCAAGATTTTCTGCATCTTCTATTGCTTGTGGGTCATAAACATCGTTGTTATCACTGTATATCGCAACAAGTCCACCAACAAGTAAACCACCAAGCATTGCATTATTTATTTTTGCATCTACATGCCCAAACATTACGTGAACAAATTCGTGTGCAAGCACGGCTGCTATTTCAGCGTCCGAATTAAGGGAGTTAATTAAACCCCCATACATATAAATCTCATTATTTTGATTAGCAAAAGCATTAATTTCCTGATTCCAAGGGATAATATCAGCATTTACACTGAGCATTATTTCGCATTTTTCTAGCTCTAAGTCTCGGCATACTTCATACGATGCTGTTCTAATTTTCGGAAGAATCCTATCAACGGTTTGGTACATCTGGTATCCAGATAAATTTCTCTGTTGAACCGTTATGGGCTGGTTTAATAGGCTTTTTGATAATATTTTATCTTCTTTACTAGCCTCTTCCAATTCCAAAACCGGTTGTACACAACCAAATAGTAGGATGCCTAGCAAACCTAAAATTAATTTTAACTTAGTAACTTTCATTCAGAAATTCCCGTTGAATCTTTATTTCCTCAAGTTTTGGAGTTAAACCATCAAGGGAATTTATTTTTTGAACTTTCTTTTACAACTTGATTTTCCTCTTGGTCTATATTCATTGATTATCAAAACCAATAATGGCATTACCGATATAATTTTTGTTCTAAAACACTCTTCACCAGCTTCATTTCATGCTCGGTCTGATGGTCACTGTCCATTAAAAATTGCTAAAATTCCTGATCCCATCCATAGCCATGGTTTCACCCCGACTGATTATTAAGAGATATTAGTAACCCGGTTTGATTAAAATATCCCATTATTTGATTCATACCCTGTTAATAGGTCTCTATCATTTCAATGGTACAAGTTACAGGATTATCCTTTGGAGAATCTTCCGAACCTCACCTAATCCCAACCTTTTGTAAACTCCTCAATTTTATTTGAGAATTCCTTGTAGTTCATAAATATTTCATCTGGGTTGAGTTTTGAAGCATTTTGACCTTGGAGGTCAAATCCTACAAGGAATACAGGAATTCCTGCTGCCCTACCAGTGTTTAGATCAGTTTTGGAATCCCCAATCAAAATGGCTTTATCGCTACTTCCACCCATTTGTTCTATGGTTCGGGTTAACGCACGGGGATCTGGTTTTCGAAAGGGATAGGTATCAGCACCCGTTAAGGCTTTGAATTCGCCCAATATACCCAGACTCTCCAAAAGTTTTAAAGCAAGTTTTTCAGGCTTGTTGGTGCAAACTCCGAGTAGCCATCCCTGGGATTTGAGATAAGCCAATGTTTCCGGTACCAATTCGTACAATTTGGTATACTTGTCTAAAGAAGCCTCATAATAAGCCAGCAACACTTGATATTGTTCATCAATAAGAGAATCAGGAACTGAATCCTGCAACCTTGAATAACCCAACTTCAGCATGGCCTTACCACCATTGAAAGCTGTTAACTTGTCAATTTCAGGATTGAGAGGTGGGGTAACGCCCTTCTCTATAAAACAGTTGTTGGCAGCACAAATGAGATCCTTGCTTGTATCCGCCAAGGTACCATCCAAATCAAAAACCAATGACTTCATATAACTCAAATCGCCTTTTCTATTGATCCTAGTTCTTATCGCTTATCCAAGACGATCAAGATTTCGGAAGTGATCAAATCCCAAGAAACCAACGGTCTTCAGATTAACTTGGTTGAACTTGTAAAATGAAAATGAAACAAAATTTTATTTCAAACACTTGGTATATATTTTGAGGATTGTTAACAAGTAACACGAGGGTTAGTTTCAAAATCTCTAACTCAGCGTATGATTTGGAAGGATTGTCAATTGGATACAGCTATTGTCATTTTAGCAGCTGGAAAAGGGACAAGAATGAATTCCCCCCAACCCAAAATCCTTCACGAATTGGGAGGGTTCCCCCTTTACTATCACTCACTGGCTACAAGTAAAAAAATTCAACCAATCCAAACATATTTTGTCACAGGGGACGATAACAAGGAGATTTTAACTTCACTCAACGAGGTTGATTACCAGCCTGAAATTGTTGTGCAGGAAAAGCAGCTCGGTACTGGTCATGCTGTTAAATGTGCGCTGAGTCAAATGGGGAATTTTGATGGTTTGTTGATTATCCTTTATGGGGATACACCATTTATCCAAAAGAATACACTGTACAGGCTAATCGCCAGTACCACTGACAAGGCACCTATTTCTTTTCTTGGCTTTCAGACACAAAACCCAGGGAAGTATGGTCGAATAATTCAGGACAATGATGGGACAATAACCAAGATTGTTGAATATAAGGATTTGTGCCTCGGAGAAGAAAACATAACCCTTTGCAACAGTGGTATGGTTTGCGGAATTGCCTCAACATTGAAACGACTTATTGCCAAGCTTGATACCCAAAATGCCAGTGGAGAATACTACCTGACTGATATTGCCGAATTAGCCAAGAAAGAAAATATTGCTTGTTCGGTAACCATTTGTGATGAAGAAGAAACCATCGGTATCAACACTCAGGAAGACCTTGCCAACGCTGAAGGCATATTTCAGGCAAAAAAAAGAAAGGAGATGATGGACCAGGGGGTAACACTCCAATCACCTGAAAATATTTTTTTTAGCTTGGACACAGTTATCCACAATAATGTTGTCATTGAACCTAATGTGTACTTTGGTCCAGGAGTTGAAATCAGTTCAGGAACCCGAATCAGGGCTTATTCTTATTTGGAAGGATGTTCAATTGGGGCTGGATGTGTTATTGGTCCCTTTGCTCGAATAAGGCAAGGTACAAATATAGGCGAAAATTGTCGCATCGGTAATTTTGTCGAAATTAAGCAGGCACAAATTAAGGCTGGTTCGAAAGCCTCCCACCTTTCCTATGTTGGTGATGCTGAAATTGGTAAGAATACCAACATTGGGGCTGGCACCATATTCTGCAATTTTGACGGGATTAGAAAGAACAAGACAACGGTCGGGGACAATTCCTTTATTGGTTCAAACACAGTTTTTATTTCCCCTGTCGAAGTGGGTAAAAATTCCATGACAGCAGCCGGGTCAGTTATCAACAAAAAAATTCCAGATGGTGCCTTGGGAATAGCGCGGACAAAGCAGAAAAATATTGAGCGTTATACCAAAACCCGTCCGGCCAAGAAATAATAAATTAGAGGCAGTATAAATGTGCGGTATAATAGGGTACTTGGGTAATAATGAGGCCTCCCCAATATTATTGGAATCATTGAAGAGATTGGAATACAGGGGATATGACAGTGCCGGAATAACAACAGTTCATCAGGGCGAACTGTTAGTAAGAAAGGCTTCAGGCAGGCTGGTAAACCTGGCCGATTTGCTGGTCAGGGATCCTATTCGGGGGAAAATTGGCATCGGTCATACCCGGTGGGCGACCCACGGCAAGGCAACAGAAAATAATGCCCATCCCCATAGCTCAAAAAATGTATCCGTTGTACACAATGGAATCATTGAAAACTACAAGGAAATTAAGAAACAACTCATTCAAGAAAGTTATGGTTTCCATTCCGAGACCGACACCGAAGTTATTCCGGTCCTCTGCCAGAAATTTCTTGACAAGGGCTTATCCTGTCTGGATTCTGTCCATCAAACGGTGGATATGCTCAAGGGCCAGTACGCCATCTGTTTTATATTTAAAAACAACAGTGATTTGATAATTCTAGCCCGAAGAGGATCACCATTGGTGATTGGTCATGGCCAATCTACCATGTTTGTTGCCTCCGACGCCTTGGCCTTGGCTGGGTTAACCAAGGAAATAACTTATCTGGAGGATGGTGATACGGCGACAGTTACTCGAAATGGAGCAACGGTATTCGATAAATCCCATAATGTTATCAACCGCCCGAGGGCCTTTGTAACTATTGATGCTATTGACTTGAACAAAGGTGGATTCAGGCACTTCATGCTCAAGGAAATCCATGAACAACCTGAAGTATTGGCGAAGGCAATCAAGAATGTAACATCTGATAATTGGTTAGAAACAACTGGGGTCAGACCCCTGCCCTTCAGCCAATTAGAAGGTATAAACCTGCTTGGCTGTGGAACTGCTTGTTATGCTTGCATGATTGCTTCCTATTGGTTTGAAAACCTTGCTAGAATACCAGGTAGAGCTGAAATTGCCTCTGAATTCAAATATCGGGATGCAATTATCAAGCCCAATGATTTATCAATCTTTGTTAGCCAGTCGGGGGAAACAGCTGATACTCTTTCTGCTTTGAGATATGTAATCAATCGAAACGGACACAATTTATCCATACTGAATAACCTAGTCAGTACCATGGCCAAGGAAGGTTCATATTCCCTTCCGATTCATGCTGACCTGGAAATTAGTGTTGCTTCAACCAAGGCCTTCACTTGTCAGTTAATGGTTCTATTAGGGTTAGCCTTGGAAATAGGTAAAATTAAAAAAACACTAACCCTTGATGAATACAACAATTTCAAGCAATCCTTATTTCAACTTCCAGGGCTTATCAACATCGTTTTGGGGTTAAGTGATGATATTCGCAAAATAGCTGAATTCCTTTCTGAATGCCCCAATGCACTGTTTATCGGTAGAGGAGTGATGTATCCAACAGCTCTCGAAGGTGCGCTGAAACTCAAGGAAATCAGTTATATTCATGCCGAGGGAATGGCAGCAGGGGAATTAAAACATGGTCCAATTTCGCTGATTGAAAAGACCTTTCCCACCATCGTTCTGGCCCCAAGTGATCATCTGTTTGAAAAAACAAAATCCAACATGGTAGAAATTCAATCCCGGAACGGCCCCATTATCCTGCTGTCAGATGCCAAGGGAGTTGAGGATATCGGTGATGATGTGAACTATTCTTTAACCTTACCCAAGGTACATCCTCTGTTGGCACCAATTATTTATACAATTCCTCTTCAACTTCTTGCATACCATTCTGGTGTTATCAAGGGATTGGATGTTGATAACCCCAGGCACTTGGCCAAGTCAGTAACGGTTGAATAGAATAAAACAGGTATAAGTGGTATTGCCCGTTTGGGCAATCAGTATTTAATTTCGGGTTATTGACGAGTACAAAATTGTGTGCCAAGACTTTGTTGTAGTCTAGTTTGTATATTCTCAAATGATATCATGTGAGTGATCGTGTCTATGTGGGTAATAGGCCAATTCATTATGTGGGAATTTACCAAATAAGTTGATGAAATTCTCATTGCTAAAAATTGAATTAGGCTCACCTTGGCAGCAAACATGGCCGTTCAAACAAATCACCCAGTTTGAAAAAGAAGAAACCACGTGAAGTTCATGACTCACCATGACAATGGCACAATTCGTTTTGATACGATAGTCATTCACTAGTCGATAAAATTTTTCTTCTCCTTCAGAATCCATCCCCTGCGTGGGTTCGTCCATGATAAGTAAGTTTGGTTCTGAGAGGAGGGCTCTGGCGTACAGGACTCTTTGGGTCTGGCCACCAGACAAATCTAATATTGGAACTTTGATCAAAGGTGTTATACCAGTTTCCTCCGCAATCTTATCAATTTTATCTTTCGGGAATTTTTTACCCAAATTTAGAAAACTGTAAACATTTATGGGGATGGTGTCGTTGACATTTAATTTTTGGGGAACATAGCCAATCTGTAAATTCTCAGCCTTGGTAATTTTTCCATTTGATGGATTAAAAGCCCCAATCAGCAATTTCAAGAGAGTTGATTTTCCTGATCCATTAGGACCAATTATTGTCAGAAATACTCCTGGTTTTATAGTGAACGAAATATTTTGTAAAACCAAATTGCCTAGATAAGAAAAAAACACATTCTCAAAATTTACTAATGACATAATGGTCCTTCTTCATATCGTAAATTGAACTTTCTCAATTCGAATGCATTCAACCAAGAACCGAGCACCTCTGGCCCGGCTAACTCAAAAGGGTGGATGCAAAGCCAATGCCAAGGAAGCTTCAATATCACGGACAGAATTAGTAACTGCCCTTCCCAATAAATCCATATTTCTGATTTGTTTGATTCTATTCAAACACTTCCTGTGTTCGCTTTCGGATAAAATATGTTTAAATATCCCACTAGCTTCTACCAGGCTAATAATTACGATGTCCCTTGGACCAGGCAGTTTGTCACTAAACAACAGGTCCATTATCCTGAGTTTGACTTCTTGTTCAACTTTACCGTCAATAACCGGGTATCTCCGGGTTCTGAAAACCCATAAAAACCTATCATCAGCTTTCTCAAGAATTTTCTTTTCGACCAGCCTATTCAGGGCCATTTTTTTTATGCTGTCAGCATTCAAAGCACATTTCTCTACCCAAAACTTGGCATTATTTTCTTCCCCGGCTTCAATAATCATTGCCAAGGTTGGATCAAGCATTTCATCACCTGTTGGGGTGGAATCAATGACAACAAGCTTAGATAAATCAGTATCAATCTTGTTTCTCAGGGCGAGTTCCATTAACACGGCTCCAGAAAGGACACATCTCATGGAAAGTTCTGGAACATGCAGGATTTTACCATCCTCATCCTCCAAAACCATTAGCATTATTTCTTCTGGGAATGTTAACATTGACACCCTTTAGTTTTATCAATTGATTTTTGGATACCTAGGGATGCTAGTTTAATATTATATGAACAATATTCAACTTCTAGATATAAAATAATGCTTTGTCACCAATTTACTTACCCTTGAATTTGTAAGAAGGAGTTACCTAGTTTAATCAGGTGAAATTAAATTCCTCCATTAACAGGGAGTTATTCTCAAAAATTCTCCATTCGGTTCCTTGATTTCGGCAAAAGAGGTGATTTGAAATTTCTTATCTGTCCATAAACTCCTCAAACCTCACACTCGATCCATCATCGGATACAGCACCTTTGATTGATCCCTTTCTGAGGAAAATTTCCTATCTACGGGTGTCGGTAACCGACAGATGCGACTTTCGGTGTGTCTATTGTATGTCCGAGCACATGGTATTTCTTCCCAAAAAGGATTTGCTAACCTTAGAAGAACTTGACCGAATTTGCTCCATATTTATCAAGTTAGGTGTAAGAAAGGTTAGGCTAACAGGTGGTGAACCATTGGTCAGAAGAGGAATACTGGATTTTATTCAGGGATTGTCCAGACATCTGGATGATGATGTCCTTGACGAAATGACCATAACTACCAATGGATCTCAACTGGCCAAAAAAGCCCACGACCTGTTCAGGGCAGGGATACGCAGAATAAATGTATCGCTTGATACTCTTGACCCAACCAAGTTTAAACAAATTACTCGGTGGGGAAGGCTTGAACAGGTATTGGAGGGTATCAAGGAAGCTCAAGAAGCTGGATTGAAGATCAAAATCAATACAGTTGCCCTAAAGGGTTTTAATGAGGATGAGTTGTTTTCCCTTACCGAATGGTGCCATGACAATGGTTTTGATTTAACTTTCATTGAAGTCATGCCCATGGGGGATATTGGAAATGAAAATAGGCTGGGACAATATTGGTCCCTGGAAGATCTACGGGAAAAATTAAGTACCCGATATACTTTGCGGGATTTGGCAGAAAGAACAGGTGGTCCAGCGAGATATGTTCAGATTGAGCAGACCGGTCAAAAAATTGGATTTATAACCCCACTTAGCCATAATTTTTGTGAAAGTTGTAATCGTGTTAGGTTAACCTGCACTGGTGAGCTGTTTATGTGTTTGGGACAAGAGGATAACGCCGATTTAAAGGCTTTGATGAGGAAATATCCCAATGATGATTCCAAAGTTATAGAGGGAATCAGAGAAGCCATTTCGAGAAAACCCAAGGGACATGATTTTGATTATTCTCGCCAGAAAATAGACGGTATGGTATCAAGACACATGAGCCATACAGGAGGTTAGGAAAAGGAGCAACCCGTGACAGAAAAGATCGCCAAAACTGATGCTGAGTGGAAGGCACAACTCTCAGATTTAGCTTTCAGAGTGACTCGCAGAGGTGGTACCGAAAGACCATTTACCAATGACAATTTTCCCAAGCAAGAGGGCGTTTTTACTTGCGTATGCTGTGGTACTGAACTCTTTGATTCAAACCATAAATTTGACTCGGGTACTGGATGGCCTTCATTTTATCAACCCGGGGTTCCAGAAAATATTGGTGAAAAAGACGATTTTTCCCTATTTCGCCGTCGAACCGAAGTCATTTGTAATAAATGCGATGCTCATCTGGGTCATGTGTTCCCAGATGGTCCGAAACCAACAGGACTTCGCTATTGCATCAATGGAGCAGCTTTAAAGTTCAACGCTTCCGAAGGCTAGTTTTCTATCACAATTTAGATTTATGGAATAAGCGATTTATTCATTTTCGAGATAAACTTTACACACCATACTAAGTAAATAAAACAACTATTACAGAGTATTAATTTGTGATTTTCATGATCTGATCAATACTCGGATAAAGTAAGTATAGACCCATGAAACAAATAGGCAATATTGAGGGTATTGAAAAACGTCTTTGGAGCAGTGCGGACAACTTGCGTGCAAATAGTAACTTCTCATCCAACGAATATTTCTTGCCTGTTATGGGGCTGATCTTTTTACGACATGCCTATAATCGCTACCTGAAAATCAAACCTCGGATTGAAGCAACGCTTCCCAGTCGGAGAGGCAAAACTCGTGAACTAACCAAAGAAGATTTTTCGGGACGCAGAGCAATCTATTTGCGTAATGAAGCCCAGTTCGATTACCTAGTAAACCTTACTGATGCAGATGATCGAGCTGAAGCTATAATGCATGCCATGGAGATCATTGAGGAGGATTACGAGAGCCTTAAGGATATCCTCCCTAAACGTGAGTATCAAGAACTCGACAATGATGTACTAGGTACATTACTAAGAACGTTTAATGATCCCGCTCTAAGGTCTGCAAATGGCGATGTTTTCGGTCGTATTTATGAGTATTTCTTAACAGGGTTTGCAGATAAAAAAGCTCACGATGGAGGTGAATTCTTTACACCGGTTTCATTAGTTCAAATGATCGTGAACGTTATTGAACCTGATCATGGTAAAGTAATCGATCCGGCATGCGGGTCAGGTGGTATGTTTGTTCAGTCCGGTCATTTCATTGAGCAAGCAAGCCTGAATCCTCAAGAGGTCGCTACATTCTACGGAATGGAAAAGAATCCTACAACCATTCGGCTAGCAAAAATGAATCTTGCTGTTCACGGACTAGAAGGTAAAATTTCAAAGGCCATTAGTTACTACGAAGAACCACACGAGCTAGTAGGGAAGTGTGATTTTGTAATGGCCAACCCGCCATTCAATGTAAACGAGATTGATGCATCCAAAATCAAAAATGATCCTCGACTTCCTTTTGATATCCCAGGTGTGAACAAGGAAGGTAAGGTATCTAATGGTAACTATGTTTGGATATCGTTTTTCTACTCATATCTGAATGATTCGGGAAGGGCTGGATTTGTCATGTCGTCCCAAGCTTCCTCTGCAGGAGGTGAGGAGGCCAAGGTACGTCAAAAATTAATACAGACGGGTCATGTTGATGCGATTATAGCAATCAGTGGCAATTTCTTTTACACCCGAACTATTCCTTGCGAACTATGGTTCCTTAACAAAGACAAACAGTATAGCGACAAGGTATTAATGGTGGATGCACGGAATACATATCGGAAAGTTTCACGGAAGATATATGATTTCTCTTTCGAACAGTCCCAAAACCTGACAGCTATTTTCTGGCTTTATAGAGGACAGAGTGACCGATTTCTACAGCTTGTGGAGAAATACCTTCAATCAACTGTTGATTCCACCATGACTACTTTGGACCTTATATCTTTATTTTTTAATGCCATTGACAGGTTGAACCCAAAACGATGCGATCTCGGCAATGAAATTAATCAGGTTTATGGCCACCTGAAAATAGATGTAAAGAAATTTTCTACAACACTTACAGCACAAGCTGATTCGTGGTCTTGTTCCACAAGGGATAATATTGGGTTACAAATTGCTACTAAGGAAATGGTACCGATGGTGGAAACCAGCCGTGAACTGATCAAACAAATCGATAAAGTGTTCAAACTAATCAAAAAGCAGTCCAAAAACCAGAAAATTAAGGGGCTTAACCAATTGATCAAACATGCTGACGAGTCACGGAAGAATACTAATGAGGCATTGCGACAAGTACGTTATTTCCACAAACAAGCTTGCTGGCTTCAAGAGAGATTTCCAGAAGCTCTCCTTTGTGACATTGAGGGGTTAGTAAAATTGGTTGATCAAACTGAGTTGGAGGAGAATGACTGGAGTTTAGCCCCTGGTCGTTATGTTGGTATTGCATCTGAGAAAGAAGATGAAGATTTTGATTTTGCAAAAACTCTAAAGTATTTCCACTTGGAACTTAACCGTTTGAATGTTGAGGCCGAAGAACTAGCTAGCTTGATTCAGGAGAATTTTAAAGAGTTGCGATTGTGAACCTTAACACTGTTGAACGAGTACCTCTTGGGGAGTTGTGCATTAAAATTGGTAGCGGTTCTACCCCTCGGGGAGGAGCAACCATCTACGTTGATAATGGAACGGCATTGATTCGTAGCCAAAACGTTTATAACTCCATGTTTTCAACCACCGGCCTCGTTTACATCACTGAATCCATCGCAGAGAAAATGATTGGAGTGTCAGTTGAAGTGGATGATGTGTTACTAAACATCACCGGTTCCGTTGCTCGATGCTGTCGGGTGCCTAATGAGGTATTGCCCGCAAGAGTTAACCAACACGTAACGATTATTAGGACCGATAAGGGTCTTCTTCATCCATCTTACCTCGCTAACTTCCTGGTTTCCCCTCACATGCAGGCTAAGATGCTTTCGTGGGCAGGGTCAGGTGGGACTCGAAAAGCACTAACAAAAGGAATGATTGAAGATTTTGAAATTCCCCTCCCACCATTGGAGACACAAAAGAGGATTGCAGAAGTATTCTCGGCTTATGAAGATCTAATAGAGAACAACAGACGCCGAATAGCATTGTTGGAGGCGGTTACACTAGAACTCTACAAGGAATGGTTTGTTCGCTTTCGCTATCCCGGTCATGATCAAGTACCCCTTATTAATGGTATCCCAAAAGGCTGGGAATTTAAACGGATAGTTGATCTTGCTGAAATTATTATGGGTCAAAGCCCGAAATCTGAGTTCTATAATATGGAAGGAGAAGGTCTTCCTTTTCACCAAGGTGTGTCAAACTTTGGGTTTCGCTATTTGATTCACAGGACATATTGCACCAAACCTATACGATTGTCGCAGCCAGGGGATATTCTTTTCAGTGTCCGTGCCCCTGTCGGGCGTATGAACCTAACCGATAACAAGATAATTATAGGAAGGGGTCTATCAGCAATGCGTTCTCGAACTGGAAACCAGTCTTTCCTTTTTTATCAACTCAAGGTATTTTTTTTTAAGGAGGATATGGTTGGAGGTGGTTCAATCTTTACGGCAGTTACTAAGAAACAACTTGAGAATCAAAAGATGCTTCTACCACCAAAACATTTGGTTGATCAATTCGAAGATTTCGCTTCTCAGATTGATAAACAAATTAAGCTACTTACTCAATCGTCAGTAATGCTTGTCAAATCCCACGGCCTCCTCCTCCCCAAACTAATGAACAGGGAACTTATTGTATGAGATCATCACTAAGCGAAGACATCCTTGTTCAGAAATCTACAGCTGATTACCTTTTTACCAACCTAGGATGGGATGAAAATATCTTTGCTTTTCAAGAGTTACTTGGCTCAGATGGCACACTTGGCCGGAAGTCTGAAAAGGAAGTCATCCTATCCCGATATTTGAGTGAGGCTCTGATTCGATTAAATCCCAACCTTCCTGACACCGCTTACCAGGATGCATCTAGGCAAATCATTGAATCCTCTATGACTCTCAGGACACTCCAAATTAACCGTGAGAAGTATGATTTGATAAAGAATGGGGTACGAGTTCAATACCGTGATTCAAATAACGAACTTGTAAAGAAGCGCTTACAGGTGATTGATTTTGATAACCCTGAAAACAATCACTTCATTTGTGTAAGAGAGATGTGGATTCAAGGGTATCTCTATCGTCGTAGAGCTGACATTGTGGGGTTTGTCAACGGACTACCATTGCTCTTCTGTGAGTGCAAGACGTTACACAAGGATATTCGCCGTGCTTATGACGGAAACCTTGCTGACTACAAGGAATCGATTCCACAACTTTTCCATTACAATGCATTTATTGTGCTAGGTAATGGGGTAGAGGCAAAGATCGGGTCACTTTCTAGCAGTTGGGATCATTTCAGTGATTGGAAAAGATTGCATGAAAGTGAACCTGGTGTCGTCGACATGGAAACCCTTTTGAAGGGAGTTTGTACTAAACAAAACTTTCTGGATCTCTTTGAGAACTTCATCCTGTTCGATGAAACCTCGCATGGTTTGACCAAGATTATAGCTCGAAATCATCAGTTCTTAGGGGTTAACCTAGCTATCCAAGCAACACAAAAACACAAGATCCTTGATGGTAAATTAGGAGTTTTCTGGCATACTCAAGGATCAGGAAAATCTTATTCCATGGTGTTTTACACTAGAAAAATCCATCGAAAGTTAGGAGCGAACTACACCTTCCTTATTTGTACAGACCGGACAGATCTTGATGGTCAGCTGTACAAGACATTTGCTGGTTGCGGATTGGTAGATAACGACAGGGAGCCATGTCGAGCTAGTTCAGGTAAAGAGTTGCGGAAAATGCTGGGTCAATACAAATCCTACATTTTCACGTTGGTTCAGAAATTTAACGAGAAACTTGATAAGGACGATTTCTACTCGGACAGGGATGATATAATCATTATCACTGATGAGGCCCATCGTACCCAATATGGTACCATCGCTTTAAATCTGAGGGATGCTCTTCCTAATGCTAGCAGGATTGGGTTCACAGGCACTCCACTTTTCTTGGAAAATCAAATTACACGACGGTACTTCGGTGAGTATGTATCGAAATACGATTTCCAGCGGGCTGTCGAGGATGGTACTACAGTACCATTGTACTATGATTCCCGAGGAGAACCATTACAGGTAATCTCTACTGAACTAAATGAGAGTATCGCAGAGAAACTAGAACAGCTTGAGGTGGAGGACCAAGATGTATCTGAACGGTTGGAAAAAGAATTAAAACATAATTACCACATTATCACTAACCCTGATCGACTAGACAAAATTGCCAAAGATATAGTGGTTCATTTTTCGAACCAATGGGAAGCAGGGAAAGCGATGTTGATTTGTATTGACAAAATCACCGCGGTAAGAATGCATGGATTACTTAAACATCACTGGGAGCAGAAGATTAAATCACTTATTTCCGAGTTGAAGTCTTGCGATGAACAGGAGAAAGCTGACAAAGAACGCCAGTTGGAATGGATGCATGAAACACTAATGGCCGTGGTGATCAGTGAGGAGCAGGGGGAGGTTAAGAAGTTTGCAAATTGGGATTTGGATATAAAGCCTCATCGTAAACTGATCAAAGAAGGTTTTGACATTAAGGATGATAAACGAATTGACATTGAATCCGCTTTCAAAAAGGAGGAGCACCCTTTCCGTCTGGCGATTGTATGCTCTATGTGGTTAACCGGCTTTGATGTACCTTGTTTGTCAACGCTATATTTGGATAAACAGCTCAAGGCACACACTTTAATGCAAGCTATAGCTAGGGCCAATCGTATCCAAAAGGGTAAAAATAACGGAATGATTGTAGACTATTGCGGTATTCTTAAGAGCCTTCGAAAAGCACTTTCAATATTTGCAGGCTACACTGGCAATTACGGTGTTGGTAGTTTACTTTCCGAAATTGATCCAGTCAAACCCGATACCGAACTGTTAGCCAACCTTGAAGAGGCTATTGAAGTTGTCAGATCTTACCTAACTGCAAAAGGTATTTCCATTTCTGATATCCTAGAAAAAACAGGTTTTGAACGAAATAAATTAATTGTGGATGCAAAAGAAGTGATTAACGAGAATGATGAAACCCGTAAGCATTTTCAGATCATGTGCCGCGAGGTGTTCAAAAAGTTTAAAGCTTGTTTAAATCTCCGAGAAATCAAACGGTTCCGATCTGATCGCGATGCAATAAACGTAATTTATATGTGTTTAGAAGAGGACGTGAAAAAAGCTGACATATCTGATATTATCAAGGAACTGCATGCTGTAGTGGGTGAAGCAGTAAAAGTTTCTATAAACGATGGCGAGAAAGGAAAGCCCTTTGACATTAGTCGGATTGATTTCAAACTTCTACGGAAAGAATTTGCTCGTGTACCCCAAAAATACACAATTACTCAAAGTCTAAAGCAGGTCATTGAACGCAACCTCAAAACACTTTTGCAAGCGAATCCTACTCGATTTAATTTTCAGATGCATTTCGAAAAGATTGTTTCAGAATATAATGCTGAAAAGAACAGAGCAACTATTGAACAAACCTTTGATGCTCTTCTAAAGCTGGTTGTGAACCTAAGTATTGAAAAACAACGGTTTGTTCGAGAGGGCTTAGATAACGAAGATACTCTTGTACTTTATGACCTTCTTATTAAACCTGATCTAACCATCAAGGACATTAAGAAGCTTAAGAAAGTGGCTACAGGTCTTTATAAAATTCTTTCCCTAGAAGTTGCTCGTGTTCAAGACTTCTACGAAAAGCAAACAACTCGTGACGCAATAAAAATCCGCATTCATGATTACTTGTTTGATGAAAATTTTGGTCTTCCAGAGACGTACAAACCCAAAGAGATTAGTGAAAAAACTGAAAATATATTTAATTATCTAATGCTTGGTGGATTGCGTTCTGGATACGAATCAAATTCGTTCGTGCAATAAACCTAAATTTCAATCAATTTATTCTTTGGTCTAGATTTATTCTCCAGTAATTCAAAGGGTTCAAATTAAATTGGTGATATAATCGCTAATTTGGAACCTAAGATTGGATATGATAATTTCATTACTCTTGGTAGAGCAATTACAGATTGGTTGCATCAGTTGTTTCCGGAAGTATTTAACAAATTTTAGATTTTAAAGAGTATTACCCGTAATAACATGACGTCCCAAACAGAAAGCCAATTCATTCTGTTCACTCGGTACTTTTTACGTTTCTACGATGACCATTCACAGAAGGGTTGAGTATGAAGATACGTCGACTAAAATTAGAAAATTTCCGCTGTGTTTCAAAAGGTGTAGTATATTTTCCTAGCCATACTGTAATTATTGGGGGAAATAGCGTTGGTAAGTCGACAATTTGTGAGGCTTTAGATCTCCTATTAGGCCCAGACCGTTTATCTCGTATCAGTCCCATAAACGAACATGATTTTTTTGAACGATGTTACCTCTCTGCTGATGGAGAACCTATCCCTATCAAATTGGAGGCCGTTCTAACAAATCTGACTGAGGATGTGTTAACAAAGTATCTAAATCACCTTGAATATTGGAATCCTACTACGGAAAAAATTTTGGATGAGACTAACAATCCAGAGGATGTCGACGATATCAATGTTTTACCAGCACTAAGAATTAAGTTTGAAGGTGCCTATAACATTGAAGAGGACGAATTCAGGGCAAAGACGTTCTTTGCCAGCCCTCCCCAGGATGACGAAACAAGTGGGAACTACGTATCACGTACCGCGAAACGAAATTTCGGATTCATCTATTTGAGGGCGTTGAGGACAGGATCTAGAGCACTGAGCCTTGAACGAGGATCTTTACTAGACATTATACTGAAACTAAAGGATGACGATAGATCTGCCATGTGGGAGCAAACGCTTAATTCCTTAGAAGCCTTAGATCCAGCGATTGATGCAATCCAACAACTTAGGAATATCCTTGATGATATCGACGGACGAGTTCGAAGTTTCGTAGGATTGTCAACTGATGAACGAACATTCCGTCTATACCCATCAGCACTTACGCGTGAAAGTGTCCGCCGATCCATTACACTGTTTGGTTCCTCTGAAAAGTCAAAAATTCCTGTACCTTATTGGCGATTGGGCTCAGGAGTTATAAATTCGATGGTGTTTTCGTTGTTGACATTCATTGCAGACCTGAAATCAAATGTGATTTTTGCGATGGAGGAACCGGAAATTGCCCTTCCACCGCACACTCAACGGCGTATCGTCCAATTTCTCCAAAGGGAAATGGATCAATCAATTTTGACGACTCACTCCCCTTTCGTTTTAGAACAATTCGAACCCTCAGATGTCGTCTTGCTTGAAAGGGAAAATGAAGGTTCTATTTCAAGTCGAAGAATTGAAGTAAATGGTTTAAAGGCCAAAAACTATAGGGGAAATCTTCGTCGAGTAATTGCCGAAGCCATGCTTGGCAATGGTGTAATTTGTGTCGAAGGCATCTCGGACACAGAAGTGATCTACACAGCGTCAGCGGTATTAGAAAAATTTAATCACAACAGTACCTATACTCCACTTGATATATCGGGAGTCACGGTAGTGCATTGTAACGGATCTGGTGAACTTTTGAAATACGGGAGATTTTTTAAAAGGCTTGGTTTGAAAATCTATACTATTTATGATCACACGAAACAAAATAACAACAGTACTGATATTGATAACATTTTCGATGCCACGTGGAAACTAAAGCAAACAGGAATCGAAAATTTGCTTGGTGAGGAAGTAAATATTGATATAATCAGTGAATTTCTGAAAAAAGTACAAGAGTGGGAAGACTATCCGAAAAATAGTAAGCAACCGGATTTATTTACGTTTGATCCAAATTGGGATGAAAACAAAATTCGTAAACTTTGCAAGCGAGTCTTGAAAATAAGGAAAGGCTCAAGATATGCATTACATTTGATTGAACTTTGTTCTGTAGATGATTTACCAAAAATTATTGTTGAGGCTCTTAAACACATAAGTAATGATTTTCCAGACGTTCTTTCAACATGTGATGAAGAGAATAGTGGTTGCGAACGTTTATAAAATGAGATTCTGTTAACAACAATTTATTATGGTCAATCCAGAAGATCAATTCTTACTCTGTAATAAACGACAATCTATTCTGAAAAGTACTGACCATTTGCTTATCCTTGGGGGACCTGGATCTGGTAAGACCACCATTGGGATTCTGAAAGCTCGACGAGCAGTGCTCGAAAACCTTAATCCTGAGCAGACAGTGCTCTTCCTCAGTTTCTCCAATTCAGCAATTAGACGAATCCTAGCGAGTTCTAGAACAATACTCACACCCGAAATCCTAAGTCACATAAATATCAAGACTTACCATTCCTTCGCTTGGGACATTCTGAGGTCAAATGGTTACTTACTTTCGTCACATCGGCAAATAACCATTGTGGCAACACAAGATGCGGCGGTAATTCGTGCAGGATTGGATGCGGAGAAATGGAGAAAAGTGGAACCTCTTCTATTCTTGGAAAACGGACGTTTAACCTATGACCAGTTTGCACCCCAAGCAGCAGAAATTCTTGAGCGGTCCTCTGTAATTCGTAAAAGGTTAGGGTATGCATTTCCATTAATTCTTGTTGATGAGTTCCAAGACACAGACGAGCATCAGTGGCGTTTGATTAAGGCTTTAGCCCAGGAATCAAAGTTGATCGCCCTAGGTGATACACATCAGAGAATTTATTCTTGGCGCAAGGGTGTTAGCCCCACTAGGCTTCAAGACTTTTCCAAAACATTAGGCTCTGTAGTCATGGATTTTGAAAACGAAAATAATCGAAGCCCTTCTAATGGTATAACGGGATATGCGAGGGATTTGCTGTCATCTGAGATAAGCCTGAAACCTCCAAATGACATTGAATTTAGGTACTTTACATCATGGATGTTCCCATACGAATTGAGATTTTCCCTTTTTAAAATCTTAAAAGAAACCTTTAAACGCAAGGGTAGTAAGGAAATATCTGTAGTAATAGCAGCCCGCAGTCGCTTAATGGTACGTCTAATCTCAAAGGAAATGGAAAAAACCTTGAATTTTAGAGGAAGGGTTTATAAGCCCATTTCGCACAATGTATTGATTGATCAGGTTCAGATTACTTTGGCAGCTAGGGTCGTTGCATTTATCCTAGAATCAAAAAATTATTCAGACCAAGAACGATTTGCAGGAGTTTTGGTCAGGATTGGCGAAATGTTTCGTTCCTCAGGAAACAAAACTGGAATCACAAAATCGAATCAGTTGTCATCCTGGGCTGAAAAATGTCTCAATGGTAATTTTCCAAGAACAAAATGTGTAAAAGCACTGTCTAGTATGTTCCAAAAGGTAGAAGCAGCTGGTTTGGTGGGTTCTCCAACATCAGACTGGCAAACAGTTCTTCAAATACTGGAAATTTCAGAAGCCAATGAACTCAAACGTATTGGTGAAAACGCCCGATACATGCGAATTATACGTCGTGGATCAGCCATAGAAAGTCAACTCTGCGAGTTATGGAAAGAACAAAACAACTACTTGGGTGTAGAAGCTGTTCTGGAGGCTGCAATTATTCAAGATCAACTCATGGGCAATTCTCATGAAAAATCCGGTATCAGTGTCATGACGATGCACCAACTTAAGGGCCGTGAATATGACGCTGTTCTAATTGTCGAAAATAAGCATAATAAATTTCTTGGGAAAGAAGTTACGCCACCATTCATGGAAACCCGTCGACTACTTCATGTATCGCTTACGAGGGCACGGCACTTCGTTTGTGTTCTGGCAGAACAGAATAACACAACGTTTGATATATTGTTTACAAACTAATTTGATACCAAACATCCTTAATCCAGAAACTAAACTCATTTACCTATTAGTTTGAGGGGTCGGATAGAAGACTTTGTAATTACCCTTCTACCCGGCCCCAAAATATTTAAAGTTCTAGTTCTCAAATTGTCTTTCGGCCGGGGCAATAAGAGCTCCAGATCCGAAATTGCCAAAGCTTCGAAGAATTTGCTGAATTATCGACAAACGACCTTCATAGGTTTTTGTAACTCTTTGGGTAAACCTCACGGTTCTGCCATTTTCCAAACCAAGAGTTTCAACATTGGCTAGTGATCCATCACCCTCAAAGGTTAAAACTACTACATTCCTTTCAGTCGTTTCAGCCTTTCGAATACCTTTGGTGAATTGTTTCGACTCCATATAAATCCAGGTAGTTCCATATTCCTCATTGATGATCGCAGGATTCCCTATGTTATTTGCAACATCCTCAGAAGTTGTCTGCCCAACCTCTAAGGTTTGCAATTCTTCCTCGGTTGGAACATACCCATGCCGGGTCGTAATCCCTGAACATGCAGCGACTAAGAATACTAAAAGGATAAAAATTAGATTTCGAATCATGGTATTACCGATCCTTTGGAGGCACTGAGATTTTCTAGTGTGATGACACTTTCGTAAATTTACTGAAATATTCCAAGCAACAAATTTTATGATTTATAAAAATTATTTGGAATAGAACCCTAAACTTAATGTGGATTTGTTTAAATTAAAAATAAACCCTGACTCCAAATAATGTACCAAAGCAAACACAAAACTATTGTCTTTGGCCTTGAGTAATCCATACTTATTAGCATATCAAGGTAATAGTTATTCTCAAAACCTATAAACTAGTTGTATTTTGGTGCCCAAGAATTTCTCGCAAATATATCCTGGAAAGAAAAAAATAGTCTTTTCTGAATTAAACAGGGACGACAAGAATTGGTTTGCCTTTTATCTTGATCAGGCAACCAACCAGGTATTGGTCAAGGATCTGGGGATAATTTCTCTTAAGAAATTCAAATTCAATGGATTCCTGGAATCATCGGGAAAATTTAACTGGAAGATGACATGTTTTCTGAAATGCCGGATAATTCTTGAATGTCGTCTTACCTTGAAGCCCTTCCCCCTGTCGTTAAGCACCAAGATATCCAGAAAATTTGTATCCAATCCCAAATTTCTTTCGCCCCAACAAGATAATTCCATCCCTGAGGATGAAACACTGGAACTCCTCACATCTAGCTTTGATCTTTATGAACTAATCAGGGAGACCCTGTTCCTTGAATTGCCTGATTACCCCACCAGTTCAGGGTCAGACTTTGATTCCTCGGTAAATGACGATGCTAAATTGCCTGGACCTGAAGTTGAAGACAATCCCTTTTCCGCCCTTGCCGGAAGCAATTCATAATTTAGAACTCAGAACAAAGGCTGTCACTTGAAATTATCCTCTAGTGAATTATTTTTTTGAAGCGCCAAAAATTTATAGGTGAACCCTATATTTTGGTTATTTTTTTGGTTCTTGGGACCGGTAGGTTTAAGACATTTTCAGGTAATAGGTTATGGCTGTTCAGCAAAATAAAGTTAGTCGTGCAAGAAGGAACAAGCGCAGGTCTCATGATGCCTTAAAAGCAGGCAATTGGGTCGAATGTGATAATTGTGGGGAATTGAAGGTACCCTACCATATGTGCCCTGCTTGTGGTCAATATAAGGGAAGATCTATACTGGAAGTTAGAGAACCCGAAATTGAGGATGAGGATTTTTAATAAACTCAACCCACAAGTTGAATTAAACTAAAGAGAAGACAATTACTGTTATTGCAATTGATGCAATGGGAGGCGATCAGGGTCCCATTCCCGTTGTTGCCGGTATGGCAAGGGTGGCAAAAAAGGATCCAGATGTAGCTTTTGTCGTACACGGCAACGAAAGTCAGCTCAACAAACGAATCAAAAAATACAAAGCCCTCGCTAACCGATGTGAGGTAAAACCCACCACCAAGGTAATTTCCATGGATACCAAGCCAAGTACGGCACTGCGCACTGGTAGGGATTCCTCAATGTGGTCAACCATTGACACTTTGAAAGCAGGGCTTGCCAATGTAGCCGTCTCTTGTGGAAATACGGGTGCCCTGATGGCTACTTCCATGCTTAATTTAAAAAAGGCCTCAGGTGTATCCAGACCTGCGATAGCTTGCCTTTGTCCTTCACCAAATGTGAGTGGCTACAATGTCCTGCTTGATGCAGGCGCGGATATTAAAGCCGATGAAAAGGATTTGCTTTGTTATTGTATCCTTGGAACCAGGTTTGCCCAAAATGGCTTGTCGATTGATCGACCTCGGATAGGTCTATTGAATGTCGGAACTGAATCTCATAAAGGAAGATCTGAAATCAAGGCGGCCTACAATCTTATTTCCGAGAATGAGGAACATCACGGCTACGAATTTGTGGGATTTGTTGAAGGTACTGAAATATTTTCAAATAAAGTTGATGTCATAGTAACGGATGGTTTCACCGGCAACACAGCCATCAAGAGCTCAGAGGGAGCCGCAAGGATAATCAGAAATCAACTTCGACAGGCATTTACTCACTCACCCTTTTCACGTATTGGTAGTTTTTTTGCCTACACTTCTCTCCGAAGGTTTTTTAAGCGGATTGACCCCAGAAGATCAAATGGTGGGGTATTCCTTGGTTTGAATGGTATTGTCATCAAATCCCATGGCAGTTCAGATGCAATAGGAATTGAGGCTGCTATAACTCTCGGCGTGAAGTTGGCAAGGTCGAAATCTTTCTGATATAATCAAACAGTTTGAACCATACGAGAAAATATTCGAATGAATAATATCAGGTCTGTTGTAACTGGCACGGGTCATTACCTTCCAGAAAAAATTGTTCCAAACAGTTATTTTGAGGACTTTATTGATACATCTGATGAGTGGATCACCACCCGTACAGGTATCAAGCAAAGACACTTTGCCTCGTCGGAGGAAAGCACTTCCACTATGGGCATTAAGGCTGCCCAAATGGCTTTGGTAAATAGTGGGAATAAACCCGAAGATATAGATTTGGTCATTTTAGCCACCTCAACTTCAGACCATACCTTTCCATCCACCGCAACCCAAATCCAAAGTGGACTTGGGATCTCCCGTGGTTATGCCTTTGATATCCAGGCTGTTTGTGCGGGTTTTGTTTTTGCTCTGGCCAATGCCAACGCCCTGATCAAATCTGGTGAAGCAACCAAGGCCCTGGTTATTGGTTCCGAAACCTTTTCCCGTTTAATGGATTGGGAAGACAGGACAACATGCATCCTTTTCGGCGATGGTGCCGGTGCAGTTGTGGTTGAAGAAGATCAACCAGCAAATGGAGGCCCCGAAAGAGGGGTACTTGCGACTGATTTGCATTCGGATGGACGTTATAAAGATATCCTTTTTGTAGATGGGGGTGTAACAACCGGAACAACTGGCCATTTGCGGATGAAAGGTCGAGAAGTTTTTCGACATGCCGTTTCAAAACTGGTTAACTCCACAGAAGAAGTATTGAAAAAGGCTAAGGTGAGTGGTTCAGATGTTGACTGGGCTGTACCCCATCAGGCAAACATAAGAATAATTCAGTCTGCGACACAAAAATTAAATATCCCAATCGATAAGGTCGTAGTGACCTTGGAGCAACATGGAAATACCTCAGCTGCATCCATTCCCATTTCTCTATCGGTTGCCAATGCAGAAGGTAAATTCAAAAAAGGGGATTTGATACTTTCTCACGCCATTGGTGGGGGGCTTTGCTGGGGTTCATTTCTTTTAAGGTGGTAAAAACCGGTGGGGTGATGATAGGAATTTTGATTTCTTTCTTCAGCAATGACTTTCTCAATTTTAATCCTTCTGGTAGAATCCCCCTACCCCATGCAAGATCTTTAGGATAATTGAATGGAAAAAGAGGTTTTAATCAAGAAGGATCTGATCGATATCCTCCATAACCGTTTTGGTCTTTCCCAAGCTGACTGTAAATTATTCGTTGACTCAATTTTCCAGGAAATTCTAAACACCTTAGCTAAAGGTGAACCGGTAAAAATTTCATCTTTTGGAACTTTCCAGGTAAAATTCAGGGCAAGTCAGGAAATTTTGGATATAAACACCAAAGAGGAACGAACCCTTGGTCCAAGATACAAGGTTAAGTTCATACCTTCGAACAAACTAAAGCAAAAAGTTAATAATTAGCCGCTTCTAAATAGAAAAATTGTCCTCAAAGAAACCAAAACATAAACTGATCGGAACCGTTTCGAAAGAACTGGGAATTGATCAATCAACCCTTAGGTACTGGGAAACAAAATTCCCAATTACCAAGCCACAATTTCAGGACAACAAGCGTATTTATGATCAGGATAATATTACTCTTTTGAAGGGGATTCATTTTCTGATTACCAAAAAGGGGTATACGACAAAAAGGGTTCAAAGATTAATTGAGGAAAAAGGTAGGGAATATATCATTGAGGTCGCAGAACTTCCCTTGTTACTTAGATCAGTCCCTGATGAAACAACCAAAAAAAGCGAGTTGAAGAGTTTATTACCCGAAACCTACACGGTACAGGAACCTCAACCAACAGTAGAGCACTCCCCCAAGAGTAAATTACTTGATTTGTCTTCCCTGCAAGAAATCCTGAATTCGGCAAGTTTTGGAATTAGTTTAAGCATTCCGGAGGATGGAAACGTATCAGTTGATTTTTCTAAAAAAGAAAAATTGGAAGTTGTGTATCGGGAGTTGGATAATATTAAATCCCGTATGGCTTGATTTAGTGTTTGAACAAATGCACCAATATATTATATCTCTCCGATGGTGTCAGGAATAAGAATTCCTGACAAATCCATAGTGTCGGGCCATAGCGCAGCCTGGTTAGCGCGTTCGTCTGGGGGACGAGAGGTCGTGAGTTCGAATCTCACTGGCCCGACCATCGTTGGAATATTTTCAGGTAAGGAAATCAGTTGTTACTAGAAGAGAAGCTTTTCGAACCAAAAGGCATCTTACCTGACAGGATGATCAACCTGATGTGTGAAAAAGGGTTGATCCAAGGCAGTACTAGAATCAACAGGAGTCAAATTCAGCCGGCAAGCCTGGATTTGCGGTTGGGAAGTACGGCCTACCGGGTACGCGTCTCCTTTTTAACTAATAAAGAAGGACGAATAATAGATCGCATCAACGAATTCGGGATGCATACCATCAATATTGAAGAGGGTGCCGTTCTGGAAAAAGGGTGTGTTTATGTCATACCCTTAATGGAGTCCTTGCAACTACCTGCCGGCATATCTGGTGTTGCTAACGCCAAAAGCTCAACGGGGAGACTTGATCTCTTGACCCGATTGATTACAGATTTTGGATCGGAATTTGATCGAATAGAAAATGGCTATACAGGTCCACTGTTTGCTGAAGTATGTCCTCGCTCTTTTTCTGTATGCGTCAAACAGGGCACCCTTCTGAACCAGGTTAGGTTTGGGAATGGTTCAAGCCCGTTATCTACTGATGATTACAACATAATCCGGCAGGCCAATCACATTGAATCGGATTTGGTTAATCTGGAGGAAGGGTTGGATTTTTCCGTTGATCTTAGCCTGGAAAATGATTTGGTCGGATACCGGGCCAAACAGCATACGGGCATAATTGATTTATCCAACTCCAATTATTACCCCCCGCAAGACTTTTGGGATCCAGTTTATGCTTACAAAAAGCAGATTATACTTGACCCGGGATCCTTCTATATATTAGCCAGTCAGGAAGAGGTAACAATCCCTCCAAGGTACGCTGCAGAAATGACACCGTATTTGCCGATGGTGGGAGAATTCAGGGTTCATTATGCAGGTTTTTTTGACCCCGGCTTTGGTTATCAGGGGACGGGTGGTGCAGGCTCCAGGGGGGTTCTGGAAGTACGTTGCCATGAGGTTCCTTTTTTACTAGAGCACGGCCAAAAAATGGGAAAGTTGGTTTTTGAAAAAATGATGGAAGAACCAGAAAACCCCTATGGTTCGCAGAATTACTCCAACTATCAGGGCCAAAGGCTGAAATTGTCACGCCATTTCAAGGTTGTAAACTAAGCCCTTGGTTGAAATCCGTTAATAACAAATAGTCCTTGAGAAGTTTATCAGGATCAACGGCTTCCGGTGTTTGACGCAAACTCAAGGCTCTTTCCGACCGCACTTGAGCTGCTTCACCCATATTCCCAACCTCGGAGGCGATATCAATCATTTCATCTATTTCTCCATTGCAATGGAGGATTATATCGCAACCTGCTTCAATCGACTGTCTTGCTCTTGATTTGATACTGCCCCCAAGTGCTCCCATTGATAAATCATCAGTCATCAAAAGACCATCAAAACCGATTTTGGTTCGAATCAACTCAATTAACTTTGGTGAGGTGGTAGCTGGTTTTTCTGGATCAATTTCAGGATATAACACATGAGCAGTCATCCCAAGAGGTATGGAATTCAAACTCTTGAAAGGATGGAAGTCACTGTCTACCAGCTCCTCTAAAGTCTTTTGGCACACCGGCAATTCATCATGGCTATCCGCTATAGTACTACCATGTCCGGGTATATGCTTTAAAACAGGCAAAAGGCCACCATTAAGGCAGGCATTGACCACTTCCTGGGCAATGTCAGAAACCATTTCAGGTTTCAAGCCATAGCATCGGTTTCTTAAAACTGGGTGGGTATTCTTCGTTGCCAAATCTCCAAGCGGTACACAATTTGTATCTATTCCCAACTCAAGAAGTTCCGTGGCTATATACCGGTAACGAAGCCACATGATTTTTTTTGCCATTTTAAGTGGATAACGGGTGCATATATCAAGTGGCGGTTCCCAATCTCTCCATTCTGGTGAAGTAAGGCGTTGGACCCGACCTCCCTCCTGATCAATCAATATTGGCGCAAAATACCCAACTGATTCTCTCAATTCATCTGTGAGTTTCTGGATTTGGACCTTGCTTTTCAGATTACGAGAAAAAAGGATAAAGCCAAAAGGTTTTACCTCATTGAAGAAAGCAAACTCATTTTGTGTTAAGTTTGGACCCGAACAGCCAAAAATGTATCCTCCGTAATTCATTGGTCCATCAAGGTCCTTATACAGGCAGGATGTCCTCCAGCTTCAATTCTGGCACAAAAGGAATCGGCTTCACTTTCCGAATCAAACCCAACAGCGTAAAGTCGATAAGAAATGGCAACTGAACCGGTAAATTTCTTGATTACCCAATCCTTGGCTGCCAAGTCCTTGGGAAACTTTTTTAAAATCTCACGCCAATTATTGGATGCCAGATTATAGCTGGGATGAGTCCCAATATATGCAATAATTGCTCCTTCGTGGATATCCGAGGGTACTAGTTCCCTACCTGTAAATACCAGTGCGACATTGCCATTATCTCGTTCTATTTCTGTAGGTGGGAGAGTTTCTGCCTCTATTTCCATGGGAGGGACACCCTGCTCAACTTGTATGAAGAAATCTTCAAGAATCTCCTTACCGGTTTTTGCCACCATGATATCTCCTTCCTCAGATTCTTCTTTTACTTGCAATGGAATACCCCTTGAGTTCAGAGATAGGATATCTTCGGGCAATTCCACTGGTGGGGGAGCATAGCCAATTGTTGTCAATTCCTCATTGAACGGATCTCCATGGACCAAAACATTTACCAGGTATCCAGTATGTTTTGCTTCCTTCCCACCGGGATCTACGGGTTTTATCCAAAGGCCCGGTTCAGCCTTTATTATTGGTATATCCGACTGTTCTTGATTCCCTGTAACCTCATAATAAAATAAAATTCTGACAAGAAAGAATAAGATTATCAGGGAGACTAGGAAGATTAAACCCTGAAATATCCTTTTTGCAAAACCAGGCCCCTTATTAATGGCTGGATAATCTAATATTGAGGTCTTCATCGGTGTGTCAGATGCATTGTGTAAACATATGTCACATTTCGGTCAAGGGCCTAACTCCCATTATCCCAAGCCCTTGGGCGACAATTATCCCCGTTGATCTGGCCAGAGCCAGCCCTGCAATTGTCATTTCTGGATTATCTTCCTGAAGTATCCTTAACCTGCTTTTTTCTTTACCCATGGACCAGAAACTGTGGAAGCCCGAAGCCACTTCCATAAGATAGAAAATTATCCTGTGGGGTTCCCGATGTAAAGTCGCCAATTCAATGATGCGTGGCCATTCAGCAAGTTTTCGTAGAAAGAAAATATGTTCTGGTTCTGAAATATATTCCTGATTGAATTGTTCCAAAACCTGGTCACTAACGTCAAGTCCACTTTCTTCGGCTCTTTTCAGGAGGGAACAGATCCTGGCATGAGCATATTGCACATAAAATACAGGATTGTCTCTTGATTGCTCACGAACCTTTTCAAAATTGAAATCCAATGGTGCATCATTTTTACGCATTAACATCACAAACCGCGTAACATCTGAGCCAACGGCCTTGACTGCTTCTCTCAAAAGCACAAAGTTGCCGGCACGCTTGGACATTTTCATTACTTCATCGTCCGAGATCACATTGACCAGTTGAATTAATTTTACAACAAATGGTATTTTTCCTCCTGAGAGCGCGTCTACAACTGCCGTCAACCTTTTGACATAACCGCCATGGTCAGCACCGAAGACATTAATCAACTCATCGTATCCTCGTGAAACCTTATCGAAATGGTACGCAATATCTGGCGCAAAATAGGTCCAGCTTCCATCGGATTTCTTAATGGGTCTATCGACATCATCACCATATTCAGTCGACTTCAGCAGCAATTGTTCACGGGCTTCCCAATTCTCCAGAGATTTCCCCTTGGGGGGTTCAAGAATTCCCCTGTAGATTAGACCCATCTCTTTTAAATGATCTATGGCCTCCTCAATCCTGGCCGTTTCTACTATCGATTTTTCGTGGATAAACTTATCCATCTCAATATGCAGAAGGCCCAGGTCTTCCTTGATCAGGTTCAACATTTCCTTGATGGAGAACTCTCGAAATGTTTCTAACCAGACTATTTCCGGTTGGTCCACATATTGATCACCGAACTTATCTTTCAGCCTTTGACCAATAGAAACCAAATAATCACCTTGGTAGCTATTGGGACCGAATGATATTTCCTGGTCATTCGCCTGAAGATACCTCAGATAGGAACTCCTTGCCAGGGTATCAACCTGCGCACCGCCATCATTGACATAGTATTCTCTGGTAACGTCGTAACCTGAAAACTCCAGTAGCCTGCCAAGGACATCACCATATACTGCCCCTCTGGCATGACCAACATGCAAAGGCCCGGTAGGATTGGCCGATACAAATTCCAGGTTTACCCTAATACCCTTGCCGATATCTGTACGACCGTATTCATCCTTTAAATTGATTATTTCCCTTAAGGATTCATGCCAATAGGCAGGAGCAAGGACAAAATTGATAAACCCCGGTCCAGCTATGGAAACAGATTTGATTTTTTCTTCACCACTCAGTTTCTCAACCAATGCACTGGCTATTTGCCTTGGGTTGGTTTTTGCTTTTCCTGCTACTATCAAAGGGGCATTGGTGGAAACTTCCCCATGATCATCATTCTTGGGTCTTTCAACAGAGAAATTATATCCCTGGCTACCATTGGGAAGTAAACCCTCATCGACCAACTCCTTGATCTTGGTCTTTATCAGGGATTTTATTTCAGAAAATATATCCATCTTATTCGGAACTTTTTCACGCTGAGTTAATTTAACTTAAGAATTCATTCAAATGTATAGACCAATGATAGAATTTGTTAGTAGTGAAGATTTAACTGTGGATACAAATTTTGTGATAATTCCTACCTGGAAACAGACCATTATCATTAATCGAAAATTTATTTAACTTTATCCCTATAAATCTCGATGACAAACTTTTCTGTCATGCCGGAAATATAGTCCCCAATAATCCTTTCTTTTTGATCAGGCATTGCGTTTACCTTTTGTACCCAGGAATTTGGGAGTTCCTCTGGATTCTCAAAGTAAAATTCAAATACCCTTCGGATAATCTTTTTCGGACTATCTTTTTCCCTTAGGATTCTTTCATTTTGATACATATTTTCCCAAAGGAATTTCCTTATGATATTGAGCTCCTCCAATGCTCTTGGTGAAAAGGAAATAATGCTGGTTGGGTATAAACGTACCTCCTCGGAGGATTTTAAACCCGCACAATCTAATGCTTCCCGCGAAACCTGGGTTAAATCCACTACAAAATAATCAAAAATCTTGCGGATTATCTCTAAACTCAGATGGTTTTCACTGATTGTTGAATCTCGTTCCAATATTTTGTTCCTAAATTTTTCTACCAAAGGTATTTTGGTAATATCCTCCAATGAAAATAGGCCTGCCCTTAATCCATCCTGCAGATCATGACAATTATAGGTAATATCATCAGCAAGTGAGGCAACTTGTGCCTCACAGCTAGGAAATTGATCAAGTGCCAGATCATGTTTGGTATTATATTCTTGAACGTATGAAGGGATATTGGTGGTAAGTGGGCCGTTATGCTTGATAATGCCTTCCAGGCAATACCATGACAAATTAAGACCCTTAAATTTATTGTAGGGATTTTCCAGTAAGGTTACAATCCTTAATGCCTGTACGTTGTGGTCAAAACCGCCCACATCAAATAAAATTTTATTGAGGATATTCTCACCCATATGTCCAAATGGAGGGTGCCCCAAATCATGTACAAGTGCGATTGCTTCAGTGAGCTCAGGGTTTAACCCCAACATGGATGCTATTTGCCTTGAAACTCTTGATACCTCAATTGTATGGGTCAACCTGTTTCGTACATGGTCATTTTCTGGTTTGATAAATACTTGCGTCTTTCCGATAAGCCTGCGAAAGGCCGAGGTATGAATTACCCTGTCGCCATCTCTGAAAAAGGGTGACCTTTGTGGATTATCTTTATCCTGATGTAGCCGGCCAGGATGAACATCATGTCGTACTGCACAATCTATCAAAATGAAATAATTCCCAACTGATTTTGTCTCTATTCTTGGATTTACTTGTCCATTCGGCTAGAATTACTATATCCTTCTTGCAAGGGATATCCCATTATAATTGATGATGTCAATCATGACTATACTAATTCCACCAAAGGTTTCAGACAGGGCTTATGAGAAATTAGCCGAGGTCAACTCTGAGAATGTCGAAAAACTTTGCCTGCGTGTAGCAGTTAAAGGAGGAGGGTGTTCTGGGTTCCAATATGAAATTTTGTTGGACAAACCACAGGAAGATGATCTGGTATTGGCCAAGGATGGGCAAACTGTTCTGATTGATGAAATTTCACTTCCCTTTCTCCAAGATTCGGTCATTGACTATACCGAAGAACTTATCGGTTCACGCTTCATCGTCTTGAATCCTAATGCCAAATCAACATGCGGATGCTCAATGAGTTTTTCACTATAGCTGTCTGTTGATGAAGATCTCGACTTATAATATCAATGGCATCAGGGTCCGGCTGCCCAGAATAATTGATTGGTTAAAGGTTGCCAAACCGGATGTGGTTTTACTCCAGGAAATCAAGTGCGAAAATGATAAGTTCCCCGAATCAGAGTTTAGTGATCTTGGCTATAACGTAGCAATCAACGGCCAAAAGGGCTATAATGGCGTCGCCATTCTATCAAAATATCCACTTGAAGATGTGGTTAGTGGATTGCCAGGTAATGATTCTGATACTCAGGCAAGATGGATTGAGGCAGTGATCCAAGGTGAAAATAAAATCGTTCGTGTTTGTTGCCTTTATTTACCCAACGGTAACCCGGTGCCAGGTGAAAAATATGACTACAAGCTCGCCTGGATGAAACGGTTACAAGACCGGGCCGCGGAACTTCTTCAATTGGAAGAGCCCTTGATCATGGCTGGGGATTATAACGTTATTCCACAAATTGAAGATGCTCAACATCCTGAAAAATGGCGAGATGATGCCCTCTTTCGCCTTGAAACACGAGCCGAATGGCGGAAATTACTAAATCTGGGCTTCCAAGATGCCTTCAGGCTTAAGAATCAACAGGATGGTCACTTTACATTTTGGGATTTTCAGGGGAATGCCTGGCATAAGAATGATGGTATCAGGATAGACCATTTGTTATTATCACCCCAAAGTGCTGATCTATTGCTTGAATGTAAAATCGACAAGGAAGTCCGAGGTTGGGAAAAGCCTTCCGACCATGTCCCCATTTGGGTAAAACTTGATTGCTGAATTCAGTTTACATCAAATGAATGGCGCGTTAGTTCGGCAAGCCTTGTCGTATCAATATTCACTATACAACCATAACTATAGTAATTCCCAAGCCTTCAAACTCTGTTTGGGATAGTTCCGAAATATCCTATTTCTTAATTATTTTGGGTAAAATGTTTCACCAATCATTCCTCACCCTTCCCCTGGATTAGCCGAAACGACTGTTCAGGGTTTTCCACATCATAATTTTGCCCTGGGGTTTTTATTCTCACCAATCAAGACCAAGTGATGTATAATGTGAACTGGAATGAGTATGTATGACCAAACCATTTGATGCGGCAGGGCTACAAGATTTTTTGGAGGACCAGGACCGAAAAACAAATCCATTCTTTGTCGGACGCGAGGACCTTCAGAACAGGATTGCTATAAAATCCAAAATTATAAGCCGACAATATTTGGAACGTTCACGTAGTAATCCAGCAGGTGGTGAGACCCAAGTGATTAAAGGAACACCGGGTATTGGCAAGACTTCGTTGTTGGCGAAGTTCAAACAGAACTGTATTGATCAATTGAATGATGAATCCGAGGACTATAAGACCATCCCGATCTATATCCCCCATCCCGATTATTTAGCGATTGATTTATTAAGGGAATGTATCAAGGAAACTCGACACGAGCTGAACAAAAAGATTACCCTTGAGAGTACCAGACAAAAGACCGTTGATGCCTTGCAGATGTTTTCCTCCGCTTCGGCATTAAGGTTGAATGTGGGAGTACATCAAAGCAACCCGGTAAAGATTATTGTACCCAAGAAGTGTACCATCCTACTGATGATTGACGAAGTGCAGAGCATCTCTCCTGATCCTGGTACAGAAATAGCCAAAATGATTTTTAATCTTGATAGTGGAAGCTGTGGCTATCCGATATTTCCTGTTCTGGCTGGTCTGTCCAACAGTACAGGGGTTCTCCAGCAGATTGGGATCACCAGATTCGGAAGGGATGCCGAACATCAATTACAACCTCTATCCTTATCGGAGATCAAGGAATCCATTGAAAAATTTATGGATCATTTTCATCTCCGAACCAAGCCCAAATTAACCTCTGAGTGGGGCAACCGGATAGGTGGCTGGGTGGATGGCTGGCCCAAGCATGTGGAGAACACCTTGGCTTCTTTATGTGAGGAACTTTTGACAACGGAAGGAGACCTGTCGGAGGTAGATCCCCTTAAGGTTAAACTCAGAGCAACACAACGCCGCATTGCTTACTACAATTCCTGTTTTGGGGCGTTTAATTCTATCCCCAAGATTGTTGGAGCAATCATGGCCGATATTGGACCAAAGCCAAGAGAACTGGTAGATATTCTAGCAAATATCTTTAAATTACTTGAAAAACCTCAGTGGAGCCAAATAACCCCTAATTCTACACTGCCGCCCCTTAATTATGAATTTCTGCTTCATCATGGATTAATTGATAGAATTGAAAGAGATCCTGCAATATTCGAATGTCCGATACCATCCTTACAATCATATGCGGTAGCCTGGACGGGTTCCCCACTTCATGTTTCAGCCTATGCTGGCGATCTGGAATCTCTCGGTAAGGATTTGGCTACAGGGTATGAGATTAACGGTGTGGATGATTGGGGACGGACACCTCTTCATTTGGCGGCTGAATACAATTGGGATCAAGTTGTCCAGATTTTATTGGGAAAGGGTGCCGACCCTCAGATACAAGATAACAGAAAGCGCTTACCCCTTGATATGGCCAAGGAGGGAAGTGCGACCCATGATTTGATAGATAAGGTAACATATCCAAGCCCATCACCATCCAATTCCAGGGATTATGACTATGGGCTTGATCCCTCGCCGGTCACTTAAAGGTAAGAATTATATTTACATGGAATAAACACAACCGAGTTGGCGGTTTGGTTGCTACAAACTAACATCACAAAAAGGTAAAGAAATGGAGCTAACCTTAGCTTAATTCTCTACATACCTCTGTAAATCCAGGTATAGCGGTTTGCTATTAAACCAGGAAGAGATTTATTGACCAAGACCAAAGTTGTATTCCTTAGTTGAGATATAAGGCCTCCTTGTAAATGGTTGATCCAAGCTTGAGAATTGGACAGGTTAACTATTCTATTTAACCTGTTAAACCTTTTTGCCTTGAACAGATTGAAAGCTTCCGTAGTGTTTGACTGTTCGCTAAGTGCAGATGCGAGTACCCATCCGTCTTCAATGGCCATATTCCCCCCTTGGGCCAGGAAAGGAGGCATTGGGTGTAATGCATCTCCGCAAAGACATACCTTCCCTGAAAACCATATTGGCTGGACAAAGCCTTTGGATAAATAATTGGTTCGGATTTCTGAAGCGGTCGTAAGAAGTTTGTCAAGATAAGGATGAGTACTGAATCCAGATAAGAGTTCAGTTAAATCAGAATCGTTGGAAGCCATACCTACAACAGGTCTTATGGCTACGAAATTCAATTGTTTTCCCTTGTCAATCAAATAGGTGACCAGATGTTGACCAGGGTACATGAAAAGATTGACACCTGATTTGATATCACCTGTATCAATCCTTTCCGTTGGTACCAGCCCTCTCAAAGCAATAAAATCGGATTTATGTTTTTCTCCATCAGGATTAAGTTTTTGGCCGATAGCTGATCCATAACCATCGGCACCTAGCAGTAGCGAGGAGGAATATTCTTTGCCATCCTCGGACCTGAAATTAACTTTTTCTGTGGAAAACTCTTCCAGAAAGATTTTCTGGTTAAAGTAAAACATAACGCCCAATTTCTTTGCCCTTTCACAAAGAATTTTAATAAGTGAACCACGATGGCAAGTAATGTAACCCAATTCATCCCCCTTGGCGAACTGGTTTAAATCCATTGAGTAAAGCCTTTTGGAGGTCAATCCATCGAAAACAGAAATATTCTCTCCGGGACTTGAGATTTCTCTTAGTTTCACTTCTAGTCCCAACCTTGCAAGAATCTCAGAGCCATTGGGGGTAATTTGAATTCCCATCCCACCCAAATTCTCTTCTGCCTCCTTTTCATAAATCGTGGAGGTCATCCCCTTTTCAGCCAAGGATATTGCCAATACTAATCCCGCCAGACCACTCCCAACTATGGCGATATTATCCAAGTGGTTATTGGCCATTAAGAACTTTCCAGGAAAATGACATTCTTACTGAAATCCTGTTTAGTGGATTACTTCTATTATTATTTAAATTATATTATGTATCCGATGAATGGTATATTCCACACTTCTATGAAGTAAAACACCCGTCTCAGTAATTGGATTTAGCTAGGATATTGCGTTGTTAGTAATTTTAGGTGCCTTTTTGGGTGTTTTATGGGGATTTTACCTGGCACATAAAAAAAAGGGTTCTCGTCTTGATAAACTCCATTATTGCCTTTCCTTTGCAATTGCCTTCGGCTTATTGTTTTGGATTTTAACCCTGATTATCAGTTGGTACTGGATTTAACTAAATGATTGAGGAAAAAAGTATCTTAGGAAGCTTTGGTTACTCCAAAACTCCCAGCTTTTCAGGACTACCAACCTTTTTTGCCCAGCCATACTGCAAAAATCTACAAAATGTCGATATTGCTGTCTCTGGAGTTCCTTTTGATTGTGCAACAAGCAATAGACCAGGGACAAGATTTGGACCAAGGGGCATCAGGGAAGCATCTCTCTTGCAAATCCACGAAGCCCCTTACGGGTGGAATGTTGATCCCTTAACAGATTTTAAAATTATCGATTATGGCGACCTGCTGATTGATTATGGGAATGTAAGTGGATTCCCACAAGGACTTCAAAATCATGTAAGGGAAATTCTCAGGGCAAATGTTGCTTCCTTGGTTTTGGGTGGGGATCATTTTATAACCTATCCAATTTTGAAGGCACATGCTGAACTCTATGGAAAGTTTTCAATTCTTCAATTTGATGCCCACACCGACACCTGGAAGGCCAATGACCCTTCTGACATTGATCATGGAACAATGCTGTTTCATGCCATTAATGATGACATTATTGATCCTTGCACTTCCATACAGGTAGGAATAAGAACCACCAATCATGATCCTATGGGGATGAACATTATTGACGCGTTTGAAGTGCATGAAAAGGGCCCGAATTATGTAGCAAAACAAATCAAGGAAATCCTTGGTGACAAACCAACCTACCTGACCTTCGATATAGATTCATTGGATCCTGCCTATGCCCCAGGTACCGGAACTCCAGTCTGGGGAGGATTAACCCCTGTTCAGGTTTCAGTAATCCTGCGAAATCTTATTGGAATAAATCTGATCGGTATGGATGTCGTTGAAGTTTCACCACCATATGACACTTCAGGAATTACTTCCATCGCTGGTGCCCATGCTGCCATTGAGTTGATTTGCCTTTGGGCTTCGGGACAACAAAAAAATACTAAAATCTAAGGGGAAATTATGAAAGCAGCAGTTTGCCGTGAATTTGGTGGTTCTTTAACCATAGAAGAGATTACCCTGCGAGAAACCCGTCAAGAAGAGGTGTTGGTCAAAATCCTTGCCTGTGCCGTATGCCATTCTGATATTTCATTTATGGAAGGAGCATGGGGCGGAGACCTTCCTGCTGTTTATGGGCACGAAGCTGCTGGAGAAATTGTAGAGATCGGTGAGGGAGTTAAGGATTACCGGGTTGGTGACAAGGTACTCGTAACACTCATAAGATCCTGCTCCGAATGTATCTCCTGTAAAAAACAAGCACCGGTTACATGTGAAGAACCTTATGATCGTCTTGGCCAGAGTCCAATTAAAGGTGTTGATGGTCCCTTTGAACATGGCTTGAGTACGGGAGCCTTTGCTGAAATGGCTTTAGTCCACCATTCCCAAATTCATAAAGTCCCTGCTGATCTCTCTCCTGCTGTTGCATCTCTCCTGTCCTGTGGAGTCATCACAGGGTTTGGTGCCGTCAAAAACACAGCACAGATGGAAAAAGGAAGTACGGTTGCGGTCGTTGGAGTTGGCGGTGTTGGGTTAAACAGCATCCAGGGTGCAAGAGTTGGTGGTGCTGAAAGAATTATTGCCGTAGATATTGATTCCAACAAGTTGGAACAAGCAAGGGCGTTTGGAGCAACAGATGTTGTCCTGGCAGGCAAGACATCCCATAGAACAATCAGGAAAATGACTGGTGGTAGGGGTGTTGATTACACCTTCATAACCGTTGGTGCGGGAATTGCCTACAATACCGCCTTTAAATACCTTGCACCAAAAGGCGAAGTCATAGCCGTGGGTATGCCACCCGCCGATGTGATCGCCAATTGGGTCCCGGTAAACCTGGCCTATATGGGACAATCCATTCGGGGTTCCAAAATGGGGGACACTGTACTGGCAAGAGATATCCCCTACCTAATTGAACTTTACGAAAATGGTGACCTACTTCTTGATGAGTTGGTCACTGGTACATTCTCCCTTGATCAAATCAACGAGGCGATTGAAGAAGTCAAATTGGGGCGAGTACGTCGTAATGTTATTGTTTTCGAGTAAGGGTCATGAAACTTGAAAGTTTAGAAGTTTTTGTTGTCGAAAACCAGCCGCCCGGATGGGGAGGCAGGTATTTCATCTTCGTCAAGTTGGTCACCTCATGTGGTATTACAGGCTTTGGCGAAGTCTATTCTGCTTCTGTTGGTCCCGAAGCAATGAAGACAGTTATCCAGGATGTCTTCGAAAGGCATATGTTGGGAAGTTTCCCAGGTGATATCGAGCTCATGTTTCGTCGAGCCTACTCCTCCGGTTTTACCCAAAGACCAGATCTAACAGTTATTGGGGCATTCTCAGGATTGGAAATCGCCTGCTGGGATATTATGGGAAAAGCATACAACCTCCCTGTCTACTCATTCCTGGGAGGGTTGATAAATAAGAGAATCAGAACCTATAGCTACATCTATCCCCTACCGGAACATGATTTGATGGAGTTCTGGTCAAGTCCGGAAATGAATGCAGAATCAGCTCTGAATATGGTGGACCAAGGATTTACAGCTGTGAAGTTCGACCCTGCGGGACCCTATACCATTTACGGAGGGCATCAACCTTCAATGAGAGATATCGAACAATCCGTTGCTTTTTGTCGTACACTTCGAGAAGCCATAGGAGACAAGGCAGATCTTTTATTTGGTACCCATGGTCAGTTTACTACTTCCGGGGCCATCAGGCTCGCCAATGTTCTGGAAGAATTTTCTCCTCTTTGGTTTGAAGAACCAATACCGCCGGATAATCTGGATGAATTCACAAGGATATCAAAGGCATGCAGGATTCCTATTGCTACTGGGGAAAGATTAACCACCAAGGCCGAATTTTCGGCTGTCTTGAAGTCTGGAGGTGCATCTATTCTTCAACCTGCCCTCGGTCGGTCTGGTGGGATACTGGAAACCAAAAAAATTGCAGCTATAGCCGAAGTATTCAATGCTTCAATTGCCCCTCACCTTTACGCCGGCCCAGTTGAGTGGGCAGCGAATATACAGTTGGCAGCCTGTATTCCCAATTTCCTGATACTTGAAACTATCGGTACCGGGGGTGATTTTCATCGCCAATTGATCGGTGATATTCCAATATGGGAAAAAGGATATGTCATTCCTCCCAAGGGACCAGGATTGGGAATTGAATTCAATGAGGAGTTGGCAAGGTCATTACCTTATAGAGGCAAGAAACTTCATCTTGAGATGCAAAATGATCCATGTCGTTATGACAGGCCAAACTCATTTGCCGGCGGTGCTCCACCCAAAGAATTTTGAATTTTATCTAACATCCTCATCACATAAATTTGAAATAAGCAAATTTCCCATTTATAATCTTTCAGATCGGGAGATTACCATTGAAGGAATTCATTAGGGTGGTTCTTTGATATTTTACTTTCAAATTATCGACGATGCCCTTCCGGATTACTTCTAGGTTTTTCTTTTTTTCTATTTGATTGAGAGGAACCATGAAAAAATTATTCATTTTTATTATCACCATTACCTTCATCGGGTCTTATCAGGCTTCAGCAAGGGATTTTTCCCTGGCTTATTTCATGGGTCCCAAACACCCTATGAACCAAGGGCTTTTTGAACCCTTTGCCGAAAAGCTCAATGAAGTTTCTGGCGGAAAATTAACTATAACACAATTTCCAGGTGGAGCTTTGAATTCAGTACCGCCAAAACAGTACTCAATCCTGCTGGATGGAGTTGCCGACATTGTTTTTACCCTACCAGGGTATACGGGAGAAATTTTTCCCAAGACCAACACCATCAGTTTTCCTGATATTTGTGTAACCGCAGAGGAATGTACCAGGGCACTTTTGCATGCCAGAGATATTCTGGAGGATGAGTTCGATGCAAAAGTATTGGCTATTTGGGCCAATTCTTCGCCAGTTCTGCTAACCAAGGACAAACCGGTTCGGTCCCTTGAAGACATTCAGGGGATGAAAATCCGGGTCACTTCTAGCTTGAACGTACCCTTTGTCGAAGCTCTTGGAGCAAGTGCAGTCGCCCAGCCAGTCAGCGTTATCAATCAAAACCTGGCTAATGGTGTTATTGATGCCATTGCAATTGATTCTGCAGGAATTGGGTCTTTTAAACTCCATGAACCGGCAAATTATCTAACGACATGGTTCCCGGGATCAGGCTCGGCCTTTGTTCTGCTTATGAACCAACAGGTCTATGATTCCCTATCGGACGAAGAAAAATCATGGATAGATGCTGCTTCAGATGACTCGCTATCCTTGGGTGCAGGTATGGCTTATGACCGTTCAGCCGAGAGAGGATTGAAATTAGCCAGTGATGCCGGTGTTGAAATCATTGATATTTCAGATGAGGAGAAAGCAAGGTTTGAGGCCTTGGTTGCACCTGTTTACGAATCTTCACTATCCAATCAGGTTGGAGATTTAACTGTCAAGGAAGTTATAGCAACCATGATGGGAAATTAATTCCCATGTCAGAATTGCCACCAGGCCATATACGGAGCTATGAAAAACTAGTTGGAGTAATAACCAATATTTTTCTTCTGATAGGCGGTCTTGGCCTTTTTGGGCTGGTGGTAATAACTGTAACAGCCGTTTTTTGGAGATATATTCTAAACAATCCAATTTTTGGGATAGAGGATATATCCACGCTGACATTGACGGTTGTTGTCGGTGCAGGTGTCATCAGTGCTGCGTGGAACCATAACCATATTGGTGTGAATATCATTCATTGGTTCTTCACCAGGAGGGTTACAAGATATTCAGATTTAATTGCAAGGATCCTTTTTCTGATAATTGCAGCCCTTTCGTCCTGGGCATTATTTATAAAAGGCAGTTGCGGTCTTCGTTGCGCTCTTATCACGAATAATCTGTTTATTAACCAAGCTCCTTTCTACTATTTCCTTGGGGCATCCTTACTTTGCTTGGGTACAATTTTATTACTGGATATCCTGATAGGCTTGATTTTCTGGAATAAAGAAGATCCTAACAGCTTGGGTGATTGATGGATCCTACCTTAATTGCCCTCTTTGGATTTGCCCTCCTATTCATACTACTTTTTTTGAGAGTTCCAGTCGGGGCTTCAATGATGATCGTAGGTGCTCTGGGCATCTGGTTCATCAGGCCTCAGGCAAGTATACCTGTTTTGGCAAGTGAAATTTTTGGCGAATCCTCCAATTATGCTCTAACAATACTTCCCCTATTTATTTTAATGGGAAATCTTGCAGGAGTTTCTGGCATGAGCAGAGACTTGTATAATGCTGCTTACAGTTGGCTGGGACATTTGAGGGGAGGCTTGGCTTCAGCTACAATTGTTGGCTGTGCAGGGTTTTCTGCTTTATCTGGCTCATCCTTGGCAGCTGCCCTTACCATGGGCAGGGTATCCCTGCCAGAAATGCAAAGATATAAATATGATGACGCTCTCTCGACTGGTTCCATTGCGGCCGGGGGAACATTGGGCATATTAATTCCACCTTCCGCCGGGTTTGTAATTTATGCCATCTTGACGGAAGAAAGTATCGGTCAGTTATTTATGGCGGGGGTTATTCCGGGAATTTTACTTACCCTATTATTTTTATTAACAATCAGGTTGGTTCTCACTAAAGACCCATCCAAAGCTCCCCGATTGATTGCTGCAGAGAAATCAGATATCAGGTGGCGGATGCTGGGTAAGGCTACATGGATCATCGGGATAATCACCATCGCCATTGGAGGTATTTACTTTGGTGTTTTCTCTGCGATTGAGGCCTCTGGAATTGGCGCATTCCTTGCTCTATTGGTAGCCATCATAAGGAGGAAACTCGGATGGGCAAACCTGAAATTTGTTGCCATTGAGACCCTGAAATCAACCGGAACTGTTTTCTTTATTCTGTTTGGTGCTTTTGTATTCAAAACCTTTATTGGGTTTACCGGCCTGGCCTTTGCAACATCTACCTGGATTGAAAGTCAGGATTTCAGTGCCCTGCACGTAGTCATTGCTATTCTTCTTATGTACATTATCCTGGGAACGTTTCTTGAGGGCTTTGCCATCATGGTTCTTACAATTCCTCTCTTGCAACCCGCACTCGAAGGTTTGGGAGTGAATTTAATCTGGTTTGGGGTGCTCATCGTCATAACGCTCGAAATGGGATTGATTTCACCACCGGTCGGGATTAATGTTTTTGTGGTGAAGGGTATTGCACCAAATGTCCCCATCAATACTATTTTCCGAGGTATATGGCCTTTTTGGTTTGCAATGTTTATCGCCGTTTTCTTGATAATAACCTTCCCAGACCTTGCCCTGTTCCTGCCCGATACAATGTTTAACTGAATAGAGCAGACCAATTGATGAATTGGGTTGGAATTGGAAACATGATCTGCAAATTGGAACAATTGTTATGAATTGGGTAGCCATTGATTGGGGAACCACCAATGTCCGTTTTTGGTTAATGTCTAAAGAAGGGAAGATACTTTCTTCAAAGACTTCTTCCATGGGGATGAATATCATCCAGAGAGACCAGTATGAGGCTCATATTCTTGCCACCATTGAGGAATGGTTCAAGCCTTCGGATATGAAACGAATAATTGCCTGTGGCATGATTGGTGCTGCTAACGGATGGGTTGAGGCAATGTACCAGAAAACACCTTGTCAACCGGTTTCAATTGAAAAGATAATCGAAGTTCCGACCATGTCGCCAGATTTGGAAGTCCGAATAATACCGGGAATAGCCAATTATTCTCCCAATTATGATGTCATGCGGGGAGAAGAAACCCAAATATGTGGGTTTCTTGCTGATAATTCAGATTTCGAAGGTGTACTGTGCCTACCGGGAACTCATACAAAATGGGTCGAAATAAAATCGGGTAACGTTGAAGGTTTTAGAACATTTATGACTGGCGAGCTCTTTGATGTACTCGGCAAAGCCTCTATACTCCGACATTCAGTTAATACCAATACCTGGGATGACAATGAGTTTGTTTCTTCTGTTGAAACCTCTCTTGCCAGACCGGAAGAAATTTCATCCAGGCTTTTTTCCATACGGGCTGAATCCTTAATTGGCAACCTGAAACCAAAAATGGCAACCTCCAGATTAGCAGGGTTGCTGACAGGACTAGAACTAGCAGGTTCGAAAAATTACTGGGGAATGAAGAATATAGTGATTATTGGCTCTGGAAAGCTAGCCGACAACTATTTGAAAGCATTAAAGCTAAAAAGAATCAATTCCCGACTAGTAGATTCTGTAACTTGTACTGTTAATGGTCTGATTAAAACAAGGCAAGGTATCTCTTCAATTGTTTGATTTGTGAATTTTGCATCAGTTACCCTATAATTCTATGTTGTCATAAATTCCGGGATATGGTCACCGGAAGATGAGTAAGAATTGTTGTCATTTCGACACATACTTTTCTCTATTCATATCAGGAAGAAGACTGCAAATTCGCCTTCCCCTGACAGATCCTTGGTAATATTGCACCACAGTTTGGTTTTCATGAATTGTATTACAGTTTCTGACCTTCATCCAAGCTTGCTACTTTACGGCAACCTTGTTCACCCACCAGGAGAGTTGGCCTCTACGCACCTGGCTGGAATGGTATAGAGCGACAATCAAAAATGGAAACCAGCATCTGGTCAAGGTAGAGTCTTCCCTCTGCTCAAAGGTAGAACTGGGTGAGCAAACCAACTACTAGGAAAAGAAAAAGAGGGGAAATAATTTTGTTAATAAAATCAAAGCTTCTTGAAAAGAATTTGTCTCACTTCTGCTGAAATAATGTAGGAAACAACAGCATGTCTTGCTGGATCCATGGGTTCTTCACCTAGAAATATTGCCCCATCGAAATGAGTCAATCCTAACAAACTATCTCGCCATGAAATTCCCATGGCTAATTAAGTATATATGTCCCTAAAATATTGTTGTTATTTCGGTATAAAACCAGGTTTCAAAATGACCTCAATTGGGCAATATTTCTTGACAAGTTTTCCACCCAGATATAACTGTGGATATCATGTTTACCTTGTCCTATTCTTGTTGATTCTAAAGTGCAACAAACAAATAAACTCGATTTAAAGGAATACCGGGAGGATTATAAGGCCTCTCTTGAACTTGTCGAACCCCATCGAGATTTTGCTGTTAAAGCAGCATCGGAATTTGCCTCAATCGGTATAAGGTTTGGTTACATCCTAAATGCCAGTGGCCTCGTTGTGATCCCAGCAATCATGGAATTATTACCAGATCAAGAAATTGAACGGTCCTTCATGATTTTACCAGCTATCTTGTTCGCAATTGGGATACTAATGGCAGCTGTAACCAATTACCTTGTATACTACGCGATGATCAAGAGAGGTGAGGCTCTGAGTTTTGAAATGCTAATACGAGCTTTGGATGTCCAAGAACGTCACTTTGGTCAAACGAAAGAATTTACTGACAAGAAACTAGATTACGGGTCACAACGTTCCAAGGCACTCAAATTGAGTAAATGCTGTTCCAAACTTGACATATATTTCGCCTTTCTAACGATAGGATTGTTCCAATTTGGCGTTTTCAGGGCGATTTGGGTTATGATGCAATTGTAGTGGCATCGCTTCAAACGAATTGTAGATGAATTTTATCTCAATTAGAGCAAAATATTCCGACCCAAATTTAAGATTAATACTGATTAATTACGCATTGAGCGCTTTACTATGCAGACGTGTATCTGGTTGACGATTAAGCCTACTCAAAAAGAAAATTAAGTGTAGGCTTTTTTTAGGCTTAAAGTGGGATACTAGAATATTCATTGTTTGGTATAGGCCGTAGCAGACTACTTCTCTGCTCCATATTATCCGGAAAATTATAACAAGATACCCTAAGGTGGTTAATCCAGTCACTATGAACCCCAATACCCCAATTGCCGCCCTTAGATTTAACAATAGCTGAACCATCAGGAAATACATATCTATCAAATGAAGAACAACCACGAGTATAATTGTATCCTAATTGAATTAATTCGTATTCTGTTTCCAGCACAAGCAAATCAATTATATCCTGATTGTTATTAAAGAGGTGCTCAGCAGTTATTTTAAAGAAGTATTCTGCTTTCGTAACAGGGTTATATGTAGACTTATAGATTCTATCAACATCGCTCTGTCTAGTACCTTTATCCAGATGAGAAAAAGCATTTTCAACTTCCTGAGCTATTTTATCTATAACCGATTCTTTATTCACTATGTTCTCCATAATTAGTTAATAAGAGTATTCGATATAAACCTAAATCCATATACCGTTTTAACCCCAGACCTCATTCAGAAAAATAAAAAAATATCTGAACTGGTTATTAACTCGGCAGCTTGCGGTCTGACTATTGCAGTGACAAGTCCCGGGCAATTTGGTTGATCTTTGTTCCCCGTGTTCAGGATGAGTGGGTAATCTCTTCCGGGTGGGCTTGCATGTAACTGCGAAGAACCGCGTTAATGCGAGTCTGATAGCCTCGGCCCTGGATCTTGAAAAAGTCAATAACATCGGCATCCAGGCGTAATGATACGGGCTGTTTGGGACGCGGCATCTCGACCTGGGCCCGGGACCTATCAATGTATCACACTTGACTCTGCAATGATTTTATGCGAATCACTATGCCATGTTTATTGGTACTTTTCAACTTTCATCCGACACTGCTTGCTGGTTCAGGCAGGTTTGTCAGAACACTGAGGTTTCCGGGCTGTCTCGCACAGCCTTGGCTGAAGCCCTTTGCCATCGCGAGCAGTTGAGTAGCCGAGCGGCTGCCCAGAAACTTCTACCGAAACTGGCCGCGCTTCTTGAGGTCTCCTTGCCAGCCGCCCAGGTCGTGATGCCGGAGGCTCATGCCTCTTTACCAACCGGGTTTCCAGATCAAACCATTAAGTGTAGCTTGTCGGAACTGGGCACCCTCAGCGTGGCGCGTGTAACTAAAACCGAGCGTTTGGCCTGGGAAAAAATGATGGCCAGCCATCATCCCGAAGGGTGGAGGCGTTCACCGGGTGGACGTATACTCTATTGGCTACGCTCCTCGCGTTATGGTATCCTGGGCGGTCTCAGTTTTGTCAGTGCGGGCTTGCAACTGCTTCCACGGGATGAAGTTATTGGCTGGTCAGTGAAGGCTCGCCATGCTCATATTGGCCGGGTGCTGTGCAACAACCGATTTTTGCTTTTGCCATCGGTACGGGTCCATGGTCTGGCCTCGCGGGCCCTACAACTGGCGACCAGTTGCATTGCTGATGATTGGGCCTATTATTATCAGCAGCGTCCAGTGTTATTACAAACTTTTGTGGCCCCGGGATATACCGGTACCAGTTATCGCTCGGCTGGTTGGTCTTGTTGTCCCCGGTGCTCATCAGGTCGGCGTTCGGGTATCCGGCGGCAGGTCTGGTTGCAACCGTTGGTAGACAACTGGCAGGCGCAACTGTGTGTTGAACCGGCTCGTGTTCTGGGCCAGACCTCGGAGCCGTGGTGTGAGGGTGAGTGGGCCACAAGGGAATATGCCCGCTGTGCCTATCCTGATGGGCGTATTCGCCGCCGGATCATGGCCATGGGCCAAGCCTGGCTGGCGGCACCTGGAGTTGCCCTGCCGGCTCTTTTTCCGCGTGCGGCCGACCAACAGGCCGCGTATCGCTTATTATCGAATGAGGCTATCAAGATGGACGATATAATGTTCTCCCATTATGAAGCGACCGTGGAGCGTTGTCGGTCCCAATCGGTGGTTTTGGCCGTGCAGGACACCACCACCCTGAACTATGACACGCTGGTGGCGACTGTGGGGCTGGATCATCTTGGTGGCGGTGGCAAAGGAACGCGTGGTCTTCTGCCGCACTGTGGTGTGGCCGTCACGCCGGCGGGACGACCGTTGGGTCTCTATGACATGGATGTATCGTTTCGACAAGATCCGTCCAACGACAGCCGGCGCTGGGTCAGGATGTTGGACCGCTCGGCCGAATTGGCCGAGGTGTGTCCGGCCAGCCGGGTGGTGACGATTTGTGACCGGGAAGGTGATTTCTGGGAGTTGTTGACCCACGCCCGTACGCTTGATACCGAGCTTCTGGTCCGCGCCAACAAAGGCGTCAAACGCCGGGTCAAGACAGCTGATGGGGAAGCGATCGACCTCTGGCAATACATGGCCAGGCAGCCCTCATTGGGAACCCGCCGCATTGCGGTGCCACGCCGAGGTGGCCCCCAACGTCGGGCCGCTCGGACCGCAACCCTGACCTTACGCTGTTGTGAGGTTACCCTGGTACCACCTCACACGGCCAAGGACGAGAAGCCGTTGCGGGCGATTGTAGTCGAAGCTCGTGAGGAGAGCCCACCGCCCAAGCACAAGGCCTTGCACTGGATGTTGCAAACCACCACCAGGCAACAGCCCGGGCGTGCCCTTGCCATTGAAACCTTGCAATTCTATGAGCGGCGCTGGAGCATTGAACGCTTTTTCCATGCGCTTAAGGTCGGAACTCGTCTGCAGGACCGCCGGCTTGATGCGGCTGAAGACCTGGCCAAGTGTCTGGCCTTTGATGCCATCACCGCCATGCGTGTCTGGGAATTGTCCCGTCTGGCGTCCGAGCATCCGAAGGATTGGGCCCGGCAACATGAATCACCGATGATGCTGACCGTCTTGTGTTCGGTGAGCCGCTGGCGGCATCTCAAGGTTCCCAGAGGTCCACCCGAAGATATGACCATGGCCGAGTTTGTGGTTCTGATTGCTGGTTTGGCCGGGTTCCATCCCAGCAGGCGCCAACCGCTACCCGGAACCCAGAAGCTCTGGGAAGGCCTGTTGTTTCTAAACAACTACATGATGGGCTACCAGGCTGCTCTAACTGATCTTGGCCGGCATGAAGATCCTGGTCACGGGTAAGCCGTGACCATCCTTCGGTCAGCGTAATATATAACCCTCGTGGGGGACGCTGTTGCCTGGACGGTTTGTTTGGCACAATAATCAATCCTGGTTAATCGCCCTTTGCTTCGGGTAAGCTTTATCAGGGGTTAAATGGAACAGCTTGGGAAAGAAATAGCAGGGAAATTGATTTTATTAATAAAATTGTAGCATCCTGAAAAATTTTGTCCCACTTCTGCCGAAATAAGGTAAGAAATCCAAGGTGAAATAATTAGAAAAAAACAACAATCATGATGATACCAGTCGGTACACCAGCCTTGACCAAGGATTCTAACAACTAAACCTGCCTGCAGAGTCAAGTGTGATACATTGATAGGCCCGGGACCAGTCAAAAGTCCCCTCATCGGGATCCGGGATCGGCTCAATACCGGCAGCCTCCTCACGGTCCAGGGCCTCCCAGTCTGTTTTACCTTGGCCCTTGTTCCGGAGGGCTTCTTCCAGTGTTATACGTGTGATATTTTCTTTTGTCATTTTTCCTTAACCTGCGGGCGGTAATGATCCTTCTGGTTGAACCCCGCCAGGTCCAGACCACCATGATCTTCCGTCCGCTTAGTTCTCCTATGGTAAGCCAGCGGTCTTCATCCCGGTATTCTGATGGAACATGCACCACTGGGCGGCCATTGAAAATTCGAGTTGCATCATTGAAATCAATCTTGTGCTTTTCCAGGTTCGAGATACGCTTGTTCTCGTCCCACTCGAAGTTCTCTTTCATTTTTATGCCTACACTTCCTGGATATGATCTTCATTTTATGCTCCTTGTTAATTTAGGTATAAATAATGTATATACATTAAGTCAATATATCAACTCTGCCATATATTAAATGGCTCGACATGGGACATATATACAATTTTAACCATAGGGAATTTCATCAGGTTGAGACGATACCTCATAAAGGTTTTGAATATATTCCGCTTCTGATCTTCTACATATAAGAAACCATTTTGTATCTGATTCAAACCAGAAAGCTACGGCCACCTGGCCAAATCTGGTCCGTCGGAATACACCCTTCTTCATTTTATCCCTGTTTAGGTCTGCAGGGGTATTCTTCGCTAGTACTTCCCGAATGAAATTACCCTCAATTTCGAAAACGGCTCTTAAATCACTAATATCCCAGATTAGGGTATCTTCATCCCCTATCTTTTTGACAAGGGTTTCGACCAGGTCCTTTGCCTTTTTCAAAGGGACAAACAACAATAATTCATCAGGTGACATCCAGGCAACAGACAATTGCCCCTCCGAGTTAATTTTACCCCTTATTGGTACCTTCACCCTAGTGACTTCGTAAAGGGCATTTTGGAGAGTTTTGGACTTGAGATCACCACGAAATAAAATCATCCCAATATTTTTTACCATTTTGAGTTTGGGTGAATCCCCGATAGTTGAACCAGCCATTTAAGTTGCTTCCCCGACAGGACCGTAGGCCACAGGGCTGACGATCTTGGCTTTGATCATTTTGTTGCCACTATTGAACTTCAAAACTTCTCCCATTCTTTCAGATCCCCTCTTGACCAGTCCCATGGCAATAGGTCGCTTTAAGATAGGTGAATAGTATGTCGAAGTCACTCGACCTTCCATAATTGGATGGCCAAACTCATTATTTTCATCAAGTTGGGCATATACACCATGTGGTAAAGGTTCATCAGTGTCCAACACCTCCAACCCCACTAGCTTCCAACGATCAGGATCAGTCAAAAATGATCTTTGCTGACCTCTTTTACCAAGATAATCTTCCTTTTTCTTCGATATCGCCCAATCCAAACCTAGGTCCTGGGGAATAATGGTGCCGTCAGTTTCATCTCCAATCATGATGAACCCCTTTTCAGCCCTGAGCACATGGAGAGCTTCAGTACCATAGGGTTCAATGGAGAATTCTGCACCAGCCTCATAGATCTTTTCCCAAAGCCCCAATCCCTCAGAGGCCCTAATTGAAATCTCATACGAAATCTCACCGGAAAATGATATCCTGTAGACTTGAACCTCATGTCCTGCTAGTTGGCCACTTTTCCAGGCCATAAAGGGTAATTCATCCTCACTTAAATCCATCCCGCCAAGTTTTTCCAATACTTTTCCTGCTTCAGGTCCAGCGACACCGATTTGAACATACTGATCAGTAACATTGGCAGTAAAAACTCGCCAATCCCACCATTCACACTGAAGCCAATCTTCAAGCCAGCCATGAATATGGTCAGCTCCACCAGTCGTTGTATGACATAAAAAGGTGGTTTCATCCAATCTGGCAACGACACCATCGTCCATCAAGAACCCATTTTCATCACACATTAAGCCATATCTGCAACGGCCAGGCTTTAGTGTACTGATGGCATTGGTGTAAATCAGATCCAGGAATTTTGCAGCATCTTTTCCTTTAACCAAAATTTTTCCCAAAGTAGTTGCATCAAGCATACCTACTGTTGTCCTGACTCTGAGGGCTTCACGGTTAACAGCATTTTCTACTGATTCCCCTTCCAACTGATAGCAATAAGGCCTACGCCAATCAGAAACCGGTTCCCAATAAGCATTTTTTGCTTCATGCCAGGAATCAATTGGAGTTTTTCTTGTGGGTTTGAACAACTCTTGCTTGGCCGAGCCAGCTATTGCCCCCAAGGGAATGGGCGAGTAAGGTGGTCGGAAAGTAGTCGTTCCGACTTTTTCCATTGGAATACCGAGAATTTGAGAAACCAGGGCAATACCATTGACGTTTGAGGTTTTACCCTGATCTGTGGCCATGCCAAGTGTCGTATACCTTTTGGAATGCTCAATACTTTCAAACCCTTCTAGGAGAGCCAAATCAATATCTGAGACCTTGACATCGTTTTGGAAATCAACCCATGCTTTCATTCGCTTGGCTGGCTTCATACCAAAGGGAACCAACCAGGTTCCATTACATCTTTCTTCGGTAATCTCTCTGGTTCGGGGCAGCTCTATATCTGGTAAATCCTTCCCAAATTCTTTTGCCACAAAATTGACAGTATTCTGAACTTGGATGGGGATTTCATGTAATTGCAAGTACCCATTGGCCGAACCAATCGGAAAGATATTCTGTTTACCCTTACTATCTATCGGTGGACGCTGCCAGTCAGGAACAAACATTGCCCTGGACTCATCCCATTTAAGCTTACCATTGCAATGTGACCATAAATGCACAGTTGGCGACCATCCTCCTGAGACAGCGATGGCTTCACAACCAATTTTTTCTAAAGAAGTGCCTTCCCCTACCTGTGAACACATTTCCAATCCAGCAACACTTTTCTTACCTATCACATCACCAATGCCCCGAGCAGGTTCGACCCTAATCCCAAGCTTTTGGGCCCTGGTTGGCAAGGTTCCTCTAATTTCATTCCTTGTATCCAGAATTAGAGGTACTGAAAGTCCTACTTCCGTTAAGGCGATGGCTGTCTTATAAGCATCATCATTATTGGTAATTATGGCAGTTCGATCCCCGGAAGATACACCAAAATTAAGCAGATAATCTCTGACACCGGAAGCCAACCTAACACCCGGAATATCGTTCCCGGTGAAACAAAGAGGTCTTTCAATTGCACCTGTGGCAAGGATGATCCTTTTCGCCCTGATCTTCCACAATCTATGTTTTAGAAACCCAGTATTTCCTACGGTTTTTGGTAGCCTCTCATTCGCAATTACAAAGCCATGATCATAAATGCCTGAAACCGAAGTTCGTGAACGGATGGTGACATTTTGCATGGCAGAAAGTTCTTCCAAAGTAGAATCCAACCATTCTTCAGATGTCTCCTTTCCAAATTCCTTATGGTCCTGAACCAACCTTCCGCCAAGGTTCGAGGACTGTTCGAGAACAAGTATTTTTAAACCGGTATTTGCCAGCATTTTAGTTGCAAGCAAACCCGCAACACCGCCACCGACAACAAGTAGGTCAATATGGGTATAAAAATGTTCATAATGATCAATATCACTCTCCGTTGGAGGTTGTCCCAAGCCAGCTGATTGTCTAATTGCGGGTTCAAAAACATGCTTCCAGGCTTGCTTTGGGGCCATAAATGTTTTGTAATAAAACCCTGCCGGGATAAAGTTAGAAGCCAGGTTGGCCACACTTCCCAAATCAGTTTCCAAACTAGGCCAATGATTTTGACTGTGTACCTCCAAACCTTCGGTAAGTTCTGTAGTCGTTCCTACCTGGTTGGGTTCTCTTTCTTTACCCTTACCAATGGTAAAGAGAGCATTGGGCTCTTCTGGACCACTTGCAAAAATACCACGTGGTCTATGGTATTTGAAACTTCGACCAACAAGCTGCTGGTCATTTGCCAGTAACGCCGAGGCAATCGTATCCCCATGGTATCCTTTTAATATCTTACCATTAAATTTGAAGGAAAGCACTTTACTTCGATCAATAAATCTACCACCGGAGGGGAGACGAACACTCATGAGACCTTCTCCCCTTTAACTGTTTCCAGATTTTTTTCCTGAACTGCTCTTCGGGTATTAATTTCCTGTATTATTCGAGGAGGAGGTTTATAAGTCTGGGCAGGATAGGTACCGAATTCCTCCTGGGTTACTGTACAGCGGGCGGCATGAAACCATTTTCCACACCCCATGGCGTGTCGCCATCTTTCAAAAATTATTCCCTTTGGGTTATTGCGGAGGAAAAGATAGTCCTCAAAATCTTCATCTGTGGAATCTGGCCCTTCCCTTTTCACATGTGCTTCTCCCCCTGAAACCAATTCGGTTTCATCCGCTTCAATGCCGCAATAGGGACAAACTAATTTTAACACCTTGAAGCCTTTGTCATTTCAGAAAAACCATCATTGCTATAATTCATCGGTCTAGTGAGCCACCCCGGCAGCAACACTCTCATCTATAAACCTTCCCTCCTTGAATCTGTCCAAACCAAAGGGGCTGGCTAATACCCCCGGTTCTCCTTTGGCAATCAATTCAGCCATAGCCCAACCAGAACCAGGAATTGATTTGAATCCTCCAGTGCCCCAACCGCAATTAATAAAAATATTATCTATTGGCGTTTTTGAAATAATGGGCGACCTGTCGCCAGTCATATCCACAATACCTCCCCATTGACGCAACATTTTCAGGCGAGAAATTACTGGAAACATCTCGACCAAGGCACGGACGGTATTTTCTATATGGGTAAAAGAACCCCTTTGCGAATAATTGTTAAACTGGTCGGCACCGCCCCCGATAACCATTTCACCTTTATCTGACTGGCTGATATATCCATGCACGGTATTAGCCATAACAACAACATCAAGACATGGTTTTACTGGTTCAGAAACCAGGGCTTGCAAGGCCACAGATTCTATCGGCAAACGAAAGCCAGCCTTTTCGGCGAGAACGCCTGAATGGCCGGCTACAATCATACCCAATTTATTGCACTTGATTTTTCCTTTGGATGATTCAATTTCCAAGGTACCGTTGTTTTGAGGATTGATTCCGGTTACTTCACATTGCTGGACAATATTCATGCCCATTTCTGAACATGCCCGAGCATAACCCCAAGCTACTGCATCATGTCTGGCAGTTCCTCCACGTGGTTGCCATAAAGCGCCAAGAATAGGATATCTGGGGCAATCAATATTGATGATTTTGCAAAGTTCTTTGACTCGGGTTGGTAAGATATATTCTGTCTTTATCCCTTGAATGACATTGGCAGAATTTATCCTTTGATAGCCCCTGGCTTCATGGTGGGTCTGAGCAAGCATCATTACCCCCCTGGGACTGAACATAATATTATAGTTTAAATCCTGGCTTAATGTTTCATAAAGACTTCGTGCCTTTTCATAGATTGCCGCGGAAGGATCCTGAAGGTAATTTGACCTGATAATGGTCGTATTCCTTCCAGTATTACCACCTCCCAGCCAGCCTTTTTCCAGAATGGCCACATTAGTAATGCCGTGATTTTTGCCTAGGTAATAGGCTGTTGCCAAACCATGCCCACCCGCTCCGACAATAACTACGTCATAACTACCTTTGGGTTCGGGCGATTTCCAAGCCCTTTCCCATCCGGAATGATAATTCAGGGACTGTCTGACAAGGGAAAATAGAGAATATTTCTTCAAAATGCAGCCATGGGAAAATTAACTTAACTTAGAGGGGAATTTATTCCTAAAGTCATAATTTACTAGATTAAATCTCAATATGGGAATGAGGTTCACACGTGGGTCACCAAAATCGACCACCGACACGATTACCATTAAGGGTACTTTATTGCCCTTTTTTAATAAAATTCGCCACCAATACATAAATTTTTAGGAGATTCTTATAAAAATAATAAATCGGGTATTATTAATGATCACTATACTTATCCGAAGAACCCCCTAAATTTGTTGCTATCTGATAACAATAACATCCAGCCCCTCATGTTTGATATCAGCCCATATTCTATCAGCGGTGAGTGCAGATTGTGATTGTAAGATGGCTGTAGCTAAGCAAATACGATCACCCAAACTCAGGCCAAATGCGCGTGTCAACCTGGTTAGCGACCCAGCCAAAAATGCTATGTCCTCATCAACAGTTATTATGTCCAAATTTAATTCCTTGAGAGTTGAGATTGCATCCATTTCAGGTATGCCAAACTGGATTAGCTTAGTCATAACTTCGCTCAAATTCACAGCACTGATAGAAAATGGTTCGAGTGTAGCAACTACTTCGCTAGCACCAGGCTCATTCTGTAAAACCGCAAGGAGTGCTGAAGAGTCTAATATCATCGCTAATTTTCCACCATGTTTTCCCTGTCAGCTTCAACCCGTCGGTCAGCTATAAGATCCTCAGCCATTGATTTCTTTCCATCCAGAAAGGGCTTCAGACGTTCCTGTGCACTCTGGATAACTTTTTCCATGGGTCTAACTCGAAGCTCTCCATTTACACTCTCCAGTAATACAACTTTGCCATCAGTAATCCCGGTTTCCTTACGAAGCCGAGTTGGTACGACAAGACGACCGTTGGTTCCTACCTTTACACGTACAGTACTCATTATTGATTGTTCTCCTGATTTTTTTATCCCAAATTTGGATAGTTTTTATAATTTGGGAAAAATCTTTATATGGTAAGATTAAATTTAATGGCAAATTTGTTGAATTGCCAGAATTATAATCAAAACCAATGGGGAGTAATTGCTAGTGCTATGTTTAAATTCAAAATTAAATTTCCTTTAAAGATAGGTCGAACTGGAAAATCTTTTTGATACGTTATTCAAGAACACAGCACTTATCGAGCAATTATCAGTTCAAGTTTTGTCTGAAAATATAGCCTAGAGGACAAGTGTTTTTGAATTATTGGTCTATTTCAATCTATAATGATAATCACTTGTTTTTAGCCACCTTAGTATCGAACCACCATTTTTTATGGTTGAATAGCTAACTTTTTAACTCAAATCAAATAGATGGAAATTTGGTTCCCGGGAATATTACTATCTGCAATTGCATCTGTGGTGATTGTCTTGATCCTACTCAGGCAAAAACCTGGCAAAGTTGAAAAGAATCTAGAAATCCAGGTTTTTAACCAGCGATTGGAGGATATTGAACGTCAGCACAAGGAAGGATTGATTTCTTCGAATGAATTGGCTCAAGCTAAAACCGAGTTAGGGAGAAAAATACTTAACTCCGACAAAAAGTTCCAAAATTCGACAATTGAGCAGAATTTACAATCTGGTCGCCATACCTTTATACTTGCAACTATAGTCTTTTTAACTTTGGTCGTAGGATCCCAACTCATTCACAACTATCTCGGCAGTCCGGGATATTCCGATCAACCAATCAAAAAAAGAATTGACGTATCCCAAGCATTGAAAGAAAACCGCTTAAGCCATGACGAGTACTTAAACACACTTGGTGATATTGCCGAAGAGGAAAAGGAGTTTTTGGATACAATCAAGAGATTGGAACAGGTAAAATCCCAAAGCCAAGAGGATTATCAAAACTTATTGCGCATCCTCATTCAAACGAGTTTGGTTGAGGAAAAACTTTATTTGGCTTCTCAACTGTATAATCACCTTGTTTCGTTTTTGGGTGAAAAAGTTTCACTTGATGATCTGATTTCCCAAGTTGAGTTAATGATCTACTCAGCTCAGCTTTACGTCTCACCCGAAACTGAAATTGTTATTTTGGATATTCTTGATCGTGACCCAAAAAATCTACAAGCCAGGTTTTATCTGGGATTGATGTATGAACAAGTTGCCAGACCAGACTTAGCCTTTGAAATTTGGAGTGCTATTTTAGTTGACAATACTGACTCTGAAAGTCCATTGGTTGATTATATTAAATCCAATATTGGTGAGATTGCTCAACAAGCTGGAATTAATCTTCTTTAAGAGTATCAGAAGAATTACAAAGGTTATTAATTGGTTGTAACAAACAATAATTTATCTGAGAAGGGTGTCACTTCAAATACACCCTATTCCACGCCAGACGAATTTTTTAAATCCCTCTTGCTTGGGAAGCCCCTCGCCGGTCTTGATCTTGGAACAAAAACGATCGGGTTGGCAATTTCTGATACCAAATTGATTGTAGCAACTCCGGTAGAAACCCTTCGCAGAACGAAGTTCAAGAAAGATTTGGAAAAACTGTTGGCCTTGGAAACTTACTGGGACCTGGGTGGTTATGTCCTCGGTTTACCTAGAAATATGGATGGGTCAGAAGGACCCAGGTGTCAGTCAGTAAGGTCATTTGCTAGTAACCTGTGTCAATTTACCACCCTACCAATAACCTTTTGGGATGAAAGGCTTTCTACTGTTTCAGCCGAAAAATACCTATTGGAAACAGGAGCAAGCCGGAAAAAACGGGCCAAGAAGAAGGATAACTTTGCTGCCTCTATCATTCTTCAAACCGCATTGGATTATTTTAATAACAAAAGATCTCTGTAATGGCAAAGGATAGAGTATGGAAAAGAAAGGAACCTGACAGTCCTTGTCAGCAAATCTGCCTTATACATCCGGAGGCTAATATCTGCATTGGTTGTTATAGGACCCCTGAAGAGATCAGTGATTGGGCCTTGTTTGCTCCGGCAAAGCGAAAATCTTTGCTTAAAGAGCTTCCTCAAAGAAGCGGAGCGGTTAAAAGGCGAAGAGGGAAACGACAAAGAAACCGATATAAAAGGTCTCCGGGAACTCTATGATGATAAAGCTAGATGCTAAGCCCTTACTAAACTAACCCATAAGTTCCCGACCTTGTTTTTTATTGTTAATTTCTTCAATCTTGGATAAAAGTATGTTTTAATCTATTATTTCTACAAATTATGACAATAATTAAGGTTAAAACGGATGTTAGTCGAATTTTCTGTTGAAAATTACAAGTCAATAAAAGATGAGGTGAAACTGAGTTTGGTTGCTAGTCCTGCCAAGGAGCATCGCGAAACTCATATCATTTCTCCAGAAATGTCTAGTGGGTTGAGAAACATCTCGCTTCTTCGCTCATCTGCTATTTTTGGTCCAAATGCCGCAGGAAAATCGAATTTGATTCGAGCACTTAGCACAATGCAGAAAATTATTTTACGTTCGGGTGGCCAGTTAGATGATCTTCCGGTAATTCCTTTTCGATTTTGTCAGGGTGTGAAAATAAGCCAACAACATTTGAACTGATTGGGATTATAAATCAGATGCAATTTCAATATGGGTTTTCTACAACTAAAAATCTTGTGACAGACGAGTGGCTTTATGCTTGGCCGAAAGGTCGTTCACAAGAATGGTTTGTACGTTCGACCTCTAAGTCAGGAGAGGTAAAATACAAATTTGGTGGAAAACTTACTGGTGACAAAGAAGTGTGGAAGAGGGCTACAAGACCGAATTCATTGTTTCTATCAACTGCTATGACACTCAACAGTGAACAATTAAAACCGATTTTTGAGTGGTTCAGTAAAATACTCCATGTCGGTGGAATTGGTGGCTGGGGGAGAGATTACTCAACAGTATGGTGTGAGGGTGATCGTAAGAAAAAAATTGTGGAATTTATGCAATCTGCCGATTTTGCGATAGAAAATCTACGTATTACAAAAAAAGATTTCAATTTAGAAATGCTATCAAGTGACATTCATTCTGACTTCAAAAACTTGTTTGCGGAGAAACTGTCTAATGCTGAATTAGCGGAATTGTATGTTTCACACCAAACGAATCATGGTCATACTGTAGAATTGAGCTTAAGTGACGAGTCGGATGGTACCCAAAAGATATTTGAATTTGCTGCTCCTTGGAATGATACACTCGAAAATGGGCATGTCATCGTCTATGACGGATTGCATGAACATTTACATCCCGCTTTACATAGATATTTAATTAATCAATTTCATGACAAAAAAAGAAATACACAAAACGCTCAACTTATATTCAGTACACATGACACATCAGTATTGAGCCAGGAGATACTCCGGCGAGATCAAATTTGGTTCTGTGAACGCAATGCAAAACAAGAAACTGAATTATTTCCTCTAACCGATTTTAGTCCTCGTCGTGGATTTGAAAATCTAGAGCGATCTTACCTTGGTGGTCGCTATGGTGCACTTCCTTACCTTGGAATATTACAAAAGAATTTAAGTGTTTGAGATGTGGCCAAGAAAAGGACTCAGAATTCCCTCAAAAGAACTCTCCCTCTGAGAAACCGGAGGGAACGGGTTCTAATCGTTTGTGAAGGAAAAAAACGGAACCTCAGGGCTAAAAGACCACTACTGACTAACCACGGCAACTGTTTATGGCTCAGCATCAGACCCAAATTATCTTGTTAAACAAGCCAGGAAGAAACACACTGAAGAAGAAAAATATGGCGATGGTTACGATAAAGTATATTGTGTATTCGATCGTGATGAACACACAAAATTTGAAGTGGCTAGGTTAAATGCTAGGAGTTCCGGCTTAATTCCAATTTGTTCATGGCCATGTTTTGAATTCTGGATTCTGCTTCACTTTGGTTTTACGCGTAAGCCCTATGACAGTTCTGGTGGAAAAACTCCTGGCCAAAACTGTTTGAAAGATCTTCAGAATGAATTTTCAGACTACGACAAGAATTTAGAAAGTCTATTCAAAGATCTGATAGGCATACTTGAAGTTTCAAAGAAAAATTTAAAATCAGCACTGAATGAAGCACTAAATACTAATGAATACAATCCTTCCACAGAAATTCACGTACTTGTAGAATATTTACAGTCTCTTGCTTCGGAAAATTTATCTTGATTTTACCAATACCCTATGCCTAATGAGAAGATACTTTCTACTAGGACAAACCGGTTTCAGTATTTGGGTCTTATCTTTTCAAGGGTAGCCCTTAAACCGTTAATACCTTCATTGTCCATAAATTGTGGTGAGGATAATCTCCTTCGCCAGGTGCGTGCTCCGGCAATCCCAGCAAACAAACCCAACATATGGCGAGTAATCCTCCTGATTGGTACACCCGTTTCAATTTCTCTTTCAACATAACCAATCATGTTTTCCATAATGACGTTGATATCCTTCCCCTCGGAAGCATTAAATATTCTCTGATCTACTTCTTTGAGTATAACAAGAGGTGAATGGTAGGCTACCCTTCCCACCATTATACCATCCAAATCTCTGTCAATTAGTTCCATTGTTTGGTCCAATGAAGAAATTCCACCATTTATGCAAATAATCAAATCCGGGAACCACTTCTTGCATTTAACTACCAGATCGTAATCCAAGGGAGGTACGGTTCGGTTTTCCTTAGGGCTAAGCCCTTGCAGGAACGCCTTTCTAGCATGGATGATTACCCTTTTGATTTCCAAGTACTGGAATAACTCCAATAAATCTGGTAGCATCTGGTAAGGATTAGCATCGTCAACACCAATCCGGCATTTTATGGTTATTTCTGTACCATTTGAAGCATCCTGCATGGCTTTGATACAATCTCGGGCAGTCTCGGGCATGGTCATTAATTTGGCACCAAAGCATCCCTGAGAAACCCGATCTGAAGGGCAGCCCATGTTCAGATTGATTTCGTCATATCCAAATTCGATACCCAATTTGGTAGCAAATGCTAATTCCTTGGGGTTAGACCCTCCCAATTGCAAAGCTACCGGGTGTTCTTGAGGGTTGAATTCCAATAACCTATCCCTCTTGCCATGAACAAGAGCCGGCGCAGTGATCATTTCAGTGTATAAAAGGGAATGTTCTGTGATTTGTCGAAACATGAACCGACAATGACGATCGGTGTAATCCATCATCGGAGCTATGGAAAAAGTATATGCAGGGGGTTTTACTATTTTTTCCTCAACCATGGTAAAGATTTGAATAACTTTGAAAAAGGATAATATCTTCAATCAATATAATGCTTCTTGCCGAAGGAAATAAATGGCTGGTAATTTAAATTGTTATTGAGTTTCCACTCTGAAACCAAAGGAGATGCTCTACGTTATTTCTGTTTTCTACAACCCGAAGACGGTGATGACGATCCCAGATACGACTTTATCTCCTTATCTCTGGACACGGTAAATTTAACTTTGGGCGGTATAATCCATATTGATATCGGCTATCCTGTATTACAACCACAAGCCCTGCAGGTTTCTATTCCCCAACAACTTCTTGAAGAAATTAACTCCCAAGGTGATACGTTGAAACTCCTTGAGTTGATTACTCTCGGAGGCCTCGCCTTAGGAACAAATCTGCCAATCAATGAGGTAAATATTGAGGAAGCTTCATTTGTGGACCCCCTTAGCGACCTGGGTTTGGAATTTACTGAGCTATTTGGCACTGAAACCCACGAGGAACACCTTCCAATTTCTCAACGCATTATTGATTTTGGTATGCAAAACTCCCTTTTGGAAAGGGTTGGAAGACATTTTGTTCTCAACAGCAATGTAGAGATTTCCTTGGGGGAACTTGAGCCTGCATTTGAATCAGTAGAACTCCTCCGGCAAGCCTACAATTCGTATAAAATCACCTTACCAAGCAAATCCGAAGACTTTGATTTAAATCTGGCACTGGATGTATTGAAATTAGTTCCCAATCCTACTGCTCAGACATTATGGTTCTACGGAAACACCAAGCATCCGAGTCACAAATATCGAATACAGGCAGCCCAATCCTACCCCTTGCTTGCCGAATATCTTCTAAAAATTGAGAAAGCTGTTGCTGCCATTGATTTTGGTGAAAAACTTCAACCTGTAATTGCTGAAATCACCGGATTGAACAAAGGCAAACTAAAGCGAATAACTAAGATGGTGAAACCATCCTCACCTAGTAGCTCCTTGGACCAACAGGATATTGGCGACCTTCCCATCGAAATTCAAAGAACCCGCAGGTTCACTTTGGCTAATACCCTAAGGGTCGAAACCATAATCAAGGCTTTGAACGAGGTTGATACCGGTATTCTACCTAATTCCTATGGTGACTGGGAGAGATTCCTGCAGATCACCTCAGGATGTGCCTTAACACTTGAAAAACGGTTGAACATATCTCTCTCGGAATTGCTTAATTCTTCCAAGGGAAACTGGGGAAAATTTCATCATTCGCTTGCCCAAAACGCAGAAATACCAGTTGAGGGTTTCCACCTTGACCACATTACCTACGCAGCGGCTGATGCTCTTGAAGCTATTGATGATTTTACCCGTACAATATTTCTACCAAGGATTTTATTTCATATCCTAGAAATTGGTAAGCCACTACCCTTGCCAACAACATCGGACTTACTCCGTGCCAACACTGCCAGTTTCAATCTATTGAGAGGAGAGACTTTAAACCTCTTGGGATTTCTATTTCACCTGGGTTTCAGGTGGTCAAATCGTTATCCTCAAATCGCCCAAATTATCAGTCCGGTAAAGGAGGAGAAAAAAGTTAACCAAGCATTTGAAGAAAAAAGGAAAAAGAAATCCTGGCCTAGACTGGCTAGTGATTTTGAAACGAGTAATGGCCTGGTTGTTCGAAACTTGACATCAGAAAAGGAATTAAAGGATGAATCTGACAGGCTCGATCATTGCGTTGGTAATCTTTATGTAAATTCAGCCAAGAAGGGCCGCTGTCATATATTTTCTGTCCAGAGTGCAGATGGGTCAATGAGTTACTCAACTTTTGAAATCTGTCCCCCAAATACAACAGATAAAATACAGGAATTGCAACGAATCAATATTTGCCAGCACAAGGGAAAAAATAACAGGGTTCCCAACAAAAAATGCAAAGAAGCTCTTACACAATGGATGAAGGCAGTTAAACAGGAATCTCTGGAACTAAACCTCGATGAAGTTATTGAGTGGAAGCACGAAGTAAATATAAAAAGGGATCAAAATAAATTTCATAGGTCAGGGTTGCTTTCGCCAAAGATTGCCTGGCAAAGACTATTGGGAGAGAATTGGGACAATCCGGATATTCATTCCCAACTTTGGTATGAGTGGCAAAAGTACATTTTGAGTGGAAAGCTGGCAAAAAGCAGTGATTCAGAAATTATCCTGAAAAGCTTGGTCACCCAAAATTTTGTCGAAACAATCTCTCCCTGATAATTAAAAGTGGATATCCATTTGATAGGATTAGGAATAACCTTTCCAATTCTCATAGGTGATTAAGCTGTCCCTCGGCAAAGATAATACTGTCATTACGTGGTGAACTAGACCCGCGTCAAGTTTCATTATCGCCTGCCGGCTAGGCCCGTGGAGGGACCCAGGTTGGCAGCTTTCTCAGAGACTGTCCTTCGGGTTATTGCAAATCCAGGGAAGAAGGTTCCTAGGAGATCTTCTTGTATCCTTTGATGATCTATATGTTCACTACTCTAAATGGTGTAAAAAAATGGCAAGGAATATCAATGCCAACATCAAAAAACGGGTAACCCTGAGTGGTGAAAGGATTGGTCTTGTCCTGATGGATTCAGTATAATTAATTCTACTGATGGGGTACCAATATAATACTCTGCTGTAGCAAAGAAGTTCCTGGAAAATTGGTTTGAGTAGCGTAAAATTATGCCACCTTCCCACCCACGGATGTATCTTCCGCAGATGGTTGTATTGTCAACCTAGGCACTGTTCATTATATTTTGGTTTAGTGTTTAAACTAGCAGGACAGATTCTCAATAAGGATATGTGAATAATGGAATATAGTATTCCATCCCCGGCAAATATGATCATGGAGCAGGTGGCTCCGGTCTTGTTACAATTCTGTGCAAGGGAAAAGATTATCCTTGGTGGTGGAACAGCCCTGGCGGCCAGATGGCATCATCGCAGTTCGACCGATATTGATCTGTTCTTGGCACTGGAGGATTTCCAGAAAATTCACGAAGAACTTGCAGCTATGTTTGCCAGTTCGGGTGGTTTCCTGCTCTGGGAAGATGGTCAGGGATGGTGCAGGGGACGTCTCGCCGAGGGAGAATTTGCCATTGCCACAACTCTTCCTGTGTTGAAGACTGCCCCCGATGTGAATGCAACAGAAGAAACGGCAAATTGGGGTTTTGCCCTGGAAGCGGTTGACGAGATATTGGCCAAGAAACTCCGTCTGCGTATTTATGGGAATGGTGAGTTCCTCGCCAGAGATTGTTATGATCTGGTTACTGCAGCTGAGAAGGATTCGGATTCCCTGCTCCGGGCCTTGGGCGTATTGAATACCCATCAACGTGGTGAGATTGCCAATGAATTACGCTCAATTCGGAGTATTGCCCGGCTTGGGGGTCGTGCTCTCGAAGCTCCTCACCATCCCGAATGGCTCACGGATCTACCCATCCGAGCCGCCGAAATCGTAGAAAAGGGACCCACCGTTCGACCGATGCCGGAAAAACAACCACCAACACCTCCTTCATCATCCGGGATCCAACCATGATAAACCGGGAAGGTGAATTGTGTGTACGATGTTACTGTTCAATGGTCATGCGGAGAACTGGGAATGGGATTTGATGTAGATGCCGTCCGGACAGAGTTTGCCCGGCTGGAGCGAACGGCTGGTGAGGTCCGGCTTGACCGGGTGCCAACGAGGGAGGATATTCATGCTCGCTGGCACTGGCACATGACCGAGCTTTGCCGAAAAAACAACCGGGATTCGGCTACATGGAAAGTCGGTCGCCACAGTTTTCTGGCCGGCGGCATTGGCAAACCGAAAATAACTACGGGGGAACCACCCTTGGAATGGCGATTCCGCTACGATCCGATGCCCCTTCCCTGGTTTGACTATCCAACCGGACGGGACATCCTGGCACCTATGGACCCCGAACATCTCTATCTGCATCATCTGGCTGCCAAGCATCTCGCTGGCTGGTCTGATCGCCCCACAGGTGAGGACATCTACAACATGTTTGTCCATGAGGAATACGGACCCGGGGATGAGTTGATGATGAGTGAGTTGCTGGCCGATCTTCATCCCGAGACATACCCACAGCTTCGCCGCCGAGATGCCCTCAGCATCTGGCACATAGCTAGAGCAGCCCACGTCTCAAAGGCCCGCCGCGGCCGCCTTTCATGGTGGCTGAACATGTTTGCGGTCAGACCTCAGGCCTGAACAGGGGGAACAGAGCACCTTAGAAAAAAGAAACGGTGCTCAATTGTCTTATCATTACAGTAATTTTAGAAAGATAATTTAAACAGCAATAGGCTGTAGCCAAGTTTTTGACGGGACTTCAGTTTCACTTTTTTAGAATATTATGGGAATTCTCCTGAGCTGAAATCTTTCCCTGACTTGATTAGAACTTTATATTACTTTCAACATCCTTAACGCTTGCGAATGGCTTTCCTTGTCCACTCATATAGAAAGTAGAGGGCATAAATCACTAGGGCAATCAAAGCCAGACCAACAAGAATTAAGACTCCAAGCCACAAAGGGGATAGCACCCACCACCAACTCCAGTCAATGACTCCCAATAGTTTTAAACCAATGAATAGTATGGCGAGGGCTCCAAAAAAGCCTAAACCGTTTGTTGAATGAACGTTCATTTTTCCTCCTGACGGATTAATTTGTAATTGATTGAATCAAGAGGCTCTAAGTACATTCGATGAGCAGGTAATTTGCGTTACCTTCAATCGGCGTGCTCTATTTCACATTGTTTTTTATTTTGAGCGGGTTTGGCCCTCTTCTGCCAAATATAGTTTTATACCATTTCCCAAGATTAACAATAATGAAATACCAAAAATTTGGTTTTCTGCTTGTGTTTAAGTGTAAGTGCCTTTATGCAACACCTAGCAGTTAATTCTGGCTGTTATAATTTCTTATTAACAGTCAAAATTTATGTACGCTTTAACCATTCTTGGTTATTGCCCTTACTACTTGGTGAAAATCAAGCTTAACAAGGGTATTCTTCTCCTCCTTTTTCTTTTTCTGCTTTCCCCAACAGATGTTATTGCCCAAATTACATGTGATAGTAATCCCAAGGTTCTTACACCAGCAAACAATCCTCATAGTGATGGATTTGCTTGTACCGGAACTAACAACGTAGAAATCATTCTTGAAGATGGGACAGAAATATTAACTACTACTAATCCAGGAATTTCAATTACAAACAGTGACGGAGTTAGTTTCACTGGAGAAAGAACCTTGATCAAATCAGATAACTCCGTTGGAGTGTCAGTTCTGAATTCCGATAATTATGATATTTCACTCAATTCCATTGAAACCATTGCTGATTCCCAACATGGTGTTTTGTTAAATGAAACAAACGGTGGAACCATTAAGGCAAAGAATATCAAAACTGGTGGAACACATTCTGATGGCGTCAGAATACTTGGTGGTACTGGTGATTATGTTGTTGATGTAAAACAAATTGAAATACATGGTAATGGTGGTTTTGGAATATGGGTTGCCCCGGACACCTCAAACGAAGGAAGTTCAACAAAAATCAATGTTGAAAACATCATGTTGTCAGGAACAAATGGTGATGCCCCAAATAATGTGCAGGTTTCAGGTATCCATGTTGAGGCACCCGGTAATGTAGATATTCAATCTACTGGTAAAATTTCTACCACTGCTAATAATGTACAGGGAATTCTGGTTAATCATTTAAACCCAGGTAATTCAGTAAGTGGGACAGTTAACATCCAAGTAAATGATTTGGAAACGCAAGGTGATTTTGCCCATGGTGTCTACGTATTTTCAAAAGGCATCGAATTGCCAAAACAAATTGAAACTGAAATCAACATTTCTGTTTTCGGTAGTTTGTTAACTAACGACGCGACTTCCCAGGGGATTGTAGTTGAATCTGCTCGCTCGGATATAACCCTCACTATTGGATCAGAAGGGACGGTTAGGACAACTAACACTGATTCAGGAACTTTTGCTCTTTTCCTGGCTGGAACCCTGAATGTAGGTGAAAACAAATCCGCAGTGATTAATAATCAGGGACTGGTTTTCGGTAACATATTTACGGAAGGATGTGCACGATACTTTAACTCTGGTACCACCATAACCCAAGAATCTATAACCATTTCGTCTACTGACTGCCCAAATGGTACGAATGCGGGCTTCTATAATACCGGAATAGTAAATATCGGTGGGAAAGATGTGATTAAAACCACGATGTTTACTGGAAATTATATACAGGAAGAAAATGGCCAATTTATTATTGATGTTGATTGGCCAGAAAATACCATTGATCTTTTGACTATTACCGGGAGTGCCAACTTAAGTGGTAATTTAGTTGTAAATTCCGTGGGATTTCCTGATTTATCCAGTTTTGAATTTCAAAGGGATGTTGATTTTGCTGGTACGGTTATTAGTTCGCAAACATTTCTGACTGCTACGGAAGGAATTACTGGAACCCTACAATATAACGAAGGGTCAACCTTACTTCTGGCAAACGAGGTAACCAAATCTGGGGACAATACTGAACTGGCATTGACTTATGCCTTAGGTGATGGGCTAAGTTTACTCAACAGGAACCAAACCAACGTCTTTTGGGGGTTAAATTCATCACGGTCAGAAAGCGATGAAATTTCAGATGTATTTCTGGACCTATTTACCGAGGTCAACCTTCCTGAACTACAAAAAATCCTTGATTCCTTAGGAAATGAAATTGCAGGGGCTATAATTCGTTCAGAAATTAGAAATATCGAACAATCGGGCCATCCGATGGAATATTGCGACCAAAACTCCAAAGAGAAATCAGGTGTCAGCGATCAGGATTTAACGGCAGAATGCAAATTCTTTACAGCCAAGTTTCTCAGCGGTTCCCACTCAGGAAATTTTGAACAACGAGAACATAAGGATAAATTGCTGGAAGGGTTATTTCGAATTCCACTAGTTGAAAACATTGGTGATGGGCAAATCCAACTGTTGGGAAAAATCTCCAAAACCCAGATTAATCTCACTGATTTTGCTAAATCCGATGGGCATTCGGGAACTCTGGGTTTAGGCTATTATCAAGAAAGTAATATCGGCACCCTATCTCTGCTTGCCCAGATAGGTTTGGGATCCTATGAAATCACAAGGAATTTACAAGTTCTTAATCAAATGTTAACAGCAAGTGGTACCTTGAAATCCCGTTCGGCAGCGATATCAGCTGGAATATCCAACTCTTTCGATATGGGATTAGGAGCTTTGAACTGGTATGTCCAGGCGGGATATTATGGCGTTAACAGCAAACCTTATTCAGAATCAGGAGGTGAAGATTTTTCCCTAGTAGTGGACAAAACTTCCAACAAGGGTTTTGTACTTAACCCGAGGTTCAAATTCGTAGGAAAAAACTGGAATATAGGTAATTTGGATATTGCACCTTTGGTTGGGGGCGGTATTACTCATCGGCCAAATCCTGAGGTTGAATTTATGTCAAAATTTAGTGCCAGAGGGGATAAAATACTTTCAACTACCGTTTTACCAAAAACTGAATTCAACTACTTCCTTGGAACAGATATATTACGCCCAGACAACAATCTGAAAGGCACGATTGGATATTCAGGATACATCACTGAGGGAGAATCACTTTCAGGTGAAATGATTTCGGGACAACTAACCATTCTGTTTTGATGGCAAACGTTAAACAATGTGCCAACTTGGTTGAACCTTAAATTTAACGATCATAAAATATTTGCCTCTCAGCCAATAACCAATATGCTCTGAAGGGTAAAATAGGTTCCACTAGAGGCAACTCATATTTCTTCTAACTTGTTGAAAACAATCTTTAACCGCCGGATTAAGGGAAGAATAACTTTGATGAAAGCGGTGACAGGCTACTAAAAGTAATAGGAGCGAAGCCTAAGTATCAAAATTTGATAACTAGGCGAACACACTGTACACCTTTACTGTACGGGTTGTACTTACTCCTTGTTTTTGAGGCTTGCTCATAAGTGGTCAATTTAATTTAACAAGTTTTTCTATTGGAACTCCTTCGCTAAGATTGTTCCTGTGATGTTTCCCAATCTTGGTATGTTTCTTGATAATTGGAATATTAAGCACAAATTGAAGTAGGTAAGTATTCAATACTGGAATAATTTTGCTTGAAAGGTAGAAAAACTAATGACCAGACCTGTAGTTGGGATTATCGGAAATTTTTATTATCTGGATAAAGATTATCCGGTTCACTCAACTGGGACTATGAACACCCAAGCTATTTCCCAAGTAGCGAACGCTATTCCCCTTATAATTCCCTCTGATCCATCAAATTTCACCACAGAAGAACTCATTGAAACATGTGATGGTTTCCTGTTTACTGGTGGAAAACCCAATGTTCACCCCGAGGAATATGGTGAGGAACCCACCCCTGCTCATGGAAAATTCGATCGAAACAGGGATCAAGTGTGTTTACCTTTGATCAAAGCCTGCGAGGAAAGAGGTCAACCTATTTTGGGTGTTTGCAGGGGATTTCAGGAGTTTAATGTTGCCTTCGGGGGTACGCTTCATCCTGAAATCAGGGATTTACCTGGTATAATGAACCACCGCATGCCCCCCGAAGGAACCTTGGATGAGAAATTTTCCCTGAGACATATGGTGGATTTTATTGATGGAAGTATCTTTGAGAAGATTCTGAAATCCAGGAGTGTTTGGGTAAATTCCCTGCATGGACAGGGCATCAAAGCCAAGGGCCCAAGAATTGTAGTTGAAGGTAGCGCCTCCGATGGAACCCCTGAAGCCCTCTCAATTGAAAATAGTATTGGATATGCGCTCGCCGTGCAATGGCACCCGGAATATAATGCCACCAACGACCCCGTTTCATTAGGATTATTCCAGTCTTTTGGTCAGGCATTACTTGAATGGAAAAAAATGAAACACAACTTACCAAAAATGATGGTTGCCTAGGGTTTAGTTATTTGTGTTGCTTTAGGGCCCGAATTTTATTTGGGTCTTATTTAAATTCCCCACAAGGATAAATTCTGGCATGTTAGGACATGAAATTTAGGATTCTTTCCTCCGATGGAAACACAATTTACAGAGCCCAAACCGAAGATTATCATTGGTTCCAATGAAAATTGGGAAATGGTTATTGGATTGGAAGTACATGCCCAGGTAGTATCCAACGCCAAGCTATTCTCCTCTTCATCTACAACGTTCGGAACATCACCAAATAGTAATGTCGATTTTGTCGATGCCGCAATGCCAGGAATGCTACCGGTTCTGAATGAGTTTTGTGTGGAGCAGGCAATTAAAACCGGGTTGGGACTAAAGGCCGAGATTAATTCCTATTCAGTTTTTGACCGTAAGAATTATTTCTATCCTGACCTGCCACAAGGGTACCAGATTTCTCAGCTTTATCATCCGCTGGTTGGTGAAGGTGAAGTATTTATTGAATTGGAACCAGGTGTTATCAGGAAAGTTCGGATTGAACATATTCATTTGGAACAGGATGCCGGAAAATCCCTCCATGATATTCATCCCAGCTTTTCTTACGTAGATTTGAACAGAACTGGAATTGCCCTGATGGAAATAGTTTCATGTCCAGACCTGAGAAGCCCCGAAGAGGCGGCTGCCTATATTCTGAAATTACGCCAGATTATGAGATACCTTGGCACATGTGATGGTAACATGCAAAATGGAAATCTCCGCGCTGATGTTAACGTTTCGGTCAGACCACAGGGAAGTAACGAATTATTCACCAGGTGTGAAATAAAAAACATGAACTCGACGAGGTTCATTCAGCAGGCCATTGACTTTGAAGCCGAAAGGCAAGTTGGAATATGGGAAGATGGCGGGAATGTAATGCAGGAAACCAGGTTGTATGATCCAGGAACTGGCAAAACTCGCTCCATGAGGTCCAAGGAGGAAGCACATGACTATCGATATTTTCCTTGTCCTGATCTTCTGCCCCTGGAAATTGACCCAGAGTGGATTGAAAGTATAAAGGAGGATATCCCCGAACTCCCCGATGAATTGAAAGAACGATTAATTCGGCAATACGAGGTTTCAAATTATGATGCAGATGTTCTGGTTGCAGAGCGAGAGAACGCTGATTTTTTTGAGCGGGTTGCTTCTAATCGCAACGGGAAACTAGCTGCAAATTGGGTAATCAACGAACTTTTTGGAAGTTTAAACAAGGAAGGACTTTCCATTAAGGAATCGCCAATTAGTCCTGAACAATTGGGATCAATTTTGGATTTGATTGAAAATGGGGAGATTTCAGGCAAAATTGCCAAGATTTTGTTTGAAATCATTTGGGCTGAAGGTGGTGATCCTTTGCAAATCGTGGATGATCGCCAGATGCGCCAAGTTTCTGATACTGATTCTATTGAAGCAATTGTTCGAGAAGTCTTGGCAGAAAACCCATCTCAGGTTGAAAAGTACAAGAAAAATCCAAAACTTGCTGGATTTTTTGTTGGCCAAGTGATGAAAAAAACTTCTGGAAAAGCCAATCCGAAGCTAGTGAATGAAATTGTTGGGAAGCTGCTTACTGCAAGCTAGCTTGGAGATTAACTTAGTGAAAATTACTTCTCGTTTGGAAGTATCTCAATAGAAAGTGCATGGATTTTTGTCATTAGCTCAGGTGTAATTGCTTCGTGAACCAATCTGTGTCTTCTTAACCTGGAATAACTTTCAAATCTAGAGGAAGAAATCCTAACATGAAAATGAGTTTCACCGCTTTCATTCCATCCTTCATGCCCCTCGTGCAGATGGCTTTGGTCTTCTACCTCTAGGAATATTGGTTGAAAAAAATCGTATAATTTTGTATGGATTTGGTGTTTGATTTTCAATTTTTTTCCTTTCAATTTGGATGATATCACGTATTAAATTATTTTGCCTTACTTCCCTGGTTCGTCGGAGGTATTAAATTTACGGATTATGGATAAAGATTTTTTAAACTTCGATATTTCTGTCGCCGCTGCCAAGAAAAAAGAGAGCACTTCAAGAAAAAGCTTTCCTGGTGATGTCGATAACTCTCAAGAGAGTTGCCACATGTCAGGATGTAAACGTAAAGGGAAGTACCGGGCACCAGTCTCACCAGATAAACTGAAAGAATTTCACTGGTTCTGTAAGCAGCATATAAAAACCTATAACACCCAATGGAATTTTTATGAACATCAGAATCAAGAAGTAGGAATTGATGCCAATCCAGGAAATACCACCAGTAACAATTCCTTTTCCTGGTCAAATTTCGAGGTAAATGATGCCTTTGAAATCTTGGGAACGGAGGACAGAGGTAATAGAACGATACGTACAGTTTCGAGACTCCGATTGAGCAAAACTGAACAAAGGGCTAGTGAAATTCTTGACCTGGATGGCAATTTCAGCAAATCTGATGCGAGAAGCCGATATAGGGTAATGGTCAAGGATCTACATCCTGATATGAATAATGGAAACAGGGCTGATGAAGATCGCTTAAAGGAGGTCGTTTGGGCTTGGGAACAAATTAAACGCAGCCGCAAAATCCCCGATCTTTAATAAGAAATTAAACATTTCAATCCCTCTATCCGCTTGATTAATTCATTTTCCTTGCCAATTATTGATTCCTTTCTCCCAACACAAATTTATTGTGAATTATTAAGTAAAACAAAGCAGGAACAAACATGGTAACTGAACCAACAAAAAGGCTTTCAGTCCGAGAGGCTTTTGGAATTGACCAGGACATGGAAATATTAGGATTTGCCGAGCCATCTCCTCGAGTACCTGATATTGATTCTACCTATAAATTTGTCCCGGATACGACACTGGCCATTCTTGCCGGATTTTCCCACAACAGAAGGGTCATGATCCAGGGTTACCATGGAACCGGGAAATCCACCCACATAGAGCAAGTTGCGGCGAGGCTTAACTGGCCCTGTGTCCGGATTAACCTCGACAGTCATATTTCCAGGATTGATTTGATTGGTAAGGATGCCATTAAGTTAAAGGATGGCAAACAAATCACTGAATTCCAAGAAGGTATCCTCCCCTGGGCATTGAGAAATAGAGTAGCTTTGGTCTTCGACGAATATGATGCCGGCAGACCGGATGTTATGTTCGTTATCCAAAGGGTTCTGGAATCCGAAGGTAAATTAACCTTGCTGGATCAAAATGAAATCATCTACCCCCATAAGCATTTCAGAATTTTTTCAACGACTAATACAGTTGGTTTGGGAGACACAACTGGCTTATATCATGGTACCCAGCAAATCAATCAGGGTCAAATGGACCGGTGGTCATTGGTCGCAACCCTGAATTATCTTTCCCATGATGCCGAAACTCAAATCGTCCTATCCAAGGCACCTCGATACAATACCGAAAGTGGACGTGCGATAATTTCTAAAATGGTTTCCGTTGCTGACCTTACCCGTTCAGCCTTTATGAATGGCGATCTTTCTACTGTTATGAGTCCCCGAACCGTTATGGCATGGGCAGATAATGCGGAAATATTTCGAAACATCGGATATTCCTTTCAGGTTAGTTTTTTGAACAAATGTGATGAGTTGGAAAGGCCAACTGTTGCTGAATTCTATCAACGATGCTTTGGTGAAGAGTTGCCAGAGACAACTGTTAATTCCAGTGTTCATTGGTAAGTTAAGAGTTTCTTGGCCAATAATTGTGGTTATTCGTCATGTCGGGAAATGATAAAAACCACTTGGATTCGTTCAAAAAAGCCCTAACGGAAACGACACGTTCCATAGCGGGAACTGATGAATTAACGGTACGCTTTTCGGCTGACCCTCCTGGAATGACTGGCGATATAGTCAGACTTCCCAGTTTAGGAATAAAATCATCAAAAGATGACTTTACCGTTACCCGTGGCTTGGCTGATAGCTTTGCTTTGCGGACGAAGTTTCAGAATTCAGATGTTTTTCAAAAATATATGCCCGCTGGTACCACAGCCAGGGAACTATATACAGCTATGGAAAACGCCCGATGTGAGGCTTTGGGTTGTCTGCAAATGGAAGGGGTCGCACAAAATATTAAAGCAAAGATTACCGATATTGCCAGAAAAAAGGGGCACGGTACCATTAAAGAATCTTATGAAGCACCCCTGGCCGATGCACTATCTTACTATATACACGAAACGGTTACCGGGAAATCCCTTCCACCTGAGGCGAAAAACGTCTTGAACCTGTTCTCTGATGAAATCAAATCCAGGGGCGAAAAAACCTTGGAGGGACTGGATGATGCCTTGAACGACCAAGCAGACTTTGCTCGACTAGTACGTCAACTTATCGGGGATTTTGGTTATGGTGATCAACTTGGAAATGATCCTGATGACTCCGATCAAGAGGAGAGCGATGCTCCACCGGACCCTGATGAAGATAGGCCTGATGTTGAAAATCAGGATAAGCAGGAACCTGAGGATTCTGAGAGCTATGATGAGCAATCGTTTGATGAGAACGAAGAAGGTGACCCTTCTGAGGAATTAGAAGCCGATGATTTGGAATTAGGAGAGAGCGAAGAAGCTCCAGGTGATGAACAAGACATTGAAATCAATCGAAAATCATACTCTGAAGCAGATCCTAACTACAAAATCTTTACCAGTGAATATGATGAAATAATAAATGCTGAGGATCTGGCCGAAACCGAAGAACTTGAACGCTTAAGAGCCAACCTTGACCAGCAATTGGAACCATATAAAGGCGCAGCTGGAAGATTGGCCAATAAACTCCAAAGAAAATTGATGGCCAAGCAAAATCGGGTTTGGGAGTTTGATCGGGAGGAAGGAATCCTTGATGCAGGAAGGCTAGCCCGGGTTGTGGCCAATCCAACCACCCCCCTGTCATTCAAAGTCGAAAAAGATACCGAATTCAAAGATACCATTGTAACCCTGCTATTGGATAATTCGGGATCTATGCGCGGCAGGCCAATTTCATTGGCTGCAATGTGCGCAGATATTCTTGCTCGCACCCTGGAACGCTGTCAGGTAAAGGTAGAAATACTTGGCTTTACCACAAAATTGTGGAAAGGTGGTAATAGCAGAATTGAATGGGCCAACAGTAGCCGCGAACCCTCTCCTGGAAGATTAAATGATATCAGGCACATCATTTATAAGAATGGTGATACTCCCTGGAGGAGAGCCAGAACTAGTCTTGGGCTGATGATGAAAGAGGGTTTGCTCAAGGAAAATATTGATGGCGAGGCCTTGGAATGGGCTCATAGCCGTATGATCAATCGGTTTGAAAGTCGAAAAATCCTAATGGTTATCTCGGATGGTGCCCCAGTAGATGACTCAACCCTCAGTGTCAATTCTTCCAATTATCTTGAAACCCATCTCCGAAAGGTCATAGCAATGATCGGAAGGAAAAAACAGGTTGAGCTGATAGCAGTTGGGATAGGTCATGATGTAACCACCTATTATCAAAGAGCAGTAACAATTTCAGAAGTGGATCAATTGGCCGGAGTCATGACTGAACAACTCTCTGAACTTTTTGAAGCAAATCCGGTACCAGTAAAAAAATCCCTTCAGAGTCTTCAAACCATTTATTCAGGGTAATGCACCAACCATCCTATTCAAACCCCGAATATCGTTTTGAGGGGTGGAAATTACAAAAGCTTCGGCAAGCAATTAAAGCAAGAAACCTTAATTCCTTTCTTGTTCCCAAAGTTGATATATATCGGGGTGAAAAGCTTGCTGAATGTGATGAAAGACTAGCCTGGTTGACTGGGTTTACCGGTTCGGCGGGTTTTCTGGCAGTTACTCTGGAGAAGGTTGCCCTTTTTGTGGATGGCAGGTATAAACTCGAAGCTCAGGAAACAGTTCCCGACTTTTTTGAAATTCATACCTTCGAGAAAGAGGACATAGCCAAGTGGTTGGCTGAATCGGTTGCTGGAGGCCTGGTTGGATATTGCAGTCTTTTTCATTCGGTATCAGAACTCAAGGACCTGAAAGATGCACTGAGTAAAATTGAGATATCGTTAATACCCACAGATAGTCTGATTGATGAAATATGGACTGACAGACCCCCACCCCCGATTGCCGATATTTATTTCTATCCTGAAGAATTGGCTGGGGAAACCCACCAATCCAAACGTCTTCGTTTATCCCAAAAGTTAAAAGAGAATGGGGTTTCAGCACTGCTGGTTACAAATCCTTGTTCCATCGGGTGGCTGTTAAATCTCAGGGGCAATGATATACCTCATACCCCCATCTTTCATGCCCATGCATTGTTGTACGCCAACAGCGATGTTGATTTATTCATTGATCCACATAAAGTTTCACAAGAATTAAACCTAGAGGAAAATCGTGGGATAAAGATTATTCCTCAATCAACATTCGAATCTTTCTTGGATAGGGTTCAAGGAATGATTCAAATTGATCCTGACACAATTCCTCAAAGGTATTTTGATATACTTGATAAAAATTGCGAGGTTACATTTGAACCTGATCCCTGCCTGGCTGCACGAGCAGTAAAAAACGAAACTCAAATCAAGCTGTGCAAGGAAGTACAAACCCGAGATGCTGTTGCTTTCGTTGAGTTCCTGACCTGGTTTTACAATCAAATAAATCCCACAGAGCTTACAGAAATTGATTTGTCGATGAAGTTGTTTGAGTTTCGACAAAAACAATCCAACTTCAAGGATCTGAGTTTTGAAACAATTGTAGGTTCCGGTTCGAATGGTGCCATTATTCATTACAGAGTTAAGGAAAATACCAACCGTAGGTTAGTCAAGGATGATCTTATTTTGATAGATTCCGGGGCACAATATATTGAGGGCACAACTGACCTGACCAGGACCCTTTCTGTCGGCACGCCCAATAAAAAGCAACAGGTGGATTTCACCCTGGTCCTGCGATGCTTGATAGCAATATCACAAGCCAAATGGGAAATGGGTTCAAAAGGAAACGTTGTTGATAAAATTGCCAGAATACCTCTTTCTGAAGTGAAGGAGGATTATGATCACGGGACTGGTCATGGAGTGGGACAATTCTTAGCAGTCCATGAGGGTCCATACGGACTATCCAAAAAAAATAATGAACCATTACCTAACAACGTAATACTATCGCTCGAACCGGGTTTATACCGTGCAGGAAAATATGGTATCAGGATTGAAAACCTTGCCTTAACCAAGATGGTAAATGGTGGTTCTAAGGAAAATCAAAAAATTTGTTTTGAGACTCTGACTTTCGTACCGATTGATTTGGACCTGATTTTACCTGAACAACTAACTAAAGCAGAGCGAGCCTGGATTAACCGATACCACTCCATTACTTTTTCAAAACTAAACACTTTGGTAAGTACACAAGCACAGGATTGGTTAAAGGAGGCTTGTCGATCAATCTAGGATTTTAAGTTCCTCAAAAGGACCTTGGCAGCAGACTTGGCTTCGTCGGTTATTGTTTCTGCCGCAAGCATACGAGCAATTTCATTGACACGCTTTTCTCGATTAAGAAGTTCTACAGAAATGCTGGTATTTTGGTCCTTAACCCTTTTCTCAATCTTGAAATGATGGGAACCAAGGGCAGCCACCTGAGGTGAATGGGTAATGGCAACCACTTGAGAATTTTTTGAAAGATCCATCAACTTTTTGCCTACGGCATCCGCTGTTGCTCCGCCAATCCCACTATCTATTTCATCGAATACCATACTTACATCAGTATCCATGTTCGTAAGACATACTTTCAAGGCCAGCAGGAAACGAGACAGCTCACCGCCCGATGCTATCTTATTTATCGGCCCGATTGGTACTCCTGGGTTGGTTGATGCTAAAAACTGGATGGAGTCCTTTCCTGAAGGCCCTTCCTGGCCCTCCTCAACTGAAGTCTGAAAAACCGCATTCTCTAATTTTAAAGGAGGAAGTTCTGCTCTGATCTGTTTATCAAGTTTCTGAGCAGCTTCATGACGAACTTTAGAAAGCACAGACACTTTTTTCAAATAGGAGGCATAGCTGGTATTCCTGGCTTTGTCCAAATCTTGCAGTTTTTGTTTCTCTTCGATTAGCTCAGAACCCTTGTTCTCCATGCTTTTCCAATAATTATACAAGTCATCCGGTTGGACATTATGTTTTCTAGCGAGAGCCCTAATGGCAAACAACCTGTTTTCCAAATTCTCCAATTCAAAAGGATCAAAATCCATTTTTCTTTTGAATTCGTCAACACTTCTCTCAGCTTCCTCGACTTCCATCAAGGCTCTTTCCAAGGAATCCTGAACATTCCTTACTTCCTCTTCGGAACCTCCCCTGATTTTTCCAATGGCATTTATGGCCTCAATTGCCATTTTGGTAATTCCATCAGAACCAATCTTCTGTTCGACAATTTCGATTGCTTCCCTATTTCTAGATGCAAATTTCATACCTGTTCTTTTTGATTCCAAGGATTGATGCTCGTTTTCTTCGAGATCAAAATCCCTAAATTCATTCAGGGAATGCTCTATGAACTCCTGATCCCTGCTTAGTACTTTGATATGTTTATCTAATTCTTGGTAGGCCTTTGTATGGGTCTGAAAACACGCCCACTTTTCCTGAACATCTTGGATAATTTTTTCATGTCTTCCAAACTTGTCGAGAAGGTCCTTATGAAACCTTTTGTTCAAGAGTTGGCTTGTGTCATGTTGCCCATGGATGTTAATCAAAAAAAATGCAATTTCCTTAAGGAAATCGCTTGAACACCGGCTGTTGTTAACGAAGGATACGGACCTACCGCCAGGTGATAGGGTTCTTTTGATAAAAATTTCTGAGCCGGAATTATAGCCTTTTTCTTTTAGGAAACTCCCGATCAGGTTACTTTCGGAAACTTCAAAGCAAACAGAAACCTCCCCACTTTTTCTGTCATTTCCTGGGAACTCCTTTGGTGATTCAAACCCTAGGGCAAAACCCAATGAATCCAGCAGGAATGATTTGCCTGCACCTGTTTCACCAGAAAGTATATTAAGATTTGGAGAGAATTCTAAATCTAACTCCTCGACAAAAAGGATGTTCCTTAATGAAATACCCTTCAGCATAGGAGAATCTGGTTGGATTTTCTTACAACCATTCTCCCTTTAAGGTCATACGGTTAAATCTTCTGAAGAATCCATCCTTCGGTTTTTCGGGCGGGACATTGGCACCTACATTTTGCAACAACGTGTAGGTATCACCATACCAATCAGAATCATTGAAATTATAAGCCAAGATCGCTGCGGCCTCCTCTGCTTCGGAGATTAACCCAATTGAAATATAGGCTTCGACCAAACGGTGTAGAGCCTCCGGTACATGGCTGGTAGCTTTGGTATACAAGTCACTGAATTTTGGTTGTGGTTCTGCTGCCAGACTAATGTCCTCTTCTTCATCAATAATCTGGAAGTCGTCCAAGAAGGTATTATCTACGACCTTGCTGAACCTCTTGATTGCCGCTCCGTAATGCTGGTTACTCAAGTAATATCTGCCTACTTCCATTTCTTTGATAGCTAGCCGATCTACCACAATATCAATTTGGAAATTTGCTGCCTGGGCATATCGGCTATCACCATAATCCTGAACCACTTCAAACAAGGCATCCAAAGTACTCTTGGCTATGGCCCTGTCCCGCCCCTTGAGGTCCAGTTGGTGATAATAGCTCATGGCTACCAGATATTGAGCATAACCCGCATCCTGGTCTCCTGGATAAAATGATAGAAATCTTTCTGCAGCATCTCTGCTTAAGTCATATTCCCTAGCAAGATTATAGGCGTATGCTGCTTGCAGGGTCCCTTGCCTGGCATAATCTGAATATGGATACAACCTTTCAATTTCCTCGAATTTTCGGGCAGCTAGCCTGAACCTGTTATCCTCAATGTTACCAGATGCCGATTCAAAAATTTGTTGAGCACTAAAATCTTCAATTTCAGGATCGTTCTCTTTCTTTCCACAGCCAAAAAGGAGGCTAAAACTGACAATAATCAAAATTAGCGGCCGAAATTTTTGTATCATTTAATCCCCTATTTTCTAATAGACCCAATTCCATGAAGCCTATCTAACAATGCTTGGAAGAAATCCTAACATTTCTACCCGGATTGTCATCCAAGAAATAATATCAATCCCTTTAATTTAAGGATTTTTTTTGGAGGTGCTAGGTTTGACTTCCCTAGCCAGCAGAAAATTAACTGGAATCCTTAGCATCACCTTTTGGAAGGGTAACCTCAAATCTGGGGTAAATGGGAAAGGTCTACTTTCATTCCTGGAAGTTTTGAAGAAATAGTTTCAGGAGCTTCGACAATCTCGTAGTTTTCCTTATCAGCAAACAATTTTCGTAAAATTTCAATGTTGGCATGATGTCCGGATTTATAACCGACAAACCGACTCAATATCGGGTAACCAGAAAGTGATAAATCCCCTACTGCATCAAGCATTTTATGACAAACGGGTTCATCCTCGGACCTAACGGGATTCAAGTATCTGTTACTTTTTTCATCGACAATTGCTACATTTTCGTAATTACCGCCCAATCCCAAGCCATTGGACCAAAGGTATTCGATTTCACCATTCAGACAAAATGTACGAGACGAACTCAAGGTATTTACCACCGAGCCATTAACCAGTAGAGTTTTCTTTTTTTGTACCCCAATTGGTAAGGGATATTCAATTGTAAACTCCATTTCGAATGTATCCGATGGTAAAAGGGAAACATGTGCACCGGTTTTCGAATCTTCCCAAGTGACAGGTTTGAGAACCTTGAGAATTTTCTGTGGAACTACCTGATTCTGCAAACCAGTTTCCAGAAATTTTTTAACAAATTCTCTGGCACTTCCATCAAGTGCTGGTATCTCTTCACCGATAATCATCACCTTAGCATTACTTATACCGCAGGCAACAAATGCAGCCAACAGATGTTCGGTCGTTTTTACTTTTACCCCGAGGGAGTTGCCCAATGTAGTACACCTGAGGGTGTCAACTACATTTCTGAAATTTGCCGGTATACAATTATCCTGAAAATCCCCATCCATTCTAAAAAACTGAATGCCGAAATCAGGTGGTGCAGGGAAAACTGTGACACACGTATTTTTTCCGGAGTGTAGACCGACTCCCTCAAAAGTTACTTCGTGATTCAATGATGTTTGGGCCATCACCCCTTCCCTTAATTTTCTCTTATGTATTAATTCCTTTTATACAAAAAGACAATTAAACGATTGTTTCAATATATAACAATGTATGCCGTGAAGGATTAACACCTAGTTGGTATGGTTTGGGATATCGCTATTGATTTTTTATGTCCCTCCAATTTTTCTCTATCCCCAATTTTGATTTCCTGCTGGTAGCTATTGTTATAACCCGCCCGTTTCAACTTGCTTCGTTTGTAGATCTTTTTCTTCTCGAGTATAACTCAAGCCATAATGAGTGCTAACCAAAAAATTTCCAAATCTTCCCTTATATTCAGTACCTTACAAGTAAGCTTGAATGTTTTGTTTAACAAAAGTTAATCGCCTGGATGTTTCCTAAAATAAATTTCAGGGCTGTTTTTCTAATATCGCTTGAATTACTCACTTAAACGAACAAGACTTAAACGATGAATCAGGGATCAGTACTATCCACAATTTACATCAAGCAGTTAAATAAGTAGGTCGATCTTGAAGTTTTGGAAAAAGATTTATTCTCTTGTCACGTGCATTGACTATCGGCTTTTTTGGCCCTTTTAGTGATTTAGAAAGTTCTTTTATTGCCAAAGTCCTATCCCGTCTTCTTTCACCTTTCGTTCCTATAGAGGAGGATTGCCACATTTCTATTTGAAAATGAGCCTCACAATTATTTTCTGGGCACCACTTAACTTTTAATGAATAGAATTTCATCTCCAGGCGGACCACATCTCCATACATCATATGATAGAAGGCCAGATAAAATTGTTGCCTATTCTCTGGTATGGTTCCGTTGTTATTAATTTGGAGTCGGGTATTACCAGCCTTAGCAACGCTTTCCCCAAACTCATGCACTGCCTCGTCAGTCCTTAGAAGCCATTTAGATACTACAGATAATGCATAGACATTTTTCTTTTTGTCTAGCGATTCAAAGTTTAATAACTGGTCATCCTTGAATATGCCATCTTTTAAGAACCTAGGGAAAACTGCGACTCTACAAACTTTGTCATTTGTTTGCACAAAAAACCTACAAATCGTAATTAGTACTGCTGGTTTTGGGGTGTAACAGCATTAGCTCCATTATTTTTTTGTATGGAAGATCACTTTCATCTTGTGATAAGACCTCTACGTGATAGGTACCATCTTGATAAAATTTCATTAGATCAACTTCGTCATCGGCAACCGTAAGGTAATATTCTTTATCCTCTTCAACCCATGTGTATACAACAGCATCACCGTCTTGGTTTAGTATTTTAGGAGGATTTATTTTCAATTGCTCCCTAATGAAACTTAGGATATTTTGCGCTCTATTTGCGACCTTAGGGTCCAATGCTAGAGGTTCGCCCTGTGGCAATTTTTTCATCACATCAATTGTACTAATGATCTCATCATAAACATAGGCGTTCCAATTTGATAATGGAGGATTAATGCTTGGAATTGAATTATAGGGGCTGTCTTTAACAATATTGATTTCAAAGTTAACACCTGTTGCATTTTTCGAAGTTTTCCAATCAAGTCGGGAAGTCGAGGAACTAGAACTGTTATGGGTGTATTCACTCATTGAGTAACTCAATTTATTAAAATAGCCTAGTGGGTTCATTTGCCAATAACACTGTCTCATCAAGCAATGCTTGAAAGAGAAGTTGCTGCCTTTCGAAACTGAATATTTGCCCTGTTGGCATAGTGTTAATATCCAATTGTGCTCGAATGGCAAACCGCTCATCCATACGTATTGAATTAGTTTGGCCTGATTGCATGTTCATCATTACTTGAGATAGAACTGATGTCTCTACAGAAAATTGGGTAAGCCTATTGATAACTACCTCATTGTCAACCTGTTTTATCCTATTAAACTGAAGTGAAAGGTCCATTAGATTTCCTGAAGAAAATGGTATTTTACACATTTTTACTAAAGCGTTAGTCGCTTCGTCAATTGACCTCATCGGTGAAATAAGCACCGTCACGATAGCCAACCGTGTTGCCTCACCTATTATAACATCATCAAGCTCTAGAATTTTTTTTCGAATCCCTTCCAAACAAGAGTGAACTTTCAAACTCTTAGAATATGGGGGATCGTTCTCCTCTAGTTGAGGCTCTATGAACCAATCTACTCTTCCGGGTTTAACCTCAACTGAGTTTTTTTGGTCACAGGATACGCCAATCGCACTACTTAAAAACTGAGACTTTTGATTAAGTAGCTTATTTTTTATAACATTATCGGGTTCCTGGTCTGTTAATGCTCCATACACTATGGATGCATCCACACTATCTACATTGGTTACAAACCAAACAACTTGAAAGCAATTTGCGTTCCACACGTTATCTATCCTCCAACTGGACAATATCATGGTTTCCTATAAGTATTACAACAATTAATCAACTTGAATCATAATAATTTGGCTTATTATAGAACCTGTTCTAAAGCCCATGAAGGAGTAAACGGTCATGAATTCATGTATGATACGATCTCCAAATCAAAGACAAACGGTGACATACCATGACTTGGAACAAGACCGTTTTGGATACCGAAATAAGTCTGATTGCAGTAATAATCCCTATTTATTTTAGCCTTGCTGCCTATAAGTTATGTTTATGTGAGCCATAGAGCCTATTTTTTTGAATTATTCCAATAGCTAAGACACCTGCATTAGCTACGATTTTTCTAATACAAACCACATAAGCTGACAGAAAAGTACTGAATATTTCCCAATATGCCATTTAGGAATATTCGTTGGGTAGATTAAATTTAATTTAAAAAATTCAAAAACGATAGCTATGAGCGAGGTAAAATTCAGCCTACATCTAGTTGAAGCAACTCTTCAATATTACCATAAATTTCAAGACTGGCAGGGTCTGTATAGAGACCTAATGCACTAAGAGTGATCACTTCCAAATCTTCAGCAATAAAATATCCCAGAATTACCCCAATTATGGTGGAGGCCAATACTATCCCGGGTGCAAGTGGGGAAAATCGACGTCCAAATTGAAATAAAACATCTGCCCATGAAACTTTCGGCGAGTAAACCCGCTGGTCCTTCTTAAAACATGATTGAACTTCCAGGGCATCTTTGAACAATGCCTCTTCAAAATTCTCCGGGAATGGGAAATCCTGGTTTCTGGCATCCTCAAGGAATGTGTTTATATCAATTTTATCCTTCGGGTCCATTGCAGTTACTCTTTCCAACCAAGGGTTTGTTGTTGGTCTAGAAGGATCTCCTTCAATTTCTTCATACCTCTTGAATAAAGCCCCTCAATCGTTGCAACACTTACGGACATGATCTGAGAAATTTCCTTATTCCCAAGCCCTTCGAAATATTTGAGTACAATTACCTGGTTTTGCCTTGCCGGTAATTTGTTCAATGCTTCCTGAATGGCTTTAACCCTATCCTGATCAATAAGATTGGTAATTTGACTATTTGAGGAATCAACTTCCTCAGTAGTGTTATCAACAAATTTGTTTCTCTCCCTAATCCTGTCTATGCATAAATTCGAAGCAACACGCCATAACCAAGTGGAAATTCTGGCTTTCCCAGGTTTCCATTTGGGAGCAAAACGCCATAACCTAACCATTGTTTCCTGAACGATTTCTTCTGCTTCAGTTGTACTCCCCAAGCTTCTACAGGCCATTCGATAAAGAGGTGGTGAATATTTCTCAATCAACATTCTGGCTGCTAACGGATCGCCTTGAGCATACCTCTTAAGTAATTCATCATCCTCGTTCAAAGGAAATTTATCCTAACCAATTTGAAACAATCCGTATATTGCTTGACCAAATTATATCAGAATCTGGCCCCCGATTGGGGGCCAGACAAGGGGAAACTTATTTGTCGTGGCGTTCCTTTTTACCACCTTTTCCTGATTTCCTTTTTCCTTCTCTACCTTTGGATTTGCCTTCATTGAATTCTTCCTCAGAGATAGCACCGTCACCATCTTGATCCAACTTATCCAATATTCTGTCAAAATTCATTCTTTTATTTGGCAACTCATCAGAACTGATCATCTCGTCATCATTTCCATCGATCCTATCAAACATTTTGGCTATTCGGGATTTCTTCCTTTCCGAGGATTCACCTGCAAAATTAGTTTCCCATTCCATCAGTGAAATCATACCATCACCATCCGTGTCAATGTTATTGAACCGTGCTTCTTGATATGCCGCAATGTCTTCTGCGGTAATCATTCCATCAGAGTCAGTATCCAATTCATCAAAGGAAATTTGATATCCACCTCCCCTTTTCCATTTATAATTCATACCCTCATCATCTGCACCAGCAGGAAATCCTATCAAGAGAAAGGACATAATTCCCGTGACCATTACAGTTATTGCTCCAATTCCAGACTTAATCATCTAATTAACCTCAATCAAAACTTCTTGCCATTATCAGCAATTACTAACTTAAACGGACCTTAAACCAATTTCCGTCACCTTTACTTAAATTTATTGTTAATTAAATTTATGAAAGCATAACCATTAAGAGTTAAATATTATTGTGGATAAATCTTAAGCGGTGGAGTAGCGGTTAGACACATTCCAATTTTGGGATTGGAAGTCTATTTTAAATCACAGATAGCTTTCGAGACTTAGCATTTTTGATAAATCACGAATAAACCTAGAATCCTAATTTATTTGGCAGGTAAAACTATCTTGACGAAATCTAAAAAAGGTTCACTTGGTGAAAAAACTAGCTTTTGGAAGAGGGCATTCAGGGTTTTAGTTTGGATCGTAATCATAATACCACTTTTCTTGGTATTGGTCCTTTTGGGTTTAAGCCAATTTAATCCTCCCTTTTCTTACCAAATGGCCAAATCATTCATTAGCCATGGGAATATTAATCATGAATGGGTTGATTTTGAAAACTTACCTGATGATTTTGGATTGACCATTTTAGCTACAGAAGACGAGCATTTCTGCTTACATTGGGGTTTTGATCTCAAATCCTCGCTTGAAAACGAAAGAGACAAGCCCACGACAATTACCCAAAAAGCAGTTCGCAGCCTTTTCCTGGGGAACTCGGAATTGGCATTGCGTAGGGTACTGGAAACACCCCTTACTGTTTTGGTTGAAATCTTGTGGACCAAGCAAAGAGTATTAGAATTATATCTGAACTATGTTGGAGTAGGTTCCTCTATTTTTGGTGTAGCTGCTGCATCTCAAACCATTTTTGAAAAAAATATCGAAACTTTGAACCTTGAGGAAAGTGCACTACTAACTATTGTGCTCGAAGCCCCTAATGATATTGATCCTAACAATTTGCCTCCTGAACTAGAACTTAGAGCCGAATGGATTGTAGAGAGAGTTGGTAAGTTAAAAGTGGAAGGTTTGGGCGATTGTATTAAAACCCGTTAAACTTCACGGTCTATAGCATCCCATTCACCCTCAAATGGGCAAAAAGCAAGCAAAATCATTACCTTAAAATGTAATTCCGTTTCAGTAAATTGCTTACAAAACTATTACCCCGCCCCTCATTTACCTGCTTTTCCTGTCGTTTGACCAGCGATTTGGATAGATCTGCATGGCCTGGAAGTGTTTCATTTATCAACTCGTTTACATAGCGCAGGTCTTTAAGTGAATTTGCGATTGAAAACTGGCTACCATCATAATTTCCAGAAAGATAAGGTTTTACCATTTTTTCCAATGTCCCTGAACGTACTGCTCCAACTTCCATTACATCGTATAGAGCTTGCCGATTCACCCCCTTTACTTCAGCACTCAGAAAAGCATCTGCTAGAAGAATAACCATACCTTGGGACACAAGGTTATTAAGAAGTTTTGCGATGTTTCCAGACCCCACCTCACCAAAATGGCGAATGATCTTGGAATAAATACCGACAATAGCTTCTACCATTTGGTAATTCTGTTGATCACAGCCAACCAAGGAAGCCAACTGACCGTCGAAAGCTTGGGTAGGGCCGCCGGTAACCGGAGCATCAGCAAATACTACTCCCTTTTCTCGAAGAAATTCGGCTATTTTTTTGCTTGTTTCTGGTTTTGATGTAGTTGTATCAATCCAAAACATGCCTGACTTGAATTGAGGTACTATTGCTTCAGCAACCTGTTCAACGATTTCAGCATTAGGAAGACACGATATCAACCCATCTGTATCAGCAATCAAATCAACGAGCCCTGAAGAAACTTTTGCACCTAATTTTTCGAGATTTTCTATGGGTTCATAATTGCTGTGCGGCAGAACTTTGACTTCAACGCCATTTTCAAGCAGGCATTTGGCCATACCAAAACCCATAAGCCCTGCACCAATGAAACCTATCCTTTTAACATTAGCCACCAATCTGATCCCAATTCATAACCATGATACCAGCCAATTCAAAAGCATTTCGGAAAGCTCCAATATCAGCTATCCCCTTGCCAGCAATGTCAAATGCTGTACCATGGGCTGGTGTGGTAATCGGATGGGGTATTCCTCCGAGTACGGTAACCCCTTTATCAAATCCCATTAATTTAAGGGCTATCTGTCCCTGATCATGATACATGGTAACAATGGCATCAACCTCACCTTTGGTGTATTTCAGAAAAACTGTATCTGAAGGCCAAGGACCATCCACAGCTATTTGCTTAAGACCAGCTTTTTTTACTGAAGGTGAAATCACATCAATTTCTTCTGTTCCAAAATTGCCGCCATCTCCTGCATGAGGATTCAAGGCAGCCACTGCAATTTTGGGATGCTTAACGCCTGATCGCTTCAAGGTCCTGTCAATCAATTCGATCGCGTTGATTATTTTCTTCTCAGTGATAGCATTCGAAACTTCTTTTAGAGCAATGTGGCTTGTGACCCGGCTTGTCCAGAATCCCTCAAGAGTATTGAGCTCGGTAATGTATCCATCGTAATTCAGGTAATCCTTCATATGGTGCAGTTCATCCTGAAATTGCAGACCACCCAATTTAAGGGCTTCCTTGTTGAAAGGGGCAAAGACCAAGGCTTCAATTATTCCTTGCTTTATCAGATCCAGTCCCAAATTTAGATTAGCCATGGCCGAAAGCCCAGATTCCAGCGTAACCTCCCCGATTACAACGTCCTCGGATTCTATGGTATGATTTTCAAAAAAAGCGAAGGATGGGGTATGAATCCAATCTTCACTTCTCGCGTCAACCGGTACTAGATTGTAGGATTTATCTGCCTGAGATTGACCTAATTCAAAAACGTGTCTGTCTCCTATCAACAAAACATTATTTTCGGTTGTAACCTCCTCATCACAAAGGAATTTTGCGATCAATTCTGGTCCAATACCACTTGGGTCACCTGGAATTATACCGATCCTTGGCTTTCTCTCTTCTTTATTCATTGTTTGGCTTTAAATTTTCGAGTTTGGAAATAGCTACTTACCCCAAGTTAATACCGCTGGATCATGGAGTTTTAATAGTTCGATAAGCAAATCCCTTGCTTCATTTCGTAACTTTTCAATTGGGTGGCGGCAAAAACTTGACTTGATGATGCCACCCTCGACCATTGCTTCCTTGGTAGCCCGAAATCCACATTGCCTATTTTCATGATTTATTATTGGCAATATAACACCGTAAAGATCTCTGGCCACAGTTTTATTGCCTGTCAAATAGGATGTAATTACCGGACGGATAAGATCTGGAATCAAAGCTGATGTCATTGACCCAGTTGCGCCTGCCATCAGATCAGCGTATAAAGTTATACCCTCCTCTCCGTCAAAGGGACCCTCAATGTAGTCATCAGCAAGTTTGAGCAAATTGCTGATTTTGTCAGCAGCACCAGCAGATTCAATCTTGAAGAGCTGAAGCATTTCAATTGATTGGGCCAATTCAGCCAAAAGAGGTACAGGTAGTGTAACGCCGGACAGAGGTGCATCCTGGAGCATTATCGGAATGCCAACATCACCCATTGCCTTGAAGTGATCAAGAATCTGCTGTGGTGAACCCTGCAAGAGTGCACCATGATAAGGGGGCATAGCCATGACGATTGAGGCTCCCTCCTCCAAAGCTGATTTAGCTCTTTCACATGCAACCTTGGTAGAAAAATGACTGATGGTTACAATTAATGGTATTCGTCCAGCCACATGTTCGATACAAACCTTCTGTAACAAACTTCTTTCTTCGTCCATAAGGGAAAACTGCTCAGAATAGTTGGCTAGAATACAAGCTCCATCTACATTCTGATCAATAAGAAAGTCGAGGGTTCTTTTTTGGCCCTCAAGGTCAAGTTTCCCCACATCGTCAAAGACTGTCGGCACGACCGGCCAAATTCCTGTGTATTTCTTCATCGGTTCTTTCTGGTTAATTTTTCTTGGTCTGAAATCAATTACTGACTGATGGTAAAATTCTTGATGTGCTCGTCCGTAATAGTTATTCCCAACCCCGGTTTTTCATCATCCAAATCCAAATAACCATTTACTGGTTCAGGGTCTCCCTTAAAAATGTAGTAAAAGAGCTCATTACCAATTTCTACATCAAACACAGGGAAATATTCACTCATGGGACAATTGAAATTCGACATTGTGAGGTGATAATTGTGGACCTGCCCTGCATGGGGTACTACCGGGATCTGGTAGGCTTCGGCCAGGGCGTTGATTTTATTGGCGGCCGTGATGCCACCCACCCGGTTGGTGTCATATTGTAATACAGCAACCGCACGATGGTGAAGCAACTGGTGGCATCCAATGACTGAAAATTCATGCTCCCCTCCCGAAATGGGTATAGGCCCTTTGTTAAGTTCGGCATAACCGAGAACATCATCAGCGATAACCGGTTCCTCCAGCCACCGGGGTTCAAACCTTTCAAGTTTTGGTATCATCCTTCGGGTGTAGTCTAAATTCCAACCCATATAGGCTTCCAGCATCAAGTCTCGATCGTACCCAATGACCTCGCGAAGAGCTTCAACTCGCTTGATGTTTTCACGCATGCCTGTCATCCCATCTTTTGGACCAAAACCGAAACGAGCCTTAAATCCTTGATAGTTGCCTTCCATGGCTTTGGAGGCCTCCTGTTGCATGGCATCCACAGAATCGGCATAGAGTTTTGAGTAATAGACGGGAATTTGTTGTTTTGTCCGCCCTCCCAAAAGCTTGAAAACTGGTTTCCCGACAATTTTACCCATAAGGTCCCAAATACCGATATCAACCGCGGATATCGCCGTCATGCCTATCCCCTTGCGGCCCCATGCATGTGTCTTACGGTACATTCTTTCCCATAGCAGCGCATAATCGAAGGGGTCTCCTCCTATAACCAAAGGAGCAAGGTATTGATCAATTGTTTGCTTAATCAAGGGCGGTGCCAAGGCAGCATTGCCAATTCCAACCATGCCATTATCGGCAATCACCTCACAGGTTAACCATTGGTGAAACCGAAAACTTGCCATCGAGTCTTCACTCGAAGGCAAAGCATCTGTTGCCGAGGTACAAAAATTGGCTTTGGGGGGTACCGTCGGCCCTACCCAAGTCCAAACCTTCGTTCTGAGTTCCTTTATTTTTACCATTATCCTAAAACTATGTCCTTAAATTCTTGAGGCGGTTCCAAATCGGTTTGCCAAAAAGTGCCAGAAATGTCAAAACCAGAAAAAAGAGGGTTAGAGGTCTGGTAGGTAGTAGCCACCACTGCTCATTGAGCATAACCATTGACTGTCCAAATCTTTGTTCCAGAATTTCGCCCAGGATCAAACCAATTGCAAGTGGTACAACTGAGAAACCATAACGACGCATGAAATAACCCAAAACACCTGCACCAAGGGCAATCCATACATCAACCATTGACTGATCAAGCGCATATGCCCCAACAATCGAAAAAATAAAAACGCAGGGCCAAAGAATTTGAACGGGAACCAGTGTTACCCTGGCAAAAACCTTGGCACCAAGAAGTCCCACTCCCAGAAAGAGCAGATTAACAAACATCATTGACCAAAATATTGAAAAGGCAAAATCCGCTTGTTCGGTGAACATGGTGGGGCCAGGGCGGAGTCCATGAACCATTAATCCAGCAAGGATAACTGCTGCTGTCGGGCTACCTGGAATTCCCAACGCCAATGTAGGAACCATGGCACCACCAGTAGCAGAATTGTTTGCTGCTTCAGAACCAGCTATACCTTCGATTGCACCCTTGCCAAACTCCTCAGGGGTCTTGGACCATCTTTTGGCTTCGTTGTAACCAATCATGGAGGCTACCGTTGCACCTTCCGCGGGTAGAATGCCAATGAATGTGCCTATACCAGTAGAACGTAATATGGTACGCCAAACCTTGAGGTAGTCGGCCTTGGTAGGCAATTTTATTGCCTTTAGTTTGATACTTTCCAGACCTTCTTGCTTGTTGGAAATCTGAACCAGCAATTCTGAAATACCAAACACACCGATCATGACAGGAACAAACCCGATACCATCGGAGAGAATCGACAAATCAAACGTAAATCGTTCGACCCCTGTCATCAAGTCTATCCCGATTGTCGCCAGCAAAATGCCCAGGCAGCCAGCCAAAACATTCTTGATTGGTGATCCACCTCCAATTGTTGCCAGCATGGAAAGACCAAATAGGGTGAGGGCAAAGTATTCGGGTGGCGCAAAACTATATGCTGCACGTGCCAATAGGGGTGCTGCCAACATCAAAACGACGACACTGAATACGCCACCAATAGTTGAGGAGACAACGGCGAGGCCTAACGCTCTACCAGCTTCTCCTTTTTGGGCTAATGGAAAGCCGTCCAGGCACGTTGTAGCGCTAGCCGACGTTCCCGGTGTATTTATCAAAATAGCCGTGATTGCCCCGGCAAAAGTTGCCGAACAGTAAATTGCTGTCAATACGGCTATGGCAGCTACCGGATCCATGGTTATGGTAAAAGGCAGTAACAGTGCTGCACCCGTTGTTGCGTTCAAACCAGGCAGAGCACCGATAATGACTCCTCCCAAGGTAGCTGCTATCAGGAGAATAATCAGCGACGGGTCGGCCAACGCAACCAGACCGGTAATGAATGAATCCATTTAACCGTACCACATATTGGTTAGAAAACCCCGCGGAAAACGAACCTCAAAAACTTGATCAAATAGAAAAAAGACCCCTATGGGAACCAGAAATCCCACGATAAGGAAGGTAAGCCAACTTCGCTCTTTCCAAAGCAGGGTCAAGCCCAGACATGAGACCGATAAGGCAAAAAAGAAATCAAGTGATACCAAAAGGACAAATATTGCCATCATTCCAATGGCAATGAGAGTCGGGTTAGGAATTTTATCATTTACCTTGATTGGATCCTTCCACACAATCAAAGCAGTTAACCCTAACATCAGGGCAATCAACAATTGAGGAAAGTCAGACGGTTGTATCCCTCGTTTCAGGATAGGTGGCATCCGAGCGAATTCGGTTGTAAGCCAATAGGTAAAACCACAAAAAATAATAATAACCAAGGGTACCACCCAAGATTCGATGGTGGTACCCTTGGTATTTCGTTCTAAATCACTGTCCACAGATATTATCTTCCAATCTGGACGGTGACAGTTTTTTGACTATTCAATAAAGCCAAGCTCTTTGAGAGCTGATTCCATATCTGTAATCATGGTCGAAATTTGACCGCCCCAAACTTCCGAGCCAGCGACTGAAGTTGAATCCAGACCGACTGAAGTCAGATAACCCTGGTAAATTCCATGGCTCATTGCCGTAATGAGCGATTCTTCAATTTTTTGGGCAACATCATCAGGTGTATCTGCATGTACGACAAAGCCACGAACAGTCGAGAAACTTACAGGAATTCCCATCTCCTTGGCTGTGGAAACATCCGGCAGGGTAGCCATTCTTTGATCTGCAAGGACGACAATCGGACAGATATCACCTGCTTCAATCTGGCTTACAGCCTCAGCAAGGTTCAATACTCCCACATCAACTGCACCTGCAATAAGTTGCGTTGCCAGTTCTCCCCCGCCATCAAATGGTAAGATTTTGGGAGTGGCCATACCGCCTTTAAGAGTAAACATAAATGCTGAAACATCATCAATGTTAGCCACATGTGTTGTGCCATAGGTCAGGCCAGAATCCATCTGGGCTTCTACAAATGCTTCTGCACTTTCGTAAACTCCACATCTAACCATCAATATCTGAGGGTCATCTGTCCCTCGTGCTATCGGACGGATGTCTTCCAAGTTCATATCGGTATTACCCTTGGCCAATTCAGCTGCATGACCAATAGTAAAGGTCAGAATCGTATAACCATCCGAAGGTACAGTTAGGTAATAATCCATGGCAGCAGAACCACCACCGCCTCTCTTGTTGACAACAACCATATCCTGGCCAAGCACACGGCGGGCCCGCAGCATCATCATGCGGGTTGTAACATCAGTTCCACCACCAGCTCCAGCGTGAGTCACAACCTCAATTGTTTTATCTGGATATTCTTGCGCCTGAGCAATAACTGTAAAACAACTCATAGCCAAGCCAACAAGCAATAATCGGAAATAAGACATAAAATCTCCCTTTAAAAATTCTTCAATTTTGTGCATTTTCATTAAAAAATGCACACCATGGTTTGGGAATATACCAATTCGGACTAGCAAAACAACCAGTTGAAACGAACCTTCCATTTATAGGAATAGTATGTTGGTGTATGGCAAATAATGTCTAGGAATATCAACTCCTTGTGGAAAATTCCGATAGTCATTGAGAAATGTTCTAATGGTGAATTGTGGTTATTCTTTTAAGGTTGTCACTTTTGACCAACAATTCCTTGAGCCCTTGGATGGTTTCTTTTGCTACTTTTTGTGAGGACAACATGATAAAATTGGGTCGGGCAGTTTTTTTGTTAGGAACATTGCTTACATTCTTAATCTCCGGGAATCATAGGGAATGAGATCCCAGTTGTTTCAGCTCAATTTGGAAAACACATTTACAATACGGAAATTCAGTTCATGATCAATGTTTCAGTCATAGGTTGCGGTCGAATTGGCCAAATGCATTGCAATAATATTCACCAAAGTAGCTTATTTAATTTAGTTTCAGTTTATGATGTCAATGCAACTACCATCCAAAGGTTGAATTCAACCTTACAGGTTGACATCACTCCAAGTTTGTCAGCAATCGAATCAAATGAAGATTTGCAGGCTGTAGTAATTTCCTCCTCTACCGATACACATTCAGATTTAATTGAGCGATTTACTTCTGCCGGCAAGTATGTGTTTTGTGAAAAGCCCTTGGATTTGGATTTAGCCAGAGCTCGCCATTGCCGTGATCATGTCATGGCGAATGGAGGTAAGGTACAACTTGGTTTCAACAGACGGTTTGATCCAGGCCATTCCGCAATGAAAAAACAAATTGATGATGGTTTGATTGGCGAATTGCATCAGGTAATAATTTCCTCAAGGGATCCAGGCATGCCTCCCAAGGAATACCTCCAGGCTTCTGGAGGAATATTTAAGGACATGACAATTCATGATTTTGACATAGCCAGGTATTTACTTGATGAAGAACCAGTTGAGGTTTTTGCCACTGCCGAGGCATTGGTGGACCCTGAATTGTCACAAGAGGTTAACGATTTCGACACCACCATGGTGATAATGAAAACACTAAGTGGTAAAATGGTACATATAAACAATTCACGCAGTGCCGTATATGGTTATGATCAACGGCTGGAGGCCTTTGGTTCAAAGGGTATGCTTATATCAGGCAACAAGCGGGAAAATGAAGTACAGTATTTCTATGATACAAATACTGAGGCCGGTGCGCCCTACCTGAATTTCTTTATTGAACGATACCAGGAAGCATATTCAAAGCAATTTGAAATTTTTGCTGAAACCATCGAAAAAGGCGGCGAGTTTCCTGTGGGAATTGAGGATGGATATCAGGCTTTACTGCTGGCTGAAACTGCCAACCGATCACTTGCGGAGAACAGGCCTGTTAAGATTTCTGAAGTTGAAAGTTGCTAGATGGGCAGGAACCAACATTGGTTGATACCCCAATCCCTGGGGAGGGGATAAGCTAAGCTTCAAAATCCGAGACCTCGGTCCACCTACCTCCGTCCTTGGATGATTTAACCTGAGAAAACACCACTTCCACCATATGCAACCCATCTTCAAATTTGGGGTAGCTTAGGGCTGACGGTTCAGGGGTCTTTCCCTCTTTTCTAGAATTGATAACCTCGGCCAAGTCCTTGTATAGGGTTGAAAAAGCTAAGGGCATGCCTTCAGGATGTCCAATGGTAACCCTGCCAGCACGATTTGCTTCATCGTAAAGGTAAGGTGCACCCCTTTCCAGAATTTTTGTTGCTTCTCTTCCCTTGGTCCAGTACAGTTGATTGGGTTGTTCCTGTTGCCACCTCAACCCCCCGAATTCACCAAATACCTGTATGGACAATCCATGAATTCTTCCGTAAGCAAGTCCACTAACCCATTGTCTCCCAATAGTTCCATCTTGTAATCTGAACGCTGTAAGGGAGTCATCCTCCAATTCTCTGCCCGGTACTCCGACGGCAAAATCCGAGGAAACTTTTTTCACTTTCTGGCCTGTAACAAAACAAGCCAGATGCATGGCATGGCTACCCAAATCCAAGGTAACTGCAGATATGCCAGCTTTCTCGGGATCAAAGCGCCAACCAATTCGAGGGTCATCCTCCCAATTTGATTCGGCCATAAATCCCCCAGCAAACTGGGTAAAGATAACCCGGATTTTTCCTAAATCGCCCCTGAGAATCATTTCTCGCATTTGTCTAATCATCGGATAACCGGAATAGCCATAATTAACTCCACAAACCCGACCCAGCTTTTCTCCTAGTTTTACAAGTTCCCGGGCTTCCTCAATAGTTATCGTAAGGGGTTTCTCGCAGAAAACATCTATCCCAGCCTCCATAAATGCCTTACAAATTTCAAAATGAGTGTCATTTGGTGTTGCGACTGTAACAAGTTCTATCCGATCAGACCTTGCCCTTTCACCTTGCAACATTTCCTGCCAGTTGGCATAGGCCCGGTCGGGCGAAACACCAAGGCGAATACCAAATTCCTTTGCTTTCAATGGATCAATATCCAGGGCACAAGCCACAAAATCAAATTTTTCTTCAACAGCTACCCCAGCTCTGTGGGCAAAACCAATTTGACTACCTTCGCCGCCGCCGACAATTCCCCATTTGATTTTCTTCATTGTGATCCTTTGCTAGTTTCCAGTAAAAGTCGACCAATTATTCGACTAAATCACATAATTCAATGGTGATTTGAGATAGTTCACCAATTCTCTGACCTTTACAAAATTTTTTGTTTCTTTTCAAAACTGTAATGGGCATCCAAGGAGGTTTGATATTGACAGAATTCATTGTGAATGGCCTTAAAGTGATGAATTTAAGATATTAACTTCGTATTTCCTAGAGCCATTAACCTAGTAAAAATGCTTAAATTGATTAAATCCGAGGTTAGGCTGAATATCTAGAAGAATGATCTTGGTCTTGCCATAATTTGGTCGGAATATAATTGAGAAAACAAAATAAAATGCACAAAATCCTAATAATTGAGTCACTTCATCCCGAAGCATTGAGTCTACTTGAGGAAAGAAGCGACGTCTCTTATCAACTTCTCACAGACGTATCTGAAGAAAATGTCCTGGCAAATATTGAGGATGCCGATGCCCTGACGATCAGGGTTTCCCTATTGACAGAAAGGGCCTTGCAAAAAGGTAAAAAACTCAAGGTTGTCGCTCGTCATGGTGTTGGTTATGACAATGTTCCACTCCAAGAATGTACCCGTTTGGGTATACCTTTGGCCTTGGTTGGTTCAGTAAATTCTATAGCCGTTTCCGAACAGACGATTTACCTTATGATGGCGGTTGCCAAACTAGGAGCGATATACAACCAAGGAGTTAAGGCTGGCGATTTTGGTATCAGGCACAAATATCGCCCGATCGAGTTAAATGGCAAAAAGTTGCTAATCGTTGGTTTTGGCAAGATTGGTAAGGAAGTGGCTAGAAGAGCACAAGCACTTGGAATGGATATATTGGTTTATGATCCTTACCTACCCAATGCAGAGGATGGTTTTCCAACCCTAGCCACAATCGAAGAAGGACTGGAGGTTGCCGATGCAGTTTCACTCCATTTGCCCTTAACAACTGATACCAAATATCTGATTGGTGAAAAGGAATTAGCCTTACTTAAAAACAATGCCATCCTGGTAAACACGAGTCGAGGCGGTATTATCGATGAACAAGCTCTCCATGAAACCCTTGCCAAGGGCAAATTGCACGGCGTTGGATTGGATGTTTTTGAAGAAGAACCTGTATCCCCAACTAATCCGATACTTTCTCATGACAGGGTAATCGTAAGCCCCCACTCATCGGCCCTTACTGATGATACATTAAAAGCGATGGGGATTATGACGATAAAAAATGCTTTGAATGCCATTGATGGACGCCTTGACCCTTCACTTGTTGTTAATCCCGAAGTACTGTAAAATCATATTGAATTTTGCTGGTCAATTTTAGTTTTTTACGACTAAAAACTCGATTTTGACTTTTCATGGCTACGGTGTACTCTTTGGTAAACCGTCGATTTTCTAACCAAGTTGGAAAGGTAAGGACAATGGACATGCCATCACCAGAACACCATTTTACTGGTCCAATGGGATCAGAGTTTTGGCGGATAACAGTTCCACCAGAAATTGTACCTGTTCTGGCAAAGGAGATTGACTGGAATAATTTCGGTCGGAGGGTGCTAATCGATCCCGTCGCCGGGATTATTTCTTGGATGAACCCTTCGGGTACACACGAGGATATTGCAGATGCAACCGACAAGATTGTTGAGCGGACATCACAGTTGTTGGGGTGCCAAGCCAAAGCCAAGAGGGGAACACGGTGGAAAGGACCGGATGATCCAAAAAACACCGGACTGGAAGCCGACGCGGCTTTTTACATAGGGACTAATGCCAAACTCTGGGTTGATGCTTTCAGAGAAGGAGGACCGAAATACATAGAGGCGTTTGAAGCAGAAACTCCGCCCGATCTTGTGGTAGAAGTTGAAGTTACCCATCTTGATGCCGATAAACCCGCCCTTTATGCTAGGCTAGGGATAAGGGAAATGTGGCGTATTGTTGGACACAAAATAACCAATCATGTCAAGGTAGAGATTCTAGATCTCCAGCAAGAAAATGGCCCGCAAGCTGTTAAGAAATCGCAGGTGCTTGAAGGACTCACCGATTCAAACTTACCGGAAGCGTTTTGGTTGGCAAGAAGCTTGCAATATGAAGAACTTCAGGCCATGCTTCAGGAGCTACTGGTACAAGGTTCTGACCCTCAGAATGATGTCGATCTGTAATTATCATGTTGGTGTGTAAAACGAATTTCTGTTAGTCCAGGCATCACTGCTAGAAAGAACCATATTGACGGAATGCCAAGCCATTGACACCGACTAAGTATCGGATCCAAAATGTCAATCGGGGCAAAGTACAATTGGCGTGAAATGAAAAATTCCAATAGCGATAGACTTGGCTACTTCTGTGGCATATTTTGTAGGGGATAAACAAAGGACCTGAAATTTATCTCAATGTAAAAATTGGGGTAGGCTTATATTTTCCTATCATCGACAAGTTGGCGTTGTGCTAATTGGACAAAATGACCATTTTGGTTCATTAGATTTTCAAAATTGCCCTTCTCGACTATCTTTCCACCATCTAAGACAAATATTTGATCAACATCTCGAACCGTACTTAATCTGTGGGCAATGAAAATACATGTGGTTTTCATGGTTCTTATTGAATTATGGACTATAGCTTGGGTTTTATTGTCCAGTGAACTTGTGGCCTCATCCATTAAGAGGATTCGGGGACGACGGACTAGGGCTCGAGCAATAAGCAATCGCTGTTTTTGACCTCCGGAAAGCCCTCCACCGTTTTCAGATAAAATTGTTCGCATACCCATTGGCATGGCCTTAATTTCCTCCTCAAGACCGACGGAACGGATAGCTTGCCAAGCATCCTCGTCAGATATTCTAGCGTAAGCGGAGATATTATTGTAAATGGTGTCAGCAAAAAGATAGCCAAACTGCATCACAATACCCATTCGGCTTCTTACGGTAGACATATTTAAGTTATCTAAATTGTGTCCATCCAGAAAAATAGCACCAGAAGTGGGTGTTTCAAAGCCAATTAATAGCCTTAGGATAGTCGATTTTCCTGAACCTGAAGCACCAACGAACGCAACATTGCCTCCCTCAGGTATACTAAAGGATATTTCATCCAGTGCTAAGGGTAGGTCAGGTCGATACTGAAAAACAACTGAAGAAAACTCTATGCTACCATGCAACGGTCCGGGATCAGCTTTGGGATTGGTAACATTTTTTTCCCTTGGGGTTGTTAGAACCGGATTTATCCGTTCAAAGTATGGGGTTGAAGCCGCAATTACTACGCATGCGTTGGATAAACCAGCCAAGGCCACAAGCAACATTCCCAATGCTGCATAGAATGTAATAAATTCGGCAACTCCCAAACCATTCTCCGTGATAGAAATTGTAGCAAAAACCAAAAATACAACAATCAGGTTCAGGGGAAAGAAAACCCCGTTAAAAGCCGTGTTTCCAGTGGCCCACTTTCGGGCTGCCAGGGATTCCCGCTTTTGGGCAGCAAAAAGAGTTGCCCATTTGGCCAGGGCGTGGCTTTCGCTGTTTGCAACCCTAAGTTTAGGAAGGCCGTTGATTATTTGGTAAACCAGCCCATTGAGATCACCTTGCAGGCGGAATTCCTCGCGATGGTGATTTCTTTGGTGTAAAGAAATCCAAAAGGTAATAGCAATAAAAATTCCTGAAAATATACAGACAAAGATTGCCATAGGCCAACTGTACCAAAAAAGAAGAGACAACGCGAAAAGTGATGCAAAGGTATTCGCAAGAGCCCCAGCAACAGCCTCAGTTACCGTTTCACGGACCTTGGAAATACCGTCCGCACGGTCGGCCAAATCACCCACGGAGTAACTTTTAAAGAATAAGGTTGGGAGTGATAATAGTTTTATTAAAATCGCAGCCTGTAAACGTTCGTCGGTAAATCCTAATATACGGAGAATGGAAAATCTACCTGCTATTATAAATACTGCGGCAGAAATAGTTCCTAAAGCCAATGCAACCAAGCCAGTTATCCACATATATTGATCATTGCGGGGTAAATAATTTGCTAACACTTGTCCAGTTATGATTGGTGATACAAGCGCGACTATACCGGCAAGGGCAGTAAAAATAATGACCAATAAGAACTCTTTTTTAAATCCCTTGAAAACCTTTATCAGTGCTGCCGATCCACTATTAATTTGCTCTGGCAATGGCGCATACAACATCAATGCAGTTTCTTGTATTTCCCTAGCTTTTTTTTCCCTGACGGATGAAGTGGTTTGGGTTTCTGGATCGTAAATTTGATACCCACTCACAAAACCTGGTAAAAGAGCAACAGGGCTATTATCAATTTTGGTAAAACCGACAATCGCTGTCCCGGTACGTTTCCACCACTCAGGTTTCAGAACTATGCGACGGGTCCTAACACCTAACGAGCGGAAGTAAGTCATTATGTCCTCAAAGGACTTCAGTTCGGTTGCTGTTTCAGGCGGAATTTCCAAGTTTATCCCAACACTTTTAGCTACTTGGTTTATGGCACCCCACTGATGGGAAGAAAGTAACTGGGATTCTGTTTTTTTGGATTTATTTCCTGCTAATGGGGTTAATAACTCATTTACGGTTTTTTCCTGACTTTCTTCAATGGACCTTAACGAAGCAAAATATCTTTTTTTGATTATTTCTCCACTGTTTTCCCAAATGGCCACACCATGCTTTAAAACACGGTTGTTGAATTCTTCAAACGATGGCCAAAGCTTGCCGCTGACCAAGGTAGAAGGAGTATATTCTGCAGAAACCTTTCTAGGATGATCCAAGGTTAGCCAAGTTTGAGACGTAATTGGCAACAAGGGTTCATTTTTTTCCTGAAATACTTTTTGCAGTCCGATAAATTCCAACGGTTTATCGGAAGTCACCCAAACAACATCATGATGCATTGCTATTAATGTTCCAGCAGAATATTCCACATCTGGGTCTGCCTCAATCATTTGGGCATTTCGGGGTGGAGGGTCAGAAAAACGGACCAAAAAAGAGGAAAGCTCTGTTATCCAATCATCAATCCAAATTATACTGTCGATTCCCAATCCCTCATCAGAAGAAATTGCTTTGCGATTACCAAAAACAATCCTCGCTTCTTGGGAGGGGATAGCAATAAAGCAAAATTTAACAATTTCATTGTTTTCATTTGTATTCTCTATTGCATTAGCACCGAAGGCAGCCATACCTTCAGATAACCTGGTTACGAATGGATGGCGGTTACTAAATTTACCCCCTTTCATTTCAACTATAAAAATATCCAAAAAACCCTTCTCAACTACTAAAAGAGTATTGGAATCATCAAGAGTAATCGGGTTGTTTGCCCCTGTAGATAGTACTTTTCCTTGGATTCGCTTGGAAATTGTGGATTCTACGGACATGTTATCACCCAGAAATAATCAGTGCTCGGTAGGGACCATCTTCCTTGATAAGATTTTCATGCCTGCCCCGTTGGACTATATTTCCATTTTCAAGAACAATTATTTCGTCTGCGTCCCGTACAGTACTGAGTCTGTGGGCGACAATAATACAAGTGCATCCTCTTTTTCGAATGTTTAGGTCAATTTCATATTCTGTAATAGGATCAAGAGAAGCAGTTGCTTCATCCAGTATCAATATACTGGGGTCATTGGAAAACGCTCTTGCAATTTCAATCCGTTGTTTTTGGCCCCCACTAAAATTATTACCAAATTCTTCAATGGTTGTGTTGTAAAGGCCAGGTCTTACGGCCACAGTATCCTGCAATGCGGCATCACGAACCGCATTTACAATTTCACGGTCGGATACGGCCGGATTCCAAAGGGAAATATTGTCCCGGAGGTTCCCCTTAAACAGCACCACCTCCTGGTCTACATAAGAAACTACTTGGGCAAAATGTGCTTTTGGAATGCTTTGGATTTCCTTACCATCAATGCTTATAGACCCCGAATTTGGTTGAAGTAGCCCACAAATAAGTTTTGCAACTGTTGATTTTCCACTACCGGAACTACCGGTCAGTACAATTCGCTGGCCGGGTTCTACGGTTAGGTTAAAATCCTTAATGAGGGGTGGTTCAAATTGGTTATATCCAAAGGAAACATTTTTCAGTGAGATGAAACCCCTGGAAACAGGTTGTATTTTTTCCTCTGTATTCCTGGTCCATGTATCGGGTTTGTGCTTGAGCACATCGTCAAGGCGAACAATTTCCCCCTTCGCAGTTTGAATTTGTGAACCACACTCTACCAACCCTTCAATTGGTCGTAAAAAATTCCAGGATAGCATTTGAAATGCAATGAGACCTCCCACTGACAAGGCCCCCTCAAGAATTCTTAGACCTCCTATACCAAGTATTGTAACCGTAGAAAAACCTTTAAGCAGAAAAGGTATTGATAATAGAAAAATCATTATTTTTCCGATTTCATTCTGTGCCTGTAGGGCATTGGCATGTAATCCGGTCCAACGGGTGAAAAAACTATTTTCTATCCCACCTGCCTTCAGAGTTTCAATCATCCGTATCCCAGCAAAAGTTTCACCATCAATACGGCCCTTTTCCTTTAGCATTCGGCGATTGCTCCTATCCAGATATTGTGACATTATCTGAAGAGCAATCATGTTTATGCCCGCTAAGGCAAGGACAATAGATGCCAGGAACGGATCAATCACAAATAGTACAACAGAGTATACAAACATTGTTAAGAGGTTTACGATATTTGTGGTTAATTGTCCGGAAATCAAATGAGCCAAATCGTCGTTTGAAGAAATCCTATTTACAATATCACCAGCAAACCTCTGACCAAAAAACGTGATTGGGAGGTTAAGGACATGGCTAATAAAACGAGTCGAAGTCACTAAGGCCAGTTTTATTTCTAATCGTGCAATACTAATCTGTTGAAACCAAATGGTAACACCTTGGCCAATGGTTGCTATCCCCAATCCAATAACCAAAGGTATGATTAAAAATTGGTTTCCTTGAATCAAAACCTCATCAATAAAACTTTTTGTAAAAGCAGGTATTGCAATTCCTGGTGTAAGGAGCAGTAGAGTAAATAATATAATTAAAACTAACTGGGTTTTGGAATGTCCGATCCGTTCAATGAGACTAGCTACTATGCTTGGAGACTCCCCCCCCCGCTGAAAATCTTCCCCAGGAGAAAAAGCAAGGCAAACACCTGTGAAACCTTCGTCAAACTCCTCCCAGGTGATTTTCTTCTGTCCATCTGCAGGGTCGTTAATAAAGAATTGGTTTTTGTGGAACCCTTCCAAAACAACAAAATGTTTGAAGTTCCAAAAAATTATCATTGGAAATGGAAGGTCGTATAATTGGTTTGGCTCGCGGTGGAAACCAGCTGCAATTAATCCATATGCCCGTGCAGCACTCAATATATTACTGGCCTTGCTACCGTCTCGTGAGACACCACAGCGAATACGCAGTTCTTCCAAAGGTTTCCAGCAACCATAATGAGCTAATATCATAGCAAGGCAGGCGGCACCACATTCCACTTCTTCCATTTGAAGTATTGTTGGTGTTTTTTTCCGTCCACCAACTTGAGATAGGGTTGGCTCCAAACCCCTAGAAAAACTCATTCCTGAAAGGTTCTATTAAAAAAGGGTATTACGAATTCGATTGGTGCTCTTCTGGCAACTTCTATTTCTGCTGACACAAGGATACCCGGACTAAGTGACATGGCCGAACCTCGCTTTGAGGTCCAGGCATAGCCACTGATAGTTGAGGGGTCGGAGACTAGACTTATACGTCCCTCGTAGGGTTGCCCATTCTTTGTGAAGGTAGGAACTAATTCTGGATTCACTAAAGAATCTAATATATCTTCATACCCAACGGGAGATAAGGATACATCCACGACTTGTCCCTTCAGTGCACCGTGGTCCTCGCGATTAATCGTTGATGGATAAATAAGTACATTCTTACCCGGTAGTACGTTCCCTCCGTCGGTTGGGGGAATATACAATACCAACTCAAGTCTTTCTTCCCCGGTCTCTATTCTGGCAAATTTCTGGCCTGGTAGAACGGACTCTTCACGTTCAAAATTAATTTCAGTTAAACGTCCAGCAACAGGCGCAACAATATAAATAGAATCTAAATTATCTTGAATCGCTTTTGCATTTCTACTGGCGGTTTCCAATTCTATTTCCGCTGCCTTGAGACGAGCTTCGTTTTCCAATCGCTGTTGGGAAACATTGTATTCAAGATCATTTCTTTGTCGCAAAATATCAAATAAAGACTGCTGGGCCGAATAAAGGTGAACTCTTGCCGTTTCCAGGTTAGATAAGCTGTTTATGTCATTGTTATCTTGAGTATTGATTTCTCTTAACCTAGCTTCAGCAGCTTGCACTGCTTCTTGTGCAAGGTCTTCAAGTTCACCGAGGTATTTAAATTGGTTATCCAGGTGAGTTTGATTTAATTTATTTTCAGCATTCAGTTCAGACTGTATGGTTTTTAGGTTATTCCGCTGCTCATCTACCCATAAAAGTGCATTTTGTAATAGTTCCAATTCCTTCGGATTATGAATTTTTGCAACCAAATCATTTTTTCTAACGAGACTCCCGTTGGTAACATAAATTTCTGTGACTATACCAGTTTCAGCTATAACTACATCTGTACTCCCCTTTTCAAGAAGGATACCACTAGCTCGTACATAAGTTGGAATTTCTCCAATAAGGGACCAGACTACTACAAAAAGGGATATTAATAACAAAAACAACCCCGCAACCCATGTTTGCGGGGTTGTTACGGTTAAAGATTTTTCTACCCGTTCAGTATCAACAAGGCGGTCTACAGCCCTTTGACGGTACAAGGGTGTGTCGCTCATTGTTTGTTACTATTGCTTATTTTACCAATTCCAGAAGGCATAAGAACAAGGAACAAACAATACGAATTCTAAGGCAAAAACTGCCTTACTAAATTAACCCTTGTTCATTAGGTGGATTTAACTTGAAAAAAATTCAAGCACCAGGAACAACGGTATTGTCTTGGTCTTGCCCAGTAGACTTTCTTTTTGCTGCTACCGCTTGTTGGTAAGTTGGCCCCGTGGGCCCCGGGGCCTATCAATGTATCACACTTGACTCTGCAATGATTTTATGCGAATCACTATGCCATGTTTATTGGTACTTTTCAACTTTCATCCGACACTGCTTGCTGGTTCAGGCAGGTTTGTCAGAACACTGAGGTTTCCGGGCTGTCTCGCACAGCCTTGGCTGAAGCCCTTTGCCATCGCGAGCAGTTGAGTAGCCGAGCGGCTGCCCAGAAACTTCTACCGAAACTGGCCGCGCTTCTTGAGGTCTCCTTGCCAGCCGCCCAGGTCGTGATGCCGGAGGCTCATGCCTCTTTACCAACCGGGTTTCCAGATCAAACCATTAAGTGTAGCTTGTCGGAACTGGGCACCCTCAGCGTGGCGCGTGTAACTAAAACCGAGCGTTTGGCCTGGGAAAAAATGATGGCCAGCCATCATCCCGAAGGGTGGAGGCGTTCACCGGGTGGACGTATACTCTATTGGCTACGCTCCTCGCGTTATGGTATCCTGGGCGGTCTCAGTTTTGTCAGTGCGGGCTTGCAACTGCTTCCACGGGATGAAGTTATTGGCTGGTCAGTGAAGGCTCGCCATGCTCATATTGGCCGGGTGCTGTGCAACAACCGATTTTTGCTTTTGCCATCGGTACGGGTCCATGGTCTGGCCTCGCGGGCCCTACAACTGGCGACCAGTTGCATTGCTGATGATTGGGCCTATTATTATCAGCAGCGTCCAGTGTTATTACAAACTTTTGTGGCCCCGGGATATACCGGTACCAGTTATCGCTCGGCTGGTTGGTCTTGTTGTCCCCGGTGCTCATCAGGTCGGCGTTCGGGTATCCGGCGGCAGGTCTGGTTGCAACCGTTGGTAGACAACTGGCAGGCGCAACTGTGTGTTGAACCGGCTCGTGTTCTGGGCCAGACCTCGGAGCCGTGGTGTGAGGGTGAGTGGGCCACAAGGGAATATGCCCGCTGTGCCTATCCTGATGGGCGTATTCGCCGCCGGATCATGGCCATGGGCCAAGCCTGGCTGGCGGCACCTGGAGTTGCCCTGCCGGCTCTTTTTCCGCGTGCGGCCGACCAACAGGCCGCGTATCGCTTATTATCGAATGAGGCTGTTGTTTTTTAATTTAAATCAACTTGAATTTCTCAAATTATTTCGGGCGAAGTGAGACAAATCTTTTCAAGAAGCTCCAATAATTTTAATAAAATCAATTTCCCCACCATTTCTTTTCCAAGCAGTTAAATTCCCCACCTGGCAAATTTACCCCGCAAAGGCCTAAGCCGGTAACTGTTTGCAAGCACCGCAGGTCGATCAAATTGCTTGGTGCACCGTAATCCCGTTGGTCTCGATTATTGGTGGGAGTAGTTTGTTCAAATGATCATTCAGTTGTCTTGCTGCACCTGCAGACAAGCATTCCAGTCCTTGCCCCCTTGGGGTCTTAGGCGCTGTATTTCGGGATGTGCCTGTAGCAGAAGAACCGCGGCCTGATCACCGGCCATATCGGCATCATAGCCACACCAGATGGTTTCCGATGGGACCAGATCAATAATCCAGGGGGGCAGCGTTGTGGCCACACCGGCAGTGGAGATGATATATTGGAAATGGGAACACTCCTTGCACATAGCCGCCGACAGAGTATAAGCCGACAGGGCATCAATCGCACTTTCGACCAACAGGGTTGGTCCCGCTTCCTGACGCGCCAGCCAGAACCCACCTTGCGCTTTTCTGGACCCCCGGCGCATTCCCTTGAAGGGTCGCCCTGGCATGGTTCCGTGCAACTCGGCCCCAACCGGTAAAGCCTTGGCATCACGGGTGATAAAAACAGCATTGCCCCTCTGGTCAGCCCCAACAAGATGCTTCCGGTGACACCAGGCAACAAGCGCGGGTGCAATCTGGCGGTCCCCGACAAGATAAGTCCACACCCGGGGCCAGTACCTTGGGACCAGTTGCAAATCCGGTGCGAGGGTGTTGCTTGCTGCCAACGGGGCGTGCCGACCACCTGGTTTGGCTGTTTGGGAACAGGGAACCACCGAAGATTGATAAGCCTGGCAAGACAATTGTTTCAGCCAGGCCAGGGCTTCACCAAAACCGCACCCCCTGGCATGGATGACAAGATCAATCGCACCGCCACCACCGGTGCCATTGAGGTGATCATAAAATTGGCTACCGGTAATGCTGAGCACTGAGCCGGAACGACGCCAGCGGTTTTGATCACTTGGATCACGCTGATAACCGCAGGCTTCGGCCACCCGACCAAGGGATATGTCCCTGAGCCGGGTGATCTGTTGGCACGACCATGGTCTTATTGGTCCAGGTCTCATTGGTCCAGTTCACCAAGAGCCTCTTCCACATGAACGGCCGTTACCAGACGGGATTTATTCAGGGCCGCCGCAACCAGGGCAAAATGAGTCAGCCGGTCCAGCATACGTGGAACACCCTTACTGGCCAAGGCCAGGGCGGCAATCGCCGCCGGTTCAAACAGATCACTCTCGTAACCGGCAAGGCGCAACCGATGGCTGAGATAACCACCAACTTCCTCTTCACTCAGACCGCCTAGGCTGCACCGAATGACAATCCGTTGGGATAATGACGCATGGGTCGCCATCTGTTGCAGACGTCGCCGCAATTCACTGAGCCCAACGAGCAGCAGACATAACCGTTTCTCGGAATCCATCTCGTAATTGGTCAACAGACGCAACTCCTCCAGAATGGTATTATGCAAATGATGAGCTTCGTCAAAAATCAGCACCGGATATTGCCGGGCGGCAACAACCAGCCGGGATACCTCCTCCTGGATGGCCTTGAAGGCCGCGGCCCGGCTGGTAAAACGGTCCAGGCCAAAGGCGTTGGCAATGGTATTGTAACTGTCGAGAACCGAACCTGTGGAGAGGGTTACATAACAGACCCGATATTGGTTGGGATGCAACTGGCTCACGACCTGGCGGCAGAGCGTGGTCTTGCCAGTGCCGGCCTCCGCCGTCAACAGACCAATACCTCGCAGTTCCAGGAGATGCTGTAGACGATGACGGGTTTCCGAGGCCGCGGTATAATCGAATAATTCATCCGCCTTGGGGGCCACATCAAATGGATAGTGCTTGAGGCCAAAATGTACTTTATACATTACTTCTCCTCCTTCTCATCATCGCTGGGGCCAAACCGCAAGGGCGGTCGACCACGTGGAATGGTGGTATTGGCAAAGAGGTCCAAAAGAGTGGCCTCGCCAACGGGTTTGTTATCATGATAAACCAACAGCGGCCGTCCCGGTGGGGCCGACGGGTCATAACGCAAGGTAACCGTTTGGCCTACCAATTCCGGTGCCACCTCATACTGACGATTGTCAAGCGACACGGTGTGGGCTTGGTTGACCTTGCGGCTGACCTCGTGCAGGAACATAAGATCAAGGTCAAGGTGTGGTTCAGGATAGCGAACATGCTCAGCCTTGGCGACCCAACAATCCATCGGAGTGGCATTGTCAAGACCACGATGCGGTGTCATGTGATAGTCGCTATCAATCCAGCAACGGGTCCGTTCATTGAGGGTTGCAAGGTTGGGAATGGCATCGTCGGCAAGCGGTGCCAGCAGCTGATCTCTGACCCGCCGAAAATATCTTTCAATTTTGCCTTTTCCTTGTGGAGCGTACGGCCTTGCATGTAGTAACGCGATGTTCAGACGGGCGCAGACAATGGACAAATGTTTCGATCGGAAGTTGGCTCCATTGTCGGTATAAAGTCGAGTTGGCACCCCTCGACGGGTAATGGCCTCGCGCAGGACATAAAGAAAGGCCCAGGCCTTTTCGGAGAAGGCAAAATGGGCATAGGGTATGATCCTGGTCGCATCATCAAGGATGGCCAGCAAATAGGTCCGGCGAAGACGCCCCTTGGCATCAGGAATTTTGGGACCATACATGACATCGGCTTGCCAGAGTTCACCGGGATAGCGGTATTGAAACCGACGCAGATCCTGTCCCCGGAAAGGATCCTCCTTGACCATCAGCCCCTCACGGGTAAACAGACGATGCACCGTTGAGGGCGAGACCGGAACATCCGGGGGAATCTCACCAGTTTGGCGGCCTTCGGCAATTACCTGACGAACACTCAAGACGGGAGTGTTGTGTTTGATGGCCAGGAGTGTCTCACTGACTTCCGCCGGCATCCGACGTGGTTGGGCCCGTTCACTGCGCTTTTTGGGCAGCAGCCCCTCATAACCCTTGTGTTCATAATTGCGGACCCAATCCACAAGTGTTCCTGAAGCCACACGGGTTCGGCTACTACCGGGAATGGTGTGAGCTTTGGCCGCCAGGTTGGCAATGATGACATTCCTTTCCGGACCGGCTGGCCAGGCAATGATCTGGGCCACCAGGCCATAGCGAAAGAGAGCGACATCCTCGCGGTGCCGGTTTGGTGATGTTGTCATAAGTAAAAACCTCCTTTTTGACTTGTTTTTTAAAATATCGGAGGAAAATGGGGCCCGATTCGGCAAATCAGCAGGGGCCACCTTGTGTTGGGGGCCCAGTTTGCGACTCAATAGGGTGGCTGCAGGATCTAAATCCAACCGGTCGGGGGACATATTCGAGGTGATTGTTATACTGCTTGCGCAAAGTCACCAGCAGCGTGGTGGTCGTCCCCTTCTTGGCCCGGAAGGTTCCAACCGTCAGCGGCGCTTCGGCATAAAGCTCGGCGAACAAACCTCGGGCAAGATGCAGAGCCAGGGAGGCCCAAAGAATACGTCTTTTGAGCCACCGGCGCTGGGCTCGCCAAGTCCCATGATGGTTGGGACGTAGACGGTTATGGGCCGCGGTCAGGTTTGGACACTCTTCAGCAGCTAGAGCAACCTCTTCAATTGCCTGGAGGGTGCCGGGTTTGCTTGCTGCCATAAACTCTGGCAACAGGCTGAACGTCATCTGACAGGTGCGACAGTAATAGCGCGTAATGTTTATATTAGAGGGTGTTTTGCGAGGGTAACTCCCATGGCGGTGGAACTGACAGGTACTTTTTTGTGTGTTGGGACAGCACTCAAGTCTTGCTTCCTGCCATGCTTGCTTATAAATATAGTCGTCGACCGAAAGTGTGGTTTGATGAATGAGTTGCACTGGTGGGTCCTTTATTGTGGTTTGTGTGGTAACGTTCACAATAATGCCGGAGTATTCGGGGGGCAACCCCCGAATACTCCTTTTTTATGCTGTAATGATCTTGGGAGTATGGTTTTAGTTTGGCCCTGGGAGGGTCAGACAAACTTGCATGCTACGGTAATGACCGTTCGGAGTTTCCTGGGAAAAGGAAACTCTACTTGAAAAAATTTAGCTACTGGGGAAAGAAAAAAGTAACCTGTTCAAATTAATTCAGTTTCCCAGTAATTCGGTACTGAAATAATATGGGAAAAATACCCCGTTACGATTTGAAATAAAGTGGTAACCAACAGAGGCTATCAAGATGGACGATATAATGTTCTCCCATTATGAAGCGACCGTGGAGCGTTGTCGGTCCCAATCGGTGGTTTTGGCCGTGCAGGACACCACCACCCTGAACTATGACACGCTGGTGGCGACTGTGGGGCTGGATCATCTTGGTGGCGGTGGCAAAGGAACGCGTGGTCTTCTGCCGCACTGTGGTGTGGCCGTCACGCCGGCGGGACGACCGTTGGGTCTCTATGACATGGATGTATCGTTTCGACAAGATCCGTCCAACGACAGCCGGCGCTGGGTCAGGATGTTGGACCGCTCGGCCGAATTGGCCGAGGTGTGTCCGGCCAGCCGGGTGGTGACGATTTGTGACCGGGAAGGTGATTTCTGGGAGTTGTTGACCCACGCCCGTACGCTTGATACCGAGCTTCTGGTCCGCGCCAACAAAGGCGTCAAACGCCGGGTCAAGACAGCTGATGGGGAAGCGATCGACCTCTGGCAATACATGGCCAGGCAGCCCTCATTGGGAACCCGCCGCATTGCGGTGCCACGCCGAGGTGGCCCCCAACGTCGGGCCGCTCGGACCGCAACCCTGACCTTACGCTGTTGTGAGGTTACCCTGGTACCACCTCACACGGCCAAGGACGAGAAGCCGTTGCGGGCGATTGTAGTCGAAGCTCGTGAGGAGAGCCCACCGCCCAAGCACAAGGCCTTGCACTGGATGTTGCAAACCACCACCAGGCAACAGCCCGGGCGTGCCCTTGCCATTGAAACCTTGCAATTCTATGAGCGGCGCTGGAGCATTGAACGCTTTTTCCATGCGCTTAAGGTCGGAACTCGTCTGCAGGACCGCCGGCTTGATGCGGCTGAAGACCTGGCCAAGTGTCTGGCCTTTGATGCCATCACCGCCATGCGTGTCTGGGAATTGTCCCGTCTGGCGTCCGAGCATCCGAAGGATTGGGCCCGGCAACATGAATCACCGATGATGCTGACCGTCTTGTGTTCGGTGAGCCGCTGGCGGCATCTCAAGGTTCCCAGAGGTCCACCCGAAGATATGACCATGGCCGAGTTTGTGGTTCTGATTGCTGGTTTGGCCGGGTTCCATCCCAGCAGGCGCCAACCGCTACCCGGAACCCAGAAGCTCTGGGAAGGCCTGTTGTTTCTAAACAACTACATGATGGGCTACCAGGCTGCTCTAACTGATCTTGGCCGGCATGAAGATCCTGGTCACGGGTAAGCCGTGACCATCCTTCGGTCAGCGTAATATATAACCCTCGTGGGGGACGCTGTTGCCTGGACGGTTTGTTTGGCACAATAATCAATCCTGGTTAATCGCCCTTTGCTTCGGGTAAGCTTTATCAGGGGTTAAATGGAACAGCTTGGGAAAGAAATAGCAGGGAAATTGATTTTATTAATAAAATTGTAGCATCCTGAAAAATTTTGTCCCACTTCTGCCGAAATAAGGTAAGAAATCCAAGGTGAAATAATTAGAAAAAAACAACAATCATGATGATACCAGTCGGTACACCAGCCTTGACCAAGGATTCTAACAACTAAACCTGCCTGCAGAGTCAAGTGTGATACATTGATAGCCCCGGGGCCGGGGATCCCCCGGAAACCTCATCCAATTGCTCCTTTGAAAGTTCTTTTTCCAATTCGGGCTTTGACTTGTTCTCTCCCATTTTTTCCTCCGTTAACTTCTATTAAAAACAATGTGGTAACAAACAATAACATAGAAGTTATTGTTTGTCAAAAAAAGACTTCGCTCTGACTGACGATCAAACAAGCCGTTATATTTTTATGTCAATGAAATTTCGTACTATAACTCACAACAATAAAAACACAAACCAATACTGGTCCCTGTGATTTAATATTATTGTAGATTGCAGGTTACAAACTGCCAGCTATTGTCTGAATTCAAATTTACAGGGCTTCAATAAAGAAATTCCTCATGCTGATTATACCCGAAATTTACATTATTGAGGCTTCCACCAATCTTTTCGTGTAGGACGTTTTGGGTCTAGCCAATACATCTTCTGTAAACCCTTTCTCAACCACCTTTCCATGTTGCATTACCAGAACCTTGTGGCACAGAGCCTTCACAACCTTCAAGTCATGACTGATAAAAATAAAACTCAATTTATGCTTTCTTCTCAGTTTCCTCAGCAGATCAATAATCTGAGCCTGAATGGAAAGATCCAAGGCTGAAGTTGGTTCATCCAGAAGGATAAATTTTGGTTTCAATACCATAGCCCTGGCTATTGCAATCCTTTGTCGTTGTCCACCTGAAAACTCATTGGGAAAACGATCCATGACATTTGCTTCCATTTGTACATCGTTCAGAGCATCCTTGATTAAGGATTCCCTTTCCTTATTGGAGTTTCCTATATTGTTTACGATCAGTCCCTCAGCTATAATTTGCCGGATTATCATTCTTGGATTCAGGGAAGAGAACGGATCCTGGAATACGACCTGGAGATCAGGCCGCAATGGGCGCATTTCCCTACGACTCAACTGATCGATCCTATTTCCGCCAAATGTTATAGTGCCACCTGTTGAAGGTTGTAGTCTGATCAAGGACATGCCAAGGGTCGACTTGCCCGAACCACTTTCACCAACGATACCAAGGGTTTCACCTTCATGTACGGCAAGAGAAATATCATCAACTGCAACCAGATCCAATTTCTTCCGGTTAATAAAACTACCATGCTTGATTGAAAAAACAGTTCGCATGGAATCACCCCTGAGGACTTCCTGGGCTGATGCAGGAACAGGATCAGGTGTACCAGATGGTTCGCTAGCAATAAGATGCTTGGTATAAGGGTGCTGGGGGTTTTTAAAAACCTCATCAGTATCCCCCGTTTCCAGGATCTCTCCATAGCGCATGACACAAACTCGATTAGAATTCTTTCTAACCACCCCCAAATCATGGGTTATGAGGATCATCGCCATCCCATGGGATTTCTGTAGTTCCTTGAGAAGAAGAAGGATTTCTGATTGGACGGTAACATCTAATGCCGTCGTAGGCTCATCAGCAATCAACAAGTCAGGTTCATTGGCTAGGGCCATGGCTATCATAACCCTTTGTCGTTGCCCACCGGATAATTGATGAGGGTACTGGGTTACCCGGGCCTCAGGCTCAGGTATTTGTACTTCCTCAAATAAACTGATTACTTTCTTCAATGCTTCCTTTTTGGATAATTTGTTGTGCTTAAGGATTATTTCTGCCACCTGATCCCCTACCCTGTAAACGGGGTTCAAACTGGTCAGGGGCTCCTGAAAAATCATGGTAATATCGTTCCCACGGATCTTCTGCATTTCGATTTCTGGAAGTGTTCGAAGATTGATTCCCTTAAACCAGACCTCGGTTTCCTTTCCAAGAGTGGCATTCTCAGCCAGCATCTGCATTATCGCCCTTGCAGTGACTGATTTGCCCGAACCGCTCTCGCCCACAATAGCCAATGTTTCACCCTTTTTGACATGAAAACTGTTATTTTTAACCGCATGAACAGCGCCACCGATGATCCTGAAATCAACCGTCACATTTTTGACATCCAAAAGGGCATTGTCCTGAGCTTGGTTAACCATGGCTGTGAGGGTCCATCGCGTCTCTCAAACCATCACCACAGGCATTAAAGGCAAGAACAGTTAATATGATCATCCCTACTGGCGACATCATCCATGGAGCAGCAGCAAAAGATTGAAAATCCAGAATCTGGTTAAGCATTACACCCCAACTGACCATTGGTGGTTGCACACCAACGCCCAGAAAAGAGAGAAAACTTTCCAACAGGATAACTTCAGGAAGCTGAAACGTTGACCAGACAATTAGGTGGGAAGAAATATTGGGGGCGACATGACGCAAGAGAATTCTGCCATTAGATGCCCCAACTGCCTCAGCAGCACGAACATATTCAAGGCTTCGCATGGAAAGTACCTTCCCCCGCACTTCTCGGGATAAATCCGCCCAACGAAGCAAAAACAGTATACCTGCAAACATGATAAATATCATTACAGGATCTGCCCTTCGAGGCAATATTGCTGTTAAGGCCAGGTAGAGAGGCAAATCTGGGAAGGCTTTGAAAAACTCAACAATTCTTTGGACCACAAGGTCATACATACCGCCAAAGAAACCGGCACTCATACCCACAAGGGAACCAACAATCAACGCCGAAATAACAACTAGAACACCCATCAATAAGGATACTCTTGTCCCCCAAATCATTCGTGAGAATACATCCCTGCCTAGATTGTCCGACCCCAATAAAAAAATTCTATACTCACCATCGGTGCCGAAAAGATGGATATTGGATTTTATACCCAGGAAAGACCATTCACTCCCTCGAACAAAAAATCTGATTACGCTTTTCTGCTCAGGATCTGGAATAAATTTAATCTCAAAAGTATTGGGATCCATTTCTTCAGCAAAACCATAGATAAAAGGTCTTTGGAAGCCGTTTTCTGAATCATAAAACTTAATCAGTTGCGGTGGTGAATATAAAACCTTCCTATCACCTGACTGGGCATCGTATGGGGCAATAAAACCTGCAAATAAGGCTGTGAAAATGATGAGTGCACTGATGATGAAGCCCATCATGCCATAGGGATTTCTGATGAATCTCCTTCTGACTAATTGCCAATAGGTGAGGGAGTGTGAAACCTTGGCCTCGGCATGCAGACTCTCTGGTGCAATAGGTGGTACGGAAGCTGGTTCTGCCATTAGCTTTTGGCTTCCATGGTTGCCTGACGAACTCTTGGATCAAGCAGGGCCAGCAATAGATCGGCAACTAAATTTCCAATAACGATAATTACGGCGATAATCATGAATATGGCCGCTATAACCAGCATGTCCCTGGTGGCGATTGATCCTAGTATCAGCGGGCCAATCGTCGGGATTCCCAATACTATGGCTATTTCCAACTCACCCTTGATCATGTAGTCAAACCTGGTTCCCATATTCATGATTACGGGATGTAGAGCATTTGGTATGGCATGAAGAAAAATCACCTGTCGGCGGGAAAGACCCTTGGCCCTTGCTGTTTCAACATATTGCGAGTTCATCACATCAAGGAGATTGCCTCGCATCATCCTGAGAGTGTAGGCTTGCCCGGCCCAAATTGAAATAAACAATATTGGCCAGACATGTTTGAAAAAATCCCAAAGTTTTCCAAAACTCCAATAGTCCTGAATAACATAGTTGGGTGAATTCAAAGCCCCGATATAAGGGGAATGCCATACAAATGCCAAGAAATACAAAATAACCAGGGCCATGACAAATTTTGGAATAACAATCCCTAAAAACGCAATGACAGTTGATAATGTATCGCCAAGTTTGTACTGATTCATGGCTGCATAAATCCCTAAGGCAGCACCTATGAATTGTCCAACAATTAGCGTGATAATGGCGATGCCAATGGATCGTGGAAGGCGGTTGCCAATAACCTCAGTTACCGGTTGGCTGTGGAAAAAGGAATAACCGAAATCCCAAGAGGTAACGATCCCCTTGATCCACAGATAATATTGAATCCAGACCGGTTTATCCAAGCCCAATTCAGCTCGTAAAGCATCAGCCTGTGGTTGAAGTTCAGTTCGAGTTTGGCCGGTCTGGGCCATAGTTTGGGATAGCCATAAATCGACATAATCTCCTGGGATGGCTAAAATCAGACCAAAAGATACAATTGAAATGCCAATCAATAGGGGTATAGTCGCTAAAATCCGTTGTAGCAGAAAATAAACCAATCCCATTCCGGGCAAATCCTCCGTGCATGCTTAGAGCATTAATCAAAAGGGGTGGTAGCAACCACCCCTTTGAAGTTATTTTAGTTCGGTATCGTACCTGGCAAAAGTTCTTCCAATTGGTCATCACTGGCAACCCAAAGTCGCTCACGGATAACATTATCCTCAGCCCAATTGAACATGAATACCGGAGTTCCCGGATGTGCATTCTTTATCCTTTTGTTGATAAGCAATGCTGCCGGGGCCTGAACAGTACCAATGGTGTAAACGTTTTCAGTCCAATTTTTCTGAATAACGTTAACCGCTGCCTGTGCCTCAGCTGGATCCCATGTTTCCTGGAAGGAATTCACAGCATCCGCCATTTCCTGCTCCCAATCAAACAGATTACGGTTACCATCGCCATCAACTGGATGCCAGTCGGGACAATTTGCCGAAATTGCAACATAGTCACAAGTCTGACGGGTAGGAATGATCCAGTGGTGCCGACGTTCGATCATGTTGAAATTGCCTGAATCAGCAACGGGTTCGATTTCATCAACAGTTCTTGGTAGAATGCTGATGCCAAGCTCGCCCCACATTGATACGATAGCATCAACCTGTTTCTTGTCGGTTGGCTCGGTTGTATCGTAGACAAGATCAATTTCCGCATCAGCTCCGGTTTCGGGAAGATTCCTTATCCCATTGCCATCGGTATCCACTACACCCAAGGCATCAAGCATTGCTGCTGCCTTTTCTGGATTATAGCCATAATAGACAGTTGATTCTGCGTCATAGTAGGGTGAACCAATTGAAAAACCTCCCGGGAAGGGGTGGCTGAAAGGTCCTCTTGCTATAGATTGGCCAATTGTTTCCCGATCAAGTCCGTGGCTCAATGCAATACGGAAATCCTTGTTTCGGAACAACCCACGCAATTCTCGGTCGATGTCATCCTCGACGCCAACAGTTTCCGACAGGTTAAGTTCAACCTCCCAAGCAAGGACACGTACACCAAAGTTGGCTTGGACAGGAGAATCTGGATCCTGACTTTGCTTCAAGGCTTCGACATAGTTACCCGGATTTTCCATATTCGAGAAATCACCTGTTCCAGCCACAGCCTGAGTTGTACGGTCAGACCAGGTTGAAAGTTTGAAGTGCATCTCGTTCATATAAGGAAGTTGATTACCTGCTTCATCGACCTTGAAATAATAAGGATTTCTCCGCATTATGACCAATTCATCAGGCCTAAGTTCAACCGGAACCCAGGCACCAAGAACCGGTGTTGGAACCATATCAGCCGGTTGGGCTTGTCGATAAGATTCATAGGTCGCATCACTATTATATTTGGGGTGTTTATCCTTCAGGACATGGCTTGGACCAGGACAGCCTTGAATATAGGCAAGTGATTCTACCCTGGCTGGTCCTTGGGGCTTGGTAAATACAAACTTGAAGTTATAATCGTCGATTACCTCAAGGGATGTACCCTCTCCCATACCATCCATTGACATCCATGCTGATACATCAGGGTCCTGGACATTGTCTTCCCACCAGAATTCAATATCCGCAGTATCAAAAGGATCTCCATCCGACCATCTTACACCTTCCACCAGGTTTAAGGTGAGTTCGGTTCGACTGTCATTCCAATCCCAGCTTTTTGCAAGATTTGGCAATGGACCGGTTTGATCCTCTGACTTGATCTGCCATAGAGGTCCGACACGAACCAGACATTCCTGGGCGGCCATGTTGATTCCACCCCATCCTTGATGCTGTCCGGCCATCCAGTTCCAACCTTCAGGTCGACCACCGATCACATGTCGGAAAACTCCTCCATACTCACCGATACCGTCTACCATCGCGCCTTCAAGGAAAACCAACGGCTCGGATGGTAATCTTTCCTCAACAGGCGGAAGTTGTCCAGTAGCTACCATTTCCGCCATAAAGGCTGGTTCAGAATATGAATCCAGGGCTTTATAGGTTTGTAACTCATCTCTGCCCAAAGGTTCATATTCCAAATTGGAAAGACTTTGCTCCTCGGGTAGCATATCTGCTGAATTAACAGCTGTGCCCCCCCCTGCAATTATACCAGCTGACAATATTGCCATTGATACATTTTTACTTAATGTATTCATCAATTCTCCCTTCTAATCAATTCTTGATATTTTTGACTTGGCCGCATGATTAAAATTATTTCAAAACCAAGTTGGCTGGGATTATAACCTTACCCATGCAGATGAGAGAAAAAAATACAAAACCTTGAAAATATTGTCAATATTCCCGGACCAGAAATTTTAATTTTGGAACTTCAAAATATTATTCTTTAAGTTTGATGATTTCTGCTTCCGGTATCCACCGGGAATATATTTTTTCCTGTCCTGCCTGCCAGGCTTTGGCAAACCTATGAACACCATCAAGAATCATGACCTTGCTTTTATTTTGAAAGATTTCTAAAGGATATTCCAGACTAGACCTGATAATTCTATTGGATTCCTTTGGGAATTTTGCTGGTTCTTCCAATACCTCTCTGGGAGTAACTGAATAGGGTATTCCCTTGTTGTCTGGCCAAATGGGTACATCAAGATGCCAAACCAGAACTTTCATCTTTACCTCCACGATTGGTAATTCAAGGGACCATAGTTTATTCACATCCCAATCTATGGAATACCAATACTTTTCAACTATTTCTGGCTTTTTCATTTTTTCAAAAGTGTTTGTATTTTTGTAATCCTACCAATCTGATATGAAAAAAGAATCTTTTCAAAGAGTTAACTAATGACAAATTTACCCAAAATAGCCTTCATTGGAGCTGGTTCTACAGTTTTCCTAAAAAACCTCATCGGTGATGTTCTGATACAAAAACAGCTCCAAAATGCCCATATTTCCTTAATGGATATTGACCCATCCCGCCTGGAGGATGCCTACCATCTGACTGGAAAAATCATTTCGACTTTAAATATTTCGGCAACAGTTTCCAAACATCTGGACCAAAGAGAAGCCCTGGATGGAGCAGATTTTGTCATCGTGGCCTTTCAGATTGGTGGATATGAACCCTGCACAATCAATGATTTTGAAATTCCCAAGAAATATGGTCTGCGACAGACCATCGGTGATACCTTGGGTATTGGCGGTATTATGAGGGGCATCAGAACAGCCCCACATCTGCTCAGTATCTGCCAAGATATGACTGAGTTATGCCCCGAGGCAATCATGTTACAATATGTTAATCCGATGGTTATCAATTGTTGGGCCCTATCTTCTCTATATCCAAAGATTAACGTTGTAGGCCTGTGCCATTCTGTGCAGGGAACAGCCAAGGATCTGGCAGACGATTTAGACATACCGATGGATTCAATACGTTTCAAATGTGCTGGCATCAATCATATGGCTTTCTACCTTAGTTTCGAAGAAGTCCTAAAAGATGGAACTTACAGGGATCTTTATCCCACCCTAATGTCAGGATACAAAAAAGGGGACATTCCAAAACCAAATTCCTGGAATCCTCGCTGTCCAAATTTTGTTCGATATGAAATGATGAAACGATTGGGTTATTTTGTAACTGAAAGTTCCGAACATTTTGCCGAATATGTTCCATGGTTTATCAAAGATGGAAGGTCCGATCTTCTTGAAAAATTTCAAATCCCTCTGGATGAATATTTGGTCAGGTGTGAGGAACAAATCGACAAATGGAAGGCACAGTCAGAGTCTTATCGTGGTAACAACCCTATCGAATTGAACCCGAGCCATGAATATGCATCTGATATTATCAACTCAGTGTGGACCGGTGATCCTTCGGTGATTTATGGCAATGTACCCAATAACAATCTGATAACCAATTTGCCTGATGATTGTATTGTTGAGGTTCCCTGTTTGATGGACCGAAATGGGATACAACCGGTTCAAATTGGACAGCTACCCATCCAACTCGCTGCCCTGATCAGGACCAACCTCAATGTCCAGGAACTAACAGTCAAGGCTATAGTGGATGAAAATCGGGAACACATATTTCATGCGGCCATGATGGATCCTCACACGGCAGCCGAACTTGATCTTCAACAAATTTGGGATATGGTTGATGAATTGCTTAAAGTTCATGGCGAATGGATGCCAGAATGGGCAAGGGGTTAACAGGAATATACAGGCCATTGGTTTTGTAAAATGTCCACACCCAAGATAATCATAGTAGGTGGTGGAACTGCTGGCTGGATGGCCGCCCTGTATTTAGAAAAAACCTTTACCAATTTAGGCAAAGAAGCCGAAATAACAGTTATCGAGTCCAGCAAAATTCCAACGATTGGAGTAGGGGAAGGTACCACAGCCGTATTTTGGAACTTTCTGAAGTTCCTTGAGATTGACGAGTTTGAATTTGTTAAGGAAACCAAGGCAACCTATAAATTTGGTATAAGGCACAAAAACTGGCAAACCAAAGGGGTCTCATATGAAGGCCCGATTGATTTACCCCACTCGATACCAGAGGTAGGCAATTTAGGCGGTGATCACTTCTGGCTTTACCTGGAATGTCTGGCAACCAACAAGCCCATTTCAGATATCCACCTGTTTACTTATCTAATGAATGAGGAAAGAGCTCCTTACACAATGATGGATGATTCCATAAAGCCCTTGTCAAATTACATCCACGCATTCCACTTCGATCAAGCCAAGGTAGGTTCCTTCTTTCGCAAGAAAAGGACCTGGGTCAAGCATTTGGATGGTATCGTAGAAGGAGTAGAACTGAAAAACGAATCTGGTGAAATAGACAATGTGGTTTTGGATAATGGTTCACGCATTTATGGTGATTTGTTTGTGGATTGTTCAGGTTTTCGGCGAATTCTGATTTCGAAATCACTCGGAGCAAAATGGGAAGATAAATCCACCTCTTTACCTGTAAACAGAGCATTACCATTCTGGCTGGAATTCGATGAGGATGAGGAAATTGCCCCATTTACGCTGGCAGAAGCACTGGATTGCGGTTGGATGTGGACCATCCCGACCCAAGAAAGAAAAGGTTGTGGCTATGTCTACTCGGACCAGTTCATTGATCCCGAAGACGCACGATTAGAGGTGGAAACCTATCTTGGGAAATCAATTAAGCCCCGAAATGATATTAAATTCACCTCAGGTTTCCTGGAGAATTCCTGTATAAAAAATTGCCTTTCACTAGGCTTGAGTCAATGTTTTTTTGAACCCTTGGAAGCAACCTCAATCCACTCGACTCTATTGCAACTCTTTATGTTTGTAGAAAACAATCTTTTCAAAATACTTGAGGGTAATTTTGAAAGTAACGCTAAGTACAACAAATTTGTATCTGACCAAAATGAAGACATCCTGAATTTTATAAATCTTCATTATTCAGGTGGAAGGCAAGATACTGCTTTTTGGAAATACGTACAGAATGAGTGCCTAACACCCAAGGTTAGGGATTTTCTTCAGAAAACCAGCAAAAGGACACCTAAGTACCGAGATTTTTCCAGACATGAGGATGGAACCTTACCAAGTATAGATGGCTCACTATATTTCCCTATCCTGGATGGTTTGGGTAAATTAAACCCCTCCAATGCTAGACGGGAACTTTCTTTACGAACTAAACAGCGAGGGGTAACCAGGCAAATTCTAAGGAAGTATACTAACCGATTTCAGGAAGTTTCCAAACTCGCAACTGGCCACCGAGCATTTCTGCAACAATTAAGTCAAATTTCGTAACAATTTCGGGATAGAAGAAGATGGAATTTTGAAGCGCACGACCTTATGAGAGAAATACTACCATTTAATGATAACTGGCAATTTTTTACCAAGTTTGACCCAGAACTGATCAATAGCCCTAGACATGGTCAAACCATTCGGTTACCCCACAATGCTGCCGAATTACCTTACAATTATTTTGATGAAAATTCATGGCATCAACGTTTTTGCTACCAAAAGTCCTTTCGTTTTGATGGCGAAATCAACCATCGGGTAGTTTCACTTGTGTTTGATGGGGCAATGGCCAATACCAATGTCTACCTAAACGGGGCTTATTTAGCATCGCATACTGATGGGTATACCCCATTTGAAGTTAACCTGAATTCGGCTTTGAAGGCTGGAGACAATCTCCTGACCGTTGGATTGGATGGAAGCGAGAATCCTGAGATACCACCCTTTGGGGGATTGATTGATTATTTGACCTATGCCGGAATTTATCGTGATGTCTGGATTAAAACTGCTCCAGAGATTTCGATTGGAAATATCAGGGCTGAAACCTTGAATGTACTTGAACAACAAAAATCCTTAAAAATTTGGTGTAAATTGCATAGGGAACTGGCATGTGATTCGCCGATTACGATAACCCATACCCTCAGGGATAATGACGGGCAATTGATTGCCGAAACCGGTTCAAAAATCTATGCGACAGTAAAAACCTTGCTGATGGAAGGTCTGGAGAATATTGAATTATGGGATGTCGACAATCCTAACCTTTATGAGTTGACTACCCATATTGCAACGGATTCCGATGAAGATATGGTTAAAACCAACATTGGTTTTCGAACTGCCAAATTTACCTCCAAGGGCTTTTTTCTGAATGGCAGACCACTTAAAATTCTGGGTCTGAATCGCCATCAATCCTATCCCTATGAAGGCTATGCCATGGGTCGCCGGGCCCAGGAAAAGGATGCCGAAATATTAAAATTTGATTTGGGTTGTAACTTGGTAAGAACTTCCCACTATCCCCAATCGCCATGGTTTATTGATCATTGTGACCGAATTGGTTTGCTGGTGTTCGAAGAGATACCCGGGTGGCAGCACATTGGTGGGGATGACTGGAAGAAAAGAGCCGTCAACAATGTTGCAAACATGCTAAGAAGGGACAGGAATCATCCTTCAATCATTTTATGGGGTGTTCGGATCAATGAGTCGCACGATGATCATGATTTTTATGTAGAAACAAACTCCTTAGCTAGAATACTTGATCCAACTCGCCAGACTGGTGGGGTAAGATACATTACCGACAGTGAGTTTCTGGAAGATGTCTACACCATGAATGACTTTATTCAGGGTAATGAAGAACTACCTGGTGTTAACCATCCAAGGATTCCACTCCGGAAACAACAGGAAGTTACCGGTTTGAACAAATCAGTTCCCTACATGGTTACAGAATTCAACGGACATACCTTCCCGACCAAAAGAACAGATCATGAACAGCGTCAGGCTGAGCATGTGATTCGATATCTGAATGTTCTTGATAAAACTTTTGGCGACGAGGAAATTTCAGGGTGTATCGGTTGGTGCTTTGCCGATTATAATACCCATAAGGATTTTGGGGCTGGCGACCGAATTTGCCATCATGGGGTCATGGATATGTTTAGAAATCCCAAATTTGCGTCATATGTTTATTCAAGCCAACAATCACCCCATTCAAAACCAGTGTTGAAACCTGTAACCCATTGGGCTAGAGGAGAAAGGAATATTGGCGGGGTTCTGCCTTTGATCATTCTGACCAATTGTGATTATATCGAGTTGAGGTACGGTGCAAACCTTTCAGCCATTGAATACCCCTCCAAGGGGCTCTATCCCAATCTTCCCCATGCACCTGTAATATTTGATCATAAATCCTTTGGTGAAGAGGAAATGGGGCATTGGAAAAAGGTTTGGGAGGACGTTACATTCAAAGGTTATATTGGAGATGATGAAGTTATTTCCTTCTCCATGGTGGGTAATCCAGTTGCACATAGAATGGAAATCCTTCCTGACTGGAGATGGTTAAGGTCAGATGAAAACGACGAGACTCGTGTGGTGGTCAGGGCCTTGGACCAAATTGGTAATATATTACCCTATTTTGATGACCCCTTAACGATTACTGTATCAGATAAAGGTCAATTGATTGGGCCGGATATGATAAATTTTCGGGGCGGTATCGCCACTTTTTGGGTCAGATCGACGACATCAAAGGGACAACTGGAAATTAAAATTGAAACTCCTAGATTCCCCTCGGCAACACGCCTGTTACATATAATTTGAACTAGTTTGAATATAGTAATGGAGGTTTAAAGTGAACGTTCAAGCAACCCCATGTTCAGAAATGGAAAGATATCTGTTTGATCTCAATGGATATTTCATCATCAAGGGTGCATTGTCCCTAGAGGAGGTCAAAAATTGTAACAAGATTTTGGATGATTTACAGGATATTGAAATCAATGAATGGCGAAGGAATGTACATGGACAATCCTTCACGGGAAGTCATGAGGGCTTGAATCTTCAGCAAATATACGAGGCTGGAGAACCCTTCGAACGATTAATTGATCATCCAGCCTGGATCAATAAGATAATCCATTTTATCGGAACAGACAGCGATAACTTTGATGGGTTACATGGGCCTTGTTTCATTGACGAAAATTTTGCTTCTATAAGGGGACCGGGAGAAGCTATAGGCCTTCATTCAGGCGGACAGGATCGGGTTACAAGATGCCAGTTTGTCTATCATGATGGTAAGTTCCATTGTGGCCAGGTAAATGTCCTGGTGGCCTATACAGGAATTGGCCATGGTGATGGAGCAACGATGGTTATTCCGGGAAGTCACAAATCAAATATAATGCATCCACAATTTGCCGAAGCGGCCATGGCTGAACATTCAACCTCGGTTGACGGTGTAATCGGTGCTACAGAGGTATTTATGGATCCTGGTGATGCCCTGGTGTTTGTGGATGCCATCATGCATGGGTCGGCAAAAAGGGTAAACTCTGGTCAACGAAGAATTTCTGTTTATCGCTATGGTCCGTCATGGGGTTTTTTCAGGCACAATTATCGTCCTAGTGAAGAACTTTTGGCTCGATTAAATCCACTCCAAAGAAAAATAGTAATGCCGCACCTACCACCTGATTCCAGATCTACTTCTAGGTTGTAACTTACCTGCCAGATTTGTTCATGACCGCTTCGCTGGAGACCTCCAAATGGGGAGGAATCCTACGGTAATTGTGATTGAGGCCGTTGCGAAATTTTTGTCGTTTAGCTTACCAATATCAGCTGTTGAAGATAATTTTATGGAGAAAGGAGAAGTGTGATTTGATAGATCACAAATCCATAAGAACTGTTTACTTACGACCTTGGGAACGAAAGGTAGTTGGAAACGTACAAGATAATTCGAAAAAGGATAAAAGTTACTTTTTTAGTCCCATTTTTGGTATCAAGGAAGTTCAGCTACTTGATTATTGACTATAGTACCTTTTGCTATAAGTTAGTTTGCAGATTTGGGGTTTATTTTGAGAGAATAGAATGGGAACGAAAAATACTGTATTGCCAAGTTGGGGCATTAATAATGACTATGCCAAACTGACAGATGTACTCTTGGGGAAACCTGAACATTACAGATGGGTCGAAGCAGGCCCGCTGATCGAGCGGACCCTGGCCAATGCACATATGACCGGAGTTACTTTCAATTTGCAGACTGCCATGGCACAACATGCTGAAATGGTTTCGATCTACGAAGAAAACGACATCTCCTGCTATTATCTTGACAGCGATGAAGTTTTGCACCGGAATTTCTTTGCACGAGACAGTTCTGCTATGACTCCTTGGGGAGCACTGATTTGCCACATGCAACTGAAATGCCGCCGGGCAGATTATGTTACAGCTATCAAGTTCTATCAAGATAACAATATCCCAATCTGGAAATATGCTACTGCAGGTCATTTTGAAGGTGGCGATTTCAACATTATTGAGCCCGGTCGAGTATTAATCGGCTATTGTGGAGAGCGATCGGAAAAGGAAGGATCAGAACAGGTTGCAGAATTTGTACGGGCTGAAGGTTGGGAGGCAGTCGTAGCTCCTATCAGCCGTGAATTCGTACATATGGATGGATTGATCGTACCACTGGCAGAGAAATTGGCAGTCGCATGCGTAGATGCGATGGAACCTTGGCTAGTGGATATAGTTAAAGGTTGGGGTGTAAAGATCGTCGAGGTTGAATACCGTGAGGCCAGAAATCTAGGAGTCAATCTGGTTGCCCTAGGTGCTGACAAAGTTCTGTCGATGGCTGGGGCAACTGAACTGAACACCAAAATGCGTGCACTTGGATTTGAGGTTTATGATCCTGACATGTCAATGTTTACTCTTGGTGGCGGTGGCGTACATTGTCTTTGCCAGGCGCTGCATCGCGAGAATGCCTAACCGCCGATCAACCCAATCAGCAAAACCAAAATAACCTAATTGCAAGTTTTATCATTTGGATTTATTTTCTGTTTGCATTGGTGGTGTGTAAGTTATGATCTTTGAGACAGGCTTTCTTGAATACCCAAGTGACTAATTCACCGATAATATTTGGTAAACTTACCAACAATAAAATTTATAAACCATGGAGAGGTTATGTTCAAAACAAAGAAATTCGTTGCACTTGCATGCATCGCTTTTGCAATACCAGCGATTGCCGCTACCGAGATTTTCAAGGGTGAAACGGCGGGTGCTGGCGATCCGGTTCATACCTTGTTTGTTGCATTCACTAACCAGGCTGGCAAGGCTGATGTAGACATTCAGGTCAACGCCGGACAAACATTAACCAAATCCATGCTCAAGGGTGGTCGGGGTGAGATCGATTTTTTCTCAACTGTTCCGTCACTGGTTGGTCTTATGGCCAGACAACAGCGTATGTACGAAAGCGTCGATGATGCGCCGGAAGCAGCAAAAAACCTGCGTTCTATTCTGGGCTTCAAGGCCGGAGCTTATCATCCGGTTACACTTTCCGGATCAGGCATTGAAACTTGGGAGGATCTAAAAGGTAAAACTATTTTTACTGGCCCGCCTGCGGGTTCTGCATCAGCCACATCAGAGGCACTCATTAAAATAATTACTGGTTATGAGGCAGGTAAGGATTATGACGCCGTTCGCTTGAGTTGGGGTGAAGGTTACTCTGCACTCGCAGACGGAAAGATCGACATGATGGTTCGCCCAGCTGAAATAGGATCAGCAAGAATCGAACAATTTGGCCTTTCAGGCGAATTTCGTATATTATCGATTCCAGAAGCTGTTGTCAGTTCAGATGCAATGCAAGCACTCTTCGGACGCCCCGGTCGTGGAATGCTTCAATTCGAAGGCGAAATTTACAAGGGCCAGTTAACTGAAGGCTCAATCACCGCACTTGGGTTTACACAGTTCATAGGTACTCATGCAGAGGTTTCAGAGGAGGTTGTTTATAATGCTACGAAAGCCTTCTGGGAAAATCTGAACGAGGTTCATGCCACGGCCTTTTTCTTGAGGGAAGTCACATTAGAAACTGCCTTTACCTCAGTAAATGTTCCTTTACATCCCGGAGCAGCCAAATATTACGACGAGATTGGTGTCAGCATTCCTGACGAACTACGTCCATAGCCAAAACGTATTGGGAAGACCGGGTAAAAATACCCGGTCTGAACGTTTAATCGCCACATTTGTGGTGGTCACATGATAGCATCAGACTCCTTAATCAAAGGAACAGCACGCGGTTTCATGACCATCGCTGGCATGGCCTGCTTTTTGCTAGGGGCCATAACGCTTTACAGTTCAGGTATCGGCCTGATTGATGCGAAATTACATCGTGCTGGAGGCTTTGCACTTGCCTTGATTGTGGCCGTTTGGTTAGCCCGTGAAAAGCGGGAAAAAACTGAGAGATCATCCCAAATATGGTTAATTAACCTTGGTCTTGATCTTGCGTTGATTATAGGGGGGTTATGGTCGATTTGGTCTTTTTATTTCGTACAGACTCAGATGGAGATCGCCCTCTATGACATTGTAAGATCTGATGCCTGGCCTGCATTGGCGGGGCTCATGGTATTTCTTGAATTGTGTCGTAGGTTGTGGGGGTGGGGGTTGTTCTGTGTTGGTGTCTTTGGCGTGACATACCTGCTCTTCGGCCAAGGTTTGCCTGGCATTATGGCTCATACTGGGTTCTCGTTGACAGAGGTATCCGAGGCACTATGGTATAACACCAACAAGGGCGTATTTGGGTCCATTACCAATATCGTACTAAGCACGGTCTTTATCTTCATTATTTTCGGCGTACTTTTGGAGGGTACAGGTGCTGGGGACACGCTCTTAAAATTTGCCTTCTTGATAACTCGCCGCACGCGCGGAGGTCCGGCTCACGCGGCAATCCTGGCATCATCAATGTTTGGAACAATGTCGGGCTCGACGGTAGCCAATATCGTCGGGACAGGGACCTTTACCATTCCGATGATCAAAAAACGCGGCTTCTCACCAACTTTCGCTGCTGGTATTGAAGCGACAGCGTCCTCAGGAGGGCAGATTATGCCACCCATCATGGGAGCAGCAGCATTGGTTATGGCTGACCTGACAGGAGTTGGTTATCTGAATATTATCATTGCGGCTTTATTCCCGGCGCTTTTTTATTATTTCAGTTTATTTTCAGCGGTCACAGTTGAAGCTAGAAGACAGGGGATTGAAATTCAGCCACTAGCTATAGACGATCAGATCACCCGTATTGATCTGATAAATTCAATTTTGTTTATTGGTCCCATTCTGACAGTTATCGGATCATTGGTAGTGGGCCTCAGTACTTCAGCGGCTGGTTTTAATGCCGTCGTAGTTTTAATGGTGCTTTCCGTGGTAAATCCAGAGGTTCGTCGCAATCCGAAGCGAGTATGGCAATCATTCCTGAAGGGGGCTCAATCAGGGGCAACTCTCTTAATCGCTATTGCCGCTATTGGCATACTCGTAGGTTCGCTTGATTCGACCGGGTTGGGACTGAAACTAGCAAATGTCATTGCCACGATCAGGGGCGAAAGTCTTTTTTCTGCTCTGCTTGTTGCTATGGCTGGTGCTCTCGTCCTTGGTATGGGAATGCCAACACTTCCGGCTTATCTAATAATCATTCTAGTGATGGGGCCTGCGATCCAAGCACTTGGTGTGTCCATGTTGACCGCCCATATGTTCGTGTTCTACTTCGGTGTGGCTTCTTCACTTACACCACCAGTGGCAATAGCGGCTTATGCCGCGGCCCCAATAGCTCAAGCCAATCCTTTGATGACTGCTTTCATGTCGTTTCGACTTGGCATGGCAAAGTTCATTATTCCCTTCGTCTTTGCATTTTATCCCACTGTCCTGATCATTGAAGAATTCAATTTGATCCCTTTCCTCTGGATACTTGCCCGTACCTGCTTTTGTATTTGGTTATTTTCTTCTGCACTTAGCGGCTATGACCGTCGCAAACTGACGCCCCTCGAGATTATAACAAGATTTACAGCCGCTTTTGCCACGCTTATTTTCAACCCCTTAATCCACATACCTGCAATTATCTTCGGGTTGTGTTTGATTGCTTTTGATATTTATAGAAACCGAAAAATAAATTTAAATACCAAGGTAACGAAATGAACAAACCCCCAAATTTTCTTTTTATCATCACCGATCAGCATCGTGCGGATCACCTTGGTTGTTATGGTAACCCTGTCGTACGAACTCCTCATATTGATAGTATTGCAGCCAAAGGAACACGATGGAGCCGATTCTACGTCGCCAATCCTATTTGCATGCCCAACCGGGCTTCCATCATGACCGGCCGGGTATGTTCAGTCCATGGTGCAAGGCACAATGGCATTCCGCTCTCCAAGAACCATACAACCTTTATCGAATTGCTTCGCGATGCCGGTTATCAAACAGGGATCATTGGAAAATCCCACCTGCAAGGTTTCACAGGACTACCTGCAGAAAATCGGTTTGAGCCGAAAGAGGGCCTAAAGGTACCAAGCCCACATTTTCGTGATGCAATAAAGGATAATCGGCACACTTCTGATTATGACCTTGAAATCGCACCGAAATGGGTCACTCCCTTATCCTCGCATATTGATGAAGATTATTATGGGTTCGAACATGTAGAAGTGGTGGCTGGCCACGGCGATGGGGCATCAGGTGATTATCGGCTCTGGGCTCGTAGCCAATGCCCTGACTTTGACAAGCTGACCGGTCCAGAAAATGCATTACCAGACAATCGTATTAAAGCACCCCAGGCGTGGAAAACAGCCGTTCCAGAAGAGCTGTATTCCACATCGTGGATTGCGGACCGCACTGAAGCATGGTTAAGCGAGCAGGCGAATACTGGAGAACCATTTTTTTTACAAATGTCTTTCCCCGATCCTCATCATCCGTTTACACCCCCAGGAAAATACTGGGATATGTACGACCCAGAAAACATTATGCTTCCTGAATCTTTCGGTAAGGGTGATTTGCCACCTATTCAGGCTCTACAAGAAGCCCTTCAAAGTGGTACCGACCCCAGAGATAACCAGAATCCTTTTGCCGTTACGGAGAATGAGGCAAAATCGATAATCGCTTTGACCTACGGCATGATTACCATGATTGATGATGCCATTGGTCGTGTACTGAACAGTTTGGACAGTCTAGGTCTAGCTGAAAACACTGTTGTTATTTTTACCTCTGACCATGGCGATTACATGGGCGATCATGGTTTGATGTTAAAATTACTTTTGCACTATCAAGGCATCATACGGGTTCCCTTTATTTGGCATGATCCGACCCAGCCTGGTTTTGGCCAAGTCGATACGAGACTTGGATCTTCAATCGATATTTCTGCCACGACTTTAGCTCGTGCCTGTATTCAACCGTTCAATGGAATCCAAGGACGAGATCTGTGTTCAACCGAACCGCCCGAAGCAGTAATTATTGAAGAGGACAGTCAGCGAAGTATGATCGGTTTCGATAAACCACAGCGTGTTCGAACCATGGTTACAGACCGATACCGTATGTCGTTGCGAGAAGGAGAAGACTGGAATGAATTATACGATCTGGAATCCGACCCTAATGAAATTCAAAATCTGTATGATCTGCCCTCGGCACAGCCCATTCGTCATGCCTTAACTGAACTTATGCTTAAACGAACTATCGAACTTCAAGACCGCTCCCCTCTCCCTGCATACAGAGCCTGAAAAAGATTTATCAAGAGATTTCTATGGAGGTGAAGATTTCTCCAAAACAATCACCTATGTTGCCAGCCTGAAATTACTATCCTGCCATTGCTCAAGCCACCTGGCAACTATCGTTTTATAATTGCTTTATTACATGTAATTTAAGGATTTGCCATCGGCAAAAAGGTGAACCTTGGAGGGATCAGCAGCAAGGCTTACACTGGTACCATTTAAGCCAGGATGGATACCATTCAGTTTGGCAATCACACCATCCTTTTCATTGCCTACTTTCTCAAAATAGAGTAGGGTTATTTCTCCAAGAGCCTCGGTTATATCAACCCGACCATTAAAAACGCCCTCCGTTTCAATGGTGTGAAAGTCTTCTGGTCTAATTCCTACATTTACTTCCCTGCCCTTGAAATCCCCAGGTGAAGAAACCTTTGATTTGGCAACCCCACCAGAATGTAGTTTCACAGTGGTCTCTTCACCTGTCTCGACGATTTCTCCCGGAAATAGATTCATAGCTGGTGATCCGATAAATTGAGCCACAAATTCGTTGCAGGGATTCTCATAAAGCACCAAAGGAGCTCCTACCTGTTCAATTGTCCTGCCATGAAGTACAACTATTCTGGAAGCCAATGTCATGGCCTCTACCTGGTCATGAGTAACATATATCATAGTTGTATCAGGCATATCCTGCTTTAGCTTGGCAATCTCAATCCGGGTTGCAACCCTCAGGGCTGCATCTAGATTTGAAAGTGGTTCATCAAAAAGGAATACCTTGGGATTTCTTACGATCGCACGACCAATTGCAACCCTTTGTCTTTGACCACCCGACAGGGCCTTGGAGACTGTGAAAGTATTCAAATCAACCCTTTATTGAGTAATATTTTTGCAGTTTTTATAGCCTGACCCCACTCCTTTCAGTCACGTTTATCCTGGTCTATCAACCCTTTTCCATTCCCCTGAATATTTTTTCAACAATCACCCCTTTTCCCTCTTGTCTTCGTGCATCATCTCTGATTCACTGCTTCTGAACAATAAATCACTTTTTTCAATTTAGGATTAACAATGTCAAAACGACGGTACCAGGAACTTCAGCCCCGCACGGCGGTTCAGTTGTTACCACCGAGTTTGAATGATTATGTTGCCCCGGACAATCCGGTCCGGGCAATTGATGCATTTGTCCAGACGCTTGCTTTGAGCGAGATGGGGTTTGGACATGCCGAGGCATGGTCTGGTTCAGGCCAACCTCCCTATGATCCGGCAGTACTATTGAAGCTCTATATCTATGGCTATCAAAACAAAATTCGTAGTTCCCGTGCTCTGGAAAAGGCAACCCGGTGTAATGTCGAAGTGATGTGGTTGTGTCAGGGAGCGAGACCGACTTACAAGACCATTTCCGATTTTCGCAAGAACAACCTTGTGGCCTTGCGGAATGTCAACCGTGAGTTTGTCCAGGTTTGTCGGGACTTGTCCTTGATTGGAGGTCGTCGGGTCGCTGTTGACGGGACTTTTTTGAAGGCCAGTGCCAATGGTGCCACTGTTCATACCAAGAGTGAACTTGCCCGTGAGATTTCTCATCTGGATAGCAAGATTGCGGCTTACTTTGAGGCGTTGGCCGAAGCAGATGACACCGATGCTGAGGGAGACTTGTCTGATCCTGACCTGGTTGCCAAGATGGCTGCCTTAGTAGCTCGTTGTGAGCAGAAGAAGGCTTTGCAGGAGCGTGTGCTTGCAAGTGGTGAGAAACAGCTTTCGGAGGTTGATCCGGATGCTCGCCTGTTAAGCAAGAGGGGGAAAAGTGTGGTTGGTTATAATGGCCAGATTGCGGTGGATGATGAAGCCAAGCTGATTGTGGCGGTTGATCTGGTGCAGGATGGCAATGATACCCAGCAGTTGGCACCGATGATGACAAAAGCCCAGGAGGCGACAGGCAACAAGGATTTGGTTGGTCTGGCGGATACCGGTTATGCGAATGGCGAACATTTGAAAGCGTGCGAAGAGAAGGGAATGGCGATGTATGTACCCTTACCGAAACAGGCCTCCCACAAGGGCTTGGATGGTCGTTTTGGGCGTGATGATTTCCAGTACGATAAAACGACTGATACCTATGTCTGTCCGGCGGGCCAGAAGTTAACTCCCAGTGCTGGCAAGCATACTCATAAAGGCAAGCGTTATTTGACTTATCGTTTGAGCGCCAAAGTGTGTGGTGCATGTCCTCGCAAAGAACATTGTCTGGCGCCGAGCAAGACCTATCGTCTTATTAGACGTTGGGAACATGAAGCTGTGATGGATCGCCATCGTCAGCGGATGGCCAAGGGTGCAGGGGTCATGCGTCAGCGTGGGTCTTTGGTTGAACATCCCTTTGGAACCCTCAAATGTTGGGCTGGGATCAATTATTTCCTGATGCGTGGTCTGGCCAAGTGCCGTGGTGAGTTGAACCTGATGACGTTGTGTTACAATTTCAAACGGGTCTTGAATGAGATTGGTGTGGGGGCTTTTGTTGCGTATTGTAGGGCTAGAAGAGAACTTCAAGGGATACGTATGTGATTTTTTCTGGGAAAGAGTATGTTTTTCGTGTTTTGGGGTCAAAATGACCCTGAAAGCAAGGATTTTTGGATGAAAGTGACTTTGTGATAATTATTGGTGAAATTTAACCTTGTTTTTACTCTGAAGCGAGGTCAAAACAACCTTGATTTGAAGGTCTGGGTAAAGCCCCCGAAATAATGAAAATCAAATACTTTCACAGTCTCCTTGGGCAGGCGGTCCAAATACTCATCTAGTTGGAGAATTTTGGCTGCATTTTCGACACTGGACTTGATTTCATCCTTGGGCCGTTTTGCCAATTTAAGAGAAAATTCCATATTCTCACGAACTGTCATGTGGGGATAAAGGGCATAGGACTGAAAAACCATGGCAATTCTTCTTTGCGCCGGCGGAACGTCATTCATCAATTCCCCTTCAATCAACAACTTTCCTGAGGATATTTTCTCGAGGCCCGCAATCATCCTTAGCAAGGTAGATTTGCCACAACCGGATGGTCCAACAAAGACAATGAACTCGCCCTTTTCTACTTCGAGGTTGATGTCATGCAGAACTTCAACATCCCCATAACTCTTTCCAACATCTTGAATTAATAATTCAGCCAATTTTTCTTCCTTTATACCAATGCAATAGCGAAGCTAGAGCCTTCAACTGCAATTCACAAATCATCCTCTTCTGGTCCAGGGTCTCCGATTATTATCTTACCATTTTCACCAGGTTAATGGAATTATTGCGACGATTTACTGAAATTAAAGACATAAAGTATACTCTACTCTCCTCGCTAAAATTTCTAATAATATGTATCATTTCACCCGAAAATGAAATATCCCTAATCAAACCGTATCTCAATGCCGGGAACCTCTTTCCAAGTAGATTAATCTTCCGGTAATGATTTAATAACGAATTTCTGTCTTTTTCCTGTACATTTTCTCTCTTATTACTATGCCCTTCTGGAATCGGCAGCCAAGGATCGGTTTCTGCAAACCTTTATCTTCTCTCAACTCTCTTTTTGTCGCTGTGTCCAAATGAACTAACCTCCTTTTACAGAACCAGCCAACAAACCTCGAACCAAATATTTTTGTAATAGAAAGAACACCAGGATAGGGACGGCAATGGAGACAAATGCTGAAGTTGCCAAAATCTCCCAGTCGCCCCCTCTTGACCCAAGGAGTTCCCTGAGTCGCCCGGTCATTACCAATTGGTCTTCATTATTGCCTAGAAAAACTGTAGCAACCAACAAATCATTCCATACCCAAAGAAACTGAAAAATGGCAAAGCTTGCCAGGGCAGGAAAGGAAAGTTGTAAAATGATTTTACGAAAGATATCAAAGTCTGTTGCCCCATCTACCCGAGCGGATTCTATGATTTCTTTTGGCAGCCCGGCAATATAATTCCGCAATAGAAATATGGCCAAAGGCAAACCAAACCCAGTATGTGCCAACCAAATTCCTAAATAGTGTCTGCCCGAGAATGATTTAATTGTTCCCAAACCCCTTGCAATAGGGGTTTTGATATGCGAATCTTCTTTCAAGATCAGTTCTAAAATATGTTTTTTCCCAAAATAAGGCCTGATCTTATCCAAAAGTAACACTTCTTCGAGCGATGAGACAATGCGACATACGATCAAACCACTCCGCGAACTTGGTGACATTGACATAGCAAATATTAATCTGGATTACAAATCGAGAGATGACACCCCAGCCATCTTGATCGGTCTTCAACATCTTTATACTGACCAGTCTCTGCGGGAACGACTTTTTACTCTCCTGGAGGAAGGATTGGTTACCAATGCCAATCACAAGTTGGGCCGGCCGGGGATGGATTTGTGGCAGATTCTGGTTATGGGAGTAGTGATGCAGGGACTGGGTTGTGATTTTGACCGTCTGCAGGATTTGGTCAATCACCATAGTGCTGTTCGCCAGTTTCTTGGTCATGCTGACATCTGGGATAAAACCACTTATTCCCACCAGACGATTGTTGATAATGTCACCCTGTTGACGCCAGAGTTATTGGCCGCGGTTGGCAAGCTGATTGTCGATAGTGGTCACAAAGTGTCAAAAAAAAAGCTTGGCGCAACGTTGCACGGGCGGTGTGATTCCTTTGTCGTGGAAACGGATGTTCATTATCCGACTGATGTCAATCTGTTATGGGATGCGATGCGTTGTCTTCTTCGTGAGATTGGTCATGAGGCCAGCGCTTCTGATCTTGGTGGGTGGCGTCAATGGAAACATTTGAGGGCTTCGGTCAAGCAGAAGTTTCATGCGGTGCGAAAGACCAGGCGAGCCAGTGTGGATGATGTCAAGGCTTATCTTGGCCAGTGTGATGATCTTGTCGCCAGGGCCGAAGAGACTTTGGTCGCGTTGCGTGCTGTGGGTGTAACCAAAGACAAGGTCTTAGTGGCCATTGCCAATTATCTTCGTCATGCCCACCGTCAGATTGATCAGATTGGCCGTCGCTTGCTGCAGGGCGAAACGATACCCACCGCTGAAAAGGTCTATTCAATTTTTGAGGAGCACACCCGCTGGATCTCCAAAGGCAAGGCCGGGGTTCCGGTTGAATTAGGTGTACCGGTCTGCGTCCTGGAAGATGATTGTGGTTTTATCCTGCATCACCGGATCATGTGGAAAGGGAGTGATGTTGATCATGCCCAACCAATGGTTGAGGAAACCCAGTTCCTTTTCCCGTCCCTTCGGGCTTGCAGTTTTGACCGTGGCTTTCACAGTCCGGCCAATCGGGTTCGTCTGGATGAACTTCTTGCGGAGAATGTTCTACCTCGGAAGGGTCGTTGGTCGAAGGCTGACCGGGAACGGGAAAGTGGGAGCAAGTTTGTTGCCATGCGGAAGAAACATCCGGGGATAGAATCGAAGATCAATGGCCTTGAGCATCATGGTCTGGCCCGTGTTCGCGCGTATGGAGCTGATGGGTTTGAGCGTGTGGTAGCCTTGTCAGTGGTTGCGTCCAATATTCATCATTTGGGTCGTTTGTTACGTAGGAAGAAGAAAGAGGATCTGAAAAGATTACTACTGCCGGACAAACGACCACGCCTGGCGGCCTGACGAAACCAACTGCAACAAAACCCAAATAATCGTCCCCAAAAAGACGGCCAGGGGAGGTCTGTCTTGAGTTGGGAAAGATCGGATAATTTGTGGAAAAAGTTGTTCAAAAAGTCGTTTTTTTGTGAAAAACCAAGCTCAAATCTGAAAATTTTTGTTTGGAAAATGAATCTGGGAAAATGTATTTATGGCAATTTGCCAAAAATCAGGTATTTTCTGGGCAGACACTAAATATTCCTTACCAATACCCAAGGAATTATGTAGCCTCAGTAGGGGAATAAATGTTAATTGCAATGGAACCACTAATAAGCCCACCACAAATGCTATGAGAATATACTTCCCTGGGAATTCCATCCAAGCCAGCGCATAGGCGGCAAATGCTGCTATTAGAATCGGAATTATCGTAGCAGGAATTGTTACAGAAAAGGTGTTCAGAAATGATTGCCCCAAACCCTCTGCAAAAATCACTTTTGCATAATTTTCCAAGGTCATCTTGGGAGGTTGTAGGGTGGTGGCAAATACTCTTACCCCCCTGGACCCGGTATGGGGTTCAGGCGATGTTATTCGATAGTTGCCATCGTTATCGACAACCATGGTTCGACCTTTGGACATTTCTCCCGTATCATTGGGTTGGTACTTTGCTGGATCACGGGAACTTGTACCAAAAGCAAGGATTTGACCCTCTTCCCCTTCAAAAATATTTCCCTCAATGACAAATATCCCATCTATCTCAACCTGACTTTCTGGCGGATGGGAACGAAAAATCCTGTTCTGTTCCTGTTGCAAAGGAGCTTTCCACCAGCCTGTATAGGAAATCTGATCACGATCTCTGAAGGATGAAACCAAAAGACCAGTTGTTGGTATGATCCAAAGGAGGACCAAGACGGCCACCGAAATGTTTACAACCCATCTAAGGGCTGAATTATGTCCGGCAATACTGTCCATTAATTCATTTCCTTCTTGGCATTCCGGATATTCCAAATCATGATAGGTATCACAAGTATCATTATGACTAAGGCAACGGTTGAAGCTCGGCCTGAATCGTTGCCTCTGAACATCCAATCAAACATCAGATTTGCCAACACCTGTGTACCCCACTGGCCATTGGTCATTGCCAGTACAATATCAAAAACCTTTAAAACCAGGATGGTAATTGTTGTCCAAACAACCGCTATTGTTCCCCAAATTTGGGGGATCATGATGCGGAAAAAAATTTGCAAGGGATTGGCACCGTCAATGACTGCGGCCTCGATTGTTTCTTCTGGAATCCCTTTGAGTGCTGCCGAAAGGATTACCATGGCAAACCCTGTCTGAATCCAAATCAAAACAACCATTAAAAGAAAATTGTTCCCCGGAGTTAAGGTTATCCACGCTCTTGACTCAACACCCACAAGTTCAACCAGTGCATTAAGTAACCCGATTTCAGGAACCCCTTCACCTCTGAAATCATAAATAAATTTCCAGATAACAGCTGCCCCGATGAATGAAATGGCCATCGGCATAAAAATAAGGGATTGGGCTAATTTTCCCCAACGAATCCTGTCTGTCAGAGCTGCTGCAATCAAACCAAATACCGTTGATGCAGCCGGCACCACAATTAACCAAAATAAATTGTTTCGCAGTGATTCCTGGAATTTGGAATCCCCAACCAGCCAGAAAAAATTATCAAGACCTACAAACTCCTTGCCATTGGAGTCATGCAAGGCCAACCACACAGAATTAATGACAGGATAAACCAGATAAATGGCTAGTAGGATGATAGCTGGTCCCATAAACAGCCAAGGCCTAATCATTAGGGTAAGGTTGATATTTCGCCCGGCGTTGGTTCCCTTGCTTGGGAATATGAGGTCAAGGGCAAGGTTGGAAAAGTAAAAATATGCAACACAACCGGCCACTCCGACCAAGATTGTTCCTAATGCAAATAATACCTGTTCCATTTATTGTCCTCAACCTGAATCTTTAGAAAGATACTCTAACGATTAAAGAGCATCCCAGGTAGCTTGAATTTCATCAGCCACTTCTTGGGCTGATTTGCCTCCAACATAATCCACCATACCTGTCCAGAATACACCGGCACCAATCGGACCAGGCATCAAGTCAGAACCATCAAATCTGAAAGTTGTTGCACCGAGCAAAATTTCGTTGAGATTACGAAGAGTTGAATCGGTATATACATCTGGATTAACCCCCTTGTGCGGCGTCAGAAAACCACTTTGGGCCATCCATATTTCGTGTGCAATTGGTGTACTCAGGAAATCAATGAAAGCTCTTGTACCGGGCGAATCGCTTGTAATGGCAAAAAGTGTTCCACCACCCAAGACCGGGGTTCCAAGATCCATGCTTTCAAATGCTGGAAAGTAAAAGAAATCAGCATCTACCCCAACTTCAACACCCTCTGGGAAGAAAGCTGGAATAAAGGAAGCCTGGCGATGCAAATAGCATTGTGGAGGTGACGTGAACATTCCCTTGGGGCTATCCCTGAAATCGGTCGAAGCAACAGCTCCGACACCACCAGAAACATAATCTTCATTACGGGCAAAAGCACCAAACTCATCAATGGTACTGACAACGGTGGGATCATTGAATTTCATGGAATTATCTACCCAAGCGTCATAAACCTCCGGTGTTTGTGTTCTCAGCATCAGATCTTCAACCCAGTCGGTTGCAGGCCATCCCGTAGCACCACCTGAACCCAGACCAATGCACCAGGGAGTTTCACCATCAGCTACCATTTGGTCAGCAAGAGCTTTAAGTTCCTCCATGGTAGTTGGAACTTCATAACCGGCATCCTCGAAATTCTCAGGTACGTACCACACCAAGGATTTTACATCCACCTTGTAGAAGAAACCATAGAGTTGGTCATTTCCATTCTCATCAGCATATGTTCCAAGATCTACCCATGATTGGCCAGCTGCGTAATTTTCTCTAACCCAATCACCGATAGCCGGGTCCAATGGCGAAAGTAGTCCCTTCGAAGCGAGATCTGCTGCCAAACCGGGCTGCGGGAAAACAGCTATATTGGGTGGGGATCCTGCTTCCGTATCAATTAGAATTTGCTGTTCAAAAGAATCAGATCCAGCATATTCCACAGTAGCTCCTGTGGCGGCTTCAAAATAGGCTGTTACACTTTCTACAAATGCCTTGTCCTGATTAAGCCAAGGCCCAAAAACAGAAACAGTCTCGCCTGAAAGGTCCATTTCAGCAAACTCGTGATAGCTATCCCAGTTAAAATTTCCTTCCCCTACGGGAAACATCAAATCTTGTGCAGAACTACCAAATACAGCCAAGCCCGAGCATAAAATACTGGCTATCATCGTTTTAATTAGTGTCTGCCCAGAAAATACCTGATTTTTAGCAAATTGCCATAATTTCATTTTCCCAGATTCCTTCACCGAACAAAAATTTTCAGCTTCGAGCTTGGTTTTCCACAAAAAAACAACTTTTCGAACAACTTTTTCCACAAATTATCCGATCTTTCCCAAGTCAAGACAGACCTCCCCTGGCCGTCCTTTGGGGACGATTATTTGGATTTTGGTGCAGGTGGTTTCGTCAGGCCACCAGGCGTGGTCGTTTATCTCGCACCAGCAAGCGTTTCAGCTCGTCTTTCTTCTTCCTACGTAACAAACGACCCAAATGATGAATATTGCAGGCAACCACCGACAAGGCAACCACACGCTCAAAACCATCAGCTCCATACGCCCGAACCCGGGCAAGACCATGATGCTCAAGGCTATTGATTTTCGATTCTATCCCCGGATGTTCCTTCCGCATGGCAACAAAATTAGCGCCACTTTCTCGTTCTTTATCGGCCTTGGTTAGATAACCCTTGCGCGGAAGGACATTGTCAGCAAGAAGTTCGTCCAAACGGACCCGATTGGCCGGACTGTGAAAACCACGGTCAAAACTGCAGGCCCGAAGCGACGGGAAGCGGGCCTGCGTTTCCTCAATCATCGGTTGGGCATGATCAACATCGCTCCCGGCCCACATGATCCGGTGATGCAGGATAAAGCCACAATCATCTTCCAGGACGCAGACCGGCACGCCGAGTTCAACAGGCGTTCCGGCCTTGCCTTTGGAGATCCATCGCGTGTGTTCCTCAAAAATTGAATAGACCTTTTCAGCCGTGGGGATCGTTTCGCCCTGCAGCAAACGACGATCAATCTGATCAATCTGACGGCGGGCATGACGAAAATAATTGGCCATGGCAACCAAGTCCTTGTCCTTGGTTATCCCCACAACACGCAACACAAGCAAGGTCTCTTCGGCCCTTGTGACAAGATCACCACACTGGCCAAGATAAGCCCTTACATCCTCCGGACTGGCCCGCCTGGTCTTCCGAACCGCATGAAACTTCCGCCTGACCGAAGCCCTCAAATGTTTACATTGACGCCACCCACCAATATGGGCAGCGTTGGCCTCACGACCAAGCGTACGAAGAAGACAACGCATCGCATCCCATAACAGATTGACATCCGTCGGATAATGCACATCCGTCTCGACCACAAAAGAATCACACCGCCCGCGCAATGGTGCGCCAGGCTTTTTTTTTGACACTTGGTGACCACTATCGACAACCAGCTTGCCAACCGCGGCCAATAACTCTGGCGACAACAGGGTGACATTATCAACAACCGACTGGTAGGAATAGCGGCTATCATCAAAAATATCAGAATGGCCAAGAAACTTCCGAATGGTTTTGTGCTCATTGACCAAATCTTGCAAACGGTCATAGTCACAATTCAAACCCTGCATCAGGACACCCATCACCAGGATCTGCCACAAATCCATCCCGGGTCGGCCCAACTTGTGATTGACATTGGGAACCATTTTCTCCTCCAGGAGAGCAAAAAGTTGCTCCCGCAAGGTCTTGTCCGTGTAAAGATGCTGAAGCCCGATCAAGATGGCCGGGATGTCATCCCTGGATTTGTAATCCAACGCAATGTTCTCAATACCAACATCACCAAGTTGTCTTTGGGGGATCGTTTGTCGCATGCTCTAACCTCGAAGAATTGTTGCTTTGGGGCAAGATCAGGCTTTATTTTGAAAAAAAACAAATTTAAGTACCGATCTTGAAAAGAAGATTCGCATACCAAATCCCCTCTTGTAAAGGGTTTGAGAACAATTAATTCATTTTCGGGCGGACACTAATTAGTCGCATATTTCCTCCGTGTTATTCACAATAAGTCAAAGCGTTTGAATATTTTTCAAAGCAATTTAAATGACTTTTAACATTATTTTTAAATTTTCAAAAACAATAATTTCATCTGAGGATCATGACCTTAAAAAAACTAGCACAGCATCTCGGTATTTCACAAAGTACGGTAAGTAGAGCCTTGAACGGCTTTCCTGAAGTCAATGAAAAGACCAGGGAAAAAGTAATGGAAGCCGCCAAACAATTGAATTATCGGCCCAACCCGATTGCTACGAGGTTGGCGACTGGTAAATCCTGGTCCATTGGTCATGTCATACCCGTTTCAGCAAACAACGAAATGGTAAATCCAATTTTTTCTGATTTTCTGGCTGGTGCTGGTGAGGCTTATTCCAAAGCGGGCTATCATATGAATCTTTCAGTTGTAAAGGATGAAGATGTCGCAGCAGCTTACAAGGATATGGCCGAGCAAGGAATTGTGGATGGGATTCTGGTTCAAGCACCAGGATTCAGGGATTTTCGTATTTCTATTCTCCAACAACTCGGCATTCCCTTCCTGGTTCATGGGCGTGTTTCTACTGCCGAAGAAGAATACTCTTGGATGGATGTAGATAATTTCAGGGCTTTTCAAAAGGCGACGCAATACCTTATTGATTTGGGGCATACCGATATTGCCCTCCTAAACGGTCTTGAAACCATGGATTTTGCCTATCGCCGCCGTGCGGGCTTTGAAAGCGCTCTTGCCAAGAACGGTTTGTTTCCTAAAACAGGTTATTTGAAATCCAATGAGATGACAGTGCCATATGGCTATGAATCGGTCCATGAAATTATGAGTTTGGCACATCCCCCGACTGCATTCGTGGTCTCTTCAATGATTATTGCCATCGGAGTTAGAAGGGCACTCTTCGAACTTGGTCTGAAATTAGGCACTGATATCTCAGTAATCATTTACGATGATAAGCTATCCTATTTAGGTAATGAAGGGGGAACTCCCGCATTTACAGCTCTTACCTCCTCGGTCAGGAAGGCTGGAAGACGGTGTGCTGAAATGCTTATATCCATGGTTCAGGGTAAGATGAAAAATCCCCATCATGAGCTTTGGGAATCAGAATTGATTGTAGGTGAAACCACGGGGCCACCGAAGGGACACAAAGGAAAAATACCACCAAAAAATTTGAATCCTTGTCCCACCCTGGGATTTTATCGTTCTGATTTTCCCAAAAATTTTGTCTTCGGCACAGCCTCATCAAGTTACCAGATAGAAGGACATGGTTACGGTGGTGCTGGAAAGACCCACTGGGATACCTTTGCTTCAACCTCTGGCAATGTACAAAACATGGAAAATGGTGCCATTGCCTGTGATCATTTTCACCGATATAAGGACGATTTCAAGTTGGTTTCTTCCCTAGGTTTGGATGCTTGGCGATTTTCAACCTCGTGGGCCAGAATTTTTCCTGAAAACATGACAACGCCGAATCAAGAGGGTTTGGATTTCTATGATCGATTAGTGGATGAAATGTTGGCTTGTGGATTGAAACCTTTCCTGACCCTGTATCATTGGGAATTACCAACATATCTTGCCGACCGGGGTGGATGGGTCAATCGGGATATAGCCTCCTGGTTTGGTCAATTTGCTACAACCGTCGGAAAGGTACTAGGTGACAGGGTACATTCGGTGGCACCCATTAATGAGCCCTGGTGCGTTGCCTGGTTGGGTCATTTCACGGGAGATCATGCACCAGGTTTAAGAGATATCAGGGCCACAACAAGAGCCATGCACCACGTTCTCTTGGCTCATGGTACGGCTGTGCAGTCACTGAGGGCATTAAATATTGATAACCTCGGTTTGATAGCAAATTTTGAATATTCCCAACCGGCGGATAATTCCCAACCGGCCAAAACAAAGGCTCAATTGTACGATGCCATATATAACAGGTGGTTCCTTGGTGGTGTACAAAATCGGGAATATCCCCAGGAAGCCCTATACCATCTTGAGGAGCACCTGCCCAAGAATTGGGAGGACGATTTTACCATAATCGGGGAGCCGGTAGATTGGATCGGGATAAATTACTACACCCGTAAATTAATAGGTAAAGGTAAAGAGGAGTTCCCAGGTTGGATGGAAATAGATGGGGACCTTCCCAAGACAGGCATGGGTTGGGAGATATATCCTGAGGGTTTAGGTCATTTCCTCCGATGGGTGGCTAGTGATTACGCAAAGGGCTTGCCAATTTATGTTACCGAGAATGGCATGGCAGATATTTCAAACGAGTTCTCCAAAGTAATTAACGATGATGTAAGACAAAAATACCTCAGAGATCATATTAGGGTTGTAAAAGAGGTGATTTCAGAAGGTGTGGATGTTAGGGGTTATTTTATTTGGTCTCTGTTGGACAACTACGAGTGGTCCTTGGGGTATGGGAAAAGGTTTGGTCTGGTTCATATTGATTATGAAACGTTGGTGAGAACCCCTAAAGCCTCATGTGAGGCCTTGAGAAACTCCCTGAAAAGCCTCAACAATGAGTTTGGATCCTAATTGTTTCTCTACTTCCATCCAATTTCGTAGTTTGTTGAAAGCAGTAAAAAATTGACTATGGTTACTTCTCATGGCAAAAGATCACGAAATTAACAGCCCCTCAGCCTCCGAGACTAAGGAGGATGCCGACGCTGGTTTATTTTCGAACTATGAAATGAACTCACGTTTCTATGACGAAATGTTCGATGAAGACCGAAAACCTCGAGAACATTGCCGAATTCTTTGGGAAACACTGAATTCCATGCCGATCGAACAGATTATCAAAATGCAGGAACAAGCGGAACGATCATTCCTGAATGATGGGATAACGTTTTCTGTATATGGCGAAGAAGGGGCGCAGGAAAGAATTATCCCAATAGATTTTTTGCCCCGATTGATTGAAAGGAGTGAATGGGCTTTTCTTGAGAAAGGTCTTACCCAAAGATTAAAGGCACTGAATAGTTTTTTGGCAGATATCTATACCGACGCCAGGATACTTTCCGATGGGGTTATTCCCGTTGATCTTGTTTATGGGTGCCCCCATTACCGAATAGAAATGGCCGGAGTTACTCTCCCTCATGACGTTCATGTTTCAATATGTGGATCAGATCTTGTGCGTGACAATGAAGGTTATAAGGTTCTTGAGGATAATCTTCGATCACCTTCCGGGGTTTCCTATATGTTGGCGAATCGCCAGGCTGTCAGGTCAAGTTTGCGCACTTTGTACAGGAGTTATTCAGTCCTTTCTATTGGCCATTATACCAATTTACTACACCAGTGCCTTGCCGAAATCAGCCCGTCGGGAGTAACTGACCCATGTATTGTTCTACTTACCCCGGGTGTGTACAACTCGGCTTATTACGAACACATGTTTCTTGCTCGTGACATGGGAATTGAATTGGTCCAAGGAAATGATTTGCTTGTGGATAACGGTTTTGTCTATATGCGCACAACGCAAGGACTAAGGCGTGTTGATGTAATCTATCGACGTTTGGATGATACCTTTATTGACCCCCTGGTGTTTCGTGCTGATTCACAATTGGGTGTTCCTGGTTTATTCCATGCCTTCAGGCTTGGCAATGTCGCTATTGCCAATGCACCAGGAACCGGCGTTGCTGATGATAAAGCTGTCTATTTCTATGTACCGGATATGATCCGCTATTATCTGGCCGAGGAGCCAATCATACCCAATGTCGAGACCCATCTCTGTCGTATACCCGAAGAGTTAGAGTACACTTTGGATAATCTTGATAAACTTGTGGTAAAGAAAGTCGGGGAATCTGGTGGCTATGGTATGTTGGTTGGACCCCATGCCAGCGAGGAAGAACGAAATGACTATATTCGGGAAATTCTGGCGGAACCCGAAAATTTTATTTCTCAACCGACTCTTGATATTTCCCGTTCCCCAAGCCTTGGGGAAAATGGCACGATTCCCTGCCATGTGGATCTGCGCCCTTTCATATTGCAAGGGAAAGAGACTCGGATTGTCCCAGGTGCATTTGGTCGGGTTGCTCTGCGGCCTGGATCATTGGTTGTCAACACCAGTCAAGGTGGTGGGGGCAAGGATGTGTGGGTTCTGGAGCATTAATATTGCTTTCCACTGATGCCCAGAATCTCTATTGGATGAGCCGATATCTCGAACGGGCCGGTCACATTAGCCGTTTGCTTGTTTCCCAATTCGATTTGATCCATGATCACCCTACAGGTGACATAGAAAAGGGCTGGCTACGGATTTACAACACACTTGGTCGTATACCAGCTGGAGCAAACCTGATGCCAATTCAGGAAGATAACTTCGTAATGCTGCTTGATGCTTATACATTGGTGGGTGACCTTACTTTTGAACCTGAAAACCCAGACGCTATTATAGGTCTTTTCGAAAATGCCAGGGAAAATGCCCGCCAGATTCGCAACATTCTCAGCCATGAAATCTGGTCAACTCTAAATGTTTCCTATCTGGAAATGAACAACACAAGGCTGCGTGATATATGGAGAGCTCATCCACAAGATTTCTTTGTTAAATCCTCAGTTGCTGTAAGAACTTTCTGCGGCATTGCCGATGCGACCATGTATAGGGACCACAGTTGGTATTTCTTTCGGCTTGGACAACAGGTAGAGCGGATACAACTAACCTGTGCCTTACTTGATGCCCATGTTCGATTGTTTCCTACCGATGACCCCCTTTGGGGAATACACTGGAGCGGTTTGCTGGAAATTTGTGTAGCCCGTAGCGCATTTCGCCGTCTACATTCAGTTGAATACCAGCCAAGTAAAATTATTGATTTTTTGGTAGGTGATTCCCGATTGGCCAATTCAGTCAGCCATGGTCTAAGTGAAATCCAGAAAACTCTGGAGATTATTTCAGGTAGCACTGATACCGGATACACAAGTGAGGCTGAGTGGCATATCGGCAAGACCCGTTCCCTTATTGAGTACAATTGGCCTGTTCGTGACAAAAGTGATGATTCTTCATTGCAGAAGATACTCAAGCAAATCAGTACTGGGGTAATTGAAATCGACAACCAGATCAATAAAGCCTATTTTAATTATCCAATCCAGAACACCTCAGGAACATGAATACAGCATCGCCAAAACGATTTTCAATCCAGCATGATACGTACTTTGAATACGAAGAACCCGTCAAAAACAAAGTCATGCTGGTTCGCTTGCAACCACGTAATGATCGTGGCCAGCACCTTCGGTCATTTTCGCTGACCACTGAACCCCAGGCAAATCCTGTTGCTTGTTTGGATAGCTTTGGAAATGTTTGTCATACGGTAAGTATCTTTAAGGAATCAAAGAAGACGCAGGTAAGATCCACTTCCCTGGTCAATACCTCTGATGGTCTTGACCTGGATACATTGCAATCAGGTTCCTGGGATGAATTGCGAAATCAGGCCAAGCGGGCCAAACTCTGGCATTTTCTTGCCCCAAGCAAGCTGGTCTATCCAGGGGAGCCGCTGGAAAATTTTATCAAGAAGCATGGCTTCAAGCAGGGGCCAGATCCCCTAAGCACTTTAAGAACACTCTGTTCAGATTTGAACGATCACCTTGATTATGAACCTGGCAGTACTTCCGTCGAGTCGCCCCTCGAGTATTTTCTTGAAAATGGCAAGGGAGTTTGTCAGGATTACACCCATGCCATGCTGGCACTGGGCCGAAATTGGGGAATTCCCTGCCGATATGTATCAGGTTACCTGTATATTGCTTCTACCTCCCATTCGTACAGCCGTGAAGTTGCCAGTCATGCCTGGCCGGAATTCTGGTTACCTGGGACCGGCTGGATCGGGCTAGACCCCACCAACGACTCAGTGGTTGATCATCGTTTTGTTAGAGTAGCCCAAGGACGTGACTATTCTGATGTAGCACCAACTCGGGGTGTGATTTTTGGCGGTGGTAACATGTCGATTTCGGTCAAGGTTATCATGACACCCGCGGAACCTGACCCCCGTTCGGAAGTTGGGTTGGGAATTAACCAAGACCTCCTGCCGATGGCATCGCCTCCCTGGAAACAATCAGTTTCTAAATCACCTCAATCCGATATACATGATGCCATTCAGTAGGATGATGGAGTTTGTAACCCTTCAATTCAGACCAGCGAAAATCAATCTATATTTTTCTTGTCCCTGTACATTACCTTGTGTCGTCGCACTTTAATCCAATTCTGGATTTCTTCATCCGTGATGAAACAACGTTCCACATCATAACTCCCCCGACTTACAATTTCTTCTTGGCTTTTTTTCCATCGCTTGTAAGGCTTTTGTGCTGGTGGCCCAAAAAGGAAAATGTCCAAGACAGAAATTTCCTTGGGTATCCCTAGAATTGGCCGAATTGCTTCTTGGGCTCTTTCCTGACCGATTGCCGTTACCCACCAGACACAATAACCTAAAGCAGCAGCAGCCAAATGGGCCGACATTGTTGACGCTGCGACCGATTGCAGAAGGATGCGTTCAGCATTCTCCTTATACATTTCAGCAAGGTTTTCATCCTTTTCATATCCCTCCCGAAATACTGGAAATGCTTGAACCCACCGCATGTCGGAACAAACTACTATAAACCCCGGGGCTGTCGCCAATCCACGATAATCCGGGGTTGGAAATTTCATTTTTTCCTTGGCCCTGAACCTTTGTTCTGAAACAAAGTATTCTGTAATGGCATCCTTGGTCTTTTGCTCTTCGACAATAATATAATGCCAGGGTTGAACATTGGCTCCAGAAGGAGCATGCCGAGCCGCATCGATAATGAGTTTAAAATGGTCTTCAGGTACCTTGTAATCCTGGTCGAACTTTCTGACGGTTACCCTGTTCCGAACAACCTTCATCAACTCCTGATACCTGTCCAAAGACCCTAAGGGAGGTAATTGCAATTCTTCATTCATGTCCTATCCTTGCTTTAGCAAACAGCTTGGTTGCTTTAATGGCTTTCTCGCAATACTGGTCTGGTATCCTTGCCCAAGAGAAAGTCCATATCAGCTCCTTTATTGGCCTGCAAAACATGATCAACATATAGTTTGGCGTATCCACGTTGATATCGGGGTTCATCCGGCTTCCAACTTTTTCTTCGCTGGTTTAACTCTTCTTCGGAAACCAACAAGTCCAGAATCCCCTTCCCTACATCCATTCGAATTCGATCGCCTGTTTTAACCAGGGAAAGTGGGCCACCTACCTGGGATTCGGGAGCTGTATGCAAGACTACGGTACCAAATGCCGTACCCGACATTCGGGCATCAGAAATCCTGACCATATCCCTTATTCCCTTTTCAGCCAATGCTTTTGGAATAGGCATATTACCTACCTCCGGCATTCCCGGATAGCCCTTGGGGCCACATCCCTTGAGGACGAGAATGGTATTTTCATCAACGGGCAAGGAAGGATCGTCTATAAGCTCTTTCAGATGTTCTATGTTTTCAAAGACAAAGGCCGGTGCTTCATGAACCAATAACTCTGGTGTCGCAGCTGAAGGCTTGATTATTGCACCATCAGGGGCAAGTGATCCCCTGAGTACCTTTATTCCGGCACTATCCTTGAGAGGTTTGCTGAAGGGGAAAATGACATCCCTGTTATAGCATTCAGCACCATCGGCATAATGTTTTATATCTTTGTTGAGAACCGTATTTGCGGGGCGTAAAAAGGCATTAAGTTCGGCTAGTACTGCTGGTAGCCCGCCAGCATAGCAAAAATCCTCCATCAAATATTTTCCAGATGGCATACAATTGACCAGGAGAGGAATCTCTGATCCCAACTCAAAATCCTCGAGCTGTAATTCGATACCCATGCGGCCTGCTATCGCCAGCAAATGGACTACAGCGTTGGTCGAACCGCCAATTGCCGCATTCGTGATAATGGCATTCTCAAAACTTTCTCTGGTAAGTATTTTTGAAAGTTTTAGGTCCTGTTTGACCATATCAACAATTGTTTTACCTGAAATGTGAGCCAGCGCCGTCCTTCTGGCATCAACCGCTGGAAGAGCTGCATTGGTTGGCAAACTTAGGCCCAAGGCCTCCATTAGACTTGCCATGGTTGAAGCAGTTCCCATAGTCATACACACACCGGCCGAACGACTATTGCCTGCTTCGGCAGCAATAAAATCATTCAGGGTCATCTTGCCAGCTCTGACATCCTCTGAAAATTTCCAGACATGAGTTCCAGACCCGATGTCTTTTCCCCTGAATTTGCCGTTTAACATTGGACCGGCGGAAACAACTATTGTTGGCAAATCGACCGAAGCGGCCCCCATAACCTGGCCTGGTGTGGTTTTATCACAGCCACCAAGAAGCACAACACCATCCATGCCATAGCCCCGGATACACTCCTCCACATCCATTGAAAGGAGGTTTCTGAAAAGCATTGCTGTTGGTCGGATTTGAGTTTCGCCCAGGGAAGTTACAGGAAACTCAACAGGAAAGCCGCCGGATTCCCAAACGCCCCTTTTCACAGCTTCGGCCAGAATTCTTAATCCAGAATTACAGGGGGTGAGTTCAGACCATGTATTACAAATTCCAATAATTGGCCTTCCATCAAAGACATGGGCCGGGAATCCTTGATTTTTCATCCAGCTCCGATGGACAAACCCATCCTTATCCTGTTTACCATACCATTCCTGGCTTCGAAGTTTTTTGGTCATGTATATCTCCCTTGCGGTTAAACGAACCTACATTCCTCTTCGGAATTAACTTTAACGCTTTTCTTTCCCAACTATGAATTCAAGGTAATTTTCTTTTTGGGCTTGGCAAGTAATATGGGAAAGATGAAAACATTAATACTCATTTCAGGTATAATTTTTGGAATCAGCATATTCGCAGGTGTACATGCTGAAAGAGGGTCTTCAGGGCATCTAAAGATTCTGTTTTGGCAAGCACCTTCACTCATGAATCCATATCTTTCTGGTGGATTGAAAGAAATCGAAGCATCATCTTTGGTTCTTGAGCCCTTGGCACGTTTTGATCAGGATGGGAACTTGATTCCCTGGCTGGCAAAATCAATACCAACGGTTGGTAATGGGGGTGTATCACCTGACCTTACGTCAATCACCTGGATTCTACGGGATGATCTATTGTGGTCAGATGGTACTCCCGTTACAGCAGAAGATATCCTTTTCACTTACGAGTATTGTACTCATCCTGAAAGTGGGTGTACTAGAGAAGCAGGTTTTGAGAATATTGTTACCATCAAGGCCGTAGACAAATTGACTATAATCATTACTTTCAACGGACCCAAGCCCTTTCCATATGTGGCCTTTGTTGGATCTACCCATCCGATATTGCCAAAGAAACAATTTTTTGAATGTTTGGGAGAAAATGCCCTTGGTTGTAGTAAACAGAACTTTTCTCCCATTGGGACGGGGCCGTTTATTGTAACTGAATTTCGTCCCAACGACGTTATGTTGCTTGAGGCCAATGAAAACTACCGACAACCTAACAAGCCTGGATTTGTCAAGGTGACATTCAAGGGCGGTGGCGATGCAATGGCTGCAGGTCGTGCAGTTCTTGAGACAGGCGAATTTGACTATGCTTGGAACCTGCAACTTCCTCCAACCATTCTATCTCAACTGGAAGCTCCAGGAAAAGGTAAGATTGTCTCATCTTTTGGATCATCCGTTGAAGGAATTATCGTCAATTTGACAAATCCTGACCCGACCCTTGGCGAGGAAAGGTCTACCCGTGCTTATCCTCACCCTTTTCTAAGTGACATCACTGTTCGTAAAGCCTTATCCCTGGCAATTGATCGAAACATCTTGAATGAAATTGGTTATGGTTTTACCGGGCAACCGACCTGTAATATTCTTGCCGCACCATCATACTATGCCTCAACCAATAATGATTCCTGCTTGGTTCAAGATTTGGCTGAAGCAAATAAATTACTTGATAACGCTGGTTGGTTAAAGGGTACTGATGGTGTCAGAACCAAGGATGACATAAGACTATCAGTCCTTTTTCAAACTTCGACAAACTCAGTTCGGCAGAATTTTCAAGCTCTTATCAAGCAATGGTGGTCAGAAATCGGTGTGGAAACCGAACTTAGGAATATTGATGCCTCGGTCTTTTTTGGTGGCGACCCTGATAATCCCGACACCTACCTGAAATTTTATGCTGACCTCCAAATGTATACCAGATCCTCCGAAGGGACAGATCCGGAGTCAACTCTGGTTACATGGAAATGCGGGCAGGAACCTTCCCCTCAATCTCAATGGTTGGGTATCAACATACCACGATTTTGTGATCCCGCTTATGATGCCCTTGTTGATGAATTGGAAGGCACTGGGCAATTCAACCGAAGAATTGAATTGGCCAAGGCAATGAATGACAAATTGATCCAGGAATACATACTTATTCCATTGGTCCACCGAGGCAATGTTTCAGCCCACGCCAACACCTTGGAAGGTGTAAAACTGAATCCTTGGGATGCTGAGCTATGGAATATCGCTGACTGGACCAGAATTCAATGATGGTGCATTCTGCCCAAATTAGAGCCTTCGAGCAGTGCCCAATCAGTTTATTCTGGTATGCTTGGGCAGTTAACTCAATGCCCCAAATTTAGTGGTTGATTTTGCGGCCGCGATATTGGCCACTTCTGCGGCCGTTTTAAAACAATTGGTTTTAATCCATGTTGCAAGAAAAGCACCATTAAAGCAATCACCAGCACCAGTTGCATCAACCGACTCAACTTCTTGACCCGGAAGCAATGTGGGGTTTCCATCTTCTGACAAATAGACCCCGTTCTTGCCGAGTGTTAAGACTACTGTTTTGGGGCCCAACTTATGATAGTATTCACAAATATGGCTTGGGGTTGTCAAACCAGTCAGTTGTTGGGCATCTTCCAAACTTGGCAGGGCAATGCTGCAATATTTGAATGTATCATGAATTGCCTCCCTCGCTTGATCAATAGGCCAAAGGGTTGTTCTCAGATTGGGGTCAAAGGCTACCGTAGTAGAACATTCCTTAGCCAAGAGAATAGCATCATGCGTTGCCTTATGCATTGATTCACTAATTGCCAGATTGATCCCCGAAGCATAAAAAACCGAACTTGCACAAATAGCCTCTCTTGGCAGTGCCGATGGTTGAAATTTACTTGCGGCCGAGTTGGCCCTTCGATAACTGAACTTATGACCTTCGGGACCATGGGTTACAAAATATACACCAGTCTCCTCCCCTGGGATTGATTCTACATTTGAATAATCAACACTCTCTGATTGCCATTTCTTGATGATTTCAGCGCCAAAAATATCTTTTCCCAACCGGCTGATAAAAGCAGTTTTGGCACCATGTTGGGCTGCTGAAATTGCTACATTGGAGACATCTCCGCCTATACCGATACGGTACATGCCTGCAGATTGTTGATTAAATTCTACCATGGGTTCACCAAGACAAATTAAATCAAAGCTATTCATAACTCCTTTTCTCCTGAGTGTTCGGTTAATTGAACAAGTATCGGCAATAATGGAATGAACTTTACAACTTATGTAGGTAATTAATGCAAGAAGGGAAACAGCCCATTGCTAACTTCCAGCCCATGGTACGCTGACCTCTAATAATTCCAGGGAAGTTAGTACCAAGATGGAATAATATTCAAGTGGAGGGACTGTATACTTTCGTTCCTGTTATTGAAACCCTCCTTGAATCTCCCCTTGAACAGGCTGGTTCAAGCCAGAACGGTTTCAATAAATTCGAGCCTCAGTTGATTTGTCAAACAGATAAATTGCTTGATCTTCAAAGACAAGATTTACCGGCGTTTGGGGTGCAGTTGTACCTTCCCCCTTTGTCTCTACAACAATTCTTTCATTGGTAGGTGTCTGGAGGTAGTCATAGGTTACCCCACCCAATTTTTCAGACAATTCAGTAACAATTTCGGAATCACCCGTATTTATGGAAAGGTCTTGTGGGCGCAAGCCAATAATTACTGATGTGCCTTCCTTCGGTAGGGTTGACTGTGTTTTATAAACCTGATTGCCCAGAGCACTTATTTGAACTCCCCCATCTTTAACCGATCCAGCCAGGAAATTCATGCTGGGAGAGCCAATAAATCCGGCCACAAACTTGTTTGAGGGATTATTGTATAGCTCCATTGGTGCACCGACCTGTTCAACGATTCCATCTCTCAGGACTACTATTTTATCCGCCAATGTCATGGCTTCAACCTGGTCGTGTGTGACATAGATCATTGTGACATCCATCTCCTGATGGAGACGGGCAATTTCAACCCGCATTTCAACCCGCAGTTCAGCATCCAGATTTGACAAGGGCTCGTCAAAAAGGAATACTTCAGGTCCTCTTACAATTGCACGCCCAATGGCAACCCTTTGCCTTTGGCCACCAGAAAGTGCCTTGGGTTTCCGGTGGAGGTATTCTGATAACTTCAGAATATCGGCGGCTTCCTGGACTTTTTTATCAATCTCAGCTTTAGGAACCTTGTTCATTTTTAGACCAAAGCCAAGGTTTTGCTCTACGGTCATGTGGGGATAAAGGGCATAGGTCTGAAAAACCATGGCTATCCCACGGTCAGCAGCATCTGCATTGGTAACATCCCTTTGTCCGATATGGACGTTGCCTTTAGTTGTTTCCTCCAAACCAGCGATCATTCTCAGGAGGGTTGATTTACCACATCCCGAGGGTCCGACAAACACACAGAATTCACCATCGCTAATATCCAAGTCTATGCCGTGGATGACTTCGACATCACCATAGTTCTTGTAAACTGACTCTAATTTAACTCCTGACATCAATACCTTCCTAAAGACCTACTGCAATATCTGACTAACATCTAGGCATTAATCTCGACCAAACAACATTAATCAATGTGTTACCAATCCATTCGCACTCCGATTGATCAAAAAAAGCCGGCAATGACAACATTAATCCCCGGTCCTCTGCCTAAAATTGCACTTCTATTTGAATTATAATGCGGAATTAACTACTTGTTGATGATATTTTTATACTTTGTTAGGAGAAGAAATGAAATCGAATATTAAGCAGTTATTGACTGCCGTCGCTGTTATTGCCATTGGGGGATCAGTGTCCGCAAGCGAATTGGTTATCAATACAGATACTTCAGACCCAGCTCCCAAAAAAGCTTTTGAAGATCTGATTGAAGGCTTCAAGGCGGAGAACCCTGATATTGAAGTGACCTGGAATCTATTTGACCATGAGGGTTACAAAACCTCCATCCGGAACTTTTTGACAGCCGATGCACCAGATATTGCTAACTGGTATGCAGGTAACCGTATGTTGCCTTATGTAAATGCAGGTCTTTTTGAACCTGTCGGCGATGTTTGGGCAGCCGAGGGACTTGATGAGTCTTTGAAGTCTGCTCTGCCATCCATGACCATTGATGGTGAAATCTGGGGTGTGCCCTATACCTATTATCAATGGGGTGTTTATTACCGTAAGGATATTTTTGAGGATTTGGGAATTGAAGTCCCGACCAATTGGAAAGAATTTACGCTAGCTGGCGCAACACTGCTAGAGAATGGAATTACGCCAATTACAATTGGCACCAAATACCTTTGGACCGCGGCGGGTGTATTTGACTACATCAATTTGCGTACCAATGGCTATGATTTCCATATGGCATTGACCCGAGGTGAAATCCCCTGGACTGATGATCGGGTACGAGCCACCATGGAGAACTGGAGAGAAATTGTCCAAGCTGGTTTCTTCCTGGAAAATCATGCCGCCTACACTTGGCAAGAAGCTCTTGCTCCAATGGTTAATGGTGATGCTGCCATGTACGTCATGGGTAATTTCTCCGTTGCACCACTACGTGAAGCAGGCTTGACGGATGACCAGTTGGGCTTCTTCCAGTTTCCGATGATTACACCGGGAATTGCGGTTGCCGAGGAAGCACCGACCGATACCGTCCATATTCCGTCCAACGCTCAGAACAAGGAAAATGCCCGGAAATTCCTGGCCTATATTGCTCGTGCTGATGTCCAAACCCAGATCAATGCCACTTTGGGCCAGCTACCGATTAATTCGGGTTCAGAAGTAGCTGATGACAAGTTTCTGGAAGCAGGTTTTGCAATGCTTTCAGCCGCTGATGGTGGTATAGCACAGTTCTTTGACCGCGATGCTCCGGCTGAAATGGCAGCCGAAGGTATGCAGGGTTTCCAGGAATTCATGGTTAAGCCAGACCGGCTTGATGATATCCTTGAACGATTGGAAAAAGCCCGGCAAAGGATTTACCAATAATTAACAACCGAACACTACAGCTTCGGCTGTAGTGTTCATACACCTTACAGGATCATTAATGCGGCTATTTGGCCTTTCTCAGAGGACACTCGCACCTTGGCTGTTTCTAGCACCTGGGGTTTTTGTCTTTCTGATTTATGTGATCCTCCCAATCTTTCAATCAATTAATATTTCCTTCTACCAGTGGGATGGGCTGGGTGAAAAAACCTACATTGGCTTGGGAAATTATTTTGAACTTGTTGATGACGACGCCTTTTATACATCGCTTAAAAACAATGTTATTTGGCTAGTCCTCTATTTGCTTGCCATACCCGCCGGTTTATTCATTGCACTATTTCTAAACCAGACCGTATGGGGTATCAGGCTCTATAAATCCCTATTCTTTTTTCCTTTTGTTATTAGCCAGGTAGTTGTTGGTTTGGTCTTCAGCTGGTTTTATGATCCAACCAACGGCTTGATGAATATTATCCTGAATGGTATGGGGTTCGCTTCCATACCGGTGTTAGCTGATGAACGATATGTAACCTACGGGATTATCCTTGCTGGCCTTTGGCCGCAAACTGCATACTGTATGATATTGTACCTCACAGGTTTGAATGCGGTTGATCCCGAACAGATTGAAGCAGGCCGGCTTGACAATGCCAAGGGATGGAAAATGCTATGGTATGTTGTGTTGCCGCAACTAAAACCAGCGACCTTCATTGCCATAGTTGTAACTGTCATCGGTGCCTTACGGTCTTTTGACCTGGTCTCGATTATGACCAAGGGTGGACCTTGGGGTTCAAGCCGAGTACTGGGTTATTACATGTATGAGAAAGCCTTCTCCGAGTATGGCTTTAGGATGGGATATGGGGCGGCGATAGCTGTTGTTCTGTTCCTGATCATGATTGTTTACATCAGTTTCTTTCTCTACAAGATGTATCGTGATGAGAAGGGGCATTAGATGTTTCCGGCACCCATAGAAAGAAGAACACTTCCACTTCAGTGGATTTATAAGGTAGCACTCCCGATTGCGTTAATACTTTGGCTCTTGCCTCTCATCGCTGTATTTTTGACTTCCGTCCGGTCCGCAGGAGATATTACAGCAGGAAACTATTGGGGCTGGCCAACCTCAATCAACCTGGTGGACAACTACACCTCGATTTTTGAGAATACCCCCCTGGGCAAATACCTATTCAACAGTTTTCGAGTAACCATACCCACGGTCATTGGTGCTGTTGCTTTGTCATGCATGACTGGATTTGCCCTGGCTGTATATCAGTTCAGGTCCAATCTGCTGGTCTTTTTTATGTTTATTGCCGGCAACTTCGTACCTTTTCAGATCCTGATGGTTCCCGTTCGTGATTTAACCTTGCAATTGGGGATTTACAATACAACCACGGGTTTGGCCATGTTTCACATTGCCTTTCAAACAGGCTTTTGTACTCTTTTTATGCGCAACTTCATCAGGGCCCTTCCCCGGGAACTGATTGAAGCAGCCAGGGTTGAAGGGGTTTCTGAAATCCGGATATTCTGGTTTGTGGTATTACCCCTGATGAAACCAGCCATTGCTGCTTTGAGTGTCTTGATCTTTACCTTTATCTGGAACGACTATTTCTGGGCAACAGTTTTGACCCAGGGTGTGGATTCACAACCCATCACGGCTGGCCTTTATTCACTCAATGGCCAGTGGATTGCCGCCTGGCACCTCATATCTGCCGGTTCTATTGTTGCGGCACTTCCACCCGTAGCCATGTTCTTTCTCATGCAAAAACATTTTATTGCCGGCTTGACCCTGGGCGCCGTCAAATAAATACTCAACCGAGGTTCACCATGAAATACTCATTGGAAATTGATATCAACAAGCCCAGAGAAGAAGTTGCTCGGTTAATGCAGGATCGAGATAATTTTAAGGAATGGCAACCTCAATTGATTAGCACTGAATTGCTGGAAGGGAACTCTGGCGAAGAAGGAAGTCGTTATAAAATCGTGGTATCCATGGGTAAAAAAACCATGGAAATGACCGAAACTCTGGTGATCAACGCCTTACCTGATCATTGCCAGATACAGTATGATGCTTCTGGCAACATAAATATAATGGATTTCTGGTTTAGTGAACGCACTCCTACTTCCACAAGGTTGGTGGCCCAATCCTATTTTGAGTGTAAGGGATTGGTCATGAAATTAATGTCCTACCTGATGCCGGGTGCCTTCAAAAAACAAACCAGAAAATACATGACCGATTTCAAAACCTTTGTTGAAAGCCAATAGATCCTAAAAATCCTTGAGTAACAAACACCCAATAGACCTTAAACAACTCGAAAAGTACTTTCAGCTTCATCATCAGGAAGATAACTTTCTGGATAATGTGCTGGAGTTTATTCCCGAAGATGAATTTGAAGTGGCAAATTCATGGTTGCTCAAGCGATATATTGAGGAAGGAAACCAACCTCCTCCCGACAGGCAGGAAAAAATTCTTGCTCTACTACCCATGGTTACCCATTGGGAGGCAAGATTGCATCTACTGCAAATTCTTCCCAAAATACCCATTGCAAAGGCAAAAGCTGCCGAAACCAGAATTTTCTTGCTGCAATTGGTTACAGAAAAAAATAAGTTCATAAGGGCTTGGGCTTATAACGGGCTTTATCATCTCCAAGCTTGCCACCCGGTTTACAAAAAGGAAGTGATTGAACTTCTCAACAGCGTATATCTAGAAGAAGCTCCTGCCGTTAGGTCCCGGATTAGAAACATTTTAGGAAAAAACGAATGGCAAACCTGATTAAGGAACCCTTTTGGTGGGAAAGTGCTGGTAAACCACAACCAGTTGCAGAAATTCCCCTTCCCAGGGAAGTTGATGTTGTCGTGATTGGAGCTGGCTTGACGGGGTTAACCGCAGCACTGTTTTTGGCCAAAGCAAATAAAGAGGTTCTCGTCCTCGATAGAATTACACCCTGTATGGGGGCAAGTTCCAGAAATGGCGGGATGATCGGTGGCGGGCATCGGGTCCCAGTTGACCTGCTCATTGGTAAATACGGTAGAGACCTGGCCACACGATTACTCCAGGAAATGCACATCGATTCAACACTTTTTGCCAAAGACCTCATGGCAACTGAAAATATTGCTTGTGATTTCCAGGAGACCGGTCGGTTTCAGGCTTTCTGGAAAACGACTGATTATGATTCCTATGCCCGTCAACTGGACCAGCTAAAAGATTTAATTCCAGTACAGGCTGAGGTGGTTTCACCTACCCAGCAGAAAGAGGAAGTCGCCAGCAATGCCTATCATGGTGGAATTTCTTACCAACTCCATGGCGGAATAAATCCAGCCAAATGGGTTTATGGCATCAAAGACAGCGCTTTGAAAAATGGTGTTGTCATCCAGGGGGATACCCCAGTCGAAAAATTGTATTTCGAATCAGGGGGACATTCTGTTAAAACCCCAAGAGGTACGGTTAAGGCCAAAGAAGTCCTGATGGCCACGAATGGGTATACACCTACAAATTTCGGTGCTTTAAGCAAGCGAATCTTTCCGATTCCCAGTTTTATTATTGTAACCGAAACCTTGGGCGAAAATCGGGTAAGAGACTTGTTTCCTGGCCTGAAGATGATAGTGGAAACCCGTGAAAGACATTGTTACTTCCGTCCTTCACCAGATAGAAAAAGAATAGTTTTTGGTGGAAGAGCTGCCATGTTCAAAACACCGGACAAATTTTTTGAGAACCAGCTACGTATGTTGCTTGGAGGTATTTTCCCTGAACTCAGGAATGTTGGAATTACCCATGCCTGGTGGGGTAAAACGGGTTTCACCTTTGAAATGCTTCCCCATGTAGGGAAGTTAGCCAATGTCTGGCATGCTATGGGGTACTGTGGCAATGGAAATGGCATGGCCCCATGGCTGGGATATAAGGTGGCCAATCGCATCCTGGGGAAACCAGAAGGTAAAACTGCCTTTGCTGAAATCGACATGCCAACAAAATGGTACTATAACGGCACCCCCTGGTTCTTGCCCTTGGCCGATGTGGGATTCAGGTTTAGGGATATTTACTCCAACATCCAGAAATAATCTTTTTGGTCAGGTTCAATCCGGCTGATATTTCCAGCAGGTGGTAATATGGTCATTCACCATGCCGACAGCTTGCATGTAGGCATAAATGATGGTTGATCCGACAAAACTCATTCCCCTTTTCTTCAGGTCCCTGGATAGTTCATCACTTATTTTCGTGGTTACAGGTACCTCCGCCATTTTATCCCAATGGTTCTTGATAGGTCTACCATCAACAAAACCCCACAGATAATCATTAAATGAGCCAAAATCCTTGATTATGGCGAGAGCAACCTGAGCATTTTTTCTAGCCGAAAATATTTTTAGTTTGTTCCTGATAATTCTTGGGTCTGATCTTATTGCCTCAAGATAGTCATCGCTTAATGAAGCCACCCGTGCAATATCAAAGTGAAAAAAGATTTCCTGATAACCCAACCTTCTTTGCAGGATTGTTTCCCAACTAAGGCCGGCTTGAGCGCCTTCAAGAACAAGCATTTCAAATAATTTTGAATCATCATGCACAGGGACACCCCATTCATTGTCATGGTAGTCAGCGTAAAACTCTTTGCCGATACCACTTCCAAAACATCGAGGTAAAACATCTTTTTCCACTTCAAGCGATAATTTTTCTGTTTTCTTCAAATTCAAAATAAACCTCATCAAGCAATCAACTCTCCAAGAAACCTTTTACACTATCCGCCCTAAAACCCATAGGATAGTGAGCGGTTTTAGGCTTGTGTTTTTCTATAAAATTTTTATGTTGAAACAATAATGTCGGATAGAATTTTCTGTTTAATCCTCAATGTTTGTAAAAATACGGATTTTGTGAATAGGGCTCAATTTAAGAACCTTTAAATTATTTCCTCCTATGTTCGAAAGCCAATCCATAATAACATGACCAATTACCCTAATTCATATGATCTCGACGGATTGATAGAATGTGCAAAAGGAAATCTGTTCGGACCCGGCAATGCCCAACTTCCACTTCCGCCGATGTTAATGTTCGACCGCATAACTGAGGTTTCAAGTGATGGTGGACTGCATGGTAAGGGCCATGCCGTGGCTGAATTGGATATTCGACCGGATTTATGGTTTTTTGACTGCCATTTTGTCGGCGATCCAGTTATGCCCGGATGTCTCGGGTTAGATGCTTTATGGCAATTGACCGGGTTTAATCTTGGGTGGCGAGGATTTCCTGGCCGAGGTCGTGCCCTAGGTGTTGGTGAAGTAAAATTTACCGACATGGTAACTCCGGATTGCAAGCTCTTGACCTATTGTGTTGATTTTACCCGGGTGATTGACCGCAAGTTAAAACTTGGCATATCAAATGGTAGAATGTTTGCTGACGGTAAGGAATTTTATCGATCCACCGGGATGAAAGTCGGGTTGTTCACAGTAGATTAACGAATTTAGGAAGCGGATTGTCCATGCGAAGAGTAGTTGTAACAGGGATTGGGATCATATCGCCAATTGGTAACAATTCTGAAGAAGTTACCAATTCCCTACGTGAGGGTAAATCCGGCATAGAATTCGCTGAGGAATATGCTGAAAATGGCTTCCGGAGCCACGTTCATGGCAATATAAAATTAAATCTTGCCGATCATATCAATAAGAGACAACTTCGTTTCATGGGCCCTGGTGCTTCCTACAATTACCTGGCTATGGAACAGGCAATTCAAGATTCCGGCCTGGAAGAAAACGAAGTGTCCAATGAGCGGACAGGTCTTGTAATGGGTTCTGGAGGTCCCTCTACTTCGAATTTTCATATCGCCCATAAAATTGTCTCGGAAAGGAAAAGCCCCCGAAGAATTGGTCCCTTCATGGTAACCAGATGTATGTCATCCACCAATTCAGCCTGTTTGGCAACTCCATTTAAAATCAAAGGAGTAAACTATTCGATTTCATCGGCCTGTGCTACCTCGGCCCATTGTATTGGCAATGGCTTCGAACAGATTAGATTTGGCTTGCAGGATATCGTCTTTGCTGGTGGAGGAGAAGAGCTGGATTGGACCCTTTCCTGCTTGTTTGATGCCATGGGAGCGTTGAGTTCCAAATACAACGATGCTCCTGAAACAGCGTCCCGTCCTTTTGATGCCACCCGAGATGGCTTTGTCATAGCTGGAGGTGCAGGGGTTCTGGTTTTGGAGGAATTCGAAAGAGCAAAAGCCAGAGGAGCCAGAATTTATGCCGAATTGCTGGGTTATGGTGCAACCTCTGATGGCTACGACATGGTAGCACCTTCTGGCGAAGGTGGATTGCGGTCCATGAAACTCGCCTTGGCTAATCTCGAAGACCGCAAGGTGGATTATATCAATGCCCATGGAACCTCGACACCTGCTGGTGATATAGTTGAGGTTGAAGCCATAAGGCAACTTTTTGGCCCCTCGGATTTTCCTTATCTGAGTTCAACCAAATCCCTTACCGGGCACTCTTTAGGGGCTACAGGTGTGCATGAAGCCATCTATTCCCTAATTATGCTTTCTGAACGTTTTGTCGCTGCCTCGGCCAATGTCAATGAACTGGATCCTGGTATTAATGAGGGGGAAATTACAACCTCCCTTGTTGAGAATGTTGACCTTGATACCGTTATGTCCAACAGTTTTGGGTTTGGAGGAACCAACTCCACCTTAACTTTTGGGAGAGTAAGGGATTGATTTCCTATGACCCACCTTCTTGAGAACAAAAAGGGCTTGGTGTTTGGGGTCGCAAATGAAAGATCAATTGCTTGGGGTATTGCCAGGGAAATGCACAAGTCAGGTGCAAAAATTGCCCTTAACTATCAGAAGGAACAACTGGGAAAGAGAGTAATTCCTCTGGGGGAAAAGATTAATTCCGAAATTATTGTTGAAGCTGATGCACTGAATTCGGATTCTCTCGATAACCTCTTTAAGGAAATCGAAGGTACTTGGGGAAGCTTGGATTTTCTGGTGCACGCCATTGCTTTTTCCGATAAGTCAGAGCTAACTGGGAACTTTATCAACACCTCGAAAGAAAATTTCCTAAACTCTCTCAATATCTCTTGTTATTCTCTGATAGACCTGGCACGTAGGTCTGTACCCTTCATGAAAAACGGCGGGTCTATAATTACCCTTACCTTTATCGGATCCAATCGGGTAACCCCGAACTACAATGTAATGGGGGTTACCAAGGCAGCTCTTGAGTCTACCGTCAAATATTTGGCCAATGACCTTGGAAAGGATGGGATCAGGGTCAACGCTATCAGTCCCGGCCCAATGAAAACCCTGGCCGGAGCAGCCATCGGGTCAGCTCGAAAGACTTTCCGCCATACCGAAACCAATGCACCACTTGGTGCCAATTCCTCCCTGGAACATGTAGGCGGAACTGCCGTTTACCTGGCATCAGATTATGGTGCCTCGACAACAGGTGAAATCATCAAGGTTGACGGGGGCTTTCATATTCTGGGCATGCCCCAATCTGAAAACCTGTAAATTTTTCCTATTGGGGTTCAACCAAGCCAACGACTGCTTTGGCGGCATCCACAACTATGGCGATTGTACCCATATTTTCTACGAAAAATGGCTCGCGCATAACTGCCCCTCCATTGGCTTTAACTTTCACCAATGCTTCATCCATATCGGCAATAGTCAAGTACACGAACCAATTCGGCGGGATTTGGTCACCACCTTCCATATCTGCCGTATTCATCAAACCTGCAACGGGTACTCCGTTATTCATAAACACGGTATAGGTAAAGTTATGATCTGGCATATCCATATCCTGGTAAGTCCACCCCATAACTTCCGAGTAGAATTTCTTGGCTGCGTCCACTTCACTGGCATTTAACTCGTTCCAACAAATTTGGCCGGGTTGTGGTTTAAAATTTTCTGACATTATCTAATCCTATATTAATATATAATCTCAATAGGAAATCATGCAGTTAGATTCAACAATGAATCCCAAATAATAACTGTCATTCTCCACGAATAAAGTACATAAACCCCTTTAAATTCAATTCCTGCCTTCTTGTGACCATCCTGAATTAATGTAAATTTCTATTCAGGTTTGGTCCCGACGATTAAGCGGTATGTGAATATGCCCCGTTGCAAACCCTCATGGAAATTCAAAACTCCATCCATGAATTTTTGGTGGGCCCATCCAGATTGTGCAAACATTGACCCGAAAAACTTCCATGTGTTGTATAACTTTTGGGTGGATGGTGCCACCTCGGCCTCAAGGTTAATTTCTTTGATATTTACGAAGCCCGCCAATTCGAGGGATTTAAGTGTATCTTGCCAGCGTTGTAGCGGTTCCGTCATCCACCCTTGTTGCATCGCGTCATGAATAACTTCATCGCTCTCGGAAAGAATTTTGTCGGTTAGAAATCCGTCAAGGCACTGCCATCTTCTGCCAGGCTTCAGGACTCGATTAACGCCTTGCAAGAAGGCAACCTTGTCGGATGCGTAGCAGTATGCCTCATGTGATAAAACTGCATCGAAACTATTGTCTGGGAACTGCAGGTCCATGAAATCACCATAGTGGAACTCAACCAGATGTCCTACCCCCTCCTGCCCAGCGTGTTCTGTGCACAGTTTAACATGCGATTCACAATTTGTCAGACCGACAACTTTTACCCCGAACTGCTGGGCTAACCAGATTGATGTTTCGCCTACACCACAGCCGGCATCAAGAATTCGCCATTCCGATGTGAGTTTACACCCTTTTACCAAGTGATTGTTGGCACGCAAATTGGCTTGCATATCTGTCTTGGTCTCCTGTCCCCAAAGACCGTAGTGAAAGTGAATATCCAACACCCCTTTCGGTTGATTGATAATAGAAGCGGTAAGTGCCTTGTAGTACTCTGGTACTGAATAACTAGTGTTCGCCCGAATATACTTGTCGGTGTCTGTACCTTTGGTCTCTGATAATTGTTTCTTGCCAGTCACTAGATTCCAACTCCAAATAGATAGGTTAATCTTTATTTTTTCTACTCTAGGCTATGATGTTTGCAGCATATTTCATCATGCGCCTGTCAATAACAATTTAAAACTTCCCCATAATTACGAAGTAAAAAAAACCATCTGGGAATTATATATTTTAGTTGACATTGCCCTCAAAGAAGATAATTACCGACATGTTTCACCCTGGATAGACCTCGACCACTGCCCACAACCACCGTTCATCGCAACATTCCCTATCGGCTGATTGCCGGTACCAGTGCCAAGGCACAAAGACTGGCCGCTCTGGCCGGTGCCTGCCGCTTTGTCTGGAATGCCATGCTCGGCTACCAAAAGGAATCTTACGAAGAAGCGAAGGGGAAGGGGGAAGAGCCACCTTCGGTGTCGTTCTTCTCATTGGGCAAGCGCTTCACGGCATTCAGACGGGACGTGCCCTGGCTGAACGACTATTCCTATCTGATCACCCGCTACGTGTTGAAATACCAGGCGGAGGCCTGGCAGCGGAGTTTCCAGGGTGGTGGCCAGCCCCGTTTCAAGCAACGTGGCCAGGCGATGGCGTCCTTCACCATCCCCGAGAAAGTCAAAAGCAAGGACAACAAGCTTTATATTCCTCGCCTCGGCTGGTATCGGTTGCAAAGGAAGGGTGGTAATCCCTGGCCTGATGGTCACCCGGTCAAGGCCGTGATCAAAAAGATCAGTGCTGACCGCTGGCAGGTTACCATCTGCTATAAGGTGGCGGTAGCGGAACTATCCGACACTGGCGTAGCGGCCGGTATCGACATGAATGTCAGCCAGGTGGCGGTTGTTACCAGTGCGAATGACAGTATGCTCCTGGCGCAGCCAAAGAAGAAGACTGACAAATTGGACACCAGGATCAAGCGCAATCAACGGGCCCTGGCCAGGAAGAAGAAGGGCTCCAGCCGTTTTCAGAAACTGAAGCAGCGCCATATCCGCCTGCTGCGCAAGAAGGCGATGAGGCGCCGGAACTGGCACCACCATGTATCAAGAAAGGTCAGCAGGTTGGCCAGTACGGTCGTGGTTGAGAAACTGAACACCCAGGGTATGACCAAATCGGCCAAGGGCACGGTTGATGCTCCTGGCAAGAATGTCAAGGCCAAGAGCGGGTTGAACCGCGAGATACTCAATACCGGCTGGACCAGTCTGGTGCAGATGCTTGGTTACAAGTGCCGGGAAGTGAAGACGGTCAATCCGGCTTACACCAGCCAGACCTGCCATGCCTGTCAGCAGGTGAACAAGGCGTCCCGCCAGGGACGACGATACGAATGTGTGGCCTGCGGCCATGCCGATCATGCGGATCTGAATGCAGCCCGCAACATTCTGGCCTCCGGGATTGGGGCTGCTGCACGGCGAGGAGCGTTGGCACTGGCCACTTCGACGACCCGTGAAAAGGATAGATTAGGTGACCTTGTCAACTAAAATATATAATTCCCAACCATCTTATTCCTTTAAAAAGGAAATTTCTCAATATTTCTCAACTCAATTCTTCATTTTGGTACTACCCCTCTTTATAAATAGTGGGGTTGCAGAAGCTAGGCACTCTCGACCGTTTCAGCCAGGAGAGTAGTCGGCATAATCACCTATTTTCGCAAAATGTAGAAATATTATATAGTGCTGATATATTACATGTGATCATATTTTCCCCAGCAATTCCCGCTAATTTTCTCAAAATGAGATATTATTTATTTTTTGCTAGTCCTCAAATAGGTAGGCATGACTAATCGAAGGGCTTTGACCCCCATCGTAATTTTGTATTTTTAACTTTTAAAATCTGAATTGAGCATATTCGAACATGGTGACCGGCTAAGGCTCGGCCAGGAGGACTGACATGTCAACTCGCTTTCGTTTCTCATATATCCCCCGATAGAATGTTTCCCAACTGTCCAAATAATATTCCGTAAAGATCCTCCTCATTGCTTCCCAGAGATACTTCTTGGTTGGATAGCGTTCATGAGCCCTTTGGGCCATACCACAACAATGCTGAACAATTTGATCAAGGCAAAATGCCAGCATTGCCAGATAGGCAAAAACATGCGAAAGATTTTGTTGGCCATGGCCGAAATTATGCTCTAACCGGTACCCATTTCCAGCTTCAGATTTTAACGTTTGATAGGTCTCGTTCTCTATTTTCCAGCGCGTGCGTGCAGCGCGCATAACATTCCTTACATTCCCTTCATCAAGTGGTAGATCAGTGACCCAGGTCCAGTTGGTTGTTGTTGGTTTCTTCCCTTTGGTGCCGGGTTTGGTCTCGGTGTAGTGTAGGACATTGACCTCAAGGTTGAAATTGGCATCGTTCAGGGGAACGTCATTGAGCCAACGGAACTCATGGGTAATGGTTTTGTTCTTACTCCTTTCTTTGCGGTCTAGTTTCTGGAGGGCAGGATTATCCGTGGTCCAGTCAAACAGCGCCTTGTGATTGCCTGGCTTGGCAACCAGGATAAAGCGCAGATTGTGTGTCTTCAAAAGTTTGATATTCGGGCCATTGGAGGTCAACCCATCGCCCAGGATAATGGTCTTGAGGTGGGGGTGGTCCCGGCGAAAATCCTCCATGAAACGGACGCTGGCATTCAACTCACAGTCATTTTTCTTGTGCCCGTCATGTTGGTAAATCATTTCCGGTGCAACCGGAAAGACATTCTTGATGTCTGGATGGACAAAGGCCCCTCCGAGCATCTGATGGTAATAGGTGGTGGTTCCGTTGCGATGGTTCTTGTGACAGCAATGGTCACATTTTAACGTGCTGGAACTGTAATATTGGGTCCCATCAATCGACAAGAGATAATGACCACCCAACATGGTCATGAAGTCCAGGGCCCGCCCACGCTGGAGAAGGGCAAAGAGTTTATTAAAGGCCAACCGGAAGGCTTTGGGATCAACCGGATCAAGCCTCGCGCGCATGTTGGTATCCGAGGGTACCTTGTCGATCTTGAAAAGGGTACGCAGATTTCGAACCACCGGCGGTTCGGCTTTGGGGCCTCGGGTTATCTGGTCAAAGTTCAGTAATGAAGGGCACTTCAGCAGAAAGACGGCCAGACCTGACATCAAGCAATTGGTCAGGGTAAAGCCGCGATTGTTGACGGGATCTGGAACGGTGTTGAAAACCTGGCGGACACTGGTCAGCAAACCTGGCATGGAAAGATGCCTTCGGAGTTTGTATTTGGACATGATACTGCTCGTACAAAATGATCGGTTTGAAATGTTATTATTGCGACCGATTATAAACGAATCATGTCAAATGAGCAAAAAGTGATAAAAGAGGGTTTACGAAAAATAATTTTGCCTGATGACCTAAAACCTCCTATTTATAGGGGAATTAAATTTTAACGGGAATTGCTGTATTTTCCCTATTATATTAATGTTATGCTGTCATGACCTTGGATTCTGTTAACGTCGACCCACCTGGCTTTGAGAGTCCTGAAAATAAAAAAATAATTCAACCTTCAATATTTACGGCCATCCCTCACTATTTGCCGTTGGGGATATTTCCACTTATATTTCTTGCTGCAACCCTTGGCGGATGGTGGCTGCTACCCTATCAATGTATCACACTTGACTCTGCAGGCAGGTTTAGTTGTTAGAATCCTTGGTCAAGGCTGGTGTACCGACTGGTATCATCATGATTGTTGTTTTTTTCTAATTATTTCACCTTGGATTTCTTACCTTATTTCGGCAGAAGTGGGACAAAATTTTTCAGGATGCTACAATTTTATTAATAAAATCAATTTCCCTGCTATTTCTTTCCCAAGCTGTTCCATTTAACCCCTGATAAAGCTTACCCGAAGCAAAGGGCGATTAACCAGGATTGATTATTGTGCCAAACAAACCGTCCAGGCAACAGCGTCCCCCACGAGGGTTATATATTACGCTGACCGAAGGATGGTCACGGCTTACCCGTGACCAGGATCTTCATGCCGGCCAAGATCAGTTAGAGCAGCCTGGTAGCCCATCATGTAGTTGTTTAGAAACAACAGGCCTTCCCAGAGCTTCTGGGTTCCGGGTAGCGGTTGGCGCCTGCTGGGATGGAACCCGGCCAAACCAGCAATCAGAACCACAAACTCGGCCATGGTCATATCTTCGGGTGGACCTCTGGGAACCTTGAGATGCCGCCAGCGGCTCACCGAACACAAGACGGTCAGCATCATCGGTGATTCATGTTGCCGGGCCCAATCCTTCGGATGCTCGGACGCCAGACGGGACAATTCCCAGACACGCATGGCGGTGATGGCATCAAAGGCCAGACACTTGGCCAGGTCTTCAGCCGCATCAAGCCGGCGGTCCTGCAGACGAGTTCCGACCTTAAGCGCATGGAAAAAGCGTTCAATGCTCCAGCGCCGCTCATAGAATTGCAAGGTTTCAATGGCAAGGGCACGCCCGGGCTGTTGCCTGGTGGTGGTTTGCAACATCCAGTGCAAGGCCTTGTGCTTGGGCGGTGGGCTCTCCTCACGAGCTTCGACTACAATCGCCCGCAACGGCTTCTCGTCCTTGGCCGTGTGAGGTGGTACCAGGGTAACCTCACAACAGCGTAAGGTCAGGGTTGCGGTCCGAGCGGCCCGACGTTGGGGGCCACCTCGGCGTGGCACCGCAATGCGGCGGGTTCCCAATGAGGGCTGCCTGGCCATGTATTGCCAGAGGTCGATCGCTTCCCCATCAGCTGTCTTGACCCGGCGTTTGACGCCTTTGTTGGCGCGGACCAGAAGCTCGGTATCAAGCGTACGGGCGTGGGTCAACAACTCCCAGAAATCACCTTCCCGGTCACAAATCGTCACCACCCGGCTGGCCGGACACACCTCGGCCAATTCGGCCGAGCGGTCCAACATCCTGACCCAGCGCCGGCTGTCGTTGGACGGATCTTGTCGAAACGATACATCCATGTCATAGAGACCCAACGGTCGTCCCGCCGGCGTGACGGCCACACCACAGTGCGGCAGAAGACCACGCGTTCCTTTGCCACCGCCACCAAGATGATCCAGCCCCACAGTCGCCACCAGCGTGTCATAGTTCAGGGTGGTGGTGTCCTGCACGGCCAAAACCACCGATTGGGACCGACAACGCTCCACGGTCGCTTCATAATGGGAGAACATTATATCGTCCATCTTGATAGCCTCATTCGATAATAAGCGATACGCGGCCTGTTGGTCGGCCGCACGCGGAAAAAGAGCCGGCAGGGCAACTCCAGGTGCCGCCAGCCAGGCTTGGCCCATGGCCATGATCCGGCGGCGAATACGCCCATCAGGATAGGCACAGCGGGCATATTCCCTTGTGGCCCACTCACCCTCACACCACGGCTCCGAGGTCTGGCCCAGAACACGAGCCGGTTCAACACACAGTTGCGCCTGCCAGTTGTCTACCAACGGTTGCAACCAGACCTGCCGCCGGATACCCGAACGCCGACCTGATGAGCACCGGGGACAACAAGACCAACCAGCCGAGCGATAACTGGTACCGGTATATCCCGGGGCCACAAAAGTTTGTAATAACACTGGACGCTGCTGATAATAATAGGCCCAATCATCAGCAATGCAACTGGTCGCCAGTTGTAGGGCCCGCGAGGCCAGACCATGGACCCGTACCGATGGCAAAAGCAAAAATCGGTTGTTGCACAGCACCCGGCCAATATGAGCATGGCGAGCCTTCACTGACCAGCCAATAACTTCATCCCGTGGAAGCAGTTGCAAGCCCGCACTGACAAAACTGAGACCGCCCAGGATACCATAACGCGAGGAGCGTAGCCAATAGAGTATACGTCCACCCGGTGAACGCCTCCACCCTTCGGGATGATGGCTGGCCATCATTTTTTCCCAGGCCAAACGCTCGGTTTTAGTTACACGCGCCACGCTGAGGGTGCCCAGTTCCGACAAGCTACACTTAATGGTTTGATCTGGAAACCCGGTTGGTAAAGAGGCATGAGCCTCCGGCATCACGACCTGGGCGGCTGGCAAGGAGACCTCAAGAAGCGCGGCCAGTTTCGGTAGAAGTTTCTGGGCAGCCGCTCGGCTACTCAACTGCTCGCGATGGCAAAGGGCTTCAGCCAAGGCTGTGCGAGACAGCCCGGAAACCTCAGTGTTCTGACAAACCTGCCTGAACCAGCAAGCAGTGTCGGATGAAAGTTGAAAAGTACCAATAAACATGGCATAGTGATTCGCATAAAATCATTGCAGAGTCAAGTGTGATACATTGATAGGCTGCTACCCGCCTTTGTCTTTATGAGCGTAACGGGCTTGTTTGATAAATTGCTTGGGGTTGATGGCAAAAGCATGGATCCCTACGAAACGACTGAGAAAGGTTTGTTTTGGCATAATCTTCCGGTATGGATTTGGGCGTGCTTGTGGCCCATAACCCTCATCTATGGTATGTGGCAGATTTTAATTGCCGATCAATTGTCGACATGGGAGTGTGTAGCACTGGCAATTATTTTGGCCATGGAAGCTCAAGCGGTATTTGTGATTGGACATGAATTGATCCACCGAAGAGTTCCTTGGGAACGACGCCTAGGTGAGTTCTTGCTGGCCTCCGCCTCCTATCCGACATACGCCACTGAGCATGTCTACATACATCATGCCAAGGTTGGAACGCCCTATGATGTGGGCTCAGCTCCCAGGGGTGAAAGCTTTTGGCATTATCTTCCAAAAGAACTTATTAGTAATATCACCAATTCCTGGGCGTTGGACCGGAATCGTCTTGCCCGACGTGGGCTTCCAGTATGGCATTACTCGAACCCTTTCTGGCGCTATGGGTTTGGCCTTTTATTCTGGCATGGGATTGCATTTTGGATGGGTGGCATTTGGGCTATTCCTATCTTTGCCTTTCTTGGATTCGGCTGTGTCTTTTCTATGAAAATCAGTAATTATCTCCAACATTACGGATTGCGTCGGGTCTTATTACCAAGCGGCAGGTGGGAGAAAGTCGCTCCTCGCCATTCATGGAGCGCTGATTGGAAGTTCAGTAACTGGATGTTTTTCAATATGCAAAGGCATGCTGATCATCATGCAACTGCCTCACGGCATTATCCATTGCTTCAGGTACGAGGTCCAGAAGAATCACCTGAACTACCTGGCACTTATGCAGATATGATGAATATTGTATTAAGGCCCAAAAAATGGTTTGCAAAAATGGACCCGCTTATCGAGCAATGGCGTAAGTATTTTTATCCTGACATGGATGATTGGGGTGCTTATGACAGTCCGGTTGCCATGGCAAGACCGGACGATTTTGGGGCTATCGCAGAAATTTTTGGAGCTTCCCCAAGACTAGCCAAATGGATTGAAAGTCATCCAAAGTTGCTTGATAGCCTTAAAACGAGAGAATTCATTGATCTTGACCTACCCAAGGGCTTTGATGCTAATCCGGAATTCGATTCGGTAGTTCGTAAAGGGTTGGCAAGAGTTTACTGGACATATGAAATGGACGTTCAGGAGATGAAGGACCGGATTGGAGAATGGCCCGCCGCTGATGCAAATGAAACTGCCCTTATTGTCCAGGGATGGTCGAATGACAAGGCTTTCCAAATTGGTATGCATGTCGTTCGAGGGAATTTGACACCCACAGAAGCCTCCATAGCGTATTCCAATTTGGCTGAAGCTTCGGTATCGATCGTGCTGGAAGCTGTTATAGCTGATTTTGAGGAACGTATTGGGCCTCTTCCTTTATCGCTTGGTACCATTTTCTTGAACGATCTTGCCACAAGAGAGGTTCAACCTGGTTCAAAACTTGATCTCGTTTTTGTCCTTGACAGTAAGGATGATGCGCTGGGTGCACGAGTAAGTCTTCGATTTAAAGAGGTTCTAGATAAATTGACTTCAGAGAGTTTGACTTTTGTTCCAATTTCTGGTGATTCCAATGCAGCAAAATCGATTTCGATATCTGGTCTTGAAGAACAATACAAAAGCCAAAAAGCCCAAGCAATATCCATTTTGACCAAGTCCAGATGTATTTATGAAAGTGGCACATCTGATATGGCAAAGCTGTTTAATGCCGAACGAACCAAACTCCTTTCAGCCAAATCATTTGTGGAACCTCTACTTGGTAATTTAGGTAAGGAGAGAAGCGTTGAAGAAACAATGTCTATTAATACAACTGTTAGTCAGATCTTGATGGATATCGACAGAGCTGCTCGATACCTTGCATTATCAAAGGAAGATCCAGATCTTGTAAAGGAGGCCTTGCCAGCTGAATACATTCTTGCCAAAGTAGGTTATGGAAGGTTGGCCAAGGCAGGTTCAACCTGGAGAGAATTGCAGGGTGCCATGGCTCTTGCTGGGGAAGACGACCTTGAAGGCTATTCCTCTAGCGTGCAAAGGGAAGTTGCGCAAACCTGTGGTTATAAGGATATTCGATCTCTGAAAACTAGGATTGACGAAGAAGCTATTTCAACCACTGAACAGGTTAATTCCATATTTCAAATTCCATGATAATCTACTAGGAACAGATACGATTAACTGGGTTTCACAAGCTAACATAATCTCTTGCAAAACATTCTTACAAAATCTACTCAGGCAGATCGAGGATTTATCAACCGACCTGTACTAACACCGCATTTGCAATACCGTATTCATGAGGACCAGCAGGTTTTGTTGGTATCTGAGTTTTTCAATACTTTGATAAAGGGAAAGATATATTGTATTCTCCTCCCTCTCCTTGATGGGTCTCATACCCTGGACGAAATCATCAATGAACTTGTAGGTCAGCACTCTACCTCGGATGTTCTAGGAACAGTCTACTCCCTTTCAGCTAGGGGATATATTGTATCCGCAGAACATGGATTTGACGTAGGCCAGGCCGCCTATTGGTCAACTCTAGGAGCGACTCCCCGCTGGGCAGAGCAACAACTAAAGAATGCAAGCATCGCTATTGAAGGCTGTGAAAGTTCTTTTGCAAATCATCTTAAGGAAAATGGCGTCAATGTTGTTTCTGCAAAAGCTGGATTAACTATTGTAACGTGTAACAATTATCTTGAAGCGCATCTTCAAGAATTAAACAATCGTTTTCTTGCACAAAATACTCCATGGATTTTAGTCCGTCCAGTTGGCATAGAGCCGATGTTTGGTCCGGTTTTTAATGCAGATGGTATCAGTGCCTGTTGGGAATGCCTTGCCAGTCGCCTTCGCTGTCATCAGGAAGTCCACGAATTTCTTAGAAGCATCGGTGGTGAAAATTCTGCCTTTAAACCAGGCCCTGCCAATAGTTATTTAAGTGAATCAGTTAATAGGCTGATCGCGGCAGAGATATTAAAATGGATTGTACTGGAAGATGCCGCCGTAATTCACAATCATGTAATCACCTTTAATACGAGAAGTTTTGAAACTGCCAGGCATAAGGTTATTCGAAGACCTCAATGTTTGTCCTGCGGTGCTAAGGAATTGTTTGATCCCAACCGCAAACCATTTCCCTTGCAGTTGACCATGAATCCAAATAATGGCCAACATTGTGGCGGTGCACGTTCAGTGCCACCTGAGGTCACTTTAGCAAAATACAAGCACTTGGTAAGCCCGATAAGCGGTGTTGCCACCTGGTTATCTCGAACGACTGAAGATACAGACCCATGGTTGCATGTCTATTGGGCCGGAAATAATCATGGCTTGAAGATCAAAAGTCTGAATACACTCCGCCGAAGCCTCAGAAGCAAAAGCTCTGGTAAAGGTAGCAATCCTATACAATCCCAGGTAAGTGCACTGTGTGAAGCCGTAGAACGATACTCAGGTGTGTGTATGGGAGATGAAATTCGGATAAGCAAAAGTTATGACGATTTTACTCTCGACAAGGATGCCATTCATCCCAATGATGTTCAACTATTCAGTGAAAACCAACTCAAAAATGCTGAATCAATAAATTCTGAAGGGCATCCACACAACTGGGTACCCAAAAAACTAGACTCAGGTCTGAAGTTGGATTGGACCCCTGTATGGTCATTTACGCAACAAAGACATCGATATCTTCCTACATCCATGCTCTACTTCATGACCTCAGAATTACGGAAGCCTTCAGACTTGATTGCAGATTCAAATGGTTGTGCTGCTGGCAACACCCTGGAAGAAGCCATTTTACAGGGCTTCTATGAGCTTGTTGAAAGAGATTCTTTCGCAATCTGGTGGTATAATCAACTTCGAATGCCTGCAGTTGATCTTGCAAGCTTTGATGACCAATACCTGAATCAAGCCCAGCAATACTATAAGCAATACCAGCGGGATTTATGGATGTTAGATATCACCTCTGATATCGGCATACCAACCTTTGTAGCAATATCTCACCGTCCCGACGGCCAAACTGAAGATATTATCTATGGTGCAGGGGCACACCACGATCCAAAAACTGCAGCTTTGCGAGCCTTATGTGAGTTGAACCAATGCCTGACCTGGTTGCCCCCCGGTGATAATGATGGGCACCCATCAATTGATGATCCAATGGTATTGTCATGGTGGAAAAATAGCCTGCTTAAAGATTGTCCCTGGCTTGTACCTGCAACCGATAGCCAGCCCTCTACTTTGTCTTCTCCTTTTAACCAGCTGAATTTTCCTGACATAAAACAAGAAGTGGAGTATTGCCAATCTTTGGTCGAGGAAAAAGGTATGGAATTTTTGGTACTAGATCAAACCCGGCCTGACATCGGGTTAAATGTCGTGAGGGTAATTGTTCCTGGGATGAGGCATTTTTGGGCAAGATTAGCCCCGGGGCGTCTTTATGACGCCCCTGTAAGTATGGGATATCACAAAATTCCCCTTAAAGAATTAGAAATGAACAAAGTACCTGTGGTTGCCTAAGGAGTTAAAATGGAATTTAAACAAGCACTGGCTCAAACCCAAAGCAGATTGTCACAAGAGGGCAGCGATATGGGTTTCCTATTCGAACAATCAAAAAGTTGGACTACAGAAACACTTGTGGGAGAAAATGAATGGAACAAAATATTAGCTTGTGCCAAGAATCTTCCAATTTCGATGGGTACATTTCCATTCGGTTTTGAGTTTCCCTTACAAACCAGAAAACCACAAGCCGATATTGGGGTTTCTCTCGCAGGAGGTACATCTGCGAGCAAAATTTTTCTCGATCGAGCCAAGCATTCTGAATCGGATTTACTTGCAGGTACCATTGTCAAACTTTTCAAACAAATGGAGGATAACTTTTTCCTGCGTGGCATAGTTGACCAAAAAGTAATGTTGGAATTTGATGTAGGTTCAGCAAAAGAAGCCATTCCTGAACTTCCGGGTTTTTTTCTATATCCCGGCAGGAATCCAATCAATGGTGGTAAGGGGAAGGTTAATGAAGTCTTGACTGTGGCAGATGCACTTTTTTCTTGTGCAGGATGGAAATTGGACCGGACTGAACAAGACAAACTTGAACAGATATATTTAGCTCAACCCAATAATACCCGGATGGATTCCTTTGGAATTTTTCCATCGCGGTCTCGTGGCATCAGGTTTGCCGTCATGGGATTAAATACTTCAACAGCTCTTGATTCATTCCTCAAAGCCATTGAATGGCCTGGAGATACTTCGATTGTTCAAGGTGTAGTAAAATCCCTGCACGAAAGAGCACAGATAGTTCAGAGCGGAGTAAATTTGGACGTTAACGAGGAGGGTTTGGGGTCTACACTTGGCCTGACTGCCATAGTAAAACAGAGACACCCCAATGATCCACAGTATTGGCTTGATGACACAAATTTGTGGACACCATTCCTAGATGCATTAGGTCAGGAAGAAATAGTTGTTAAAGAGAAGTTGGTAGCACTTAGGGGCTGGATGTCCAAACCAATGATATTATACGGCAAGACTGGTCGCTTTGTTGTTCTCCGTGGAATACACCACATAAAGTTTGTTATTTCCGAGGGGGCACTAAGTAAGGTTAAAGCTTACGTATTTATGGTCTTTACAACTGCGGACCCGTCGCAATAGGGGTATCAGTATAATTTTCCAACCGGGAATATAAATTTTTATAACTAAAGCCGATATCACCGATTAAATAATATATGGTGTTAAGGTGTGGGGTAAATTAATTCCACTTGCATTGCGAAAATCGCTACTGAATTAAAAACACATAGAAAATCCTGCTGAAACTGCCTCAAGTCGTTCCTCTGAAATTTTGGGATCGGGCGGTAGGGCAATGTGAACTGTCTGCATGTCACTTTCGTGGACATGGATTGAAATCGAATCAGGTATTGTAATCTCAAATTCTTTAGACAATGTACTCCTTGGTTCAGCCAGCAACTCTTGGCGAAAGGTGGCATCAATTGCAGATTTATCAACAATATGCTTCATCATTTCTTCACCACTTTGCATAATAATCTCCTTTAACAGTAATTGTTTGATTCCAACATTATATATAATTTCAACCTTTACAAAATCTTTTTTACATTGTTATTACTTCAACTCCATCAACCATATTACCACCTGAGATCTAGTTTGGAGAAACCAAAGAGGCTTTAGCGGTTCACCCTGGGTCGGGCATGCTCTTTTCCGCTCTTATAAGAACGCTTACTTTTACCACAGCAATCTACAGGGAAAAATCCCTACTTTAATTCTCGTCTACAAATTTGAGGAAAGACAAAAACAGCTATCATTCCACAACGAAAAAATTAGCTGCATTACTGTCAGCAATAAGGAATGCTTTCATGAAACATTTGGCAATAACCCTTGCTGGTAATTGCCAAAAATTAATTTACCAGCAACAACACAATCCTGCTGATACTGCCTCTAGTTGCTCCTCTGAAATATTGGGATCAGGCGGTAGGGCAATGTGAACTGTCTGCATGTCACTTTCGTGGACACATATAGACATCGAGTCAGGCATTGTAATCCCCAATTCTTTGGATATTGCACCCTTTGGTTCAGCCAGCAACTCTTGACGAAAGGCGACATCAATTGCAGATTTATCAACAATTTGCTTTAACATTTCATCACCACTTCGCATATAAAACTCCTCAATCAAATTAGATTTAATTCCTGTGTATCAATTTATACTCAGAATTTATTTTTTCAAAATCTTTTTTCATTCTATAGTTACGGAATCTTATTTCCCCATCTATCAATTACACAGGCCAATAGAGTAGCCAATGCCAACACTCCAAGTCGTGCAGTTGATACTGTGAAATATTCCCATTCAGCATCAAGTGAAAAAATAGACCCAAAACAGGTATAATTTTTCAAGAATATTAAACTTTATGGGTAGAGTCGAGGGGAGGCGCGCCTTGTTTTAGGTTTGGAGAGTAGCCGTTTCCGATGGCTTTCGCCCTTCATCGGTGCCTCAGTTCTTCACCATGACTGCGTTTCCTCACCCCCGCTCATCAAACCGGACGTGCGGTTTTCCCGCATCCGGCTTTCCTCTGGAATATCATGCCTTCGCCCACGCAAAGCCCTTTGTCGTCGGCGCAAGTCGAACCAAGCCGTATTGTTCCCACAGTTTGGCGCTTGAAAATTGCACATATTTTCCACTTCTTAACTTGTGCTTTCGTGTGAGCCACTGTCGAAGCCGTTTTGTCGTGTGAGCATCAATGGCCCTGTAAGCAGGACTGACTTGGCCAAGACAATAGTAATTCGCCCAACCGGACAGCATTCTGTTCAGTTTCAGCACCATATCTTCGCTGGCCATCAATCCAAATCTCGCGGCCGTCTGCTCGCTGATTTTACGGCATATGCCTTGAACACTCGCCTTGCTCGGGCGGGTACCTATGTAGGTCCCTGTCCCATTCCGGCGGTAATTAAGTCCAATACGATAACCAAGAAACCCCATGGCTTCATCTGGACATCGCAGGCATTGGGTTTTCTGGTCATTGAGAGGTAGGTGCAGACAATGCATGATTCGTTTGACCGCCAGCAGCATCTCCGTCGCTGGTGCTTTGCCAAGGACACAAAAATCATCCGCATAATTCACAATCTCCGACCCGAAGCGTCGAGTATAACCCAACGCTTGCCAACCAAGAATGAACCGACGCATGTAAAGATTGCTGGCAAGGGGTGAAATGGGTGCACCCTGCGGGGTCCCTTTCCTTTCCTTGCGGGCACGGTTGGTACGCCGTTTCCCACCGCGACCATCATCCTCTATGACCGGCATCTCCAACCATGCCTTGATAAGAGTGAGCATGCGGCCATCGCTGACACGACGGGCGATGCTCTTCATCAATTCAGCATGGGGTATCTCACCGAAATAGTTGGACAAATCGCCGTCAACCACCTCTCTATGGCCCGTATTCAGAAGTCCATGAACACGTTTGACCGCATCAATGGCACTCCGCCCCGGTCGATAGGCATATTGTTCCGGTTGCAAGTCAGCTTCAATAATCGGCTCAAGGATGAGCAAGGCCGATGTCTGTGCCACTCTGTCCCGGATACAGGGTATGCCCAGCGGTCGGAATTTTCCCGGTTGCTTCTTCGGAATCATAACCTGTCGTACCGGTTTCGGTACATAGCTGTTCTCCCTCAGATCCCTCGACAGTTCCCCAAGCCACTTGTCCACGCCATACGAAGCAATGTCATCGAATGTCTCTCGGTCAATCCCGGGCACCCCGCCATTTTGACGGACCTGCTTCCAGGCTTGGGTAAGAAAATCCATTCGCCACACCTTATCAATCAGTGCATGGAAGCGGCAATCGGGTTCTCGCTTCGCTTTTGCATGTAGTATGTTCTGGAGTTTCTGAACTCCTTGTAGCCCTGTTAGATTATCATCAGTAGCCATGCCTTGCCTCCTTTCCATACTGTTGTTGTTTTTTAATTTAAATCAACTTGAATTTCTCAAATTATTTCGGGCGAAGTGAGACAAATCTTTTCAAGAAGCTCCAATAATTTTAATAAAATCAATTTCCCCACCATTTCTTTTCCAAGCAGTTAAATTCCCCACCTGGCAAATTTACCCCGCAAAGGCCTAAGCCGGTAACTGTTTGCAAGCACCGCAGGTCGATCAAATTGCTTGGTGCACCGTAATCCCGTTGGTCTCGATTATTGGTGGGAGTAGTTTGTTCAAATGATCATTCAGTTGTCTTGCTGCACCTGCAGACAAGCATTCCAGTCCTTGCCCCCTTGGGGTCTTAGGCGCTGTATTTCGGGATGTGCCTGTAGCAGAAGAACCGCGGCCTGATCACCGGCCATATCGGCATCATAGCCACACCAGATGGTTTCCGATGGGACCAGATCAATAATCCAGGGGGGCAGCGTTGTGGCCACACCGGCAGTGGAGATGATATATTGGAAATGGGAACACTCCTTGCACATAGCCGCCGACAGAGTATAAGCCGACAGGGCATCAATCGCACTTTCGACCAACAGGGTTGGTCCCGCTTCCTGACGCGCCAGCCAGAACCCACCTTGCGCTTTTCTGGACCCCCGGCGCATTCCCTTGAAGGGTCGCCCTGGCATGGTTCCGTGCAACTCGGCCCCAACCGGTAAAGCCTTGGCATCACGGGTGATAAAAACAGCATTGCCCCTCTGGTCAGCCCCAACAAGATGCTTCCGGTGACACCAGGCAACAAGCGCGGGTGCAATCTGGCGGTCCCCGACAAGATAAGTCCACACCCGGGGCCAGTACCTTGGGACCAGTTGCAAATCCGGTGCGAGGGTGTTGCTTGCTGCCAACGGGGCGTGCCGACCACCTGGTTTGGCTGTTTGGGAACAGGGAACCACCGAAGATTGATAAGCCTGGCAAGACAATTGTTTCAGCCAGGCCAGGGCTTCACCAAAACCGCACCCCCTGGCATGGATGACAAGATCAATCGCACCGCCACCACCGGTGCCATTGAGGTGATCATAAAATTGGCTACCGGTAATGCTGAGCACTGAGCCGGAACGACGCCAGCGGTTTTGATCACTTGGATCACGCTGATAACCGCAGGCTTCGGCCACCCGACCAAGGGATATGTCCCTGAGCCGGGTGATCTGTTGGCACGACCATGGTCTTATTGGTCCAGGTCTCATTGGTCCAGTTCACCAAGAGCCTCTTCCACATGAACGGCCGTTACCAGACGGGATTTATTCAGGGCCGCCGCAACCAGGGCAAAATGAGTCAGCCGGTCCAGCATACGTGGAACACCCTTACTGGCCAAGGCCAGGGCGGCAATCGCCGCCGGTTCAAACAGATCACTCTCGTAACCGGCAAGGCGCAACCGATGGCTGAGATAACCACCAACTTCCTCTTCACTCAGACCGCCTAGGCTGCACCGAATGACAATCCGTTGGGATAATGACGCATGGGTCGCCATCTGTTGCAGACGTCGCCGCAATTCACTGAGCCCAACGAGCAGCAGACATAACCGTTTCTCGGAATCCATCTCGTAATTGGTCAACAGACGCAACTCCTCCAGAATGGTATTATGCAAATGATGAGCTTCGTCAAAAATCAGCACCGGATATTGCCGGGCGGCAACAACCAGCCGGGATACCTCCTCCTGGATGGCCTTGAAGGCCGCGGCCCGGCTGGTAAAACGGTCCAGGCCAAAGGCGTTGGCAATGGTATTGTAACTGTCGAGAACCGAACCTGTGGAGAGGGTTACATAACAGACCCGATATTGGTTGGGATGCAACTGGCTCACGACCTGGCGGCAGAGCGTGGTCTTGCCAGTGCCGGCCTCCGCCGTCAACAGACCAATACCTCGCAGTTCCAGGAGATGCTGTAGACGATGACGGGTTTCCGAGGCCGCGGTATAATCGAATAATTCATCCGCCTTGGGGGCCACATCAAATGGATAGTGCTTGAGGCCAAAATGTACTTTATACATTACTTCTCCTCCTTCTCATCATCGCTGGGGCCAAACCGCAAGGGCGGTCGACCACGTGGAATGGTGGTATTGGCAAAGAGGTCCAAAAGAGTGGCCTCGCCAACGGGTTTGTTATCATGATAAACCAACAGCGGCCGTCCCGGTGGGGCCGACGGGTCATAACGCAAGGTAACCGTTTGGCCTACCAATTCCGGTGCCACCTCATACTGACGATTGTCAAGCGACACGGTGTGGGCTTGGTTGACCTTGCGGCTGACCTCGTGCAGGAACATAAGATCAAGGTCAAGGTGTGGTTCAGGATAGCGAACATGCTCAGCCTTGGCGACCCAACAATCCATCGGAGTGGCATTGTCAAGACCACGATGCGGTGTCATGTGATAGTCGCTATCAATCCAGCAACGGGTCCGTTCATTGAGGGTTGCAAGGTTGGGAATGGCATCGTCGGCAAGCGGTGCCAGCAGCTGATCTCTGACCCGCCGAAAATATCTTTCAATTTTGCCTTTTCCTTGTGGAGCGTACGGCCTTGCATGTAGTAACGCGATGTTCAGACGGGCGCAGACAATGGACAAATGTTTCGATCGGAAGTTGGCTCCATTGTCGGTATAAAGTCGAGTTGGCACCCCTCGACGGGTAATGGCCTCGCGCAGGACATAAAGAAAGGCCCAGGCCTTTTCGGAGAAGGCAAAATGGGCATAGGGTATGATCCTGGTCGCATCATCAAGGATGGCCAGCAAATAGGTCCGGCGAAGACGCCCCTTGGCATCAGGAATTTTGGGACCATACATGACATCGGCTTGCCAGAGTTCACCGGGATAGCGGTATTGAAACCGACGCAGATCCTGTCCCCGGAAAGGATCCTCCTTGACCATCAGCCCCTCACGGGTAAACAGACGATGCACCGTTGAGGGCGAGACCGGAACATCCGGGGGAATCTCACCAGTTTGGCGGCCTTCGGCAATTACCTGACGAACACTCAAGACGGGAGTGTTGTGTTTGATGGCCAGGAGTGTCTCACTGACTTCCGCCGGCATCCGACGTGGTTGGGCCCGTTCACTGCGCTTTTTGGGCAGCAGCCCCTCATAACCCTTGTGTTCATAATTGCGGACCCAATCCACAAGTGTTCCTGAAGCCACACGGGTTCGGCTACTACCGGGAATGGTGTGAGCTTTGGCCGCCAGGTTGGCAATGATGACATTCCTTTCCGGACCGGCTGGCCAGGCAATGATCTGGGCCACCAGGCCATAGCGAAAGAGAGCGACATCCTCGCGGTGCCGGTTTGGTGATGTTGTCATAAGTAAAAACCTCCTTTTTGACTTGTTTTTTAAAATATCGGAGGAAAATGGGGCCCGATTCGGCAAATCAGCAGGGGCCACCTTGTGTTGGGGGCCCAGTTTGCGACTCAATAGGGTGGCTGCAGGATCTAAATCCAACCGGTCGGGGGACATATTCGAGGTGATTGTTATACTGCTTGCGCAAAGTCACCAGCAGCGTGGTGGTCGTCCCCTTCTTGGCCCGGAAGGTTCCAACCGTCAGCGGCGCTTCGGCATAAAGCTCGGCGAACAAACCTCGGGCAAGATGCAGAGCCAGGGAGGCCCAAAGAATACGTCTTTTGAGCCACCGGCGCTGGGCTCGCCAAGTCCCATGATGGTTGGGACGTAGACGGTTATGGGCCGCGGTCAGGTTTGGACACTCTTCAGCAGCTAGAGCAACCTCTTCAATTGCCTGGAGGGTGCCGGGTTTGCTTGCTGCCATAAACTCTGGCAACAGGCTGAACGTCATCTGACAGGTGCGACAGTAATAGCGCGTAATGTTTATATTAGAGGGTGTTTTGCGAGGGTAACTCCCATGGCGGTGGAACTGACAGGTACTTTTTTGTGTGTTGGGACAGCACTCAAGTCTTGCTTCCTGCCATGCTTGCTTATAAATATAGTCGTCGACCGAAAGTGTGGTTTGATGAATGAGTTGCACTGGTGGGTCCTTTATTGTGGTTTGTGTGGTAACGTTCACAATAATGCCGGAGTATTCGGGGGGCAACCCCCGAATACTCCTTTTTTATGCTGTAATGATCTTGGGAGTATGGTTTTAGTTTGGCCCTGGGAGGGTCAGACAAACTTGCATGCTACGGTAATGACCGTTCGGAGTTTCCTGGGAAAAGGAAACTCTACTTGAAAAAATTTAGCTACTGGGGAAAGAAAAAAGTAACCTGTTCAAATTAATTCAGTTTCCCAGTAATTCGGTACTGAAATAATATGGGAAAAATACCCCGTTACGATTTGAAATAAAGTGGTAACCAACAACTGTTCCCAGAGTCAGGCCCCTTCCCTCAGCCAGCATTACCCGGCGTCAACAGTATTACGAGCCTGTCCGTCGCCCGGCCAGCCCGGTCTGCCTCTCGCGAGGTTCCAGTTTGGTATGTGCCTACCACTGACAGGGTTTCCCGTGTTGCAACATTTTCCTTCTTCCATACATGCCATCGCCACTACCCCGATGGGTCCGAACGGTGCCTTTGTCGTTCACTACCCGTTCGGTGTCAGGCTTCCCTTATTAACAGGAAGGTCGCCACCCATATTACCCTTTTCGAGGCCTGCTCAGCGTTCACTTCGCGTTACGGCCTGTATGTTCGCTGAATCGCCCAAGGCGACCCTTCTTGCCAAAGTGCTTCAGTCTACATTGTTACCTCCGTAAACCGCCCTGGCTGCTTCCAACCGGAACGACAGTTGTTGCGCGGGATTCGCACCCGCTAGGAAAATGCACCTTTGCACGGCGCACTGCTAATTTTGGGATAAGTGCTCAAAAACTGTTTTGATCGGCCTTTTTTAATTTTATTGTCTCTCTGCTATAAATAATTGTTGCGGTCGGTTCTGCAGAACGGTCATCAACATTTTGGCAAGATTCAAACGGTCCATTATGGCTTTCAAATCAAATTGCATATAATTGTCAACACGCTAATATCTAACCCGAGCGGTCTTGTCCCACGGCATGGTATTCCTCCTTTATTGTGGTTATTACTGGAGGGTGTAACATACACGTATTAAAGACCGTTTGCTCCCTCAACGACTTATGGAACAGGCTCTAAGATTTTAAGAATGAAATATGCTAGACTTTACGGCTAATACATTAAAAAAAATTGCGGTTGTTGGTCGAGGAACTGCTGGTTCCATGGCCGCGGCATATGCTTCCAAATATTGTTCAAACTTTGATATCGAACTGCACCATATATACGATGCTGGTATCCCAGTGATTGGAGTTGGAGAAGGCGGCTGGCCAGCGCTGGTCACCCAATTGCAGGAATTAACGGAATTACCTCATGAAACCATCCAGCAGCGGCTGAATGCAACACGTAAATACGGTGTGACTTTCGAAGGATGGGGGAAACTCAATAAAGATTTTACCCATTATTTTACGCCCCAACAAGTGGGATACTCTTACCATCTCTCAGCAGACTTGATCACCGACTTGCTTCAGGAAAACACCAATGCACATAAAATTGATGCAAAAGTAACAAGAATTACCAAGTTGGAAGATGGTGCCGAAATAGCATTCAAGGACAGACCTACTGAACACTATGATCTGGTCTTTGATGCCCGTGGATTCCCCAAGGAATTGAATGAGGAATTACACTTAGTTATTCCATTCATACCGACCAATACTGCAGTCATTCGCCGCTGCCCCTCTATTATTAGGCACTCATTGGAGGGGCCCGTTTTAACACCTACCTATACCCGTGGAGTTGCTCGCCAGCATGGATGGGTATTCGTAATTCCACTGACCACACACACTTCCTACGGATATATTTTTAATAGCAATTGTTCCGATTTCGATGAGATTGAGTCGGATTTTGATGATTTGCTAGATCATGAGGGCGTCAAAGAATTTGAACATCGATCTGTCATCCCCTTCCCTAATTTTATCCACCAACAAATGTATGAGGGGTCCATAGCTCGGGTCGGGAATGCTGGTGCTTTTATGGAACCGCTTGAGGCCATGGCTATTGTATCAGCCCAACTCCAGATTGGAATGGTGCTCCGTGCTCGTCAAAATCGCCCAGTTGAGTACATGGAACGTGATATTAAGGCAGTAAATAATTTTCTGATCAGTAGAATGTTAGGGTTTGCCCTGTTTATTGGTTGGCATTACAGTTGCGGCTCAAAATATAGTACTGAATTTTGGCGATTTGCAAGGGATAGGGCTTGGCCACAACATTGTGCAGGCACAAGCTTTGGCGTTGGATATGGCAATGCCTTGAGTAAATTCGAAGGAATGCTCAAATTGTTAAAACAGCCTGTGATTAACCAGACTGACCTAGACCAACAGGATTTTCTTCCAATTTCCAGCTATGCCCAGATTTCGCATGGATTGGGTTGTTATCCACCACCTTAACTAGATCAGCTTATGGATAATTCTATGGCGCACTTGCTTGGATAGGAAGGTAAGGGTGCCTTTCTGGTCGCAAGGAACAAGATGATACTTATATCTTCCGAAAAAAATTGTAACGCTGGAAGAGTTCACTGATCGGGTTATCTCATTCTGATTCGAATTAGCCTACAAGTTTATGTTATTTAGTTGTTTTGGGAACTGGTATTTTTTGGAGGTTTTAACTTTGTGGGGAAATATCCTTATTGTTGAACCAAAATTTATGGGTAAAAAATGGATTTGCTGTGTTTGATTATTTAAATTCCGTTCAAGATACTATTGCAGAATCAAAGAAGGAACGTGAACAACATGATAGGTTATTAACCATCTCCACTCCACATGAACGCTTACTCATCCTTACTATTTCTCTTTTGTTTTTTACCTTGGGAATATGGTTTTTTACTGGAGATGTAAAAAAATATATCTCTGCTGATGCTCTGCTGGTGGAAGTTGAGGCGCCTTTGGATACCAACAATCAATTGGTGGAAGTAGTGGTTTGGCTAAGTACTGACGATGCACCAAGGATAAAGATTGGTACACTCACAAAACTTGATTTTAATACAGCCTCTGGGGATGTATTTTCCATTAACGGGGAAATTGTATTATTAGCAAATTCGACCAATCCACAACAAGAACAAATGTCGTTAATAACAGAACTGGCCGGTGGGTCCCTTTATCAAGCCAGAATTTCACTGGCTGAAAAAATTGATATTACTTCAAAGTTGAACAAGGAATGTGAGGTGGAATTCCATATTGGTCAAGTAACCCCATTTCAGTTTTTCCTCATGAGCTGATGGTGTGAATCTATTTAATTTTACCCTTTGGGTTAAACAGCTTTTTAGCCCAGGATCAGATTTGAATAAACGGGTACACACCCCAATAATACTGCAGATGCATGCAACAGAATGTGGGGCCGCGTGTCTTGGCATTGTCTTGGGTTATTATAACCGGTGGGTACCTCTAACAGTATTGCGAGATAAATGCGAAGTAAGCCGTGATGGGAGCAGCGCGGCAAGCATTCTGCGGGCTGCAAGAAGTTTTGATCTGGATGGCAAGGGCTTGGGGGTGAATGCTGAAATGCTTCCCAAGTTAAAACTGCCCCTAATCTTGTTCTGGCAATACTGTCATTTTATAGTTTTGGAAGGGTTTGATGAGCGAGGATATTATATTAATGACCCTGGCCTTGGGCGGCGGTGGATTTCAAAGGATGAATTCAAGAGGGGATATAGCGGTATCGCCCTTCAATTCGAGTTGGGTGAAAATTTCAAACCTGAGGGCAAAAGGGTAAGTTTTTTCAACAAGTTGCAAACACTAATTGAAGGAACCGTCACTGATTTGGTGGGAATTATTGCTTGTGCCGTAATGATTGCCTTACTGTTACTAATTATTCCATCATCACTTAAGGTATTTATTGATACAGCACTTGTCGGCCCTAACAATTGGTGGATAGTTGTATCAACCTTAATTATAGGCGGGATTATTGCATACTTCCTGACTCTAATAAAACACCGGATACTGCATCGGATATCCATTCGAATCTCGGTGGTTGGTTTTGATCAAGGGATGACTCGACTTATTCGGTTGCCAATTGAATTTTTCTCGCGGAGAATGTCTGGCGATATCATGGACCGAGTATTGTCAAATGATCGAATTGGCAAGAATCTGACGGAGCATTATATATCTCTGCTTATTGAGATGACCATTGCAGCAGTTATGCTTACTGCCATGCTATTTCTAGATGTCTGGCTAACCTTGTCGTGGTTTTTCTCACCATAATACATGGTTTCCTTTCTGGTTTTCTAAACTCTCTCAAAGATTCCAGGGGGGACGTATTAAGAAAGGAACAAGGGATGCTCCTAGGCCTAAGTATTCAATTGCTGGGCAACGCGGACAATCTTCGAATAACTGGTTCTGATGACAGTTTTTTTGCACGATGGGCGGGTCAACAAGCATTAGAATTGAGAGCACGTCAACATTTTTTTGAATTTATCCACTTCAACGAAGCCCTGCCGATTTTGATGGCTTCACTACGGAACGCTGCAATTTTGTACCTAGGTGGAAAAATGGTCATTTCAGAAGAAATGACCCTGGGAACATTGGCCGGATATTTTATTTT